>CAVYZZ010000011.1:0-39608 GCA_963773115.1 uncultured Alphaproteobacteria bacterium | reverse complement strand
GCCGGGCGCAGCGGCTAGCACGCGGCCTTTGCCGGCGCCGCGTCGACATTCAGGTCGTCGGTTTTCTATAAGACGCTGACGCTCCCTACGGGAGCTGGCGCGTTCTGAAAGATCAAAGACTCCGGTCGAGGCAGGACAGCGAAACTCTCCACACGATCAATCGGCTTTTTGCCGGGCGTGTCCCACTTCACCGCCTGTCTGCTTTCCCTCGAAAGCGGACATTCGGCAGCACCTATTGGCGTGCGTTCATCGACCTTTGGTTGATTTGGACGGTTGGCGACGATTTTGCGGCGCTTCGAATACACTTTTGGCGATGCCAACAATGCCGCCAACGAGTGCACTGACGATTTCACCGACCGCTGCACCAACGATGTCGCCGACTTGACCTGTGGTACGGCTGCCCTGCTTGGTCTTTTCTTGGGCGTCCCCGACAATGCCCGGAGTCTGAACCACATACAGAATTGCAAGCACAGCAATGACGGCCGCTGTAATCATTAATCGAAATCGCATGGCCGAATCTCTTCTTATCGATCTGGCCACTAGAGGTCGAAGAGGAAGCTAAAGCAAGTCTGTAACCTTCCCCACTACCCTATAGAAGACATTGCTTGGCGAGATTGCAATAATCGCTTTGGGTTAGAAGTTGCGACGACGCGTTGCGTCACCGACGACACGGAATGAGCGCGCGGAGCTTCACCAATAAAAAACCCCGGGCAAAGTCCCGGGGTTTTCGTCGGCAGATGTATCGGCAACACTGGTAGCCGCCGGCTATTTGTTTACGGGCAGGGATGCCGGTAGCCGTCGTACCCGAGATAAGTGCCGCTTCTCGGATCATACGACTTGAACCGCTCCATACAATAAGCAACCGCGTCGCCCGGTGGCGGTGGATAGTAGGCTACGGGGGGCGGCCCATAATACCGCGGCCGGCTGTTGGCGATGGCGCCGCCGATGATGGCACCGGCGACGATACCTGCACCGACCGCACAGCCATAGCAACGAGCGTCCGCCGTGGTTGGGGCACTCATCGTCCCTACGGCGATGGTCGCTGCCGCAGCCGTAGCAAGAAGGGCTTTTTTCATAACGCTCTCCAAATCACGTTTTCCAGATCAACATTATTTATAGCGATTAGTCGTGGCTGCCACAACATGGGGCCAGCAGCACGGGCGCCGGCCCGCCATCAGAGCAGACCTCAAGAAGACGTTCCTCTGACGCATTCATGCAAAAGACGAATGAGATGACGCTTGAGTCCATCATTCTGGCTGAGACAAACTCGCCAAAAAATTAAGTAAATTCAAAATCATAAAAGTATTTTGGCGCTCCCTACGGGAATCGAACCCGTGTTTCAGCCTTGAGAGGGCATCGTACCCGTCCACCGCTGTCTTTCGGCGTTTCGATAATCCCAATAAGTACAGATATAATGGACATATTGGTACACCCTTGTATGCCGTCGTCCATCCCCGTATATTGGACATACGTTGGACATGGATTTGTCACCGCCTGGGGAGACTGGGAACATTGGCACGCAGAGTTCGAGATAGTTTGCTGGACAGCCGGGACGCGCGACAGCGTTTGAAGGTCAGGGGCAAACCGTACTGGCGGTCAATCGAGCGCGGCTTGCATATTGGATACCGCCGACTGAAGGGGAAGGCAGGGACGTGGTGGGCTCGCCACTACATCGGCAATCGGCAATACGAGACCGAAAATCTCGGTGCCGCCGATGATGTCAGCAATGCCGATGACGTGAAAATCCTAAATTTCTGGCAGGCGCAAGACAAGGCGCGCAAGCGTATGGTGAGCCGCGCAACCGCTACGGCCGACCTTACCGTGGCCCAGGCCGTGGAAAAATATATCGCCGAACGAGACAAGCGCGACAGCAGGCGCAAGGGGCGGCCAGTGCGGTCCGATGCGGGACAGCGACTGCGTCGGTATGTGCTTGGACGGGAGGCTCGCGGAAAACAGGAGGCAAGGAAGCCCGCACCGTTGGCTGGGATCGAATTGCGCGCGCTGGACGATTCGGACTTGTCGAAATGGCGCAGTGGCTTACCCGAGACGCTGAAGGCCACAGCCAAGCAGCGGCTGACCAACGATCTTAAAGCTGCGCTCAATGCCGCCTACGAAGACAACCGCGGGCAGCTTCCGGCAACCCTACCGGCAACGATCAAGTATGGTTTGAAATCTCAGAGACGCGAAAGCCACGAAAGCGACGACGACGACATAGGCGTGCGCGAAAATCAAATCTTGAGCGACGCCCAGGTGTCGCGCCTTATTCGTGCGGCGCGAAAGATCGACGCGGAGCAAGAATGGGGTGGCGATCTATTCCGGTTGGTTTTGGTGCTCGCGGCGACCGGGACTCGGTTTTCGCAGGCTGCCCGGCTTCGCGTACGGGACTGCCAGATAGCGAATAGCCGCTTGCTGGTGCCAGTCAGCCGCAAAGGCCGGGGCAAAAAGTCCGGCAACACGCCCGTGCCCGTAGGGGGGGACGTGCTCGATGCACTGCAGCAAGTGATAACGGGGCGGGCGGGTAATCGGCACTTGCTGGAACGGTGGCGGCACAGGCAAATCAAGGGCAACGAGTGGGAAAAAACGGGACGCGGTCCGTGGTCAAGCAGCGAGCTAGTCCGCCCGTGGCATGCCATCCGCGAGCGAGCGCGCCTCCCGCACGTGATCCCGTATTCGCTGCGGCATTCCAGCATCGTTCGCTGCATTCGAAAGAACCTGCCGATTCGGCTCGTGGCGGCCATGCACGACACTTCGGTGCAGATGGTCGAGCGGCACTACAGCCGTTGGATCGTCGATGGCTTGGAAGAACTGGCGGCGCAGGCCATCGTACCGCTCGTGCCGCGGGATGAAGGCGGCAAGGTGCTGCCGATGCGCGGGAGGGCCGGATGAGGACGCGGGCGGGCGCGATGATCAAGAGGCGCAGCAATAGGCGGCCCGTGCCAGCACGCTCCAGTTCTGAGGAGATGGTGCAAATCGTGCGCGATTGTCTGCCTCGTCCGTCGACAGCACCTCCGCCGGATTACGTGACGTTGTATAGAAAACCGCGCGGGAAGACGCGGAGTCCACCGGAAGAGACGCGAAAGCGCTGGTGGCAAAATACCATCATCTGTGAAGCTGTCGAGATGGTGATAGAGCACGGGTTTAACCCCACCCGCTACCGCGGCCCTCTAGCGAGAGGGGATCACGAATTGGCCTGCTCGATCGTCGCGGAGGCAATTTCACTGCAGAACCCACAGAACCCAATGTCCGAGGCGAAGGTCGCAAAAATTTGGGAAACGCACGGACCCCAGATCGGCCTACGGGGCGCACCGGCAAGGCGCCTCAGCGAAGAGGAGCGCGCGCGAAGAACCGCCCGGGCGCAGAAGAAGCTCGCCAAGATTTGGCGACCCGCCTGGGCGCTGAAGCTGGAATCCCGCCAATAAATTGAATGCCTCGATGCCGCCAGCCGAGGCCGGTGTCCCTGACCAGGTGCTCGCCGGGTGTGACGAGGCGCCCATAATACTGGCGGCTCCAAAATATTATAAATCGCACGTCGGTCACTTGTATCCTTGCATCTCCATCTACGTGGAGATGAGCACATGGATACGATTGACGATGGCGTCGGCCGCGCGGCCTACACACTATCCGAATGGTGTGATGCGTACCGGATATCGCGCTCGAAATACTACGGCCTCAAAAAATTAGGCCTTGCGCCTAGGACCATCAAGGTTGGGTCGAAGAATTCTGATCACAGTCGAGGCCGCCGCCGACTGGCGGCGCCAGCGCGAGAACGCGGCCGCCGCGGGGTGACGATGCCGGAAGTAGAAGGCCCCGCGCGCTGGGCGGCGCACAGGGCCGGGGATCGTCTTCGGAAGCGGTGTGGGACCGGCTCCAATCCTCGACCACCAAAATCAGTCGCCAAAGAAAGTCAACGCGTTCGGCAGCCGCTCGATGACCTCGTCGCGCTCGCGCGGCGGACGCCGAGCGTCTGCTCGCCGGCCGAAGCGATCATTGCGCTCGACCACGACGGCGGCGACAGGTGGACGGCCATCACGGCCAACGGCCCGCTACACATTTGCACCCGCCACCTGATCGAATTTGGATGGTTCAGGCGGCAGGCAATGCTGCGCCTGCTGCTCTGTGTTGGTCCGCGACCAAGCACCGCCGCGTGGGCGCAGATCCTCAACGCGGCGATGCGGCCATCCGAGGCGTCGGGCCATGCGTGATTCATGTCAGATCGAGCATCACGCCGAACCGACCGCGCCCCTCCATCCTCGGACCGACGAGGCGATTGCATTTCTCAAGTGGCTGCGCCCGGGCGGGCCGTGGGGGCTCACCGCGATCGTGCCCGAGCCCAACGGGCGGACGACGACGCAGACGTTCACCAGTGAGAGTGAGGCCGCGGCCGCCACCTTCATTCGTAGGCACAACGCAACTCAGAACATCTACTACGCCTTGAACGCCACCAGGGGCGCGCTGTTGAAGAAGGCAAGTAAGACCGACGTCAACGCGATCGAATATCTGTTCGCTGATCTCGACCCCGCAAAGGATGAAACGCCGGACGCTGCAAAAAAGAGATTTTTCGCGGCACTCGCCGCGCACGGCATCGAACCGTCGGGCCTCATCGATTCCGGCAATGGCCTGCAGAGCCTGTTTCGGTTAACGAGCCGCGTTAAACTCGGCAAGCCGATCCCGGTTATCGGCACGGACGGCAAATCGGAACCAAAATTTTCGCCCGAGGACCGGGTGAAGATCGATGACGCCGAAGTGCGCACCAAGGCGCTGACCCTGGCGCTCGGCGGCACTGCGGGCACGCAGAACATCGACAGAATTCTACGCCTGCCCGGCACGGTGAACTGGCCAAACGACGCCAAGAGGCGCAAGGGCCGCGTGCCGTGCATGGCCACGACGATCAAGATTAACGGCGCGGCCCGCCCGCTGGAGTCGTTCCCGCGCGACGCGCCGACTGCTGACAAGACGGACACCGCAGTGGCGCACAACCGCCGCCGCGAACCTGTCGACAGCGAGGACGAGTTACTCCGCACGATTTACGACGGTGGCGGCGGCCGTCACGGCTCCAGCCGGTCCGAGGCGGTATGGTTTGCGATCAACGAGATGCTGCGGCGCGGCCACGCGCCAGCGACCATTGCGCCCGTGCTGCTCGACCGCGGCAACCGAATCTCCGACCACGTGTACGAGCAGAGCAGTCCGCAGAAATATGTCGACCGCCAGGTCGCGGAGGCCGTGCAAAAGATTCAACTCGCCGCTAACGACAAGGGAGCGCCGTACGAGAGCCCGACCAACGTCCGCATCGCGCTGCTCAAGCTGGGCGTCGCGCTCCGCCACGATCGCTTCTCCGATCGCACGTTGATCGACGGCCTCGCCGACTTCGGCCCGGTGCTCGACGATGCGGCGGTCAGCCGTATCTGGTTGCTGATTGATCGGCGCTTCCACTTCCGGCCCGCGAAGGACTTACTGTTCACCATCATCGCCGACAACGCGCGGCTCAATGGCTTTCATCCCGTGCAGGACTACCTCGACGCCCTGAAGTGGGATGGCGAGCCGCGCATCGACCGCTGGCTGACCACCTACGGCGGGGCGGAAGATACCCCTTACGTGCGCGCGGTCGGCGCGTTGCTGCTGACCGCGGCGGTGCGCCGCGTGCGGCAGCCCGGCTGCAAGTTTGACGAAATGATCGTGCTGGAGACGCCGCAGCAGGGCACCGATAAGTCATCGTCGCTGGCCGCGCTGGCCGCGCGCAATGAATGGTTCTCCGACGACCTGCCGCTCAACGCCGACGGCAAGCGCGTGATCGAGGCGCTGCGCGGGCGCTGGCTGATCGAGGCGGCCGAACTGAGCGGAATGCGGCGGACTGACGTCGAGCATTTGAAGGCGTTCCTCTCGCGCACGGTCGATCGTGCGCGCATGTCGTACGATCGGCTCGTGACCGAAGTGCCGCGGCAATGCGTGATCGTCGGCACGACGAACTCGGAGGAATATCTCGTCGACGCGAGCGGCAATCGCCGCTTCTGGCCCGTGCTGATCGGGCGGTTTAATCTCGCGCTGCTCAAGCGCGACCGCGATCAACTGTGGGCGGAAGCCGCTGAGCGCGAGGCGAGCGGCGCAAGCATCCGGCTCGACCCGCAACTTTGGGCGGCGGCGGCGGAGGAGCAGGCGCGCAGGCTGACGGTTGATCCTTACCTGGAAGAGTTGCAAGCGGCGCTCGCCGATCATGCCGGCAAGATCGCGTCATCGTCCCTCTGGGAAATTCTCGACATCAAGCCCGGACATCGTACGCAAGATCAGAACCGCCGTCTGGGCGAGGCCATGCGCAAGCTTGGCTGGACGCGGGCGAACAGCGCGAACACCGTGAAAATCGGCGGCAAAAATGTTTCGGGCTTCGTGCGTGGTGAGCAGCCGTGGGCGACGATCGCGGTCGTGCGCACCTCCGAGCACGGCCTGAACGTCCGGGCATATGACGAGCACGACGTCGTTTAAGACTGGAACGACCGCGGTCCTCGGCCCAGAGTTGGCTAGAGCGGCTAGTCCGGTGTGCAGTGCACACTAGCCGAACCTCTAGCCGACATAAAACATTGAGATCATTACCCTTTCCCCTCTTTTTTAACCCTTGGCTAGAGTGGCTAGAGGTAAAAGGGGAAAAGACTCCGGGGCGGATTTGTACTGTTGGAAATTACCCCTAGCCGCTCTAGCCGACTAGTCACCTGGGCAATCCTGTGCCTGCGACCTCGAGCCTAACAACTGAAACCATTATACCATCCCCCTTGGGCCGTCCCCGCCGGGACGGCGGGCCGCGCCTAGAGGTGTCGCGCCGGAGCGAGGGCTTGCGAGTTAGACCTGCGCCGCGGCGGTGAGGTGGCGCGGTCTCTGGACCCCTACCCCCCGAAAAAATCCAGCGCCCTCCAGCCATGAAAAATCGGAGCAGCGCCACCGGCCTCGATCATCTGGAAGATCGGTTGAAACGACGTGCTCCCGCCTAATTAAGGCGGCAACGATACGCCTGTGTACAGCCATAAACGCCGGAATATATTGATTTATTCAGTGAATGTGGGGTACAATGTCCAACGGATGGCCAATATATGCCACAAAATGATCGTCGGCGCAAACACACGGATATCAAAATGCCTATGGAAGGCACCGCAATAGCCGAACGCAAACCGACTGCCAGGTCCCGCATCTCGAACGGCCGCGACCTTCTGCCGGGCATCGACGGCCGGAGCGCGACGGCGCGCCGCTACCGCGACGTGCTCGCGGCGCTCGCCAGCGATCAAGGCGGCGCGGATCGCATGAGCGAGGCGCACACACAGCTTTGTCGGCGCTTCGCCGCTGCGGCGGTACTCGCAGAAAACATGGAAGCCGACCTCGCCAATGGGCGGTCAATCGACGTGCAGGAGCACGCTTTGCTTAGCAGCACTCTCGTCAGGCTCGCGCAGCGCATCGGAATCAATCGTCGCGCGCGAGAGATCGTGCCGTCGATCGAGCAATATATCGAGGGCAAGTATGCCAAAACCGATCGCGCCGACGCGGAGGCCGCCGAATGAAGGCCGCCACCGTCCCCGCTTCAATCAACATCGAGCAAGCGATAGCCGACCCGATGCTGCTGGGCGCCGCTCTCGGCGACGCGTCGTCCTGGCAAAGCTGGCGCGTCGTGCTCAAAGCCACTTTCGGTCTCGCTCTGGACGAGGACGAGGCCCGCGCCTTCGCCGCAGTTGCAGGCGATCGCAATCAGCCGCCCAAGCGCGTGCGCGAAGTCTGGGCGATCATCGGGAGGCGCAGCGGCAAAAGTCGCATCGCGGCACTCGTCGGCACCTTCATTGCCGCACTCGTCGATCACAACGGCAAGCTCGCGCCGGGTGAGGTCGGCTACGTCCTCATCCTGGCTGCCAGCAAGGCGCAGGCTGGCGCTGTATTCAACTATTGTCGCGCCTTCTTTGAGTCTTCACCGCTCCTGCGTCAGCTGGTGAAAGACATCACGAGCGAAGAGATCAGGCTTGAGGGCAATATCGTTCTCGCCGTTCACGCCAATTCACATCGCACCGTCCGTGGCCGCACGTTGCTGGCTGCGGTCTTTGACGAGGTCTCAAGTTGGCGCGACGAAAACTCAGCGATGCCCGACGTCGAGACGTACCGCGCCGTGCTGCCCGCGTTGGCGACGACACAAGGCATGCTGATAGGAATCTCCACCCCGCACGCCCAGCGCGGGCTTCTCTACAATAAATTTCACAGCACCTTCGGCGAGAACGACCCAAACGTCCTCGTCGTGAAGGCACCGACGACGACGTTCAACCCGACGATCGATCTGAAGGCCATCGCCGACGCGCACGTCGAGGACCCCGAATTGGCCGCCGCCGAGTGGGAGGCGGAGTTCCGCAGCGACCTTTCGACTTACATCGAGCGCACCACGGTGGAAAACTGCGTTGAGCAGGACGTCGCGGAGCGCGCGCCGTCGCGCGGTTTGACGTATGCCGCGGCCTGCGACCCATCGGGCGGCGAGCGCGACAGCTTCGCCTTTGCCATCGCGCACCGCGAGCACGACAAGGTCGTGCTCGACCTCGCTCGCGAGATACGCGCGCCCTATGATCCGTCCGAGGCGATGAGTGAGATGGCGGGCACCCTCACCCGGTATCGGTGCCGCTCGGTGACGGGCGACGCCTACGCCGCGAACTGGGTCGTCGCCGAGGCTCGCCGCTATGGCCTCACCTACCGACATTCGAAGCGCAACCGCAGCCAGATTTACTTGGACGCCCTGCCGCTGTTCCGCACCGGTCAAGCCGTCCTGCTCGACCAGCCGCGCTTGATCAATCAGATCGCGCAACTGGAGCGCCGCGCAATGCGCGGCGGTCGCGACGCGATCGACCACTCACGCGGCGCTGCAGACGATCTCGCGAACGCCGCGGCCCTCGCGCTGGTGCTGGGCTACGAACTGCGGTCCGGCGACCGCGACCACGCAGCCAGCGTCGTGATCGAGGGCCTATCCAACTTCAATCCCCACAATTACGCGCGCGCCGACGAGCGCCACGACAATCGGAGGTTAAATTGAATGCGCATGACAGGAGCAGGAACAATGACCCCCAAACAGTTTCGCCCCACGCCGCAGTATGGTCTTGTCAGGCGTGAGCCGACACAACTTTTTGCGAACGACAACGTCGTCATCGCGCCGCCGGGCGCCGCGCTCGCCGATCTGATCGGCGATACCGATCTGCTGTCGCAAGCTTACACGCACCTGCGCGCGGGCGATCGCGTTTTCTTGCTGCACTTCGCCGATAGCACTAACGAGCGCCTCATCGAACGCGCGCAACTCGTGATCGTCCGGTCGAACGCCAGCGGCGTGGACTTCAAACTTGTCGGCAAAGTCGAAGTCATGCCGGAGCCAGCCGCGCGAGCGCGCACCGCGGCGGTCGAGGAGGCGTTGCAGATCGTCACCAGGCCACACCCGGGTTTCAAGTTAGTGCCGGAAACCGAGGAACAAAATGCCGGCACTGGCAGGGCGCGAACGTACACTTTTTGGCGGGTCGAAGACGGCGAGAAGCGGACGCTCGAAACATTTGACAACCAGCAGGCCGCCGAAGAATTTCTCGACTGGACGGTGCGCTCCAACCCCGATTTCGTCATTGTCGACAGCGACGACAAGGAGATTTCGCCGCGCTTCCGCGACAAACGATCCGCCGACAACTGGCTCGCCCAGGAACATCAGCGACGCAAGGAGGCTGCATAAATGACTGACCAACAACGAATGGCGGCATGGCACCGCCTGACCCAACAAGTGCAACGACATCCCCCAGGCTCGCCCGGCTATATCGACGAAGCCTTTCAAAGGATTCTGCAGGGCGAGTTTTCACACGCCTACGATCCCGAGCGCCCGCACGCCGCCGCCGCGCAAAAGGAAATCAACCGCCTGATGGAGGCCGTACCGCCGGGCACACCGGCCTACGTCGACTTGGCACACCAGGAGCGGCTCAAGCAGCTGTTCTCACTAGTCGCGGGCGACGATCCTGTGTCTGGACTTTTGCGATGAGCGACGCGCATCCCGGTTCGCGCAGAAAGGTCTTCCAGCCTTGCGACGGCGGTCCCTTTCTTTGCGCCATGTATTTGGCAACGCTGGTCTGGCCAATGTCGATGCCGAGCTTGGCCAGTTCGCCGTGGATGCGAGGTGCGCCCCACAACGGATTGGCAACGCTCATCTCCCGGATCAACCGCCGGACCTCAGCCGGCACCCCCGGGCGCCCCCACCGAGACCTCGACCTCCAGCGCCAGTACCGCCGGAAACCTGCGCGATGCCATCGGATCACAGTGTCGGGCCGAACGATGGCGAGCGCTTCGTGGGTGTTCGGAAACAGCTGGCAGACCCAAGCCAGAACCATCCTGTCGACGGCTAACAATGGCACTCGACCGGGCCTGGCCCGTCGCAGCACAATGATCTGCTGACGCAACACGAGGATCTTGGCTTCCACCGCCGCGCGCGGCCGGAACAGGTCGATCACAATCGCAAGAAACAGTCTGCAGAGATCCAACATCCCGCAGAGGATCACCCGATTCTACGTCTCACGCCAACCGGATGGAATTTGCGATAGGGACAGGTGCCAAAAGGGCGAGGAGCGGCTGGCCCCTCGCCCATATACTTCATTCTCCGAGGCAGTAGTCCAGCACATCCTCGGCAGAAAGTTCGAACCTTGTTCCGAGGACCACCCAATTGCGCTGAGGATCAATGAGCGCGAACCCACCGTAGTTGTCGGTGGTTCCCGCCCGCCAGCGTGACTTGCGGGCAATCAAGCCAACACGCCGCGCCGCCCTTCGCGCTTGCTGATCGAGTGCGTTTTCATTCATGCCATCCTCCTGTTTTGAAAGGAGGAGGTGACGGGCCCCCAGATCACGCTCGAAACCATCAGCCTCCGCAGAGGCCATGCCGTGCCTTACCGCGTCCGACGCCGAGGCGTCGACCTTGGATGCCCGCGATCTGGTCGGCTCCAAGGATTTGCTTCGATGTAATGAGGCTGCGCGATAGCACAAGAGCCGAAACGTGATTATATCAAAAAAGTTGTGACCGGCCCCTCGACCGTCGCTTGCGGCGTGTCCGCTTTCGGGGGTGAAGCGGACATGGGCTTGTGCACTGCAAATGTCCGCTTTTGACCCACAACGGACAAGAGTGGCTTTAAGTTCAAAATGTTCGTCCGCTATTGGCCACCACACGTATTTATTGTGTAAATGGAGAATGAAGGAAAATGCGGAGCAAATGGACGAACGCCAATTCTAAAGCGCGCCTTTTTTGCCTCGGTGCTTAATAAAGGTGGGGTAGATGAAATCGTTGGCAAAGGGACTTCTCCGGATGGCCGGACTGCCTAGCGAGCATATTCGGTGGCATCTGCGCCGTCGCTCACTAGGTCGTGGTCAGAGTTCACTCGATAGAGCGCTCAGCGCCACATATTTGTCGGGACCGCGGCCACACAAACTGCATATCGGGTGCGGATTTAACGTCATTTCCGGATGGCTCAATTCCGATTATTATCCAGCCTCGTTAACGTTGCTGCATTTGGATGCGACTAAGGTGTTTCCATTTCCGGACGAAACGTTTGACTTCGTTTTTAGCGAGCACATGATCGAGCATGTACCTTTTACCATTGGCTGTCATATGCTGCGCGAATGCTTTCGGGTGCTGAGGCCGAACGGGAAGATCAGGATTTCAACGCCTGATTTGAAATTCTTGATCGAGTTGTACAACGATGACAAGACTGCACGACAGTCGGCTTACATCAGATGGTCGAAGGAGTTCTTTCATTACTTGGGCCGCGGATAATTCCGACACTTTCATAATCAACAACTTCGTTCGTGATTGGGGTCATTGCTTCATCTACGACGAAAAAACGTTACGAAGCTCGTTGCAAAATGCAGGCTTTCGGTCAGTTGTGAAATGCGCTCTCCAGGAAAGTGAAACGCCAGAACTTAGAAATCTAGAAAATGAAACGCGTATGCCGGATGGCTTTCTGTCGCTAGAGACTCTAACGATTGAAGGCAGAAAATTACCAATGGATAAATGAACAATTTGCATCATTCCGCGTCAGTTTTTAGCGGGGGGATTCGTCCTCCGGTAATGTCGGCCTCTGGCACAAAGCGGACATTGATCTCGCGCCGTCTGGTGTCCGCTTTCAGGGGTAAAGCGGACATGCCCCCGTGATCGGCCCCCACTGAGTGGTCCACCTGCAATGTTAGTCGCAAGGCCGATTGCTAATCCCCTTTGCCAGCTTGATCTTTGAGCTGTTGGTTGGCAAGCGCGAGGTCCGCGACCAGGCGCCTGAGGAGCTCGTTTTCGCGCTCAAGCCCTTTCAGGCGCTGCGCTTGTGACAGTTTCAAACCGCCGAACTCCTTGCGCCACCGATAGAAAGTCTGCTCCGCGATAGCCAAGGCACGACAAACATCTGGTAGCGTCTCGCCCTGTCCCAGGCGGATTTCCGCCTCTCTTAGCTTGCTGATGATCTGTTCTGAGGTGAACCGCTTCCGAGGCATTTTGCTTGATCTCCCGTTGTCAAAACGGGCCTCGGACTAACATTCAACCTGGACCACTTTCGCGGGGGTGGACCAATCTGATACTGATATTTTTATCGACGCGCTGCTATTGGAGGGTCTGGATGGAAACAACAAGGTCTAAAGCTGGTAGCGTCACTATAGTGCGAACACCAGGACTACGCTGCGCTGTCAGCACGTTGCCGGGAATGTTTGGAGGTACCGTCGCGTTCATGTTTGTTCAACCGGATGGCACCGTAAAATCATGGCCGCCCTTAGCAAAAGCTAGGCTGATGCGTGGACTGACTAAAGAGCAGCGAGATGCGGCGCATGACGATATTTGCGACAAGTTAGAGCGAGCGGGCAACCGTGAAGAAATTTTACACGACGGTATCGTGCACGTGATTGTGGATTGTCATAGCAAGGGCTTAATTACCAGTCACACTATAGATCACAATAAGCTCGCGAAACTATCGGTACCCGATTGGCTGAAATAATTTCAGGCAAGAATATGACTTGGGGGGCGGTGACCTGCGCATCCCGGCTGGCCTCCCGGCGCGCTTCACCGTTGAGTGGCTAACCCCTCATTGCGATGTCGCTTAATGGCACAAAGCGGACAACCCGACTGTGCCTGTGTTTGTCCGCTTCTCTAATCGGCCGATTGGGGTCAAGCACTTTCAGACTATCCACCACTGCAGTGTCGATGTCGCTCACGGGCTCGTGCTTCTCTTCGGAATCGGCACCAAGGCCCTTCCACTATGGGATTCGAGGACGAGGCGGAACAATCTTTTGGGCGGCCTTACCGTCAGACGAACGGCGGGTCCAAGCGGACAAACGAACTCACCTCATCCATCGTCCCGCGAGGGACATGATTCCACCGCTCGGTGGAGCTCGAGTTTTCTCCTATCGTAATTGATCCTCTTTTTTTTTCTACTTCTCTAATCGGCCGATTGGGGTCAAGCACTTTCAGACTATCCACCACTGCAGTGTCGATGTCGCTCACGGGCTCGTGCTTCTCTTCGGAATCGGCACCAAGGCCCTTCCACTATGGGATTCGAGGACGAGGCGGAACAATCTTTTGGGCGGCCTTACCGTCAGACGAACGGCGGGTCCAAGCGGACAAACGAACTCACCTCATCCATCGTCCCGCGAGGGACATCATTCCACCGCTCGGTGGAGCTCGAGTTTTCTCCTATCGTAATTGATCCTGCACGGTTTTCATGCTGCTGCGGCTTCCCGGGTCCAGCGGAACTCAGTGCCGTCAACCCATATGCGATGCATGATGACGGCCAGCCGGCGTGCCAGCGCCACGATCGCCTTCTTCATTCCGCGGCGTCTGGCGATCTGCATCGCCCAGGCCTTGAGCCAGGACCATTTCTTCGAACGCATCATGGCTTGAGCGGCTTCGTAGAGCATGACCCGCATCATCTCGTCTCCGCAGCGTGATATTCTGCCGCTCCAATCCACCTCGCCCGATTGATACTTGGCACACGTCAGTCCAAACACGGCCCCGACTGACTTGGACTTCCTGAAGCGAGCCGGCACATCGACGGTCGCGCGATAGGTCAGCGACACCACGGGCCCTACACCGGGTGTCGTCATCAAGCGCCGGCACACCTCATCGTCCCGGACGATGGACAGCAGGCGGCGGTGCAGGATGCAGAACTGTTCGCGAAGCGTCCGTCTGACAATGAGCAGTGGTTCGACCAGCACAGCCAGGTCAGGCAGGTTCTCGACCAGCTCCCTGATGCGGGCTTCGAACTTTACCGTCCCGACCATACCCACCTTGAGGCCGAAGTTACGCAAGGTGCCGCGCAGGTCGTTCTCGATGGCGATGGCCTTGGACTGCAGCAGCTTGCGATGGGTCAGCAGCATCCGCAGTTTCTGGCTGCGTAGCGTCTTCACATGCACCGGACGATAAATCCCCGCCCGCATCATCTGCGCCATGCCGCGCGCATCGTTGCGGTCGGTCTTGTTGATCTGTGCTTTCAACACCGCCCGCATGTGCCGCGTCTCGACACAGATCACCGGCAAGCCCGCTTCGGCGAGTGCACTGAACAGCCATTGCGATAATGGCCCGGCTTCCAGTCCGATCCGCTTGAAGTGGTGGGCGGGGTTCGCCAGAACCTGCAGCAGCGCTTCAGGCTCGCTCTCTACTTTCACTTCTCGCACGATCTTGCCCGTGTCATCCACAATGCAGACGCTGGTCTCCTTGACCGATACGTCCAATCCAGCAAAATGGTCCATGCTGCGCTTCTCCTTCTGATGCTTGAGGCCCGTAACCTCGGTGACCTCGTTTCACCATCAGCCTGAAGCGCAGCACCCAATCTCTTCAGCTATCCACAAGCTGCCGGCCGATTACCCCATCTTTCGGACCAAAGCAGACAACGGTCGATTTTGGCCGGGAGCGGTCTGTCGGCTTTTGACCCGAAGCGGACATTCCCCAAGTAAAAAGCAGCTCGACGAGGCGGCACTCAATCTTCGTCTCAATGACGCAGTGGTGTTCAAAGCACCAAGCTGATCCCGCGCTTGAGCTAGCAACCCGCGACAGCTACCGTCAATTGCCAATATCCTCACAAGCGTGGACGCCAGGGACTGGCCCTCCGCGAAAATGTAAGATTGTGGGACGTTGCCCCTCAATTGCGGTCCGTTGATGCACAACAGCGGTGAAAAATCTGTCTGACGCAACTGCTGTATTAAATTGAGCCCCATCATCTTTTGCCACATTAAAACCTAGCGCTAGATTGAGGTATCCAACTTCGCCCGTCGCAATCGCAACAATCAGCGGGCCGAATCGATCACTATAGATAAACATTGGTGAGCCGGAGCCCCCCCGCGTTGTACCACAGTCATGGGTCAGGACGCCGTTAGCCATGCCGCGGAGAACGCACAATTTGTCGAGAACCATATGTTCTAGACCGTGTTGATGGCTCAGATAGAAATTGTGTTTTATTTCGTTCCGATAAACAAAGGGAAATCCGGCCATACATACGCAGGGGCCTTCTGTATTTTTTACACTCCACCACTTGGTACCACCTTGGCGAGCCGCGAATTGGCGCCAGCGCTTCAACGGATTTACCATATTTGCACAATAGTCCATTTCGTGCGCCGCGAACTCACGGCGACGGCCAGTGTTGCTTGCCAAGACGAGACCATCCGAATTCAGAATTCCAAACCAGCCCAACTCATTGCCTATCGGTCTATCCAACTCTAATAAATACCAATCAGTAACACTGAATACCTCTTTGCCATTGACTTTCGTACCGGGGTAGCCGCCTGAAATGGGTTTCGCGCGAACTTTAGCCCCTCCTTCCCATCGCTTGTATTCATCACGGAAATCCATATCGAAGGATTTCGAAACTCTCTGCAAGCCGACGATAGAATTATAAAAAAGGACACAGTGTGCTGGTGCTAACGCCAAGTTTGGGCCGACCAATACTGCCGTGCACCCTCTAAGGGAATTGCGACTAAGAGCCAATGCTCCGATTGCGCGCCAAGGATAATTTGAGGAATCAATCTGCAAAATTTCGTCGCCGCCTGTTTCGGAAGGGTTGTCTACATCCCGCGACAGTGTTTCGCCAAAATAAACGACTTTGCGAGTCAATGAATGTTCATATGTACCACTGCGAGATGCGGATTGCGGAATTGAGCCGAAAATCGCAGCAACAACTATGAAAGTTTTCATTAGCTGCATCGTATCCCCCATCCAATATAGGACGTCCTCCGAACGTAGAGTAGTCACGAACGCTTAAGCTGTCACGTAGCTAAGCAAGCGAGCAGGGTATTTCGTTCAATTCCTGGTATGCGGCACACATTGAGAAAGGGGCTTGAGCAGTTTGCACAGATGATCGAACTTGGCCCAAAGCGGGCGGTGTTTTCGCTGATATTGAGCTGATCCGCCAAGACGCGGGCGGTAAATTCGCAATTGCCGTATCAGTTGTCCACGTCCTCAAACAGAACGCCGCCGACCACCTTGCTCACCTTTGAGAGCTGGGCGTCCGCAAGTACCGCCCTGTGCCACTCGTGGCGCAATTTCTCTTTGAGCATGTACGCCGACACCTCGGAAACCTGAGAGTCCAAGCTACTGCCAACGTATCGCCAATGAATCACCTGAACCGAACGCGAACAAAAGTCGTCAATCGCCTTCAGAATTGTCAGGTGTTTCGGGCTTTTTCCGCGAGCGAGATCCGCTCATAACGGTCTGGTTTGAAGTTGAAGCCGCACTTCGTTCGAACTGATTGAGCCGCGAACGGTTACTTCGCAGCCAGCGATCTAACGCCTCGCCATTGATGCCGTAGTACCTCGGCTTTCCCTTGATACCGCTGATTTTCTTTTCAATCGTAGAGGTGTCTTTGCGTTGAGGGCGGAAGATACCGGCTTCCCGCAATATTGACCGATCCTGGCTAGATGGAAACCAGCCTTCAACTCGATCATTTTTGAGGTACGTAACACCATCGATGATGAAGCCATCGGCCTTCTGCCGCGCGGTCGTTTCGTCTTTGGACGCTTTCCTCCTTTGTTGGATTGACTGCAGGTCGCATTGGTTCAGTTTTTCCTTGAACGTTTGAAGCACATTCGCGGAGTTGGATGACCGAGGCTCAACCGCTTCAGTTAGTGGGCTGGCTAATGCCGCTATGCACCTTTTGAAGCATTTTTCGATTGCTTTCAGGGCTCCTCGCTTTTTCCAAGGAAGCAATTTGTAGTCGATTGCCAGCGCCGCCGCTGCCCAAATAACGGCAAAGTTGCTACGAATCCTATAGATTGCCCTTTCGCCCGGAGCCTCTACCTCGGACTCAAATTGTTTTTTATATCGACGGACTGTGGCTTCCCAATTCTTATCCTTCACTAGCCGGTAGAGGAACGCAGGTAGGACGTAGCCCTGGTTCCGCATTGCAAGCTCTAACGTGCGGTCGACAAGTACCTTGGCAGTCTCGAGCAAGCTCTTATCTTTTTTGGGTTTGAGTTTGCCGTCAAAGATTCCCTGAGATCCAGGTTCGCTAGCGGATATATCCATGAAGCGCACCTCTTCACCACCTAAGCGCGGATCTCCGGCCTCTCGGGCGATGGCACCAAGAGCCCGTTCGCTCGAACTCTGAACGATATTTCTACATTCGCGTTTACCAAGGCCTTGTTCTTGTTCGTACTTTTTCGCTAGGGCGCGTTCTCATAAATTCAGTGTTGTAGGTGCGGCACGCTGGATGTCCGCTTTGCTCCGAAAGCGACAGGATTGCTGCATCGCTACGAAACGTCGCGATGGGCCACAAGCGGAAATGCCAAGGCACGTCGTCCGGTCTATCATGCGCCCAAGCGCAACAGACGAGCGGAGGTCCTCGGCGCGGTTCTAGCGTTTCCCCCGCGGTGTGGTTGTTAGCCGACTGGCATTACATGACAGTGATAAGCAGCAGCAATATACCCCAGGCGATCAATACTGCTCCCGAGACACGCGAGATCACGCGCCCGAGCGGTACGACCTTTTCCGCCAATACGAATACCGTCAGTCCGGCAATCCAGACGATATTCATAACGCCGCCGACAAACAGAAGTGCCATCAGAGCCCAGCAGCAGCCGATACAATAGAGCCCATGTTGAAATCCTAGACTAAGTGAACCGAAAGCGTCTCGCCTAAATCCGCCCCATTGCAGAATGAAGCCGAGCGGCGACTGACAGTGCTTCAAACAGGCATCTTTTGCCGGCGTCCATTGGAATAGTCCTGCTGCGATCAAGACCAGCGCGCCGGCAACATCATTCGCAGTCGCCATCATTGGGGTCAGGAGAGCCGCGCGTCCGAGCAGCCACTGGCCGACGGTTGCAACGAGCGAAAAAACGGTCCAGGCGAGCAGATAGCCGCTCGCGAAATACCCGGTTGCCGCCAGCGGCTTGCCTTGCAGTGCAGCCTGCCGGCCCGCTCGCGCGTAGACCAAAATCATCGGCGAAGCCGAGGGCGTCATCATTCCGACCATCATCACCGTCACATCACGAACATGACGACGAAATCGGTGGCGGTCCACGGCTTTGATCTGCCCCCTTTGAAGTGGTCCTCCCTAAGTATTATTTTGACAGAGGAGGGAACTGACCCTGAGTTTGGTCCGGTTGTCATGCGACCTTTCGGGCTGATTGAAGTTGGGCCGCGAAGGCGCTCGGCGTCAAGTTACCGAGTGCCGAATGCGGCCGGATTTGGTTGTAGTCTTCCTTCCACTCAGTGATCCGCTGACGCGCGTCAGCCATCGACAGGAACCAAGAGGCGTTCAGGCATTCTTGGCGGAGGCGACGCGACTGGTATCTGTGGGAAGCCCGTCCGAAGCCGGATGCCCGATATGCCCTCCGCTCGGAGACCGCGTAGGCCTCCTGGAAGTGTCGAACGACGGCGCGACGACGGACGGGCTTCACCACTTTCGGCGCAGGGCATCCTGCAGCATCGTCTTGTCCAAGGTCAGATCGGCAACCAGGCGTTTGAGCTTGCCGTTCTCGTCCTCAAGTTGCTTGAGGCGGCGAATTCTGCCACACCCATTCCGGCATAGACCTTCTTCCATCTGTAAAAGGTGGCTTCGGCCCCGCCCATCTTGCGGCAAATCTCGCCAACCGTCGCTCCCGACTCCGCCTGCCTCAGCGCAAAGGCAATCTGCTCGTCGGAGAATTGCTTCTTCGGCATCCGAGCACTCCTTCCTCTCCGGAATTGTGCCCGAAATTTCGCGACTCGGCTTGGATCAGTTTCTACGGGTCAGGACCCAGCGCGGTGATTTCGTCGCGCAGCCGTTCCTGGTCGGCTAGGTTGACCTTCAAGGCGCTCTCGTCATCCTCGACGATAGCCTTCATTGCAGACCGGATGTTCATCGGATGCTCCTCGGATTTTTCGCGTTGAGAATGTCGGCGTCAGTAAAGAGGCGCCCGGACAGTAGCGTTTCTCGACCAGATCGACCCGCACATACCATTCACGCCGGTTGCCGTTTAAACGCACGCGCTCGCCAAGCTTGTCGGCCTGGACCAAGCGCGTCACGTCACCCTCATCCATGGCCAATAGCTCTGGCGGTCAGCCGCGCGCGCAGCAGCGCCGTGAGCCGGGAGATCCCATGTGGTTGAGGGCGAAAGTGCGTTCAAGTCCGTCGGGCGTGGACTTGCGGCCCGCAAAGATAGCACCAGCGTTGTTGAGTAAGACGTCGATCCGTGGGGCCGTGCCCAGCAGGGCTTCCGCGAGGCGGGTGATCTCGTCAGGTTGCGAGAGATCGGCGTAGTGCATCTCGACCGCCACGCCGGGCAGTCCAGCGCGCAGCCGCGCGAGTGCCGCCTCGCCCTTGGTCGCGATTGCGACCAACGAGCACGAGCCGGGCGCCAAGCGCGCCAAGTCGCGCGGCTGTTTCAAGCCCGATGCCGCCGGTCGCACCTGTGATGACGCAGGTCTTTCCCCTCACAAGTTTGGTCTCGATCTCGCGGGGCAGCGCGCCGCCCGATGCACGTCCCCAGTGGCCATGATGGTATCAGATTGGCGAGAACGTCGATCGGGCAGTATACTCAATGCAACTCCGACCGAGCCGCGCCATGACCGAACGCCGCTTTGTACTCGTCGACTTCACGCACATGAGCCATGCTGGCTGTCTCCAGTTCTTCGAGGCGGGTCACACCTACCCGCTCCCGCGCGCCATCGCTCACGCCGCGACGAAGCGCAACCTGGTCGCCAGTCACAAGCCGCCGCACTGGACGCCGCCGAGCATGTTCCAACCGCCGGACGTTCTGACCGAGGCCGAAGTGGTCGACGCCGAGGCGGAACTGCGAGCGCTTGGGCGGCACGCCTTGGAACTCGTCGACGCCGCGACTCGCGGCTAGGGTCGGGCGAAAGATCTTACATGAGGAATATCGTAGTTTGCCGTTCGCGCGCATGTTGGCGAGGGTCATTTCAGAGATCACGCGTAACGGATCAGCGGACAAATAACTCGGCACATCGCGACATTTGCCACATACCTATACTGTCGCCGCTTGGTACGATGGCATTGATCGTTCCGCCTTTCGCTGTCGTGATGCGAACTTTGCAGCCGAGGTAAAGGCTTCCACCCGGCGAAAATTGCGTGTTCGACACGGCCGTGTTGCCTAGGAAGGTAGTCGTCGTGGAAGCAGAGCCTGGCAAATAAACGCTCGTTTGGCCTCCGACCCATTCATAAATCTTGCCGCCGTCGTTGAGAGTATAGCTTGAGGCCGGCGGCCCATAGCGTCTGAAAAAATCGTCGGCAGGTCGTCCGATCCAGACACTATGTAATGCCTTACCGGCCTGCTCAGTAGTTGAACATGCCGTGAGCGTGATAGCGATTGCTACAATTATGATGGCCCGCATCCCTGCTGTCCAAGCCCCAAGCGCGCCTACAATCAGATCTATGCCTTAGGATGATCGGGCCGCTCAATACAAGGCCCTATGTCCATGCCCGTTTATCGGACACGTGTTGGACACAGAACCAGCGGAATCACATAAGGTATTGATTTAATTGGCGCTCCCTACGGGAATCGAACCCGTGTTTCAGCCTTGAGAGGGCCGCGTCCTAGACCGCTAGACGAAGGGAGCTTCTCCGGAAGCCCTCAAATAACCTCGATCCCCGGCCCACGCAAGCTTGCCCGCGGCCCCGCAAGATTCCACCCTGCTTGTTCGGGGCGCATGATCTTGTCCGAAAACCGGTACCCACTTTTCGGGATCATGCGCCTGGGGAGACGCACCATGCTCGACAAAATCGCAACACTCGTGAACGCCGATGCCAAGCTGATCCGGCGCGGCCGCTTCGTCGACACCACTTTCATGATCGCCATCGATGACGCTGATAGCCTCATCCGCGTGCAGGAGGGCCGCATCACCAAGGTGACGCCGGGCCCGTTCATCACGCCCAACTACAGCTTCACCCTGCGCGCGCCGCGCGAGGTGTGGGAGAAATTCTGGCAGCCGCTGCCGCCGCTCGGTTTCACGGACGTGTTCGCGCTGGTGAAGCAGAAATTGATGCGCATCGAAGGCGACCTGCATCCGTTCATGGCCAACCTGCTCTATTTCAAGGACGTGCTGGCCGCGCCCCGCAAAGAAAACGCAGAAAGGCAGGCCAAGCGATGAGCCCGCGTTACGAGCCGATTACCGCACGCTACCTGCCCTGCACGCTGCTGGGCGAGCCACACCGGCTCTATGTCGAAGAGGCGGGCCAAGGCATCCCCCTGCTCTGCCTGCACACCGCCGGCGCCGACACACGCCAATATCGCGGTTTGCTGAACGACGAACGCGTCACCAAGAATTTCCGCGTCATTACTTTCGACATGCCGTGGCACGGCAAGACCTCGCCGCCCGCCGGCTGGCAGGATCGCGAATACCAACTGACCGCGCCCGATTATGTCCGCCTGATCCTCGACGTCGCCGACGTGCTCGAGCTCGACAAGCCGGTGGCCATGGGTTGCTCGATCGGCGGGCGCATCGTGCTGCATCTGGCGCACCAGCATCCCGACCGCTTCCGCGCGCTGATCGGATTGGAATCGGCGCCCTATGCGGAAGCCTATTACGACCTGTCCTGGCTCGACCGGCCCGACGTGCATGGCGGCATGGTTTGCGCCGGCGTGATCTCCGGCCTGATCGCGCCCACCGTCGCTGATGCCGAGCGCTGGGAAACGCTGTGGCATTACATGCAGAGCGGGCCGGGCGTGTTCAAGGGTGATTTGTATTTCTATACCACCAAAGACGGCGACGTGCGCGACAAGCTCGGCGAGATCGACATCACGCGCTGTCCGCTGTTCCTGCTCACCGGCGAATACGATTATTCCTGCACCGCCGAGGCGACGCTGGCGATCGCGGAACGCACCGGCGCGCCCGCCACCATCATGAAGGGGCTCGGGCATTTCCCCATGAGCGAGGACGCGGAGAAATTCGCCGGCTATCTGCTGCCGGTGCTGGACAAGATCAGGGCGTTGTGACCCGCGCGTGGCCGAGTGGCTTCAGCGTTGCAAGATCGAAGCTGTAGAGTTCAATCGCGCCGGCGACCTCGACCGTGAGCACGATGCGGCCCTCGCCGATTGCACTGGAGACAACCTTGGCACCGGCCGGCAATGATGCGCCAAGGCCGGGCGGCGGTGGCGGCGCGCTTCCCCCCAAGTGGAAAACGCGGTAGCCGATGACGACCAGCACGGCGGCGACCGCGAGAAATGTGGTCACGCTGGCAATCATCATCAGCCGGCGCACGCGGCGGATCGCGCGTTCGGCTTCGGGACTCAGCGGCCTTTCGTCGGACATCGTCTCAACCCATGCCGGACAACGCCACCGAAACCGTCAGGATCGCCGCCGAGGAGGCGGGCGAGCGGCTCGACCGCGTGCTGGCGGCGCGCGTTCCGGCGCTGTCGCGCTCGCGCCTGAAGGCGCTGATCCTCGACGGCCAGGTGGCGATCGAGGGCCGCACGATCCGCGATCCGGCGGTGCGCGTCAATTCCGGCGACAACATTGCGGTGACCCTGCCGCCGCCCGAAGAGCCCAAGCCCGCCGGCGAAGCGATCCCGCTCAACATCGTCTACGAGGACGACGCGCTCATCGTGATCGACAAGCCGCCCGGACTGGTGGTGCATCCGGCCGCCGGCCACGCCCAGGGCACGCTGGTCAATGCGCTGATCGCCCATTGCGGCGACAGCCTGTCCGGCATCGGCGGCGTCAAGCGGCCGGGCATCGTGCACAGGCTCGACAAAGACACCAGCGGCCTGATGGTGGTGGCCAAGACCGACAAGGGCCACCGCACGCTCAGCAAGCAGTTCGAGCACAAGGCCGAAAGCGGGCTTGAGCGCGGCTATCTCGCCTTCGTCTGGGGTGCGCCCGACCGGCCGCGCGGCGCGATCGATGCGCCGCTCGACCGTCACCCGCATGCCCGCGACAAGCGCGCGGTGCGCGAAGGCGGGCGTCCCGCCGTGACGCACTGGGAAGTGCTGGAGCGCTTTAACGGCGCCGACGGCAAGCCGGTGGCGAGCCTGTTTGCCTGCACTTTGGAAACCGGCCGCACTCACCAGATCCGGGTGCATCTCGCCCATATCGGCCATCCGATCCTGGGCGATGCCACCTACTCGACCGGCTTCAAGACCAAGGCAGCGCTTTTGGGCCCGCAGGCGCGTGCCGCGCTCGAATCCCTCGGCCGGCAGGCGCTGCACGCGTATCGATTGGCCTTCGCGCACCCGGAGAGCGGCGACGTTCTAAACTTCAAGTCGGAACTTCCCAGCGACCTCGCCCGGCTGCGCGCGGCGCTCGGGGCGCAGCGCTAGCCGCGCCGGCCGCCGTCACTTCGGTGGCGGCGCGGTTCCCTGCGACCATTTCTCCATCTTGCCGAGCACACCCCATCCCGCCAGCGCCAAGAAAATCGGCATAGCGAATCCGCTAAGGCCGGCTGCCGGTATAAGTGGCGCAAGCACTTGCCCCAAACCACTGAGTGAAGACGCGGCCGACGCTGCGCCCGTTGCCGCACCTGGGGCGGCCGTCGTCGCAAACGACAACAAAGACGTTACCAGCGCGCCGATCGTGCCGATCGCAGTTTTTTTGCCGTTCAGCAGATTGCCAATCGTTTCGCCGAGCGCACCATTTACCTGACCTAAAGGCTGCTCTTTGGTGCCGCCCGCGACGGTCATGATGATGTCGAGGACCTTTTTCAAGTCGTCCGGCTGTGTCAGCGACGATGTTGTCGTGGTTTGACCAGGCGCGGTGCCTTGCTGCTTCTGTATGGCCTGAATGAGCGGCAGCACCTTCTCCAACAAAGCGATGATGTCGCTGACCGACGTGCCCATGGGGCCTTCCTCCGGTTTGGTTATCTCTGCGCCGACGAACTCCCAATCGACTTGACCTTTGCCGGGGATGCCGATGGTCCGCGCCGCGGCCGGCGTGAGATCGATTCCGGCGTGATTGGTCGGACGTCCCCTGTGATCGACTCCGGACTCCGCCTGCGGGCGCGCGCCCGTTTCCCAATACGGATCGTCGATGTTCCAGGGTCCGACATCGACGATGCCGCATACGACCGACGCCTGGGTCGCCGAATTGAAGACACGCACTTTCGGCAGCGGCCGGACGCTCAGTCTGGACGGCAGCGCCACGCCAAGTTCGCTGTCGGTGATGACGTGCTCGTCATAGGCGCTTTTATTGAAATCGCCCGCGCCACCGAACATCGTCGCGGTGATATTCATGCAACGGCTAGAGCCGGGCGACTGCAACGGCGGTTCGACTTTCGATACCATTTCGATCGGCCATTCCCGCGTATCGTCGTAAAGCGCCTCGTCGCCGAGCACCGAGATGTGAACATGCTGGGTGTGAGCATTGGCTCCGCTGTAATGACGCCACTGCCACGCGGGCTTTGACGTGTTAAACGCTGGACTGCTGAATATCTGCTGATTGGAGATCACGTATTTAATGCGCGGGTCGCGCGAGAGCAGCAGCATCTCGGCGATGCCGCGGGCGTTCACTCCGTGCGCCGGATCGTTGGTGATGTCCATCGCGGTGACCACGCCGTCCGCATTCGGGTTATGGTCGGAGTTGCGGCTCTGGTGCGACTGATCGCCGATCGTGCCGTCGCTCGACTTGTTGCGGTTCGGCGCCATGGCGTCGACTTGTTCGCGCAAAGTGAGAAGGCTTTTAGCTACGCGCCATGCCATGCTCGACCTCGTTCGGTTTGGTGCCGGCGGAATGCGCGGGCTTGGCCCGCGGCTGATGGGTTCTGGAAAGCGCGAGTTCACCGCCGGCAAAGATGTGCAGGCGGGACGGCCAGGCGGCCGTGCGGATGATCTTGCGGTGGGGGGCGACAAGGCTGTCGGGCGCGATATACGCAGCCTCGCGACGGACGGAGTCGCACCGCTGGACGCACTGTCTGGTACGCGACTGACTCACAGTGTCGGCCCCGAACTGGAGTGCATGTCAACCTATGGTAGCCACTATAAACGCGCGCATGCCGCAAACAACCGGCCCCTTGCGGGGCCGACTCCGCATGCCTATTTATTCGTTATCAAACACCCCGAAACCGCAGAAAACTTGGCATTCCGATCGGAACTGCCGGGCGATTTGCGTCGTTTACGTGCTGCCTTTGCTGCGGATAGCCGCAAAAGCTGACACGGCTGCCTAAAATAGGCCAACAAAACCAGTGGTTTGGTTGGATTAAGCGGCGGCCATGTGGGTCACGGCGACGTGACAGGCGCAGCCTTTCTTTCGCCTGGACCCTGCGGTATGTTGCAGTTGCGAGATCGGAATGTGAGCCGTCGGCTCGGGGAGCGGCGGCAAGACCAGCCTGCCGATTATCGGGGGCAAATTAAGGAGGGCGCTGTCATGGCCCGTACCGCCGCGTTGCCGGCACTCAAGGCCGAATCCGGCCTGTCACACTATCTGGAAGAAATCCGCCGGTTCCCCATGCTGGAACCGCAGGAAGAATACATGCTGGCGCGCAGCTGGCGTGAGCACGGCGATCGTGAAGCCGCGCACAAGCTCGTCACCAGCCATCTCCGCCTGGTCGCCAAGATCGCCATGGGCTATCGCGGCTACGGCCTGCCGATCTCCGAGGTTGTCTCGGAAGGCAATGTCGGCCTGATGCAGGCGGTCAAGCGCTTCGAGCCCGAGAAGGGTTTCCGGCTCGCCACCTACGCCATGTGGTGGATCAAGGCCGCGATCCAGGAATACATCCTGCGCTCATGGTCGCTGGTGAAGATGGGCACCACCGCCAATCAGAAGAAGCTGTTCTTCAACCTGCGCAAGGCCAAGAGCAAGATCTCCGCGCTCGAGGAAGGCGACATGCGGCCCGATCAGGTCAAGCTGATCGCCAAGCGCCTCGGCGTCACCGAGCAGGATGTCATCGACATGAACCGCCGCCTCGGCGGCGACGCCTCGCTCAACGCGCCGATCCGCGAGGAAGGCAACTCGGGCGAATGGATGGACTGGCTCGTGGACGAAGCGCCCAGCCAGGAGCGCATCCTGGCCGAGAGCGAGGAGAGCGACAACCGCCACGAGGCGCTGATCGACGCGCTCGACGTGCTCAATGAGCGCGAGCGGCGTATCTTCGAAGCGCGCCGGCTGGCTGATGATCCGGTCACGCTGGAAGATCTGGCGTCCGAGTTCGGCGTCTCGCGCGAGCGCGTGCGCCAGATCGAGGTGCGCGCCTTCGAGAAAGTCCAAAAGGCGGTGAAGAACCGCATCGCCGCCATGGAGCAACCCAAGGAAGCGGCCGCCGCGGTTGCGGCACACTAATTAAGACGACGTCACCATCGTCATCTAGATGGCCGGGCCCGTTGCCCGGCCATTTTTTTTGTGCGGGAACGGGCGAAAGTTGCTGAAGCATTGATTCGCGCGGCGCAAGGGTCTACCAAACCGCGACGGGGCGCATATGAAATACCGAAAGAGGCTCTTTTGCCCGGCGCCGCCGCTTCCTCCCGCTTTGGTCCGACCGACCGCATCCGCCGCTCGAGCGCGTGGCTGACGGGGTTTGCACTCTTGCTGTTCAGCACCGTGGCCTTCGCGCATGGCGGCGAGCCGCATGCCGATGACGTGGCGTGGAACAACTGGGAGTTCGAGCCCGACATCGCCATCATGACGCTTCTGGCCTGCCTGATCTACGCCGCCGGCATCGTGCGCCGGCCGGGCACCGGCGATCGCTTGCGGCTGTGGCGGCACGTTGCCTTTTTCGCCGGCGTGACGGCGGTGTTCCTGTCGCTGGAGTCGCCGGTCGACGGCATGGCCGACCATCTGTTCTGGATGCACCAGATCCAGCACATGCTGCTGCGCATGGTCGGACCCATGCTGATCGCGATTGCCGCGCCGCAGGCGATGCTGATCAGCGGGTTGCCGTCCGTGCTGCGACGCGGCGCCCTCGCCCCCTTCGCCGGCAGCGGCGCGCTGCGATGGATTTTTTCGTTCCTCACCAACGCGGCGGTGGTGACGGCGCTGTTCATCGCCGCGCTCTATGTCTGGCAATACCCGCCCTACCACAATGCCGCCATCCTGAACGATGGCATTCATTACACCATGCACGTGACCATGCTGGCTGCCGGCCTATTGTTCTGGTGGCGCATCTTCGACATGCGGCCGCCGCCCATGGGTCTTTCCTACGGCACGCGGCTGATGATGCTGTGGATCGCCACGCTCGCGCAGATCGGGCTCGGCGCCTACACCACGCTTAAGGGCGAGGTGCTCTATCCGGCCTACGATATTGCCGGCCGCCTGTTTGAGATCAGTCCGCTCACCGACGAGACGATCGGCGGCTTCATCATCTGGGTACCGAGCGCCATGATGTGCCTATTGGCGGCAATCCTCGTCATCCATCTGTGGGGCGTACAAGAAACCCGCGCTGACGAGCAGCGGCTGGCCTGGTCGGCGTCGAATTCCGCCGCCTTGCGCTACCCCACTACCGGCGCCGAGCTGGTAGCGCAGGCGCGGCCGAAAAACCGCATGCTGGCGATCGGCGTCGTGGCCTTCGCGGTCTCGATGTTCGGGTTGGCGATTTTTATCGGCGTGCTCAACCACCTCAACGGCGAGACCCGCAACGGGCTACTGGCGCACGCAGCTCCGGCGCCACGCGCAGCGGTGCGCTAGCCGCCGCCGTGGCGCTGCGTCCCGGGCACACGACTTCGCAGGCGCACCCAAAGCGGCTTCAATTTGCACGTTGCATTCTGCGCGTTTTCCAACTTTCATAAAGCCGGGGGTGCGTATGATGCGCCCGTGGCAGAAGATTATTGCTTGCGTAAGCGTGGGGGCCGCTATTTTAGCGGCGTCATTGCTACATGCGCGCGCCGGCGAGCCGACCGCAATCACCCCGCCGGACGACCGGAAAGACCCCGAAAAAGTTGCGGCCGCGCTTTGGTCGGGATGCCTCCGCGAAGGTCGCCAGGTCGTCTTGTATCCCGATAAATGGTCCTGCACTGACCTGGCCGACGGCGCAAGTCAGCTGCTCGGGCTCGACCCTATTCTCTTCGACCGCAATGCTTGCACAAACCCGACCGATATGCGCCGCATGCCGACCGGCATCCTTCAGGCGCTCAAAATTTTTTATGACCCAAGCTTTAAATCCGACGATCCGAAATTGAAGGCAAAAGATAGTGACGCGCCAGAGATTAGAAAGAACGGCATCCGCGTCATCGGAGGACTATTCTGCCAGGATGAGCTCAACCTGAACGACTTCGAGCTCCCGGTCTCATTGGTGCTCGATCGCGGTGTCTTTCGATACGGCGTGCGCGCCACAAAAATGAAGATCGCAGGCAATTTGTCGTTCGACCGCGCCTATATCTATGACAATCTCGCGATCAGCAATTCAACGATCAATGGTACGCTGTTCGGCAATGGCTCATTCATCCAGCAAACCCGGATCATTGACACTGCCATTCTCGACAATCTCAGGCTCAATCGAGGGCTTCTGCTCGACTACGTCAATCTCATTCACGTCAAGGTCGGCCGCGGCATCAGATTGGATGGATCGAAGCTATCGAGCCTGAACATACGCCAAGGCCAAATCATCGAGCGGCTGAACCTCAACGCGACCGAGGCTGCCTGCAAATACGTGATCGAAAGCCCCGACATCGCCGAGTTGTGGGCGGACGGCACGGGCTTCGGAAAGACCGTCGCGGATCCCTCTCCACCTGAAAACACCAACAGCCCGTCGGCGGACGAGGCCTTGAAAGGACCGTCGAGCGCGTTCCGCGGCTGGCGCAGCGAGCCGGCGTATCCCGAAATGCTGCATATGCCGTCCATTCAGGCACTCATCAAAAAATCCGCGAAATGCGACGACACCGAGGCGCAATTCAGCATCAGCGGCGGATCCATCCGCTCCATCTGCATGCGGGACTTCAAGTGGAGCACGCCGGGCGAGAATTTGGCGCTCGCGCCGACAACCGTATCGTTCAATCGGCTGACGGTCGGCGACAGCATGATGCTCAACCTTTGGCGGAAAAAAGCCACCGTTCCGAAGCCGGTGCACAACAGCGACCGGACGCTATCGATGGTCAACACCAAGATCGCAACCTTGTTCTTCGACTTCAAGGACAACGACCGGCCTTATCAAACGGCCATCGACAGGCTCACTATCGACCGGATTTATTCAACCGAAAGGGTGAACGTGGCCGAAAAGGCGAACACGGTCGATAAACCGAAACCTAACAGAGCGAAAGCGGCGGGCACTGGCTGCTCGGCGCGCCCCAACGAAGCGGAACGCCAACTGCCGAACTCATCGCTGGTCAGCAAATGGCTGGAGAAAAACACGGCAGGTTCCCTGCAGCCATACTTGGCGTTCATCAAAGCATTTGACAACGCCGGGGCGGATACGACCGATTTGAAGATTGCCAAGGCGAAGTTCGAATTCGAACAGAATTACGACGACTACTGGAATTCCTTGAGCGATAAATGGCACAACCGAGAATCACTTGCAGCCTTCATCGGGGCCGAGGGCTGGCATTTCCTTGTCGATCACCTGGCGTTCGGCTCCAGATGGCTGCTCGGTAAATTCGTCGACTATGGCTTCCGGCCCGCGCAGGTGATCTGGGTCGTTGCCTTGATCGTCTTGGTTTCGTGGGTCTTGTTCTGGTGGCCCATCAAAATCATCGCGTTCTCGCCGCCGGACTCGGACACCATCTTTCCAATCGGTCCGATATTTGTCTTCGACCGCCTGTTGCCGCTCTACAAGCTTCGCGATGAGAATTCCAAAATCGGCACGTTTTACACGCGCGGATCCGGCGCCGGCGCAAAAACCGTCCACCGCTTCCGCACGGATGTGAAATGCGTGCCGGCAACGCCGGGCTGGGCTCGCGTCGCCAGGGGTTATCTGGATTTTCTCAAGGTGCTCGGCGTGATCTTGGCGGCCTTCCTGATCGCCGCGATCAACGCGCTGATCGCGCGCTAGCAGGCGGCAGCGCCTACTCGCCCCAAGCGCGGAAGGCTTCCTCGAAGGCACGCTGGCCGGGCGTGCCCTTTTCGATCGCCAAGATGGCGCGCTTACCGCTGGTATAGACGATCGGGATGTCGAGCCAATCGCGTTCCTTGAGCATCTGGATATTGCGCTGCTTGTCGATGTCCACCGCCGACAGGCCGATGAGGAAATAGCCGTTGGTCACCTTCACCGCCAGCCCGGCGAGCGGGACACCACGCGCCTGCTCGCCCGTCTTCATCAACACGCCCGGCACGTTGCCGATGCTGCCCTGGTCGAAATCCGCCGGCAGCGTGAACTGGATCTCGATGGTGTGACTGGCCGGCAGCGCCTTGTCGGTGTTGCGCCGCAACGACCAGGTTAGGCGCATGTGGCGCTCGGGAATCTCGACGTCGGCGCGTACCGCCAGTTCCGGCGCCAGCCCCGGTCCAGGCGAGACGGTTTCAGTGCGCCAGATCGCGGAACCGACATAACGTTTGCCCTTGGGATCGCCCGGCTCTTCGTCATAGAGCACGACCTTTTGCGCCACCGCGGCGGCCGGCGCCGTGGCGGTCTCGGCCGCGGTTTTGCTCTCGCCAATGCGGTCGGCGATTTTCGGGCGGGTGGGCGTCATCGCCGCAGGAGGCGGCTTGGGCGCTGAACTGCTGCGCAGGCTCGCCACCATGGTCGTGATCTTGTCGCGTTGCCAGTAGGCGGCGCCGGCTATCCCTGCGATCACCAAGAGCAGCACCACCAGCTTGACGATGCGGCCGCGGGAGCGCACCGGCGGTACGTAGTCCTGGTGCTCGTCGTAGGGCGGCGGCGGGGGCAACCCGCCGTCGGGTCTTTCGCGCGGCCGCGGCCGCAGCGGTGGCGCCTCCTCGGCCAGGTCCGGCTCGCTGACCGGGGGCGGCTCGAAAAAGTGCATGCTGGGCCCGGGCCCGCCATCGCCGGCGGACGGGCGCGGCTCACCGCCGGGCACGGCTTCGTAGAATTCGCGCGCCGAGCGGCGAGCCTGCGCCGCGGCGCCGCCCAGATTGTCGGCTTCGGCCATGGTTTCGCGGAAGCCGTGCATCCCCTCGTCGCGCGGTTCGGACGGCGGCGCTGGCGGCACGCCCGACTCCTCATGCGGCTCAGGACGCTTGGCAGCTTCCGCCTCCACCTTGCGGATCGCCTCTTCCAGCGCCAACCGCTCGCGCGTGATGTCGGATTCCTCGAGCGGAGGATCGACGCCGCGCAGCTGGTTGACCAGCGCGGCGCGCGCGCGCTCATACAGCACGCGGCGATTCTCGCCCGTGTTGTTTTCAAGGCCGGCGACGGCGCGGGAGATCAGCGGATGATAGTCAGCCATTGCATGCCACTAGACAAACTTCATGTCCTTTTTTCGCCCCGGATCACTCGAACGGATTCTTCATCAGGATCGTATCTTCGCGCTCCGGGCTGGTGGAGAGCAGCGCCACCGGGCAGCCGACCAGCTCCTCGATTCGGCGTACGTATTTTATCGCCTGGGCCGGCAATTGCGCCCATGAACGCGCGCACGCGGTCGGCTCTTTCCAGCCGGCAATGGTTTCGTAGACCGGCTCGACCCGGGCCTGCGCCTGCTCGCCGGCGGGCAAATAGTCGATTGTGCGGCCGTCGAGTTTGTAGCCGATGCAGACCTTGATCTCGTCGAGGCCGTCGAGAATATCGAGCTTGGTGAGCGCCAACCCGTCGATGCCGCAGATCAACACGGTCTGGCGCACCAACACAGCGTCGAACCAGCCGCAGCGGCGGGCGCGGCCGGTGACGGTGCCGAATTCATGGCCGCGCTCGCCGAGCAGCTCGCCGATCGGATTGTTCATCTGGTCGGTCGGGAATGGTCCGTCGCCCACCCGCGTGGTGTAGGCTTTGCAGATGCCGAGCACGTAGTTGATGGCGTTCGGCCCCAGGCCGGAACCGGTGGCAGCCTGCGCCGCCACGGTGTTGGACGAAGTGACGTAAGGATAAGTGCCGTGATCGATATCGAGCAGAGCGCCTTGCGCACCCTCGAACAGGATGCGCTTGCCTTCGCGCCGCTTGGAGTCGAGCAGCAACCAGACCGAATCCATGTAGGGCAGCACCTTCGGCGCCACCGCGGCGAGTTCGTCGTAGACCGTCGCTGGCTTGACCTCGGCCAGGTCGTGGCCGCGCCGCAGCGCGTTGTGGTGAGCAAGCAGCCGGTCGATCTTGCCGGAGAGCGCCGGCAGATCGGCAAGATCCATGAAACGGATGGCGCGGCGGCCGACCTTGTCCTCATAGGCCGGGCCGATGCCGCGCTTGGTGGTGCCGATCTTGGTCGCCGCGCCGTCAGCCTCGCGCACGGCTTCCAGCTCTCGATGCAACGGCAGGATCAGCGGGGCGTTTTCGGCGATGCGGAGGTTGTCCGGGGTCACCCTGATGCCTTGTTTTTCGAGCTGCGCAATTTCGTCGATGAGCGCCTGCGGGTCGACCACCACGCCGTTGCCGATGATCGAGAGCTTACCCCCGCGCACGACGCCCGAGGGCAGCAGCGACAGCTTGTAGGTGGTGCCGTCGATGACCAGCGTATGGCCCGCATTATGACCACCCTGGAAGCGGACGACGATATCGGCCTGTTCGGATAACCAGTCGACGATCTTGCCCTTACCCTCGTCGCCCCACTGGGACCCGACTACTACCACATTCGCCATCAGCGGTGCTTTCCTGCGCCAGCGCCCGGACACTTCACAGCCGGGAGCCGCCGGCCAAGTCCACCTTCGGATAAAGGAAGCGGCGGGCATAGGCAAGGCCCGCCGGGCCCCAACGAGGCTTCAAGCGCTTGATCCTGCGCCGTTATTTCTAAAAATGCAGCGGCTTGGCCTGCTGCACCTGGGGCAACGCCTTCACCTTCTCCAGCACGGCATCGGGCAGTTCGCCGTCGATCTCGATCAGCGCGATGGCATTGCCGCCAGGTGCCTCGCGGCCGACATGGAAGGTCGCGATGTTGATGCCCGCCTCGCCCAGCGTTGAGGAGAATTTCCCGATGAAACCCGGCTTGTCGAAATTGGTGATGTAGATCATCGAGGGCCCGAACTCGGCGTCCATGCGTATGCCCTTGATATTGACGATGCGCGGACGGCCGTCGGCGAATACCGTGCCCGAGAGCGAGCGGGTCTGCTTTTCGGTGACGATCGTCACCGTAATCAGGCTCTCATAATCGCCGACCGCCTCGCGCGTGGTTTCTTCCACTGCCATGCCGCGCTCGCGCGCCAGGACCGGCGCCGACACCACGTTGACGTCGCCCAGCATCGGCCGCAGCAAACCGGAGAGGGCCGCCGAGGTGAGCGCCTTGATGTTCATCTGCGCGACGTGGCCCTCATAGGTGATGTGCACTTCCTTGATCGGATTTTCCGTGAGCTGCCCGGCGAAGGAGCCTAGCTTTTCGGCCAGCGCCACGAACGGCTTCAGCTTGGGCGCCTCCTCGGCGCTGATTGAGGGGAAGTTGACCGCGTTGGAAATGGCGCCGCGCAGCAGATAGTCCGACATCTGCTCGGCGACCTGCAGTGCGACGTTTTCCTGCGCTTCCGACGTGGCGGCGCCGAGATGCGGCGTGCACACCACGTTGGGCAGGCCGAACAGCGGGCTTTCCGTGGCCGGCTCGGTGACAAAAACGTCGAAGGCGGCGCCGGCGACCTGGCCGGATTGCAGCGCTTCGGCGATGGCCACCTCGTCCACCAGACCGCCGCGCGCGCAATTGATGATGCGCACGCCCTTCTTCATCTTCGCGATGGCATCGGCGTCGATAATATTCCTGGTCTTGTCGGTGAGCGGCGTGTGCAACGTGATGAAATCGGCGCGCTTGAACAATTCATCAAGCTCGACCTTCTCGACGCCGATTTCGGTCGCGCGCTCGTGCGACAGGAACGGATCATAGGCGATCACCTTCATCTTCAGGCCGAGCGCGCGGTCCGCGACGATCGAGCCGATGTTGCCGCAACCGATGATGCCGAGCGTCTTGCTGAAGATCTCGACCCCCATGAACCTGTTTTTTTCCCATTTGCCGGCGCGGGTGGAGGTGTCGGCTTCCGGGATCTGGCGCGCCAGCGCCAGCATTAGCGAAATGGCGTGCTCGGCGGTGGTGATGGAATTGCCGAACGGTGTGTTCATCACGATGATGCCGCGGGCGGTGGCGGCCGGGATATCGACATTGTCGACGCCGATGCCGGCGCGGCCGATCACCTTCAGGTTCTTGGCTTTCTCCAGAATCTTCGACGAGACCTTGGTGGCCGAACGGATGGCGAGGCCGTCAAAATCGCCGATCAGCTCGGCGAGCTTCTCCTTATCCTTGCCGAGCGCGGGCTGGAAATCGACCTCGATGCCGCGATCCTTGAAGATCTGCACGGCGGCGGGCGAGAGGGCGTCGGAGATGAGAACTTTGGGCATGTCATTTCATCCAAATTCGTTGTTGCAACCGGTTCCGACGTCATCGTCCACAGCAGCGGACGATCCAGTAGTCACAGTCGTTGGGATTGCCCGAAGCGATCGTGATTACTGGATGCCCCGCCTGCGCGGGGCATGACAGCATCATCACGCCGCTTTCGGCAGCGCGGCTTTTGTTTGCGCGAAGGCCCAGTCGAGCCAGGCGGTGAGCGCTTCGACGTCGCTTGTCTCCACCGTCGCCCCGCACCAAATGCGCAGTCCGGGCGGTGCGTCGCGGTAATAGGCGATGTCGTAGGCGACGCCTTCCTTCTCCAGCAGCGCGGCGAGCGACTTGGCGAAAGCCGCCTGCTCGTCGGGCTTGAGCCGCGTCACCGCCGCATCGACCACCTTCAGGCAAACCGAGGTGTTGGAGCGCTCATTCGCATTGACGGCGAGATGATCGACCCAGGGCGTGACCTTGACCCAGTCGGCGATCGCCTTGGCGTTGGCGTCGGAGCGCGCCACGGTGCCGGCAAGCCCGCCGATTGATTTCGCCCAGTCGAGCGCGTCGAGATAATCCTCCACGCACAGCATGGACGGCGTGTTGATGGTCTCGCCGGCGAAGATGCCTTCGTTGAGTTTGCCGCCCTTGGTGAGGCGGAAGATCTTGGGCAGCGGCCAGACCGGTTTATAACTCTCCAGCCGCTCGACCGCGCGCGGCGAGAGGACGAGCATGCCGTGGGCGGCTTCGCCGCCGAGCGCCTTCTGCCAGGAGAAGGTGGCGACATCGAGCTTCGGCCAATCCAGTCTCTGCGCGAAGGCCGCCGAGGTGGCGTCGCAGATGGTCAGCCCCTCACGGTTCGCCGCGATCCAGTCTCCGTTCGGCACCCGGACGCCCGAGGTGGTGCCGTTCCAGGTGAAGACGACATCGGTGGCGAAATCGACCTTGCTCAGGTCGGGCAACTCGCCGTAAGGCGCCTTCAGCACCGTGGTGCTCTTGAGCTTCAGTTGCTTCTCGACGTCGGTGACCCAGCCTTCGCCGAACGATTCCCAGGTCAGCATGGTCACGGGCCGCGCGCCCAGCAGCGACCAAAGCGCCATTTCCACCGCGCCGGTATCGGAAGCCGGCACGATGCCGATGCGATAGTCGGCGGGAATCTCCAGCACCTCGCGGGTGAGGTCGATGGCGCGCTTGAGCTTCGCCTTGCCGATCTTGGATCGGTGCGAACGCGCCAGGCTAGCGTCGGTGAGGGTTTGCAGGCTCCAGCCGGGGCGCTTGGCGCATGGGCCGGACGAAAAGTGCGGGATCGCCGGCCGCACGCCGGGCTTCATATCGGTCATGGTCTATCCTTCCAGATAGGCGCCCCTCGTTGGGGAGGGGTGTCCCACTGGCGGAGATAGGCCACTCGGCCTTACGGGTCAATACAGGTCTGCTTGACAAAATTGACGAATGCGGCGGAACCACACCTGCGGGCACCTTTGCTTAGAAGCGCAGGCCAATGCCTACACGGCCAGTCTGGACACTGCTCCTGATTCCGCCCTCAGGTTGAAAGATAACGTCTTCCCATTCGGCCCGCAGAAACACGTTCGGCAGCACTGCCACGTCCATCCCTAAGCCGAATACAAAGCCAACAGGGAATGTATTGCTTTGGGCACTGACGACACCGCTCGTGCTCGTCTTGGAATAGTTAACCCGGCCGACCGCCGCGCCTAGCACCGCGTAAGGCAGAAATTGACCAATTGCATAACCGGCCCGCCCTCGTATTGTCCAATAATCTTCGAGTTTGTACGATGCGGTCCATACGTCGGTAGCCGTATTCATGATCGTCGAAGTTTCTAAAGACGATGGGCGATTATAACCGAGTTCGATACCCAGCACCAATTGCGGATCGAATACCTGCGTGTTGTAACCTACAAATCCCCCGTACGAATAACCTGTGGTGTCAACGCCACTTGCCATGGGGACCGAGGCGACGGCGTCACTGTAATCCGAATTTAGGATCGAATAGCCGAATTGGCCGCCGATATAAAAGCCGTCCCATTGCATGGGCTCGCTCGGCAACGAACCGCGCAAGTAGTAGTCCCCTGGCATGTCCGCCGCCGGCGCCGGGCCAGCGGCCACGGCGCCGAACAGCGCGCCAACAACGATAAATATCCTTGATCCACTCATAGCAGCGCCCTCTTCACCTGAATTGCCACGCCGACCGCATCATCACTTCCGGTCGAGACCAATCGACCAATTCCGCAGGAAGGTTAAGCGGTGCGTAACCATGTATTTTCACTCTGTTGGCGCGCCATTAACCATCGGCCGCGCGCTAACCCCTGCTGCGCAGCGGCGGCGGCGGTGGTGGCGGCGGCGGGGTGTAGACATAGCGCGGTGTCGGCGCCGGCAGCTCGCAGCAGGTCCAGCGCAGACCCAGCATGATGTCGTTCGAATAGAGGTTCTTGAATTTGTACGAATCAGGACTGCAGCCGCCGAAACAATCGACGGTGTCAGTGATGTCGCCGTAATTGAGATAGCGATAGGTGAGGTCGATGTTGAAGTTTTTGCTCACCTCGTAGGAGACGCCGGCATACAGCGCCCAGGCGAGATTCCATTTGCTCGGATTGCGGCCGACACCAAATCCAGCAACAGAGGGATTGATGTCGCTGAAATCGGACAGCGTTAGGTACGCGCCACCGATGCCGGCGCCGACGAACGGTGTGAAGCAGTTCCAGGTGCCAAGATCGACGAAGGCATTGGCGAGAAACACCCACGAATCCAGGTTGCCTTCATAGGTGTCGAGAAACGTGTCGCCGCCGAAGGTGTAGTGGCCGTAGGCGTAGACGCGCGTCTTAGAGCGATATTCCGCGGTGGCCTCAAAACGCAGCCAATTGTTCCAGATGTAGCCAGCGCCGAAACCGATGAACGGCGTATCGGCGATTGAGGTATGGTCGAATGCAAAGTTACTCGAATTGGCCGGGTTTTGCTGATACTCGAGATCGTAGTCGCCATTCAAGCCGACCCCGACATAGCCGCGCAGATACCAGTTGTCGCAGCACGGGGCGGGCGGCGGTGGTGGCGGCGTATAATCGGCGGCCTGCGCTGCGCCGGCGGCAATCACCCAGAGCGCCGCAAGTGATGAAATCCATAAACGCGTACAAGACATGCCATCGTCCCTTCTCGAATCCGCCGGTCATCGGACGGCGAAACAGCCAAAACCAAGGACGACGATGGCAGCAAAGTCTTAAACGGCTCTTAACCCTGTTCTTTAACTACACAATTTAACCATATCGCGCGCGCAGGCGTCACGGCCGCGCGTGGCAGCCCAACAAAAGCGATTTGTCGGTATTAGGAAACCGTTCAGGATTGGGGCAAAGCGCCCATTGCCTCAGGCGGCGACCTCAGTCAGCGCCTCGACAATGTCGGCGACCACCGCCTCGACCAGCACCTTGTCGTCGCCCTCGCCCATCACCCGGATTACCGGCTCGGTGCCGGAGGGCCGCACGATCAGCCGGCCACCCAGTCCAAGTTTTTTCTCGGCGCTGGTGATGGCGGAACGCACGGCGGCATTCTCCAGCGGCTTGCCGTTCTTGTAGCGGACGTTCTTGAGCACCTGCGGCAGCGGCTCGAAGCGGTGGCAGACTTTCGACACCGGCTGGTCGCTGCGCTTGACCATGGCCAGCACCTGCAAGGCGGCAATGAAGCCGTCGCCGGTCGTGGTGTAGTCCGACATGATGATATGGCCGGACGGCTCACCGCCGAGATTGTAGCCGTGCGTGCGCATGTATTCGAGCACATAGCGGTCGCCGACCGGGGTGCGGATGAGCTCGAGGCCGAGTTTGGCGAAATGCCGTTCGAGCCCGAGATTGGACATCACGGTCGCGACCACGCCGGGCTTCGCCAGGCGGCCGTCGTCCTTCCAACTTTCGGCGATGACGGCGAGCAACTGGTCGCCGTCCACCACGTGGCCGCGCTCGTCAACGATCAACACGCGGTCGGCATCGCCGTCCAGCGCGATGCCGATATCGGCGCGCATCTCGCGCACCTTGCGGCAGAGCGCGGCGAGATCGGTCGACCCGCACTCCTTGTTGATGTTGAAGCCGTCGGGATCGTCACCGATCGAGATCACGTCGGCGCCTAATTCCCACAACGCGCCGGGCGCAACGCGATAGGCGGCGCCGTTGGCGCAATCGATCACCACGCGCAGGCCTTCGAAATTGACGCTCTTGGGCAGCGTCAGCTTGGCGAACTCGATATAGCGGTCCTGCACGCCGTCGATGCGCTTGGCGCGGCCGAGTTCGGTGCCGATGGCCAGCCGGCTGGTGAGATCGGAATCGAGCAGCACCTCGATTTGCTTCTCGACCTCGTCGCTGAGCTTGTAGCCGTCGGGACCGAACAGCTTGATGCCGTTGTCGTCGAACGGATTATGCGAGGCCGAGATCATCACGCCGAGATCGGCGCGCATCGAGCGCGCCAGCATGCCGACAGCCGGCGTCGGGATCGGGCCGGTGAGCAACACGTCCATGCCGACCGAGGTGAAGCCGGCGACCAGCGCGTTTTCGATCATGTAGCCGGAGAGGCGGGTGTCCTTGCCGATCAAGACACGATGCCGGTGCTCGCCGTTCTTGAACATCAGGCCGGCGGCCTGGCCGACCTTGAGCGCCAGTTCCGGCGTAATGACTTTGTTGGCCCGGCCGCGAATGCCGTCGGTGCCGAAATAACGACGAACCATAAATGCCCCTCAACGCCTACTTTGACCCTGCAGCCTGGAATTCCTGGCTTGTCGGCGGGCGGCCACGCCTGCCCCCGACCCTGTATAGTACGGCCAAGGTGGTGAATTTACTTCAAAAATTGTGAGGAATCATTACGAAGCGCAGTTGAAGTGCGGTTAATGGCCGTTATTACTC
>CAVYZZ010000010.1:0-262595 GCA_963773115.1 uncultured Alphaproteobacteria bacterium | reverse complement strand
CGATGTTGGCCTTTCAGGCCGCCGACATCTACCAGGTGCAGGCCTTCCGCGGCTACGAGAAGCAATATATGCGGCTGGCCTCGGCCTGGTCGGTCGTGTTTCTCATCGTCATCAGCGCGTCGTTTTTCGCCAAAGCAGGCGATATGTTCTCGCGTGTTGGCTCGGCATCTTCTATGTCAGTGGTATGGCGGCGCTGATCGTATCGCGGCGGCTGTTGTTCCTGCTGGTGCGCAAATGGACGCTGGAAGGCCGCCTCACCCGGCGCACGGTGATTGTCGGCGGCGGCGACTACGGCGCCCACGTCATCGATGACCTGCGGCATCAAAAGGATACCGGCGTCAAGATCATCGGCCTGTTCGACGACCGCAGCGACGAACGCACCGGCAGCGAATGCGCCGGCGAGCGCAAGCTCGGCACCGTCGATGATCTGGTTGAGTTCGGCCGGCGCACGCACGTCGATCTCGTCATCTTCTCACTGCCGATTTCGGCGGAAAACCGCATCTTGCAGATGCTGAAGAAGCTGTGGGTGCTGCCCCGTCGACATCCGCCTCGCCGCCCACGCCAACAAGCTGCAGTTCCGTCCGCGCTCCTATTCCTATATCGGCGAGGTGCCAGTACTCGACGTCGCCGATCGGCCGATCGCTGATTGGGACGTGGTGATGAAGTGGCTGTCCGACAAACTCATCGGTGGCCTCATGCTGCTTTGCGCGTTGCCTGTGATGGCGCTCATCGCCATCGCGATCAAGCTCGACAGCCGCGGTCCGGTCCTGTTCAAGCAGAAACGCTACGGCTTCAACAACGACCTGATCGAGGTGTAGAAGTTCCGCTTGATGTACGTCGTGCGGCCGAGGAAACGACCGAAAAGCTCGTTCACCAAGACGATCCGCGCGTCACCCGGGTCGGCCGCTTCATCCGCCGGACCAGCCTCGACGAGCTGCCGCAGCTGTTCAATGTGGTGTTCCAAGGTGAGTGTCTTTCGTCGGCCCGCGTCCCCATGCGGTCGACGCCGAGGCCGAGCCCGTCTCTACGACGCGCGGTCGACGGCTATTTCGCCCGCCACCGCGTCAAGCCCGGCATCACCGGCTGGGCCCAGATCAACGGTTGGCGCGGCGAGACCGACACTCAAGAAAAGATCCAGAACCGCGTCGAGCACGATCTCTATTACATCGACAATTGGTCGATCCTGTTCGATCTCTACATCCTGCCGCGCACACCGTTCTCGCTGATCAAGACCGAGAACGCCTACTGATTATCGCACGGGACATCGCGGTCCCCGGGGTCATGCCCGCAGTGCCGGCGCATGCCGTGGCGTTCCGCGAGCGCCTACTGCTCATCGTGCTGTTCATCACCGTGCTGGCGAGCTCGGTCGCCTTCATCGAGCCTTCGCCGCATGACGCGTTGATAGCCGTTCTGCTGGTTTTCGCCTTGATCGCGGGCGTGCGCCTCGAACGGACCCTGCTGGTGCCCTTCCTGCTGCTGCTGATATGGAACGTAGCCGGCATGATGGCGCTGCTGCACGTGCCCGGCCTGGAAAAGACCGTCCAGTACACCGCTACGTCGATTTACCTGGCGCTCGCAGGGCTCTTGTTTGCCGGCCTGTTCGCGCAAAATACCATGGCGCGGCTCGCCACCATGCGTGTCGCCTACATCATCACCGCGGTCATCGCCTCGTTTATCGGCATGGCCGGCTATTTCGATGTTTTCGGACTGGCCACCTGTTCGCGCCGCTCGGCCGCGCGCTTGGCGCCTTCAAGGACCCCAATGTGTTCGGGCCGTTTCGCGTCTGGCCGGCGCTGTTCCTGCTCGACCGGATGGTCGCCCGGCATATCCGTTTCACCGACGCCATCGTCGCCGGCATTATTCTGGTCGGCTTGCTGCTGAGCTTTTCGCGCGGCGCCTGGTTCCACTTTGCGGTCTCTTGCCTCGTCATGATCGTGCTCGCCTTCGTGACCGCGCCGACCCGCGCGCGCGCCTGCGCGTGCTCGCGCTCAGCACCACGGCGGTCGCAGCGTTGGCGCTGTTCATGTTGTTCTTGCTTTCGTTCGACGCGATCGCCAACATGTTCAAAGAGCGCGCCCATCTCATCCAATCCTATGACGTCGGCTCCGGCGGTCGCTTCCGGTTGCAGGAATTGGCGCTCACATCGGTGTTGAGATTTCCCAACGGCATGGGTCCGTTCGAATTCGCCCGCGTACACGGCCTGCAGCAGCACAACGTCTATCTCCAGGCCTTTCTGGTCTATGGCTGGACCGGCGGCATGGCCTATCTGCTGCTGCTGTTTTCAACGGTCATGGTCGGCTTGCGCACGGCGCTCGTGCGCACGCCTTGGCAGCCATATCTCATCACCGCCATTGCGGCCTTCGTCGGCGAGATGGCCGAAGGCTTCGTGATCGACACCGACCACTGGCGCATTTTTACCTGCTGTCGGAATGATCTGGGGATTGTCGGCGCACCTTCAGGCAGACACGCACAGCATCAATGCGCGCTCCCGCCGGCTTGGCGGCCGGCATCGCGTACTAACGAGCGCGATTCAAACTATTTCTTGCAGAGCAGGATTGGTTGGTGCTGGGCACCGCCCGGCATATGCACGATCTCGCAATCCTTGAAGCCGCCGTGCGCGCGACCTTGAACAGGTAATCGGTGCGATAGGCGACGGCCGCTTCCGGCTGTTCGAGCAATTCCACACGCGAATTGCCAAGCGCGTGCTGGAACGTGTGCCGGGTGCCGTAGGTCGCGGGTGGATAGTCGAGATTGAAATGCGAGTGCATGATCGCGCCGCCGGGCTTCAACAGCCGGTAGCTTTCCTGAATGTAGTTCTCGAGCTCGCCTTCCAGCACATGGGTGAGCAGCGAGTTGGACACGACCAGATCGACGTCCCGTCCGGCTCGGGAACGCGGTAGTGTGCGGTTTTTTGCCGGACTGATGATAGGACACGCTCGCATGCGTCGAGTGATGGAAGCGGAAGCGTTCGGCGTCGTAGTGCTTCTCACACCAGGCGATCGCTTCTCCGTCGATATCGATGCCGACATAGGTGCCGGTGAAGCGGCGCCCGCGGAAATTGTAGTCCCGCAACCAGTGCGCCCACCGCCCGCAGCCCGACCCGATGTCGAGGATGTTCGAGCCGGCATCGGCCAGCCCTTGCGTAAACACGAACATCCAGAAGTCGCGCGCGTGCACCAGGAAGTGCACCTGGTTGTTCAGGATACGATTGCCGACACCGATGCGCACCCGCAGGTGGTTGGGCGGCAAGTCGCGGAACTCCGAGTAGATCAAGCGCGGCACGACGTCGAAGGCATCGATAATCGTGCGAAACAATGGGTTAAAGGTTAAGCGAGAAGTTGACGGGAAAATCTTTCGGATCGCGCGATCGAACGTGGATCCTTTGGCATCGCTGCCGGCCTTGGCAATTGCGGCTGAAGTGTCGGTCATGTCTGCACGGTTTTCAGGAGCGCCCAAGCGCCGGAAACTGAGATTTATCTAGTCTTTAACCGCTTAAGATTATGTTACGCGCGCCGGACACAAACCCTGCCTGACCCGAGCTGTCGCCATTCCGCCATGAGCCCAAGGCCTCTCGGGATGCCCCGCCACGGTCGCGACCGGCGCGCGCCACGGCGGCGGCATCGTTGTCTAACCGGAGCGGTCATGAACGAGCTTTGGCGCCCACAACACACGACCAGCGCGATGACAGCGGCAGCGCCAAGCCGGCCGCGCTCGATCGTCTTTCTTGGCACGGCGCACGATGACGGCGGCAGTTCGGTGCTCGCCTCGACTTTGGCCGGCGCCATGCGGGCCGACGGACATCACGTCGAGGAGTGGTATCTGTTCGGCTCGAAAGTCGAACTGCCCCCCGGCGCCCGCGTCTTCGTCAAAGGCGCACGTTCGCGCTCGCCGTTCACGTTAGCCGCACTGTTCGTGCGCGTGGTTTTGGCTTTACGCCGCCTCAAGCCCGATGCCGTATTCGGCTTGCAGCCGCTGTCCAACCTGCTCGCCGGCATCGCGGGCTGGCTCGCTGGCGTGCCCGATCGCGTCGCCACCCACCATCTTTCCGTCGCGCAGTTCAATCCGGTCTTGATGATACTCGACGGATGGGCCGGCCGGTTCGGGCTCTATCGGCACATCGTCGCCTGCGGGCAATCGGTGGCGGACACCTACCGGCACAACGGCCCCGCCTATATGCGGCGGCTGACGGTGATTTCGAACGGCCACCGCAAGCCTGTGCTGATCGACCGCGCCAAGGCGCGCGCCGAATTCGGGCTGCCCGCAAAGGGGCAGGTCCTCGGCCAGCTCGGCCGTCTCTACCACCAGAAGAACCAGTGCTTCAGCATCGGTCTGTTGCGCGATTTGTCCAATGCCTCGCTGCTGATGATCGGCAACGGCCCGGATGAGACACTCGTCAAATCGACCATCGCCAGCGGCGGATACGAAGGCCGCGCGCATGTCGTGCGCCACATCGCGCATGACCGCATCGGCTATTTCTATTCGGCTATCGATATTGCGCTGTTCCCGTCGAGCTTTGAAGGCTTGAGCCTCGCGGCCATCGAAGCCATCCATGCCGGCGTTCCTCTCGTCTGCTCCGACATTCCCTCGTTTCGGGAGATGTTTCAGGACTTGCCGTTTCTCGCCGCCAACCTGGTAGTGCCGCTCGGCGACCGCGCCGCCTGGCTCGATCGCATTCGCGCCATCCTGAGCGACGAAGAACTGCGCATTCGAATCGTTGCCGAGTTACGGCGGCTGTCGCCTGCCTATGCCTTCGAGACCATGGCAGCGAAATATCTGGCACTGCTCGACTGAACGGACACCGGCGATGCTTGCACCCGCGATGAACACCGTGCCAAAGGCCATCTCCGGCCTGCGCTCACGCATCGCCGAGTTGTTCTCGTTCCGCTATGCGATGTTGCGAGGCTGGACCGCCGGCAGCGCATTGGTAGCGGGGCTGATCCAGACTTTCGTGTTTGCGCGCGTTCTCAGTCCCGAGCGTTTTTCGGTGTTCATCCTGGTGGGCGCAGTGGGCGTCTCGATGTGGCTGTTCGATCTCGGCCTGTCGAAAATATTGTTCGTAAAGCTGCGCAAGCGCTACCTCGCCGGCGAAGACATGCTCGGGATCGCCGCACAAGCCAATGCGATCGCAATCTTCTATGCGCTGCTGGTCGCCGCCGGCGCGACGGTTTGCTTTTTCGTCATGCTTGCCCGGCCGTCCGCATCGCCATGGCAAGCCGCGGAATTCGCACTGTTTTTCTTTTTTTCCGCGTTCAATCTGGCTTGGTTCGTGCTGCGCAACGTCAGCGTGGCGGTCGACGAATACATCTATTTCGAAACCCTCGAAGCCTGCCGGCGCCTCGGCTATATCGCCTTGCTGTTGTCGATGCTGGCGGGCCTTCCATTCGCGGCCTTCGTGGTCGTCATCAATCTTGGGTGGATACTGCTGATTGCGCTGGCCGGGTTGCGCCTCGTGCGCAAGCGGGCGCTCACGCCGCATTTCCACGGGCTTTTCACCCGCCTGCGCGGCTTTTTTCGCGAAAACTGGCAATCGTCGCTGCGCACCGGCACCCATGCCGCCGGCGAGATCTATATCCACAACGTGCTTTATCTGGTCGTGCCGCTTGCGATCGGATTGGGGGCGCCGACCATCGTGCTCGACACCGCGCTGAAAATATTTTTCGGCACACTCAATCTCTGCTCGGCAGCTTGCGACCTCCTGGTGCCGCGGCAAACGGCTGCCTTTGCCGCGCGCGACGCACGCACGCTGATCCGCGCCACTTTGACCGCCGTCGGCCTGTGCCTTGTTCCGGTGCTGGCGATTTCGGCGCTGCTGCTGGTGAACGCCAAGGGCTTGTTTGCGTTCCTGCTCGGCCATGCCGCAGTGATGCCGGCCGCCGCGGTTCCGATCCTGCTCGTTCTGCTGGCCACCGCCGCCGCCAAATCGGCGCCGAATTTCCTGCTCCAGCACACCGGCTATTTCCGCGAGATCGCACGGTTGTCGTTGGTCAACATCCTGGTCATGACAAGCGCCGTCGGCGTCGCGTTCTTTGCCGGCCTCGGTATCGTCGGACTCCTGGCGGCTTATGCGGGCGCCTTCGTCATCGTCGCCACGCTTTATATTATCGTTGCCATCCGCGGCCCGCTGCGCGACGCCGCTCGGTAGCGGGCAATGGTTCGCGCGCGCTGGCGCGATTGCGTTGCCATCGAGGCATCCCTATAGTCCGCGCCGTTCCGGTCGGGGCGTGGCGCAGCCCGGTTAGCGCACCTGTCTGGGGGACAGGGGGTCGTGAGTTCAAATCTCGCCGCCCCGACCAGAAACCCCCGTTTTCAATAAGCCTATTGGGTGCGCGCGACCGTCTTGAGCGCCGCCAGCGCGTCGATCACGCCGGCGCCGACATCGCGCCGCTTGCCCGGTATCTTGCGCGCCGAGCGGATCAATGCGCGCCGCACGTCGGCAGGCGTGAGCTTCGGTTCGCGCGCCAGCAGCAGCGCGGCCACGCCGCTGGCATGAGCGGCGGCCACGGAGGTTCCCGAGGTGAGCTGGTAGCTGCCGTTCGGCGCGTCCGCCAAGATCGCAACGCCGGGCGCCGCCACCGTGACCTGCGGGCCGCGATTGGCTTGCGGCAACAGCTTGTCATTGGCATCGGTTGCGGTCACACCGATAACGTGAGGGTCCGAGGCCGGAAATAGCGGCGGCGAGCGCGGGCCGGCATTGCCGACAGCGGCGATCAGCACGATACCGCGCGCATAGGCTTTCGCGAACATATCGCTCAACATCGGGTCCGCAGGCCCGGCAAAGCTCATATTGACGATGCGTGCCTTCTTGCCCGCCGCCCAGTCGAGACCCTTGAGAATATTGAAGGTGGTGCCCTGCGCGCTTTCCTGCTTGCCCGAAAACACGCGCACCGCGAGCACGCGCACCTTCGGGGCAACGCCGAACAATTTGCTGTGCGCGGCGATGGCGCCGGCCATGGCGGTGCCGTGCGGATGGGGTGTCTCCGGCGTGCCGAGCACGTTTTCGTCGCCGGCGAACACGCCGGCAAGGTCGGGGTGCTTCTTGTCGATGGCTGAGTTCGATCACCGCCACCAGCACGTCGTCGCCGTTGGTGATGCGGTGCGCTTCATTCAGATGCAGCTTGGGAACGACGTATTGCGCGGCGTCCGCCGATGGGGTGGTGGGTGCCTGCGTTTGCGCACCGAGGTAAAGATGGTTCACCTGCGCGGCGACGACGATTGCAAAACGCCGCATCGCCCGCAGCGTAGCGCGCGCCGACTGGCCGCTGTCGATACGGTAGCGCCGAATTATGCGGTTGATGAGCCCAAAGCTCTGCGTCTCCAGCAGCGTCAATTGCAGCGCGCTGGCCATCTGGCCGATTTGCTGGGTCGAGGCGCCGCCGCGAATTTCTACCAAGATCTCGTTGGGTACGAAATCGGTTTCGCCGGCGGGCGGCACGCTGATGTTGCGGCCGCGCGCTTGGCGCGTGCCGGGCTGCTTATGCCGCGGCCCTCGAGGCTGGCCCGGCAGTGCCGTTTCGGGCGGCAGAATTGCGTTGGCCAGCACCCAGCCGAGCGGTCCCAAAAAACAGGTCAGGGTCGAACGGTAGACCTCGTTGGCGGTCATCTCCCGGTTGAGCATGATCGTGCCGATGATCGGTGCCGCGGCCGCACAAATGACCGATCCACCAACGTACCAGCCGAGCGGCGTGATCCCGCCGGTCCCCCCGCCGCGCGTCACGAACGGCGGCGGGCGAATGTCCCGGCCAGGGCCGGCGGCCTGTCCGTAGCCAGGACCAAGTGTGCCCGTGATCATGGTGATCGCCAGTACCGCCATCGCCACGACGCGCCGCATGCTCGATCCTCTGCCCGGGGAGCCAGCCAATATTGCTATTCTACACGTGGGTTAGTGGCCCGCCACGGGTAATTGGTTCATCGGATTGTGAGATTTCGTGCGGGCGCGCAGGCAAGCACAGGTCTATTCGGCGCGCGCGAGCCCCGCATCGATCAGTTTACGGCACTCGCCCAGCTCATGCAGCGCCGCATGCAACCTGCGCACATCATCGCGCGCCAGCCGGCTGCCCGGTTCGGGCGATTGCGGACGCGTGATCGTTGCCGCAGGTTGCGGTTGCGCCGGCGGCGGTATCGCGTCACCGCCCCCATGAATGGCGCGGTCGGTGGCCTCGATATGCGGTACCGATGCACCCTTGAGCGGCGGCTCCTGTCGTGCCGCCGCGGTGTCGCCGCGGTCGCCTAAGTCGCGGCCGATCAGCGAACTGAGCCGGCCGCGCAAGCCGCTCTCTTCTTCAAGCATCTCGGCGGCCGATGCGGCCTCCTCGGCAAACTCCTCGTCCTCGCGCGCGCCGTGGGGCGGTTGCGGCGCGCCTTCCTGCCACACCGCCTCCACGAATTTTGCGCCCTGCTCGCGCAGGATGCGCTGCACGCCGCGAATGGTGTAGCCCTCGCCATAAAGCAGATGGCGGATGCCGCGCAAAAGATCGACGTCGTCGGGGCGGTAATAGCGCCGGCCGCCGCCACGCTTCATCGGTTTGATGTCGTGGAATTGGGTTTCCCAGAACCGAAGAACGTGTTGCGGCAGATCGAGATCGTCCGCCACTTCACTGATTGTGCGAAATGCATCCGGCGCCTTGTTATCCAACGCGGCCATCCTCCTAGAATTGATGAACGCAGGTTACAACGCCGACGCGTTACTTAAAGCAATACTTCAAGACGGTGGACTGTGGCTTTCGCCGCCGTTAATGCGTTGCTTGAGGATTGCCGACGGCTTGAACACCATCACCCGCCGCGGCGAGATGGGAACTTCCTTGCCGGTCTTGGGATTGCGGCCGATGCGCTGTCCCTTTTTTCGCACGACGAACGAGCCGAATGAGGACAGCTTCACGGTCTCGCCCCGTTCGAGGCAATCCGTGATCTCCTTAAGCACCAGTTCCACAAGCGCAGCGGATTCCGTGCGTGAGAGGCCCACTTTTTGGTAGACCGCCTCACACAAGTCGGCCCGCGTCACTGTTTTTCCGGTCATCGCCTGCCCTGCCCCCGGCGAAGATATCCCGCTGAATTATCAACGATATTAGCAAGCCCCCCGGGGGTCAACGGGGCTTTTCAAAATATGAAGGGATGCCCGCCGTCCTGGCCCGGGCCGGGTTCCCTGCCCGCCTCACCAGCGCAGCAGTGCCGAGCCCCAGGTGAAGCCCCCACCCATGGCTTCCAGCAGGATGAGATGGCCGCGTTTGATGCGCCGGTCGGCGACCGCGTCGGCCAGCGCCAGCGGGATCGAAGCCGCCGAGGTGTTGCCGTGGCGGTCGACCGTGATCACAACTTTGTCAGGCGCGATGCCGAGCTTGTGCGCCGAACCATCGATGATCCGCTTGTTGGCCTGGTGGGGCACGAACCAGTCGATATCGGTGGCGCTGGTTCCGGTGGCTGTGAAGGCGTCCTCAATCACGTCGGTGATCATCGCCACCGCGTGCTTGAACACTTCCCGCCCTTCCATGCGCAGATGGCCGACAGTCTGGGTCGAGGACGGCCCACCATCTACGTAGAGCTTGGCCTTGTAGCGGCCGTCCGAGCGCAGATGGGTGGTGAGGATGCCACGGTCCTCAGGCTTGCCGGGCTGCTCCTGCGCCTCCAGCACCAGGGCGCCGGCGCCGTCGCCGAACAGCACGCAGGTGGTGCGGTCGTTCCAGTCGAGAATGCGCGAGAACGTCTCCGCCCCGATCACCAGCGCGCGGTTGAATTGGCCTGCCCGCAGCAACGCATCGGTGACCGACAAGGCATAGACGAAGCCCGAGCAGACTGCCTGCAAGTCGAAGGCCGCGCCGCGGGTGATGCCGAGGCCGGCTTGCACGGAAACCGCGGTCGCCGGGAAAGTCTGGTCCGGCGTCGAGGTTGCCAGCACGATCAGGTCGATGGAACTTGCCTCGACATGGGCATTGGCGAGCGCGGCGTGCGCGGCATTGAGCGCGAGATCGGAGGTAAGCTCGCCTGCGGCCGCGATATGGCGTTCGCGGATGCCGGTGCGCTGCACGATCCATTCGTCGGTGGTCTCGACCGAGCGCGCAAGCTCGTCATTGCTGAGAATACGCCCCGGAAGATAGCTGCCGCAGCCCAGTACCACCGAACGCATCAGAGTCACGAGCCGGCTCCACTCGCGAGCCGCGCGGTCGCGGTCGCCTGCAGGTCGCGCGCCATGGTCTCGCCAATCTTGGCAAGCAGCTCGTAGCGTACCATGTCGTAACCGATGTCGATCGCCGAGGCGAAACCTTCCGCATCGGCGCCGCCATGGCTCTTGATCACGATGCCGTTGAGGCCGAGGAAGACGCCGCCGTTCGACTTGCGCGGATCCATCTTGTCGCGCAGCGTGCGGAACGCTTGGCGCGCCAACAGATAGCCGAGGCGCGCCGACCAGGTGCGGTTCATCGCCGCCCGCAGATATTGGCCGAGCTGACGCGCGGTACCCTCGGCGGTCTTGAGCGCGATATTGCCGGCAAACCCTTCGGTCACCACCACGTCCACGGTGCCCTTGCCGATGTCGTCGCCTTCGACGAAGCCATGATAGTCGAAATGCGGGAAATTACTCTCGCGCAGGATGCGGCCGGCCTCGCGCACCTGCTCGAGACCCTTGATCTCCTCGACCCCGATATTGAGCAGGCCAACACTCGGCCGTTCCACGTCGAACAATACGCGCGCCATGGCGCTGCCCATGGCGGCGAGATTGATGAGATGGGCTTCGTCGGCGCCGATCGAGGCCCCAACGTCGAGCACGATGGACTCGCCTCTGACCGTCGGCCACAGCGCCGCGATCGCCGGCCGCTCGATACCCTCGATCATCTTGAGATTGAAGCGCGCCATGGCCATGAGCGCGCCAGTATTGCCGGCCGAGACCGCGGCGTCGGCGTCGCCTTTCTTCACCGCATCGATGGCCAGCCACATCGAGGACTTCCAGCGGCCGTAGCGCAGCGCCTGGCTCGGCTTGTCGTCCATGCGGATCGCCACCTCGGTGTGGACCAGCCGCGATTTGGCCTTGAGGCGGGGCAGGCCTTCGAGCAACGGCTCCAATACGGCGCGGTCGCCGAACAGCAGATATTCGATGTCGGGATGACGGGTCAGCGAAATGTCGGCGCCCGGCAGGACGATCGACGGCCCATGGTCGCCGCCCATGGCGTCAAGCGCGATACGGACCTTATCGGGCATGGATCGGCTTCGGCGGCGTGAAAGGGGGCGCCGGCAACGCAGTCATCCGGCTTCGATGCTTGGCGGCGACCATACCCCCTCGGCCATGGCAAACAAGCCGGTTCTGGATGCGGTCCACCGCTTGGGCACCAGTCACGGTTGACCGCCGCCGAGACGCTTTTTCAGCGTTTCAAGGGCGGCGAAGGGGTGCTCGCCGCTGTCCTCGACCTTCGGTGGCGCAAATTCCGCGTCCGGCTTGCGCGGATAAGGATCGATGCCGAGCAGAAAGAATTCGGTCGCCAGCGCTCCCAGGTCCACTTTGCCGTCGACCAGCGGCTCAGGCGGCTCGTCATCGCCCTTTTTCGCGTCTGTCATCGGGGAAGAGGCAAAGACGACGTCAAACGCCTCTTCCACTTGGCTCTCCATGGGATCCAACGTAATCACACAGGTCTGGCCGACCCGGGCGCTCACCTGGCCAGAGACCTGAACGCCGGCATGCTGGCGGGCGAGATCGAACAGCGCCGAAAGCCGCGGCAAATCCCGCACCGCCGCGAGCTTGGCCAGTTCTGCGCGAACGTGCGCCGGGGCCTCGATCTCCATATGCAAACCGGTGTCCGGGATGTCCTCCACGGCGACCGGCACGCTCCAGGAGCTTCCGGGTTTTTCCATTAAATCAGTCCCTTATCTTGCGTCTGCAGGAACCTTTGCCGGCTCCGGAAAGCGTAAGCGGCCGGCTGCGAGGCGCGTAGAGTCCTGCGCCGCAAGATCACGTACCGCCTCCCGCATATAGGCCGCAAGGCGGGCTGCGGCCGGGACAGGCCCTGCTACACCATAGATATTCCGCGCCAGTGCCTTTGCCAGCGTCCCATTATCGGCCGCGGCCAGTGCCGCCCGATAGGCCTGCGCGCGGCCATAGAAGGCCTCTCCCATGCGCCGCATCTCCTTCGGCACCGCCAGGTCGCCAACACCCATTTCACGCAGGTTGTGGTCCATATCCCGGCAAAACCGGTCGAAAACCGGCTGCCCCAAGTGGCGCAGCGCCGGATCCTGGACGAGCCGATCGAGCAACAGCGCCAAATGCAGCACGATCAGCTCAAAGCGGCCGTTTAACGTGTCCGGCACTGCGCAATCGCGGTAAAAACTGGGCATTCGCGCCTGCGCCACGATCGTGCCATACAGGCCGGAAATGGTGTCGCGCTGCTTGGAGCGCCGAAAACGGGGGAAAATCATCGCGTTGGTTTGAGGCTGACCGGGGCTCACCGCCGGTTAAGTCAAGCTCAGCGCCGATGCAAGATCGAAATGAATTTGCCGCCTTCGCGATCCAGGACCGCGCCTTGCTGCGCGACGCGCCTCAGCCCGCTGCCGGCGATTGTGCTGGTCTGCAGCCTGGCGCTTGCCGGCTGCGGCGCCTTCACGGAGACCTTTCAGCGCGGCTACGTGATGCAGCAAGGCGCGCTCGAACAAATTCCGATCGGCGCATCGCAGGAGCAAGTGCTGATCGTGCTGGGTACGCCCTCCACCGTCGCCACCGTGAATGGCGAGGTGTTCTATTACATCTCGCAGAAGGCGCAGCGCGCGGCGGCGTTCATGCCGCAAAAAGTCATCGACCAGCGGGTGGTCGCGGTTTATTTCGACAAGGATCGCCGGGTCCGGCGGCTGGCCAATTACGGCCTCAAGGATGGCAAGGTTTTCGACTTCGTATCGCAGACGACACCGACCGGCGGCCACGAACTGACTTATCTGCGCGGCGTCTTCAAGGCCCTGAATCCATTCAGCGGACAATAATCGGCAGCGTTTGCGCGCTGGCTTTGTACGCGCCAAGTGAGACAAAAAGGGCCCGCATCAAGGCGGACCCTTTTTACGTCCCGTCCTTAACGCTAGTGCGCCAGCACCGCGAGCAGCAGCAGCGCCACGATGTTGGTGATCTTGATCATCGGGTTCACGGCAGGACCCGCCGTGTCCTTGTAGGGATCGCCGACGGTGTCGCCGGTCACCGCGGCCTTGTGGGCCTCCGAACCCTTGCCGCCGTAATGACCGTCCTCGATGTATTTCTTGGCATTGTCCCAGGCGCCGCCGCCGGACGTCATCGAGATGGCGACGAATAGGCCTGTGACGATGACGCCGAGCAGCATGGCGCCGAGCGCGGAGAAGCCGGCCGACTTGCCCGCCGCCCCGCCGCCCGCGACCACGTAGATCACGAAGTAGCAGAAGATCGGCGACAGCACCGGCAGCAATGACGGCACGATCATTTCCTTGATCGCGGCCTTGGTCAGAAGGTCGACGGCGCGGCCGTAATCGGGCTTGCTGGTGCCCTTCATGATGCCGGGGTTTTCGCGGAATTGCCGGCGCACTTCCTCGACGATCGCGCCGGCAGCGCGGCCGACGGCGGTCATGCCCATCGAACCGAACAAATATGGTAACAGGCCGCCGAACAGCAGCCCGGCCACCACGTAAGGATTGGTGAGCGCGAAGTCGAGTTTGATGCCGGTGAAGTACGGATGATGCGCGGTGTCGCCGGCGAAGAACAGCAGGTCCTGGTTATAGGCCGCAAACAACACCAGCGCGCCAAGGCCTGCCGAGCCGATGGCATAGCCCTTGGTGATCGCCTTGGTGGTGTTGCCGACCGCATCGAGCGCGTCGGTGGCCTTGCGCACTTCCTTCGGCAGGCCGGCCATTTCGGCAATGCCGCCGGCATTGTCGGTGACCGGACCGAAGGCGTCGAGCGCGACGATCATGCCGGCGAGCGCCAGCATCGTCGTCACCGCGATGGCGATGCCAAACAGCCCTGCGAGATTGAAGGTGATCAGGATGCCGGCGATGATCACGATCGCGGGCAGCGCGGTCGATTCCATCGAGATGGCGAGGCCCTGGATCACGTTGGTGCCGTGGCCGGTGACGGAGGCCGCCGCGATCGACTTGACCGGGCGATAGTCGGTGCCGGTGTAGTATTCGGTGATCCAGATGATCAGGCCGGTCACGGCAAGGCCGACGATGCCGCAGACCAAGAGCGTGGTGCCGGTGAAGGTGGTGCCATCGGCGGTCTTGATGACGGCGGCAAAACCGCCGGGCACGATCTGGTAGATCACGCCGGCAATGCCGACCAGCGACAGAACGCCGGTGACCAGCAGGCCCTTGTAGAGCGCACCCATGATGGACTGGGAGGCGCCGAGCTTGACGAAAAAGGTGCCGACAATCGAGGTGATGATGCAAATGCCGCCGATCGCGAGCGGCAGCGTCATCATCGGCACCAGAAGCGGCGTGTTGCGGAAGAAGATCGAGGCCAGCACCATGGTGGCGACGATGGTCACCGCATAGGTCTCGAACAAATCGGCGGCCATGCCGGCGCAGTCACCGACATTGTCGCCTACATTGTCGGCGATCGTTGCGGGGTTGCGCGGATCGTCTTCGGGAATGCCGGCCTCCACCTTGCCGACCAGGTCGCCGCCAACGTCGGCGCCCTTGGTGAAGATGCCGCCGCCGAGACGGGCGAAGATGGAAATAAGCGAGGCGCCGAAGCCGAGCGCGACGATGGCGTCGATCACGGTGCGGTCGTTCGGCGCCATGTGCATCGTGCCGGTGAGGAAGCCGAAATAGAGCGTGACGCCGAGCAGCGCGAGGCCCGCAACCAGCATTCCGGTGATGGCGCCGGACTTGAAGGCAAGCTCGAGCCCGCCGGCCAGCGACTTGGTGGCGGCTTGCGCGACGCGCACGTTGGCGCGCACCGAAACGTTCATGCCGATGAAGCCGGTAGCGCCGGACAGAATGGCGCCAACCGCAAACCCGACGGCGACCAGCCAGCCGAGGGTCAGGCCGATGATGACGAAGATGACGATGCCGACAATGCCGATGGTGGCGTATTGGCGCTTGAGATAAGCCTGCGCGCCTTCGCGCACGGCGGCTGAAATTTCCTGCATCTTGGCACTGCCGGCATCGGCGCCCAGTACGGAAAGAGTTGCCCAGATGCCATAGAGGATCGCGAGCACGCCACAGCCAACGATCATCCACAAAATATTCATGGGAAGCCTCACCCTCGTATTTTTAAATGGCTGGCGGAAGAACGCTCCCGCCCGGCGCCAGGGAGCGTCGAGGATGGCCGCAATGCCGCGCTTCACCCCGACCGGAAAGCGCGCGGACATTGCCAAAATCGCAACGCCAAAGCAACGCCGTAAACCCCCCGGTTTTCGACGATTTTCGGACTACCCGGCCCGGGCGGATCACACCGCCTCGGCCCGCTCCGCGCGATTGCGCACAGCGAGCCAGACCAAGAGAGCACCAGCGATGAAAATGGTCGGGAAGATCACCTCGTTGACCGCCTGCCAGCCGAAATAGGCGAGCAGCTGGCCGGAGGAGAACGAGCTCAGCGCCATACTGCCGAAGATCAGGAAGTCGTTGAAAGCCTGCACTTTGGTGCGCTCCTCGGGCCGGTAAGTCTGCGCCACCATGGTGGTGGCGCCGATGAAGGCGAAATTCCAGCCGACGCCGAGCAGCACCAGGGCGGTCCAGAAATGCGCAACCGAGAGCCCGCTGATGGCGACCACCGCGGTCAACGCGATCATCCCCAGGCCGATGCCGGTGATGCGCGTGATGCCGTAGCGCGCGATCAGGCTGCCGGTGAGGAAGCTCGGCGCGAACATGCCGAGCACATGCCACTGGATGCCGAGCGTAGCGTCGGTCACCGAATGGCCGCAGCCGACCATAGCGAGTGGCGCCGCGGTCATCACCAGGTTCATCATCGAATAGCTCGCTACGCCGCAGCCGACCGCCACGATAAAACGCGGGGCGCGCACGATCTCGAGCAGCGGCCGCGCGCTGTCGCTCTTCTTGCTGGCCACCGGCGGCACTTTCACGAAGACCAGCACCAGCATCGCCATCGCCGCAAGCACTGTTTGACCGAGATAGCTGGCCGCGAACAGATAAGGCGGCAGCAGGTCCTTGGTAAAGATGACGAGTTGCGGTCCGATCAACGCGGCGAACACGCCGCCAGCCAGCACCCAGGACACCGCCTTGGGTCGGTAGGATTCGCTCGCCGTATCGGTGGCGGCGAAGCGGTAGGACTGCATCGACGATGAGTAGAGCCCGCCGCAAAAAGCCCCGAGCAGCAGCAGCCAGAAATTGCCGGTCAGCACCGCGGAACAGGAAATCAGCCCCGAGATGATGCCGAAGCCGGAGCCGGTTATCAGCGCGAAGCGGCGGCCGAACCGGCGCGCCAGCGCGCCAACCGGCAGGGTGCCGAGCCACATGCCGAGCACAAAGCAGGCGATCGGCAGCGTCGCCAGACTCTTGTTGGGCGCGATCACCGCGCCGATGATGCTGGCGGTCGAATAGATGATGATGTTATTGGCGCCGCCGAGCGCCTGCGCCGCAGCCAGCACCATGGCGTTGCGATGCGCCAGATGGTCGTCGATCAGGGCATGCGGGAGAGGCTCGGCAACAGCCGACATGGTTTGCGGTCCTTAGAGGGCCGCCTCTTCTAGCGGCGCAGGCCCTGAATTGCTACCCCGCCTGCGCAGGGCAGCCCTGCGAGCGTGAATCCGTCAAATCAGCGCTTTACGCGCTTGGCGGCGGGACGCTTGGCCGGCGCGGCGGCGAAATCGATGGCGCCGGGATGATGGATGGTGGCCGCCCGTGCCTCGGCCGGCGAATGGGCGCCGATCTGGCCGAGGGAGGCGCGCAGTTCGTCGATATAGAGGTCGATGAGTTGCGCCGGCCCTTCGTCGCCGAGAGCGGCCACCGACCACAGGAACGACTTGCCGGCAAAGGCAGCGTCGGCGCCGAGCGCCAGCGCCCGCATGACGTCCTGGCCACTGCGCACGCCGCTGTCGAGCAGGATCGTGGCCTTCTTGCCGACGGCCGAGACGACCGCCGGCAGGCAGTCGATCGGTGGTGTGAGCGCTTCGATCTGGCGGCCGCCGTGGTTCGACATCCAGATGCCGTCGATGCCGAGCGCCACCGCCTTCTCGGCGTCGGCCGGATGCAGCACGCCCTTCACCGCCATCTTGCCCTTCCACTTGTCGCGGTAGCGCTTGACCTCTTCCCAGGTGAAGGCGCCGCCCATATTGGCGCGCGCGAAGCGGATGATGGTGTTGGTGTGGCGCGATTTGGCGTATTCGCTGAGCGTGGCGAAACGCGGATAGCCCCTACGCATGAATGTCCACAGCCATTTCGGCCGCACCAGCATCTCGTAGGCCATGCGCACGGTGGGGTGGAATTCGTTGGCGAGCCCGGCGTAGGTCTCGCGCGAGCGCGTAGTGCGCACAGGCACGTCGAGGGTGAGTGCCAGCACCTTGGTGTCGACCGCCTGCGCGCGCCGCACCAGGTCGAAGCCGATCTTGTGATCGTCGCGCCAGAAGCGATAGAGCTGCAGCCAGAACACATCGGGCGCGTAATTTGCCGCCTCCTCGATGGTGAGGCCGCCGGCTGTGCTCAGCGCGTAAGGCACACGCGCGCGCTGCGCCGCCTTCGCCATCAGCACGTCGGCGCCCGGCCACACCAGCGCCGGAGCGCCCATGGGCGCAATGCCGATCGGCGCGTTGTAGCGGGTCCCGAACAATTCGACCTCGACCGGCGGCGGCGTCACCACCACGCCGTAGCGCGGCGTGACCTCGATGGCATCAAAGGCCGCCCAGTTGTGCGCAATGCCGACATCGTTGCCGGCGCCAGTGTCGCCATACTCGAAGGCGAAGCGCGGCACATTGCGCGGCGCCTTGCGGCGCATCCAGGCAGTGGTCGGAAACAGCCTGTGCCATTTCGCGAAATTCGGATGCGGCTGGTAGGCCGGAAACGCCGCCTTCTTGGCCGTCATGTCGTGCATGGGGATGTCCTGTTCCGGCTCTCTCTTACACCCGTCTCAGGCGTTTCAGAAGTGGCTGAAGGCGGCGCGCTGGAAAGTTAGCGGCTCGCCGTCGCTTGCCAGAAAGCGGGCGCCCTCGCCGGCTACGATCTCGCCGATCTCGGCGACCGGCACGTTCGCCGCTTGCGCTGCGGCGCGGAAGCTTTGCGCCTTGGCCGCCGGCACGGTGCAGACGATCTCATAGTCGTCGCCGCCGCCGAGCGCTGTCTCGCGCATGGCCGGGTCACCGGCGAGCACCGCCTTGGCGGCGTCGGACAGCGGGATGCGCTCGACCGCGATGTTGGCACCGACCTGCGAGGCGCGGCAGAGCTTGGCAAAATCCCCGGCCAACCCATCGGACACGTCCATTGCGGCGGACGCATGCTGGCGTACGGCCTCGGCCAGCGCGTTGCGCGGCTGCGGCAACAGATAGCGCGCGACGAGATGCTGGCGCTGCGCCTCGCTCAGCTTCCAGTCCTTGCCGTTGCGTATGGCAAGCCCGAGCGACGCATCGCCGATCGTGCCGCTGACGAACACGCGGTCGCCGGGATTGGCTCCGGCGCGGCGCACCATGGTGCCCTCCGGCACGCTGCCGAACATGGCGATGGAGATAGTGACCGGGCCGGGCGTGCGGTCGGTGTCGCCGCCGAACAGCGGGCAGGCATAGAGCACTGAATCGCTGCGCAGCCCTTCGGCGAAATTAACGAGCCAATTGTCGCCGATCTCCTTGGGCAGCGCGAGCGCGAGCAGGAAGCCGAGCGGGCGCGCACCCTTGGCGGCCAAGTCGGACAGGTTCACCCGCAGCGCCTTGCACGCCACCGTATGGGCGGCGTCCTCGGCGAAGAAATGCACGCCGCCGATAATGGCGTCGGTCTTGAGCACCAGATCGCAGCCCGGCGGCGGGGTGATGAAGGCGGCATCGTCCGCCAGGCCCAATGCGCCGGGATGGATCGCGATCGGCTGGAAGAAGCGCGCGATCAGTTTGTCCTCGGCCGAGATGTCATCGTGCGCGGCCATGCGTCACCCGGCGGCTTGCCCAAACTCGGCGGCGCGCAGTTTGCGCGCCAGCTGGTCGAGCACGGCGTTGACCATGCCGGTCTCGTCGCGCTCGACGAAGGCGGCGGCGACATCGGCATATTCCGACACCACCACGCGCGCCGGCACGTCGCGGCGGTGGTCGAGTTCATAGGCGCCGGCGCGCAGCACCGCGCGCAGGATCGCCTCGATACGTTTCAAGGGCCAGCGCTCCGCCAACGCCTCGTCGATCAGCGGGTCGAGCTTGCGCTGCTCGCGCACCACCCCGGTGACGATGTCGCGGAAGAAGGCAGCCTCAGCCGGAAGATATTGCGCGCCTTCGACCTCGCGGCCAATCCAATGCTTTTCGAACTCGGCGAGAATTTCGTTGAGACCGGTACCGGCGAGATCCATCTGATAAAGCGCCTGCGCCGCGGCAAGCCGCGCGGCGCCGCGCTTGTTAGCCTTGCGCGCATCCTTGTCCACATTTTTGGCGTTGCGGGCCATCACCGGCCTTTGAAATCGCGCTGGAGCCGCGCCATGGCGAGCGCCGCGCGCGCGGCGTCAGCGCCCTTGTTGCCTTTGTCACCGCCGGCGCGGGCGCGCGCCTGCGCTTCATTCTCCACCGTGAGGATGCCGTTGCCGATGGCGAGCTTTTGGTTGATCGCAAGCTGCGTCAATCCGCGCGCGGATTCGTTCGACACCAGTTCGAAATGATAGGTCTCGCCGCGGATGACGCAGCCGAGCGCGACCACGCCGTCATACGGCCGCCGCCGGCCGCGTGCGGCCTCGACGGCAAATGCAATAGCGGCCGGGATCTCGAGCGAGCCCGGCACCGAAATGCTGTCGTATTCGACACCGGCTTCGTCGAGCACGCCGCGCGCGCCGCGCAGCAACGCGTCCGATATGTCGTCGTAAAAGCGCGCCTCTACGACCAGCAGACGCAAGGTATCGCGCCTCGTCCCGCCGCGCCGAGCCTTTGCACGTTTCTTGGCCCGTGTTTTGGCCATACCCGAAGTCCTTTAAGGTCTGCGGCGTGGTAGCAAGCGAGTGGCGCGCTCACAAGGGCTTCGGAATTGGGCTTCAATCCTGCCCGGCAGCGATCAGCCGCGCGGCGTAGCGCGCCATGGTGTCGACTTCCAGGTTGACGGCGTCGTCTTTGCGCAACGCGCCCAGCGTGGTGACCCGCAAGCTGTGTGGAATGATCAGCACCGAGAAGCTGTCGCCTTCCACCGCATTAACGGTGAGGGAGACGCCGTCGAGCGCAACCGAGCCCTTGGGCGCGATGAAGCGCGCCAACGGCTCCGGCGCGCGCAGCAGCAGGCGGGCCATGTCGGTCATGTCTTCGCGCGCGATGACAGTCGCCAGGCCGTCGACATGGCCGGCGACCAAATGGCCGCCGAGTTCGTCGCCAAGCTTCAGCGGTCGCTCGAGGTTGACTCGCGTGCCGTGGCGCCAGCGGCCAACGGTGGTCGCGCCTAAGGTTTCCGCCGCCGCATCGACCGCGAACCAGGTGCGGCCATCGTCCTCGCCGGCGCCCACGATGGTCATGCAGACGCCGGAGCAGGCGACGGAGGCGCCTTCGACCAATTCGGCGCGCGGATAGCCGCAATAGATGACGATGCGGTGCAGATTGTCGGCACGCGGCTTGACCGAACGCACTTCGCCCATGTCGGTGACGATACCGGTGAACATGTCAGGCCCGCTCGAAAAATTCGAGGGTGTCCGCGCCAATTTGCTCGCTGTTGTGGACGTGCAGGCGGCTGGTGAGCACGTCGAGCGGCATCCCTTCGAGCGGCGTGATGCCGTCGTCGCCGATCAGCTTTTCGGAATAGATGAGCGCCGCCTCGTCCACCAGGTCGGCGGCGACGAAGCTCGCGGCCAGTGTGGGGCCGCCTTCCACCATCAGCCGAGTGATGCCCTCGCCGGCAAGAACTTTCAGCACCGCGTCGAGATCAAGCCGGCCATCCTCGTCGTCATCGACGCGGAAGACCTTGCAGCCTTTGTGCCGCAATACCTCCTCCGCCATCGATGACGCCTTGCGCGAGGCGAACACCCAGGTCGGTGTCTCGCGCACCGTCGCCACCACCGAGGTCGCCAGCGGCACGCGCAATTGCGCATCGAGCACCACGCGCACCGGCGAGCGGGCGTCCATGCCGGGCAGCCGGCAAGTGAGCTGCGGATTGTCGGACAGCACGGTGCCGATGCCGACCATAATGGCGTCGCTTGCGCCACGCATCTGAAACACGCGCTGACGCGCCGCCTCGCCGGTGATGACCGCCGGCTTGCGGCCGGCCAATCCGACCTTGCCGTCCGCGGAGATTGCCAGCTTCAGCAACACTTGCGGACGACTTTCCGTGACGCGCAAGATATGGCCGGCATGGGCGCGCCGCGCTTCCTCGGCGCCGACGCCGATATCGACCGCGACGCCTTTGGCGCGCAGTTTCTCGTGGCCCTTGCCCGCGACCTCCGGATTTGGATCGTCCAGCGCCGAGACCACCCGCGCGATGCCCGCCTTGATGATGGCGTCGGCGCAAGGCGGCGACTTGCCCTGATGCGAGCAAGGCTCAAGCGTCACATACATGGTGGCGCCAACTAACGCATCTTGCGCCGTCTTCTTGGCGCGGCGTAGCGCCTCGACCTCGGCGTGCGGGCGGCCACCCTCCTGCGTCCAGCCGCGCGCGAGAATGACGCCGTCCTTTACGATGACTACGCCGACCGCCGGATTGGGCCAGGTGTTGCCGAGTCCGCGCCGCCCGAGCGCCAGCGCGAGTGCCATGAAACGCGCGTCGTCCGCGGCCGTCACGGGGATCGCTTGAGCGATTTGCAGACTCATTTGCGCGCGGTCGCCGCGGGCTTAGTCCCCTCCTCGCCCGACAATTCATCGAGCGCGGCGCGGAAATCCTTGGCCTCCCGGAAATTACGGTAGACGGAGGCGAAGCGCACGTAAGCCACGTCGTCGAGTTCGCGCAGGTGCTCCATCACCGCCTCGCCGATGGTTTCCGATGAGACCTCGTTCTCGCCCTGACTTTCCAGCTCGCGCACGATCTTGGAGACCAACTGCTCGATACGTTCCGGATCGACCGAACGCTTGCGCAGCGCGATCTGCACTGAGCGCATCAGCTTGTCTCGATCGAACGGCACGCGCCGGCCGTTGCGCTTGATAACGGTGAGCTCGCGCAATTGCACGCGCTCGAAGGTGGTGAAGCGGAAATTGCAGGTCAGGCACACGCGCCGGCGCCGGATCACGGCCGACTCCTCGGTCGGCCGCGAATCCTTCACCTGGGTGTCGAGGCTTCCGCAACTCGGGCAACGCATCGGATCCCCCTCGCCGCCTCAATCTTGATAAATGGGAAATCGTGAAATCAATGTTTTGACCTTGCCGCGCACCGCGTCTTCGGTGAGCGAATCCTCGTCCGTGCCCTTCTGCGATAGCACGTCGAGCACCTCCACGATCATATCGCCCACTTGGCGGAACTCGGCGATGCCGAAGCCGCGCGTGGTGCAGGCCGGCGTGCCGAGCCGGATGCCGGACGTGACGGTAGGCTTTTCAGGGTCGAACGGGATGCCGTTCTTGTTGCAGGTGATGTGGGCGCGCCCCAAGGCTGCCTCCGCCACCTTGCCGGTCAGCTTTTTCGGCCGCAGATCGACCAGCATCAAATGGGTGTCGGTGCCACCGGAGACGATATCGAGCCCGTGCGACTTCAGGTGCTCGGCCAGCGCCTTGGCGTTCTCCACCACGTTGCGCGCATAGGCGCGGAACGACGGCCGCAGCGCTTCGCCAAATGCAACAGCCTTGGCGGCGATCACGTGCATCAGCGGACCGCCCTGCATGCCTGGGAATACCGCCGAATTGAGCTTCTTGGCGATCGCCTCGTCGTCGGACAGGATCACGCCGCCGCGGGGCCCACGCAGCGTCTTGTGCGTGGTGGTGGTGACCACATGGGCGTGCGGGAACGGCGACGGATGCACGCCGCCCGCCACCAGTCCCGCGAAATGCGCCATGTCGACCATCAACAACGCGCCGACCTGGTCGCAGATCTCGCGGAAGCGCTTGAAGTCGATGATGCGCGGATAGGCCGAGCCGCCGGCGATGATGAGCTTGGGTTTGTGTTCCTTGGCGAGCCGTTCGACCTCGCCCATGTCGATGCGGTGGTCGTCGCGGCGCACGCCATAAGGCACCGGCTTGAACCATTTGCCCGACAGATTGACCGGTGAGCCGTGGGTGAGATGGCCGCCGGCGGCGAGATTGAGACCCATAAAGGTGTCGCCCGGCTGCATCAGCGCGAAGAACACTTCCGCGTTCGCGGACGCGCCGGAATGCGGCTGCACATTGGCGAATTGGCAGCCGAACAATTTGGTCACGCGCTCGATCGCCAGGGTCTCGGCGATGTCGACGAACTGGCAGCCGCCGTAATAGCGCTTGCCCGGCAGGCCTTCGGCATATTTGTTGGTGAGCACCGAGCCTTGCGCTTCCAAGACCGCGCGCGAGACGATGTTCTCCGACGCGATCAATTCGATCTCGTCGCGCTGGCGGCCGAGCTCGAGCCGGATCGCCTCGGCGATTTCGGGGTCGGCCTCGGAGAGCGGCGCGGTAAACAGGCTTTCAGCGTCACTTGCAGATTTGGGGCTCGACGTCACCGACATTACGGTCTCCTGGGCGCCGGAATTGCGGGCGGCGCCAACGAAAAGGCTAGGTCCGGGATTGCCCCCGCAAATAGCATATCGGGCGCAAACCGCCAAGCATTGGCATGTGGAGGGTATCTCAGGCGCAATATCTAGGGCTCGGTCGATATTGGCCGGCGCCCACATTTCCGGGTCGCGCGGCAAATACAAAAGCCCCGGCCGTGGAGCGGCCGGGGCAAGTACCTTCCCACCAGTACGCGAGCTACAGGCGGTAAAGAATTCTGGTCGGTCCAGAAGCGCTCGAGCCGGTGCAGCGACTTGTTCAGGGTCGAAAACTCGTCGGCATTGATGCCGCCGACTTGCTCGACCGTGCGCACGTGCTTCTGGTAGAGCGCCTCGACGGTGTCGCGTACCTCGCGGCCCTTATCGGTCAGTTTGATGCGCACCGAACGGCGATCGACGCGGCTGCGCTGATGGTCGAGGAAACTCATCTCGACCAGCTTCTTGAGATTGTAGGAGACGTTGGAGCCGAGATAGTAGCCGCGCGTGCGCAACTCGCCGGCGGTCAATTCCTTGTCCCCGATATTGTAGAGCAGAAGAGCCTGCACCGAATTTATGTCGGCCCGTCCGCGGCGATCGAATTCGTCCTTGATGACGTCGAGCAGCCGGCGATGCAGCCGTTCGACCAAGGTCAAGGCCTCCAGATAGAGCGGCCGGATGTGATCGAAACGCGCCTCGCGTTCGGCGGGTTCGACCGTTTTCGCAACGGCTTTCATGTTCAACGCCCCTTGCGTTTTTATAAGTTCTCGCCGGAACCGAGGCCCTGTCTTCCTCGACCCAGACACCGCACACTAAGAGGGGCAGTCTAAAATCGGCTTAAATAACACCATAAAGATTAGGTTTATTTGCAACAGTGAACGGCGTGTTGAATGCGCAATTGTAACGACCGGCGTTACCGTTCGTTCACCACGGACGCCGGTACATTCCGGGATGCGTCCCGCAATGACGTACCGCCGAAGTTTTTCAGCCGCGAATGAGCCGGATGATACCGGAAAAATCGCGCCCCGCCTCGCCGCTCTCGACATAGCGTGAATAAATCCTAGCCGCGGCCGCGCCGAGTTCGGTCTTGGCGCCGCTGGCCCCGGCGGCGGCCTGCGACAGGTTCAAATCCTTAAGCATCATGGCCGCGGTAAAGCCCGCCTGATAGTCGCGGTTGGCAGGCGACGCCGGCACCGGACCCGGCACCGGGCAGTAGCTGGTCAGCGACCAGCATTGGCCCGACGACTTCGACGAAATGTCGAACAGCTTCTGGTGGTCGAGGCCAAGCTCTTCCGCCAGCACGAAAGCTTCCGACACGGCGATCATCGAGACGCCGAGGATCATGTTGTTGCAGATTTTGGCGGCTTGGCCGTTGCCGGCGCCACCCGCGTGGACGATCGTCTTGCCCATCTTTTGCAAAATCGATTCCGCGCGCACGAAGGCTTTTTCGCTGCCGCCCACCATGAAGGTGAGCGTGGCGGCGGTCGCGCCGCCGACGCCGCCGGAGACCGGCGCGTCCAGCATCATGAGCCCCTTCTTCTCTGCTTCGGCCGCCACAGCGCGCGCGGTCTCGACGTCGATGGTCGAGCAATCGATCAACAGGGTGCTGGCGTTGGCATTCTCGATGATGCCATTGGGCCCGAGATAGACTTCGCGCACATGGCTGCCGGCAGGCAGCATGGTAATGACCACATCGGCGCGCGATGCAGCGACCTTGGCAAACTCAGCGTCGGTACCGCCGGACGCCTTGAGTTTCGCGACCGCGGCGGGATTGACGTCGACGCCCTCGACCTGATGGCCGGCCTTGATCAGGTTCTGCGCCATCGGCAGACCCATATTGCCGAGGCCGATGAATCCTATGCGCGCCATCGCACCCTCCCCTTCTTTTGTCTTCTCACCCTTGCGGATGTTCCTGCGCCGACATCAAGGCCAGCCACAGATAAATTGCAAGCAAGGCGCCTTCGATCACGCCGGTCCACAGGCCGACGCCGAACACCTGCGGGAAGAAAATTTCCACCGCCAGCATGGAGGCGACCGACATCAGCCAGATCACCGCGCCCCAGGCGGCCGCGAGCCACAAACCCACGGCGGCGACCAGATCAATCACCGCGAAGAATACCGTGGCGACCTGCCACGCAACGGGCTGGTATTGGAAGAGCGCGTCGTCGCCGACGCCGATGCCACACACCCGCGCCCAGTGATAGAGGCCCTTGAGCATCGCTATGGCCGCCATGATGCGCAGGAACAACACCAGCCGCCGGGTCCAGCGCCCGATCGCCGGCTCGGCCGCCTCCTGATGCACCGGCTCGAGATTGCTGACGTCATCGTTGTAGATCGGCTCGCTCATGGCAGCACCAGCTCGCCCGCGCCCAGCGGCGCGAAATGGCGCTCGACTTCGGCGTCGCTCACCTCGCGCAGCGCCGCCGGCTGCCAACGCGGCGCATTGTCCTTGTCGATGATCACGGCGCGAACGCCCTCGAAAAACTCATGGTCCTTGATGACGCGCGACACTATACGAAATTCTGCGCGCATGCATGTTTCGAAATCCCAATCCTTGCCGCGCCGCACCTGCGCCAAAGCAATCTTGAGACTGAGCGGTGATTTCGTCCGCATGGTGGCGGCGGTTTTCGCCGCCCATTCAGCATCGGCGGAACCCGAGGCGGCTTCGCGGTCCAACCCATCGAGGATGTCCTCGACGCTGGCTCCCGCAAACAGCCGGTCGATGGCCGCGCGCCGCGCCAGGATCGGTCCCTCGCTCGCCGGTTCCGCGAACGCCGCGAGTACAGCGTCCACGGACACGGTACCGGTGAGCCCGTCGATCAGCGCAGAAATACGCGCCGAGGGCACGTGGTGGGTGGCAATGCCGGCGGCGACGGCGTCGGCGACGCCGAAGCGTTCGCCGGTGAGCCCGCAATAGGTGCCAAATTCGCCCGGCAGGCGCGGCAGGAACCAGGTGGCGCCGACATCCGGGAAGAAGCCGATGCCGACTTCCGGCATGGCAAACTGAAAACGTTCGCCGGCCACGCGCTGCGAGCCGTGCACCGAGATGCCGACGCCGCCGCCCATCACCATGCCGTCGATCAGCGCAACATACGGTTTGCGGTAGTTCTTGATCGCCGCATTGAGCGGATATTCGTCGCGCCAGAATTGCAGTGCGTCGTCATGCCGCCCGGCCTTTCCGAGATCGTAGAGATGGCGGATATCACCTCCGACCGAGAAGGCGCGCTCGCCGGCCGCGCAGATCACCACCCGCGTGATCGCAGGATCGCCGGCCCAAACGTCGAGCTGGGCGCGCAGCGCCAAGACCATCGCATGAGTGACGGCGTTGAGCGCCTTTGGCCGGTTGAGCGTGACGAGGCCGGCGGCGCCGCGCCGCTCGAACAGGATTTCGGTTGCACTAGCCTCCACCGTCAATTGCCCAGCATGGCGCGGCCGACGATTACGCGCATGATCTCGTTGGTGCCTTCCAGTATCTGGTGCACGCGCACGTCGCGCAGCACGCGCTCGATCGGATGATCGCGCAGATAGCCGTAGCCACCATGCAATTGCAGGCAGCCATTGACCACCTCGAAGCCGGTGTCGGTGGCAAGGCGCTTAGCCTGCGCGGCAAGCCGCGTCGCCGCAGGCTCCCCCTCGCTCACCGCCACCGCCGCGCGATGCAGCAGCAGGCGCGCGGCTTCCAACTCGGTGGCGTAGTCGGCGACGCGAAATTGCAACGCCTGGAAATCGGCCAGCCTCGCGCCGAACTGCTTGCGCTCTTTCATATAGTCGATGGTGCGATCGAGGCAGAACTGCGCGCCGCCGAGCGAGCAGGCGGCGATGTTCAATCGCCCGCCGTCGAGCCCGCCCATGGCGATCTTGAAGCCCTGCCCTTCCGCGCCGATCAAATTGGCCGCCGGCACGCGGCAATTCTCGAACATGACCATGGCGGTCGGCTGTGACTTCCAGCCGAGCTTCTTTTCCTGCGCACCGTAAGAGAGGCCGGGCGTGCCTTTCTCGACCACGATGCAGGATATGCCGCGCGCGCCCGCTTCGCCCGTTCGCGCCAGCACCACGTAGATGTCGGAGACGCCGCCGCCGGAGATGAAGGCCTTGGCGCCGTCGAGCACGTAATGCTCGCCGTCGCGGCGCGCTTTCGTCTGCAGGCTGGCGGCATCCGAACCCGATCCCGGCTCGGTCAGGCAGTAGCTGGCGAAATGCTCCATGCTGCAAAGCTTGGGCAGAAATTTCTTGCGCTGCGCCTCGCCGCCGAAGGCGTCGATCATCCAGGCCGCCATATTGTGGATTGAGATATAGGCGGCGGTGGAGGTGCAGCCTTGCGCCAGTTCCTCGAAGATCAGCGTGGCGTCGAGGCGGCTGAGGCCCGAGCCGCCGACGTCCTCCTTGACGTAAATGCCGCCGAAACCGAGCGCCGCCGCCTTGCGCAAGGCTTCAACCGGGAACACCGTGCCCTCGTCCCAGTCGCGCGCATGCGGCATCATCTCCTCGCACGCGAACTGGCGCGCGGTGGCCTGGAAGGCGCGCTGTTCTTCGGTGAAGGTGAAGTCCATGCTTGAATTCCGGCCCGCTGCGCCTGAAACCTTCCCGGGATGTTCTACCGGGTCAAGCCCGGCCGCCGAGTGGGTGGCACAGCCGCCGCGGACCGGCTAATAAGAGGCCCCTGGAGGCTCGCAATGGCAATCAAATTCGGCCGCCCGATCGAAGCCCGCGCCCGGCTGGCGCCGGTCGAAAATGAGGCTCCGGCGCAGGGCGACCGGCTTGACCTGACCGTGCGCATGCGCCGCAACCGGCGCAGCGAATGGGCGCGCCGCATGGTGCGGGAGACCGTGCTCACCACCGACGATCTGATCTGGCCGCTGTTCGTCATGGATGGGCAGAACGCACGCGCGCCGGTCCCCTCCATGCCCGGCGTCGAGCGGCTCGCCGTCGACCAGGCCGTACGCGAAGCCGAGCGCGCGGCCAAGCTCACCATCCCTTGCCTCGCACTGTTTCCCTACACCGATCCGGCCTTGCGCGACGAAACGGGCAGCGAGGCGCTCAACGCGGATAATCTGGTTTGCCGCGCCATCCGCGCCATCAAGAAGGAAGTGCCCGAGGTCGGCATTCTGTGCGACGTGGCGCTCGATCCCTTCACCAGTCACGGCCATGACGGGTTGCTGCGCGACGGCGTGATCCTCAATGACGAGACCGTCGCGGTGCTCGTGCGTCAGGCGCTGGTGCAGGCCGACGCCGGCTGCGACATCATCGCGCCCTCCGATATGATGGACGGGCGCGTGGCGGCAATCCGCAAGGGGCTCGACGTGAACGGCTTCACCGACGTCTCGATCATGTCCTACGCGGCGAAATATGCCTCCGCCTTCTACGGACCGTTCCGCGACGCGGTCGGCTCCTCCAAGACGCTCACCGGCGACAAGCGCACCTATCAGATGGACTACGGGAACAGTGACGAGGCGTTGCGCGAGGTCGCGCTCGACATCGAGGAAGGCGCCGACATGATCATGGTCAAGCCGGGACTTCCCTATCTCGACATCTGCCGCCGCGTGAAAGAAACCTTCGCCATGCCGACCTTCGCCTATCAGGTGTCGGGCGAATACGCGATGATCCAGGCTGCCTCTCAGAACGGCTGGCTCGACGCCGAGCGGACCATGTGGGAAAGCCTCGCTGCCTTCAAGCGCGCGGGCTGCGACGGCGTGCTCACTTATTTCGCGCCGCGCGTGGCGGAAAAACTCACGGCCAAGTAAACTCTCTTCGTCCCTCCTGCGGTCAACATAAACATCGAAAATAGAAGGCGAGCATTGCGATGGGTGAATTCGCAATCGGTCAAGGCGTGTCGCGTTTCGAGGACCCGCGGCTGTTGCAGGGCGGCGGGCGCTATACCGACGACATCAAATTGCCAGGCATGGCCCACGGCGTGGTGCTGCGCTCGCCGCACGCGCACGCCAAGATAAAGTCGATCGACACCACGAAGGCCAAGGCAGCGCCCGGCGTGCTGGCGGTGCTCACGTCCGAGGACATCAAGGCCGCCGGTTACAGCGACCTGCCCGTGCACGCGGGCCTCACGCGCCGCGACGGCACGCCCATGTACCGGCCGCGCTATCCGATTCTAGCCGAGGAGCGCGTGCGCTGGGTCGGCGACTGCGTCGCTTTCGTCGTTGCCGAGACGGTGGCGCAGGCGCTCGATGGCGCCGAGCTCATTGAAGTGGACTACGAGCCGCTGCCCGCCATCGCCTCCACGGCCGAGGCGTCGCAGCCTGGCGCGCCGCGCGTCTGGGACGACTGCCCCGACAATATCGGTTTCACCGCGCTGTTCGGCGACAAGGCCGCGGTCGATGCCGGCTTCGCCAAGGCCGCGCATGTCGTCAAGCACGACTTCGTCATCAACCGCGTCACCGCCGCCCCGATGGAGCCGCGCGGCGCCGTCGGCGACTACAATGCGCCGGGCCGCCATTACACGCTCTACACTTCGATGCAGCGCCCGCATGTGGCCCGCGGTCAACTCTCCAAGCTGATGAACGTGCCGGAGCCCAGGCTGCGCCTCGTGACCGGCGACACCGGCGGCAGCTTCGGCATGAAGTCGCCGATATTCAACGAGCTGCCGCTCGTTATGCTGGCGTCCAAGCTGACCGGACGGCCGGTGAAATGGATCAGCACGCGCACTGAATCTTTCTTAAGCGACGCGCAAGGGCGCGACCACGTCACTGAGGCCGAATTGGCGCTCGACAATGATGGCGTCTTCCTCGCCATGCGGGTGAAGATCGTGGCCGGCATCGGTGCCTATATGATGCATTCCATGCCGGCCTTCATGATGAACGCCGGCAGCATGGCCGGCGTTTACCGCACGCCCGCGATTCACGCCGACATCAGTGGCGCCTTCACCAACACCAACCCGGTGCGGCCTTACCGCGGCAACGGCCGGCCGGAAATGGCCTTCGTGATCGAGCGCATGGTCGATCTCGCCGCCGCCGAGATGGGGATCGATCCGGCCGAGTTGCGCCGGCGCAACTACATTCCGGCCGACGCCATGCCGTTCAAGACCGGACTGACCTTCACCTATGACTGCGGCGCCTTCGAGAAGAACATGGACTTGGCACTCGAACTTGCCGACGTCAAAACGCTCGAAAGCCGTAAGGCCGACGCCCGCAAGCGCGGAAAGCTGTTGGGCTTCGGTATCTCCAATACCATCGAGCGCGCCGCCGCGCCCGGTCTGGAAGGCGCCGAGGTGCGCTTCGATCGTTCCGGCACGGTGACGCTGTTCTCCGGCTCCAACAGCCAGGGCCAGGGCCACGAGACGGTGTTCAAGCAATTGGTCTGCGACCGGCTCGGGCTCGACCCCAATGACGCCAATTACGTCCAGGGCGACACAGACGAGGTGTTCTTCGGCGAAGGCACCGGCGGATCGCGCTCGGCGACCATGGCCGGCTCCGCCTTCCACAACGCCACCGAAAAAGTCGTCGCCAAGGCGCGCACCATAGCCGCGCATATGCTGCAGGTCGAGGAGAGCGAACTGAAATTCGAGGACGGCGTGTTCTCCTCGCCCAAGACCAACCGCACGCTCTCGATCAAGGAGATCGCGCGCGACTCGCTCGATCCCGCCAAGCTGCCGAAAGACATGGAGCCGGGGCTTTCCGCCACCGCCATCTATTCGACTCCGGTCAACAATTACCCGAACGGCTGCCATATCTGCGAAGTCGAGATCGACCGCGAGACCGGCAAGACCGACATCGTGCGCTACAGCGTCGTCGACGACGTCGGGACCGTGCTTAACCCCATGCTGCTGCACGGGCAGATTCACGGCGGTGTCGCGCAAGGCGTGGGGCAAGCGCTCATGGAAGACATCCATTTCGACGCCGAGGGCCAGCTCGTCACGGCTTCTTTCCAGGACTACGCCATGCCGCACGCGCACGACTTCTGCGCTATGGCGGTCGAGAGCAACCCGGTACCGACCAAGACCAACCCGCTCGGCGTCAAGGGTGCGGGCGAAGCCGGTTGCGTCGGCGCGCTGTCGGCGGTGACCAACGCCGTGGTCGACGCGCTCTCGGAATTCGGCATACGCCACATCGAGATGCCGGCGACGCCCGAGCGCATCTGGCGGGCGATGCAGAATAAGCAATAGGCCTTATACTACCGGCTGATTCGCTCTTTCCCCCGCCGTATTGCGTCCCGCTCCCCAGGAGATGCCCATGCGCAATGTCGGACGCAAGCTCGCCTTCGTGCTCGCCGCCTGCAACCACGGCACCATGATCGTCAATCGTTTCGACCACCGCATGACCGCACCCGGCCAGGGCGTCGGCGTCGGTTTCCAGTTGTTTGAAGCGGGCTGCTACGATCCGGTCGAGGTCGAGCTGGCGCTGCAACTGATCGAGGCGCGCCGGCGGTTTCATGGTGACGGCGTGGTGGCGATCGACTGCGGCGCCAATATCGGCGTGCACGCCATCGAGTGGGCGACCGCAATGACCGGCTGGGGCTCGGTGATTGCGATCGAGGCGCAGGAGCGCCTCTACTACGCACTCGCCGGCAACATCGCCATCAACAATTGCTTCAACGCCATCGCTATGCACGCCGCGGTTTCCTCCGAACCTGGCGTGCTGCGCATTCCCCAGCCCGATTACCTGACCGCGTCGAGCTTCGGCAGCCTCGAACTGAAGCCGCGCGCCGACACCGAATTCATCGGGCAACCGATCGACTATTCCGACGACAAGACGGTTGCAATTCAGCAAATCTCCCTGGACTCGCTGGCGCTGCCGCGCGTGGACCTGATCAAGCTCGATATCGAAGGCATGGAGATGGAAGCGCTCGAAGGCGCCAGCCAATTGATCGAAAAGTGCCGCCCGATCGTGCTGGTCGAATCGATCAAGACCGGCCCGGAACCGCTGCGCGCATGGCTTGAGGAGCAAGGCTACCGCGTCGTCGATGCCGGCCTCAATCTGCTGGCGATCCACCGCAGCGATTCGACGCTGAGCCAGTTGCAAATCCCGGAGACACCGGCGCAGTCGTCTGCGGCCTGACCGCCAACTTCAGTCGATTGCCGCGCCGGCCTCGATGCGCACCGGCTGATAGCCCTCGGCGGCGAGCGCCGACAGGATTTCCTCGGCATGGGCCGCATCGCGCGTCTCGACCGTGACGTCGAGCTTGGCGCCCTTCGCCGGCACGTCGAGGAACAATCGGCGGTGATCGACCTCCAAAATATTGGCGCCGAGCTCGCCCAGCCGCGTGGCGATCTGTCCCAGCACGCCCGGCCGGTCGGGAATGGCGAGGCGGAAGGACACGATGCGGTTCTCGCGCTCGAGCTCGCGCACCATGATGGAGGCGAGAATGCGCGGGTCGATATTGCCGCCGCACAGGATCAAGCCAACCTTCTTTCCGCGGAAGCGCTCAGGCTTGGCCAGCATGGCGGCCAGGCCGGCCGCGCCCGCGCCTTCCGCCATGGTTTTCTGCAGCGTGAGATAGGCGTTGACCGCGCGTTCGAGCTGCGCCTCGTCGGTGAGCACGATCTCGGCCACCAGCTCGCGGATCACAGGTAAGGTCAATTTGCCGACGTTCTTGACTGCGATGCCTTCGGCCAGCGTGGCGCCGCCGATCGGGCGCGCCTCGCCGGTCAGCGCGTTCCAGAACGACGGATAGAGCGCGGATTCCGCGCCAACGATTTCGATCGCAGGCTTGACCGCGCGCGCGGCGATGGCGTTGCCGGCGATCAGCCCGCCGCCACCGATCGGGATCACCAGCACGTCGAGCTCGGCGACCTCCTCCAGCATTTCGAGCGCGATGGTGCCCTGCCCGCTGATGATGCGCGCGTCATCATAAGGATGCACCAGCGTGAGCGAGCGCTGCGCCTGGATCCGCTCGCAGCGCGCCTGCGCTTCGGCCACCGTCTCGCCGTCGAGCACCACCTCGGCGCCGTGCGAGCGGGTAGCCGCCACCTTCACGAACGGCGTGGTCACCGGCATGACGATGGTGGCCGGAATCTTCAAGCGCGCGGCGTGATAGGCGACTGCCTGGGCGTGGTTGCCGGCCGACATGGCGATGACGCCGCGCTTGCGTTCGGCCTCACTGAGCGAGGCGAGCTTCACCAGCGCGCCGCGGTCCTTGAACGAGTTGGTGACCTGGAGATTTTCGTATTTGACGTACACGTCCGCGCCGGTCAGCGCCGAGAGCCGGGGCGCCGGCAGCATGGGCGTCCGCAGCACGGAGCCGGCAATCACGCGGCGGGCGGCTTCAATGTCGGCGATCGTAACGCTCAAAGTTCTCCTCCCGGGCGACAGCGCACCATGCCGCAACCGCGGCCACGCTTCCAGCCGCCGGCGTGGCCCTTCGTCCAGCCCCTTGCGCCGGCCCGATTCTTTCTCCATGTCGAGGGCGACGGGGCGGCAGCAAGGCCAGCGGCCGCAGCTTGAAGGGGGCCCGGCATGTCGATCGACATCAAACCCCATGCCTATGACCCGGCCACCCAGCCGGAGCTGTTCGATGGCGTGCTGCCGCGCCGGGTGGTAGCCTTTATCATTGACGTCATCATCATCGCCATCCCGCTGGTGCTGGCGGCCATGTTCATATTCGCGTTCGGCATCGTCACGCTGGGGCTGGGTTGGGCGCTCTACTGGCTGATGCCGCCGGGCACGGTGATCTGGGCCATCGCCTATTTCGGATTGACCCTCGGCAGTCCGGCCTCGGCCACCATCGGCATGCGGGTCATGGACCTGGAAATGCGCACCTGGTACGGGGCGCCGGCCTATTTCGTGCTGGGCGCCGTGCACGCCATCGCATTCTGGTTCTCAGTGTCGGCGCTGACTCCGTTTATCTTGCTGGTATGCTTTTTCAACGAGCGCCGCCGGCTGTTGCACGATATCGTGCTCGGCACGGTGGTCATCAACAATGCCCGCCGCGCCGCCATTCTGCGCGCCGGCATGGCGCCGGCAGGCGGCTGACGGGGCCAAAAAAGGGGGGCTTTGACGGGAGCCGCGCGGCGCGCGATGCTATAAGGGGCTTGGACGAGTCATTGAAATGGCGCCGTGAAATAAGTGACCCAGCATTCCCGCGACACCCCGCAATTCTATCTGACCGCGCCCTCGCCCTGCCCCTATCTGGACGGCCAGGAGGAGCGCAAGGTGTTCACCCACCTGGTAGGTGAGCGCGCGGGCGAGCTCAACGACCTGCTCACCCATGGCGGCTTCCGCCGCAGCCAATCGATTGCCTACCGGCCGGCCTGCGAGAGCTGCCGCGCTTGCGTGTCAGTGCGGGTGGTGGCGGCCGACTTCGAGCCCTCGCGCAACATGCGCCGCATCGCCGAGCGCAACGCCGATCTGGTCGGCGACATGCGCACGCCCAATCCGACCTCCGAGCAGTATTCAGTGTTTCGCGCCTATCTCGACGCGCGCCACCGCAGCGGCGGCATGGCCGACATGACCGTGCTCGACTACGCCATGATGATCGAGGACAGCCACGTCGACACACGCCTGATCGAATATCGCGCGCGCGGGCCGGACAGCCGCATCAACGGCCGCGGCACCGGCAACTTGCTGGCGGTGGCGCTCACCGACGTGCTGAGCGACGGGCTGTCGATGGTCTATTCGTTCTTTGATCCGGACGAGGGCGAACGCTCGCTTGGCACGCTAATGATCCTCGATCATATCGAGCGCGCACGTCGCATGCGGCTGCCTTACGTCTATCTCGGCTATTGGGTGCCGGGCTCGCGCAAGATGGACTACAAGGGCCGCTTCCTGCCGCAAGAGCGGCTGATGCCGGCGGGCTGGACGCGGGTGGAGCGCTAGAGCGCACCCTCATAGATACCAAGCCCATTTCCGCTGGACGTGACTTCTATACCGGCAAGGTCGTTGGCTACGCGTTTGCCGTGCGGGTGCCATCAACCATTGCCTACCATTGCGAAGAAACCGGACGTAAGAAATATTCAACACACACAGCGCAAGCAGTATTTCCTTGTTGTGTTCGTCAGTGTCCGTGCGGACAGAAGTGGTCGCCTGGGCGGCAAGTAGGCGCGTAGGTGCCTGTCGTTGTGGCTTTGACGGCATTGGCCCTGGCGCCGCGGCAGCCGGGCCCGACACATTGCAAGACGCCGGCCGTACCGTTTTGCGTTCCGGTGTTGTCCTTCGTTTGTGTCATGGCGCCCTTGGCGACGCCGCCGTTGCCGGCCTTGGCCTGATGTATGGGCGGCAAAAGTGCAATGCCGGACACCACGGTAATGGCGGCGAGAATTCGAGTGGCCGAATGAAACGTCATCGCTGTCTCCTTAAGCCGGTCGCTCGACGTGCGGCCGGGTTTGAGACAATTACGCAAGGCGCGATTGGAGGCGGCCGGGAAGCCGGCCACCTCCGCAGGTGCCGTCAGACATCATCGCTTGTTGCCACCCGACCTGAAGGTCGACCCGCTTCCAGCGGTCGACTTGAGGATTGTCCCGCTTCCGCCCGAGCCTGTCGTCGACGGCTGGTGGAAGACTCCGCCGCCGACCGGCGCATTATTGCCGACGCCCTTGGGCGGCGATGCCGGATTGGCGATTACGCCGCCGCCGGGCGAAGTATTATTTCCCGCGTTGGCAGGTTTGCCCGAGCCACCGGTGTCCAGGACGCCAGCACCGCCAGGCTTGCCCGAGGGTCCGGTCGACGACACGGGCCGCTTCCCATCTCCCTTTTTGTAGCAGTCGGCCTCTTGTTTCATTGCCGCATCGAGGCAAAATTGCGCACTTTTCGTAGAAAGCTGACCGCAAAATTTTATTTTTGCATCGCCTTCTTTTCTGCACGCTTCGGACGAGGCCGTGCTTGCATGACTGATGCTCGGAAACACGAACATTAAAGCCAACGCCGCCGGAGCGGCGAACCTGCCGATAGAATTGCGCATGTGTGATCTCCTTTTGATCCCAGTATGGGATCGGTGAAAGTTTCATTCATTCCAGAGCATGAAGCGTTGCCGCCGGATCGCCGGCGTCAATTCTTTCCTTCGTCGCCTGCCTCCACACTGCGTGTTGCGTGTGGAACGAGCGATCAGCGCGCCTTCTTGTAGAAGGCGTAGTCGGCCGAGTACGCCACACTCAGCAAAGTGCCGGCGGTCTGGCACGGCCGCGGAGCAACACCGCCTTTGGTGTTGAGCCGTTGGATCGTGCTAACGCCGGTGAGCAGACCGTCGTGTTGCGGCGTCGCGTCGAGTTTCAGGAGCGGGACATCCAACGCTGTTGCGCCGGCGGCGCGCCCGCTGACCTTGCCGGTGACGGCGCTGCCGTCGGCCAGATCCCAACTCGGGCCGGCATAGTGCCGGCCGACGGTCTTTCCATCGACGAGCAGCGTGGCGATGGGCTCGCGGAACTGCCACGCGAGCTTACCGGCGGCATCGGCCTTGCACTCGTAGACCTGCGCGCCGAGCGCGTGAAAGGTTGCAACCAGGGTTTCGTCGGGGGCCGCAATTGAATCGGGAATTTCGGCACGTGCCGGCGACGCCGGGAGAACCAACGCCACGAAAATTAGGCCGTACACAGAACTCGAATGCGCAGCAGCGCCATTCGCGAAGAAAGTTAGCGGTGAAATTCTCATTTTGGACTCCAGGGTTTGGTACATTTGCCGAGCGACGCTTTGGCATACGGTCGATGCCGTGCAGGGCCGCCTAGCAGCCCCAGCCCGCACAAATCGGACCTTTGGGACGGGGTTTGCCCTCCGATACGATGACACCGCCACTTCTGCCGGCGCCATCACGATGGTCGCGGACTTCCGGCCTCGGATCGCCGTTGACGGCCTTGCCCACCACATTTGCGCGGTTGATCTTTTGACGATCGTCCGGGCAGCCTGGGCCTTCGCAATGAATCGAGCCGGCGGTGCCGGGCTTGCCGGTTGCGCGTTTGCTTGGCTGCGCAGCGTTTCGGCTGCTCCCTGACAACACGCCAGTTGCATGACTCCCCGGGCTCGCGCTTGCCGCAGCCACGTCAGCGCCGCCAAACTTGCCGGCATGGGCGGGCCCGAAAGACGCGAGCACGACAACGCCAGCAACGGATACTGCAATGGTGCCGGCCACCAGATGGCTGGCGATAGTGGCAACAATGAACGAAGGCATTTTCGAACGTATAGCTACGGACATGGCTGCAACTCCAAAGATGTTGGGACGTATGGAGGCGTATGAGGACCACGGCGACAACGCCGTAGCGCGATCGAAAAACGCGGCAGCGGCGGCGGAAGGGACGCGGTGCTGTCGTTTCAATGCGAACATCAGACTTCTCCGGCCGCCGGGGTTCACTCGCGGCGGCAGACCATCTGCACCGCTTCAAGGCGTGGGGGATGGATCGCATGGCGCTCCGGACGCCGCGTCTATCGTTCGATATAGGCCGGGTCTGACAGTGAAATTATTTGATTAAGGATAGGGGATCGGTCGCGATCGCGACCAAAACCGGCCCAAAGCCAGGCGCGATTGAACGGATTAATTGACGAGAGGATTGGAAAACCCGGCAACAAGCTTGACGAGCTCGGATTGGCGGCGGGTTTCGGTCTTGGCGAACACCCGGTGCAGATGTGTCTTGACCGTCCCCTCGGCGGTGCCAAGGACAACCGCCGTCTCCGGCACGCCGCCGACTTGTACGATCGCGAGCAGCACCCGCAGTTCGGTCGGCGTCAGCTTGTAGAGCCTGGCTATCGCCTCGAGCGGCGACGGCGAATCCAATGCGGCCTTGTGCACGAACACGGCGGCGACGGCCGCATAGTTCACGCCGGCCCGCCGCCTCGCACCAGATGTGAGGGGCAAGACGTGGGCGACATGGCGCTCGCCGTCGCGCGCCTGCAACGGCACGGCAATGCCCTTGATACCGACCGCGGCGTCGCCGGCGCCTGCGGCAGCAAACGTCTCCTTCAGCGACTGGGTTGCCTCCGCCTCGTTGGCGAGCAGCCTGCCGCCGGACGATCGCAATACGGAGCCCCGTGAAAACATCAAATGTCCGCTGATGTTGGCGTGAACGATGCGTGCGTTGTCGTCGACGAGAAACATGCTCGCGCTGAGCCCGTCCAATGTGTCCGCGAACGAGGCGGCTTCAGCCATCCTGAGATCGATGACGTTGCCGATCAGAACGGCGCGGCGCACGTGAGGCACAACAAGCGCCATTCGCCGACGCATTTCCTCGTCCACGAGTCCGCGCGCCTCGTGCCGAAGGATGGTGAGAAGCGAACAACTCGTCGCGGATTTTTCAGAACGGACGCTGCGGCGTCCACCCAGCCCTGGGGGCGCATCCACTCCAGAAAGAAGCGCTCGCTGCGATATTCTTCGTACGGCACAAGGTCGGGAACGCTGACGATCTGTTCGACGTCGTAGAGCGGCAACGTCGCCAGAGGATCGAATTTCGAATGCGTGTCGGCATAAAGCTGCACGTAGCGAGGATCGAAACCGTAGTAAAAATAGGGAGTGCCGGTTCTACTAATGGCGTCCTTGGTGACAAGGCCGCCGGCCTGGCCGCCGACAAAGGCGGCAAGTTTCATGATCGCGTCAGGCCAAAGCGCCGGATCGATCGACGCATCGTAGATGTCGCCGATTAGGGAGGAGACAATTCTAGATTCGTCCATCGTGTCACGTTTTTGGCTAGCGCAGCGATACGGGTACGAAGCCAGGTCTATCGGTCGGAGCATCGGAGGACAACGGCGGCGCAGTCCGGCCGATCAATTGCATTTGTGGGTCGAAGTGCAGTTCAAATTCTATAGGGACTTGTTTGAAGAGCAGCACGCGAAGATGAATTTCATTCAGTCGGCACGTGGAGGACAGCCCGTGGCGAACTTTGTCTTAGGCCGCATAAAACAAGATCGGCTTTGAGTTCGTCTCTTAGCCCAAGAAATTGCAGAGCGTCGTAATGTCCGAGTCTGGCACTTAGCGGACATTCGCGGCAGCGCAAATCGCGAAAGAACGTTCCCGACAGATTCTCATCTTGGACTCCGTTTTCAGTAAACTGGTGAAATGACTCGTTTGCCGCTTGCGCGCTCACAGGCCCGGCGCGATCGGCTTTTCGACCGATCCGCCGCTTTCGACCCAGTCCTTGAAAGGCCCGAGGTTGAAGACGCGCTCGTAACCCATGTCTTTGAGCACTTTGGCGCCCAACGCCGAGCGCCCGCCGGACGCGCAATAGAGAATGAGCGTCTTGTCCTTGGCGAAGCTCTTGTCGTGATAGGGCGACTCGGGATCGGCGCGGAATTCCAGCATGCCGCGCGAGACGTGCACGGCGGCGGCGATTTTGCCGCTCTTTTCCACTTCCGGCGCATCGCGCACGTCGACCACAAGGCAGCCGTTGGCGATCATTTCTTTCGCCTGCGCGGGGGTAATCCGCGGCACCGCGGCATTGGCGGCTTCCATCATGATCTTCACGCTTGCAACCACTTGATCCTCCTCGTGTTGCGGGTTCATGGTCCGACCGTCGGCGGCAAATGCCGACAGCCCGACGGACAGCCGCCAGCTGACAGCCACGCCTTGATGGCGGCCGCCTGCATCGGCTAGTCTCTCGAAACGCCGGACAAAGAACCGGCGCTCTTCCGTGCCTGCTAAATATTGCTGAAGGCCTGCTCTCTCAATGACCAGGACGCCGCCTTTATTTGCAGCCACGCCGGAAGCGGTGCCCGGCGATCACGACGTGCTCGCGGAAATGTTGCGGGCGGTGCGCCTGACCGGATCGGTCTATCTGAATGCCAGTTTCACGGCGCCGTACGGCATTCTCACGCGCAAGAAATTTGACGCATCAACGCCGATGGCGCATTTGCGCCACATCAGCATTTTTCATCTGGTTGCCTCCGGAGGCTTCACGCTCGAGACGGCGGCAGGCGAGCGAATGGAGGTGTCGGCCGGTGATATTTTGCTGATGCCGTTTGCGGACAGTCATAAATTCTGGAACGGCGATTTTGCGGAAATTGCGCAAACTGCCGATTTGCTTCGTCCCGGCCCGCTCAAAGGGAAGTGGACCATCAATCATGGCGGCGGCGGTGCGGAGACTCGTATGGTTTGCGGGTTTATCGAGTCGTCGGAGTTTCTGCTGACGCCGGTGTTTCGGTCCTTGCCGTTATTGCTGGTCGATCGGCCGGAAGACAACCAGGTCAGCGGTCTCATCACATCGACGGTCAATCAAATCTTGGTGCTGACCGACGCCGCTGCGCCGGGCACCGAATTCATGCTCGGCCGGTTGATGGAAATGTTGTTTGTCGAGGTATTGCGCCGCTACGCCGCCCGGCTGCCGCCAAGTGCCACGGGCTGGTTTGCCGCGCTCAACGATTCGGTCGTTGGCCGCGTAATGAAACTCGTGCATGGCGATCCGGCCCGCCGCTGGACGGTGGAAGACCTTGCCCATGAGGCCGGTTCTTCGCGCACGGTGCTCGCCGAGAGATTTAACGCCGTCATGGGCCAGGCGCCGATGGAATACGTGACCGGGTGGCGAATGCAACTGGCTGCCGAGCGGATACGGAACGGCAAGGATGGAATTGCCGCTATCGCTGCGGACGTGGGCTACGAGTCTGAAGCCGCGTTCAACCGCGCGTTTAAACGCGTCACGGGCGTTACACCGGGCCGTTGGCGCAACGGTGTCGTGGAAAGCACATCACACGGCCCTGAAAATCGATAGGGTGGTCTTCGCGATCGTTATGGGCTGTTTCGCATACGCGAATGGTCGCTCTTGGCACGTGGCGGACATTCTACGACTGGGATTGAGAATCCGCATTTGTGGGCAATGCGGACTTGGCCCGGCGGTCGCGCACGAATTTCGATTTATGAGTACGCACCCTAGTTCCCCAAGCTCGGAATCCGCACGCCGAACGTGTCGAGGATCAAGAACATATTGAGCGCCAGCACGATCGTCGTACCGACCACGGCGATGACGTTGGTGGCGCGGCTGTTGGCAAACACGCCCATGATGTCGGGCCGGCGCGTGAACATCACCAGCGCGATCATCGGCAGCGGCAGCGCGATGCTCAGGATCACCTGACTGACGACCAGCGCCGTGGTGGCGTTGACGCCATAGCCGACCACCACGAAGGCAGGCGCCATGGTGATCACGCGGCGCAGCCAGATCGGGATGCGGAAACCGACAAAGCCCTGCATGATCATCTGCCCGGCCATGGTACCGACCACCGAAGACGAGATGCCGGAGGCGATCAGCGACAGCAGGAACACGCCAGCGGCGCCGATGCCGAGCAACGGCGTCAGCGTGTGATAGGCAGTCTCGATCTCAGCGACGTCGCTGTGACCGGCATGGAAAGCGCTCGAGGCCATCATCACCATCGCCATGTTGACGAGGCCGGCCGCGGCCAGCGCCACCAGCACCTCGATATTCGATATGCGCACCACCGCCCGCTTTTCGTTGTCGTTGTGCGCCGGAATGCGCCCCTGCGTCAGGCCGGAGTGAAGATAGACAGCGTGCGGCATGACGGTGGCGCCGATGATGCCGACCGCGAGCAAGAGCGCGCCGGCGTCGGCGAGCTTCGGCGTCACCGTGCCGAGCGCCGCCGCGGCCCAATCGACATGGGCGATGAATATTTCGACCAGATAACAGAGCGCGATAATCGCCACGAAGCTACCGATGATCAACTCGACGGGGCGGAAGCCGCGGCTTTCCACCATCAGGATGCCGTAGGTGACGATGGCCGTGACGATCATGCCGGCCAGCAACGGCATGTTGAACAGCAGCGCCAGCCCGATGGCACCACCAAGAAACTCCGCGAGATCCGTCGCCATGGCGGCGATTTCGCTCACGCACCACATCACCCAGACGATCGGCCTGGGAAAGCGGTCGCGGCACATTTCGGCGAGGTTGCGGCCGGTGACGATGCCAAGCTTGGCCGACAACGCCTGAAACAGCATGGCGATCAGATTGGCCATCAGCACCACCCAGAGCAGGCTGTAGCCATATTTGGCGCCGGCCTGAATGTTGGTGGCGAAGTTGCCGGGGTCCATGTAGGCGATGGACGCGATGACCGCCGGTCCGCCGAAGGCCAGGTAGCCACCGATGCCGGGCTGCTGCCCGCGGATGAGCGCCCCCGCGCGCGCCACTGTGCGGTCGGTGAGCGACTTGGGTGATCGGGGCTGCGCGTCCATATCGGGTAAGCTTTTCAAATTCCTTGGTTTTTACCGTGAGTCGTCGAGCAAAGGCACAATAGTCTAGTTGCGAATAATTTGCAATTGCATTTAGCGGGGGCCTCGGCGTGACGCGCACTTGAGTGCTGCGGTCGATAACGCCACCTTCCCCCGAACGATTTACCCGTGCCGTCGTTGCCGGCTGCGCCAACCCGCCGCTGAGGACCTCCGAACGCCATGCCAGCGCACGGCCCCTCCGAGTTCTTGTTCGTCGCGCAGATCGCGGTGCTGATGCTGGTCGGCCGGCTGCTCGGCGAAGCGATGCTGAGGTTCAAGCAACCGGCGGTGATGGGCCAATTGATCGCCGGCCTGGTGCTCGGCCCGTCATTGCTGGGCGCACTGTTTCCCGATTTCCAGCACGCGCTGTTCCCCGCCGCCAAGGAACAGAAGGCGATGCTCGATGCCGTCGCCCAGTTCGGCGTTCTGCTGCTGTTGCTGCTCACCGGCATGGAAACCGATCTCAAGCTGGTGAAGCAAAGCGGGCGTGCCTCGGCCTATGCCTCGCTCGCCGGCATCGTGCTGCCCTTCGCCTGCGGCGTCGCGCTCGGGCTGGCGCTACCCGATTGGATGCTACCCGATCCCGGCAAGCGCCTGATCACCTCGCTGTTCCTCGGCACCGCGCTGTCGATCGCCTCGGTCAAGATTGTGGCGACGGTGATCCGCGAAATGAATTTCATGCGGCGCACGGTCGGCCAGGTGATCCTGGCGTCGGCCATCATCGACGACACCATCGGCTGGATCATCACCGCGATCATCTTCAGCCTGGCGCTGCAAGGTCACATCGACGCCTGGAGCGTGGGCAAGAGCGTTATCGGCACGCTCGTGTTCATGGGGCTCAGCTTCACCATCGGCCGGCGCATCGTGTTCACCATCATCCGCTGGGTCAACGACACCTTCGTCAGCGATTTTCCCGTGATCACCGCGATCCTGGGGATCATGTGCCTGATGGCAATCACCACCGACCTGATCGGCGTCCACCCCGTGCTCGGCGCTTTCGTCGCCGGCATCCTGGTGGGCGAATCCCCGATCCTCACCCGCCACATCGACGAGCAGTTGCGCGGGCTGATCATCGCCTTCTTCATGCCGGTGTTCTTCGGCACCGCGGGTCTTTCCGCCGACCTCACCCTTCTCAAGGATCCGTCGCTGCTGCTGTTCACCGCCGGATTGATCGTCATCGCCAGCCTCGGCAAGTTCGGCGGCGCTTTTGCCGGCGGTAAACTCGGTGGCCTCACCTTGCGGGAATCCTTCGCGCTCGGCACCGGCATGAACGCGCGCGGCTCCACCGAGGTAATCATTGCCACCATCGGCCTGTCGATGGGCGCGTTGAGCGAGAACCTGTTCACCATGATCGTGGCCATGGCGATCATTACCACCATGGCGATGCCGCCGACCCTGCGCTGGGCGCTGGCGCGACTGCCGATGCGCCGCCAAGAAAAACAGCGGCTTGAACGCGAGGAAATGGAAGCTAAGGGCTTCGTGCCCAATCTGGAGCGGCTGCTGCTGGCGGTGGATGAAAGCGCCAACGGCAAATTCGCCGCCCGCATCGCCGGTTTGATCGCAGGCTCCAGCGGTATGCCGACCACGGTGATGCACATCAAGACTGACAAAAAAACCGGCAAGGCAGCGGCCGCGCTCGCCAAGGAGCGGGCTACCGAAGCCGGAGAAACCGTCAAGGAATTTGCCGGCCAGGCCAGCCTGACGGAAAAACACGAGAAGCCGGACGAAAAATCTGAGAGCAAGCTCGACATCACCACCATGGTGGAAAAAGGGCCGAAGCCGCAAGCAGTCGCCGAGGAGGCCAAGAAGGGCTACGACCTGCTGATCATCGGCCTCGACAAAATGGTGGCGCGCAAGAACCAGTTCCACGACGACGTCACCAAAATCGCCGGCGGTTTCGAAGGCCCATTGGCGGTGGTTGACGCGCGCGATCTCCACCGCGGCGAACCGCTCGCCAGCAAGCTCAGCATCCTGGTGCCGGTCAACGGCACGGACGTCTCCCGCCGCGCCGCCGAGGTCGCCATCGTGCTGGCACGCGCCAGCAAGGCGGCGCCGACCGTGCTGTATGTCGCCCCGGGCGGCAAGAAGAGCGCGCGCCAGTACGAGGAAGCTATCCTCAAGGATATCGTTGAGCTGGCTGAAACCTACCAGATGGAGCTGCGCACCGCGGTGCGATCGGACGTGGCGCCCGACGACGCGATCATAAAGGAGACGGCGCGCCGCAAGCACAATCTCGTCGTCATGGGCGTCGGCCGCAGGCCGGGCGACAAGCTGTTCTTCGGCGACACCGCGGCGGCGCTGTTGGAGAAGTCGGAGAGCTCGCTGCTATTCGTGGCGAGTTGAACGCATCCAATTCTTTCGTACTTTTGCAAATGAACGCACATCGATTATTCGCGCGGCTGCGCGCTAGTTTTGAATCGTTATAATTACAATGTTTGCGCGGCTTATTGCCTTTCACGAAACCGACAAGGTAATGCTGCAAAAGTGACGCAGGCATTTCGCGGCGGCGCCCTTCGGCGTCGCATTGTCCGATGCAACTCAGAGGAACGATGACATGAAACGGCTCGCCAGCGTCATCGCAGCGACTGCGGCATTGGCTGCGATCGCAATTGCAGGCGACTGCGAGCGCGCATGGTCGGCGGGAAAGACACGCACCTACTACATCGCGGCCGAAGAAACGAGCTGGGATTACGCGCCGGCCGGCCGCGACCTCATGATGGGACGAGATTTTGGCGACGCAGCCAAGGTTTTCGTGGCGCGCGGACCCGATCGCATCGGATCTACTTACATGAAGGTGCGTTACGTCGAATATACCGACTCCAGCTTCACGCGACGCAAGGCGCGCCCGCCGCAGGCTCGGTATCTCGGTATTCTAGGCCCGATCCTTCACGCCGAGGTCGGTGACAAGATCCGCATCGTTTTTCGCAATAAGGCAGCGCGACCCTATTCGATTCACCCGCACGGGGTGTTCTACACCAAGGCCAACGAAGGAGCGCCGAGCAATGACGGCACGTCGGGTGCCGACCGCGCCGACGACGCGGTGCCGCCGGGTGCGACCTACACCTACCAATGGAGCGTTCCGGCACGCGCGGGCCCGGGTCCGAACGACCCGAGCTCGGTGATCTGGCCCTATCACAGCCATGTCGATCCCGAGCGCGACAGCAATTCTGGCCTGATCGGCGCCATCATCGTGACGCGCAAAGGCGTTGCAAAAGCCGACGGCACGCCCGCCGGCGTTGACCGCGAGTTCGTGACGCTGTTCAAGATCTTCGACGAAAATGTCTCCTGGTATCTCGACGATAATATCGCCGCTCTGCCAGACAAGCCGGCCAAGTTCGATCGTGACAATGAGGACTTCGTTGAATCCGACTTGATGCATTCGATCAACGGCTATGTCTACGGCAGCATGCCCATGCCGAAGATGAAAGTCGGCGAGCACGTGCGCTGGTATCTGTTTGCGCTCGGCAACGAGGTCGACCTGCACACCCCGCATTGGCACGGCAATACCGCAGTCGTCGGCGGCCACCGCGAAGACACCGTCAGCCTGCTGCCCGCCACCACCATCGTCGCCGACATGGTGCCCGATGACCCCGGCATCTGGATGTTCCATTGCCACGTCAACGATCACATTAGCGCCGGCATGACCGCGCGCTACGAGGTCGCACCGAAGTAGACGACGGCAACAGAGTTGACTATTCGGCGTCCTCGCCGTTGCTCTTGGCCGCGCTCACCAGCGCCGCGAATTTGTTGTTGGTGAGGAAACGCTCGGGCCGGATGCGGCCGGCGTCGCTGCGGTTGCCGCGCCAGTCCTTCAGCTCCTTCAGGCTTAGCGTGAAGCTGCGGCCGGCGGTGTCGATCCAGGTGAGGCCGTCGCCGCCTTTGAAAGTCGCAACGTCCGAGAGCCCCTTCTCCCGGTAGCGTTGCAGCCGCACGCCGCGCCCGCGGTACATCTCGGGCACCTGGTTGAGCGGAAAGATGATCATCTTGCGGTTGGCGCCGATGGCCGCCACCAGTTCGCCGTCGACGGTGGTGAGCGCGGTCGCCTTATCGGGCGATTTCAGGTTGAGGACCTGCTTTCCTTTACGCGTGGTGCCGAGCACTTCGTCCTCCGGCACCACAAAGCCGTTGCCGCCGTAGCTTGCCACCAGGAATTTGCGGCCGCCCTGATAGGCGAGCGCTGCTACCACGTCGGCGTCCTGCTCGAGATCGATGAGCAAACGTAGCGGCTCGCCGTGCCCGCGGCCGCCCGGCAGCTTTGAGGCCTCGATGGTGTAGAAGCGCCCGTCGCTGCCGAAGATCAACACCTTGGCCGTGGTTTCGGTCGGGAAGGCGAATTTCAGCTTGTCGCCGCTCTTGAAGGTTACGCCTTTGAGATCGTTCACGTGGCCGCGCAGCGCGCGAATCCAGCTTTTGTCTGAGACCACGACGGTGATCGGCTCGCGCACCGCCATCGCCTCCTCGATCGCGGCCTCGTCGTGCTCGGGTGCTAGCGCAAACGTAGTGCGGCGCTTGCCGAGATCGGTCTTGGGCCCGAACGTCTCTTTCAACGCCTTGATTTGGCCGGCCACGGTCTTCCATTGCTGCTGAGGCGAGCCGATCAGCGACTTGACCTTGGTGCGCTCGACGCGCAGCTCCCTGTCCTCGGCGCGAATCTCCATCTCTTCGAGCTTGCGCAAATTGCGTAAGCGCATGTTGAGGATTGCGTCGGCCTGCACCTCGTTGAGCTTGAAGGTCTTCATCAGGACGGGCTTAGGCTCGTCCTTGCTGCGGATGATCTTGATCACCTTGTCGAGGTTGAGATAGGCGATCAAATAGCCGCCGAGTACGACCAGCCGGTGCTCGATCTGCGCGAGGCGATGCTTGGAGCGGCGCAGCAAAACTTCGCGGCGGTGGTCGAGCCATTCGCGCAACACCTCGGCCAGGCCCATCACCATGGGGATGCGGCCCTTCGACAGCACGTTCATGTTGAGGGGCACGCGGGTCTCGAGCTCGGTGAGCTTGAACAGCGATTCCATCAGCAATTCAGCGTCGACCGTGCGCGAACGCGGCTCGATCACCAGCCGGATGTCTTCCGCCGATTTATCGCGCACGTCGGCAACTAACGGAAGCTTCTTGTCATTGAGCAGTTCGGCCAGTTTCTCCACCAGCCGCGACTTCTGCACCAGCCAGGGAATTTCCGTCACGACGATGACGTAAGTGCCGCGGCCGATCTCTTCCTTGTGCCAGCGCGCGCGCACGCGGAACGAGCCGCGGCCGGTGTTGTAGGCCTCCGCGATCGCGGCCGGCGGATCGACGATGACGCCGCCGACCGGCAGATCGGGACCCTTGACCCATTTGAGCAGTGTGCGGCTGCGCGCCTTCGGATTGTCGATCAGATAGAGCGCGGCGTCGCACAGCTCCGCCACGTTGTGCGGCGGGATCGCGGTCGCCATGCCGACGGCGATGCCTTGCGCGCCGTTGGCGAGCAGATTGGGAAAGCCCGCCGGCAGCACCACCGGCTCCTCGCCGGCGCCGTCATAGGTCGGGCGGAAATCGACCGCGTCCTCGTCGATGCCATCGAGCAGCAGGCGCGCGACTTCGGTCAGCCGCGCCTCGGTGTAGCGCATGGCGGCGGCGTTATCGCCGTCGATGTTGCCGAAATTGCCCTGCCCGTCCACCAGCGGATAGCGCTGGGCGAAATCCTGCGCCAGCCGCACCAGCGCGTCGTAGATCGACTGGTCGCCGTGCGGGTGGAAATTGCCCATCACGTCGCCGACCACCTTGGCCGATTTCTTGAAGGCGGCATTGGGATCGAGCCGCAGCACGCGCATGCCGTAGAGGATGCGCCGGTGCACGGGTTTCAGCCCGTCGCGGGCGTCGGGCAGCGCCCGGTTCATGATGGTGGACAGTGCGTAGGCGAGGTAGCGCTCTTCCAGCGCCTCGCGCAGCGCGACCTCTTCGACCTCGCCCTTGTCGGGGGGAATCAGTCTTTTATTCATGGCGAATAGCTAATGCCTGGCGCGGCCATGAACAAGCGAAAGCGCCGGATTCCCGCGGGATTCTGGCCTTCCTGCCCCGGTACGCGGCGGCGGAACCGGCGTCAGGCCACGCTCGGCAGCGCGCGGGCAAGTGCGGCAATAAAATGTGCACGCTCGTCGGCAAGCGCCAGCCCGCGCGGCTCCAGCGCGTGGCGGCTGAGGAAAAAGCCGGTGAGCGCAAAGCCATCGGCAAGATCGCGCGCCGAGGGCGCGGCATCGGCCTCGCGCAGGAAGGCCGGCAAGCGCAGCATCTTGTCGGCCCAAGGCTCGCCGGCTGCGCGCGATACCGCCCGCGCCGACTTGGGCGAGACATAAATCAGATCATCGCTCGTGCCGGTCGCCGCGCATTGCTCGAGGTCGAGGCCAAAACCGAGTTCCGCCAGCAGTTGCAATTCGAACCGTGCTACCATGGGCGCGGCAATGCCCGCATCGTCAAGTCGGTCGAGGATCAAGTCGAGTGCGTCGTATAACGCGCCATGCGGATCGCGCTCGGGCAACAGCCGCATCAACGCGGCGAGATGACTGACGCCATAGACCGCGTGCGAGGCGGCGAAGAAATTCGAGGCGCGCAGGTTCAGTCCCTCGACCGTGTAGTTGCCGAGATGCTCGTCGAGCCGCGCCCGCCAGGTCGCGCTCACGGTATTTCCGACCTGCAGCACTGGCTTCAGCCGCGTGCCGAATCCGCCGCGCACCAATCCAAGATGGCGGCCGTGTTCGCGCGTCATCAATTCGAGGATGCCGCTCGATTCCCCGTGGCGCTTGACGCCGAGCACGATGCCGTCATCGGTCCATTGCATGACCGCCATCCATACGCCCAGAATCGGAGAAAATCACGGGCACCGCGCTCATTCTTCCTTGGGAAACTCCAGCCCCATGGCTCGGTAGCGCTCGGGGTCCTCGCCCCAGCCTTCGCGCACCTTGACGAACAGGAACAGGTGCACCTTGCCCTCGACCAGCCCGGCAATCTCCTTGCGCGCCGCCTCCCCGATTGCCTTGATGGCCTGCCCGCCCTTGCCGAGCACAATCTTGCGCTGGCTTTCGCGCTCCACATAGATGGTCTGCTCGATGCGCACCGCGCCGTTGCGCAGCTCCTTCCAGGTCTCGGTCTCGACCGTTGAATGGTAGGGCAGTTCCTGATGCAGCCGCTCGAACAGTTTCTCGCGGGTGATCTCGGCCGCCAGTTGCCGCAACGGCGCGTCCGACATCTGATCGGGCGGATAGAGAAACGGCCCCGGCGGCACGCGCGCGGCCAACCAAGTTTTCAGGTCGGCGACGCCGTCGCCGGTCAGCGCCGAAACCATGAAGGTCTGCTCGAACGCGGCCTTCTCGTTGCAGACTTGCGCCAGCGTCAGCAGCTTTTCCTTCGGTACAACGTCAACCTTGTTGAGGATCAGCAATTTCGGCTGCCTGACCTCCGCAAGCTTAGCGAGAATTTCTTCCGCCTCCTCGTCCAGCCCTTTGCGGGCATCGATCAGCACGCCGACCAGATCGGCGTCGTGCGCGCCGCTCCAGGCGCTCGTCACCATGGCGCGGTCGAGCCGGCGCTTTGGCGAAAATATGCCCGGCGTATCGACGAAGATGAGCTGCGCATTGCCGGCGATCGCGATGCCGCGGATCAGCGCGCGCGTGGTCTGAACCTTCCGCGAGACGATGGTGACCTTGGCGCCGACCAGCGCGTTGAGCAAAGTCGATTTGCCGGCGTTGGGCGCGCCGATCAGCGCGACAAATCCGCAGCGGGTGACGCCGGCGGGCGTTGCGTCGTCAGTCATCGACCTTGTCCACCGCCACGCCGACCTTGGTCAGCATGGCGGCAGCCGCGGCCTGTTCGGCGGCGCGCTTGGAGGTGCCGGTGCCCTCGGCCGGCGGCCGGCCGGGCAGCACGACGGCAACGCTGAATTTCGGCTTGTGATGCGGGCCGGTGCGCGCCAGTTCCTGATAGGCCGGTGTCGGCAGCGCGCGCGCCTGCGCCCATTCCTGCAACATGGTCTTGGGATCGCGCAGCGGCAGCAACGGTTTGAGCATGCGCTCTTTCCAGAAGCGCGCCACCAGCGCGTCGGCGGCCGTGTAGCCGCCGTCGATGAAAACGGCGCCGACCAGCGCCTCGCAGGCGTCGCCCAGGATGGTGGTACGCAGGCGCCCGCCGGCTTTGGATTCCGATGATCCGAGCTGGAGCGCCGGCCCGAGTTCCATGGCGCGCGCCACTTCGGCGCAGGTCTCCTTGCGCACCAGATCGGCCAGCCGGCGCGACAGCTCGCCCTCATTGGCCTTGGGGAACGCGTGATAGAGCATCTCGGAAATGACCAGGCCGAGTACGTGGTCGCCGAGAAATTCCAGGCGCTGGTAGCTGTTGGCGCGGTTGCCGCCGGAAAGCGCGGAGATATGCGTGAGCGCGCGTTCGAGCGACGCCTTATCGGCGAATTGGTAGCCGATCCTGTCCTCGAGCGCGGCTCTCTCTTTGTCCTTGGCCTTGCGGCTCATCTGACGATCGTGAACAGCCTGCTCCAGCGCACCGATACCGGCCAACGCCAGAATTCCCAGGCGCGCTCGCCCTGATAGACGGAGAAAAAGATGATCTGCGCTTTGCCGACGATATTCTCGAACGGCACGAAGCCGACCTGGCTGAAGCGGCTGTCGGTCGAATTGTCGCGGTTGTCGCCCATCATGAAATAGTGGCCGGGCGGCACGGTGTAGACCTGGGTGTTGTCGGCAAAACCATTATCGACCAGATCGAGCGCGTAATAGGTCTTGCCGTTGGGCAGCGTTTCCTTCCAGCGCTTTACCGCCGGCTCGCGCACGCCTTCCTCGGTATCGACCCAGGCTGGCGCCGGCTCGTGCTTAACCGGCGTGCCGTTGATGTTGACCACGCCGTCGATAACCTGAATTTTGTCGCCGGGCAGGCCGATGATGCGCTTGATGTAGTCGGTGGAGGTGTCCTTCGGCAGCCGGAACACCACGACGTCGCCGCGCTCAGGCAACCAGTCGCCGGGCAAGCGCCCGGAGAATAGCGGCGGCGACAGCGGCAGCGAGAAGTGGCTGTAGCCGTATGAATATTTCGACACGAACAGGTAGTCGCCGACCAGCAGCGTCGCCTTCATCGAGCCGGAAGGAATGTTGAAGGGCTGAAACAGGAAGGTGCGGATCACCAGCGCGATGATCAGCGCGTGAAAGATCACGCGCGCGGTTTCGGCAATGCCGCCTTCTTTCCGTTTTGTTCCGGATGTCACGCTCATCGGCCTCTTGTCCGCCACTGAAGGCATGCGTCCCCGGCGGTCTTGTAGCGGCTGGTACCCGCAGGTGCAATGAAGAACCCCGAATACCGCGTCTAAACATTTGGTTTGATTGCAGTTCCTGGCGTCACTCCGAAGGCTTCGCCGGCGCCGCCGGCACCGCGGATATGATGACAATGGCCTGCGCGGTCGGGCCTTCGTCGGTGAGCGAGACGTCGATGACGGCGTCGCAGCCAGCCGGCGTGATCGCCTTGAGGCGCGTAAGCGCGCCGCCGGTCAGCTTCATGGTGGGCTTGCCGCCCGGCAGGTTGACCACACCCAAATCGCGCCAGAATACGCCGCGCCGGAAGCCGGTGCCGAGCGCCTTGGCGCAGGCCTCCTTGGCGGCATAGCGCTTGGCATAGGTCTCGACGCGGTTTTTACGGCCGTCCGCCTTGGCACGTTCGGCCGGCGTGTAGATGCGGTCGAGGAACCGCTCGCCGTATTTGTCGATGACGCGCCCGATACGCCGCGCGTCAATGATGTCGGAGCCGAGGCCGATAATCATGATTCCCGCGCCTGTTTGCGGCCGCGATCCATGGCCGCGCGCATGAACTTCACCGTTTCGGCCAGCCCCTCGAACACCGATTCACCGATCAAGAAGTGCCCGATATTGAGCTCGGCCACTTCGGGCAGCGCCGCGATCGTTTCGGCACTAGCGTAGTCCAAGCCATGGCCGGCATGAACTTCCAGCCCAAGAGCTTTCGCGATTCCGGCACCTTCGACGACACGCCGCCATTCGTCCTCGGCCGCCTTGGCGCGGCCCTCAGTGAGCGCGTCGCACCAAGCGCCGACATGGATCTCGACCACCGGAGCGCGCAATTTTGCCACCGCCTCGAACTGTCGCGGTTCAGCGGCAATGAACAGCGAAACGCGCACGCCAGCATCGTTGAGCCTGGCGACGAAGGGCGCCAGATGATTGTGCTGGCCAGCGGCGTCGAGCCCGCCTTCGGTGGTGCGTTCGGTGCGCTTTTCCGGCACCAGGCAGACCGCGTGCGGCTTGGTCTTGAGCGCGATTGCGAGCATCTCATCAGTCGCCGCCATCTCGAAATTGAGCGGCGCGTCGATCTCGGCCCTCAGTCGCGCGATGTCATCGTCGCGGATGTGGCGGCGGTCCTCGCGCAAATGTGCGGTGATGCCGTCGGCGCCGGCCGCGATCGCGAGCTTGGCCGCGCGTACCGGATCGGGATGGCGCCCGCCGCGCGCGTTGCGGATGGTGGCGACGTGGTCGACATTGACGCCGAGGCGTATCCGGCCCGGACTCATTGAGCTAACCGTTGACTCGCTCGGCCTTGGCCACCATCGGCTTGGCGCGCAATTGCGACAGGATGGCGGTGAGGTGCTTGAGGTCGTAAACTTCAAGATCAATCAGCACGTCGGTGAAATCGGGCGCGCGCCGAGTCATTCGAATATTGTCGATATTGCCGTCATGCTCGGCGATCACTTGCGCGATTTGGGCGAGCGACCCGGGCTCATTGGCCGTCTGCACCGTGACGCGTGCCGGAAAGCGCCGCGGGGTGCTTTCATCGGAATCCCAGCGCACATCCAGCCAGCGCTCCGGCGTATCCTCGAATTCGCTCAGCGAAGGCGACTGGATCGGGTAGATGGTAATCCCCTCGCCCGGCGTGAGGATGCCGACAATGCGGTCGCCCGGCACGGCGCCGCCTTCCGGCGCAAAGCGCACCGGCAATTCGCCGCTGATGCCGCGGATTGGGATGGCCGCGCCTTGCGGGCTCACACTGGGCACCTTAAATTTTACCGAGGTTAGCTTCTTCAAGCCGAACCAGCCGCTCTCTGATTTCGGCTTCACCGCCATGGCGGCGGCGCGCTCTTCCTTGTAGTCCGGATACATGGCGCGCGCGACGTCGGATGCCTTCAGCTCGCTGCGGCCGACCGCCGACATCACATCTTCGATGGAGGCGCGCGCCAACCGCGGCAGCGCGCCGGTTAGCTTTTCGTCCGAATACGCGATCTTGGCGCGCTGGAACAGGCGCTCGACAATGCGGCGGCCGAGGCCGGCATATTGCGTGCGCACTGCCACCCGCGTCGCCCGCCTGATGGCGGCTTGCGCCTTGCCGGTGACGACGATCGATTCCCAGGCGGCCGGTGGCGCTACTTGCGCTTTCGAGGTGATGATCTCGACCTCGTCGCCGTTGACGAGTTCGGAGGTGAGCGGCGCGATCTTGCCATTGATCTTGCAGCCGACCGCGGTGTTGCCGACGTCGGTATGCACCGCATAGGCAAAATCGATCGGCGTCGCTTTGCTCGGCAGCGCGATCAGCGTGCCCTTGGGCGAGAAGCAGAACACCTGATCGTGGAACAGTTCGAGCTTGGTGTGCTCGAGGAATTCCTCGGGGTTCGAACCTTCCGCCAGCAATTCGATGGTGCGGCGTAGCCAGGCATAGGCGCCGGATTCTCGCGACAGCATTTCGGTCGGCGAGCCGGCATAGTCCTTGTAGAGGGAATGCGCGGCAATGCCGTATTCGGCGAGCTCGTGCATCTCGGTGGTGCGGATCTGCAACTCGACGCGCTGGTTGCCGGGACCGATCAGCGTGGTGTGGATCGAACGGTAGTCGTTCGCCTTTGGGGTCGAGATGTAGTCCTTGAAGCGTCCCGGCACCACCGGCCAGGTCGTGTGCACGATGCCGAGCGCCTGATAGCAATCGGCGAGCGTTCTGACGATCACGCGAAAACCGAAAATATCGGACAGTTGCTCGAAGCCGACCGACTTGCGTTCCATCTTGCGCCAGACCGAATAGGCGCGCTTGCGCCTCCCTTGCACGCGCGCGACGATGCCGCGGTCGGCGAGTTTCTTGGTGAGCTGCTGCTCGATCTCGGTAATAAGATGCTTGTCGCGCTCGGCGAGCGCATTGAGCCGCCCGCTCACCACCTCGTAGGCTTCCGGATAGAGCTCGCGGAACGCCAGGTCCTCGAGCTCCTCGCGCATCTCATGCATGCCCATGCGTCCGGCGAGCGGGGCATAGATTTCCAAGGTCTCCTCGGCCGCGCGATTGCGCGCCTCCGGCGGCATGTAGTCGAGGGTGCGCATGTTGTGCAGCCGGTCGGCGAGCTTGACCAGCAGCACGCGCACATCGGCGGCGATGGCGAGCAGGAGCTTGCGCAGGTTCTCCGCCTGCTTGGCTTCCTTGGTGACCAGATCGAGCTTTTTCAGCTTGGTCAGGCCTTCGACCAAGGTGCCAATGTCGGGGCCGAACAAGTTGTCGATGTCGGCGCGGGTGGCGGCGGTGTCTTCGATCGTATCGTGCAACAGCGCCGCTGCGATTGTTGCGTCGTCGAGCTTGAGGTCGGTGAGGATGGCCGCGACTTCAATCGGATGCGAAAAATAGGGGTCGCCCGAGGCGCGCCGCTGCTCGCCGTGGGCCTTCATGGCATAGACATAGGCCCGGTTGAGCAGGGCTTCGTTCGTTTCGGGATTGTAGCGGCGTACCCGCTCGATCAGGTCGTATTGCCGCATCATCGGCGGCTTCTTGGGTTGCGCGGGCTTTTCTTTCTCGGCGGGAGCCGCGCGACGCTTGAGCGGCGCCCGGGTCGGCGACTGCTTTTGCATCCGCGGAAGGTCTGAGCGCAACTGCGCCATCAAAAATGCCTCACAGCCGCCGAATCGGCGCGATATGCGCCTCGGCGGTCCTTTGTAACCCTAGATATCACTTTGTTTGGTTGCGGTCGCAAGGGCCGGGGATTTTGGCCGCCAAAAAGCCAACGGCCCGGCGCTGGGACCGGGCCGTTAACGGCGAATTCACGCTAAACGCGGGTAGTAAAAGCCTATTCCATTTCCTCTTCCGGCGGCTCTTCCGGCGGCGCCAGGCCTTCCAGGCCCTTGAGCAGCTCTTCCTCGGTCATCCGGTCGCCGGTGACCTCGGTGTCGTCGGAATCGACGCCTGCCCCTGCCCCGGCGCCAATCAGCGGCACCTCGGGTTCCGGCTCGTCGACCTCCACGTATTTCTGCAAGGAGTGGATCAGATCTTCCTTCAGGTCGCCCGGCGACACGGTCGTTTCGGCGATCTCGCGCAGCGAAACCACCGGGTTTTTGTCGTTGTCGCGTTCGACGGTAATCTGCGACCCGGACGAGATCATGCGTGCCCGGTGGCTCGCCAGAAGGACGAGTTCGAAGCGGTTCTCAACCTTGTCGATGCAATCTTCGACGGTGACACGGGCCATTGGCTCGGCACTCCTTCAGAGGGAACATTGTCGTGATTTCGCACGGTAAGTATCCCTTGCATGCGCAAAATTCAAGCATTTTTGTCTTGGTTTGGCCGCACCTGTCTGTTACCGAATTGGTCGCAAACAGGCCGACCCGACCGGATTTTATCGGTATCGGCATGATTGCGCGGGTGCCAATTGAATTGATCGAAGGTGCCGCTAACCGTAATCGCCGATCCCATGGCCCGCGCCTCTCGCGCGTCGGGTGCGTTCGGGGTCTTAAATGATCGGATTTTATTGCAAGGATCGTGAGAAGAAACCATGACCGTAGCCGGCGAAAAAATCGCTTTGTTCATTGATGGAGCCAATCTTTACGCCACCGCAAAATCCTTAGGGTTCGACATCGACTACAAAAAGCTACTGCGCGAATTCCAATCGCGCGGCTATCTCTTGCGCGCGTTCTATTACACGGCGGTGATCGAGGATCAGGAATATTCCTCGATCCGCCCGCTGATCGATTGGCTCGACTACAACGGCTATTCGGTCGTCACCAAAGCAACCAAGGAATTCGTCGATCAGACCGGGCGGCGCAAGATCAAGGGCAACATGGACATCGAGCTCGCGGTCGATGCCATGGAGATCGCCGGCACCATCGATCACATGGTGCTGTTCTCCGGCGACGGCGATTTTCGCTCGCTGGTGGAGGCCGTGCAGAAGCGCGGCGTGCGCGTCACGGTGATTTCGACCATCTCGACCCAGCCGCCGATGATCGCCGACGAATTGCGCCGTCAGGCCGATATCTTCGTCGACATTGTCACGCTGCAGGGCAAGATCGGGCGTGATCCGGCCGAGCGCGCGGCCCGCGAGGCGCGTGGTCCGCGTGAGAATCATCGCGATGACGGCCACACGCCGCAATTCCTGCAACGCCCGGCGGTGCCGCAGCGCGCAGGGGCCGGCGCCGATATCGACGATGACGAGGAAGGCTTCGAGTAGCCACACGTTATGACCACCAAAGGCAAGCCGGGGCGCGACTGCCCGCGCTGTCCGCGGCTGGTCGAGTTTCGTAAAAAATGGCGCGAGCAAGAACCGGCCTGGTTCAACGCGCCGGTCCCCTCCTTCGGATCGATCGATGCGCGCCTGTTGATCGTAGGGCTCGCGCCCGGCCTGCAAGGCGCCAACCGTACCGGCCGTCCGTTCACCGGCGACTATGCCGGTGTGCTGCTTTACGAGACGCTGTTGCAATACAAATTTACGCGCGGCACATACGGCGCGCATCCCGACGACGGGCTCACCCTCACCGACTGCCGCATCACCAACGCGGTGCGCTGCGTGCCGCCGGAGAATAAGCCGACGCCGGCCGAGATCGCCAGCTGCCGCGATTTTCTGAAAATGACCATGGCCGAGATGACGCGCCTGCGCGCCATCCTCGCGCTCGGCCGCATCGCCCATGACAGCGTATTGTCCGCGCTGACGGTGAAGAAGTCGGCTGCGCCCTTCAAGCACGGCGGCCGCTACACGCTCGACGCCATGACGCTGTTTTCCAGCTATCACTGCTCGCGCTACAACACGAACACCGGCGTGCTGACGCCGGAGATATTCCGCAACGTGTTCGCCAGCCTACGGGCTTATTTGGACGCCTGAATCCAGGCGATCACTTGCGCCGCGCTCTGATCGGGCGGGAACACCGGATAGAACGCCTTCGTAATGGCACCGTCGTCGACCACCAGCGCCATGCGCTTCAAGAGCGTTATGTCGGCGGCGCTGAAGGTCGGCAGCCTGAACGCCTTGGCGAGCGCGAGTTTCTCATCCGACAAGATCGGGAACGGCAGATGCAAACGGCGTGCCGCTTCTTGCTGATAGGTGGTGTCCTGCGTCGATAACCCGAACACGCGCGCGACCCCCAAGCCCTTCAGTTCGGTAAAATGGTCGCGGAAGGAGCAGGATTGCGGTGTGCAGCCGCGCGCACCCGGGATCAGGTCCCAGCCTTCGGGCGGATCGACGCCCGGCACCCCGGTGCGCGGATAAATATAAATGACAGTGCGGCCAGTCAGTTTTGACAGGTTGACGTTGGAACCATCCGTCGCTGGCAGCGCCAGATCGGGCAGCCGCATGCCGTTGAGATGAGCGGCGGCGCCGTCGTCCTGCGGCACCGGAATGTCGGACGGCAGAATTTGCGGATTATGAGTGCCCGGCGCTTCAGTCATTTCTCAACTCCATAGCTCATAAACTCCATTAACGAGCCGTCGGGATCGCGGAAATAGACACTAGTGCCCGGCCCCTTGGCGCCGAAGCGCTGCATAGGTCCGCGCTCGACCGCAATGCCGTGGCGCTCGAGATGGGCGATGCCATCCTCGATCGGGCCCGCCCATTCGAAGCACAGGTCAGAATTGCCCGGCTGCACCGGCAGCCGCGCCACTTCCGCCGGCTTGACGCCGGGACCGTGCACGTTGAGCTGCTTGTCGCCGAAGCGATAGGCGTAGCCGACCGAGCGCGGCACCAAGGCCGCGCCCATCACCTCGACGTAGAATTTGTTGGAACGCTCCCAGTCGGAAACGTGGATGACGCAGTGATCGAGCCTGGTCGGCACCGGCATCATTGCACTCCCAGCTTCTTGCCGACGCGCGCGGCCACGGCCTTGCGCGCCTCATTCAATTGCGTCCCCCGCGCCTTCAGCTTTTCGACCATGTCGCGCGGCGCCGTCGTAGGCGAGCCGGAATTGAACGGCGGCGCTGGATCGTATTCGATTTCCAGCTGGATTTCGCGCGCCACCTGCTCGCTGTCGAGGATGGCAGCGAGCGTGAGCGCAAAATCGATGCCGGAGGCGACGCCCGCTCCGGTGACGATATTGCCGTCAATCACCACCCGCTCACTGACCGGTATGGCGCCGAGCACCTTCAAATGCTCGATCGCCGCCCAATGGCAAGTGGCGCGCCTGCCCTTGAGCAGGCCGGCGGCGCCCAGCACCAGCGAGCCGGTGCAGACGGAGGTCACGTATTTGGCGCATGTTGCCTGCTTGCGCAGAAAATCAAGCACCTCCTCGTCCTCCATGAGTTCCTGCTGGCCAGGCCCGCCCGGCACCATCACCACGTCGAGCGGCGGGCAATCGGCATAGGTCGTGGTCGGCACGATCTGCATGCCGCGGTCGGTGGTGACAGGCGCAAGCGTGCGCGCCACCAGCTCCACTTTCGTGTCCGGCAGCCGCGCCAGCACCTCATAGGGCCCGGTCATATCGAGCTGAGTGAGCCGGGGAAAGATCAGCATTCCAATCCGACGCACCATGACTACCCTTTCTGTCGCATCAGCCGCCCGCGCTCGCGCTCCCAGGAGCGCTTTTTCAGCGTCTCGCGCTTGTCGTGCAGCTTTTTCCCCTTGGCCAGCGCGATTTCCACCTTGGCGCGGCCGCGCTCGTTAAAATAGAGCCTGAGCGGCACCACCGTCATGCCTTCGCGGTCGACCGCGCCGGCCAGCTTGTTGATCTCCCGCTCATGCAGCAGCAGCTTGCGCGGCCGCTTGGGTGCGTGGTTGAAGCGGCCGGCCTGCTGGTATTCGGGTATATTGGCGTTGACCAGCCAGATCTCGCCGGCGCGCGCGTCGGCGTAGGATTCCGCAATGGTCGCCTTGCCGGCGCGCAACGACTTCACTTCGCTGCCGGTGAGCGCGATGCCGGCCTCGAAGCGCTCGCCGATCTCATAATTGAAACGCGCCTTGCGGTTTTCGGCGACCACCTTGAAGCGGCGCTCGGGTTTGGCGGCCATGACAATCTATTTTTCCATACGCATGATCGTATCCGAAAATCGGTACCCACTTTTCGGGATCAGACGCCAGACGATCAGCGCGACTTCAGCAGATCGCGGATTTCGGTGAGCAATTCTTCCGTCTTCGACGGTGTGGGTGGCTTCTCGGCCTCTTTCGCCATCAGCCGGGTCATGGCCCGAATCACCAAAAATAGCACGAAAGCGATGATGATGAAGTTAATGGTGAGAGTGATGAAACTCCCCCAAGCCAATACAGCGCCTTGTTTTTTTGCCTCGACAAGCGTGGCGGCGGTGACCTTGGACGAGAGCGGAATGAAGTAGTTCGAGAAGTCGACACCACCGGTGATGGCGCCCACCGCCGGCATGATGATGTCGCCAACCAGCGAATTCACGATGGCGCCGAAGGCCGCGCCGATGATCACGCCGATGGCGAGATCGACCACGTTGCCGCGCAGCGCGAACTTCTTGAAGTCATCGAGGATTTGCATCTGCTGTGGCCACTCGCCTAGTTGAGCAGACCGGCATGCACCATGGCGTCGCGCACCGTCGCCTTGGTCTTGTCCGACACCGGCACCATCGGCAGCCGCACCGTGTCGGCGCACTTGCCGAGCACCGAAAGCGCGTATTTCGCCGGCGCCGGATTGGTCTCTACGAACAGCGCGTGATGCAGCGGCATCAGTTTGTCCTGCAACTTGAGCGCGGTGGCGAAATCGCCCTTCAGGCACGCGCCCTGGAACTCAGCGCACAGCCGCGGCGCCACGTTCGAGGTCACCGAGATGCAGCCATGGCCACCATGCGCCATGAAGCCGAGGCAGGTGGCGTCTTCGCCCGACATCTGGTTGAAGTCCGGCCCCATCGCAGCGCGCTGATCCGACACCCGCACCACATTGGCGGTGGCGTCCTTGACGCCGGCGACGTTCTTGCACTCGAACAGCCGCGCCATAGTGGCGACCGACATATCAATCACTGAGCGGCCGGGGATATTGTAGATGATGATCGGAATGCCGATGGCATCGTTGATGGCCTTGTAGTGCTGGTAGAGCCCTTCCTGGGTCGGCTTGTTGTAATAGGGTGTCACGATCAGCACCGCGTCGGCGCCCGCTTGCTCGGCGTGCCGCGCCAATTCGATGGCTTCACTGGTCGAATTCGAGCCGGCGCCCGCGATCACCGGTACCCGGTCCTTGGCCTGATCGACGCACCACTCGACCACCTGCTTGTGCTCGTGATGGGACAGAGTCGGGCTCTCACCAGTGGTGCCGACCGGCACTAGGCCGTTGGTGCCCTCGCCGATCTGCCATTCGACCAGGCCGCGGAATGCCTTTTCGTCCAGCGCGCCGTTTTTGAACGGCGTGACAAGTGCGGTGAAGGAACCTCGGAAGCGCGTCTTGGCGGTCATGGCACGGCTTCTCCACAGGGCACGTAGGGAGTGCCCCATTGATATCGGGTCGCAGGCAGCGATGAAAGCCCTCCAGGAGGCCATAAAAGCGCCCCCTAGCCCCGTTAACCGCAGCCCGCGCCTATCGTCGCAGGGGGGCCGGTTCGGGGTATCCCTTAGTCAATGAACTTGGCCTAATGGGGCCAAAAGCGGCGTCGCACGGCCTGAGTCGCGCCCGCCGAACCCGAAAGCAAGGGATTGAATGGGCTCCAATAACCGCAATTCGCTTGGCCTCTGCTTAGTGCTGACAACGATCGCTGCCCTGAATACCGGGGCTGCGCTGGCGGCGCCGAAAAAGGTCCCCATGCCGCAAACCCGCCCGCTGAGCCAGGCCGGCGCGCGGATAGCACTGCCGCTCGCTCGCAATGCACCCCTGCCGCCTAAGCGGCCGCAAGCGGCCATGTCCGCCTACGCCCAGGCCAACGTAGGCTTGCGCGGCGCGCTGTTCGCCAGCCGCGCCACCTTCAAGCCCTTGGCACGTCCGGTCTCCGGAGTGTTCGCTATCGCGCCGACCATCACCACCTCCGACGCCGACATCGCAGCCCTCAAACAGGTGATCGAGGCCGCCCGCAAAGGCCGCGACGCCAACGCCGATGCCGCCGAGAGAACCATCTCCGATCCGGTCGCCCGCAAGCTGGCCGAGTGGGCGATCTTGCGTTCGGATAATACGACCCCGCGCTTCCTTCGCTACGCCACCTTCGTGAGAGACAATCCGGACTGGCCGCATGTGCCCCTGTTCCGCCGCCGCGCCGAGAACGCGCTATGGAACGACCGGATCGACAACACCACGGTACTCGCCTTCTTCGCCCACCATAAGCCGAGCACCGCCAAAGGCCGCTACATGCTGGCGCGCGCGCTGCTCGCACAGGGCGATGTTGACGGCGCCACCGCGCTGGTGCGCTACGCTTGGCGCCGGCAGGATTGCAGCGCCGACGTCGAGAACAACGTGCTCGACATGTTCGGCAAGCTGCTCACGCGCGAAGATCATCGCGTACGCATGCAGCAGCGTCTTTACGAGGACGATACCGAGGCCGGAATGCGCGAAGCCCATCGTCTTGGCGGCAACGAGCTCGCAATCGCGCGCGCCCGCGTAGGCGTCATCAAGCGATTAAAGCATGCCGAGGCACTGCTCAATGCGGTGCCAGACGCCGCACGCAGCGATCCTGGCTATATCTTCGCGCGCGTGCAGTGGCTGCGCCAACGTAACAAGTCGGAAGAAGCCGCCAAGCTGATCCTGACCGCGCCGCACGATGGCGGCGCGGTCATCGATCCGAACCAGTGGTGGCTGGTGCGGCGCGTTCTGGTGCGCGAACTGCTCGACGATCATAAATGGGAACTCGCCTATCGCGTGGCGCGCGATTCAGCCACGCCAAGACAAGACAATTGGCGCGCCGACAAGCATTTCACCGCCGGTTGGATTGCGTTGCGGTATTTGCACGATCCAAAAACCGCGGCCGCCCATTTCAGCCACATCGCGGAAGGCACCAACAATCCGCACGCGCTGGGCCGTGCCGGCTACTGGCAAGGGCGCGCCGCCGAAGCCATGGGCAAGCGCGCGCAAGCCAAAGCCTTCTATGAAAAGGCGGCCAAACACACCATTACCTATTACGGCCAGCTTGCGCGCGCGCGGTTGGGGCTCAAGGATCTCGGCCTCGTCGGCCCGCCCAAGTTCACGCCGAAGGAGCGCGCCCTTCTCAGCAATCTCGAAGTCGTGCGCGCGGCGCAGCTTCTTTATTCGCTCAACGAACACAACATGCTGGCATCGATCTTTGCCGAGATCGGTGAAAGCGGCACCGACGTCGCCGGCATGTCGATGCTGGGCGAGGTTGCTGCCAAGCACGGCGACGGCCGCGCCATGCTGTTGCTCGGCAAATTCGCGCATGGGCGCGGCCTGCCCATGGACTATTACGCCTACCCGACCGTCGGCCTGCCGGACTACAAACCAGTCGCGCCGGACATTGGCTGGCCCATGGCCTATTCGATCGCACGCCAGGAAAGCTATTTAAATCAGCAGGTGGTTTCGTCCGCCCATGCCATGGGCTTAATGCAGGTGACGCCGGAGGCCGGCCGCGATACCGCCCGCCGTTTCCACGTGACCTACAGCCGCAGCCGGCTGCTCAAGGACCCGGCCTACAACATGCAGATGGGCGCAGCCGAGCTATCCTGGCTGTACCAGTACTACCGTTCCTATCTGCTCACCTTTGCGGGCTACAACGCCGGCTTCGGGCGCGTGAAACAGTGGATCGCCACTTTCGGCGATCCACGCAAACCGAGTGTTGATCCGGTTGACTGGGTCGAGCGCATCCCGCTCGCGGAAACGCGCAACTACGTGCAGCGGATCATGGAAAATATGCAGGTCTATCGCGCGCGCTTTAACGGCAGCAGCAAGCTGCTGATCGAGGCCGACATCAGGCGCGGCGCGGCGCGCTAACGGCCGACCCCTGTAGCCCCGTACCGCACCATCGTATAGTCCGCCATCGTCACGCCCCCGCAGGGCGACAGTTGCATTGTGAGCCTCATGCCGTCCGCCGAGCCAACGTCCGTCTTCGTCTCCGCCCCCGACGGCCTGCGCCTGCATGTCCGCGACTATGGCCGGGCCAGCCGGCCGGCCTTGCCGGTGGTCTGCCTGCCCGGGCTCGCGCGCACCGCCGCCGATTTCGAGGAGCTCGCCGCTGCACTGTCCAACGATGCGGCGCGCCCGCGCCGCGTCATCGCGCTCGACTATCGCGGGCGCGGCCAATCCGAATATGACCGGGATCCTGCCAATTACGCCTTCGATACCGAGATCGCCGATGTCATCGCCGTGATCACGGCGCTCGACTGCACCCCGGCGATCTTCGTCGGCACCTCGCGCGGCGGCATCCTGAGCATGATGCTGGCCGCGCTGAGGCCCACGGTCATCGCCGGCGTCGTGCTCAACGACATCGGCCCGGTGATCGAGCCGAAGGGACTGATGCGCATCAAGGGCTATGTCGGCCGGCTGCCGCAGCTGCGCAACTTCGAGGAAGGCGCTGAAATCCTGCAGCGCCTGTTCAGCGCACAATTTCCCAAGCTCGGCGCAGAGGACTGGCTCGCCGCCGCGCGGCGTACCTTCAAGCAGGAGAAGGACGGGCGGCTGGTACCGACCTACGACGTCAAACTGGCCAAGACGATGGAGGGCGTCGCGTTCGACAAGCCGCTGCCGGCACTCTGGAAAGAGTTCGATGCGCTTGCCAATGTGCCGTTAATGGTGATCCGCGGCGAAAATTCCGACATCCTGACAGCCGCCACGGTCGAGGACATGCGCGCACACCATGCCAGGATGGAAACCATCGACATCCCCGACCAGGGCCATGCGCCGCTGCTGGCGGAAGCCGACGTGATCGCGCGCATCGCGAACTTCGCCGGCCGCTGCGACGGGGCGCACGCTCGCTAGCACGCCTTAAACCGGCTGACGAAGCGCTTCCAGAATTTCAATAAGCGCTATCGCGGCCTTTAGGCGCCCGGCACCGCGCACATTCCAATAAACCCGGCTGGGGACATCATTTACAAGAAAACCCCCGGCGGTTTCCCGCCGGGGGTCGTTTCGTCAAACCGCTGTTATGCGATCAGGGAAAGAAGTTCCGTTGAACGCGGAAGATCCCCTGCCACGTATCCTGGTCGGAGACGGCGTAGGTCTGCGCGACCTTGCCGCCACCGGGAGCAAGGGCCAGTCCCCCCACTCCGGTATATGGCGCATTGAAGTGGTTGTACATAACGTCCACGCTCAGATCGAGGCCCTTGGTCGGCGTCCACACCGTGCGCGAACCAATCTGCCAGAACGAGAAGGAGTTATCAGTACCATAACCAACCGGTATGTTAGCGGGGTTAACTGAGTTGAGATACAAGTTGGCAGTGTTACTGTAGTTGATCTCAAGGTAGCCGCCGTAGAGCGACGTCTGCCACATCGAGTTCCAGTGATGCTCGAAACCGCCACCGACACTCCAGCCCTCCGTCAACTCCAGACCGGAGTAGTTACCCGCGATGGCTACACTGCTGTCGTAGACCGCGTCGGCCACATAACCGAGGCCAACGTTGCCCCCGCTATAGATGCTGAAACCGCCAAGACCGCTGCCGATATAGCCAAGGGCGCCCTTGGTGTAGGCAGCCTGCACGGCAATGTGGTCGCCCTTGCCGAGCTGCGGAAAGTTGACCCTGATGCCGCCGCCGATCGCCCAGCCGACTTCATCACCCGGATGGCCGTTCCATTCAGTCTGGCCACCTGTGACCGGGCCAGGCCCCCAATAGGTTGCCGTCACGTCATGCGCCGCAGCCATGATCTGTGCGCTGCCCCAGGACTGATCGATGCGGATGTTGCCCACGACGTCAGGCCAACGGACGGAGCCACCATAGCTATCGGTGAACCCAGCGACGGCGGACAGCCCAGCATTGCCCGTATTAATGATGCCCTTGCTCCGATAATCGTGGGTCGGATCTTCCAGCGAAATGCTCGCCGACAGACCGTTACCGAGCTGGGCGGTATAGGCCCACACCATAATGCCGTTACCACCGGTATCGGAGCCGATGATGTTGGTCTGGTTCGAGAAGTCCGAGAACTGCGAGAAATCGAAGAACGAACTCGCCAGACCCATCGTGAAGCCCGCCCACTGGATGAAGGCGCGGTTGTTATATGTCGGCGAGGCGGCGTTGCTGCCGTTGCTCGTCGTGATGCCCGACGCGATATAGGTCCGCAGCGTGCCGTATTCGGTCTGATTGCGTACGTCGACCGTGAGGACGTAGCGGGTACGCCAGGTATTGTCGTTCGAAGTGCGGGTGAACCGCGCGTCGCCGCCGGACACGATCGGCGAGAATGAACCGTGCGAATTCAAGTTGTATTCGGTACGGACCCAGCCACCGAGCTTCAGGCAGAAATCGGTACCCGGAATGTAATAGAACCCCGCACCATACAGGCTGCAAATCTTCACGTACTGGACCGGCTTGGCCTTAACGGGAAGATCGGCGGCCTGAGCCCCAGCAATCGCAACGACGCCCGCTGCGGAGCCAAGGAGAAGGCTTTTCACCATCTTCATCTTGAACCTCCAAACATGTTTATCGTGAGAGGGTTCCGTATCCGCCCAGTGCGACAGCACCGATGGAACTTCCCCTTGCTCCCCGCCAACCGAGAAACTTTTCACACCCTGCGATCAGCCCAACTTTGTTCGTCAAACCTGGGCGTAGCACTTGGTGCAATCCATCCACCCGGACAGCGCGACACACGGGGATGCCCCCCTCCGTCGCTCCGTGACATTATCCGATGAGGTCTTACGTGCAATGAAGAAGGGCCCTTCCCACAGGCCCGGATGCCGCTTTTCGATCAAGTGTTGCGCAAAAAACACGCAGAATTAGTCGCCCCCCTTGGGCAAGCCTCCCTGAGCCACTTCCCGATCCGCACCAATCTTTTTCTTATTCAAATTCAATATGTTACAGAATACCACGATGCTGCAACGCAACGTCAAAACAGCGCTATGTTAGCGAATTTGTTACTCTATCCCCTGCCCCCGCCAAGGGCTTTCGGCCGTTGTGCAGGTCTTGCCGCCCCCTAAGCCGCCTATTTCCGAGGCACGCCCTTTTTTGGGTCCTGCGGGGCCTTGCAGGCGGCCCTGAGGCGTGAGGGGGCACGGGGTGGCCTTAACCGCGGCAAGCTTGGTTAACGAATCGGCCACTGCCGGCAAAAGCTTGCACGAGACTGTTGATATAGCCCGCTGCCTGCGCTGAACTTCAGATCACAAGACGGCTGGCGGAGACGGAGGGATTCGAACCCTCGATACGCCTTTGGAGCGTATAACGGTTTAGCAAACCGCCGCCTTCAGCCACTCGGCCACGTCTCCGCGTGCGGGAATGCGTATAGGAATCTATGTGCCGCGGTCAAACTTGATAAAGAGCGGCGGCGCGGCCGTTGAACCTTTTTGTACCGATCGCGAACAAAAACAATGGGGGCGGGGTTATCTGCCTGAAACAAGCAACCGGGAGATTTGCGATGCGACGGATATGCTCAGGGGCCATCATGCTGGCGACGATCGCGGCAGCGATGGCGACGGCGTCGGTGGCCCACGCCGACCAATACAAATGGTGCGCCATTTATAGTGGCGACCGCGGTGGCGGCGGCAAGAATTGCGGCTTCGTCACCTACCAACAGTGCATGGCCGCAATCAGCGGCAACGGCGGCTATTGCACAGAGAACCAGTTCTACACCGGTTCTTCAGCGCAGTCGCGCAAACTCAAGCGACGCTAGTGGTGGCGCAGCGCAGTTAGGCGGCGGCGCGGACCACCGGCGCCGCCTTCGCCTGCGGATGTGCCTGCAGCCAGGCGCGCGCAGCGCGCTGAGCATTGCCAATCTCGGCGTCGCTCATCTGCTCGGCGACTTCGCGGCGCAAGCGCGCGGCGTCACCGTGGCCGCGCATGGCCGCGATATTGAACCACTTGTGCGCCTCGATGAGATCGATCGCCACGCCCGCGCCGGCCGAATAGATCATGCCGCGTGCAAAGCAGCCCTCGGCGTCTGCCGGGTCTGCGGCGCTCGACGGCGCCATCTCGTTGTCAGCCATTTCGGCCTCCCCATTCTTACGCATCGGTCCGCCCCCGCGGATCCGTGCGCGCCCCTGTCATGCCGCGCGGAAACTTCCCCGCGAGCGCTGCGATCATCGGGACAATTTTTGAATGTGGGTTTAAGTCTTGCGATGAATCGATGATGAACGCGCCACCGCGGGCGCCTCGCCCGGGGCCAGCTAAGCTACCGTAATAACACAACAAATCGCCGCTTGCCGCGGCCCGGTGACGGACCGCTAACCGGTTCCGTTCAGCGCGGGCTAACCACCAACCGAAAACGCGAAGCGCGCGCTGGCGTTCAACGCACAGCGTGCGTTCAGCTCGCCCGCGCGCGCTGCCCGAACAGCACGGCCTGCACATTCGGATCCTTCATGTCGATGCCCTTGCGCAAATCCAGCCCGAGCGCCATGCCGCGCTGGACCGCGGGCCTCGCCTTCACGGTGTCGAGCCAACGCTTGAGGTGCGGGAATTCGTTGATGTCCTGACCCTGCCGCTGCCAGCCATTGACCCAGCCGACGAGCGCCATGTCGGCAATCGAATATTTGCCGGCGATGAAGTCGCGGTCGTTGAGCCGCTGGTTCATCACACCATAAAGCCGGTTGACCTCGTCGACGTAGCGATTGATCGCATAGGTCAGCGTCTCTACCGCGTAATTCTTGAAGTGATGCACCTGCCCGGCCATCGGCCCGACGCCGCCCATCTGCCAGAACAGCCATTGCTCGACCTCGACGCGCTGGCGCTCGTCGGCCGGATAGAACTTGCCGGTCTTGCGGCCGAGATATTGCAGGATTGCGCCCGACTCGAAGATCGAGATTGGCCGCCCGCCGGGGCCTTGCGGATCGATGATCGCCGGCATTCGGTTGTTCGGCGAGATCTTCAGGAACTCCGGTTTGAACTGTTCGCCGGCGGAGATGTTCACCGGGATCATGGTATAGGGCAGCCGGCACTCCTCCAGCATGATCGAGACCTTGAAGCCGTTCGGCGTCGGCCAGTACCAGAGCTCGATCGGCTTGGTTTGCTTGAGCTTGGTGGCGCTCTTCTTGACCGGCTTGGCCTTGGATTTCGCCCTGCCCGCCTTGGACTTCGCGTTACGCTTCACCTTCCCGCGCGCCATGTTATCGCTCCGTTGCAATTAGCTTTCCGCAAAACTCCGTCAGACCTAGGCGCGCCAGCGGTAAACCGCAAGCCGACGCACGCAGTGCCCGCCAGCAAGTCAAGACCCAGCCGCCGGGCAACGACCACATGCGAATACTAGTAGAATTGCGATGTCGGATGGAAAGAAGTGAAAGCCGAGAAGAGGCCATGACCTGGCCGCACGACTAGCGTATGCGCATCCGATGCCCGAAGACTGTGGGCGCCTGCGCGCGCGGATAAACGCGTCACGTCGGTTTCTTATCGCGCGGTCATCGCGCTGACCCGCTGACCGCAAGCAAGACTGATCACGTCGCACGGACTCCCAGATACACCGAGGGCGTCGGCGAGACGGTTAAGTCTCGCCGACGCCCTCTCTCATCATCGGAACCGGGGCGCCCTGGAACGACTGCTAGACGCTCATCACTCCCTGACGCACACCGGCCCGTATGACGTTCTTCGACACGAAGTTTACGGTCGAAGATCGGAAAGTGGCGCTAGGCTAGAGCTTCTTCCGCCGCTTCTTCGCCTTCTTCGCCGCTTTCGCCGCTGCCTTCTTTCTACGTTTCGCCATTGCTGCCCTCCTAGCCATGTAACATGGCGGGTGTCGCATCAGCGCGCGCCGCGAATCGACGCGCACTGCATTTCGTTTACTACAGCACGACGAAAAAAACAGTGTCCCGCTTAACGAAACGTGTACGCGGCGCGCATTTGGCGCCCGTCGACGCGCGCCATCGCGTTGCATGTTGCGCGATGTAAGCGTTGCGTAAACACGTCGCATCGCATTGCGCGCGCATCGTTGACGTTGCAAAAACTACGATGAAATAAGGATTTCTTGCGCGTCCGCATTTCGCACACGAAGCGCAAACACGACGCAAAAATGCGTCCATGCGCGGCGAATTTCATCGCGATCGCGTGCGCCGCGCACCTGTGTGCACAGCGAAAAAATTTTACACAATTTACCGCGCGCGAGGGTGCCGAGGGGGCGGAATTGATCAAAAAAGAGCGAATCAGTGCCAGGTGATTCGCGGGCGTCGAGGGGGTCCGGCCGGGAATTTTTGCGAACGAAGCGGTCGTCGAATCCGATCCGCATTCGAAATATTCGTCGCGCGCGCGAACGCGCGCACGCTGTCGTAGCGCGCCGCGTTACCGTCGCGGGCGACGGCGCGCTTTAGAGCCCGAGTTTCCTTTTCAGGAGTTCGTTGACCGCCTGCGGGCTGGCTTTACCGCCCGACAACTTCATCACTTGGCCGACGAACCAGCCGATCGCCTTCGGATTGCTCTTGGCGTCGGCGACCTTGTCGGGATTTTTGGCGATGACGTCGTCAACCATTGCTTCGATGGCGCTTGTGTCGGTGACTTGCGTCATGCCGCGCGCTTGCACGATGGCGCGGGGGTCGCCGCCCTCGCTCCAGAGATTCTCGAATAAGTCCTTGGCGATCTTGCCGGAAATCGTGCGGTCTGCGATCAGGTCGAGCAGCCCGCCAAGCTGCGCGGCGGTAACCGGCGACGACCCGATCGGCAAGGCTTCCTTGTTCAGCCGCCCGAACAATTCGTTGATCACCCAGTTAGCCGCCACCTTGGCGTCGCGCCCTTTCGCCACGTTTTCGAAATAGTCCGCGGTTTCGCGCTCGGCCACCAGCACGCCGGCGTCATATGCCGACAGCGCGAAGGCGGACACAAAGCGCGCCTTCTTCTCGTCGGGCAGTTCCGGCAACGCCGCTTTCAGCGCTGCGACGTCTTCCGCCGTCAATTCCAGCGGCAGCAGGTCGGGATCGGGGAAATAGCGGTAATCGTGCGCCTCTTCCTTGCTGCGCATGGAGCGGGTTTCGCCGCGCCCGGTGTCGAACAACCGCGTCTCCTGCTCGATGGCGCCGCCGTCCTCGAGGGTCTCGATCTGCCGGCGCGCCTCGTGCTCGATGGCCTGGCCGATGAAGCGAATCGAATTGAGATTCTTGATCTCGCAGCGGGTGCCGAGCGGCTCGCCCGGCCGGCGCACCGAGACGTTGACGTCCGCGCGCAATGAGCCCTTTTCCATATCGCCGTCGCAGGTTCCAAGATACCGCAGGATCGAGCGCATCTTGGCGAGGAACGCCATGGCCTCGCCCGACGAGCGCAGGTCGGGTTTGGACACGATCTCCATCAGCGCCACGCCGGAGCGATTGAGGTCGACATAGGACAGGGTCGGATGCCGCTCGTGCAGGCTCTTGCCGGCGTCCTGCTCGAGATGCAGCCGCTCGATGCCGACGGTGACGCTCTCGCCACCCTCCAGGTCGACGACCACCTCGCCCTCGCCCACCACCGGCTGCTTGTACTGGCTGATCTGATAGCCCTGCGGCAGGTCGGGATAGAAATAATTCTTGCGGTCGAACACCGACTTCAGATTGATCTGCGCATTCAGCCCCAGCCCGGTGCGCACCGCCTGCCGCACGCATTCCTCGTTGATCACCGGCAGCATACCGGGCATGGCGGCATCGACCAGCGAGACGTGTGAATTGGGGGCGCCGCCGAATTCGGTGGACGCGCCGGAGAACAGCTTCGACTTGGACGTGACTTGCGCGTGCACCTCCATGCCGATGACGACTTCCCAGTCGCCGGTCGCACCTTTGATCAGTCGGTCGGGTTTGGTTTGTACGTTCATGCGGCTAGAGCTAGCCGCTCGCCGCCACGCGGGCAAGATCGGTATTCATACCGGCAATTCCTGCCCCAGCACCTGTTCGACCGCGTCGAAACTGTCCATGAATGCGCGATACTCCACCACCCGGCCGTCGCGCACCCGCTGGAAGCTGGCGATGCGGCAGCGGATGGTGCGGCTGCTGGCGAGTTGCACCAGCGTCACGTCGGCGATGCTGGCGACGCGGTCGCTTTCAGCGATCAGGCACTCGGTGACGTGCCGGTCGAACCGGTATTTCACATTGAGCGCTTCAAGCACCTGAAATACGGCAACCTTGCCGCGGCGGTGGCCGATCTCGGGGAAGATCGACGGCGGTCCGTAGAAGAGCCAGTTCAGGTCGTCGTCGTAGCGTGCCGCGATGCGGGCATAATCGCCTTGACGGAACGTGTCCTGAATATCCTCGATCACCGCCCGCACCGACAGGCGGCATCAACGCCGGGAGAGACGGAAGCGGGGTCGTGGCCGGTGGTCATGGTTCTTCAAAACTCATCGCCGTCGAACGCGGCATTTAGAGGGAAATTTGCGGATCAAATTTTCAGCTCATGTCCGAGCGCCTGCTCAACCATGTCGAAACTGTTGACGAATTCGCGAAACTCGATCAGGCGGTCGTCCCGAAAGCGCAGGAAGTTGGCGATCCGGAATCTCAGCATGCGATCGGTGGCGCGCTGTTTGAAACTCACGTCCGACATCACGGCGGCGCGGTCGCCCTCGACGATGACGATTTCGCGTTTATAGCCTTCCACTACATAGCGTTCCGCTATGGCTGCCAGGACTTCCAACACGTCCTTGCGGCCATGGCGCGGCCCGGCAAACGGAAAGACGCCCACCGGCGCATAGATTACCCAGTTGATGTCGTCATGGATCACAGCTGCGATGCGCTCGAAATCGCGCCGCTCATAGGCGTCGTACATTTCCTGCACGATTGCGTGCGTTGCGCTCGCAGCCACGGATGCCCCTCCCCGCTGTCCGCAAGTATGACCGTACCATCGGGCGCGGCCAAGCGTGTCGGTTGCTTTCTCCGAAATATTCGTCGGTGGGAATTTATGCGCGCGGGCACGTTGGGACATTTGCACACAAAGTCTGTGTGCAAATGATTCAACCGCGCGCTTCAAGCAGCGCATCGATCATCGCAATCCATTCCACATCGATATCGCCGCTCGCCACCGGCTTGCGCGCCTGCGCGTACCAGTACGTGGCATTGCCGGTATCACCTTCGATGCGATGTAAATAGGCATGCACCCAGGCGGCGTTTTGGCCCGTCTCGTCCATGACGATGCGATGCGCCTTCTCCCAGTCGCCTTTCTTCGCCCACCACAGCGCCGTAAGCGGCGCGGCGAGTTCACGCGGCGGCGCCGGATTGGCAAGTGAAGCATTGAAGGCAGCCGGCGTCACCACCACCGCTCCGGCGCGAAACAGCCGGCGGCCTGCTCCAGTACAGCCCCAAGCGAGAACAGCGTCGTCTCGTCGAACGGCCGCCCGATGAGTTGCAAGCCGAGCGGCAGGCCTTGCGCGTCCAGCCCCGCCGGCACCGAAATGCCCGGCAGGCCGGCCATGTTCACCGTCACCGTGAACACGTCGTTTAAATACATCGCGATCGGATCGCCGCCCGCCTTCTCGCCGATGCCGAAGGCAGCCGACGGCGTCGCCGGTGTCAGCATGGCGTCGATGCCTCTATCGAACGCCTGTTCGAAATCGCGCTTGATCAACGTGCGCACCTTCTGTGCGCGCAAATAATAGGCGTCGTAATATCCGGCGGAGAGCACATAGGTGCCGATCATCACGCGCCGGCGCACTTCCTTGCCGAAGCCTTCGCCGCGTGTGCCTTCGTACATCGCCTTGACGTCTTTGCCCTCAACCCGCAACCCGTAGCGCACGCCGTCGTAGCGCGCGAGATTGGAGGAGGCCTCCGCCGGGCAGACGATGTAATAGGCCGGCAGCGCGTATTTGGTGTGCGGCAGCGAGATGTCGACTAGCTCGGCGCCCGCCGTCTTCAGCCATTCCCGCCCCTTCTGCCAAAGCTCTTCGATCTCTGCCGGCATGCCCTCGACGCGATATTCCTTCGGAATGCCGATGCGCAGACCCGTCACCGATTTGCCGACCGCGGCCTCGTAGTCCGGCACGGCTAAGTCCACGCAGGTGGTGTCCTTGTCGTCTGGCCCCGCCATGGAGCGCAGCAGGATCGCCGCGTCGCGCACGCTGCGCGCAAACGGCCCGGCCTGGTCCAGCGAGGACGCAAAGGCCACGATCCCCCAGCGCGAGCAGCGACCATAGGTTGGCTTCATGCCGACGGTGCCGGTAAACGCGGCCGGCTGCCTGATCGAGCCGCCGGTATCGGTGCCGGTCGCGCCCAGGCACAGGTTCGCCGCCACCGCCGCCGCCGATCCGCCCGAGGAGCCGCCGGTCACCAGCGGCGTATTCGATCCTTTCCGCCGCCAGGGCGAGATCACGGGCCCGAAAAACGAGGTCTCGTTCGACGAGCCCATGGCGAACTCGTCATTGTTGGTCTTGCCCAAGAGCACCGCGCCGTCGCGCCACAGACTGGCGGTGACGGTCGACTCATAAGTCGGCACAAAATTGTCGAGGATGTGCGAGCAGGCGGTGGTGCGCACGTCCGCGGTGCAGAACATGTCCTTGATCGCCAGCGGAATGCCGTCGAGCGGCCTGGCGTCGCCCTTGGCGATGCGCGCATCCGACGCTTTCGCCATGTCGGCGGCGCGCTCCGCAGTTTCCAGCACAAAAGCGTTGAGCGCGCGCGCTTTCTCGATCGCCGCAAGATGCGCTTGCGCCAGTTCGACGGCGGAGAAGCTCTTCTTCGTCAGCCCGTCGCGCGCCTGCGCCAAGGTGAGCGCGGTCAGTTCACTCACGGCGCGGGCTCGTCCTCGCGCGATCCCGCATCGCGTGCGGGCTTGGCCCCGTCCGGTGTATCGCAGGCAAAGCGCGCAGCGTCGTCCGGCGTCGCGCGCGCTCCCGGAAAGCCGGGCGGAGGGCTGTCCGGCAGCGCATCCATCGCGATCCACAAGCCCAGTTCACATGCGATGCACATTTAATCGACCACTTTCACTCGATGATTTTGGGAACCAAAAAGAAATTGTCATCGCTCGCCGGCGCGTTCTTGACGATATCTTCGGCAATGCCGCCGTCGGTGACGACGTCGATCCGCTTCTTCATGGTCATCGGCGTCACCGAGGTCATCGGCTCGATGCCCTCGACCTTGACCTCGCCGAGCTGCTCGACCCAGGCAAGGATAGCGTTGAGCTCTCCTTTGAGGTGCTCGATCTCGTCCTCGGCCACCGCGATGCGGGCGAGATGCGCGATGTGGCGGACGGTAGCGGCGTCGACGGACATTGAACCCTCATTGTGGCGCGGCGAGCCGCGTATAGCAGAGGCGGGTTTTCGCCGGCAACCGGCGGCGTGTAGCCCTAGGGGTGCTGATGCTCCAGCACGGCCCAGCCTTCCGCCTTGAGCCGCCGCTTGGCCAAACTGGTCGCCGTGCCGCCGATGCGCAGCACGCCGTGCGCCTTGGGTGCCGCCCGCTTGCGCTCGGCGGTAACCTGGCCGAAGCCGGCAGACGTGGTGCGGGTCCAGGACAAGATGTCGATCGGCAGCAGCGCCATGACATCGCCCTTGCGGGTCACGACAAATGGATAGCTGGCCAGGGCCACGAAGCGGACATAGCCGCCGTGCTTACGATGATCGTCGGCCAAAAGCTCCGCCTGCCGGCGCATGAAATAGGCGATGGCGCGCCCGTTCGCCTCCGCCGCGCGCGCAAAGAACACCTGCCGATCCTGAACCGCCTTCATGCTCTCGATCGCGGCGACCATGGCCGCCATGTCGATCGGCGTAAAGTTGCGGTTGGCGAGCAGTTTGGTGCTCAATTCGGGTGCCACTCCCATCCTGGCAAGCGCCGCACGGTTGATGTCGAGAATTTGTGCCGCTGTGTAATCGCGCGCGAGATCATCGATGCCGATATCGTTGACCTTGTACGCGGTAGACAGGTTGGACACGATGATGCCGACGCTGCCGGGAACCAGCAGCAGCGCACCGGTCACTACCAGCCCGCCGGCGGCGGCCGCTTGCGACAGTTGATTGAGCTTGGCGGCCAGCGGCGGGAAGTCCGTGTAGGGGTCAACGCCATAGGCGGCGGCAATGTGACGGCGTTGGTCGGTCACGCCGATCAAATCGGAGACGGCGTCATCGCGCGCGTTATCCGCATTGTTCATGCTTGATCCCATGCGGCCGAAAAACGCGCCAACGCCATTGAGCGTGTTCTGCACCGTGCCGATCGGATTGACAATCAACTGGCCGGTAAATTTCAGCGGACTGATGCCGGCCTCAGCCAGCGCCCGGCCGAAGCTCTCCGAGGTGCTCACCTTGTCCAATTTGGCGAGCGCATCGAGCTCGTTGATGCGCATGCGCAGCATTTCATCGCCGTTGACGGTTACTTCGCCGTAGGGCGTGGTCAGGATGTAGACGCGCAGGATACCGTCGCTGCGCACCGGATTGCGAATGGTATAGTCGGGCCCGACCCGCTTGATGCCAGGAATTTTCGCGGCGTTGAACGAAGGCGGGTTTTCAAAGGCCTGCGCCAACGCGGCCGCGGGCTGCACGAAAACAAGCGTGAGCGGCGCCAGCGCGCGCAGCGCCGAATAGAATGAGTACGGCATCAACCCCCCTTAACGTCTTCCATGAACCATCGGTGTCGACCAGCACTGTGCGCCCGCCGGCGGCAGCGGGGCAAGGCACCCATAAAGAGCCGCCCCAGCCGGCTTTCTAGGATAATTATCATATTTTCGTAGGAACCTATCCCCGCCGCTTCCGGGCGGGCTTGTGGTGCCTGCGTCCGGCTCGGCTGAGGACGTCATCTAGAGGCGTCGCGATGGTGGAGCCAGATGCTGCGCCCGCGGGCGGGAGATGAACGCTCCTCCCCGCACCCGGATGGCCGCGCCGGTCGGCGCGCCGTCCCCCCTCTTGTTCGGCGGGGCAAGGAAAACGGACGTATCCGGCGCCTCGCCAAAACATACAGGCAGCGGGGCTTCGGTTTTTCCCGGTCTAACGGCTGTTTGGCAATTGAATTGGCGACGACACGGCCGTCGGCACGCCCTCGGGCAGGACTGCTTGCGTGCGCACCGGCTGCATCACCCGTTCGCCGATCCAGCGTGCCGCCACAATCGCAAGTACCGCCACGCCCATGCCGGCGAACACATCGACGAAATAGTGGCCACCACCGATCGGTGTCGCCAACAACATCATGCCGTTGGTCATCAGCGCCAGCGGCCGCATCCACCACACCGCCCAGAACGCCCACAGATAGAGCGCCGCGGCGGCGGCATGAAAGCTCGGAAAGGTGATGATCCCGACCAAATGCTTGATGTCGAGCTGGCGCAGCGAGCCGTCGCGCACGCGCGGGAAATCGCGCAATTGGTCGAGAAAACCGCCGGGCGTGATGTGAGCGTGGTCAGCAGGCGTCAGGCCCAGCTCATAATAAGTGCCGAGTGCCGGTGTCAGCGTCGACAACACGGTGGTCGCTATCAGTGCCAGCGCAAAGGCGAGCGTGAACTGCTGCAGGCGCTCGTATTGGCGAGCCGCCCCCAACACGATCGGAACGCCGAACACCGGCCAGGCGATCATGGCGTAGCCGAGCACCAGATACCCGATCAGTTGCGGCCGGTCGTTGAAGAAGTCGAGGTAGCCGCGCCAATCGAGCCCGAGAGCGCGATCGAGAGCGGCCAGATGGGCGTCCTGCATCGGCAGGTCGAGAGCGGCCGCGATATAGGTGAGCGGAGTCATCAGCAGGCTTATCAGCAAAAGCTGCGCGGTCGCGCCCAGGATGAAGATCACCGGCGGGTCGCGCCGATGCGGCGTCAGGGCGTTGTAATAGGCGGCGCCGCCATAGACGACGACGGCCCCGAGCGGCAGCAGCATGCTCGTGGGCTTGATCGAAAAGTCCGTCAGCCCAAGGGCGCCGGCCAGCACCAGCGCCATCGCCCCGAGCGGAAACCAGTTATAGGTGAACAGCCGCCACGCGGCCGACGCTTCACTATGCGTCATTACCTGCCCGTCCCGCTTGAAGCCTTTATCGTTGCGGCGAAACTACCGCGTACAGGCTTAATGGCGGCCAAACGTTTTCGGCTACCTTTCGGTTGCTTGGCCCATTATTGGTTTTTGCGCGCGCGGGCCGCTACGGCGGTGAACAGAACAGCACCGCGATCGCTAAAATTTTAACGGAATCGCGTCCCGCCCCCGCCCGCCGACGCTTAAGATGACGCTCATGAGCCCCGCCCGCACCCACGGCCGCTATCCCTACTCGCCCATCACCGCGCGCCAGCCCTACGACTGGCCAGGCGGCAAGCGGCTAGCAATCTATCTCGGCCTCAATCTCGAATGGTTCGCCTTCGGCGAAGGGCTGGGCGCGGAACTGGCGCCCGGCGGGCCACAGCCGGACGTGCTCAATTACAGTTGGCGCGACTACGGCAACCGGGTTGGCGTGTTTCGTCTGGCGGAGCTGTTTGCCGATCTGAAGCTGCCGGTTTCACTACTGGTCAACGCGGCAATGATCGAGCACGCAGCCCAGGCGGTCGATGCATTTCCCGGCGCCGAGATTGTCGGACATGGCCGCACCAATTCCGAGCGCCAGGGATCGCTTTCCGAAGCCGACGAGCGCGCGCTGATCGCCGAAACCACTGCCGCGTTGGAACAACATTGGGGACAACGCCCGCGCGGCTGGCTCGGCCCCTGGATCTCACAGTCGCCGGCAACGCCCGATCTGCTGCAGGAAGCCGGCTATGCTTACATGCTCGACTGGTGCCACGACGACCAGCCGGTCTGGATGACAACGCGCAAGGGCCGCATCCTCTCGGTGCCCTACCCGCAGGAGCTCAACGACATTCCGCAGATCGTCGCCCGCAAGCGCGAGGGCCCGGAATTTGCCGACATGATCGTCGACGCTTTCGAGGTGATGCTCGCCGAAAGCGCGAAGCGGCCGTTGGTGATGGGCGTCGCGCTCCATCCCTACATTGTCGGCTGGCCGCACCGTTTCAAGCATCTGGCGCGCGCGCTCAATCATCTCGTTCGCAAGGCCGACGACAAGGTCTGGTTCACCACCGCGGGCGCGATTGCCGCGCATGCGGCGGCGTTGCCGGCAGGGACCGTTCCTTGATGGCTATGATTTTGCCTCTGGTCGATGCCGCCGCGCATTGGCCGCCGCGCGGCGCGCTGCTCGGGCTCGATCTCGGCAGCAAGACCATCGGCGTCGCGTCCAGCGATCCCGACCGCAAGCTGGCGGCCGGGGTGGAAACCATCGCGCGCAAAAATTTCACCACCGACGCCAAGCGCCTGCTGGCGCTTGCGGCCGAGCGCACGGTGGTCGGCTTCGTGCTCGGGCTGCCGGTCAACATGGACGGCACCGAGGGCCCGCGCGCGCAATCGACCCGCGCCTTCGCCCGCAATCTCGCCAAGCTCACAGAGCTGCCGATCGCGCTGTGGGACGAACGGCTCTCCACCGCCGCCGTCGAGCGCGAATTGATCGCCGCCGATGTCAGCCGGGCCAAGCGCGCGGCGGTCATCGACCAGCACGCCGCCGCCTACATCCTGCAAGGCGCGCTCGACCGCCTCGCCAATCTCAAACGCTAGCCGACGCATTGATTACGCGGATTACCGGCGGTTAACCGCGTACGGGAGTGTTGTGGGCCGGTTTACTTTCGCCCCTTGCCGCGGGGGGAACTTGCGCCTATAGACATTTCTTTAATGAACATCGCGCCGAAATCATCCTTCGTCCTCAGCAGGCGGCATTTGTTGGGGATCGAGGGGCTTTCGCGCGACGACATTTCAGGCCTGCTCGACCTCGCCGAGGAATTCGTCGAGCTCAACCGCCAGGTCGAGAAAAAGCGCTCCTCGCTGCGCGGTCGCACCCAGATCAACCTGTTCTTCGAGGCCTCCACCCGCACCCAGTCGTCGTTCGAACTGGCGGGGAAAGAACTCGGCGCCGACGTCATGAACATGTCGGTCGGCGTCTCCTCCATGCGCAAGGGCGAGACGCTGATCGACACCGCCATCACGCTCAATGCCATGCATCCCGACATCCTGGTGGTGCGCCACCACGCCTCCGGCGCGGTCGAGTTGTTGGCGAGCAAGCTTGACTGCTCGGTGATCAATGCCGGCGACGGCTCGCACGAGCACCCGACCCAGGCGCTGCTCGATGCCGCCACCATCCGCCGCAACAAGGGCCGCATCGAAGGCCTCACGGTGGCGATCTGCGGCGACATCCTGCATTCGCGCGTCGCCCGCTCCGACATCATGCTGTTCAACACTATGGGCGCGCGCGTACGCGTCGTGGCGCCCTCGACTTTGCTGCCTCCCGGGATCGAGCGTTTCGGGGTCGAGGTCGCGCGCGACATGCGCGAGGGTTTGAGCGGCGCCGACATCGTCATGATGCTGCGCCTGCAACGCGAACGCATGAACGGCTCCTTCGTGCCGTCGGTGTCGGAGTATTTCAACTATTGGGGCCTCGACGAGAAAAAGCTCAGCTACGCCAAGCCTGACGCGATGGTCATGCATCCGGGACCGATGAACCGCGGCGTCGAGATCGACTCAATCGTCGCCGACGGCGCCCAGTCGCTGATCCGCGAGCAGGTCGAGATGGGCGTGGCCGTGCGCATGGCAGTGCTGGAAGCGCTGTCGCGGAATTTACCGAACGCGTGACATGATGCTCTCCGACCGCCGCCCGATCCTGCTCGCCAACGCCCGGATCGTCGATCCGTCGCGCGACCTCGACATGGCGGGCGACCTGTTGATCGCCGACGGCGTGATCCGCGAAGCCAAACGTGGCATCGGGGCTGCCGGCGTGCCGGAAGGCACCGACGTCGTCGATTGCCGCGGCAAGGTCGTCGCGCCGGGTTTGATCGACATGCGCGCCTTCATCGGCGAGCCGGGCGCCGCCAGCCGCGAGACTTTCGCCTCGGCAAGCCAGGCGGCAGCCGCTGGGGGTGTCACCACCATCATTTGCCAGCCCGATACCTCACCGGCCATCGACGATCCGGCAACTGTCGATTTCGTGCTGCGGCGCGCGCGCGATACCGCGATCGTGCACGTGCATCCGATGGCGGCCATCACCAAGGGCCTTGAAGGCAAGGAAATGACTGAGATTGGCCTGCTCAAGGCTGCCGGCGCGGTCGCCTTCACCGACGGCGACAGAAGCGTCACCAACGCGCAGGTGATGCGGCGCGCGCTCACTTACGCCGGCGATTTCGACGCGCTGATCGTGCACCACACCGAGGACCCGGATCTGGTCGGCGACGGCGTCATGAACGAAGGCGAATTCGCCGCGCGGCTCGGCCTGCTCGGCATTCCGAAAGCGGCGGAGACGGTGATGCTCGAACGCGATATCCGGCTGGTCGCCTTGTCTGGCGGGCGCTATCACGCCGCCTCGGTGACCTGCGGGGAATCGCTTGAGGTGCTGCGCCTCGCCAAGGATGCCGGGCTCAATGTCACGGCATCGGCCTCGATCAATCACGTCACGCTCAATGAAAACGACATCGGGTCCTACCGCACCTTCCTGAAACTGTCGCCGCCGCTGCGCAGCGAGGACGACCGCAAGCACCTGGTCGCGGCAATCGCAAGTGGCTTGATTGACGTGGTGATGTCTGATCACAATCCGCAGGACGTCGAAACCAAGCGGCTGCCGTTCGCCGAAGCGAGCCCCGGCGCGATCGGGCTGGAAACCATGCTCACCGCCGGATTGCGCCTCGTCCATAGCAGCGAGATCGAGCTGATGACGCTGCTGCGCGCAATGTCGACGCGCCCGGCCGAGCTGCTGGGATTGCCGGGCGGCACATTGCGCAGCGGCGCGCCGGCCGACCTGATCGTGGTCGATCCAGAACTGCCTTGGGTGCTCGATCCGGCCGAGCTCAAGTCGAAGTGCAAGAACACGCCGTTCGACGAGGCCCGCCTTTTGGGCCGCGTGGTGCGCACCATCGTCGCCGGCCGCACGGTGTATGAGTACGTGTGATCTCTAAATTCTGGAATTCGGGATTCATGCGCTTTTCACGCGTGTCCCAGAATGACAGAATAGCGCCATGACGACCGCCCTCGCCTTCCTGTTCGGCTATCTGCTCGGCTCGATCCCGTTCGGGTTGATCCTGACGCGCATGAGCGGCGGGCCGGACGTGCGCACCATCGGCTCCGGCAACATCGGCGCCACCAACGTGCTGCGCACCGGCAACAAGAAGCTCGCGGTCTTGACCCTCCTCGGCGACATGCTGAAGGGCACCGTGGCGGTGCTGGTCATCTCTTATCTGACGCGCGCCAACCCGGCGCTCGGCGTTCCCTCTTACGCCCCGGTCGCCGCGGGCCTCGGCGCCTTCCTCGGCCATCTGTTTCCGGTCTGGCTTGGCTTCAAGGGCGGCAAGGGCCTAGCCACCTATATCGGCGTGCTGCTCGGACTCTTCTGGCCGGCGGCGCTGATCTTATGCGCGCTCTGGCTCGTCGTCGCATTCGCGACCCGCTATTCCTCGCTCGCCGCGCTCGTCGCCAGCGCCCTCACCCCGGCCGCGCTTTATCTCCTCGGCCGGCCGCACATCGCCGTGCTGTTCCTCATTCTCACCGTGCTCTTGTGGATCATGCACCGCGCCAATATCGCCCGCCTGCTGCAGGGGAGCGAGGGCAAGATCGGCGCCAAGGCCACAACTCAATTATAAACTCCCGGTTGTCGTCCCCTGCCCCATAGGCGATGCTTCCGGCGCGTGGCTGTGGGGGGCTTGGCGTTGCGTGAGGGCGTGCGACTGAGCGAGGAGCAGCGGCTCGACTGGTTGCGCCTGATCCGCTGCGACAATGTCGGCCCGCGTACTTTCCGCGACCTGGTCAATTATTACGGCGGCGCGGCGGGACCGGCGCGCATCTGCCCGCAGGAAGACGCCGCCGCCGAACTGAAAGCCTCACGGGCGCGCGGCATCGCGTTCGTTGCGCTCGGAGAACCTGACTATCCGCCGCGGCTGCAGATGATCGACGATCCGCCGCCGCTGCTGGCGGTGCGCGGGCAGCTATCGATATTGACGCGGCCGCTGGTCGCCATCGTCGGCTCGCGCAATGCATCCGCTGCCGGCGTCAAATTTGCGGAACGGCTGACGCGCGACCTGGGCGAAGCGGGCTTCGGGATTGTCTCCGGCTTAGCGCGCGGTATCGACGCCGCCGCCCACCGCGCCAGCCTCCCCTCCGGCACCATCGCCGTGCTGGCCGGCGGCCACGATCGCATCTATCCGGCCGAACATGCCGAGTTGCTGGAAACAATTTTTGCCGAAGGCGCCGCCGTTTCCGAAATGCCGCTGACCTGGGAGCCGCGCGCGCGCGACTTCCCGCGCCGCAACCGGCTGATCTCGGGGCTCGCCGTCGGCGTGGTGATCGTGGAAGCGGCGCGCCGCTCCGGCTCGCTCATCACCGCGCGGCTGGCCGGCGAGCAAGGCCGCGAGGTGTTCGCGGTGCCGGGCTCCCCGCTCGACCCGCGCGCCGAAGGCACTAATGGACTGCTCAAACAAGGCGCGACGCTCGTGACCGAAGCCGCCGACGTCATCGCCGTGCTGGAGCCGATCCTCGGCCGCGGGCTGGAGCCGCCACCGGCGCAAGAACCCGCGCAGGAAACGCCCGGGCCGCCCGACACCGAGCCGGGAGAGGACGAGCGCAGCCGCATCATCGCACTGATGGGGCCGACTCCGGTCGCGATCGACGATCTGGTGCGGCTATCACAGACCTCGCCTGCGATCGTGCGCACGGTGCTGTTGGAACTCGAAATTGCCGGCCGGCTGGAGCGCCACGGCGGCGGGCTGGTGTCGCTGCTATAGTTGCGCGCGAGATTCGCGAAGCTCGTTGATCGAGGCGCCGGTCGGCAACCCAGCCACGGGCCTGCTCGAACGTCTAGGAGTGACGCCACGCGGGTCAGCGCGCCCCGTTCGGTCCGCTGTCCCTACGATCTAATCGCACAATTGGACCGCTCCATCGATGCCCGAAAAGCCTGAGCTTCCGTCTCGCCGCCGCATCATCCTCGCCGGCTTGGTCGGCAATACGATGGAATGGTACGACTTCGCGCTCTACGGCTACTTCGCCATCGTCATTGGTCAACAATTCTTCCCGGCACAGGATCCCAAAGTTTCGTTGATTGCCGCATTTGGCGCCTTCGCCGCCGGTTTCGTCGTAAGACCGCTGGGCGGCCTGATTTTTGGACGCATCGGCGATTTATTGGGGCGAAAGCGGGCTCTTCTTCTGTCGATCTTGGCGATGGCGGTACCGACCTTCTTGATGGGCTGTCTGCCGACCTACGGATCGATCGGCATCGCGGCGCCGATCCTGATCATCGCTCTCCGCCTCATCCAGGGGCTGTCGGCCGGCGGCGAGTATACCAACTCGATCGTCTTTCTCGTCGAACATGCCCCGGAGAACGGCCGCGGACTCAATGCCATTTGGGCCCCGTGGGGTTCAGTATTCGGAATCATGATTGGCTCCGCGATGGGCTTTCTCCTGGCGACAACGTTGAGCGAAAGCCAGATTTCCGCTTGGGGCTGGCGGCTCCCCTTCCTTGCCGGGATATTGATCGCGGGTCCGGGCTACTTTGTCAGAGCCGGCCTCTCCGTCGCGGATGCGATCAGCGCCTCCAGGCAGCCCGTGCGCGACTCGTTCGGGGTCTATCGCTGGGACGTGGCCAAAGTGGCGTTGCTGAATATAGCGGTCGGCGTTGGCATCTATTCGACGCTCGTCTATTCCGTCTCCTATATGCAGAGCATAGACAAGGTAACGTCGAAGGTGGCCTTCGGTTTGAACACCGGCGCCATGATCTTTCTGCTGCTGATCGCTCCGATCGCCGCTTGGCTGTCCGACCGGATCGGTCGAAAACCGCTGATCATCGCGGGCAGCCTCCTGCTGTCGGTCGGCGCCATACCGTTCCTGGAGCTGATACACAGCACCGATCCGGCAATGATTTTCCTGCGCAAGCTTGGCTACGTCACGGCAGTGGGCCTGTTGTTCGGCGGGGCTACCGCGAGCATGGTCGAATTGATTCCGAAGAGCGTGCGATGTACCGGACTGGCATTAGCCTATAACATTTCGATCGGCTATTTCGGCGGCACCACGCCATTGATCGCGACATGGCTGACTGTGTATACAGGCGATCCCGTGGCGCCCGCCTATTGGATCGCCGCGGCAGGGACGGTTGGGCTGTTCACCGCCTTATTCCTGATCCCCGAAACCCGTTTCAAGCCGCTGGCGTGATATGGTCTGCTGTCAACGCCAAGCGAAGCGTGTGGCGTGTTTCCCGTTGGCAACCAGCTTGATGTGGAGGCAGCGGGCGGTTCGCGCTGCAAGAGGAAAAGGCTGGCGCGACATCTTAAGGCACATGCTCATTCGCTGGCTCGCACTGTTCGCGCTCGCGCCCTGTGCCGCTCCGGCGCAGGCACAACCGCAGCAATCCTTCGCGCAATTCACCGCCAAGCTGTGGCCCGACGCGCAGGCCAAGGGCGTCACGCGCGCCACGTTCGATCTCGCTATGAAAGGCGTCACGCCCGACAAGCGCGTGATCGCCGCCACCAAGCGGCAGCCGGAATACGGCAGGCCGTTCGGCGCCTACGTCAACGCAGTCGTTAACCGCCGCCGCATCGCCGACGGCGAAGTGAAGGCCAGACAATGGGCCAAGACTTTCGACGCGGTCGAAAAGAAATTCGGCGTCGAGCGCTGGATCCTACTCGCACTCTGGGGCATCGAGAGTGATTTCGGCGCCGACAAGGATCGCTGGGACGTGTTTCGTTCGCTGGCGACGCTCGGCTATGTGGGCTACCGCGATCCGTATTTTCGCAATGAGTTGCTGGTCGCTATGCGTGTCATGCAGGATAATCATTTCCCGCGCAGCCGCATGGTGAGCTCATGGGCCGGCGCCATGGGCCAGACCCAGTTCATGCCATCCAATGTCGTGGACTATGCCTTCGACTTTTCCGGCGACGGCAAAACCGACATCTGGACAAATGTGCCCGACGTCCTCGCCTCCACCGCCAACTACCTGCGTAAATGGAACTGGCGCAGCGACCTGCCCTGGGGCTTCGAGGTCACGGTACCGAATGGCTTTGATCTGATGCATAGCCGCGACAGCTTCGCCGGCTGGCATAAGATCGGCTTTCGCCGCGCCGACGGTAAGCCGTTGCCGAAGGACGGCAACGGCATCCTGTTTTTCCCGGCCGGCGCCAAGGGCCCGGCATTCATCGTCACCGAGAATTTCGACGTGCTGAAGGAATACAACAACTCGGATGCTTACGCGGTCGCGGTCGGACACCTCGCCGACCGCATGCATGGCGGATCACCGATCAAGGCCAAATGGCCGCCCGACGACCGTCAGCTCTCGCGCGACGCGCGCATCGCGTTGCAGAAGAAGCTGGCCGTGCTCGGCTACAAGGTGAACGACTTCGAAGGCCATATTGATTTCGACCTGCGCGACAACATCCGCGCCGAACAGAAAAAACTTGGCATGCCGCCGGACGGCAACCCGACAACAGTGTTTTTGGAGAAGCTCGGCGTGAAGGTGCCTTGATCAGCGCCCGCCATCGTGCCGGCTGGCGCTTTCGGCTTCGAGGCGAACCATTTCGAGCAGGTAGCTGAGCGTTTCGAGGCCGTTGCTGCGCGCCATGGTGGCGAGATCGGCCGACAAAGTTGCCACGTAGCTGGCTACCGCCGCCCGATCGCCCGGGTCGCTTGCCGTGGGTTGATTGGCCATTGCAATCCGTGCCGTCGCGCGCGCGGGCTCGCACTGAATGTGCCCGCTTCAACAAAAATACACGGTCTGCTCCGAATAGTAATCTTTTTAATTGCCTTATGTGATAATTACACCTTTAGGTTGCAATCGCGGCGTGCCAGGTCTTGTTCATGCCCTATTTGCTTGCTTTGACGCGACTTCCACACCGCCCTGATTTGACAGCCACTGCCACCTTCCCCATGTTTCGGGCGAAACTGGCGGCCGATTTTACCCGACTCAGGATAGGATTTAGCCGCTAAACCATTGGATTTCCATGAAAGTTGTCGTTGTCGAGTTGCCTTCCAAGGCGAAGACGATCAACAAATATCTGGGACCTGGCTACGAGGTATTGGCGTCGTTTGGGCACATCCGTGACCTGCCGCCCAAGGACGGATCGGTCGACCCCGACAACGACTTCAAGATGCTTTGGGAGGTCGATCCGCAGTCGCAGAAGCGGGTCAACGACATCGCCCAGGCCCTCAAGAAAGCCGACACCCTCATCCTGGCCACCGACCCCGATCGCGAGGGCGAGGCGATCTCCTGGCATGTGCTGGAAGCACTCAACGAAAAGAAAGCGCTGAAGGGCCAGAAGGTCGAGCGTGTCGTCTTTAACGCCATCACCAAGCAGTCGGTCACCGAGGCGATGAAGCACCCGCGCGCCATCGACGCCGCGCTGGTGGACGCCTATCTGGCGCGGCGCGCGCTCGACTATTTGGTCGGTTTCACGCTCTCCCCCGTTCTGTGGCGCAAGCTGCCGGGCGCACGCTCGGCCGGCCGTGTGCAATCGGTCGCGCTGCGGCTGATCTGCGACCGCGAGCTGGACATCGAGAAGTTCGTCGCCAAGGAATACTGGTCGATCGTCGCCAAGCTGGCGACCCCGCGCGATGAGGCGTTTGAAGCGCGCCTGGTCGGAGCCGACGGCCAAAAGATCCAGCGGCTGGATATCGGCAACGGCGCCCAGGCCGAAGACCTCAAACAGGCGCTCGAAGGCGCGGCCTTCACCGTCGCCGCCGTCGAGGCCAAGCCCGCGCGGCGCAATCCGCCGCCGCCTTTTACCACCTCGACCATGCAGCAGGAGGCCAGCCGCAAGCTCGGCTTCGCGCCGGCCATCGCCATGCGCCTGGCGCAGCGGCTTTACGAAGGCGTCGAGATCGACGGCGAAACCACCGGTCTCATCACTTACATGCGCACCGACGGCATCGACATAACGCCGGAGGCAATCGCCGACATCCGCAGCATGATCGGCAAGAACTACGGCAAAGAATACGTGCCCGGTTCGCCGCGCACCTATCAGAACAAGTCGAAAAATGCGCAGGAGGCCCACGAAGCGGTGCGCCCGACCTCCGCCAGCCGCTCTCCCGCCGAGGTCGCCAAATACGTCGACCGCGACCAGGCGCGGCTCTACGAGCTGATCTGGAACCGCGCGGTGGCGAGCCAGATGGAATCCGCGGAACTGGAACGCACCACCGTCGATATCACCGCCAAGAACGGCGCCCGCACCATCGAGCTGCGCGCCACCGGCCAGGTGGTCAAATTCGACGGCTTCCTCACGCTCTATCAGGAAGGCCAAGACGAAATCTCCGAAGACGAGGATTCAAACCGCCTGCCCGCGATGGCGCAGGACGAGGCCCTCACGAAACAGGCCATCGAGACCTCGCAGCACTTCACCGAACCGCCGCCGCGTTTTTCCGAAGCGGCGCTGGTCAAGCGCATGGAAGAGCTCGGCATCGGCCGGCCGTCGACCTACGCCTCCATCCTGCAAGTGCTGCAGGATCGCGGCTATGTGCGTATCGACAAGAAGCGACTCATCCCCGAGGACAAGGGCCGCGTCGTCGTCGGCTTCCTGGAAAGCTTTTTCCAGAAGTACGTTGAATACGATTTCACCGCTTCGTTGGAAGAGCAACTCGACCGCGTTTCCAACAATGAGATCAATTGGAAAAAAGTTCTCCAGGATTTCTGGGTCGACTTCATCGGCGCCGTCAACGACATCAAGGAAATACGCATCACCCAAGTGCTCGATGCACTCAACGACCTGCTCGAGCCACATATTTTCCCGGCGCGCGAAGACGGTGGCCCCGTGCGGCAATGTCCGCAATGCGGCAATGGCCAGCTTTCGCTCAAGGTCGGCCGCTTCGGCGCCTTTATCGGCTGCTCAAACTATCCGGAATGCACCTTTACCCGGCAGATGACGCCTGGCGCCGCCGGCGCGCAGGCCACCAAGGTGCTGGGCGTCGATCCAAAAACAAATCTCGAAGTCACCCTGCGCGGCGGACGCTTTGGTACTTACTTGCAGCTCGGCGAAGAGATCAAGGCGCCGAAGTTGAAGAAAGGCGAGAAGAAGGATCCCGACGCGCCCAAGCCCGAGAAGCCCAAGCGCGCCAGCCTGCCCAAAGGCGTCGCGCCCGAGGACATCGATTTGGAAAAGGCGCTCGCTTTGCTCGCGCTGCCGCGCGAGGTCGGCAAGTCGCCGGAAGACGGCGAGCCGATCCTCGCCGGCGTCGGACGCTTCGGGCCTTACGTCAAACACGGAAAGACCTACGCCAGCCTGGAAGAAGGCGACGACGTTCTCACCGTCGGCCTCAACCGCGCGATGCACCTAATTGCCGACAAGATCGCCAATCCGAAAAAAGGCCGGCGGTTCGGCGCCGATCCCGGCAAAACCCTGGGAGAGCATCCCGACAAGGGCGGCACGATCGTGGTCAAGAACGGCCGCTACGGACCCTACGTCAGTCACAACGGCATCAACGCCACCCTGACGGGCGACAAGACACCCGACACCGTGACGCTGGACGAGGCCATCGTACTGCTCGATGCGCGCGCCTCCGCGGTCGGCAATTCGCCCAAGGCGCGCCGCGCCGCCGGCCGCAAACAGGGCTCAGCTAGCAAGAATGCAGCCAAACCCGGCGCGGCCGCCAAGGCGAAGAAGCCGGCTGTTGCTGCCGCCGCCAAGGCCAAGCCCGCGCGCAAAACCACGGCCGCCGAGTAACTGGCGAAGCCTGCTGTCGATCATTACATTGATTTTTAATCGCGCTTATTCAGCGCAGGACTATTCATTTTGAACAAGCAAACGAAAAAGACCCCCTCCCTTCCCTCCAAGGCCGACCTCCTCGCCTTCATCCGCCAGCGACCCGGCAAGGTCGGCACCCGCGAAATCGCCCGCGCCTTCGGCCTCAAGAACGCGATGCGTGCCGAGCTCAAGCGACTCCTTCGTGAATTGTCCGACGAAGGTTCAATCGAAAAACGCCGCAAGAAAATCCATCACCCCGGCCTCCTGGCCTCCACCGTGCTCGCCGACGTGACGGCGCGTGACGCCGGAGGCGATCTCATCGCCACACCCGACGAATGGGACGAGGACGCACATGGCGCTGCGCCGAAAATCCGCATCCATATTCCGCGCAAAGCGCGCCCGGGCGAGGCTGCCGGCCTCGGCGACCGCGTTTTGCTGCGCGTTGAGGAAATCGACGAAGAAGACGGCATCCGCCACCGCGGCCGCGTCATCAAGATCGTCGATCATCTCAAGCACCGTGTGCTGGGTATTTTCCGCAAAATGCCGCATGGCGGCGGGCGGATCGAGCCGGTCGACAAGAAAATGCTTGGCAAGGAGCTCGTCATTCCCGCCGGCAGCACGGCGCAGGCCGAGGATGGCGATCTGGTCGCGGTCGAAACCAGCCGCGGGCGGCGCCTCGGGCCGCCCACCGGGCGCATCGTCGAGCGGCTCGGCTCACTCAAGAGCGAACGCGCCGTCAGCCTGATCGCCATTCACGCCCATGGGATCCCGCAGGTATTCCGGCGTGAGACGATTCTAGAAGCCGAGGCCGCCAAGCCCGCCACGCTGTCGCAACGCGAAGACTGGCGGCAACTGCCGCTCGTCACCATCGATCCGCCCGATGCCAAGGATCACGACGATGCCGTATATGCCGAGCCCGACACGGCGGCCAACAACCGCGGCGGCTTTATCGTCACTGTCGTCATCGCCGACGTCGCCCATTACGTGACGCCCGGCTCGGCGCTCGACCGCGAAGCCCTGGTGCGCGGCAATTCGGTCTACTTCCCCGACCGCGTGGTGCCGATGCTGCCCGAGCGCATTTCAAACGATCTCTGCTCACTGCGCCCGAAGGAAGACCGCGCGGCACTGGCCGTGCGCATGGTGATCGGCGCCGACGGGCGCAAGCGCTCGCACACGTTCCACCGCGTGATGATGCGCTCGGCGGCGCGGCTGTCCTACCAGCAGGCGCAGCTCGCCATCGGCGGGCGCACCGACGAAGACACTGAAAGCTTGGTCAAACCGGTGCTCACGCCGCTCTATGCCGCCTATGAGACGCTGGTACGGGGACGGGCCGAGCGTGCGCCATTGGATCTCGACCTGCCCGAGCGCAAGATACTGCTCAAGGGCGACGGCACCGTCGACCGCGTGATCATGCCGGAGCGGCTGGAGGCACACCGGCTGATCGAGGAATTCATGATCCTCGCCAACGTCGCCGCCGCGGAAACTCTCGAAAAGGCGCGGGTGCCGCTGATCTACCGTGTGCACGACGAGCCGGCGATGGAGAAGGTCGCCGCCTTGCGCGAATTCCTCGCCACCCTCGACATCAATTTTCCCAAAGCCGGCGCGTTGCGCGCCGAAGCCTTCAACCGCGTGCTGGCGCAGGTGAAGGGCCGCGATGCCGAGCAGCTCGTCAACGAAATCGTCTTGCGCACCCAGGCGCAGGCCGAATACGCCGCGGAGAATTACGGGCATTTCGGACTCAACCTGCGCCGCTACGCGCACTTCACCTCCCCCATTCGCCGCTATGCCGACCTGATCGTGCACCGCGGGCTCGTCCGCGCGCTCAAGCTCGGCGACGGAGCGCTGCCCGAAGCCGCCGACCACAAGCAGCTTGCCGAGATTGCGGCAGAAATTTCCGCCACCGAACGCCGTGCCATGGTGGCCGAGCGCGAAACCAACGACCGGCTGATCGCCCATTTCCTCGCCGACCGCGTCGGCGCCACCTTTGACGGGCGCATCTCCGGAGTCCACCGTGCCGGTCTGTTCGTGAAGCTGCACGAGACCGGCGCCGACGGCTTCGTGCCGGCGCGTACCATCGGCGACGAATATTTTCACTATGACGAGGCCCATCACGCCATGGTCGGCCGCCACAGCGGCGAGACCTACCGGCTCGGCGATCCCGTCACCGTCAAGCTGGTGGAGGCGGCGCCGGTCGCCGGCGCGCTACGCTTCGAATTGCTTTCGGAAGGGCGCCGCAGCGCGCCGCGTCGGCACCCGCGCCATGAGCCGCGGCAGCACGAGCGCCGCAACGTCAAACGCCATCGCGGCAAGCAACGGAAGGCACGATGACGACCGACCCTGCCGCACGCCTGACCGAACGCATGACCAAATCGGAGCGCGACCAGTCGTTCGCCGACAGCGAGCCGCGCGATGCCGCAACCCTCATGCTGATCGACCGCTCAGGATCCGAGGCGAAAGTCCTGCTCGGACGCCGCCACGACAGCCACAAGTTCATGCCCGGGAAATTCGTATTTCCCGGCGGCCGCATCGAAGCGCTCGACCGCGTCATGCCAGCGCTGAGCGAACTGCACCCGGACACCCAAAAGAAGCTCTTAGAGCGCGTTGGCGATGACACGCCGCAATATGCGCGCGCCTTTCCGCTCGCTGCCGTGCGCGAGACCGCCGAGGAAACCGGGCTCCTACTCGGCGTCAAGCGCAACGAGGCGCCGGCGGCGCCGGGCGAGATCTGGGCGGACTTCGCCAAGGCGCACATCTTTCCCGACCTCGCTCAAGTTCACTTTATCGCCCGCGCCATCACGCCGCCGCGGCGGCCGCGCCGTTTCGATACGCGTTTTTTCACCGCCGACGCCTCCGCGATCGCGCACCGGATCGATGGCGTGGTAGGGCCGGATTCCGAGCTAATCGAGCTCACCTGGGTGCCGATCGAGCAAGCTGCCCACCTGGACATGCCGACGATCACCGCCGTGGTGCTGGAGGAGCTAAAGGCCCGGGTCGCGGCCGGCATGGCGCATGACCTGCCGGTGCCGTTCTATTTTATGAAGGATCAGCGGTTTTTCCGGGAACTGCTGTAAGTGTATGAAAATCACTGTTTCTTGACATTCCCGGGCCCGACGCTAGGTTCCCGGCCAAAGGCGCCACCGCCGGTTTCGTTTCGAGGATAAACACATGGCCAAAGCCATCAGTCTTAAAATCAAATTGGTCTCCAGCGCGGGGACCGGCCACTACTACGTGACCAAGAAGAACTCGCGCACCCAGACCGATAAAATGAAGAAGAAAAAATACGATCCGATCGCCAAGAAGCACGTCGAGTACAGCGAATACAAGATCAAGTAAGTGCGGTTCGACAGCTAATGGCTCGCAGGGCGTCCAGTGGGCGCCCTTCGCGTTTTGGAGGTCACAAAAATAAGGTGACCGGCCGGAAGCGGTGTTTTGAGGAGGCCACTCTCACCGCTTCCAGGCCGGCCGAACCCCGCAGGACCCAGGAGATGCGGCGGACCTGAGCACTCCGCAGGGCATTGGATTGGGCTTTCCGCGCGATGAAAAAATGAGCGACGTTTGCGCCAAACGAAAAGCCGTCGCCGGCAAGGCTAGACCAAGCGGCCTCGCCGACCAAACGGCTTTTTTAAAGCGCTGGAATGTCTATGAAATTATAAGCTGGCCGCGACTCGCATCGTGCGCGCGCAGGCGAATCTCTCAAAACCTGCGCGTCTCAAGCGGCGTCCGGCACCACCCGGTTGCGACCGTCGCGCTTGGCGCGATAGAGCGCCGTGTCGGCGCGCTTGAGGATGGCGGCGGCATTGTCTCCCGGCCCATCGAGCGCGGCGATGCCGATCGAGATCGTGACGTCGAGCTTGCGCGCGCCGTCCTGGATTGAAAATGGCTCACTGGCGATGCGTCGGCGCAGGCGCTCGGCCACGATGGTCGCCACCGCCATATCGGTTTCCGGCATCACGATGACAAATTCTTCGCCGCCGTAGCGGCAGGCCAGATCAATATTGCGGATCGACTTGCGGACACGCAGCGCGAATTCGCGTAGCACGTCGTCGCCGGCGTCATGGCCGTGGCTATCGTTGACCGCCTTGAAATAATCGATGTCGAGCACCAGCACGGCGATCGGCTTGCCGCGCGCGGCCGCCTGCTCCACCAGCGTCGCCAGATGGGTTTCCATGTAGCGCCGGTTATTCAGGCCGGTGAGCGCATCGGTGATCGCCATCTCGATCGACTTATCCCTGTTGTCGCGCAGCCGCTCGGTGTAGCGCTTCTTCTTGATCTGCGTGCGCACGCGCGCCAACATTTCATTCTTGTCGATCGGGCGAATAAGATAGTCGTTGACGCCGATCTCGAGGCCGCGCATCACGCGCTGATTGTTGTCGGCCTCCGCCACGACCAGGATCGGCACGTTGCGGGTGCGTTCGAGCGAGCGCACCTGGCTGCACAGCCGCAGTCCATCGAAATTCTTCAGTCCGAGCGACACGATCAACAGATCGTAGTTGCCCTCGGCGGCGCGAAACAGCGCCTCGCTCGGATCGGCCTCCACGTCCACCGTGTGCTCGGACGAGAGAATTGTCACGATGCGCTCGTAGGACGACTTGCGGTCGTCGACGACAAGGATGCGCCCCTGGCGCCCCGTCTCGGACACCGCCTCGCGTTCCGGGCTCTGGATGCCGATTTCCTTGGAGGTGACCGCGCGCATGCGCAGCTCGTCGGTCACCATCTTCAACCGCGACAAGGAACGCACGCGAGAAATCAGCGCTACGTCGGTGACCGGCTTGGTGAGAAAATCGTCGGCGCCGGCTTCCAGCCCGCGCACGCGGTCGGATGGCTGGTCGAGCGCGGTCACCATGACCACTGGAATGTGGTGCGTCATCGGATTGGATTTGAGCTTGCGGCAGACCTCGAAGCCGTCCATGTCCGGCATCATCACGTCGAGCAGCACAATGTCGCATTCGGCGCGCTCGCACACCGCCAGCGCTTCCACGCCGCTATAGGCCGTGGTGACGTCGAAATATTCCGCCGACAGCCGCGCTTCCATCAGCTTCACATTGGCCGGGACGTCGTCGACGACAAGAACGCGGGCGGTCATCGATACATCCTCATGGCGAGCCGAGGAAATGGCGGATGGTTTCGATGAACTTGCCCACCGAGATCGGCTTGGAGAGATACGCCTCGCAACCGCCTTCGCGGATGCGCTCCTCGTCGCCCTTCATAGCGAATGCAGTTACCGCAACAACCGGGATAGCCTTGAGGTCGGGATCATCCTTGAGCCATTTCGTCACTTCGAGGCCGGACACTTCCGGCAGCTGGATGTCCATCAGGATCAGGTCGGGCCGGTACTTGCGGGCGAGATCGAGCGCCTCGATTCCGTTACGGGTGCCGACGGTTTGGTAGCCATGGGCTTCCAAGAGGTCGTGGAAGAGCTTCATGTTCAGCTCGTTGTCCTCCACGATCAGGACGGTCTTCGGCATGTCTCCCCGCCCCTTTTTTCCCCAAAGCGCCTTGTCCGGCAGCTGCGCCGTCGCCACGGCACGCGCGCTCGGGCATGATCGGCAACGGTAGTGCCGATTTGTTACGGAAAGGCAAACTTGATCGATGAAACCAGGCGCTCCGTTAACGCAAGAAGCGGCAGAAGGGCTGGCGATTCAGGCGCTTACCTTCATTGCCGTGGAGCCTGAACGGCTCGGGCGCTTTCTGGCCGTGACCGGCATCGGGCCGGCCGAGATTCGCGCAGCTGCCCGCGAGCCGGGGTTCCTGGCCGGCGTCTTGGAGCACCTGGCCGGCGACGAGCGGCTGCTGACGGAATTCGCAGCCGATGCCGGCGTCGATCCCGCCGACATCGGCAAGGCGCTCGCCACCCTGAGCGGCGGCGCCTGGGAACGTGAAAGCCCATGAGCTTCTGCCGCGACTGCCTCGCCGATGCGCCCGCGACGGCGCGTTGCCCGGCTTGCGGCTCGCCGCGGCTGGCGCGTCATGCCGAACTCGACCGGCTGACGATCGCGCATGTCGACTGCGACGCCTTCTACGCCACTATCGAGAAGCGCGACGACCCGTCGCTTGCCGACAAGCCGGTGATCGTCGGCGGCGGAAAACGCGGCGTGGTGACAGCGGCCTGCTATATCGCGCGGACCTACGGCATTCGCTCTGCCATGCCGATGTTCGAGGCGTTGCGGCGCTGTCCGCAGGCCGTGGTGGTCAGGCCGACCATGGCGAAATACGCCAAGGTCGGACGCGACGTGCGCCGGGCCATGCTTGAATTGACGCCGTTGGTCGAACCGCTTTCGATCGACGAAGCGTTTCTCGATTTGACCGGCACCGAGCGGCTGCACGGCATGAGCGCGGCGAAGGTGCTGGCGCGCTTCGCGGGCCGCGTCGAGCGCGAGTTCGGTATCACAGTGTCGATCGGGCTATCGGCCAATAAGTTCCTCGCCAAGATCGCATCCGACATGGACAAGCCGCGCGGCTTTGCCGTGCTCGGCCAGGCGGAGGCGGCAGCGTTCCTGGCGCCCAAACCGGTCGGTTTCATCTACGGCGTGGGCGCGGCCAGCGCAGCCAAGCTCGCCGGCGACGGCTATCGGCTGATCGCCGATCTGCAGCACGCCGATGAGCGCGACCTCATGCGCCGCTACGGCGAGGAAGGCGCGCGGCTGGCGCGGCTAGCCCACGGCATCGATGCACGCCGCGTCGATCCCGCGCGCGAGACCAAGAGTATTTCGGCGGAAACCACCTTCGAGCGCGACATCGGCGACTTCCGCCCGCTCGAGCAAACGCTGTGGAACCTGACCGAAAAAGTGTCAGCCCGCCTCAAGGCCAATGCGCTCGCAGGCTCCACCGTGACGCTGAAGCTCAAGAGCGCCGACTTCAAGCTGCGCACGCGGGCGCAAGCGCTGGGCGCGCCGACGCAACTCGCCGCCCGCATCTTCGCCGCCGGCCGCGAACTGCTGCGGCGTGAAGTGGGCACCACCCGCTTCCGTCTTATCGGTATCGGCATCAGCATTCTGGAAGACGCCGACGACAACGACCTTGCCGATCTCCTCGACCGCCGCGGGGCACAAGCCGAGCACGCCGTCGACCGGCTGCGCGAAAAATTTGGCCGCGATGCGGTGGTGAAGGGTCTGGCGCTGGAGGATGATTAGATCGAGTCCATCATGGGCAAGGCTTCGCCTTCTTGAGATTGAGCGAGGTCATCTTGCCGGTGATGGTGAAGTCCGTGTAGTCGAGCAGCAGATTGCGCGAGATGCCGTTCTCGTATAGCTCGAAGCCGATGGCATAGACCGGAGTCTGCTCGCCGGTCTGCTCCTTTTTCGCGCTTTCATGCTCGAAATAACTGATGGTCACCGGCCAGCGCGTCAGCTTGGCAAGCGCCGGGATGTCGGCGGCGGCATCGTCGGGCGGCTTGCTGCCGGGCGGGATCGGAGCGCCGATCACGGTCAACGTGTTGTAGAGCTTCTCGCCGGTCTCTGAGCCGTCATAGACCGGAAATTCGAGGATCGACTTGCCCGCGCGCGCGGCTTCGATGATGCGCCGCATGTGCTCGGTCGGAAACACCGCATCGACCGGCTCGGTGAAAGACTTCGTATTCGGCTTGCTCAGCATGACCGAGACAGCATTGGAATCGCGCTCGGCATGGCCGTCGACCGCGTCGGTCTGCTGGTCGTTGAGCAAGTTTTCCGAGTTAAAGCGGAATGTCTTGGCGGCGCCGTCCTCCCAGGTGGTGGAGCGCAAATCGCTGAGCATGGACTTTCCCTCCAGCGAATCGAGCGCCGACACCTGGCGGAATTTCAGCGCATAGCCTTCGCAGGCGTTGCCTGAAAAATCGTACAGGATGCGCCCGCGCACCGCGTCGATGCCGCGAGTACCGTGCGATTTCAGCAGTTTGAGGTCGTAGATCGCCCGATGCGGCGCCAGGAAAACTGTGGCGGCCGGCGGCGCGGCCGCGGCCGGACCGTGCACGGCCGCCGCGGCAAACCCGGCGGCGAGAGCCGACAAGATCATTCGTTTGGCGTTGACGCGGGTGTTCATCGGTATGGGCCTCTGTGCGCCGGCGGTTGATCCGTGTCCGGACCTAGAGAGATATGCAAGATATGGGCAAGATAGAGGCCGCTGACACGGCATACAACAAGCGCCGCACGCGCTTGCACAGGGCTGCACGATCAGACAAGACAAAGTGCCGCACTTCAACCGGGAGAGGCAGCCATGGCCGGAATAGTGGAAAAGAGGCTCGCCAGCTTGGGGCTCAGCCTGCCGACCCCGGCCAGCCCGATCGCCAACTATGTGCCGTCCGTCCGCAGCGGCAGCCTGCTCATCATTTCCGGCCAGCTCTGCTTCGGCCCCGACGGCAAACTCGCCGCCACCGGCCAGCTCGGCGGCGGCGTCTCGATAGAACAGGGGCAGACGGCGGCGCGCGCCTGCGCAGTCAACTTGCTGGCCCAAATCAAGGCCGCGCTCCGCGACCTCGACCAAGTCGCCCGCGTGCTCCGCCTCGGCGGCTTCATCAATTCGGCGCCGGGTTTCACAGACGGCGCCAAGGTGATGAACGGCGCGTCCGATCTGATGGTCGAGGTGTTCGGCGACAAGGGCCGCCACGCGCGCTCAACCGTCGGCGTGGCCGCCTTGCCGGCCAATGCGGCGGTGGAAGTGGAAGGCCTGTTCGAGGTTGGGTGAGCCCACATGGCCGGGCCTCGCGCGCATGATCCCGAAAAGTGGGAACCGGTTTTCGGGTAGGATCATGCGCAATCTAAAATGGCTCACCGCGCGACCGCTGGCCCACCGCGGCCTACACGACGCTGCCGCGGGCAGAATCGAGAACACGACAAGCGCCTTCGCCGCGGCTATTGCCGGCGGCTACGGCATCGAGTGCGACCTGCAAATCAGCGCCGACGGCGAAGCCATGGTGTACCACGATGATGCGCTCGGCCGCTTGACCGAGGGCAGCGGGCGGCTTGCTGCCATGAGCGCGGCCGACATCAAGCAAGCCCGCTTTAGGCAAACCACCGACCGCATCCTGACGCTCGGCGAATTGTGCGACTTGGTGGCCGGACGCGCCGCGCTGGCGATCGAGATCAAGAGCCGTTTCGACGGCGACCGCCGGCTGGCGCAGCGCACCGCCGCGGTGCTGGCATCGTATAAAGGACCGGCGGCGGCGATGTCGTTCGACCCTTCCGTGGTCGAAACGCTGCGCGCCGTTGCGCCCGCCCTCGCCCGCGGCATTGTCGCCCAACGCCGCTATGACGGCTGGCCGGGACTGCCGCCGGCGCTTGCGCGGCAGATGGCGCATCTGCTGCATCTCCCCCGCACCCGCCCACATTTCATCGCCTATGCGATCAAGGATCTGCCGGCGCTGGTGCCGCTGTTGGCGCGCATGATCCTCCGCCTGCCGCTGCTGACTTGGACCGTGCGTAGCGAGAACGAGCGCAGGCGCGCCGCCGCTTACGCCGACCAGATTATTTTTGAGGGCTGGCAGCCATAAGCGGTCCGGCTATGCTGCGAATTACCAATGAATTTGTACGATTTCGGGCATAAAGTTTGCCTAGAAAACACTTAGCCCTATGTCCGAAATCGAACTGCGCTTCCGCATGGCTCAATCGCTCGCCGAGGTCCCGGCCGCGGCGTGGGATGCCTGCGCGGCCGGCAGCGTGGACGAATCGATATCGCCTGAAGTTAAAGTGAAACATGAGGATAGCGGGGACGATTTATCCGCAAAATTATCAACGCGAGGACAAGTCAATAACCCTTTTGTTTCACATGATTTTCTTTCGTCGCTTGAGACCTCGTCCTCGGTCGGCGCTCGGACCGGCTGGCAGCCCCGTCACCTGCTTGTGGAGGACGCCGCCGGTACTTTGCAAGGCGCCGCCCCCTGCTACGTAAAAACGCATTCGCGCGGAGAATACGTCTTCGACTACGGCTGGGCCGACGCTTTCGAGCGCGCTGGCGGCGACTACTACCCCAAGCTCCAGGTGGCGGTGCCATTCACGCCCGTCACCGGTCCCCGCCTGCTCGCCCGCCCCGGCCCGCTCCATGAGGCCGTGCGCGGAGCGCTCGCCGACGCGCTGGGGGAAATTACTACCGCCAACGATCTCTCCTCCGCTCACGTCACGTTCCTGACCGAGTCGGAATGGCGGCTGCTCGGCGAGCGCGGGTTCCTGCAGCGCACCGACCAGCAGTTCCACTGGGAAAATGCCGGCTACGCCAGTTTCGACGATTTCCTGTCCGCGTTGGCGTCGCGCAAACGCAAGACCATCCGCCGCGAGCGCAAGGAGGCGCTGACGCCGGGCATCGAGGTGCGCTGGCTTACCGGCTCCGACCTGACCGAAGATGTGTGGGACGCCTTCTTCGCCTTCTACATGGAGACCGGTTCGCGCAAATGGGGCCGGCCCTACCTCACCCGCGACTTCTTCTCGATCGTCGGAGAGAAGATGCGCGAGCGCATCCTGCTGGTCATGGCGCGGCGCGCCGGCCGCTGGATCGCCGGCGCCATCAACTTCCTAGGGCCGGATACGATCTTCGGCCGCAATTGGGGCGCAGTCGAGCACCATCCGTTCCTGCATTTCGAGCTGTGCTACTATCAGGCCATCGACTATGCGATCGCGCACAAGCTCAAATGGGTGGAAGCCGGCGCCCAGGGCGAGCACAAACTCGCGCGCGGCTACCTGCCGAAGGCCACCTATTCCGCCCATTTCATCGCCAACCCGGCCCTGCGGCGGGCGATTGCCGAGTTTCTTGCGCGCGAGCGGGCCTATGTCGAAGCCGCCGGTGAGGAGCTGGCGGCCTACGCGCCATTCCGCAAGGATTTGGTCGAACAGGAACAGGACTGAGCAACCGAGCCAACCGGGGGACAAAATGCCGAGCTACGATCCGAACAACATTTTCGCCAAGATCCTGCGCGGCGAGCTGCCCTGCTACAAGGTCTATGATGACGACAAGGCGCTGGCCTTCCTCGACATCATGCCCCGCATGCCGGGCCATACGTTGGTACTGCCGAAGGCGCCGGCCCGGAACATCCTCGACGTTTCCGCCGACGATCTCGCCCACGTGATGACGGTGGTGCAAAAGGTCGCGCGAGGCGCCATGACGGCGTTCGGGGCGGACGGAATCACCATGCAGCAATTCAACGAGGGCGCCGGCGGACAGGTGGTGTTCCATCTCCACGTCCACATCATCCCGCGCAAGACCGGCGTGCCCATGAAGCCGCCGGCGAGCGAGAAGGAAAAGCCGGAAGCGTTGGCCGAGCACGCCAAGAAGCTCGCCGCCGCCATCGCGGCTTAGTGGGTCAACAGGAACCCGCCGCCGAGCAGCACCGCCTCGCCCACGGCCACGCCGACGAAGACCGAGCGCTTGACCAGAAGAAAGGCGATGAAACCGCAGGCCGCCGATCCCACCCGCAGCGCCAGCGGCAAGTTGGCGAGGTCGCCGCTGGGAAACACGATCAGCTTGGCGATGACGCCGGCCAGGATCGCGGTCGCCACCGCCCGCGACCACACGACGATCTCCAATTCCTCGTTGAGCCCGCGCGCCGCCACCAGTCCCAACGCCCGCCACACCTCGTTGGGCAGAAAGCCGACCAGGATCAGCACCAGATAGGGCCACATCTCGTTGAGCACGGCGTTCATTGGGTGGCCTCTCGCAAACGGTGCACGGCATAAGCGAGCGTACCGGCGCCCACCCCGGTCCACATCAGGTCGAGGCCGACATCGAAATAAGTCAGCACCGGCTCGATGCTGAGCCCCAACACCAGCGCCAACCGCTCGAGCAGCTGCCGCGCGTTGCGCGCGGTCGTGCAGAGGAACGACATCGGCGTCAGGAACAGCAGCCCGCCGGCGAGCAGCGGCGGCAGGCCGCCGGCGAGGTAGAAGCCGATGAAGCCAGTGACCACCGCCGCGCCCATGTAGCCGCTCGACAATCCGTTACAGAACGCGATGCGCTGCTCGTGCGGCAACTGCGGCAATAATCGCAGCGACTCCACCCAGGTGGTGACAGACATGAAATGGGTCGGCAGCAGCAGATCGCGGGTACGGGTCCCCTCGCCACGCAACAGCGGCAGCAGCGACACCACCATGGGGAACAGCCGGACCCCGCTCAGGCTGACGGCGATCGCCACGTCGATCATCGCCCCGCCACTGCCCAGCGCGGAAATGAGGATGACCTGCGCCGGCCCCGCCCAGACCACCACCGTGGAGGCCGTCAGCCACCAAGCCGAGAAGCCGTAGCCATGCGCGAGTGCGCCAATGCCGATAAAGGTGCCGACCAAGACCACGAAGAACACCGACGTCAGCGTCGATTTGACGCCGCCGATGAAGGCTGCCGCGGAGCTCGCGTAGGTGTCAGGCGCCCGTATGCTCATCGTGTGGCCTCGCGCACACGGTGCACCACATAGGCGAACGTGCCGGCACCGATCCCGGTCCACATCAGTTCGAGGCCGACATTGAAATGCGTCAGCACCGGCTCGACCGCCAGCCCCAGGACCAGTGCCAGCCGGTCAACCATCGCCCGCGCGTTGCGCGCGGTCGAGCACAGGAACGCCATCGGCGTCAGGAACAGCAGCACGCCGGCAAGCAGCGGCGGCAGGCCGGCGGCGAGATAAAAGCCGACGAAGCCTGCCGTCACCGCCGTGCTCATATAGCCGACCGACAAGCCGTTGCAGAAAGCGACGCGTCGCTCTTGCGGCAGCGACGGCAACAGGCGCAGCGACTCCACCCACATGCTCACCGAGGTGAAATGGGTCGGTAGCAACAGGTCGCGGTTGCGGGTGCCCTTGCCGCGCAACAGCGGCAACAGCGCCACCACCATGGGGAACATGCGGATCGAGCTCAACGACACCGCAATTGCCGCCTCGGCCAGCGGCGCGCCACTGCCGAGCGCGGAGATGAGGATCACCTGCGCCGGCGCCGCCCATACCAATACGGTCGAGGCCGCCAGCCACCAGGACGCGAAGCCGAAATTGTGCGCCAGCGCGCCGATGCCGATATAGGTGCCGGTCAGCACCAGGACGAACACCGACGTCAGCGCCGATTTCACGCCGCCGAGGAAGGCGGCGGCCGTCGAATTGAAAGGGCCGGCGGCGAGCATGGGGCATGACCTGTCCCACAGCGCCGTAGTGCACGCAACCGGCGGCGCCCGCGCCGGCCGCATGCGGCGCCTGCAAAATGCGAGGGCCGGGCATAACGCCCGGCCCCAGCATCGCTGGCCTTTCGGATCAGGCCTTGATCAGCGGCACCTTCGGCACTGAGCCGCGCTTGCCGTCGCCCTTCGGCTTCGGCCGCGGCGAGGCGCGCCGCTTGGGCCTAGGACGCGCCGGTAGCTTCTCCGGCTTCGGCGTCACCGGCCCTTCCAGGAACTCGAAGCCAAGTTTGTCGCGGCCCTGCTCGTCCTTGTCGACGATGACGCGCACGTGGCCGCCCGACTTCAGGTGCCCGAACAGGACTTCGTCGGCGAGCGGCTTCTTGATGTGCTCCTGGATCACGCGCGCCATCGGGCGCGCGCCCATCAGCTCGTCGTAGCCGTTGGCGATCAGCCAGCGCGCGGCTTCCTCCGACAACTCGATGGTGACGTTGCGGTCGCCGAGCTGGGCCTCGAGCTGGAGCACGAATTTCTCCACCACCTGGGCGATCACCTCCTGCGACAGATGGGCGAACGTGATGGTGGCGTCGAGCCGGTTGCGGAATTCCGGCGTGAACATCTTGGTGATCGCTTCCTGATCGTCGCCCTCGCGCTTGGTGCGGGTGAAGCCGTAAGCCGACTTGGCCATGTCGGAGGCGCCCGCGTTGGTGGTCATGATCAGGATCACGTTGCGGAAGTCGACCGACTTGCCGTTGTGGTCGGTGAGCTTGCCGTGGTCCATGACCTGCAGCAGCACGTTGAACAGATCAGGATGCGCCTTCTCGATCTCGTCGAGCAGCAGCACGCAATGCGGATGCTGGTCGACGCCATCGGTCAACAGCCCGCCCTGGTCGAAGCCGACATAGCCCGGAGGCGCACCGATCAGGCGCGATACCGTGTGCCGCTCCATGTATTCCGACATGTCGAAACGGATCAGCTCGACGCCGAGAGAAACGGCCAGTTGTTTGGCGACTTCGGTCTTGCCGACGCCGGTGGGCCCCGAGAACAGGTAGCAGCCGATCGGCTTCTCCGGCTCGCGCAAGCCGGCGCGCGCCAGCTTGATCGACGCCGAGAGAGCATTGATCGCCTTGTCCTGGCCGTAGACCACGGTCTTCAGGGTCTGCTCCAGGTGCTGGAGCACCTCGGCGTCGTTCTTGGAGACAGTCTTGGGCGGAATCCGCGCCATGGTGGCGATCGTGGTCTCGATTTCCTTGACGCCGATGGTCTTCTTGCGGCGGCTCTCCGGAAGCAGCATCTGCGCCGCGCCCGATTCGTCGATCACGTCGATCGCCTTGTCCGGCAGCTTGCGGTCGTGAATGTATTTTGCCGAAAGATCGACTGCCGCCTTGATAGCGTCGTTGGTGTATTTGAGCTTGTGATATTCCTCGAAATACGGCTTGAGCCCCTTGAGGATGTCGATGGCGTCGGCCACCGTCGGCTCATTGACGTCGATTTTCTGGAAGCGGCGCACCAGCGCGCGGTCCTTCTCGAAATACTGGCGATATTCCTTGTAGGTGGTCGAGCCGATGCAGCGGATGGTGCCCGACGCCAGCGCAGGCTTGAGCAAATTGGACGCGTCCATCGCGCCGCCGGAGGTGGCGCCGGCGCCGATGACGGTGTGGATCTCGTCGATGAACATGATCGCGCCCGGATAGGCTTCGATCTCCTTGATCACCTGCTTGAGCCGCTCCTCGAAGTCGCCGCGGTAACGCGTGCCGGCGAGCAAAGTACCCATGTCGAGCGCGAACACAGTCGCGCCTTTGAGCACGTCCGGCACCTCGCCATGCACGATGCGGCGCGCCAGCCCTTCGGCGATCGCAGTCTTGCCGACGCCGGCGTCGCCGACGAACAGCGGATTGTTTTTCTGCCGGCGGCAGAGCACCTGGATCGTCCGGTTGATCTCGGCGTCGCGCCCGATCAGCGGATCGATCTTGCCGTCCTTGGCCTTCTTGTTGAGGTTGACGCAATAGGCTTCGAGCGCGTCGCCCTTCTTCTTGGGCTCGTCGCCGGTCTTGGTGTCGGCCTCTTCTTCGACGCCGCGCACCGGGCGCGCTTCGGACAGACCCGGCCGCTTGGCGATACCATGGCTGATGTAATTGACCGCGTCGTAGCGCGTCATGTCCTGCTCTTGCAGGAAATAAGCGGCGTGGCTCTCGCGCTCGGCAAAGATCGCTACCAGCACGTTGGCGCCGGTGACTTCCTCGCGGCCGGACGATTGCACGTGGATGACCGCGCGCTGGATCACGCGCTGGAAGCCGGCCGTCGGCTTACTGTCCTCGGCGCCGTCGGTGATCAGGTTCTCCAACTCGGATTCGAGATAGGCCACCAGGCTGCGCCGCAGCTTGTCGAGGTCGACATTGCAGGCGCGCATCACAGCGGAGGCGTCCTGGTCGTCGATCAGCGCCAGCAATAAATGCTCAAGCGTCGCATACTCGTGGTGCCGCTCATTGGCGAGGGCGAGCGCCCGGTGAAGAGACTGCTCGAGGCTGCGCGAGAAAGTTGGCATTCAGGGTCCCGTTCTCATTTGTATTGGACGCCCCCCAAACTCACTTTTTTTCCATCACGCATTGCAGAGGATGCTGATGTTTGCGCGCAAAGTCCATAACCTGCGTTACTTTTGTCTCCGCCACCTCATAAGTATAGATGCCGCATTCGCCGATGCCATGGTGATGCACATGCAACATAATTCGTGTGGCGGCTTCGTGATCCTTGCCGAAGAAGCGCTCCAGCACGTGCACGACGAATTCCATCGGCGTGTAGTCGTCATTGAGGATGAGCACGCGGTACATGCTGGGCCGCTTGGTCTGCGGCTTGGTCTTGGTGATGACCGCGGTGCCGGGCGCGCCCGGCTCGCCTTTGCGTTTGCGGTCGTCATCCGCCATGCGGGACGATCGCCGGCCGGAGGCCCGCGCGGCAGCCGCCAGGGCCGAGAGATTCTTCTTGATAGGCGTCGAAATCATGGCATGGCCGCGGTGAGTAATCGTCCTTGAACTTGGCAACCCTGGAGCGCGGCGCCGGCGCGCCGCCCGGCCACCATCATAGTGACCCCGGCCCCACCATTCAAAGCCAGCATTTTGCCCCGTTCCGGGACAGCCGGGCCCGGTTTCCGGCGGCCCCGCCGCATCCGATCAGATAGCCCTTGCTTATCCGACCACAACCCGTTTGCGGACAATCCAAGGCGAATTGTCCCCAAATTCACGCGGTCTTTCTCACGCAATTTCAATAGCCGCAGCGACATACCTTCACGGCAGTCCTGCATGTCAGTTTCATCATGTGCTTGAGAAAGGGCGAATCCCATGCTGCTGGCCCGGTTTTGGAAAAATCGCCGCGGGGGCGTCGCCCCGATGGTCGCTATAACGATCGTTCCGCTGATCGGCGCGGTCGGCGCCGCGGTCGACTATACCCGCGCCAACGCCGCGCGCACCTCCTTGCAGGCCTCGCTTGATTCGACCGCCCTGCTGCTGTCGAAAACGGCGGCTAATCAATCCCCCACCGAGCTGCAGACCGCGGCGACCAACGCCTTCAACGCAATGTTCCACCGGAACGACGTCCAGAACGCCGCGGTGACCGCGAGTTATTCTTCCATCGACGGTTCCAAGGTGACGGTCACCGGCAGCGCCACCGTCCCGACCGATTTTCTCAATGTCCTCGGCTTCAGCGCGATCAATATTTCCGCGACGACGACCACGGCCTGGGGCAACACCAGGCTGCGGGTGGCGCTGGTGCTCGACAATACCGGTTCGATGGCGAGTTCCGACAAGATGACGGCGCTCAAAGCCGCCTCGCATAATCTGCTCGACCAACTCAAGGCCGCAGCCAACGTCCCGGAAGATATCTATGTCTCGATCATTCCGTTCAACAAGGACGTGAACATCGGCGCCAGCAACTACGATCAGCCCTGGTTGAGTTGGGATCTGTGGGAAGCCGCGAACGGAACCTGCAGCAACACGAATTATTCGACGCAAAGCAACTGCGCATCTCACGGCTATATCTGGACGGCGGGAACCCACAGTACCTGGAACGGTTGCGTCACCGACCGCGACCAGAACTTTGACACCACCAACGATGCGCCGGTCGCAGGCAGCACGCTGTATCCGGCCGAGCAGTATTCGTCCTGCCCAGCCCAGTTGACGGGACTCTCCAACGACTGGACCGTGCTTTCGAGCAAGATCGACGACATGCAGCCACAAGGCAACACCAACCAGGCGATCGGTTTGCAGATGGGCTGGCAATCGTTGACTGCCTCACCCTTCACCGTTCCGCCAAAGGATCCGAACTACCAATACAAGGAGACCATCATTCTATTGACGGACGGTCTCAACACCCAGGACCGTTGGTATACCAATGCGTCGTCGATCAATGCGCGGCAGCAAAAGACCTGCGACAATCTCAAGGCCGCCGGCGTCACCATCTATACCGTGCAGGTCAACACCGGCGGCGATCCCACCTCGACGCTGTTGCAGAACTGCGCCAGCGATTCCAGCAAGTTCTTCCTGCTAACCTCGTCGACGCAAATCATCACCACCTTCAACCAGATCGGGACTGCGCTAACCAATCTTCGTCTCGCAATGTAGCGGGACAAAAGCGCATTCCGAGCGGGCGCTGGCAACGGCGCGTTAACGACGCCGGAGGAGAACCCTTCGGCGTGCGCGGCGGACGCGCGCGGCGGCGTTAATCATGCAAGTCGTTGTGCGCATATAGCTTCTCGCCAATTCGAGGGGCTTAAGTTTACCGTCAGGCCTTAACTTTCGGTGTAGCGATATACTAGGCCTTTAATACCGTCATTTATGACTGCAGGCGAAATCAACCGTTTTTCCGGTGAACTGCCATGACGAGCTTTTGGAATAATCTAGGCCGTGCCTTCGCTGCGTTCCGCGCTGCCCGCGGCGGCAATGTCGCCATCACTTTTGCTCTGGCGGCTATCCCCATTCTCGGCGGCGTCGGCGCTGCCGTCGATTACAGTCGCGCAAATGACGTCAAAGTAAAGCTGCAAGCGGCAATCGACGCCACCGCGCTGATGCTTTCAAAGGAAGCCGCGACGGACACCAGCACGCAGCTGCAAACTAATGCCTCAAATTATTTTTTCGCGATGTTCAATCCGCCGGGGGTTCAAAACGTCACGATCAACGCCGTTTATACGGGCAATGGCGCTACGAGTCTGGTTATCAATGCTACTGCGTCGGTGCCCACCACAATCGCGCAGATTCTCGGTATTAACGCAATCAATCTAACCGCTTCAACCACGTCCAGGTGGGGTACTACGCGGCTGCGGGTGGCGCTGGCGCTCGACAATACCGGATCGATGGGCTCGGCCGGCAAGCTCGACGCGCTCAAGACCGCGACCGGAAACCTGCTGACCCAGTTGCAGAATGCCGCCAGCGTTCCTGACGACGTCTTTGTTTCGATCGTTCCATTCGTCAAAGACGTGAGTGTCGACGCCAGCAACTACAATGCGTCCTGGATTTACTGGGGCACTTCGACGCAGGATCCCGGATTGACCGACAACAATTCCTGGGATGCCAACAACGGCACCTGCACCATCTCCGGTAATTCGTCGCGCGGCAGCTGCACCTCCTCCGGCACCTGTTCAAACCCGGGCAACGACAGCCAAAACAGCTGCACGTCCTCGACGGGCTACTGCTCAAAGTCGAAGTACACGTCGCAGAACAGTTGCAACAATCATAACGGCACCTGGTATTCGACCGGGCCAGGCGTCTGGACCGCGGGTGTGTGGACACCCAAGACTCACAACAGCACAAACTGGAACGGCTGCATCACCGACCGTGGCACGTCATCAGGGCCCTCCGGAAATGCCGCGGGATACGATCAAGATGTAACCACGCCAAACTCAAGCGTTCCCGCAACGCTGTTCCCGGCGGAACAATACAATTCCTGTCCACAAGCGATCATGGGGCTCAACCACGATTGGACGGCGATGAACACGCTGGTCAACAATATGTCGGCCAACGGCAATACCAATCAGCCGATCGGTCTGGTTTGGGGATGGCAGACGCTGGTCGGTGGCGGGCCGTTCACGGCGCCGGCATTGGATTCGGCCTACAAATATAAACAAGTTATCATCCTGCTGTCCGACGGCATGAATACTCAGGACCGCTGGTCTTCCAGCCAGAGCTTCATCGACAACCGGATGTACGATTCGTTGAACGGCAATGGCACCTGCGCCAACATCAAGACGGCCGGGATCGAGATCTACACCATCCAGGTCAACACCGGCAGCGATCCGACGTCGACGCTGCTGCAGAACTGCGCCAGCAACACGACGGGAACGACCGACCACTTCTACCTGCTCACGTCGGCGAGCCAGATCGTGACCGTCTTCAATCAGATCGGCACGGCGCTCAGTCAACTCCGAATCGCGCAGTAGTGCGCTGCACGCTGGTAAACAAAAGCCCGGCTAACCGAGCCGGGCTTCGCTGTCTTTGACGCCTACGTCCTGTTACACGACAGCTACGCGACGCGACCTACGCAACGATGGCTTAGTTCGCCTTCGCCATCAAGGTTTCGAACGGCTTGCAGGAACTCCTTGGCGAGATCGGCATGCGGAAGCAGGTAATTTTAGCGTTCGAACCAATTCGGCGTTAACGTCAACCTATAGAATATGCGGGATCGGGCTCCGCCGGCGTTAACGACCTAAGCGGTGGCCACGATTGCCGATTTCGTTCGACCACGCGCCAATTTTCAGCGCGATGGCCACCATTTATGCGACGCTCTAAATACTCCCTTTAAGTCCGTAGACGCACGACAGCGCTCAACAATAAAAAGAACGTTGTCAGCCGTGATGCATGCCGTCCGAACCCATCTTCGCCGCATTGCCCGCACCGGGATCCGATTCCGGCGCGCGCATGGCGGCAACGTCGCCATCACGTTCGCGATCGCCTTGATTCCACTCTTGGCTTTCGTCGGTGCGGCGATCGATTACAGCCGCGCCAGCAAGATCAAAGTCCAACTGCAGGCAGCTCTCGATTCGACCGCCTTAATGGTTTCGAAAAACGCCGCCAAGCTGACCACCAGCGAACTCGTGGGCACGGCGAAGAACTATTTCCTTGCGCAATTTACCAACCCGCAAGCCAAAAAAGTCAATTTTAGCGCAGCCTATTCGACCAGCGGCGGTTCGAGTGTCGTGGTCAACGGCTCGACCGACGTGGATACCACCATCCTTGGGGTCATCGGCATCAACACGATTTCCCTCAACGGATCGGCCACCGCCAAATGGGGGTCATCCCGACTGCGGGTGGCGCTGGTGCTCGACACCACGGGTTCGATGTCTTCCGACAGCAAGATCAATGCGCTGAAGACGGCGACCAAGAATCTTCTGACGCAATTGGAGGCGGCCGCCACCGTCGACGGCGACGTCTACGTGTCGATCATCCCGTTCAGTAAGAACGTCAATCTCAATTCCAGCAATTATAGCGCCAACTGGATCAATTGGACCGATTGGGACGCAGAGCCCGCAATTTTGAAAAACTCCAAGCCGAACAACTGGAACCAGATCGGACTCGGCTCGTCCTGCCCATTCTCGAACAACAGCTACGGCTTCCAGTGCACCAGGTCACCGGACAACAGTAGTTCGACGACGTCATCGATTCCATCGAGTGGCAGCTACGCCGGCTATATCTGCCCGGGTGTCGATGGCGGCAACAAGGACTCGACCAAGATCGGCATTTACTACAACGGCTGCTACGACAGCGTGCCGACAACCTCGACCTCGACCCAAACGGTTTGCACTGGTCGTCATTGCAGCTGCGGTAATACCAGCAATTGCTCTTGCACCGGCAACGGCAATAACACGGTCTGCACGCAGACCGTGACCACGACTGGCGCGCCCTACACGCATAATTGGCTCGTGAACAATCACAACACCTGGAACGGCTGCGTCACCGACCGCGGTAACTCATCGGGCCCAGTCTCGGATTATGACCGGCTGGTGACCGCGCCGGACTCGAATATCCAGGCCACATTGTTCCCCGCCGAACAAAACTTCTATTGCTCGCCGGTCGTCATGGGCCTGAGCTACAACTGGTCCGCCATGAAGAACCAGGTCGAGAGCCTGTATCCGCTTGGCGCCACCAACCAGCCGATCGGCCTGGTTTGGGGCTGGCAAGCTCTTGTCGGCGGCGGGCCGCTAACCGCGCCGCCCAAGGATTCGAACTACACTTATAATGATACAATTATCCTGCTCTCGGACGGCCTGAATACGCTCGACCGCTGGTACGGCAACGGGTCGAGCAGCACTTCATTGGTCGATACGCGGATGGTCGATTCGACCGGCAAAGGCACCTGCGGCAATATCAAAGCGGCCGGCATCACGATCTACGCCGTGCAGGTCAACACCGGCGGCGATCCGACCTCGACCTTACTGCAGAACTGCGCCAGTTCCGCGGACAAGTTCTTCCTGCTTACGTCGGCGAACCAGATCATCGCCACCTTCGAAGCGATCGGCACCAATCTGACCAAGCTGCGCATCGCGCAGTAACCCGTCGCACGCGGGCAAACAAAAGCCCGGCTAACCGAGCCGGGCTTCGCTGTCTTTGACGCCTACGCCCTGTTACACGACAGCTACGCGACGCAACTAACGCAACAACGGCTTACTTCGCCTTCGCCATCAAAGTCTCGAACGGCTTGTAGGTCTCCTTAGCGAGATCGGAATAGAGCTCGCCGATCTTGGAGGCCTCGGCCACGAAGCCCTCATACGCAGTCTTGGCGAATTCGGTCTGCACTTCGATCGCCTTATCGAACGACTTGACGCCGAACAACTTCTCCAGAGCGGCGGTGCCGTCCTCGAAAGCTTTCTTGGAATAGTCCGCCACTTCAACCGCGATCGCCTGGCTGGCCTTCGACATCGCACCCCAGGACTTCATAGCGGAATCCATGTTCTCTTTGCCGACCTGCTGGAGGTCCTCTAAATTCTTGACCATTGCGATTGTCCCCTTCCCGGCACGCGTAGCGCGGCCTGTGTGATTCTCGGCCCCCCGGCTCAACCGGAGAACGTATTTACTTTATACTGCACTGCACAAAAAAGTCAAGTCATATTTTGCAGCGCGAAAAACCCTGCAAAATCCGTGACTTTGCCTTAACCAATTTTTAAACTGTCTTTTCATAAGGTTGTAATTTGTGGCGCCGCGGAATTGCTATAAATCTGCCCAGATGGTGGCGTAGGGACCGCTAAATAACGGGGTTGGGGAGCGTTAATGTCGCCTGGACGAGCTCGAGTCCAACGCTGTCGCCGTTGGGGCGCCTTGGCTTTGGCGAGCCTGCTCGCGGTTGCCGCTGTCACAAACGCTGCCGACGCACGTTCCAGGCACCGTAATCAGACCAGCCACTACGACCCGCCTTATGCCTCGATCGTGGTCGACGCCAATTCCGACAAGGTGATGGCAGCCGTCAACGCCGACAGCCCGCGCCACCCCGCCTCCCTGACCAAGATTATGACGCTCTACCTGCTATTCGAGCGGCTGGAGGCGGCCAAGATCAAGCTTTCGACCGAGATGCCGGTCTCTGCGCACGCCGCCGCCCAGGCACCGTCGAAGCTCGGGCTCAAGCCCGGCGAGAGCATCGATGTCGCCACCGCCATCCGCGCCATCGTGACCAAGTCCGCCAACGATGTGGCCGTGATCATCGCGGAGGCCCTCGCCGGCAGCGAAACCGACTTTGCCAAGCTGATGACCGCCAAAGCGCGCGCCCTCGGCATGAAGCACACGTCTTATCAAAATGCGTCCGGTCTGCCTGACGACCATCAGATCACCACCGCGCGCGACCAGGCCATTCTCGGCCGCGCCATCCAGGATCGTTTCCCGAAATATTTTCACTATTTTTCTACGCGGGAGTTCGTCTACCACGGCAAGCGGATGCGCAACCACAATCACCTGTTGGGCCGCATCGATGGCGTCGACGGCATCAAGACGGGTTATATCCATGAATCCGGATTTAATATCGTCACCTCGGTCCACCGCGGCAGCCGCCACATCGTGGCGGTGGTCTTCGGCGGGCGTTCCGCCGCGGCTCGCGATACACGTGTCACGAGCTTGATCGCCAACAACATCAACGTTGCGGCAAACAGGCGCACGGCGCCGCCGGTGGTGGAAGGCTGGACGACCGCGTTCGCGCGCGCCGAGATACCCACGCCGCCGGCCAAGCCTCGGGTCGAGCAAGAAAAGCCTGTGATCGAACAAAAAGTCGTATCGGCGCCGCCGTTGCCACCGGTCCCGCCGCCGACGCCGGGCTCCACCGATCCGATCAGGCCCAATCCGGTGAAAACCATCATGGTCCAGCCGGGCATTATGCACACAGCCTCGCTCACGCCGCTGCCCTCGGCCAGCCGCGAGTTAAGGCCGGCACCGGCGACCGCCAATCGGGCCGTCGTCACGACCATTGCGACCGTCAAGAGCGAACCGCCGAACCTAACGACGAAGCCCGCGCCAACCACTGCCGCGAAAAAGATCGCCTCGGCCCCCACAAAAGTGCCGGCCAAGGCGGCCACGCAAGAACTTGCCGCCAAGCCGCGCGGCCCCTGGATGATCCAGGTCGGCGCCTTCGACGTCGAGAAGGATGCCCAGAAGCGCCTGACGATTGCAAAGGACAAGGCCAAGGCCCAGCTGGGCGAGGCCAACCCCTTCACCGAACCGGTCGCCAGTGGCGCCAAGACACTCTATCGCGCGCGCTTTGCCGGATTGGAAAAGGCTCAGGCGGAAATCGCCTGCAAATACCTCAAGCGTAGCGACATTCCGTGCATGATGCTGAAAAATTGAAGGCTCATGTCAGCGCATGATTTCTTAACGATCATCCGCCAAGAACAATAACAGACAGAACAATAACGGGAACGCGCCGAACCGAACCAGGAGCCGCTGATGGTGTTGTGTGTGGAGTACCTCAGCGATGGCGGCGAAGAAGGACTTCCTTGGCTTCGTTGATGCGGGCGGCAAGATACGTCGTCCCCCCTTGGTCGGGGTGGAGTTTCTTCATCAACGTCCGGTGCGCGTGGCCGATGGCATCAGCGCTCGCGCCGGGTTCCAGGCCAAGGATCTGATAGGCCTCCTGTTCCGACATTTTTCCGCTGGACGACGCCGGCCTGCCCGCTGCCGTGTCACCTTGCGCGTGTTCACGCCAGCGGGGATCCCGGCGGTCAAGATACGCCATCAATAGTGCGTGGCTTTCGTCGTCGATTTCGCTCAGCAGATCGATCAGCGTCTTGACGTCGAGCTTGTCGAGCACGGCGCCCTGATGGCGGCCGGCCAGGACATGGCCGTGCATGGCGCCGCTGTCGTGGTCGAGCTCCATCTCGAGATAGGCCGAGCGTACGCGCGAGGCGCTGCCGGCGGACTTTTGCGCGCGCTCGGAAAAACCGGCCGGACCGAATGGCATCCAGCCGAGCAAGCCAAGCCCGAATATGCCGAGCGGGATCGCGACGCCCATCTCGCCGCGCAGGCCAAGGAAGACCGCAAAGCCGAGCGCCAGCAGTCCGCCGGCGGCTTTCATGACGCGGGCACCGATTTTCGGATCGATCTTTGAGATGACGTTGAGCGCCCAGAGGGCGAACACCAAGATCACCAGGCCGAAGATAAGTGCCGGCATGGCTATTTGAGCTGCGCCAGCAAAGCGCGCGCGCCGCCCGCATCGCGCGCCGACAATTTGGCGAGCGCCTTCCTGCCGCCGGCGGCATAAGCCGCAACCGCGCGCAACAGCTCGGCCAATTCATGGGCGGCACCGGTGTCGAAGCGGCAATAGGCGCCGCGCGACAGCCGCGCGATCTCGCGATAGGCGTTCTCCGCCACCGCGTCATTGCCTTCCTGGAACATGAACACCGGCACGCCGAGCAGACCGAGTTCGCCGGCCGCCATGCACAAATCGTCGATCTTTTCCTCCATGGCATCGCCGACGAAGACCAGCGCCTGCACCGGCTGGCGGGCGTGTTCCTGGCGCGCTTGGCTGAGCACTTTGCCGATCTGGGTGTGGCCGCCGCGGCAATCGATGCGCGACATCAGCTCGGCCAAGCGCTCGCCGTTTGCGACCCAGCCGGAAGCGCGGCATTCGCTCAAGCCCCGGAAATAGATAAGCTGAATGTCGAGGCCGCCGGAACGCGCCGCTTCGCGGAACATCTCGGCTTGCAAGGCGCAAGCCGTATCCCAGGTCGGCTGCCGGCTCATGGTGGCGTCGAGCGCGAAGATCAGGCGTCCGCGTTTGTCCACAACGCTTGCCGGCCCGAGCGCGCGAACCTGATCGAGAAAGGCATCGATCTCGGGCCGCGGGGAGACCTGCGCCGGCGCCTCATGGGTCGAATCCTTGGTCGGCTTGCTCATGGCGAAGAGTCTACACCGATTTGCGGCGGCTGCGCGGCGCGACATGACGCGTCAGGCCGGACCATAAAGTGGCCGTGACCGCGGTCCAGTGCAATAGCGGGAAGCCCTAGCCGATGACGTCGTGGACCACCAACGGCTGGTCCATGACCGAATACCATTCCGCGCGGGCGGCCGCGCGCCGCTTGCCGTTCTCGGAAAGGGGCAAGTACAGCGAATTGAGCAGCGCGATCACTTCCTCGCGCGCGGTGACGTGCGACATGTTCGGCCGCGTGCCGAGCGTGGCCTCGTCGAGGTCATCGAGCGCGGTCAAGCCGCGCGGAAAAAACTCACGATAGACCACGCGCTCGGCGAAACCCTCAACGCAGCGGAAGCCCATGCGCTTGGACAGTTCGGTCAGGCCCCCGCCTACCAAGCGCTTGTTGCGCGAACCGAGCGCGGACAGACGGTTGCGCACCACGATCCAATCCATCAGGCGCCCGTCGACCAGCCGGCGCTGGCGGCGCGCTTCGCGCACCATCTCGGCGTAGTGGCTTTCGCCGGTGACGCCGAAATTGGTCGGATCGAGGGTGGCGAGCACGTCGAAGTCGAAGAAACTGTCGTTGAGCGGCGTGACCAGCGTGTCGGCCATGGAGTGGGCGAGCCGCATCAAATAGGTGTCGTTGCCCGGCGTATCGACGACAATAACGTCGTGGCTGTGCTCGATGGCGCTGATCGCCTGCGAAAAGCTGGAAAATTCCACAGCCTCGTTGCCCTCGACCGAGGGGCCTTCGCCTCGCTTCACGCAGTAGTGTGTCGGCAACTCGAGCTTAATGCGCGCGCGTTCGGCCCAAGCGCGGCGGTTCTCGATGTAATGCGTGAAGCTTTGCTGGCGGCTGTCGAGGTCGATAGTGGCGACGCGCTGGCCGGCCTTGAGCAACGCCACCGCGATGTGCAGCGCGGTCGTGGACTTGCCAGAGCCGCCCTTCTCGTTTCCGAGCACCACCACGTGCGCAGACCGGGCATTGTCCTGGATCGGCTGGACCAGCATGGCGCCCCCCGCATTTTTCGAAATACTAGCGCTCAACGATCAAGTTAGTCATCATTAATTCGTCAACCGTGGTCGGATCGACGATGGTTTGGTAGATCCTAGCGCGAATTTGCAACAGTCAGCCGACAAGGTCTCCCGATCATGGTAAACCGCCCGCGAGTGTTGCGCACGGTTCCCTCGCTGCGGCGAGCGCTGGAACTTTTTTCCGAGGCCGGCGACCGCATCGCGCTGGTGCCGACCATGGGCGCACTGCATCGCGGCCATCTGGCGCTGATGCGCGAGGCGCGTCGGCGCGCCAAGCGGGTGGCTGTGTCGATTTTCGTCAATCCCACCCAGTTCGCACCGAACGAAGACTTTTCCAGCTACCCGCGCAATTTTACCGCCGACCTCCGCGCATTGGCTGAGGCCAAGATCGACCTGGTGTGGGCGCCGCCGGCCGAGGTCATGTATCCAAACGGTTTTGCCACCCGCATCGAGCTGGCCGGCCCCGCCAAGGCCGGGCTTGAAGACAAGTTCCGCCCGCACTTCTTCGGCGGTGTCGCCACCATCTGCGCCAAGCTGTTCCTGCAAGTTTCGCCGGATTTCGCGCTGTTCGGCGAGAAGGATTACCAGCAGCTGCGCATGGTCACCCAAATGGCGAAAGACCTGGACTTGACGGTAAAAATCGCCGGCGTGCCGACCGTGCGTGAGAAGGATGGTCTCGCACTGTCCTCGCGTAACGCTTACCTGTTGGCCGCGGAACGCAGCGTCGCGCCGACACTCTACCGCGTGCTCAAGGGGGGCGCTGCGCGCATCAAGACTGGCGAAGCGATTGCTGCGGTGCTCGATGACGGCCGCGCTGAGATTGTACGCGCGGGCCTTGCGCTCGATTACCTGGAAGCGCGCCATGCGTTGACGCTTGCTCCGGTCACGTCGCGCAAGGACGGGCCGATCCGGCTTCTGGTTGCCGCCAAATTGGGCAAGACGCGTTTGATTGATAATCTGGCCGTGTAGCGCATTACATAGGGCAATCATCGTCCGCGAAAACGGAAGATCCAGCCATCACAGTACGGTATGTGTTTACCGGGTCACCGCTTTCGTGGGGACCATCGCCTTAGTTTGCCTGCGCGCCGATGCCGGGCTGCAGCGTCTTGGCCTGCGCGATGTCGACGTCGGCGCCCGCCGTGTTGCCCTTGTTGCGTTTGGCCAGGCCGCGATTGTAGTAGGCCTCGGCATATTTCGGATTGAGCTTCACGGCCTCGTCGTAGTCGGCGACTGCATGGTCGTAGTCGTGCTTGCCGGCATAGGCATTGCCGCGGTTGTTATAGGCTACCCAGTTTTTCGGATCGATCTTGATCGCCTCGTCGTGGTCGGCAAGGGCCTTGTCGAATTCCTTCTTGATCTCGTATTCAACGCCGCGATTGGTATAAAGCAGCGACAGCGTGCGCTTGAATTTTTTCTTGGCGTACTTCTTGGATTCGATCGCCTGCGTGCAGGCTGCGATCGCGGCATCGCCCGAAGCGGTCTTGCAGGCTTCCCGGTCGTCAGCCGCTGCTGCAGGTTTGTAGAAACTCAAAACCACCGCCGCCGCTATAGCGATGGCGAGGAACACCTTGCCTGTCCGAAATTGCATGTCCGCCCCCTATCCAGACCGACACGGGCGTCAGCCTAGCATCCGGTGAAGGGGGCGTCACGCGCAGGGGTTTAAAGCAGGCCCAGTTCGCGCAATTCGCGGCGCATTTGCTCGGGCATTTTGGCGGCGCCGGGGGCGGCCCGCGACAAATCGCGCGGCGCATCCTTCGCCTCGAGATAGCGCCAGCCCTGGAAAGCTGAGCGCGGGCGCGGCTCAACCAGCACGACTTTGCCATCGAGCACCACGCAGCAGCGGCGGATGCCATCTCTATCGGTGACGGGGCGGATGGCGAGGATGCGCTCGCGGCAAGCGATCTGCCCGCGGACCACCCAATAGAGCGAGCCGCCGGCGGTGAGTTCGTCGGCGCGCTTGGGCACCATGCGGGTGGTGTGGATGTGCTCTGGCTTCTGCCCGCGCCTCTTCTTGTCCTTGAGCTTCTGCTTGATCCAGTCCTCGAGGTCGGCGACCGAGTCGCAACCGACGCACAGCTTGACGAGATGAAGCGGCATTGCGGACATTCCAAGCGGGCATGCAATCGCGGAGACGGACCATAGCGCGTGAGGGCCCGCCGCGGAAACCGCAAGCTGATGTTGTTCACGGCAAGCGAAGCGGCCAGCTTGGACCGCCGCTGTCGGCGCCATGGCTACAATGTGTTATCGGGCTGTTATTGCGCGGATTGACGCATCCGCGGCTCCGGGGTGGCGCCGGAACCACCCGCTGCCCCAAACACATAACGCCTGAGTTCGCGCGCATGCGCCACAATGACGGAGAAGTGCGTTTCGTTCCCCGTGGGAAGAATATTCACCGACCGTCGGACGTTTGAGGAAACCCTCTGTTCACCCACCGGATCAAGCGTCACCAACAGCTTGACCGGAACGCCGGCGCGGCCGAGTGCCGCCGCCATGGCCCTGGCGGCGCCGCCACCGAGCGAATGACCGACAATCATGATCGAATGCAACTGCCCGCTCTTGTACTGCCCGATTGCCTCCTTGGCGAGGCTTGACCAAGCCGCATAACTCGTGACCGTGGTCGGAATCCCACGCGCGCTGGCCTTGGCGCCGAATTCGCTAAGCCCCGGGGACATATCGCCAAAGCCGAGGAACACGTAGAGGTGCGTACCACCGTGCGCTTTTGAACCGGCGTGGCCGAGACTTTGTCCAGGCCAGCCAATGCATGCATACGCGGCCAGAACGATTCCCGCCGCGACAGCACGCCACGACGTCCAAAAACCGAGATGACGAAACACGACAGCCCCACCCGATGCTGCAATGCGGACATTATCTCTGGAACGCCGGCTGCCCCGCAAGATATCAGCTTGCATTTTTACCGCGCCTCGGTTTGACCCCCCGGCCGGCGGGATCGTTCTCCCGGGACATCCCACGCAAAGCCGCAAGCCCCAGAGCATAACCAGCGGATTTCAGACGACCCCTATTGCAAATTCAACGGCATGACCGATGATGGATCGGCAATCGGCGGTGCTGCATTGCGAAAAAAGGGGGACATATTATGAAGAAAATCGCTCTCGCGCTGCTCGTCGCGGCCTTTGCCGCGTCGCCGGCCGCAGCCGCTTCGAAGCACAAAAAAATGACCGCCCAGGAGAAGGCCAATGCCAAGGCCATGGAGGTCAACGAACAGAGCTGGCGCATCGTGCGAGACGGTGCGCCGCTGATTCTGCCGACCTGGGCGCAGGCGATTTATTTTTCGACCATGTACAAGGACCCCGACAAGGCGGGGAAGAAAAAGAAGAAGTAGAAGGCCTTCGGCCCCGGCCGCGCTCTACGCTTGCGGCGTGGCGCTGACAGGCTCAATCACTATCACCTTGGCGCCTTCGGCGACTTGCGCGTTCTCGGCCACCGCGATCTCGGCGACGACGCCGTCGATGGGTGCAACGAGTGTGTGCTCCATCTTCATTGCCTCGATGATGGCGAGGCGCTGGCCGCGCCTGACCGGCGCGCCCTGCTGCACCAGTAGGCTGAGTACCTTGCCATGCATGGGCGCGCGCACCAGCCCGCCCTGCCCCCGATCACCAGCCTCGTCGAGGGCGAGATCGCGCAACAACACTTTGGTCTGACGGCCGCGACGCAGCACGTAGACCGCGTCGGCGGTGGCAAGCGCAAACGCATCCGCCGCGGCCTCGGTGCCGCCGACCGTGACCAAGGGTCCTCGCGCGCCATAGGCGATCTCCGCCACGACACTTTCGCCGTCGGCAATGAGCGGCAGCGCCAGTTTGCGCGTACTGGCAAGCTGAAATCCGTCGGCAGCCTCCCAGGGCGAGCCTGGTTGGTCGGGTTCGCGCTCGATTGACGCGTCAATACGCGCCTGCTCGCGATCGAGGAGCTTGCGCGCCGCCAAGGCCACCGCCGCGCGGTCGAGCGGTTGCGGCGCTGCGCCGAGCTCGCTTAGATGCGCATCGATGAATCCGGTATCGAAATCGCCGCTGCGGAAGCCGGGAGCGTTCGCGAGCGCTGCGAGGAAGCCGAGATTGTTGCGCGGGCCGACCGCGATGGTTTTCTCCAGCGCGCCAACGAGACGATCAAGCGCCTCTGCGCGCGTTGCTCCGTGCGCGATCAGCTTGGCGATCAGCGGATCGTAGAACGGAGTCACCTCGCTGCCCGCCTCGACACCGGTATCGATACGCAGGTTTTTGTCGGCCGGAAATTGAAGGGCGACGAGCCTGCCGGTCGAAGGCAGGAAGCCGCGCTCGGGATCCTCGGCGTAAAGCCGCGCCTCCACCGCGTGGCCCGCGAGCGGTACCTGATCCTGCGTCAGTGGCAGCGGCTCGCCGGCGGCAACGCGGAACTGCCATTCCACCAGATCGAGGCCGGTGACGGCTTCGGTGACCGAATGCTCGACCTGCAAGCGCGTATTCATCTCCATGAACCAGAAGCTGTCGGCTTTCAGCCCGCTGGCGCCGTCGGCGATGAACTCGACGGTGCCGGCGCCTTCGTAGTCGACGGCCTTGGCGGCGGCGGTCGCGGCCGTGCCCATGGCGGTGCGCAGTTCTGGGGTCATACCGGGCGCCGGCGCTTCCTCGATGACTTTTTGATGACGGCGCTGCAGGGAACAGTCGCGCTCGCCCAGATGGATGACGTGGCCGTGACGGTCGGCGAACACCTGCACTTCGATGTGGCGCGGGTGGTTCACGTATTTCTCGATCAGCACGCGGGCATCGCCGAAGGCGCTTTCGGCCTCGCGCCGGCAGCCCTCGAGCGCGGTCTCGAATTCGGCATGCTTGTCCACGCGCCGCATACCTTTGCCGCCGCCGCCGGCCACCGCTTTGATCAGCACCGGATAGCCGAGCTCGTATGCCTTGCGCTGCAGGAACTTCGGCTCCTGCAACTCGCCATGATAGCCCGGCACCACCGGCACGCCGGCCTTGTGCATCAGCGCCTTGGCGCGGTCTTTCAGCCCCATGGCGCGGATGGATTGCGGCGGTGGACCGATGAAGACCAGGCCGGCATCGCGGCAGCGTTGCGCGAAATCGGCGTTCTCGGCCAGGAAACCGTAGCCGGGATGAATACAGTCGGCGCGTGCGGCTTGTGCCGCGGCGATCAGTCTGTCGATCGCGAGATAGCTTTCGGCGGCGGGCGCAGGGCCAATGGCGTGGGCCTCATCGCACAACCGCACATGCAGCGCGTTGGCGTCGGCATCCGAATAGACCGCGATCGTGCGCAGGCCCAGCCGCTTCGCGGTGCGGGCGATGCGGCAGGCAATCTCGCCGCGATTGGCGATCAGGACGGATTTGAACATCGGGCGCCCGGGCTCGGTCGCACCGATACTAGCGCGCAGGCGGCGGCGCCGCTTGCGATTGCGGACGTATCGGCGGAACCAGCGGCATCGGCGGCGTGGCGCCGGTGGCCCGCTTGGCCGCCGGCTTAGCGGCCGGTGCAGCCGGCCCTACCTGCGCGGTGGCGGCGGAGCCCTTCAACTGCGGCTTATCGCTTGGTGCAGGCTCCGATGCCTCGGCGTCCTTGGGCGGCGGCGGCTCGTTGTTCATGATGCTGACCGGCGGGATCGAGGCGGCCGAGGGAAAGTCCCAGGGCTCCCCCGGCTTGACGGCTGCGGTTGGTGTCGCGCCCGCCACCGGCGCGGCCGCGCCGACAACCGGCGGCACCGGCGGGACCGCGGAGACGGCGGGCGGCGGCTTTTCAGCGGGCGGCGCCGGCGCATTCCAGCGTGCCGCATAGCGAGACACGTACTGGTCGAAGACCTGAGCTCTAAGATTGGCCTTCAGCGCGCCGGGGTCGTCGACGAGGGCGAAGTCGGCGCATTTGTCGGCAGTGCAGCCGTCGCGGGTCGCCAGCACATGGGCGGCGATGCCGTAGCGGTCGAGCGCGACCGCACGGCGGGTGGATGCCAGCGCCGCCGCCACGGCGGCATCACCATGGTCGGCAGCCGCATCGGCGAGCAAATTCAGGCGCGCATCCATATAGGCGACTGCGGCGGCGGTGCTTTGGGCGCTCGCGAACACCTGCTTCTCGCAGGCATCCTCCACCGCGTCGCCGGCGCCGGCGTCGAGACAGGCAAAGGCCGATCCGGGCACGAGCGCGCTGCGCGTCAATTCGCCATCGCGCGCCAGCAACGCGGCCCGCCTGGCCGCCTGCTCGCTGGTTGAAAGCCGATCCATCACCGCCAGCGCGGCGAGCGCGCCGAACACAAGCACCGCAACCGGCAGCAGCAGGCGCGAGCGGGCGCGCCGCCAGACAATGACGGCGAGCATGACGAGCAAGGCCGCGAGCGCGCCGGCGACCGAGGCCGGCAGCACCAGCGGCGCCGATAGAAGCCCGTTCAGCGCGCTTTCGATATCCGGCATAGCCGTCCGCTCATGTGCCGCCCGCCGACTTGAAAGCTGGAGCCAAATCACTCGCCGCCGCGAAGGCGCCCTTGGCCTCCACCGAGGTCATCGCCACCGTGGTGTGCAGGCCGGTGACGCCGCCGCCGCTGGCAGCTGTCAGCAGCGCAGCGGCCGCCTGGGTGTCGCTTGGTGCCTCGGCGATGTAAAGAAAATCGTATTCGCCGAACGTCAGATAGTAGCCGAGGAGATGGCCACCCACCTTCGCATACAGCCGCGAGACGGCATCGGCGCGGTCCTCTGGCTTGACGATCATCCCCTTGACCGCCTCGCGCGTGTAGCGGCCCTGGGTGATGTAGATCGGCATGCACTCCTCCAATGCTGATATCGCGGCGCCCAATTTGCTGACGCACGTTCAATTCCGAAAACCGGCGCCTTCCGATCGAGTCGGGGACAGGCATTTTCGGAATTATGCGCGTAACGGCGCATCATAGGCGAAGGCGGAGGCGAAATCGCGACGGGTTTTTTGGGCCGCAAGCGGCTCAAGCGCGGTCGAGCTGGCTTTCCTTGGCCACGCGCTCGAAAGCCTCGCCGGAACTCTTGATCCGGTACTGGTAGTCGTCGCCTTCCGACGGCAGCAGCTTGACCACTGTGTAGCTGCCGGTGGCGGCCGCACGGCCGAAAGTCGGCGAGGTGTAATACACGGTTTCACCGATCCGGTATTTGTGCGCGCGGATCATGATCTCGTGCGCGGCCATGGGCTGGACCGGCGGGCTGGCGGTGCGGATCATCTTGGTCGGCTTGCGCACGGCGCTGGGTGCCCGCGCAGTCGTGCTGACGCGCGCTGCGGTCTTGCCGCTCTTCCCGACGCTGCCGCGGGCCGATTTCGGCCCCTTTTTGGTCGCAGCGCGGGCGCTTTTTGCCCCCTTTTTGACGGTTCGCCGGGGGCTTTTAGTGGACCGCCGGGCGGTTTTTGCTGAATGTGTACTCATGGATTCAATATAGCAGCTTATTTTCATTGCGTGCGAAGTTTTTTATGACATAAACTAAGCATTATCAGATACTTACAACGAGGTTTCCGGGTGCAGAGGCGGCCCCTGGCGCCAGGCTAAAAGTGCCCTCGGCGCCTCCAAAACGGGCGTTCGAGCCCGGAACCGGCGCGCCAAACCGCGCGTTGCGAGATGGACTGCGAGGAGAGTTTACCATGCGACTCCTGTTTGGAATCATCCTGGGCGCGGTGCTGACCGTCGGCGCGGCCTATCTCTACGATTCCCATCACGCAGCGGCGGCCGTCGGCGCACCGGCGAGCGCACAGCGGCCGCTGGTCAATTGGGATGTGGTCGCCAACAAATGGGCTCAACTCGCCGCGCGTGCCCGCGCAGAGTGGCACCGGATCGCCAGCGCTTCCTGACGCGCGGTCAACCCCGCGGCGTGGTGCCCACCGAGGGAGCCGGCTGGCCGCCGACTTCCTCGCGCATGCCAACCCGCAGGGCGGCCACGATTGCGCGGCGGTCCATGCGGGTGCCGTCGTCGCCTTCGATCAGCAGCGGAACCCGGCCCTCCCGCTCGACGTGGCGCGCCCATGACAGGGCGTCGTCGAGCGCGGCGAATTCCTTGAACAGCATTTTCTCCTTGGCGATCGGGGAAACGTCTTCGGACCCTTTCGGCCCGCTATAGGCGCGATAGCGCATTGTCGAACCTCCATTCTTTGCGTTGTCTTGGCTCGCTTTTGCGGCGCGGCGTGCCGGCACGGCCCCGCGTCATGCGTTTGCTATAAATGGGGCGTGCGGGAGTTCGGTTCCAGGGGCGATTTCACCCGCGCGCCAGCGTGCTATCGTCGCAGCCCCGGAGGATTTCCAGACCATGCGAGCGGCCTTCTACGAACGCAACGGCGGCGCGCGCGAAGTGTTGCGCGTCGGCGAGATTGAAACCCCACAAGTCGCGCCGGGCGAGGTCCGGGTCAGGCTGGCGACATCCGGGGTCAACCCTTCCGACGCCAAAGCGCGCCGGGGTGCGACCCGCAAGATCGCTTGGCCCCAAGTCATCCCGCACAGCGACGGCGCCGGTGTGATCGACCATGTCGGCGATGGGGTGGCGAAGGCGCGCGTCGGCGAGCGGGTCTGGATCTGGAACGGGCAATGGAAGCGTGCCTTCGGCACCGCGGCGGAATACATCGCGCTGCCGGCGGCACTGGCGGTCGCGCTGCCGGACAAAGTAAGCTTTGAGGCCGGCGCTTGTTTGGGCATCCCGGCCATGACCGCCTATCACGCGGTGGCACTGGCGGGCGGCGCCAAGGGCACGACGCTGCTGGTTTCAGGCGGCGCCGGGTCTGTGGGCCAATACGTGATCCAGTTCGCCAAACTGGCAGGTGCGACGGTGCTCACCACCATTTCCTCGCCCGAGAAGGCCAAGGTGGCGCGCGAGGCCGGCGCCGACCACACCATCGATTACAAGCGCGAGGATGTCGGCGCGCGAGTGATGGAACTGACCGACAAGCGCGGCGTCGATGCCGTGATTGAGATGGATCTGGCCGCCAATGCCAAGCTCATCCCTGGCGTGCTACGGCCCAAAGGCAGCGTCATCATCTACGGCACCAGCGGCGAAGCCACCCTGCCCGCCTTCTTCTGCCTGACGCAATCGATCCGGCTGCAATTCTTCCTGGTCTATGATCTCGACGCCGCCGAACGCGAGCGGGCGGTGGCCGCCATCAATCGCGCGCTGGCCGACGGCAAGTTGATCAACCGGGTGGCGCAGCCGACTTATGCTCTTGCGGATATCGCTGCCGCCCACGAGGCCGTGGAGCGTGGCACCATCGGCAACGTCATCGTGACGCTCTGAGGCGAACTATGGGCACGGCGTCACACCGTTTCGGCTGGTATCTCGCGGTCCTGCAGCTGTTCTTCACCCTGTGCTGGACCGTCTATGCGCTCTATCTGCCTCAGTTGGCCAAGTCCGCCGGCATCACCGCCGGCGCCATCATCCTGATCCTGATGCTCGATCAGGCCGTGTTCACGATCTGCGATTTCTTCACCGGCATCGCCGCCGACAAGGTGACGCGCGTACTTGGCCGGCTTGGACCCCTGGTGGCGGGCGTCACCGTGATCTCGTGTATCGCCTTCTTCGCCATGCCGCTGGTGGCGCCGGCGGGCGCCGTGGCCTTTATCGCGGTGACGACGGTATGGACCATCACCTCGTCGGCGCTGCGGGCGCCGCCGCTGATGCTGCTCGGCAAATACGCCGCCAAGCCCTCGCTGCCATACCTGTCGAGCCTCGCCATGCTGGGCCTGGGGCTCGCCGGCGCAGTGAGCCCCTATCTCGTGGTGACGATGCGCGGCTTCGATCCTCGCTGGCCCTTCGCACTGGCGAGCTTGGTACTGGTGCTGGTGACATTCGGCATCATCGCGGCCGAGCGCGCGCTCAAGCAAGACCCCGCCCGGCCCGCCGCCAGCGCGCAAGAGCGCCCGTTTGGCACTTTCAGCGGGCAGGCCATCATTTTCGCGCTGGCGATGATGGTGCTGGCGATCGGCTACCAGGTTCATTTCGCGCTCGAGAGCGCGCCGCTCTACCTGCGTTTCGCGCCGAAGGCGGATCTGCAATGGTTGATGCCGGTGTTCTGGATCGGCTTCAACGTCGCGATGTTTCCGGCCAGTGTCATCACCAAGAAATACGGCGGCTACGCGGTGATGGGCGCGGCCGGGCTGATCGGCGCGCTCGCAATTCTCGGCGCCCATGCCGCGCAAGGGCTGCAAATGCTGGTGGTCGCACAATTGGCCGCCGGCGCTGCCTGGGGCGCGATCCTGATGAGCGCCTTTACGGTGGCGTTTACGGTCGGCGCCAATGGCGGCGAAGGCCGCATGTCGGGGCTGCTGTTCTCGGCGCTGGCACTGGCGACCTTTGCCCGCATGGCGGCGGTGGCGACCGGCATCAGCGCCGATCCGGTGCTCCACGCGGTGTTGCAATGGGTGCCGACCGTGTGCTGGTCGGTGGCGGGCGCCGCACTGCTCTATCTAGCGGTTTCAGGCGTCCGGCGCTGGGCGGCGCAATGATGGCGGAGAACGAGACCGAGATCGCGATCCGCGCCCGCACCATCGCCCAGTTGTTCAATTCGCTCGATCCGTCGCCTTACCGCGAACGGGATATCGATGAGGGCGTCGAGGAATTCGTGCTCGGCTGGGTGCGGGAGCTGCCGCTCGGCGCGCCATTTGCCATCGCGGTGTATCTGCCGGTGGAGGAAGCGGGCAAGCCCGAAGCGGCCAGGATCGGCGAAGCCTTCGCGCACTATTTCGAGGATCGCGCGCAGATGACCGAACGAGAGCTGCGCGAGTTGTTCCGCATAGGACGACGCTCGCTGGCGATCGGCGTCGTGGTGCTGGTCGCATGCCTAGTCACAAGTCAGCTAGTTGCGGCGCTTGTCCGCGGTGTGGTCGCGCGCGGGCTGGAGGAAAGCCTGATCATCGTCGGCTGGGTGGCGAACTGGCGGCCGATCGAGATCTACCTGTACGACTGGTGGCCGATCCGCCGCCGCATCCAATTGTTCCGGCGCATTGCCGCGGCCAAGGTCGAGGTTAAAGCGAGTTAAGGCGCGACGACGGCGTCCTTAAAGCCGGCGGTGTCGAGCGCATGCCGAACCACGCCGGATGTCTTGGCGGATTCGAGCAAGCTGCCGACGAGCTTGAGCGCCGCGGTGCGGCCCTTCGGCACGGCGACGCCGATGCCGGTCTGCTGGAAATTCCCCGCCAGCACACGGGCGCCCGGCAGTTTCGGTAGCAGCCCGGCGAAAGAATCGTGCGAGAGCGCGAAGGCGTCGCCCTCGCCCTTGCGCGCCATATCAGTCATCTGCTCGACACTCGGCACTTCCACGACCTCGGCATTGGGCGCAGTGCGGCGCGCGCTACGCGCAGTGGTGGTGTTGGAGATCGCGACGATGCGCACGCCCGGCCGATTGACCTCGTCGATGCTTTGGATAATCGAGCCCGCCGGCACCAGATATGTGCTCTCGATGAAATAATAGGCTGGACCGAAATCCACTTTCTTGGCGCGCTCGGCGTCCTGCGGCATGAAGGCGACATCGCAGGCGGCGGCGAACACCGCATCGGTGACCTGGCCGGAATTGGCATAGACTTGGAGGTCGAGCGGCAGCTGGAGTGCGGCGGCGAATGCGCGCAGCAAATCAATAGTAACGCCACGCGGCTCGCCATTGTCGTCTTTGACGGCGAAAAAAGCCGACGCTGCCGGCGCCACCACGACGCCGCCACGGAGCTTGCCGGTCGGCGCGAGTTGTTTGAGATCGGCGGGGTTTTTCATGGAGTCCGCGTTTAGCACGCGGACATCAGCCGTACCACCCGCCCTGCGCGCGGTCACACCAGCAGGTTGACGCTCGAAGATCGATAGTCGGTGTTGGCCGGTTCGACGGCGCTGGCGGGGCTCACCGCGTTTGCCGTGGCGAGGTCCTTGAGGATGCCGCCGAGCACGGTGGCCGGCTGGCCCGCGAATCCGGAGGCTTGCTTGGCGTCGACGCCCGGCGGCGTGCCGGGCGGCGCATTCGGATCCTTGCCCTGCTTGGCCTTGGCCTCGTCGCAACTGCTGGTGCAGACGTAACCGTTGACGACGGTAATCGACATGACGCGTCCCCTCGCCCGCAAATTTAAGCGTCGACGGTAAACGAGAGATGTAGTGCCGATCACAGAGGCGTGAGCAGCGCCGACATTGTGGGCGCGGCCTGAAGTCCTGGCGGCGGCGGAAAAGCCGGTGTCACCAGCCGGCTCACCCTCGCCTTCTTCTTCCCACCCGTGATCTTTACCGAAAACCGGTTCCCACTTTTCGGGATCACGCGCTAACGAGCGGTCGATATTGTCGCCGCCACGGAACGCGATCTTTTATGTAGGCCGCGGTCAGAATTTCTCCACCCAGGGCCGCAGCTCGATCTCATGGGTCCAGGCGCTGCGCGATTGCTGCAAGATATCCAGATAGGTCTGCGCGATGGCATCTGGATCGAGCAGCGAGTCCGGCCTGTCCGCCGGCACCGGACGGTTTGCACTCCTGATGCCGCCGTCGATGACGAAATGCGCCACGTGAATCCCTTGCGGCCCCAATTCGCGCGCCATGCTTTGCGCCAGGCCCCTCAGCGCGAACTTGCCCATGGCGAAGGGCGCCGACTGGGCATAGCCTTTGATGCTGGCCGAGGCGCCGGTGAACAGCATGGCGCCGCGGCCGCGCGGCAGCATGCGCTTGACCGCCGCCTGCCCGACCAGGAAGCCGGCGAAAGCCGAAACAATGATCGACCTTTCCACCTCGACGGGATCGAGTTCGAGGAACGGTCCGCGCGCGCGGTAGCTGGCGTTATATACCACGACATCGGGCGCACCCGCGGCGTCAAGCGCGGCGAAAAGCTTGTCCACGTCGGCGCGCTTGCTGGCGTCGCAGGCATAAGTTTTGGCGTTTGTTTCCTTTGCCAGCGGTCCGAGCTTGTCGACCGATCGGGCGGCGAGCGCGATCGTCATGCCGGCCTTGGCGAAGGCGCGCGCGACCGAGGCCGACAGGCCGGAGCCGGCGCCAACGATGAGGGCGGATTGATAGGTCTCGGTCATACGCTGGTTCCTTCCCTGGCCCGCCTTGATGCGCGGCGGCGGCCATCCTATGTCAAAAACGCGAGGACGGCATGGCGCGCTTTTTGATTTTTCTCGGGCTGGCGCTGGTGGTGAGCGGCCTGCTCTGGCCCTATCTTGCCAAGCTCGGCATCGGCCGGCTGCCCGGCGACATCGCCTTCACCCGTGGCGACACCACGATCTATGTCCCGATCATGACCTCGATCATCCTGACCATCGTGCTCAACGTGCTGCTGTGGACGATCGGGCGCTGAGCGACCCGCGCTATTTCTTGCATTCGCCGATGCGCTTGGCGTCGATTTTTTTGTCGGCAGTGAGCTTCATCGGGCCGAGCTGAAGCGCCGCGCGTAGCGTGCCGCTGTAGTGCTGCGGCGAGTGCAGGGTGAAGCGTGCGTTCACGTTGACCGCGAAGCCCTGCGAACCGCATTGCATGCGCAGGCTGAGCTCGTCGCCAGCGCGTTTGTAGTCAAGCGCCTCGCAGTGCTTGCGCAAAGTTTCATCGAACACCACGGCCTTTGACGGTTGTTTGGCCTCTTCCGCGGTCATGCAGCGCGTGGAGGTTTCGGTCTTGGCCGGCTGGTTGTTTTCTGAGCCGGTCTCGGTCTCCTGCCAGAGGCCGGGCTGTAGCGCGACTTCGGCGCGGGCCGGGACCGCGGCCAGCAAGCAAGTGGCGGCGACGGCAATGCGGGCGGTCAAGCACGGGATGGAAGACATTGATTGCCTATTTCCGTCAGGTCACCAAGCATTTCCGGCGCCTTCAGATCCGATACCAGCTTGAGGCCCCGCTATTTTGCAAGGGTTACGACATCGGGTCCGACGGCAACCCAAGGCGTACCTTGCCGAGATTCTCGTAGGCCGTATCGCTCATGACCTGATGCAGGCCGGCAGTGTTGAGATCGCGCAGGAGCCGGCCAAGTACATGCGGGTGATGCAGCCCGGTGTTGCCGGCGAAGTGGAACGTCTGTGTGGCGACCCAGACAGCAATATCGGTCGCGTAAACGGCGATGGCGCGAACGTCGGCGATATCGGCCGTGTCCGGGAGCTGGCCCGCGACGACCTTATCATAGAGCGCCGCATAGCGTTCGTGCATCAGTGCGCGCACGCCGCGCAGCTTGAGATCCGCCTCTCCGATAAAGCGATGCACCACCTGGCGTTCATCCAGCTTCGAAGCGCGGAAAGTGCCGCGCGTGGTAGTCGCGATGGCGATCAGCTCGTCGAGCGCACGCCGCGCGGCGCCGATCGCGACGCTGCCGTGCTCCTTGGCCACATAGGCAAACGGCGGCAACAGATATGACGGCCCGCCGCGCAACGCGCTTGGGACGTAAGAGGTCCCACGTAAAGGTCAATTCACGAGGAACAAAAAGATTTTCGACCGAACAGTCGCACGAGCCCGTGCCGCGCAGACCGGTGGCGCCGCCCCAGTTGTCGTAAAGCGTGACGTCTTTGGCGGGGAATACGACCAGGATCGCCGCCGGCCGGCCGCCGTTCTCCGCCTCGCCGCCGTCGACGAGCGATCCGCCGATCACCCATTCGGCATGCCGGATGCCGCTGTTGAAGCGCCAGCGGCCGCTGACGCGATAGCCCTCGCCCTCGCGTTTCGCGCGGCCGGCCGGGAACACCGAAATCGACGCCGTCGGTATCTTGCCGTCCTTGAACACTTGCGCGAGCCCGGCGCCATCGAGAAACATGCCAAGCGTGGCGAGGCTGGTGGCGCCGACCATTGTGCACCATGCGCTGGTGAAGTCGTGATAGGCGATGGCCTCGAGCACCAGCATTTCGGTGATCGGATCGGCCTCGGCGCCGCCCAGTTCCGCGCACAGCTTCAGGCGGAACAGACCATTGTCGCGCAAAGCCTTCACCGCTTCCGGCGCCAGCGTGCCCAGCTCTTCACTCTTCGGTCCCGACTGCCGCAGCGTCGGCGCAATACGTTCGACGGCGTCGAGCAGCATCTCGCGTTTGGCTGCGGTCTCTTTGGGGAATTTTGCGGTCATCCGAACGCGGCTTCTTTGCTCACATCCTGAACACGCCGAACCGCGTCCCGCGCACCGGCGCGTTGAGGGCGGCACTGAACGCCAGCGCCAGCACGCGGCGCGTTTCGCTCGGCGCAATGATGCCGTCGTCCCACAGCCGCGCCGTGGCGTAATAGGGACTGCCCTCCTCCTCGTACTGGTCGCGGATCGGGGCCTTGAATTCCTCTTCCTCCACCTCAGACCATGAGCCGCCGCCGGCCTCGATATTGTCGCGCTTGACGGTCGCCAGCACCGAGGCCGCCTGTTCGCCGCCCATCACCGAGATGCGCGCGTTCGGCCAGGTGAACAGGAAGCGCGGTCCGTAGGCGCGCCCGCACATGCCGTAATTGCCGGCGCCGTAGGAGCCGCCGACGATGACGGTGATCTTCGGTACGGCAGCGCAGGCCACCGCGGTCACCATCTTGGCGCCGTCTTTGGCGATGCCGCCCGCCTCGTAATCGCGGCCAACCATGAAGCCGACGATGTTCTGAATAAACAGCAGCGGGATGCGGCGCTGGCAGCAGAGCTCGATGAAATGCGCGGCCTTGAGCGCGCTTTCCGAAAACAGGATGCCGTTGTTGCCGAGAATGCCGACCGGAAGCCCATGGATATGCGCAAAGCCGGTCACCAGCGTGGTGCCGTAGAGCGCCTTGAACTCGTCAAACTCGGAGGCATCGACCAGGCGCGCGATTACTTCGCGCACGTCGTATTGCTTTTTCAGGTCGACCGGCACCAAAGCGTCGAGCTCGTTAGTGTCGAGCGCCGGATCGCGCGGCGTCAGCAGGGGAATGTCGACGAGCTTCTTGGTGTTTAGATTGGCGACGATGCGGCGCGCGATCGACAAGGCGTGATGGTCGTCCTGGGCGTAGTGGTCGGCGACGCCGGACTTGCGCGCGTGTACGTCGGCACCGCCCAACTCCTCGGCGCTCACCACCTCGCCGGTCGCCGCCTTCACCAGCGGCGGGCCGCCGAGGAAGATGGTGCCCTGGTTCTTCACGATGACGGTCTCGTCCGACATGGCCGGCACATAGGCGCCGCCGGCGGTGCAGGAGCCCATCACCACAGCGATTTGCGGGATGCGCAAGGCCGAGAGCCTCGCCTGATTGTAGAAGATGCGGCCGAAATGATCGCGGTCGGGGAAGACTTCGGTCTGATGCGACAGGTTGGCGCCGCCGGAGTCGACGAGATAGATGCAAGGCAGCCGGTTTTCGCGCGCGATTTCCTGCGCGCGCAGGTGCTTCTTTACCGTCATCGGGTAATAGGTGCCGCCTTTGATCGTCGAGTCATTACAGACCACCATGCATTCGCGGCCCTCGATGCGGCCAACGCCGGTGATTAGCCCGGCGCCATGAATGGCGTCGTCGTAGAGGCCGTTGGCGGCGAGCGGCGACAGTTCCAGGAACGGTGATCCGGGATCGATCAGGTTCATGACTCGGTCGCGGGGAAGCAATTTGCCGCGCGCCACATGGCGCTCGCGCGCTTTTTCCGAGCCGCCGGCCGCGGCCTCGGCGCGCCGCGCCTTCAGCTCCTCGACAAGCGCGCGCATGCGCTCGGCATTGGCGCGGAATTCGGCCGAGCCCTGGTCGATCGATGACGCCAGAATCGCCAACGCTGCCTCCCGTTAGGGCAAACGTGCCTTGCCGCACCGGCGAAGGCAATGGCGGCGGGACTTTGCGCCGGCCCACGGCGGCGCGGTCGCGATTACGCCGCCGGATCGCGACCATGTGACCGATGTGGACGGGCCGCCGTGTTAGTCATGATCGGTGCCGGATTGCGATATCACCCGGAGCCGCCTGGATAGCCATGTCGCACCGCACCGAAATCAGCGCGGGTATCCTCGCTTTTCGCCGCAGGCGCGGCCTGGAATTGCTGCTGGCCCATCCGGGTGGCCCCTATTGGCGCCGCAAGGATGCCGGCGCCTGGTCGATCCCCAAGGGCATGGTGGAATCCGGCGACCTCTTGGCCTGCGCCAAGCGCGAGTTCAACGAAGAGACGGGCTTAACCGCCGCCGGCGACTTCATCTCACTCAAGCCGATCCGGCAGAAGAGCGGCAAGACCGTTCATGCCTTCGCGCTCGAGGGCGATTTCGACCTCAGCGGATTCGCCAGCAATGATTTCGAGATGGAATGGCCGCCGCGCTCCGGCAAGATGCAGCGCTTTCCGGAAGTCGACCGAATCTCCTATTTCAAACTGGCGACGGCGCGGCGCAAGATTCTGCCCGCCCAGCGGCCGTTCATCGACGAGCTGGTGCGGCGCCTGCGGGGAGACGCGTCACCCTGAGATTATTTTTATTTTTTTGCGCATGATTTGTTCCGAAATCCGGTTCCCCTCCCCCAATCAAGGACATGTTTCCGGGATCATGCGTAGGCTCAGGATGACGCGCTCCCTCCCACGCACTTACGCCCTCACTTCCTGCCGCTGGAACGCGACATAGCCGCCGACAAACAGCAGGATGCTCGCCGCGATCAGACCGACGATCTGTGGCCAAGCCACCATCACGCTGTCCCACAGCGGCAGCGGCGCGCCCATCACAGCGCCCTGCAACTGGCTGAGATAGACCGGCCCGAGCGTGCGGGTGGTCGGATGCAGCAACGCCATCACCGTTTCACCGTAAAGCGTGGACGGTGACAGCCGCGCCAGCATTTGCGCGGTGGTGACCAGCAGTCCCTGATCGTCGGCCGGCACGAACGCCTCGGCGATCGCCGGCGCCAGCGACGTCCAGATCACGCTGAGAAACAGCCACAGGCCGAGCGTCACCAGCGCCGCCGTCGCCGGCGAGCGAAACAGCACCGAGAACAGCATGGCCAGCGCCAGCCAGACGCCGGCATAGGCGATGGTGACGCAGAGGAAGATCAGGGCGCGGCCCATCTCGGGCCCGTCGGGCGGCACACCGAGCATCAACAAGCCGAGCCCGATCACCAACAGCCACAACACGATCAGGCTGATGGCAAGCGTCGTGAGGCCTGCAATGAATTTACCGAACAGCAGCGCGTCACGATAGATCGGCTGCGACAAGATGCGCGACAGCGTGCGCCGATTGTGCTCGCTGTTGACCGCGTCGAAGCCGAGCCCGATCGCCATCAGCGGCACCAGGAAGCTGACGAACGCCACGAATGACGGTAGTGGCTCGCGCGCGGTGGTGAACAGCCGCAGGAACAGAAATGGATCCTGCGCGGTCACGTCGCGCACCTGGGTGATAGCGGCGAAGACCGCGGCCAGCGCAATCAACACCACCAGCAATTCCAGCACGCGCATACGTGCACCGGCGAGATGGTCCGACAATTCCTTCAGCACCACCACACCGAGGCCTTGGAAGGCAGAACCCTCACGCCGCATGACGGGCCTCCTCCTGTGCGCTCTGGAAAAAGCGGGTGTAGATGACTTCGAGGCTCGGCTGATCAAGCGAGAGTTGCTTGAGCCGCCCGCCCGCGGCCACCACCGCGGCGGCCGCCTCCGCGCGCAGATCGCGGTCGCAGACCATGCGGAAGCGCCCGGGCGCCAGCACTTCGACGCTGCGCACGCCCGGCAGCGCGGAAAGCCGCTTGGCGATGCCGTCGCTGCTTTCGGCCTCCACTTCGACGGCAAAGCCGCCGCCCAGCACGTGGCGGCCGAGCTCGGCGACCGAGCCCATCAGCGCGATCTTGCCGGCATTGAACAGCGCCACCCGGTCACACACGCTCTGCACCCGGTCGAGCAGATGCGAGGACAGCAAAATGCTGACGCCGTGCTCTTTCAGCGAGCGGATTAACGCCAGCAGCTCGATGCTGGCCTGCGGATCGAGACCATTGGTCGGCTCGTCAAGGATGGCGATGCGGGCGTCCTTCATCACGATTTCGGCCAAGCCCAGCCGCTGGCGCATGCCGCGCGAGAAGGCGCCGACTTTCTTTTCCGCCACCTCGGACAAGCCGACGCGGGCGAGCGCGGCGGCGATCTTTTCCTTGCGCTCGGCCGAGCGCATTCCCATCAGCCGCGCCGTATAGTGCAAATTATCGGCGGCGGTCATGTTGTCATAGAAGCCGACCGTATCCGGCAGATAGCCGACGAGACGCTTAACCGCGAGCGGCTCGCGCATCGGATTATGTCCGAAAACGCGAGCCTCCCCGGAGCTGATGTCGCTCAGGCCGAGCAGCATCAGGATGGTGGTGGTCTTGCCGGCGCCGTTGGGCCCGAGCAGGCCGAAAATCTCGCCGGGCGCGACGGTGAAGTTGACGCCATCCACGGCCATCGCCGTGCCATAGCGCTTGGTGAGGCCGCGGGCCTCGATGACGGGATTGCTCATCGCCGGCCGAACCGCACGACGGCGCCCACCATGATCAAGAGCGCCGCGCCGATGATGCCGACGCCGGCGACGCCCCACATGGTCGAGGTGGTCACGGAGACGCGGAAATTCGCGGTGCCGTTCTCGCCATGGGTGGAGGCGGTGAATGTGTTGACATAGTCGCCGGCGATCGCCTTGGCCGGCGGACGAATCAGCACCTGCACTTCCTTATGCTGGTTGGGCGCGATGCGCTCGACAGTCTTGGGCTCGAAACCAACCTTCCAGCCGCTTGGCGCGTTGGCCGACAGATGAATATTCTCGGCTGGTGCGGTGCCGCTATTGCTTACCACCACGGCGACAGTGCTCTCTTTTCCAGCGGTGGCACTGGCGCTGAGCAGGCCCTCGCGGCCGGACAATGTCAGTTTGGGCTCGCCGGTGATGTCGAGCGCGACGTCGGTTGCGGCGCGCGCGCCCGCGGCGGCGACCTGCACCTTCACCGGATAATGGCCGGCATCGATCGTATTGGGTGGGCTCACCTTCAGCTTGACGTCTTTCGACTTGCCGGCGTCGATCGGGATCGAGGTCAGCTGCTGGCTGCCGTAGGCCTCTGTGAACGAGGTATCGAAGTTGCGCGGCGCTTGCGCCGCCAGGCTGACCAGCAACTTCTTGCCGCTGTCGTTCTTGACCGTGAGCGTATATTCGAAGCTGGAGCGCGAGGAGCCGCGCAGTTCGGGCAGTTGCGGCTGCACCGACAATTTGGCGGGCAACTCTTTGGCCAACGTTACGTTCAGCGGCAGCGCGACCTGGGCGTCGGCGCCTTTGGCATTGATCGTCAGTGTATGAGTGCCGATCGTGGCGCCCTTCGGCACGTCCAGCCTGAGATCGAGCGAAACGCTGTCATCGGTCGCCGGCATGGCGGCGCCGACCGGCTGGCCACCGCCGAGCAAAGTCGCTTTCCAGCCCGCTGGCACGCCGGTCACCGAGAGCGACAGCCGCTCGGGCGCGAGGCCATAATTGCGCAGATGCAGATTGACCGTCGCGGTTGTGCCGGGCTGCACCGAGACCGCCGGATAGTCGGTCAGCAGGTAGAGGCCCTTGATGTCACTCGGAGTATTGGCGGCAAAAGCAGGCGCGGTGAACGCGAATAGCGCGACGACAAGCGCGAAGAAGCGATGAGTCATGGACAATCCCCACCCGGAGCTGCAAGCAGCTCCGATTGAAATTGTCGCCCCCTAGGTTGGATACACGGCCTGGGCCGTGAATGACGCGGCTGGTCTCCCCCACAATCTTGACGAAATTTGGGACTGCCGCCGCCATCATGCCAAAGAATTTTCCGCATTGCGAAAAATTCATGTACCGCGCACCAGCGGCCAGTCCGGCTCGTTGTGTTGCATGATCCAAGGCTCTTTCATCGCAGCTTGGTGCCATTGCGCCCAGGCCGGCAAGCCCATCACGGCGTCCATGTAGCGGTGCGCGGCCTCGCCCACAGGTACGCCGAAACTGTGAAAGCGGGCGACGACGGGCGCGTACATGGCATCAGCCGCGCCGAACGCACCAAACAAAAACGGACCACCTTTACCGAAACGGGCGCGGCAATCGCTCCACAGCGCCTCGATACGGGCGATGTCCGCCATGACCTCTTCGGTTTGCGGGCGCGGCTTCGGCGGCAGCCATAGGTTCATCGGGCAAGCGCGGCGCAGCGCTGCGAAGCCGGCATACATTTCGCTCGCCACCACGCGGGCATGGCTGCGCGCGCCAGACTCGGATGGCCACAGCCGCGCGTCGGGGAATTCTTCGGCCAGATGCTCGAGAATGGCGAGCGATTTCCACACGTGCCGATCGCCGTTGATCAGCACCGGGACTTTACCGGCCGGCGAATATTTCAGGACCTGCTCGCGGCTGCCCGGCTCATAGAGCGGGATCACGATTTCATCGAATTCGATGCCGGCAACCGTCATGGCAATCCACGGCCGCAGCGACCACGATGAATAGTTCTTGTTGCCGATGACCAGCGTGAGCGGCATGGGCTTCACAGGGTAATCACGCCTTCGTCTGCTCGCCCGGCATGGTCTCCGGCAGATCGACCGGGCCGCCCGCCTTCTGCCACGCGCCGAAGCCGCCTTTGATATGGGCGACCGGCTTGAGCCCCATGCGCTGCGCGGTCTGCGCAGCCAACGCCGAGCGCAATCCGCCGGCGCAGAAGAACACAAACTTCTTGTCCTGCGCGAAGACGGGCTTGTGATAGGTGCTGGTGGGGTCGATCCAGAATTCCAGCATGCCGCGCGGGCAATGATAGGCGCCGGGCACCCTGCCCTCGCGCTGCAATTCGCGGATGTCGCGGATATCGACCAGTACGATGTCGTCGCGGCCGGCGAGCTTTATTGCGTCCTCGGTCGTGAGCGTTTCGATCTCGCGCTCGGCGGCTTCGCAAAGCGCCTTGTATCCGGTGGTGATGGTCTGCGGCATCCGCGCCTCCTGTCCATTAATGGTGACAGAGGCAACGCGGCCACTCAAGCCGGCGGCGAATGCATGCAAGATTTTATCTGGCAAGGCCGCGGCTTTATGGGCTCGCCATTCCCATCAAGACGGCGATCCCGGCCACGACCAGCACGGCCGCCGACACGGCCACGGCGGTGACGATCTGCTCACGGCGGTCTGCATCGAGACCGCCGTCGTGGCTGTCGGCCGGCCCCGTTGGCAGGCGCGGAAACCGGAAAAGGCCGTCGAGTGCCATGGGTCGATTCCCCCTTTGAGGCATCGCTTCGATGGTGCGCGAGAACGCAAGACAACAGATGCGCGCTCGGGCGCACGAATTGCCCAGTACGGTCATAGGATAACGCTGACATGAGCTTGCAACAAACTTGCGATGCGGACGGCGCGCGATTTGCGCGCACGGCGGATCTAGTTTCCGGGGGCCGGCGCCGGAAACAGGGCGCTGGTTCGCCCCGTGATCCAATAGGCAAGCAAACCAAGCCATTCGTGCACGGCGGCGTCGAGGCCTGCGAGACCGCTGCCGAATTTGCGGGACAGCGACAAATGCAAACGTGGCCGGGTATGCCAGTCGACCGGATAGGCTTCGACCGGAAAACCGACACTGCGGAAGCAGCCGACTGCGCGCGCCATGTGCCAGGCCGATGTCACCAACAGCCAGCGCTCGCCGGGTTTGGGTTTGACCAGCGCTTTTGTGAACTCGGCGTTTTCATAAGTGTTGCGCGAGCGATCCTCCAGCAGTACGCGCTGGCGCGGAATGCCGAAACTGTCGAGCATGGGATACAGATAGTCGGCCTCGCTACCGGCATTGGCGAACAGGCTGCCGTCGCCGCCGGAATAGACGATGCGCGCCTTCGGATAGGCCCGCGCGAGCTTGGCGATTGCCGTGACGCGTTCGGCGCTTTCGATGAGTTGGGTCGCACCGTAAGCGCGTGACAGCACCGGATCGAGCGCGCCGCCCAACACGATGATTCCGTCCGGCGCGCCGCGCGCCGGATTCCAGGGCGGGAAACGGGTTTCCAGAGTATGTTCAAGCACGGCCCCGATCGGCAGGAAGCCGGCCAATGCCAACAGAACTAGGCTGGCAGCCATCAGGCGCGTGCCGGCACGCCGCCAACGCGTGAGCAGCAGCGCGACGCCGACAATTCCGATCGCAATAAGGAAATTCGAGGGTAGCAGCAGAAAAGCAAGCGTCTTGGACAGGATGAAGAACATTATCTTTTCATCTTCCAATCCTCGTACCGTTTTTTGTTCTCTTCATTGGGAGGATAAAGGCCAGGAAGCTTGGCGCCCTTCTCCACTTCCTGCACCAGCCAGGTTTCCATCAGCTCGTGCTCGGCGCCTTCGCTGGCGACGAAATCTGCCAGGTCTTTCGGGATCACCACCGCGCCATCGTCGTCGGCGACGATGATGTCGTCTGGAAAAATCGCACAACCGCCGCAGCCGATCGGCTCGTTCCAGCCGACGAATGTCAACTGATTGACCGAGGCCGGCGCCGCCATTCCGGCGCACCAGACCGGCAGGCCGGTGGCCACGACCCCATGCTTGTCGCGCATCACGCCATCGGTGACGAGCGCGCTCACACCGCGCTTCACCATCCGCATGCACAAAATGTCGCCGAAGATGCCGGCTCCGGTCACGCCCATGGCGTCGGCCACCACCACGCATCCCTCGGGCATGGCTTCGATGGCGGAGCGGGTGGAGATCGGCTTCGACCAGCTTTCCGGCGTCGCCAGATCCTCGCGCACTGGCACGAAGCGCAGCGTGAATGCGGGGCCGACAACGCGCTTGCCGGAAAAGCCGAGCGGCATGGCGCCCGCCATCCAGGAGCGGCGGATTCCCTTCTTCAGCAGCATGGTGGTGATGGTGCCGGTGGTGACGGCGCGCAGCGTTTCAAGCGTCGAGGGCATCGCGAGGCTCCATCACGCAGCGGTCAGGCCGAGCCGTTCGTCGCGGCGGCGCAGGTAAGCGACCAGCGGGATGGCGAGCAGCACCATCCAGGTCTTGCCGATGATCTGGCCAAGCAGGAAATCGAGCGAGCCGAAGGCGAGCCAGAGGAACACGATCGAGTTGACCACAAGGCCGGCCATGCTCGACGCCACCACCGCCGCCACCAGCCGGCCGGCGGGCGAGCGGCGTATAGACGGCGAAATCGGCGAATTCTGACAGCATAAAGGCCGTTGCCGAAGCCATCACCAACGACGCCGGAGCAAAGCCAGCCGAGATGGCGGCGCCGGCGATGATGGCGGCAATGCCGAACTCGACGCCGAGACGGCGCTGCACCAGATCGCGCAGCACCAAGGCGGCGCCGATCATCAGCACGCCGGACGGCGCCAGGATGCCGGGCGCCACCGGCACCAGGCAGGGTCCCTTGGCGGAGCAATCCGTCCCTACATGGCCGATCATCCAATTGGCCGCCGGAATGGTCAGGCAGAACAGCACGAGGAAAATGACACCCTCGATGGTCCTGCGCTTTTCGTTCGAGATCGCGCTCATGGCGTCGTTTTCCGGCTCCGGAATTTGGCAAAACCTTGCGCGCGCAACTGACAGGCCGGGCACTCCCCGCAGCCAAAGCCCCAATCGTACCGATGCGTGCGGTCGCCCAGATAACAGCTATGGGTTTCCTCGACAATGAGATCGAGCAACGGCTGCCCGCCCAGGTCCTCAGCCATCGCGAAGGTGTCGGCCTTGTCGATCCACATCAGCGGAGTATGGATGGTGAGACGTTTGTCGAGGCCGAGGCTGAGCGCGACCTGCATGGCTTTCACGGTGTCATCGCGGCAGTCCGGATAGCCGGAATAGTCGGTCTCGCACATGCCGGCGACCAGATGGCGGGCGCCGCGGCGATAGGCGAGCGCGCCGGAAAAACAGAAGAAGATCAGGTTGCGTCCGGGCACGAAGGTGGTCGGCAGGCCGTTGTCTGCGATCTCGATGGCCGTGTCGCGGGTAAGGGCAGTGTCGGAGATGGCGGCGAGCGCGTCGAGCTTGACCATGTGGTCGTCGCCGAGGCGCGCCTGCCAGTCCGTATCCAGCGCCGCGATGCGTTGGCGGATGCGCGGGCGCAACGTCAGCTCGATCGCGTGGCGCTGGCTATAATCAAAGCCGACGGTTTCCACCCGGGCGAAACGGGTCAGCGCCCAGGCCAGGCAGACAGTGGAGTCCTGCCCGCCGGAGAACAGAACGAGGGCGGTGTCGTTGGCGTTTGTCACGCCCGATCTTTAATCCCACTTCGGCGACCAGGTCCAATCGACAATGCGGCCGCGGGGATGGGCGAGCTTGTAGATGTCCTGCATTTCCTCTTTGGACAGCTCGAAATCGAACAGCGCGAAGTTTTCCTCCAGGCGCTCGATCCTGCTGGTGCGCGGGATCACCACGATGCCTTGTTGCACGAGGTAGCGCAGGCTGATCTGGGACGCGTTCTTGGCATGCGCCGCGCCGATGTGCTCGAGCACCCTGTTGCCCATGGCGCCGCCGCGCGCAATCGGGCTATAGGCGATCACCGCCATGCCGTGCGACTTGCAGGCCGCGATCACCTTGTCCTGGTTAAGAAACGGGTGGCATTCGATCTGATTGCAGACCACCGGCTCAGGCGACACCGCATTGGCCTCCTCCAGCAGCGCCACGGTGAAATTCGAAACGCCGATGGCGCGCACGTAGCCTTCGCGCTTCATCTTCGACATGGCGCCGAGAGTCTCGGCCAATGGAACGCGCGGGTTGGGCCAGTGGATCAGCAGCAGGTCGATGACGTCGAGGCGCAGCCGCGCCAAGCTCTCCTTCACCGAGCGTTCGAGGTCGTGCGGCGCCAGCAGCGTCGGCTGCACCTTGGTGGTGACCACCACCTCGGCGCGCTTGCCGGAATTGCGCACGCCCTCCCCGACTTCGGCCTCATTGCCGTACATCTGCGCGGTATCGATGTGGCGATAGCCGATGCGGATCGCCTGTTCGACCACCCGCGCGGGATTACGCACCGCCCAGGTACCGAGCCCGACGATCGGGATCTTGAAGCCCTTGGCTTCGACCGCCTGCATCAAGCCGCCATCCTTTTTCGGCTCAGGCCGCGTCCCATTTCGGCGCGTGTGGCGGATTGACCACGCGCATATTGGTGGCATTGAGCTTCTTCAGCTCGGCCATCTCAGCGTCCGACAGCGTAAAGTCGAACACGTCGAGGTTCTCCCTGAAGTGCGCTGGCGTTGCGGTGCGCGGGATCGAGCACACGCCCATCTGCACCAGGTAGCGCAACGAGACCTGCGCGGCCGTCTTGCCGTGCGCCGTGCCGATGCGCTCGAGCGCGTCGGCGCCCGGCACCTTGCCGCGCGCGATCGGGCAATAGGCAACCACCGCCATGCCGCGCTTCTTGCATGCGGCCAGCACCTTGTCCTGGTTGATGAAGGGATGCACCTCGATCTGATTGCAGACCAACGGCTCGCTCGTCACCTCCCATGCCTCGTCCAACATGGCGGTGGTGAAATTGGCAACGCCCACATGCTTGGTAAGGCCATCCTTCTTGGCCTTGCACAGAGCGCCGACCGACAGCTTGAACGGGATGTCCTTATTGTTCCAGTGGATCAACAGCAAGTCGACATAGGGCAATTGGAGGTTCTTCAGGCTCTGGTCGACCACCCGGGCGAAGTCGTCTGGCATCAGGTCGCCTTGGCGGACCTTGGTGCAGATGAGCACCTCCTCGCGCTTGACGCCGGACTGGCGCAGGCCCTCGCCGTTCTCGACTTCGTTGCCGTAGAAGGCCGCGGTGTCGATATGGCGGTAACCGAGTTGGAGCGCGTTCTTGACCGCCTGTACACAGACGTCTTCCTTCAAGGTCATGGTGCCGAGACCGATCATGGGAATGCGGGCGCCATGGGCTTCAACGAATTGCATGGGAGTCTCCTGGGTCTTGCGAAAGACGGGCTGGCGGCGGGGGCTGGAGAATGCCCGCTCCCCGGCGCGCTGCCAACCGGGTTCGCTCGCGGACCCCATGCCGGGCAGCGCCGGGCCGGGAACCGCATGCGACGAAAAATCTCATAAAATATTTTCGTTAGGACCGGCTCGGACAATACTTTGCGCCCAAGCTTTTGCGCCCAGTTCTTACATTGGAATAACTCAAAACTTGAAAAAAGCTATTGCATCCAAGGCTTTTAATGCTTTTGTGACGGCTGGTCTCTAGTAGGAACGCCCATGCGCCGCATTGTTCTCGTCCTCGCCGCCGTCGTGGTCCTCGCGGGCGCCCCCGCGCGCGCCGACGACCTCACCCTCACCATCAAGGATCACCATTTCACGCCGGCCGAGCTCAAAGTGCCGGCCAACAAGCGGCTGAAGATCACCGTGGTCAATAATGACGCCACGCCGGAGGAATTCGAGAGTAAAGCCTTGAAGGTCGAGAAGGTGATCCCCGGCAAATCCAAGGGGGTGGTGCGGATCGGTCCGCTCAAGCCCGGCCGCTATTCGTTCGTTGGCGAATATCATGAAGACACTGCCAAGGGCGCGGTGGTCGCGGAATAGAAAATGCTTGGCGCCCTCATCATCGTCTTTCGCGAAGTCATCGAAGCCGGCCTGATCATCGGCATCGTGATGGCGGCGACGCGCGGCGTCGTCGGCCGCGGCCGCTGGGTGAGCTTCGGCGTCGCAGGCGGCGTGCTGGGTGCGTCCATCGTCGCGGTCTTTGCCGGCGTTATTTCGGATGCGTTTCAGGGCGCCGGCCAGGAACTGTTCAACGCCAGCGTGCTCTCAATCGCCGTGGTCATGTTGATGTGGCACAATGCCTGGATGGCGCGGCACGGGCGCGAGATCGCCGCCGAGATGCGCTCGGTGGGCACCGCGGTGAGCGAAGGCGCCAAGCCGCTGACCGCGTTGGCGATCGTGGTGGGGCTTGCGGTGCTGCGCGAAGGCTCGGAAGTGGTGCTGTTCCTCTACGGCATCATGGCCTCGGGCACGACCGGATCGGCGCTGCTGGTGGGCGGATTGCTCGGCATCGCCGCGGGCGCTGCCTTCACCGCACTCACCTATTTCGGGTTGCTGGCGATCCCGACCCGCTACATCTTCTCGGTCACCAGCTGGCTGATCGCGCTGCTCGCCGCCGGCATGGCCTCGCAGGCGGTGCAGTACCTCAACAATGCCGGTCTGGTGGTGGCGCTCGACCGCACGGTCTGGGATACGTCCTGGTTGCTGTCGGAAGGCGGCATCGTCGGCCGCATGCTGCACGCGCTGATCGGCTACACCGAGCGGCCGACCGAAATGCAGCTCGCGGTTTACATCGCCACGCTTTTTGCGATGTTCCTGTTGATGCGGATTGCGCGCTACCGCCCGCAGGCGCGCATGCCGGCAGCCGCCGAGTAACTGAAAGACCTAGCACCGCCGGCCGCGCGTACGGCGCTTCAGCGCCGTCTTCCGCCTAACGCTGCAAATGCCGCGTCCGGCGCGCTGTCGATCAGCTTGAGCAACGCGCGCGCCGGCCCGCGTGGATGGCGTTTGCCCTGTTCCCAATTGCGCACGGTTTCGATCGGCACTTCGATGCGCTCCGCGAAAGCCGCCTGCGTCAGCCCGCAGCGCGCGCGAACCTGCCGCACGAATTCCGCCGGATCGCTGTGGTCGAGGGTCTTCTCGCTGCCGTCGGGCAGGATTTCCACGATCCGCCCGTCGGCCTTCAGCCGCACCCGCATCATGGCCGCATCTCCCCTGCCGGTGATGTCGGCCAATGACCTAGCTGATTCGCAGTCGGCAAAAGTTAATGTGAGGGGCTACCGCGTCTTTTCAAATAACTCCCGGCCAATCAGCATACGCCTAATCTCGCTGGTCCCCGCCCCGATCTCGTAGAGCTTGGCGTCGCGCAGCAGGCGGCCGGTGGGGAAATCGTTGATGTAGCCGTTGCCGCCCAGGCACTGGATCGCCTCCAGCGCCATCCAGGTGGCACGCTCGGCGGCATAGAGGATGGCTCCGGCGGCATCCTCGCGGGTGGTGCGGCCCTCGTCGCAGGCGCGCGCCACCGCATACACATAGGACTTGGCCGCGTTCATGGTGACGTACATGTCGGCGAGTTTGGCCTGCACCAGCTGGAAACGCCCGATCGGCTGGCCAAATTGCTGGCGGTCGTGCACGTAGGGGATCACCACGTCCATGCAGGCCTGCATGATGCCCAAGGGACCTGCCGCTAGCACCACGCGCTCGTAGTCGAGACCGGACATCAGCACGTTGACGCCGTTGCCGACCGCGCCCAGCACGTTCTCCTCCGGCACCTCGCAGTCGGTGAACACCAGTTCGGACGTGTCGGAGCCGCGCATGCCGAGCTTGTCGAGCTTCTGCGCCGGCGCAAAGCCCTTGAAGCCCTTCTCGACAATGAAGGTGGTGATGCCGCGCGCGCCCGCCGTGCGATCGGTCTTGGCATAGACCACCAGCGTGTCGGCGATGGGGCCGTTGGTGATCCACATCTTCGAGCCGTTGAGGATGTAGCGGTCGCCCTTCTTATCGGCGCGGGTGCGCATCGACACCACGTCGGAGCCGGCGCCCGGCTCCGACATCGCCAGCGCGCCGACATGTTCGCCGGAAATCAGCTTGGGCAGATATTTGCGCCTCTGCGCCTCGCTGCCGTTGCGGCGGATCTGGTTGACGCAGAGGTTGGAATGCGCGCCGTAGGACAAGCCGACCGCAGCGGAGGCGCGCGAGACCTCCTCCATCGCCACGCAATGGGCGAGATAGCCGAGTCCCGCTCCGCCATATTCTTCCTCGACGGTAATGCCGTGCAGGCCGAGCGCGCCCATCTCCGGCCATAGGTCGCGCGGAAATTCGTTGGCGCGGTCGATCTCGTCGGCGCGCGGGGCGATGCGGTCCTGCGCGAAGTCGCCGACCGTCTTGCGCAGCATGTCGACGTCCGGCCCGAGGCCGAAATCGAAGCCCGCCCAGGCATTGGGGATCATCGTGGTCTCCGGCACGCGAACGTATTTAGCTGCGCATGATCTTGCCCGAAAACCGGTCCCACCTTTCGGGATCATGCGCCGGCGCTGATTCTATCCCCTAGGAGGCGCGCTGTCAGCGGCTTACACAGCACCGCTGTCGCGCACGTCGCCGCCCTTGCCGGCCCGCAGCAGGCGATCGATAACGCCGGGCGGGGCGGGCTTGGCAAACAGGAAGCCCTGCATCTCGTCGCAGCCGGCAAGCCGCAACAACACCCGCTGCTGCTCCGTCTCCACGCCTTCGACCAGTACCGAAAGCCCAAGCGCGCGCCCGAGCGCCACGATCGCCTGGATGATCACACCCCCATTGGCGGAAGCCCCGAGCGCGGCGACGAAGCTGCGGTCGATCTTGAGCTTGTCGAGCGGGAAACGCTGCAAGTAACCGAGGTTGGAATAGCCGGAACCGAAATCGTCGAGCGCGACGCGCACCCCGAGCGCGTGCAGGTCCTCGATGCGCTTGAGCATTTCCTCCGGATTGTCGATCAACACCCCTTCGGTGATTTCCAGCATCAACCGCGACGGCTCGACGCCGCTCTCGGCCAGCGCCGCGCGCACCAGGTCGACGATTGAAGCGTCGCGCACCTGCACCGGCGACAGGTTGACCGCGACGTAGAGGCCGGGCCAACGCTTGGCGTCGCTGAGGGCGTGGCGCAGCACGAAAGCGCCGAGCGTATCCATCAGCCCCATCTGTTCAGCGACCGGGATGAACACCGCCGGCCCAATGGCCCCGCGCTCGCGATGGGTCCAGCGCAACAGCGCCTCGACGCCGACGATGCGCGCGCCCCGGGCAGAGACGATCGGCTGGTAGTGAAGCTCCAATTCACCGGCGCTGAGCGCGCGCGGCAATTCACGCCGGATGAACTTCTGGTCGCTCGACACAGTGTCGATGGCGCGCTCGAAACCGACGATGGCCGCGGGCCCTTTTTTCGCCGCCGCACGCAGCGCCAGCTCGGCCCGGCGCGCCAGCTCGCCCCGCGTCCCAGCATGGCGAGGCGCCTGCGCGAAACCGGCATGGGCGCTCACCCGCACCAGCCGGTCGATCCAGTGCGGGCGCGCCACCGCCTCGATTGCGGCGCGGATGACGGCTTGCATATCGGTTTCGGGCGCGGCGGTGAGTATCACCGCGAATTCGTCGCCGCCGATGCGTCCGCAAGCGGCGGCCGCCGGTAGCGCTTCCTTCAGCCGCTCGGCGACCGCGACAATGAACTCGTCGGCGCCGGGCACACCGAGCTGGGCGTTGACGTCACCCATGCCGTCGAGCTCGACCAGCGCGAAACTCGTGACCTCCTCACCGGCGCGCTCGGCCAAGGCCAGATCCAGAAGATCGAGCGTCTTGGCGTGATTGGGCAGCCCGGTGAGCTTGTCGGTGTCGGCGGCGCGGCGGGCAAGCTCCTCGCTCGCCGCCAGATCGCGGTGTGTGTGCCTGAGCTGGCGCAGCGAGAAGCCGGCAAAGCCCACCAGCACGACGGCGATGCCGCCGATCAACGGCAGCAACCGGTTCATTGCCGCCGTCATCGGATGCGTCTTGTTCCAGGTGAAGAAGCCGGCGATGCGCCCCTTTGCATCCACCACTGGCTGCATTTCGCGATCGTCCTGCGGCGGGTCGGTCTCGAACTTGAGGCCGTCAAGACGCGCGCTCTGCTCGACCATGCGCACGAAGCGCGGATCGATAGCGCCGGGCTTGTCAAAAAGCACGCGAAATTCGGCGATGGCGTTGCGCAAGGCGGCACGCTGTTCGGACCAAAGCTGCGCGTCGCTGCGTTGCGCCAACCCATAGCCGGCGACCGCGCAGGCAAGTGTCGCGGCTACGGCGATGATGGCAAGCACCACGATCAGCCGCGAAGCCGAAAACGGCCGTTGCGCATGCGCCCGCGGTGTGCCGGCGGGGCCCCGGCCGGCCGCGCGCCGCCGCCTCGCCCAAGCCGACAGCCAGCGGCCGGCTTTCGCGCCGGCTGCTTGCGATATGACGTCGCCGTCCACCGGAAAACCCCTCGGGCCGCGGTCCTAGAGGCGATCAGGCTTACGAATTCAGCGTTAATGGTCGGTCAGGAAACAAGGTGAACGAAGTGTAAGCGGCACCGTTAGCGCAAGCCGAACCAGAACGTCGCGATGGACAAAAACGAGAAGAAGCCGACCACGTCTGTCACCGTGGTCACGAATGGGCTCGAGGCCACCGCCGGATCAATTTTGAGCCGGTTGAGCGCCAGCGGGATGAGGATGCCGCCGAGCGCGGCGGCAGTGAGATTGCAGATCATCGCCAGGCCAATCACGATGCCCAGGCCCGGCACCTTGAACCAGATATAGGCCGCGATGCCGGTGATGACGGCGAAGGCCACGCCGTTGACCAGTCCGACCAGCAGCTCGCGCACGATCACCCGCCAGGCATTGGCGTCGCTGAGATCACGAGTGGCGAGCGCGCGCACCGCGACGGTCATGGTCTGGGTGCTGGCGTTGCCGCCCTGGCTCGCCACGATCGGCGCCAGCACCGCCAGCGCCACCATCTTCTGCAATTGTTCCGCGAACAGGCCGAGTACCAGGGACGCGATGAAGGCGGTGCCGAGATTGACCAGCAGCCAGTTGAAGCGGCCGCGCGCGATCGTCCACACGGTGTCGGACAGTTCTTCGTCATGGGTGACGCCGCCGAGCGCCTTGATGTCCTCTTCCGCTTCTTCCTCGATGACGTCGGCGACGTCGTCGAAGGTGATGACGCCGACCAGCCGGTCGTCGGCGTCCACCACCGGCGCGGCAACCAGATCGTAGCGCTGGAACAGCCGCGCGACTTCCTCCTTGTCCTCGTCGGCGCGCACGCGGCGGCGCCCCTCCTCCATCAATTCGGCGATCGGCACCGGGCGCTTTGAGCGCAGCAGGCGGTCGAGCGGGACGGCGCCGAGAAAATGTCCGGTTTCGTCCACCACATAGAGTTCGTAGAAGCGCTCCGGCAATTCGACGGTCTCGCGCATATAGTCGATGGCCTGGCCGACGGTCCACGCCGGCGGCACCGCGATATACTCGCTCTGCATGCGCCGGCCGGCGGCGTCTTCCGGATATTGCAGGCTGCGCGCCAGCGCGACGCGTTCGGGCGGCGGCAGTTGTTCGAGGATCTCGGCCTGCTCTTCTTTCGAGAGGTCGCCGAGGATCGCCACCGCATCGTCGGACGCAAGATCGCGCACGCCTTCGGCGACCGCCTGCGGCGGCAGCTCGTCGAGGATGTCCTCGCGCACCGCGTCGTCCACCTCGGTGAGCGCGGTAAAGTCGAAGTCGATGCCGAGCAATTCGATCAGCCGCGGGCGCTGTTCCGGCTCCAGCGCCTCCAGCACAGCGCCGAGATCGGCCTCGTGCAGATCGCCGACCAGGGTGCGCAAAGCGGCGGTGTCATCGGCATCGACCGCATGGCCGACGCGCGCGACGAATTTGGCGCGGATGGCGCCGTCCTCTTCGCGCAGCGGCTCAGCCTTGGTCTTTTCGTCGAGCATGCCGGCCTCGTCGACGCTGAGGGAATGCGCCGCCTTGTACGCCCGGCTCTTAGGCCGGGCAAACAATAAAGGCATTGCCGGACCGCTCAGGGCGCTCTTGCCGCCGGACAACGGTTAGGCTCAATTGGCCGCCCCAGAGAGCACCCATGATGCGCATCATCGCCATCGCAGCGGCTGCAGCCTTTGTCCCGTTGGCTGCACTGGCGCAGCCTTGCCCGGGCAATCCGCAAGCACTCGGGACCGAGCGGACGATCACGGCCGACGCCGCGACCACGCCGCGGGTTGGCCGCAAGCAGTTCCCCGGCACGTTGCCGCTGCAGCCGAAGGAACTGGTGCTGACCTTCGACGACGGGCCATGGCCGACCACCACCCCGAAAGTGCTGGACGCGCTCAAGCGCGAATGCGTGCAGGCCACCTTCTTCCTGCTCGGACGCAACGTGCAGGCGCATCCCCAGATCGCCCGGCGCGAACTGGCCGAAGGCCATAGCTTCGGCCATCACACATTCTCGCACCCGCTGCTCGGACACATGCGGCTCGCCACGGCGGAAGCGGAGATCAATCGCGGCATCGCGGCCGACGATTACGCGCTCTATGGCCGGCGGCGCAGCGATCCGGCGACACCGTTCTTCCGCTTTCCCGGATTCGTCTCCAGCCCGGCGCTGCTCGACTACCTGCAAGATCGCGGCATCGTGGTGTTCGGTGCCGACGTCTGGGCCAGCGACTGGCTGCCTATGACGCCGGAGCAGGAACTGCACCTGCTGCTGTCTCGCATCGAGACAGTCGGCCGCGGCATCGTGCTGCTGCATGACACCAAGGCGCAGACCGCCCGCATGTTGCCGGCCTTTTTGCGCGCGCTGAAGCGGCGGGGCTATCGCATCGTCCACGTCGTGGCACCCCGCAGCCGGCGCATCTTGAACTGAAGTTGTCCCCGCTTTTCCGCCCCCGGGCCGAAAACGCCACAAAAGACAGTGCCCTAGGCCATTTACCTCGATTAGAATTCGGTTAAGCTTTGGCTTGTTAGGCTCGATAAGCTTGCCATTCAGGTTAGCTTAGCGCCACTTGGCGCGAATTGGCGGGCGGGGGTAAAAAATGCGTTTTGTTGTGTTTGTTGTTTTGTGTCTGGTTGGCGGTCTTGCTTCGAGTTTTGCGCAATCAGGTTCGCAATCCAATTCAACGCCGGGCGAAGCTTCCGCCGCGCCGCTAACCACGGAGCCGGTTTCCCAGCCAGCCGAAGAGCAGGCCGCAAAGCCGGCCGCGCAACCCGCTGTACAGCCCGTCGAACAAGCCGCACAGCCGGCCGAGCAACCATCCCTACAGTCTGTCGAGCAGGCACCAAAGCCAGCCGAACAACCTGCTGCGCAGCATATTGAGCAAGCGGCAAAGCCGGCTGCGCAACCCGCTCAACAATCGATCGAGCAAGCCGCGAAGCCGGCTGAGAAACCGGCTGCGGAGCCGGTCGAGCAAGCCGCGAAGCCGGCTGAACAGCCGGCGCCACAGCAAGCCGCGAAACCCGTTGAGCAGCCGAGCAAACAGCTAGCAGCGAAACCGACTGACCAGTCCGTTGAACAGACGGCGGACCAACCGGGCGCCAAGAAAATTGCCGAAGCGGCCAAACCGACCTGCCCCGGCCATCCGGACGCGCTTGGCACCAGCCGGGTGCTCACCATCAGCCCGAGCGAATACCAGCTGCTCGGCACCATACAGTACAAGCACACGCTGCCGCTCAAGGATCACGAGGTGGTGCTCACCTTCGACGATGGGCCGATCCCGCCCTACACCAATTCCATCCTCAATACGCTGGCCGCGAATTGCGTGAAGGCGACGTATTTCCTGGTTGGCGAGATGGTGCACGCGCGACCCTATCTGGTGCGGCGCATTTACAATGAAGGCCACAGCATCGGTACCCACACCCAGCACCATCCTTTCGCGATGCAACGCCTGTCGATGCAACGGGTCGAGCGCGAGGTCGACGACGGTATCGCTTCGGCCGACGCCGCACTCGGCGATCCACGCGCCGTGTCGCCGTTCTTCCGCATCCCCGGCCTCGGGCGCACCAACGCGATCGAGCACTTCCTTGAGCACAAAGGACTGGTGACATGGAGCGCCGACATCGACACAAACGATTGGTGGCGCGGCACGACCCCTGGCGCGCTCATCCAGCGCACCATGCGCCGGCTGAATGCCAAGGGCCGCGGCATCGTGTTGATGCACGATATTCATCCCGCCACGGCGCTGGCGCTACCGGCGCTGCTTAAGAGACTCAAAGCGGAAGGCTACCGCGTGGTCCATGTCGTTGCCGCTGGCGAGCGGCCAAAGACGCTGCCCGAAGTTGTGGCTACGCCCGCGGAAAAAGCGGTCTGGCCGGCGGTCCTGCATGCCAAGACCGAAAAGAGCGGTGCGGCCGTGTCGACATTGCGCCTTCGGGTCAAGACAGAGATCACCAAGCGGCACTCTCATCGCCGGACCGGGCACACCGCCTCCGCTAACGCCCGCGTGACATCGACCGCCATGAACGAGCGGCATAAGTTCTAGTCTGCAGCCTGCCCCGGCAGATTGCAGGCTGGTGCGACCGAGAGGGACCGCTTTCGTTCCTGCGGAACTTCAGCGGGCGAGCAGGCCCTAAGATCATTTGAATCTCGCCAGCCGAAGCACAAACGTGCGAGGGCTGGTGCGGCCGAGAGGAAACCGGCCATTCTTCGTGAGCATATTGATTTTTCAAATGAATTTTCTTCGCTGCTCCTGAGTTGTGTAGTGGTTTGTGTAGTGTGGATAAGCAGCTACCGAACGTCCTTTAGTTGAGCGGAACGCATCCTCAAGTCGGCAGCGAAGGGCGAGCGCGATCCGGAGCGGCTGCTTGATGCCGCTCTGATGTCCGTTGCCGCCTAGCGGGCCGCTTGGAGCGCCTGCCGACCCGCTGGGAAAAACCAGTTCGACATCAATCCGGTCTGTTTAAGAAACAGCCGATCAATTCTTTCCTTTTTTCTTGCCAGGCTTGTTTGGCTTGGCCGCCTTGAATTGTTTGTTTGGCTTGGCCGCCTTGAACTGCTTGCTGGGCTTGCTCGCCTTGAACTGCTTGCTGGGCTTGCCCGTCTTGAGCTGCTTGTTGGGCTTGCTCGCCTTGAGCTGCTTGTTGGGCTTGCCCGCCTTGAGCTGCTTGTTGGGCTTGCCCGCCTTGAGCTGCTTGTTGGGCTTGCTCGTCTTGAGCTGCTTGTTGGGCTTGCCCGTCTTGAGCTGCTTGTTGGGCTTGCCCGTCTTGAGCTGCTTGTTGAGGCTGCCCGCCTTGAGCTGGTTACCGAACTGTTTTTGAAGTTTTTTGTTCTTGAACGGCACGTTGCCGTGATGGACTGCGTTAAACTTCCAGTTCTTGCCGCCACCCCAGTTGGTCTTGTTAAATTTTCTGTAGAACGTGGTGTTGACCTGGATCGCCCCAAAGCCCCTGCGGCCCCAATTGTAATTGTACCACAAGGCCGGCCCGACATAGTATGACGGCCCGAACCCAAATACCGGCCCGATGGTCCACCAGGGCGGATGCCAGAAGAATGGTACGTATGCGGGTGACCAGTACCCAGTACCGAAGACGATCGTCGGATTGTATATCGGAACGTAGACGTAATCCGGCTCGACCGGTTCGATCACGATGTACTCGGGCGGCCCTACATAGTCAGGGCCCCGCGTCGCAACGACCCTCCTGACCCTCTGCTCCTTACTTGACTTCAGACTACCGGTAGCCTCCGCCTTTTCGCGCAGCGATTGAATTGCTCCTTGTACGCCGTCAGGCTCAGCCAGAAATGCCTCTCCGAGTTGGTTGGTCCAGTCCAGCTTTTCGTTCATCATCGCGAGCACTTGCGGAACAGACGCCAATCCTTTGACGCTTGGGTCCCACGGCTGCTCTTGCATAGCGTCTTCGAGAGCCGTGCCTTTGAGTTTCGGGTGTTCCTCGGACCAGCGCGCCGCCAACGCCACTTCCAGTGGATAGGTCGATGCAGTAAGCACCTGTGCTAACAGAGCATCGGGATAGAGCGCGATCGGCGCGACCAGTTGTTCGAGTTCCTGCTGGGTGAGCGGTTGCTGCTCGGGCTGTTGGGACTGCTGTTCCTGTGCGGATAGAGGCAATGGAGCGGCCGACAATGCTATCGGTACAGCCACGGTGACCACGAAGCAGAATTTTTTGACCCAATTTGACCATGCTGACATAGGGAACACTCTTCTAGTTTGTATTATTCTCTTCTAGTTTACATCATTTAGACAAACTCGGCTTTGATCTAGCACAAACGCGTCAAAAAGCCACACGGCGTCACCTCCGCAAGCGTATCACTCAATTGCCTTTTCGGCGCGGGCTAGCACCGTTGGAGGCGCGTGTTCCGACCTGCTGGACCGAACCGGCGTTCTTGGCGTTGCTTGAGCGATATGCGCCGCAGTGACTCTCAGGGACTCATAGAGTTCGATTTGGCGCCTCTCGGCTACCCTGGTAGCCGCCCGGTCCAGCGGACTCACCAGCGGCGACCTGAGAAGTCCCTACGGGCCTAAAATGGCCTACGTCCTCGGGCGAAAGTGCTTCGCCCCACGGACTTATAAACTTTTTGTAATGTCGCCAGCGCGCAGAGCGCCACCTCAAAAACGTTACCAGTTATGCTCCGGGTTGCTCCGCGATACTCCAACCATGACCAACACTATTCCTTCCTATGTACTCCTATGGTTCTTTAGGACCTCGGGTTTCCTTGGGTATCCTATAGGACCTTAGGTTCACTTGGTTCGCCTGTCCGTCGTCAGATAATTTGAGACAGATGGCGGTTTGATTTACAGGACGATCCGGCTCATCTGATTTTAGTTTATGCGGCTTTCTTTTGGTGCTGCAAGCGTCGTTTTTGGATTGTGTTTCGTTTGATCCTTTCTCTTTCCAGCAAGATTGTTTGACCGCGCCCGAAGTACACATCGGCCGGTGTCAGATTGCTCAAGCTCTCATGATAGCGCCGATGGTTGTAGTGATCGACGAACCGGCCAATGCTGGCCTCAAGATCGCCCGGCAGGTAGTAGTTTTCCAAGAGGATGCGGTTCTTGAGCGTCTGATGCCAACGTTCGATCTTGCCCTGGGTCTGCGGATGGTAGGGCGCGCCGCGAACGTGTCCCATGTTCTGTGCACCCAACCAATCTGCCAGATCAGCGGAGACGTAGCTGGAACCATTATCACTGAGCAGACGCGGTTTATGGACGACCCGCGCCTGGTCACAGCCTGAGGCTGCGAGAGCCAGATCCAGCGTGTCGGTCACATCCTGCGCCTTCATCGTCGTGCACAGCTTCCAGGCGATGATGTAGCGCGAGAAGTCGTCCAGCACCGTGCTGAGATAGAACCAGCCCCAGCCGGTCACCTTGAGATAGGTGAAGTCTGTCTGCCAGAGCTGGTTTGGCGCCGTCGTCTTGTCTTTGAATTCGTCGGCTGCCTTCATGACGATGTAGGCCGGGCTGGTGATCAGATCGTGCGCTTTGAGCAGCCGGTAAACCGAAGCCTCTGACACAAAATAGCCGGCTGTATCGGTGAAGCGCGTGGCCAGTTCCCGTGGGGATAGCTCCGGCTCATCCAACGCCAACTGAACAATCCGCTCGCGTATTGCGTCCGGGATGCGGTTCCAGACGCGCTTCGGACTTGGTGATTTATCTTCCAGTGCTTCGGGGCCGCCGGTCTGCAGGCGATCGTACCAGCGGTAGAACCTTGCAGGCTGGATACCCAGCTTTGCCAGCGTCCAGCGCACCGGCAGATGGGATTGCTCGACCAGACGGATGATCTCCAGCTTCTCGGAGGCGGGGTATCTCATTCCTCGTTTCCCCCATCCGCGATCATGCTTTTTTTGAGCAGACGCAGTTCGAGCGCTTGTTCAGCCACCACCGCCTTGAGCTCCTGCGCCTCACGCCGCAGGTCCTTGACCTCGCCACTGGTCGCGGCCCGCACCGTGTCACCCGCCAGACGACGCTTGCCGGCCTCCAGAAACTCCTTGGACCAGGCGTAATAGAGGCTCTCGGCAATGCCTTCACGGCGGCATAGTTCAGCAATGCTGGACTCGCCGCGCAGGCCATCCAGAACGATCCGGATCTTCTCTTCGGACGAATGGCGTTTGCGGGTGGCCCGACGGATGTTCTTTACGAGCCGCTCAGACGACGATTTCAGGGTGCACGGATTTCTGTCTCATCTCCACTCCTCGATGGTTACGATGAGCCAGAAATCCTCCGTTCCTCAAGCCGTTAAATCTGTCTCACAGGCGCTGATGCCGGACACCAGTTGAACTTAGGATGATCGCCGTTGTTGAACACGCGCAGATAGCCTCTGTGTGTGCCGCCCTGTAAATCGAACCCGTCGAAGAAAGCGTTTAACTCCTTTAGCTGTTTCTCCAACTTCTTGGTGAGTGACCTGACCTGGCTTTTTTAGACCAAGCGATGTGAGAAAGTAGCTTGGAAAGGAGCCTGGGTCATGCCGAAGAAGAGGTTCAGCGCGGAGCAGATTGTGACGCTGCTTCGTCAGATTGAAGTGTTGATGGCACAGGGTAGATCTGCGCCTGAGGCCTGCCGGGAGGCGGGCATATCGCAGCAGAGTTTTTATCGCTGGCGCAAGGAGTACGGGGGCCTTGAGATCGACCAGGCGAAGCGGATGAAGGACCTTGAGCGTGAGAATGTTCGGCTGAAGCGTCTGGTTGCCGATCTGTCGCTTGAGAAGCAGGTGCTCAAGGACGTTGCCTCGGGAAACTTGTAAGCCCCGAACGGCGCCGGCAGGCGGTTGAACGCATTCGAGGGAAGTACGGCCTCTCGGAGCGTCATGCCTGCCGGATTGTCGGTCAGCCACGCGGAACGCAGCGCTACACCACCATCGTTCGTGCTGATGAAGATGCGCTGACGCAGGCCATTATCGCGTTAGCATCGCAGTACGGCCGGTACGGCTATCGTCGGATCAAGTCATTACTGGACGAGGCCGGGTGGAATGTGGGCTGCGATCGTGTACAGCGGATCTGGCGCCGTGAGGGGCTCAGAGTACCCAAGAAACAGCGGCCGCGAGGCAGGCTCTGGCTCAACGATGGATCGTGCATCCGGCTGCGGCCGGAACGGCGCAATCATGTCTGGTCCTACGACTTCGTGGAGGCGCAGACCCATGATGGCCGCAAGCTCCGGCTGCTGACCCTGATCGATGAGTTCACGCGCGAATGCCTGGCGATCCGGGTGGCGCGCCGGATCAACAGCTTCGGCGTGCTTGAGGCGATGGCCGATGTCATGCTTATGCGCGGTGTGCCGGAGCACGTCCGATCCGACAACGGCGCTGAGATGACCGCAAAGGTCGTGCGTAACTGGCTGACGCAGGTCGGAGCCAAAACACTGTTCATTGAACCTGGTAGCCCCTGGGAGAACGGCTACTGCGAATCCTTCAACGGGAAACTACGCGATGAGCTGCTAAACGGAGAAATCTTCTACAGCCTGAAAGAGGCCCAGATCGTCATCGAGCAATGGCGCAAGCACTACAACACGATCAGGCCGCACTCAGCGCTCAACTATAGGCCGCCGGCGCCGCAGACCTTCGCGCCCTCGGCTAACCACCTGGATGAGATCATGCCAATGCAGTAGTCTCTCATCCGCTGGTTCAAAAAAGCCGTCAGGTCATTGGGTGCACAGAACATGGGACACGTTCGCGGCGCGCCCTACCATCCGCAGACCCAGGGCAAGATCGAACGTTGGCATCAGACGCTCAAGAACCGCATCCTCTTGGAAAACTACTACCTGCCGGGCGATCTTGAGGCCAGCATTGGCCGGTTCGTCGATCACTACAACCATCGGCGCTATCATGAGAGCTTGAGCAATCTGACACCGGCCGATGTGTACTTCGGGCGCGGTCAAACAATCTTGCTGGAAAGAGAAAGGATCAAACGAAACACAATCCAAAAACGACGCTTGCAGCACCAAAAGAAAGCCGCATAAACTAAAATCAGATGAGCCGGATCGTCCTGTAAATCAAACCGCCATCTGTCTCAAATTATCTGACGACGGACAGGTATCAGCACTGCGCTCGTCGGTAACCAATTGGTCCGCCCATGCGAACGCTTCATCTCCGGTAATTGAACCTGGATCGCGGCCCTTAAAGTACACATTCAAGTTTTCAAACACGACGCGCCATCGGTTCACGGTACTCGCCGCGAGCTTTCTTTCATCCACATATGCTGCGAATAGACCAATAAAGTCCACACCAGCTTTCACTGATGATTTATCAAGCTCGAATTTCGGAAATGATGCCGGATGGTCGTCGGTGTCGTAGATGTTCCTCGCGCGCCGTTCCAAAACCTGGATGGCCCTCTCGAACTCGTCTAAGACGCAGTCCAAGAACAACGACTGAGCCTCGTGAGAGAGGGTGAGGCCCTGCGTTGCGAGAAACTGCGCGGTCTTGGCCTCGTCAGCGATCAGCGGGCGCATCCCTTCCCGAACCTCTGGCTCGTGCCGCCACTCCTCGATGGTCTTCCAAGCGCCGCGTTCTTTCGCCCAATGGGGCGCGTAATCTTCGAGACGATCAATGAACGCTTCCCAAAGCGCCTTCCAGTGCTTGGGGGAGCCGGGGTTGGCCTCACGGAGCGCCACGAACCAGACGTACCATTTGCCCGCGAGGGCGTACGCTTGCTTGCGAGTTAGGCTGATGCCCTTGCCACCCCGCTGCGCCCTAATGTTAGCAATGCGAGCGGTGATTTCCGCGCTCCATTCCTTCCACTGGCGCTCGGCGGTGGGACGATCAACGTCAGGCTCCGTGGAGAACCATTCCTCGGAACTCTTGCCGTACAGTCGGTGGTATTCGACCCGTGCGTCTTTGGGGATGCGGTGGCGCTGGCAGAACCCGCCACCTTTCTTCTGTTTGAGGTTCACTACACGAGGCATGTGTAGTGAGCTATGTAGCGGGCGCGGGTAATAACGCAAACAAATTCAGTAAGTTGTTGTGGATATGATCTAATTGTCGGGTATGGTGCGGCCGAGAGGACTCGAACCTCCACGGTGTTACCCGCTGCCACCTCAAGGCAGTGCGTCTACCAATTCCGCCACGGCCGCAGGAGATAAGGACGAAAAGGCTCGAAAAACCGTCGCGTCCCAGGACGGCGGAGCATGTAACAAATAGGGTGTCGGGGGACAAGGGCCGCCCGGACGCCGAGAGCCTGTGATTTTACTAGTGATCAAGCCCTTGCGGCGGCCTCTTGGCGCCGGCTCAGCGCATGTCGGGCGGCCGCGGCAACAACTCGCCGACCTCGACCGCAATGCGGTTGCCGTTGACCACCACCGTGCCCTTGGCGACCGGCAGGTTGTTGGCGAGGACGCTGACGGCGTCGTCCTCCGAGGAATCCAGTTCGATGATGGCGCCGCGGCCGAGCCGCAGCACCTGATGGACCGGCATGGTGGTTGTACCCAGTACCACGGCGATGTCGATGGAAACCTTGTCGAATGTGGCCACGTTGTCTTCCCATTGCGCGCCGCGCGACTTGCGGGCGGGTTTCAGGTCACCATGGTATGGTGAACAGGTGGTTAACGTGCGCGACGAATTGGCATTAGGCTTGGCCGCGCCGCCCGGATCGGCGGCGGTGGAATGGCGCGTGAGCGACGGGCTCACGCCCTATGAGGAGGCCGTGGCCGTCATGGAGGCGCGCGCGGCGACAATCGCCGCCGGCCGGGCGCCCGAGCTGGTGTGGCTGATCGAGCACCCTGCCCTCTACACCGCCGGCACCAGCGCCAAGCGCGAGGAACTGATCGAGGCGCGCTTTCCGGTGTTCGAGAGCGGACGCGGCGGGCAGATGACCTATCACGGGCCGGGCCAGCGCGTGGCCTATGTCATGCTCGATCTCAAACGCCGCGGCCCCGACGTGCGCCGATTCGTCGCCAGCCTGGAGGAATGGATCATCCGCACGCTTGGCGATTTCAACATTCGCGGCGAACGGCGCGAGGACCGCATCGGCGTCTGGGTGCGGCGGCCCGATAAGGGCGATGGCTTCGAAGACAAGATCGCGGCCATCGGCATCCGGGTGTCGCGCTGGGTGACGCTGCACGGCATGGCGCTCAACGTCGAGCCGGACTTGTCGCATTTCTCCGGCATCGTGCCCTGCGGCGTGAGCGAGCAGCGCTACGGCGTCACCAGCCTGGCCGATCTCGGCATTCCGGTATCGATGCCGGAGGTGGACATGGTGCTGCGGCGCGAGTTCGAGGCGCTGTTCGGCGCCACCACGGATCAGGCCGTCGGCAACACCGAGAACAATTCGCCCGGACGCCTGAGCTTGAGATCATCGCTGTCGCCGTCGCGCTGATGCAGCACGTCGACGCGGGCGCCGTATGACGGCCCGCGCCGGCAGGCTTCGATCATTCCGACAACCGCGTCCGCCTCGCCTGCAAATGTTGCTTCGACCGATCCGTCGCGCCGGTTGCGCACCCAGCCTTCGAGCCCGCGCCGGAGCGCTTCGATCTCGACGAAGGCGCGAAAGCCGACGCCCTGCACGCGGCCATGCACGATGACGTGGCGGATGACCCTCATACGATTTCCCCTACGTCGATGACGCGGGCGCCGGTCCAGCGCGACGTCGACCAGCGCTCGACCGAGCGAATGTAAGGTTCAGGCAGTTGCCAGTCGCGCGCCGCGGCGGCGATCATTTCGGCGTAGCCGGGGCGCGGACGGCCGGGTGCGCGATTGCGCAGCAGATAGACCATGGCCTGCAGGCGGCGCGATCCCACTCGCACCGGCAGATACCGCACGTTGTAGAGTCCTCTGTGCAGATGCTCATAGGCATGCAGCGCCGCCACATCGCGCGGGGTGAGCCGCCACAATACGCCGTACACGCGATCACCGCGCGCCGGCATGACCGAACCCCAGCCGTCGAGCCCGACGAAAAACCGGTAGCCCTCGAGCGCGGCCGGCCCAAGCGCGCGGGCGCCCGGACAGCGGGCGCGCATGGCGCCACGCTGCATGTTCGAGCCATAGGCGAAATAGAGCTGCATCGGACCCGGCATAGCAGTGCCGGGTGGGGCTTTTCAAATGCGGCTCGGCCGCACTTCCGCTATCGTCGGCCTTATCTTAAGCAAGGCCCGGTGGTTTCCCATGATCCTCATCGACCTCTCCCGCGACATCGAGCACAAGATGCAAGTCCTGCCCAACCATCCGCAGGTCATCGTCACGGATTTTTCCACGCACTCCGAGGTGCGCCATGCCGACGGCTATGCCTTTTCCTCGGCCACCAAGGTGCTGGTGCTGGGCGACCACGCCGGCACGCACGTCGATGCGCCCTGCCATTTCAACGCCGATCCCAAGGCGGCGTCGATCGATGAGGTGCCGCTGGAGAACTATTTCACCGAGGCGGTCTGCCTCGACCTCTCGCACAAGCCGCTGAAGTCAGACATATCGATCGAAGACCTCGAACAGGCCGAGAAGGCCGCCGACGTCACTATCAAGCCCAAGGACACCGTGCTGCTGCACATGGACTTCTTCCGCCGCACCCACGGCACGCCGGGTTTCATCACCGACTTCCCCGGGCTGACCAAGGAGTCCGCCACCTGGCTCGCCAACAAAGGCATCAGCATGTTCGGCGTCGAGGCGGTGAGCCCCGGCCGGCCGGGCCGCAACAATTTCGAGGTGCATCACGTCTGCCGCGATCTCGGCTTCACCCACATCGAGGGGCTCTGCAATCTCGACAAACTGGTGGGCAAGGGCCGCTTCTGCTTCATCGGCTTCCCGATCAAGATCAAGGGCGGCACCGGCGGGCCGATCCGCGCGGTGGCGTGGATTGACGGCCGAGCGTCAGGCGAATGCCAGAATGACCGCGTCCACCGTCAGGCTGTCGCCGAGCGGCTCTTCTGACAAGCCGTCAGGAATTATTCCGCAGCTTGGGCTGGCCAGGTCGCCGCCGCTTCGGCCTGTTTGTTGAGACTGGCAAAGTCCGTCTTCGGCCAGAAGTCAGCCACCCACGAAACGTAGGCCTTCACCTTTGCCGGATCGAGATCGAGCGAGCGCTTGATCAGGTTGATCTCGTCTTGCTGCTCGATCGGCACCTGAAGGCTGTCGTTCATCCGATTGATCATGTTGAACATGGCGGAGACGAAAGTGAGTTCGACAATCTCGGCGTCCGTGAACAGCCGCTTCATCGCGGCAAACAGGCCATCTCGCTTGGCAGCCGTATTCTGCGTCACCGCCTCCGCCCATTGCACTGCGGTCTTCTCCTGCTCCGACAGCGTTTTCGATTGCAGATAGTCGTCGCTGCCGATCTCGATGACCTCTTCATGAGTGATGCCGGCGGCCTGACCCAGTGCGGTATTGTGCGCATAGCAATAACGGCAGCCATTTACGTGGCTGGTCTTGATCACCACAAGTTCCTTGATGCGGCCCGGCAGGCGGCTTCCCGGCCACTGACGTTGCACGGCCGCATTGAAGGGCAACAGCAACATCGCCAGCCACGGTGCGTGCGAGATTGTGCGATAGAAATTGGGAACCCGGCCAAGCAGCCCAGTGACAGCTTCATAAAAGCGCGCGAGGTCGCCGGAAATATCTTCTTTCTCGATTTTCGGTAGCCGCTGCATGTCGTCCTCCCTTGCATCCGGAGCCGGATCGAATACCCCAACTGATCCGTCGCCAGAATATCGCCAGCCAAACAGGGGCGCTAAGCGAATTCCAAAATCACCGCATCCACCGCCAGACTGTCGCCCGGCTTGGCATGAATCTTCTTGACCGTGCCGTCGATCTCGGCGCGCAGCACGTTCTCCATCTTCATGGCTTCCACCACCGCCACGGTCTCACCGGCCTTGACCTCCTGGCCTTCCGTGACCGCGATCGACATTACCAGCCCGGGCATCGGGCACACCACCTGCTTGCCGGTGTCGGCGGCCTTCGGCGGCGGCATCAGCCGCGCGTAGGCCGCTTCGCGCTCGGTATAGACATAGGCCCTGGTCTCGACGCCGCGATAACTCAGCGCAAAGCCGTTGGGGACGCGGCGCACCTGCACCGCCACCGGATGGCTGTTGATGGTGCCGGTCCATAACGGATCGCCCGGCTGCCAGTCCGACGACAAATGGCGCAGGCCGGACTTGCCCTGCTCGGGAAAGCGCACCTCAATGGTGCCGTTCTCGCGCTTGACCTCCAACGCTACTTCATGCGCGCCGAGCCAGACCGCGCGTTGGCGCTCGCGCGTGACGATCGGACCTTCGAGCTGGCCGGAGATGCGCCGCTTGCGCTCGCCCAGCACGTGATCGATGGCCGCGGCGACGGCGGCGAGAACATGCGCGGCTTCGCCCTCGGGCGCTTGCGGATGGAAGCCGTCAGGGAATTCCTCGGCGATGAAGGCGGTGGACAATTTCCCGGCGCGCCAGCGTGGGTGCGCCATCAAGGCGGCAAGAAACGGGATATTGTGGCGGATGCCGTCAATGACGAAAGCGTCGAGCGCGTCGGCCTGCGCGTCGATCGCTTCGCTGCGGCTCCAGGCGTGGGTTACCAGCTTGGCGACCATGGGATCGTAGAACAGAGAAATCTCGGCGCCTTCGTAGACACCGGTGTCGTTGCGCACCGTGACGCCGCCACTCTCGCGCTCGGCCGGTGGGCGATAACGCGTGAGCCGCCCGGTCGAGGGCAGGAAATTGCGGTAGGGGTCTTCGGCATAGACGCGCGTTTCCACCGCCCAGCCGTTGAGCTTCACGTCGCTCTGTTTGATGACAAGTTTTTCGCCGGCTGCGCTGCGGATCATCTGCTCGACCAGATCGATGCCGGTGACCAGCTCAGTGACCGGATGCTCGACCTGAAGCCGCGTGTTCATTTCCAGGAAATAGAAGCTCTTGTCCTGTCCGGCGACGAACTCCACGGTGCCGGCGCTGTCGTAGCCGACCGCCTTTGCCAGTGCGACCGCCTGCGCGCCCATAGTCTGGCGAGTGTCTTCGTCGAGCAGCGGGCTCGGCGCTTCCTCGATCACTTTCTGGTTGCGGCGCTGGATCGAGCATTCGCGCTCGCCGAGGTGAATGACGTTGCCGTGCTTGTCGCCCAGCACCTGGATTTCGACATGGCGAGGATTGGTGATGAATTTCTCGATGAACACGCGCTCGTCGCCGAACGACGATTTTGCCTCCGAGCGGGCACGCGCGAAGCCTTCCGCCACTTCGCCGTTGCTAAAGGCGATGCGCATGCCCTTGCCGCCGCCGCCGGCGCTGGCCTTGATCATCACCGGATAGCCGATCTGCTCTGCGATCGCGATGGCCTCGACCTCGTTCTCGATCACACCGAGATGGCCGGGCACGGTCGAAACCTTGGCGGCGGCGGCCGCTTTCTTGGACTCGATCTTGTCGCCCATGGCCGCAATGGCCTTCGGGTTCGGGCCGATGAAGACGATAGCGGCCTTCTGCAAGGCTTTTGGAAATGCCTCGCGCTCGGACAAAAAGCCATAGCCGGGATGCACAGCCTCCGCGCCGCTCTGCTTGCAGGCGGCCACGATCTTGTCGATGACCAGATAGCTTTCGGCGGCCGGCGGCGGCCCGAGGAGAACCGCCGTGTCGGCCATCTCGACATGCAGCGCGTCCTTGTCGGCCTCCGAATAGACGGCGACCGTCTCGATACCCATCCGACGCGCGGTTTTGATGATCCGGCAGGCGATTTCGCCGCGATTGGCAATCAGGATACGCTTGAACATGCGGGTTGCGAGATTTCTCAAGTTTTGACCGGCGCCTGTAACACTAGCGTCTTAATGAGCGCGTATCCAGCAAGCCGGATCAAATGGGGGACGCCATGAAGAAGATGGGTATGCGCGCTTATCTGCTCGGCGGCGTGGCGATGATCGGCTGCGCCGTTGTTACTTCGGCCTATGCCGGCGACGCACCGCTCACGGTGAAGTCGGTGCAATTCACCTCCACCCCGGCGCCGTCCAATGTCCTAGAAATGACCCAGCCCTACACGCGCTCGCAGGCGATCGTGACGCTGGCGGACGGCAGCAAGAAGGCCTTCCCGCTCAGCTACCACGTGCTGCACCGCTCGGGCGACTATGTCGGCGGCTGGTATGCCGGCCTGGTGGTCGATAAAGCCGGCAAGCCGATCACCCAGTCGGCCGCCGTGAAGGGCAATGTGGCGCGCGGGCCTTTCTTCTCGGCCGGCGCCGACGGCAGCTCGCTGCTGGTCGTGCCCAACGCCAAGGTGGACGGCGTCAAAGGCCACACCGTGTTCCTGATCAACCACCTGGAATATGAAACCGAGGCCGACAATATCGATCCCGCAAAACCGCCGGTCGGGCTCTACGCCGCGCTGCCGATGGCGATGAATCTGACCGTGCTCGACCAGGACCCGGCGACCGGCAAGATGACGCAGGTGAAGATGTCGAACGTCGATTTCTCCGGCGTCGACGGCTTGTGGATCCCGTGCAACGGCTCGACCACGCCGTGGATGACCCATCTCGGCAGTGAGGAATACGAGCCCAACGCGCAATATTTCGAGAAGCGCCCGCTCGAGCCGATGAATCTGTATTTCGGCACGCCCGGCAAGACAGCCGCACAAGGCGGCGCCAATCCCTATCACTACGGCCATCTGGTCGAGGTGAAGGTCGGCCCCGACGGCGCGACGACCGTCACCAAGCACTACGCCATGGGACGCCTTGCGTTTGAGTTGGGCGACGTCATGCCCGATCGCAAGACCGTCTATCTGGGCGACGATGGCGACGATGTGATCCGCGCCATGTTCGTCGCCGACAAACCGGAAGATCTCTCGGCCGGCACGCTCTACGCGACCAAATGGATCCAGACCGACGGCAACAATTTCGGCGCCGCCAAACTCAGCTGGATCAAGCTCGGCCACGCCAGCAACGCCGAGATCAAGGCGATTGTCGATAAGGGCATCAAGTTCAGCGACATCTGGGAGACGGCGAGCGCGCCCACGCCTGGCTTCAAGCCGCTCTACGTCTATGCTGGCACCGGCGGCAAGAGCGGCCTCGCCTATTACAAACTGAAGCCCGGCATGGAGAAGGCGGCCGCCTTCCTGGAGACGCGGCGTTACGCGGCTTATCTCGGCGCCACCACCGAATTTACCAAGATGGAGGGCCAGGCCCACAACGCCGCCGACAAAAAGCTCTATACGGTGATCAGCTACGCCCGGAAGGGTATGCTCGACGGCCAGAACAAGAACAGGCCACAGGACGACATCAAGCTCGCCGGTGACCCGAAGGACCTCACCTGCGGCGTGGTTTTTGAAAGCCGCATGACCGGCGGCCAGAACGACACGGCCGGCGCCAAGATCGCCAGCGACTGGGTGGCAGTCGACATGACAGCGCTGGTGCACGGCGCCAAGCAGCAGCCGGTCGAATCCTCCGCCGGCAAATACGACAAATGCAATACCGAGATGGTCGCCAACGCCGACAACGCCAATTATTCGGAAGCCATGCGCACGCTGTTCATCGGCGAAGACTCCGGCAACCACCTCAACAATTTCACCTGGGCCTTCAACGTCGATACCAAGCAGGCCGTGCGCATCTTCAGCGCACCGGCCGGCGGCGAGAACACCGGGCTGAAGGTCTACGACAACATCAACGGCCATGCCTACATAACGGGCAACGTCCAGCATCCGGGCGCCGCGGAAGACCTGCACAAGTATCCGCCGCAGATCAAAGGCGAGTTGCGCAAGCTGGTCGACGAGCGCGGCATCGTCGGATATTTCGGCGGCCTGCCGGCCATGACGCGATAGCGGGCAGCGCCGGGCGGAAATAACTTCCACTCAGCGCGCCGCCGGCAAATCCTTTGTTCTCCGCGCCTGCGGACGGACGATACGCCACTTGCTCTTTTCCCGTCGGCTATTCCGCGCTTTGCGCGCAACACTATATTGCGGCCCGGACACACGCTTTCCCGCCGCTTTGGAGGCTCATCATGACATTGGCAATAGGCGACACTGCGCCGGATTTCACGGCCGATACGACCGAAGGCAAGATCGACTTTCACAAATGGCTGGGCAATTCCTGGGGCGTGCTGTTCTCACACCCCAAGGACTTCACGCCCGTGTGCACCACCGAGCTCGGCACCATGGCGAAGCTCAAGCCGGAATTCGACAAGCGCAACGCCAAGATCATCGGGCTGTCGGTCGATCCCGTCGACAACCACAAGAAGTGGTCGGCCGATATCAAGGACGTGGTCGGGTTCGCGCCAAACTATCCGATGATCGGCGACACGGATCTATCGATCTCCAAGTCCTATGGTATGTTGCCGGCTTCGACGAGCGGTACGTCGAAAGGCCGCACGCCGGCCGACAACCAGACCGTGCGCAACGTCTTCGTCATCGGGCCGGACAAGAAGATCAAGTTGATCCTTGTTTACCCGATGACTACCGGACGGAATTTTGACGAGGTGCTGCGCGTGCTCAACTCGCTCCAACTCACCGTCAAGCACCGTATGGCGACGCCGGCGAACTGGAAACAAGGCGACGACGTCATCATGACCGGCGCTATCTCCGACGAGGAAGCCAAGAAGCTTTACCCGCAAGGCTGGAAGACTCCGCGGCCATACATCCGTATCGTACCGCAGCCGCGCGGTTAACGGTAACCTCAATACCGAAAATGAAGGCGCGGCGTTACGCGGCGCCTTGCGTATTCTAGAGCCGTAGTGCACTACAAGGTCAGCCAGGCGGGGCGACATTTAATCTCATGCGCAGCATGCGAGCGCCGCCATGACCAAAGTTGCAATCCTCGGAGCGACCGGACCAACCGGCATTCACTTGGCGACGGCGCTGCGCCAAGCCGGAACGCCCGTGCGCGTCGTCGCGCGCCGCATGGACAAGCTTGCGCGGCTGTTTCCGGACGACACGATCGAAAAGCGGCCGGCCGATATTCTCGATGCGGGTGCGACGCTACACGCGGTCGAGGGCTGCGACCTGGTCTACGACTGCATCGGCCTGCCGGGCGACCAGATGCATCTGCATCCGGTCACCGCGCGCAACATCGCCGGCGCGCTCGCGCAAACCAAGGCGCGCTGCGTGCAAGTGTCGAGCTACTGGTCCTATTATCCGCAGGTGCGTGCCTGCATGGACGAAAATCATCCGCGCAGCGGCGGGCCGCCCTGGGTGCGCTGGCGGCGCGAGGCCGAAGACATTCTTTGCGGTGCCGGCAGCGCCATCCTGCACTTGCCGGATTTCTACGGACCGCAGGTGCATGTCAGCACGTTGCAGAATGCGCTGATGGAAGCCGCGCAGGCCAAGACCGTCAACTGGCTCGGCCAGGCGGGCGTGCAGCGCGAGTACATCTACGTGTCCGACGCCATGCGCATCGCCGCCGCGGTCGGCGCGCGGCCTGAGTCCGCGGGCAGCCATTGGTGCCTGCCGGGCAGCGGTCCCCTCACCGGCCGCCAGTTCGCCGAAATCTGCACCCGCGCGCTGGGGCGACCGGTCAAGCTGCGCTCAGCCGGAATGTTGGCGCTACGCATCGTCAGCCTGTTCAACAAGGAACTGCGCGGGTTGCTGCAAGTCGCGCCCGAATACATGAAGCCGGTCGACTACCACGCGCGCAAGCTCGAAGCCCTGCTCGGGCGGCAGCCGATGACGCCGTACGCGACCGGTATCGCCACCACGCTGCAGTGGATCGCGGCGAACGCGGCGCAGTGACCGCGACGCTCTTGCTTTCCGGCGCGGCCGACGCGATGGTGTCGGCCGCCGTGCCAAGGCTGGAGCATTCAAGATGAGCGCCATGAACGAGGCGGCCAAGAAGCAGCCGCCTTTTGCCGAATTTCTCGGAATGAAAATCACCCATGTCTCGCCCGAACGGGTCACCGCCGAATTGGTGGCGCGCGACGAGCTCAACAACCGCTTCGGCATCATGCATGGCGGCGCCCTCATGGCGCTCGCCGACAATCTCGGCGGCACCGCCACCATCGCCAATCTGAAAGCGGGCCAGTCCACCGCCACGATCGAAAGCAAGACCAATTTCTTTGCCTCCGTGCCGATCGGCGATACCGCCTATGCCGAATGCGTCGCCCTGCATCGCGGCCGCAGCACCATGGTCTGGCAGACTCGCATCACCCGCAGCGACGGGCGGTTGTGCGCGCAAGTGACGCAGACACAGATAGTGCTCAATCCAAAGAAATAGGATCAGGCGTTGCCGGCGGCCGCCGCCGGCTTCACGGCGGCGGCGCGGTTGGCCAGCACCACGCCGACGGCGCACACGCCCATGCCGGCGACCGAGAGTGCGTCGAGCTTCTCGCCGAATAACAGATAGGCGAGCAGCGCGGTCCCGGCCGGCACCAGGTAGAATAGGCTGGCGAAGCGCGTCGCTGCCGTGCGACGGATTAGCCAATACATCAAAGCAACGGCGGCAATCGACAACACGAACACCAGCCAGGCCATGGCGAAGATCAATTCGCCGCTCCAGTGGATCACGCGCGTCTCAAATGCAAACGCGCCGATCCAGAACAGCGCGGCGGCGCCGATATATTGCACGGTGTTGCCGGTGCGCCAGTCTATATTCCCACAGAAGCGCTTCTGATAAAGCGTGCCAAGCGTGATGCCGATCAGCGAGATGAAGCTGGCGGTCCAGCCGAGCAGCGAGCCTTCCGCCACCATGCGGCGGTCGTGCAGCACCATCAGCACGCCGCCGAGACCGAGCGCGAGCCCCAGCCATTGCTGCGGGCTCACCTTCTCGCCCATGAAGCGGTTGGCGATGGTCGAGGTGAGGATCGGCTGCAAGCCCGGGATCAGCGCCGAAATGCCGGCCGGCACGCCATGGCTGATGGCGGTGAACACGCCGCCGAGATAGAGCCCGTGCACCAAGAAGCCCGCCACCAGGCTGTGGCCGATTTCGGTCGTGTCCGGCCAGCGCGCGCCCGCGGCAACTGCGATCAGCGTCATGATGGCGACGACGAATAGCATGCGCACGGCCAGGAACGTCATCGGCTCGATATAGGGCAGCCCGAAGCGCGCGCCGATGAAGCCGGTGCTCCACAACAGCACGAACAGCATCGGCGCCGCCGCGATCATCAGGCGAGTCAGGCGCATCGGGCTCTCGACATGGGTCTTTAAGGGACCTGCGTGATGATTCCGATGAATCGGCGGGCTGCGCGCCTATAGCACCCTGACACCGCTTTGGCTGCCCCCTCGTTCGCGGCGTGGCGAGGAGTGCGCTGCGGGCCAACCAAAATCAGAGTTTCGACAATTTTATTTGGAACCGCGAGCCTCGTCTGCGGGTTTCCCCTGCTTCGAGACGACGATCGCGTGTAGAACCAAGGGGGTCTGTCATGACTGACCGACATAACGATCCGCACCTGAGGGAAATCGTCACAGGGCTCCACGATAGCAGTAGCACCATGTTGGGCTGGATCGCCGGTTTCGGGGCCGTGGTATTGATCGCGATTGTTCTGGCGGCCGGCTGGAACATCAGCAACATCACCGCGAGTAACGCAAGCATGTCGCCCGCTGCGACCACCGGCAACACTCCGACGCTAAACTAAATGACGCCGCCGAATACCCCAGGCGCAGCACCGACGGCGTATCCTAAAACTCCGGCGAAATCGGCCGTGTCGGCGATGCAGGAGCCCAGCCCGCAGTAACACGGCGGTGGAATTGCTTGCGGAGTGCGAGCCGTTCCAGGAACAGCATCCGGGCGCCAGCCTAGCCGAACACCCCGTAAATGCCGAAGCCAAGGGTCGCGCTGACCACGGCTTCCAGCGCCTGGAACTGCACGCGGCTCAATTCCGCGCTGACATAGGGAAACAGCAGGCGCCCGACCGGCAGCATGATCGCCGCCACCAGGCCGATGCACAGCAGTTTCGCGATGAACGGCCGATCAATCTTCATTGGAACCCTCTCCCCCCGGGCCGCCACCTTTCAATATCCCGTTGCACGGCGTCGTTCAATCAGGTCTGGAAGGCCGCATCCACGGGCACCCGGTAGCCGTTGGCCAGCCGGTTGGTTTCATTGGCCATGCCGGTAACCGCCATGAGCTCACCGAACACGGCCTCGGTCATGCCGGCCTTGCGGGCGGAAGCGGTGTGACTGGCAATGCAATAGGCGCAGCCGTTGGTCACCGACACCGCCAGATAGACCATCTCCTTGGTGAGCGGATCGAGCGCGCCTGGCGCCATGATTTCCTTGATGCTGTCCCAGGTGCGCTTGAGGGTGGCGGGATCGCGGGCGAGGTATTTCCAGAAGTTGTTGACGTCCGGCACGTTGCGGGTCTTCTTGATGTCGTCATAAACCGCACGTACGGCGGGCGAGGCGTCGGCGTACTCGATCGGCGGCGGGGTTGTCATGGCAATCTCCTTCAACGTGACGACATCATATTGTCATTGCCGGGCTCAACCCGGCAATCCATGATGCCACCGAAAACTCTGCACGAGCCTGGAGACCATTCATGCCGAAGACCCCCGACTATTTTCACGGAAAGACCATCGTCATCACCGGCGCCGCCAGCGGCGTCGGGCGGGCTACCGCCAAGATCTTCGCGCGCGAAGGCGCCAACGTCGTGTGCGCCGACATCAATGAGAACGGCGTCAAGGAGACCGTCGAGCAGGTCAACGCCATCGGCAGCCAGGCGCTGGCGCTTAACATCGACGTGACCAAGCGGGCGGCGGTTGAAGACATGATCGAGCTCGCACTCAACGATTTCGGCCGCGTGCATTTCCTGTTCAACTCGGCGGGTTCGGCGCTTTCCCGCAAGAAATTTCTCGACATCGACGACGACCTGCTCGAGCGCTCTTTCGATCTCAACCTCAAGGGCACGTTCTACGGCATGCAGGCGGTGCTGCCACATATGCTGGAGAACAAGTTCGGCGTCATCGTCAATGTCGGCAGCATGGCGCACCGGCGCGGCGGGCCCGGCACCTCGGTGCATTACGCCGCCGCCAAGGGCGCGGTGGTGACCATGACCATGGGCGTGGCGCGCGAGTTCGCCACCCAAGGCATTCGCGCGCTGTCAATCTCGCCCGGCCCGATCGACACCGCCTTTGCCGCGGCGTCGGCGACCACGCCCGAGCTGAAGCAGAAGATGCTCGACGACGTGCCGATGAAGCGCTTCGGGACGCCCGAGGAGATCGGCGAACTGGTGCTGTTCATGTGCTCGGACGCCTGCGAGTTCATGATCGCGGACACGGTCTATGTGAACGGCGGCGGCGGCTGGCGCTAGGACGCGGCGAAGCGCCGACGACCGAACCAGCCAAGCAGACCGAGACCGCTCGCAAACAGCGCGAGCGCCGGCGGCAACGGCGTCGCCGCGATGGTCACGCTCCAGGTGCCGACCTGTTCTAAATCGTCATAGGCGAAGATCGTGCCGGCCGCCGAGCAGACGCCGCCGCTGAAGCACGGATCGCCAGGTATGAACGAGCCGATCGGCAGGTTCGACGCGCCACCTGGGTCATCCGAAGGCTCGTTGCTGGTCGCGAAAGCGTAGGCCGGATAGCCACCGCTTAAGCCGCCAAAGGAGAAGGCGACGGTGCAGGTGCCGCCGCCGATGCACGGATCTCCCGGGATGAAGTTGTCGGTGAAGTTCGCGTTACCTGAGACGAGCGTGCCGATATCAAAGAGCTTGATCGCGCTGTTGGCGGCATAGATCGTCGCCTGCCCGCTCAGATTGTCCAGTAACTCGCTAGCGGAAGCAAAATCGATAGATACCGTGATCTGGACCGGCACTGCTCGCGCTGGCGCCGCGCTCAGGCCGATTGCAGTTACAATGCCGAGCGCCAGGCCGGCATTCGCCAAGCTCCGAAATGTCATAATGCACCCCAGCCGAGCAGGCCCCGGCGCCACTCACCGAGCCTCGGCGGTCAAAAGATTATAGTGGGCCGCAATGCCCCGCAACTGGCTCAAAGCCTGGAACCGGTTCGGCTTTCCCGAGCCCGTTAAATGCGGCACCATACGACCGCGTAGACGATTGGGGGATTGAGTAATGACGACATGGTGCCGGTTCAGGCAGGACAATCAGGAAAGCTATGGCGTGGTCGAAGGCGACAGCGTGACCGCCGTCGAGGGCTCGCCGTGGGGCGCGCACAAGAAGACCTCGCGCTCCTTTCCGCTCAAGCACGTCAAACTCTTGATCCCGGTGGTGCCGTCGACCTTCTTTTGCGTCGGCATCAATTACGCCGATCACATCCGCAAGATGGCGGCCAAGCGCGGCGCCGAGCCGGTGTTCCCCAAGAAGCCGGACATCGGCTACCGCGCCAACAACGCATTGATCGCCCACGATGAGGACATCGTAAAACCCAAAGACGCGACCGACGCCTTCCAGTATGAAGGTGAGTTGGTGGCCGTGTTCGGCAAGCGCGCGCGCAATGTCAGCCGCGAGAACGCGCTCGATTACGTGTTCGGCTGGACCATCGGCAACGACGTTTCCGAGCGCACCTGGCAGAAGGATGACCGCACCATGTGGCGCGCCAAGAACGCCGACACCTTCAAGCCGATGGGGCCGTGGATCGTCACCGGGCTCGACCCGGCCAAAATGGAGACGGTGATCCGCGTCAACGGCAAGGAGACCGACCGCTTCGCCACCAACAACATGATCTTCGACGCCCCAACTTACATCGCGGAAGTGTCGAAATACTGCACCATCGAGCCGGGCGACGTGATGTGGATGGGCACCGACGGCATCCCCGAGAACATCAAGCCGGGCGACACGGTGGAGATCGAGATCAGCGGCATCGGAATGTTGCGCAACAAGGTGGTGGCGGGGGTGTGAAGCAGAATGTAACGGCGATCTTTCGTGCCCGGATGCGAAGCGGGCGGAAAGCCAAACGCCCGTTTTGCATAATTCATTAACCCCCTCTTGGTAATGAACCCATTGTGAGGGTGCATTGCGAATAGAGCCCCGCCACAACGCCAAACTCCGGAAGAGTCTCGTCGCGCATGAAGTCCGGCGAGCGCATGCGCTTGGCCCGGCGCCTGACCCGGTGTGCGACGCGCAATGCCCGGACTACAACGCGTCGACCGGTTGTCATCGCGATTGCCGCGCCGTGCCGCTGCGGCTGTCGAGCGACGGCGCCCGCAGCCCGCTGGAGCCGCTGGTCGCGCCGCTGGTCTTTGAATTGAAGAAGCTTGGCGTATTTCATCCGTGCTGGTCGTGCGAGGGGCACGACGACGACGCAGGTTACTTGTGGAAAATTCCGCGGATCTGGTTTTATGCGGATTCGGTCGTCCATATCCGCGCCCTGGCCGATGCGGTCGAGCGGCTGGTTCACGCGCGCCAGCTTTTGGCGTCGTGGCATGTCGTGCTGACGCATTCCGAGACCGCCAATCCCGATACGACATTTAGTCTGGAGCCGGAGCCGGCGGCGTACGCTGTCCTAGACGTGTTGCAAGCCGACCTGCGCGTCTTGGCCGATGAATTGGGGCGGCACTTCTGGCTCGCCTGTGACGCCTTGGCGGCGCAGACGCCATAAATCCATTGGCGCGCCGGCGAGTTGTTTCCGGACGGCGGCGCGCTTTTTTCAGCCGACATTTATGAGTTTGCCGCCCGCTCCTCGACCAGCGTCACGATATCGCGGGTGCGGGTGACGCCCTGCGGCCAGGAGCGGTTGAAATCGGCCACCATGGCTTTGAAACCGTCCGAGCCGAGCGCGGCATCGAGCGCCGGCTTGTCGGCGAACTGATAGACGGCGTAGTGCACACCCTGCTCCACCTCGCTCCAGAAGCGCCAGGCCTTCTCGCATTTGAACACATCAAGCGCCAGCGGCAGGTGGTCGCTCGTGTACCAGTGCTCGAACTTGTCGCGCATCGGCGCCTCGACCACGGCGCGGACGAGAAAGAAAACTTTGGCCACCGCGCGCTCCGTCACGGATTGAAAATCAGCACGATGAAGGTGGCGAACAACACCAGATGCGTGCCGCCGAGCAAGATGTTGGTGGGAGCGCCGGAAAACGTCATATGCGCCAAGAACAGCGTCAGCGCCAAAAGGATTGTGTCGACCGAGGTCAGGCCGAGCTCCAGCGGCGCGCCAGTCATCAGGCTGATCACGATCATGGTGGGGATGGTAAGCCCGATGGTGGAGAGCGCCGAGCCGAGCGACAGGTTGACCGAGCGCTGCAGCTCGTTGCGCCCGGCGGCCTGGAACGAACTGAGGCCTTCCGGCGACAGCACCAGGATGGCGATGATGATGCCGCCCAGCGCGGTGGGTGCAGCGAGCGTCTCAATGCCGTAATCGATGATGTGAGCGAGCGGCTTCGACAGCAGCACCACCGGCAGCAGCGTCGCCAGCAGCAGCACGGTGTGCACAGGAATCGAATAGACCGGCCCGTGGACCGCGCTGTGGCTCTTCGCATGGTCGGCGTTGGCGCCGCGCGGCGCAGCCGGCGCGGTCTTGGTCTCCATGAAGAACGCGCTGTGGCGCATGGTCTGGATCACCAGGAAGCCGCCATAGAGCAGCGCCGTCAGCGAGCCGAACACCACCGATTGCAGCACCGTCATCGAGTGGTCGGGCGTCGAGACCGTGAAGGTCGGCAGCACCAGCGAGATCACGGCCAGGCACGAGATCACCGCCAGGAAAGCGACGGCGCCCTGCAAATTGTATTGCTGCTGGCGGTGACGCAGCGCGCCGATCACCACCGAGGCGCCGACCATGCCGTTGAGCACGATCATCAGCACCGCGAACACCGTATCGCGCGGCAGCGTCGGGTTGGGGCCGCCGTGCAGCATGACGGTCGCCATGATGGCGACCTCGATCGAGATGACGGCGACGGTGAGAATCAGCGTGCCGTAGGGCTCGCCCAGATGCACGGCCAGCACCTCGGCGTGGCGCACCACGCCGAAGGCGCACCAGACCATGACCGCGAACAGCCAGCCGAATAGCACGGCGGTGAGGAACGGATGGGAGAGATCCTCGGTCCAGCCCTTGCCGACGGTGTAGAAGATGGCGGTAGTGACCACGCCGGCCAGCAGGGGGGCTTCGGCGCGCAGGATGGTGGTGAGGCTGGTGGACTTGGCCGGCTTTGCTTTGGGGCGATTCATGAGCCGCGATTGTCTCTGCTGAAGGTCACGTCAGTGTAACTTACCCGAGATTCGCTCGCGGCGACCCCTCCCCGCTCATTCCGGCGCCATTTGCTCCGCCCTCTCCACTGTCATGGCCCGCGAAGGCGGGGCATCCAGTAATCACGGCGCTGTCTGTGCTTACTGGATCGTCCGCCTTCGCGGACGATGACAGCCGAATGTCTTGCCCGCGCATTATCACACATCGATCTAGCCAACGCCGCGCGTGCCGGGCTTGCCCGGTACGCGCCAAGGCAAGCGTCATCGCCCCTGTTCTTGGCGGCGCGGGGGACGCCGTAGTCCAATCGGATGCCGGGCTCGCCCGGTATCCGGCACGCAAAACTTCCGCCGCCCCCGAAAAAGAACCGAGGGCGCGCGGGACGCCAAAGGTCCCAGGCGCACTCAAGCTTGCGCAGGTCGCGCAAACGAAAGCGCTCGGACCCGCGGGCCCCGGCGCCTCGCGACACCGAGGCTTGCCAAAGTCCGTAATGCCGCAAGTCCGCCAAAACCCAAGGCGTCCCGCGCGCGGTGTTTGAGGCTTGTTCCGCATCGCCCCCGGTGGACTTCCCGTTTCAGGCAACCCGCCTCTCCTTTCGAATTGGAAGGCTGCCTATCCACCGCTATGGGCCCAGGTCGGGGCCGGCGGACCTGTGACCGGTCACCGGCCGCCGCCATCACGGGGCCCGACGGCGCGCGGCTGGCGCGCCGGGACGGTGCGGCTTGGACCGCCGGGCCCGCGCGCCGTATCTCCAGCGCGCAGGTCTTCCCCGGCCACCGCTCCCCGCCTCGCGTCTGAAGATGCTGTACAGACACCCCTCGGTAACGAGGCGGGATGCGGGGAAGATTAAGAGCGCCGGAGCGGGCGGGGATAAGTTTTTATCGGATTGCGCGCGCGGTGTGGCGCGCGGGGCGCAGGGAGCGAGTTGATGTGCGCGGCGAAATGCGAATGCCCATCATGGCCGAACCATTCTCCTAAATGCTAGTCTCGCGCGCCTTCACGGACTGCGGGAAATAGCAATGTTGGAAACGGACAAGGTATTCGCCGGCTCAATTCCGGAAAACTACGACCGCTACATGGTGCCGTTGATTTTCGAGCCGTACGCGGCGGATATTGCACGACGCGCAGCGTCCTTGTCGCCAAGCGCCGTTTTGGAAACTGCCGCGGGCAGCGGGGTTGTCACCCGCGCATTGGCGCAAAAACTGTCCCCCGCCGCAAGCTATGTCGTAACCGACCTCAACCAGCCGATGCTCGACTACGCCGCTTCGCGCCAAGCGCCCGACCCTCGCATCAAATGGCGCCAAGCGGATGCTCTGGCGCTGCCTTTCGAAAATGCGGCCTTCGATCTCGTTTGTTGTCAGTTCGGCGCGATGTTCTTTCCCGACCGCTCATCCGCCTACCGCGAAGCAAGGCGGGTCCTGAAGCGCGGAGGGCACTTCTTGTTCAACACGTGGGATCGCATCGAGGAGAACGTTTTTGCGGATGATGTGACGAATTCGCTCGCAAAGATTTTTCCGAACGACCCGCCGCGTTTTATGGCACGCACGCCGCACGGCTACCACGATACGGACCTGATCCGTAGCGAGTTGGAGGATGCGGGTTTCTCCGGTGTGGTGATCGAGACGAGAGCTGAACAAAGCCGTGCATCCTCACCGCGCATCCCGGCCGTTGCTTATTGTCAGGGAACTCTTCTGCGCAACGAAATCGAGGCCAGAGATGCGGGAAAACTGGAAGCCGCAACCGACTACGCCGAATCCGTGATTGCGGACAAACATGGCCGCGGCGAGGTTGCCGCCAAAATTCAGGCGCACGTCATCGTGGCCGTGGTCTAGGCGTTTGATTATCTCGTTCCGGCACTTTGCGACGCTCCGCCGCTACGCAGCAATTGCTTCGCTTTCGGAGTTAAGCGGACGTGAGCCGAATTTATAAGTACGCGCTTTAGTTTTCGGCGCTGCGGCCCCAATAAACGAAGGCCGCCATGATCGTCACCAGGAAAAACATCGCCATCATGGAGACCTGGCCGCCGCCCCAGAAGTGGGCGCCGATGAACACGGCGAAGAACAACGCCATGCAGACCATGACGCCGATGTGCGGGCCTTTGAGAGCCGAAAAGCGGATCTTGTGCCACTCGCCGCGCGTGGTCCACAACACGCCGATCGCCCAAACGCATGCGCCGCCGATGAAGAGCGCCTTGGCGAAAATATCGAGCTCGTCGGGATAAGGCAGGCGCATACGCGGTCTATTGGCTGACGCGGGCGCCGGGCCCGCTGAGGCGACCGTAAGCGCGCTTGCTTAGTTTTCCCTGAAAGCGCGGGCGGCGCGCGGTTAACGCACGTTTACCGGCTTTTGCCTATTTGACGCCGGCGGGACAATGCCGCTCCGGCAGGCGCGTGTCGCAGACCGAGACGCCCTTGAGATACTTCGTCCATGCGATGACCTGCTCGCGCGCAGGCTCGAACTTGAACGCCTTTTGCACCACGTAGAGGCTGTCGTTGCCCTGGATCGCCTTGAACCAGGTCCATTCCGGCTTGCCGGTCTGGGCGTTGCGCGGGCACGCCAGCATCCAGACCGCGAACGGATAGCCGTTCTCCTGGCCTTGCGCGATCGGGTGCGCGCTGGCGCCCTTGCAGGCCTTGATCCAGCCTTGCGCAATGCGCTGCTTGAATGCTTCCGGCCCCGGCTTGCTGCGGAAGAAGATCTGCACCGTGAGCATCTCGGTCCAGGCCTTCACGCTTTCGCCTTGCGGCACCATTTCGGTGATGATGCCGCGCGCGTTCTTGGCGTTGTAATCGGGCTTGTAGCCCTTCGGCACCGCCACCAGCAGGTTTTCATTTTCGAAGGCGAAGGCGGGCGGCGCGAGCGAGAGCGCGGTGGCGAGGGAAAGGAAGGTAGAGAGCGTGAGAGAGAGGGCTACGGCGAAGCGGAGCATTGGGGGGGCCGGTGGAATCGATACGGGGTTATAACAGGGCAACGACTAAACGGCATGTCCGCTCAACGATGATCTCGGCTGTCTTTTCCAGGCTATCCGAGGGCGCTCTCAAGATTCGACGCGCTGAGCCTCGATGAAAAGCGAGCCCCTCTGGTGGGCGCAGGGGGGGCGGGTTTTCAAGCCGGGCGCATCCGGTTAGGATTTTCCCACCCAGCGCACCATGCGCGCATACGAGGGCAATATGCGAAACTTCCGGCTGTTTGTCGGCCTCAGCCTGACGGTTATTGTTGCGATGCTTGCTGTCCCGGCAGCGGCGCAGCAAAGCCATGCGCGCGTTGCGCTCGTCATCGCCAATGCCACCTACCCCGACGCCGCTAAGCCGCTGCCCTTTGCCGTCAAGGACGCGACCGCGATTGCGGCGGAACTGCGCCGCCTCAATTTCAATGTCGAGGTCAAGACGGATCTCAACAAGCGCGAAACGCGGCAGGCGATCGACGCCTTCATCGGCAGGATCGGACGCGACGAGACGGCGCTGTTCTATTTCAGCGGGTTCGGCCTCCAGGTCGAGCGGCAGACCTATCTCATTCCAGTCGATGCGCAGATCTGGACGGCAGCCGACGTGCGCCGCGACGGCGTGAGCGCTAACGCGCTGGTGGCTCGGATGCAGCACAAAGGCGCGGGCGCAAAGATCATCGTCATCGATGCCGGGCGGCGCAACCCGTTCGAGCGCCGCTTTCGGCCCGTCGCTACGGGCTTAGCGCCGTTTGAAATGCCGGTCGGCACGCTCGCGCTCTATTCGACCGCGATCGGCAAGATCGCCGGAGACTTGAGTTCCGGCGGACAAAGTCTGTTCGCCGCCGCTTTGCTGCGGCAATTGCAGTCGCCGAACGAGAGCGTCGAGCACCTTTTCAATCGCGCGCGCATCGATGTGTCGCGCGCGTCGGCGGGCAAGCAAGTTCCCTGGGTTGCGTCGTCGCTGCTTGGAGAAATCCATTTCGGCGACGAGCCAGCACCGGCTCCTGCAGCGTCCAGGCGCGACCCGCCTCCCTTGCCAGTCACCGCCAATTCCAAGCTTCCGGATGCGAAGGCCGCCACGCCGTGGCAGACGTTACCCAACGGCGGCGGCAACGCGCATGGCGCCGTTGCCGGCGGCCCGACGTTGCCCGGTTCAAACGGATCGACCCCGCCGACCGCCAATAAACCGGTTTCGCCCGGCACTCACGTGGCGGCATTGCCCCCCCAATCCGGCGAGGCCGAAAACTCCAGTGGCCGCGGGCTCGCCCAGGCCGGAACCTGGCAGACCGTCGACCGCAACCACCGGCACAGAATCGTGTGCGTGTTCGTGTTGGAGCCTAACGGCCATTATCACTTCAGCAAGCATTGCCCGCAGCCCTACACCGGCGAGATCGGCGAAGCGGCCATCATGGCCAACGGCCGGTACACGATGCACGCCAAGTCGGGCCGGGTCGAACGCGGCACCATTAAAATGATCGGTTCGGATAAACTCATTGCCCGTTCGGGCGGAAGCCAGGTCGTGTGGAGCCGGATCGAGTGAGGCGGTGAGCGGGTGGGCGTGATCGCGATCGCGCGTGCGAAATTTCTACGCCGCAAACTTCATTCCACAGATGCCGGAAGACGCTGAATTGACGTTTTGGCATTTGCGCGTTTATCTCACACCGGCAAATTATCGTGCATCCTGGCCGGCATCTCGACGTGCTTGTTGCGCAGCATGGCGAGCGCGCAGGCAACCCGCAGGCGGGTGGCATGATCACGTCATCAAGGTGCCGTGCCAGCCCGCTATCGCCGCTCATCCTTTTCCGTCCCGGCGGCATCCGTCGTCGCAATCCAGATTCCGGCGGCGACGGCGGCCAGACCGACGATCAAATTGAATCCGATCCTCTCCCCGATCGCAAGCGCCCCGACCATCGATGCAAGCACCGGATTGACGGTAATGGTCACCGCCACTTTGGTCGGGCTGGTGCGGGCGAGCGCGACCACCCACAGGATAAACCCGCTGGCGCTTCCGACCAGACCGAGATAGCCGACCGCGATCCATTGCGGCGTGCCGAAATGCGTGACCGCATCGAAGCCGTGGATCAAAAGCGCCCACACAAATAGGCAGCACGCCGCCGCGCCCATGCCGACGGTGAGAAAGGCGAGCGGATCGGAGCGCGCGATGTACGGCCGCGACCAGACGTTATAAAGCGATATGCAGAAAGTAGCCGCCAGCATTACCAGTTCGCCGCGCCAGGCGCCGACCGGCGCGTCCGACAGGCTCAGCATCAGCGCCAGGATGACGCCGGTCATGGCGACCTGCACGCCGATGGTCTTGCGCACGCCAAGCCGCTCGACCCCGAGCGCAGCCCCGACCAGCATGGTCATCAGCGGCATGGTGGACAGCGTGAGCGCGCCGCGCGCCGCCGTGGTGTAACTGTAAGCCAGGTTGAACAGCACTGAAAAAGCAAAGAAGAACATGATGCCAAGCAGCGCGATCGCGAGCCAGTCGCGCCGCTGCGGCCAGCGGCATTTGAGCAGCAGCGCAATCGGCAGCAAGATGAGAAAGCCGGTGCCGCAGCGGAACACGCCGAGCGTCACCGGATCGGTCGCGTGAATGACGAAGCGCGTCGCGCCGCCGGCCACGCCGCCGATCGCGCTCGACAAGACCGCGGCGAGGACTCCAGTTTGCTCGCGAGTCAACCGATTGTCTTTCGATTGCGTTAAACCGGCAAATTATCGTGCTTCCGCCCCGGCATCTCCACGTGCTTGTTGCGCAGCATCGCGAGCGCGCGGGCAACCCGCAGGCGGGTGGCGTGCGGCATGATCACGTCGTCGATATAGCCGCGCTCGGCGGCGACGAACGGTGACAGGAAGTGGTCTTCGTACTGTTTGGTCTGCGCCGCGATCTCCTCCGCCGAACGCCCGCGGAAGATGATCTCGACCGCGCCCTTGGCGCCCATCACCGCGATCTGCGCCGTCGGCCAGGCATAGTTGACGTCGCCGCCGACGTGCTTGGACGCCATCACGTCATAGGCGCCGCCGAAGGCCTTACGCGTGATGACGGTGACCAGCGGCACCGTGCATTGCGAATAGGCGAACAGCAATTTGGCGCCGTGCTTGATCAGCCCGCCATATTCCTGGTCGGTGCCGGGCAGGAAGCCGGGCACGTCCACGAAAGTGACGATGGGAATGCCGAAAGCGTCGCAGAAGCGCACGAAGCGCGCGGCCTTGCGCGAGGCGTCGCTGTCGAGCACGCCGGCCAGCATCATGGGCTGGTTGGCGACGAAGCCGACGGTCGCGCCCTCGATGCGGCCGAAGCCGGTGACGATGTTCTTGGCGTAGGCCGCCGAGATCTCGAAGAAGTCGACCTCGTCCGCCACCTTCAGGATCACTTCCTTGATGTCGTAGGGCTTGTTGGCGGTGTCGGGGATGAGCGTGTCGAGCGACTCGTCGATACGCTCGGCAGAATCGCTCGTCGGCCAGTGCGGCACGCCGGCCTCGTTGTTGGACGGCAGGAAGTCGATCAGCCGGCGCATCTGCAGCAGACACTCGACGTCATTTTCAAATGACCCATCGGCCACGCCCGACTTGGTGGTGTGCACGGAAGCGCCGCCCAGCTCCTCCGCCGTCACCACCTCGTTGGTGACGGTCTTTACGACGTCCGGCCCGGTGACGAACATGTAGGAGGTGTCGCGCACCATGAAGATGAAATCGGTCATGGCCGGCGAATAGACATCGCCGCCGGCGCAGGGGCCCATAATGACGCTGATTTGCGGAATGACGCCGGAGGCGATGACGTTGCGCTTGAAGACTTCGCCGTAACCCCCGAGCGCGGCAACGCCTTCCTGGATACGGGCGCCGCCCGCGTCGAAAATGCCGATGACGGGGCAGCGCGCCTTCATCGCCATGTCCTGCACTTTTATGATCTTCTGGGCATGCGCCTCGCTGAGGCTCCCGCCGAATACGGTGAAGTCCTTGGAGAACAGATAGACCGCGCGGCCGTTGACGGTGCCCCAGCCGGTGACCACGCCGTCGCCGGGGATCTTGGTCTTCTCCATGCCGAAGTCGATGGAGCGGTGCTCGACGAACATGTCGAGCTCCTCGAACGAGCCCTTGTCGAGGAACAGTTCGATGCGCTCGCGCGCGGTCAGCTTGCCGCGCTTGTGCTGCGCCTCGATGCGGGCCTTGCCGCCGCCCAGGCGGGCCTGCTCTCGCCGCTTTTCGAGTTTGTCGAGGATGTCCTTCATGGCGCCTTAATGCCCCTGCCCCGGTCAGAATCCGGCCCACTGCAAGGAATAGCACGGGGGCGCGGGGATTTCTCGCCGGCAGGCCCGCATCTTCGGCTGTCATCGCCCGCGCAGGCGGGCGATCCAGTAATCACGGCGGCCTCGGTGGATATTGGGTCCCCGCCTGCGCGGGGGACGACGGCTATGGGTTGGCGCGAGGCTTGGCTCCGGCCCCAAAGGCTGCTTAGAAGCCCCTCATGAGCGATCCGACGACGACGCACCCAAGCGCCGCGCAGCTATTGCAGCAGGGCTTGTTCCACCACCAGCAGGGCCAGCTCGACATGGCCATGGACCGCTACATGGCGGTGCTGCGCAACGACCCGCAGAACGCCGACGCGCTCTATTACGTCGCGGTGGTGGCCTGCCAGGAGCAGCAGTTCGTCCAGGGCATCGCCTTGGCGCAGCGCGCGCTCAAACACGGGCCGCCGCAGGCGCGCGTGCACAACCTGCTCGGCAAGGCGCTCGAGCGCCAGGGCGATCATCTGGAGGCGGTCAAGAATTTCGACGCGGCGATCGCGCTCGATCCCAAGTTCGCCGAGGCGCACGGCAACCGCGCCAACGTGCTGGCGGCGGCCGGCCTCGCCGACGAGGCGCTGGCCGGCTTCGAACGCGCGCTGGCGCTCGATCCCAAGGCCGCAGCCGACTGGATCAATTACGGCGCCCTGCTGCAGGAGTTCGGCCGCTACGCCGAGGCGCTCGGCTGCTACGACAAGGCGCTGGTGCTGGTGCCCGGCGATATCTCCACGCTGACGAACCGCGCCAATGCGCTCGCCCGCTTGGCACGCTTCGCCGAAGCGGAAGCCGGCTACGACGAGGTGATCAAGCGCGCGCCGAGAACGACGCTCGCCTATACCCAGAAGGCGCTGGCGCTGAAAGCCCGCGGGCGCTTGGCGGACGCGGCCGCCTGCCTCGATGAGGCGCTGGCCATGGCGCCCGACGACATGGCCGCGCTCAAAAGCAAGGCACGCTTGTTGTACGTGCTCGGACGGCTGGACGAGGCGGCAGCGTTGTTCGAAAAGACCATCGCGCTCAATCCGGACGATACCCGCAATTATTTCGAACTGAGCGAGATCAAGCGCTTCGCGCCGGGCGATCGCCTGCTGGCGGCGATGGAAAAGCTGTTGCCCGCGACCGCGTCGCGGTCCGAGCCGGAGCAGATCAACCTGCATTTTGCGCTGGCCAAGGCCTATCGCGACTGCGGCGACCATGACCGGGCCTTTCAACATCTGGCACAAGGCAATGCCCTCAAGCGCCGGCACATCGTCTATGACGAAAACACCGTCATCGCCGGCATGGACAACATCCGCGCCGTGTTCACGCCCGAACTGATGCGAGGCAAATCCGGCCACGGACTTCCCACCGACCGGCCGGTCTTCATCATCGGCATGCCGCGATCCGGCACCACTTTGATCGAGCAGATCCTGGCCAGCCACCCGCGCGTTCACGGTGCCGGCGAGCGGCAGGATTTCGAAACGGCGATCGCCTCCGCCACCGGCCGCACGGATTATCCGGAGCTGGCCGCCGCGCTGACCGGGGCGCATCTGGACTTGCTGGGCGCCACGTATCTCGCCAGCATGACGGCGGCAGCGGCGGCGGACCGCTTCACCGACAAGTTGCCCGGCAACTTCAAATTTGCCGGCCTGATCCACCTCGCTTTGCCCAAAGCGCGCATCATTCACGTGCAGCGCAACCCGGTCGATACATGTTTTTCCTGCTTTTCCACCTTGTTCGGGGCCGAGCAGGACTTCGCCTACGAACTCGGCGAGCTCGGCCGCTACTACCGCGCCTATGAGCGGCTAATGGACCATTGGCGGCAGGTGCTGCCGCAGAACGTGATGCTCGACGTGCAATATGAGGACGTGGTCGCTGACATCGAAACGCAGGCGCGCCGGTTGGTCGCGCATTGCGGGCTGGAATGGGACGACGCCTGCCTCGCTTTCCACGCCAGCGAGCGGCCGGTCTATACGGCAAGCGCGGCGCAAGTGCGCCAGCCGCTCTATGGCGGCGCGGTCGAACGCTGGCGGCCGTATGAGCGGCAGTTGCAGCCGCTTTTAGAAGCGCTCGGCCGCACGGCGGGATAACAAAATGCGGCTGAAGCGCGGGCCGAACGGCAATCTTGCGGCTTCACAAGACTGACAATTACGCGGCATACTTATTGGCGCTGGAAATGGCCGGTTTCGGGGGCTGCCGGAACAAGATGAGGACATGACCCATGAACCACGCCAAGCCCGCCGCGCGGCTGACGACGCCGACCGATCTCGGAGCCAACGCCACCAAGGACATCACCGGCGCACTTAATGTGTTACTTGCGGATAGCTTCGCGCTTTACTTGAAGACGAAGAACTTCCATTGGCACGTCAGCGGGCCGCATTTCCGCGACTATCACCTGATGCTCGACGAGCATGCCGACCAGATTTTCGCCATGACCGACGTGCTGGCCGAGCGCGTGCGCAAGATCGGCGGCAATACCCTGCGCTCGATCGGCGATATTTCGCGCCAGCAGCGCATCGCCGACAATGACGCCATTTACGTCGATCCGGATGACATGCTGGCGGAACTGCGCGACGACAATCAGCGCTTTGTTACGTCCATGCGCGAGGCGCACGACCTCTGCGACGACCACGGCGACGTGGCGACCACGAGCCTATTGGAAGTCTATATCGACGAGGCTGAAAAGCGCATCTGGTTCCTCTACGAGGCCACCCGCCGCGGCGACCCGAGCGGGCATTGACGTCGTCGTCGTTCACCTCCCGGCTTGCGACGCAGTGCCGCGCGCGCCGCGTTCAGGGCGCAATCGGCCTAGCGGGTCGAAAGCCGCCTGACTTATGCCTGCAAAGGCGCATGGTCTTGTGCAGGCGATGTAGGGTTAACGCGAGATTTGCATACCATAGACATTGAGAAAAACCCGCCGACCCGCCACTAGTGCGGGATCGACGGCGTTGGACGGACTGTCATTAATGCGTGTTGGCGTTTTGGGAGGCGGACTGCAGGGCTGTTGCATTGCGCTTGCACTCGCCGAGCGCGCGGCCGATGTCACGTCGTTCGACAAGAACGACATGCTGCTTAGCCGCACGGCGGTCGCGAACGAAGGCAAGATCCATCTCGGCTACATGTACGCCGGCGATCCGACGCTGGCGACCGCCAAGACGATGATGACGGGCGCGCTCGCCTTTGCGCCGTTTCTCGAACGTTACCTTTGCCAGCCGGCATGCACATTTTCGGTGTCGTTACCCGCCACATACATCATCCACCGCGATAGCCAGGTGAATGCCGAAACCGTCAGCGCCTATCTGAACACCGTTCATGCATTGATCAACGAGGCGGCGGCAAACAGAAACGGGGCCTATTTCGGCAAGGATCTAACCGGCCCGCTGCGGCCTTGGCCGGACGCGGAAAAGAAAGCGGCGTTCGATCCGGAGATCGCGCTTGCCGCCGTCTCGACCCCCGAAATCGCCATCAACCCGCTGGCGCTCGCCCAATCCTTACGCGAACGCATTGCTGCACACCCGCGCATCGAGGTGCGTTGCGGCCATACGATTAGCGCGGCAACGCAGGAGCGCGACGGAATTTCGGTCGTCAGCAATGGGCAGGATGGGAGTTCGCGGCATCGTTTTGATCACGTCGTCAACGCGCTGTGGGAAGGCCGCCTCGCGCTCAACGAGACGCTCGGCTACAAGGCCAACCGTCCCTGGCTGCACCGTCTCAAATACGGGGTGAGCTTCCGGCTTGCGCCGGACGCGAGCCCGCCGCCGAGCGCCACGTTCGTGCTCGGTCCCTTCGGCGAGGTGGTCACCTATGCGGACCGGCTGATCTACTTGACCTGGTATCCCGAATGCGTGCACGCAATTTCCCGCGATGTCACACCGCCCGAGTGGGACACCTATCCGGCCGAGCCGCTTCGCTCCCGCATCCTTGCCGGGACCTTTCGCGTGTTGTCCACGATCATGCCTTCGCTTCGCGATCTCGACAGCGAAAATCTTCCCGAAGCCGCCGTTAAAGGAGGCGCGATCGTCGCCTGGGGTAGCACCGATATCTACGACCCGGCGAGCGAGTTGCATCGCCGATTCGAGATCGGGGTGACGACCGAAGGCGCCTTCCACTCCGTGGACCCCGGCAAGCTCACGATGGCACCGTATTTCGCGGAAATCTGCGCCGAGCGGATCGTTCCGAGCGACTGACGCCAGCAAAGGAGATCCAATCTGTCGACATCGCGCATCACGGTGGGGCTGCCCGTCTACAAGGGCGCCGATCTCGTCGGCAAAGCTCTCCATTGCCTGCAGCGGCAGACCTACCGCGATTTCGAGGCCATCATCTCTGTTGACGGCAACGATACGGAAACGGCGGACGCCTGCCGTCCCTTCCTCGCCGACCCGCGCTTCCGCATGGTCGTGCAACCCGAGCGGCTGGATTGGGTCGGCAATTTCAACTGGCTGCTGCAGCAGGACTTGAAAGAGTTTTTCTGTTACCGGCAGCATGACGACACCACGGCGCCGGAATTCTTCGAAATCCTCCTGCAAATCGCCGATCAAGAACCAGACGCCGCGGCCATCTACTGCGACTGCCAACACGAAAATGCCGGCGTCATCACCTGGACCGAAAGCGCCGCTTCGATCAAGGGCGAGCCGCTCGACCGGGTGCTTCAGTATATCCAGCAGCTCTCGCCGCCGCCGCTGAGAGGCGTGATCCGCAGCGCCGCCATCCGCCAGGCCGGCCTCGTCAGGTCCGACGAGTTCCGCGCGCCGCATCAACTGCATGGCTGGCTGGCGAAGCTCCTGCGTTGGGGCAGTTTCAGGCGGCTGCCCGAACCGCTTTATTACAAGCTTGATCGCGCCGATAATTTCACCGCGCAGTTTTACGCCAGCACGCAGGATCGCAAGCGCGCCGCCTGGCCGACGATTTTCACTGGCTTGCTTGAAGCCGCCATTCCGCTCTGCCGGACTCCGGAGGAGCGGCGGCTTGTTCAGCAGGCGGTCATCTACCGGGTCATCGCCAATCCGGTGCTTCGTCCAAGCAACGCGACCGACACCCCAATGACGCTAATCGCCGAATGTCTGGAGCGTCTGAATCACGAAGGCAATACACATCTGCTCAGGGAAGAGGAACTTTCCTCAATCTTGCAAGGACTGCCTCGCCTATCGCTCGCGACGACCCGGATGCAGAGAAGCTTTTTTCAAATCCGCCAGCGCGCGCGCCTGGCAAAGCTCATCTATCCATCCGGGCTGAGACGAATTGCCTATCTAAGCCGATCCATCTTCGCGTCGTTTAGGCGCCGCCTGAGTTCGCTGTGGCGCTTTTGATTCCCGCGGGTAGGCGAACCGCGCCAGTCCCCGGTCTAGATAAGCTTCAGCACCTTCGCCGCCGCCTGCATCTCGGCGAAACGAAAATCGCGCGCTGCGAGCGCGATCTCGTCCCTGCCCCATTGCTGCATCTGCCAGTCCTCGTCGACATGGGCGGCGGTCCAGGCGGTGTCGACGTCGAGTGCGTTATGCAAGAGCGCGAGCGCCAGCAGAGCGGAGCCGGTCAGCGCCGTAATTGAGGACACCGCGGCGAGCTGCCACGGCCCGGCCGGCAGGCCGGCGCGCGCGGCGGCGAGCGCCGCGGCCGGCTGCGCGGCGAACGTCACTCCTTGCACTTGAATGAAATGGGCGCCGAGCTTATCGCGCGTCCAGACCAGCACCGGATCCCAGTGCTCGGATTGGCGCGCCACCAGGCCTTCCGGCGCCTCGGCGCGATAGCAGACCAGATCGCTGCCGAGATATTTGGCCACGTCTTCGGCGACGGCGGCGGGCGCGTCGGCGACCGCGTCGATCACCACATTAGCCAGCCGGGTGAGCGGCATCCGCGCCGGATCGATCGCATCCTTTTGAGCGTCCCATTCCACCGCCAGTTCGGCCGCAAGGTCCGGCGTCGGCGCCGCCAGCAGCCGGCGCGCTGGCGTGCGCACTTCCTTACCATCGAGCAGGACCGGAAAGCCTGCTGCCCCCCGCGCCCCAACCTCAGCCCGCTCATAGAACCGCTTGCGCAGGACCGGCCTCGCGCCGCGGCGCGCCGACTCCATGGGGTCAACGGCGAAATTTTCGAAGATTTCGGTAAATATGTCGCGCATCAGAATATCGTGATTGTGCACTGCAACAAGGGCGGAACCGGGGCGCAGCCTGCACCCGGTCCGGCCCCCAAAAAAGCCTTTCAAGGCCCGCCGGCGCAAGCCGGTCCCAGGCGCTGAGAATGCCGCCGCCATGTTGCCGCCCCTTTCGGGGAGCGAAAACACGAGCCGAGACCGCTGGTTGATAGGCCCCCGGTGAAACGGAACGATAGGTAGCCGAAAGCGCGTTCAACGAATATTATTGCCTTTCGGATTCGATGCCGGATAACAGGGCCGAACCGGGGGAAAGGCCAGCCGCCAGGCTGTAACGCGATCCCGTTGGAGTTGATCCGCGTCGCGGGGCGCGTTTTGAGGAGTCAATGAAGAATACCGACATTTCTGCGCCGGACTACTTCCACAAGGTCGTGGATTGCCAATTGGCTTGTCCGGCGCACACCCCGGTCCCCGAATATATCCGCATGATCGCGCACGGACGGTACTCCGACGCCTACATGCTCAATTGGAAATCGAACGTGTTCCCGGGGATTCTCGGGCGCACCTGCGACCGCCCCTGCGAGCCGGCCTGCCGGCGGGTCCGCGTCGAGAACGAGCCGGTGGCGATCTGCCGCCTGAAAAGGGTGGCCGCCGACTACAAGGACGACGTGCGCGACCGCATGCCCAAGCCGGCAGCGCGCAAGAACGGCAAGCGCATCGCGCTGGTCGGCGGCGGACCGGCTTCGCTCACAGTAGCGCGCGATCTGGCGCCGCTCGGCTACGCTTGCGTGGTGTTCGACGGCGACCCGCGGGCTGGCGGCATGATCCGCTCGCAAATCCCCAAATTCCGTCTGCCCGACAGCGTGATCGACGAGGAATGCGGCTACATTCTCGATCTCGGCGTCGAATTTCGCGGGGGCCAACGCATCGACAGCCTGAAGGCGCTGCTGGCCGAGGGCTGGGACGCCGTGTTCGTCGGCTCGGGCGCGCCGCGCGGGCGCGACCTGCAAATTCCCGGCCGGACGGAAGCGGCCAAAAACATTCATATCGGCATCGACTGGCTCTCGTCGGTGTCGTTCGGCCATACCGACAAGATCGGCAAGCGCGTCGTGGTGCTCGGCGGCGGCAACACCGCCATGGACTGCTGCCGCTCGGCGCGCCGACTCGGCGGCGAGCAGGTCGACGTGGTGGTGCGTTCGGGCTTCGAGGAGATGAAGGCCTCGCCCTGGGAAAAGGAAGATGCTCAACACGAGGGCATCCCGATCCATAATTTCCTGGTGCCCAAGGAATTCACCCACGACAACGGCAAGCTCACCGGCATCACCTTCGAGAAAGTGAAGGCCGAGTACGACGCCATGGGCCGCCGCAAGCTCGTTCCGGCCGGCGAGCCGGAGCAGCATTTCCCTTGCGACGATGTGCTGGTGGCGGTCGGCCAGGAGAACGCGTTCCCGTGGATCGAGCGCGACATCGGCATCGAATTCAACGACTGGGGCCTGCCCAAGCTCGACGAGAAGACCTTCCAAGCGACGAACCCGAAAGTCTTCTTCGGCGGCGATTCGGCCTTCGGTCCGAAAAACATCATCTGGGCGGTGGCGCACGGCCACGAGGCCGCGGTGTCGATCGACAAGCTGCTCAACGGCGAGGACATCGCCGACCGCCCGCTGCCGGCGGTCGAGCTCATCAGCCAGAAGATGGGCATCCACGAATGGTCCTACGACAACGAGATCGAGCCCGATAAGCGCTACAAGGTGCCGCATCGCGACAAGGTGGTGGCGCTGAAAGACATCAAGGCCGAGGTCGAGCTGGGCTATGACGAGATGCTGGCCTGGAAGGAAGCCGGGCGCTGCCTGAACTGCGACGTGCAGACGGTATTCACCGCCTCGTTGTGCATCGAGTGCGACGCCTGCGTCGACATCTGCCCGATGGACTGCATCACTTTCACCGTCAACGGCGAGGAAGCCGATCTACGCAAGCGGCTGAACGCGCCGTCGCATACTCTCACCCAGGATCTCTACGTCCAGGACGGCCTCAAGACCGGCCGCGTCATGGTGAAGGACGAAGACGTCTGCCTGCATTGCAGCCTGTGCGCCGAGCGTTGCCCGACCGGCGCCTGGGACATGCAGAAATTCTTGTTGGAAATGACCTACGCAGGGAAGTCATGTCGACCGCCACGCCGATCAGCCGCGTAAACGATTTCGTCGTTCGCTTCGCAAACGTCAACGGTTCGGGCTCCGCCAGCGCCAACGAGATGTTTGCGCGCGCCATCCTGCGCATGGGCGTGCCGGTTTCCCCGCGCAACATCTTCCCGTCCAACATTCAGGGGCTGCCGACCTGGTACGAGGTGCGCGTCTCGGAAGCCGGCCACCTGGGCGCGCGCGGCGGCACTGACCTGATGGTGGCGATGAACCCGCAAACCTTCGACAAGGACATCGCCGGCATCGAGCCGGGCGGCTACCTGCTCTACGATTCGACCAAGCAGCTGCCGGCGTCGAAATTCCGCGCGGACATCACGGTCATCGGCGTGCCGCTGACCGCAATCTGCAACCGCGAATATACCGACCCGCGCCAGCGCCAGCTGTTCAAGAACATCATCTATATCGGCGTGCTTACCGCTTTGCTCGACATGGACGTGAAGGTGGTCGAAAAGCTGATCGGCGAGCAATACAAGGGCAAAGACAAGCTGATCGAGCCCAACGTCAAGGCGCTGCATATCGGACGCGACTACGCCACGCTCAATCTCGACTGCCCGATCGGGCTGCGCCTGAAGAAGAGCGACAAGGTCGGCGACCGCATCTTCATCGAGGGCAATTCGGCCGCCGCGCTGGGCGCCGTCTATGGCGGCGCCACGGTCTGCGCCTGGTATCCGATCACGCCCTCCTCCTCGCTCGCCGACGCCTTCACCCGCCATTGCGCTACCTTGCGGGTGGACCCGGACACGAAGGAGGCGAAATACGCCATCATCCAGGCCGAGGACGAACTGGCTTCGATCGGCATGGTGATCGGGGCGGGCTGGAACGGCGCGCGCGCCTTCACCGCGACCTCCGGGCCCGGCATTTCGTTGATGCAGGAATTCATCGGGCTCGCCTATTTCGCCGAAATCCCAGCGGTGATCTTCGACGTGCAGCGCGCCGGGCCCTCGACCGGCATGCCGACGCGCACCCAGCAATGCGACGTCATGACCTGTGCCTATGCCTCGCATGGCGACACCAAACATGTATTGCTTTTCCCCGAGGATCCCGCCGAGGCTTTCGACTTCGGCGCCCTCTCCTTCGATCTCGCCGACCGGCTGCAGACGCCGATCTTCGTCATGCTCGATCTCGACATCGGCATGAACAACCGCCTGTCCAGGCCGCTGGCTTGGGACGACGCGCGCCAATACGACCGCGGCAAGGTGATGACGGCGGAGGAGCTCGAAGCCGGCAAGGAATTCGGCCGCTATCTCGACGTCGACGGCGACGGCATTCCCCACCGGACCTATCCGGGCACGCATCCGACCAAGGGCTCGTATTTCACCCGCGGCACCTCGCGCGACCGCTATGCGCGCTATACCGAAGAGGGCGCGGCCTATGTCGACAACATGCAGCGCCTGGTGCGTAAATTCGACACCGCCAAGGACCTGGTGCCGCGCCCGCTGCAGGCCAATGCCGAAAAGCCGACCAAATACGGCGTGATCTATTACGGTTCGACCGCGCCGGCGATGGACGAGGCGATCGCCCTCATCGAGGCGCGCGGCCACGCCGTCGACCGCATGCGGGTGCGCGCCTTCCCGTTCCATTCCAGCGTCAACAGCTTCGTCGCCGGCCACGACTTCACCTTCGTGGTCGAGCAAAACCGCGACGCGCAAATGCGATCGCTGATCGTCAACGAATGCGGCATCGACCCGGTGCGCCTGGTACCGATCAACCACTACGACGGCACGCCGATCACCGCCCGCTTCATCGCCAAGGCGATCGGCGACCATATCGACGCGCTCAAAGTCAAGCCGCTCAAGGTAGTCTCATGACCTATCTCGCCAAGCCCAAGTTTCACCACCCCGACCTGCCGAAAAATTCGCTCGGCTACACCCACCGCGACTACGAGGGCACGGTCTCGACCTTGTGCGCCGGATGCGGCCACGACTCGATCACGGCGTCCATCATCCAGGCCTGCTTCGAGCTGGCGATCGACCCGCACCGCGTCGCCAAGATTTCCGGCATCGGCTGCTCGTCGAAGACGCCGACCTATTTCCTCGGCAATTCGCACGGCTTCAACTCGGTGCACGGGCGCATGCCGTCGGTGCTGACCGGCGCCAATCTCGCCAACCGCGACCTCATCTATCTCGGCGTCTCGGGCGACGGCGACTCGGCTTCGATCGGGTTCGGCCAGTTCGCCCATTGCCTGCGGCGCGGCGTCAACATGGTCTATATCGTGGAGAACAACGGCGTCTACGGTCTGACCAAGGGCCAGTTCTCGGCCACCGCCGACCGCGGCTCCAAGTCCAAGCGCGGCTTCATCAACACCGACAATTCCATCGATCTGGTCGCCATGGCGCTGCAGCTCGGCGCGTCGTTCGTCGCCCGCTCCTTCTCCGGCGACAAGCAGCAACTGGTGCCGATCATCACCGCGGCGATCGCCCACAAGGGTGCGGCGTTCATCGACGTGATCAGCCCCTGTGTCGCCTTCAACAATCACGCCGGCTCCACCAAGAGCTTCGATTTCGTGCGCGAGCACAACGAGGCGGTCAACCGGCTCGACTACATGGCGAGCCGCATGCCGATCGAGATCAAATACGAGCCCGGCACGGTCGAGACGGTGGAACAACACGACGGCTCCAAGCTGACGCTGCGCAAGCTCGCCGCCGACTACGACGTGCACGACCGCGGCGACGCGCTCGGCTTCCTCCAGCACCATGCCGCCAAGGGACAGATCGTCACCGGCCTGCTTTACGTGGACGCCGACCCGGACGACCTGCACGCGCATTTGCGCACCGTGAAGCGGCCGCTCAATACGCTGGCCGAGCAGGAACTGTGCCCGGGCCAGACGGCGCTGGAAAAGATCAACGCCAGTTTGCGGTGAGGGCGAGACCAGTTCGCGCCTGTGTCATGGCCGGCCTTGTGCCAGCCATCTCGCTTAGGTAGGCACTGTGCGTCCCTGAGCGGGATTGCCGGCACAAGGCCGGGCATGACAACGGTAAGACGATGGACCTCCGCCCCCTCGGCCACTCCGACATCCGCATCGCCCCGCTGGTGCTGGGCGGCAATGTATTCGGCTGGAACGTCGACGAGAAAACCTCGTTCGCCATCATGGACGCCTTCATCGACGCCGGCTTCAACGCCATCGACACCGCCGACACCTATTCGCGCTGGGCGCCCGGTCACAAGGGCGGCGAGTCCGAGACGGTGATCGGCAACTGGCTGAGACGAAGCGGCAAGCGCGCCAAGGTCGTGATCGCCACCAAGATCGGCAACGATATGGGCGAAGGCAAAAACCTCAAGAAAGACTACATGCTGCGCGCGGCCGAGGCCTGCCTGAAACGCCTGCAGGTCGAATGCATCGACCTGCTGCAGACCCATTTCGACGACGAGGTGACGCCGGTGGAAGAGACGCTTTCCGCCTACGCGCAATTGATCGCGCACGGCAAGGTGCGCGCCATCGGCGCCTCGAACAGGAGCCTGGACCGGCTGAAAGCGTCGCTCGCCGCCAGCAAGAGGCTCGGCATCCCGCGTTATGAGAGCCTGCAGCCGAACTACAATCTCTACGACCGCGTCGATTTCGAGAGCCAGTATGCGCCGATCTGCCAGGCCGAGAGGCTCGGCGTCATCACCTATTACTCTCTTGCCGGCGGCTTCCTCACCGGCAAATACCGCTCGGCGGCGGAGGCCGCGAAAAATCCGGCGCGCGGCGGCAAGGTGAAGGGCTATTTCGACGCGCGTGGGCTGGCAATTCTCGAGACGCTCGATGCGGTGGCGCAGCGCCATGGCGCGACGCCGGCGCAAGTGGCGCTCGCCTGGCTGATAGCGCGTCCATTGGTGACCGCGCCTATCGCCAGCGCCACCAGCCTCGACCAGCTCGCCGACATCATGCGGGCGCCGGCGCTCAAATTGTCGGGCGAAGACATGGCGGCGCTCGACGCCGCCAGCGCTTGAACAAGGTGAAGGGCGCCCCGCGCGGCACACGAGACGCCCTCCTCCAACGCACGCACTAGCCTTTGAGCGCCATCAGCACTTCGTCATTTCTTGTCGTCGCCGCTTCGCCAGAACGGCGGCAGTTCCTTGCCGGTCTCCAGCAAGCTCTTGAGCGACGACAGGATCGACGGCCAGCCGACTTGGATTTTCGGGAATACCTGACTGTCGTCCGCGAAATCATCGTGGGTTATGGTCAATTTGACCTGCCCGTTGATCTCCTCCAGGTCGAAGGCCACCCGCGACGGCTTTTCGCCGTCCAGCCCGTCATGCATCGGATGAAACGTATAGGAGAGCCGGCGCGGTGGGTCGTATTCGAGCACCTTGCCGTCGTCCCAGGCCTTGCCGTCCTTTACCAGAGAAAACGGCGCGCCCACCTTCCACGACGACGTCACCGCGTAGCCGAACCAATAGCGCGCGGACTGCTTGGGATCGGTCAGCGCCTTAAACACCTTGTCCGGCGTCGATGCGATGTAGATCACGTACACAAACTTGGGCTTGTTACTCATCACTTCGCCTCCAATCCTTTCTTCAGTTCGCTCAGTGCCTGCAAACGGTGGCGCTCGAATTTCCCGATCCAGCGCTCGGCGATGTCGTGGATCGGCACCGGGTTGAGGTAGTGCAGCTTCTCCCTGCCCCGCCGCACCGTTGCCACCAGATTGGCCTCCTCCAGAATTCCCAGATGCTTGCTCACCGCCTGGCGCGTCATGTCGAGGCGCGCACAGAGTTCGTTGAGCGTCTGTCCGTTCTCTGCGCGCAGACGATCGAGCAACTCCCTGCGGCTCGTATCGGCCAGCGCCCTGAACACTGCATCCATGGCTGCCTTTCTTGCGCAAGATATTAGGCAACCTTTTGGTTGCCCGTCAAGCACAAAAAATACGGACGGCCTGGTAGTGGCGCTACTGATTGATGCAGCTGCGGATATAGCTGCCGGGATCGCCGGTTGCGTTCGGCCCGTAGACGCCGGACTGATGCACGCAGCGGGCGGCGCGATCCTGGAAGGTTTCCCGGCCGCCCGCCCCCGCTCCGACAGCGGACGGAAGGTTCGGCAGCACGCGGCCGGTCTGCGGCACGTAAAGCGGTGGCGGGACTTTGGGACGATGAGGCGTGACCACTTTTTGGGGCGGCGCCGGCAGCGGGACCTGCGGCCTCGGCAATGGCGCCGGGTAGACCGGATTCGACGAGCCGCGCCGCGCCTTCCGGGTTTTTGTCGAATTTTTTTGGGCCGGGGCCGCCGGTTCCGGCTTCATGATGCTGATTGTGCCGCTATCCGAGGCGGATTCGGCCGCCAGCGCCGGCATGCCGAGCGCCAGCACGAGCAAAAGTGAAAAGGATCCCCGGAGCATCTCTCTCAGATAAGCCTGCGACCGCCCGGCCGCTACTCCTCCGGCGCCTCGACGATGGGGTCGTAGCGCGCAGCGTCGAAGCCGAGCAGGTTCCAGCTCTGCTGCATATGCGGCGGCAGCGGCGCCGACACGTCGATAATACCACCGCGCGGATGCGGCACCACGATACGGCGCGCGAGCAAATGCAGCTTGTCCTGGATGCCGCCGGGCAATTCCCAGTTTTCGATATTAAAGTATTTCGGATCACCGATGATCGGGTTGCCGACATGGGCCATATGGGCGCGCAGCTGATGGGTGCGGCCGGTCACGGGTTTCAACGAGATCCACGACAGCTTCTGCGCCGCCGTCTCCACCACCGCGTAATAGGTGACGGCGTGCATGGCGTCCTTGTCGCCGTGCTTGGCGATGCGCATGAAGCTGTCTTCCTCGACTTCCTGCTTGGCCAGATAAGTGGAGACGCGGCCCTGTTTTGGCTTCGGCACGCCCACCACAAGCGCCCAGTAGATCTTGCGCGCCGCGCGGGTGCGGAAGGTCTTCGACAGCGCGGCGGCGGCAAAGCGGGTCTTCGCCACCAGCAGGCAGCCGGCGGTGTCCTTGTCGAGCCGGTGCACCAGGCGCGGGCGCTGGGCGTCGGGGCTGGCCCCGCGCAGCGCGCCGAGCATGCCGTCGATGTGGCGCGTGGTGCCGGAGCCGCCCTGCACGGCCAGCCCCATGGGCTTGTTGAGCACCAGCACGTCGTCGTCTTCGTAGAGCGTGATGCCTTTTATGAAGGCGCGGTCCTTCTGCGCGGCCGGCGCGTCGTCGCGCGGCGCCGGCGCCGCCAGCTTGAGCGGCGGAATGCGCAACCGTTGCCCGGCTTCCAGCCGCGCCTTCGGCTGCGTGCGCTTGCCGTTCACGCGCACTTCCCCCTTCCGAATGATGCGCTGGATGTGGCTGAACGACAGCCCGGGAAAGCGCGCCTCGAAGAATCGGTCGACGCGCATGTCGTTTTCGTCCGGCGTGACGGTGACGGTCTGCACGCCGGTTGGGATTGGCATGGGATTGGACGCCGCTTTGGGCGCCGGCGCGTGCCGCTCGTCTTGCGGAACGCGCGGCGGCGGGGCGCGAACTCCGCTGTGCGGCGACCGATGGGTGCGTCCCTCGGAACGGCGGGAAGCGCCCACTCGTTTGCCGCGCTGCTTATGCCGCGGGCCGGCCTGTTGCCGGCCGCCGCCCGGCTGACGCGGTCCGTTGCGTCCGCGGGTCACGTGCTGCCCCGCTCCTTGCGCAGCTTCGCCCAGTAGTCCAGCCGCTTCCTGATCTCGCGCTCGAAGCCGCGCTCGGGCGGATTGTAGAAGCGCTGGCGTTCCAGCGCGTCCGGGAAATAGTTCTGGCCGGAGAAGGCTTCCTCGGCGTCGTGGTCGTAAGAATAGCCGCGGCCGTAACCTTCTTCTTTCATGAGGTTGGTCGGCGCGTTGAGGATGTGCTTGGGCGGCAGCAGCGAACCCGCCTGCTTGGCGGTGCGCATGGCGGCGCCGAATGCGGCATAGCCGGCATTGGATTTCGGCGCGGTCGCCATGTAGATCACCGCCTGCGCGATCGCGAGATCGCCTTCCGGCGAGCCCAGAAAATCGTAGGCGTCCTTGGCGGCATTGGCGATTACCAGCGCCTGCGGGTCGGCCAGCCCAATGTCCTCGATCGCCATGCGCACCACCCGGCGCGCGATGTAAAGCGGCGGCTCGCCGGCATCGAGCATGCGGCAGAGATAATAAAGCGCGGCGTCGGGATCGGAGCCGCGCACTGACTTGTGCAGCGCCGAGATGAGGTTGTAGTGGCCGTCCTGCGATTTGTCGTAAAGCGGCGCACGCCGCTGCACGATGTCCTGCAATTGCGCGGCGTCAAACCGCTCGTCCTTGCGGGCGGCGCGCCAGACTTCCTCGGCCAGCGTGAGAGCGGCGCGGCCGTCGCCGTCGGCCATGCCGATCAGGGCGGCCCGCGCTTCGTCGTTCAGGGGAAGCGGCTTGTCCTCGATCTTTTCCGCGCGCACCAGCAGCTTTTCGATCGCGGGCGCATCGAGCGATTTGAACACCAGCACGCGCGCGCGCGACAGCAGCGGCGCGTTGAGCTCGAAACTTGGGTTCTCGGTGGTGGCGCCGACCAGCACGATGGTGCCGTCCTCCATCACGGGCAGGAAACTGTCCTGCTGGGCGCGGTTGAAGCGATGGATCTCGTCAACAAACAGCAGCGTGCCCTGCCCCAGCTCGCGCCGCCGGCGCGCCTCCTCGAACACTTTCTTGAGATCGGCGACGCCGGTGAAGATCGCGGAAATCTGCTCGAAATGCAGATCGGTCGCTTGCGCCAGCAGGCGCGCTACCGTGGTTTTGCCGGTGCCGGGCGGGCCCCAGAACACCAGGCTGCCGAGCGAGCGGGTGGACAACATGCGGGTGAGCGCACCGTCGGCGCCCAGCAGATGGTCCTGGCCAACGACCTCGTCGAGCTTTTGCGGGCGTAGTTTGTCGGCGAGCGGGCGCGGCGCGTCTTTGTCGAGGCCGGCGGCGGCAAACAGCGTCGGGCCGGCCGCTTTGGCGCGCGGGGTCATCCGCTGAAGACCGCGGAAATCTGCCGGCCACCACGGCGAATGATGACGCGCCAGGTCCGGTTGGGCTCCCGCGTCGCCCGCGCGAGGTCGCCGGTCTTCTTGATGCGCTGGTTGTTCACCGACAAGATGACGTCGCCGCGGTGAAAGCCGACATTGCTGGCGTAGGAGCCGGCATCAACGTCGAGGATGACGACGCCTTCATCCGCGTTCTGGAGCTGCAGTTCGTCGGCCAGCGCCGGCGACAGGTTGGCGACCTTGGCGCCGGAAAAAGGCGAGCGCGAGCGAATGGTGATCTCGTCGCGTGGAAGCGCGGGCGCGGTGCGCAGCGCGACTTTGACTTTCGTCGGACGGCCGTGGCGCAGCACACCGAGCTCGGCCGTGCCGCCGAGCGCCTTGGTGGCGAAGCGATAGTCGAAGGCGTTGGGATCTTCCACGTCCTGCCCGTCGATCGAGGCAATCAGATCGCCGGGCTTCAGCCCCGCCCGCGCCGCCGGGCTGTCGCGGATGACGCTGGCGATCAGCGCGCCGGTCGGGCGCTTCAGGCCCATGCTGTCGGCAATGTCCGGGGTGACCGCTTGCAGCTTGGCGCCGAGCCATGCCCGCTCGACCGCCTTGCCGCCGTGCTCGGCGGAGGCCACCACTACCCGCACCATGTTGGCGGGGATGGCGAAGCCGATACCTTGCGAGCCGCCCGAGCGCGAGAAGATCGCGGTGTTGATGCCGACCAGGTTGCCGGCGAGATCGACCAGCGCGCCGCCGGAATTGCCCGGGTTGATCGGCGCGTCGGTCTGGATGAAGAACTGGTAGTCGGTGATGCCGACCTTGGTGCGCGCGAGCGCCGAGACGATGCCGTGGGTGACGGTCTGCCCGACGCCGAACGGATTGCCGATGGCGAGCACCACGTCGCCGACCTGCAGGGCGTCGGAATTGGCGAAGTCGAGGTGGGGGAAGCGCTCATGGGCATCGTTGATGCGCAGCACGGCGAGATCGCTGCGCTTGTCCTTGAGCACAACCTTGGCCTCGAACTCACGCTTGTCGGAGAGCGCCACCTTGATGTCGTCGGCGCCGTCGATCACGTGCACGTTGGTGATGACGAGGCCGGAGGGATCGACGATCACGCCGGAGCCGAGCGAACGCTGGATCTGGCCACGGCCGCCGCCCGGCACCCCGAAGAAGCGGCGGAAGATCGGGTCCTCGAACAGCGGATTGTGGTTTTGCACGACCTTGGCGGCGTAGACATTGACCACCGCCGGCGCCACCCGCTTGACCACCGGCGCATAGGACAGGCGCAGCTCGGCCTGCGTCGGCACCTTGCGGTCCACGAGCTGCGCGCGGGCGGGCGCGGCGGCAAGGCCGGCCAGGGCAACAGCGACGAGGAAGCTAGCGGTCAGGCGAGGCATAAGGGGCATGGTGTCGAATCCCGGCGAATGGCCGAGATATAGGCCCCCCACCGGGCTAAATGAAGGCCGGAAACCCTCTCCCCGTGTACGGGGAGAGAGCTATGCGCCCTACTCCTTGGCCGGGACCGTGTGCAGATAGGCGACGATAGCGTCGAGGTCGCCCGGCGTCAGCGTGGCGTAGGAATGGAAGGCCATCGGCGGCTTGAGATGCTTGCCCTCATCGTCGATGCCGGTCGTGATCGCGCGCTTGATCTGCGCGTCGGTCCAGTCACCGATGCCCTTGCTCTTGCTCGAGGTGATGTTGCGCGAGACTGAGACGCCCCACGGTCCCTTTAGCTCGAAGCCGCCCTTGCCGAGATCTTTGACGTAATCCTTGCCGTGCTTTCCGAGCGGCGTGTGGCACTCCATGCAATGGCCGATGGTGGCGAGGTAGAAACCCTTTTTCACCTTGTCCTTGAGCATGGCCTCGGTGTACGGCTTCGCGCTGCCGGGGAAAATTTGATGGGGGATTTTGATCTTGTAGATCGGGTCCGGCACCTTGTTCTTGATCGGCTTGACGCTGCGCAGATATGCCACGACGGCGTTGAGATCGCGCTCGGTGAAAATGCCGTAAAATCCGGTCGGCATGACCTCCGCGACCTGGATCCCGTCCGGCCGTACGCCGGTGCGCAAGAGCTTCTTGATGTCGGCGTCGCTCCATTTGCCGATGCCGGTGTCCTTGTCAGGCGTGATGTTTGGCGCGGTGACCTTGAACGGCGGCTCGTCGAATTCGAGCCCGCCGGAAAAGGCCTTTTCCATGATGTCGCCCTTCGGCCCTTTCGGCGTGTGGCAGTTGCCGCAGGTGAGGATGCCGTTGACCAGATAGTTGCCGCGCTTGACGAGATTGGCTTTGGAGTCGGCGGCTTGCGCCAAGCCAGTCGCGGCGGCGAGCACCACGCATGCAACGATAAGTCGGGTCATGATTTTCCCCAGCGTTTTGTCGATAAATTATACACGCGAGGCGGCGCGCGGATAAGGTTCGCCACATAAAAAAGAGCGGCGATGCCGCCGCCCTTGCATCAAGTGTTGTTTTTATGCGCGCTTTACGCTGCCGCGGTCGCGTCCTCGTCGACCTTCTTCGCCTGCACCGGCCCGGAGTCCTTGCCCTTGGCCTCGACGTCGCGGTCGACGAATTCGATCACCGCTTGCGGGGCATTGTCGCCGAAGCGGAAGCCCGCCTTCATGATGCGGAGATAGCCGCCGTTGCGCTCCTTGTAGCGGGGCCCGAGCACCTCGAACAGTTTCTTGACCTGGACGACGTCGCGGATCTCGGCGATGGCCTGGCGGCGCGCGTGCAGGCCGCCCTTCTTGGCGAGCGTGACCAGCTTCTCCACCACCGGGCGCAGTTCCTTCGCCTTCGGCAGCGTGGTGATGATCTGCTCGTGCTTGATCAGCGCGGCCGCCATGTTGCCAAACATGGCCTTGCGATGCGCGGGCTTCTTGCCGAGCTTGCGGTGAACTTTACCGTGACGCATCGCCTAACTCCCTACCCGTTCGTCCTGGCCGCATACGCGGCTCAGTAATGATCCTCGAAGCGCTTGGCGAGCTCCTCGATGTTCTCCGGCGGCCAGCCCGGCACTTCCATGCCGAGATGCAGGCCCATCTGCGCCAGCACTTCCTTGATCTCGTTGAGCGACTTGCGGCCGAAGTTCGGGGTGCGCAGCATCTCGGCTTCGGTCTTCTGCACGAGATCGCCGATATAAACGATGTTGTCGTTCTTCAGACAGTTGGCCGAGCGCACGGACAATTCGAGCTCGTCCACCTTCTTGAGGAAGGCCGGGTTGAAGGCCAAGTCCGGGATCGTCTCCGCGGCCTGCTCCTTGCGCGGCTCCTCGAAGTTAACGAACACGTTGAGCTGGTCCTGCAGGATGCGCGCTGCATAAGCGAGCGAGTCCTCGGGGCTGACCGCGCCGTTGGTCTCGATGGTCATGGTGAGCTTGTCATAGTCGAGGATCTGGCCCTCGCGGGTGTTCTCGACCTTGTAGGAGACCTTGCGCACTGGCGAATAGAGGCTGTCGACCGGGATCAGCCCGATCGGCGCGTCCTCGGGACGGTTGCGCTCGGCCGGGACGTAGCCCTTGCCGGTGTTGACGGTGAATTCCATGCGGATCTCGGCGCCCTCATCGAGGGTGCACAGCACGAGGTCCGGGTTGAGCACCACCACGTCGCCAACGGTCTGGATATCGCCGGCGGTGACGGTGCCGGGACCCTGCTTCTTGACCACCATGCGCTTGGGGCCTTCGCCCTGCATTTTGATGGCGATGTCCTTGATGTTGAGGACGATGTCGGTGACGTCCTCGCGCACGCCGGCGATCGAGGAGAATTCGTGCAGCACGCCGTCGATGTGCACCGACTGCACGGCGGAGCCCTGCAACGAGGACAACAGAATGCGGCGCAGCGCATTGCCGAGCGTCACGCCGAAGCCGCGTTCGAGCGGCTCGGCCACAACCGTCGCGGTGCGCGCGGCGTCGTTGCCGGCGGCGACCTGGAGCTTGTTCGGCCTGATCAATTCCTGCCAGTTCTTTTGGATCACGTCTTCACCTTTTCAGCGGCGCGGGCCCTATCGCCTCGCGCGATCCCCACCCGCCATGTGGGGAGAGTTTGGCGGCAGCGGATGCGCGTCACGCATCCGCCTCTTGTCGAGAATCAAACGCGCCGGCGCTTGCGCGGCCGGCAACCGTTGTGCGGGATCGTGGTCACGTCGCGGATCGAGGTGATGGTGAAGCCGGCCGCCTGCAGCGAGCGCAGCGCCGACTCGCGGCCCGAGCCCGGCCCCGATACTTCCACCTCGAGCGTGCGCATGCCGTGCTCCTGCGCCTTCTTGGCGGCGTCTTCGGCGGCCACCTGCGCGGCATAGGGCGTCGATTTGCGCGAACCCTTGAAGCCCATGGTCCCCGCCGACGACCAGGCAATGGCGTTGCCTTGCGCGTCGGTGATGGTGATCATGGTGTTGTTGAACGAGGCCGCGACATGCGCGACGCCCGACGCGATGTTCTTGCGTTCGCGCCGGCGGACGCGGGTGGCTTCCTTACCCATTCTCAAATCCTTTCGCGGCCCGCCGGCCAAAAGCGGCGCGGGCCAATTCCGTTTAAGTCGTAGCTTTCTTCTTGCCGGCGATGGTCTTGGCCGGCCCCTTGCGGGTGCGCGCATTGGTGTGGGTGCGCTGGCCGCGCACCGGCAAACCCTTGCGGTGACGCAGGCCGCGATAGCAGCCGAGATCCATCAGGCGCTTGATGTTCATCGAAGTTTCGCGGCGCAGGTCGCCCTCGACCATGTAGTCGCGGTCAATGAGTTCGCGAATCTGCAGCACCTCGGCGTCGGTGAGCTGCGACACGCGCCGCTCCGCCGGCAGGTCGACCTTGCCCACGATCTCGCGGGCGATCTTGGGCCCGACGCCGTGGATATATTGCAGCGCGATGACGACGCGCTTGTTGGTGGGAAGATTAACGCCCGCGATACGAGCCACGAGTGGTCTCTCCTGTTATTGCCCGGTCGCGTGCTGCGCGCCGAATTGTTCTGTTCCCAGAATGGGATAACGCAAAGCGTAACACGACACCCGTCCCCTCCGATTTGGGGCCCGGCATCGCGTCAAACTCCTGAATGTGCAGCTTATTAAGGGATTCATCGGGCCTTCGTCAACCTCCGCCTGCTACCCGATTTGCGCTTTCCAACCCTGTTTTTGGCGCTTGCCGGCCGGGCCGACCGCCGCCTCGGCTTGCGGCTCTTGGAGGCGGCCGGGCGGCTCCTCCGGTTGGTTGCCTTGGCGGCTTTGGCGCTTTTGGCGGCCTTGCCGCCTCGTTTCGCCCGTTTCCCCTTGGCCCGGCGGGCGGTCTTGGCGGCTCTGGCAGCCTTGCGGGGGCGGCGGGGCGCCGGCTTGGGATCGGCCATGGCGGGTATGGCGGCCTCGGGCGCCAGGGCGCGGTCGACTGCGGCCGCCACCTCCTCGATTGGCGCCATGCCGTCCACGCTCGTGAGCATGCTCTTGGCGGCGTAATAGTCGACAAGCGGCGCGGTTTGCGCGCGGTAGGCGGCAAGCCGCCCCTTCAGCACGTCCGAATTATCGTCGGCCCGCAGCGGCTGGCTGCGGGCGATCATGTCGGCCACCCGCTTCTCGATGCGGGCGAGCAGGATGCCCTCGTCGACCCTCAGTTGGATCACGGCGTCGAGCTGCAAACCGCGCTGGTCCAGCAGCCGTTCGAGCGCCTGCGCCTGCGGCACCGTGCGGGGAAACCCGTCAAGAATGAAACCGGCTTTGGCGTCGGCCCGGTCGATGCGCTCGGCGATGATCGCCACCACCATCTCATCCGGCACCAGCTCGCCGTGGTCGATCAGACCCTTGGCAAGCAAACCGACTGGCGTGCCGGCGGCAGCCGCCGCCCGCAGCATGTCGCCGCTCGAGAGATGGACAATACCGTATTTCGAAACCAGCCGCTGCGCTTGCGTGCCCTTCCCCGCCCCCGGCGGGCCGAGCAGGACCAATCTCATCTATTCCGCCCCCGCAACTTCGAGCGTTTGATCAGGCCCTCATACTGGTGCGCCAGCAGATAGCCCTGAACCTGCGCGACAGTGTCCATTGTGACACTGACCACGATCAGAAGCGAGGTGCCGCCGAAATAGAACGGCACCGCCGCATAGGAGATCAGGATCTCCGGAATCAGGCAGACGATGGCGAGATAAAGCGCGCCGACGACTGTGATGCGCGAGAGCACATAGTCGATGTATTCGGCGGTGCGCTCGCCCGGTCTTATGCCCGGAATGAAGCCGCCGTGTTTCTTCAGATTGTCGGCGGTCTCGGTCGGGTTGAACACGATCGCCGTGTAGAAGAAGGCAAAGAACACGATCAGCGCGATGTAGAGGATCAGAAACAGCGGCCGGCCGTGACCAAGCAGGGTGGTGACGGTGGTGAGCCAGTTGGGCCCGCTGCCGGCGTTGAAATTGGCGACCGTAGTCGGCAGCAGCAGCAGCGAGGAGGCAAAGATCGGCGGGATCACGCCCGAAGTGTTGAGCTTGAGCGGAAGATGCGAAGACTGGCCCTCGAACATGCGGTTGCCGACTTGGCGCTTTGGATACTGGATCAGAAGCCGGCGCTGGGCGCGCTCCATGAACACGATGAAGGCGATCACCGCCACAACCATCACCATGACCGCAAGGATCAGGCCGGTCGACAGTGCGCCCTGGCGGCCCAGTTCCAGCGTGCCGGCAATTGCGGAAGGCAGTCGCGCCACGATGCCGGCCAGGATGATGAGCGAGATACCGTTGCCGATGCCGCGCGAAGTGATCTGCTCGCCGAGCCACATCAGGAAGACGGTGCCGCCGGTCAGCGTGATGGTGGTGGAGATGCGGAAAAACCAACCGGGATCGCTGACTACGCTGGTCGAGCCTTCCAGCCCGATCGCGATGCCGTAGGCTTGGAATGCCGCCAGCACCACGGTCAGGTACCGCGTGTACTGGTTCATGATCTTGCGGCCGGCCTCGCCTTCCTTCTTGAGCGCTTCGAGCGTGGGCGAAACCGTGGTCATTAACTGGATGATGATCGAGGCCGAGATGTACGGCATGATGTTGAGGGCGAAGATCGCCATCCGCTGGATGCCGCCGCCGGAAAACATATTGAACATGCCGAGAATGCCGCCGGCCTGGGTCTGGAAGATCTGTTCCCAGGCCGCGGGGTCGATGCCGGGCAGCGGAATATAGGTGCCAAGGCGATAGACCATCAGCGCACCGAGGGTGAACCAGATGCGCTTCTTGAGCTCTTCGGCTTTGGCGAGGGCCCCGAAGTTGAGATTGGCCGCCAGTTGTTCCGCTGCCGAAACCATCGCTCGCTCCTGCCCCCGCAACGCCCCGCCGCAATTCTACCCCGCCGGGAGCGGGGCAGCAGTCATAAAACCGTAGATAGGCACTCCGCCGTCAGGTTGAAGCCGGGCACCCTCGTGAAACGTCTGCTCTCATGGACGATTCCCCGCATGCCGGCTACTCGGGCTTCGCCTCGGCTTCGGCCTCAACTGGCTTTGCCTTGCCGCCCTTCGGCTTGCCCTCGCCCTTAGCCCCGCCTTTGTCTCCGCCCTTGGCCGCTTCCAGCGCCATGCGCTTGTTCTTGCCTTTCGGCTCGGCCGGCTGCTCTTTCGGCTTAGCCAGGATTTTCACGCTGCCGCCGGCCTTCTCGACCGCCGCAACGGCGGTTTTGGAGGCGCGGTAGACCGAGAAATCGACCTTGCTCTTGAGTTCGCCCTGCCCGAGCAGCTTGACGCCGCCCTTGGCTCGCCGCATCAGCCCGGCTTTGACCATGGCCTCGACATCGACCGCGGCTTTGGTGTCGAGGACGCCGGCGTCGATCGCCGCCTGCACCTTGCCGACATTGATCTCGTTGAGCTTGACGGCGAACGGCGAGTTGCGGAAGCCGCGCTTGGGCAGACGCCGATGCAGCGGCATCTGGCCGCCTTCGAAGCCATTGATGGCGACGCCTGAGCGCGCGGCCTGGCCCTTGCCGCCGCGGCCGCCGGTCTTGCCCATGCCGGAACCGATGCCACGCCCGATCCGCATGCGGTTCTTGCGGGCGCCGGGCTTGTCGGCGATCTGGTTGAGTTTCATCGCACGTCCTCTTTATTTCGCGCCTTCGCCGACCACGCGCACCAGGTGCTGCACCTTGCGGATCATGCCGCGGGTGGCAGACGTATCCGGCAGATCGCGGGTGCGGCCGATCTTGTTCAGCCCGAGCCCGATCAGCGTCTCGCGCTGCCCATGGTGGCGGCGCATCGGGCTGCCGATCTGCTCGACCTTTATGATCTTTCCTGCCTGGGCCATGACGGTCCTTCTCTACCGGTTCAGTCCGCCGCCTGCTCGGCGTCGGCGCCTTCGCGGCGGCGCGCCTGCAGAGTGGAGACCTTGAGGTTGCGGCGCGCGGCCACCGAGCGCGGCGAATCCTGCGACTTGAGCGCGTCGAAAGTCGCGCGCACCACGTTGTACGGGTTGGACGAGCCGAGCGACTTGGCCACGATGTCCTGGATGCCCAGCGTTTCGAAGACCGCGCGCATCGGGCCGCCGGCGATAATGCCGGTGCCGGCGGGCGCCGCCCGCAGGAACACCTTGCCGGCGCCGTGGCGGCCGAGCACATCGTGATGCAGCGTGCGCCCTTCGCGCAGCGGCACCCGGGTCAGCCCGCGCTTGGCGGCATCGGTCGCCTTGCGGATTGCCTCCGGCACCTCGCGCGCCTTGCCGTGGCCGAAACCGGCGCGGCCTTTCTGATCGCCGACGATCACCAGCGCGGCAAAGGCGAAACGCCGCCCGCCCTTCACCACCTTGGCCACGCGATTGATGTGGACCAGCTTGTCGGTGAACTCGCTGTCGCGCTCTTCGCGGCCGCCGCCACGGTCGCGCCGTGGCTCTCGTCGAGGTTCATGTGCCATATGTTTTTAATCCGTTAGAAATTGAGTCCGCCTTCGCGCGCGGCATCGGCCAGCGCCTTGATGCGTCCGTGATAAAGATAGCCGCCGCGATCGAACACGACGTCCTTGATGCCTTTTTCCTTGGCGCGCTCGGCGATCAGCTTGCCGACCGACTTGGCGGCCGCGATATCGGCGCCCTTCTTGCCGGCGCCGCGCATGGTCTTTTCCATTGTCGAGGCGGCGGCGACCGTCTCGCCCTTGGCGTCGTCGATAAGCTGGGCGTAGATGTGCTTGGACGAGCGGAACACGGACAGGCGGGCGCGCGCGCCCCCCGCAAGCTTGATCTTGCGTCGCACCGTCGCCGTCCGCCGCGCGGTCCGGTCACTCAATCTCGACATGGCGCTTCGTCCTCTACTTCTTCTTGCCTTCCTTGCGGAAGATGTACTCGCCGACGTATTTCACGCCCTTGCCCTTGTAAGGCTCGGGCCGGCGATAACCGCGGATCTTGGCGGCGACGTGGCCGACCTTCTGCTTGTCCATGCCGGTCACCACGATCTCGGTCGGCTTCGGGGTCGCGATCGTAATGCCGTCCGGGATCGGATAGTTGACGTCATGGGAAAAGCCGAGCTGGAGGTTGAGCTGCTTGCCTTGCACCGCGGCGCGGAAGCCGACACCGGTGATCTCCAGCTTCTCCTCAAAACCCTTGGTGACGCCGTTCACCAGATTGGCGACCAGCGTGCGCGAGGTGCCCCATAGCGAGCGCGCGCGCTTGGTTTCGTTGCGCGGCTCGATCGTGATGGCGCTCTTGTCCATCTTGGCCACCACGTCGTCGTGCAGCACGAGCTGGAGGGCGCCCTTGGGGCCCTTCACCTTGACGGTCTGCCCTTCCAGGTTGGCGGTGACGCCGGACGGGATGGCAATCGGTTTGTAGCCGACACGAGACATTAGAGTTTCATCCGTTTCGTTTGACTCACAGCCTTACCAACATTTTTCCCTGGCGCATGATCTTATCCGAAAACCGGCTCCCACTTTTCGGGATCATGCGCTAGAACACCGTACAGATGATTTCGCCGCCGACATTGGCGTCGCGGGCGTCATGATCGGCCATCACGCCCTTGGGGGTGGACACGATCGCCACGCCGAGGCCGTTATTGATGCGCGGCAGCGCCCTGACCGAGGCGTAGACGCGACGGCCGGGCTTGGACACGCGCGCGATCTCGCGGATCACCGGCTCGCCGTCGAAATATTTCAGCTCGATCTCGAGCTCGTTGCGGCCCGAGGCGTGCGCCACGCTGGCGTAGCCGCGGATGAAACCCTCGGTCTTGAGCACCTCGGCCACGCGCTCGCGCTGCTTGGAGCTCGGCATCGAGACCTTGGACTTGTTGCGCATCTGCGCGTTGCGGATACGCGCGATCATGTCGCCGATCGGATCGTTCACTGCCATGCGATCCTCCTCACCAGCTCGACTTCACGAGGCCGGGAATCAGCCCCTTGGAACCGAGCTCGCGCAACGCGATGCGGCTCAGACGGTGCTTGCGGTAGTAGGCGCGCGGCCGGCCCGACAGCTCGCAGCGATTGCGGATACGGGTGGCCGAGGAATTGCGCGGCAATTCGGCAAGCTTGAGGGTGGCGGCGAAACGCTCCTCGGTCGGCAGCTTCTTGTCGTGCGCGATCGCCTTGAGCTTGGAGCGCCGACCGGCGAATTTCTTCGTCATCTTGCGCCGCCGGTTATTCTTCTCGATCGAACTCTTCTTCGCCATTCTTATCTCTCCTTACGGTCCCGCGTTTGAGGACGTCGTCCTCACTGCCGGAACGGGAAGTTGAATGCAGTCAAAAGCGCGCGTGCCTCGTCGTCGCTGCGCGCACTGGTGCAAACGGTGATGTCGAGGCCCCAAACATCGACGGCCTTGTCGAAATCGATCTCGGGAAACACGATGTGTTCCTTGATGCCCAGGCTGAAGTTGCCGCCGCCGTCAAAGCTCTTGGGGTTGAGCCCGCGGAAATCGCGGATGCGCGGCAGCGCGATGTTGATCAGCCGGTCGATGAAGTCGTACATGCGCGCCTTGCGCAGCGTGACCTTGCAGCCGATGGCCTGGCCGTCGCGCAGCTTGTAGGTCGCGATCGACTTGCGCGATTTGGTAATCACCGCCTTTTGGCCGGCGATCAGCGACAGATCGGCGGCGGCATTGTCCACCTTCTTGCGGTCGGCGACGCCCTCGCCGATGCCCATATTGAGCACCACCTTGGTGATCACTGGCACCTGCATCGGGTTCTCGTAGCCGAACTGCTTGATGAGCTCGCCGCGGATCGCCTGATCGAATTGAGTTTTCAGACGCGCCACATAGTCGGAGCGCTCGCGCGGCTGCTTGGCCTTTGGCGCGTCGCTTTTGGGCGCGCCGCCCTTTGGGGCGCCACCCTGTTTGTTGGCGTCTGTGTCTGTTTGTGTATCAGCCATCGATCTCTACCCCGGAACGCTTGGCAACGCGCACTTTCTTGCGGTCATGGCCGGTGCCGACGATCTTGAAGCCGACCCGGGTCGGCTTGCCGTCCTTGGGATCGGCGATCGCCAAGTTCGACAGGTGCACCGGGCTCTCCTTGGAGATGATGCCGCCTTCCTGCTGCGGCGTCTGGCGCTGGTGGCGCTTGACCACGTTGACGCCGCGCACCAGCGCGCGCGCCTCGGCCGGACGCACCTCGATCACCTCGCCGGTGCGGCCCTTGTCGCGGCCGGTGAGTACGATCACTTTGTCGCCCTTGCGGATCTTGGCTGCCATCACAGCACCTCCGGGGCGAGCGAGATGATCTTCATGTGGTTCTTGGCGCGCAATTCGCGCGGCACCGGCCCGAAGATGCGGGTTCCCACCGGCTCCATCTGCGGGGTGATCAGCACCGCGGCGTTGCGGTCGAAGCGGATCACCGACCCGTCGGGGCGCTTGATGTCCTTGGAGATGCGCACCACCACGGCCTTCATCACGTCGCCTTTCTTGACGCGGCCGCGCGGGATCGCCTCCTTCACCGAGACGACGATGACGTCGCCGATGGTGGCGTATTTGCGTTTTGAACCGCCCAGCACCTTGATGCACATGACGCGGCGCGCGCCGGAATTGTCGGCCACGTCGAGATTGGTTTGCATCTGGATCATGATGCGGCTCTCATTGTCTTGAACTGCATGGCGCCTACTGAACTTTCTCTCGCTTCTCGCCGCGGACCACTTCCCAGCACTTGAGCTTGGACAACGGGCGGCGCTCCTCGATCCACACCTGGTCGCCAATCCCGAACTCGTTCTTCTCGTCGTGCGCGTGATATTTCTTGGAGCGGCGCACGGTTTTCTTCATGATCGGATGGGTGAAACGCCGGTCGACGCGGACGATCACCGTCTTGTCCTGCTTGTCGCTGACGACCACGCCATACAGCGTCCGTTTCGGCATCTCGAACCCCTTACTTCTTCGACTTCGGCTTGGCGCGTGACTTCGGCTTCGCGGCGGCCTTAGCGCGTGTACGCGCGGTCTTCGGTTTCTTCTCGGCCGGAGTGGCGGCTTCGGCCTTGAGCGCCGGCTCGGCCGCACCGGCGCGCTTCTGCGAACCGACGGTCTTGAGGCGCGCGATGTCGCGGCGGATGACCCGTACCCGCGACGTGTTCTCGAGTTGGCCGGTGGCACGCTGGAAGCGCAGGTTGAACTGCTCCTTCTTCAGCTTGAGCACCTCGTCGTCGATCTGGTCGACCGTCATCGCTCTTACATCGGCGGCTTTCATGACACTCACTCGGCGATGCGTTCAATGAAACGGGTCTTGACCGGCAGCTTGGCGGCGGCAAGCGTCAGCGCTTCCTTGGCGATGCCGACCGGAATGCCGTCGACCTCGAACAGGATGCGGCCGGGCTTGACGCGGCAGACCCAAAATTCGGGCGTGCCTTTGCCCTTGCCCATGCGCACTTCGATCGGCTTCTTCGACACCGGCACGTCCGGGAAGATGCGGATCCATACCCGCCCCGACCGCTTCATGAAGCGGGTGAGCGCGCGGCGCGCGGCCTCGATCTGGCGCGCGGTGACGCGCTCGGGCTCCAGCGCCTTGAGGCCGTATTGGCCGAAGGCGAGCGTGTTGCCGCTGCTGGCGACGCCGTGGATGCGGCCCTTGTGCGCCTTGCGGAACTTGGTGCGGATCGGTTGCAGCATGACTTGTTCTTTGTGTCCTTAGGCGGCCGTCTCGCGGCGCGGGCGGCCCTGGTCGCCCTCGGCCATTTTCTTGTCCTGCGCCATTGGATCGTGCTCGAGGATTTCGCCCTTGAAGATCCAGACCTTGACACCGCAGGTGCCGTAAGTGGTGAAGGCGGTGGCGACGCCGTAGTCGACGTCGGCGCGCAGCGTGTGCAGCGGCACGCGGCCCTCGCGGTACCACTCCATGCGCGCGATTTCGGCGCCGCCCAGGCGGCCCGAACAGTTGATGCGGATGCCTTCGGCGCCGAGCCGCATGGCCGACTGCACCGCGCGCTTCATGGCGCGGCGGAAGGCGACGCGACGCTCGAGCTGCTGCGAGATCGATTCGGCTACCAGCTGGGCATCGAGCTCGGGCTTGCGGATTTCGACGATATTGATGACCACGTCGCTGTCGGTGAGCTTGGCGACCGAACGGCGCAGCTTCTCGATGTCGGCGCCCTTCTTGCCGATAACCACGCCCGGACGCGCCGAGTGGATGGTGACGCGGCACTTCTTGTGCGGACGCTCGATCACGATATGCGACACCGCCGCCTGTTTGAGTTGCTTCATCAGCTCCTTGCGGATCTTGATGTCCTCGTGCAGCAGCGAGCCGTATTCGCTCTTGCCGGCGTACCAGCGCGAATCCCAGGTCCGGTTGATGCCGAGCCGAAGCCCGATTGGATTGACCTTCTGACCCACTGGGTTCTCCCTCTAGGCTTTCGCTTCGGCCTGCGCCGCGACCTCACGCACCACGATGGTGAGGTTGGCGAAGGGCTTGAAAATGCTTCCCACCCGGCCGCGGCCGCGTGGGGTGAAGCGCTTGATCACCAGCGCCTTGCCGACATGGGCCTCGGCGACGATCAAATCGTCGACGTCGAGGTCGTGATTGTTCTCGGCGTTGGCGATTGCCGAACTCCAGGCACTTGCGCACGTCCTTAGCGATGCGCTTGCGCGAAAACTGCAAATCGGCGAGCGCGCTCGCGACCTTCTTGCCGCGGATCATCTGCGCGACCAGATTGAGCTTCTGCGGCGACACCCGGATCATCCGGGCCACCGCCTTGGCCTCGTTGTCGGGGAGGCCTCGCCCACGTGCGCTCTTGCCCATGACTTCTCTCTTCGATCCTTAACTTGCCGCCGGAGCCGCAGCACTCGGCGCCGCTGCCGCGCCCGGCGCCGCCACGCGCTTGGCTTTGCGGTCGGAGGTATGGCCGTAGAACATCCGCGTCGGCGCGAACTCGCCGAACTTGTGACCGACCATTTCCTCGGTCACCAGCACGGGAATGTGTTTCTGCCCGTTATAGACGCCGAAATTCAGGCCGACGAATTGCGGCAATATGGTCGAGCGCCGGCTCCAGATCCGGATCATCTCGTGACGGCCCGACGAGCGCACGGCTTCCGCCTTGCGCAGCAAATAACCGTCGACGAACGGGCCCTTCCACAATGAACGCGACATGATGCTGTCCTTTTAAGTCTTCTTGCGGTTGTGGCGGCTGAGCACGATGAACTTCGTGGTGCGCTTGTTCTTGCGCGTCTTTTTTCCCTTGGTCGGGAAACCCCAGGGCGTCACCCAGTTGCCGCCGCCATTGGTGCGGCCGCCGTGCGGATGATCGACCGGGTTCATGGAGATGCCGCGGTTGTGCGGCCGCCAGCCCAGCCAGCGCTTGCGGCCGGCCTTGGCCATGACGGTGTTCATGTTGTCGGGGTTCGATACCGCGCCGACGCTGGCCATGCAGCGGCCATGCACCAGGCGCTGCTCGGCGGAACTGAGCCGCAGGATGACGTAATCCTGGTCGCGGCCGACGATCTGAGCGTAGCTGCCGGCCGAGCGCGCGATCTGGCCGCCCTTGCCGATCTTGATTTCAATGTTGTGCACGATGGTGCCGACCGGAATATTGCCGATCGGCATGGCGTTGCCCGGCTTCACGTCGGCATGCTCGGCGGCGATCACGCTGTCGCCGGGCGAGAGCCGCTGCGGCGCCAGAATATAGGCCAGCTCGCCGTCCTGATATTTGATGAGCGCGATGAAAGCGGTGCGGTTGGGATCGTATTCCAGCCGCTCGACGGTCGCCGGCACGTCGAACTTGGCGCGCCTGAAGTCGACCTTGCGGTAGGCCTTCTTATGGCCGCCGCCGCGGAAACGGACGGTGGTACGGCCGTTGTTGTTGCGCCCGCCGGTCGAGCTCTTGCCCTCGGTCAACGACTTCACCGGCGGGCCCTTGTGCAGGCTCGAGCGATCGATGTTGACCAGCTGACGCTGGCTCGGGGTGGTCGGATTGTAATTTTTCAACGCCATCGCAGCTGTCCCTTACAATCCCGTAGTCACGTCGATGCGGTGACCCTCTTCCAGCGTCACGATCGCGCGCTTGACGTCGGATTGCCGCCCGACCCTGTTCTTGAACGTCTTGACCTTGCCGCGACGGTTGAGCGTGTTGACGTTCTTGACCTTGACGTCGAACAGCTTCTCGATCGCTTCCTTGATCTGCGGCTTGGTGGCGTGGCGCGCCACCTTGAACATGACCTTGTTGTGCTCGGACGCCATGGTCGCCTTCTCGGTGACGACCGGGGCAATGATGACGTCGTAATGGCGCGGATCGCTGGTGCTCATTTGAAGCGCGCCTCCAACGCATCGAGCGCGGCCTTGGTCAGCACCAGGGTCTTGCGCCGCATGATGTCGTAGACGTTGATGCCCTGCACCGGCAGCACGTCGATATTCGGAATGTTGCGCGCGGCGGCGCGGAAGCCGTCCTCGAGCTGCGCGCCGTCGATGATCAGCGCGTTCTCGAGCCCGAGCTTGCCGAACTGCTTGGCGAGCGCGCCGGTTTTCGGCTCCTTAATCGAGGCCTTGTCGAGCACGACGATGCCGCCGTCCTTGGCCTTGGCGGACAAGGCGTGCTTGAGCGCAAGCGCCCGCACCTTCTTGGGCAACTCGATGGCATGGCTGCGCACCACCGGGCCGAAGGCGCGGCCACCGCCACGGAACTGCGGCGCGCTTTGCGCACCGTGACGGGCGCCGCCGGTGCCTTTCTGCGCATGCATCTTCTTGCCGGTGCGGTTGATTTCGCCACGCAGCTTGGTTTTGTGGGTGCCGCGCTGGCGCTTGGCGAGCTGCCAGTTGACGCAGCGCTGGAGAATGTCCGGGCGCGGGGTCAGGCCGAAAATGGTGTCGGAAAGCTGCACCGAGCCCGCCTCTTTGCCTTCAAGGGTGGTGATCTTCATTTCCATGTCACGCGCCCTCCTTCTCGGCGGGGGCGGCGTCCGGCGCCGGCGCTTCGGCCGGCTTGGTCTCGGGTGTGGCCTCAAGCTTGGTGTCTGGCTTGGCCTCGGCACCCTCGCTAATGCGGAACTTGCCGGGCTTGGGCGCGTCCTTGGGCAGTGCTTTCTTGACCGCATCGCGCACGGTGATCCAGCCGCCCTTGGCACCCGGCACCGCGCCCTCGATCAGGATGAGGCCGCGCTCGGCATCGGTCGAAACGACCTTGAGATTGAGCGTGGTCACCCGCTCGGTGCCGAGATGGCCGGCCATCTTCTTGTTCTTGAACACCTTGCCGGGATCCTGGCGGCCGCCGGTGGAGCCGTGCGAGCGGTGCGAGACCGAGACGCCGTGCGAGGCGCGCAAACCGCCGAAATTCCAGCGCTTCATCGCACCGGCAAAGCCCTTGCCGATCGAGGTCCCGCAGACATCGACGAACTGGCCGGGAATGAAATGATCGGCGGTGATCTCGGCGCCGACCGGGATCAGCGCGTCTTCGCTGACGCGGAACTCGGCCAGTTTGCGTTTGGGCTCGACCTTGGCTTTGGCGAAATAGCCGCGGTCGGCCTTGATCATGTTGTTGGCGCGACGCTCGCCGGAGCCGAGCTGGAGCGCGACATAGCCGTTCTTGTCTTTGGTGCGATGGGCGACCACCTGGCACTGCGCCAGACGTAGCACGGTGACCGGCACGTGCTCACCGGCCTCGGTGAACACCCGGGTCATCCCCAATTTCTGCGCAACTACACCCGAACGCATCTTATTCCCCACACGGCTCTTACAGCTTGATCTCAACGTCGACGCCGGCGGCGAGGTCGAGCTTCATCAGCGCGTCCACCGTCTGCGGCGTCGGATCGACGATGTCCAAGAGGCGCTTGTGCGTGCGCATCTCGAACTGTTCGCGGCTCTTCTTGTCGATATGCGGCGAGCGGTTCACCGTGAACTTCTCGATCCGCGTCGGCAGCGGGATCGGTCCACGGACCTGCGCGCCTGTGCGCTTGGCCGTGGCCACGATCTCGCGCGTCGACGCATCGAGGATGCGGTGGTCGAACGCCTTGAGCCGGATCCGGATATTCTGGCCGTTCATTTTCTCTTCTCTTTCAACTGTGTGGCCCGCTTTCGCGGGCCACGACAGCACAGACTTACTCGATGATGCTCGCCACCACGCCGGCGCCGACCGTGCGGCCGCCTTCGCGAATGGCGAAGCGAAGCTTCTCCTCCATGGCGATCGGCACGATCAGGTGCACTTCCATGGCCACGTTGTCGCCCGGCATCACCATCTCGGTGCCCTGCGGCAGGTGCACCACGCCGGTCACGTCGGTGGTGCGGAAGTAGAACTGCGGGCGGTAGTTGGTGAAGAACGGGGTGTGACGGCCGCCCTCTTCCTTGGTGAGAATGTAGGCTTCCGCCTTGAACTTGGTGTGCGGCTTGACCGAGCCGGGCTTGCACAGCACCTGGCCGCGCTCGACTTCCTCGCGCTTGGTGCCGCGCAGCAGGCAGCCGACGTTGTCCCCGGCCTCACCCTGGTCGAGCAGCTTGCGGAACATCTCGACGCCGGTGACCACCGTCTTGGTAGTGGCCTTGATGCCGACGATCTCGACTTCCTCACCGACCTTGATGATGCCGCGCTCGATGCGGCCGGTGCACACGGTGCCGCGGCCGGAGATCGAGAACACGTCTTCCACCGGCATCAGGAACGGCTGATCCTTCGGACGCTCGGGCTGCGGGATGTATTCGTCCACGGCCTTCATCAGCGCCAGGATCGATTCCTTGCCGAGCTTCTCGTCCTTGCCCTCGAGCGCCATCAGCGCTGAGCCCTTGATGATCGGAATCTTGTCGCCCGGAAAATTGTACTTGGAGAGCAGTTCGCGGACCTCGAGCTCGACCAGCTCGAGCAGTTCCGGATCGTCGACCATGTCGACCTTGTTCATGTACACGACCAGCGCCGGCACGCCGACCTGGCGGGCGAGCAGGATGTGCTCGCGCGTCTGCGGCATCGGACCGTCGGCGGCCGACACGACCAGGATGGCGCCGTCCATCTGGGCCGCGCCGGTGATCATGTTCTTCACGTAGTCGGCGTGACCGGGGCAATCGACGTGGGCGTAGTGGCGATTGGCGGTCTCGTATTCGACGTGCGCGGTCGAGATGGTGATACCGCGCGCCTTTTCTTCCGGCGCCTTGTCGATCTGGTCGTAGGCTGTGAAGGTGGCGCCGCCAGTCTCCGCCAGGACCTTGGTGATCGCTGCGGTCAGCGTGGTCTTACCGTGGTCAACGTGACCGATCGTCCCGATATTGCAATGGGGCTTGTTCCGTTGGAATTTCTCTTTGGCCATGGAACTCTCCGTTCAGATCCTTTTCGAGTTACGTTCGCTAATCACGCGAATTTTTTCTGCACTTCGGCGGACACGTTCGCGGGCAGCTCCGCGTAGTGATCGAATTGCATGGTGAATGTGGCGCGGCCCTGAGACATGGACCGTAGGTTGTTGACGTAGCCGAACATGTTCATCAGCGGCACCATCGCGTTGATGACGTTGGCGTTGCCGCGCATGTCCTGACCCTGGATCTGCCCGCGCCGCGAATTGAGATCGCCGATGACGGAGCCGGTATAGTCCTCCGGTGTCACCACCTCGACCTTCATGATCGGCTCGAGCAGCACCGGCTTGCCCTTCTGCAGCGCCTCGCGCAACGCGGCGCGCGAGGCGATCTCGAAGGCGAGCGCGGAGGAATCGACGTCGTGATAGGCGCCGTCGATCAGCCTCACTTTGAGATCGACCACCGGGAAGCCGGCGAGGATGCCGGAGCCGAGCACCGACTCCAGGCCCTTCTCGACGCCCGGGATGTATTCTTTCGGCACGTTGCCGCCGACAACTTCGTTTTCGAATTCGAACGGCGTGCCGGGCGGGGCCGGCTCGGCGACGATCTTGATGCGCGCGAACTGGCCGGAGCCGCCGGTCTGCTTCTTGTGGGTGTAGTCGACCTCGGCCGCGCGCGTGATCTTCTCGCGGAACGCCACCTGCGGCGCGCCGATATTGGCGTCCACCTTGTAGGTGCGTTTGAGGATGTCGACCTTGATGTCGAGATGCAGTTCGCCCATGCCCTTGAGGATGGTCTGGCCGCTTTCCTGGTCGGTGGAGACGCGGAAGGACGGGTCCTCGGCCGCGAGCTTCGCGAGCGCGACGCCGAGCTTTTCCTGGTCGGCCTTCGACTTCGGCTCGATCGCGATCTCGATCACCGGATCGGGGAATTCCATCTTTTCGAGGATGACTGTCTGCTTGGCATCGCACAGCGTGTCGCCGGTACGCACCTCTTTCAGGCCCGCCAGCGCGACGATGTCGCCGGCATAGGCTTCCTTGACGTCTTCGCGGTCGTTGGCGTGCATCAGCAGCATGCGGCCGATGCGTTCTTTCCGCTCCTTGGTCGAATTGATCACGCCGGTGCCGCTGGCGAGCACGCCGGAATAAATGCGGCAGAAGGTGATGGTGCCGACGAAGGGATCGTCCATGATCTTGAAGGCAAGCGCCGCGAACGGCTCGCTGTCGTCGGCCTTGCGCACGATCTCGTTGCCCTTCTCGTCGATGCCCTTGATCGGCGGCACGTCGAGCGGGCTCGGCAGATAGTCGACCACCGCGTCGAGCAGCGGCTGCACGCCTTTGTTCTTGAAGGCGGAGCCGCACAGCACTGGGAAGAACGAGCTCGAAAGCACGGCCTTGCGGATCAGCGTCTTGAGGGTGGCCTCGTCGGGCTCCTTGCCCTCGAGATAGGCGGTCATGGCCTCGTCATCGAGCTCGACCGCGGCTTCGATCATCTGCTCGCGGTATTTCTTGGCGTCATCGAGCATATCGGCGGGAATGTCGACGTCGTGATACTGGGCACCGAGCGACTTCGTCATCCCAGATCACGCCCTTCATGCGGACGAGATCGATGATGCCTTTGAACTGCTGTTCGGAACCGATGGGCAACTGGATGGCGACGGGCTTGGCGCCGAGGCGGGTCTTGATGTCGTCGAGGCATTTGAAGAAATCGGCGCCGATCTTGTCCATCTTGTTGGCAAAGACGATGCGCGGGACCTTGTATTTGTCGCCCTGGCGCCAGACCGTCTCGGTTTGCGGCTCGACGCCCTGGTTGGAGTCGAGCACGCAGACGGCGCCATCGAGCACACGCAAGGAGCGCTCGACCTCGATGGTGAAGTCGACGTGGCCGGGGGTGTCGATGATGTTGAGGCGCTTGTTCTTCCAATGCGCGGTGGTCGCCGCCGAGGTGATGGTGATGCCGCGCTCCTGCTCCTGCTCCATCCAGTCCATGGTCGCGGCGCCTTCGTGCACCTCGCCCATTTTGTGGCTGCGGCCGGTATAAAAGAGGATCCGCTCCGTGGTCGTGGTCTTGCCGGCATCGATGTGCGCCATGATGCCGAAATTGCGGTAGTCCTCGATGGGGTGGCTGCGTGGCATAGGGGATCTGATCCTTGAATATGGTCGCCGCTGTCACCAGCGGTAATGCGAGAAGGCGCGATTGGCTTCCGCCATCTTGTGAGTGTCCTCCCGCTTTTTGACGGCGTTTCCCCTGTTATTGGATGCATCGAGTAGCTCGGCCGAGAGCCGCTCGGTCATGGTTTTTTCGTTGCGCTCGCGCGCGGCCGAGATGATCCAACGAATACCCAGCGCCTGCCGGCGCGAGGTGCGCACTTCCACCGGCACCTGATAGGTGGCGCCGCCAACGCGGCGCGAGCGCACCTCGATCGAGGGCATCACGTTGTCGAGCGCCTGCTGGAACACGGAGAGCGGGTTCTGCTTGGTCTTGGCCTCGATCACGTCGAGCGCGCCGTAGACGATACCTTCCGCCACCGACTTCTTGCCGTCATACATGATGGCGTTCATGAACTTGCTGACGACGATGTTGCCGAACTTCGGGTCCGGGATGATCTCGCGCTTTTCTGCGGCGTGGCGGCGGGACATGACGCTGATCCTTACTTGGGCCGCTTGGCGCCGTATTTCGAACGGCGCTGCTTGCGGTTCTTCACGCCTTGGGTATCGAGCACGCCGCGCAGGATGTGGTAGCGCACGCCGGGCAGGTCCTTGACGCGGCCGCCGCGGATCATCACCACCGAGTGCTCCTGCAGATTGTGGCCCTCGCCCGGGATGTAGCCGATCACTTCGAAGCCGTTGGTCAGGCGCACCTTGGCCACCTTGCGCAGCGCCGAGTTCGGCTTCTTCGGCGTCGTCGTATAGACGCGCGTGCAGACGCCGCGCTTCTGCGGGCTGGCCTGCAGCGCGGGCACGGTGTTGCGCGCCTTCAGCGGCTGGCGCGGCTTGGCAATCAACTGGTTGACCGTCGGCATCGTTGGCTTTCGCTTACCTATTGTTTGGGCATTGCGCCCGGAATCGTGAACGGGCCTGCGCCCGCTGCGTGGTCGGCGGGGCGCGTTTCCGCACCCCCTGGTTAATGGGCTTACGCCCCGGCATTCCCGCGCGAATAACGCCCGCGCGCCTTGCTTTGCGCGCGTTTTTCACGCGCAAAACGAAATCGCGCCATCCGCTTGGCTTTGCGGGGGCGCTCTTCCGTTCGGACGACCGCGTTGCGGTAAGGCACCGCGGCCGGTCACATCACTTGTCTGACAGTGGCTGTCAGAGGCAGCGTCTGAGCTTCATTCCTCGAGGCGTGGTGCCAGCTAAACTCTGAGAAAACGCAACGTCATCAAAGATTTAGCCGGTTGGCCGTTCCGAGCAAGCGAAGCTCACCGCCTGCCGAAAAGTGTCGGGTATGTATCGGCCGGACTCCGCTAAGTCAAGGCGAAAACAGCCGAAAAATCGTGGTTTCATGGGCCTTGCCGCACTTGCCCGCCGAACCGAGAAAAGGGCCGCCCGCGCGGGGCGGCCCTTTCGATTCGGTGATGCGCGCGAAGCCTATTCGGCCGCCGGCAGCGCCGGTGCCTCCTCGGCCTCGGCCTCGGCCTCCGCCGCCTTGGCTGCGGCTTTGGCCGCGTCCTTCTCGCGCTCTTCGAGGATGAGCGCGTCGCGCTTGGTGGCGACCTCGCGCAGCTCGTTCATCATGGCGCCGGTGCCGGCCGGGATCAGACGGCCGACGATGACGTTCTCCTTGAGCCCGTCGAGCGTATCGGCCTTGCCGTTGACCGCAGCCTCGGTGAGCACGCGCGTGGTCTCCTGGAAGGAAGCCGCCGAGATGAAGGAGCGGGTCTGCAGGCTCGCCTTGGTGATGCCGAGCAGCACCGGGTGGCCGGATGCCGGCTTCTTGCCTTCGGCTTCCACCCGGGCATTGACCTCGTCGAGTTCGACCTTGTCGAGCTGCTCGCCTTGCAGGAGTTCGGTCTCGCCGGACGTCGTCGATCTCGACCTTCTGCAGCATCTGGCGAACGATCACCTCGATGTGCTTGTCGTTGATGTTGACGCCCTGCAGCCGATAGACCTCCTGGATCTCGTTCACCAGATAGGCGGCCAGTTCCTCGACGCCCTTGATGGCGAGAATGTCGTGCGGGGCGGGATTGCCCTCGACGATGTAATCGCCCTGCTCGATGACGTCGCCATCCTGCAGATGGATGTGCTTGCCCTTCGGGATCAGGTACTCCTTCGGCTCCTCGCCCTTGCCGGTCGGCTCGATGGTGATGCGGCGCTTGTTCTTGTAGTCCTTGCCGAACCGCACCGTGCCGCCGATTTCGGCGATGATCGCCGCGTCCTTCGGCTTGCGCGCCTCGAACAGCTCCGCCACCCGCGGCAGACCGCCGGTGATGTCGCGCGTCTTGGCGCTTTCGGTCGGGATACGCGCGATCACGTCGCCCGCCTTCACATGGGCGCCGGGATCGACCGAGATGATGGCGTCGACCGCGAGCTGATAGCGCGCGTCGCCGCCGCGGGCGAGCTTCAACAGCTTGTTGCCCGATTTGATCACCATCGCCGGACGCAGGTCCTGCTGGTTACGAGACGAACCCGTGCGCCAGTCGATGACCACGCGCTTGGCGATGCCGGTCGACTCGTCGAGCTGCTCCGACATCGACAAGCCGTCGACCATGTCCTCGAAGTCGATGGTGCCCTCGACCTCGGTCAGGATCGGCCGGGTGTAGGGGTCCCACTCGGCGATGCGCTGGCCGCGCTTGATCTTGTCGCCGTCCTCGACGCGCATGCGCGCGCCGTAGGGGATACGGTGATGCGCGCGCTCGGTCCCGTCGGGATCGATCACCGCCACCACCATGTTGCGCACCATCGCGACGACGTCGCCGTCCGAGTTCTTGGCGATGTTCTTGCCCTTGAACTTGATCTTGCCGTCGAAGTTCGACTCGATGAACGACTGCTCGGAGATCTGCGCCGCGCCGCCGATATGGAACGTGCGCATGGTGAGCTGGGTGCCCGGCTCGCCGATCGACTGCGCGGCGATCACGCCTACCGCCTCGCCCATGTTGACCGGGGTGCCGCGGGCGAGATCGCGCCCGTAGCATGCGCCGCACACGCCGTTCTTGGTCTCGCAGGTGAGCACCGAGCGGATCTTCATTTCCTGCACGCCCGCATTGGTGATCGCTTCGACCTCGGGCTCCGTCAGCAAAGTGCCGCGCTTGACCACGACCTTGTTGCTGGCCGGGTCCTTGACGTCCTCCGCCGTGGTGCGCCCAAGGATGCGGATTGCCAGCGACGCCACCACGGTGCCGGCATCGATGATCGCCCGCACCTTGATGCCATTCTTGGTCCCGCAGTCTTCCGTCGGTGATGATGCAATCTTGCGCCACGTCCACCAGACGCCGCGTCAGATAGCCCGAATTCGCCGTCTTCAAGGCGGTGTCGGCCAGACCCTTGCGGGCGCCGTGGGTCGAGTTGAAGTACTCGAGCACGGAAAGGCCTTCCTTGAAGTTGGAGATGATCGGGCTCTCGATGATCTCGCCGCTCGGCTTCGCCATCAGTCCGCGCATGCCGGCGAGCTGGCGCATCTGCGCCGGCGAGCCGCGCGCGCCGGAATGCGCCATCATGTAGATCGAGTTGACCTGCTGCTCGACACCGTTGGCGTCCTTCTTCGACGCCGAGATCTCGCGCATCATCTCGTCGGCGATTTCCTCGGTGCACTTCGACCAGGCGTCGACCACCTTGTTGTATTTCTCGCCCTGGGTGATGAGGCCGTCGTTGTACTGCTGCTCGAACTCCTTGGCGAGGTCGCGCGTGGTTTCGACGATCTTCCACTTCGGACGCCGGCACCACCATGTCGTCCTTGCCGAACGAGATGCCGGCCTTGAAGGCGTGATAGAAGCCGAGCGCCATGATGCGGTCGCAGAAGATGACCGTCTCCTTCTGCCCGCAGTGGCGGTAGACCGTGTCGATCATCGACGAAATTTCGCGCTTGGTCATCAAGCGGTTGACGATGTCGAACGGGATCTTGACGCTCTTGGGCAGCACGTTGCCGAGCACGACGCGGCCGGGCGTGGTCTCGAACCGCTTCTTGAACGGCTTGCCCTTCTCGTCGATGCCTTCCCAGCGATACTGGATCTTGGTGTGCAGGGTGATCGCCTTCTCCGCCAAGGCGTGGTCGATGTCGGCCATGTCGCCGAAGACCTTGCCCTCGCCGGCCTCGCCCTCGCGCATGATCGAGAGGTAATAGAGGCCGAGCACGATGTCCTGCGACGGCACGATGATCGGCTGAGCCGTTGGCCGGGTGCAGGATGTTGTTGGTCGACATCATCAGCACGCGCGCTTCCAGCTGCGCTTCCAGCGACAGCGGAACGTGCACGGCCATCTGGTCGCCGTCGAAGTCGGCGTTGAACGCGGCGCACACCAGCGGATGCAGCTGGATCGCCTTGCCCTCGATCAGCACCGGCTCGAAGGCCTGGATGCCGAGGCGGTGCAGGGTCGGCGCGCGGTTCAAGAGCACCGGATGCTCGCGGATCACCTCGTCGAGGATATCCCAAACTTCCGGCTTTTCCTTCTCCACCAGCTTCTTGGCCTGCTTGACGGTGGTGGACAGACCCTTGGCGTCGAGCCGCGAATAGATGAACGGCTTGAACAGTTCGAGCGCCATCTTCTTCGGCAGCCCGCACTGGTGCAGCTTGAGCTCGGGACCGACCACGATCACCGAGCGGCCGGAATAGTCGACGCGCTTGCCGAGCAGGTTCTGCCGGAAGCGGCCCTGCTTGCCCTTGAGCATGTCGGCGAGCGACTTCAACGGGCGCTTGTTGGCGCCGGTGATGACGCGGCCGCGGCGGCCGTTGTCGAACAAGCGCATCGACCGCTTCCTGCAGCATGCGCTTTTCGTTGCGGATGATGATGTCCGGCGCGCGCAGTTCGATCAGCCGCTTGAGGCGATTGTTGCGGTTGATGACGCGGCGATAGAGATCGTTGAGATCGGAGGTGGCGAAGCGCCCGCCGTCGAGCGGCACCAGCGGCCGCAGATCGGGCGGGATCACCGGCACCACGGTCAGGATCATCCATTCCGGCTTGTTGCCGGAGGCGAGGAACGCCTCGATCAGCTTCAGCCGCTTGGCGATCTTCTTCTTCTTGATGTCGCTTTCAGTCTCGAGCAGCTCGGCGCGCAATTCGCCCTGCATCTTCTCGAGGTCGAGGCCTTTGAGCATCTCGCGGATCGCTTCCGCGCCGATGGTGGCGGTGAAGCTGTCGGCGCCGAATTCCTCCTGCGCCTTGAGATACTCGTCCTCCGACAGAAGCTGGCGGTCCTTGAGCGGGGTCAGGCCCGGCTCGAGCACGACGTAGTATTCGAAATAGAGGATGCGCTCGAGATCCTTCAGCGTCATGTCGAGCAGCAGAGCCGATGCGGCTCGGCAGCGACTTCAGGAACCAGATATGCGCGACCGGCGCCGCCAACTCGATATGGCCCATGCGCTCGCGCCGCACGCGCGAAAGCGTCACCTCGACCGAGCACTTCTCGCAGATGATGCCCTTGTACTTCATGCGCTTGTACTTGCCGCACAAGCACTCGTAGTCCTTGATCGGCCCGAAGATGCGCGCGCAGAACAGGCCGTCGCGCTCGGGCTTGAAGGTGCGGTAGTTGATCGTCTCCGGCTTCTTGATCTCGCCGTACGACCACGACAAAATCTTCTCCGGGCTCGCGATCGAAATCCGGATCTGGTCGAAGACCTGAGCCGGGGCCTGCGGGCTGAAGAGATTCATAATTTCTTGGTTCATCGCATTCTCCGCTTGCCGACCCTTGTCGGCCGCTGTCGCAATTCTTTTGCCTTGTTTCGGACCGCCCGGCGGCCCGGCCTCCCCCGCTTGCAGCGGGGGAGGTGAATGTCGTTACTCGGCCGCTTCCGCCGTCTCGCCGCCCTGGCCCTGCCGCTGCTGCTTGGAATTGTGCAGATCGACATTGAGGCCGAGCGAGCGCATCTCCTTGACCAGCACGTTGAAGCTTTCCGGAATGCCCGCCTCGAACGTGTCGTCGCCGCGCACGATCGCCTCGTACACCTTGGTACGGCCGGCGACGTCGTCCGACTTCACGGTGAGCATTTCCTGCAAGGTGTAGGCGGCGCCATAGGCTTCGAGCGCCCACACTTCCATTTCGCCGAAGCGCTGGCCGCCGAACTGCGCCTTGCCGCCGAGCGGCTGCTGGGTGACCAGCGAGTACGGGCCGATCGAGCGGGCGTGGATCTTGTCGTCCACCAGATGGTGCAGCTTGAGCATGTAGATGTAGCCGACCGTGACCTTGCGGTCGAACGACCTCGCCGGTGCGCCCGTCGAACACGGTCGACCTGCCCGGAATGATCGAGGCCGGCGAGGTCGAGCATCTTCTCGATGTCGGCCTCCTTGGCGCCGTCGAACACCGGCGTCGCAATCGGCACGCCGTGGCGCAGGTTGCCGCCGAGCTCGACCAGCTCTTCCTCATTCAGCGACTTGATGGTGGCGTCGTCGCCATAGACCTTCTTGAGCATGTCCTTGAGCGGACGCACGTCCTGCTTGTTGTTGTAGGCTTCGACCGCCTCGCCGATCTTGAGCCCCAGGCCGGCGCAAGCCCAGCCGAGATGGGTCTCCAGAATCTGGCCGACGTTCATCCGGCTCGGCACGCCGAGCGGATTGAGCACGATGTCGACTTGCGTGCCGTCGTCGAGGAACGGCATGTCCTCGACCGGCACGATCTTCGACACCACGCCCTTGTTGCCGTGGCGGCCGGCCATCTTGTCGCCGGGCTGGATCTTGCGCTTCACCGCGACGAAGACCTTGACCATCTTCATCACGCCGGGCGGCAATTCGTCGCCGCGCTGCAGCTTCTCGACCTTGTCGAGGAAGCGCTGTTCCAGCAGCTTCTTCGACTCGTCGTACTGTTTGCGGATCGCCTCGATCTCGGCCATCAGCTTGTCGTTGGGCGAAGCGAACTGCCACCACTGCGAGCGCGGATATTCGTCCAGCACCGCCCGGGTGATCTTTGAGTCCTTCTTGAAGCCCTTGGGACCGGCGATGCCCTGGCGGCCTTCCAGCAACTCGGCCAGGCGGCCGTAGACGTTGCGGTCGAGGATCGCCTGCTCGTCGTCGCGGTCCTTGGCGAGCCGCTCGATCTCTTCACGCTCGATGGCGAGCGCGCGCTCGTCCTTCTCGACGCCGTGCCGGTTGAACACGCGCACCTCGACGACCGTGCCCTGCACGCCCGGCGGCACCCTGAGCGAGGTGTCGCGCACGTCGGATGCCTTCTCGCCGAAGATGGCGCGCAGGAGTTTTTCCTCCGGCGTCATCGGGCTTTCGCCCTTGGGCGTGATCTTGCCGACCAGGATGTCGCCGGCGTGGACCTCGGCGCCGATATAGACGATGCCCGCTTCGTCGAGATTTTTGAGCGCCTCTTCCGAGACGTTCGGGATGTCGCGGGTGATTTCCTCGGGGCCGAGCTTGGTGTCGCGCGCCATCACCTCGAATTCCTCGATGTGGATGGACGTGAACACGTCGTCTTTCACGATCCGCTCGGAGAGCAGGATCGAGTCCTCGAAGTTGTAGCCGTTCCACGGCATGAACGCGACCAGCACGTTGCGGCCGAGCGCAAGCTCGCCGAGATCGGTCGAGGGACCGTCGGCGATGATGTCGCCCTTCTCGACGTGATCGCCCACCTTCACCAGCGGACGCTGGTTGATGCAGGTGTTCTGGTTCGAGCGCTGGTATTTCATCAGCCGGTAGATATCGACGCCCGGCTTGGTGGGATCGGTCTCGCCGGTCGCGCGCACGACGATACGGGTGGCGTCCACCTGATCGACAATGCCGGTGCGGCGGGCCGAGATCGAGGCGCCTGAATCGCGGGCGACCACGCCTTCCATGCCGGTGCCGACATAAGGCGACTTCGGCGCGGATCAGCGGCACCGCCTGGCGCTGCATGTTGGAGCCCATCAGCGCGCGGTTGGCGTCGTCGTTCTCCAGGAACGGGATGAGCGCGGCGGCGACCGAAACCAATTGCTTCGGCGACACGTCCATGAAGTCGACCTTGTCGCGCGGAACCAGATGCACGTCGCCGGCCTGGCGGCACACGATCAGGTCCTCGGTGAAGCTTGCCCTTGGCGTCGAGCGAAGCGTTGGCCTGGGCGACGGCGTAGCGGCTCTCCTCCATCGCCGAGAGATAGCTGGACCTCGTCGGTGACGCGGCCGTCCTTCACCTTGCGATAAGGCGTCTCCACGAAGCCGTATTTGTTCACCCGCGCATAGGTGGCGAGCGAATTGATCAAGCCGATGTTCGGCCCTTCCGGCGTCTCGATCGGGCAGATGCGGCCGTAATGGGTCGGATGCACGTCGCGCACTTCGAAGCCGGCGCGCTCGCGCGTCAGACCACCCGGGCCGAGCGCCGACAGGCGCCGCTTGTGGGTGATCTCCGACAGCGGATTGGTCTGATCCATGAACTGCGAGAGCTGCGAGGAGCCGAAGAACTCGCGCACCGCGGCGGCCGCCGGCTTGGCGTTGATCAGGTCCTGCGGCATGACGGTGTCGATATCGACCGACGACATGCGCTCCTTGATCGCGCGCTCCATGCGCAAGCAGACCGATGCGGTACTGGTTCTCCATCAACTCGCCGACCGAGCGCACCCGGCGATTGCCGAGATTGTCGATGTCGTCGATCTCGCCTTTGCCGTCGCGCAGATCGACCAGCGTCTTGATGACCGCGAGGATGTCCTCCTTGCGCAGCACGCGATGGGTGTCGGGCGCGTCGAGGTCGAGGCGCATGTTCATCTTCACGCGGCCGACCGCCGAAAGGTCGTAACGGTCGCTATCGAAGAACAGCGAGCGGAACATCGCTTCCGCCGTCTCCACGGTCGGCGGCTCGCCCGGCCGCATGACGCGGTAGATGTCGAACAGCGCGTCCTCGCGCGTCATGTTCTTGTCGACGCTGAGCGTGTTGCGGATATAGGCGCCGACATTGACATGATCGATGTCGAGCAGCGGCAGTTCCTTGTAGCCGGCGTCGATCAGAACCTTCAGGTTCTTCTCGGTGATCTCCTCGCCGGCTTCCGTGAAGATTTCGCCGGTCTTGCCGTTGACCAGGTCCTCGGCGATGTAATGGCCGATCAGTTCCTCGTCGGTCATGCGGAGCGCTTTAAGGCCCTTCTCGCTGAGCTGGCGAGCCTGGCGCACGGACAGCTTCTTGCCGGCTTCGACCACGACGCGGCCGGTATCGGCATCGACCAGATCGTTGACCGCCTTGTAGCCCTTCAAGCGGTTGGCATCGAACGGCACGCGCCAGCCGTCCTTGGCGCGCTTGTAAGTGACGTGCTTGTAGAACGTGCTGAGGATCTGCTCGCTGTCGAGCCCGAGCGCATAGAGCAGCGACGTCACCGGAATCTTGCGGCGGCGGTCGATGCGCGCATAGACGATGTCTTTCGCGTCGAACTCGATGTCGAGCCAGGAGCCGCGATAGGGAATGATGCGGGCGGCAAACAACAGCTTGCCCGAGGAGTGGGTCTTGCCCTTGTCGTGATCGAAGAACACGCCGGGCGAGCGGTGCATCTGGGAAACGATGACGCGCTCGGTGCCGTTGACGATGAACGTGCCGTTGTTGGTCATGAGCGGAATATCGCCCATGTAGACATCCTGCTCCTTGATGTCCTTGACCGACTTGGCGCCAGTCTCTTCGTCGATATCGAACACGATCAGCCGCAGCGTCACTTTCAGCGGCGCGGCATAGGTCATGCCGCGCTGGCGGCACTCGTCGACGTCGTATTTCGGCGGCTCGAATTCGTATTTGACGAATTCCAGCATCGACGAATTGGAAAAGTCGGAAATCGGGAACACCGACTTGAAGACGGCCTGCAGCCCCTCGTCGGGACGGCCGCCTTCCGGCTCCTTGACCAACAGGAACTGGTCGTACGATGCCTTCTGAACCTCGATGAGGTTCGGCATCTCCGCCACTTCCCTGATTGACCCGAAAAACTTCCTTACGCGCTTGCGACCGGTAAATGTCTGCGCCATCGTTCTTCTATCTCTCTCGATTCGGATTGCCGGCCAGCGCTGGGCGCCTCTCCGGACGGCCGCTATCCATCGCGACCATCCGGACAGGCGTCGGGCTGTCCGTTTCTATGTGATTCGGGACCTGCCCGAACCGCCGCACACTTCGCCATACATCATCGTGACCAGACCTTGCCGTTCACGACCGCCTCGGCGGCAGCTCGGCTGGGAGGTAACCGGCCACCGCATTCTTGCACCTGTCTCCCCGGGCCAGCGGCCCGGGGATGTCGCTAATCCTCGAAACCCCCGGGTCTCGCTGCTCTCGACCGGGGATTTCGTTGAAGTAAGCATCCGCTTACTTCAACTCAACCTTGGCGCCGGCCTTTTCGAGGGTGGCCTTGATCTTGTCGGCCTCCTCCTTGTTGACGCCTTCCTTGACCGCCTTGGGCGCGCCCTCGACCAGGTCCTTGGCCTCCTTGAGGCCGAGGCCGGTGAGCGCACGGACTTCCTTGATCACCTCGATCTTCTTGTCGCCGGCGGCGGCAAGGATCACGTTGAACTCGGTCTTCTCCTCGGCCGCAGCCGCGGCACCGCCGCCAGCGGGCCCGGCCGCCACCGCAACCGCGGCGGCAGCGGAAACGCCCCACTTCTCTTCCAGCATCTTCGCCAGATCCGCCGCTTCCAGGACGGTCAGGGTCGACAATTCGTCGACGATCTTCTGCAGGTCAGCCATTGTTCAAGTTCCTATCGGTTCGAACCAGTCAGATTGCTTGTCGTTTTGAGCCGTCAGGCCGCTTCACTCTTGGAGGCGTAGGCCTGGATCACGCGCGCCACTTTCGCGGCGGGAGCGTTGGTGAGCTGGGCGATCTTGGTCGCCGGAGCCTGGATCAGGCCGACGATCTTGGCGCGCAACTCATCCAGCGACGGCAGCGAGGCGAGCGCCTTGACGCCGTCGAGATCCAGAGCGGTTTTGCCCATCGAACCGCCGAGAATGACGAACGCTTCGTTCGCCTTGGCGAAATCGACGGCCACCTTCGGCGCCGCGACCGGATCGCCCGAATAGGCGAGCACGGTCGGCCCCTTCAGCAGGGGCGCAATGACGGCGGCGTCGGTGTCCTTGAGTGCGATCTTGGCGAGACGGTTCTTCGCGACCTTCACGCGCGCGCCCGCCTGCTTCATCTGCTGACGCAGAGTCTGCATTTGGGCGACGCTGAGGCCGGAATAGTGAGCCACCACCACGACGTTGGAGGTCTTGAAGACCCCGCTCAGTTCGGTGATGGACTCCTGCTTAGCCGCTCGATCCACTGCAAGCTCTTTCCGGTTTTGACGGCTCGCTTCGTTTCAAGCGGACCGCCGGGGGTTGCTACCACCCGTCCCACCGACAAGCCTCAACGCGAAGCAACCCGGGCAGGACGACGTTTCGAAAAGCCTGCCCCCCAAGAACGGCATGACGCCGCATTGGGTCTCCGAGGTTCGAACCAAACCGGCGCGCCTTTTTAGGACGCGCAAACTTTGGGCTCGTGTCCCCGTCTATGCTGGCCCCTGCGGATTAAGCGTCAGCTCTCGCGAGCGTCGGCGCCGGCAGTCTTGGACAGGTCGGCTGATCCGTTGCCGGACCAACCTTGCGCGCCTCCGCGAACAACAATGCCGGCTTACTTCCCTTTCAGATGTCCCGCCGGGATGCCCAAAAGGAATAAATTCCGATCACCATATGTTTTTAGAGACGCGCAAAGGCGTGCCGACAAGCTGGGCCGGCACGCCCGATGCGCATGATTTAGACCTTTACACCCCGTTTGCCAAGTCCCTTTCGCGAAAAACCCCCGCAAAAAAGGTGCATTAGTGGGTCGCAGCGCCCCCGAACAGGCTGGGGATGTCCACTTTCACCCCCGGGCCCATCGTCGAAGAGACCGCGACCCGGTTGATGTAGTGACCCTTGGCCCCCGGCGGCTTGGCCTTCTGGACGGCGTCCGCGAAGGCCTTGATGTTCTCGACCAGCTTGTCCTCGGTGAAGGAGGCCTTGCCGACCCCGGCCTGGATGATGCCGGCCTTCTCGACCCGGAACTCGACCGCGCCGCCCTTGGCGGCCTTCACCGCGCTGGTGACATCCATCGACACAGTACCGACCTTGGGGTTCGGCATCATGCCGCGGGGCCCGAGCACCTTACCCAGGCGTCCGACCAGCGGCATCATGTCGGGGGTGGCGATACAGCGGTCGAAATCGATATTGCCGTTCTGCACCTTCTCGACCAGGTCCTCGGCGCCAACCACGTCGGCGCCGGCGGCCTTGGCTTCGTCGGCCTTGGCGCCGCGCGCGAACACGCCGACGCGTACCGTGCGGCCCGAGCCGTTGGGCAGGTTGACCACGCCGCGCACCATCTGGTCGGCGTGCTTGGGATCGACGCCGAGATTCATCGCGATCTCGATGGTCTCGTCGAATTTCGTCTTGGCGCGCTCCTTAACGAGCTTGACCGCTTCCGCGAGCGGATATGCCTTGTTGCGGTCGATGCCCTCGCGGGCGGTGTTCATGCGTTTTCCTGTTGCCATGACCGTTACTCCACCGCGATGCCCATCGAGCGGGCCGAGCCCTCGACCATCTTCATGGCCGCTTCGATGCTGTCGCAGTTCAAGTCTTTCATCTTCTGCTCGGCGATCTCGCGCACCTGCGCCTTGGTCACCGAGCCGGCGACGTCGCGGCCCGGCGCCTTGGAGGCGCTTTGCACATTGGCCGCCTTCTTGAGGAAGTATGATACCGGCGGCGTCTTCATCTCGAAGGTGAAGGAGCGGTCCTGATAGGTCGTGATCACGACCGGGATCGGGATACCCTTCTCCATCTTCTGGGTCTGCGCGTTGAACGCCTTGCAGAACTCCATGATGTTGAGACCGCGCTGACCCAGCGCCGGCCCGATCGGGGGCGACGGGTTGGCGGCGCCGGCCGGCACCTGCAATTTGAGGAATCCAGTGACTTTCTTCGCCATCGCTCTACTCCGTTAGTGGTGCGGATCTTGACGGTTGGCGACCGCCTCACCTCCCACGTCTTGCACAAATCCCGAACAAAACCTGTCCGGGGACGAAACTTATAGCTTCTCCACCTGCGTGAATTCCAGCTCCACGGGCGTTGCGCGGCCGAAGATCGACACCGCAACCTTCACGCGCGAGCGCGCTTCATCGACTTCCTCGACCGTGCCGTTGAACGAAGCGAACGGCCCGTCGGAGACGCGCACCTGCTCGCCCACCTCGAACGAGACCGAAGGCTTGGGCCGCTCGATACCCTCTTGCACCTGTTGCAGGATGCGGTCGGCTTCGACGTCGGAAATCGGCATCGGCTTCTTGTCGGTGCCGAGGAAGCCGGTGACCTTGGGCGTGTTCTTGATCAGATGATAGACATCGTCGGTCAGGTCCATCTTCACCAGCACGTAGCCGGGGAAGAACTTGCGCTCGGCCTCGACCTTGCGGCCGCGGCGCACCTCGGTGACCTTCTCCTTCGGCACCATGATCTCGTCGAAATGGTCGGCCAGCCCGCGCTGCTTGGCCTGCTCGCGGATGGAGTCGGCGACCTTGTTCTCGAAATTCGAATAGGCGTGGACGATGTACCAGCGCTTGGGCCGGGTCGTGGTGGTGGCAGCAATATCGCTCATCGTTTCAGCTTTCAGGTCCCGATGCCGAGCACGAAGGTAACGGCAATGCGGATGATTTGGTCTGCGACCAGGAAGAACACCGAGGCGATCGCCACCATGACGAATACCATGGCGGTGGTGACCATTGTCTCCTTGCGGGAAGGCCAGGTTACCTTGCGGGTTTCCTCGCGCACTTCCTGGAGAAACTTGAACGGAGACGTCGCCATTTAGATCCTGATTCCCTGGTCCTGATCCAACAGGTTTCTCATGTAGTGACGGCCGGTGGCTTTTGCTCGGGCCGGGCTGCGCTCAGACGCCGGCCATGGCCTGGCAGGAGTGGAGGGACTCGAACCCCCAACCCCCGGTTTTGGAGACCGGTGCTCTAGCCATTGAGCTACACTCCTCCGGAAGTGGATGCGGCGAACCTAAAGGTCCGCCGCGCCGATGTCATGCATTATACAGAAGGCCAATGCAAGGCCGCCGAAGCCCGGTTTCAGGCGGTTTCCCGGCCCGGCCGCCTGCCCGGCGGCGCCGGATCGCCTTACCCCACCACCGCGGCCCCCGAGCCGGCGTTCAGGTTTCCCCCAGCGCATATCGCGCCACGGGGTTGCGTCCGCCATCGTCTTGTTCATTCTTGTTTATCGTGGCGATGCTATTCCGGCCCAAGATACAAACCATAGCTGGCCTATTTGCGTATAATCCCGGCCGACCAAGCGCCGGCCGCTACCAATAGGAGCCCTCATTGTGACGCGATTTGCTTTCCGCCAGTCATCCCGGCGCGCTGGGGCGATCGGTTGCGCGCTCTTCTTTATCCTGTGGGGCTGGGCGGGCTGGCAGCCAGCTTCGGCTGCGGCGGGGCCGTTTGCCGATTTTCGCGGTCACTGGTCAGGCACCGGAACCATCCGGCAAGAAGGCAGCAAGACCGAACGCATCCGCTGTGATGCGAACTATCGGCCGCTCGGCAGCAGCCAGCACGAGGTCAACCTCCAGCTCAGCTGCAAGAGCGACAGCTATAATTTCGATCTGGCCGGCCAGTTCCAGGCGGACTCCGGCAACCAGATTACCGGCAGCTGGACCGAGCGTACCCGGGGCATCGGCGGCACCGTGATCGGACATGCCCGCGGCAACCGCATTCAGATTCACGTCGAGAGCGCGGGATTTGCCGCTACCATGTATTTGGTCACGCGCAACCGCCGTCAAAGCGTGACGATCGACTCGCATGGCGGAGGCCAAATCGTGAAAGCATCGATCTCGCTCCATCGGCGTTGATTGCGTCAATTCCACCCGGCCGTAATCGCCCAACAGGACCGTCACCATGGAGAACCGCGCGCATTACGTCCTGATCGGCAGTTTCGTGCTGGTCTTCGCCTTCACAATGTTCGCCTTCGTCTATTGGCTGCAGAACGTCGGCGGGCTGGGGCGGCAGGCAATCTATCAAGTCCGCTTCGAGCAACCGGTTTCGGGCCTGACGGTCGGCTCGGGCGTGCTGTTCAACGGCATCCGCGTCGGCACCATCAGCGAGCTCAAACTCGATCCCAGTGCGCCGAAACGGCTGGTGGCGTCGATTTCAGTCAATCCGGCAACTCCGATCCGCGCCGACACGCAAATCGACGTGACGTATCAAGGCCTGACCGGGGCGCCGGCCATCGCGCTCAAAGGCGGCGCAGCGACCGCCCCGCGCCTAACGGCGACGAATCATCAGCCGCCGGTGTTATTGGCCGGCCAGGACGTCGGGCAGAATCTCACGGAGTCGGCGCGCGGCACGCTGAAACATATCGATGAGCTGATCGCCGACAATTCCAAGCCGTTGCATACGGCGATCGCGGGCATCAGCACCTTCGCCGACATGCTCGGACGCAATTCCAAACGGATCGAGGGAATGATCGGCGGATTGGAGAAGCTGACCGGCGGAGGCGCCGACAATAAACCGCCCTCGGTCTACGACCTGGACGCCGCGAAAGAGTTTCCAGGCCTCGACAAGACAATCAGCACGCAGATGGTCGTACCGGATCCGACGGCGATCCTGGCTTTCGATACCCAGAAGATTCTCATCCGCACGGCGGACGGGACTTATTCCGACGTGAAGGGCGGCCAATGGGCCGACAACCTGCCGAAGCTGATGCAGGCGCGAATCGTGCAGAGCTTCGAGAACGCCCATCAACTAAAAGCAGTGAGCAAGCCGTTCGATCAGATCGAGGGTGCCTATCGGCTGGAGCTGGGCATTCGCAATTTTCAGATCACGCTGGAGCCGAAGCCGACCGCGGTCGTGGAATTCTCCGCCAGGCTGATGGACGACAAAGGCAGCGTGACCGGCGCCCGCATCTTCGATGTTTCGATGCCGGCGAAGAGCGCGCAGGCCGCCGATGCCGTCGCCGCGCTCAACATGGCATTTACCAAAGCGGCCAACGAGCTGGTGGTGTGGACGGTGGGGTTGCTCTAGCGGCAAGCGAAGGCTGGAGCGGGTGAAGGGAATCGAACCCTCGTCATCAGCTTGGAAGGCTTTAAATCACCATTGATTTTGTTAGGTTTTCAGGCTTTTTGCACCCTTTTTGCACCAGAAAAAATGGGAAGTGGTGAGGAACTATGGGGTGCTATGTTGTGCTTGATGGATGTCGGAGGAAATCTTGCATAGAAGGCAGATTGAGGAGCTGACGCACGGCGTGAACAACATGCTCACGTTGTATCTCGAAGTACACGACGGCATGTTCGCGCATCCGTGGTGGCGCAGTCTACCCATTCCCGGTCTATTCAAATCCATTCCCTACGACCGATACGAAATACAGATTTCCAAGGTTGACCAAATCTTGAGTGAAATAGAGGGACATGTGCGCTCCCTCTATAAAGACGCGTCAGCTGCCGAAAAGACCTACCTGACGGTATTGCATCAGTACACAATTGCACTGTCGAAAGCCGTTACTGCCCTCATTCCCGTTGTTGTTGGATTGAAAGGGAAGATAGACGGTAAGCCATACAACATGGTTTCGTACAACAAAGACGTCACCGCTTATAAGGCTATTGAAAGCGGATACCACACGCTTGGAAAGCAGATGAACAACGGGTGGCGGGCTTATCGAAAGTCGTTGTCATAGTGGGGTTGTACGAACTCAGCCAAATCTATTTCAAGAAAAAATAGACAAACACCAAAAGGGGCGAAAACAAAACACCTGGCAGAATAAGGGCTGCTGCATGTTCGGGGTGAACTATTTTGCCGTTGTCCAGAACCACTAATGTTTCCCTAGCTCCAGTGAATCTCCCGTTTACACGCTCTCGTCGAGTAAACGAATGAACGGCGTGCTCGCGGATATACAGAATTCGCGCGATACCTAATGGGATGAGTGAACAAAGAAACAAAGCTATTATCAATTCCATAAATTATTCGCTCGAACGTGTGCCCCGCTAGTCGCAAAGGCACACACTCGAACGGACTAGCTGATATGTACTCATTAAATCACGGCACGGAAAACGTGCAACTCATGGGTGGGGACAACCGATTTTTTTGCACCCTTTTTGCACCCCGCTCAAAAAGCGGAGCCGAAAAACTACCAAAAAAGCACAATGATTTCAATAAACGAGTTGTCCACATATCAGCCGAATAGCTGTTGTTCTCAAAAACTTAGCCTGTGCGTAACCCATTGAATTATGGGGAGAATTGGAGCGGGTGAAGGGAATCGAACCCTCGTATTCAGCTTGGAAGGCTGTTGCTCTACCATTGAGCTACACCCGCAAGTGCCGGACGCGCCGACAGAATTCGCGGTCTCCGTCCTGCCCCTGCGCAGCAGGCGGGCAGGCCTCCAGGACGTGTTTACAATATGCCCGCGGCAATTCAATGCACACCCGGGCGGGCGGCCCTGCTAGCCCAGGCCGGCGGCGCGGGCAAGCAGATGCGGTAGCGGAAAACTACACCGCAGCCTGGGGCGTGAAATGGACCGCGTTCAGGCGTCGATTTTTCGCCAGCTATCCGGATCCGCGTGCACGATCTCGCGCGAGTGACCGGGCCGCCGGTCGATATAGACGTCGCCTTCCTTCATCACCATCTGGATGCGCTTGCGCTCCTGCAGGACGCGGATATCGGCGAGCGGATCGCCGTCGACCGCGACGATGTCGGCGAGCTTGCCGGCTTCGAGCGTACCGAGGTCCTTGTCCATGCGCAGCGCCTTGGCGGCATTGCGCGTGGCGGTCAGGATTGCGTCCATCGGTGTCATGCCGAGACCGACATAGATTTCCAGCTCGAAAGCGTTCGAACCCATGCCCGGCTCGAAGCCCATGTCGGTTCCCATGGCGATGTTGACGCCCGCCTTGTAAAAACGCTGGAACGTTTTGAAGCAGAACGGCTGAATCGTCTTCATCTTGGTCAGCGTGAATTCCGGCGTGCCGATATCGCGGCGGATCGCGATGGCGTGATCGGTGCGATGGGCCAGCGTCGGCGTCATCCAAATCTTTGATTCCAGGATCTTCTCCAGCGAGTCGTCGTCGTGAAACACCATGTGCTCGATGGTGTCGCAACCCGACTGGATTGCCATGCGGTGCGCGCCCGGCGTGAAACAGTGCACCGCGCAGGGCTTGTGCAGCGCGTGCGCCTCGTCGACGACCGCGTCGAGTTCCTCTTGCGTCAGGTTGCGAACGTCCGGTTCCTCCTTGTCGGTGCCGCCGCCGCCGGACGCGCAGGTCTTGATCACGTCGGCGCCGTGCCGAAGATTGAGCCGCGCCATCTTGCGCAGCTCCCAGGGACCGTCCGCATTCTGGAACCCGTGACGCTCCGCCGCGCGCGGGAAAATCAATTCGAGATGCGAACCGGTCATATAGGTGAAGCCGGCAACAAACAGCCGCGGACCCGACAGCACGCCGGCATCGATGGCATCGCGAACCGCGCACATCTCCTGCGTGAGCAGGCCGCGCGTGCTCTGCAATCCCAAATCGCGCAAAGTGGTGAAGCCCATTTCGAAGCAGAGCTGAGCATGGAAGAAGGAGTACATCTGCTGCAGATGCGGCGTGACCTCCCATTGCGCGACGCGATAGTTCTTGAAGGTGCGGTTGTTGAACATCGAGAGGTGGATGTGGAGATCCATCATCCCGGGCATCAGCGTGCAGTGGCTGGCGTCGATGACTTCCACGCCGTCCGGAATCACGACCTTGCTGGCCGGCCCCACCGCCGTGATGCGTCCGCCGTCGAGCAGAATAACGGGATCAGCAACAACCGGCCCGCCATTGCCGTCAATGAGCGTCTTTCCCTTGATCGCGCGCTTTTTTTCTTTCGCCATTTGCCGAAGCTCTCCCGCTAAATTCAACGCCTGTGAACGGCCGGCGCCGCTGCCGCCATAGCCGTGGATTGCGGAACGGTAATCGCCCGCATAGCGCAGGGTCAACAAAAACCGCCATGCATAAAGGCGCGCGGCGACGCACGCGCGCGAATGACATGCGCACGTCGCGCGCAGTCTCGCCGCGCAGAGACTCCGCTGCCTCATAACCGAAGTGCGTGTGCCCCGCGCCGTCACACCGTGGCGGCGGTACCGAAAATGGCGGTGACCTCGCTCGACAGCGTGGCGCCGTTGCCGTGGCAAAGCGCGATTTCCGCGCCGGCCACCTGCCGTTCCTTTTCCGCCTCGCCGCGCAACTGCCGCGCCGCCTCGGTGATGAGGAAGATGCCGTACATGCCAGGGTGGCAATAGGACAGTCCGCCGCCGTTGGTGTTGACCGGCAGGCGCCCGCCCGGCGCAATGCCGCCGTCGGAGACAAACGCGCCGCTTTCGCCCTTCTTGCAGAAGCCGAGGTCCTCGAGAAACAGCAACACGTTGATGGTAAAGGCGTCGTAGAGCTGCACCACGTCGACGTCTTTCGGTCCGAGCTTAGCCATGGCGAAGGCGCGCGGGCCGGATTCCGCAGCCGAGCTCACTGTCAGGTCCGGCATGGCGGAGACCTGGCGTTGCCACTGCGCCGCCGCGCCGCCCAGGAAATAGATCGGCTTCTTGGGCAGGTCGCGCGCGCGCTCGGCGCGCACCATCACCACCGCACCGGCGCCGTCGCTGACCAGGCAGCAATCGCGGATGGTGAGCGGATCGGAGATCATGCGCGCGACCAGCACTTCGTCGATGGTGAGCGGGCCGCGCTCGGAAGCCTCCGGCGTCAGCTGCGCCCATTTGCGGGCCGCCACCGCCACCTCGGCAAGATGCCGCCGCGTGGTGCCGAATTGATGCATGTGGCGGGCGGCCACCAGCGCATAGGCGGAGACTGGCATGCGCGGCTGATAAGGCAGTTCATAGGGCGGCTGGTCGGCCATGGTGGTGTGCTTGCCGGTGCCCGACCGCGCGTTGCTGCCGTAGCAGATCAAGGCGACGTCGCAGAGCCCGGCATTGAGCGCGAGCGTCGCCGACATCACGTGGTCCACGAACGAGGCGCCGCCGAGATTGGTGCCGCCGGCGACCTTGGGGCGAATGCCGAGATATTCGCCGACGGTGAGCGTCGGAAAAAAGTTCACCAGCGTCGAGGTGAACAACCCGTCAACGTCTTTCAATGTCAGTCCGGCTTCGGCGAGCGCGGATGCGCTCGCCTGCGCCAGCAGTTCGAGATGGGTGTGACCGGGCGCCTGCCCCACGCCGGCGGTGCCGACACCCACGATCGCAGTCGATCCTCGCAATGACGCGGCCATTTTCGTTCTCCTTATGCGTCCTTGCGAAAGACCACCAGCGGTCCGCTCTCGGATTGATCGATCGCCGCGCGCACCGGCATGCCGATGACCACGTCAGCCGGCGGCACATCGACGACCTTGCTCATCATGTGCGGGCCTTCCTTCAAAGCGATCACCGCCACATTGTAATCGCCGCCCTGTTCGGCTCTGCGCCGCACTGTGGTCGTCGAATAGACGGTGCCGCCGCCGTCGGCCTCCTGGAACGCCAGATCACCGGCGCCGCACTCGGTGCAAAGCAGGCGCGGATAGAAGATAAAGGTGCCGCATTTGGCGCATTTCTGGATCATGAAGCGGCCTTGCTTGAGATGCTCGCGGAATATTGCGTCCGGTCCCGCCCCTTCGCTTGCCATGCCTTGCTCCTCGTATTTGCGAATTACCCGCGGTGCTCTTTGAGCAGGTCGCGGGCGATGATGAGTTGCTGGATCTGCGAGGTGCCCTCGTAAAGCCGGTAGAGGCGCACGTCGCGCAGGAACTGCTCGACCCGATAATCCTGCATGTAGCCGTTGCCGCCGTGGACCTGCACCGCGGCGTCCGCCACCCGCCAGACCATTTCGCTGGCGAAATATTTCGCGCAGGCCGCAAAGGTCGTCACCCGCTCGCCGGCGTCGCGCCGGCGGCAAGCGTCGAGCAGCGCGCACCAGGCGACATAGGAGTCGCGCTTGCTGTCGGCAATCAGCCCTTGCACCAGCTGGTGCTCGGCGATCGGCTTGCCGAACTGCACCCGCTCCGTCGCGTAGTCGAGCATCATCTCGATCAGCCGCTCGGCTGCGCCGCAGCAGGCCGCGGCAATATGCAGGCGGCCGCGGTCGAGCACCTTCATGGCGGTGGTAAAGCCGACGCCCTCCTTGCCGCCGATGATGTTGGCCTGCGGCACGCGCACATCTTCAAAGATCACGTCGCTGGTATGCGAGCCGTGGTGGCCGAGCTTGCGGTCGATCTTGCCGATGCGCAGGCCGGGCGTGCCGGCTTCCACCAGGAACGCCGTGACGCCCTTGGCGCCCGGCTCGTTCGGATCGCTGCGCGCCATCACTGTAAAGACACCGGCTTCCGGCGCATTGGTGATGAAGCGCTTGGTGCCGTTGAGCACAAAATCATTGCCGTCACGGCGTGCCGACAACCGCAAATGAGCGGCGTCCGACCCGACGTCCGGCTCGGTCAGGCAGAAAGCGCCGATCAGTTCGCCCTTCGCCATGCGCGGCAGATATTTCTTGCGCTGCTCCGCCGTGCCGTCGATCACGATGCCTTGCGAGCCGATGCCGATGGTGGAGGCAAAGCAGGACCGATAGGCAGGCGAAGCGTGCGTAACCTCGTAGATGATCTGAACCTCTTCCTCGGTATTGAGACCCAAACCGCCGTAATCCTCGGGGATGGTCAGGCCGAACAGTCCGAGCGCACGCATTTCCGCCACGATATCGGCCGGAATTGCATCGTTCTCCTCGACCTTGCGCTCGTTCGGAATCAGCCGCTCGCGCACGAAACGCCGCACCGTATCGCGCAGCTGGGTCATCGTTTCAGTGTCGAGCGGCATGGACGCGGAACTCCGAACTCAACTCAATCCGGCGTGTGCAACGATACGCCGAGCCGCGCGCGGCGACGCAGCCAGGTGGATGCCCGATATTTCGGATCGAGCGTGACGGCATGCATGCCGTCGAGCACCGCCAGCACGCGGGCAACGCCAAGCGAGTCGCCGAGCGCAAGCGGACCTTTCGGATAGTTGAGGCCGAGCTCGACCGCGGTGTCGATATCGGCCGGCGCGGCGATACGCAATTCCGCGATGCGCGTCCCGATATTGACGATCATGCAGAGCAGCCGCTGGATGACGAAGCCGGGACTGTCGTTGATCACCGTGACCGGCGCGTTGCCGGCTGACAGGGCGGCGACCGCCGCGCCCAGAGTTTCCGGCGTGGTCAGCGGCGTCTTCATCAGCGTGCGCCGGCCCTGGAAACGGCCGAGCATATCGACGGCTACCGTGCGCGGCGGATCGAGCTTTAGCCGCACCGCCGCACCCGAAGCGTCCTCGCCGAGCGGCGTTACGAAACACGGTGCGCTGGCAGCGGGCGCGCCGCCGAGCTGACATTTGACGCCCGCCGCCTTCAGCCATTCGGCGAGCTCGGCGCCGCCATCCTCGTCGGCGACCCAGGCCGACGCCGGCAACGGCGCATTCGGCACCGCCACCGTCGGCGCTCCCGCGCTCGGCGGGCCGGAATAGTCGTAGAAACCTTGCTTGGTCTTGCGGCCGAGCAGCCCGCCGGCGACGCGCACCGTCATCTGCGCCGAGGGCTGATACATCGGCTCGCCGAAATATTGATCGTAGATGCTCACCATCACCGCGTGGGCGACGTCGCCCCCGACCAGATCGAGCAGTTCGAACGGTCCCATGCGGAAGCCGGCGGCTTCCTTCATCAACAGATCGACTTCGCGCGGCGAGGCGATCCCCTGCGCGACAATGCGCAGCGCCTCCGGCCCATAGGCACGGCCGGCGTGATTGACCAGAAAGCCCGGCGTATCGGTCGCCACCACCGGATGCTTGTTGATGCGCTTGCCAAAGCCGGTCAGGCCTTCGACCACCGCGGAATCGGTGCGCAAGCCGCCGATCACCTCGACCAGCTTCATCAACGGCGGCGGATTGAAGAAATGCAGACCCGCCACCCGTTCCGGCTTGCCGCAGCAGGCGGCAATTTCGGTCACCGACAGCGAGGACGTATTGGTGGCGATCACCGCGTCGGGCGCCAGCCGTTTTTCCAATTCGCGGAACAGGTCGCGCTTGGCGTCGAGATTTTCCACGATGGCTTCAATGACGACGCCCGCCGATGCCGCCTCGTCCAGCGAGCCGATCGGCTTGAGATGGTCGATGACGCCCTGCTTCACCTCCGCCGTCATGCGGCCCTTGGCCACCAAGCCGTCGAGCGCCTTGTCGATGCCTGCGATCGCCTCTTGCACCGCGCCGTCGCGCGCATCGAACATCAAGGTTTTCAGCCCGGCTTGCGCACAAACTTGCGCGATGCCGCGGCCCATGGTGCCGGCGCCGACAACGGCCGCGACCAAATCAGGCTTCAGGAGATCCACGCTACTTCCCTTCGAATTTCGGTTTGCGCTTTTCCAGGAACGCCTTCATGCCTTCTTTCTGGTCGCGGGTGGCGAACTGCAACTGCAACGCCTTGCGCTCCAGCATCAGCGCAGTCTCGAGCGGCGCATCCAGACCGGCATTGACGATTTCCTTGATCTGCATGACGGAGATTGGCGGCATGGCCGCGATCTCGCGTGCGATCTCGAGCGCGCGCGTCAACGCCTGGCCGGTCGGCGCGACCTCGCTGACGACCCCCATGGCAAGAGCCTCGGCGGCGTTGAACAGCTTGCCGGTCATCAACAGCAGCATGGCGCGCTGGCGGCCGACGAGCCGCGCCAGTTTTTGCGTACCACCACCGCCGGGCAGGATGCCGACCTTGACCTCGGGCAAGCCGAGACGGGCGCCTTCACCGACGATGATAATGTCGGCGCACAACGCCAGCTCGAGCCCGCCGCCGAGCGCAAAGCCTTCGACCGCGGCGATCACCGGCTTCGGGCAACCCATGATCGCGCGCCAGTATTTCTGCACGTTGCGCGCCATGACCTCGACCGGACCAGCCTCGGCCATTTCAGCGATATCGGCGCCGGCGGCGAAGGCGACATCCGAGCCGGTAATAATCAGACAGCGGATATTCGCATCGGCGGCGTGTGCCGTGACCTCGGCGGCCAGGCGCGATCGCACCTCGATATTGAGCGCATTGCGCACTTGCGGCCGATTGAGCCGAAACACGACGACGTCATTCGACGGACGTTCGATGAGCAGCGTATCGGACGCGGTCATGGTGTTTCGTCCACGAGACGGGCGGGCGGGAATGCAGCCTTGGCTATCACGGCGGCGCCGGCAATGCCAAATTCGCCCGGCTTCTGACTATGATTGAGGCCGGTATTGTTGACCATACCGGTAATCTCACAGCGTGCGACGATGCGATCGACCTAGTTTGCAAGCCAAACTCTCCTGTAGCATACAGCTAGCCGTCCGCACCGAAAGGGCAAGCGGATATTGGCGGGCCGCACCGGCGGCCGCTGCATTCGCCGCGGGGGTTGCTTGCACGCTCTGTCGCACTTGTTCGAGCCGCGCGGGGTCGCGATCGTCGGCGCGTCGGCCGATCTGACCCGCATCGGCGGGCAGCCGGTGCGTGCGCTCAACCGCTTCGGCTTCCGCGGCGGTGTCTACCCGGTCAACCCTAAATATCCCGAGATCGACGGCTTGCGCTGCTATGCCAGCGTCGCAGACATCGAGCAGCCGTGCGACCTCGCGCTGATCGCGGTGCCGGCGGAAGCATCGATCGAGGCGGTGCGCGCCTGCGGTGCGGCCGGGATCAAGTTCTGCATCGTGCTGAGCGCCGGCTTTGGCGAAACCGGCGCCGCCGGCGCTGCGCTTGAAGACAGATTACGCAAAGCCGCGGCCGAAACCGGCATTCGCCTGATCGGGCCGAATTGCCAGGGCCTGCTCAATTTGACCACGCGGCTTTACGCAGGCTTCGGTTCGCCGTTCATGGAGCCGGACCTGCTTGCCGGCTCGGTGTCGCTGGTGACGCAGAGCGGCGGCTTCGGCTTCGGGGTGCTGATGAGCTGCACCGCCCGCGGCATAGGCTTTCGCATCGGGCTATCCACCGGCAACGAGGCCGACATCACCACGCCGGAAGTAATCGAGGCGCTGATCGACGATCCCGGCACGCGCATCATCTGCGCCTATTTGGAAAGCGTCGCCGACGGCCGCCGGCTGCAGGCAGCCGCGCGCCGCGCGGTGGAAGCGGGCAAGCCGCTGCTGGTCTGGAAAACCGGCAACAGCGCGGAGGGCGCGCGCGCCGCCGCTTCGCACACCGGCAGCATGACCGGACGCTATGACATCTACCGCGCCGCATTCCGGCAATCCGGTATCATCGAGATTTTCGATCTCGACGATCTCGCTGACGCCTGCCGCGCTTTTCTCGGCGGCTTGCTGCCGGCTGGTCCGCGCGTGGCGTCGGTCGGCATTTCCGGCGGCGCCGGTATCCTGTTTGCCGACCGCGTCAGCGCACGCAGACTGACGCTTGCCAAGCTCGGCGAGGAGACCAACAAACAATTGCGCGCGGCCATCCCATCGTTCGGCTCGATCTCCAATCCGGTCGACGTCACTGCCAGCGTGTTCAACGATGACAAATTGCTGATCAATGTGATCTCGTCGATCCTCGGCGACGCTAATGTCGACCAGATCGCGGTGCTGATGGCGTCGATGCCCGGCGACGCAGCCCTGCGGACCGCGCGCGCCATCCGCAGCGCCATCGACCGGCATCGCAAGCCGGTGATGCTCGCCTGGTCGGCGCGCCGCAATCGGGCGGAAGCCGCCTTCGCGCTGTTCGAAGAAGGCCACGTTCCGATCTATGAGTTGCCGGTGCGGGCGGCGGAGGCGGCCGCCTGGCTCGCGGAATTTTCCGCATCGCGGTCGGCCGCGGCGCCGCTGGCGCCGCCCAAGGTCGCGCGCGTCCATCTACCGGCACGAGCCGGGACGCTCGACGAAGCGCAAAGCAAGGCCTTGCTGAAAGAGATCGGCGTGCCGGTTGCGCGCGAAATCGTGCTGCCGCGTGATAACGGGAAACTCGCCGCGCTCGACCTTTCCTTTCCAGTCGCGGTGAAAGTGCTGTCACGGGATATCGCGCACAAGAGCGAGGTCGGCGGTGTGCGGCTTGGTGTTACGAGCGCCGCCGGCGTCGCCGAGGCCATCGCGGCGATCCGCGCCAGCGTGAAAAACCACCGGCCTGATGCAACCATCGACGGCTTCATCGTCGCCGAGATGATTACGGACGGGCTGGAAACCATCGTCGGGGTGGTGCGCGACGCGTCGTTCGGGCCGGTGGTCGCGTTCGGTCTCGGCGGCGCCATGACCGAGGTGCTGAAGGACTTGTCCTATCGCGTGGCCCCGTTCGGGACCGATCAGGCGCGCGCCATGATCGGCGAACTGCGCGCGGCGCCACTGTTCGGAGAATTCCGCGGGCGCCCTGCCCTCGATATCGACGCGCTGGCGGATGCGATCGCGCGCGTTTCGGTGCTGGCAGTGCAAGAAGACCAGATTGCCGAACTTGATATCAATCCGCTGTTCGTGCGACCGCGCGGCAAAGGCGTGGCGGCCGCCGACGCCCTCATCGTGACCGCGAAATAGCGACCTCGCTCAGCGAAACTTGCTGGCGGCGGCGACGAATTGGCGGAATTGCTCCGGATCGATCATTTCGCCTTTCGCGCGCGGCGCGATATCCACCGAAAGGGCATCGAGCGTGCGCTCGATCTGCTCGCGCTCAATGTTGCGCGTGATGAAGACAATGCGCGAGCGGCGGTCATCGTCGGGCCATTCCGGCAACTCGCTCAACGGATGAAACATGTGCTGCACCGCCTGGATCACGATCGGGCGGCCGCCGACATTCACGATACCCTTGATGCGCAGCAGGTTCGGACCTTGGACCTCGCCCAGCATGCCCATCCAGACTTCCAGCCCGGCAGGCGTGACAGGCTCCTCGCGCACCACTGAAAACGAGCTGATGCCGGCGTGCGAGTGGGCGGCATGATCGTGGTGATGGTGGTCGTGCTCCTGGTCGTGATTGTGCGCGTCTTCCACCTGCTCGACCAGATCGCTGAAATCGCGCGTGCGCGCCGCCCCCGGCGCGGCAAAATTAAACAGGACATCGGGGTCGATCTCCCCCTGCACCACATCGCGGGTGAGCGCGATCGGATTGAGCCGGTGCAGCCGCGCGCGCAACGCCGCCAGCGTGTCGGCGTCCGTCACATCCGTCTTGGTCAATAGCAAAACGTCGGCAACGCAAGCCTGCTTGACCGCTTCGGGATGGCTGTCGAGCTGGGCGAGGCCATGCACGGCGTCGACGGTCGTGATCACGCGCTCGACGTGGAAAACATGCGACAGGTTTTCGTCGGCGGTCACCGTCAACAGCACGGGCGCCGGATCGGCAAGACCCGTTGTCTCGACCAGCACGCGGTCGAAGGCGGGGATTTCGCCGCGCGCGCGCTCGTTCCAGAGTTGAGTGAGCGTATTCACCAGGTCGCCGCGCAGACTGCAGCACAGGCAGCCCGATGACAGCAGGACCACATCCTCGCGCGGCGACGTCACCAACACGTGGTCGAGTCCGACCTCGCCGAACTCGTTGATAATAACCGCGGCCTTGTTCATGCGCGGATCAGCGAGCAGCCGCGACAGCAAGGTTGTCTTGCCGCTGCCGAGAAAGCCGGTGATCACGCTGACCGGAATTGAGGCCGGCGCGCGTTCGAAATCTTCACCCGTCATGCGAAACCTCTAACTGGCGCCGCCAAGCGGAGCAACACTGGTTCTGTTTGCGTTTCGCTAAAGGATCGCGCTCAAGCGACAAAGTCAACTTGGGCTCGGCGCGCTGCAACAATAGCCAAATCGTCCACATCGAACGCGCAACGTATGACACGGACGCTGCCTAAATAAACAGCGCACCGTTAAGCGGGCAAGTTCTCACCGGATGATACTGGGCCGACGCCGATTGCTTGCCAAGGTCTTATATAAGACCTATAGGTTGGTCGCCGCATGGTGCGGATTGAGCATGGAACCGCGGATCGAAACACTCGATGAGTTCGCGGCCGAATAGTTGGCGGCGCGGCGCCGGAACCGAAGGCGCGTTCGCCGCAAGGCATGGCCGGTCGCAGGTTCCGTTCCAGCTCTCAAAATCCATGCGCTACGAAAACAACTTCCCGAGACGATTGCGTTGAACAACCGGTTTTGTTCACAACACCGGCAGCGCTGAACGAATTAACGAACGAAGACAGGAGAGGATCATGGCGCAGACTGCAACCAAGAACGAAGGGGCCACCAAGGCCGGCACCGAAGGCTACTTCTTCAAGATGGACGAGGTAAAGCCGATCGATGCGGGACCGACTTACTCGACGTCGCGCGGCGGTGTCGTCGAAGGCGAACGTATTCAGATCGGTCTCATTCACAAGGCGCGCGGCACCGGCTCGCGGCCGCACAGCCATCCTAACGAACAATTCAACTACGTTCTGAAGGGCACGTTGCGTGTCAAGATCGGCGATGCGCCGGAGACACTGTGTCCCGCCGGAACGGCGATCTTCGTTCCCGCCAACGTCGTTCACTCGATGGTGGCGACGCCCGAAGAGGACGTGATCTTCTACGTGTCGAAGGACCTTTCGCACGGTATCGCCGGCAACCCGGCCGATGGAATTAATAGCGGTCCCCATTTCGAGCCCGGCTTTGGGCCGAAAAGCCGCGCGGGCTGACCGACGAAACGACGATATATCCAATCGGGCGCTGCAAGCGCCTGAAACACGCGATTGACGGATAACGACCGTCGACAAAGACGTGAAGTTGCCGACAAAAGGGAGGAAGGCCATGAAGAAATTAATCGTGCTTGCAATTGCGGCGCTGTTTGCGTCGCCGGCGCTGGCGGAATACCCCGACAAGCCGGTTACGATCAGCTGCGGCACCTCGCCTGGCTCCGGCGCGGCGCACTGGTGCCAGATGATGGCGGAGGGTCTTGCCAAGAAGGACGCGCTCGGCGTTCCGGTGCGCGTGGTGTTCAAGCCGGGCGGCTCGGGCAACGAGTCCGCGGTCTACGCCAACAACAAACCCGCCGACGGCTACACGCTGATGCACGCCAACGGCAGCTATTCCGGCTACATGAATCTGCCGACCTTCACCCCGAAGCGCAGCGACCTTACGCTGGTCGCCCGCGTCGTGAAATCGCTTTACGTCCTGGTGACGCCGGCTGACAGCAAATTCAAGTCCTTTGCCGATGTCGTTAAGGCCGCCAAGGCCGAGCCCGGCAAGCTGGCGGTCGCCGGCAATAAGCTCGGCTCCAATGCACACCAGCAGGTCATCTCACTGTTCAACGCCGCCGGCGTGACGGTCAATCACATCCCCTATAAGGGAACGGGCGGGGCGCTAAAAGACCTGCTCGGCCACCATATCCTGCTGGGACTGAGCAATCCGCAATTGGTGATCGCGCACATCAAGGCCGGCAAAATCCGCGGCCTCGTGCTGCTCGACACCAAGCGGCTGCCGGAAATGCCCAATACGCCGATCCCGAAGGAACTCGGGTTGAACTATCAGTTGCCGGTGCAGTGGCAGGGCTTTTTCCTGAAGTCGGGTACGCCACCAGCGGTGAAGGCGAAGATCGTCAAGGCGCTCGGCGTCGTGGTCCACTCGCAGGCTTTTAAGGACTACCTCAAGAAATCACCCGGCGTGGTCGAGGACTTCATCACCGATGAATCCGCTCTAAACAAGGACCTCGACGAGAACCTTAAGTCGACCCGCACGTTCATGCAGTCGAACGGGCTGATCTGATGAACGCAAGACCGGGATGGCTTCGTCATCTTCGGCTTGCATACACAACGGCCGAAGCAGCGACGGCATTCGTCGTCCTGCTCGGTTCGTTTTTTCTGCTGGAACTGACATTCCATTTCACCCACGCGACCAAGGCCGGGTACGCGGGCGCTGCCCTGTTCCCGCAAATCGCGATCGGCCTTCTCATCGTGTGCTCCGGCAAGATGCTGGTTGAGTACCTGCTGGAACGCTGGCGCGGCCGGGTGGATAGCACGGCCGAGATCGACCTCGATATCGCCGGCCTCGTTCCCATGGTCGTGATCGCGCTCGCCTACGCGCTTCTGCTCGAGCGCGTCGGATTCGAGATTTGTACGTTCGTGCTCATGCTCATTTTGCTCGGCCGCCGCATCGAGCTTGTGCATGCCGTTTGGCTTTCGGCGGCGGCGACAATAGTCATCTACGCGGTTTTTGCGCTGATGCTGGATGTCGACCTGCCGCTGTTGTTCCTGCCCGCCTATGTGTCGTTCTGACGCGGCAGATCAGTCATGATTGACCTCCTGCATTACTTCTGGCCGTCGATCCTGATCGTGCTGCATCCGACGAACATGGCGATCATCCTGTTCGGGGTCGTTGTCGGTATCGTCATGGGCGTGCTGCCGGGATTTGGCGCCGCACAAGCACTGGCGCTGATGTTCCCGTTCACCTACGGAATGGACATCGCAACGGCGACCCTGTTCATGATCGCCATTTATGGGTCGGCCGAATATGGCGGCTCGATCCCGGCGATTTTGATCCGCACCCCCGGCACCACCTCGTCGGCCATGACCGTGCTTGAGGGCTATCCCATGGCGCAGAAGGGCCTGGCGGGCCGTGCGCTGCGTCTTTCTCTTTACTCCGGCGTCATCGGCGGCTTTGTGAGCACGGTGATCTTCATCTTCTTTGCGACCTCGCTCGCCTGGATCGGCCTGCGGTTCGGGCCGGGCGAAATGTTTGCGATCGGCATCTTTGGCCTGTCCATCATCGGCAGCTTCGTCGGCGGCACGCCGACCAAGGGTTTCATGGCCACAGGTATTGGGTTGCTTCTGTCGACCGTCGGCAGTTCCGGTTTCGGCGGACTGCGCTTCACCTTCCACCAGGCTTATTTGTCCGACGGCTTGCCGCTGGTCATCGTGATCGTCGCCTTCTTCGCCATACCCGAAGCCTTCCGCCTACTGGTCGAGCGCCGGGGCGAGACCAAAATGCAGAAGCTAGCCGCGCTCAGCGGCAGCGACGGGCGCCAGCATGTCAGCGTGCGCGACATGATCAAACTCGGTCCCAGCCTGATACGCGGGTGCCTGGTCGGCACCGGCAACGGCAGCCTGCCCGGCAGCGGCGCGACCATCGGCTCGGTGCTCGCCTACAACTTCGAAAAGCGCATGGCCAAGCATCCGGAACTGTTTGGCAAAGGATCGGAAGAAGGAATTGTCGCTATCGAAGCCTCCAACAATGCCGTGGTCGCAGGCGCGCTGGTTCCCTCGCTGGCGCTCGGCATTCCGGGATCGGGCGCGATCGCGATCCTGCTCGGGCTTCTGGTCGGCAAGGGCATCGTTCCCGGCCCGCTCCTGTTCAGCGAGAACCCGGGCTACATCATGATCGTGTTCAGCGGACTCATCGCCGCCAACTGCGCCCTGCTTATCGTCGGCGTCGTTGGTGTCCGCGTCTTTGCGCCGATCGCCTCCGTACCGCCCGCCATTCTCGGACCGTTCGTGTTCCTGATCATCATGGTCGGCGCCTATTCGTACCAGTCGGAAATGGCGGACATGCTGATCGTTCTCGTGCTCGGCGCCATCGCCTATTTTCTCGAGAAGTTGGATTTTCCCATGGTCCCGATCGTGCTCGCCTTCGTGATGGGCCCCATCATCGAGCAGAACCTGGCGCGCGGGCTCGCCATCCACGACGGCAATGTGGGCTTCCTGCTCGAGGAACCGATCACGCTCGCGATTCTGGCCCTCTCCATCGTGACTGCCGTGGTTGGTTTCCGCCGCGAAGGCGCAAAGCCGATCGCGCTGGCCGAACGGCCGGACAAGGCACTCGCGCCGGATGCTTAACGATTCCCCTTGTCCGAGGCTTTTCCGCCGTTTGCCGGGTGCCGTCCTTGCCGCGTGGCGCTAATTTGGCGGCGCTCCGCGCGACCTGGCCATGCTGGCTTGCGGAGCGGAGGCACCGAAGGCGCGAAGGCTGGTGGGAGAGGTAGGACTTCGAACCTACGAAGGCGTAAGCCAGCGGATTTACAGTCCGCGTATTAGCATTGTTTTAACGAGATAATTTGTCAGTATGTCGCGGATATGTCGCGTCCATGGACTACCTGCAAGGTCAATGCGTTACAGCACAGCCAGCGGACTAATGGGCAGCAAGATGCCGATGTGGGTGTGCCGCCCAATGTCCGCTTCTCTAATCGGCCGATTGGGGTCAAGCACTTTCAGACTATCCACCACTGCAGTGTCGATGTCGCTCACGGGCTCGTGCTTCTCTTCGGAATCGGCACCAAGGCCCTTCCACTATGGGATTCGAGGACGAGGCGGAACAATCTTTTGGGCGGCCTTACCGTCAGACGAACGGCGGGTCCAAGCGGACAAACGAACTCACCTCATCCATCGTCCCGCGAGGGACATCATTCCACCGCTCGGTGGAGCTCGAGTTTTCTCCTATCGTAATTGATCCTGCACGGTTTTCATGCTGCTGCGGCTTCCCGGGTCCAGCGGAACTCAGTGCCGTCAACCCATATGCGATGCATGATGACGGCCAGCCGGCGTGCCAGCGCCACGATCGCCTTCTTCATTCCGCGGCGTCTGGCGATCTGCATCGCCCAGGCCTTGAGCCAGGACCATTTCTTCGAACGCATCATGGCTTGAGCGGCTTCGTAGAGCATGACCCGCATCATCTCGTCTCCGCAGCGTGATATTCTGCCGCTCCAATCCACCTCGCCCGATTGATACTTGGCACACGTCAGTCCAAACACGGCCCCGACTGACTTGGACTTCCTGAAGCGAGCCGGCACATCGACGGTCGCGCGATAGGTCAGCGACACCACGGGCCCTACACCGGGTGTCGTCATCAAGCGCCGGCACACCTCATCGTCCCGGACGATGGACAGCAGGCGGCGGTGCAGGATGCAGAACTGTTCGCGAAGCGTCCGTCTGACAATGAGCAGTGGTTCGACCAGCACAGCCAGGTCAGGCAGGTTCTCGACCAGCTCCCTGATGCGGGCTTCGAACTTTACCGTCCCGACCATACCCACCTTGAGGCCGAAGTTACGCAAGGTGCCGCGCAGGTCGTTCTCGATGGCGATGGCCTTGGACTGCAGCAGCTTGCGATGGGTCAGCAGCATCCGCAGTTTCTGGCTGCGTAGCGTCTTCACATGCACCGGACGATAAATCCCCGCCCGCATCATCTGCGCCATGCCGCGCGCATCGTTGCGGTCGGTCTTGTTGATCTGTGCTTTCAACACCGCCCGCATGTGCCGCGTCTCGACACAGATCACCGGCAAGCCCGCTTCGGCGAGTGCACTGAACAGCCATTGCGATAATGGCCCGGCTTCCAGTCCGATCCGCTTGAAGTGGTGGGCGGGGTTCGCCAGAACCTGCAGCAGCGCTTCAGGCTCGCTCTCTACTTTCACTTCTCGCACGATCTTGCCCGTGTCATCCACAATGCAGACGCTGGTCTCCTTGACCGATACGTCCAATCCAGCAAAATGGTCCATGCTGCGCTTCTCCTTCTGATGCTTGAGGCCCGTAACCTCGGTGACCTCGTTTCACCATCAGCCTGAAGCGCAGCACCCAATCTCTTCAGCTATCCACAAGCTGCCGGCCGATTACCCCATCTTTCGGACAAGAGCGGACCAAGGCTGCGTTCACACGAGGGCGGTTTGTCGGCTTATGAGCCAACTGCGACATGGGAGTGCGGAATTACTGCGCTGCCGGTAGGCCCTATGCAGCGCCTATGGTACGCCGCTTGTGACGTCGGTTTCCTTTCTGTATGGTTTGCATGTGGCAGCAAGCCTTGGATGGGAGCGATCTGTGACCTTGCGTATGCTGAAATTTGCCACAGCCGTCATCATGATTTTTGCCACCGCACCTCTTGCGGTCCATGCGAAAAGCTGTCAGGCGAACGCAACCAAAGCGAGCTTTGCAGTATGGCCGCGGAACTCGATCTCGACTGGACGCACGGTAACCGGCAAGCATCCATGCGGGCGCGATTTGACATGCACAGGCGGACGTTCGGACGTTAAGTCTAGCCGCCATTGCCGGTGGCTTTGAACCGCGCATCCCTGGCAGCTGCCCCGCCGTTTCGAATGTCCGCTTGTGGCACAAAGCGGACAATCGCGGCACCGCAACAATTTGTCCGCTTCTCTAATCGGCCGATTGGGGTCAAGCACTTTCAGACTATCCACCACTGCAGTGTCGATGTCGCTCACGGGCTCGTGCTTCTCTTCGGAATCGGCACCAAGGCCCTTCCACTATGGGATTCGAGGACGAGGCGGAACAATCTTTTGGGCGGCCTTACCGTCAGACGAACGGCGGGTCCAAGCGGACAAACGAACTCACCTCATCCATCGTCCCGCGAGGGACATCATTCCACCGCTCGGTGGAGCTCGAGTTTTCTCCTATCGTAATTGATCCTGCACGGTTTTCATGCTGCTGCGGCTTCCCGGGTCCAGCGGAACTCAGTGCCGTCAACCCATATGCGATGCATGATGACGGCCAGCCGGCGTGCCAGCGCCACGATCGCCTTCTTCATTCCGCGGCGTCTGGCGATCTGCATCGCCCAGGCCTTGAGCCAGGACCATTTCTTCGAACGCATCATGGCTTGAGCGGCTTCGTAGAGCATGACCCGCATCATCTCGTCTCCGCAGCGTGATATTCTGCCGCTCCAATCCACCTCGCCCGATTGATACTTGGCACACGTCAGTCCAAACACGGCCCCGACTGACTTGGACTTCCTGAAGCGAGCCGGCACATCGACGGTCGCGCGATAGGTCAGCGACACCACGGGCCCTACACCGGGTGTCGTCATCAAGCGCCGGCACACCTCATCGTCCCGGACGATGGACAGCAGGCGGCGGTGCAGGATGCAGAACTGTTCGCGAAGCGTCCGTCTGACAATGAGCAGTGGTTCGACCAGCACAGCCAGGTCAGGCAGGTTCTCGACCAGCTCCCTGATGCGGGCTTCGAACTTTACCGTCCCGACCATACCCACCTTGAGGCCGAAGTTACGCAAGGTGCCGCGCAGGTCGTTCTCGATGGCGATGGCCTTGGACTGCAGCAGCTTGCGATGGGTCAGCAGCATCCGCAGTTTCTGGCTGCGTAGCGTCTTCACATGCACCGGACGATAAATCCCCGCCCGCATCATCTGCGCCATGCCGCGCGCATCGTTGCGGTCGGTCTTGTTGATCTGTGCTTTCAACACCGCCCGCATGTGCCGCGTCTCGACACAGATCACCGGCAAGCCCGCTTCGGCGAGTGCACTGAACAGCCATTGCGATAATGGCCCGGCTTCCAGTCCGATCCGCTTGAAGTGGTGGGCGGGGTTCGCCAGAACCTGCAGCAGCGCTTCAGGCTCGCTCTCTACTTTCACTTCTCGCACGATCTTGCCCGTGTCATCCACAATGCAGACGCTGGTCTCCTTGACCGATACGTCCAATCCAGCAAAATGGTCCATGCTGCGCTTCTCCTTCTGATGCTTGAGGCCCGTAACCTCGGTGACCTCGTTTCACCATCAGCCTGAAGCGCAGCACCCAATCTCTTCAGCTATCCACAAGCTGCCGGCCGATTACCCCATCTTTTGACCCGAAGCGGACAAGCGACGGTGTCAAAGGCGCCGAAGGCGGAACCGTCAAGCCTCGTCGAAAACGGCAATTAGCTTCCCGCGCCGAATGCTCCACCTCGGCTGACCTAGGGCCGCTACCGTGAATGGCAAGTGGCAGGACCCGCCACCAAAACTGGCGACATTTTACCGCTGTCTCAAGGCCTTCGTATTGAGCCTCAGGGTGCTATATGAGAAGGCTCAGCCAGCCCTTTCCAGGAGAACGCAACATAATGAACGATGCCACGAAACGCCTGTTTGCTACCGCGACGGCCCTTCTGTTTTGCGCAGGAGCCGCTTACGGTCAAACGTCGCCGAAAATGAAAATGACGACGCCAATTCCCGATTCCATCGTCACGCCAGAGAGCGTCGATACGCGTCTTGGAACGCTGAAATTCTTCGACGGCTTTCCAGACGACGCCACCGCCGAGAAGGTTTACGACAACCTCGACTTCATGCGCGGCGTAGAGGCTTTTCTCAATGCCATGCCAGGCGCATCGGCGGAAGCGTTGCGGGTGGGTTTTGTCAGTCAGGGTGCGGACAATCAGACCGTGCTCATCATGGAAGACTTATTGGACTCCCACGGGCTGTTTCTCACGGCTAACACCGAAAGCATTTACAACTTGATGTGGCTGGACACCAAGGATGGTCCGCTGGTGATCGAAACGCCCCCAAACATCTTGGGCATAATCGATACCCATTGGTTTGAGTATGTCGGCGACGTGGGCAACGCCGGCCCGGACAGAGGTAAGGGCGGCAAGTATCTGCTGCTGCCTCCGGGCTACAAGGGCAAGGTGCCAAAAGGCTACTTCGTGCTTCGTACGGCTACCTACGGAAACCTGTTCTTCTGGCGCGGGTTCCTTGACAAGGGCAGCACCAAGACCGCCGTGAACAACACGAAGAAATTCGCCAAGGTCTATAAGCTTTCCGACGCCAAGAACCCGCCGCCAATGAAATTCATCAACGTCTCGGGCAAAATATTCAATACCATTCACGCCAACAATTTTCATTTTTATGAAGAAGTAAACGATATCGTCCAATATGAGCCGAACGAAGCTTATCATCCGGAAGTGCTCGGACAGCTCGCCGCCATCGGCATCGAAAAGGGCAAACCCTTCGCACCCGACGCACGGATGAAAAAGATTCTCACCGAGGCTGTGGCTGTGGGCAACGCGACCGCGCGTACCATTACCTTCAAGACCCGCATGAAAGAGGCCTATTACTATCCGAACAGCGCCTGGTACACAGGCTTTGTCGGGGGCAGCTACCAATTCCTTTCCCAGCCCGGCGTCCGCGACCTCGATGCGCGTACGTTGTTCCATTACTACGCGACCGGGATTACGCCCGCGATGGCGATAAAGCGCGTCGGCATCGGCTCGCAATATGCTATTGCTGCTGTCGACTCCCAGGGCAAACCATTCGATGGTGGCAAGACCTACAAGGTTCATCTGCCGCCGAATATTCCGGCGAAGAATTTCTGGTCATTCGTTGTGTATGACAACCAGACCCGTTCGGAGTTGCAGACCGATCAACAGTTCCCGAGCATCGGTAGCGACAAGAAAAGCATTGTCGTCAACCCCGACTTGTCGGTGGATGTGTGGTTCGGCCCAACCGCGCCCAAAGGCCATGAGGCCAACTGGGTGCAAACGGTTCCTGGCAAGGGCTGGAACGTCGTCTTGCGCCTCTATGGCCCGCTGGAGTCGTGGTTCAATAAAACGTGGCGGCCTGGGGAAATCGAACTGCAACAGTAGATTGTATAGACTGTCAAAAAATACAAAGCCCCGGCCTTAACGCCGGGGTTTTTGCTTACGGGGAATGTCCGCTAGTGGCACTTAACGGACAAACCTACCGCGCCGGTTTTTGTCGCCTATTGGACTAACAGCGGACAAACAGCGGCGTAGAGTCTCAACGGCTAGGTCGCGAATGACCCAAAGCGGAAAAAGGTCGATTATGGCTCGGGATCGTTTGTACGCTAATGACCCAACTCTGGACATCTTGTCCGGATCGGTCCATGGCCACGTTTGCCAAGATCTGAGAACGTTCCAGATTTCCGATCTGGCTCCTTATAGCCGATTTGGGGGTGTGCCTGTTTTGACCCCTAGTGGCCTAGTTTGAATTAGAGAATGGCCCATTTTTGATCTAAGCTAAAGGTTGTGGAACACACACTGTCCAGGGAGGGAGACGATGAGAATAATCTTAGCGGCCGCAGCGATCTTATTTGCAACTCAGGTTGCCTTCGCCGGCCACAACTGTGCCAAATATGGAAAGACTATAAATGCCAAGCTCATTATGATGGCCGAACGAAGACCTGCACCTGCGGATAGTAACGAATTTTGCGGGGTGACCGCCTCAGTTGGCGGTCTCTTTCATTTCGTCCGCGTTTGATGCTGTGGACGGCTCCTCCACCGGCACGTGAGTGCCATAGATGTGGGTGCTGTTAAGGCCCCACAATTTGGAGGAGCCAAACATGCACACGGTCACGACAATCGGTCTCGATATTGCCAAGTCGGTGTTTCAGGTCCACGGCATTGATGCCGCTGGCCAAGTGGTTATCCGGCGGCAGTTGAAGCGGCGCTACGTCCTGGCGTTCTTCCAGAAGCTGTCACCATGCCTCGTTGGCATTGAGGCCTGCGCCTTGTCCCATCATTGGTCGCGTGAACTCAAGGCGCTCGGCCACACCGTGCGGCTGATGCCGCCGGCCTACGTGAAGCCCTACGTCAAGCGGCAGAAGAATGACGCCACAGACGCGGAGGCCATCTGCGAGGCAGTCACCAGGGCCAATATGCGGTTCGTGCCAACCAAGACGCCTGAGCAGCAGAGTTGCCTGATGCTTCACCGCACACGCCATCTGTTCATCCGCCAGCAGACCGCCGTGATCAACTCGATCCGAGCTCAGCTTGCCGAACTCGGGATCGTCGCGCCGGTTGGACGCAAGGGTGTCGAGGAACTGCTCCATATTGTTGCCGATCCGGGCGATAAGCGAGTTCCCGGTATTGCACGCGAATGTCTTGCCGCTCTCGGGGCTCACCTACGCAGGCTCAAGGAGCAGATTGTTGCGTTCGATCGGATGATTATGGCCTGGCACCGGTCCAATGAGGCGAGCAAGCGCCTTCGTTACATTCCAGGCGTCGGCCCGATGCTGGCCACAGCCTTGGTTGCCAGCGTTGCCGATCCGAAGGCTTTTCGATCAGGGCGTAACTTCTCGGCCTGGATCGGTTTAGTGCCGAAGCAGCATTCAAGTGGAGGCAAGGACAGGCTCGGCAGTATCGGCAAGCAAGGTGACCGCTATCTGCGCGGCCTGTTCGTGGCCGGCGCGCTGTCCGTGATCCGCTATGCCAAGATCCACGGCACCAAACATCGGCCCTGGCTCACGGCATTGCTAGCTCGAAAACCAACCAAGGTCGCAGCCATTGCGCTGGCCAACAAGATTGCCCGTATGGCCTGGGCCGTCATGGTCCGCGGCGAGAGATACAAGGACCCCGACGCTGCTGATGGCAGCTTAACAGAGGCCAGCAGGCAGATTCCCGGCACCATCTGAAGTTGGCGAGGGCGATGACGACGTAATGCAGACACGGTCGTTCCGGGGATCGGGAGAGCCCGCTTGGGTCAACGCACACCTCTAAAAGTGCGTGCTTTTGATTGGGACCCGATCCGCGCAGAGCATTAGGGCCAGCGGCCACACCGGCCGCATCAACAGGCCGAACACATGACCGCACCGACCAATGCTGCAGCAACGTCAAAAAAGCTCTTGCCAACTCGGCGCCGTCCACACGTGACCCAAGGCGGACATTTCGGATAGTTCGATCAGTTGAGAAACACCTTGACAGGCAGCACCCCAGGGGTTGAAATCTTTCGATACTTAACTTTGGCGCTGCAAGTTCGGGGGAGCTCCGGATGCCAAAGACCCTAGGATTGCATTGCTATTGCCGGGCAGTTCGCGCGGTATCGAATTGGCGCGGTCAAACTCATTGGCATGGGACTGGCCTCGCGACGGGGCAATTTCGACCAACTTTCCTCGTCACCGTTACAGATCGTCAAGCCGAATGCATCATGCTCCCGGACAGTTGTTCGAGGCCGTTTGGGGGATGACATGCGCGCGCCCGCCCGGCCCAACGACGAAGCGACACAAGTTTCCAGCCTGATCGGCGGCATCTACGACGCCGCGCTCGATCCCGACCTATGGCCTCGTACTTTGAAGAGTATCGGCCAGTTCGTCGGCGGCCCGGCGGCGGCGCTGTATGCGAAGGATACCGTTCGCAAGACCGGGAATGTCTTTTATGTGCACGGCGTCGAGCCGGAGTTCGTGCAGTCTTATTTCGACAAATACGTCACGCTGGATCCATTCACGACAACGCGGTTTTTCTTTGCGGTCGAGCGGGTCATCAGCACGAAAGACATTATGACGCACGATGAATTCTGGGCGACGCAGTTCTATAAAGAGTGGGCGCGACCGCAAGGCTGGATTGATTTCATTTCCGCTGCGCTCGAAAAATCGTCGACGACCTATGCGGAATGCGGCGTGTTTCGGCACAAGCGCGATGGCGCTACGGACGAAGCGGCCTGCCGCAACATGCGCCTCATTATTCCGCATATTCGCCGCGCCGTGCTCATCGGAAAAGTGATCGAGCAACACCAGGTGAAAGCGGATGCTTTGGCCGACGTCCTTGACGGCATCGCCGCTGCGCTGGTGTTGGTCGATGCGGCGGGTCGGATCGTCCAGGCCAACGCGGCCGCGCTATGCGATGCTGAACCATGAGTCTGTCATCCGCGGCACTAGTGGAAACTTCGCTGCTGTCGACGCGCAGGCCGACCACGTGCTGCACGACATTTTCATGAACGCGGAAACCGGCGACGCGGCAGTTGGCGTGAAAGGTATCGCCGTTCCGCTATTCTCGCGCGAAGGCGAGCGCTATGTAGCCCATGTGCTGCCGCTCACCGCCGGGGCGCGGCGCAAGGCACGCGTCGCCTATTCCGCTGTTGCCGCAGTGTTTGTACGCAAGGCCGCGCTCGAATTGCCGCACCCGTTGGAGGCCATCGCCAGCACCTTCAAGCTTACGCCGGCGGAGATGCGCGTGCTGATGATGATTGTCCAGTTCGGCAGTTTGCAGGAAGTCGCGCCCGTGCTCGGCATTTCCGAGGCGACGGTGAAGACACATTTGCAGCGAATTTTCGCCAAAACAGACACGAGCCGCCAAGCCGACCTAGTCAAGCTGGTCGCCGGCTATATGAGCCCGCTCGGCTAATAGCCACCACCACGGCGCGTCGAATAACGAAAAATTATATCGCGTCATCCGTTCGGATGACGCTTTGCGCATACCCCATAGCGATTATGGGCCATTGGCAGCGGGATCCTCTTCCCGTCCTAGCCAGCTATCCATTCGTAGACGAGCTTGGAGGTCGCCGTGTTGTTGCAGACGACGATGAAGACAGGCGGCACGCGCGACGCCGGCCGCTTCCAGTCCTCGAATTCCGTCTCGTAGTGGCTGTAGAGCGCGTGAAGAGCGGTCTGAAGCACCGGCGGAATGTCGAAAGGGTTCAATTCGCCGGACTTGGCTGCGCCCTTCTTCGGCAGTTGCTGTGGCCCACTCTTGATATGATCCCAGAGATTGCGGAACACCGGCATGTTGGCGTTGACCGCATTGTCGGACACCGGCACGCGCGGCAGCTTCACGATCCCGCATTCGATGGCGTCGATCAGCGCAAAATCGGACACCACCCAGGGAAACAGCGTGCCTTCCCGATAGCCGGAGCCGCTGAGAAAGAACGGCGTCGCCGAAAGATCATAGACGGCACGCAGCCCGACCTTGCGCGCAAGCGCTTCGAGGCCTGAAATCCAGAGCCGCGCCGCCTCCTTGTTCGCCTCGGCCTCCTGACGTTCCTCGCCCTTGAGCTTCTCCTCTTCTTCAAGCTCCGGTCGCTCACGATAGCAGTGGTGCGCTTCGTCGTTCATGACGACGACGTTCTTCATGGTCAGAAGCTCATCGCAGGCGCGCTTGAGCATCTCGCCTTCGGTCTCCTCGACGATCAAATCCTCCTTCCGCCAGCCCTCCAGCAGCGCTTCGCCCACCTTATTGGTGTCGAGACGGCGGCGGCGGCCAAAAGCATGGTAGTTGGTGATAACGATCTTCGCCTTGCCGAGCTCTGGCAGCATATCGAACGGCACCAGATGGCGCGTGGCGTAGTAATTCTCGGCATCGCTGGGCAACAGAACGCGGAGCCGGTCGCGGATCGTGATGCCGGGCGCGACAATCAGAAAGCCGCGCGAGAACAGGCTCGAATTCGGCGAGCGGACGGCATTCATCGTATGCCACGCGATCAGCATCGCCATGACGGTGGTCTTGCCCGACCCGGTCGCCATCTTCATTGCCAGCCGAAACAGCTCCGGATTGGCATCGGCGTTGACGGCCTCGAGCTGCTTGAGGATGTGGGCATATTGGCGCCGGCCGCGCGCTACCTCGGTCAGCCAGATGATGGTCTCGACAGCCTCGACCTGGCAGAAAAACGGACGCAGGGCCTCTTCCGGCGGATCACGCCAATGCTGCAGTAGCCGAGCGGTCGAGGGCGTGACGCCCCAGTCGGATGGATTCGGCAGGGCGCGCCAAGAGGCGAGGTGCTGGCGGATTTCATCGACAATCTTTGCGACGCCGTATCCCTGCCCAGCAGCGTCCTGCTGGTCGGCGGCCAGATCCAGCGTCGTTTGCCCCGCTCCTGCCTTCCGTCGCTGCTTTTGCCCCTTTGGGACGGGCGCGACGTAACCACAACGGCGCCGCTCTGGAATTGGCGGCAGATCGAGCGGCTCCCCGTCCGAAGAGAGCGCATGATGGCGGGTGGGGACGTGGTAAGCCGAATTGAGAACGGGCTGTTCATAGAATGGCTTGGACATCCGTTCCCCTCAACCCCAGTCGAATCAGCCATCACTCTAGCCAGCGTCCAATCCGCGTCGCAACCGACGGGTTGTACCCGATAATGACAATTATCGAAGCTAAGAAACGAAGTAAGAGGCTCTTTCTCAACAGCGTTGAATTGTTCTCCAGATCAAGAGCCGGGCAGCTCGAATCCCGCCAACTTCTTGCTCTCATCCCAGAGCCGCACCGCCGTCTCGTCATCTTGGGCCGCTATGTCGGGCGCTCGCTCGCAGCACTTGTCGAAGTACCTGCCGGTGACGCCGTCGAGTTCGGGGGAGGACGCAACGTAGACCGGTGTTTCGGCGCCGCGCTTGACTGAGGTCGCCGCGACCAGCTTGCCGATCGCGATCCCGAGGCGCCAGATTCCGCGGTTGTTGTCGCCGAAGCCAGTGGCGACGAAGCCCGGGTGCAGGCAATTCGCCGTGACGCCGGTTCCGTGAAGCCGTCGCGCCAGCTCGCGGGTGAACAGGATGTTGGCGAGCTTCGAGCGCTGATAGGTCCTCCAGCCGCTGTAGCCCCGGGAGGACTGCAGGTCCTCGAAGTCAAGGTGCGCCCCACGGTGCGCTTCAGACGCCACGTTGACGACGCGCGCCGGCGCCGAAGCGATCAGTCGCGCGCGCAGCAGCGCCGTGAGCCGGAAGTAGCCCATGTGGTTGAGGGCGAAAGTGAGTTCGAGCCCGTCGGGCGTGGTCTTGCGGCTCGCAAAGATCGCGCCGGCGTTGTTGAGTAAAACGTCGATCCGTGCGGCCGTGCCGAGCAGAGCGTCCGCGAGGCGGATGATCTCGTCAGGTCGCGAGAGATCGGCATAGTGCATCTCGACCGCCACTCCGGGCAGGCCCGAGCGGAGCCGCGCGAGTGCAGCCCTGCCCTTGTCGCGATTGCGACCAACGAGCACGAGCCGGGCGCCGAGCGCGCCAAGTCGCGCGGCTGTTTCAAGCCCAATGCCGCCAGTTGCACCCGTTATGACGCAGGTCTTTCCCTTCATTGGGTTGCTCATGCTGATCGGCGTGGATTGTGTCGTTTCCCGCTCTGCCAGCCTTCGGCCCGATAGCGCTGAGACCCCGGGCTTCGATCGGTTCGCCATCTGCTCTCCCGCTTGCGCGGCAGGGCCACCGGGATGTTACCCGAGGCGTTACCCCTGCTTAGTAGAGGGATTTGGTGCGATTCGGCGGAAGTTGTTGTTTTTG
>CAVYZZ010000009.1:0-253764 GCA_963773115.1 uncultured Alphaproteobacteria bacterium | reverse complement strand
GGATGGTGGCGCCGTCGCGGTTGGTGAAAACCACCGGCCCGCCGGCCTTGATCACGCTGGGTGCCTTGGCGGCCAGGATATCGGTGCCGAGATTGAGTTCGCGCGCGGAAATGCCGATGACGGCAATCAGCAGCGCGGCGGCGAGGCCGACCACCACGATCTTGAGATGGGTGGTGCGGTCGGCGGTATAGATCGACCAGTTCATGGTGCATCCTCCAAGGTCCTCGACCATTGGTCGCCGGGACCTCGAGAAAGGTTCATCTCTTGTTCGGGGATAACGTAGGCGGCAGCCGTGCCGTTCCCAGGGCGGATCACGCAGCGTTGATATTACCAATTGGCAATGACCGAGAGCCCTTGCGGGCGGCGCGCAGATTCTGTATAAGTATTTGAAACTGCTGCAGTTTTTAAGAATTCTAAACTGGACGTCAGCCGGTGATCATCTGTTCCTGCAACGTCTTAACCGAGGCCCAGGTCCTCGAAACCCTCAAACTCGGCGCCCCAGCGCGGCCGAAATCGGCCGCGCAGACCTATCGTTGCCTCGGCTGCGCGCCGCGCTGCGGCCGCTGTCTGGAAACCGTGCGCGCCCTGGTGGCAAAAGCGCATCTCGAGAACTGCAATGTCGGTTGTCCGACCTGCCCGGGCCATGAACGGCACGGCGACGTTTCTAAAGACGATGAGCGGATCGAAGCGGCTGCGCTGATTGCGGCTGAATAAGATTTCGGCTCCGGTGCGCACAAGGAGCGGCCCATGAAAGGCGACGCGAAAGTCATTGAATATCTCAACAAAGGGCTGCGCAGCGAACTCACCGCCGTTAACCAGTACTGGCTGCACTATCGGCTGCTCGACAATTGGGGGCTTAACGGCCTCGCCAAGAAGTGGCGCGAGGAATCGATCGAGGAGATGCACCACGCCGACCGTTTCGTCGACCGTATCATCTTCCTCGAAGGCTTTCCCAACTTGCAGACGCTCGATCCCTTGCGCATCGGGCAGAACGTCAAGGAAGTGATCGAGGCGGATCTAGCGGCCGAGCAGGGTGCCCGCGCGCTCTACCAGGAAGCCGCCGATTACTGCCTCAAGGTGCACGACCACCCGACACGAGAACTGTTCGAAGAGCTGATGGCCGACGAGGAAGGCCACATCGATTTCCTCGAGACGCAGCTCGATCTCATCGCGCGCATCGGTCTCGAGCGCTATACGCAGGCCCATGTCGACGGGCTCGGCGAAGGCGGCACGCCCGGCCTGCGCGAGGAAAAGTGACCGCGGCCGGCCGGAGCCGGCCGGCATAATCAGCGATTATTGATATTTCTGCTCGCCAGCGGTGGCGCCGCGCGTCAGTCGCTGCGGGTGAGCTGGTGTTCCTCGGCGATGCGCTCGAAGGATTCCGCCAGGCTCTTGATGCGATAGGCCAGCCGGTTGTCGTTTTCGATCGGCAGCACGCGGATGACTTTATATTTGCCGCGCGAGGCCGTGTTGCCGAACGCCGGGTTGTAATAGACGTTGGTGCCGATCGCGAATTTATGCGTCATCTGCGCGCCCCTTTGGTTCAGCGAAGCAAGTGGCTCGCCAGGCTAGGAGAAGAAACGCCCGGCTTTGGGGCCGGGCGTTCCGTCGTTAACTTAGCGCGTTTGCGCTCAGGCGTTCTGCAGATTGCTGGCTGCCTGCTTGCCGCGTTCCGTCACCACTTCGTAGGTGAGGCGCTGGCCCTCGTTGAGCGTGCTCATTCCGGCGCGCTCGACCGCACTGATGTGCACGAAAACGTCGCGCGAGCCGTCGCTCGGCGTGATAAATCCAAAGCCCTTCTGGGTGTTGAAGAACTTCACGGTACCTGTAGCCATGTTAGCTGTCCTTGCTCTGAGAGCTGCTTAGGTTGAGATGCGCCCAGGCGGTCATTGCCCGGACGATCGAAACATCAGTTTTGGGGTGACTTGTTTAGCGGCCAAAACCGGGCAGCGAGCAAGGCAAAACAAAATCGAGTTTCAACGCCGATTACATAGGCGTTCGGGCGGATTTCGTCAATGTATTCAAGCGGCCTGCTTCTTCAGCGGGTAGCGCTCGCTCTCGTAAAGCGCACGGATGTCTTTGTGGCCGAGGCGCTGCTCGTCGATCTGGATATAGGCTCCCAAGAACAGTGGCTCGGGCAACTCCTCGACCGCGAAACGGATGGCGTCGGCCGCCTTGTCGAAGCGGCGATATTTGATCTTGCTGGGGACCTTGCGGTTGCGCGAGGGAAACAACTCCGCAGGCGCGCTGTAATCGAATTTATCCATGATTACCTCCAATAACGCGGTTCGCACCAAAAAACGCTGACGTGCCAAAGATATATGGGGTCGCAATGGCCCGATTTACAGGGGCGGGCGCGGCATTTTGTTCCAAATTCAGTCTATCCGGAGCAGCAAAATGCTGCGATTATTCAGTAAGATCAGTGGTATTTCCTGCCGATCGCTTCGTACCCGCGTTTGCGCCCTGAGGGCGCCGCTTGGATTTTGTCAGCTGGCCACCGAAGGGGTTGCGCGCGATGCCGAGCACTGCCAGCGACAGCAAGGCCGATCTCTTCCATTTCGTGATGATCAAGCCGACGCACTACGACGACGACGGCTATCCGATTCAATGGCTGCGCTCGGCGATCCCCTCCAACACGCTCGCCTGCCTGAACGCATTGGCGCAGGACGCCAGCCGCCGCGAAGTGCTCGGTCCCGGCGTCGAGATCCGCCTGCACACCTACGATGAAACCAACCGGCGGGTGCGGCCCGAGCAGATCATCCGCGCGATCCGCCGCGACGGCGGCCGTGCGCTGATCGGCCTGGTCGGCGTGCAGTCGAACCAGTTTCCGCGCGCGGTCGATCTGGCGCAGCCCTTCCTCGCCGCCGGCCTGCCGGTCGCCATCGGCGGCTTCCACGTCTCCGGCTGCATCGCCATGCTGCCGGAACTGCCGGCTGACATCAAAGCGGCGCAGCAGATGGGCATTTCATTCTTCGCCGGCGAGGCCGAGGAGTTCCGGCTCGACCAGGTGCTGCGCGATGCCTATGAGGGGCAACTCAAGCCGCTCTACGATTACATGAACGACCTGCCACAGCTGGCCGGTGAACCGCCGCCGTTCCTGCCGCGCCAGCATGTGGTGCGCACCTCCGGCTCGCTGTCGAGCATCGATCTCGGCCGCGGCTGTCCTTATCAATGTTCGTTCTGCACCATCATCAACGTGCAGGGCCGCAAGAGCCGCATCCGCTCGGCCGACGATCTGGAACACATCGTGCGCGAGAACTTCGCGCAGGGCATCAAGCGCTTCTTCATCACCGACGACAATTTCGCCCGCAACAAGGACTGGGAGCCGCTGTTCGACCGCATGATCGCGATGCGGCAAGGCGAGGGCATGAATATCGGCTTCACGATCCAGGTCGACACGCTCTGCCACAAGATTCCGAATTTCATCGAGAAGGCGGGCAAGGCCGGCGTGCGCCGCGTCTTCATCGGGCTGGAGAACATCAACCCGGATAACCTGATCGCCGCCAAGAAGCGGCAGAACAAGATCACCGAATACCGCGAGATGCTGCAGATGTGGCGCAACGCCGGCGCCATCACCTATGCCGGCTACATTCTCGGCTTCCCAGCCGACACGAAGGAATCGATCCTGCGCGACGTCGAGATCATCAAGCGTGAATTGCCGATCGACATTCTGGAATTCTTCTTTCTCACGCCGCTGCCTGGTTCGGAGGACCACAAGGTTCTCGCAGCCAAGGGGATCTGGATGGATCCCGACATGAATAAATACGACCTCAACCACCGGGTCTCGCATCACGGCACCATGTCGGATCAAGACTGGGAGGAGGCCTATCGCGCGGCGTGGCACGCCTTCTACACGCCCGAGCACATCAACACGATCCTGCGCCGCACCTGCGCCAATCCGCTCGGGCGGCCGGGCACCACGCTGTCGACCATCTTATGGTTCTACTTGATGATCCTGTTCGAGGGCGTGCACCCGCTCGAAGGCGGCGCGCTGCGGCTGAAATCGCGGCGCGACCGCCGCAGCGGCATGAAGCGGGAAAATCCGATTACGTTCTACTCGCGCTATTGGGGCGGCACCGCGCTCAAGGCCTGGGGCTACTTCCGCATCTACCGCCGCTGCAAGGCCATGCTCGATGCGGCGCTGAAGGCGCCCGACCGCTGGACCTACAGCGATCTGGCGATGGCGCCGCCCGAGGCCGACGAGTTCGACGCGCTCGACCTCTATCACGCCACCACGGGCGGCGAGGCCGCGCTCAAGCGCAAATACCGCGACGACGCCATTCGCGCGAAGATGCATGCGCATGACGAGGCACCGATCGTGCCCGAAGAGCCGGTCGAGGCGGCGGAGTGAGTGTCCCGGGTTGGTACAATCCCGCATAAATTAAGATTACGCCTTGGCGGACCCGAAAGGCTCGGCGTAGTGTGCGTTGGGACTTGTTTCGAGGGCGTGCAATGTATCGCATCGCTGAGATTATAGAGAACGACGGGGCGCCCAGTTTTGTTGGCGAGGTTTCGTTTCACCCGTCTGGTTCTTATTTCGCAGCCACTTACGAAAGCATCAATGAGGTCCGAATTTTTGATTCGCGAACCCGAAGATTGTTGCAGGTATTAGAGAATCCTAAATCACGATTTGATCATCCACACGGAGTATTGTTCACTGAAAAATACCTGCTGATTGCTAATTCGCACGGTCTTAAAAGGCCCGGCACCATTAGCGTGTACCGAAATGGTGGCAACATAGCAGAACCGATACAAGTGTTCCAAAGCCCATTCGATCACCTTCGCGAGCCCCATAGTTTGGCGGTGCGGGACCGCCGATTAGTAATCACCTATTGCGAGAACGTTGCGCCAAGCGGGGCGGTCGTTTCTTATGGATTCGACGAAGAAACCGGCGAAATCACCGGCCCACTGGATAAGACTGAATCCTGATTTTCAGAGTACGGGGACGCCAAAGGGGTATCTTTCAATGCAGACGGCACAAAAATTTTCGTGACGTTTGAATCGGACAAGCAATTATCCATCGCTGAAAAGATATATCGGTCATTCGCATCCGATAAGGATTTGCCTGTTTCAGCTCAACTGATGAAATTTACACAGAGAGTTATCGATAAACTCGGAAAGACAATTTTGCGAAGAGGTCGAGCTCTTAACAACGCGTCTAGAAAAGTTCGCAGCGAGTCATCCGCTGAATTAGAAAAGCCTAATCTCCAAGATATAAATCCAACCAAAAATGGGATAGCCGCATTCTCGATAAATGCCAAGGGTAAAATTGCTCGTCGTCCTGAACAGGTCACCGTGCACAAAAATTTTTGCCGGCTGGAAAACATAGATATATTTGACAGTACCTGCGCCGTCACGGATTTGGTGAACCACTCCTTGTTTCTATATGACTTGACCCGGGACGCGAAATTCACAAATCCAGCCCAGACCATAAACCTCGGCAATGCCACGCCACATGGGGCTAAATTTCGCCAGATGGCAGATTGCTCATCGTTTCGTGCTTGGGCCTGAAGGTTGTAAACCAAAAGATCCATTGGTTTGATTGGGCATCACCGCGAGAAGACAAGATCATTGTATTCGAGCGTGCAATCTGAATTCGCGTCGAGGTACTAGTGAGATCGCCGCGCGCAACGCGTCACGCTGCGAAATATTGATTTGATTCTGGGCGTAAGGGAACCGCTATCCAACCTTTACGAACTTTCGCGCCGGCCCAAGCGCAATTTGCCTGGCAAGTTCGTAATGCGTGACGACTGCTTCTGTGTTGCGAGAAGAAATCTTGCAGTGAGCAAAAGCCGCAGGACGAATTTCGACCAGGCTGTTCGAAGGCGGCGCGCTGCGGCTGAAATCGCGGCGCGACCGCCGCAGCGGCATGAAGCGGGAAAATCCGATTACGTTCTTCGCGCGCTATTGGGGCGGCACCGCGCTCAAGGCCTGGGGCTACTTCCGCATCTACCGCCGCTGCAAGGCCACGCTCGATGCGGCGCTGAAGGCGCCCGACCGCTGGACCAACAGCGATCTGGCGATGGCGCCGCCCGAGGCCGACGAGTTCGATGCGCTCGACCTCTATCACGCCACCACGGGCGACGAGGCCGCGCTCAAGCGCAAATGCCGCGACGACGCCATCCGCGCGAAGACGCATGCGCATGACGAGGCACCGATCGTGCCCGAAGAGCCGGTCGAAGCGGCGGAGTGAATTTCGCTATATACTCCCCACCGTCTTCAGCCGTGCGCGCGGGTGGATTTCGCCCTGCGAGAGCACCGGCGTCTGCGCACGGAAGCGCTCGACGATGCCGCGCACGAACGGGCGGATGCCGCCGGAGGTGACCAGCACCGGCGCCTCGCCTTCGCGCGCCGCCGCCTCGAATTTCTCGCGCACCAGCGCGATGAATTCGCTGAGCCTGGACGGCTGCATCGCCAATTGGCGCTCGTCGCCCTGGCCAATCATGCTTTCGGCGAAGCTCTGCTCCCAAGCCGCCGACAGCGCGATTAGCGGCAGGTAGCCGCCCGGCGTGGTGTGCTGGGCGCAGATCTGGCGCGACAGCCGCATGCGCACGTGCTCGGCCAGCACGACCGGATTGCGGGTGGCGGAGATGCCGTCGGCGATGCCTTCCAGGATAGTAGCGAGGTCGCGGATCGAGACGCGCTCGGCCAGCAGGATCTGCAAGACGCGCTGGATGCCCGACACCGTGATCAGCGACGGCACCAGGTCCTTGGTGATCTCGGCCTGCTCCTTGGGCATTTCCTTGAGCAGCTTCTGCACCTCGGCGTAGGAGAGCAGTTCCGCCATGTTGCCCTTGAGCAGTTCGGTCAGATGCGTGGACAGGACGGTGGCGGCGTCGACCACGGTGTAGCCCTTCATCGACGCCTCTTCCTTGACCGAGGAATCGACCCAGGTCGCTGGCAAGCCAAATGTCGGCTCGGTGGTATGGGTGCCGGGCAGGCTGACCTGGCCGCCGGCCGGATCCATGACCATGTACTGATTGGCCCAGAGCTTGCCGCTGCCGGCCTCGACCTCCTTGATCTTGATGACATAGGCGTTGGCGTCGAGCTGCACGTTGTCGAGGATGCGCACCGCCGGCATCACGAAGCCCATCTCCACGGCCAGCGAGCGGCGCAGCGCCTTGATCTGCTCGGTCAGGCGATCGGTGCCGTCGGGCGAATTGACCAGCGAGAGCAGGGCGTAACCGAGCTCCACTTTCAGGTCATCGATCCTGAGCGCGGTGGCGATCGGCTCGTCGGCGGCTTCGGTCTTGGCTTCGGATTCCGCTTTCCTCTCTTCGGTCGCGACAGCTTGCTTGTTGCGCTTGTCGATGATGAAAGCGAGCGCGCCGGCGCCGCCGCCGAGCGCCAGGAACGGCAGCATCGGAATGCCGGGCAACAGCGCCATCACCAGCATCACCGCGCCCGACATGCCGAGCGCCTTGGGATAGCCGGAGAGCTGCTTAAACAGTGCCTTGTCGGCGGAGCCGGCGACGCCGGCTTTCGACACCAGCAGGCCAGCCGAAGTGGAGACGATCAATGCCGGGATCTGCGTGACCAGGCCGTCACCGACGGTGAGGAGGGTGTAGGAATGCGCGGCGTCGGCAAAACTCATGCCTTGCTGCGCGATGCCGATGATCATGCCGCCGATGACGTTGATGAACACCACCAGGAGACCGGCGATGGCGTCGCCGCGCACGAATTTGGAGGCGCCGTCCATGGCGCCGAAAAAGCCGCCTTCATCCTCGAGTTGTTGCCGGCGGCGGCGGGCCTCCTTCTCGTCGATCAGCCCGGCGCTCAGATCGGCGTCGATCGCCATCTGCTTGCCGGGCATGGCGTCCAAGTGGAAGCGGGCGGCGACTTCGGCGATGCGACCCGAGCCCTTGGTGATAACAACAAAGTTCACGATCACCAGGATGATAAAGACGATGATGCCGATGACGAAATTGCCCGTCATTACGAAATTGCCGAAGGCCTGGATGACGTAGCCGGCAGCGTCGGTGCCTTCATGGCCGCGCGACAGGATGAGCCGCGTGGAGGCGAGGTTGAGCGACAGCCGCAGCATGGTGGCGATCAGCAGCACGGTCGGGAAGGCGGAGAATTCGAGCGGCGCGTGGATGAACAGCGCGGTCATCAGGATCAGCACCGAGAAGATGATCGAGATCGCCAGCGAGAAATCGAGCAGCAGCGGCGGCAGCGGCAGGATCAGCACCACCAGGATGGCGAGCACGCCGACGGCGAGGCCGATGTCGCCGCGCCTGACGAAGGCGCCGATCTCGCCGAAGCCAGGCAGCCGGATGGCGCCAGTGGCGGTGGTCGGTTCGGTCGCGGCGGTGGTGTCGCTCATGCCTGCTCAAAAAATGCCGCCGGGTCACTTGGCGGCGCGGACGCGGACAATACGGACGTCATCAAAAGGGAGCCCGTTACCGGCGCGGTGCTTGAGTAGCGCGCCGTGGTGGGCGAATACCCCTTGCCCCGGCAATATTTGCCCATTTTATGGTTAGCGAGGGGTTAACCGGGGTGGCCTCGCCGCGCTTTTTGGCGGCATTTCCCGGGTATCGGCGGTCAAACCCCGCCGAAAAGGGCCTTGGCGCCACAATGACGCAGGGCCTCCGCGTGCTTTGCCGGGCCGCACGACTGCGCTTTTCGTTTCCCGCGTGTTACGGTCAAATTTTACGCCTTGTTTACGCACGCGGCCGCGGGCGCCGATGTGCAATGTGGGGGTTTCATCATGATTGCGATCGCTTCGGACGCCTTGAGTTTGGTTCGGCCCAGGGCAGGGTCGGCGAGAACCGGGCTTGGCGTCGCGGCCGCGCTGATTATTGCGCTGGCGGCCTGGACGGGCGCGGCGCGGGCGCAGGAATGCGCTGACGAAAGCACGGTGAAGTCCACGCAACTCGGTACCGCGTCGGTCGAGCTGACGTTTCGCAATACCTCCGCCGAACGCCGCCGCGTCTATTGGATCGACGCGAACGGCGAGCGCAAACTCTATGGGGTCGTCGAGCCGCAACACATTTTACGCCAGCCGGCCTATCCGGGATTTGCCTGGCTGGTGACGAACGACGCGGACGAATGCCTGTCGATTTACACCGCCACCGAAGCGCCGATGACCGTGGATATCGGCGGCGCCACCGCACAGGTGGCCCCGCCGCCGCCGGGCCAGCAGCAGGCGATTTCGCAGGCGCAACCCGGCGCCGCCGGCACGCCGCCGCCGGCCCCGCAAGTCTCGCCGGTCGAGCAATTCCAGTTGACCGGCAGCTACCGGCTGAGTCCCGCCAACGATCCGCACAAGGCGCTCAACAACGAATCCTCCGGCCGGACCGAGATCACGCGGGTCAAGCCGCAATGGGACAGCGCCAAATGGACGTTCGAGGAAGTGCCGGGCACGCCCTATGTGCGCATCAGGAACGAATGGAAGCACACTTATCTCGCCGATCTCGCCGGCAAGCTGCACACCGTGAAAGCGACCGCCGACGCCGAGGAAGCGCAATGGACCTTCGAGCCGGTCGACGGCACGTCCTATGTGCAGTTGCGCAACGGCGCGACCGAAAATTATCTGCTGACCGTGGACGGCGAGCCGGTGCTGGCAAAGGACATCCCCGAGAAGTATGAAAGCCGCAGCCATTGGGACGTTGCCTCGACGTCGCAGCCGGCGGTGGTCAGCGCGGTGAGCAACGAATATGCGGAGGCGGTCGCGGATTGCCGCGCGATCGGCGGCTATTGGACCGGTTCGTCCTGCCGCGCGCCACAGGAGGTGGTGCTCGTCTGCCCGCGCGGCTGGCGCTGGTCGCCCAGGACCGGCGAATGCCACTGGGCCGGCCGCGGTGCCTGCCCGCCATGGCAGTTGCGTCGCGGGCGCTGCCTGACACGGGCCGACCTGACCTGCCGCGGCGGCGTGGTGCGCCTGTCCGGCCGCGGCCTGTCCTGCCATTGCCCGCCTGGCATGGCGGTATGGGGCAATTATCCGCATCTGAAATGCGTGCCATCGCTTGCGCGCATCGTGCCGCTGTTGCTGCAAGGCAAGCTCGGCGGTGGAAAAAACGCGGGGAAAAAGTTCGGCAACAAGCAATTCGGCAACAAGGGCCCGGGGAATAAGCCGGGCAAGTCCGGCGGCAACAAGCAGTTCGGCAACCAGCAATTCGGCGGCGGCAAGGGCCAAGGTCCGGGCAAGGGCCAAGGTAAAGGCCAAGGCAAAGGCCAAGGCCAGAACAAATTCTCCGGCAACAAAGGCCCGGCCAACGTCACCAACGTTGCGCCGCCACCGCCGCCGCCGGTCGTGAAGGTGTTGCGTCCGCAGAACGGAAAGACCGGCAATGGCACCAAGCAGACGACGGCTGCGCCGCCGCCGCCGATTGTCAAGCAGGTAACAGCGCCCCCGGCCGGTAACAATCAAAAACAGAACGGCCAAAAACAGAACATCAAGAACAAGAACGGCCAAAAGCCGAAAATTCAAAATAAGAATGCAAACCTTGGCAACAAAAACCAGCAAAACAATAACGGCAACAAAAACAAAAAATTTAACAAGCAGAATCAGAAAGCGAATCTCGGCCAGCCGAACAAAAACAAATCCAAAAAGAATCAGGGTGGCGTTCAAAAAAATCAGGGTGGCGGCAACAAAAACGGTCAGGCTGGCAACAAGAACAAAAACAAGCAGGGCGTCCAAGGCCAGCTGACGACCAAAAAGGCTGCTACCAAATCTTCTGTTTGCCCGCCCGGCAAGCATCTGAAGAACGGAAAATGTAAGTGATGGGCCGAGAGGCTTGCGGGCTGGACGCTAATCGTCCGTGGCGGCGACCGCCGGAACCTCGGCCGCGACGGTCATCAGATGCAGTTCACCGCAATCGGCGCAGCGCAGGCGCGCGTGCGGCTGTGCAAGCGCGGCCAAGGTGGGCTCGTCGGTGACCAGCACGAAGCTGCCGGTGACCGGACAGCGATAACGCAAGCCGCCATGTGGGCGCGGCGTGGCCGTCGCCGGACGCATGAGTGCGCGCGCGTGGCTATAGGCCGAAGCGTGAATGGTATCCCAATTCTCGTCCTGGAGTGGCATGGGAACTCGCTGGGGCGGAGGCCCAGGTCGATAATGCCGTGGCGCGCAACTTGTTCCCTGGCGCGCACCAAAATCACGGATCGAGCGGTGGCAAAGCATGGCGGCCGCCGGCCGCAAGCGGCAGCGGCGCGACCTTGCGGACGGCATTTAAATCGAGTTCGCCATAAAGATGGGGAAAGAGCGCGCCACCGCGCGAGGGCTCCCATTTGAGCGCAGCGCCGAGCATGGCGGCCTCGACGGTGATCAACAACAAATCGTCCTGCCCGGCGAAATGCTTGGCGGCGGTTTCGGCGACTTGGCCGGCGGTTGAGAAATGGATGAAGCCGTCGCGCATGTCGTGCGCGGAGCCGCGGAAAACGCCCGTGCGTTCGGCCTCGCGCCAAAGCGAAGCAGGGCAGATTTTGTACAGGGTGGGCATCGTCGCGCTTCGCCTATGTAGTTGGAACACCAACGATTATCGGGCAAGCCACTGCCGCATGGCGCCATGCGCAAAATCTACCTTGTATTGCCGCAATTTGTATGCATATGCGGCGCAAATCGGTGACGGAGATATCATGCTAAAGACCGAGGAATATCTGATCGAAACGGCCGACCGTTGCATCCGGCTGGCGCGCGAAGGACGCGGGCTGGTCGAACGGCTGGAAGCCATCAGCAACGAACTGATGGCCAAGGCGGTCGAGCTCGACACAACGCGCGACAAGAAGGAAAACGGCACCGGGGAAACCAGTAGCTGACTTTCCTATCGCGGCGCTACGCGTCATTTAAAGCAAAAAGCCCGGCGGTCGAGCCGGGCTTTTTGTTTATGCGGGCTGGCGGCAGGGCTACGCCGCCCCGCGCATCTCGCCGCCGCCATTGGCCGGCGGGATGGGTGAACCGTCGGCGGCGTATTCGTTGAGCTTGTTGCGCAGCGTGCGGATCGAGATGCCGAGAATGTTGGCGGCGTGCGTGCGGTTGCCGAGGCAATGCTTGAGCGTTTCCAGGATGAGATCGCGCTCGACCTCGGCCACGGTGCGGCCGACCAGATTGCGCGTAACCTGCTCGGCGGCCATGGCGGCATGGGCGACGGCGCCGCTGGCGCGCGCCTGGTCGAGGCGGGCGCCGTCGGGCGAGAGAATGCCGTCGACGCCGATCTCCTGACCGGTCGAGAGCAGCACCGCGCGGTGCAGCGTGTTCTCCAGTTCGCGCACATTACCTGGCCAGCGGTGGACGCTGAGCGTGCGGCGCGCCTCCGCCGACAGCGGGCGCACCGGCAGGCCGTTGGCGGCGGAATATTTCTTGACGAAATACTGCGCCAGCTCGCCGATGTCGGCCGGGCGTGCGCGCAAGGGCGGGATCTTCAGGTTCACCACGTTGAGGCGGAACAGGAGGTCCTCGCGGAATTTTCCCTCGCGCACCGCCTCGGTGAGGTTGCGGTTGGACGTCGCAACGATGCGGATATCGACCGGCACCGGCCGGCTGCCGCCGACGCGGTCGATCACGCGTTCCTGGATGGCGCGCAGCAGTTTCGCCTGTAGCCGCACGTCCATCTCGGAAATCTCGTCGAGCAGCAGCGTGCCGCCATTGGCTTCCTCGAACTTGCCGATGCGGCGGCCGAGCGCGCCGGTGAAGGAGCCCTTCTCGTGGCCGAACAGCTCGGATTCCAGCAGGTTTTCAGGGATCGCCGCGCAATTGACGGTAATGAACGGCTTCTTGGCGCGGGTCGAACGCGCATGCAGATAGCGCGCCAGCACTTCCTTGCCGGTGCCGCTCTCGCCGCTGATCAGCACTGACGCATCGGAGCCGGCGATTTGCTGGGCGAGCTTGACGACGGCGGCCATGGCGTCGTCGCGATAGATCATGTCGCGCGAATTGTCGGCGACGGCGGCGAGCACCGCCGCGATCAGCTCGGGATCGGGCGGCAGCGGGATATACTCTTTGGCGCCCGAGTGGATGGCGTTGACCGCCGCGCGCGCGTCGTTGGTGACGCCGCAGGCCACGATCGGCACATGAATGCGCTCGGCGTCGAGCCGCGTAACCAGATCGCGGATGTCGAGGGTAACGTCGACCATCAGCAGATCGGCGCCGCGCCCGGAGCGCAGCACTGCAAGCGCCTGCTCATTGGTTGTCGCATGGGTGACGCTGGCGCCCTTGTCCATGGCGATCTTGCTGGCGGCGGTGAGTTGGCCGCCGAGCGTGCCGACGATCAGGAGTTGCATGGCTTAAGCTCCGTATCCGACTGCAGATTGGCGGAAGACATGGCGCATCAGTTGTGCTCCGCCTTGATGATTTCCGTCATGGTGACGCCGAGTTTTTCCTCGACCAGCACCACCTCGCCGCGCGCGACCAGGCGGTTATTGACATAGATATCAATCGCTTCGCCGACCTTGCGGTCGAGTTCGAGCACAGCGCCGGGTCCGAGTTTGAGCAGCTCGCCGACTTCCATGCGCGCGCGCCCAAGCACGGCGGAGACCTGCACCGGCACGTCGAACACCGCCTCCAAATCGGCGGCGCCATCGACCGGCTCGCTGTCGCTCGGCGCCAGCTCACCGGCTTCCTCGACGGCCTGCATCTCGCCGCCGGCTTCGAGGTCGGGAAGCGGGACCTCTTTGTTGTCGCTGTCGTTGTCAGACATCGGTTCGGTCTCCGGAATTCCTAGTTTGTGGCGGCGGTGCGGGCGGCAACGTAGCGGGCGACCGCGTCATCGATCACGGCGCGCGTGGCGGCCTCGTCGCGCTTGACGCCGCCGTCGGCCCATTCGATGCGGCAATCGCCGGGCGCCAGGCCGTCCTCGGCCTGCACCATCAGCCGGCCCTCGAAGCCGCGCGCGCGGGCGATCTCCTCGAGCTTGTCCTTGGCCATGTCGTGGATCTCAGGCCCGATGTGGACCACGACGTGCGGCGTCTTCACCAGGTGCTGGAAGCAATCGGTGGCGAGCGCCGAAATTTCGGCGAACGGCTGGCACGCGATCAATTCGGGCGCCAGCTTGCCGGCGACCGCGACCGCAACGTCCACCGCCTCGGTCTCCAGCCGTGCCTCGATGCCGGCAAGCGCGCGATGGAGCTTGTCCATGCTGTCGGCGATCAGCGCCAGCGCGGTCGCGGTGTGCTCGGCCGCTTCCTTCTGCGCCTGCTCCTGGCCGGCGGCAAAGCCGTTGCGATAGGCCTGCGACTCGGCGTCCGCGCGGCGGCGCTCGTGCTCGACCAGCGTGATGGTCGGATTGCCGCCGCCGGAGAAGTCCTCATCGAACATAAATTTTGCGGTCGCTTTCATTGCATTCCCGTCCCCGCCCGTCCGCGCGCAAGCGGGGACCCAGCGCAAACAACTACGAAGGCCACAAACGACGTCCTGAGTTCCCGCGTGCGCGGGAATGAGCGGAGTTTGGTGCGGCCGTCGGACATCCTTCGAATCCTCAATAGATCATCTCTTCGTCGCCGCGGCCCTTGGTGATCACGATTTCGCCCTTGGCTCCCAGATCCTTGGCGACGTTGACCAGTAGCGCCTGCGCTTCGTCGACGTCGCGCAGCCGCACCGGACCCATCTGCTGCATGTCGTCGACCAGCATCTTGGCGGCGCGCGTGGACATGTTGCTGAAGAAGAATTGGCGTACGGTCTCGTTGGAGCCCTTGAGTGCGATCGCCAGTTTGTCCTTGTCGATGTTGCGCATCAGCGTCTGTGCCGAGGCGGTGTCGAGCTTGACCAGGTCGTCGAAGGTGAACATCAGCGCCTTGATGCGCTCGGCGGCGTCGCGGTTTTCCTCTTCCAGCGACGTAAGGAAGCGGGTTTCGGTCTGGCGGTCGAAATTGTTGAAGATTTCGGCCATCACCTCGTGGGCGTCGCGGCGGCGGGTTTGCGACAGGTTGGACATGAATTCAGTGCGCAGCGTCTGTTCGACGCGCTCGATCACTTCCTTCTGCACCGACTCCATGCGCAGCATGCGGTTGATGACGTCAAGCGAGAGGTCCTCGGGCAGAATTGAAAGTACGCGCGCGGCGTGCTCGGGGCGCAGCTTCGACAGCACCACCGCCACGGTCTGCGGGTATTCGTTTTTGAGATAGTTCGCCAACACCTCTTCCTGCACGTTGGCGAGCTTTTCCCACATGTTGCGGCCGGCCGGGCCGCGGATCTCGTCCATGATGCCGTGCACGCGCTCGGGCTGCAGATATTGCTGGAGCAGCCGCTCGGTGGCGTCGTAGTTACCGAGCAGCGCGCCCGAGGCCGACATGCGTGACACGAATTCCAACAGCAGTTGTTCGACCGATTCAGACTCGATCGTTCCGAGTGACGACATCACGACCGAGATTTCGCGCAGCTCGTCGTCATCGAGCATGCCGAAGATCTTGCCGCCGTATTGCTCGCCGAGCGCGAGCATGAGCACGGCGGCGCGTTCCGGGCCGGTAAGCTTGCGCTGCTGTTGCGGAGCCTGCTGTCGCTTGGCGAGCTCGGCCATCAGGCCGCCAATATCCTCGCGCACCGCAGCTTCCTTGGGTTTTGCGTCGTAGGCCGATGGCATGGCTAGAGTTTGATCCGTTTCGTTCGTGTCAAAATGCTTTCCTCACATTTTGCATCGCGCATGATCTTTTGCGAAAATCCATTCCACTTTTCACGATCATGCGGCGTTCTCGTGGAGCCAGCTGCGGATGACAGAAACCGCCTCGTGCGGGTTCTTCTCGGCGAGCTCGCCGACTTTCTTGACCGACTGAGCGTGGACCTGGCCTTGCACCTGAGCGACGTCGATCATGGCGGAGGTGCGGTTGGAGATGGCGACTGCTTCGTCGCTGCCGACGATCGACACGTTGGGGCCACCGGTCGTGGTAATGGTGCCTTGGCCGCCGCCGGAAATCTGCACGCCGCCGACTGCGCCGGCGACCCCGGCGACGCCGGCCGTACCGGCAAGCATCGCGCCATCACCGGCGACACCGTCGGGCGTTACGATCCGGCGCACCAGCGGGCGCACCACCAGGAGCAGGACGATGAGGCCAAGCAGCGCCATCACGCCGAGATTGGCGGCGCGCATGATGTCGTCCTTGGTGAATTGCAGGTAGCTCATCCAGTCGCTCGGCGTGCTGATCGGGACCGGCGAGGTTTCGGCGAAGCGCAGATTGACCACCTCGACCTGGTCGCCGCGCTTGGCGTCGAAGCCGATGGCCGTGCGCACCAGCGCGGCGATGCGTTCGATCTCATCCTTCGAACGCGGCTTGTAGATGGCCTGGCCCTTGGCGTCCTTGCTGTAGGTGCCGTCGACCAGGACGGCCGCCGAAATGCGGTTGACCCGGCCGGCCTCGATGACCTCAGTCTTGGTGGTGCGCGAGATCTCGTAGTTGACGATCTCCTCGGTCTTGCTGTTGTTGTCGCGCGGGTTGCTGGAGTTTCCGCTCGATGTCTTGCCGGCGCCGGGCAATTCGTTGCCGACCGAGACCGCGCCGTCGTTGCCGCTGCCGGTGGAGGATTTCTCTTCGCGCGTCTGGCTGGAGCGCACGACGCGGCCGTCGGGGTCGAATTTGTCGGAGGTTTGGGTGATGCGGTTGACGTCGAAATCGGCGTTGATCTGCACGCGCGCGCGGCCGGGCCCGACCACCGAAGTGACGATTCTTTCCACTTCCTTGCGCACGCGATTCTCGTAGGCGACCTTGCGCTCGTCGGCGCTGGCCCCGTTCAACGCGTTGCCTTCGCCGGCACCGTCGGCCAGCAGCTTGCCGGTCTCGTCGATCACCGACACGCGTTCGGGCTTCAGGCCGTTGACCGCGGTCGCCACCAGATGGCGGATGGCGCGCACTTGGCTCTGCGTCAGCATGCCGTTGACCTTGAGCACGATGGAGGCGGAGGCCTCGATCTTGTCGCGCGAGAACAGCGGCCGGTCGGGCAGCACCAGATGTACGCGGGCCGCTTCCACGCGGTCGAGGCTGCGGATGGTGCGGGAGAGCTCGCCTTCGAGCGCCCGAAGGTGATTGATGTTCTGGATAAAGGTGGTGGCCCCGAGCGCGTCCGACTTGTCGAAAATCTCGTAGCCGACCCCGCCGCCCTTGGGCAGGCCGCTCTCGGCAAGATTCATGCGCAATCGCGCGACCGTATCGCGCGGCACCATGATAATGGCGCCGTCGTTTTTGAGCTCGTAGGCGATGCCCCGGCGATCGAGGTCCTTGATGATGGTGGAGCTATCATCCATCGCCAGATCGGTGAACAACGGCACCATCTGCGGCGTCGTCATCCGGACCATCAAGAAGGAGAAGAAGCCGATCAGCGCCAGCGTCACCGCGGCCATCGCCGCCATTCGCGCAGCACCCAGCGACTTCACGAAGTCGAAGAAACCTTGCACCGGCTTGTCCTACCCAATGAGCGCGGATTGCGCGCCTCACCCGGCAAGATTTGCCCAGTTTATAGTTAGCGTCCGGTTAATGCGGCGAATGCGGGATATTTTTCTCCACGGCGACCCGCGCGGCTTCGTTCGGCCCGAATCGGAGTTGCAGCTGGGGCGCGTGGCGGGGGCGTCATGCGCGGCGCAAACGAAAGCGCCGGCCGCGATGGCCGGCGCCGGGATGGCAAATTGGGCGCACCGGCTATTGCCGGTATTGCTGTATGCGCGTGGTGCGCAGGCCGGCGAGGCCGTGCTGGTCGATGGAATACTGCCAGGAGAGGAATTCTTCGACCGTCAGCGTGTAGCGCGCGCAGGCTTCCTCAAGCGACAACAGGCCGCCCCGTACGGCGGCGACCACCTCGGCCTTGCGGCGGATGACCCAACGTTTGGTGCTCGGTGGCGGCAGGTCCGCGATGGTGAGCGGACTGCCATCCGGCCCGATGACGTATTTGACCCTCGGGCGCTGGGGTTCGGTCATTGTTGTACTCACAGGACTCAGGACTCGACTGACAGGTACTGAAACGCAAATTACAAGGCTGGACTTAAAATTTACCTAAGCAAGCCGCGCGAAGGGGCAAATCATTGCCCTGATTTCGCTAACCTTTTGGTTACAGATAGGACACCGGGCTACCTCCGGTCGGATGCAGCAAATGCATTTGCTGGGCTATTATGGGGCGGGCTGAGCCCATTTCAGGGGTGCGACGTTGGAAAAACTCCCTGCCGCCGGACTCAAAAGGTGGCTTGCCATTGGCGCCTATCTCGTCGCGCTGGTGGTCGTAGCGGCTGCTTATTTCGCGCTGGCCAAGCTCGGCCTGCATCTCGCCTCGGTCAATTCGAGCGCCCGCCCGATCTGGCCGGCGACCGGCGTCGCGCTCGCCGCCGTGCTCCTGGGCGGCCTGCGCATGTGGCCGGCGATCCTGATCGGCGCCTTCGCCGCCAATTTTACCGACAACGGCATGCTGGAGAGTTCCGCCGCCATCGCGCTTGGCAATACGCTGGAGGCCGTGGTCGGCGGCTACCTGATCGAGCGCTGGTCGGGCGGCGCCAAGACCTTCGCGACGGCGGGACGGGTGGCAAAATTCGCGCTTGTTTGCGTCGGGCCGGCGACCGTGACCAGCGCCACAATCGGCGTGCTGACCCTGTGTCAGGCGGGCTTTGCGCAGTGGACGAACTTCGCGCCAGTCTGGGTCACGTGGTGGCTGGGCGATACCGCCGGGGCGTTGGTGGTGACGCCGGTGATCGTGCTGTGGGCGCAGACCAATTGGCGCGCCTTCGACCGCCGCGAGTTCTTCGCGGTCGTCGCGGTGCTGGCATCCGCCGTCGCCGTCGGTCTTATCTCGTTCAGCCCGCTGCTGCCGCGCTCGGAATATTCGAGCCCCCTCGGCTTCCTGGCGATCCTGCCGCTGGTGTGGGCGGCGCTGCGGCGGGGTCCGCGCGACACCGCAACCATCAGCGTGATCGTGACCAGTTTTGCGGTCTGGGCCACGATTCAAAACGCCGGACCGTTCGGGCCGTCCAGCTCGAACGAATCTTTCCTGATGCTGCTTACCCTCATGACCAGCCTGTCGCTGCCGAGCCTGACGCTCAGCGCCGACGTGGAGATGCGTAAGCGCACCGAAAAGAGCTTGCGCCGCACGCAAAGCGACCTCGACACGCGCGTCCGGCAGCGTACCGCCGCGCTTGCCGACGCCAATATTCATTTGCAGGAGGCTCAGCGTCTCGCCAATCTGGGCAGTTGGTCGTGGGAAATCGAGAAAGACCGCGTAACCTGGTCCGACCAGCTCTATGAAATCTACGGGATATCGCGCAACCGCTTTCGCGGCACGGTCAAGGAATTCCTCAGCTTCGTGCATCCCGACGACCGTGCCCGGGTGGAAGCGAGCATCAACACCGCCCTCAATGGGCGCACGGAATTCAGCCACGAGCAGCGCATCATTCGCGCCGACGGCGGCATCCGCCACGTGCACAGCATCGCCGAGGTAGTGCGCAACGAGAACGGCGCCCCAATCCGCATGCTCGGTGTTTGCCTGGACGTGACCGAGCGCAAGGACGCCGAGCGCGCGCTGCGCCGATCCGAGCAGAACTATCGGCTGCTGCTCAAGGGCGTGCGCGACTACGCGATCTACATGCTCGATGTTGACGGTCGCGTGCGCAGCTGGAACGATGGGGCGGCGCGCATCAAAGGCTACAGTGCGGATGAGATCATCGGCCGGCATTTCCGCGTTTTCCTACCCGAGGACGTTCGCACCACCGATCTGGCGGACGACGCGCTCGTCAGCGCCGCCCGCGAGGGCCAATACGAGGCGCAGATGTGGCTGATGCGCAAGGACGGCAGCCACTTCTTTGCCAGCGTGGTCATGGACGCGATCCGCGGCGACACCGGCGAGCTGATCGGCTTTGCGCAGCTGGTACGCGACATCACCTCCCAGCACGAGGCGCAGGTGGCGCTCGAAGAGGCGAAGGACCAGCTCACGCAGGCCCAGAAGATGGAAGCTCTCGGCCAGCTCACCGGCGGCATTGCGCACGATTTCAACAACCTCTTGATGATCGTGTCGGGCTACGCGCAGATCCTGCAAAGCCGGCTGCAAGATGCCAAGGACAGGCAGGCGGTGGAAGCGATCCGCGCCGCCGCCGGCCGCGGCGAGAGGCTGACCCGGCAATTGCTGGCGTTCTCGCGCCGCCAGACATTGATTCCGGTGACCGTCGATCTGCGCCTGCACATCGACGCGGTGCGCGACATGCTGGCGCCGTCACTGCGCGGCAATATCGAACTGATCTGCGACATCGAGGGCAAGATATGGCCGGTCGACGTCGATCTTGGCGAGCTCGAATTGGCGCTGGTCAATATCGCGGTCAATGCGCGCGACGCCATGCCGGACGGCGGCACCATCACGCTGTCGGCGCGCAATGTGGTGCTTACGCCAGGCTCGGCGGCGGGCGCGCTGGCGGGCGACTTCGTCGCACTCGCCATGATCGACACCGGCAGCGGCATGCCGCCGGATGTGCTCGCGCGGGTGTTCGAACCGTTCTACACCACGAAGCCGGTCGGCAAGGGGACGGGTCTGGGCCTATCGCAGGTGCACGGCTTCGCCATCCAGTCGGGCGGGGCGGCGACGCTGACGAGCGAGGTGGGCAAGGGCACGGCGGTCACCGTCTATCTGCCGCGCTCGCGCGCGGAGCCGTCGGCGCATGTGGAGGGCCAACCGGTCGCGCCCGACCAGGCGCGCGGCACCGTGCTCCTGGTGGAGGACAGCCGCGAGGTCGCGGAACTGACCAGTACGCTGTTCGAGCAATTAGGCTTCCGCGTGGTGCGGGCGGAAAACGCCACCGAGGCGCTGCGCCATCTGCAGCAGGGCATCCATTTCGACCTGCTGTTTTCCGATATCGTGATGCCGGGCCCGATGAATGGCCTCGCTTTGGCGCAGGCCTGCCGCGACCAATTTCCCGACATGCCGGTGCTGCTCACCAGCGGCTACAGCGACGCGGCGCAATCGGCCGACGGCCGCTTTGATATCCTGCGCAAACCCTTCGAAGTGGCGGTGCTCGAACGCGCTGTCGAGACGGTGATGGGCGAGATGCACGGCGATGCGCGCGCGCGCGCGGTGTGAGCGCGAGGGTCAGGCGCCGGAGCGCACGATCCGCTTGATCTTGTCCAGCGAATAGTCCTGCCCGTTGATCGACAGCAGCGGCGGATCCTGGGTGAGATCGACCGAGTCGACGGTGGCCTGCACCTCGGTCGAAATGCCGACCGACTGCTGGTTGGCATCGAGCGCCGTGGCGCTGAGCGTGTAATTGCCATCCGGCCACTGCGTGCCGTCGTTGCCGCGGCCGTTCCAGCTGAATTGCTGATTGCCCGGATTGACGCCGTAGCTGCCGGAATAGACGGTCTGGCCGGTCGCATCCTTGATGACGATGGTCGCGGTCGAGGGCTTGGTGACGTTGAGGCTCCAGGCCGCGCTGCCGTTGGCGAGCGGGGCGGTCGAGCCGTCCACCACAACGGTGGAGCCGACATAGGCGAGCGCGGTTGAGGCTTGCGCGCTTTTCTCCAGCGACACCAGGCTTGAGAGCTGGTCGTTCGACTTCATCTGCTGCTCGACCTGGGCGAACTGGACGAGTTGCTGGGTGAACTGGTTGGTGTCGAGCGGGTCAAGCGGGTTCTGGTTTCTGAGCTGCGTGGTCAGCAATTGCAGGAATGTCGTGAAATTGCTGGCGATTTCGGTGTTGTCGATCGTGCTGGCAACGTTTGAGGTCGAGGCTGCTGAGATCGCCGGGATTGTGCTCATGATCGCGTCCTAAACTCTGATATCGAGGCCGCCACGGAGACGGGCGAGCTGGGCATAGCCGTTTGGCGTTGGTTCGACGGCGTTAGGCGTTTCATCCTGGACCACGAGCTGGGCGGTCTTGGTGCCGGCGGTGTCTTGGTGGCGGCCGGTGGATTGGTCGTGCAACGAGAATTGCAGGCCGTTGTCGGCGGTTTTCAGCCCGGCATCCTGCAGGGCGCGTTGCAGGCCGGTGGCGTCGCGGCGCAACAGGTCGAGTGTGTCGGCGCGGTGGGCGATGAGGTGCGAGGTCACCTGGCCGTCGCGGTCGACGTCGAGGCGCACCTCGATACGGCCGAGTTCGGGCGGATCGAGCCGGATCTCGAAATGGTTCTTGCCCTCGAGCGCCTTGCCGGCGATGGCGATGGCAACGCCGGCGAGCGGGACCGGCGCTTGCGCCGCCAACTGCAAAGCGGGCGCAGCTGCGGGCGCTGTATTGGCGGCCGTGGCGGCAGCATTGTGCGGCGGTGGGTTGACGGCGAGCGTTTGCAGCACGTCGGCACTGGGCTTGGCGGCACTGGCGTTGGCATTAGGCGCCGGTTGCGGCGCGTCCGCGTTGGACGCGCGATGGCTATTGGCTGGGGTTTCACCGCGCGCATTGGCGATGGCCTGCTTGTCGGAATCGTCGGCAACGGCCTGCGGTTTTCCGTTGCCTTGCGTAGCCTGCGCGTCCTTGGCCGGCGCTTTGGTATCATCGGTATTGTCGGCGGGTTTGCCGGCACTGGCCTGAACCGGCAAGAGCGCGGCCGGCTTGCCTTTGGGGGTCTCCGCTGAGACAGCATCGGCCTGTTGCGCTGTCGGCTTCTCCGGCTTGACCGCCTCACCCGCCGGTGCGAGGGCGGCGGCTACCGCAATGGCCACGGGCGCGGGTGTCGGCTCAGGGGTGGTGATCGCGGCATCTTTGGAAGGTGCCGGTGCGGCATCGACGGGAGCGACGGGAGCAGGGGCAGGAGCGGTGTTCACCGCCACCGCGACGACCGCCGGCTTGACCGCGTCGGGCGGGGTGAGGGCGGCGGCGGCTTCCGCGTCGACCTTGGCATCAGTCGTGGCGTCGGTCTTGGTGTCCGTCTTGGTGTCGGTATTCTTGCCGTCGGCTTTCGATTTGTCGTCGCCGTCACTCTTGCCGTCGATGATTTTGCCGTCAGCCGCTGTCTTGTCGTCACCGCTGTTTGAACACGCGGCCTCAAACTGGGCGGCAATCTTGTCGGTCTCGTCGGTCGTGTCGACCTTGGCCGCTTCCGTCTTCTCCGGTTTTTCAACCTTGCCTGGCTTGCCGGTATCGGCCGCTTTGGCGTTTGCGGGAGGCTTCGCGGGTTTGTTCTGCGCGCTGGCGGCGGTCGGCCGGTTGGGCTCCGAGGCGTCGGCTTTATCCGTCTTGCGCGCGTCGGGCGGCGGCTGCGGGGCGGGCGGCGGGGCGTCTTGCGCGCCATCATCAAGGAGGCTTTCGAACGGCGACGCCGGCGCGCGGTCGGACGCTGGCAGCGGGGGCGGCACCGGCGGTGAGGGCGGGTTCAGAGCAGGGATTTTCGCTTCGGACGCAACTGACGGCACTGGCAGACCTCCGGATATCCACGTTTTCGTCTGCAATCGTCAGGCCAGCTCCAGAATCGCCAATATTATGTTGTTATTCAATGGTTTAGCAAAAATGCCGGCGGCGGCCGCAAGGCCCGGCCCGGCAGCGCCTGCTGGCGGACCGGCAAGATTTGCCGGCGGTTTTGTTGCCGTGCTCCCCATGCATTGCGCGACCTTGGTCGCCACCTATAGTAAGAAGCGCCATGTCCTCCACCGCCATGCCCAGCAGCCTCGATCTCGACGGCCGCCCGGAAGCCACCCGCGTCGTTGTCGCCATGTCCGGCGGCGTCGACTCCTCGGTGACGGCCGCGCTGCTGAAGGCGGAAGGCTATGACGTGGTGGGGGTGACGCTGCAGCTCTACGACCACGGCGCCGCCACCCATCGCAAAGGCGCCTGCTGCGCCGGGCAGGACATCTACGACGCCCGCGCGGTGGCCGAGCGCATCGGCATTCCACACTACGTGCTCGACTACGAAAGCCGTTTCAAGGAAGCGGTAATCGATCGCTTCGCCGAAAGTTACATGCACGGCGAGACGCCGGTCCCTTGCGTCGACTGCAACATGGCAATCAAGTTCCACGATCTGCTCGACACCGCGCGCGAGCTCGGCGCCCAGGTGCTGGCGACCGGCCACTACGTCGCCTCGCGCCGCCTGCCCGGCGGCGGGCGCGCGCTCTATCGCGCGCGCGACGAAGAGCGCGACCAAAGCTATTTCCTGTTCGGCACCACGCGCGAGCAACTGAACCTGCTGCGCTTCCCACTCGGCGAGCGCTCGAAGACGGAGACGCGCGCGCTGGCCCGCCAGTTCGGCCTGGCGATCGCGGACAAGCACGACAGCCAGGACATCTGCTTCGTGCCGACCGGCCATTACGCCGATGTGATTGAGCGCTTGAAGCCGGGCGCGGCGGAAGCCGGCGATATTGTCGATCTCGACGGCAAGGTGCTGGGCGACCATTCCGGCATCATTCATTTTACGGTCGGCCAGCGCCGCGGGCTCGGGCTCGCCACCGGCTCGCCGCTCTATGTGGTGCGGCTCGACGCCGCGCAGCGCCGCGTGGTGGTCGGCCCGCGCGAGGCGTTGCGCATGAGCCGCATCGTGTTACGCGACGTCAATTGGATCGGTGACGGCAGCATTGAAGAAGCGCTTGCCGACGACCGCCGCGAAGTGTTCGTGAAGGTGCGCTCGACGCGGCCGCCGCAGGCGGGCTGGCTGCGGGCGGCGAACGGCGGCTACGAGGTCGAGCTGGCGGACGGCGAGGACGGCGTTTCGCCCGGTCAGGCCTGCGTGTTCTACGACGCCGGCATCGGCCAGGCGCGGGTGCTGGGCGGCGGCTTCATCAAGAACGCCGCGGCCGAACACGCGCCCGCCGGCGATGAGCGCATGGCGCAGGCTGCCGCGCGCTAGCCCACTTAATCGGGGCCATGGGGGACATCGATCAGCACAGCGTGGAGCGCGCTTATGCGCGCTGGGCGCCGGTTTACGACCTGGTGTTCGGCGCGGTGTTCGACGCCGGCCGGCGGGCTTGCATCGCCGCAGCCGAACAAGCGTGCGGCCCTAAAGGAGGGCGTATCCTGGAAGTCGGCGTCGGCACCGGCATTTCGCTGCCCGACTATCGGCCCGTGAACCGGCTGGTCGGCTGCGACATTTCCAAGCCGATGCTGCGCAAGGCGGTCGAGCGCGTCAAAGCGCACAAGCTCGCCAATGTCGAATTGCTGGCGGTGATGGATGCCGAGCGGCTGCCGCTGCCCGATGCGAGTTTTGACGTGGTGGTGGCGCAATTCGTCATCACGGCGGTGCCGCATCCGGAGGAAACCCTCGACGAGTTTGCGCGCGTGATCCGGCCCGGCGGCGAGATCATCTTGGTCAATCACCTCGGCGCGGAAAGCGGCCCGCGCCGGCTGTTCGAGCAGGGCTTCGCGCCGGTCGCGCGCCGGCTTGGCTGGCGGCCGGAATTTCCTTATCGGCGGCTCGCCGACTGGGCCACCCGCAACGGTGCGGTGCGCGTCGTCGAGCGGCGGCCGATGCCGCCGATGGGGCATTTCGCGCTGATCCGGTTCGAGCGGCTGGAGTGAGCGGAAGGCCGCCGTTCCGCGCCTGCTATCCATCATGCATTTGTTTTGAAGGCGGTTTTCGTGGCGGGGGACCACTGCCGGTCATCCTGCACAACAGAACCTGTTTTCTTGATGAGGTTAGCCGCATAGGGAGACGGCAACGCATTAATGTAAATTACCGATAACCGCACCAGCGCTTTGACTACTATCACCGACCGGTCTAGGCGTGGGCTCATAAACGAACAGCCAAAATGGCAGCGCGGATGCGCCCCTAACGTCCGCTTTCGGAAATAAAGCGGACATGATCGAATGTCCGCCTTTGACCCGAGGCCGACATTGTATCTCGCGAAACGCCATTAGCGGCTGGTTAAACACCATTGCTCTTCCATGCCAGCCAAAAAGGCACGGAACCCAACGTCGTTGGCGATACTGTCAGCCAGATATAATAGTGCAAGAATGAATCGCATTTCTGTTCTCATTCCCGATGCTGATGAGCAGTTACACGTGCCCTGCTGCCTAACGGCGAGCGGACGGGCCATTGTTCATGCCTTTGCCCGGCGTCCCGCGCCGGCACTCAAGTACACGAGATTCTGCGCCAGCTTCGAAGCATTTGAAGGCCCATTTGACGTCGAGCGTTGGCTGAAACGGATCGGAGAGATTGTTGCCGAGAAGCGAATCGATGTCGTCCTGCCGATATCGGGTTTCGCAATTAGGGCGTTGAGCGAGCATCGCCAGGAACTCGGCTGGGCTGCGAAACTGCCGCATTTGCCCGATACTCACACCTTCGACGTCGCCACAGACAAGGCGAAACTCGCTGATGTCCTTGCCCGTTGTAGCCTGCCCCAACCGCCGACAGTGGTGGTAACGACCGGCAAAGTACAGGATGCGCTCGGTGCTCTTGTGTTTCCCGTCTTGGCCAAACCGCCGCTCGCATATGGCGGAATTGGCATTAGACGTTTTGAAAATCCGGAAGAACTCGCCGTTTTTCTTGCTGCACGACCCAGCAATGAGTGCTGGGTCGTGCAAACTTTGATCGAAGGCAGCGATGTCTGTGTCAACGTACTCTGTCGTGACGGCCAGATTTGTGCGGCGACCGTGCAGCACGAAATAAAGGCATCATCCAAACCTTACCAGCCTACGATTGGCATCGAATTTAGAGATGATCCTCAAGCGATGGACGTTGCCGAACGGCTTGTCCATGAGCTTGGTTGGTCAGGCATTGCACATATCGATATGCGCTTTGATGCCCGGCGCAAAAAATCGCTCGTGCTCGAAATAAATGGCCGCTACTGGTTTTCGTTGCTCGGCTCGCTCAACGCCGGGGTAAATTTCCCGCTCTTGGCCTGCGAGATGTGTCATGGCGAGCCAACAGCGAACCGGAGACCACAGAGGGCCCGCTATTTTAGCGGACGGGAATCCGCGCTCGTGAGCCTGGTGGGTGGAGGCCGGTTTCGCATCAGGCCACATGAAACGAACTGGCGGTATATTGACCCACTTTATACCGCCGCTTTATACGCCAAGGGCACGGCCGCAAGGTTACGCGCGTCAATTACGCGCCCTGCAGCCGCCTGATCAAAACACACGATTGGATTTCGGTGAGGCCGCCGCGACATGAGTTCGCAGAATGCGATGCGCGTGAGAAAGCTAGACATGGGCTCGCGACTTACCCCCTTCTCTAATCATCATTATATATATTGATATCAATCGCTTAGATGATTTTTCGTAGCGGGGGAGGGATTTGAACCCCCGACCTCCGGATTATGATTCCGCTGCTCTAACCAGCTGAGCTACCCCGCCAACGAAAAGCCCGGCATCTGTATCCGGGACGGGCGGATATAGGGATTGGCAGCAAACGCTGTCAAGCAAGGCCCTCTTCCGCCCGCTCTAGGCCCGCGCTACCTGATCGGCATCGCGCAAAACCACATAGATGGCCGGGATCACCAGCACCGTCAGCAGCGTCGAGGAGGCGAGCCCGAACAGCAGCGAGATCGCCAGCCCCTGGAAGATCGGGTCGAGCAGAATGGTGGCGGCGCCGATCATGGCGGCCAGCGCGGTCAGCAGGATCGGCTTGAAGCGCACGCTGCCCGCCTCCAGCAGCACCTCGCGCAAGGTTTTGCCTGCTCCGCCGCCGTGGCGGATGAAGTCCACCAGCAGGATCGAGTTGCGCACGATGATGCCGGCGAGCGCGATGAAGCCGATCATCGAGGTGGCGGTGAACGGCGCGCCGAACAGCCAATGCCCGAGCACGATGCCGATCAAGGTGAGTGGGATCGGCGTCAGGATCACCAGCGGCAGCTTGAAGCTGCCGAACTGCGCCACCACCAGAATGTAGATGCCGACGATCGCCACCATGAAGGCGGCGCCCATGTCGCGGAAGGTGACGTAGGTGATTTCCCATTCGCCGTCCCACAGGATCGTCGGCTTCGCCTCGTCTTCCGGCTGGCCGTGGAAGCGGACGGTCGGCTTGGCCAGAGCGCCCCAGTCGTGCGCCTCCACGCGCTTGTCGACGGCGAGGATGCCGTAGATTGGCGCTTCATAGGCGCCGGCCAGCTCGCCCATCACCATGTCGGCGAAATGGCCGTCGCGGCGGAAGATGGCGGGCGAACCCACTTCCTTGGTCACGCGCACCACGTCGCCGAGCTCGACTACCTTCTTTGAGCCGGGCACCACATTGGCGGGCACCGGCGTTGAGGCGAGCGCATCGTTCCAGGACAGGCTGCGCTTGGGCAGCCGTACCACGATCTCGATCGGGTTGCGGCCTTCGCCGCGATGGGAATAGCCAACGGTAGTGCCGCCGAACAGCGCCTGGATGGTGTCGTAGACGTCGCTTTGCTCGACCCCGAAAAATTCGAGGCGGTCCTGGTCGATGGAGATGCGCAGTCGCGGGCGCGGTGCGCCAATCGAGTCATCGACATCGACGATATAGGGCACCGAGGCGAAGATTTTCTTCAGTTCATTGGCGACATCGCGGCGCGTTTTTGAATCCGGCCCGTAGACTTCGGCCAGCAGCGTCGACAGCACCGGCGGGCCGGGCGGCACCTCGACCACGCGCGCCACGGTGCCGGCGGGCAGGGTGACTTTCTTCAGGCGCGCGCGCAAATCGAGCGCGATGGCATGACTGCTGCGTCCGCGCTCGCCGCGCGGCGCCAGGTTCAAATGCAATTCGCCCAGTTCGGGCGCCTCGCGGATATAATAATGCCGCACCAGCCCGTTGAAATTGAACGGCGCAGGCGTCCCGGCATAGGTCTCGATCGAACGGATCTCCGCTAATTGCCGCGCCACATCGGCAATCGAAAACAGCGTGCGCTCGGTGTCCTCGAGCGTGGCGCCCTCGGTCAAGTCGATCACCACCGACAGTTCCGACTTGTTATCGAACGGCAACAGCTTGACCGTCACGTTCTCGGTATAGAACAGCACGCAGACGGCCAGGGTCGCCACGCCGACGCCGATCAGGAATATCCAGGCGCGCTTGCGCGTGCGCAGGATCGGGCTGGCGAAGCGCCGGTAGAGCCGGCCGAGAAAACCCTCGCCATGCGCCGCCTCGTGCTCGTGCACCGGCTTGCCTTCCGGGTGCAGCTTGAGCATCAGCCAGGGCGCGATCACCATGGCGACGAAGAACGAAAACAGCATGGCGGCGGAGGCATTGGCCGGGATCGGCGCCATATAGGGGCCCATCAGGCCGGACACGAACAGCATCGGCAACAGCGCCGCCACCACGGTCAGCGTGGCGACCACGGTGGGATTGCCGACTTCCGCCACCGCCTCGATGGCGGCCTGCATGCGCGAGCGGTCGTCCTTCATCGCCCAATGGCGGGCGATGTTCTCCACCACCACGATGGCATCGTCGACCAAAATACCGATGGCAAAGATGAGTGCGAACAGGCTGACGCGGTTGATGGTGTAGCCCATCACTTTCGCCGCGAAGAGCGTGAGCAGGATGGTGGTCGGGATCACCACGGCGGTGACCAGCGCCTCGCGCCAGCCGATGGCGAAGGCGATCAGCACCACGATGGAGACCGTGGCCAGCGCCAGATGGAACAGCAGCTCGTTGGCCTTGTCGTTGGCGGTCTCGCCGTAGTCGCGGGTGACGGTGACATTCACATCATGCGGGACCAGGCGGCCTTCGACGCTGTCGAGCCGCGCCAGCAGGTCCTCGGCCACCACCACCGCATTGGCGCCGACGCGCTTGGCAAAGGCGACACTGACCGCAGGCACGCGGTCCCAACGGCCATTCTTCTCCGGCTCTTCCATCCAGACGCGGTGCTCGCGCGGGCTGGGGCCGATCACCACCTTGGCAACATCGCGTACATAGACAGGGCGGTTGTCGCGGGTCGTCACCAGTAACAGGCCGATATCGGGGATGCCGGAGAGCGTCTGCCCCGCCGCCACGTCGCGCATGGTGCCGTTGTCGCGCACGGCGCCCGCCTGGAACGAGCGGTTGGCCTCGCGCACCTTGGCGACCAGTTGCTGGAGCGTGACACCGTAGAGTGAGAGCTTCTCCGGATCGGGCTCGACCCGGATCTGCTGGGCATTGCCGCCGGAGATATATGTGAGGCCGATATTGTCGGTCTTCACCAGTTCGAACTGCAATTGCTGGGCAATCTGATAGAGGTCCTTGTCGTTGTAGCGCGCCGCCGCCTCCGGCTTGGGTGAGAGCGTAAGCACCAACACGGCAACGTCGTTGACGCCGCGGCCGACGATCAGCGGCTCCGGGATGCCAACCGGGATGCGGTCGATATTGGCGCGGATTTTCTCGTGCACGCGCAGGATGGCGTCGTCGGCGTTGGTGCCGACCTTGAAGCGTGCGGTCACCATCACGCGGTCGTCGACGGTCTGGCTGTAGACGTGCTCGACGCTGTCGATGCCCTTGACGATCGCTTCGAGCGGCTTGGTCACCATCTCGACCGCGTCCGGCGCCTTCAGGCCGTCGGCGCTGACGCGGATGTCGACCAGCGGCACGCTGATCTGCGGCTCCTCCTCGCGCGGAATGGTGAGCAGTGCCAGCAGTCCGACCGCCAGCGCCGCCAGCAGGAACAGCGGCGTCAGCGGTGAACGGATTGACGCTTGGGTGAGGCGTCCCGACAGTCCAAGGTTCACGGGCGCACCAAGACGTCGCCGGGTTTCAGTCCGGACAGAATTTCAAGCGCGTCCGGCATGTCCGGGCGCGGCAATTCGCGGCCGCGCTGCACCGGCACGTCGATCGTGCCTTTGCCCTTGCGCACGCGGGCATAATCGATGCCGAAGCGAGTGACGATGAACGAGGCCGGCACGATATAGCTTTTGCGCTCGCCGCCGGAGACCCAGACACGAATACGCTCACCGACGAAATAATCGCCCAGCCCCTTGACCTGCGCGTCGGCCACCACGCGGCCGTCCTCGATCTGCGGATAGACCAGCTTGATGGTGCCGAATTGGGCGCCGCCCGCGCCGAGTTCTTCGCCGTCGATGCGCACGCTGTCGCCGGCCTTGAGGAAACGCGCATGCCGCTCGGGCACGCGCAGCCGCAACACGAAATTTTTCTCGGCGATGCGCGCCACCGGCTCGCCCGCCAGGATCACTGTGCCGGCGGTGACCGGAACCTTGAGCACGCGGCCGGCAGTCGGCGCCAGCACCTTGCCTTCGGTCAGCTGCTGCTCGATCACCGAGCGTTCGGCGACGCGGGCGCGGTGGGCGTTGGTCGCCACATTGAAGGCGGTGCGCATCTCGTCGAGGCGCGCCTTCGGAATCGTGCCCTTGGAGAACAGGTCTTCGGCGCGGGTGAGATCGCCCTTGGCTTGCGCGAGCTGCGCCTCGAGCCCGGCGATCTGCGCGTCGAGCGACTTCAGTTGCAGAACGAGTTTCTCGTCGCCGACGGTCGCCAGCACCTGGCCCTGTTTCACCTCGTCGCCTTCCTTGACCGACAGTTCGGCGACGGTGCCACCGATGCGCGCGCGCGCCGGCACGACATTGGCGCTCTCGACGGTGGCGAAGACGGCTTTCTCGTCGGCGACCTTCTGCGGCTCGACCGTAAAGGTTTCCTGCGCCAGCGCAGGGCCGGCGAGCAGGGCGAGCAGAAGCGGGATCATCGCGGCGGTACGCATGTCGAAAAATCCTCTTCGGGCCGGATGTGCGCGCAGCGTCAGCCTCGTCTCGCGCGACCGGCGGCATTGGTCATTGATGTGGCTCAAGCTTGTGGCGGCGCGCGGGAACCGCCCGCTTGCGCGGCGGTGCCGGAACGTCGCAATAGGTGCGATAAAGCGTGCCGATCAACTCGCGCACCGGCGGGCTGCCGATGGCGTACCAGATGGTCTGGCCGTCGCGGCGCGCGGTGACCACGCCATCCTTGCGCAGCAAGGCCAGGTGCTGCGACACGGTGGAGTCGCGGAGCTTCAGGAGCGCGGCGAGCTCGCCCACCGAGCGCTCTTTCTCGATCAGCTGGCAGACGATGAGCAGGCGGTGGCGGTTGGCCAGCGCCTTCAGCAGTTCGCTGGCCTCGTCGGCGGCGGCCAGCATGGCTGCGGCTTTTATTTTCATACTTGCGTATATACGAATTATCGTGTATATCGTCAAGACGCAAATATGAGGGAGTTTTTGTCATGAACGTCGATCGCGCTGTCCTGGCCTTTGCCGGCGGCATGGTGCTGCTGAGCGCCGCGCTGGCCTGGCTGGTCAGTCCTTATTGGCTGCTTTTGACCGCCTTCGTCGGCGCCAACATGCTGCAGGCGGCATTCACCGGGTTCTGCCCGGCGGCCATGATCTTCCGCCTGCTGGGCCTGAAAGCCGGCGCCGCCTTCGGCCGCGCGGCGGACGCGCCCCGCGGCTGATCACCGGCGCTTTGGCCGCCGCGGGGACTTGGGGCGGCTCACCGCCCGGGGCGAGAACTCGATGAGCTTGTAAAGCTCGCGTTCGGCTTGCGTGATCGATCGCTCCTTGTGGCGCAACGCAAAGAACTGCCGCTGTGGCACCGCGAAATCGAGCGCGACCAGGGCGCCCGAACTCGAGCGAAGAGGCGACTACGAGCTTCGACAGCACGGCCGCACCGGCGCCGTCCTCGACCACGGCCCGCACCGCCTCGTTCGACGGCAGTTCGAGCATCAGCTCGATATCCGTCAGGCGCACGCCGGCCTTGGCCAGCGCCTGCTCGAACAGCGCGCGTGTCGCCGAACCGCGCTCGCGCGAGACCCAGCGCATCGCCTTGAGATCGGCCGCCGTGACGGTATGCCGCTTCGGCCGCGGCAAGGCGGCGCTGACGACGAGGACCAGTTCGTCCTCGGCGACGGGCGTGACCGAGAGCGCCGCGTCGTCGACCGGACCCTCGACGAAGCCGAGATCGGCGATGCCGTCGCGCACCGCCGCGGCGACCGTTTCGGTATTGCCGATAGTCAATCCGAGCGCGATGCCCGGATAGGCCGTGCGATAGCGGTGCATCAGTGGCGGCAGCCAATAATTGCCCACGGTCTGGCTGGCGGCGAGCGCCAACGAGCCACGCTTGAGCCCGGCGAGTTCGGCCAGCACAGTCTCGGCGGCGGCCGAGCGCGCCAGCACGGCACGAGCCTCGACCAGGAACAGCCGGCCGGCCTGCGTCAGCTCGATGCGCCGGCCGATCCGGTTGAACAGCTTTGTGGCGTAACGCGCCTCAAGCGCGGCGACAGCGGCGCTCGTCGCCGACTGGGTCAGATTGAGGTCGGCGGCTGCGCGCGTGACATGCTCGCGCTCGGCGACCGCAACGAAGACGCGCAGCTGCTCCAGGGTCATCGCTACCCGTCAGGTGAACACTCTGATCAGCAGCAGACTGAAGCCGGAGATGAAGAAAAAGGCAACAAGCCCCAGCAGGAGCGGCCGCAAGCCCTCGGCGCGCAGCTTGCGGATGTCAGTTTCCAGCCCCATGGCCGCCAATGCCATGGAAAGACCGAAGGTGGTCGCCATGGCCGCTGGAGCCTTGATGCCGGCCGGGATAGTGACGAGGCTGTTGACGACGATCAGCGCAATGAAACCGATCACGAACCACGGGGCGGGCACCTTGGCGCGAGCTTGGTTGCCGCGGCTGCGCACCAGCAGCCCAAGCGAGAGCACGACCGGCGCCAGCATCATCACGCGGGTGAGCTTGGCGATGGTGCCGAAATCGCCGGCCTGGCTGCCGTCCTGATAGGCGGCGGCGACCACTTGGGCGATTTCGTGGATCGAACTGCCGGTCCACAGGCCATAGGCGTGCGGGTCGAGATGCAGTACGCCGACCAGCAGCGGGTAAGCGAACATGGCGATCGAGCCGAACACGGTGACGCAGGCGATCGCATAGGCGACATCCTCGTCCGACCCGTCGGTGACTGTATTGGTGGCGATCACCGCCGAGGCGCCGCAGATCGAGGTGCCGGCGGCGATAAGCTGCGTAAGCTTGGCGTCGACGCCGAGCAGGCGGCCGACCCAAGTGGTGAACAGGAAGGTGCTGAGCAGAGTGGCAACGATCACCGCGAGCCCGGTGCCGCCAACCGCGACGACCTGCTGCGCAGTCAATTGCAGGCCCAGCAGAATTATGGCGAGCCGCAGGATCCGGCGCAGCGAGAACACCACGCCTGCCTTGGCCCAGGCCGGCGTGCGCACGAGATTATGGAAGGTGATCCCCATGAAGATCGCCAGAATCATCGGGCTCAGGACCGAGATGCCCGGCAGCCGATGCAGTCCGAAGGCAGCCGCGGCAATGCCGGCCGTCAGCAGCAGGCCCGGCACGACCGAAATTGCGGCCGTCATCGCGCCGCCAAACTGCGGGCGGCGGGGCAAGGCAACGGCCAAAACCCGCGGCTTTGCGGAAGAGTTCTTGTTGGGAACGAGCGTGGTCACCGAGCGGCTCCTGTTCAGAGCCGTATATTGCACCGCCCCATCAATCGATCCAATTCATAATTATAGGTGTAACGTTCGATTTAGACGATTGAATACCTTGGCGCCGCCGCCCTGCGCCCGCCGTCCGGCATCAGCCGCTTGGCCGCCGCAGCGGGGTCTTGACGGAATGCCCCTAATCGTATCGTATTTTTTGAATATATAAGAATGTGACAGTTGACCGTGAAATAATAAGATTCAGCGCGGTCACACCCCGCGACTTCGGACAAGCGCTGCGGACCAAGATGGCGCAGACTAACAAGGGCGGAGATTGGGAGCGGCTTTTTCAATGGGCGAACTCGGCGTAACCACGATCGTCGGCCTCGGCGGCTTTGCTATCGGCTTGGTGTTCGGCGCGGTCGTGCAGCGCACGAATTTCTGCACGATGGGCGGCATCTCCGATCTGGTCCTGATGGGGGACGGGCGGCGCTTCCGGGCCTGGCTGCTGGCGATGGCGGTGGCGATCATCGGTACCCAGGCGCTTTCCTTCGGCGGCGTCATCGACATCAACAAGTCGATCTACCTCTCGGCCAATCTCGGCTGGCTCGGCGCCATTATCGGCGGCGCGATGTTCGGCTTCGGCATGACCCAGACCGGCGGCTGCGCCAACAGGACGCTGGTGCGCCTCGGCAGCGGCAATCTGAAATCTCTCATCGTCATGGTGGTGCTCGGCATCTTTGCCTATATGACGCTGCGCGGGCTGCTGGCGCTGCCGCGCCTGCAAATCGAAACCACCAATATCGATCTCACCACGCGCGGTCTGCGTAATCAGAATCTCGGCGAGATGGCCGGCGCGGCGATCGGGCTCCCGGCCGCGCCTGCGCGCGCGGTGGCGGCGGCCGTGCTCGCGCTGCTGTTTCTGGTGATCTGTTTCAAGGACGCCAGCTTCCGCCGCAGCCCCGCCAATATCGTCGCCGGGCTTGTTGTCGGCCTCTGTGCCGTGGGCGGCTGGGTCGTCACCGGCGTTCTGGCGGCCGATGAATTCAATCCCGTACAACTCGCCTCCGTCACTTTCGTGGCGCCGGCCGGCGAAAGTCTGCAATATCTGATGACCTTCACCGGCTCGACCATCAATTTCGGCATCGCCGTCATCGGCGGCGTCATCACCGGCAGTTTCCTGATGGCGGTAGCGACCGGTTCGTTCCGCGTCGAGAGCTTCGTCGACCGTCATGACCTGACGCGCCATCTCGGCGGCGCCATGCTGATGGGCGCCGGCGGAGTGCTGGCGTTGGGATGTACGATCGGGCAGGGCGTCACCGGCATGTCGACGCTGGCGCTCGGCAGCATGATCGCCTGGCTTTCGATCCTCGGCGGCGGCTATCTCGGCATCAAGTATTTGGAAGAGGGCTCCTTCGCCGGCGCCATCAAAGCAGTGTTTGCGCGCGGCTGACGGGCCTGACGTGGACCTAAAAAAACCGGCGCCGCAGGAGCGCCGGTCTTTATTTTGTCTTGCCGTCGAGATGCTAAAGCCTGGGGACGGGACCGCTAGCGCGTTCCTGCAATTTTTCACTGAACGCCAGCAGGAAGTTGAGGCTGCGCTGAGTCTCCGGCTTCGACAACAGCGACAACGTGGCCATCACGCCGCCACGCGGAGCCGCCGCCGCCTTTGTCTCTTGTGCGGCTTCTTCCAGTGCAAGCCGGGTGTTCTCGGCAAGCTCTCCCATCGCCTCGTTGCCGACGGTGTTGATCATGCTCTCGAGGAACATGGACAGCCGCTCGACCATGTTGTCGGTCAGGGCGTTGCGCGAGGCGTGCAACGTCATGGCAAGGTCGCACACTGTGTCGAGCGCGCCCACCTTGTGCAGCTCGGTGAGCCGGTCGATCAGCGAATGCACCGCCGCGCCCGTGTTCGGGTCGTTGAGGCGGTCGAGCAGTTCGAGGGCGTTGCCCCCCATCATGGCCAGGCGCTCGACCATGTTGTCGGTCAAGGCCTCGCGTGCGGCCAAGGTGAGGCGCGACATTTCGTCGAGTGGTTGGTTGGTTAAGTCGGTCATAGTCGCCTCCTTACAGCAAGCCGCGGGCTGAGAGCCAGTACATGCGGTTGTAGGCGAGTTTGAACCAATGGATCATCTGCGACGGCGCGCCCGGATTGGGCGGCGTCGTGTAGTTGAACCAGACGTAGGTCCCGGTGTTGAAACCGGTTTCGACGAAGCAGAACACCTTGCCGTCGTAATCGCGCGCCCAGCGGTCTTCTTTGAGCATCGAGGCGAGATTGTCGACGATGGTGTCGGCCTCGAAATGGGCGGTGGAGCCGGCCTTCGAGATCGGGATATTGGTCGTATCGCCGACGATGAAGACGTTGTCGGAGCCTTCCTTCAGCAGCGTGTTTTTCACCGTCGGCACCCAGCCGCCGGCGCCCAGGTTCGAATCGGTGATCACCTGCTGGCCGCTGTGCGGCGGGACGGTGACCAGCAGATCGTAGGGCAGGGTGACCCCTTCTTCCGAAGTGATGGTCTTGGCCTTGGCGTCGACCGACTTGGTGTTGAAGAAAGTCTCCGACTTGATGCCGGCCTTTTCGAATTCCGGCACCGTCCAATGCGCCACCGGTTCGAGCGCGTGCAGGCGCCCGATCGGGTAGGTGTAGGTGATCTCGCTCTTGTCGAGCAGCCCTCTGCCGATGAGGTAATCGCGCAGCATGAAGGTGATCTCGAGCGGCGCCACCGGACATTTGTGCGGCGCGTTGATGTTGACCACGATCTTGCCACCCTTGAAGGCGGCGAGCGCGTCGCGCATCTTGCGCGCTCCCTCGAGATCGTAGAACCAGTGCGCGCCTTCGCTCATGCCCGGGATGTTGTCCGGCCGGATGCGCGAGCCGGTGGCGATCACCAGGAAGTCGTAGGTGTGGGTCTTGCCCAATTCCGTGGTGACGGCCTTCTTGTCGACGTCGATGTGCTTGGCGGCATCGACGATGTAGGGAACGCGACGGTCCAGCACCTTGCGCTGGTCGCGGAACAATTCGGATTCGCGCATCCGCCCGAACGGCACATAGAGCAGGCCGGGCTGATACATATGCTTGTCGGTCGCCCCCAGCATTGTGATGGTAACGCTGCCCGAAGACAGTTCCTCGCGCAGCTGCCGGCACAGGCCGTTGGCGACAATGGTTCCGGAGAGACCCCCTCCGACGATCAGGATTTTCTTGGCCATTCTTGTTTCCTCCCCTTTTTACGTCGTCCCACGTTGCTGTGGGAGCGCACGCTATTGGTTATTTGGCTTTACGCACGACGATGCTCCAGTAGCCGTCCTGCTGGGTGATACCCACCATCTCGTGACGGACTTTCTTGACCCATTCCGGAATGTCGTTGGCCGAGCCCTTGTCGCTCGACAGCACTTCGATCTCGTCGCCGATCTCGACCAGCTTGAGTTTCGCGATCAGCTCCATCAGCGGGCCAGGGCAGTAAGCGCCGCGCGCATCGATTTTTTCTCTCGTCGCCATCTCGCTCGCCTCTACAGGGTTACGAACTGTCCGGTCTCGGCGTCGGACAGGAACTTGGTCAGCCCGAGGGTGTCGTCGAACAGGCCGTCTTCCAGGCGATCGAGCTCCCAGCCCTTAACGTCCAGCGCCATGGAGCAGGCCCACAGCTTGAGATCGCCCAGCTCGCGTCCCTGCTGGAACAGGACCAAGGGATCGGGCGCCTTCTTTTCCTTCAGCAGCTTGGAGTACGCCGCGCCGTGGTAGCGCGCTTCAGCCGGCGCGCCCTTTTCGAAGGCGAGGATGGCGTTCATGCTGACGAACACCTCGACCGGCCGCTCCGACACGGCGGCGACCGACGCCATCATTGCCGCCATCTGCACTTTCTCGTGCTCGCCGGAGCAGAGCAGGATGTAGAGTGTGTTCGACGCCATTGTCGCCTCCGCAGCCGGCTCAGGCCGTGCGCTTGATCACGAAACTGAAGACGTCGTTGTCCTGCTTGGACTCGACGAGCTCGTTGCCGGTGGTGCGGCAGAAGGCCTCGAAATCCTTCACCGCACCGGGGTCGGTGGCGAGCACCTGCAGGGTGCCGCCGGCCGGTATGTCCTTGAGCGCCTTCTTGGCGCGCAAAATCGGCAACGGGCAATTCAGCCCTTTCACGTCGAGTAGCTGGTCGGCCATGTCACGATCCTCGGATACTTAAGCGTTCAAATGAACAGGTTGATGTCGCTCTTGGTCGCGGTCTCGATATAAGTGGCGGCGCCGCCGAGTTCCGGTCCCTCGATCAGGTCGTCCGGCGTGTATTCGAACAGGTCCATGGTCATCTGGCAGGCGATCATCTTGACGTCGGCTTCGAGCGACATGGCGCGCAGTTCCTCGATCGAGGCGACGCCCTTTTTCTTGATCAGGTTCCTCATCATTGCGGTCGCGGCGGCGTCGACACCGGGAACCGCCGAGACGAGATTGGGCATGCCGATATGCATGCCGAACATCGGCATCGCCATGGCCGGATTTCCCAGGGCCGTGACCTTGAGGTCGAGCTTCTTCTTCAGCAGCGTGAGCCCGTAGAAGGTGAAGAACATCGCCACGTCGAGCCCCATGGCGGCCGCCGTGGTGGCCAGGATGAAGGGCGGATAAGCCCAGTCGAGCGAGCCCTTGGTGACGATCATCGACATGCTTTTGGTGTTGGTTTCGGTGGCCATTGGTCCACGCCTTTGCTTGCCTTGTGCAAGCGGCGATCACGCGCATCCGGCGAAATTGTCAGACGTCATTTTCGCTTCGTAGGGTCCGGCAACCGCGCTGCCGGCAACCAGGCTGCCCTTGGCGCCGGCCCAGTCGGCGGGCTTCACTTTGACCATCCAGCCCGCGCCGTAAGGGTCGGCATTGGCGATCTTGGGATCGCCGGCGAGCGCGTCATTGACTTCGACGACTTCGGCGTTGAAGGCGATCTTCGCCGGCCCCACCCATTTGCCGGATTCGATTGTTGCGCACGACTTGCCGCTGTCCACCTTGCGGCCCGCCTTCTTGGCAGTGAACGCCACGAGCTGGCCGGCCATGGCCGCGGCCACCGCCGTCATGCCGAGGGTGACTGTGCCGTCGCCGTTGTCGCGGTACCAGATGTTGTTCTCGACGTCGTAGAGAAGCTCGTCGGGAAGATTGCAGCCACGGACTGTCGGCATGGGTCCTAACTCCTGGTCTCACATGGTTTCGCTGGGCGATGCGGGCGCCTCGCGCTGCCGCAGCGGACGCGAGGAACAGCAGAATTCGCCAAGCCCCGCCACTTCGAGTTTGCCGCCGATGAAAAGCGCCAGATGCTGCGCCACCATGGCGCCCAGCCGCAGGCGGCGCGCGATCTCGGCATGCGTCGGATCGAGGCGCACGAGATTGTGGTGATAGACCAGCTCGCGGCTGGTCTCGCGGCAGGCATTGAAAGAAGGCTCGCCGCGCGCGCCCTGGCGATGCAGCGCCAGCAGGCGGAAGCCCTCGACCTTGTTGTCGGTCGGCGCCTGGCCGCGCGCCGCCAGCCAGGTTTCCAGGATGGCTTCGCCCAGCGCCAACAGTTCGTCGGCACGTTGCGGCGCGGCCACCGCCAGTTCGGCGTCGGGCGCGGCGGCGATCGCGTCGAGACGCGCCGTGATCTCATCAAGGCTCATGGTGCGAAGGTCGGCCATCAGCCAAGCCCTTTCGCGCGAATGAGGTCGGAGGAATCCGACATGTTCTCGTGCACGCCGACCTTGCGCGGCGACAAGCCAAGCGCCATGCCCAGAAGCTGGGTGAAGTAGAGAATTTTCACGGTCGTCTTGCGCCCGAATACTTTCTCGGCGCGCACCTGGTGCATTTCCAGGCCGGTGTGGCAGGTCGGGCATTCGGTCGCGATTACGTCGGCGCCGCAGGCCTCCGCGGTGGTGAGCAGATTGAGCACCAGCTTGGTCGAAGTATCGCTGTCGGAGAGCGTATGGGCGCCGCCGCAGCAGGCGGTCTTGAGCGGATACGCGACATTCTCCGCGCCGGCCGCCGCCAGGAGGTCGTCCATGAAATGCGGCTGCGACGTCGATTCCGAGCCCGGCCCTTGGTCCTTCTCCGGGAAGATGTGGCGCGGCCGCGTGTACATGCAGCCGTAATAGTTGGCGACCTTGAGGCCTTTCAGAGAGTTCTTGACCCGCGCCTTCAAGCCGTCCTCGCCGATTGCTTCCTTGATCCAGTCGAGCGCATGGATGGTCTCGACCTTGCCGGCCTTGTAGGTCTTGTGGCCGGCCTTGCTCGACAGCCGGCCGTTGACCTCGCGCGAGGCCTGGTCGTTTTCGAGATCGTATTCGGCCTTCTTGAGATTGTGATAGCAGCCGTTGCACGGCGCCATCACGGTGTCGAAGCCCATGTCCTCGGCGATGGAGAGATTACGCGCCGACAGATAGGTCTGCAGCTTGGGGTCAATATTCTTGACCTCCATGGCGCCGCAGCAGTTCCAGTTGTCGAGCTCGGTGATCTCGAGTCCGAGCGCCTTGCCCAACGCCTTGGTCGAGCGGTTATAGGCGTGGCCGGTGCCTTCCAGCGCGCAGCCGGGGTAATAGGCGACCTTTTTGTACTTGCCGCTCATCATTCGGCTCCTTGCCCGTCGAGCCGGAGCGCGCGCGCATTGGCCGCGTCACGCTCGGCGACATATTCCTCGATGGCCGCGCTCGCCTTGCCCCAGCCGCGCGTGCGCGGGTGGAAGAGGGTGGCAAGCCCCATCTTCATCAACAGGCTGACCGGCAGCCGCATCACAAGCCCGCGGATGAGCGCCACCAGCCAATCCTGGAACAGCGATTGACCCGTGCGCGCGAAGAACTGGCGCAGCACCTTGCCGTCCTCGATCTTGCCGGTGGCAAAAACCTGTTCGGAGAACGCCTCATCGAACACCATGGACGGCTTCTTTTCGGTGAAGCCCTTCAGCTCCAGCCAATGCGCGGTCGCCTTCATGACGCCTTCCGGATTGACGTCGCGCGGGCAGGCATAGGTGCATTTGTTGCAGGAGACGCACTGCCAGATGATTTCCTTGTCGCGCAGCAACTCGTCCTGCATGCCGAGGCGGATCAGGTAGATCCAGTAGCGCGGGTTGAAGTCCGGATTGATGGCATTGACCGTGCAGGAATTGGTGCAGGAGCCGCATTGCCAGCAGCGGTGGATGAATTCGCCGCCGGGGAGCGCGGCGATCTCCTCCTCCATCTGCTCGTTGTAGTCGGTGACCGCGCGCGACGTGATGAACGTGCTCCAGTGCCCGGACACGTCGACGCCTTCGAGCTCAAGGTGCTCGTGGGTGACCAGGTTCTCCGGCCGGATCAGCGATTTTTCGTGGATCGGCATCGGTTTCCTTTACGAACTCAAGCGGCGCTGCTCGCCCAGCACATGCGCCACCCCGTCGATCAGTTTCAGCCGCGTGCGCCCGGTCTCGGTGTCGACCGCGTCGAGCCCGAGCAGCCGGCGCGTATGCGCCATGGAATCTTCGCGCGTCTGGCCACAGAAATCGCCGCGCAGATACTGCCCGCCCTTGTCGTTGATGTAGCCGGCGTAGATGTGGGCGCAGAGCAGGTCGACATAGAACGGCAATTCGCGGAACACGCCATTGTCCGCGAGGAAGCCTTCCAGTTCCTCGCGCAAGGTCGCGAAGGTGGCGAAATTGTCCGCGACGGGGATGGAGCCGGCGTCCTGGTCGCTGTGCCAGATTTCGCGCAGCACGCCGGTGTTGACGCGGGCGTCCCACATCCAGCGCGTCATCAGTGGATAGCGCTCGGGCGCGGTGAAATGCAGCACCTCGGCGCCGAGGTCGCGCACCCAGCGGTGCTCGCGGTCGGTCGGGAAGCCGGCATCGAAGGCGGCCATGCGGTTGTCGGCGGTGCTGATGTCGGACCAGCCGTCGAGCAGGCTCTTGAGGCGGCTGTGCAGTCCCTCGAAGCCATTCTGGGCGAGCCAGGCGCCGACCTTGCGGCGCGCCGGCGTGACGAAGGAGGCGAGGTCGAGGAATTCGGTCTCGGTCAATTCGCCGACGCGGCCCTTGCCGAGCAGTTCCTCGAACAGCGAGCTTTTCAGCACCAGCGCGCCGACGTAACGCTCGACGCCGCCGGTCGGCTCGGCGGCATCGACCAGGTTCTCGAACGCGGCACGCAAATGCGGGCCGGACAGATGCAGCACCGGCTTGGGCGTAGCCGGCTGTTTCTGCTTATGGGCCCGCAGCGCCCACATCACTCTGCCGCCTCTTTCATGGCGCCCTGCGCCGCAGTTAGCGCGGCCATTGCTGCCGACTGCCCCTGTGCGATGGAATTGTCGATCGTTTCAGGGCCTGTGGCGGCGCCAGCGACGAACACGCCGGGACGCGAGGTTGCCGACATGTTGGCGTAGGTGGAGGCCTTGGCGATGTGGCCGTACTTCTCCAGCTTGACGTCGAACACCGCCGACAGCGTCATGTTGTCGACATTCGGGTCCATGCCGATGGCGTGCACCACCATGTCGAAGGGAATGGTGATCGGGCGCTTCACCAGCGTGTCTTCGCCCTTCACGATCAGCCGCTTGCCGTCGGAGGTCACCTCGGCGATGCGCGCCTTGATGTATTTAACTTTGAACTTTTCCTGGCTTTCCCAGTAATAGGTGCCCTCGTACAGGCCGTAGGTGCGGATATCCATGTAGTAGATGTAGACGTTGCACTTGGGCAGCGCTTCGCGGATTTCCATCGCCAGGTTGGACGACACCGTGCAGCAGATTTTCGAGCACCACTCGCGGCCGATCTGGCGGTCGCGCGAGCCGACGCAAAGCAGAATGGCGACGCGCTCGGGCTCGCGCCCGTCGGAGGGGCAGCGCACGCCTTTGCCCGAGGAGAACATCTGCTCGACTTGGGTGGTGGTGACCACGTCGGGATAGGTGCCGAAGCCCCATTCCGGCTTGTTGACCGAGTCGAAATGGGTGAAGCCGGTGGCGAGGATGGTGGCGCCGGCCTCGATCGTGCTGCCATCCATAAGCGTGGCGACGAAATTGCCCGGGCTGCCGGTAAAGCTCTTTACCGTGGCGTTGAGATGAATCTTGATCTGCTTGTCGCCCTCGACGCGCTTGACCATGCCGCCGATGGCGTCCTTCGCCCATTCGCCCGACGGCACCAGCTTGGCGTAGCCGGAGATGATCGGTGCGCCGCCGAGCCGGTCGGCCTTGTCGACCAGCACGACACGCTGGCCGACGGCAGCCAGCGCGTGGGCGGCAGACAAGCCGGCGGGACCGCCGCCGACGACCAGAACCGGACGGCTCATTCCGCACCTCCCGCGGCGATGGCGGCCTGCGGCTTGACGTAGCCGGGCCCGGAGGTGATCGCGCGCTTGGGATCGTAGAGCGTCTCGATGCGGCCGGCCTTGACCTCCTCGAGATAGAGCTCGAATTCGTGCTTGGCCTTTTCCCAGTCGATGCCGAGCTTCTCCAGCAGGCCCTCGAACGGCGAGGCATGCCAGTGCAGCTGCGCCAGCTTGTAGGGATGGGCGCCGAGCGCAAGGGCTGCGAACTGGCAGTCGGCCATGATCGGCAGTGCGTAGACCTTGTCGACCGCTTTGCCGATCCACTGATTCTTGTCCAGCGTGGTGATGCAGCCCGTGTCGTGGCCGACCATCACATCCGCCTTGGCTTCATCGACCGCCACCTTGATCTTGCGGTCGATGGCGAAGGAGCGGGTGAACTCGCGCTCGCCGATGATGTGGCGGAAGCCGAAGCCGCAGCAATCGTACCAGGTGGAATAGTCGATCACCTGGGCGCCCAGCGTCTGCATCAGCCCGGTGGACACGGCGACGCGGTTGCCGTCCATCACGGTGTCGTCGTAGATCGCGTCCTCCGGCACCATCTTGTAGACGTGGCAGGCCGGATGGATGGTCGCGCGGATCTTGCTGACGTCGATGACCTGACGCTGCTTGATGCGGTCGCGCATCACGTGCAGCCACTCCGAGTAGTGCACGACCTCTTCCGGGATCAGCAGCTTGCCGTCCACCAGGCGCCCGAGCTTGCCGAGGATCGCCTTGACTTGCTCGCGCAGCTTGGCCGAGTGCATGAGGAAGATGCGCATTTCTTTGTAGTTGCCGAACGAGGTGCCACAATGCACCAGCGGATAATAGGTACCGGCCGGCAGGCCTTGCGCCTTCGCCGACACATAGGCCTGATGGAAGTTGCGCAGGAAAACGGCGGCGAGGCTCACGACGTTGCCGATGCCGGAGCCGTGGTAGTTCCAGGCGGTGCAGGAGGTCTGGTCGGTTTCGTCGAGATAGCGCACGCCCAATTCGTTCATCAGCCAGAACACCGACGACGGATAGCCGGGAATGTTGCCGCACTGGCCGCAGGACTTGTGCTGCCAGAGATTGGTGGTCGGGATCTTCTTGTCCCAGCCGTAGAGCGTGCGCGCCATTACCGGCTCGTGCCGCTCATCGACGCGGTGGACGATAATCTCGCCGTCCTTCTCGAGCTGCCACATGGCATCGCGCACGTCGGCGACGCGGTCCTTGTTGGTCAGCATCGAGCGGCGGTCGATCTTGGCCTCGACCCAGGAGGTGGCTTTTTGCGCCTCGGCCGGCGTCAGGTTCGACGGCTTCCATTCGCTGCCATGGCCGGTAAAGGTCGTTTGGCTATCGCCGGGCTTGTTCATTACGTTCTCCGTTCGGTCGCGGCCTTATTCGGCGGCGTCCTTTTCGTCTTCCTGCTCTTCCAGCCACTCTTTATATTCGTCGCGCTTCTCGTCCATCACGTCGTTGACGACGTCGAACAGGTTCTCGTCCACCTGCTCAAGCTGGTCGAGCACGCCGGTCGCTTCCCAGATCGAGTAGAGCTCGACCGAGGTTTTCAGGTTCACTTCCCAGGCCGTGTCCATCGTGTGCATCGTCGGGACGGGGATCGCTTTACGCAAAATGTTGAGCGGGGCGTCGACCTTAGTGACGTTCGGTCCCCAGTCGGGGAAGGCGTCCTTGGTGATCATGTTGGGCGCCAGTTGGTTGCCGGTTGAGATCACCTTCAAGAGCACGCGCGAGAACGGCCGCAGCACGTCCTTGGCCGACTGCATACCGTGCTTGATCGCAACCTCGCGCATGATCATGACGAGGCCGCCGGGCGAATTGCTGAACGGGCATCGCGCCGCGCAGGTGTAGCACTGGGCGCAAGCCCAGATCTTTTCCTGCATCGCGTCGTAGATGCCTTCCAGGTTTTCGGTCCACAGCAACTGCACGATCTCGCGCGGCGAATAATCGTAGTAGTGCGCCGATGGACAAGTGGCGGTGCAGATGCCGCAATTCAGGCAGCCGTGCAGCTCGTGGTCGTAGAGCACGTGCGAACGAATGTCCTCGAACACCTGTTCGAGTTCCTCGTAGGGCACGACCGGCTTTGAGGACGTCGGGTCGCTGATCGCGGGATGTTCCGCCGTCGTTTGCGCCGTCATTTCTACCTCGCGCGAAAAAAGCGTCAGTAGGTCAGGACCCGCGCCTCGTCGTCTTCCATGACGTCTTCGATGACCTTGGCGCCGCCGACGATGCCTTCGCATTCGGGGATCAGGTCTTCCTTCGTCATGTCGAACAGATCGAGGTTGGGCGAGCAGCAATAAAACTTAACGCCGGCGTCGTGCGCGTCCTTGATGAAATCGTAAACGGTTTTGGGCGAACCGGGCTTCACCACCAGCTTTTCGGCCACGCCCTTCTTCATCAGCTGGCCGGCGGTCGCGGTGCAGACCACCTCGACCTCGTAGTCCATGGCCGCGGCGACGGTGGCCTGAAAGAAAGGCGCACCCAGCTCCTCGCCGTTGCGCGGGTCGGTATTGACCATGATGATGATGAGCTTTTTCGCCATTCCTCGCGCTTCCCTGCCGCCTTTTTTATGCGCGCCAACGCCCCTGCATTGCAGACGGCCGGCCGCTATCGTTGGGGCAATACATATTCCATTTTTTGAATAGAAACCAGTGGAAATGTCCTAAGAATCTTGCGGGTTGCAGGGGAAATTGTCTACCCGGACGCCTGCATCAAGTGAGTTATTTCTATCAGGCCGACCATGATTTCGCCCAGCGCCGCGGCGATTTCGCCTTGTGCGGCGCGCAATTCGGCCAGAGTTTCGGCAGTGCCTTCAGGCGCTTCCTCGAATTCCATGATCAGGTCCTCGACCATGGCCGATTTCGCTCCGGGATGACCGAGGAACCCGAGACAATTTTCGCCAATCTGGAAGACCAGCGGCTCGCCGGTCGCGGCTGCGGCCAAGATTTTGGCGTCGGCCGGCAGTACCGGCCGGTCGCGCAAATAGACGGCGACCGGGAAGCTCTGCGGCAGATGGCCGCTGAGCGCGCCGGGGACGACGCGCCGGGCAGTCTCGATCGTGAAGCGGAGCGGGGCCTCGTCGGCGCCGCCGCCGGCTGCGCTGGTGAGAATGCACGCGCCGGCGCCGATGCCGACCACCGGTCGCTTCCGTTCGAGAAAATCGCGTGTCAGCCGCAGTTCCGGGCCGAGGCTCGGGATCAAGTCGCCGCTGACCACGCCTTTCGGCCCGGCGCCCAGCACCACCAAACCGGCAAAGTCCTCGGCGCTGACCGGCATGATCGTTCCCGGCGTGAATGGCCGGACGTATTGAAAGCGGATGTTGCGACCCTCGAAGTGATCCTCCATCAAACCGAGATATTCCGCTTCGACGTGCTGGAGTACGCACAGAGTTTTCATGGCGGCCTGGCGGTTTGCGGAGAAACGTGGCGGTTATACTAGCCGAGCGCGAGCAAAACATATATAATTTTTTATATGTGATGAACGCGAGGTGCCCATGGCCTGGTTCGAAACGCTGCAAGAGATCGAGCCGCTGGAGGATTTGCCGTTCGACCGCACGCTGGTCGGCGCGCTGGAGGACGCAGCGCAAACGCGCGCGCTCTCACCCTTGCGGTTCTACACACCCACGTTCCGCTCATACGCGAGCGAGGAACTGAAGGGCTGCGGCAAGGCGAGCTTCCCGGCGTTCTCGATTACCGGCGGCGCCTGCGCGCTCAATTGCGATCATTGCCAGGCCAAGATCCTCGAGCCGATGATTCCCGCCACCAATCCGGCCGAACTCGAGCGCAAGGTGCGCGATCTGGTCATGCTCAAGGACCTCGGCGGCTTTCTGTTGTCGGGCGGCTCCAACCGCCGCAACGAAGTGCCCTATGAGCGCTTCTATCCAACAATAGAAAAGCTCAAGTGCGAGTTTCCGCAGCTGCGCATCGCCGTGCATTCGGCGCTGCTCGACGAGACACGCGCCAAGCGTATGGAGGCGGCCGGCGTCGACGTCGCCATGATGGACGTGATTGGCGCGCAGGAGACCATCCGCGAGGTCTATCATCTCGACCGTCCGGTCGCCGATTTCGAGGCGACGCTGGCGGCGCTGACCGCGACCTGCATGGAAGTCGTGCCGCACATCGTGATCGGACTGCACTACGGCAAGCTGCTGGGCGAGGAGAACGCGCTCGACATCATTTCGCGCTATCAAGTAGCGGCGTTGATCCTGGTGGTGGTGTCACCGATCTATGCGCCGGCCGACAAGCCGTTCGCCACTATCGGCACTGAGGACGTGGCGAACGTCTTCGTCGCCGCCCGCCAGCGCATCCACGATGCGCCGGTGCAGCTCGGCTGCATCCGCCCCGCCGGCCTGCACAAGTTGATGACAGATGCGTATGCCGTGATGGCCGGCTTCGACGGCATCGCTTATCCGGCCGACGGCATCGTGGCGCTCGCCCGCGCCATCGGCCGGCCGGTGGAGCAGGAGCACGCCTGCTGCTCGATTTCGCTCAACGGGCTCGCCGGACGGCGCGCCTGCGCCGCATGAGGACATCCTGTGACGCTTGAGACGCCCGACGTTCTGGTGGTGGGCCTGGGGCCGGCGGGTAGCCGTGCCGCAGAAGCAGCCGCGCGCGCAGGCCTGAAAGTGATCGCGCTGGAAAAGCGCGAGCAGGCGGGCGCGCCGGTGCAATGCGCCGAGTTCGTGCCGTCGATGATCGAGCGCGACGTACCGAACGTGGGCGCAGTGACCGCGCAGACCGTCGCGCGCATGCTCACCTTCATCGAGGACGACCCAAGTCCTGAGGAGACGCCCGAGTTCCGCGGCCGCATGATCGACCGCGCCAAGTTCGACCGCCTGCTGGTGGATAACGCCGCCAAGGCCGGCGCCGACTGCCGCTACTGCGCCAAGGTGCTTGGCATCGATCCCGACGGCACGCTGCATACGTCGCAAGGTGACTTCAAGCCGCGCGTACTAATCGGCGCCGATGGGCCGCGCTCGCGTGTCGGCGCCGCCATCGGCGCGGTCAATTGCGAACTGGTGGAGACGCACCAGCTCACTGTGCCGCTGGTGCTGCCGCATGACGCCACCGACATTTTTCTGAGTGCAGACTATCGCGGCGGCTATGGCTGGCTGTTTCCCAAGGGCGCGGTCGCCAATGTCGGCCTCGGAATCTGTGTCGACGGCGCGCTCGACGGCAAGAGCACGCGGCGCGGGTTGAAGGAAATGCTGCTGGCGCTGTTGCAACGGCTGGCGCATGAGCGGCGCATCGGTACCAATGGCTGGGCGCTGACCGGCGGAGCGATTCCGGTCGGCGGGCGGCTGAAAGCCATCGACAGACTTGGCGAAACCGCCGTGCTCCTGGCGGGCGACGCCGCCGGCCTCACCAATCCCGTAACCGGCGCCGGCATCGCTTCCGCCGTACAGTCTGGCACCATGGCGGGCAGGGCGGCGGCCGATATCATCAACAGCCGCGGCGCCGCGTTCGACGATTACGAGGAAGAGCTCGCCGACATATTTGACGCCGCGCTCAATCGCGCGCTGCGGCGGCGGCGCGAACTGCTTGCCTGCTACGACAACGGCGGCCGGCCGGACGCCTGCGCGCTCGCCGATGGTTGGATCGGCTCGCCGCGCTACTGGCGGCCGGAGCCCCAACTGCACAAGAATCTTGAGGAGAGGACGCTATGAGCTGCCTGGAAGGCCCACGCCAACCTGTGCCTGACTTCCTCAGCGGCGTGGAGCGCGTCTTTAACGACGCCGAGACCATGCAGCCGCGCGCGCCCGGCGCGATTCCCGTTGACGCCCGCAACGGCGCGCGGGTGAAGACACAGGACATCAAGCCCGAAGGCTTCTACCGCCCGAACTACAATGTCCTTACCCCCAACATGCGCTCGCCCGACTACGTGCAGATGTCCACCGCCGCGGCGATCACGCTCGGGGTGATGAGCGGCTACATGCACCGCACCTCGTGCACGCGCTGCCTTAACCTGCTGCTCACTTATCCGGAGGGCTGCCGCGCCAACTGCGCCTATTGCGGGCTCGCGCGCCATCGCGAGGCCGAGCGCAACTACGCCGACCGCAACTTCATCCGGGTCGACTGGCCGGCGGTGCCCTACGACCAGGTTCTTGACATCGTCGCCAGTGGCGGCGACGGCGGTCGCTTCCACCGCATGTGCATCAGCATGATCACGCATCCGCGCTCGGACGACGATACCCGCGTGGTGTTGCGCAAATGGACCGAGCGCATCAAGCACGTGCCGGTGTCGATCCTGTCGAACCCGACCACCATGACGCGGCTCGACGTGCAGGAACTGCACGACCTCGGCGCCGACATCTTCACGGTGGCGCTTGATGCCTGTAACCCGGAGGTGTTCGACCGCACCCGCGGGCGCGGCGTGCAGTCGCCGCACAGCTGGGACAAGTACTGGGAAATTCTGCACGCGGCCAGGGAGATCTTCGGGCCGGAGAAATTCGGCGCGCATCTCATCGTCGGTATGGGCGAAAGCGACCGTGACGTGCTGACGCAAGTGCAGACAATCCGCGACCTAGGCGGCCATAGCCACATGTTCGCGTTCTTCCCGGAAAAAGGCTCGCTGATGGACCACCTGCCGCCGGTGCCGCGGCCGCAGTGGCGGCGCATCCAGCTCGCGCGCTATCTCATTGACTACCGCGCGCACCGGCTGGAGAAGATGCGCTTCGACGGGCAGGGCACGCTCATCGACTTCGGCCTGCCGCAGGACGAGATCGACGAAGTGATCAAGCAGGGCACCGCGTTCCGCACTTCGGGTTGCCCGGGCAAGTTCGCCGAAGACATTTCCGCCTGCGACCGGCCCTACGGCGATTCCCCGCCGGGCAACATCGCCTCCTATCCGTTTAAGCTCAAGCGCGACGACGTCCGCAAAGTGCGCCGGCAGCTTCATAAAGGCATGCCGCGTTAGCCATGCCCCAGCGCGTCCGGTGCATGACGGTCTCCGTTCGTCCCCGCGAAAGCGGGGATCCAGAGCGGCAAGAACCGGCGCTGCAAATGTGGTCCTGGATTCCCGCTTGCGCGGGAATGAACGGAGATTGGGGCGACGCTTACGGAATAAAGGTGGCGTGATGAGTGCCAAGCCGTTCCGCGTCATCGAGACGGGCCCGCACGGTGGGCGCGAGAGCACCGCGCTCGACCAGGCGCTGATCGAAGCGCGCCAGCAAAACAAGATTCCCGACACCATCCGCTTCATCCGCTTCCGACCGTCGGCGCTGATTGGCATCCATCAGTATCTCAGCCACGAGATCAAGCTCGACTATTGCCGCGCGCATGGCATCGAGGTCGGCCGGCGCATCACCGGCGGCGGCAGCTTGTATCTCGACGAGGGCCAGATCGGCTGGGAGCTAGTGTTCGACCGCTCAACTTTCGGCCCGCTCGATCTGGGGCAAGTGACGCGGCGCGTGTGCGATGCCTTTGCGCTCGGCTTGAACAAGCTGGGCGTGCCGGCGCGCTACCGCCCGCGCAACGATCTGGAAGTGGACGGCCGCAAGATCAGCGGCACCGGCGGCTTCTTCGACGGCAATCTCATCTTCTACCAGGGCACGCTGCTGATCGATTTTGATGCGAGCAAGATCGCCGCCTGCCTCAACGTGCCGGCCGAGAAACTGGCCAAGCGTACGCTCGACAGCGCCGCGAAGCGCGTCATCACCATGCGCGAAGTGCTGGGAGACACGCTGCCCGATTTGCAGACGATCTATGACGGGTTGCTCGCAGGTTTTGCCGACGGCTTAAGCATCGTGCCGCAATGGGGTGCTATCACGCGCTACGAGGAAGGTCTGGCCGACCGGCACTTCCGCGAGGAGATCGGCACCGACGCCTATGTCGCCATGCTGGATGCGCCGGCCGACGACGACATGATGGTGAGCGCGTCGCTGACCGGCGGCGGCGGCAGCGTGCGCACCGACATCAGGCTCGAGGGGCCGCGCCGCGAGCTGATTTGCGAGGTGCTGATCACCGGCGATTTCTTCGTCACCCCGCCGCGGGTGATCTTCGATCTGGAGGCAGCCTTGCGCGGGCTTGAGGTGGCTGACGTGGGCAAGGCGGTCGACGATTATTTCGCGCGCACGCCGGCTGATTTCCTCAGCTTGGGCGCGGGCGACATCCGCCACGTCATCGACATGGCCCTGAGCGGGCGGGCGGCGCGCGCCGCCGCAAGCTGAACGGCTCGTTGCCCGCGGCCTATAGGAGTTTGGGTTTGAACGCGATCGCCATCGTCGGCATTGGCTGCCGGTTTCCGGGAGGCGCCGTGGACGCGCGCTCCTTCTGGAACCTGCTGCGCGAGGGCCGGAGCGCAATCAAGGAAATCCCGCTCGAGCGCTGGAGCCTCGACGGCTTCTACGACGCCGCGCCCGACAATCCGTTCCGCTCCTATTCGAAATGGGGCGGCTTCCTCGACGACGTGAAGTCGTTCGATCCGTCTTTCTTCGGCCTGTCGCGTCGCGAAGCGGAAGCCATGGACCCGCAGCAGCGCATCCTGCTGCAGGTTGCTTACGAAGCGGCGCAGGACGCCGGCATTCCCTTGGAGCAATTGCGCGCGCGCCGCACCGGCGTGTTCGTTGGCGCCTCCAACACCGACTACGGCCTGCTGCAGCGCTTCGAGCCGGGCGTCGCCGATATCCAAGCCGGCACAGGTACCGCGCTCAGCATCGTCGCCAACCGCGTTTCCAATCTGCTCGATCTCAACGGGCCGAGCCTGGGCGTTGATACCGCCTGCTCATCGTCGATCGTGGCGCTCGATGCCGCCTGCCGCGCGCTGAGAGAGGGCACTGCCGATATGGCGCTGGCCGGCGGCGTCAACGTGCTGCTCGACCCGCGCATGTTCCTGACCTTCTGCCGCGCCCACATGCTGTCGCCGGCGGGACGCATCGCGGCGTTCGACGCCGATGCCGACGGTTTCGTGCGCGGCGAGGGCGCCGGCCTGGTGCTGCTTAAGCGGCTCGCCGACGCGTTGCACGACGGCGATCACATTTATGCGGTCATCAAGGCGACCGCGGTCAACCAGGACGGTTTAACCGACAGCATCACCGCGCCCAACCCGGCGGCGCAGAAGGCGATGATGCGGGCCGCGGTCACGCAAGCCGGCATTGACGCCGCCGACATCGCTTACGTCGAGGCGCACGGCACCGGCACGCCGCTGGGCGATCCGATCGAGGCCGGCGCCATCGGCGAAGTGTTTGGCCAAGCGGCGCGCGATGGCGCGGTGCTGGTCGGCTCGGTCAAATGCAACATCGGGCATCTGGAGCCGGCGGCCGGCATCGCCGGGCTGATCAAGACCGCGCTGGCGCTCGACAAGGGCGAGGTGCCGCCCAGCATCAATTTCGCCACGCCCAATCCGCGCATCGCCTTCGACGCGCTTAATATCGACGTGGCCGCCCGCGGCGCGGCGCTCGATGGCAAGACGCATGCGCTGGTCAATTCCTTCGGCTTTGGCGGCACCAATGCCTGCGCCATCCTTGCGCGTCATAGCGCAGCCGACAGCAATGTGGTGCGGCTTTCGCGCCCGCCTGTTGCGCATAGCGGGTCCCTCACGCCGGTGTCGCTGTCGGCGCCGACGCCGGAGCATCTCGCGGCTTATGCGCGCGTGCTGGCGGAAGCGCTAATTGACGGAGCGCTTGCTGGCATCGCGCCCGACAAGCTCGCCGCCGCGCTCATCCGCCAGCGCAGCCAGTTCGATTGCCGCGCGGTGATCTTTGCGCGCGACGCGGGCGACTTGGCGGACAAACTCGTCGCGCTTGCCGACGGCCGTGATTGGCCGAAGCGCGACAAGAATGAAGTGTCGATGATCGTGAAAGGTCGTGGGCCCAGGCGCGACGGCAAACTGGTGTTCACCTGCACCGGGCAGGGCGGCCAGTTCTGGAACATGGGCCGCGATTTTCTTGAAAGCAGTCCGGTATTCCGCTGCTTTGTTGAAGAGTTCGATGCGCTGTTTGTGCCGCTGGCCGGCTGGTCGGTGGTGCAGGCGCTATCGGCTTCCGAGCAAGACTCGCCGCTGCACGACGCGGTGGTGACGCCGGCCGCCATGTTCGCGCTGCAGGCGGGGCTGGCGGAAGTGTGGAAATCCGTGGGCGTTACGCCCGACATCACCATCGGCCACAGCTTCGGCGAGGTGACCGCCGCCTATCTCGGCGGTGCCATCGCGCTCGCCGATGTGGCGCACCTGGTCAACCACCGCGGCCTCATCCGCGGCCATATCGACCGCGTCGGCGCCATGGCGGCCATCGGCCTGGGCGCCGACGACCTTGCGCAATTCCTTCCCGCGGACGGCAGCATCGAGATCGGCGCCTACAACGCGCCCACCATGGTGACCGTGACCGGCGAGCGCGCCGCGATCGAAAACCTGCTCGCGCGCCTTGAGCGTCACGATCCCAACATTCTCGCCCGTCTGCTTGATCTGGATTTCGCCTGGCATTCGAGCTGGCTGGAACCGGGCAAGGATATTTTCCGCAACGCGGTCGGTGCGCATATCTGGCGGGCACCCGACATCACCGTGGTGTCGACCGTCACCGGGCAGCCGGAGACCAGGTTCGATACGGATTATTGGTGGCGCAATCTGCGCTATCCGGTGCGCTTCGACCGCGCTGTCGATTGCGCGCTCGATCTCGGCGCCGACACGTTCGTCGAGCTCGGCCCCTCGCGCACGCTGTCGAGCCCAACCGCCGGCTGCGCCGCGGCGCGCGGGCGTGAGGTTCTTTCGGTGACCACGCTGCAACGCGGCCAGAACAATTTCGATTCGTTTCACGCCGCGCTGGCCGGGCTTTATGTCGCCGGCCGCGCGGTCGCGTGGGACGCGTTGCTGCCTGCGGCGAACGAGCGCGTTGCCTTGCCGCCCATGCCCTGGCTCAATCAGATGCTGTGGAAAGCGCCGGAAAAAGCCGCGCGCGTTTTGCATCCGCGAACCGCGCATCCGCTGCTGGGCGCACGCGAGCCGGAGCCGGGCCATGCCTGGTCGAGCACTATGTCGCTCGCCGAATACCCGGTCTTAAGCGACCACCGCATCATGGGGTCGTGCGTGCTGCCGGGCGCCGCCATGCTGTCGATGCTGCGCGCGGCGGCAGCGGAAATTTTCGGAGCGCAAGCCATCGAGCTTGCCGATGTGCGGCTGCCGGAAGCGCTGTTTCTCGGCACCGACGACCGCGTGAGCTTACGCACGCACCACGAGGCCGAACGTTCGCGTATCCGCATCTGGAGCCGGCTCAAGGGCGCGCCAGAGCAGTGGACCCTGCGCGCCGAGGCAAAACTTTTTGCGCGCGGTGATTTGGATGCGAATTTGCTCGCCGCCGGCGAAACGCCGGCGACGCCGGAGGCGCTCGACGTCGCCGGCTTCTACCAGCTGGCGGCGGCGAACGATTACGGCTTCGGGCCCGCGTTCCAGGGCCTGCGCCGCATCGCGCGCGGCGAAGACGCCTTGCGGGCAGAGGTGGCGCTGTCGTCGGCAAGCGCCATCGACGATGCCGCGCTTGACCCACGGCTCCTGGATTCCTGCCTGCAGGTCATCATCGCCGCGCTCGACGACGGCGCCAGCGGGCCGTTCTTGCCCGAACGCATCGACCGCATCCTGATCGGCGGCCCGCTCGGAAAAGAAGCGCGGGTCGATGTTGCGTGCAAAATATTCGCGGACGAGGGGCGCGGCGAATTTGCGCTATCGATCGCAGATAGCCGGGGGCGCCCCTGCCTGCGCATCGAAGGCCTGCACGCCAAAGCGATCGAGATACGCGGGCGCGGAAGCGATACAAATGCGCCCGGATTCGTCGAAGAAGAATTCGTCGAGGTTGCTCCCGTGCCACTGCCTGCCGCCGCGCAGTGGCTGCTGCTGTCCGGCGGCGCAAATGGCAACACGCTTTCCCGTACCTTGGCGAGCCAAGGTCACACGGTTGCGCTGGCGACGGACCCCGCTTCAATCGCGCAAGCAAACGAAGCAAACCATATTGTCTATGCCTTGCCGCTCGACCTGCCGGATACTGACGGCTGGCCGGCCAGCACCAAAATTGCCGACGAAGTGACGCGGCTGATCGAATTCGGACAAGCGTTGGCGCAGCAAAACGCGCCTGCGCTGACGGTATGGATTCTGACACGCCACGCTCGCAGCACGGGGCCGCTGGATGAGCCCGACGCGAGCGGATTTGCGCAAAGCACGCTGATCGGCGCCGCGCGCACGCTCGCCGTCGAATGCCCGGATATCAAGTTCCGTCTCGCCGATCTCGATCGCGCCACGCTGGCGCAACCCGATTGGCCGAGCGTCTTGTTGTCGGCGGGCGACACACCGGATTTTCTGGTGCGCGACGGCAAAATTCTGGCCTCGCGTCTGAACACACAAGCGGTGGAAAACGTCGCGCTGCGCGCGCGCGCCGCCGCGGCGCTGCCGCCTAGTGCCGACTTCGTGCTGCGGCAGCTGGGCCCGCGCGGCATCGATGCACTGTGCTGGCAGGAAACCAACCAACGCGAGCCGCAGGTCGGCGAAGTTCGCGTGCGCATCGACGCCGCCGGGCTTAATTTCCGCGACGTCATGGCGGCCGCCGGGTTGCTGCCGAAAGACACGGAAAGCTCTGACGCTTCCGCCGCGCTCGGGCTGGAATTCGCCGGTGTCATCGAAAGTGTCGGCGAAGGCACCGATTTGGCGCTCGGCACGCGCGTGCTCGGCATGGCGCGCGGCGCCTTGCGCCGCCACCTGACGCTGCCCGCTACCGGCGTCTATCCCGCCCCGCCTGCGCTCAGTGGCGCGCAGGCCGCATGTATCCCGTCCGTCTATCTCACCGCCCATTACGCACTCAGCCATCTCGGCCGCCTGTCGCTGGGCGAAAAGGTCCTGGTGCATTCCGGGGCCGGCGGCCTTGGGTTGGCGGCCATTGCGCTGGCGCAACGGCTGGGTGCCGAGGTCTATGCCACCGCCGGTAGTGCCGAGAAACGCGACTATCTCAAATCGCTCGGCCTGCGCCATGTCATGGATTCGCGCTCGCTCAGCTTCGCCGACGACGTGCTGCGGGCGACCGGCGGCCGCGGCGTTGATCTGGTGCTCAATGCATTGCCGGGTGCGTTCATCGACAAGGGCCTCGCCTGCTTGGCGCCCTACGGCCGCTTCATCGAGCTGGGCAAGCGCGACGTCTATGACGACCGCGCGATCGGGTTGAAGGCGCTGCGCCGCAACGTGTCGCTGCACGTGGTCGACGTGGCCGCGTTGATCGACGAGCGGCCCGCACTGGCGCAGGCTTTGATGGGAGAACTGCTGGCGCATTTCGAAAGCGGTGCGCTGGCGCCGCCACCGGTGAAAGTCTTTCCGGCCGGGCAGGCGGTGGAGGCCTTTCGCCATTTCTCGCAAGGCCGCCACATCGGCAAAATTGCACTCGACTTACGCGATCCCGACCTGCAAGTGCGCCGCGTCCGCGACTCCGGTTTCCCGGTCGATGCCCACGCAACCTATCTGGTGACCGGCGGACTGTCCGGCTTCGGCTTCGCCATCGGCCAGCGACTGGCGGAGGCGGGCGCCGGGCGGGTGGTGTTGGCTTCGCGCTCGGGCATTGCGCGCGGCGATGCGCAAGCGACGATCGTGCGGCTGCGGGAAAGCGGCGCCGATATCGTGACGCTGGCGCTGGATGTCGCCGATGCGGCGCAAGTCGAAACAAAGATCCGCGATCTGGCCGCCGGAGAAAAGCCGCTCAAAGGTGTGATCCATGCCGCCGTCACCTATGCCGACGCCGCGCTGGCGCAGATGACGCGCGACAAGATTGACGCCGTATTGGCCGCGAAAGTGAGCGGCGGGCTTAATTTGACGCGGGCTGTGCTCGCGGCTGGCGCCAAGCTCGAATTCTTCCTGTCGCTGTCGTCGCTCGCACAGGTGGTCGGCTGGCGCGGGCAGAGCAATTACGCGGCGGCGAATGCTTTCCTCGAAGGTCTTGCGCGCATGCAAAGGGCGCGCGGCATCCCCGGCGTTTGCATCAATCTCGGCATGCTGGGCGAGGCGGGATTTGTTGCCCGCAACGTGACCATGTCCGGCTATCTGCAAAGCGCCGGCTGGCTGCCGATCAGCAATGATGAAGCGCTTAGCGCGGTCGCAATGGCGCTGGCAAGTGAGCCCGCGGTTCTCACTTACGCCGCAGCCGACTGGAAACGCTTGCGCGCCAGCGAAGCGGCCATTGCCGCGTCAAGCCGCCTGGACGTGCTGGCGGCCGACGCCGGCGAGGGCGCCGCCGCCCACAGCCTGGCGCAAGCCGCCGCGGCGGAACGTCCGACGATCGCCATGACCGTCGTGCGCAACGCGGTCGCCGCTGTTTTGCGGCTCGACCCGGCCGCGATCGAACCACACGCGCCGTTCGGAGATATTGGGCTCGATTCGCTGTCGTCGTTCGAATTGTGGAACCGGATCGAAGTGGCGAGCGCGACCGCGATCCCGCTCGCGCGCTTCACGGAAGCCGCGACGGTGGCGGCGCTTGCCGATCTCGTCTGTGCGCTGGCCGAGGAAGCGGCCCGTACCAAGACAGTGACGCCTTCGGCCGGGCAACCGGCGGAGCAAGAAGAATCATCCGCGCGGGCCGCGCCGGTGCTGTTGCCGCGCGAGCGCTGGGCCAACGACATGCGCGCGGCGCGCATGACGACGGATCACGGCCGCCGCGCACTCGATGTAGACCTCGCCGTCACGGTCGAGCCGGCTGTCGACGATGACGCTATCGGCGAGGCCTGGAACGCGCTGGCGCAATGGCACGCGCTGGCGGATGACAACGTGCGGCTCACCTGGGCGCAATCCGCCCACGCCACGCAAATTGCGCTGCGCGCTTCACGTGCGCACCTTGATCGCTGGTCGGCGGCGCTGATTATGCAGGACTTGCTCGAACAGCTCGGCGGCGCGCCGATCAAAAGCAAACTGGCCGGGGAGCCCTGGGAGGCCGTGCGCCGCCTCGAACTCGCCCAGTTGAGCGGGCCGCAGCGCCTGCGTCACGAAACCTTCTGGGTGGAAATGCTCAAAGACGCGCCGCCGCCGGTGTATTTCGCCAGGCGCAGCCGTGCGCTGGCGCCGGCGGGTTTCGGCCTGAACCGCGGCCCGACCGCCCGCCTGCGGGCGGTGTTCGATCGCGACGCCGCCGGCAGCGAAAGCGGCCTGCTTGCAGACTTCGTCCGCGCGCTTGCGCAGGCGACCGGCGCCGAAGAATTTATCATCGCCTGCAAAGTCAGCGGCCGGGAGCGGGACACGCTGCGCAATACCGTCGGTCCGCTCGCGACCACGGTGCCGCTGGTCTGCCGCATGCAAGCGGGCGAGATGCTGGCGCAGCGCATTGGCCGCGACCTGCAACACGCCAAGGCGCACGGCGCCTTTGACCTAGCGGCATGCGAGCAGACCTTCGCCGCCGATTGGCGCGCCGACAATATTGCCCCGACGCAATTCGGCTTCAGTTTTCGCGATGCGGCGGGCGGACCGCCTTTGCTTTTTCGGTCGCTCAGCCCCAGCCGATTCGGCTCCCTGATGGCCCGCCGGGATCCCGCCGCGAGCGTCATCGCCAACGACATCCGGCTTGCGATCTGGTGCGACGGCGAGGCCGCCCATGCCGAGTTCGCCTACGATAGCGAGGCGGTGGAAGCTGATTTTGCCGAAGCCTTGTTTGGCGTCTTTCTCGATGGAAAAATGCCGGAGGCGAAGCGAAGCCTCAAGCCGGCGCGCGGGTGAGGCCGGCAACGGCAGAACGCGCGAGCAGTACTACCACCTGTTGCAACTGGAAGGCGCCCGCCAGACCGGCCTCGCCGGGTCGAAGTAATTCTTGTGAATAATCGGTGGGTCTGACGAACTATAATGTCCGGCCCGACTGAATTTTTAAATGAATTATATTCGCTGCGGCGGGCATTTACGCGCTGCATCGCATTGCCACAATCACATCTGCGTCAGGCTGTGTGCAGCGGGCGATTTAAGGTTGCCCTGGGCGGCCCGCGATGGAACAATTGCGGGCGTTGTTCGTATCTGTACGTACCGATTTCGACTTCCTATATCGGCTATGAATGACCTGTGAATAGCGGCATGGAGGCCAAGCATGGCGCGAACGGCAGTTTCGCCCGTCCCGCGAGATGGCGCCAAAGGTTCGGCTCCGACCAAGACAAAACAAACCCTGGAGGAGGCCCGCGCGGCCTGGCGCGGGGCGTTCCGTCGCGTGCGCGATGAGACCGAAGCGCGCGCCGCGCATCTGTCGGTCGAGGATCAGATCGTGCAGTCGATGGCCGATGCCTCGCCGACCAAATGGCACCGCGCCCACGTCACCTGGTTTTTCGAGACCTTCCTGCTCACGCCGCACGATCCCGCCTACACGATCTTCGATGAACGTTTTCCGTTCCTGTTCAATTCCTATTACGTCGCCGCCGGTCCCCGCCACGCGCGCCCGCAGCGCGGGTTGATCACGCGGCCGAACCACGGCGATGTCACCGGCTATCGCGCCCATGTCGACCAGGCGGTCGAGCGCCTGATCGAAACCGTGCCGGATGACAAGGCGGCGCGCGTCTTCGAAATTCTCGAGATCGGCCTGCATCACGAGCAGCAGCACCAGGAATTGCTGCTCACCGACATCCTGCACGCCTTCGCGCAGAACCCGACCGATCCGGCCTACGACGCGGATTGGCAGCCGCCGCGCGCAACGCTTGGGCCCCGCGGTTTTGTCGATATGCCGTCAGGCGTCCACAAAATTGGCCATGACGGCGAGGGTTACTGCTTCGACAATGAGACGCCGCGCCACGACGAGCTAATCGCCGACCTGCGTATCGCGCGCCATCTCGTAAGCAATGCCGAGTGGCTCGACTTCATCGCCGCCGATGGATACGCGACGCCGTCGCTGTGGCTCTCGGACGGCTGGGCCGCGGTGCAGGCGGAAGGCTGGCAGGCGCCCGGCTATTGGCGCCAGCAGGACGGCGCCTGGTCCTCGATGACGTTGGCCGGCCTCAAAGTCGTCGATCCGGCCGCGCCGGTGACGCATATCAGCTACTACGAGGCGGATGCCTTCGCCCGTTACGCGGGAAAGCACCTGCCCAGCGAGGCGGAATGGGAAGTGGCGGCGCGCGAGGGCGTGATCGCCGACGCCTTCGGTATCGCTTGGCAATGGACGCGCAGCGCTTATCTACCCTATCCAGGCTACCAGGCGGCGGAAGGTGCGCTCGGTGAATACAACGGCAAGTTCATGGTCAACCAGATGGTGCTGCGCGGCTCCTCGCTGGCGACACCGCAAGGACATGAACGGCTGAGCTACCGCAATTTCTTCTATCCGCCGTCGCGCTGGCAGTTCACCAGCCTGCGGCTGGCCGAGTTCAAGTAAAGGAGCCGAGATGGTCGCGCTTGCACGCTCCCACCGTCCTCTGCCGCCGAACGCGGACGACACTTTCGTTGACGATATAGTCGGCGGCTTGCAGGCAACGCCGAAGCGCGTGCCGGCGAAATATTTCTACGACGCCGAAGGTTCGCAGCTGTTCGAGCGCATCACCGACCTGCCGGAATATTACCCGACCCGCTGCGAGATGCGCATCTTGCAGGAGAACGCCGCCGACATCGCCAAGCTCATTCCGGACGGCGCCGCGCTCATCGAATTCGGCAGCGGCTCGAACAAGAAGGTGCGCATCCTGCTGCGGGCGGTGGCGAAGCTTGGCTGCTACGTGCCGGTCGATATCTGCCAGGAAATGGTGGAGCAGGAGGCGACCGAGTTGAAGCCAGATTTCCCGCAGCTCAAGGTGCTGCCTGTGACCGCCGATATCACGCAAGACTTCATTCTCCCGCCGGAAGCCAAGGCGTCGCCGCTGCGCGTCGGCTTTTTCCCCGGCTCCACCATCGGCAATTTCGAGCCGCACGAGGCGGCCGGTTTCCTGCGCCACGCCGCGAAGATCCTCGGCCCGGGCGCGCGGCTGATCATCGGCGCCGATCTCATCAAGCCGGCCGAGATCCTCAACGCCGCCTACAACGACGCCGCCGGCGTCACCGCCAGGTTCAATCTCAATCTGCTCACCCGCATCAATCGCGAGCTCGGCGGCAACTTCAAGCTCGACGGTTTCGAGCATCACGCGTTCTACAACCGCGAGCGTAATCGCGTCGAAATGCACCTCGCCAGCCTCCGGCGGCAGAAGGCGAAAGTGGCCGGTGAAACCATCGAATTCCGCGCCGGCGAGACCATCCACACCGAGAACAGCTACAAGTACTCAATCGAGAAACTGGCCGCGCTTGCGCGCGGCGCCGGCTGGCGGCCGCTCCAGGTGTGGACCGACGAACACAACTATTTCTCGATCCAGGCCTTCGTGCTCACCGACGAACCCCCGCCGGTGCGCGCGGCCGAGTGACCTTCCCGAAAGCGCCTGCTTGCGCTAAGCCATGCGACGCCCGGCCGCTCCGGCCGGGCGCGTCATTTTGAGGCAGGGGTGCAATGAAGATTGTTGGTTTTGAAGCAGACAAAGGCTTGCGGCTGGGCGTGGTCGAGGGCGATGCGGTTATCGACTTGCAGGCGGTAGACCCCGGCACGCCGAGCGACCTCGGCGAATTCTTGCGCCGCGGCAATGGCGATCTCAAGCCGCTCGCCGATCTTGCGAAAAAGGCGAAGGCTGACGCCCGCCGCCCGCTCGCCGGCCTGACATACGGGCTGCCGGTGGCGCGGCCCGGCAAGATCATCTGCCTCGGGCTGAACTATCTCGACCACGTCAAGGAAGGCTCGCATCGCGACAATATTCCGAAATATCCGTCGATCTTCTTCCGAGTGCTGACCTCGTTCGTTCCGCACCTCGCGCCATTGATGCGGCCGCGCGTATCGAACCAGTTCGACTACGAGGCTGAGCTGGTGGCAATTGTCGGCAAGCGCGCCAAGCATCTCACCCTCGAGAACGCGGTCGACTGCATCGCCGGCTATTCCTGCGCCAACGAGGGCTCGATACGCGAATTCCAGCGCCACACCACGCAATGGGGCATGGGCAAGAATTTCGACCGCAGCGGCGGCTTTGGCCCCTGGATGGTGAGCGCCGATGAAGCGCCGCGCGGGGGCAAAGGCTTAAAAATCGAGAGCAGGCTCAACGGCAACACCATGCAGTCCGACAATACCGACAACATGATGTTTCCGTTGGCCGAGACGCTGGTCTATCTGACCAAGGGCATGACGCTCGAACCCGGTGACGTCATCCTCACCGGCACGCCGTCAGGCGTCGGCCATGCGCGCAAGCCCGAGCCGGTGTGGATGAAGCCGGGTGACACGATCGAAGTCGAGGTCGAAGGCGTCGGCGTGCTGCGCAACGGAATCGAAGATGAGCGCGCGTGATCCCGAAAAGCGGGAACCGGTTTTCGGACGAAATCACGCGCAAACAAAACCTGTAGAGGACCGCCATGGCAGATAAACTCAATGTGCTGGTAATCTGCGGGTCGCTGCGCAAAGGTTCATTCAATGCCGCGATCGCCCGCACTCTGCCGGAGTTGGCGCCGCCGGAATTCGCGCTGACGCCGGCGCCGTCATTTGCCAATTTCCCGATCTACAATGTCGATGTCCACAATGCTTCCGGCGTGCCCGCCGACGTAGAGGCCTGGGCGGTCGCCATTCGCGCCGCCGATGCCGTCATCATCGTCTCGCCGGAATATAACTGGTCGATCCCCGGCGGCCTGAAGAACGCCATCGACTGGGTCTCGCGGCTGAAAGACATCCCGTTCAAGGACAAGCCGGTGGCGTTGCAATCGGCGTCGGGCGGCCAGGTCGGCGGCGCGCGCATGCAGTATCATTTACGCATGGCGCTCACGACCCTCGATGCCTTCCTGTTCGGCAAGCCGGAAGTGTTCGTCAATTTTGCTGCCAAGAAGATCGACGAAAAAGCCGGCCTGCTGACCGACGAGCCGGCCAAGGACGCCATCAAGCTTCAGCTCGCGGCCTTCGCCAAGTTCATCACGCGGGTGAAGGTGTAACGCGAGACAGCGCAACACCGTCATCACCGGGCTTGTCCCGGTGATCCCGCTTAGGCAGGCACCGTGCGTCCCCAAGCGAGATGGCCGGGTCAAGCCCGGCCATGACAATCGAGAGGTTTACCCCGCCGCCTGTGCCCGCTTCGGGAACAGCTGCGGCCTGTTCTTCGGATGGCAGGGCATGGTCTTGGGCGCGTAGGGTGCCTCGGCGCCGAGTTCCTCGGCGGCGTGCCAGGCCCAGCGCGGGTCCCACATGGCGGCGCGCGCAATGCAGATCAGGTCGGCCTTGCCGGACGCGACGATGTCCTCCGCCTGCTGGTAGCCGGCGATCAGCCCGACCGTCATGGTGACGATGCCGCTTTCCTTCTTCACCTTCTCGGCGAACGGCACCTGATAGCCGGGCGCCAGCGGAATCTTCTGCGTCGGATCGAGGCCGCCGCTCGACACGTCCATGTAGTCCAAGCCGCGTTTCTTCAGTTCCTTCGCTAGGATGACGGTCTCCTCCGGCGTCCATCCGCCCTCGATCCAGTCGGTAGCGGAGACGCGCATGCCGATCGGCTTGTCCTCCGGCCAGACCTTGCGGACCGCCTCGTACATCTCGATGGCGAAACGCATGCGGTTCTCAGTTGAGCCGCCATATTCGTCGGTGCGCTTGTTGGAGAGCGGTGAGAGGAATTGATGGGCAAGGTAGCCGTGCGCGGCGTGCAGCTCGATCACGTCATAGCCGATGCGGTTGACCCGTACGGCGGCGGAAGCGAATTCGCCGATACACCGCTTGATGTCGTCCTTGGTCATGGCGCGCGGCACCGCCCAACCCTCGGCATAGGGGATGGCCGACGGCGCTTCCGGCGTCCAGGCGTCGGGTCCTTCGAGGATCGGCTTGCCGCCGGCGAACGGCGGGGTGGTCGGGCCCTTGCGGCCGGCATGGGCGAGCTGGACGCCAAGCTTGGCGACGCCAAATTTCCGGCAGAAATCGTGAACACGCTTGAGCGCCGCTTCGTTCTCGTCCGACCACATGCCGGCGCATTTCGGCGAGATGCGTCCCTGCGGATTGACATCGGTCATTTCGCACATCACCAGCCCGGCGCAGCCGAGCGAGAAGCTGCCGAGATGCATCAGGTGCCAGTCGTTGGCCGAGCCGTTGTCGGAAATATATTGGCACATCGGCGAAACCACGACGCGGTTGGGTAGGGTAAGGCCGCGCAGCGTGAGCGGAGAAAACAGGACGCTAGCCATTTGAGCGTTTTCCTTTCGGTGTGGAGAGTCGCAATTTAATGCCAGGCGTGCATGGCGACGATCAGGCAGCAGATCGCCCAGAACACGCAATATTCGATGCCGCCGATGACCCAGATCCAGCTCTTGGTGACCTTGTAAGTGGCGGCAGCCGCGACCATCAGATGGACGAAGGCGATCAGCGCGACATATTGGGTGTAGATTCCGAAGAACAGGCCGATGGTGAGCACGGTTTCGATCGCCCCGGAGAGATACATCCAGGTGGCCGCCGGCTTGAAGCCGGCCTTGACGAAGAATTCGAGCGTGGCCGGCACCGTGATCTTGCCGACGATGTGCGGGATGAAGAAAAGCGCGCAGATGATGCGCAGGATATTGAATTCATTCAGCAGATTGAATTTGTCGGCCCACGACATCGTGGCTCCCCCCAAGGCATTTTTCTTGAGGCGCAAAGTCGCACGTCACGGCGCGCGCGCCAAGCCCGGGGCGGCGGCCCAACGGCGCCCTCGGTTTTCGCCCGCATAGCTGATATGAAATGGCCGTCACGGCGGGGGAAAGGACATGGCAAAGCTGGTAGGAAAAACCGCGATCGTCACCGGCGGCGCCCGCGGCATCGGCCGGCATTATTCGCTGGCGCTTGCCGCGCAAGGCGCGCGCGTGATGATCGCCGACATCGAGGACGGCGGTAACCTCGTCAAAGAGATCGTGCAGGCGCACGGCGGCGAGGCGGCGGCGTTTGCAACCTGCGACGTCAGCGACGAGAACGCCGTGCAGGCGCTGGTCAAGCAGACGCTTCAACGCTTCGGCCAAATCGACATCCTGGTCAACAATGCCGCGTTCTACGCTAAGCTAAGCCCACGCAATTTCAACGAATGGGACGTCGCGACCTAGGACAAGGTGATGGCGGTGAACACGCGCGGGCCGTTCCTGATGGTCAAGCATGTGGCGCCGCACATGATGGCGCGGCGCTCAGGAAAAATCATCAACATCGCCTCGGGCGCGCCCTACAAGGGCGTGCCGCGCATGCTGCCCTATGTCAGCTCAAAAGGCGCCATCCTCGCCTTCACGCGCTCGTTGTCGCGCGAGCTTGGCGACTACGGCATTTCGGTAAATTCGCTATCGCCCGGCTATATCCTCAGCGACACCGGGTTGGAGAACGTCACCCACGTCGAGGAGGAGCGCGAGCCAGTGCGCCAGTCGCGTGCCTTCAAGCGCGATGCTTATCCGGAGGACCTCGTTGGCACGCTCGTGTTTCTCGCCAGTAGCGACAGCGATTTCATCACCGGCCAGTCGATCGTGGTGGATGGCGGCGCGGTCAATAATTAGAAGAATTGTTTGGTGAAAAGTTGATACGGAAAATATTGTTCTACATCTGCTAATCTGGCAGAGTGCGAAACTCGCGCAACGCTTGGGCTCTGGAGGACGTTGCTATGACGTACAACCTTGATCAGTACGTGCAAGACCTGCGGACAATCACTGCGGAAGAAACAGATCCCGAACGGATCACCGAGCGTGTCGCTCCGCTCGCCAAGACGCTCGCGAATACGCCGGGCTGGTTCCGGCCGGAATTCCGCGATTGCGACGAACAACAAGGCTTCAGCCTGCATATACTGCATGAGGAGCCCAATTACGATCTGGCCGTTTTTCTCATCTCATGGCTGCCCGACCGCGGCACGCTTCCGCACAACCACAAGACCTGGGCCGTAGTCGTCAACATGGAAGGCGAGGAACAGGAAATCAGCTATGAGCGGCTCGACGACGGCGCCAAGCCGGGCTTTGCCGATCTGAAACGCGGCGAGGCTCATGTCATGAAAGGCGGCGATGTGGCGCGCTGCTACCCCGAGCACATTCACAGCGCCTGGAATGTCGGCAAGGGTGTCGCGATCTCGCTGCACACTTATGGCCGCCACATCAATTACACCGGCCGCTCCGAATTCGACCCGGAGAAAAAGATCGAGAAGCCGCTTGTCCTCAAGATCGAAGAAGGCGAACTCGCAAAGACCTAAGTTGGAATGCGCGGCTTACGGTCGCATCTTGCGTCGAAGTGATTGCTGCGGCGAAAGATATTTAGTTACAAATATTTGTGCCGCGATCGGCCTGTGCCGTATTCCGCCGCAAGCCGATCCGTCGTATACTAGTTTCAAATACAACGATCAGTCCCAAGGAGCAGCCCATGGCGGTCGCTACTGCAACCCAAGAGCCCGGTTCCAAGCACAATCTTCAGGGCGCCCGGCAGGCCTATTACGAGAAGATTTCCAAATACCACCTCGCGCCCCTGTGGGAGGTGCTGAAAGGTCTGGTCACACCCGAGCCGAAAACCCAGATGGTCCCGGCGCTGTGGAGGTTTCCCGAAATCGAGAAGCTGATGCTCGAGGCCGGCGACGTCATCACCGCCGAGGAGGCCGAGCGCCGCGTGCTGGTGCTGGAGAACCCCGGCGACCCCGGCAAGTCGCGCATTACCAATTCTCTGTTCGCCGGCATCCAGCTCATCATGCCGGGCGAAATCGCCGACGCGCATCAGCACGTCGCCTCCGCCATTCGTTTCGTACTCAAGGGCAAGGGCGCCTATACCGCGGTCGAGGGCGAAAAGTCGATGATGGAGCACGGCGACTTCATCATTACCGCCAACTGGGCGCCGCACGACCATGGCAATCCCGGCAAGGAGCCGGTGATGTGGCTCGACGTGCTCGACATGCCGACGATCAATCATTTCCAGACGTCGTTCGCAGTCCACTTCGACGAGAAGATGCAGAAGACCCATCACGAGGATGGCGACTCGTTCGAGCGCTTCGCCACCGGCGTGCTGCCGGACGGCCTACCGGCAACGCAGAACCGCAGCCCGGTGATCAACTACCCTTACGCCAAGATGCGGCCGATCCTGGAGCGGCTGAAGAAAACCGGCGACACCGACAAACGCCACGGCGCGCGCGTGCGCTATGCCAATCCGATCAATGGCGGGCCGGTGCTGCCCACCATGGGCGCGTATCTCGCGCTATTGCCCAAGGGCTTCAAGGGCGAGCCGTACCGGTCGACCGACGGCACCATTTTCGCGGTCGCCGAGGGTAAGGGCACCACCGTCATCGACGGCAAGCCGTTCGCATGGGGCGTCAACGACGTGTTCGTGGTGCCGCCATGGAAGAAATATCAGCACAGCGCGTCGGAAGAGGCGGTGCTGTTCTCGATCTCCGACCGGCCGGCGCAGGAAGCGCTCGGCATCTGGCGCGAAGGGGCCTGAGCCAGGCAGCGCCTGAACGAAATGAGCGGCTGCGCCGCGATCGCGGCGCGGCCGTTTGTTTTTTGGCGGAACCGGATGTGGTTGCTTGCCATTGAACTGTGTCGCAAGAGGCGGAGGGAGGACGAAAATGCAGATGCAAGAGCTGACCGCAGGCCACGGCGTGCTCACCGCGGCGCGGGCGGGCGAGGGCCGCGATCTGGTAATCCTTCATTCGCTGCTGGCCGACCGCCACGCCTTCGATCCGGTGCTGCCGGTGCTCACCGCCAAGCATCGCGTCACGCTCATCAATCTGCCGGGCTTTCACGGCTCGCAGCCGACGCCGCTGGCGTTGATGGACGCTTATGTGGCGGCGATCGAGGACGGCTTTGACGAATTCAAGATCGCGAAGGACGCCGTGCTGATCGGCAACGGCTTCGGGGGCACAGTCGCGCTCGCCTTCGGCCTTGCCCATCCCGAGCGCATCTCCAAGCTGGTCTTGAGCGATGCGGCCGCGTGCTTTCCGCCCGAGGGGCGCCAGGCCTTCGCGGTGATGGCGCAGAAGGTGGCCGAGAGCGGGCTCGGCGCGGTGGCCGAGATCGCCGCCAAGCGCGTGCATTCGCCGGCCTATCTGAAAGCGCATCCGGAAGCGATCGAGCAGCGCAAGGACGTGCTGCTCGGCATTGATCCCATTGGATTCACCGCGGCCTGCAAGATTTTGCAGGAGACCGATCTCGTGCCGCTCTTGCATCACCTGCGGGTGCCGACGCTGGTTGTGTGCGGCGAGCTCGACCAGGCGACGCCGCCGGCGCTCAACAGACAGATCGTCGAGAAAGTGGCGGGCAGCCGCTACATCGAGTTGCCCGGCTGCGGCCACTGTCCGCCGCTGGAGCAGCCGGAGGCGTTTCTCAAGGCGATCGGGAAATTCGTGGGGCTTTAGCCGAGCGCATTCAGCACCGCGCCCGCAATCGCCTTGGTGCCATCCCTGCCGCCGTATTCCATGGGCTTGATGCCGCCGGCATAGGCCGCATCGACCGCGCGCTCGATGCGCAATGCGGCTTCGGCCGCCGGCGGATGGTCGTGGCGGTCGGCCAGCCAGTCCAGCATCATCGCGGCCGATAATATCATCGCAGTGGGATTGGCTTTGCCAAGGCCCATGATATCGGGCGCGGTGCCGTGGCAGGGCTGGAACACCGCGTGCTTGTCGCCGATGTCGGCGGAGGGCGCGATGCCGAGCCCACCGATCAGGCCAGCGGCGAGGTCGGAGAGAATGTCGCCGAACATGTTCTCCATCACCATCACGTCGAAGTCCCACGGGCGCCCTACCATCATGGCAGCGCAGGCGTCGACATAGAGTTTGTCGGTCGCAACATCCGGGAATTTTACTTTGCGCGCGTCGAAAATCTCGCGTTGCCAGTTAAAAGCTTTGAACACATTGGCCTTGTCGACCAGGGTCAGGCGGCCGGGGCGGCCGCGCGCCTTGCGCCGCTCGGTCAGGTGCAGCGAGAAGTCGAACAGCCGTTCGGTCTTGTCGCGCGTCACCACAAGCGTCTCGCGCGCGTCGTCATTAGTCACCACGCCCTTGCCCATGGAAGCGAATAACCCTTCGGTCGACTCGCGGATCAGCACAAAATCGATGCCGCGTTCGGCGGCGCCGACGATCGGGCTCGGCACGCCGGGGATGAGCCGCGCCGGGCGCACGCCGGCATAGAGGTCGAAGATGAAGCGTAGCTCGACCTGCGGCATGATCTCGGTGTTGTCGGGGTAGCGTACACTGGGCAATCCACATGCGCCGAGCAGGATGGCGTCGACTTCCTCCGCCAGCTTCACCGTCGACTCCGGCATCGACTTGCCGGTCTCCTTATAGTGAGCCGCGCCGGCGGCGCCTTCGCTGAAGCGGAACTTGAGGCTCGGGGTGGTCGCCTCGATCCGCCGCAGGATGTCGAGTGTAGGCGCCATCACCTCCGGCCCGATGCCGTCGCCCGACAGCACGGCGATGTGGAAGGCGGTGTTGGCGGACATTTTCGTTTCCTGAGGTGCAGGGGTGGCGTTCGGCGGGTTGGCCCGCTAATCAATACGCCCGTGTGCGTTCGCGCAAGGGAGCAAGCGATGCCTCGGTTTTCGGTTCACCTGGACTACCTTTTCACCGACCGTCCGCTGTTGCAGCGCATCGATGCCGCCGCCGCGGCCGGCTTTAAGGCGGTCGAGTGCCGCTTTCCGGAAGACGTCCCGGCTGATCAATTCAAGCGCGCGCTCGAGCGCAACAATGTGCGCGCGCTTGGCATTAACACGCCAACGGGCGGCGAGGGCGAATTCGGCTGTTGCGCCGTGCCCGGTCGTGAGGGCGACTGGAGGAAATCCTTCGCCGAGGCGCTCGATTACGTCACCGCCGTCGGCGCCAGCGCCATTCACTGCCTGGCTGGCAAGGTCGATCCGGTGCGGCGCGCCGAAGCCGAGACCGTGTTCGTCGAGAACCTGAGACGCGCCGCCGATTTGGCGGCGGAAAAGAACATCAAGCTCTATATCGAACCAATCAATCCGCGCGACCAGCCGGGCTATTTTCTCTACCAGGTGGAGCAAGCCGCCGATGTCATCGCCAAGGTCGACCGGCCGAATTTGTGGCTGCAGTACGATTTCTATCACGTGCAAATCGTCGGCGGCGATTTGATCAGGCGCTTTGAGAAGCACCAGAAGATTATCGGCCACATCCAGTGCTCGCAGGTGCCGGTGCGGCACGAACCGGACGACGACGGCGAGATCAATTATCCCTTCGTGTTCGCGGAGATTGACCGGCTCGGCTACCAAGGCTGGATCGGCGCCGAATATCGCCCGCGCGGCCGCACCGAGGACGGTTTGGGCTGGGCCGCGCCCTATGGCGTCGTCCCCGTTAACCAATAAGACTATTGAAAAGCCACGCTTTTTCGCTTTGCTGAGGGGCGGGTCGTTGCTAGATTCGCGCCATGTTTGGACGGGACAAGAAAGCCTCGGGTGAAAAGCCGGAACCGCCGAATCCACTTGCGGTCGCCGTGCGCGAAGCGCGCATCGAGGCGGCCGAGCGCTCGGCCGTGGTGGTTGATTTGCGCGACGCCGATGTCGCGCGGCTCGAGTTGCTCAACGAGGCGCTCGATCCGTTGTTCAAGGACATCCCCGGCACCGTCGAATTGTTCGACCGCGGCGTCAGCCGGGGCGATGTACCGCGGCTGTGGATCGACGTGATCGCACATATCGAGATGGGCCGCGACAAGCGGCAATACCGTTTCGTGCAGGATACGCGCTACGGCCGCGCGGTGCTGGCGGAATCCTACAACGCGCCGGAAATCGTGCAGGAGGTCACACGCTACGTGGCGCGCCGGCTGGTGGAGCGTGAGCGTGCGCTCGCCGACGATGCCGCCATGGGGCAGGCTTCGGCGCAAAAGTTGCTGCAGCAGGAGCGGCGGCACCGGCGTTGGGCTGTGATCCGCACTTTCATCTTCGGGGTGATCATCGGCGTCGCCGCGCTGATCGTGCTGGCGATACTGAACAGTCCAAATCCCTAACCGGCGAGCGTCATCCGTTTCCGCTCAGCGATAGCGCCGGTGGCGTCGATGCCGCGCGCGATCATGTCGCAGCGCCATGCACCCGCCGCGCCGTCGATCGCGTAGAGATTGTAACCGGCGGCATTCTTGGCGGTACACGGCGCGGCGGAGGCCGAGGTTACGCCGACCGCCGGCACGCGCGTGCCGCTCGGCCCGTCTAGCCAGTTCAGCATGGCGAGATGATCATGGCCGTGCAGCAAGAGCTCGGCACCTTGCGCGGCGATGGCGCGCTTGAGGGCGGGGGCATCGATCAGACGCTTGTGCCAGCCGGCCTCGCTCACCGGCGGGTGATGGATCAGCACGACGCGAAACAGCCCGCTGCCCTTGAGATCGCCGAGCAACTTTGCCAGCGCCGCAAGCTGCTTGGTGCCGAGTTCGCCGGACGCCAGGCCCGGCGCGGTCGGCACCGCGGTGGACAAGCCGATGAGCGCCAGCGGCCCGCGCCGGCGCAGATAGGGAAAGCCGCCGCCATCATCGCCGCGCATATACGCGCCCCATTCGCGTTTGGCGTCGGCAAGCGCGCCGCGCACATAGGCGTCATGATTGCCCGGCACCAGGCTCACGTTTTGCGGGCTTCCCAAACTCTCCAGCCAGGCACGCCCGCGCGTGAATTCCTCTGGCAAAGCGATATTGGCGAGATCGCCGGTGCAGGCGATGTGGCCGGGTTGCTGCGCCTTCAGGTCGGCGACGATCTTGGCCAGCACGCCGGCGTCATGGATGAAGCGGCGCTTGCGCTGCCAGTTGATGTAGCCGGTGACGCGCTTGTTGAGCAGTTCGCTCCAGTGCGGCGCCGGCAGCGGCGCCAGATGCGGATCGGAAAGATGGGCGAGCACAAAGACCATACCCGGAGGCTACTACGAACTTCCGATCAAAATCCCGGCGATGAAAACCAGCGCGCCGCCGAACGCGATCTGGAAGGTGGCGGAGACGATCGGCGTGTCCATGTAGCGGTATCGGATGTAGGAGATCGCCGCCAGCTCGATCGCGACCACGATGATCGAGATCACGGTCGCCGTCCAGAAATGCGGAATGAGGTAGGGCAGGGTATGGCCGAGCCCGCCGACCGTGGTCATCAGTCCGCACACCGCGCCGCGCAGCCAGGGAGCGCCGCGCCCGGTGAGCGAGCCGTCGTCCGACAGCGCCTCGGCAAAGCCCATGGAAATGCCGGCGCCGACCGAGGCGGCGAGACCGACCAGGAAAGTCGCCCAGGTATTGTGGGTGGCGAAGGCCGCGGCGAACAGCGGCGCCAGCGTCGACACCGAGCCGTCCATCAGTCCGACCAGCCCCGGCTGCACGTATTGCAGCAAGAACATGCGCCGCGCGGTCTCGTCTTCCTTCTCGCGCGCGCCGGAGGTGAGGATCGTTTCCGACAGCTTGTGCGCCAGGCTCTCATGGCCGGCTTCGGCTTCCGCCAGCTCGATCAGCAGTTGCCGTACCGAGGCGTCGCGCGCGTTTGCCGCGGCCTTGCGGTAATAGCGCTCGGCCTCGTATTCCATGTTCTCGGCAAACTTGCGCACTTCTTCCAGCCCGAGCGGGCGCGTCAGCCACAAGGGCTGCTTGGGATGCAGGAAGCCCTTGACGTCCTGGCGGCGGATCAGCGGCAGATATTCGCCGAACCGCTGCCGGTAGAGGTCGAACAGCATGGTGCGGTGGTGCACCTCCTCCTCGGCCATTTCGTCGAACACCTTGGCGGAGGAGGGGAACTGCTCGCGCAGCCCTTCGGCGAAACCGCGGTAGATGCGGCTGTCCTCTTCCTCGTTGGTAATGGCGAGCGCCAGGACTTCCTGCTCGGTCAGGTCGGAAAAATTCTTCACGGGGGTCCTCAAGATCGGCGGGGCTTGCTTTCTAGAATAATTCTAAACCAAACGGTGCCGATTTGATAGTTTTGCCTACGCATGTGGGAAAGTAGGTGGGTTGCCGGGATGAAACTATGCGACTGATTCGTCTACGCCGTCTGATCGAGCCGCTGATCCGACCGCTGATGCATTTCTACTGGCGGTTTTCTCGCCCCGCTACGCTCGGCGTCCGCGCCGTGGTGATCGATGGCAAGGGCAGCATCTTCCTGGTCAAGCATTCCTATGTGGACGGCTGGCATCTGCCCGGCGGCGGCGTGGAGACCGGCGAGACGATCCAGGAAGCGCTGGCGCGCGAACTCGCCGAGGAAGGCAATATCCGGATGACCGGCGCGCCGCAGCTGCATGGCGTTTTCTTCAACAAGGGAGCGTCGCGGCGCGACCACGTGGCGCTGTTCGTGGTGCGCGAATACGTCCAGGACGGAAGCCCGCGGCCCAACCGCGAGATCATCGCGCATGGTTTCTTCGCGCCCGATTCGTTGCCGGAGGATACTGGCCGTGGCACCCGCGCCCGTATCGCCGAAGTGATCGGCGGCGCGGCGGTCATCGAATTGTGGTGAGCTTGCTATAATACCTTCACTGAGAGGGGAAGGTGCAGCATGCCGGTCAAGAATTGGCTGCCCGCCGCCGTGCGGTCGGCGGCCTTCGAGCGCAAGCTGAAATCCGGCGAGCCGCTGTTCCGTCTCGGCGACAAGACCGTCGGGCTCTACGAAGTCCTCGCCGGCCGCGTACGGCTTACGCGTGTCGACCGCTCCGGCCACGAAATCATTCTCTATGTTGCCAGTGCCGGCGAGACCATCGCCGAAGCTTCATTGTTTTCTCCCGCGTATCACTGCGACGCCATTGCCGGCAGCGATGCGGTGGTGCGCGTCTATCCGAAAGCGGCGGTGCTCGCAGCCTTCGCCAAGGACCGCAAGGCCGCGCAGGCCTTCACCGCCACGCTGGCGCAGCAGGTCATGGGCCTGCGCACCCGCCTGGAGCAGCGTAATATCCGTTCCGCGCGCGAGCGCGTCCGCCATTTTCTTGCGCTCAATACGAGCGCCGACGGTCGCACCGTCGAACTGCGCGGCACCGTCAAGGATCTCGCGGAGGAGATCGGCCTCACCCATGAGGCGCTCTACCGCACGCTGGCCGCGCTCGAGCGTACAGGCGAGATCAAGCGGACGCAGGGCAAGATCACGCTGCTGCGCCGGCGCGGCGTGTGATTCCGGTCATATGGTGCGATTGCCGCCCGCGCTAACAAGGCAGCGGGGCGCAATTCGAGAGAGAACCAATGCCCAAATTTTGTTGGAGGACCGCGCTCATTGGCGCCCCGCACCAGCCCGCGTCCCATTCGATGATGGCGAAGGGCGAAATGGCCGTTCACTAAGGTTTGAAGCGATTGCGCCCTCGACCGGTTGCCCGTTTGACGCGGATCAATACGACAGGGCGGCGTTTCTATAAAAGGCGGCTGGGCGCGTGTCAGCACTTTTTGGGGGCATGAAGGCAAGGAGTCCCGCTATGCGCAATCTTCGTTACGGCCTTTTCGCTGCGGCCATCGCGGTCGCAGTGGCCGGCCTCACCGGTCCCATCCAGGCCCAGCCTTACGGTTACGGCCCCGGAATGATGGGAGGCTACGGCCCAGGCCCGGGCTACGGCACGATGGGCCCTGGATACGGTCCCGGCATGATGGGTGGTTACGGCCCCGGCTACATGATGGGCCCAGGTTATGGGCCCGGCATGATGGGCGGCTATGGCCCCGGTTACATGATGCGTGGTTACGGCGGCGGCTATGGCCCCGGCATGATGGGCGGTTACGGACCCGGCTATTACGGCAACCAGGGCGACATGAGGCTCACCACTGATCAAGTTAAAAACTATCTGCAGCAGATGATCCGCAATCCGAATCTGAAGGTCGGCGAGGTCAAGGAAAAGAACGCCGACACGATCGTGGCGGAGATCGTCACCAAGGATAAGGACGCGCTGGTGCAGCGCGTCGATTTCAACCGTCACAACGGTTTCATTCAACCGGAGCAATGACCATGGGTTACGGATACGGACCGCAATGGGGAATGATGGGCGGCGGTTGGGGCGGCTACGGCTGGGGCTATGGCTTGCTCCACATCGCCGTATCGGTCGCCGTCATCGTCTGCGTGGTGTTCTTCGTGATGTGGGCGCTGCGCGCGATCACCGGTGCCGGCCCGCATCACGGACTGCGGCGCTCGACCGGCCTCGACGTGCTGGAGGAGCGCTACGCCCGCGGCGAGATCAATCGCGATGAATATCTGCAGAAGAAGAAAGACATCGGCGGCTGAAAAATTTCGTAGCGAAATAAAGCGCTAGCCGAACCGCGCCCGATCGTGCGGCGCCGAGAAGTCGAGTTGCGGCCCGACCGGGACAATCCCGGTCGGGTTCACTTGTCTCTGGCTGCCGTAATAGTGCCGCTTGATCTGTTCGAGGCTCGTTGTCTCGGCCACGCCCGGCTGCTGATAGAGATCGCGCACGTAATTTCCCAGGTTCGGGTATTCGTAGATGTGGCGCCAGTTGCACTTGAAATGCGAATAATAGACGGCGTCGAACCGTATCAGCGTGCAGAACAGCCGCCAGTCGGCCTCGGTGATGGTGTTGCCGGCGAGATAGCGCTGCCGCGACAGGATCTGCTCGACCTCGTCGAGCGTGTCGAATACCCCGCGGAACGCCTGCTCGTAGGCGTCTTGCCCGGTGGCAAAGCCGGCGCGATAGACGCCGTTGTTGACGTTTAAATAGATCAGCTCGTTGAGCCGGTCGATCTCCGGCCGCTGTTCCTCCGGATAGTAGTCGGTGTGGACATTTGTGAAGGCGTCGAACGCAGAATTGAACATGCGGATGATTTCAGACGACTCGTTGTTGACGATCGTCTTGCTCTTCTTGTCCCACAGCACCGGCACGCTGACGCGCCCGGTATATTTCGGATCGGCCAGCAGATAGATTTCCGAGAGCTTGCTCTTGCCGTTGACCGCGTCGCCGCTCGATCCCTCGTCCTTGTTGAAGGTCCAGCCGTCTTTGAGCATGTCGGGCGAAACCGTCGACATGGAGATGACGTTCTCCAGGCCTTTCAGCTTGCGCAGGATGATGGTGCGGTGCGCCCACGGGCAGGAGAGCGCGACGTAGAGGTGATAGCGGCCGCTCTCGGCGGCAAAGCTGCCGTCGCCGGAAGGCCCGGGCGCGCCGTCCGGCGTCACCCAGTTGCGGAACCGCGTGGTCGGGCGGATGAAAGCCCCGTCCTTGGTGCGCACGCCGTCCTGCTGCCAAACGCCATCGACCAGAAGTCCCATGCCGAAATCCTCCACTTTCACCCCATCATTTAGGCGGTCAGCGCCAAAAACACCACGGGCGATGGACCAGAATTGGCCCAGGTGCTAATCGGCTCGGCTTAACAGGGCCCATGAGCGAACGGGCCATAAACCGGGAACATGAGCGAAATTTCCCTGACGATCCTGCCGGAGACGGCCGACGACGCGGTGCCGATCGAGCGGCTGCACGAGCGCACCTTCGGGCCCGGCCGCTACGCGCGCAGCGCATACCGTATCCGCGAGGGGCGGGGCCATCTGCTCGACCTGTCGTACACCGCCCGTATCGGCACCTTGCTGGTCGGCTCGGTGCGGTTGACGCCGATCTGCATCGGCGAGACGCCCGCGCTGTTGCTGGGGCCGCTCACGGTCGAGCCGCCGTTTCGCGAGCACGGTGTCGGCGGCGCGCTGATCGAACGCTCGCTCAAGGACGCCAAGGCGGCGGGACACAAACTGGTGGTGCTGGTGGGCGACGAGCCGTTCTACGGCAAAAGTGGCTTCAAGCGCATCCCGAAAGGCCAGGTGAAGTTTCCAGGGCCGGTCGATCCGGCGCGGCTTTTGGTGGCGGAATTGGCCAAAGGCGCCTTCGACGGCGTCGGCGGGATGATACGGCCGGATTGGGAGGCAACCGCTTAGCGACCTTCGCGCGCCCACGTCGCCGCCAGCGAGCCCACCAGCAGCAGCAGGCCGAGCAGGCCGGCAAAGATCGGCAGCACGCCGATGCCGCGCACTACGGACACGTCGCGCATCTTCAAACCGATCCAGTCCTCGCCCTTGAAGCTGGTCGCGGTGCGCACCGGCACCACCCGGGGCACGTTGAGCGCGTCGCCGCTCATCAGCCGCCGCACGCTGCCGCCGGTGGCCTCGGTCAGCTTACCCAGCACGTCGGTGGTCGAGGTCACCTCGGTGAATTCACGCGGATTGGCGGGCCCCACATTGGCAAGCGCGGTGAGCTTGCCGTCGGTTGCGCGCCACAGTCCGAGTTCCTTGGCGGTCAGCGTCGTGCGCCACAGGCCGGGCTCCACCGGCTTGAGTATGATCGTTGAGCGCGCGCCGGTTGGCGAGGTGAGCGTTACCTCTTTCACAGTATCTGCCATGGTCTGCCGCTGCACGGTGATGTCGTGACCGTGCACGATCAACCGCAGCGCTTCCTCCTCCAGATCGGGCTGCTTCATCAGCCAATGCGATAGCCGCCGCAACAAGTCGAGATGCGGGCCGCCGCCTTCGAAGCCGCGCGCCCACAGCCAGATATGGTCGGACAACAGCATGGCGACGCGGCCCTTGCCCTCGCGCGCCAGAACCAAGAGCGGCTTGCCATCGGGGCCTTCCATCACGGCGTTACCGCTGTTGCGTTTGGCGTCGACCAGCCGGAACCATTGGCTCCAGTGCGGCGGGTTGGTGCCGGATCCTTGCAGGCCGCGCGTCACCGGATGGCGCCGGCCGGGCTCGGTCAGGCGCGCCCGGAAGCTGCGCTCGGTCACCTCGCCGCTTGGTTCCGCCGGCAGAATCACGTCGAGCGGCGTGCGCCAGATGCTGGTCGGGCTGGCGTAATCGGGGCCGGCGGCGATTAATACGGCGCCGCCGTCGCGCACATATTTCGCGATGTTGTCGAAATAGATCATCGGCAGCACGCCCTGGCGGGCGTAGCGGTCGAAGATGATGAGCTGGAATTCCGAAATCTTCTGCTGGAATAGCTCGCGGGTAGGGAAGGCGATCAGCGACAACTCGTTGATCGGCGTGCCGTCCTGCTTCTCCGGCGGACGCAAAATGGTGAAGTGCACGAGATCGACCGAGGCGTCGGACTTGAGCAGGTTGCGCCAAGTGCGCTCGCCGGCGTGCGGCTCGCCGGAAACCAGCAGCACGCGCAGCTTGTCGCGCACGCCGTCGATCGAGACCACCGCGCGATTGTTGACCTGGGTGAGCTCGCCCACGAGCGGGGCGGCCTCGACCTCCACGATGTTCTGCCCCGCATGCGGGATAGGCACCTTGACCTTGATATCGGTGTGCACGGTGACGACGCGCTTCTCCAGTACCTCGCCGTCGCGCCGCACGATGACTTCGGCGGCGCCGATCTTGGCGCCGTGATCCTCGATGCGGAAGCCGATCGTCTGCGACTGCCCGACGATGCCGAAGCGCGGGGTCTGCGTGAGCACGACGCGGCGGTCGATCTCGTTGGCGTGACCGGTGATCAGCGCGTGTAGCGGCGCGGCAAAACCGAGCGCGGAGACGTTGGCCGGCACGTCGTGCACGCGGCCGTCGGTGATCATGATGGCGCCGGCCACGCGGTCGGGCGGCACGTCGGCGAGCGTCGAGGACAGCGCCGAGAACAGCCGCGTGCCTTCGTTCTCGCCGTCGGCCTCGCTGGCGTCGGCGACACGCACTTCCAGGCCGCGAATGCGGTTGAGCCGCGCAACCAGTGCCTCGCGCGCGGCTTGCGTCTGCTTGGCGCGGTCGCCGAATTGCTGGCTCGGGCTCTTGTCGACGATGACGGCGGCGACCGAGGGGATCGGGTCGCGGTCTTCCCGCGTCAATGACGGATTGGCGAGCGCCAGCACCATCAAGGCGAACGCGATTGAGCGCAATAGCGCGGCGCGGCTGCGCGTCAACAGCAGGATGACCGCAATCAGAAACGATACGACGAACGCGGCCCACACCACGTAGGCCGGCACCAGCGGAGCAAATGAGACGCCGAGGTTCACATCACTCTCCTACTGCCCCAGCCGCTCGAGCAGCGCGGGGATGTGCACCTGGTCGGCCTTGTAGTTTCCGGTCATCGCGTACATCACGATGTTGGCGCCGGCGCGGAAGGCGAATTCGCGTTGGCGCGGCTCGCCCGGCACCAGCGGCAGCATCGGCTGTCCGTCGGGGCGCATGGCCCAGGCGCCGGCGAGATCGTTCGAGGTGATGAGGATCGAGGACACGCCGTCGCCGGCGCGCGCCGGCCGGTCGGTTTCATCCTTGTCTTCTGCCGGCAGCGCCTCGACCCAGAGCCGGCCAGTGGTGAAGCGGCCGGGGAAGTCGCGCAGCAGAAAGAAGGTCTTGGTCAGCACGTGATCGCGCGGCACCGGTTCGAGCTCGGGTATGTCGAGCGACGACAGAATCGAGCGTAGCGCCAGCACGCCGGGCGTCTGCTCGCCGGTGATCCCGGGCGTCACGTCGATGGCGTCACGGGTATCGAACAGGACTGTGCCGCCGCGCTTCATGTAGGTGTCGATGCGCTCGAGCGCGGTCTTCGACGGCTTCGGTGCGTTCGCCGACACCGGCCAGTAGATCAGCGGGAAGAAGGCGAGCTCATCGCGTGCCAGATCGAGGCCTATCGGTTCGCCGGCTTCGAGCGCAGTGCGTTGCGCTAGGAACAAGGTGAGGCCAGTCAAGCCGGCCTTGCTCACGGCATCGACGTCGGGATCGCCGGTCACCACGTAGGCGAGATGGGTTTTCTCCGTCGCCTTTAGGGCGAAGGCTTCGGCCTGGGCGGACAGCTGCGGCGGCGGCTGTTGCGCCGGTTGCGCATGCACCGGGTTCAGCAAGGCAAGGGCGGCGAGCAGGCCGCCGGCGGTCAGCAGCATCGCCGCCGCCGCGCGCCGGCGCGGTAGTGCGCTCGCGAGGCCGCCGGACAGGTAAATCACGATCAGCGCGTCCAGCACCAACAGAGCGAGTGCCGCCAGGAAGATCGGTCCGCGCAGGTCGCGCGGCTCGCCATGGCGATAAATATCGAGCCGGGCATTGAGGCCTGAGAAATCGAGCGCCGCCGGCCGGTCATTGGGCGCCAGAGTATTGACCGCGACCAGACCTTCCGGCGGCCCGTAGAACCCGGGCGGATGATCGGCGCTGGCGCGGGCATTGTAGTTGGACGGGATCGGCTTGGCGGTTGGCGGCGGCACCGAGAATGCGCCGAAGCCGTCGAGCACGCGAGTCGCGGGCACGAACTGGGTTGCTTGGTTTTCGCCGGCACCGCCCACGGCGTCGCTGGTGCCGGCCGAGCCTGCCAGCGACACGATGCGCCTGAGCATATCGACGAAGGCGCCCGACAGCGGCAAGTCGGACCAGCGGGTGTCGGCGGTGACATGGAAGAGAATGAGAAGGCCCTTGCCGCGGCGTTGAGCGGTGACCAGCGGCGTGCCATCGGCGAGCGTCGCCCAGGTCCGGTCGGTGAGCAGCGCGTCCGGCTCGGCCAGCACCTGGCGGGTGACGGTGACGTCGTCCGGTACCGGCATGCCGTTGAATGGGCTTTCGCGGGAAAAGGCGGCCAGCTTTTGCGGCTGATCCCAGCTCAGGCTGCCGCCGAGGATGCGGCCGCCGCGGCGCAGCCTGACCGGCACCAGGTCGTCGTCGGTGCGCGCGAGATGGGGACCGGCGAAACGTACCAGCACGCCGCCGTTTTCGATCCACTTGCTCAGCGGCTCGCGTGCCTCGGCGACGTTGCCGACGTCGGCCAGGATCAGCATCGGCAGGTGCTGATTGAGGAAGCGGGACACCGCTTCGGCCGGCGCCACCGGCTCGGCGACGCGCACGTCGGCGAACGGATTAAGCGCGCGCGCGAGATAATAGGTCGCACCGAGCAGTGGTTGCGAGCGGCCGGCGTCCGAACCGGATACGATGCCGACGGTGCGCCGGCGCCAGCGCTTGTCGAGCAACTGCACCGCGCCTGCCGAACGCTCGCCCGCGATCTCCAGCCGTGCCACATCGTTGCGGATCTCTACGGGTAAGTCGATCGCGGCATCGGCTTCGCGGTCGCTCGCCTTGAACGCGAATGGTGCTTCGCCGAGCGGCAGCCCCTTCAGGTCGATGGCTTTCACCAAACCGGATTCGACCTTGCCGCTTTGCGCGCGCAGCACTTTCACCGTTAGCGCGCCGGCAGCGTTGTCGGCGGCGGCAAGCGCGTGCGGAACGGCGATGCCTCCGGAAACGATCGTAAGTGGATGGTCGCCGATGGCCTGCTTGAGTCCAGCGGTGAATTCCGCGCCCTTGCCGAGATCGACGCCGTCCGAAAGCCAGATGATTTCGACGTCGGGCGCGGCGGCGAGGAAGCGCTTAATCAGCGGCAGCGCCTCACTGCGCTCGACGCTATGCGGCTTCGGCTTGAGCTGCTTGACCTGCACGCGCGCGGCGCCGGCGGTTTGCAGGGAAATGTCGCGCGCGGTTTCCGACAGCGGCAGCACGGCGACGCCGCGGTTGTCGGCATCGGCGCGCGCGATCAGTTCGTCGGCGGTGCGCAGCCGCTCGTCCCAGGCTGCTGCCGCTGCCCAGCCGTCGTCAATCAGGACCAGCAGCGGCGCGCCGCGGCTCGACGTTGCCAGCGGCGGATTCCACAGCGGCCCTGCCGCCGCGACGATGATGAGCGCCGCCAGCGTCAGGCGCAACAAAGTCAGCCACCAGGGCGTGCGCGCCGGCGTTTGCTCCTTAGGCGCAATTTCGAACAGCAGGCGCGTCGGCGGGAAATTAATGCGGCGCGGGCGCGGCGGCACCAGCCGCAGCAGCCACCACAGCACCGGCAGGCTGAGCAGGCCGAGCAGCACCAGCGGCTGGGCGAAGCCGAGCGGCAGGGAGCCGATCACGCCACTCTCCTAGGGTTCGCGGGGCCGTGCCGGCTGCCGATAGCGGACGATTGCATATTGGCGCCCATGCGCGAATGCAGCACCAGCAGCAACTCGCTCGCCGGCCGGTCGGTGCGGTGAATGGCAAAGCTCCAGCCGAGCCGGTCAGTCTCCGCGCGGATGGCGTCGCGGTGGCGCGCCACCAGTCCTTGATAATCGTTGCGCCAGCTTTCGGCGCGGCCGGCGGTGACGGAGCCGGCGCCTTCCGGCTCGATGAATTCGATACGGCCCGAATAGGGGAAGCTTTCCTCGGCCGGATCGACGATCTGCACCACGTGGCCGTGCGCACCGGTGGCGGAAAGCTGGGCAATTGTCTTCTGCACCTCGCCGAGTGGGCTCCACAGGTCGGACAGCATTACGATCTCCGAGAGCGGCGAAGGTGAAAAATTCGGCGGCAGGCTGGCGCGCTCGGCGCTATCGTGCAGGATCACCTCCGCCATCTTCTCGATCACGTTGTTGCTGGCGGTCGGGCGCAACAGGCCGGGAACGCCGACCCGCTCGCCGCCCTGCACCAGCACTTCGGCAAGTGCGAAGGCCACGACCAGCCCGCGCTCGAGCTTGCTGTCGGTGACGAGCGCCGACGCAAAGGCCATCGACGGCGAACGGTCTGGCCAAATCCAGACGGTGTGCGAGGCTTCCCATTCGCGCTCGCGCACATAAAGATGGTCGTCGCGCGCGGAGCGCCGCCAATCGACATTCTGTGCCGGTTCGCCCGACATAAAGCGCCGGTATTGCCAGAAGTTCTCGCCCGGTCCGGCGCGGCGGCGGCCGTGCAGGCCGTGAATGACGGTGGCCGCGACTCGACGCGCCTCCAGAATGAGCCGCGGCATGGCTTCGGCGAGCACGCGCGCGGCGCCGGTCGCCTGCCGCAGCGCGCTGGTCTCGATATCGCTGAGCCTCGGCTCGGCCATCGTGGGTTACCCGATGCGCGCCTTCAACTGCTCGATCACGTTGATGATGGTCTCGCCTTCCGCGCGCGCGGCGAAGGTCAGCGCCATGCGGTGCTTGAGCACGGGTTCGGCCAGTTCGAGCACATCGTCCACCGAAGGCGCAAAGCGCCCGTCGAGCAATGCGCGGGCGCGCACCGCCAGCATCAAGGCCTGGCTCGCGCGCGGGCCCGGGCCCCAGGAGATCAGCCTGCCGATGTCGCCGGCCTCTGGTCCGGGGCGGGCCGAACGCACCAGCTTGAGGATCGCCTCGACGACCGACTCGCCGACCGGCAGCCGACGCACCAGCCGCTGTGCAGCGATCAGGTCCTCGGCGGTCATCGCCACCTTGGCGTGGGTCTCCTCGGCGCCGGTGGTGTCGAACAGAATTTTGCGTTCGGACTCCTGGTCGGGATAATCGACGTCGATTTCCATGATGAAGCGGTCGAGTTGGGCCTCAGGCAGAGGATAAGTGCCTTCCTGCTCCAGCGGGTTTTGCGTCGCCAACACGTGGAAGGGCTTGGGTAGATCGTGACGCGCGCCGGCGACCGTGACGTGCTGTTCCTGCATGGCCTGCAGCAGCGCGGATTGGGTGCGCGGGGAGGCGCGGTTAATCTCGTCGGCCATGAGCAATTGGGCGAACACCGGGCCGGGGATAAAGCGGAAGCTGCGCTTGCCGCCGGGGCTTTCTTCCAGCACTTCGGTGCCGAGGATGTCCGACGGCATCAGGTCGGGCGTGAACTGGACGCGGCGGGCGTCGAGCCCGAGCGCGGTGCCCATGGTGTCCACCAGCTTGGTCTTGGCGAGGCCGGGCACGCCGACCAGCAGCCCATGGCCGCCGGAGAGCACCGTGACCAAGGCACGCTCGACCACGATGTTCTGCCCGAAGATGACCGAGGTGATGGCATCCTTGGCGGCGCGCACATGGGCGGCCGTGGATTCCGCCGCGCGCACAATCATATCTTCCAGCTTTTCCAGGCTTTCGCCGCTTGCCACCGCCATGACTTTTGGTCCTTTCACCGGGCGCTTTTCGGCCGCCCCGCCGTTGCGGGAAGCAGCCCAACAAGCCCCCATGCAACAAACACACCAGAGGCCGATTCCATGCGCTGTTCCGGCCGAATCTGCCTCATTATTCAACCAAGCTTACGCTATCTTCCGGGCCCCGGCGGGCTTAATCACGAAGATGCGAACAGAGTGCGCAACTGTTGATATCGTAGGCAAACAATGGCGAAGACAGGGCGGAGCGGGCTGGAAAACATTGCGGCATCACTGCCCCGCGAAAAGCGCGGATTACCTCCCGTGGAGCGGTGGGACCCGCCGTTTTGCGGCGATATCGACATGAAAATCGAGGCCGACGGCACCTGGTTCTATCAAAAGACGCCGATCGGACGGCCCGCTTTGGTCAAGCTTTTCAGCTCGATCCTGAAGCGGGAGGGCGACAACTACTACCTGGTCACCCCTGTGGAGAAGGTGGGTTTAATCGTCGTAGATGCGCCCTTCCTCGCGGTCGAACTCAAGGTCGAACAGGCCGACGATCGCATCCTCGCCTTCCGCACCAATGTGGACGAGTGGGTGGAAGCCGGCCCCGGCCATGCCTTGCGCTTTGTCCCCGAGCCGGCGACCGGGGGCCTCAAACCCTACCTGCATGTGCGCCGCGACCTGTGGGCCAAGGTGACGCGTGCGCTGTTCTACGACCTGGTCGAACTGGGCGAGGAGCGCGAGGTCGGCGGCAAACGCATGTTTGGCGTCGCCTCCAAGGGCGAGTTCTTTTCAATGGCGGACGCCAGCGCGCTGCGGGAGTTCGCCTGATGCGGGCCGCGGCGGCGGCGCTTTCGGGCGCGGAATTTTTCGAGCGCGTGCGCGCGCGGCTCACCCTCGAGGTGCCGGCGGGGCTCACGGACGCCAGCATCACGCCCAAGCGCGGCGACCACGACGCCGATCCGGTGATGGAGAAGATCGCCATGGTGCGCCCGATCCGTCCGGCGGCGGTGCTGGTGCCGGTGGTCGATCATCCTGAGCCGTCCGTGCTGCTGACCCAACGCGCCCAGCATTTGCCCGACCACCCCGGACAGGTGTCGTTTCCCGGCGGCAAGATCGACAAGAGCGATGACAGCCCGTTGGCGTCGGCCTTGCGCGAGGCGGAAGAAGAGATCGGCCTCGACCGCTCTTTTGTCGAGCCGATCGGCTATCTCGATCTCTACATGACCACGCTCGGCTATCGCATCGTCCCGGTAATCGCGCGCGTAAAGCCCGGAGTTTCGCTCACGCTCAACACCGGCGAGGTCGACGCCACCTTCGAAGTGCCGCTCGGCTACCTGATGGACCAGAGCAACGTGCAACGCCACGCGCGCGACTGGCAGGGCATGACGCGGCACTACTACGCAATCACCTTCGGCGAGCGTTACATCTGGGGCGTCACGGCGGGTATCTTGCGCAACTTGTACGATCGTCTTTATCGAGGCTAAAGTATTTTGGGCTCGGCCGGTGTTGCCGAACCCTTCGTCTCAAGACACATGCCATACAAGGGGGGACTAGCATGCGGAAGGGATTTCAGATCATCTCCGCCTTCAGCCTCGCGCTTGCGGTTGCGTTCGTGTTTTCGATGAACCCGGTATTTGCCGATCAGAAAAAGAAGGGCGCCGGCAAAGGCGGTCTGACATATACCAAGGCGCTGTAAATCTGCCGTAGCCGCGGTGTGACGGACCGGACCATGTCGCGTTGCGCCCACCGCATGATGGATAACAACCGCTGACCGCCGTGGCTCTGTTTGCTGAGGATCGTCTCACACCATGATCAGGCCGGTCCTCAGCGAGCTCTTGCTCTTTGCGCTGCCATTCGTGCTCTACGCTGTTTTCCTGTGGGCGACGCGCGCGGGCGTCATGGACCCGGAGTCGTGGCCGGTGTCGCGGCTGATCACGCTCGCCATCATGTCCTTCTTGCTGGTGATCGGCAGCTTCATCTATTTCGCCAACTATACCGGCGCGCCGCCGGGCTCGACCTACGTGCCGGCGCATATCGAGGACGGAAAATTCGTGCCAGGGCAGGTGAGGTGATGGCTCCGCCGGACGGCCGCACCGAGCGCAAGCTCAGCGATGTGCCGTGGCTGACCGCCGGTCCGCTGCCGCGCCTGCTCGGCGTGCTGGATCGTGATGGAGAAGAGGCGCGCGTGGTCGGCGGCGCGGTGCGCAACGCGCTGCTGGGCCTTGGCGCCGACGAGATCGACGTCGCCACCACGGCGGTGCCGGAAGACGTCGTGCGCCGCGTGCAGGCGGCCGGCTTCAAGGCGGTCCCTACGGGGATCGAGCACGGCACCGTCACCGTGGTCTGCGACAAGATCCCGTTCGAGGTGACCACGCTGCGCCGGGACGTGGAGACCTACGGCCGTCACGCCAAGGTCGCCTTCGGCCGCGACTGGAAGGCCGACGCCGAGCGGCGCGATTTCACCATCAACGCGTTCTCAGCGCGCGCCGACGGCACGGTCTATGACTATGTCGGCGGGCTCGCGGACCTTGCGGCGCGGCGGGTGCGCTTCATCGGCGATCCGCAACAGCGCATCGAGGAAGACTACCTGCGCATCCTGCGCTTTTTCCGATTCCACGCCGCCTATGGCACCAGCGATCATCTCGACCGCGATGGGCTCGACGCCTGCATCGTCGGCCGCGAGGGGCTCGATCAACTGTCGCGCGAACGCGTGCGCATGGAACTGATGAAGTTCGTGGTGGCGCCGCACGCGGTGCCGACGCTCATCGCCATGACCGATGCCGGGCTGACGCTGCGCGTGCTCGGCGGCGTCTCCTATCTCTCCTCATTCGAGAACATGGCCAAGGTGGAGGCGGCGATCGGCGTTGCCGCCGATCCGGTGCGCCGGCTGGCTGCGCTCGGCGTGTGGGTGGCGGAAGATGCCGAGCGGCTTTGGCAGAAGCTGCGGCTGACCAATGCCGAGCACGGTCGGCTAGCCTCGATGGCGGAAGGCTGGCGGCGGGTATCGCCGGATTTGAGCGAGCAGGCGCAGCGCGCACTGCTCTATCGCCTCGAGCCGCTGCATTTCACCGATGCCGCGCTGTTGGCCTGGGCGCGCTCGGACGCGACCGCGCATGACGCCGATTGGCACGCACTCGCCAGCCTGCCGCAGCGCTGGACCGCGCCGGCGTTTCCGTTGAAGGCGGCGGACCTGATGGCGCGCGGCGTCGAGAAAGGCCCCGCGCTGGGCGCCGCCATGCGCGCCGCGGAAGAGGCGTGGATCGCGGAGGGATTTCCGGAGGATGCGGCCACGCTCGCGGCCATCGCCGACGCGGCGGTCAAAGGCGAGTAGGCCGCAAACATTTGAATCCCGATTGTTTGATAAGTGCGTGCGTATCAGTTTAAGCAGCGAAGGCGGTCCCAGTCGCAGCGTTGTGGCTTTACGCTCGACTGAAGACCGCCCGCAGTTTCCGTTGGGAGGAAGCTGCGGAGTGGCAAACACCGGTCGCGCTTCCATATTCCGCGGCGCAAGTTGTCCGAATTTGGCACTTGGCGGACAACTCTGTTGCGCCCGCCTTTCTCCGCTTTTTGGACTAAGGCGGACACTAGCCTGGGCCGGCCGGACGCCCGCTTGCCAAGCCGCTCCAAGTGCGGGCGCCGTCCTGCCTGCATGGGAAGTTCGATATTCAGCATTCAAGAGCAAGCGAAAAGAGATATGCCTAAACAGCAGGCAAATTGCCAAATCGGCCAATCGACCGTTATTAGAACGGCCCAAATGCTGGTGGCCGGCTCTGTGCTGCGATGTAACTTCCGGCCTGCCTAGAAAATTGCTACCATTCAACTCCAGTGCCGGATTCGTCCGGGACCCAATGTCTAACGCATGGATTAGGGCGCACGCCCCCTTCAGAACTCTTCAAATAAAATCGGTGTGAAAAACTAAATGCCGCGAAATGTTCTTCTGATGACGGCCACCATTACGCCGTTGCCAGGAATTCCTGTCCTTGCCAGGACCGATCCGAAAGTCAGACTCCAGGATTATCAGGCATCCCTTGCTTTCTATTCTGGTCTGCTCGGTGGCTGCTTCGATGCAATCATTTTTGCGGAAAATTCAAATTCTGACGTCTCTTCACTCATTGCGGCGAGTACAAAGCACCGCCACTTCGACAAACTTGAGTTCATTTCGTTTTATGGTCTCGACTATGAACCAAAGTATGGACGAGGCTACGGAGAATTCCGGCTGGTTGATCACGTTATGGCTACTTCCAAGCTGTTACGATCTGACGATGTGATTTGGAAAGTGACAGGACGTTACATCGTCAAGAATATTGAGAGGATCGTTGCTTCAAGACCACCGGATTCGGACCTTTATTGTCATCTGCGCAACTATCCGTACCGCATGTGCGAACTTTATCTTATGGCGTGGACCCGACGGGGCTATGAAGCTCTCATCAGGGGCATCTATCCTAAATTGAGTAATGACATTATTCCGGACAAATATACGGTTGAAGAAACCCTCTTTCGCGAAGTCGTAGATCAGTCATCCGGGGCAATAAACATTGCTCCTCGCTTTAAAATCGTTCCTGTCGTGCAGGGCGTGCAGGGCGTGCAGGGCGTGCAAGGCTGGGACAATCGTCAATTCAGCAACCCATGGAGCATAAAAATTGCCGGGAAGCGGCTTGCGAATATTTTCGTCCCGTCACTGTGGATTTGACTGCCTCAACCCACCCATTATATTTTTGCCTTCACCAAACTGTCACAGTTTTTGTTTTGATACGCATAATTTTGGTTTGACTTTGCCGCGCGCACCAAGGCGCGCGGCGGAGCGGGCGTGGATCGCGGCGGGGTTTCCGGAGGATGCGGCGGCGCTCGCGGCAATCGCCGACGCGGCGGTCAAGGGCCCGTAGGGCTTCAAGCGATAAATGCGCAGCGTGTGTCTGCTTTCGCCGGAGGAGCGGACTTCGCAAGCTCGAACGGCAATGTTTGCTTTTGACCCGAAGCGGACATACGTTCACGCGGGCATCGACCCCATTATTGGTATTGCCGCTCGTATTAAATGCTTCGATCAGGATGCCGCTGCGGCCGTATTCGTTGTCCGCCGTTTGCGCATCCAACCGATTAAGCCTCCCGCTCCCAAGATGGAGCCAAATAGCGGAAGCGCTGCCGGCAATGGCGTAATAACGTCGCTTGAAGAAAATAAGACAGTTGCGGTGTCGCCGCTGGCAAAACTCCAGCCGCTAAGGTTCACGAAAAGGTCGCCGTTCAATATATATGCGTCTATAGAGCCGCCATTCGATGTGGTCACGCTGTCAATGTTCGGAAACGCGTTGCCCGAAAGCACGGTGAACACGGGGCCGTTTTGTGACGCGGTGAGCCAGAATAAGTTGGCAATCGAGGTAGTAAATGTCATCAGGAGTGAATTGGCATCAAAATCAGCCGACACAAATACATTGCCGTTTTCGACATCGAATATTGTTTCGACACCCGCGCCGACCGTAAAGGTATCCGGGGACGGGGTGACTGTGGGGTCAGGCGTGCCAACGGGGGGAAAGCTCCACAGCGTATGAATGGAATCGCCTATTAAAGTTGCCGCTTGCGCCGAAACTGACAACGCAAGCGACAGGGCCACAATTGAAATTGCTAGTTTCAGGCGTGATACCATTTGGAACTGCTCTGTCATTTCCCCTCGCACTTTATGGTAGCCCGCCAACCGGGTTGGTCAACAGAAACTCGCGGCTTCACGAAATTCATTTCATCGCGTTCCGCTCGGCCACGTGCGCTTGAACCGTCGCGGCGTTCTGCTGCGGTCTAGGCGTTGACGATCAATCTCGATTCTCGACCGCAGCCCACACACCCGAAAACGCGCATTTCGCCCTTTAGGCCGGCCGGCAGCGGCGAATGCCAGAGCGGATGGGCCGTGTCTTCGCAGTGCTGGCACTCAATCGGCGCGATGTGGCTCGGTGGAATGTAAATAAACGGCGGACGTCGCGGCGGCATACTCACCTCTCAAACACGTGGTCTATCCACTACCGGCGGGCTGCCCCCGGCCCCTCAGCGCCGTGATGCGATTTTCTAGCGTGCGTATTTCTTTGTTCGGTCCTCCAACGGTCAATCTGCTGACTGGCTCAAAACGGACTGTCGCGGGATGCGACGTGAAGAATTCAACTCTAACCGCGATCGCGTGGAACGGCTGTAGCGGATCGGCAACTTTCCAATTTTGATTGCGCGGTAGCCCGATAAGGCGGCAGCGGCCAAAATAATTTGGACGAGCAATCGATACCTTCCCCGCAATCGATAAAACGATGCCTCGGAAAATTATCCGCGTGCTTGCGGCAAGTGAAAAATTTAACGGCGAAGATAGCGAGGGCTTCTGCTGAAGCGTTCCAAGGTCAGTGGTGTGATGGCAACAGAGGAGAACGGCCGTGCGTGTGGCGTGGCATCCGACGGGTCGTTGATGCCCTTCCGGTTTGCCTTTCCGCTTTTCACGTTTCGCGCGGCGATCTCTCTTTATCCGTCCGGGCCGCTTCGCGAATGTTTGCTTGCGGCCCTTAGCCGGCGGCACGAGCCATCCGCCGACCGCAAATCCGGCATTTTCGATTCATTCGATTCACCGCGCCGAAACCTGTTTTCGCTACCGTGCCTGGAAACCATTTGCGGGTGCCGCATGTCGACAAGCTCCGTTGCCGCGCTTGAAACGCGCGGTCTTTGCAAGGCTTTTGACCGTCCGGCGGTCGATGATCTCGATCTGACCGTCCGCGCCGGCGAGTTCTACGCGCTGCTCGGCCCCAATGGCGCCGGAAAGACCACGACGCTGCGCATGGTTACCGGATTGTTGAAGCCGGACGCCGGCGCGATCTCGGTGTTCGGCATCGATGCGCTGGCCGACCCGATCGCCGCCAAGCGGATCATGGCCTGGGTTTCCGACGAGCCGATGATCTACGACAAGCTGACGCCGTTCGAATATCTCGAATTCGTCGCGCGGCTGTGGAACGTCGAGCCGCAGGCCGCGCAACTGCGCGCGCACACGCTGATCGAATGGCTGCAATTGACGCCGCAGGCGCATGAGCGTTGCGAAAGCCTGTCCAAGGGCATGCGGCAGAAGGTGACGCTGGCCGGCGCGCTGGTGCACGATCCCAAGCTCATCATTCTCGACGAGCCGCTCACCGGCCTCGACGCCGGCTCCGCGCGCCAGGTCAAGCACGTGCTGCGCGAGCGCGTCGCCGCCGGCGGCTCGGTAATCATGACCACGCATATTCTCGAAGTGGCCGAGCGCATGGCCGACCGCATCGGCGTGATCGCCGACGGACGCTTGATCGCGGAAGGCACGCTCGCGGAGCTCAACAGCAAGGCCGGCATCCGCGGCACCAGCCTGGAAGACACGTTCCTGGCGCTGGTCGCCGGCGAGGCGGCCGACGCCGAGGCGGCGGCGTGAGCCAAACCTTGAGCCAAGCCACAACACTCAGCTGGTTTGCCGGCCACGAGTTCCGGCTGGCCTGGCGGGATTGGCTGTCAATGATGACCGCGGGCAAGCGCGGGCGCGAGCGCGTGGTGGCGGTGGTGCTCGTCATCTTCATCGCGCTGATGCATTTGTTCGCCTGGTCCATGGTGCGCGGCATGGCGAGCATGGGCGCGGTGCCCGACAAAGCAGCGCTGGTGGCAGTGACCGGCAGCCTGCTGTTGTCGTTCTCGCTGATGCTGTCGCAAGCGATGGAAAGCGTGACGCGCGCCTTCTATGCGCGCGCCGACCTCGAACTGATCCTGTCGTCGCCAGTCGCGGTGGCGCAAGTGTTCGCGGTGCGCATCGGCTCGCTCACCGTTTCGACCGCGCTGCTCGGCCTCGCGCTGGCCGCGCCCTTCATCAACATGCTGGCCTGGTGCGGCGGCGTGCGCTGGCTTGCCGCCTATGGCGTGGTGGCGGTCATGGGCCTGATCGCGTCTTCGCTGGCCGTGGCGCTGACGGTCGCTTTGTTCCGCACGATCGGGCCCAAGCGCACGCGGCTGGTGGCACAGATCGTGGCGGCAGTGATCGGCGCAGCGTTTGTCATCTTCCTGCAGATCGCGGCCATTCAGTCCTACGGCACGCTTTCGCGCTATTCGGTGCTGCAATCGGCCGCGCTGGTACGGCACGCGCCCGAGATCGCCAGCATGCTGTGGTTACCGGCGCGCGCCGCGCTCGGTGACTTGCCCGCGCTCGCCGGCCTGCTGGGCGCGGGGCTGCTGATGGCGGGGCTGACGGTGGCGCTGTTCTCGCGGCGCTTCGGCGATTACGTGGTGGCGGCGGCGAGCGTCGCGCAAAGCCGCACGCGCCAGCGTGAGGGATGGAATTTCCGCGGCGGCTCGCCGATGCGGGCGCTGCGCCGCAAGGAATGGGCGCTGTTGCTGCGCGATCCCTGGCTGGCATCGCAGACGCTGATGCAGCTCCTGTATCTGCTGCCGCCGGCGCTGCTGTTGTGGAAGAGCTTTGCGCACGGCTCCGGCGCGCTGGTGCTGCTGGTGCCGGTGCTGGTGATGGCGGCCGGCCAGCTCGCCGGCGGGCTTGCCTGGCTGGCGATCTCCGGCGAGGACGCGCCCGACCTGGTGGCAACCGCGCCGGTCGCGGCGGGCGCGATCATGCGCGCCAAGATCGAGGCGGTGATGGGGGGAATCGCGCTGGTGTTCGCGCCGTTCGTGCTGCCGCTGGCGATCGTCGCGCCTTATTTCGCGCTGACCGCGGTCATCGGCATCGCCGTCGCCGCTATGTCCTCGACCGCCATCCAGCTCTGGTTCCGCACGCAAGCCAAGCGCAGCCATTTTCGCCGCCGGCAGACGTCGTCGCGCATGGCGACGTTTGCGGAAGCCTTCTCCTCGATCACCTGGGCCGCCACTGCGGCGCTCGCCGCCGCCGGCACCTGGCTCGCCGTCGTCACCGGCGTGATTGCGCTGATGGTGCTGGGCGTCACGCGGGCCTTGGCGCCGCGGGCGGGGGCGTGACGGTCTGTCGCTAGGCCGCTGGCGACGCTTCGCGGTTAGTCGAGCCGCAGCGGAATATGCAGATCATTGAGCTTGCGGATTAGTTCCGGCATGCGGTGGCAGCCGGTTTTCTCTTTGATCCGGCGAAGGTGCGTGTAGACGGTATTGAGGCTCACCGCGCGCGTCCGGGCATAGTTGCCCGGCGTCGCACCAGCCTGAAGCGCGCGCGCCAGGTCCGCTTCGGCTTCGGTCAGGCCGAACAGGTCGCGGAGCATGCGCGCGCTTGCGGCGTTGCGCTGCAAGGGGTCGTGCACGAAGATGATAATGTCGGCGTTGCTCCGGTGCCGCTCGCGTGCGGCCCGCACCAGCGGACGGACCGAAACGATGTAGGGCGGGGCGCCCGCTCGCCGTGGCACGGTCATGTCGCCCGAACCCGGTTCGAAGCTGCCGCGCGCCTTTCCGGCAGCTCCGATTGCGGCGGCTAACTGGGCGCGTCCGTCCGGATCGGCAATGTCCACCGCGCCTCGATGGATTCGAATGCCGTCGCCGCGACGCGCGATCGCCTGGAAGATTTCGTTGGCGTGGAGCACAGGGCCGTCGGCCCGCAGCAGGCAGATACCGTCGGAGAGCCAGTCGAGCGCGGCCTTGAACGAGCGATCGACTGCATTGGTTCCGCGCAGCCGCCGCGTCATGTCAAAGGCCTGCCGCACGTGCGGCAGCAGAAGCCGCATCTTTGTTGTTTCGTCTTTTCCGACGTGCCCCTGTTTGGCCGAGCGTTGCACGGAAAACAGGAAAGCTTCGCGAGCGGATGCGTCGAACATCGCGCCGATAAAGTAGCGGTATCCGGTCGGGGCCAGAAAAGCGGAATAGAAGGCATCGCGGTTCATCGACCGCTCGTCGAGCACCGCGTAGTCGGTGACAATGTTCCCGGGTTTTCCATTGATAAGCGCCGGGATGCGCGGGTTGAGCGAAAAATAGTGATCCAGATAGGCGACTTCGTTTCCCGGCGGCAGGTCGTGGTAGTGGAATTCGGTGAGGCGCGCGGTGCTGCGCTCGAAGACTTCGAGCGTCGCCGCGATGCCGCCGACCGCGTGCATCACCTGGGCGAGCGCGTCGGGCCAAAGCGTCTCGTCGAGGCCAGCCGCATAGACGGCCTCGATCGCGGGCAGTAGCAAGTTCTGTGTCGCCATGCGCGGTCCTTTGGCGAGCGTCTCTTGGACCGGGCCTTTGCCCCAATACCGACAGCATAATCCACCCTTGAGTGCGCGCCAACCGGCGCGAAAAGCCCTTTTTACGCCTGCATCTCAAAGTGCGGAGGCGGGGCTGTCGTCACTATTTCTGGTGACGCCCGACAGTTTGCTCACTGCTAGGGTTTCAGTGATAGCGGCCGTTGGGCCGAACAATGCCGTCGCTCAAAGACAACAACAAAACGCGACGTGGACAGTAAGTGGGGAATTGTTATGCAGATTCGATTTCTCGGTTTGGCGATGGCCGACTACCCCGCGCTCGGGGGAATTGGGATGTTTAGAAGGGCAATCGGACACCGGCGATTTGGCTCTTGCGGTCATTGGAACCGGAAAATTCGTGGCAATGAATTTAGGGTCGCAACGCGGTCCATCGTTGTCGCGGTCGTGCTCATCCTGGCGAGCCAGCTCGCCGCTCACGCAGCGGTAAAACTTTCGATCGGCTCCGATGCCAAGACCCCAGCAGAGCGAAAAAGCGAAGGCGCCGAACTTGCGAAAGCGGTGAAGGAGCTTTCGAAGTCATCTGCCACATTTCAACAAGTGTACGGGCTGGTTCGAGATCGAGTCTCCGCCGATCAGAGCAAGAAGGATGTTATTATACGCATTGTCTACGGCGATTCCACGAAACATACGAAGGAAGCCGGGTCGGGCGCCACTTTTGTACCGGAATGGAATAATCCCACGGCGCCGGTCGGCCAGCGTGGCTTTAAAGGCGGGACGCTCATTGTTGACAAGAAAAGACTGCAAGCGCTCAGGCCGGGTCATGACTACAAGGACTTCCTGGCCGAGGTCATCACTCACGAATTATATCACGCCTATGAAGACTGCCGTGAATATAAAGATAGTGCCGGCCACGCCTACCACAATGAAAGTTACGCTAGGTCATTCGGGGAAAAGGCCGCAAAGGAACTGAAATACGCCACATTGGATGAAACGCATACCGTGCCTAAGCCAAAAACGGCTGGGAGCGAGAAACCGACACAACAAAAAACGAATCCCAACTCGTCGCGTAACAAGACTGCCGCGGCCGGGGGATACAAAGAATTAGATCGTGCTATCTATTATATGTTCGGTGGCTTTTCATTGGGTAAAGAATTTTACAACAGTATAGAAAAGCGGCAACGTGATACAAAACGGGATTTTGCCATGTCAGATATCAGGCTCGCAGCATTGGACGCACGCGATGCTCTGCATAAGGGCCAGCCAAAACAATTTTATGCGGCACTCGCAAAGCTTGAAAAATTTTCCCATGCCAAAGACGTTGGCGCGGGCGTGCGAACGGCAGCGCAAGACGCGCTGGACGGTTTGCCGTGGAAGTTTGTTCGCGGCTGGGCCTATTCGCGGGAGGATGGAACGTGGGCGTCAGACCCGAGTCCGTTCATTCAGCTCATGTTGATGCGGGAGGGAGATTCTGTACGCAATGCCGGCGGCGATAGCGGCGGTGGCAACGATTGATCTGTTGAAGCCTTCGCTCAGGGCCATTTCACCTCCGGCGGCATGGAGGAGAGGATAAACTCCACATTGCCGCCGGTGCGCAGGCCGAAAATGGTGCCGCGGTCGTAGAGCAGGTTGAACTCGACGTAGCGGCCGCGGCGGACCAACTGCTCATCGCGCTCGGCCTCGTTCCAGGCCTTTTCGAAATTGCGGGTCACAAGCTCCGGGTAGATTTTACGAAACTCACGCCCCACGTCTTGCGTGAATGCAAACGTCAAGTCCCAGTCGGTTTCCAGATAGTCATAGAAGATGCCGCCGATGCCGCGCGGCTCATTGCGGTGCTTGAGATAAAAATACTCGTCGCACCATTTCTTGTATTTTTCGTAAGGGGCGACTTGTAGGTGCGCGTCGCAGGCCGCCTTCATGGCGGCGTGAAAGGCGATGCTGTCTGGGTCGCTTTGCGTGCGGCGGGCATCGAGCACTGGCGTGAGATCCGCTCCGCCGCCGAACCAGGCCTTGCTGGTGACGACGAAGCGGGTGTTCATGTGCACCGTCGGCACGTGCGGGCTCTGCGGATGCGCGATCAGCGAGATGCCGGAGGCCCAGAAGCTGGGATTCTCGGCGGCGCCGGGGATTTCTTTTCGGAATTCCGGCGCGAACTCGCCGTGCACGGTCGAGCAATGCACGCCGACTTTCTCGAACACGCGCCCGCGCATCAGGGACATCACTCCCCCGCCGCCATCCGGGTCGGCTTTAGCCGACCCGGCATCTAAAGCGCCGATCTCGGGTTTACCCGAGATCGGTTGTTGGCCGGAATGGTCGGTGCGGCTCCACGACGTGCGAACGAAACGTCCGGCGGGCCGGTCGCCAAGCGGCGCCTTTGCGGGCAGCGCGTCTTCGATCGCCTCGAAGGCCGCGCAGATGTCGTCGCGCAAAGCTTCGAACCAGGTGCGGGCGCGGGATTTGCGGGCTTCGATGCCGGTACTCATGCGGTCAATTCTATCACCGGCCAAATCCCCCCGTCTGCCGCAGCGCCTCGCCGGCGACCATGGCAGCCGCCATCGCCACGTTGAGCGAGCGCATATTTTCGCGCATCGGGACGCGCAAGGTAACGTCGGCCGCCTTGTGGACCGCCTCTGGCACGCCGGCGCTTTCGCGGCCGAACAGCAGCACCTGGTCGGCGCCGAAGCGATGCTCGAGGTAGGAGCGTTCGCCAGCGGTGGTGATCAGCGCCAGCGCGAGGCTTTCGCGCCGCCGCCAGTCCTCGAACGCCGTGAACGAGCCATGGCGGGTGAGGGCGACCGCGTCCAGATAGTCCATCCCGGCCCGCCGGAAGGCGCGGTCGGTCACCGGGAAACCGGCTGGCTCGATGATATGGGCCGGCAGGCCGAGGCAGGCGCACAGCCGCAATATAGTTCCAGTGTTCTGGGGGATGTCCGGCTCGTAGAGGGCGAGGTGCATGGGGCTGCCAAATTAGGCCTATCTCCCTCATCGGCTTAGACGAACGATTTAATGTGGGCCACGGGTCATGCGGCGTTAGCGGGCTTGCACTCCTACCGCAAGGGTGCCAATAAAACGCCGCCGAAGCGCCTTCCTGCCTTTACCAGGACTGCCGCGACCGGTCCGCCCCGCCGCCGCGGGACTTCATGTCTCCGGCTCCAGCCGGTGGCGGATGAAATAGCCAGCCGGAGGAGAGGGCCTAAGACGTGACGACCGTGTCTTCGGCGGAGCAGCACTCGCGCCGCGACTTTCTCTATATTGCTACCGGAGCCGTTGCCGCCGTGGGCGGGGCGGCCGCGCTGGTGCCCCTCATCAGCCAGATGAATCCGGATGCCTCGACGATTGCCGCCGGCGCGCCGGTCGAGATCGATCTGGCGCCGATCACCGACCATCAGATCGTCAAGGTGTTCTGGCGCAGCAAGCCGATCTACATCTACCACCGCGCGCCGAACGACATAAAGCTGGCTCAGGACGTCGATTGGCACAACTTGCCCGATCCGGCGCCGGATTCCGAGCGCGTCAAGAAGGGCCACGAGCAGTGGCTGGTCGTCATCGGCATCTGCACCCATCTCGGCTGCATCCCGCTCGCCCACCAAGGCGAATACGACGGCTGGTTCTGCCCCTGCCACGGCTCGCAATACGACAGCGCCGGCCGTATCCGCAAAGGCCCGGCGCCGAAAAATCTCTACCTGCCGCCCTACTCATTCCTTTCCGCCAGCAAGATCCGGATCGGCGAAGAATCCGCGAAGCCGGCTTGATTCGTTGATGAATTCCGAAGGTTAGATCATGAGCGGACTCTCGACCTACCAGCCGCAAAACAAAATCATGCAATGGTTCGAGAAACGGCTGCCGATCGGCGGGCTCGTCCATTCCTCGTTCATCGCCTATCCGACGCCGCGCAACCTGAACTATTGGTGGACCTTCGGCGGCATCCTCTCCTTCATGCTCGGGGTGCAGATCATCACCGGCATCGTGCTGGCGATGCACTACACGCCGCAGGTGACCATGGCCTTCAATTCCGTCGAAGGCATCATGCGCGACGTAAACTACGGCTGGCTGTTGCGCTACGTGCATGCCAACGGCGCCGCGATGTTCTTCCTGGCGGCCTATATCCACATGTTCCGCGGCATCTATTACGGCTCCTACAAGGAGCCGCGCGAGGTGCTGTGGATTCTCGGCGTCATCCTCTACATGCTGATGATGGCGACCGGCTTCATGGGCTACGTGCTGGTGTGGGGCCAGATGAGCTTCTGGGCCGCGACCGTGATCACCAATCTGTTTTCGGCCATCCCCGGGGTCGGTGACGCCATCGTCACCTGGCTGTGGGGCGGCTACGCCGTCGGCAATCCGACGCTCAACCGCTTCTACTCGCTGCACTACCTGCTGCCGTTCGTGATCGCCGGTGTGGTGGTGCTGCACGTCTGGGCGCTGCACGTGGCGGGTCAGAACAATCCGGCCGGCATCGAGCCGCAATCGGACAAGGACACCGTGCCGTTCACGCCCTACGCCACCGTCAAGGACGGCTTCTTCATGGCCGTGTTCTGCATCCTGTTCGCCTGGTTCGTGTTCTATATTCCGAACTTCCTCGGCCACGCCGACAACTACATCCCGGCCAACCCGGCGGTGACGCCGGCGGAAATCGTGCCGGAATGGTATTACCTGCCGTTCTACGCGATCCTGCGCTCGATCCCGGACAAGCTCCTGGGCGTCATCGCGCTGTTCTCCTCGATCGGCATCCTCGCCTTCCTGCCCTGGCTCGACACTTCGCCGGTGCGCTCGGCGCGCTACCGGCCGCTGTTCAAGCAGTTCTTCTGGCTGTGGGTCATCGTCTGCATCGGACTGGGCTGGCTCGGCTCCAAGCCGCCGGAAGGCATCTACGTGATCGTCTCGCGCATCTTCACGGCCTATTACTTCCTGTTCTTCTTTCCGATCCTGCCGCTGCTCGGCATTTTCGAGAAGACCAAGCCGCTGCCGAATTCGATTTCGGAATCGGTGCTGGGCGCTAAGGCGTGAAGGGGATGGTCATGAACATGCAGCGTGCGCTCTTCGCGACCGTCTTGGCCGGCTCGCTCTTGGGCCTGGCCGCGCCGGCTTGCGCGCAGATGGAGGCGCAGGTGCCGCCGCCGCCGCAGACATGGTCGTTCGCCGGTCCGTTCGGCAAGTACGACGAGGCCCAGCTCCAGCGCGGCTTCAAGATCTACCGCGAGGTCTGCTCCAGCTGCCATTCCCTGAACCTGGTGTCGTTCCGCAATCTGGCCGAGCCGGGCGGCCCCGGCTTCAGCGAGGCGCAGATCGCGCAGATCGCGTCGGAATACCAGATCAACACCCTCGACGATCAGGGCAATGCGACCCAGCGGCCGGGCCGGCCGGCCGATCATTTCCCGCCGCCGTTCGCTAACGAACTGGCGGCAAAAGCTGCGAACGGCGGTACCGCGCCGCCCGACATGTCGACGCTGGCCAAGGCACGCACCTACCAGCGCGGCTTCCCCTGGTTCGTCTTCGATATGGTTACGCAGTATCAGGAGCAGGGGCCGGACTACATCGCGGCGCTCGTCAATGGCTTCAAAGACCCGCCGCCCGAGGGCTTTCAACTGCCGCCGGGCGCACATTACAACGTCTATTTTCCCGGTCACGCCATCGCCATGCCGCCGCCGCTGCAGCCCGGCCAGGTGAAATATAGCGACGGCTCGCCGGAGACGATCGAGCAGTATTCCAAGGACATCGCCGCGTTCCTGATGTGGGCGGCCGAGCCGCACATGGTGGTGCGCAAGCGCATCGGTTTCCAGGTGATCATCTTCCTGATCGTGCTGTCGGGGCTGTTGTACTTCACCAAGAAGAAGGTGTGGTCGGCGGTGCATTGAATGCAGCGCGAAAATGCTTGACGCTGGGCCCCCGTTCGGGGCCCTTCGTTTTTCGTGAGCATGAACTGAGGCGAACATGACCAAATCGGTGCTCGGCATTATCGGCGGGTCCGGCATCTACGATCTGCCGGGGTTGGAGAAGGTGCGCGAAGAGCGCGTCAAAAGCCCGTGGGGCGAGCCGTCGAGCGCCTTGCGCATCGGCGAGATCGACGGCTTGCCGGTGGTGTTCCTGTCGCGCCACGACGTCGGCCACCGCCTGTCGCCTTCCGACATCAACTACCGGGCCAATATCGACGCGCTCAAGCGCGTTGGCGTCACCGATCTGGTGTCGCTGTCGGCATGCGGCTCGTTCAGGGAGGACTTGCCGCCAGGCACCTTCGTGCTGGTCGACCAGTTCGTCGACCGCACCCACAAGCGCGAGAGCTCGTTCTTCGGCAAGGGGCTGGTGGCGCATGTCTCAATGGCGCACCCCGTTTCACCGCGCCTGCGCGCGCGCATCGGCGAGGCTGCGCTGAAGGAAGGCATCGAGCCACATTTTGGCGGCACCTATGTCTGCATGGAAGGCCCGCAATTCTCCACCTATGCCGAGAGCATGACCTACAAGGGGCTCGGCTATTCGGTGATCGGCATGACCAACATGCCGGAGGCCAAGCTCGCGCGCGAAGCCGAGATTTGCTACGCTACCGCCGCCATGGTGACCGATTTCGACTGCTGGCATCCTGACCACGACGCGGTCACCGTCCAGGACATCATCAAGGTGCTGATGGACAATGCCGACCGCGCCAAGGGACTGGTGGCGCGGCTGGCGCGCGAATTCCCGCGCGAGCACGAGCCTTGTCCCATCGGGTCGGACCGCGCGCTCGACACCGCGCTGATCACCGCGCCGGAAGCGCGCGACCCGGAGCTGATCAAGAAGCTCGACGCGGTGGCGGGCAGGGTGCTTGGCGGCGCGCGCTAGCCGTGTCCGTACACCACCTGCTCGGCGCAACGCGCGCACGTAATCTGGTTCTGTGCGCCGCTCCCGAATCCCTCCGAGAGCTGTTTTAATATTGCCGCCTCGCGGCCGTGGGGAAGCGCGACGCGCTCGCTTTCTTCCCACTTTGCGGTTCCGGCCCGTTTGCATTTCGGGCACCTGAATCGCGTGATGTAAGTGTACTGGCGTGGCATGGCACGCCTCCCGTCCGATGTTGCACCCCGATACCCGCAGAACGACGTCGCTCGCTCCAGCTGAGCAATACGCGAGAAAATTTTCGCAATCAGCGAATGTAGGCCGGGGACGGCCAGTTGGGGTCTTGCCTGACTGATGCGACCCACGAGGCCGCTCCCGGCTAACCGTTCGTGAAATTGCCGCTTTGTTGCTGTCCGAACGATTTAAGCAACAGTCATCGCGGCCCTTTGACCCGGTGGAATCATGTAGACCTCCGTGCCGGTAAGGTTGCAGTGAAATTCTGGACCAACAATCTGGATTGTCAAGCGCGCCGCCGCGTTGGCGGCGCAGGCATGGTGTGTGCCGGGAACGCGGCCAATGCGGCTGTGGATATTCGCGCCATGGCCGGTTATGCAATGAGCCGCGCCCTCGCAAAACGAGACACTCATGGCCTCATCGACGCTCGAAAACGACCTGCACGCCGCCATCCGCACGATCCCCGACTATCCCAAGCCGGGTATTATGTTCCGCGACATCACCACGCTGCTCGGCGACGCGCGCGCCTTTCGCCGCGCAGTGGACGAGTTGGTGCAGCCCTGGGCCGGCATGAAGATCGATAAAGTCGCCGGCATCGAGGCGCGCGGATTCATCCTGGGCGGCGCGGTGGCGCATCAGGTCTCGGCCGGGTTCGTGCCGATCCGCAAGAAGGGCAAGCTTCCGCATAAAAGGGTGAGCGTCACCTACGCACTGGAATACGGCGAGGACCAGATCGAGGTGCACGCCGACGCGCTGGTCGCCGGCGAGCGTGTGGTGCTGGTGGACGACCTGGTGGCCACTGGCGGCACCGCGGAAGCGGCGGTGAAGCTCCTGCGGCAGTTGGGAGCGGATGTGCTGGCGGCCTGTTTCGTCATCGACCTGCCCGACCTCGGCGGCGCCGAGAAACTGCGCAAGATGGACGTGCCGGTGCGCACGCTGATTTCGTTCGGAGGGCATTAGAAACGCTTGATTGGCTATTACACGTAATTGTTGCCGTGAAAATATCGCTTCAAACGGGAAAATAGACAATTGGTTAAGAATATCATTCTACCGTCGCGTTCTAAGGCGCCATTTTCTGTAAGCGGTTGAAAACGCGTTTGGTTGACTCTAGTCGTTTGGTTGCGCGCGCGCTATGAACACATCCCGCTCGATAATCGCCGACCTGGAGAATGCAATCCAGGGGGGCTCGCAGGAAAGACGCACCGAGATGCTTCGGAGCGTGACCAACCTTTTTCTCGGAAACGCTGAACGATATGGCCATGAGCAAGTCGCCTTATTCGGCGATGTGCTTGGACTGCTCACCAAGCAGGTGGAAAGTTACATTCTCGCAGAACTTAGTGCGAAGCTGGCCCCCGTCGACAACGCGCCGCACTCCGTCGCCGTGAATCTTGCCCGTCACAACGAAATTTCCGTCGCCGGCCCCATCCTTGCGCAGTCTCCGGTGCTATCGGATCGCGACCTTATCGACATAGCCGAAACAAAAGGCCAGCAACACCTGGGCGCAATTTCCGAACGCAAGCGTATCGTAGCGGCGGTCACGGACATCCTGGTTGAGCGCGGCGATTCCATCGTCGTTCGCAAGCTCACGCAAAATGAAGGCGCTTCGTTTTCCAACGCCGGGTTCGTCACGCTGACGAAACGTGCCGATACCGATGAGCACCTAGCCGAAAATCTGGTCATGCGAATGGACCTGCCGCCGGAACTGCTCGAGCGGTTGGTGTCGAAGGCAACCGAGGCCGTGCGAACACGTCTGGCTACGCGACTGGAGCCGGCGGGTCAGCAAATGCTGAAGGACTTGCTCTCTTCGGCTTCGGACAAGACATTGCGCGAAGCCGCGGGCCCCCGCGACTTCAAGCGCGCGGAAACGCTAATTGACAGCTTGCAGAAAAACGATCAGCTGGACGAGATGGCAATCTGCGCGTTCGCCGCTGCTGCGAGATACGAAGAGATGACCGTCGGTATTGCGCGGCTGAGTTCGGCTCCGGTCGAGCTCATCGAAAAGTTGATGAAAAATCCCCGTTACGACGGCGTGCTCGTCACCTGCAAGGCCGCCGGTTTGCGTTGGCCTATCTTCAAAGCGATCTTGACGAATAGGTTCTCCGGCCATCAGGTTACGCAGGTAGAGTTCGAGCGAGCGCGGACGGATTTTCTCAAACTCTCGGCGGCGAGTGCGCAGCGGATGTTCCGATTCTGGCTCATTCGCGGTGTAACGAAATAATATCGGCGATTTGCGCTCAAGGAGTTCGTGCCATGACGGACGCAAGGCGGGTATTGCTGGTTGACGATTCAACGACGACATGTGTCGTCGTGGCAAAACTCCTGCGCGAATGCGGATTCGAAAACATCGAAGTCGTGCATGACGGTCAGGCGGCGCTCGACTGCATGCGCGATTCCAAGTTTGAAATCATTCTTTGCGATTGGGAAATGGCGCCGATGAGCGGCGTGGACGTGTTGAATGAAATTCGCCGCAACACCGAGACAAAAAGACCGTCTTTCATTCTGATGTCGGCAAAGAAAGAGCTGGAGTGGATCCTGGCGGCTAAAAAGGCGGGGGCGGACAGCATGATCACGAAGCCGTTTAATGCCAAGGTTCTGAAGGCAAAGATCAGTCAGCTCGGCAAACGAATCTGAGTGCATTCGCAGGCATTGCCCCCTGCGCCCGGCAAAAGGTGACCAAGGAGCCCAGTGACGCGTGCGTCAGTTGGGCGCCGACGTGCTGGCGGTCTGCTTCGTCATCGACCTGCCCGACCTCGGCGGCGCCGACCGCCTGCGCAAGATGGACGTGCCGGTGCGCATGCTGGTCCCGTTTCGGGAGCGTTAGCGGCAGGCATTGCTCTCATCACCCGCGAAGGCGGGTGATCCAGTAATCGCTGGCGTTGCGATTTACCCACTAAGTTTTCGGAATACCGGATGCCCCGCCTTCGCGGGGCATGACAGACTAGTTTTGCCGCGGCCCCCAGGGTCCCGCTGGCGGCCCCGGCATGGGTCCCCAGGGGCCCGATTGACCGGAAGGCGGCGCCGGTTCGGCTGGCGCGTCGCCCCAGGGACCGCCATGGCCGCTTTCGGGCGCCGACTGATCCTCAAGCTGCGGCTGCTCGTCCGGCGCCTCCAGAGCGAGCGGGCCGGGATCGTGGCCGCCGGCATATTTCACCAGCGCCTCCACGCGCGCATCCACCGACGGGTGGGTGGCGAAGATATCGGCAAAGCCCTCGCGCGGATTGTCGATGCACATTTCCATCACCGCCGAAGTGGCGTGGGTGAGCTCGCCGCGGCCTTCGATCTTGCGCAGCGCCGTGATCATGGCGTCGGGGTTCTTGGTCAGCTCGACGGAACCGGCGTCGGCGAGATATTCGCGCTGGCGCGACAGTGCGAAGCGGATCACCACCGACAGCACCCAGGCCAGCACGATCAGGCCGATGGCGATGAGGATTGCGACGCCGGCGCCGCCCTTGCGGTCGCCGCTGTCGCGCCGTCGGCCGCCGAAACCGCCATAGAAGGCGCTCTGGAAGAACAGGCGGAAAACCATTTCGCCGACGAACGAGATCACGCCGGCGATCACCACCGCGATCACCATCATGCGCACGTCGCCGTTGCGGATATGGGTTAGCTCGTGGCCGAGCACGGCTTCCAGCTCGGCGTCGTCGAGCGCGTTGATCAGGCCCTGTGTCACCGTGATGGAATATTGCTTCTGGTTAAGCCCGGTGGCGAAGGCATTGAGCGCGCCGTCGTCGGCGATGCGCAGCGTCGGCATCGGGATGCCGCGCGAGATACACAGGTTCTCCAGGATATTGTAGAGCCGCGGCTCTTCCCGGCGGTCGACCGGCCGCGCGCCGGTCACCGCATCGATCATCGACTGGTGGAAGCGGTAGGCGATGAAGATCCAGATGATCGTGCCGATAGTCGCGAACGGCGCGGCCTTGACGAAATCGAAGGCGGCCGCGCGCATGAGGAAGTCGAGCGGCGCGTTGCTCGAGAACGATTCGGCCAGCAGCGCGCCGGCGAACACCATCACATAGACCAGAAAGAACAGCCCGATCAGCAGCGCGATCGAGCGCCGCTTGTTGGACTGGATATGCGTGTAGAGACCGTAGGCAGCCATGGCGCGGACTTTGATTTCGTCATTCCGGGGCGCGAGCGAAGCGAGCGAGCCCGGAATCCATAGTCACAAACCGGGGTTATGGATTCCGGGCCCGCGCCTTCGGCGCGTCCCGGAATGACAAGCTCATCAGAATTTTACGCTCGGCGCCTGTTCGAGTTGGGCGCGGCTTTCGCCGAGATCGAAAAACGTCTGCGGATGGAAGCCGAAGCTGGCTGCGAACAGCGCGGCCGGCATCTGCTGGATGCCGGTGTTGTATTCCTGCACCGCGTTGTTGAAGAAGCGGCGGGCGGCGGCGAGCTTGTTCTCGATGTCGGACAGGTCCGACTGCAATTGCTGGAAGTTCGCGCTGGCCTTCAGGTTGGGATAGTTTTCCGACAATGCGAACAACTGGCGCAGCGCGCCGGTCAGCATGTTTTCCGCCTGCACCTTCTGCTCGACCCCGGGCGCGGCGATGGCCGCGTTGCGCGCCTGCACCACCGCCTCCAGGGTTCCGCGCTCGTGCGCGGCGTAGCCTTTTACCGTCTCGACCAGATTGGGGATGAGGTCGTGGCGCTGCTTGAGCTGGACGTCGATGTCGGCAAAGGACTGGCTGACGCGCTGCCGCATGGCGACGAGCCCGTTGTAGAGCGTCATCAGCCAGATCGCGATCACGACAATGACGCCGAGGACGACCCAGACGGTGGTGGACATTTGCGGCTCCTGACAGGGGAAACGGGAATGCGGGCAAGCGTATATTAGATGGGGGTGGCGCGGCCAAGGACACAAGAGGGCGCCGCCGGTGTCCCCCGCTTTCAACTAACCGCTTGATGGCTCAAAAAAAGACCCCAAGCGCTGCTTGGGGTCTTTTCGCCAGACGGCTATTCGGGGGGTAAGGGGGGAGCCGCCCGACTGCAAGTGACAGGCTTTTAACGCCGGTCCCCCGGCTTGGTTCCTGGCCTCGCGCAATTCACAGAGACGTTATCCACAGGCCGCTGACGGTCTCAGGCTGGCCACGATTCGGCGGTTCCATCCCGGTGCTGGATAACGCTTAGCTTTCGGGGGTGCAGCCATGAGTTCCGTGATGATCAAGTGCCCCGGTACCGGTCGTCCGGTCCCGACGGGAATCGAGATCGAGCCGAGCGTATTTCGCCGCCTGCCGAACATGAGCGCGCGCATGCTATGCCCGGCCTGCGGCAAGGAGCATGTTTGGATGACGGGGTCGGCCTGGCTCACGGGCGAGCCGCGGCTGGTGGCGCAACGCGGTCCTAAGAAAACCGCGGCGGCCTGACCGGCCGATCCTTTCCGTCCTAGCTCGCTTCCCGGAAGCGCACCGCGGCTTCCAGATCGACCGAAACCAGTTGCGAGACGCCGCGCTCGGCCATGGTGACGCCGTAGAGCCTGCTCATGCGCGCCATGGTGATCGGATTATGGGTGATGATCACGAAGCGGGTGTCGGTTGCGCGCGTCATCTCGTCGAGCAGGTCGCAGAAGCGCTCCACGTTGTGATCGTCGAGCGGGGCGTCCACTTCGTCCAGCACGCAGATCGGCGCCGGATTGGTGAGGAACACCGCGAAGATCAGCGCCAGCGCGGTGAGCGCCTGCTCGCCGCCCGATAACAGCGACAGCGTCGAAAGCTTCTTGCCCGGCGGCTTGGCCATGATCTCGAGACCGGCTTCCAGCGGGTCCTCGCTTTCAATCAACTGCAACTCGGCGGTGCCGCCGCCGAACAGTTGCGTGAACAGGTGCTGGAAGTGCTTGTTGACCTGTTCGAAGGACGACAAGAGCCGCTCGCGCGCCTCGCGGTTGAGGCTCTGGATGCCGAGGCGGAGCTTCTTGATCGCCTCCACCAGATCGTCGCGCTCGGTGGTGAGCGTGGTGTGCTGAGTCTCGACCTCGCGCAACTCCTCCTCGGCGCGCAGGTTGACGGCGCCGAGCCGCTCGCGCTCGCGCCGCAGCCGTTCGAGCTTTTCCTCGATCTCGGTCATATCCGGCAGCGCCGTGCCGTCCTTGATTTCGGCGAGTTCGGCGACCGCGGAGGGCTCGATCTCCAACATGTCATGAATCTCGCGGCCGATGTCGGATAGCCGGCGCCTGGCGCCCTCGAAGCGCTCCTCGGCGCGGGCGAGTTCCTCGCGCGCGAGGCTGGCGGCTTCCAACGCGGTGCGGGCGTCGCGGTCGGCCTCGGCCAGCGCGTTCTCCGCCTCTTGCAGGCGGTCGGCGCAGGCGCGCCGCTCGGCCTCGGCTGCCTGCACGTCGCCGATCAGGCTTTGCCGCTTCTCGGAGAAAATCTGCGGCGCGTTTTCGAGCTCGGCGCGGTCGCGCTTGGCTTCCGTGATGCGCTGCTCAAGCGTGGCGATCTGGCTGCGGGCGCCGTCGCGGCGCTCGCTCCAGCCGGCCTTGTCCGACGCCAGTTGATTGAGGCGGCGGTCCGCCATTTCCGCCTCGCGCACGATCGCCTGCTGCTCGGCGCGCACGTCGGCGACTTTAGCGCGCTTGCCGGCGATCTCGTCGCGCACCTGCGCGAGCTTGCTTTCGAGGTCGGCGGCGGGCGCCAGCTCTGACAGCGCGCGTTCGGCCTGGGTCTTGGCGGCGGCAGCCTCTTCGTGGCTCGCGGTCAGGCGCGTGCGCGCTTCGGTCAGCGCGGACAGGCGCGACGATTGGCGGTTGAGCTCGCGCTCGCGCGTGCGGCTTTCGCTTTCGGCGTGGCCGGCGGCCTCAAAAGCCGACTGCACCTCGCTCAGCGCGCGGCGTTTGGCCTCAAGCTCGGCGCGGGCGCTTTCCAATTCGCTGTCGATTTCGGCGAAGCGGCTGCGCTGCGCCAGCCGCCGCGCGGCGCCGGTCGCGGCGTGGGCGGCCGCAACGAAGCCGTCCCAACGCCAGAGATCGCCCTCGCGCGAGACCAGCCGCTGGCCGGCTTTCAGCGTGGGCGCGAGGCGCTGGCCGGTCTCGCGGTCGACCACGCCGATCTGCGCCAAACGGCGGGCAAGCTGCGACGGCGCCTGTACGTAGCGCGCCAGCGGCTCGACGCCTTCCGCCAGCGCCGGATCGCTGGCGTCCGGCGCGATATTGCTCCAGTGCATGGGCGAGGACGGATCGACGGGTGTGTCGAGATCGTCGCCCAAAGCCGCGCCGAGCGCCTTCTCGTAGCCTTTCTCGACCGAAATGTTGTCGATCACCGGCGGCCACAGGCTGCGGGTTTCGAGCGAGAGCATTTTGGAGAGGGTTCTGGATTCGGTCTCCAGCCGTTGCACCCGCTTTTCGGATTCGGCGAGTGCAGCGCGCGCGGCCTCGAATTCGGCGCGCGCCACGTTATGGGCGGCTTCGGCGGCAACGGCGTCGGCCTCGGCTTCGGTGAGCGCGACCTGGGCGACCGCGGCGGCGAGCGGCGCGCTGCCTTCGCCGTGAATGGTGGAAACTTCGCGCTCAATCGCCTCGATCTCGCCCGCGATCCTGGCGATGCGCTCGGCCTGTTCGCGCGCGGCGTTCTCGAAGCGGCCACGCTGGGCGGTGAGGTCGGCGAGCGCGGTGGTGAGGTCGCTGAAGATCTTCTCGGCCGCACTGAGGTCGCCGTCGGCTTCCGCCAGTCGGGCGTCGACGTCGCTGCGGTGGCCGGCGCTCTCGCGCGCCTCGGCGCGGATGGTTTCCTCCTCGGCGGCCAGGCGCTCGATCGCGGCTTCCGCGTCGGCGGCCAATTTCTGCTCGCGCTCGCCGTCGGTGGCGAATTGCACCAGCCGCAGATCAAGCTCGGCGACGCGGTCTTTGGCGCGTTGCTCCTCGCGGTCGAGATCCTGCAGCGCGACATTCAGCCGATGCAGGGCGGCGCCGGCGCGCGCCTCGGCCTCGCGCAGATCGGGAAGGGCTGTCTGCGCGGTCGTCTGGCGCGTGGAGGCTTGCGCCTGCGCAGCCGTGCGGTCGGCGACTTCGCGCACGCAGATGTCCTTGGCGCGCTCGGCCTCGGCGACCTCGTTGTTGGCGGCGGTCCAGCGCAGATGGTAAAGCGTGGCTTCCGCCTTGCGGACTTGGCCCGACACCGTGCGGTAGCGGGTCGCTTGCCGCGCCTGTTTCTTCAGGCCGTCGATCTGGGCGCCGAGCTGGCTGATGACGTCCTCGACCCGCAGCAGGTTGGTTTCCGCGGCTTTCAACCGCAGCTCAGCCTCGTGCCGGCGTGCATGCAGGCCGGAAATGCCGGCGGCTTCCTCCAGCACGCGACGGCGCTGCTCGGGTTTGGCCTGGATAATCTCGCCGATGCGGCCCTGGTGCACCAGCGCCGGCGAGCGCGCGCCGGTGGACGCGTCGGCGAACAGGATCTGGACGTCGCGCGCGCGCACCTCGCGGCCGTTGATGCGGTAGCTGGAGCCGGCCTCGCGCTCGATGCGCCGCGCAACCTCCAGCGCGTCGTCGTCGTTGAAGGCGGCCGGCGCCGAACGGTCGGAATTGTCGACCGAGATCGCCACCTCGGCATTGTTGCGCCCCGGACGGGTGTTGGAGCCGGAGAAGATCACCTCGTCCATCGAGGTCGCGCGCATGGATTTGAACGAGGATTCGCCCATCACCCAGCGCAGCGCCTCGACCAGGTTCGACTTGCCGCAGCCGTTCGGCCCGACCACGCCGGTAAGCCCCGGCTCGATCCGAAAATCGGTGGGCTCGACGAACGACTTAAAGCCGATCAGGCGCAGCCGCGTGAGCTTCATGGTTCAGGCCTCATGGCATTCTTGCTTGGCGCACGCGTTGTTCATGCGCGAACGGGAGGAACGCGTAACAGTCCCCGTCGGCTTGTGCATTGGGAGTCGTCAGTCCGTTCCGGGGCGGGGCCCGGACAGGTCAGGTGCCGCAACGGGCGGAGAATGAATCGCCGCGCGCGCTTGGGCAACTGTCTGGCGGCCGCCGGCTGCTGTTTTCCAGACCTTTCGGCCGGGTCCGGGGCGGTATTGGGACGCGCAGGCGCCCCCGCTCAAGCCAAAAAACCCTTATCCTGCCTTGAGATAGGGGTCGATCAACTGGCTCATTTCCTCGATCGTAAGGGCGCCGACGCGCATGGTTCCGTTGATGAAAAAAGTCGGCGTCGAGTGCACTTTGAATTTGTCGATGGCCTGTTGGCGCACTTTTTGGATGTCATCCAGCAGCTTCTGATTCGCCAGGCAGGCGTCGAATTTGTCCTTGGTCAGGCCGGCTTGTTTGGCGATGGCGAGCAGCGGGTCCAGCGGCTTGGCCACCGCCCACTGCTGCTGCTGGCGAAACAGGGTGTCGACCATGGCGTAGTACTTGCTCTTGTCTTTTTCACCGGCGCAGCGCGCCAGCATGAAGGCGGCGGCCGCCAGCGGGTCGAGCGGGAATTCGCGCAGGATGTAACGCACCTTGCCGGTGTCGACGTATTTCTTCTTGAATTCCGGGAAGGTGGTCTCCTCGAAATGCGCGCAGTGCGGGCAGGTCATCGAGGCATATTCGACCACGGTGACCGCGGCCTTGTCGCTGCCCATGACCATGTCGGGCAGGGCCTGCGGCTGCATCAGATCGGCGGCCGAAAAGTCCTCCGCGAGCGCTTGCGCCGGGAAGAACGGCAGCGGGGAGGCGCCGAGGGCGGCGGCAAGCGCCAGCATGGCGGCGCCCTGGCAAAGTTCGCGGCGATTGATCGGCAACTTAGAACTCCTCGGCTTGTAAAGCACCGCCCCAACAGGCGGTTGCCTAGCTCGATACCAGGATTGTGGCAATGGCGGGCCGTCCCGCCAAGCCCGGCCTCACTTTTCCTTGACCGCCGCGCCCAGGCGGGCGAGCGCTTGGCGCAAGCTTTCATCCTCGATGTCCGGCAGGCTGGCGGCGATGCGGGCCTGCTCGGCCGGATCGGGCGGCGGTGGCGGAGCGGGCGGCTCCCGCCTGCGCAGCGGTGCCTGGCGCAAGGCGATACGGCCGATGGCCTGCCAGCCGAAGAAACGGTTGACGCGCTCCAGGATCACCGCCGACAGGTGCTGGATCTCGACCGCCGCCGGGCCTTCCACTCGCAGCACCAGGGTGGCCGGTTCCGGTTGGGCTTCGTCGCCCTCTTTTGTGCGCGGCCAGTTGATCTTGGCCGGCTCCGAGTGGGCGGCGATCTCCGCGCCGACGATGTCGGCCCAGCGTGCGATGATCTCGGCCGAGGCGAAGCCTTGGCGCTTGAGGGCGTCGCTCAAGGCGGCGCCGCTGAACTCGGAAAGCGGCCGGGGAAAACTGCGCGAAGGCTTCATCGGAGGACGGGTCCCGTGCCATCGTCGGCCTCATGACCGTAGCAGCCCGCAAGCTCGCGCGGAAGAAAGCCGCGGCCGATCCGGCCGATCTGCTCGCCTGGTACGACCGCCACGCCCGCCTGCTGCCGTGGCGGGCGCGCCGCGGTGAGCGGGCCGACCCGTACAAGGTCTGGCTGTCGGAGATCATGCTGCAGCAGACAACGGTGAAGGCTGTCGCGCCCTATTACGCGCGCTTCGTTGCGCGCTGGCCGACGGTGCAGGCGCTCAATGACGCGAGCCTCGACGACGTGCTGCGGGCCTGGGCTGGGCTCGGCTACTACGCCCGTGCCCGCAATCTGCATGCCTGCGCCAAGGAAGTGGTTGCGCGCCACGGCGGGATTTTTCCGGACGATCTTGCGAGCTTGCGCGCGCTGCCGGGCATCGGCGATTACACCGCGGCCGCGATCGCGGCGATCGCCTTCGATAAGCCCGCGGTGCCGGTCGATGGCAATGTCGAGCGGGTGGTAGCGCGGCTGTTCGCGGTTGAAGACGCGTTGCCGGCCGCCAAGCGGGATATCAAACGGTGGGCGGCATCATTGCTGCCGCCGCGCCGCGCCGGCGATTTCGCGCAAGCGCTGATGGATTTGGGCGCCACGCTTTGCTCGCCGAAGCGGCCGGCCTGCGCGCTATGTCCGTGGGACGATTGTTGTGCGGCACGCGCGCGCGGCGACCAGGACACGTTCCCGCGCAAGGTCCCCAAACGCGAGGGGCGCTTGCGGCGCGGCGCGGCCTTTGTCGTGCTGCGCGCCGACGGCCGCGTGTTGTTGCAAACGCGCCCCGACAAAGGCTTGTTGGCGTCCATGACCGAGGTGCCGGGCAGCGCTTGGGCGCACGATTTCGACGACAAGCGCGCGCTGCATTCGGCGCCGCGCCTGAATGGCGCGAAATGGCGGCGCCTGCCCGGCACGGTGCGGCACGTATTCACGCATTTCCCGCTCGCGTTGTCGGTGTTCGTTGCGCGCTTGCCGCGCGCGACGCCGGCGCCGAAGGCCAAGCGCTGGGTGAAGCTGGTCGATCTTCCCGGCGAAGCGCTGCCGAATGTGATGCGCAAGGTGCTGGCGCACGCGCTAGAACTAGACAGCCGCAAGAAAGGAGCGTCATGACCATCGAACGCAAGGAAGTCGGCCCGCGCATGAGCCAGATCGTTGTGCACGGCGACACCGTTTATCTTGCCGGCATTGTCGCCCACGCCAACAAGGGCAAGAGCATGACTGAGCAGACGCGCGAAATTCTTGTCACCATCGACAACTATCTGGCGCAGGCCGGCAGCAACAAGACGAAACTGTTGTCGGCCAATATCTGGATCACCGACATGACAAAGTTCGCCGAGATGAACGCGGTGTGGGACGCTTGGGTGGCGCCCGGCCAGACGCCGGCGCGCGCCTGCGTCGAGGCCAAGCTGGCGTCGCCCGACTATCACGTCGAGATCATGGTGCGGGCGGCGAAATAGGCGGGCAGGGAACAATGGCATTCGATTTCACGCCGCTTTTGCCGGCGGGCCTGCCGCCGCCGGCCGCGCGCTGGACCGGCGCGCCCCGCTTCAACTTCACCGGCGGCAATAATGATCCCGACGCGGTGCCGGTCGACAGGCTGACGGCGGCGGCGCAATCGGTGCTCACGCGCGAGGGCCGCACGCTGTCGCACTACGGCCTGCGCAGCGGGCCGCAGGGTTACCGGCCGTTGCGCGAGTTCCTGGCCGGCAAGCTCAAGCGCGACGCCGGTATCGCCTGCACGGCCGACGACATCTTGCTCGTCTCGGGCTCCCTGCAGGCGCTCGATCTGGTCAACGGCGCGCTGCTTGCCCGCGGTGACACCGTCATCGTCGAGCGCGACAATTACCAAGGCACGCTGACGCGGCTGAAGCGGCTGGGCGTGAACGCGGTCGGGCTGCCGCTCGATGCGGGCGGCATGCGCATGGACGCCCTGGAGGCGGCGCTTAAAGGTTTGAAGGCGCGCGGCGTGCGGCCGAAGTTCATCTACACCATCCCGACCGTGCAGAACCCGACCGCCACCATCCTCGATGTCGGCCGGCGTGAGACGCTGCTGAAGCTCGCGGATGACTACGGGGTGCCGGTGTTTGAAGACGACTGCTATTCGGACCTGACCTGGAGCGGCAAGCGGCCGCCCGCGCTTTATGCCATGAGCAAGGCGGAAAACGTCATCCATATCGGCTCGTTCTCCAAATCGATCGCGCCGGCGCTACGTGTCGGCTTTATCGTGGCGCCCTGGGCGATCATGTCGCGCATCCTTGCGCTTAAGACCGACGCCGGCTCGGGCGCGCTCGAGCAGATGGTGCTGGCGGAATATTGCGCCGGCCATTTCACCGAGCACGTCCCGGCGCTGCGGGTGGCGCTGAAGAAGAAGCTCGATACGTTGACCGAAGCGCTAGCCGAGCAGTTCGGCACCGCGGCCGAGTTCGAGCCGGCGCACGGCGGCATCTTCCTGTGGGTCAAGCTGCCGGACAATGTCGATACGCTGAAGCTCTATCAGGCGGCGCTGAAGGAAGGCGTTGCCATCAATCCGGGCCCGGAATGGTCGACGGACGCGGATCACAGCAAGAGCCGCATGCGGCTTTGCTTCGCCAGCCCCTCGCACGCCGAAATCAAGGAAGGCATTGCCGTGCTGGCCGGCGTTTGCCGCAGGGAATTCGGCGTGCCTGAACGCAGCGCCAATGTCGCGCGGCGCGGGACATGAGCCATGGGTGAACCCGGTATCCTGGCAATCTGGAACGACGTCCGCGCGGGCGACGAGGCCGAATTCGAAGACTGGTTCCAGGGCGAGCATCTCATCGAGCGTCTGGCGGTGCCCGGCTTCCTGTATGGGCGGCGGCATCAGGCGATCTCGGGGCAAAGCGGCTACTTTAATTTTTATCTCACCCAGTCGCCGGATGTGCTCACCTCCAAGCCCTACCTGGAGCGTCTGGACAACCCTACACCGATGACGCGCAAGATCATGTCAGACGTGTTCATCAACATGAACCGCACGGTATGCCGGCGCATATTACGGCGCGGACCATTCCGCGGCGCCTTTGTTGTCACCGTACGCTTCAACCAGACGCCGGACGAGGCCATGCTCAGCAAGCAGCTCGACGCCATGCTGGTCAGCACGGCAGTCGCCGCCGGAGAAATCTGGATGGCGCTCGACCCGGCCGGCATGCCGGTGTCCATGGAGGAGCAACTGCGCGGCGGCGACCGCAAGATCAAAGCTTGCTTGATGGTCGACACGCTGCGCCAGGATGCCGCCGAACAGACCGGCGCTCGTCTTGCCGCGCAATTCCCCGGCAGCGAGGTCGGCGTGTTCCGCGTGCTGTGCGAGATCGGGAGAGGACTGGGAGCCTAATGCGATGCAATCGCTGATACCGCTGGCGCAACAGATCGCCGAAATTCTCAAGCGGCGCGGCGAGACGCTCGCCGTCGCCGAATCCTCGACCGGCGGGCTCATTTCCGCGGCGTTGCTGGCACAGCCCGGCGCGTCGGCCTATTTCGTCGGCGGCGCCGTGGTCTATACGCACACTTCGCGCGCCTCGCTGCTCGACATTACTGATGCGGATATGTCCGGCATGCGGGCGTCGACGGAAAGCTACGCGCTGCTGGTGGCGCGGCGCGTGCGCGAGCGCAACGGAACGTCCTGGACGATCGGGGAAACCGGCGCGACCGGGCCGAGCGGCAACCGCTATGGCGACGCGGCCGGCCATAGCTGCATCGCGGTCGTGGGGCCGGCGATCGAACGCGCGATCACGCTGGAAACCGGCAGTGCCGACCGCCAGGCCAATATGCGCGCTTTCGCACTGCGGGCGCTCGAGTTCTTTGTGGAACTGGCGGCGAACTAGCCAGTCCGCCGCTTACGCCGTCTTGGCGCAGCAGAAGGCGGGCGCGGGGAATTGTTACGCCCCGCCCACCGGGCCTACTAAGACTGGCGCTGCACTAAAGCCCAAGGCTTTCCCGTATACTGGCGCTTGGCCCGCGCTTGCGTCCGGCCAACCGGATTCGACAAGGCCTGCGGGTCGGGGGAACGACCGGGAATAAGTTGGGGTGCGCCGACGTTATCCGGCAGCGACCCATTATCAACATAACAACAAAACGAACGCCGCATGCGGCGTTCAGGGAGGAAGTCGTGATGCGAAACGCATGGACACTCGCATTGACTCTTGCTGTAGGGCTGATTGGCGTCAGCTACACCGCCGTTCAGTTCGCGCCCCAGGCCTATGGCCAATCGGGCGCCGGCTGGATCGTGCTGTTCGACGGCAAGAATCTGGGCGACTGGGACAAAGTGGGCGAGACCAATTGGCGCATCGAAAACGGCGCCATCGTCGCCGACAAGAGGACCAGCAAGACCCCCGCCTACCTGCTCAGCAAGAACACTTACAAAGACTTCATGCTTTACGTCGAGTTTTGGTCGAGCGACGACGCCAACAGCGGCATTTTCCTTCGTTGCAGTGACCCCAAGAAGGTCGGCGACAAGACCTGCTACGAAGTCAACATCTACGATCAGCGCAAGGACCCGACTTACGGCACCGGCGCCATCACCCGCTATGTCGAGGTCAATCCGATGCCCAAAGCCGGCGGCAAGTGGAATACCTATGAAATGACCATGAAGGGACGGCAACTCACCGTCGTGCTCAATGGCAAGAAGACCGCGGAACTTCACAACGGCATGTTCCAGGAGGGGCCGTTCGCCCTGCAACATGGCGCTGGCGTGATCAAGTTCCGCAAAGTGGCGATCAAGCCGCTGTAGCCTCCGCGACGTAAAAATGCCCGCGCCGCCGTCGTGTGGCGCGGGCCCATTCGAACGTTGCAATAACGGATCGGATTATTCAGCGGCTTCCGCCATTTCGGCGCGAACCTGCGCGCGGAATTCGTCGATCAGTCGCAGGCCCTTCGGCGTTTCCAAGTGCCAGAAGGTCCAGCCGTTGCAGGCTTCCAGGCCTTGCGCCAGCGCGCCGATTTTGTGAATCGAGCCGACTTGGCCGTCGATGCTGATGGCGCCGTCGGCGCGCACCAGTGCAATGTGCCGCTTCTTGGCGTCGACCAGTTTGACGCCGGGCGTCACCAGCCCGCGTTCGATCAGGGCCGCGAATGGCACGCGCGGGGCCTCACGCGCCGTCACGAACGGCGCCAGCGCCGGCGCCTCAAGCGGCTTGGTGACGGCGATGCGCTTTTCGGCGGCTTTCGCATAAGACGCGTCGCGCTCGCAGCCGATGAAACGGCGGCCGAGCTTCTTGGCGACCGCGCCGGTGGTGCCGGTGCCGCAGAACGGATCTAGCACCAGGTCGTCGAGCCGCGAGCTCGACAGCAGCACGCGCGCCAGCAGCGCCTCCGGCTTCTGGGTCGGGTGCAGCTTCTTGCCGTCGCGGCCCTTCAGCCGCTCCTCGCCGGTACACAAAGCAATCGTCCAGTCCGAACGCACCTGGATGTCCTCGTTGCCGGCTTTCAGCGTCTCGTAATTGAAGGTGTAGCCCTTGGCTTGCGGCTCGCGCGAGGCCCAGATCAGCGTCTCGTGCGCGTTGGTGAAACGGCGGCCACGGAAATTGGGCATCGGGTTCGACTTGCGCCAGATTACGTCGTTGAGGATCCAGAAGCCGAGATCCTGCATGATGGCGCCGACGCGAAAAATGTTGTGATAGGAGCCGATCACCCAGATGGTGGCGGCCGGTTTCATCACGCGGCGGCAAGCCTTGAGCCACGCCTTGGTGAACTCGTCATAGACCGCAAAGCTCGCGAACTTGTCCCAGTCGTCGTCGACGGCGTCGACTTTTGAATCGTCCGGACGCTTGAGGTCGCTGGCAAGCTGGAGATTGTAGGGCGGGTCGGCGAACACCAGGTCGACGGAGTCCGCCGGCAGCTTCGCCATCTCAGTGGCGCAGTCGCCGACCAGAATGCGATGCTGTGGGGCGGAGTTTGAAACTCCACGGGGCGCCCGTGAGGGCGCCCCGCGACGCGACACTACCATGACTCGGAACTCTGACTCACGTGACGCGGTCGGCGACGCGGGACCTACAACCGACAGGCCCGCATCATGATCGTGCAAGGTAAAAATCGGGTTAGCGTGACGGCCAATCCACTAGGCAAAAAATGCCTAAGAGCGCATGAGATTCAGCAGCTTGTGGCGGCGGCCCGCAGGGCCAATGGACTCCGCGCGGTTCCCCGGCAATGATCTGCCGGAACTCGTCGGAGGCTTTGCAAATGCGTTGGGATGATTTTCGCCGCAGCGACAATATCGAAGACGACCGTGATAGCGGCGGCGGCTTCGGCGGTGGCGGCGGCGGCACCGGTATCCCGCTCGGGCGCGGCGGTCTCGGCATCGGAACGGTGGTGGTGCTCGGCCTGATCGGCTGGGCGCTCGGAATCGATCCCAGCATTCTCATCGGCGGCGCCGAGATCCTGAGCGGCGGCGGCTCGCAATACCAGCAACCTTACCAGCAACCGGCGCGGCGCACCGGGACACCCAAGGACCGCAGCGGCCAATTCGTTGCCGCCGTGCTCGGCAATACCGAAGATGTCTGGACCGAGATATTCCGCGCCAGTGGGCGGGACTACCGCCCGGCCCCCTTACGCCTTTACCGCGGCGGCGAGGAGGGCGGCTGCGGCTTCGCGCAAGCCGCGATGGGTCCGTTCTATTGTCCGCGCGACCAGCGCATCTATCTCGATACCTCGTTCTTCCGCGAGATCGAGGTGCGCTTCCACGGCTGTACGGGCAAAGCCTGTGAGTTCGCGGAAGCCTATGTGATCGCCCACGAGGTCGGTCACCATGTGCAGGACCTGCTTGGCGTGCTGCCGAAGGCGCAACGCGCGCAGCAAGTCGCTGGCAGCAAGGCGGCGGCCAACCATATCCAGGTACGGGTCGAATTGCAGGCGGACTGCCTCGCCGGCGTATGGGCAAATCATTCCAACCAGCGATGGAACTCGATCGAGCCGGGCGATGTGGAGGCGGCGCTGCAGACGGCGGCCGCGATCGGCGACGACACGCTGCAAAGGCGGTCGCGCGGCACCGTGGTGCCGGATTCCTTTACCCACGGCACATCGGCGCAACGCCAGAGCTGGTTCACCAAGGGGCTGAAGGAAGGCAAGGTCTCGGCCTGCGACACCTTCGCGGCGGCGGCGCTTTAGGACGAATTATTGAGGAGGAAACGGCGACCTGATATAGACTAAATCGTTCCGGGCTATCGACAGCCGCCCGGTCAGCTGCCCGGCAGTCAAGCGTTGTCTCGCTCCGTCATGGAGATGAGACATGTCTTGCGGCAGCAAAAGTTGCACTTTCACCGAAATCCCCCGTCATCGTGAGGTCTTCGCCCTTGCCTCTTGGCTTGTGCGCGCCCTGAGCGCGATGATCGATCGTTTGCGACGGCGTCAGCTCTGGTTTGAGCTGGAAAAAGTTCGCCAGCGCGGGCTTCTGAAAGGCCTTGATGATCGTATGCTCAAGGATCTTGGCATAACGCGCGAGCAAGCCGTGCGGGAGGCCCGCAAACCATTCTGGAGGTAGTCGGCGTGCCACGGGCTTGGCTTTCACGTGCGGCGCCGTAGTGTATGCGCGAAAGGATCGACAATGCCCGGCATCGACGAGACCAGACAATTCGTGCCGCTCAAGATCGCGGTGCTCACCGTGTCCGACACCCGGCAGCTCGCCGACGATAAGTCGGGCGGCACGCTGGTCGAGCGCATCCGTGAGGCCGGCCATGTGCTGGCGGAACGCTCGGTCGTCAAGGACGACGTCGGCGCGATCCGCCAACGGGTGAAAGCCTGGATCGAGGACAAGTTCATCGACGTCATCATCTCGACCGGCGGCACCGGCTTCACCGGCCGCGACGTCACGCCGGAGGCGGTCGAGCCGCTGTTCGAGAAAAAGATGGATGGCTTCTCGACGATGTTTCTGCTGGTGAGCGAGCGCAAGATCGGCACCTCGGCGATCCAGACCCGCGCCACCGCCGGCGTCGCCAATTCGACCTACATCTTTTGCCTGCCCGGCTCGCCCGGCGCCTGCAAGGATGCCTGGGACGAAATCCTGGCCTACCAGCTCGACTACCGTTACCGGCCCTGCAATTTCGTGGAAATCCTGCCGCGGCTCGACGAGCACTTGCGGCGGGCGAAGGCGAAGGGCGCGACGGCGTAGTACTTCGCGCTATGGCGACTTAACCTCTCCGTCGTCATTGCCGGGCTTGACCCGGCAATCCATGAAGCGGTTCGTCGATCTAAAGCCGAGCGAAAGACATTTCCATGGTGACGCTCTTCATGGATGCCCGGGTCAAGCTCGGGCATGACGCAAGAGTTTGCCGCGCGACTGAAATCACAACTCCAAATCCCAGTATTCCGCCACCACGTCCTTGCTCCAGGTGTGGCGCGGCTCGCTGGCGGTGAGGGTGAAGCCGGCCTTTTCGTAGACGCGGCGAGCAGCGGTGAGCACGCTGTGGGTCCACAGCGTGATCTTGCCGTAGCCGGCTTGGCGCGCGAACTGAACGCATTCGTCCACCAGCCTGTGTCCGAGCCCCAAGCCGCGCGCCTTCGGCTCCACCAGCAGCAGGCGGATGCGCGCGACCTCGGTGGAATCCTTCGCCAGCATGATGCAGCCGACATTCTCGCCGTCCATCTCGGCGATCCAGCAGCGTTCGCGCTTTTCGTCGAAATGGTTGACGAAGTCGGCGACGATCTGCGCGCACAGGCCCTCGAACGGCTCGACCCATCCGTATTCTTCAGCGTAGAGCGCGGCGTGGCGGGCGACCATCCAGCCGAAATCACCGTGCCTGGGCGCGCGCAATGTATATGAACGCGCCGCGGGTGTAGGCGGGTCGCCCAGCAGCGTTTCAATCGTCTCCATCGCCACCACCAGCCGCGCCTGCCCGTCCGCGCTCAGCTTGCCGAGCATGGCGCCGACGAAGTCCTGCGAGCGCTTCTCGAACGGCGCAAAGACCTTGGCGCCGCGCGCGGTCAGCGCGAGGTGGCTTTGGCGGGCGTCCTCGCGCGAGGTCTTGCGCGAGATGAGCCCGGCCTTCTCGAACTTGCGCAGCACGCGGGAAAGGTAGCCGGCGTCGAGGTCGAGCGCGCGTCCGATGTCGCTCGCCGTCTTCACCTCGCCGTGGGAAAGCTCGTAAAGCACGCGCATCTCGCCGAGCGTGTATGGGCTGTCGAGATAGTTCCGGCGCAGCACGCCGATCTGCCGCGTGTAGAAGCGGTTGAAGCGGCGCACCGCGCCGATGCGTTGCTGATCCTGCCGGGCGCTCATGGGCGGCAAGGTTCGGATAGTTAGTTGACTAAGTCAAGTATCAAACAACTTTCTCATTCCGGGGCGCGAGCGAAGCGAGCGAGCCCGGAATCCATAAACGCAGACCGGGGCTATGGATTCCGGGCTCGTCCGCTTGCGCCCTTTGGGTTCCGGCGGACGCCCCGGAATGACGACGGCGGTTCAGCGCGGGGGCGAGGCCCCGCAGGCCAGCATGGCGACGCGGCGACGGCCGAGCTTGCGCAGCAGGGCATCCTCGGCCCCGGCATGGCCGGCATGGCCACCGAGCGCGTCATAAAAGCGCCGCGCGATCAGCAGGCCTTGCTCCGGCTTCGGCCCGCCGCCGAAGGCGACGCGCAGCAGCGCGTACATCTCGGCTAGGCCCGGGCTCAACAGGTTGGCGATGCGCGGCGGGCGGAACACGGCGGCGCGGGTGGCACCATCCAAACGGTCGGCCGCCTGCATGAAACGCTCGGCTGCGGGCATCCAGCCCGACTCTGGCACGCAGCCGGCGCGAAGGAACAACAGCCAGGGCGTGCGGGTGCTCATCGCCGCGGACTTCAGCCGCGTGCCCAGCGGCTCGGCCGCGGCCATGAAACGGCAGCCGGCGACCTCAGCTACTTCGGCGGTGGCGTCGCGCGAGCCGCCGTCGGCCACCACCACCTCGGTGACGAGGCCGGAAATGGCGCCGGGAACGAGCGCCGCCAGGGTCGGCACCAGCGCGCGCTCTGATTCGTGCGTGGCAATGATCGCGCTCAGCATGCGGCCGTGGGCCTTGGAAGGGGCTGCACCATATCAAGTGGCGTCACATTCCCCGCCCACGAGATCAAGCCCGGAAGTGCTGAAATTGTAGGCCTTTAAGAATGTTCTTGTTATGTTCACACTCCGTGATTAGGTTGCCGCCATGGTTCGAACGACCACAGCCCTGAGACGTCCGCCGGTGAAGGAACTGCCCTCCGCGCCGGCGGGCGACTTTGTCGACGACGCCACCGGACTGCTCGGCCTCGTGGTCGACCACGAGCGGCGGCGCGGGCGCGGCGCGCAGAGCAATGGCTCGGGCCGCTACGAGCCGCTGGCGCGCATCGCCTTCGACGACGGCTGGCGCAGCTTCGAGGAGCTGCCGCCGTTCAAGACGCAGGTGACGGTCGATTTAACGCGCAAGATCATCACCCGCAACGACAGTCCAGACATCGGCTTCGACCGCTCGATCAATCCCTATCGCGGCTGCGAGCACGGCTGCATCTATTGCTTCGCGCGCCCGACTCACGCCTATCTCGGCCTGTCGCCGGGTCTCGATTTCGAATCCAGACTTTTCGTCAAGCCGGAGGCAGCCGACCTCCTTGAACGTGAATTATCCGCGGCGAACTATCAGCCAAAGGTAATCGCGATCGGCACCAATACCGACCCGTACCAGCCGGTCGAGCGCAAATACCAGGTGATGCGCCGCGTCCTCGAGGTGCTCGACCGTGCTGGTCATCCGGTCGGCATCGTCACCAAGTCGGCGCTGGTGTTGCGCGACCTCGACATCCTCGCGCGCATGGCGACACGCGGCCTGGCCAAGGTGGCGCTGTCGGTGACCACGATGGATGCGGAGCTGGCGCGCAAGATGGAGCCGCGCGCCGCCACGCCGATGCGGCGGCTGGAAACGTTGCGGCGCTTAAGTGCAGCCGGCGTGCCGACTTCGGTGATGGTTGCGCCGGTGATCCCGGCGCTCAACGACATGGAGATCGAGCGCATTCTCGAGGCCGCCCATGCCGCAGGTGTGCGGGAGGCAGGCTATGTGCTGCTGCGGCTGCCGCTCGAATTGCGCGACCTGTTCCGCGAATGGCTTGCGGCGAATTATCCGCACCGCGAGGAACACGTGTTCAAGCTGATCCGCGACATGCGCGGCGGCAAGGACTACGACGCGGCTTGGGGCAAACGCATGAAGGGCAGCGGCCCTTATGCCTGGATGATCGGGCGCCGGTTCGAGATGGCCTGCGAGAAGCTGGGGATGAACGAGACAAAGTCGAAGCTCACAACCGAGCATTTCCGCCGTCCCAAGCCGGACAGCGCGCAGCTGAGCTTGTTCGAGACATGAGCGGGCCGGACGCGATCCTGTCGCTGGTGACGCTCGGTGTGTCCGATCTTGAACGCAGCATCGGCTTCTATGAGGCGCTTGGATTCCATCGCAAGGCAAGGAAGGCTGAAGGCGTTGGCTTTTTCCAGGCCGGAGCCATCACCTTCGCGGTGTGGCCGGCAAGCGAACTTGGGAAGGATGCGAATGTCGTGACCGGCAAGCCTGCACCGGCATTTCGCGGCGTGGCGCTGGCCTGGAATTGCCGTTCGGAATTGGAAGTCGATGCGGCGATTGAGCGCGCGCGCCGCGCCGGCGCTACCGTGCCCAAACCGGCGCAGAGGACGTTCTGGGGCGGCTATGCCGGTTATTTCGCAGATCCCGACGGGCACCTCTGGGAAGTCGCGCACAATCCGGGCTTTCCGCTAACCGATGTCGGCCGGTTAACGCTGCCGGATTGACGTTTACGTCGTCTCCCCGCCTGTGGGTCGGTTAGACACAGAATGGGCGTAGCGAAAGCCCATCAAATGCGCGTTAATCGTTAGAAAGATTGAGGTACTACTCTGGCGCTGCCAGCTAGCCGGTTGCGGTTTTCGGTGTTTCGGTGCCAAATGCCTTGAAAGGGCGGCCGGTTGCTGCAGCGCAAAAACGGCGTCGCATCGAGGATACAGGGCAGGATGAGGGCGTTCGGATATACAGCGGCCAAAGATGTCGAACACGCCGTGGTATTGCTCGGCGAGTACGGGGCGAAGGCCAAAGTTCTGGCCGGCGGAACCGATCTTTTGGTCGAGCTCAAGGCCGCGGCCGATGGCCCGGAGGTCATCATTGACATTTCGCGGCTCGAGGAACTCAAGGACATCGCCATCGTCGACGAGGGGCTGCATATCGGTGCGCTCGTTACGCATTCTGACCTCATGCGTTCGCCGATTATCAGCGACATGTTCCCGGCATTGGCCGACGCTGCGCATTCCATCGGCGCGATGCAGACCCGCAATCTCGGCACGCTCGGCGGCAATCTGATAACCTGCGTGCCGTCCATGGACAGCGGCCCCACGCTGATGGCGCTCGATGCGCGGATCGCTTACGCGAGCCCCCGCGGCCATAAACAGATGCCGCTCGCGGACTTGTTCGCGGGGCCGCGGAAAACCAGTCTTAAGCCCGATGAAATGTTGACGGCGATCATTATTCCGAAAGAAAACCTTGCAAAGCCGGTCGCCTTTCAGAAATTCGGCTTGCGCAAAGGGCAGGCGCTGGCATTGGTGAACGCGGCGGCGGCATTTTGGGCCGATCGCGAAAAAAACCGCTTCGTCCAGCCGCGGATTGCGCTTGGCGCCGTGGCGCCGACCGTGATCCGCGCGCCGCGCGCGGAAAAGTTTCTTGAAGGCAAGACGATCTCGGGCGAGGCGATGGCCGAGGCGGGCCGCATCGCCGCGACCGAAGCAAAACCGATCAGTGATTTCCGCGCCAGCGCCGACTATCGGCGTGATTTGATCGCCGTGTTGACGAAACGCGCGCTGGAGGGCGCCTATGCCCTTGCCAACACTAAAGTGACGGAGCCCGTTTCATGATCGATGTAACAATCGTCGTCAACGGCCAAACCCGCGGCGCCTCGGTGCCGCCGGAAACCACTTTGCTGCGGCTGTTGCGCGACCATCTTAATCTTACCGGCGCCAAGCTGGGCTGCGATGTTGGCGACTGCGGCGCCTGCACCGTAATCGTCGATGGGCTAGCTGTGAATTCCTGCCTGATGCTGGCCGACCAGGTGAACGGCCGCAGCGTGACCACCATCGAGGGCCTTGCCACCCGCGACCGGCTGCACCCGATCCAGAAGGCGTTCGAGGACACCGGCGCGCTGCAATGCGGCTTCTGCGGGCCCGGCGCCATCATGGCGACAAAGGCGCTGCTCGACGAGAATTCCGATCCCGACGTCAAGGATATCCGCGACGCGCTCTCCGGCAGCCTCTGCCGCTGCACCGGCTACACCAAAATGATCGAGGCGGTGCAGGAAGCGGCCCGCGTACTGCGTAGCGAACCACGCAAGCAACTCACTCACGCGCGAACTTGAAGGTTACAGCGCCATGGATGACAAGACCAAGGTCCTGGAACGCGAGCGACTCGACATCGCCGAGTCGCTGCGCACCGATATCGATCTGCGGCTGCCGGCGGTGGTGCCGCGCGAGCCTTTCCCGATCGAACCGATAACGGTCGATGCGCGCCAGCAGACCCGCGCGGTCGGCCAGCGTGCGACGCGGCCGGACGGCCGCCTGCACGGCCTCGGGCAGACCAAATATATCGACGATCTCAGTTTCCCCGGCATGCTTTATGCGCGCATCAAGCGCGCCGGCATCGCCTCCGCCCGCATCAAGCGCATCGATACCAGCGCGGCCGAGGCCATGCCCGGCGTGATGGCGGTGGTTACCGGCAAGGATATCCCGACCAATTCCTTCGGACCCTCGTTCCAGGACCAGCCGGTGCTGGTCGACGATCTGGTGTTCCACGCCGGCGACGGCGTTGCGGCGGTGGCGGCCGTCACCGAGCAGATCGCCAATGACGCCTTGGCGAAGATCGAGGTCGAATACGAGCTGCTGCCGGCGGTGCTCGATCCCGTGGCGGCCATGCGCGAGGATTCGCCCAAGGTGCATGCGCCCGACAGCAACATCTACGCCACCAAGGTGATCCGCAAAGGCGACATCGAGAAGGGCTTTGCCGAATCCGACCACATCTTCGAGGGCCGGTTTGCGACCCAGATGATCGAGCACGTATCGCTGGAGCCGCATGCGGCGATTGCCGACTGGGACGCCAATGGCCGCGTCACCGTCTGGGCGACCATCGGGCGCATTACGCTTGCACGCGCCGACATGGCGCGCACGCTGAAGCTGCCGATGAACCGCATCCGCATCATCGGCACCATCGTCGGCGGCAATTTCGGCGGCAAGAACGAGATCACGCAGGAGCCGGCGCTGGCGCTGTTGTCGAAACAGACCGGCCGGCCGGTCAAAGGCGTGTTCACGCGCAGCGAGGAGTTCACCTCGACCACCACGCGTCACCCCATCATCATGGACTACAAGACCGGCGTGACCAATGAGGGCCGCATCATCGCGCGCCAGATCAGGCTGGTGCTGGACGGCGGCGCCTATTGCTCGTGGAGCGAGACCACGCTCGGCAAGGCCTGCATCCTGGCGCCCGGCCCCTACAAGATCGACAATGTGGTGGCCGAAGCTTTCGTCGTCTACACCAACAAGACCATGACCGGGGCGATGCGCGGTTTCGGCGCGCCGCAGGTGTGCTTTGCCTACGAGTCGCACATGGACGACATCGCCAAGGCGCTGGGCAAGGATCCGCTGGAAATCCGCTTGCTCAATGCCTTCGACGAAGGTTCGCCGAGCCCGACCGGGCAGGTGCTGCACAGCGTGGTGGTCAAGGAATCGCTGCGCAAGGCGGCCGACCGCTTCGGCTGGGAGCCGCGCTCATGAAACGGCGCGGACGCGGCATCGCCTGCATGTGGTATCCGATCGGCTTCACCGTCTCCGCCAATCCGAGCGCGGCGACGGTGAAGGTCAATGAGGACGGCACCGCCACGGTGCTCACCGGAACGGTCGAAACAGGCCAGGGCTCGCTCACGGTGCTCGGCCAGATCGCGGCCGAAGCGCTCGGCATCGCCACCGACGACGTGCATGTCGTCTCCGCCGATACCGACGTCACGCCGATGGATACCGGCGCCATCGCCAGCCGCACCACCTACGTTACCGGCAACGCCATCTGGCTCGCCGCCGAAGCCGCCAAGGCGATTCTTTTCGAAACGGCGGCGCCCGTCCTCGGCGTGAAAACCAGTCAGCTCGAAGCCAAGGACCGCAAGATCCAGGTGAAGAACTATCCCCAGCGCAACATCTCCATCGGCGAGGTGGCGCATCGTTCCCAGGTCGTGCTCGGCCAGCCCGCCATCGGCAGCGCATCGTGGAATCCGCCGACCGTTGCGATGGATCCGGAGACCGGGCAGGGCAAGCCGTTCGCGACCTACGTCTACGCCACCCAGATCGCCGAGGTTGATGTCGACGACGAGACCGGTGAGGTCGAAGTGTTGCGCATCGCCGCCGCCCATGATTGCGGCACCGCCATCAATCCCATGCTGGTCGAGGGCCAGGTCGAGGGCGGCATCTCGATGGGTCTCGGTATGGCCTTGGAGGAGGAGATGCTGTTTGACGCCGATGGGCGCCACATCAATCCCAATTTGACGAATTATATCATGCCGACCTCGCTCGACATGCCGGAGATCACGGTCGACATCGTGCAGGGCTTCGATCCGACCGGACCGTTCGGCGCCAAAGGCGTCGGTGAGCCGACCGCGGTTCCGACCGCGGCGGCGGTTCTGAATGCAATTCACGACGCGGTCGGCGTGCGCGTCACCACGCTGCCGGCTACATCGGAGAAAGTTCTGGCGGCAATCAAGGCCAAGCGCGCGGCGGAGCAGAAGCAAATTCCGGCCTGAGCGGGCGCGGCGAAAATACCGGCTGACGCTGCCGGGTGCGATGTCCACAAGCGCGTCGGTTTCGTCATTAACTTGCCCCCTTTGCCGCGCACTCATCGTGGCGCATGGCCCGCAAGCCCAAGCCCTCCCGGCGTTTGCCGCTCAACGAGCCGGCGCTCCGCCCGAGCTTCCGGCGCGAGCGCCGCGCGCTTTCGCGCGGCATCTGGCCGGTCGCCGGCTGCGACGAGGCGGGCAGGGGGCCGCTGGCCGGGCCGGTGGTGGCGGCGGCGGTGGTGCTCGATCCGGAGCGCATTCCACGCGGCCTCAACGACTCCAAGAAACTTGGTCCCGAAGAACGCGAGAAGCTGTACGAGAAAATCTGCGCCAACGCCGAGGTCGCGGTGGCCTTCGGCTCGATCGCGCGCATCGACCGCGATAACATCCTGCGCGCCTCGCTGTGGGCGCTTACCCGGGCGGTCAAGGCGCTGCCGGCGCGGCCGCAGCTGGTTTTCGTCGACGGCAATAACCGCATCGACTGCGGCTGCGACTGCCAGGCGGTCGTATCCGGCGATGCGCTGGTCTCCTCGATTGCCGCCGCCTCCATCGTCGCCAAGGTCACCCGCGACCGGCTGATGGTGCGGCTCGGCCTGGCCCATCCCGGCTACGGCTTCGAGCGCCACATGGGCTACAGCGTGCCGGAGCATTTCGCAGCGCTGGCCCGGCTCGGGCCCTCGATCCACCACCGCAAGTCCTTTGCCCCGGTGGCCGAGAAGCTCGCCGAACTGGGCGGCGGCGCCTCCGATGAGGTCATCGCCGCGTTGTTGCCTCTTTAGGCGGCGTTCTCTATTGCTGCGCGCGCATGATCCTGAAAAGTGGATACCGATTTTCGGATAAGATCATGCGCGGCTAAAATCTGTTTCCCGCCACGCTCATCCCGCCCGGGCCAATGCATTACGTCTCCTTGATCATCGAATTCCTGCGCGGGCGCCCGGCGGTGGTGTTCTGGACCGCCGCGCTGACGCAAGGCTTCCTGTGGACCGTGGTGCCGGCGCTGTTCTACAGCGCGCCGCCAGGCGGTGCGCCTATGCTGCTGGCCATCGGCCACGAATTCGTGCTCGGCAGCTATCTCGGTCCCCCGCTGGCGTTCTGGCTGGGCGAGGTCGCCTTCCGTCTCGCTGGCGCCTTCGGGCTCTATGCGCTGGCGCAAGCTTGCATCGTCATCACCTACTGGGCGGTGTTCACGCTCGGGCGCTCAATCGTCGGCACGCGCCACGCGGTGCTCAGCGTTCTGCTGATGGTCGGCATCGCCGCCTTCGCGGTGCCGAGCCCGGGCTTTGGCGAGGCGGTGATGGCGGCGCCGCTGTGGGCGCTGGCGCTGCTGCACTACTGGCGCGCGCTCGGCGAGCGCCGGCGCGGTTTCTGGTTCCTGCTCGCGTTCGATCTCGGCCTCTTGCTGCTGGCGAGCTATGTCGGCCTCATCCTCATCGTACTGATGATCCTGTTCACCCTCGCCAGCGAGCGCGGCCGCTATTCGCTGCGCAATCCAGAACCGTGGGTGGCGGTGTTGCCGCTCATCATTGTCGTTTTTCCGCACGTGGCCTGGCTCTGGAGCGGGCGCGATCTCGTCCTCGGCGGCTTTGAGGACACCGCCGCCAGCGCCGGCGGTCTGTCGCCGGTGCTGTGGCTGCTGTTGGCGCTGCTGCTCAGCCATCTCGGTCTCATCTTGCTGGTTGCTTTGGGCAGTGGCTGGCCGCGCCGTCCACGCGAGCGCGCCCCGGAGATCGACCGCAATCCGACCGAACGGCTGGGGCGCTGGTTCATCTACGTTTTTGCGCTGGCGCCGGCGGCAATCGCGATCGTTTTTGTATTCATCAGCGGCCGGCTCGGGCCATTCGACCACATCGCGCCGCTGGTGGTGCTCTCAGGTCTTGCGGTGATTACGCTGGCGGGCGACCAGGTGCTGCTCTATCGCGAGCGGCTGGTGTCGTCGGCCTGGCTCGGGCTGCTGGTGGCGCCGCCGCTGCTGGTGGTCGTCGGCCTGGCGGTGCTGCCGTGGATCGCGGGCAACGATCTCCAAGTGGCGCAGCCGGCAAACAGCGAAGGCCGATTCTTTGCCGACAATTTCCAGCGCCGCACCGGCAAGCCGCTTGAATACGTCACCGGCGATGCACGCATCGCGCCGCTGGTCGCGCTTGGCAGTCCGAGCCGGCCGCATGTCTATTTCGATTGGGCGCCGCAGCGCAGCCCGTGGGCGAGCGTCACCGATATGCGCGCACACGGCGGGCTTCTGGTATGGCCGACAGGCGAGAAAGCCACCACGCCGCCGGCAACGCTGAAAGCGCAGTTTCCCGATATGGTGCCGGAAGTGCCGCGCTCGTTCGCGCGTGCGGTGCAGGGTTTCCTACCGCTTATCCGGCTCGGCTGGGCGGTGGTGCGGCCGGAACCCGAGCGACTGAGTCAGTGATAGCTTTCGCCCTCGCGCACCTTGCCGCGGAACAGCCAATACACGAAGGCAATGTAGCCGAGGATCATCGGCAGCAGCACCAGCGTGCCGAGCAGCATGAAGATCTGGCTCGCCGGCGCCGCGGCCGTCTGCCAGACGGTCAGCGACGGCGGCACCAGATAGGGGAAGTTGGAGATCACCAGACCGAGATAGCCCAGCATAAACAGCGCGATCGCCGCCAGGAACGGCGGCGCATCGCGCTTCTGCTCGATCCATCGCCAGAGGGCGTAGGCGACGAGAGCGGTTATCGCCGGCACCGGCCACAGGAAATAGATATTCGGAGTCGAGAACCAGCGCGCGGCGATGCGCGGCTCGACGAGCGGCGTCCAAATGCTGACCGCGGCCATGAAGGCGAGCACCGCCAGCAGTAAAAACTTGGCTTGGCCGCGCGCGCGCTCGGCGACCGGTCCTTCGGTCTTCAGGGTCAGCCAAGTGGCGCCGAGCAAGCCGTAGCCGAAGATCATGGCGAGGCCGCAAATGATCGCGAAGGGCGTCGCCCAATCGAGCGCACCGCCGGCATAGGCGCCGCCCTCGACCTTGATGCCTTGGATCAGGCCGCCGAGAATAATGCCCTGCGCGAATGCGGCGAGTGCCGAGCCGGCCGAGAAGGCAAAGTTGAGCCAAGCCTTGCTGCGCGAGACGGTGCGAAATTCGAACGCCACGCCGCGAAACACCAGCGCCAACAGCATCACGATGACGGGCAGGTAAAGCGCCGGCATGATCACCGCATAGGCCTGAGGAAACGCCACCCATAATCCGCCGCCGCCCAGGATCAGCCAGGTTTCGTTGCCGTCCCAGAACGGCGCCACCGAGGCCATCATCTGGTCGCGCTCGCGCTCGCTGCGCGCAAACGGGAACAGGATGCCGACGCCGAGATCGAAGCCGTCGAGGATGACGTACATTGCGACCGCGGTGCCGATCAGGCCGGCCCAGATTACGGGAAGATACCATTCCATGACGCGATCCTTTCCCGCTAGCTGCGCTAGACCAGTTCGCCCTGGCCGCCGTTGCCGTGCGCGGCGGTGATGGGCGCGCCGACGAGCGGCCTGCCCGGCGCCGGCGGGCCTTCCGGTCCACGATCGATCAGGCGGTTGATGTAATAGATGCCGAACGAGAACACGACGCCGTAGGCGAGCACGAACAGCACCAGCGTCACGAAGATGCTGGCGCCGATCACCGGTGAAGTCGCGTCGGCGCTGCGTAATATCTTTTCGACGATCCAGGGCTGGCGTCCGCTCTCGGTGGTGACCCAGCCGGCGATTACCGCCACGAAGCCGATCCACCAGGTATGCGCCACGATTTGCAGATACCAGCGCGTCTCGAATAGCGAGCCGCGCCACCACAGGAAGGCACCGTACAGCGCGCCCGCGATCATAAGCATACCGAGCCCCACCATGATGCGGAATGCGAAGAATACGATCGGCACCGGCGGCCGGTCGGAGGCGGGCACGCTTTTCAGGCCCGGGAAGAGACCGTGCAGCCGATGGGTGAGGATCAGCGAGGAACCATTGGGGATCGACAGCGCGTACCGGTTGGTTTCCGTCTTCTCGTCCGGCCAGGCAAAGATGTGGAAGGCGCCTGGCTTGCTTCCGTCCCAATGCGCCTCGATCGCCGCGATCTTGATCGGCTGATACTTGAGCGTGTTGAGGCCGTGCTGATCGCCGATCACCAGTTGCAACGGCGCCAGCACTGCTGTCAGGCCGATCGCCATGCGCAACATGGTGCGGCCTGCCTCGATATGACGCCCGGCGAGCAAAAAGCGCGCGCCCACCGCCAGCACCACAAAGCCGGTGGTGAGGTAGGCGGCGTTGAGCATGTGCGCGAAGCGATAGGGGAAGCTCGGATTGAAGATGACCGCGAGCCAGTCGATCGGATAGGCAATGCCGTTCTTGAGCTCGTAGCCGGCGGGCGTCTGCATCCAGCTATTGGCCGACAGGATCCAGAATGCCGACGTGGCGGTGCCGACGGCGACGATCGCGCCCGACAGCACGTAGAGCCACGGCGGCACGCGATTGAAGCCGAACAGCAGTACGCCGAGGAAGGTCGCTTCCAGGAAAAACGCCGTGAGCACTTCGTAGCCGATCAGCGGGCCGATCACGTTGCCGACGGCAAGCGAAAAGCGGCTCCAATTGGTGCCGAACTCGTAGGACATCACGATGCCGGAGACCACGCCCATCGCGAAGGAGACCGCGAAGATGCGGGTCCAGAACCGCATCAATTGGTGATAGCGCTCCTCGCCGCTGCGCACCCACATGACGCCCAGCGTGGCGATATAGGCCGATAGCCCGATCGTAAAGCTCGGGAAAATAATGTGGAATGTGATAGTAAAAGCGAATTGCAACCGGGCAAGCAAGACAGGATCAAAATCCATCGCGCACTCCGATCGGCAGAACCCCGGGGGCAATCATAGTGCCAATCATAAAGTCTTGGCGAGCCGGTCGTGCTGCAATCCCTGCGCTAAATCGAAGCGGACCAGGGCCGTCGCCGGTATCCACATCATCCACAGTCCGCCCGACGCGCGGGGATATGCCGCGATAGAGTTCACGCTTGGGCAGACTGGGGGGCAGTCGATGATCAAGCGAGCCAAGCGGGTCAAGCGTCAGAGCGTGAAAGCGGCAGCGGCTTCGCCGACCGGATACCAGACACAGATCGTGCCGATGCTGGAGGGATATTTCAGCCTCAAGGAACACGGCACCGACATCCGCACCGAATTCATCGCCGGCGCGACCACGTTCCTGACCATGGTCTACATCGTGTTCGTGAACCCGGTGATCCTCGGCAAGGCCGGCATGGACCAGGGCGCGGTGTTCGTCGCCACCTGCATCGCCGCCGCCGTGAGCACCTTCGTGATGGCGTTCTATGGCAAGTATCCAATCGCGCTGGCGCCCGGCATGGGCATCAACGCCTTCTTCGCCTTCACGGTGGTGCTGACCTACAAATACACGTGGCAACAGGCGCTGGCGGCGGTGTTCTGTTCCGGCGTGCTGTTCTTCCTGATTTCGGTCTTCCGCATCCGGCACTACGTGATCAATTCGATCCCGCATAATCTCAAGCTCGCAACTGCGGCAGGCGTCGGGCTGTTCCTCGCCATCATCGCGCTGGAAGAAGCCAAGGTGGTGGTGGCGCAGCCGGCGACGCTGGTGACGCTCGGCGACCTCAAGAACCCGGCGGCGATCCTGATGCTGCTCGGCTTCGTGCTGATCGCCGGCCTCAACTACCGGCGCATTCTCGGCGCCACCGTTATCGGCATTCTCATTGTCACGGCATTAGGCCTGCCGCTCGGGCTCGCCAAGTTCGGCGGCATCATGTCATTGCCGCCGTCGCTGGCGCCGACCTTCCTGCAACTCGACTTCTCGCGCATGTTCGAGTGAACTTTCGTGATCGTCGTGTTCTCGATCCTATTCGTCGACGTGTTCGACAATGCCGGCACGCTGATCGGCGTCACCCATCGCACCGGGCTGATGAAGGACGGCAAGCTCGCGCGCATGAAGCAGGCGCTGATCTCCGACAGTTTCGCCGCCATGTTCGGCGCGGTGATCGGCACCTCAACTACCACCAGCTACATCGAAAGTGCGGCTGGCATTGCCGCCGGCGGGCGCACGGGGCTGACCGCCGCTTTCGTCGGCGTGTTCTTCCTGCTGGCGCTGCTTTTTGCGCCGCTCGCCGGCATGGTGCCGGCCTACGCCTCGGCCGCCGCGTTGCTTTACGTCGCCTGCGTGATGGCACGCGGCCTCGCAGAAATCGACTGGGACGACATCACCGAATACGCGCCCGCGGTGGTGACGGCGATCACCATGCCGCTGACCTATTCGATCGCCACCGGCATCGGGCTCGGCTTCATCACCTACACGCTGGCCAAGCTGATCGGCGGCAAGATCAAGGAGGCCTCGCCCGCGGTCATCGTGCTGGCGGTGCTGTTCGCCATCAAGTTCGCGGTCACCGGATGAACTGAGCGCCCTAGCGTATAGCGATTTGAATGATCGTCGCGGCAGCTAGAGCGGCCTCATTCTTCATCGTTGTCGCTACCAACTATTTTGCCGGTCGCGGGATTGACCAAGTGAGTCCTCTGACATGCGGTACAAATGACTGTTTCAAATGTCCGGCCGTTTTCCGAATCATCGATTACAGTCCAAGCTTGAACGTGAAGCCCGGTATTCGGACAGCGGTATAGGAAAGCGACCATTCGCTGCCTGACTCACGCCGCCAACGGCTTACGAAAATGAACGACGACACGTTGCGGCGTCAGGAGCGAAATAGCGGAATTTTTCTCAAGTCGCGTGAAGGCGCGAGACACCGTTTCGAGTGACAGGTTGAGATAGTCCGCGATATCCTGACGGGACATCAGGAGATCCACTTCCTTGCGCCGACCGCGTTTCTTCATTTCAAAAAGAAAGTTGCCGACGCGTCCATCCGAATAATTGCGTAAAAGGAGACTATGGTTCTGAGCGCGCTGCAATTCCACATTGGTGATATGCATCATATGCCTGGCAATGGTGCCGTCGTTTGCGGCACGCAAAGCAAGCGCCTTTATTCCAAAAAGACGAACCAAACTGGGCGTCGTTGCTTCGGCGGATACGCGATGCTTCGTGCGCATTTCCAGCCCAAAATAGTCGCCCGGAAAATAGAAGGCGAGAATCAGCCGACGCCCATCGCTATGATTGGTATAGGTTCGAATACAGCCAAACTCGACTTGGTAAATATGCCGGCTGGCCTGTCCGTTGCGAAACACTTTTTCGCCGCGCGAAAAAAGTATCGAGGATCCCATCCGATTGATCGGACTTTCTCTTTGCGGCAACGCTGATTGCCGCCGGCGCCGACGGGGTTGTGTTTTTTTGGTTTTCGAACCGGCCTTGCCCACGGCATCGCTCCTCATCGAATCTTCGGGACATTCCGCACGCTGTCGGCAACCGGCCGCACAACTATCGCAATACGAAAATTAGGATGCTTCCCCTGGCCGCGAACTTAAATGGCGTTATTTGATTTGCGTCATAGCGGGGCATTCACAGCAGCCTTAATAGACACCATCGGAGGCTCTATTCGATAGGTTGTGTCTACGATTGAATTGGCCTCGTCGCATTCACTAGACGCGGGCGGCGAACAACTGTCAACTTTGGTGCATACATGAATTTCAGGAAAGCGACGGACGAACTATTTGATCAAATCCGCCATGCCGACTTGGCCAAAGCCTTGAACGTTTCTGTGGCGACAATTCGGCAAGCGCGGCTGAACCGGGCCGCAAAGGCTTATCGAGAGCCGCCCAAGAATTGGGAAAAAGCCATAATACGACTTGCGCAAGACCGCATTTCGCAGTTTCGCAAGCTAATCAACAGGCTCAAGTAACTCTAATTAAAAACGTATGAACTCAATAATGAGAGGCGCGTTCGCGCACTAGCCCGCGATCGCTTTCTTGATCGCCAATAAATCGCGCCAGGCAAAGCGCTTCTGCAACGGGCTGCGCAGCAGGAAGGCCGGGTGAAAAGTCGCCATGGCGCGGATTTCGCGTTTGCCTGTGTTGAAGGGGAACCAGCGGCCGCGCGCCTTGGAAATCGGATCGTTGAGACCGAGCAAAGTCTGCATCGAGGGCTTGCCGAGGCACACCAAAATATCGGGATCGACCAGCTCGATCTGGCGCAGGATGAAGGGCAGGCAAACTTGCAACTCCTGTGGCGTCGGCGTGCGGTTGCCGGGCGGCCGCCAGGGCACGATGTTGGCAATGTAAACCGACGTGCGGTCGAGGCCGATCGCTTCGAGCATGCGGTCGAGCAATTTGCCCGAGCGGCCGACGAAGGGCAGGCCTTCGATGTCCTCGTCGCGGCCAGGAGCCTCGCCGACGAACATCACGCGCGAATTTGGATTGCCGTCCGCGAACACAAGCTGCGTCGCGGTCGCCTTCAGCGCGCAGCCGTTGAAGCGCTCGAGAATGGCGCGCAGCTCTTCAAGCGTTTTGGCGCTCTTGGCGGCATCGCGCGCCGACACCGCGGCTGCGTCGGGCGTGGGCGGGGCGGGGGCGGCGCGCCCTTTGGTCTCGTGATTGGGCTGTAGCGAGGTTTGTTGCGGCGCGCGAGCCGGCGGTAGCGGCGCGGGCGCGAAGCGGTCGACCGGCTGCTCGCCGACCAGCGCATCGACGCCGGCTTCGCGATAGAAGTCGAGCAGGTCGCGGGCGCTCTTGTCCTGCGCGGGGGTCATGGCCGAAACCAAACACCCGCGCCGCGCGGCATGCAAGCCGCGCCACAAACCTGCGGTGGAGAAGTCTCTATATTTGTTTGCGCATGATCTTTTCCGAAAACCGGTTCCCACTTTTCGGGATCATGCGCCTACTACGCCGCTTGCGCCGGCAGGCTCACCACTTCACCGCGCGCCGGATAGTTCTTCTCGGCGACGAAGTCGATTGCCGCCAGCAGGTCGGCGAAATGCGGGCGTGCGAACGGCATGGTCTGCACGCTTGCGCAGTAGAGCGTGCGGTCCGGTTTGATCAGGAAGATGCCGGGCTCGTTGAACAGGCTGGTCTCTTCGATGCCGGCGGAGGTCTTGCCGCGGCTGGAGGAAATCCACAGGCCGAAATCGCGCGCGGTGCTCAAGGGCAGGCCGTAACCGATACGCAGGTTTGTGAGGCCCCATTCGGCCTTGGTCTTTTCGCCGCGCTCGGGATTGTCGGGGGAGATGGCCACCACCGAGACGCCGCGCTTTTCGAATTCCGGCAATTTGGCCTCAAGGTCGGTGAGCTGCTTGCGGCACTGCGGGCAATGCAGGCCGCGAAAGAACACGACCAGCGTGAATTTCTCCGGACTCTCGGTCGCCAGGTCGAATTTGCCGCCGCCGGCAAGCGAGACGGTCAGCGAGGGGACCGGCTGGCGCGGAATGAGCGGGGTGATATCGGACATTTACAATACTCCTTTTCGGAACGCGCGCGAGCATAGCGGTCAGGCGAGGCGTGGCCAGACGCGCCGGTTTCACACTTCGGTGAACCTATCATAGGGCGAAAGGCCTCTGGCGGTCACGTTGTCACGGCGGCCAAATCGTGGAACACATCCTGCATGATACGCTGGCTGTAGAAAATTATTGCCGGGCCTGAGCATCTGACGCGGCAAAAGGCCGGGCCTCCGCAGGGGGAGTACATGAGCCAGTCTGAACTACCTGCCCGCGAGTCGATGGAATTCGACGTGGTGATCGTCGGCGCTGGTCCCGCCGGTCTCGCCGCCGCCATCCGCCTCAAGCAGATCAACCCCGATATCAACGTGGTCGTGGTGGAGAAGGGCTCCGAGGTCGGCGCGCATATTCTATCCGGCGCAGTGATCGATCCGGTCGGCATCGACCGCCTGTTGCCGGAATGGCGGTCCGAGGACACGCCGATCAAGACAGCGGTTGCCGACGACCGCTTCTATTGGCTGTCGGCGGGCGGCGCCGTGCGGTTGCCGAACATTGCGATGCCGCCCCTGATGAACAATCACGGCGCCTTCATCGTCTCGCTTGGCAATGTCTGCCGCTGGCTCGCGAGCAAAGCCGAGGCGCTCGGCGTGGAAATCTATCCGGGCTTTGCGGCTGCCGAAGTCTTGTATGACGACAACGGCGCGGTCGCCGGCGTTGCCACCGGCGACATGGGTATCGGCAAGAGCGGCGCGCCAAAGGACGGCTTCACCCGCGGCATGGAGTTGCGCGCCAAATACACGCTGTTCGCCGAAGGCGCGCGCGGCAATCTCGGCAAGCAGCTGATCGCGAAATTCGGTCTTGGCGACGGGCGCGAGCCGCAGAAATTCGGGCTCGGTTTGAAGGAGCTGTGGCAGGTCGCGCCCGACAAACACCGCAAGGGGCTGGTGCAGCACTCGTTCGGCTGGCCGCTCGACGGCTCCACCGGCGGCGGCTCGTTTCTCTATCACTTCGACGACAATCTGGTGTCGGTCGGGTTCGTGCTGCATCTCAACTACACCAATCCGTACCTCTCGCCCTACGAGGAATTCCAGCGCTTCAAGACTCATAAGCTGGTGCGCGACACTTTTGCCGGCGGCAAACGGCTCGCCTATGGCGCGCGCGCCTTGACCGAGGGCGGCTACCAGTCGGTGCCGAAGCTGACCTTCCCGGGCGGTGCGCTGATCGGCTGCGACGCCGGCTTCATGAACGTGCCGCGCATCAAGGGCAGCCACAATGCCATGCTGTCGGGCATGTTCGCCGCCGAAGCCGCGGCTGCTGCGCTCGCTAGCGGGCGTGAACACGACGAACTTGCCGATTATGACGCGGCCTGGCGCGGCTCCGCCATCGGCAAGGATCTCTGGCGCGTGCGCAACGCCAAGCCGCTCTGGTCGAAATTCGGCACCTTCGCGGGCATCGCGCTCGGCGGCCTCGACATGTGGTGCAATACGCTCGGCTTTTCGCTGTTCGGCACCATCGCGCACGGCAAGCCCGACTACGCCACGCTCAAGCCTGCTGCGGAATGTACGCCGATCCCATATCCCAAGCCCGACGGCACGCTGACTTTCGACCGGCTCTCTTCGGTGTTCCTGTCCAACACCAATCACGAGGAGGATCAGCCGCCGCATCTCGTCGTCAAAGACTTGAGCCTGCAGAAATCGTCCGAGCACGACGTCTTCGCCGGGCCGTCCGCGCGCTACTGTCCGGCCGGAGTTTATGAATGGGTGGAGGAGGCGGGCGCGCCGAAATTCGTGATCAACGCGCAGAACTGCGTCCACTGCAAAACCTGCGATATCAAGGACCCGAATCAGAACATCACCTGGGTGCCGCCCGAGGGCGGCGGCGGGCCGAATTATCCGAATATGTGACGCCGGGTAACCGGTTCCGGCCACGATGCCGCCGCTATCGGGGTTTTCAAGGTGACTGAGCGGCCCGACGGCCATTCTTGCGGGGGCGGCGCAAAAAGGCCATTCTCGGCCCAACCTCGGCGGCCTGTCGCGAAGAGTTGCGGACAGTCGCCCTCATTGGAGCATCGCCAGTGACTTCTTCGACCCTCGCCCGGTGGATCGCCGGCAGCGCGCTGGCCGCTATTCTCGCGGCCTCACCGATCACGCTTGCCGCACAGGCGCCCTCGCCGCAGGACCTTCGCGGGCTGACCGTCTCGGGCAGCTATTTGGCGGCTCGCCACGCTGGGCAGATGCGCGAAGCACTCGCCGCCGCCGCCTATTATCGCGCCGCCCTCAAGCGCGACCCGAAGAACAACGAGTTACGCGACCGCGCATTCCTCTCACTGCTGGTCGGCGGTGACGTGGACGAAGCCGTGCGCTTCGCCGAGGGCATTGCAAAATCCGACAAGAGCGACCGCGTCGCCCAGCTGGTGTTGGGCGTGCATGCGCTCACGCAGAAGCATTATAAGACAGCGCGCCGTGACCTTGCGCAGTCGGTACGCGGTCCGATCACCGATCTGACCGCGACGCTGCTCACCGCCTGGAGCCTCTATGGCTCCGGTGATCCCAAGGCGGCGGTGGCGCAGATCGACAAGCTCGCCGGGCCGGACTGGTACGCGATCTTCAAGGATCTGCACGCTGGCATGATCCTCGATCTCTCCGGTAACAAGAAGGAAGCCGGCAAGCGGCTTGCGGAGGCCTACAAGCTCAACTCCTCGGCGCTGCGGGTCGTCGAGGCCTACGGTAGCTGGACCTCGCGCAACAAGTCGCCCAAGGATGCGGAGGCGATTTTCGAAGCCTTCAACAAGGTTCTGCCAGACCATCCGCTGATTGCCACGGACCTGGCAAAGCTCAAGCAGGGCCAAAAGCTGACGCCTCTGGTGCAATCCGTACAGGCAGGCGGCGCCGAGGCGCTCTACGGGCTCGGCGCCTCGCTCGGCCGCCGCGGCGGCGAGGATCTTGGCCTCGTCTATCTCCAGCTTGCGCTATATTTGGAGCCCAAGCATGGGCTGGCGCTGCTCTCGCTCGCCGATCTCTACGAGTCGCTCAAGAAGCCAGAGCTGGCGATCAAGGTCTATGAGCGCGTGCCGGCGAATTCGCCGTTGCACCGCAATGCCGCCATCCAGATGGCGGCCAATCTCGATTCGCTCGATCGGGCGGCCGAGGCCGAGCAACACCTCGAGGCGCAGATCAAGGACCACCCGAAGGACCTCGAAGCGATCATGGCGCTCGGTAACGTCCTGCGTGGGCACAAAAAGTTCGCCGAATGTGCCGACGTCTACTCCAAGGGCGTCGACACCATCGCGCATCCCGCAAAGGCGAACTGGGTGATCTTCTATTTCCGCGGCATCTGCTACGAGCGCTCGCATCAGTGGCCGAAGGCGGAAGCTGATCTCAAGAAGGCGCTTGAACTGTTCCCCGAGCAGCCGCACGTGCTCAACTATCTCGGCTATTCCTGGATCGATCAGGGCGCGCATCTCGACGAGGGCATGTCCATGATCAAGCGCGCCGTGAAGCAGCGGCCGGACGACGGCTACATCGTCGACTCGCTTGGCTGGGCTTATTTCAAGCTCGGCAACTATCCGGAAGCCGTCAAACAGCTCGAGCGCGCGATCGAACTGAAGCCGGAAGATCCGACCATCAACGACCACCTCGGCGATGCCTATTGGCGCATCGGGCGCACGCTCGAGGCCCGCTTCCAGTGGGCGCACGCGCGCGATCTCAAGCCCGAGCCGGAGGAACTGCCGAAGATCGCGGAAAAGCTGAAGAACGGGCTGCCGGACGAGACCTCGTCGCAGGCGAAAGCCGGCAAAAAGGACAAGGACGGCAACGGCGGCTAACGCCCGCCGGAGGCCTTTGCGCGTGAGCGAACCGCTGGTCGAAAAGGCTTGCGCCAAAATCAACCTGACATTGCGTGTGCTCGGCCGCCGCGAGGACGGTTACCACGAGCTTGAGAGCCTGGTGGCGTTCGCCGATTTCGCCGACAAGCTCGATCTTGAGCCGGGCCAGCCCGAAAACCTCAACATCTCCGGACCATTTGCTGCGGCCTGCGGAACGCGCGCCGACAATCTCGTGCTCAAGGCGTTGGCGGCGTTGCGCGAGCGCGTCGGCGGTCTTAAATCCGGGCGCTTTCTGCTCGACAAGCGGATACCGGTGGCGGCCGGCATCGGCGGCGGTTCGGCCGACGCGGGCGCGGCGTTGCGGCTGCTGGCACGCGCCAACGATCTCGCGCTCGACGATCCGCGGCTGGCGTCGGCGGCGCTGGCCGTCGGCGCCGACGTGCCGGTCTGCCTTGAGTCCAGGCCGCGCGTCATGCGCGGCGTCGGCGATCTGTTGTCGGCGCCGGTGACTATGCCAACGCTGCCGGCGCTGCTGGTCAATCCGAGCGTGCCGCTCGCAACGCGCGACGTGTTCGCCGCCTTCGCGGGCAGTGAGGGCAGCAAGACGCAGGTCGGTATTCCGCCGCGCGCGCGCGATGCGGCGATCGATTTCCTTTCCCGCTACGGCAACGATCTCACGCAAGGCGCGGTCCGCTGCGCGCCCGTCATCACCGAAGTGCTGATGACATTGCGGGCTTTGCCGGGACTGCGGCTGGCGCGCATGTCCGGCTCGGGGCCGACTTGCTTCGCCTTGTTTCGCTCGCCCGGCGAGGCCACCGCGGCGGCGCGCAGGTTACAGGCCGAGCGCAAAGACTGGTGGGTGCATGCCACCACCATCGGGTAGCTTGAAAATGCCGCTATTTGCGGGAACCGTTGGCCGGTCGGTGATTTGATGTCGCGCGGCGCGAAGGAGAGGACCATGACATTGCGGTGGGCCGTCATAGCGGTTGCAGTCTTGGGCATGATCGCCGCCGATCCGGCGCTTGCGCGCTCACGGCACAAGGCCAGGCCCCATTGCGTCGCCCGGCCGCTGGAATTTTCCTGGAGCGGGTGGCTGTTCAATCCGCCGTCGCAGCCAAACGGCTGCTCGCCGCCGGTCTATACCAATGGCCAATTCCTCGGGCAGGACCCCGACGCCAATATCCGCGCCCAGCTCAAGCGCGACCCCGCCACCGGCAACCTCTACGATCTGTATTAGTACGCCCGCGCGATACAGAATCCGACCGCGTCGATCAGCGCCGTCTTGATTTCGGATTGCGGCACCAGCGCCAATGCGTCGGTAGCGATGGCGCCGTAGTGGCGGGCGCGGCCGACCGTGTCCTCGATGGCGCGATGCTTGGTCACCAGCGCGATGGCCTGCTCGAGATCCGCGTCGCTGACCTCGCCCTGCGCCAGCGTGCGGGTCCAGAACGCGCGCTCGTCCTCACTGCCGCGGCGGAACGACAGCACCACCGGCAACGTGATCTTGCCCTCGCGAAAATCGTCACCGACATTCTTGCCGAGCTTGGCCGACTTGCCGCCGTAGTCGAGCGCATCGTCGATGAGCTGGAAGGCGATGCCGAGATTCATGCCGTATGAGCGGCAGGCGGCGAGCTCCGACTTGTCCCGGTTGGCGAGCGCCGGTCCCACTTCGCAGGCGGCGGCGAACAGCTCCGCCGTTTTGGCGCGGATAACGCTAAGATATTCGTCCTCGTTGGTTGCCATGTTCTTGGAGGCGCCGAGCTGCATGACCTCGCCTTCGGCGATCACGGCGGCGGCCGACGACAGGATGTCGAGCGCGTGCAGATTGCCGACCTCGACCATCATCTTGAAAGCCTGGCCGAGCAGGAAATCGCCGACCAGCACGCTCGCCTCGTTGCCCCACAGCATGCGGGCGGCGAGCTTGCCGCGGCGCATGTCGCTCTCGTCGACCACGTCGTCGTGCAGCAGCGTCGCGGTGTGCATGAACTCGACCGCGGCGGCGAGCTTGATATGGCCGTCGCCGGTGTAGCCGGCGAGCTTGGCCATGGCCAAGACCAGCATCGGGCGCAGCCGCTTGCCGCCCGATGAAATCAGGTGGTTGGCCACATCCGGAATCATGGCTACTTCCGAGCCGGTGCGTGCCAGGATAGCCGCGTTGACCCGCTCCATATCCGGTGCCACCAGCTCGGCGAGCCGATCGAGCGAGGGAGGGTGCGGACTTTCGAACGGAACGACGACGGCCAAAACGCTTCTCCGGGTCAAAAAAGGCGATCAGCATAGAAACGCTGCGTTAACGCGGCAAGTGCATTAGTCATATGATTGCAATATGGCATAGCAGGCAGGGGGGCTCCGCTTGGCAAAAACCGTTGCAAAATCGGCGACAGCCGATGCCGGCGGCCACGGCGCCTACAAGATCGCCGTGCTGGTGCCGTGCTACAACGAGGAAGCGGCAATTGCGAAGGTTGTAAAGGATTTCCGCGCGGCCCTTCCGGGCGCCGCGATTTTCGTTTTTGACAACAATTCGACCGATAAGACCGCAGCGGTCGCCCGCGCCGCCGGTGCGGAGGTCTTCCAGGAGAAGCGCCAGGGCAAGGGCTTCGTGGTGCGGCGCATGTTCACCGACGTCGAGGCCGACATTTACGTGCTGGTGGACGGCGATGCCACCTATGACGCGCCGAGCGCCGACCGCATGATCGCGCGGCTGCTCGAGGAGCGGCTCGACATGGTGGTGGCCACCCGCGTCGACCGCGAAAAGGCGGCCTACCGCGCGGGTCACCGGACCGGCAACTGGCTGCTGACCGCCTTCGTCGCCTCCATGTTCGGCCCCACCTTCAACGACATGCTGTCGGGCTACCGGGTGTTTTCGCGCCGCTTCGTGAAGTCGTTTCCAATGTTGTCCGCCGGCTTCGAGATTGAAACCGAACTCACCATCCACGCGCTCGAATTGGGTCTGGCGGTCGCGGAGATCAACACGCCCTATTACGCACGGCCGGAAGGGTCGGCCTCCAAGCTTAACACCTGGCGTGACGGCTACCGTATCCTGCGCACCATCATCAAGCTCTATCGCGCCGAGCGTCCGCAGGCGTTTTTCGTCGGCATCGGCATGGCGCTGGCCATTGCGTCGATCGGTTTCGCGATCCCGATCCTCGTCACCTACGTGCAGACCGGGCTGGTACCGCGGCTGCCAACCGCGATACTCTCGACTGGCTTGATGCTGCTGGCGTTCCTTTCGATCGCCGTCGGCCTGGTGCTTGACACGGTGACGCGCGGCCGGCGGGAGATGAAGCTGCTCGCTTATCTATCGCATCGCGCGCCGGGCGAGGAACGCCGGCGGAGATAAGTCGTGAAAGAGATCGTGTGCACCAACGACGCGGTCCTGGTCTCGGCGATCGGCGCGTTGCTCGATGGCGCCAAAATTCCGCACATGGTGTTCGACCAGAACATGAGCGTGCTCGAAGGCTCGCTCGGCATCCTGCCGCGCCGCGTTCTGGTGGCGGACGAAGATGTCGCGCGCGCGCGGCGGCTGCTCACCGAAGCCGGGCTCGCCCACGAGCTGCGTCCCGATGGCCGCTGAACGTGGGCAGCGCGAGAAGACCAGCGAAGACGCCGTGCTCGGCGGCCGGTTGTTCCTGCGCCAGCCGCTCAGCGGTCACCGCGTCGGCCACGACGCTATTTTGCTCGCCGCCGCGACCGGGGGCCACAGCGGTGAGCAGGCGGTCGATCTCGGCGCCGGCGTAGGCGCTGCCGGCCTGGCGCTGGCCGCGCGCGTCGGCGGGCTTAAGGTTACATTGGTCGAGATTGACACGGCACTCAGCCGGCTTGCTGCCGATAATGCGCGGCTCAACCGCATGGACGACCGGGTGACGGCGCTGGCCTGCGATGCCGAGAACATTGATGCGCTCGCCGCCGCTGGGCTCGGCCCCGGCAACGCCGACCGGGTGCTGATGAACCCACCGTTCCATGACGCGCGCCGCCACAACGTCTCACCCAATGCGCGCCGGCGGCGCGCCCATGCCGGCGCGCCCGGTTTGCTGGAGCGCTGGGTCGCTACCGCCGCTTGGCTGCTCAAGCCCGGCGGCGTGCTGACCCTGATCTGGCGGGCGGATGGACTGGAAGAGGTTCTTGGCACGTTGGCGGGTGCGTTCGGCGGTATCGCCGTATTGCCGGTTGCGCCGAGCGAAGGCGCCGCGCCCATTCGCGTGCTGTTGCACGCGGTAAAAGGCGGCGACGTCGCGCCAGTACATTATCATCCCGCATTGATCCTGAACGACGCGAAAAATAAGCCGACGCGCGCGGCAGAGGCCGTGTTGCGCGGCGGGCAATCGTTAACGCTAGCTGAAGAGTGAGCGGCGGGGTCGCGCGCCGGCTAATGTTTGCGCCTGATGCGCACAAATTCGCGCCAGTGCCGGGAAAACAAGGGACGCCATGTCTTGCGCATTTTCTCGTCGCCGAGATGCGAAAACCCAACAATCGTACCGATGAGCAGGAACAGCAAAGTGAGCTTGGGGTCCATCGATCGGTCTCTCTCTGCCAAGCCGCCATGCCGGCGGCATCGACTTGTATGCAACAACTATTCCAAGGCAAATTAATGAGCGGTTCGTGGCGTTTCAGAGACTTTGACTTAGGCGGCAAGGACTGCGTAACTGGTGCATAAACATCGGGACGAATTGTACCTATGTCGAACTTCTTCACCCGCGCCTTCGATCTGCTGTGCATGCTGCTGCCCGCGCGTTTTCGCGCCGGCATCCCCATCGTACCGGTGGTGCGGCTCAACGGGGTCATCGGGGTGGTGACGCCGCTGCGGCCGGGCCTGATGCTGTCCACCGTCGCCCGTTCGATCGAGCGCGCCTTTTCGGTCAAGCGCGCTCGCGCGGTGGCGCTGGTTATCAACTCGCCGGGCGGCTCGCCCACGCAGTCGCATCTGATCTTCCGCCGCATCCGCCAATTGGCCGAGGAAAAGAATATCCCGGTGCTCGCCTTCATCGAGGACGTTGGCGCGTCAGGTGGTTACATGTTGGCCTGCGCCGGGGACGAGATCATCTGCGATCAATATTCGATCGTCGGATCGATCGGCGTGGTCGGTGGCTCGTTCGGTTTTCCCAAGCTGATGGATAAACTCGGCGTCGAGCGCCGGCTCTACACCTCGGGCGAGCACAAGGCGATGCTCGACCCGTTCCTGCCCGAGAAGCCGGATGACGTGAAGCGCCTCAAGGCGATCCAGAAGGACATCCACGATCACTTCATCGCGCTGGTCAAGGAGCGCCGCGGGCCCAAGCTCAAGGGCGCCGACAAGACCCTGTTCTCCGGCGAATTCTGGACGGCGCAGAAGGCGATCGAATTGGGGTTGGCCGATAGCATCGGCGATCTGCGCGCGAATTTGCGCGAGCGCTATGGCGAGAAGGTACGCATGCCGCTAATTGCGGCCGAGCGCGGCCTGCTGGGACGACCGAAACCGGGCGTGAGCATGATGGAGGCGCTCGCCGGCCATCCCGGGTTTGCCGACGATCTGATCTCGGCGCTGGAAGCGCGCGCGCTGTGGTCGCGCTACGGGCTCTGAACGGGCCGCGAAATTGCCGTGATTGGCTGTAAAGTTCCACGGGTCATCGCAAGGAGCCCCGTCATGCCGCCGATTCTGCTCTCGCCGCTGGTGAAATGGACGCTCGCCGCCGTGGGCGGGACCATGGTCGTGCATTGGGTGGTCAAGGAAGCGCGCCGGATCAACGAAGAACTCGACCGCGCCAAACGCGCGGTGCGCGTGACCGATCGCGAGAACATGCCGAAACTGCGCCGCGACCCGGCGAGCGGCGAATATCGGCTCTAGCCGATCTGCATGAAAAGTGGGGAGAATGCGGGCAGCCGCTTCACCGGCTGACGCTGCGCTTGTTGCTTACGAGGGCACCGAAGAACAGCACGAAAAGCGCCATTCCGACCAATTCAAATTCAAACACGGCAGTCCTCCGCGATTATGCCTTTGGTTCTAATTGGTCGCGTCACTAACAATTTCGGTTCAATAGCCCGTAAACGGTTACCGCCTTGACCCTCTATGGGGCCGCCGATAGGGTCTAAACCCATTCCCGTGCTTAATAATTCGTAAAACACACCATGGCTGAAGCCGATCTTCTCGCCAGGGACCGTCTGCGTCAGGGCAACCTGGATCCGGCACGCTCGTTCCAGGGTCTGATCCTGGCGCTGCAGCAGTACTGGGCGAACTTAGGCTGTGTGATCTTGCAGCCCTACGACATGGAGGTGGGGGCGGGCACGTTCCACCCGGCCACCACGCTGCGCTCGCTTGGCCCCAAGCCTTGGCGCGCGGCCTACGTGCAGCCCTCCCGCCGCCCCAAAGACGGGCGCTACGGCGAGAACCCGAACCGGTTGCAGCACTACTACCAGTTCCAGGTGACGCTGAAGCCGTCGCCACCCGACATCCAGGAGCTTTATCTCAACTCACTGCGGACCATCGGCATCGATCCCTCGGTGCACGATATCCGCTTCGTCGAGGACGACTGGGAAAGCCCGACGCTGGGCGCATGGGGGTTGGGTTGGGAGTGCTGGTGCGACGGCATGGAGGTGTCGCAGTTCACTTACTTTCAGCAGGTTGCCGGCATCGAATGCGCGCCGGTCACCGGCGAGATCACATACGGGCTGGAACGCCTCGCGATGTATGTGCAGGGCGTCGACAACGTCTACGCGCTCAATTTCAACGGCGGCGAGGGTGCGGACAAGGTCACCTATGGCGACGTGTTCCTGCAGGCCGAGCAGGAATATTCGCGGCACAATTTCGAATTCGCCGACACGGCCATGCTGTTCGAGCAGTTCAAGATGGCGGAAACCGCCTGCAACAAATATCTTGCCGACGGGTGGAGCAAAGACAAGAAGCGCCATCTGATGGTGCTGCCGGCCTATGACCAGTGCATTAAGGCAAGCCACGTCTTCAACCTGCTCGATGCGCGCGGGGTGATCTCGGTCACCGAACGGCAGAGCTACATCCTGCGCGTGCGCGAGCTCGCCAAGGCCTGCGGCGGTGCCTGGCTCAAGACGGAAGGCGGCGGACCATGAGCGAGGCGAGAACTCTGTTGCAGATGGCGGGCGTCAATGCGCCGCCCGCGAAACTGTCGGATGCGGCGGTCGTCATCATCGACGCGCAGAACGAATACGTTTCGGGCAAGCTTCCGCTTGCCGGTGTGGATGCAGCGCTCGCGCAGATCGTCAAGCTGCTTGCCGCGGCGCGGGCCGCCAGCGCGCCGGTTATCCACGTCGCGCAGCGCGGACGGCCGGGTGGATTGTTCGATCCGGACGGGCCGAATTTTAAATTTGCGGCGCAGGCCGCGCCACGCGACGGCGAGGCCGTGGTCGAAAAGCCGTTGCCCAATGCGTTCGCCAAGACCGATTTTAATGCAAAGCTGCAAGAGACCGGAAAGAAGACGCTCGTCATTGCTGGCTTCATGACGCATATGTGTGTCAGCGCCACCGCGCGCTCGGCGCTTGACCATGGCTATGGTGTGACCGTCGCATCCGACGCGGCCGCCACGCGCGATTTGCCCGACCCGCTTGGCGGCCCGGATCTTCCGGCGGCGCAAATCCATCGCGTCGCTCTGGCGGAACTGGCCGACCGTTTTGCCACCGTTGCGTGCGTGGCCGACATCAAGGCTTAATTCATGCCCGGCCTTCCGCCCGAACTGGCGAAGGCATGCGGCGAGGGTGTGCTTGGCGGCAGGAGAGGGAGAGCGAGCACATGAGCGAACCGGAAATCGGCGGCCGCGAGCCGATGACGGTCGACGCCGTCGAAGGTGAGACCTATTGGTGGTGCCGTTGCGGCCGCTCCCAGGCGCAGCCGTTCTGTGACGGCTCGCATATGGGCACGGGCTTCTCGCCGCTGGAATGGACCGCCAAGCGGGCGGGCAAGCGCAACTTCTGCACCTGCAAGCGCACCAAAACGCCGCCGTTCTGCGACAACAGCCACTTGCAGCTATAATCGACGCTTCCGATTCGCCGGGGCGACGAACCGTCATGCTGCTCTGGGTCATTCTCGCGGTCGCGGCGGCGACAGTCGCTTACGCGATCGTCGTCTACAACGGCCTGGTGCACGCGCGCCAGATGGCAAACGAAGCCTGGAGCGGGATCGACGTGCAGCTCAAGCGCCGCTCCGACCTGGTGACCAATCTGGTCGACACCGTGAAAGGCTATGCCGCCCATGAGCGCTCGGTGCTGGAGGAGGTCACACAATTGCGCGGCGCGGCGCGCGCGCTGCCGGAAGGCGATGTCGCGGCTCGCGCCCGTGCCGAAGCCGCGCTGTCGGTCTCACTCGGCCGGCTGTTTGCGCTGGCTGAGAACTATCCCGACCTGAAAGCCAGCGCCAATTTCCTCGAATTACAGCGGCAGTTGAGCGCGCTGGAGAACGAGCTGCAGATGGCGCGGCGCTACTACAACGGCGCGGTGCGCAATCTCAACGTGCTGGTGCAATCCTTTCCGAGCAACCTGATCGCCGGCCTCGCCGGCTTTGGCGTGCGCGACTTTTTCGAGCTGGCGGATGCGGGCGAGCGCGCCGTGCCACAGGTCGATCTGGCTCAGGCGCCGCCGCGGTGAGGATTGCATCGCACATGGTCGCGACGGCGCGTGCGGCATTTTCCTGCCTCACGATCTTTTTTGCCCTCACTTTCGGCGCCAGCGTTGCGCGCGCGGCCGAGGTCATCCATTCCTTCGTGTCATACGTACAGGTCGCCAAGGACGGCGAATTGACAGTCACCGAGACTATTCGCGTGCGCGCCGAAGGCCGCTCGATGCGCCACGGCATCTATCGCGACTTTCCGCTGATATTCAAGGACGCCGGCGGGAGCCTGCACGAGGTGACCTTCAGTATTCTCGGGGTCAGCCGCGACGGCAAGCCGGAGCCCTATCACACCCAGCGCCGGAGCGGCTTCATTCGCATCTATGCCGGCAGCAAGAAGGCGCTGGTCAGTCGCGGCGACCACACCTACGAGTTTCGCTACCGCACCGGCCGGCAGGTCCGCTGGTTCGACGGCAAGCCCGAACTGAACTGGAACGTCACCGGAAATTTCTGGAACTTCCCGATCACGGAAGCGACTTATTATCTTCAACTCGTCGACCACGCGCGCCCGCTGCGCTGGACCGCCTTCACCGGCCCGCGCGGCGCGCGCGGCACCGCCTGGCGCGGGGCCATCGGCGATGACGGCGCGCTCACTGTTTCGACCACGCAGCCGCTGGCGCCGGGTCAGGGCCTCACCGTGGTCGCCGAGCTGCCCGGCGACGCGGTCGAGCCGCCGAGCCAAAGCACGCTGCTATGGTACCAATTCCTCGACAACCGCCGCTGGATTTTCGCTGCGGTCGGTTTCATCGTGGTGCTCGGCTATTACGTTGCAGCCTGGAGCGCTGTCGGGCGCGATCCCAGGTCCGGCACCATCATTCCGCTGTTTCATCCGCCCGCTGGCGTTTCGCCGGCGCTTGCCAACTACATTCGTGACTGGGGCTTCGGACGCGACAAATGGCGCGCCTTCACGGCCGCCTGTTTGTCGCTGGCGGTGCGTGGGCTCATCCGCTTTCACCAAAGCGGCAAGACGTTGACGCTCGAGACGGCCGGCAAGCAGCCGGAGAGCGGCTCCGAGAGTCTGCCGCCTGGCGAGGCCGCGATCTTCACTTGGGTAACGGAGCATGGGGGCCAAGCGAAAATCGACAGTAGCCACGGCACGGCAGTCGCCAAAGTGGGCAGCAGCTTCACCAAGAGCATCGAGAGCGAAAACCGCAACAAATTCTTTCGCCGCAACCTCGGCTACGTCGTCGCCGGGCTGATCATGACCGGGCTGGTCGTGTTCGGCATTGTCTTGTTGGGCGGCTTAGACACCGACGAATTTGCCATCCTGTTTACGATCGCCTTCGGCGGATTCTGGCTTGGCGTATTCATGGTGCCGATGCTGATGGCTGTATTCAGCGGCAGCGGCTTCGTTCTGGTGGCGCGCATCGCTTTTTCGCTGGTCTTCCTTGGCATCCTGTCCTCGTTCGCGTTGACCGTCGTGCGCGGAGTTTTTCCCGGCGGCATCGGCACTGTGGTGCCCGTCCTATCGACTTATGTTTCGACCTTTCCGTTCCCGTTCGCGCTGATAACGGCCTTCACAACCCTCAATGGGCTGTTCTTCTACCTGATGCGGGCACCGACCACGCTCGGTCGCCCGGTCATGGATCAGCTTTCCGGTTTCCGGCTCTATCTGGAAACCGCGGAGGCCTATCGCCTCAACGCGCAGGCGCCGGAGATCACCGCCGAGCGCTTCGAGGCGCTGCTGCCCTATGCGGTCGCGCTCGATGTGGAAAAGCCCTGGGCGGATGCCTTCGAGGCGGCATTGCGCCGCGCCTATCCCGGCGACGCCGATCCGATGCAGCACTACCACCCGACCTGGACCAGCAGCGGCAGCTCCTGGTCGAGCAGCAATTTCAGCAGCGCGGTCGCATCGACCGTGGGCGGCGTTTCCAGCGCGCTGTCGAGCGCGGTGCCGGTGTCGTCGGGCTCCTCGGGCTTTTCCGGCGGGGGCGGCGGTTCCGGCGGCGGCGGTGGCGGGGGTGGTGGCGGCGGCTGGTAGCGCGTGATCCCGAAAAGTGGGTACCGGTTTTCGGACAAGATCACGCGCCGCTACTACGCCGTGGGTGACAGCGGCCAGCCGCCTTGCTAGGCAAGCCCCGACTTTAAATTCTCACGCCTTGACCTCACGCCTTGACCTCACGCTTTGGCCGCCATGCCCGACCTGCTGCTTGAATTCCTGTCGGAGGAAATCCCCGCGCGCATGCAGGCGCGCGCCGCCGACGACCTGCGCAAGATGGTCACCGACCGGCTGGTGGCGGCCGGGCTGACTTTTGAAGGCGCCAAGGCCTTCGCCGGCCCGCGCCGGCTGACACTGTCGGTGCACGGCGTGCCGGCACGGCAGCCCGACATCCGGGAAGAAAAGAAGGGCCCGCGCGTCGGCGCGCCCGATAACGCGATCGCCGGCTTTCTCAAAAGCGCGGGGCTGACGTCGATCAAGGACGCCAAAGTACAGCCCGACAAGAAGGGCGACTTCTACGTGGCGCTGATCGAGAAGGTCGGGCGGCCGGCGCTCGAGGTGATCGGCGAAATGTTACCCGAGGTGGTGCGCGGCTTCCCGTGGCCGAAGTCCATGCGCTGGGGCACCGGCAAGCTCACCTGGGTGCGGCCGCTGCATTCGATCGTCGCTACCTTCGGGCCTGAGACCGAAGAGCCGGACATCGTTTCGTTCGAAGTCGGCGGCATCAAAGCCGGTGATGAGACCCGCGGCCACCGCTTCATGGCGCCGGGCGCGATCAAGGTGCGGCGCTTCGACGACTACGCCGCCAAGCTGCAGCAGGCCAAGATCGTGCTTGACCCCGGGCGCCGCGCCGAAATGATCCACGCCGACGCCAAGAACCTCGCCTTCGCGCAGGGCTTCGAACTGGTCGAGGACGAAGGCCTGCTGGCCGAGACCGCCGGACTGGTGGAATGGCCGGTGGCCCTAATGGGCGCGTTCGACGAGGCGTTTCTGGCGATCCCCGACGAGGTGATCCGCTCGACCATCCGCAACAACCAGAAATGCTTCGTATTGCGCGATCCGCAGAGCGCCAAGCTGGTCAATCGTTTCATTCTCGTCGCCAACGAGGAGGCGAGCGACGGCGGCAAGCAAATCGTCGCCGGCAACGAGCGCGTGATCCGCGCGCGGCTTGCCGACGCCAAGTTCTTTTACGACACCGATCTCAAGACCAGGCTGGAAGAACGGTTGCCGAAATTCGAACAGATCGTCTTCCACGACAAGATCGGCACGCAGGCCGAACGTATCGCCCGCATCGAGGCGCTCGCCGGCGAGCTCAGCGACATCGTCGGCGCCGACGCCGGCAAGGCCGCACGGGCCGCGCGGCTGTGCAAGGCCGACCTGCTCACCGAAGTGGTGGGCGAGTTCCCCGAATTGCAGGGTCTCATGGGCCGCTACTACGCCGAGGCGCAAGGCGAGGACGAGGCGGTCGCGCACGCCATCGAGGATCATTACAAGCCGAAGGGGCCGGACGACCTGGTGCCGGGCGATCCGGTGGCGATTGCGGTGGCGCTCGCCGACAAGGTCGACACGCTGGTCGGCTTCTGGCTGATCGACGAAAAGCCGACCGGCTCGAAGGACCCGTACGCGTTAAGACGCGCCGCGCTCGGCGTCATCCGCATCGTGATCGAGAACAAGTTGCGGCTGCCGCTGCGCGTGCAGCTGTGGCGCCATTTCGGCGCGGTTGCCCGCGACGAAGCGTTGGCCGAGGCGATCGCGCTGCTGCATCCGCTGCATGAGCAGATTATCGCCTTGAGCGCCACCGACATCGGCCTGGCGGTGAAGTTGGAAGTGCTGGTATCGGAAAAGAGCCGCCAGGTAACCGGACCGGTGTTGGTGCAGGCCCATTCCTACCTGCATCAGAGCCACGACTTGCTGGCGTTCTTCGCCGACCGTCTCAAGGTGCAATTGCGCGAGCAGGGCGCGCGCCACGATCTGGTCGACGCGGTGTTCGCCGTTGGCGGCCAGGACGATCTGCTCATGGTGGTGCGCCGCGTCGAGGCGCTCGGCAAATTTCTCGACAGCGACGACGGCAAGAACCTGCTTGCCGGCGTCAAGCGCGCGACCAACATCATCCGCATCGAGGAGAAGAAGGACAAGCGCGAATACCTGGGCGCGCCCGACGCCAAGCGCTATCAGCTCCCCGAAGAAAAGGCGCTGGCCGAAGCGATCGCCGCCGCCAAGAAAGAGGCCGGCGCTGCTGTCGCCAAGGAAGACTTCGCCGCTGGCATGAGCGCGATGGCTAAGCTGCGCCCGCGCGTCGACGCCTTCTTCGACAAGGTCACCGTCAATGTCGACGACGGCGCTTTACGCGAAAACCGCCTTAAGCTGCTCAACGAAATTCGCGAAGCCACGCGCGCGGTTGCGGATTTCTCCAAGATCGAGGGATAGCGCCGCCGCGCAGCGGAACCCGGCGCGCCCGCCCACCGTTTCTCACTCTGACCAACATGGAGAAACTTTATGGTCATTGGTATCGCCCATCTGCAACCGATTGTCGCGCTCGTCGCTGGCGTCGCTATCTTGATTGTACCGCGCCTGCTCAACTACATCGTCGCGGCCTACCTGATCCTGGTCGGCCTGTTCGGCTTGGGAGTTATCCGCTAGGGGATTTCCAGGGCTTGCGTCGCCTTCACCGGCGGTGTTGTTAGGTGCCATCCATCCATCCGATAATTCGTGACCCATGGCCAAACGGAAATCCAAGCGCGCCAGCGCCCAAGCCAAAAAGAGCGTCAGCGCCAAAGCCAAAAAACAAGCGGTCCGCCGCGGGCCCGCGCGCAAGCGCAAGGCGTCGGCGTCCCGGAAGCCAGCCAAAGGCGGAAAATGGGTCTATGCCTTCGGCAACGGCCGCGCCGAGGGCAAGGCCTCCATGCGCAACTTGCTCGGCGGCAAAGGTGCGGGGCTCGCCGAAATGGCCAATCTTGGCCTGCCGGTGCCGCCCGGCTTCACCATCACCACCGAGGTTTGCACCTACTACACCGCGCACGGCCAGCAGTATCCGAAGGGCCTGGACGCCCAGGTCGAGAAGGCGCTGGCGCAGGTCGGCCGTATCACCGGCAAGACCTTCGGCGACAAGGCCAATCCGCTCTTGCTATCGGTTCGTTCCGGCGCCCGCGCGTCCATGCCCGGCATGATGGACACCGTGCTCAATCTCGGCCTCAACGACGAGACCGTGGAGGCGCTGGCGAAAAATTCCGGCGACAGCCGCTTTGCCTATGACAGCTACCGCCGCTTTATCACCATGTATTCCGACGTGGTGCTCGGCGTCGGCCACGAACATTTCGAGGAACTGCTCGACCAGCACAAGGAGCGCGAGGGCTATCACCTCGATACTGATCTTTCCGGCGATGACTGGGCCGTGCTCGTCGAGCGCTATAAGACGCGCCTCATGGAGGAACGCGGAGAGCCGTTCCCGCAGGATCCGCATGAGCAGCTTTGGGGCTCGATCGGCGCGGTGTTCGGTTCCTGGATGAACCAACGCGCCATTACCTATCGCAGGCTGCACAATCTTCCGGAGAGCTGGGGCACCGCCGTCAACGTGCAGGCCATGGTGTTCGGCAATATGGGCGAAACATCGGCCACCGGCGTTGCCTTCACCCGCAATCCGTCAACCGGCGAGAAGAAGCTCTACGGCGAATTCCTCATCAACGCGCAGGGCGAGGACGTGGTCGCCGGCATCCGCACCCCGCAGGAGATCAGCGAAGCTGCGCGCATCGAGGCCAGTTCCGACAAGCCGTCGATGGAGCACACGATGCCCAAGGCCTATGCCGAGCTCAAGCGCATCTACAACAAGCTCGAGCGTCATTATCGCGACATGCAGGACCTCGAATTCACGGTCGAGCAGGGCAAGCTGTGGATGTTGCAGACCCGCAACGGCAAGCGCACCGCCAAGGCCGCACTGCGCATCGCGGTCGAGCTGGCGAACGAGGGCCTCATCTCCAGGAAGGAGGCGGTGCTGCGGGTCGAGCCGCTGACCCTCGACCAGCTGCTGCATCCGACCATCGATCCGCGCGCCCACCGCAAGGTGGTCGCCACCGGCCTGCCGGCGTCGCCGGGCGCAGCCAGCGGCGAAATCGTATTTTCCTCCGACGAGGCGGCGCAATTCAAGTCGGACGGGCGACGCGTGATCCTGGTGCGGGTGGAGACATCACCTGAGGACATCCACGGCATGCACGCGGCCGAAGGCATCCTCACCACCCGCGGCGGCATGACGTCGCACGCCGCGGTGGTTGCGCGCGGCATGGGCAAGCCCTGCGTCTCAGGCGCCGGCTCTATCCGTGTCGATTACGCCGCCAAAACCATGACCGCTGGCAGTCATATATTCAAGCAAGGCGACCTCATCACCGTCGACGGTTCCACCGGGCAGGTGCTGGCCGGCAAGGTCGACATGATCGAGCCGCAGCTCTCCGGCGAATTCGCAACGCTGATCGGCTGGGCCGACAAGGTGCGCAAGCTCGGTGTGCGCGCCAATGCCGACACGCCTGCGGATGCGAAAGCCGCCGTACGCTTCGGCGCCGAGGGCATCGGCCTATGCCGTACCGAGCATATGTTTTTCGATGAGGAGCGCATCCGGGCAGTGCGCGAAATGATCCTGGCCGACGACGAGAAATCCCGCCGCGCCGCGCTCGCCAAGCTGCTGCCGATGCAGCGCGCCGACTTCGTCGAACTGTTCGAGATCATGGGCGACCGGCCTGTGACCATCCGCCTGCTCGACCCGCCGCTGCACGAATTCCTGCCGCATGGGGAGCAAGAGATCGCCGAGGTGGCGGCGGCCATGGGCGCCGACCCTAAGAAGCTTGCCAACCGCGCCAGCGAACTCGCCGAATTTAACCCCATGCTTGGCTTCCGCGGCTGCCGCATCGCGATTGCTTACCCGGAGATTGCAGAGATGCAGGCCTGCGCCATCTTCGAGGCGGCGGTGGAGGTGCAGAAGCGCACCGGCAAACCGGTAAAGCCCGAAGTCATGGTGCCGCTGATCGCCACCAAGGCCGAATTCGATCTGGTCAAGGAGCGCATCGACGCCAGCGCCGAGGCCGTCGAGGAGCAGGCCAATGTCAAGCTCGACTATGACGTCGGCACCATGATCGAATTGCCGCGCGCCTGCCTTATGGCTGGTGAAATCGCCGAGACGGCGGAGTTCTTTTCGTTCGGCACCAACGATCTGACCCAGACCACGTTCGGTATTTCGCGCGATGACGCCGCGAGCTTCCTGTCCATCTACACCGCGCGCGGCATCTTGCCGGCAGACCCGTTCGTGTCGATCGACCAGCAGGGCGTTGGCGAATTGGTCAGGATCGGGGTTGCCCGCGGGCGCAAGGTCCGGCCGAAGCTGAAGGTCGGCATCTGCGGCGAGCACGGCGGCGATCCGGCGTCGGTCGCCTTCTGCCACGAGGCCAAGCTCGATTACGTGTCGTGCTCGCCGTTCCGCGTGCCGATTGCGCGGTTAGCCGCCGCGCAGGCGGCCTTGGGCAAGGCCGCGGCCAGCCAAGCGTAAGGTAGAGGGCCTAGCCGGCCACCTTGGCCAGGAAGTCTTTTACTTCGAGGCGCAGATCGGCGACCGCTGTTTCCACGGTCTGCGAGGCATCGCGCACGATCTCCGCCGACGTGCGCGTCTCGATGGCGGCGCCCGAAACTTCGCCCAGCACCGCCACGACATGACCGGTGCTTTTGGCGGCGCTGGCGACGTTGTGCGAGATTTCCCCGGTCGCCGAATTCTGCTGTTCGACCGAGGTCGCCACCGCCGCCGTGTAGCGATTGATCTCGTGCATGCGCGCCGCGATCTGGCGGATCGCATCGACCGCGCCGGAGGTCGAGCCCTGCACCGCCAGGATGTGGTTGGCGATCTCCTCGGTGGCCTTGGCCGTCTGCACCGCCAGCGATTTGACCTCGGAGGCGACCACCGCGAAGCCTTTGCCGGCTTCGCCGGCACGCGCGGCTTCGATCGTGGCGTTGAGCGCCAGCAGGTTGGTCTGGCCGGCGATGTTGCGGATCAGCGTGACCACGTCGTCGATCTTCTTCGCGCCATCTGCAAGTCCCGCGATCTCGCCGTCGGTTGCGCGCGCCTCATCGGTCGCCAGTGCGACGAGTTTGCTCGTGTCGCTGAGCTGGCGGCTTATCTCGGCGATCGAGCACGACAATTCATCGGCGGCGACCGCCGCGGTTGCCACATTGGTGGAAGCCTCATTGAACGCCTGCCCGGCGCTGGTCGCGCGCTGTGTGGTCTGGTCGGAGGAGCCTAGCAGCGCGCCGGCGGTCGAACGCATGGCGGCTGCGCTGTCGCTCACGCTCGAGAGCAGCGTCTCCACCTGCGGCCGGAACGAGGCGATGCTGGCATCGACGGCGGCGCGGCGCTGCTCCTGCTCGCGGGCGGCCGCGCGTTCCTGCTCGGCGTGGCGCTGTTCGGTGACATCCTCGTGGGTCGAGACCCAGCCGTCATTCGCAAGCTTCACGTTCCTGGCGAGCACGGTGCGGCCGTCGCTCGCAGGAATGTAATTTCCCTTGCCGGTACTGTCGCGTACGCTGTCGAGAATTTTCCGGCAATAGGCGTCGACGTCGCCAGTGAACAGCCCGGTGTCCTTGCGGTGCTGGATCAGCTCCTTCAGCGAGCAGCCGGGCCGCACAGTCTGCGGCGACAAGGTGTACATCTCGATATAGCGGCGGTTGACTACGACGATGCGGCTTTGCGCATCGAACATGCACAGGCCTTGCGACATGTTGTCGATGGCGGTCGAAAGCCGGCGATTTTGGGCCCCGGCACGCCGGTGCAGGAGGCCGGCAAGCACGAGAGTGGCGAAGCTCAAGCCCGCAACTAGCATCGCCTGGCCGGTCGTGGTCGCTGGAAGACTGAACAGAAGCATGCCGGCCCTGGAAGCTGAATTTAGCGGCAGTATCGATGCCGGCCATTGCAATATGGTTAACGTTTGTTACCGAATGGTCGCGCCAGGGCCGCGCCGCGCGTGGCGGGCTGTCTCACGCGCCGGTTAAGCCGTTCGCAAGGTTAAGCAGAGCATAAGAAAACCTGTCGCATGCTCGCCACTTCGGTGGGCGTAGGTGCGTGCGGTTGGGTGTCGCGTGAGTGTGCTGGTTCCAGTTTCGCGTAAACGGCGACGCCGCAAACTTGCGGTCGGTTTCGGCGTGCTGGTGTTTGCGCTTATCCCGGCCACGATCGGCTACGGCAACCTCGGCGCGCTGCTGGCGCGCCAGCCCGGCGTCACCGCGCGCGCCCACAAATACATCATCGCTTCGCCCTTCGGCACCATTCACGCCGCCACCTTTTCGATGCCGCGGCCGATCGGCACCATCATTCCGCATCCACCCCTCTACGCCTTGGCGAATTTCGACCCGACCGAGATCACAGCGTCGATCGGGGCGCAGTTGCTCGGCGACCCCAGCGCTCCAATCCAATTCCCTACCGTCAATCGCAAGGACAAGCGGAACTCGCTGATCTCGCGGGCGCGGCAGCCGATGCCGCCATTGCCGCCGGCATTGCCGATCGAGCCGGTGGCACCCGCGCAAGCCGAGGTGCCGCTCGCCAAGAACGAAGCCGCCGGGCGCATTGATCCCTATTCGGAGTATGAATTCCCCGCCATTCCCGATGAGCAGCCGGCGGCGCCCGAAGCTGCGCTGCCGCACGGCGATATTGCGCCATCCAAGCAGGCCGCGGCGGCCGGTCCGCAAAAACTCAAAGATCCGGAGCGGCTCTATTTCGGCGCCGCACCGATCACGCCGGGCGAAGACACCGCGGCGATCAAGCCGTGGGCGCCGGGCGAAGCACCGGTGGTAAAAGCGCCGGCGGTCTACGGCGATCCCGACATCAAGATGGCCGCATTGACGCCTTCCGACGGCGTGGAACCCAAGGGCGGTGAAACAATCGCCAACAAGGGTGAGGTCACCGGTATCGATCAACGGCCGAAATCGCCGGCCGAGCGGCTGGCGCTCACCGGCAAGTCATTCGAGCAGGCGGAGAATTGTCTCACCAAAGCGGTCTATTTCGAGTCGCGCGGCGAAGCGGTGCGCGGCCAGATCGCGGTGGCCCAGGTCATCATGAACCGCGTATTCTCGCCATTCTATCCCAACGACGTCTGCGGCGTGGTCACCCAGCGTAACAGCCGCGGCTGTCAGTTCAGCTACAATTGCGACGGCATCGCCAACGTCGTCACCGAACCGAGCGCCTGGGTGCGTGCCAAGCACATCGCGCACGACATGCTCGTCGGCAAGCTGTGGATGCCGGAGGTCGCCAAGGCCACCCATTATCACGCCTATTGGGTACATCCCGACTGGGTCAATGAAATGGCGACGATCTCCACGCTCGGCGTCCACACCTTCTATCGTCCGCGCGATTGGGGTGAAGGCGCCGACGAGCCGGTTTGGGGCGACGCGAAAGTGACCAGGAAGGAAGCCGCGTTGTTCGAGCAGGAATGGCCGGTCAGCCACAGCCGGGAATGGCTGCGCTCGCCGGATGGGCGCGCGTGGGCGCGCGAGCACCCGCGCAACTGACGCCTTCCGCGCATTAAGCCATGCGCGGCACAAATGGCTCCGATCACGATTATTCGTTTTGGCGGGGCCGCCATCGCTTATATGGTCCCGGCAACGTCGCGCCGATTGCGGCGAGACTATCAGGATAGTCATACCGGGAATCGACAGGATGGCAGTGCAATCAGTGCCGGGCACCCCCGTCGCGGCGAGCGCTTGGCGCACGCCGATCGTGATTCTCATCTGCGGCGGCCTGATCGGCGCCATCGGTTTCGGGCCGCGCGCAGCACTCGGCCTGTTCCTGACGCCGATGTCTGCGGCCAACGGCTGGAGCCGCGAGGTATTTTCGCTCGCGCTGGCGATTCAGGTCATCGTGTGGGGCACCGCGCAGCCCTTCGTCGGCGCCGTTGCCGACCGCTTCGGCACCTTCCGCGTGCTTTCGCTGGGCGCTGTGCTCTACTGTATCGGCCTTTCGCTGATGGCCTATTCGACTACGCCTGCCATGCTCAATGGGTCGGCGGGTGTGCTCACCGGCCTCGGTATCGCCGGCTCCTCTTTCACGCTTGTCATCGCGGCGTTCAGCAAGCTGATGCCGGCGCATATGCGCTCGCTGGCGTTCGGCGTCGGCACCGCCGCCGGCTCGTTCGGGCAATTTCTGTTCTCGCCCTTGGCGGTCGGTTTCATCCAGTGGTTCGGCTGGCAGCACGCGCTGGTGGCTTTCGGGTTGATCACGCTCACTGTGATTCCGCTGGCGCTCGTCGTCCGCACGCCGCCGATGGATCCGAACAGCAAGCATGAGGCAAGCCAGCAGTCGCTGCGCCACGCACTGGTGGAAGCGTTCGGCCACCGCTCCTATGTGCTGTTGGTGCTCGGCTTCTTCACCTGCGGCTTCCAGTTGCTGTTTATCACCGTGCATTTGCCGGCCTATCTGGTGGACCGCGGACTGTCGGTCGACGCCGGCGCCTGGACGCTCGGCGTCATCGGCCTGTTCAATGTCATCGGCTCGGTGAGCGCCGGCTGGCTCGGCGACCGCATGCCCAAGCGCTATCTGCTGTCGATCATCTATATGCTGCGTTCGATCGCGGTGATCGCCTTCATCAGCCTGCCGGTGACCACTGCCTCATCGCTGATCTTCGGCGCGGTGATGGGCTTGCTGTGGCTGTCGACCGTGCCGCCGACCTCGGCGCTGGTGGCGCTCATGTTCGGCACGCGCTGGATGGCGACGCTGTTCGGTTTCGCCTTCTTCAGTCATCAGGTCGGCGGTTTCCTCGGCGTCTGGCTGGGCGGTTTGCTGTTCACCACCACCGGCTCCTACGACGTGATCTGGTGGTTGTCGGTGGCGCTCGGTGTCATCTCGGCCATCATCAACCTGCCGATCATCGAAAAGCCGATCGAGCGCCTGGCGCCGATCGAGGCCTAAGACGCTCAATTCCATCGCGTCGGGCGTGGCCGCCGTCCCACCAGGGCGGCTGTGATCCTTGCGGACGCCGATTTTGGCAATTGACCCACGTCAAAGCGGAGATCGCTGATCGTTCTACTTATAAGCGGCAGTGTCGGCTAAGAGCCGATTTCGCAAGCTTATGAAACCAATACAGATTGGGGCTTATCCCTATGTTCCAAGTGCGCATCCACGGCCGCGGGGGACAGGGGGTCGTGACGGCTGCGGAGCTGCTCTCGGTCGCGGCCTATCGCGAGGGTAAGCACGCCCAAGCTTTTCCGAGCTTCGGCTCGGAGCGCATGGGCGCTCCGGTGGTTTCGTTCTGCCGCATCGACGACAAGGAAATTCGGCTGCGCGAGCCGATCCTCGTGCCCGACGCCCTGATCGTGCAGGATCCGACTTTGTTCAAGGCGATCGACGTCTGCCAGGGCTTGAAGCTGACCGGCTATCTGCTCGTCAACAGCAACCGCAGCCTGAGCGAACTCCATCTCGACGCGATCGCCAACAACCTTCCCGCGGGTCACGCTCTGACGGTGCCGGCGTCGGAACTGGCGCTCAAGCATGTCGGTCGTCCGCTTCCCAATGCCGCTCTGCTCGGCGCTTTCGCTCGTCTCACCGGTATTGTGCAGTTGAAATCTGTGGCCGCAGCGATCAGCGAAAAATTTTCGGAAAAGATTGCGGCTGCAAATATCGCTGCCGCCACCGCGGCCTATGACGCCGTCGCCAACGCGCCCGCGGCAGCTTGAAGGATCATCGCCCATGCTCAAACAAATCGAAGGCTCACGGGCGATGGCCGAGACCATCGGACTTTGCCGGCCCGAGGTGATCTGCGCCTACCCGATCACGCCGCAGACCCACATCGTCGAGGGCCTCGGCGAAATGGTGCGCACCGGTGAAATCACCAAGTGCGAGTTTATCAACGTCGAATCAGAATTTGCCGCGCTATCGGTCGCGATCGGCGCATCCGCTGCCGGTGCGCGTGCCTATACCGCCACCGCCAGCCAGGGCCTGCTTTTTATGGCGGAGGCCGTTTACAACGCTTCCGGTCTCGGCCTGCCGATCGTAATGACCCTGGGCAACCGGGCGATCGGCGCGCCGATTAACATCTGGAACGACCATTCCGACGCCATGGCCGTGTGTGATTCCGGGTGGATGCAATTGTTCGCGGAAACGAACCAGGAAGCCGCCGACCTGCATATCCAGGCCTTCCGCCTGGCCGAGGAATTGTCGATGCCGGTGATGGTCTGCGTCGACGGCTTCATCCTTACGCATGCGGTCGAGCAGGTCGATATTCCCGAGCAGGACGACGTCGACGCCTATCTTCCGCCCTACGAGCCAGTGCAGGTGCTCGATCCGCAAGCCCCAATCTCGATCGGAGCGATGGTCGGACCGGATGCCTTCACCGAGGTTCGCTACCTGCAACATTACAAGCAGACACTGGCGCTGCGGCTCATTCCCGAATTTGCCGCCGAGTTCAAAACGCAGTTCGGCCGCGCCAGCGGCGGGCTGCTGCGTTCCTACCGTGCCGAGGATGCTGAATTGATCGTCGTCGCCATGGGATCGGTGAACGGCACCATCAAGGACACGATCGATGAAATGCGCGCCGACGGTCTGTCGGTCGGCCTCGTCACGCTGGTGTCTTTCCGCCCATTCCCAACAAAGGCGTTGCGCGAAAAGCTGGTGGGCGCGCGCAACGTCGTCGTGATCGAGAAGAGCCTGGCGGTCGGCATGGGCGGACCGCTCGCCAATAATGTCGATCTTGCCTTGCGCAATGTGGCTGGCGCCCCGCAGGTGCATTCGGTCATCGCGGGGCTCGGCGGGCGACCGATCACCAGCGCGTCCCTGCATCGCGTGCTGCGGCGCGCGCTCGTGCAGCCGTGGGACGGCTCGCAGTTCCTCGATCTCAACGAGGAGATCGTGGCCAAGGAACTGCACCACGTGCGCAAGGTGCGGCGCTCCGGCCCGACCGCCGAGAACCTGTTGCGGCGTCTCAGCGAAGCCGCCGAAAAAGCTGCGGTATAAAGGGGAGCACGGTGAACGATCGCACGATAACGATGGACGCGACGCAGAAGCTGCACTTCTACCAGAAGGGCACGTTCACCGTCGGCAACCGCCTCATTTCGGAGGAACAGCGCGCGGTGCAGGCCTCGACCGATCGCTCCAATGCGCTCACCTGCGGCCACCGCGCGTGCCAGGGTTGCGGCGAAGCATTGGGCGCACGTTTTGCCATCGACGCCGCGATGCGCGCCACCAACAACAATCTGATCGCCGTGAACGCCACCGGTTGTCTGGAAGTGTTCACCACGCCTTATCCGGAAACATCGTGGCAGACTCCATGGCTGCATTCGCTGTTCGGCAATGCCGCCGCGGTCGCGACCGGCGTCGCCGCCGCCATGCGCGTGAAAGGGCGGCCCGAGGTCCGCGCAATCGCGCAAGGCGGCGACGGCGGCACGACCGACATTGGCTTCGGCTGCCTGTCGGGCATGTTCGAGCGCAACGATGATGTGCTCTATATCTGCTATGACAACGAAGCCTACATGAACACCGGCGTGCAGCGCTCGTCGGCGACGCCGCCGGCGGCGCGCACCGCCACGACCCCGGCCATGGGCCCGGAGCCGGGCAATGTTTTCGGCACCGGCAAGAGCGTGCCCAAAATAGCCGTCGCTCACGGCATCCCCTATGTCGCCACCGCCACGGTCGCCGACCTGCACGATCTCGAGCGCAAGGTGACCAAGGCCATGGGCATTCATGGCGCGCGCTATCTGCATATCCATGTGCCTTGCCCGCTCGGCTGGGGCTCGCTCTCGCACGACACGATCCGGCTGGCGCGGCTCGCGGTCGAGTGCGGGTTGTTTCCGGTGTTCGAGGCCGAGCACGGCGTCGTCACCGGCAGCCGCAAGATTCGCCGGCAGGTTCCCGTCGAGGACTACTTGAAACCGCAGCGGCGCTTTGCCCATCTGTTCGCCAGCGAAGAAGGCAAGAAGCGCATCAGTCAGGTGCAGGCCATCGCCGACCGCAACATCGCCGAGTATCGCTTGCTCGATCTGGAGGGAGGCGCCTGATGGATCATCCCTTTGCGATCACACTCGACGTCGGCTCCAGCCTCGCCAACCTGACCGGGACGTGGCGCACCGAGCGGCCGGTCTATGTCGATCGCCTGCCGCCCTGCAACAATGCCTGCCCGGCCGGCGAGAACATTCAAGCCTGGCTCTATCACGCAGAGTCCGGCAATTACGAAGCCGCTTGGCGCACACTGACACTCGACAATCCGCTGCCGGCGGTGATGGGCCGCGTGTGCTATCACCCCTGCGAAACCGCCTGCAACCGGGCGCAGATCGACGAAGCGGTCGGCATCAATTCAGTCGAGCGTTTCCTTGGCGACGTCGCGATCCGCAAAGGCTGGCAATTCGAGCCGCCGCAAGCCGAAAGCGGCAAGCGCGTGCTGGTGGTTGGCGCAGGCCCCTCGGGCCTGTCCGCTGCCTATCACCTGCGGCGGATGGGGCATGCGGTCGAAATCCATGAGGCCGGCCCGTATGCCGGCGGCATGATGCGCTTCGGGATTCCGAAATACCGCCTGCCGCGCGACGTGCTCGATGCCGAGATCAACCGCATTATCGATCTTGGCGTCGTCGTGAAGCTCAATACCAAGGTCGATCGCATCGTCGAGAGCATGCAGGCCGGAAAATTCGACGCCTCCTTCCTCGCCGTCGGCGCCCATATCGGCAAACGCGCCTTTATTCCCGCCGGTTCGGCTTCGAAAATTCTCGACGCGGTCTCCATGCTGCGGTCGATGGAAGGGGAAGACAAGCCGCTGCTCGGCCGGCGTGTCGTCGTTTACGGCGGCGGCAATACCGCCCTCGACGCCGCCCGCACCGCCAAGCGGCTGGGCGCGACTGAGGCGATCATCGTTTATCGGCGCACGCGCGAGCGCATGCCGGCGCATGATTTCGAGGTCGAGGAAGCGCTGCAGGAAGGCATCATGATGAAGTGGCTTTCGACCATCAAGCGCATGGACGAAGGCGTGCTCACCGTCGAAAAGATGCAACTCGACGAGAAGGGCTTCCCGCAGCCGACCGGCGAGTTCGAGACGCTGGAGGCCGAACTCGCTGGTGTTGGCGCTCGGCCAGGACGTCGACTTGTCGCTGCTCGATGGCGTCCCCGAACTGGAAATCAAGGACGGCGTGGTTCAGGTCGACGCCAACATGATGACCGGCCATGCCGGCATCTTCGCCGGCGGCGACATGGTTCCCTCCGAGCGCACCGTTACAGTGGCGGTCGGTCACGGCAAGAAGGCGGCCCGCCACATCGACGCCTGGCTGCGCGGCACCACCTATGCGCCGGCGGAAAGACATGAACTGGCGGATTTCAGCAAGCTCAATACCTGGTACTACGCCGATGCACCCAAGACGGTGCAGCCGATGCTCGAAATCGTGCGCCGGCAAAGCACTTTCGAGGAGGTGCAAGGGGGGCTCGACGAGACCAACGCGCTCTACGAGGCGCGCCGGTGCCTGTCCTGCGGCAATTGTTTCGAATGCGACAACTGCTACGGCGTGTGCCCGGACAATGCGGTGATCAAACTCGGGCCCGGCAAGCGTTTTCGGTTCAACTACGACTATTGCAAGGGCTGCGGAATATGCGCCCAGGAATGCCCGTGCGGCGCCATCACCATGGTGCCGGAAGAGATTTAGGCGCACAGTCGATCTGGATTTGCCGTAGAATGGTGCGTGCAAGGGGCAGGGGGAATTATCAAATGCAAGCCTGGCTGCGGAATTCCTTGTTGGCTTGCTCGATCGCCGTTGCGGCTGGGTCCGTTTCATTGCCGCCGGCGCGGGCGGTGGAACCGATTGAAATCCGGTGGGAGCAGCTAATTCCCGAATCACTTCCTCAAAACGCGTCAAGCAACCTGATGGCGAAGATTTTGCCGCGCGGGCAAACGAGAGAACGCGCGAACATGAGCGTGTCGCAGCGGTCGGACTTGGTATCCAAATACAACGGTCAGCGCGTGAAGATTACAGGCTTCATCTTGCCTTTCAACAACGATGAGCAGCCGTACAAGAGGCTGCTTCTTATTCCCTTCTCCGGTGCGTGTGTAAAGTTTCCCCCGCCGCGAAACCAGGCGATCCTCATCATCATTGAGAGGGGTATTCACCTCGACGATTTTGTCTATCCAGTAGCCGTTACGGGCGTCATGAACGTGGCGCCCACGGAAACCGATATTGCCAAGATCGGCTATCGGATCACGGCTGAGGCCATCGAACCGCAGGAATGATTCTTTTTCGTTATTTGTGTGGGCATCCCTTCGCGCAGTAGCGCGTCTTTTTCAACATGACTGTGACCGCATGCACGGCGGGAGAGCGCCGGGTAAGAGGTATTGTCCTGACGGTTGAAACTTGATCCAAGTCAATGCACAGGCGTGTTTTTTGGGGTGATTAGGCAGACGAACGCAGGAGGATTTGATGCAAACCCGCGATCCTCGCCCAGCCGACAAGCCCGCGGAAGGCGACGGCCTTTTGGATTGCCGGATGGCGATGCTGGGTCTCGACTTCGATGCGATCAAGCAAAGCGACGCCGAAACGGTCGTCCAAATCGTACGAGAGTGCGCGCGTTGCGGCAGTCGCGAGGCCTGTGTGGTGGACTTGAAACGAGATCCGAACAGTCCTGTGTGGGAAACTTATTGCCCGAACGCGGAGGCGCTCATTGCGCTCGCCAAGGCGCGGTGGGAACAAGGTTCGAGCTGAGGCAATCCCCCGTCCCCCAGCGCTTGCGCCTCCGCGCGCATCGCGCCATGAATGGCCCCATCCCATTCCGGCAGCGAGGCTAAGCGTGGCGACATTCAAGGCGATTGTAATCGAGAAATCGGACGGCGGCACAAAGGCCGCGCTCGTCGATTTCGATGAGGCCAATCTGATGGACGGCGACGTCACTGTTGGCGTCGAATATTCCACGCTCAACTACAAGGACGGCCTCGCCGTCACCGGTAAGGCGCCGGTGGTGCGGCGCTTCCCGATGATCGCCGGCATCGATTTCGCCGGCACGGTGGAAGCGTCCACCAACCCGGCCTGGAAGCCGGGCGACAAGGTGATCCTGAACGGCTGGGGCTGCGGCGAGACCCATCTCGGCGCCTTTGGCGCCAAGGCACGCGTCAAAGGCGACTGGCTGGTGCCGCTGCCCGCGAGCATGAGCGCGCGCGAGGCGATGAGCATCGGCACCGCGGGCTATACGGCCATGCTGGCGGTGATGGCGCTGGAACGCCACGGCCTGACCCCCGAACGCGGCCCGGTAGCCGTCACCGGCGCGGCCGGCGGCGTCGGCTCGGTGGCTGTCGCCATCCTGTCCAAGCGCGGCTTCACCGTCCATGCGGTCACCGGGCGGCCGGAGGAGGGCGATTATCTCAAGAGCCTGGGCGCCGCCGAGATCGTCGAGCGCCAGGAGCTCGCCGGGGCGCCCAAGCCGCTCGCCAAGGAGCGCTGGGCCGGCGCGGTCGACGTGGTCGGCTCCGCCACGCTCGCGAACCTGTTGTCGATGACCCGCTACGGCGGGGCGGTAGCCGCTTGTGGATTGGCCGGCGGTATGGACCTGCTGGCCTCGGTCGCCCCGTTTATTCTGCGCGGTGTGTGTCTTTATGGCATCGATTCCGTGATGTGCCCCATCGAGAGGCGTCGGGAGGCCTGGAAAAGGCTGGAAACCGACCTGGACCGGGCAAAACTGGCCGCCATGACCCGGGAAATTGGCCTTTCGGACGTCCTGAAAGAAGCGCCCGCCATCCTGGCCGGGCAGGTCCGCGGCCGGATCGTGGTCAAGATCGGGTAAACGTGTTCATGATTTATCGACGAAAGCCCGTCATGTTGGTTACGATCGGGCCAGGAAAGCCGCGTTAGGTGGCGTCAGTCGGAGTGCGGGGATGTTGCGCGCGTTTGTAGTGCTTGTCGGCCTGCTGGCCACCCTGCCGGCTTTGGCCGGCGAAATGTCGGCGGACGAGGCTCGCCGCTTCGTCATCGGCAAGCTGTTCTCCTACCACTGTTTCGAAGGCACCAGCGGCCAGGGCTTCGTCTATGCCGATGGCTCGGTCGCCGGCTCCATCCAGTTTCAAGGTCACGGCCGCACGCACTATGCGGCATTGCCGCCCGGCACGTTGCGGGTGAGGGGCGAGTCAGTTTGTGCGTCGCTGCGCGGCCTGCCGATCCAGCCGTGCTTCAACTTGCAGCGTATCGGCAGCGAAAGTTTCCGCGGCTCGATCTCGGGCTTGGGCTTTGCCTATTGCAGCTTCACCCGCCGCAATGAGCGCGCGGAGGTGGTGCACGGCTCGCATGACGGCGGTCCGCTGGCGCTGCGCCCGTCGCTTACCGCCGAAGCTGAATAATCATTATCCAGACCTTCGCGGCGGCGTTCGGGCGCGTATATAACGCCTGCCATGAGTCATCAGCAGACCAGCCGGTCGCGCGGCCCCCGTTCGCCCGAGGTGACCGGCTTCTATGAGCCCGACACCGGCAGCATCCAATACGTGGTGAGCTGCCCGCGCACCAAAAAGGCCGCGATTGTCGATGCGGTCTGGAATTTCGATCCCAAGCACGCGCGCACCGACACGAAGTCCGCCGACGCGATTTTGGCGTATGTCAGGGGGCAGGGCCTGTCAGTCGACTGGGTGCTCGACACCCACCCGCACGCCGACCATTTCACGGCGGCGGCCTATCTCGAGGAGAGGCTCGGCTGTCCGCAGGCGATCGGCGCGAAGGTGCGCGAGGTCGCCGTGCTGTGGCGTGAGTTCTATAACGAGCCGAAGGCGTTCGATGTTGAGCGGGCGTTCGACCGTCTGGTTGCCGACGGCGATACCTTCGAGATCGGCACGCTTCCCGTCCGCGTCATGCTGTCACCCGGCCATACGCTCGCCTCGATCACCTATGTGGTCGGCGACGACGCGGCCTTCGTGCACGACACGCTGATGTTTCCGGATTCCGGCTCTTCGCGCGCCGATTTCCCCGGCGGCGACGCTGCGCAGCTCTACCGCTCAATCCAGGCGATCTTGGCGTTGCCGGCATCGACGCGCCTGTTCGTTGGCCACGACTACGGCAAGGGCGGCCGCGCGCCGAAATGGGAAGCGACCGTCGCCGAGCACAAGGCGGCGAACATCCACGTCAAGGATGGCGTCTCGCAAGATCAATTCGTCAAGCTGCGCACCGAGCGCGACAAGACACTGGCGCTACCCGACCGCATGCTGCACGCGCTGCAGGTCAATTTGCGCGGCGGCCGCTTGCCTGAACCGGAAAACGACGGCCGCAGCTATTTCAAGATTCCCGCCAACCGGTTCTAGCGTTCTCAGGCCTTGCCCACGATCATGCAGGTCGTGGTGGCGTGGGCGTAGAGCTTGCCGGCGCGATCCTTCAGGTCGCCTTCCGAAGTGGCGACCGAGCGCCCGCGATGGATGACGCGGCCTTCCGCGCGCACCAGCCCGGTGTCCTTGGTCAACGGGCGAACGTAATTGAGCTTGAGTTCAAGGGTCGTCCAGACGTCGCCTTTGACCATGGTCGAGAAGATCGCGCAGGCCAGCGCTGAAATCGAGCAGCGTCGCCGTGAAGCCGCCATGCACGGTGCCGATCGGATTGTAGTGGCGCAGTTCCGGCAGGCCCTCGAACGCGGCGCGGCCCTTCTCGGCTTCGACCAGGTAAAAGCCGAGCGTTTCGCCGATCGGTGGCTGCGGCACCGTCCCCTCGATCATCGCCTTCAGGAAATCGAGACCGTCATAGGAGTTGAGGACCTCGGGCGTCACCAGCCCATATTTTCTGCCGCTCAATGCGCCCTCCGCTAAGCCCCGAGAGGCCGTGCACGCTCTGCCACCCGCACCTGAAGTTTTCGGCGGTGGCGTCGGGCGCGCTATGTGATTGAGCAGCAACCTATTTCGGATGTCCCGCGCTGTCCATGTCGAGACAGCGGTGGCCGGCGATTTTTGCCAACGCACGCGTGAACCAATCGGCAAGCCAATGCGACCCAGCAATAGGACACGAGTGCGGGGACAAGCCACAGTCCTGGTACAATTGTGTTCGGCGGCCCCGCCCGATCTATAGCCGGGCGGGGCTGCTTTTTTGCCCGTAACGGCGATGAACGGCGGGCAAAGCCATACAGCGCGTGCACCTGCGGTGCCGCACGTATGCTGCCGCCATGAAATGTCAGAGCGAATTTCCGAGCAGAATGACGAACCCGTAGGCCAGGAGACTGACCCAGGCCGCGGTGAGCATCAGCCCCAAACCAATCACGACCGGCGCCCAAACACGACGAACGAGCGAAAGGGCTTCAGGCGCACGGGCAACCGGTGCCATCGTTCGGTCGAGCGGGAAAATCTGGTTTTGGTCCATGAGCGCTACCTTTTTGGTAGTCGCAGCAGGACGCGCGCGGGTTCATGCCCCGAAGCAGAAAGACCGCCTCGCGGCGGTCTTTGCGAAATCCGGAATTGTCCGAACCCCGCCGGTTCGGGCCTCATTCAGGCAATTACGCGATGTCGAGCCGGAACGGCTGGCCTTCCATGGCGACGTCGCCGGGGCCGATGGCCTCGACCGCGCGCACCATGCGGCCGCCGCGATCGAGCAGGCGGTCACCGATTGCGACGATGCGCGCGTTTGGCTGGGCGGTGCGCGAGGCGCGCCGAATGGCGAGCGCGATCTCAGTCTCGTCGCGGTCTGGATTGAGCGCACAAGCCACCACAAAGGCGCCGGCGGTCGAGCGGCTGATGCCGGCAAAGCAGTGCACCACCATGGGCGCGGCGCGGTCCCAGGCGCCGACGAATTCGATCAGCCGCGCCACGTGCTCCTCGCCGGGCGCGGTATAGCCGTCCATCGGCGTGGAAATGTCGTCGACGCTGAGTATCAGATGGTTCTGGGGCGCGATATGGGCCGGCCGGTCCACCCTGTGCTTGTCCCGCAGCAGGGTGACGATGTGGCGCGCGCCGGTCTCGTCGATCGTGGCGTAAAGGCGCGCAAGGGAGCAGACGTGGATCATGGCGGCGCTATGGACGAATCTTGCGTCATATCTATGACGCCCGCAAAAGAATGGAAAGCCTCAGCCGCGCATCAGCTTTTCGAGCCGCTCGCGGAAGCGGTGTTCCGCGGTTTGGGCCGGCCAGGGCGTCAGATAATCGCGCTCGATAGCGGCCCAGAACTTCGGCGGCGGGCCGAAGAACTTGCGCGCCTCGGCTGGGTCGAAACCGGCAAGCTGCGTCGCTTCCAGATAGGCCGCGCTGCGGTCGGCGCTCTTGATCAGTTTGGTCAGTTGCTCCGGCAGCTTGGCCGGCAGGCCGAAGCGCAGGTGGATGGCGGCGAGCAGCCGCCGTTCCACCGCCTTGTAGCTGTCGCCGATCACCGCCTTGAACGGCGAGATCATGTCGCCGATCACGTATTCGGGCGCATCGTGCAGCAGCACCGCGCGGCGGCCGGCGGCGTCGAGCCGCGGTACTTTTGCACGCGCCAGCGCCTCCACCAGCAGCGCGTGCTGGGCGACCGAGAAGATGTGTGCGCCCTTGGTCTGGCCATTCCAGCGCGCCACGCGCGCGAGGCCGTGCGCGATGTCTTCGATCTCGACGTCGAGCGGAGAGGGGTCGAGCAGGTCAAGCCGCCGTCCCGATAACATGCGCTGCCACGCGCGCACCGAAATGGCGCGCGGCGATTTAGCGCGTGCAGCTTTTGCCGGCTTGCGCGGTTTGCTCATTTTCGCTTGGCTAGCTTGGCGCAGGCCGCGTGGCGGTGGCAGGTGACCAGATGATCGTTGACCATGCCGACCGCCTGCATGAAAGCATAGACGATGGTGGGCCCGACGAATTTGAAGCCGCGGCCGATCAGCTCCTTCGACATTTTGCGTGAGATTTCGGTTTCTGCCGGGACCTGCTTGGTCGAGTGAAATTTATTGAGTTTCGGTTTGCCGTCGAGAAAATCCCACAGCAGGCCGGAGAAGCCGGGACCGCTTTCCATGATCTTCAGATAAGCGCGCGCCGACGTGACCGCGCCCTCGATCTTGGCGCGATTGCGCACGATACCGGCATCGCCCATCAGTCGCTCGATCTTGCGCTTGGGATAGCGTGCGATTTTTTCCGGTTCGAAATTATCGAAGGCACGCCGGAAGTTCTCGCGCTTGCGCAGGATGGTGATCCACGACAGTCCGGCCTGGAAGCCGTCGAGCAACAACTTCTCGTACAGCGCGCGGTCGTCGAATTCCGGCACGCCCCATTCCTCGTCGTGATAGGCGACGTAAAGCGGGTCCTGCTTGGGCCACGGGCAGCGCTTGAGCCCGTCGGGATGGGCGACGGCTGCGCTCATGACGTTGCTTGTGTTTCTCCGGGCCAGGCGAACTTGGCCCAATCCGGTTTCACCACGCGCAACTGAATATCGCCGCAGGTGAGGGCTAAGCCTGTGGTGAGCGCGTCTTCCACCCGGTCGAGCCGCAGCAGCGCCAGCCCGCGTCCCCGGGCGGCCGAACCGAAAGTACCGACCTGCTTGTCGCCGGCCATCACCGGTGCACCGGGGGAGGGCGCAGACCTGTCATAAGTGACCGGCACGATGCGGCTGCGCGCGCTGTGGCGGTGCTCGACGCGCGAGACCACTTCCTGCCCGACATAGCAGCCCTTGTCGAAATCGACGCCCGCAAGTTGATCCATGTCGGCTTCGTGCGGAAAGGTGTTGCCATAGACGAAATCCTCGCCGCCGCGCGGTACGCCCAGCGCAATGCGGTGTGCTTCGTAAGATTCGGACTCGACCGGCGTGGCGCCGAGATCTTCGGCTGCCTCGGCCGCCAGCTGTGGCGGCAGCATGATCCGCCAGCCCAGCGCGGCGAGCCGCGGGTCGGCATAGCAAAGCCCGTAGTCGCTGACGCCGGCGCCGTCCCAGGCGGCGAGCACGCCGAGCGCCTCCGACAGGTCCTCGACCGTGATCTTGGCGCGCAGCCTGTAGAAATTAAGCTTTTGCGCCAGCGTAGGCGCGAGTGCCTTGGGGACATCGAGGAAAAAGCCGCCGCCGTCCTCGGCCGGCGCTTCTGTCACGATGAAATCCGCGATGATCTTGCCCTGCGGGGTCAGCAGCGCCGCATAGCACGCAGTGCCAGGGGCGACCTTGGCCATATCGTTGCTGGCGAGCCCATTCAAAAAGCGCCGGGCGTCGTCGCCAGCGACTTTGAGGACGCCGCGGTCGGGGAGGAGCGCTGCCTGCATGTCAAATCTCTTGGGTTTGCCTCGCCCTGGTCTCTTGCCAGAACTCGCGATGAAACGTAAGCGCTGTCGGGCTGGCCTCAAGTCCCGAATAAGAACGGCTCGAATATGCCCGAGACCTACGACCTGATCCTCAAGGGCGGCACCGTGGTCAACCACGATGGCGAGGGCCGGCGTGATCTCGGCATTCGCGCCGGCCGTTTCGCGGCGATCGGCGACCTTTCACGCGCCTCCGCCGGCGAGGTGATTGACTGCCGCGGCCTGCACCTGTTGCCGGGCGTCATCGACAGCCACGTGCATTTCCGCGAGCCGGGCCTGACCCACAAGGAGGACCTGGAATCGGGTTCGCGCGGCGCCGTGCTGGGCGGCGTCACCGCTGTGTTCGAGATGCCCAACACCAATCCCACCACCATCAGCGCGGAGGCCATCGCCGACAAGGTCAAGCGCGCGCATCACCGTATGCATTGCGATTTCGCTTTCTATGTCGGCGCTACCCGCGAGAACACCAAGGACCTGGGCGAACTGGAGATGCTGCCGGGGGTGGCCGGCGTGAAAGTGTTCATGGGCTCCTCCACCGGCTCGCTGTTGATCGAGGACGACGAAGGCGTGCGCGCGGTGCTTAAAAGCATCCGCCGCCGCGCGGCTTTCCATTCTGAGGACGAGTACCGCCTGCGTGAGCGCATGAACCTGCGCATCGAGGGCGATCCACGCTCGCATCCGGTCTGGCGCGACGCCACCGCCGCGCTGATGTGCACCCAGCGCCTGATTGCGCTCGCCCGCGAGACCGGCAAGCGCGTCCACGTGCTGCACGTCACCACCAAGGAGGAAGCCGTCTTTCTCGCCGAGCACAAGGACGTCGCCACGGCCGAGGCGACGCCCGCCCATCTCACGCTCGCGGCGCCGGACTGCTACGAGCGGCTCGGCACGCTCGCCCAGCTTAACCCGCCGATCCGTGACGTCGGCCATCGCGAGGGTCTTTGGCGCGGCGTCGTGCAGGGCGTCATCGACAGCGTCGGCTCGGATCATTCCCCGCATACGCGCGAGGAAAAATCACATCCCTATCCCAAGACCCATTCCGGCATGACCGGCGTGCAGACGCTGGTCCCTGTCATGCTTGACCACGTCAATGCTGGCAGGCTTTCCCTGCTCCGGCTTGTCGATCTCACTAGCGCGGGACCGGCGCGGCTATTCGGCATGGCCGCCAAGGGCCGCATCGCCGTCGGCTATGATGCCGACCTCACAGTGGTCGATCTCAAGCGGCGGGAGACCATCACCGACCGCTGGATTGCTTCGCGCGCCGGCTGGACGCCCTATCACGGCGTCAGCGTGACCGGCTGGCCGGTGGGGACCGTTGTGCGCGGCAACAAGGTGATGTGGGAGGGCAGTTTGGTGATGCCGGCGCAGGGCGAGCGCGCGCGTTTCCTGGAAGCCCTGGCCGGTTAGCGGCACGCCCTTTTGCAACCGCCGGTTAAGAATACTCAACGAATACGCGAGTTTTCCTAAACTTTTTCATGCAAAATAATCGTGTGGAATAGCAAACCATGCGCTGGCGGTTATCCAACAGTTGCAGAGCACCTCTCGTCTGACCGTCTTGCCGGGACGCGGAGAGCAGCGAATATGAGCGGTGAACTCGTTTCACTCCGAATGTTAGTCGTCGCGGCCGCGCCGTCGCAGCAGAATCTGTGGCAGAAGGGCGCGGCGATGGCGTCTGTTCCGATTGAATTTGCGGTGGAGGACGCCGGCGCCGCTGCCGTGGCCGCGCTTAAAGGCGGCGACGTGGACCTCTGCGTTATGGACGCCGCGCTGTCCGACGCCGACAAGGCGGCGGTGACAGTTGCCGCGCGCGCGGCGCGGCCGGCCCCGCTGCTGTTTGCGTCGGTCGCGCGCGGTACACCGCGTCCGGACAATGTTGACGGCGCCTTGGCACGGCCGGCCAACGCCGATGATGCCTGCAAGCTGGCAGAGATTTGTGCGCGCACGAAAATCCCGACCCGCGTTCTGATCGTGGATGATTCCGTCACGATGCGCAGCATCGTGCGAAAGATTCTGTTGGCCAGCAACTTCGCCCTGGATGTCTACGAGGCAACGGAAGGCATCGCTGCGCTTAAGCAATTAGGAACCGGCAGATTCGATTTTGTCTTTCTCGACTACAACATGCCGGGTTTTAACGGCTTTGAGACTCTGTCGGAGATCAAGCGCCTGACGCCGAAGGTGTCGGTGGTAATGATGACCTCGATGGCCAGCAACGTTGTTATAAAACGCGCCCAGGCGTCAGGCGCGCTGGCGTTCCTCAAGAAGCCGTTCTATCCAGCCGACATCGACACCGTGATCGAGCTCCATTTCGGCCTGTACATGCCGCTTGCCTAGCGTTGTCGTGATTTTTTTCGTGAAGACTTCGAGCGCCGCGAATGCGGGCGCTTATTGGCGTGGCTGGTCGAGCGAGAATTCGCCGTTGCGGATTCGGATGCCGAGGCCTTCCGCGAATGTGGCCGCTGCTTCCTCGCCGTAGGTGTTGACGAATTCGGCCAAGGCGGCAAACAGGCAGGCTTGCGCCAGGCAATCGCCATCGATCCCGTCGAGGCGCGCTTCGGCCCAGGCCTCCTGCAGATAGCCGAGCGCAACGCGTTTCTGGTCGCGGTCCGATACCGGCTCGGGCGCAGTCGCTGACCCCGTTGTGTTCGTTGGCACGTTAACGTCCCCCGGCGTCCCAAACGCCGGCTCCAATTTCGACGCGGACGTTAGCACGCGAGGTCGGCCGGGCCACTTGGACCTGGGGGAAAGGTTAACAGTGGCGGGAATTAGTTGGCGTATCGGGCCGTTATTTCACGGGCGATTTTGGCGCCTTCTTCGAGATAACGGCGAATTGCGAGATCGGCCGCCGGCGTGCAGGTGCGATAAGTCTGCTGAAAGCCGCGGTAACCACGATTGAAGCTGGCGGCGATCTTGCGCCTGCGGTCTCCGTCGGGGGCCTCAGAGTCGATCAGGGCTTGCATCTCATTGCGCCATTTCTGTCCTTCTTTGGCGCCGCAGACCGCGCGCAGATAGTGCAGCGCGCCCAGAATCTCGGCCAGCCGTTGCAACTCGGTGTCGTAGGGCGCCGTCTCTACGTTGTCCGCAGCGCGGGCGGGCGCGGCAAGACACAGCACGATCGACACAATAGTCAGCAGCTTCTTCACGCGTGTTACGCCTGATCGTTGACGGTGGGAGATGATATGCCCTTGCTCTAAGGCAACCGCAAGGCAGCTGCTCAGGGGCCTTGCCGGAGGTGCTTCACGGCCGCGGCGACAATCTCAGCGAGCCCCTCGGTGGTGCGCAGTCCGGAGAGTTCCGAAGGCGCAAGCCAGCGCGCATCATCAAGCTCCTCATTGAGCACCGGCTCGCCGGCAAGCCAGCGCGCGGCAAAGCTTAAGATCACGAAATGTCGCTCCACCCGGCCTTGGTCGTCGTGCATAATCGCCTCGCGGTAGCCGGCAAGCGCGACCGGCTCGATATTGAGCTGCGTCTCCTCGTACACTTCGCGCACCACAGCCTCATGAAGCGTCTCGCCGGTTTCGACCGCGCCGCCCGGCAGCGTGTAGAGATTGAGCGCCGGCTTGCGCGCGCGCCGCACCACCAGCACCTTGCCATCGCGCATGATGGCTGCGCTGACCGCGAGATAGGGGCGTTGCGGGTAGCGGCGGCTATCGTTCATGCGGAGGATCGCTTCATCAGCCGGTCGACCACCGCTTGCGGCGCCATCGGTCCGCTGGCCCCGGCTTCACCGTTGATGACGGCGCCCGCGCGCGCAATCAGCGGCTTGAGCCAGGACGCGGTGGCCTCGGCGATGAGGCCACTGGCTTCGGGGGGCATGTCGGAAAGCAATGCCGCGCGGGTTGTTTCCAGCATCGCCGTCATGGTGCCGGCCAGCGCATCAAGAGAGCCGCGCAGCTCCGGATCGGCAGCGTCATAGGCGGCGATCGCCATATCGCGGCCATTGAAGCGCGAGACCGTGAAGTGCTCGCGATAACTCGCCGGCTGCCAAGCGAGGAAATCGTCGAGGCACTCTGGGCTGCTCGACAGCATTTCGAGCAGCATGATCGCTTCATTGAAATGATTGAGATAGTCGGTGGCAAGCCCGGTCACCGGGTTGATATTGGCGTCGCATGAGGCGAAGTCGCCACCGATCCTGCCGTCGGCCATCTCTTCCGGCGCTTGCGCCGCCTCGACACAATTCTGATATTTCACTGAAGCCCCGCCGACATCCGCCCGCCGCCATTGTCACTGAGCGCGGTTAAGGTGCAATTAAACGAGCGAAACGCCGGGATTATTGAATATGTGCGGCCGTTACACCATCACTTCGGCACCAGAAGCGATCCGGGCGCTGTTCCGCTATCCGGAGCAGCCCAACTTTCCGCCGCGCTATAACGTAGCGCCGACGCAGCCGATTCCCATCGTCCGCGTGGTCGAGGGCAAGCGGCAATTCGCGCTGGTGCGCTGGGGCCTGCTGCCGTCCTGGGTGAAGGACCCGAAGACTTTCGCGCTGCTGATCATCGCGCGCGGCGAGTCCGTTGTCGACAAGCCGGCCTTCCGCGCCGCCATGAAGCGGCGGCGCTGTCTCATTCCGGCCGACGGCTTCTACGAGTGGAAGGCAGCGGGCAGGCGCAAACAGCCGTTTTACGTGCGCGCCAAATCGGGCGAGCCACTCGCCTTCGCTGGTTTGTGGGAAACCTGGACCGGGCCGAACGGCGAGGAACTGGAAACCGCGGCGATCGTAACCACCGACGCCAACCGCACGCTCTCCGCCATCCATTCTCGCATGCCGGTGATTATTCCGCCGGAGGCGTTCGACCTCTGGCTCAATACCAGCGATGTCGATGCCAAGACCGCTGCGGCGTTAATTCATCCCGCGCCCGACAATCTGCTCGAAACCTATGAAGTGTCGACAGCGGTCAACCGCACCGCCAACGACAATCTGAAACTAGTGGAGCCAGTGGTCGCAAACGCAGAGCCCGCGCCTATACCGAAGCCGGTAGCGCGTGTCAGACGCGCCAAGAAGAACGACGGGCAAACGTCGCTATTTTGACGCGCAGCTACAGCACCTTGCCCGGATTGAGGATGCCGTTGGGATCGAGCATTCGCTTCAGCCCGCGCATCAGGTCGAGCGCCACCGGGTCCTTGTACCTCGGCAAGATGTGGCGCTTCATCAAGCCGATGCCATGCTCGGCCGAGATCGAGCCGTTGAACTTTTTGACCACCCCGAACACCGCGTCATTGATTTCGTCCCAACGCGCCAGGAATTTCTTTTGGTCGGCGCCGACGGGATGAATGACATTATAGTGGACGTTCCCGTCGCCGACATGTCCGAAGGCGATCAGACGGGCGTCTGGAATGAGTTTCTTGACTGCCGCATTGGCTTCTATGATGAACGTCGGAATTGCGGCGACCGGCACCGAGACGTCGTGCTTGATAGCGGCGCCGATATGGCGCTGCACCTCGCTGAACATCTCGCGGATGCGCCAGAAAGCATTGGCCTGCTCAAGGCTTTCGGCGATGGTGGCGTTGAGCACCAGGCCCTTGTCGAGGCCCTCGCTCAAAATCTCCTCCATCACGTCGCGCAGCCCGGTGCGCACCTGCGACGACAATTCGAACAGCGCATACCAGTCGTGCGGCTCGCGCAGGGGATCGCGGCTGTTGGCGTCATATTCGACCACTGCGGCAACGCCGAAGCGTGCCAGCAACTCGAACGAAGTGACGCCGCCCGCGGTGCGCTCTTCGGCCAGCCCCAGAAGGTCGAGCGCCGCCTGCGGCGACGGCACGGCGGCGAACGCCGTCTCAACCGAGCGCGGGCGCGGCACCAGTCGCAGCGTCGCCGCGGTAATGACGCCGAGCGTTCCCTCCGCTCCGATGAACAGGTTTTTAAGGTCGTAGCCGGTATTGTCCTTCTTCAGCTTGTTGAGATTGTGCAATACGCGCCCGTCAGCCAGCACCACCTCCAGCCCGAGTGCGTGCGAGCGTGCGACGCCATGCGCCAGCGCGCCGATTCCGCCGGCATTGGTGGAAAGATTGCCGCCGATGGTGCAAGTGCCTTCCGACCCTAACAGCTGTGGATAGAGCCGATCGGCTTCCGCCGCAGCTTCACGCGCCCGCTGCAGCGTGACGCCGGCTTCCACCGTCATGGTGTAGGAGACCGGATCGACCTCACGGATCTTGTCGAGGCGCGTGAGCGAGAGCAGCACTTCGCCATTGATCGGGGTTTGGCCGCCGACCAGTCCGGTATTGCCGCCCTGCGGCACGATGGCGGTTTTCGTCTCATTGGCGAGCTTGAGGATGGCGGCGACTTCATCGACCGAACCGGGCCGTAGCACGACCGGCGTGTGGCCATCGTAGAGGCCGCGCAACTCGATCAAATAGGATTGCTGCATCTGCGGGTCGGTGATGGCGTATTTCGGACCGACGATGTCGATGAAACGCGCCAGCAGCGCGGGCGTCAGCGTAGGCTTGCTCTGAACGTTCATTACACTACTCATGGTTTGCACTAGTCATCGTTTCGGCGCGGCGGCGCGCGCAAGGACTCGTTGTCGCTCACAATACCTTGCCCGGATTGACGATGCCGTTGGGATCGAGCATGCGCTTCAAGCCGCGCATCAGGTCGAGTGCCACCGGGTCCTTCGCCTTGGCCAGCGTTTCGCGCTTGAGCTTGCCGATGCCGTGCTCGGCCGAGAACGAGCCGTGATGCTTGAGTACGATATTGTCCACTGCCGCGTTGACCTCATCCCAGCGTGCGAGAAACTGCGCGGTGTCGGCGCCGACCGGCTGGCTGACGTTGAAATGGATATTGCCGTCGCCGAGATGGCCGAACGGCACCGGCCGGCAGCCCGGGATCAGCTTCTGGGCGGCGGCGCTCGCCTCGGCTATGAAATCCGGCACCGCCGCCACCGGCACCGACACGTCGTGCTTGATCGAGCCGCCTTCCGGTTTCTGCACCTCCGGCAGCACGTGGCGCAGATGCCAGAACGCGCGCGTTTGCTCGATGTTGGCGGCGATGGTGGCGTCGCTCACCAGGCCTTGCTCGACCGCCGTCGCCAGCAAGTCCTCCACGCTGTCGCGCAAGCCTTCTTTGTGCTGCGACGATACTTCCAGCATCACGTACCAGGGATGCTTCGCGCCGAGTGGATCGCGCACGCCGTGGCCGTGGCGCACTGCAAAGTCGATCATGTCGCGCACGATCAACTCGAAGCTGGTCACTGTGCCGCCGGCCTGCTGCTGTGCGAGGTTGAGCAGCTTGAGCGCGGCCTGCGGGGAGGGCACGCCAATGAAGGCCGTCTCCACCGCGCGCGGGCGCGGGAAAATTTTGAGCACCGCCGCGGTAATAACGCCGAGCGTGCCCTCGGCGCCGACGAAGACGTGGCGCAGGTCGTAGCCGGCATTGTCCTTCTTCAGCTTCGACAACAAATTGAGCACGCGGCCGTCGGCCAGCACCACTTCCAGCCCCAAGACCAGGTCGCGCGCGATGCCGTAGGCGAGCGCGCCGGTGCCGCCGGCATTGGTCGACAGATTGCCTCCGATGGTGCAACTGCCCTCGGCGCCGAGCGTCAGCGGAAACAGGCGGTCGGCCGCGGCCGCCGCTTCTTGCGCATTCTGCAACACCACGCCCGCCTCGCAGGTGATGGTGTTGGACGAGGGGTCGACTTCGCGGATTTTGTCCAGCCGGGTGAGCGAGAGCAGCAGTTCGCCGTCGAGCGGAATCTGCCCGCCGACCAGGCCGGTATTGCCGCCCTGCGGCACCAACGGCGTCCTGGTCTCGTTGGCGAGCTTGAGGATGGCTGCGACCTCGGCGACCGAGCCGGGCCGCAGCAGCATGGACGTGCGTCCGTGATAAAGATCGCGCCCTTCGATCAGATAGGGCGCGAGCGTGGCCGCATCGGTGACCGCGTATTTCTCGCCGACGATGGCCGCAAAGCGCGGCAACAAATCGGGCGGGGGCGCGCGGCGAAGCTGTTCGTTCATCTACTTCTATCCTTGTCGCGGCGCGGCGGCGCGCTTGAGCCGGTCGTTGATCGCTTCGCCGAGGCCCTCATGCGGCACCGTCATTACCGCGATGCAGGCCGCGCCGGAAGCATCCAGCGCGCGCAAATGGGAAAACAGATTGGCCGCCGCCTCGATCAGGTCGCCGCGCGGCGACAGATTGAGGCTCATGCCGCTTGCAGCGGGCGCGTCGGGTCCGAAGGCGAGGAATGCTTCGTCCGCGCGCGGGGCTTGTGCCGCGAGCCGCAGCCGCGCTTTCGGCGCGTAGTGCGAATCCAGCATGCCGGGGGCGAGCGGGGCCGCTTGCGCCGCGGCCGGCAGCGCCAGCGCGCTGCCGAGGACGTGCTCGATCGCTTCGCGCGCCACGCCGCCGGGGCGCAGCAGGGCCGGTTCGCCCAGGCACGAGACAATTGTCGAACTCCACGCCGACCGTGCAGGGGCCGCCGTCGAGCACCATGTCGATGCGCCCGCGCAGGTCGGCTAGGACATGGGCGGCGCTGGTCGGCGAGATGTGGCCTGAGCGGTTGGCCGAGGGCGCCACCACCGGCCCGCCGAAGGCTTCGAGCAGGGTATGCGCCAGCGGGTGCGCGGGAACGCGCACCGCCACGCTGTCGAGGCCGGCAAGCGCGAGATCGGCGACGGGGCAATCGGCCAGCTTGGGAAGCACGAGCGTCAGGGGTCCCGGCCAGAAGGCGGCCGCCAGCCTCTCGGCGGCGGCGCCGAAACGGCCGAGCCGCCGCGCGGCCTCCGTGTCTGCAACATGGGCGATCAGCGGGTTGAAGGCGGGCCGCCCCTTGGCGGCGTAAAGGCGGGCCACCGCCTCGCCGTTGTCGGCGTCGGCGCCGAGCCCGTAGACGGTTTCGGTCGGAAACGCGACCAGCCCGCCCTGGCGCAGGCAGCGCGCCGCGGCCTCGATCGCGGCGGAGGAGGCCTTTAATACACGGGTTCCCGGCTCGGCGGTCATCAGGCTCTCATGCTTGCGGCTTCGTTGTGACCGGGGTTATAAGGCCGGCCATCAGTCGGAGTGTAGCGCAGTCTGGTAGCGCACCTCGTTCGGGACGAGGGGGTCGCAGGTTCAAATCCTGCCACTCCGACCAGCCGCCCTCCCGAGGCGCTGATTTCCCTCAACTAATTGCATCTGCTATAGAACTTAGGGGCGACCGAGTACACAAGCGCGTACACAGACGCATTGTGCGGATGGCCCATCTCCAGCAGAAACCCAACGGTAGCTACAGCGCTCGAAAGCGGCTCCCTGACGACGTCCGCGAAGAGTACGGACGCCTCTATGGCGCTCGGTTCGAGGCGAAGTTCTCCGCACCGGCGAGTATCGGCCGGCAAGCTGCTGTCCAAAGGTTCCGCACATGGGAAGCTGAGGTCGCTCAACGTATCGAGACGATACGCAGGGTGCTGCGCGGTGAGGGGATTGATCTTGACCGGAAGCAGGCGGTTGCGCTCGCCGGCGAATGGTACAAGTGGTTCGTCGCGCGCTATGAGGAAGAGGAAGCTGATCCGGTCGCCTACGAAGAGGCGGTGTGGGACATCATCGAGGCCATGCGGGAGTTCGCGCCCGACGAGGTCCGCGAAGAACCCCTGAAGGACATGGAATGGGCGCGCGACCGTGAAGTGCGGGCCGGCGTTCGACCCGTTATCGCTGACCTTGGTCACACCGCCCAGTTCCTTGCCAGCCAAGGCGTCGCCCTCACGCGCAAGTCCCATGAACGATTTCTCGACTGCGTGTTGGACAACTATCTTCCCGCTCTCGGTCTGTTGGAGCAGCGTGCAAGGGGAGACTATGGGCGCGACGAGTTGCCGGACACGTTTCCGGAATTCGTTCCACAGGCGCAGCAGCGAACCACCGGGCTGACCCCGGACGAATTGTTTGAGGCGTGGGTTAAGGCTCGGCAACCCAAACATTCAACCATTGAAAGCTGGCGGGTCGTCTTCAAGAGGATCGGGCAACGGTTTCCAGACCGACCGGCCGCTTCGATTAAGCCCGATGAGGCGCAACAATGGTTGGACGAATTGATAACGAAAGATCGTTCAGCTTTCACCGTCCGAAACACTTGGCACAGGGCTACAAAGGCTGTCTACGCATGGGCCGCCAAACGGAAGCTTACAGGCAATCCATTTGCTGAAGCCGTTGTAGATGTGCCGAGGCGGACGCAGCTTCGACCGAAGTCGCTATACGAACACGAGCAAAATGCGATCCTGAAAGCCGCGTACGGTGTCAATGAAATCAGCAACCCGGACGAAGCGGCATGCCGATGGGTGCCGTGGCTGTTGGCGTACACAGGAGCGCGGCCGAGCGAGATAACGCAGTTGCGTGGACGAGATGTGGAACGCGTAGACGGCATTTGGACGCTGAACCTCACACCGGAGGCAGGGACTATCAAAGGTGGTCGCGCCCGACGTGTTCCGCTCCATTCTCATCTCATCGAACAAGGCTTCGTCGAATTTGCGGAGGCACATGGCACCGCGCCATTGTTCTATCGGCCGAGAAAGCAGCGCCCGGAAAGTGAAGCAGAACAGAGAAAGTCACCGGCCGCACAGGCACGCCAGCGACTGGCGGCGTGGGTGCGAAGCATAGGGGTCGCCGACAAAGGACTTTCGCCGAACCATGCGTGGCGGCACACGTTCAAGCAAATCGGCAGACGTATTACCAAAGACGACACGCTGCTCGACTACATCTGCGGACACGCTCCGGCGACCGAGGGACGTGCATATGGCGAGCCGACGTTGCAGGACATGGCCCGTGTAATTGAACAGTTCCCTCGATACACACCGAATGGTGAAAGCGTTGAAGCAATTTCCACGATCCATAGCAAAAGATGAACATAGCACAGGCGCTCAAGAAATTTCCGAGATACGAAATCGGCTCAACTAGCAGGGAAGGAAATGTTTAGGCATGACCAACGAAGACAATGAACTCATGAACGATAATGAAATTAGCACTCCACAGACAGACGTTGAGCCAAACGATCCATCGAGCGTCGTAACGTACGAGCATTTCGCTGCCACTGAGGCACCAAAGGTAGACGGCAAGCATAAGCTGAAGATGCCGACGTTGGAGCAGCTTCTCGCCGCTACTTTCAAACAGAGGAAATACCTTCTCGCACCATGGTTGCGCGAGCAAGAGAACTGCATGGTCTATGCGGCGACGGGCGTTGGGAAGTCAATGTTCGCAATGTCAGCAGCACTTGCGGTGGCCGGTGGCGGTGAGTTTCTAGGATGGCGACCTGATCCGAAGCCGAACGGCAAGGGCTGGCAGGTGCTTTATGTGGATGGCGAGATGCACATCGGTGACATTCAGGAGCGTGCCCGCCAACTTCGCGGAGGCATCCCAAACATCGATAAAGGTGCCGTGGACAAGAACCTGCGCTTCCTCGCGCGCCAACATCAGGATGCCGGAGTTCAATTTCCCTCGATCACTGAGCAGGCGGGTCGATCATTTGTTCTTAATCAAATTGGGAAGCGCAAGGTTGATCTTGTGATACTCGATAATTTTTCCACTTTAGGCGAAGTGGAGGACGAGAACGCCGCGTCAAGCTTCAACGCGATCCAACAGTTCCTTTTGCAGCTTAAGGTGCAAGAGGTTGCAACGATCCTTGTTCATCACACAGGGAAAGCTGAGGACAACTTTAGAGGCTCTAGCAAGCTTGCGGCGACGTTCGAGACGATCATTCAACTGGCGCGCCCGCAGATGGCGTATCGGAAGCCCGGTGGCCTGCGGGAGATACGCACGCTTCTACCAGAACACGGCGGGGCCGCATTTCGGGTCTGTTGGGACAAAGTGCGGGCGGGATCAAATGCGCCACCGAGGGCTGTTGTGGCGCGGTTGCAGACCATCGAACCTGAGGAGTTCGGGGGCGATACTACCGGGAAGTGGGAATACGAAACCGCGAGCCTCGACACGCTGGACGAGATAGCAGAGCGGCTACCTGCCGGTGAGTTCACGACACAGAAGGAAATTGCGGATTTCTTTGACGTGTCACAAACGATGGCCCGTAAGTATCTTGACCAAGGTATCCGTCTCGGCCTGTGGAATGAGCAGTGGATTAGTCGGGGGCTGGCCAAGGGAAAACAAAGGCGCACTAAGGGGACAACAGAGGCACCGGTCCGTCCCGACCCATCTTGGAAGGATGAACCAGTTGATGACCGGGCGGAAACGGCTAGTGAAAACGAGCCTTTGAAGTTTTGACGCGGATAAACCGGACTAACTCGCTGACGAAACGTCCGTTTTTACCGTGAGGACCCCGATAATGAACCATTCAATCTTATATGGGGTTCATTCAGACCCTCTTTTTCTCGGTTTTGCGGGACGATTGTCGGTTTATTTCCAACCTCCGAGTAAGCAGGCGCGATTTGGCCCTTTAGTCCCGATTTTTGAAATGGGTGCGGGTGTCTTTGTGGCCAAGCCGAGGACGACAGGGGACCCGCAGGCCAATGGCTGGCCACGACTGTGGCGCGCAAGCTGAGCCTACCGGCGAATGTCCGTTTTCGGACAACAGCGGACAAAGGTGGATTTTGGCCCGCAATGGTTTGTCCGCTTATGACCCAAAGCGGACATGGCGTGTGCGGTGCAAAATGTTGGCTTTTGACCCGTAGCGGACATGGCGCAGCCCCCCGAACTTGGTAGGATTACCCCTCGTCGTGAACGTCGAGGGCGTCATGAAACGGCGTAGTTCAGCAGCCGGCCCGTCGGTCAAGGGGCGCGGCGCGTTTGGGTCCAAAGCTCGAAAAGCGCAGACCACACCAATTTCGACGGGCTACTCGACCGAGGAATTTGACCGTCTAAAGCGCGAACGCGATCAGGCGCTAGAGCAGCTGGCGGCAACCTCCGACGTGTTACGGGTCATTAGCACCTCGCCCGGCGATCTTGAGCCAGTTTTCAAAGCGATGCTGGCGAACGCAACCCGGATTTGCGGGGCCGGGTTTGGCACGCTGTTCCAATTCGACGGCAAGGCATTCCACTTTGCGGCTGACTACGGCACGCCGCCCGCTTTGGTCGAATTTCAAAAGCAGGTTGGGCCGTTTTTGCCGGAAGCTGGCTCTCAACTTGATCGCGTCTTGCGGACAAAGCAGGTGACCCACACCGCCGACTATCTGGCAGAGAAAATCCAGGCTCCACCAGTCAAGCTCGGCGGTGCCAGATCCACAATTTCGGTGCCCATGATCAAGGGAAACGAGTTGGTCGGTGCGATCGTCATTTACCGTCAAGAAGTTCGTCCATTCACCGACAAGCAAATCGAGCTGGTTCAGAACTTCGCCGCTCAGGCCGTCATAGCCATCGAGAACACGCGGCTGCTCAACGAGCTGCGCGACTCGCTTGATCGCCAGACCGCGACTTCGGAGGTGCTGAGCGTCATTTCAAGCTCGCCCGGCGAACTGCAGCCGGTGTTTGAAACCATTGGGGAGCGCGCAGAAAAGTTGTGTGGCGCTGACATTAGTCTCGTATCAATGGTCGATGGTGATCTAATCCGCCTAGTTTCGATCAGGGGTGTAACCGAGAAGGGCGTGGAGACGGTCCGCCAGACGTACTACCCGATGAAGCGCAGCGACGAGACTATCGCGGCACGAGCGGTTCGGTCTGGTACGATCTGTCATGTCCCTGACGTTCTCAGCGATCCACTATATCCAAGCAAGGAAGCCGCGCGAGTTGCCGGATTTCGTGCCTGCCTTGCTGTACCATTGGTCCGCGATGGGCAGGTCGCCGGAGCCATCTTTGTTGCGCGTAAGGAGCCGGGGCTCTTTGCCGACTCCCAGGTAGAACTCCTCAAGACTTTCGCCGAGCAGGCCGTAATCGCGATTAAAAACGTTCGCCTTTTCAATGAAATAAAAGAAGCTCTCGATCAGCAGACTGCCACCGCCGACGTGCTCAAGGTCATCAGCAGCTCTGCATTCGACCTACAGAATGTACTCGACACGCTGACCAATTCAGTCGCCAAGCTATGTGAAGCGGATATGGCCACCATTATTCGTCAGAAAGGCGAAGCGAACTATTGGGCGACGAGTTATGGAATACCACCGGAACACGATGAATATGTTAAGAGCATATCGCTGGAGCGGGGTCGTGGAAGTGTCGTTGGGCGCGTCTTAACGGAAGGGAAAACAGTTCACGTTCCTGACGTACTGGCCGATCCAGAATACACTTTTGCAGAAGCCCAAAGAAGAACTGGCTACCGCACTGTGCTCGGCGTCCCACTTCTGCGCGAAGGGTCGCCAGTTGGCATAGTTTTGCTGATGCGACGCACGGTACAAGCCTTCACCCAAAGACAAATCGACCTTGTCGAGACGTTTGCCGACCAAGCCGTGATTGCAATCGAGAACTCAAGGCTGCTCGACGAAATCCGCCAGCGCCAGGCGGAATTGGGCGTTACCTTCGAAAACATGGGTGATGGCGTCGCGATGTTCGATGAATGCTTGCGACTTACGGCATGGAATCGCAATTTTCAAGAGCTACTCGAGTTACCCGAGTTGTTTCTCGCCGAGCGGCCCGCCTATGCCGACTATGCCCGCTTCCTCGCCAAACGCGGCGAATTTGGCGAAGTCGATGTCGAGGCGGAATTGCGACGCTACGAAGAGAAGGTCGGCCGGCAATGGTCGACCGAGCGCACGCGGCCGGATGGGCGCGTCATCGAGGTCCGGCACAATCCTGTGCCGGGTGGCGGCTTTGTGCTGATTTACAGCGACATCACCGAGCGCAAACGCTCCGAGGAAGAGATCCGCGCGGCGCGCGATGCTGCCGAGGCGACGCTACGTGACTTGCGCGCCACACAGGACCGCTTGGTGCAGACCGAGAAGCTGGCCTCACTTGGTCAGCTGACCGCCGGTATTGCCCACGAGATCAAGAACCCACTCAATTTCGTCAACAACTTCTCGGGTGTTTCTGTCGAGCTGATCGATGAACTGCAAGAAACACTAGGACACATAAAGGCCGATGATAAGACGCTCGCTGAAATCACCGAGCTGGCCAACACCTTACGCGGCAATCTCGACAAGGTCGTGCAGCACGGCAAGCGGGCTGACTTTATCGTCAAGAACATGCTGTTGCACTCGCGTGAGGGCTCGGGTGAACATCGCCCTGTGGATATCAACGCCCTGGTCGAGGAGAGCCTCAATCTTGCCTACCATGGCGCCAGGGCCGAGAAGCAGGGCTTCAATATCACCCTGGAGCGGTCCGTGGATCCGGCCGCTGGCGAGGTTGATCTGTTCCCGCAGGACATGACCCGGGTGCTGCTCAACCTGATCTCGAATGGCTTCTATGCGGCAAGCAAGCGCAAGGAGCAGACGGCGGGCGATAGCTATGAGCCCATCCTAGAGGTAGCGACCAGGAATCTCGGCGACAGCGTGGAGATCAGGATTCGTGACAACGGCACCGGTATCCCGCCCGAGGTGAAGGACAAGATGTTCAATCCCTTCTATACGACCAAGCCTGCGGGCGAGGGTACGGGGCTTGGCCTGTCCATCAGCCACGACATCATCGTCAAGCGGCATGGCGGGTCTATTGAGGTCGATACCCAGCCTGGCGAGTTCACCGAGTTCAAGATCATTCTGCCGCGTACAGCTGCAACCATTGCTAAATCAGGAGAGCGCCCGTGAGCCTCCTTATTCTCGTGGTCGACGACGAGCCGGACGTAGAGCTGCTGTTCCGCCAGCAGTTCCGGCATGACCTGCGCGCTGGCCACTTCACGATGGAGTTTGCCCCGTCTGCTCCCGCTGCGCTTCAGCGCATCACCGATGCGGCAGGCGCGTCAATCATCCTAATCTTATCTGATATCAACATGCCGGGGATGAGCGGTCTTGAAATGCTGCCAAAAGCGAAGGCCATGCGACCAGACATTCCAATCATCATGATCACGGCCTACGGTGACGCGGACACCAAGCGCAAGGCGCTGGAGGGTGGCGCCGAGGCGCTGCTGACCAAGCCGATCGACTTTGTAGTGTTGCGCGACGAAATCGAGATGCGGGTCGGACAGGTCACATGACCGCGCGGATCCTCGTGGTTGACGACGAACCGGACATGGAAGCGCTGCTTGTCCAAAAGTTCCGTCGGCAAATCGCCGAGGAACTCGGTGAACTTTATGTTCGCCCGCGACGGCGTCGAGGCCCTGGCCGTGCTGGCGGCAAACCGCGACGTGGATATGGTGATCGCGGACATCAACATGCCGCGCATGGACGGGCTGACGCTTCTCGGTAAATTACAGGAAACCGAGGATAAACTCTCGACCATTATCGTTTCGGCCTACGGTGACATGGCCAATATCCGCACTGCGATGAATCGAGGCGCCTTTGATTTCGTGACCAAGCCGATTGATTTCCTTGATCTGGAGACCACTATCACTAAGACCATGCGTTATATCGAATTCCTGCGTGAGGCGCGTCAACGCCAAGCAGCAGCCGAACGCGCCCGTGCTTCACTGTCGCGCTATTTCTCGCCCAATCTTGCCGAGCGACTTGCGAGCGACGCAGATGCGATCGATCTCGGTGGGCAACGCCGTGATATCACAACTCTTTTTACCGACATTGCCAGTTTCACCGCGCTTGTGGAGACGCTGGACCCAGGCGCGCTCGGACCGCTTCTCAATGAGTACCTTACCGGCATGACCGATATCGTCTTCGCCCATGATGGCACTGTCGCCAAGATCGTTGGCGATGCCTTACATGTGTTGTTCGGAGCCCCAGGTGAGCAGCCCGATCATGCCGCCCGTGCCGTAGCCTGCGCTCTGGCGCTGGACGACTATTCCCAGTCTTTCCGCGAACGCTTCCAAAAAAAGGGCATCGCGCTAGGCGTCACCAGGATTGGCGTTCACGCCGGACCAGCGATCGTCGGGAACTTTGGGGGAGGCCGATTCTTCGAATACACCGCCTATGGCGATACCATCAATGTTGCAGCGCGGCTTGAGGCAGCCAACAAGAAACTCGGCACCCGCGTCTGTGTGAGCGTGACGCTAGTAGATAGAGTAGAGGGCTTCCGCGGGCGGCCGGTCGGAGACCTTATGCTCCGGGGAAAGACCGAGGCGCTACGTGCATTCGAGCCCCTTCGGATTGAGCAATACGATGACACCGCCACAAAGAGCTATTTCGACGCATTTGCCATGCTGGAAGCGGGCAATCCTGGCGCAACTGCGGCCTTCGCGGCGCACCTCGGGAAGCAGCCGGAGGATCAGCTCGCGAGCTTCCACCTCAAGCGTCTTTTAAATGGCGCGACGGGGACACAGTTTGCGTTGCAATAGCACTGAACGTTTCTCAGGCATCGCCAGCTCGAATGTCCGCTTTTGATGCTGTGGACGGCTCCTCCACCGGCACGTGAGTGCCATAGATGTGGGTGCTGTTAAGGCCCCACAATTTGGAGGAGCCAAACATGCACACGGTCACGACAATCGGTCTCGATATTGCCAAGTCGGTGTTTCAGGTCCACGGCATTGATGCCGCTGGCCAAGTGGTTATCCGGCGGCAGTTGAAGCGGCGCTACGTCCTGGCGTTCTTCCAGAAGCTGTCACCATGCCTCGTTGGCATTGAGGCCTGCGCCTCGTCCCATCATTGGTCGCGTGAACTCAAGGCGCTCGGCCACACCGTGCGGCTGATGCCGCCGGCCTACGTGAAGCCCTACGTCAAGCGGCAGAAGAATGACGCCACAGACGCGGAGGCCATCTGCGAGGCAGTCACCAGGGCCAATATGCGGTTCGTGCCAACCAAGACGCCTGAGCAGCAGAGTTGCCTGATGCTTCACCGCACACGCCATCTGTTCATCCGCCAGCAGACCGCCGTGATCAACTCGATCCGAGCTCAGCTTGCCGAACTCGGGATCGTCGCGCCGGTCGGACGCAAGGGTGTCGAGGAACTGCTCCATATTGTTGCCGATCCGGCCGACAAGCGAGTTCCCGGTATTGCACGCGAATGTCTTGCCGCTCTCGGGGCTCACCTACGCAGGCTCAAGGAGCAGATTGTTGCGTTCGATCGGATGATTATGGCCTGGCACCGGTCCAATGAGGCGAGCAAGCGCCTTCGTTACATTCCAGGCGTCGGCCCGATGCTGGCCACAGCCTTGGTTGCCAGCGTTGCCGATCCGAAGGCTTTTCGATCAGGGCGTAACTTCTCGGCCTGGATCGGTTTAGTGCCGAAGCAGCATTCAAGTGGAGGCAAGGACAGGCTCGGCAGTATCGGCAAGCAAGGTGACCGCTATCTGCGCGGCCTGTTCGTGGCCGGCGCGCTGTCCGTGATCCGCTATGCCAAGATCCACGGCACCAAACATCGGCCCTGGCTCACGGCATTGCTAGCTCGAAAACCGACTAAGGTCGCAGCCATCGCGCTGGCCAACAAGCTCGCCCGGATGGCCTGGGCCATGATGGCCAGAGGCGAGCGCTACAAGACCCCGGTCGCGCTGGCGGCGTAAACGAGATCGCGTCGGATACCCGGCGTGATGTGAAGGTTGGGAGGACGAACAGCACGTAATGCAGAGCCGGTCGATCCGGCGATCAGGGCAACCCACTTGTGCCAGCGCATTGTCGAATGCGTGCTTTTGACCGGGACCTGATCCGCGGAGGGCATTATGGCCAGCGGCCCTGTGTGCCGCACTTAAAGGCCGAACACATGGCTGCACCGACCAATGCTGCAAACGTGAAGAAAGCTCTTGCCAACTCGGAGCCGTCCACACATGGCACTTAGCGGACATTCGCGGCACCGCAAAATTTGTCCGCTTCTCTAATCGGCCGGTTGGGGTCAAGCGCTTTCAGACTATCCACCTGTGCAGTGTCGATGTCGCTCACGGGCTCGTGCTTCTCTTCGGAATCGGCACCAAGGCCCTTCCAGTATGGGATTCGAGGACGAGGCGGAACAATCTTTTGGGCGGCCTTGCCGACAGAGTGACGGCAGGTTCAAGCGGACAAACGAACTCACCTCATCCATCGTCCCGCGAGGGACATCATTCCACCGCTCGGTGGAGCTCGGATTTTCTCCTATGCGTTTGATCCTGAGCTGCTGTCATGCCACTGCGGCCTCCCGGGTCCACTGGAACTCGGTGCCGTCAATCCATATGCGGTGCATGATCACGGCCAGCCGGCGCGCCAGCGCCACGATCGCCTTCTTCGTCCCGCGGTGCCTGGCGATCTTCATGGCCCAGGCTTTGAGCCAGGACCACTTGTTGGTGCGGGTCAACATGACCTGGGCCGCCTCGTAGAGCATCACCCGCATCATCTCGTCCCCGCACTTTGATATCGCCCCGGTTCTGTTGATCTCGCCCGATTGATACTTGGAGGGCGTCAGTCCGAACACCGCCCCGACCGCCTTGGAGTTCCGGAAACGGGCCGGCACGTCGACGGTAGCACGATAGGTCAGCGCTACCACGGGGCCGACCCCGGGGACCGTCATCAAGCGCCGGCACACCTCATCGTCCCGCACGATGGTCAGCAGGCGGCGGTGCAGGATGGCGATCTGTTCGCGCAGCACCCGCCGGACGATAAGCAGCGGTTCGACTAGAACGGCCAGGTCGGGAAAGTTCTCGACCAGCTCCCTGATGCGGGCTTCAAACTTTACCGTCCCCACCATGCCAACCTTGAGGCCGAAGTTACGCAACGTACCGCGCAGGTCATTGTCGATGGCGATGGCCTTCGACTGCAGCAGCTTGCGATGCGTCAGCAGCATTCGCAGTTTCTGACTGCGTAACGTCTTCACATGCACCGGACGGTAAAGTCCCGCCCGCATCATCTGCGCCATGCCGCGCGCATCGTTTCGGTCGGTCTTGTTGATCTGTGCCTTCAACACTGCCCGCATGTGCCGTGTCTCGACACAGATCGCCGGCAAGCCTGCTTCGGCCAGTGCGCTGAACAGCCATTGCGACAGCGGCCCGGCCTCCAGTCCGATTCGCTTGAAGCGGTGGGCGGGGTTCGCCAGAACCTGCAGCAAAGCTTCAGGTTCGCTCGCTACCTTCGCTTCCCGCACGATCCTGCCTGTGTCATCCACAATGCAGACGCTGGTCTCCTTGACCGATACGTCCAGTCCAGCAAAATGGTCCATGCTGCGCTTCTCCTTCTGATGCTTGAGGCCCGCAACCACGGTGACCTCGTATTCACCATCAGCCTGAAGCGCAGCACCCAATCTCTTCAGCTATCCACAAGCTGCCGGCCGATTACCCCATCTTTTGGACCAAAGCGGACAAAGACGGAATTTGGCTCGGGACCGTTTGTCCGCTTATGACCCTAAACGGTCATGGCCTGTGCATCGCAGCAATCGAGACGCTGTCAATGTGCGACGGTGGCCCGCTGTGGTCGCGGAAGATGAATTGTTCTATCCTTCTACCATAAAGAGTGTTAGAAAATTTTATGTCAAGTTTGCCCTATGTGCCACGCTTGGACGGATTTCGCGCGATCGCGATTGGCACAGTATTTGTGAGCCATTTTCTACCAAGTGGTATTCTTACCTGGGTCGGCCCGGGTGGCGTCGGTGTGCGCGCCTTTTTCGTATTGAGCGGCTATCTCATTACTCGCATTTTGCTGCGATATCGGGCGTCCGGTGCGCCGCTTACATCGGTTGCGGCGACGTTCTATCGACGACGACTGCTGCGGCTCACGCCGGCGTATTATCTCGCCATTGCAGTCGGCACCGCAGTAGGCATTGCCAATCTGCGCAGTGATTGGTGGATACACGCCCTCTATTTTTCGAATTTCTACGTCGCCGAAGTTGTGTCCGGCATCAGCGCCTGTGAGACAGATTTAACGGCTTGAGGAACGGAGGATTTCTGGCTCATCGTAACCATCGAGGAGTGGAGATGAGACAGAAATCCGTGCACCCTAAATCGTCGTCTGAGCGGCTCGTAAAGAACATCCGTCGGGCCACCCGCAAACGCCATTCGTCCGAAGAGAAGATCCGGATCGTTCTGGATGGCCTGCGCGGCGAGTCCAGCATTGCTGAACTATGCCGCCGTGAAGGCATTGCCGAGAGCCTCTATTACGCCTGGTCCAAGGAGTTTCTGGAGGCCGGCAAGCGTCGTCTGGCGGGTGACACGGTGCGGGCCGCGACCAGTGGCGAGGTCAAGGACCTGCGGCGTGAGGCGCAGGAGCTCAAGGCGGTGGTGGCTGAACAAGCGCTCGAACTGCGTCTGCTCAAAAAAAGCATGATCGCGGATGGGGGAAACGAGGAATGAGATACCCCGCCTCCGAGAAGCTGGAGATCATCCGTCTGGTCGAGCAATCCCATCTGCCGGTGCGCTGGACGCTGGCAAAGCTGGGTATCCAGCCTGCAAGGTTCTACCGCTGGTACGATCGCCTGCAGACCGGCGGCCCCGAAGCACTGGAAGATAAATCACCAAGTCCGAAGCGCGTCTGGAACCGCATCCCGGACGCAATACGCGAGCGGATTGTTCAGTTGGCGTTGGATGAGCCGGAGCTATCCCCACGGGAACTGGCCACGCGCTTCACCGATACAGCCGGCTATTTTGTGTCAGAGGCTTCGGTTTACCGGCTGCTCAAAGCGCACGATCTGATCACCAGCCCGGCCTACATCGTCATGAAGGCAGCCGACGAATTCAAAGACAAGACGACGGCGCCAAACCAGCTCTGGCAGACAGACTTCACCTATCTCAAGGTGACCGGCTGGGGCTGGTTCTATCTCAGCACGGTGCTGGACGACTTCTCGCGCTACATCATCGCCTGGAAGCTGTGCACGACGATGAAGGCGCAGGATGTGACCGACACGCTGGATCTGGCTCTCGCAGCCTCAGGCTGTGACCAGGCGCGGGTCGTCCATAAACCGCGTCTGCTCAGTGATAATGGTTCCAGCTACGTCTCCGCTGATCTGGCAGATTGGTTGGGCGCACAGAACATGGGACACGTTCGCGGCGCGCCCTACCATCCGCAGACCCAGGGCAAGATCGAACGTTGGCATCAGACGCTCAAGAACCGCATCCTCTTGGAAAACTACTACCTGCCGGGCGATCTTGAGGCCAGCATTGGCCGGTTCGTCGATCACTACAACCATCGGCGCTATCATGAGAGCTTGAGCAATCTGACACCGGCCGATGTGTACTTCGGGCGCGGTCAAACAATCTTGCTGGAAAGAGAAAGGATCAAACGAAACACAATCCAAAAACGACGCTTGCAGCACCAAAAGAAAGCCGCATAAACTAAAATCAGATGAGCCGGATCGTCCTGTAAATCAAACCGCCATCTGTCTCGAATTATCTGACGACGGACACGAAGTTGGTGAGTGGGGTGCGCTCGGACATTTCTGGAGCCTGGCAGTCGAAGAACAATTTTACATCGTGTGGTTCTTCGTCGTCATGGCGCTGGGACCGCCTCGGCTTCTGACCGCCATCATGTTCTGCATGGTCGGCGCATTCGTATTCCGCATCGGCGTTTATGCGTTCGCGCTCAACCCAAAGGCGGACGTTCTGCTTCCCGGCGCAATGGATTATTTGGCTGCAGGCGCTTTCCTCGGGCTTGCTGAATATCAAGGATTGCATTTGAACCTGCGGAAAGCGCTCGCAACCGACAAGATGTTGCTCGCCGCTTTTGCTCTGTTGGCGCTCGCCGTCGCGCTCAAGCCCTATTCGCTGGCGCGTGCACTTATTTATCCGCCGGCCGTAATCCTGATGTCATGCGCACTCATTTGCGCTTCCGTCCTGCGTCCGGAGAAACATCGCATCCTTGACATGCTGGCTTGGAAGCCCGTGCGCCATATCGGGCAGATCAGCTACGGCCTCTATGTCTACCATGGGCTCGTGCCGGCATTTTTTGCTGTCTACGCGCCGCAGTTTGTACTCGAGGGTCGGCTTGGGCGGCTCGCAATGTTTGCCATCTTCACGCTGACAAGTTTTCTCATTGCAGAGGCATCGTGGTGGCTCATCGAGCGCCCCGCATTGGCACTCAAAGAAAAGACACCTTTGCGAGAGAATGTGGTGCCTACGGAGGCGTGAGAATTGCCTGTACGAAATCTTTCGATTGAAGCTGGGCGGTCTTTCCTTTTGCGCCGATCATGTTGCGGTGCGTTTGTCCGTTCATGGCACTTAGCGGACAATCCAGCCGCGCCCGCTTTTGTCCGCTATTGGAGCAACAGCGGACATTGATCGGCGCTGGTGCCGGATGGCTCGGTCGCTAATGACCCATACGGGACTTGTACCGGCCGCCGGAGTGCCATTGTCGTTTCCATATGGAGTGGCTAAAAAGACAGCGGGGGCGCGGCCGAAAGTCGCCCAATGCTCACTTTAAACAATCACCTTTTTCTCCTTCTTAATGCCCGGGCGGACGCATCACCGGCCCTTGTGACTGTGGCCGAGTTGGTCGCCTCCAAGCTGATCGACCTAGTTCCTCTGTTGCTGCTCGCCCTTTGGGTCTGGGGCAATCCGGCTCGGCGAACTGGTCTTGTGGCGTCCGCTATCGCTGGCGCGTTTGCACTCGGCGCCAATCAGTTTGTGGGTCTGTTTTGGTACGAGCCGCGCCCATTCATGATCGACCTCGGCCGCACTCTGATGGCCCACGTACCTGAGAATTCCTTTCCGAGCGACCACACGACTTTCATTCTGACCGTCGGTTTTGCTCTGGTCGTGACGCGCGCGGCTCCAACGTGGGGGAAGGTGGTTAGCGTCTCGGGCGTCCTTGTGGCTTGGGCGCGAATATATCTGGGGCTTCACTTCCCACTCGATATGCTCGCCTCGGCGTTGATCGCCTGCTTGTTTGGAGCGCTCGCTGGCTTAATGGTTCCGGCTGTCAGGCTTTGGGTTATGCCGATCGCTGATTGGACGTATGAAGGTGCGCTAAACACGCTGCGGCTACCTTCGCGCGTATTCCCGAGACGCGAGGACTGAAGCTAGTTGCCGTTCATGTCCATGTCCGCTTCTCTAATCGGCCGATTGGGGTCAAGCACTTTCAGACTATCCACCACTGCAGTGTCGATGTCGCTCACGGGCTCGTGCTTCTCTTCGGAATCGGCACCAAGGCCCTTCCACTATGGGATTCGAGGACGAGGCGGAACAATCTTTTGGGCGGCCTTACCGTCAGACGAACGGCGGGTCCAAGCGGACAAACGAACTCACCTCATCCATCGTCCCGCGAGGGACATCATTCCACCGCTCGGTGGAGCTCGAGTTTTCTCCTATCGTAATTGATCCTGCACGGTTTTCATGCTGCTGCGGCTTCCCGGGTCCAGCGGAACTCAGTGCCGTCAACCCATATGCGATGCATGATGACGGCCAGCCGGCGTGCCAGCGCCACGATCGCCTTCTTCATTCCGCGGCGTCTGGCGATCTGCATCGCCCAGGCCTTGAGCCAGGACCATTTCTTCGAACGCATCATGGCTTGAGCGGCTTCGTAGAGCATGACCCGCATCATCTCGTCTCCGCAGCGTGATATTCTGCCGCTCCAATCCACCTCGCCCGATTGATACTTGGCACACGTCAGTCCAAACACGGCCCCGACTGACTTGGACTTCCTGAAGCGAGCCGGCACATCGACGGTCGCGCGATAGGTCAGCGACACCACGGGCCCTACACCGGGTGTCGTCATCAAGCGCCGGCACACCTCATCGTCCCGGACGATGGACAGCAGGCGGCGGTGCAGGATGCAGAACTGTTCGCGAAGCGTCCGTCTGACAATGAGCAGTGGTTCGACCAGCACAGCCAGGTCAGGCAGGTTCTCGACCAGCTCCCTGATGCGGGCTTCGAACTTTACCGTCCCGACCATACCCACCTTGAGGCCGAAGTTACGCAAGGTGCCGCGCAGGTCGTTCTCGATGGCGATGGCCTTGGACTGCAGCAGCTTGCGATGGGTCAGCAGCATCCGCAGTTTCTGGCTGCGTAGCGTCTTCACATGCACCGGACGATAAATCCCCGCCCGCATCATCTGCGCCATGCCGCGCGCATCGTTGCGGTCGGTCTTGTTGATCTGTGCTTTCAACACCGCCCGCATGTGCCGCGTCTCGACACAGATCACCGGCAAGCCCGCTTCGGCGAGTGCACTGAACAGCCATTGCGATAATGGCCCGGCTTCCAGTCCGATCCGCTTGAAGTGGTGGGCGGGGTTCGCCAGAACCTGCAGCAGCGCTTCAGGCTCGCTCTCTACTTTCACTTCTCGCACGATCTTGCCCGTGTCATCCACAATGCAGACGCTGGTCTCCTTGACCGATACGTCCAATCCAGCAAAATGGTCCATGCTGCGCTTCTCCTTCTGATGCTTGAGGCCCGTAACCTCGGTGACCTCGTTTCACCATCAGCCTGAAGCGCAGCACCCAATCTCTTCAGCTATCCACAAGCTGCCGGCCGATTACCCCATCTTTTGATGCTGTGGACGGCTCCTCCACCGGCACGTGAGTGCCATGAATGTGGGTGCTATTACCGCTCATCGAATAACGTTTTGCTGCGATGCGATGGTCGCTATCGGCACAAAGCGGACATTCGAACCGCGCCCGCGTTTGTCTGCTTTTGGACCAAAGCGAACATTGCGATAACCCGTGCATCCGTCTGGCCTTTAGTCCCCGGTTTTTGAAATCGGGGGGTGGGGGGTCTTTCTGAACGACGAAGACGCGATAGGGGACCCGCGTCGTCACATCATTGCAAGGTCAGCGTCGTCAAACCAAAAACGTTTGACAAACTGTGCAAATAATGGTCATTATACGAACAGTGAGCCACGCAGGGAGCGCGAAACGTATGGCCAAGTCGCACCTCAAGCTGGTCCCGCCAGCCACCGTAAACCGAACAGTTGCCCCCACGCGGCCTCCCAACGCCGACCTGCGTACCCGCGAGTACCTGACCGAGGCCGAGGTCGAGCGGCTGATGAACGTGGCAAAGGGCAACCGTTGGGGCCACCGGGACGCCACCATGATCCTGGTGGCCTATCGGCACGGCCTGCGGGCCTCTGAGCTTGTGGACCTGCGGTGGGATCAGGTCGAGTTCAGGACGGCCACGCTGCATGTCCGCAGGGTCAAGCAGGGCACCCCAAGCACCCACCCGGTCCTCGGGGACGAACTACGCGCCCTGCGGCGGCTGCAGCGCGAGCAGGACCCGAAGAGCGCCTTCGTGTTCACCTCGGAACGCGGGGCACCGTTCAGCACGGCGGGGTTCGCCCGCATGATCGAGCGGACGGGCAGGGAGGCCAAGCTGGCGTTCAAGGCGCACCCGCACATGCTCCGGCACGCCTGCGGCTATGCACTGGCCAACAAGGGTCACGACACAAGGGCGCTACAGGCTTACCTTGGGCACAGAAACATCCAGCACACGGTGCGGTACACAGAGCTGACGCCGACGAGGTTCAAGGATTTTTGGCGAGGTTGAACTCTACTTCGCCGCAATGCGGACGTTCGCATCGAGCGGCGACAATCGGTGTTTTTGATCGGACATGCGGCGCGGTAACGCTAGAACACGCGAGTAGTGGACAGATGGAACTGTTTCGTTCTAACTTTGTTCTTGCGGCGCCTAACGGGCGGTCAACCAAGCTGAACTAGGCTGCGGCCATGAGCACCGAATACCGCTTCCGTATCGACGGTCCCTATACTCCGGACAGCATCCCTATGGAGCGTCTCGCGGAGTACATGACCGCGTTGTCGAAGTTACTCGGGGAAGAGAAAAACACCCACCTCGGCACCGTCGAACCGGGATCGGCAGTACTGGTAGCTAACGTCGATGATGTCGCAACACCCAAGGTGCTCGGCAGAGTTTCAATGCTCGGCACCGAGCAAGTGTTGCCAGACGTCCGGAAAGCCTTCGGTGTGCTCGATGACATGCTTCGCAAGGACAATGCTACTGGCGTATTATTGAGTGAAGTCAACGCCATCATTATTCCGTTTCCGGGGCGAGAGCGTCCTGAGCCGTTAGTCTTTGGTCCCTTTAAGCAGGACGGAACGCTCGACGGGCAAGTGATACGCGTGGGCGGCAGGGACGCGACCGTACCGGTCCATCTCCGAGACGGCGCAGTCATCCACAGCGGTCTTCACACCAACCCCGAGCTTGCCCAAGCCATCGCCAAACACTTCTTAGGACCGACAATCCGCGTACACGGCACCGGGACATGGTTTCGTAGCGGAGATGGAACTTGGGAACTCAAGGGCTTCAAAATTGCATCGTTCGACGTGTTAGACGAGACACCGTTCAAACAAGTCGTCAGTGACCTTCGACATGTGAAAGGCAGTCAGTGGAACGAATTGCCTAATCCGGTTCGTGAACTGTTAGAGAGACGCCACGACGAAGGGGACGCGCATTGACTGTGGCGTTCGACGCATCGGTTCTAATCTATGTTTTCGATGAGAAGGCAAAACCGCCTCTTGATCCCGCTACTGGAAAGCCGGTTACACGATGCAAAGAGCGCGTGGACCATCTAATTGAAACTCTCCAACGTGAAGGCACCGTAGTTGTCGTTCCGACGCCCGCTCTCGCGGAGGTGCTCGTCTATGCGCAGGAAGGTGCGCCCGAGCGATTGCGCATCATGAACACGAGCAAGCACTTCCGCATTGCCGCGTTTGATGAGCGAGCTGCGGTAGAGTTCGCTGCTGTTCAAGCAGCTCGCGGTAGGGTCAAAAACGCAGGGACGTCCCGAAGCAAGGCGAAATTTGATGACCAGATTGTCGCGATTACTGCCGTGTCGGGAGCGACGACCATTTACTCCGACGATCCGGACATCAAGCGCCTCGCAGCTCAGCGGATGGAGGTAACGGGAATTGCAGAACTTCCTTTGCCGCCAGAAGACCCTCAGTCAGAGCTTGCGCTATGAATGAGCCTTCAAATCGCGCCTCACTGAGATCAAAAAGGCTGTCGCGACGATGCAGCCAATAAGCGCCCCACTAAAAACTCCCCGAAGCTTGTAAGACTTCCGCGCACGGTCTTGATGCAGCCGAACTGTGTCCGGAAGCGGAAATAGGGCCAGAGAAAAAGTAAGTAAGAACGCCCAAGAACGAGGCGTTTCAGGTCGGCACTGGCCTGTGCCCCGGCGAATGGGTCGCCTTTCGCTGCGCAATCGGTCAGTAATCCGACCCTGGGGCGGCTTAAAAACTCGGAGTAAAAGTTGCAGCCGCTGATCCGATGGCTGCGTGTGGCGCCGATTTGGCCGGACCGGGCGGTTATACCGAGCACGGCTAGGAGTTGCTACGCTGCACGCATCTACACAAGCCGCCACAGGATTACTCGCTACGTTCGCGCGCTCAATTGGGGGCACCCCGGTCTTAATTGCGGTTACATAGCTAGTTTCTGGGCTCGGTGTCTTCGTCTTTCGTAGAGTTTCGTACCGCTTCTTTAAATTCTTTGATCGCTCCGCCAGCGCCCACAGCGTCTAAGATGCTGTCTAATAGTCCCTCAAGCGTGTCCAGTAAGCCTTTGAAGCGCAACACACTGCCAAGCCGTTCGTATATCCGTTCGCGATATCTCACAGCGGCTAGTTTAAAGCGGAGCTGCTGACCAGTGAGACCATGTTCGGTCATACGCACGTCGGGCAGTTCTCCGATTGCGCGCTCCACGCGCGCGAAATGGTCTCCAATTTCTGAAAATGCGGCGTTCATAGGACCGATGAGTTCTTCAACGAACAACTCATTTTCCAAAGGATCTTTGGTCCTATCGACCGAACGCGCAAGAAGCTCGTACACGGCCCTGAGAAAACTGATTAGGAGATTTCGGTCCGACTGATCAAAGTCGTTGACGCTTGGGAACGGCATAACGCACCCCCGACGGGTAATTAAGAGATGCGTAAATCTACAGTTGTAGAAGGCCTCGAGCAAGTAGCGATGGCGATAAAGGTTCGGCAAATTCTTGCCCGCGCCCCGCTTGCGCAAAGTGAGTGTCGATGCAGGTGTCTCGTGGCAACGGCACGTCCGTCTCGACGGAAAAGTATCCGGCTGGCAACCTAGGCCTGCTCAGAGTACGCAACGTGAGTACACAAGCAGCGGGTCGCGTTCCAAAAACGTAAGTAAATGCAATGGCGAATGATCCGAACGACAAATCCTGCCACTCCGACCATTATTTCCACGATTTAGCAGAATTTTGCACGCGCCCGGCGCCCGGCGGCCGCGCAAAGAGATTGCCCCGGCCGGTTTCAGCCGAGGCAATCACCTTAAAAACGCCGATGAGATGATGGGGTATCGGGGCCTGTTTTTACCGGCCGCCGCCACCGCCGCCGTCGCCACCGCCGTCGCCACTACCGTCCTCTGTACCGGCCATGGCTTCCGCGGTACGCGGCGGAGGAGGCGCAGGGATGTCAAGGCTGAAGATTTGATTGGGGCGGGCAAGCGACTTCGGCTCCTGGCGGAAATCGCCGCAGTTGTGCCACCAGCCGGCACCGTAGTTATTGGTAGCGGTCCAGCAGTAGTTGCCTTGTTTGATTGGGCCGCCGGCCTCGTGGGTCTCCGGCATGCTCGCGTAAGCGCTCGTGGCCGCCATAATGGCCGCCGCTGCCGCAAGGATCGCAACTGTCTTCATGATGACTCTCCTATTGAATATTGAAGCGAAGGCTTGGGGGTTGGGGAAAGCACCTGCTTCGGTTGATGTTCATCCGCTAGCTTGGTCTCCGGCGGGAGCCCTTCGGTTCAAATGGGCGACGAGAATTTTTGGGCCGGAATTGCCAGTTTCTGTCTCGCCCCTTTTTGCGGCGGTAACGGCCGGCTTGGCGGTGTGCGGCACGGAAATGGGACAGTAATCGCCGCGAAATTGACCACACATTGTCCCGATCCCGCCCGGCGGGCCGAACGCGACCCCCGATCTCGCCGCGCGCCAGTCGCCCGGCGCCGGCGGGGCTAAGCCCTTGAGCCGACGTGTCCGGCAAATCCCCAATCACTCGACCAACAACCAAACGATTTGCGCCCGCACCGCATTGCGAAATAGCGCTCCGGTAGCGCCATCGCTGTCGCTGCCGGGTTGATTACGGGTGTGATTGGGATCAGACTATCCTACCCAATGAGACGACAAGAAAAATTCTACCGGGAGGGAAACAAATGAGAGTTATTCATAAGCTTGCTATCGCGGCCGTCGCTGCGGTGCTCATCGCTCCGGCCGCGCAGGCGCAAACCTTCGTGCGCATGGTGTCAGGGCCGTCCGGCGGATCATGGTATCCGCTCGGCGCCAAAATTATGCAGGTCTTCCAAGAGAACATCAAAGGCATCAGCACGTCGAACCAGCCGGGTGGCGGCATCTCCAACATTCTGGCCGTCAACGGCGGCGATGCGCAGATCGGCTGGTCTTATGGCCATACGACCTTCAACGGCTACAAGGGCCAGGGCAAATTCAAGAAGCCGAACCCAAACGTCATGTACTTCGCCACTCTCTATCCGGCCATGTTCCAGGTGGCGGTGCGCAAAGATTCCAAGATCAAATCCTTCGAGGACATGAAGAACGCCAACATAAGTCCCGGCAAGGCGAAGTGGACGGGCACGGCCTTTGCCGAGTCGATCCTCAAGGCCTACGGCCTGGACTTCGACAAGATCAAGCAGAACGGCGGTACGGTCTACCACGTGGACTACACTGAATCCGTGGCGCTGATGAAGGACAAGCACATCGACGTGTACATGGCCTCGACGTCGATGCCGCAGGCTTCATTCATCGAGTTGGAGCACAGCCCCGGCATTCGTTTCATCGGGCTGCCCGACGACAAGCTGAAGCAGATCCTGAAGGACAACCCCGGTTATATTCCCGGTGTCATGCCTAAAGGCGTCTACGAGAGTGTGGACAAGGATATCCAGACGCTCGGCATCGTCACCGACATGGTGGTGAGCAAGGATCTACCCACTGACCTCGTCTACAAAATGTGCAAGGTCTTCTGGGCCCACCACGATGACTTCGCGCAGGTGAAGAAGATCTGGAACAAGGTCCAGTTGAAAGACGCGCTGAAGGGTGCGGCGATCCCGATCCATCCGGGAGCCAAGAAGTGTTACGACGAACTTGGCGTCAAGAGTTGATCTTCTGCCGTTGACGAAATGAAAACAGCAGGGATGCCGGCGGGGAGCCGGCATCCCCCTCCATTGATTGCCCGGCTATCATCGTGTGCCCCGCCGCAATAGCTTTGCGGCGAATTCGGGATCGCGCCATGAGCGTTGAAACGTCCGGTATCGAGTATCACGAACAGCACGAGCTCGGCTTTCTCGAAAGGCTGTTGCTGGGCAAGGTCCACGGCGCCGTCAAGGCGGTGCTGCTGGTGTCGACCATCATTGCGATCGCGCTCGCTATTTTCCATCTCTACGTCGCGGCATTCGGTACGCCGGAGGGACGTTCGTTCCGCTCCGTGCACCTGACTGTCATGCTGGTGCTGGCGATCTTCATGTTCCCGCTGTTTCGCCGGTCGATCCGGGACCCTATTGTCGTTGCCGGTGATTCGCGTAACGGGCTGCGGATCGCGGGCTTTGGCATCGATCTTCTGCTCGTCGCGTCGGTGCTCTTTATCGAGGTCTATACGATCTGGGATATCGAAGCGTTCCAGTTGCGCCTGGGCGATAAATACCCGCCGGACCTAATCGTCGGCGGCATATTGATTGTGCTGGTGCTCGAGGCGACGCGCCGGGCGGTCGGCTGGGCCATGGTTTTTGTCACCGGCTTCTTCGTCCTCCACACCCTGAGTGCGGACCATTTCTATGGCTTCTTCTACGGTCCGCCGGTGCGCTTTCCAAAGTTCATCGACACGCTGTTCGTGGCCAGCGACGGCATATTCGGCATCCCCCTGCACGTCGTCGCGACTTACATCGTGCTGTTCATCATTTTCGGCGCTGTCTTGATCCGCTCCGGCGCCGGCCGGTTCTTCATCGATCTCGCGGTCGCCTTGACCGGCCATCGGATGGGTGGGCCCGCCAAGGCCGCCGTGCTCGCATCAGGCTTCATGGGAACCGTATCGGGATCGGCCGTTGCCAATGTCGTGACGACCGGTTCCTTTACCATCCCGCTGATGAAGAACATCGGTTACCGTCCGCGCTTCGCCGCTGCGGTCGAGGCATGCGCATCGTCGGGCGGCCAGATCACGCCGCCGATCATGGGCGCTGCCGCTTTCATCATGGCCGAGTTTTTGGAGGTGCGGTACAGCAGCATCATCGTCGCCGCCGCCATCCCGGCTTTCCTCTACTTCGCCACCATCTATTTTATGGTGCATCTGGAAGCCGACAAGCACGATATCGGCAGCATCCCGAAGGAAAAGCTGCCGCGCGTGGGCGAAGTGCTGGCAGGAGGCTGGCACTTGCTGATCGCGCTGCTCGTGCTCGTTTATTTCCTGATCGTCGGCTATACGCCGATGAAATCGGCCATCTGGGGACTCGGGACGCTCTTCGCGCTCAGTTTCATCAAGAAGGGCACGCGGATGAGCCCGGTCGACCTGTTGGCGGCTTTGGAGGCGGGCGTACGCGCCACGGTTCCCGTCACCATCGCCTGCGCCTGTGCCGGCATCATTATCGGCTCGGTCTTTGTGTCTGGATTGGGCCTCAAATTCACGCAGTCGGTGATCGAGATTTCCCATGGCAATCTGCTCATACTGCTGGCGCTGACCGGCATCTCGGCGATCATCCTGGGCATGGGCATCACGACCACGGCCGTCTATATCACGGTCGCCGCGCTGATCGTGCCGGCGCTGATCAAGAGCGGCATCGTGCCGATTGCCGCGCACATGTTTGCTTTCTATTTCGGCGTCGTCTCGGCCATAACCCCGCCCGTGGCGCTGGCCTCCTTCGCCGCCGCCGCGATCGCCAAGACACCGCCGATGGCGACGGCCGTCGAATTGACCCGCATCGGCATCGCGAAATATATCGTTCCGCTTGTTTTCGTTTACGATCCGTCCCTGCTGTTTGTTGGTCCGCTGTGGCTGACCGCGGTTTCGACGGCGCTCGCCATGACCGGATTGTGGGTTCTTTCGATCGGCTTTGCGGGATGGTACCGGGGCCCGATCAATCCACTGCAAAGATTGGCGGTAATCGTCGCGGCGATCCTGATCCTGCTGCCGCCGCTTGACCGGATCGCCGATTTGCCGGGCTACGTCGCAGATGGCACCGGCCTCGTGCTGGCCGCCATTGTTCTCGCCCCGCGCATCATGAAGGCGCTTGCCGGACAGGCGCAAAGGCAAAGGCAGGCCGCATGAGCAACATCTTTCTCGGCAAGCCATTGCACTGGCTGATGTTGGTCGCGATTTCCGCCGGCCTGTGGTGGGCGGGCGAATTGCGGGAGCATATCGTTCATTTCGACGCATTCATCGTCGCGCTGCTGGGGATCAGCACGGTGTGCGTGTTGACCGTTCTTTACGGTCCTGGCCATGGCGAACGCATCACGCGCGATGAAATCGTGCCCGACGAAACCGAGCTGCGGCTGGACGACGTCGCCAAGCCTGAGATCGCGCCGGAATAAGCGCGCGGCCAACGGTGCGCGCGATCATTGCGAAAACCATTTCCCGCTGCCTGGAATCATGCGCAGTCGGTATTTTGCTACCAGGAAAATATTCTTTAATTTGCTACCGAGCAAAGACGCATTCTTGACCATGCCGGGGAAATACGCCCAGCGCAAAATTCAATATTGACGTACGTCGTGTGAACTATCCCTCCGGAACAGAGGGATGTGCATCATGCGAACATCAATTTCGATTCTGACAGCGCTTGTGCTTCTCACAGGTCTGCCGACGGCGGACGGCGCCGCCGCGGCGCAATTGTTGCGCATGGGCGGCACCGGCAGCTCGATCGGCCTGCTGCGGCAGGTAGGTGGCGAATTTACCGCCGCTGCCGGCGACGTCATGGTCGAAGTCGTTCCCGGTCTCGGCAGCAGCGGCGCGATCCACGCCCTGGCCGACGGCAAGCTCGACATCGCCGTCTCCGCGCGGCCGCTGACGCCAGCCGAATCCGCAAAAGGTCTCGGCCAGGTCCTAGTGCTGCGAACGGCCTATGTGCTGGCGACGTCGCACCGCGATCCGAACGGATTGAAGACGGCCGACCTGCCGAAAATCTTCTCGGCCAGCAAGCCGGTCTGGGCCGACGGCACGCCGGTTCGGCTCATCCTGCGGCCGCGCAGCGAAACCGACACAAAGCTACTTGGGCAGCTCTTTCCCGGCATGGACAAGGCGATCGAGGACTTACGCCGCCGCCCCGAGGTGCCGATCGCGGCCACCGATCAGGATAATGCCAACATGGCGGAACGGGTGCCGGGCTCGCTCACCGGCACCACGCTCACTCAGCTCATCACCGAGCATCGCCACCTTCAGCTCGTGACGCTCAACGGCGTTGCACCGACGCTGGCGAATTTTGAGAACGGCAATTACCGGTTCGCAAAGCGTCTCTACTTTATCGTGCGACCAAACGACGTCCCTGTGGCGCAAGAATTCATCGCCTTCTTGAACTCGCCGCAAGGCGAAAAGGCCCTGCGTAAAACGGGAACCTTGCCGGTCGCCGAATAATGGAAATGATGCAGGGCCGCGCGCTTAGAAAGACTGTCAAGGCGATCGCGCTGTTTGTCGCGATCACCACTGCAATTGCGGTGCCTGCCGGCTATTTCGCCATCGGCTACTCCAACACGGCGGAGGTCCTGGGATTCAAAGGCCGGCTGAACGCCGCGCGCGTCGCACAATACATCTATAGCCACAATGTCATGTGGCAATATCAGCAGCTGCGGCTGTCGGAACTGGTGCAATTGCCCGAAGGCGGCGAACAGCCTATCCGCCAGAAGGTCTACGATCAAAACGAAGAGCTTGTGCTTGACGAGGGCCCGGATTTGGCCGCTCCCGTCATGGCGCGCCGTACTCCAATTGTGGTCGGCGGTAGTGCCGTCGGGTCTCTCGTTGCCGAGGCGAGCCTGCGAGAAACACTTGTCCAGACCGGATTTGTGGCATTGCTGAGCACACTGCTGGGCTTCGCCATCTATTTTGCAGTGCGCGCCTTTCCGATGCGCGTGCTCGACCGAACGCTCGGTGCCCTGACTGAAACGCAGCATAATCTGGTAAGGCAAAATGCGCGATTCGACGCGGCGCTGACCAACATGTCGCAAGGTCTTTGCCTGTTCGATGCCGACGGCAAGCTAGTCATCTTCAATCCGCGTTTTGCGGAAATCTACGGAATGCCGCCCACGAAGATATTGCCGGGTATGTCGACCCGCGAGTTGATGGCGCTGGCGGTCAAGTCGAGCAATATTGCCGATGTCGACTCCGAGGGGACGCTGGCTCTTCAGCAAAACTTCATCCGCGAGGCGAAATCGGGCGCACTGGTCGAGCATCTAAACGACGGCCGCAGCATAGCGATATCGCATCAACCGATGGCCGGCGGCGGCTTTGTGGCGACCTTCGAGGACATCACCGAACGGTTGCAGGCAGAGGAAAAGATACGACATCTGGCGCACTACGACGCGCTCACGAACCTGCCGAACCGCACAAACTTCTATGAGCGGATGGAGACAATCCTCGGCCATTTGCGGCGCGCGGAATCAGTCGCGGTCTGCAGCCTCGACCTTGACCGCTTCAAGAGCGTCAACGACACGCTCGGACATCCCATCGGCGATCTGCTGCTGCAAACGGCGGCCGAGCGCATGCGCAGTTGCGTGCGGGGCGAAGATATTGTGGCCCGACTCGGCGGCGACGAGTTTGCAATCGTGCAGGTTCCATCCAAACAGGTGGCGGATGTTACCAGCCTTGCCGCGCGACTTATCGAAGTGGTGGGTGCGCCCTACGATCTCGATGGCCATCAAGTGGTCGTCGGCGTGAGCGTCGGCATTGCAGTCGCGCCCGCCGACGGAAAACAGCCTGACGCTTTGATGAAAAATGCCGACCTCGCTCTTTACCGCGCCAAGGCTGACGGCGGGGGCATCTACCGGTTCTTCGAGGCCGATATGGACGCCCGCATGCAGGCGCGCCGCCTGCTCGAACTCGACCTACGCAAGGCGATCGTGAACAAGGAGTTCGAGGTCTACTACCAGCCCATCGTCGATCTCAAGACCGGGCGGATTAACAGCTGCGAGGCACTCGTCCGTTGGCATCATCCCGAACGCGGCATGACTGAGCCAATCGAATTCATTCCACTTGCAGAAGAAACCGGTATTATTGTGCCATTGGGCGAATGGGTATTGCGGCAGGCCTGTGCCGAGGCGGTGCGCTGGCCGAAGGATGTGACCGTTGCGGTGAACGTCTCTCCGGCCCAGTTCAGGAGCCGCAACCTGGTGCCGACCGTCATCAGCACACTTGCGTCATCCGGGCTTTCGGCGGATCGGCTGGAACTGGAGATCACCGAGCTTGTGCTGCTGCAAGAGACCGACGGTGCCTTCGCCATTCTTCATCAGCTCCGCGATCTCGGTATCAAGATCGCGATGGATGATTTCGGCACCGGCTATTCGTCGCTCGGCTACCTGCGCAGCTTCCCGTTCGACAAGATCAAGATTGACCAATCCTTCATCCGCGATTTGCCCACGAAGAAAGACAGCGTCGCGATCGTCCGCGCTGTGGTCGGATTGAGCAGCAGCATGGGCATGACGACGACCGCCGAAGGCGTGGAGACGAAGGAACAGCTCGCGAGCCTGACGGCGGAGGGCTGCAATGAATTTCAGGGCTTTCTCTTCAGTCACCCCAGGCCGGCCGCGGAAGTCGAGCATATTCTCAACGAAATGGTGCCGGCGGGCGAGGCGGTGGCCTGAGCGGCCGCAACCGCCCGCCGCCACGGCGGTCAGAGGTCTACGCCAGTGAACGTGCATCGCGTCACGGCTGGTTGTTCCAGAAATTCATCGCCGCCGAGGAAGCGGCGCCGCCAACCACGCAAGGGATGCCGAGCTCGACCTGGCCGGCAAGCGCCGCGGCAATGCAGCCGCCTGCGATCGCGCTCTGCCCGATATAACTCCACCAGGAGACATTGCGCTTATAGGCCGGGCCCTTGCGCTTGAGCTCCTCGATCGCCGCCAGCGCCTCCTTGTGGATGCTGGTGGTGTCGACGGTTTCGGCCGCGTCGACCACCTCCTTGAGCACAGCGACCGTCTGCTCTGGCTGATAGCGCGCCTTGATCGAGGCCTTGAGCATGGCGAGCAAGACCTCGTCGTGGGTGGCGTTACGGGCCAGCGTGTATTTGGCCATGTTGCCGATGGTGAGCCGTTCGACGTCGTTGTGGTCGTGCGACCACGGCAGCAGCGCGATCAAGTGCATGATCGGAGCGTAGCTGCCGGTGGCGAAATAGTAACCCCACAGGAGGTCGAGCACTTCCGGGCTCGGCTCAAGTGCAACTTTGCGCGGCGGTTTCTCCAGCTGCAAATGCTCGCGCATCCGGTCGAGCGTGGTCGGGTTCGGCGGGACGGTGAATTGCGCGAGTGTCGCCGTTTTCCCGGCCAGATATTTCTCGCTCATCACGCCGTAGCGCGGCATGCGGGATTCGGACCATCGCATGAGCCGCTTCCAATCGGGCAGGCCGGAATAGGCGATCGCCCGTACGATGATCCAGCGGTCCTGCTTGCGCATGGCCATCGTCTTGGAAACGAGCTGGTAGGCTTTGTCCGGGTTGGCGGCGATGACGCCGGCGAGGAAGCCGACATAGACGCCGCAGCGTTCGGGATCGTTGAAGGCGCCGAAGCGGCTCAAAGCCCGCATGGCCGCGGGCACGCCTTTCAGGTCCGGTTTGGCGCGATAGCCACTGATCCAGCTTGTGACGTTCTCGGTCGAGGCGAAGTCCGCCGGCCGTGGTGCCGCCGCGGTGACGGGCGAAACGGCGAGCAACGCGAGCAGTCCGGCCATCAGCCAGCGCATGTCCCCTCCGCGTTTCCCCAGAACCCGGCGCGGAGTTCGATCAAGCACTCACGTCTTTTTCGTGGGGGCCAGTTGGCAAAGTCGTGGCAGGAAGATTGCGCAATGCGGCCGGCGCGCGCTGACCGCATGCCTCAATATGGGAAAAACCGTTGACGGGAGCGGCCGGCAATGGGCATTTGCTGGCGTCAATGAGCGACGACATCCCCTTCGACAAGAATCTCGAAATCGTCGCCGACACGGTGGACGAGGTGGTGCCTGGCGTGCGCCGGATCATGGCGAACAACCCCGGACCGTTCACCTTCAAGGGCACGCTTAGCTACATCATCGGCAAGGGCAAGGTCGCCATCGTCGATCCGGGTCCCGATGACCCGGCCCATATCGCCGCGCTGCTCGCTGCCGTGCGCGGCGAGACCGTGAGCCACATCTTCGTGACCCACACCCATCGCGACCATTCGCCGGCGGTACCGGCGGTGAAGGCGGTAACGGGCGCAGTTGTCTATGCCGAAGGCCCGCACCGGGCCGCGCGGCCCCTGCATGTCGGCGAGCATAATCCGCTCGATGCCAGCGCCGACCGCGATTTCCGCCCAGACGTGGCACTCAAGGACGGCGAGGTGGTCGAAGGTGATGGCTGGACCGTTGAAGCGGTGGCCACTCCCGGCCATACCGCCAACCACATGGCCTATGCGCTGAGGGACAAAAACCTGCTGTTCGCCGGCGACCATGTCATGGCTTGGGCCACCTCGATCGTGGCGCCTCCGGACGGCGCCATGAGCGACTACATGGCCTCGCTCGGCAAGCTCGCCAAGCGCGGCGAGACGATCTATCTGCCCGGCCACGGGCCGGCGATCACCGACGCGCCGCGCTTCGTGAACTACTACATCCTGCATCGCAAGGCGCGCGAGGCCTCGATCCTGCATCGCCTGTCGAAGGGCGCGACCGATATCCCGACCATCGTGCGCGCGATCTATATCGGCATCGATCCGCGCCTCACCGGCGCCGCCGGGCTGTCGGTGCTGGCGCATCTGGAAGATCTGGTGGCGCGCGGGCTGGTCGAGACCGAAGGGACGCCTGCGATCGACGGCGTCTACCGCTTGGGCCGCTTGGACTGAGGTCTCTTATTCTGCTCGTTCTTTGGTTCGGGCGCCGGTGGCGCCGTGATCGCGTCGGTCATGGCGTCGTCGATGTCGCTGAGCAGGGCGGCGACGCGCTTGGCGTTGGTGCCGAAATCCTGGAAACCGTAGCGCGACGCCGAGCGCACGTCGATGCGCGCACTGCGGCCGTCGCCGCGCACGCGCACCACGACGTCGTCGCGGAAGCCCATGATCAGGGTGCGCGCCACCGCCTCGATCACGCCGTCGCGCCGCGTTGCCGGCGGCACGGCGTCGACGATGTGCCAATGGCGCTTGGTGACGACGGCGAGCGCGACCCGGTAGGCGGTCGCGGACGGTGCGTCGTATTCCACCGGATCGAGGTCGGGATAGGCTTGGCGTTGCAGCGCGGCGGTTTGGGCGCCGGGATAGGCACTGCTGCCGCGTGGGCGCAGGCGCGCCAGCACGCCGAAGCGCGGCGGGTTGCTGGGATCGGTGGTGATATCGGAAATCTGCGGCAGCTTGCTGGCGCGATAGGCGAGATAACCGGGGTAGGCGAGCAGCATCAGGCCAACCAGCAGCCCCGTGACCGCGCGCCCGAGCCCGGTCAAGCCCTGCCGCCAGATCACAACAAATCCGCCGAACGCCAGCAGGATGGCGAGGCCGGCGAAAATCAACGATGCGGCGAAGGTGGCGAGCGCCGGTTCGATCTCCAGGATGCCGGAGCGCACGATAATGATCGAGAACACCGCCACCACCAGCGCGAACCATGCCAATCGGCTCGACCACGCCGCCAGCCGCGACATCGGCACATCGAAAATGGGTCCTCGCGCCGTCGATCTCATCCCGCACACACCTTCTTCAGCGCCCGTTCGCACGCGCCGGTTCCCGGCAACGGCAGCCGCCGGTCGGCACCGCATGCCCCGGAGAACCCTATGCCGATAGGCGCCGCCGCCACGCTTACGCCTCGCCCGGTCATGGCTCAGGGATAATGGCTGGCGGGCGCGGAAGCAATAAGGTTCTGTTTTTCATCGTGTTTTTGTTGGGGAACGCGGGCGCAACCGTTCCTTAACCGAGCTTAAATAAGTTCTAAGCGGTTCGGCGCTACTTTGATGGCGGTTCCGATGGCATCGCGCGAAAAAGTTCATTGGCTCTGGCGTGATTTGCGGCTGCTTGCTGTGTTGCTTGTTTGGGCGGCCTTTGGCTCCAGCCTGTTCTACTTTTTCAACGGCGAGATCATGTTCCATGGCGCCGCAATTGTGCCGCCGCGTGGCGCCGCGTCGGCGCCGCCGCCGCAGGCCCGGAATGAAAATGAAATCTACACCGGCTCGATCATAGTCGTGCCGCCGCGCGGCGATAAATGCTGGCAGATGATGCTCGACAACCGCACCGGACGAATGTGGGAGAACGGTTACGTCGATTGCTACGTCGCCGTCCGTGAGCTTGCGGAAAACAAACGCAGTGGGACGATCAGCTCCGTACGGATACAGTCGATCAGCGATGCGTTCCGCGGTCAAGAAAAGTGAGCAGTTGTCGCGATTGGCGTTGAGGTGGCCTCACTCCGCCGCTTCCGTACTTGGCAGCCGGTAGTTTTTGAACTGCTCGCGCAACGTGATCTTCTGAATCTTCCCCGTCGCCGTGTGCGGGATTTCGTCGACGAACACCACATCGTCCGGCATCCACCATTTGGCGATCTTGCCCTGCATGAAGCCGAGGATGTCGTCCTTGGTCGCGCTCTCGCCCTTCTTGAGCACGATCACAAGAAGAGGCCGCTCGTCCCATTTTGGATGAGAAACGCCAATCACGGCGGCTTCCGCTACCTTGGGGTGGCCGACCGCCAGGTTTTCGAGATCGATGGAGGAAATCCATTCGCCGCCTGACTTGATCACGTCCTTGGCGCGATCGGTGATCTGCATGTAGCCGTATTGGTCGATGGTCGCGACGTCGCTGGTATCGAACCAGCCGTCGTCCTCAAACGCCGGATCATTTTCGACCTTGTAATAGGCCTTCGCCACCGCCGGCCCGCGCACCTTCAAGCGGCCGAATGTCTTGCCGTCCCAGGGCAGCGCGTTGCCGGCATCGTCGGTGATCTTCATCTCGACGCCGAATGGCGGGTGGCCGGCCTTCTGTTGAATATCGAGCCGCGCCTCGCCCGACAGCGCGGCGTATTCCGGCTTCATGGTGCAAAGCGAGCCGAGCGGACTCATCTCGGTCATGCCCCAGGCGTGGATCACTTCGACGCCGTATTGCTCTTCGAAGATCTTGGCCATGGCGCGCGGGCAGGCCGAGCCGCCGATCACCACGCGCTTCAGATAGGGAAGTTTGCCACCGGTCTTCTCCAGGTCATGCAGCAGCATCAGCCATACCGTCGGCACCGCGGCGGTGACGGTGACCTTGTAGCTGTTGAGCAATTCGTAGATCGAGGCGCCGTCCATCTTGGCCCCCGGCAGCACCAGCGTGCAGCCGGCCATCGGCGCGGAGAAGGCGAGTGACCAGCCGTTGGCGTGGAACATCGGCACCACCGGCATGCAGACGTCACGCGAAGACAGGCCCTTGGAATCCGGCAGTGCCGCCATGAAGGCGTGCAGCACATTGGAGCGGTGCGAATAGAGCACGCCCTTGGGATTGCCCGTCGTGCCCGAGGTGTAGCACATGCCGGCGGCGGTGTTCTCGTGGAAACTCTTCCAGGTAAAGTCACCGTCCACTTCGGCGATCCATGCCTCGTAGGGCACCGCGTTCTTCAATGTCGTCTGCGGCATGTGAGCGGCGTCGGTCAGGATGACGTAGCGCTCGATGGTGGCGAGCTTGTCGGCGAGCTTCTCCAGGATCGGCACGAAAGTGAGATCTGTAATCACCATGCGGTCTTCGGCATGATTGATGATCCAAGCGATCTGGTCGGGGAACAGGCGTGGATTGACGGTGTGGTAGACCGCGCCAATGCCAAGAATGCCGTACCAGGTTTCCAGGTGCCGCCAGGTGTTCCAGCCCAACGTCGCCACCCGGTCACCGTTCCTGATGCCATCCTTCTCCAGCCGCTGCGCCACTTTCAGGGCGCGGGCGCGGATCTCGGCATAATTGGTTTCATGGATCGGGCCCTCGACCGAGCGGGTGATGATCTTGCGCTTGCCGTGATAGGTGGCGGCGTGGTCGATGATGCGATGGCACAGCAGCGGCCAATCCTGCATCAGCCCGAGCATGGCATTTCCCCCTCTTTCAGTCTTTCTGGCTTGTTCGCCTTTTTGGACCGTCTTTACTGGCCGGCTGTAAGGTTAGCCCGGACCCCGGAAATGCCGCAATCCTCGCCCGTCATCGCCGCCATGAGGCAACCGATTGCGATCCTGCTGCTGGCGGCCTTTGGCTTGGGTCTGGGCTGCGGCGCAGCCGCCGCCGAGCCCATCCCGCTGCCGCGCCCACGGCCCCCGATCTGGGCGGAACCGCATTCCTTTGCCGAGGCCGTCGCCGGCCTTGAATTCGATGCAACCGGTGTCAGCGGCGTGCCGACGCCTTGCGATGAACGGCTCACAGCTATGGCCGCCGTCGCGTTGATGCCGTGGCTGATCGGACCCGGCGCCTGCGGCGGCCGCGACATGGTGCGGCTCGACGCCGTGCTGCTGGCCGACAAGACCCGTATCGAGTTCAAGCCGCAGCCGGTGCTTCACTGCGCGATGGCGGAATTGCTCGCCGCCTGGGTGCGTGACGAAGCCGCCCCGCGCGCAGCCGCGCTCGGCGCCAATTTGCGTAGCGTCGACACCTACGACGATTACGAGTGCCGCAGCCGCAATCGCGTGCCGGGCGCCAAATTAAGCGAACACGCCCACGGCAACGCCGTCGATGTGCGCGCATTTACGCTCGCCGACAGCCGCGTGGTCCTGCTGACCGATATGACGGTGGCGAAAGATTTCCGCGAAGCGTTGCGCGGCAGCGCCTGCCGCCGCTTCACCACCGTGCTCGGGCCGGGCGCCGACAGCCACCACGACGGCCACATCCATCTCGATATCCTGGAGCGCAGCCGCGGCTATCGCGTCTGCCAGTGGGAGGTGCGGGAACTGCCGCCGCCCGCGCCCGCCGCCGGCCGGGTTCCGCTGCCGCGCCCGCGGCCAGCCATCGCTGATGCGCCCATTAATCATTCCCGCAAACTCTGAGCTGCCGACCATTGTCCCTTCACGGTTCCAGGCTAGGTCCTCCCTCATGACCCGCCGCACGTCCCATCGCATCGTCGGTGCCCCGCCGCGGCCTGCGGCCGCGGGCGTGACCCGCCGTAGCCTCATCAAGGCCGGGCTGGGACTGGCCGGCTTTGCCGGGGTGCTGATGCCCAGCACCACCGCCTATGCCGCCGTCGAGGCCGCCCACGATCTTGTCGTCACGGACTACCGGCTGCGGCCGCCGGGCTGGCGGGCCGGCCAGCGCCTGACCATCACCGTCATTGCCGACCTGCATGCCGGCGGGCCCAATATGGGCATCGAGCGCGTGCGCCAGGTGGTCGACGCCGGCAACGCACTCGGCAGCGACCTCATCGTCGTGCTGGGCGACTATTTCGCCACCCATCATTTCGTCACCGAAGTCGTACCGCACGCCGCCTGGGCGGCGGAACTGGCGCGCCTCAGGGCACCGCTCGGTGTCCATGCGATCCTCGGCAATCACGACTGGTGGTACGACATTGCCGGCGTGCGCCGAGCCTTGGCCGACGTGCGCATCCCGGTCATGGAAAACGAGGCGGTGCTGCTCGGCGAGGAGGGCCGCCGTTTCTGGCTGGCCGGCCTCGGCGATCAACTTGCCTATATCATCAAGCCCGGCGAATACGTTGGTGTCGACGATCTGCCCGGCACGCTGACGCATGTCACCAGCGACGATCCGGTCATCCTGCTGGTGCACGAGCCCGACATCTTCACGCAGGTGCCGGAGCGTGTTGCGTTGACCATCGCCGGCCACACGCATGGTGGCCAGATTCGCCTGCCACTGGTGCCGCCGCTCTGGACGCCGTCGGAATTTGGCGCGCGCTTCATCTATGGCCATGTCGTGGAGCGCGACCGCCACATGATCGTCTCAGGCGGCCTCGGCTGCAGCAAGGTGCCGCTGCGGCTGGGCGTGCCGCCCGAAATCGTTCGCATCGAATTGGCCGCCTGATCTGTGCGCCGGTCTTGAAACGCAAAACGGCGCCGCGACATTGCGTCCAGCGCCGTTTCGAATAATCCTGCCGGTCTACTGGGTCAGGTTATCGCGCGCCGCTACTTGCCGCGGATTGAACGGCGAATCGCCCTGGCCCGGCGCCAGCACCACCACCACCGTGCCCGCCTTCGCCCGCTTGTAGAGGTCGATGACGTCCTCATTGGTCATGCGGATGCAGCCCGACGAGATTGCCTGGCCGATATATTCGGGCTGATTGGTGCCGTGGATGCGGTAGAGCGTGTCCTTGTTGCCTTCGTAGAGATACATGGCGCGCGCGCCCATCGGGTTTTGCGGGCCCGGGCCGACATAGTTCGGCACGTCCATGCGCTGCTTGATCTCGGCGGTCGGGGTCCATGACGGCCATTCCTGCATGCGGCCGATCTTGGCCACGCCCGACCAGGCCAGCGCTTCCTCGCCGACGGTGACGCCGTAGCGGATCGCCTTGCTGCCGGGCAGCACGTAGTAGAGATAGCGCGCATCGGAATCGATCACGATCGTGCCGGGCGCTTCCTTGCGGTGATAGTCCACGATATGCCGCTTGTACGGGTCGGGGATCGCCGCCGGCGCGTAGGGCGCTGCCGCCAGCAGCTTCTTGTCGCGCGGGGTCAGGTTCGCTTCCGACGCCGGCTCAAGTGTGGACTGCATGCAGCCGCCGAGCACGAGGCCGGCGCCGAACAGAACCACCAACAACCCCCTTGTCGTCATTTTTATCCCTTTTTGCCTGAGCGGCGCCGGGTTTCCACGCGGAAACCCGAACGGCAATTAAACGAAAAACCCGCGTCAAAGCTATGATTTCCGGCCAATTCGTCGGCCCTTCCTGTGGACCTGTTGCAAGAATGCCGCACATATCTGTCGGCGGCTCCGAAGTCTGTGGCCATGCCGGCATACGGCCGATCTTGACCGCCAGCTGTTAACCGACGGTTTATCTTAACAGATCGTATAGGCGAGCCCGCCGCGTGCCGGTCCCCGGCAACAATCGGCAACAAATTGTCAAAAACAGAATACGAAAGCGTGCGCAATTCCGCCCCAGTTCGCGACCAGATAGCCGGCCGCTGACACCCAAGGACGGACTGGAGACCGAGACAATGGACGCGACACGGGCGACGGAGCAGAGCCAAGACTCCCGGAGCCAATACACCCGGCTTGACAACCGCTACGGCAAGATCGGGATTTCGGCGGTGGCTGCAGCCATCCGCCATCGCAGCCGGCAGCCGAACCGGCAAGAACCCCGCCAGACCCCGCACGACAGCGACTGACACCCGCCCGCCCGCCGTGATGCCGGCGAGCGCTCCATCATTGTCCGCACCGCGATGACACGCGGCCGCGCAGAGGCGGCCGCGGGCGCCATTTATTGTCTTGCGAAAACCTGCGTGATCGGGTCATGAGAGACAACCCGGCCGCTGCAAGACGGTGAATGCATGCTCTCGGTCTACGTTCCGCACGGCACATCGCTTGAGCGTGTGACGGCCGAATCCGGCGCGCCGCCGCCGGACGCGACGGTCTGGATCGACCTGGTCTCGCCCACGTTGCAGGAAGACAAGCTGGTCGAGAGCATGCTCGGCATCGCGGTGCCGACGCGCGAGGAGATGCAGGAGATCGAGGTCTCCAGCCGCCTCTACGTGGAGCAGGGCGCGCGCTACATGACTGCGACGCTGATGTGCCATTCGGACACGACGCCGAAGACCACACCGGTGACCTTCATCCTGGCCGCGCAGCGCCTGGTCACCGTGCGCTACGACGATCCGCGCCCGTTCGCCATCGTCGAGCACAAGCTGGCGCGGCTCTGTCCGCCCAAGATCTCCGGCGCGAGCGTGCTGATGGATCTGCTCGACGCCGTGATCGATCGCGCCGCCGACATCCAGGAGCGCATCGGCGCCGAGGTCGACCAGATCTCGCATACGATCTTCGAGCCGGACGAGACCATGGGGCCGCCGTCCTACAACGACGTGCTCAAGGCGCTCGGCCGCAAGGGCGATCTCACCTCGAAAGTGCGCGAAAGCCTGGTGTCGATCGGACGCCTGCTGCTATTCTTGGCCAACGAGTTGGAAGGCATGAAGTGGCCCAAGGACACGCGCACGCAATTGCAGTCGATGCAGCGCGACGTCGTCTCGCTGACGGACCACGCCAGCTATCTGAGCAACAAGATCACCTTCCTGCTCGACGCCATGCTGGGCGTGGTCAACCTCCAGCAAAACGCCATCATCAAGATATTTTCGGTGGCCGCGGTGGTGTTGATGCCACCGACGCTTGTTGCGTCGATCTACGGCATGAACTTCAAGCACATGCCGGAGCTCGAATGGCCGCTCGGCTATCCGCTGGCGCTCTTTGTGATGGTGCTCGCCGCGGTGCTGCCTTACATGTATTTCAAGTGGCGGAAGTGGTTGTGAGGTGAGGGGGCATTCGCCCTTCACACATGCTGGCCGCCGTTGATGTGGATCTCGGCGCCGTTCACGTATGAACTCGTGTCCGTGCACAGCACGTAGATGATCTTGGCCACCTCGTCGGGCGTGCCGAGCCGCTGCAGCGGGATCTGTTCGACGATCTTGTCGGTGCCGGGCGACAGGATCGGGGTGTCGATCTCGCCGGGCGCAATCGCATTCACCCGGATGCCGAGCCGGCCGAAGTCGAAGGCCATCTCGCGCGTCAGCGAGGCGAGCGCCGCCTTCGAGGTCGCATAGGCGGCGCCTGCGAACGGGTGCACGTGCGAGCCGGCAATGGAGGTCACGTTCACGATCGAGCCCTTGGCGCTTTTCAGCTGATCCACCAGCCCGCGCGCCAGCATGATCGGGCCGAAGAAATTCACCTGGAACACCTGGTGCCAGACTTCGATGGCGGTATCGAGCGTGCCCATGCGCTTGCCGCCCTCGGCCTTGGGCGAGATCGCGGCATTGTTGACCAGCGCGTGCAGCTCGTTGCTCTCCAGCCGGTTCTTGATCTCTTCGACTGCGGCAAGCGTGTTGGCCTCGTCGGCGAGGTCGACCTGGATGTGATCTTCAGGCCCTGCGTCCCACGGGCAATTCTCCGGGAACGGGTGGCGCGAGCAGGTGATCACGCGCCAGCCGGCGGCCGAGAAGCGCTTGACGGTCGCGTGGCCGATGCCGCGGCTGGCTCCGGTCAGGAGCAGCGTCCGGCGCGGCTGGTTCGATTGCGAGGTCGGCATGGCGTGTTTGGAATCTTTCTCGATTGCAAGTGGGCTTATCGCGTGATGCTAGCTCACGGATTGAGCCGCGTCTTGCTCCACGGCGCGCCCGGCTCCGCGCGCCGGAATTCGATGCGGTCGTGCAGGCGGAACGGCCGCTCCTGCCAGAATTCGATGGCCAGCGGCACGATCCGATAGCCGGACCAATACGACGGGCGCGGCACCTGGCCGATGGCATATTTGGCGGCGTAGAGCGCGACCGCCTTCTCGAAGGCGAGGCGGCTTCCCAGCGGTGACGACTGCTTGCTGGCCCAGGCGCCGATCTGCGCCTGTTTCGGGCGGCTGGCGAAATAGGCGTCGGCCTCCGCATCGCTGACGCGCTCCACCGGCCCGCGCACGCGCACCTGCCGGTTGGTCGATTTCCAATGAAAGACCAGCGCTGCGGCGGGGTGGACGTCGAGTTCGCGGCCCTTTTGGCTCTCCATGTTGGTGTAGAACACGAAACCCCGCTCATCGGCGCCCTTCAGCAGCACCATCCGGGCATTCGGCAGTCCGTCGGTATCGACCGTCGCCAGCGTCATGGCGGTTGGATCGCGCGATTCCGAGGTGGTGGCGTTCTCCAGCCAGGCGGCAAACAGCCGCAATGGCTCGGCGGCGGCGGTAAAATCACCACTCGTTAACCAGCTTGGGTGTTCAATCGGCACCGTATCGGACATTGCTCGGAGTGCTCGCGTGGCCGGTGTCGTTGCTCAGCGTACCCGTCTATATAGTGGATGTGCCGCTTCGCGCCTATGGCGCGGCTCAGCCGCAGCGGCCGTGCTGATTCTGGCGCTGGCGAGTAGCGGCTGCAGCATGTCCTATCAGCTCGATTCCTTTTTTGGCGGCGGCAGGACTACGACCACCGGCTCCATCACGCCGCCGCCCGACATCAAAGCGGCGAGCAAGTTGCCGCCCGCCGGCGATTTGGCTTACGCTCGCGCCGCCGCCGGCGAAGTGCTCCGGCGCGGCAAGAAGGACTCCAGCCAGCCCTGGGAAAACCCGCACAGCGGTGCACGCGGCACGGTCACGCCCATCGCCTCCGCCTACCTCCTGGACGGGCATACCTGCCGGAATTTCCTGGCGAGCTTTGTCAACGGCAGCGACGAAGCCTGGCTGGAAGGCGAGGCCTGCAAGCAGAGCACGGACAGCTGGGAAGTGCGCAGCCTCAAGCCGTGGAATCGCTCTTAGGGGTGCGCCTGCGCTCTGAAGCCCGCAGGGCGTAGATGCGTTGCATCCAGAGCGATTGAACCCCACATTTAGCCCATCGAGTTCGCCGGCATTCGGCCGGCGGGCAGGGCATTTTCACGGAGATCGAAACGGATGCGCGACCCCTACGAGATTCTGGGGGTATCGAAGGGTGCGAGCGAAAAGGACATCAAGAGCGCCTACCGGCGGCTCGCCAAAAAGCTGCATCCCGACGCCAACAAGCATGACCCAAAGGCGGCCTCGCACTTCGCCGAGCTCAATGCCGCCTATGAGATCGTCGGCGACGACGAGAAGCGCAAAGCCTTCGATCGCGGCGAAATCGACGCCGAGGGCAAGCCGCGCTTTCAAGGGTTCGAGGGCTTCGGTGCGCAGCCTGGCGGCGGCGGCTTCCGGCAAGGCCCGGGCGGCGCCCAATTCGAAAGCTTCAGTTTCGGACCCGACGGCTTCCAGCGTGCGGGCGGTGGTGGTGGTGTCGGTGGCGGCGGCGGCTTCGAGGACATCTTGCGCGGCATGTTCGGCGGCGCGGCGCGCGGCGGCCGCGGTCCACGCTTCGAGCCGGAGGATTTCGGCGCGCCCGTAACCGGCCAGGACCTGCACGCCACACTCACCGTCAGCCTGCCGGACGCCGCCAAGGGCACCAAGACGCGTGTGCATTTGCCCACGGGAAAAGACATTGAGGTCAAGATTCCGGCCGGCCTCCTGAGCGGGCAAACCATCAGGCTGAAAGGTCAGGGCTGGCCGAGCGCCCAAGGCAAGGCCGGCGATGCGCTGATCACCGTCAATGTCGCGCCGCATCCGTTGTTCAAGCCGGACGGCTCCGATCTCAGGCTCGACCTGCCGATCACGCTTTACGAAGCGGCGCTCGGCGGCAAGGTGCGGGTGCCGACACTCGACGGCGCGGTGGAACTGGCGATCCCTGCCGGCACCAATTCGGGCCGCACCTTCCGCCTCAAGGGCAAGGGCCTCAAGGCCAAGAGCGGCAGCGGCGACCTGTTAGCCACCGTGCGCATCGTGCTGCCCGAGCGCTCCGATGACGATTTCAACGCGCTGATGAAGAAATGGCGTGACGAGAAGCCCTACGACCCGCGCAAGGACATGGAGTGATCAGGACTTGCGCGTGCCGCTCTTGTCCACCTGCTCATAAATCGTCTTGGTGACCTTCTCAAGCCGCGCGCGGTTGTCCGGCCCGCTCACCACGTAGCCGACCTTGTCGTCGACCCAGCTGAAAGTGGCGAATTGCTTGCCCGTCTTGAAGTGCAGCGCGCTCTCCGGCTCCGTCGCTTTGGCGCAATAGAGTGTGAAGCGCTCGCCGGACGGCCCTTCATACATGTACATCGCGGCGGCGCCGGTCGGGCCCGGCAGCAGCCGGCCGCCGACCAGCTTGAGGCCGATCGATTGCAGGTCGGGGATGCGCTGCGCATAGCCGAGCCGCTTCGACAGCCATGCCGTCATGTGCGCGCGTTCATTGCCCGGCACTTCCACCGGATGACGGACTTCGACCACGTAGAGCTTGTGCGCCTCCAACGCGTCAGCGGTGATCGAACCGGCGCTGGTGGGGGCCGCGGCCGATGCGCCGCGCGCCATCCAGCCTGCGGCGCCGCCGATCACGAAGGCGATGACGGCTGCGGCTGCGGCGAGCGCCGCCAGCGAACGGCCCGGACGGCCCTGCCGCATGATCCGGTCGAGCTTGAGCCGCTCCGGCACCGGCTCGTCGGCCACTGCGCCGTAGCGCGCGCGAATGGCCTCGGCTTGCGCCAGCCAAGCGGCGACGGTCGCAGCCTCACCGGGGTGAGCGGCCAGCCAGGAGGCAACGGCTTCCTTGCGGTCGGCCGGCAATTCGCCGTCGACATAGGCGTGCAGCTCTTCCTCGGTCACGGGTGAATCTTGCGTCGTCATGGCTTCACCTTGTCTTTTTTCATTTCACGCGGCGCAGCGCCGGGCGCCCGCCTTCGAGATAGGTTTTGATCTGGACGCGTGCGCGCGCCAGACGCGACATCACGGTACCGATCGGCACGCCTTGCACCTCTGCGACCTCGCGATAGCTGAGGCCCTCCAGCACCACCAACAGCAGCGCCGTGCGCTGCTCCTCCACCAGAAGCGCGAGCGCGCGCTCAATGTCGCGGCCGCCCGCTTCCGGTCCCGCCAGATCGGGCGCGTCGTTGTCCTCGATCGGCGCCAGCACCGGCCGGCGCGCCAGCGAGCGTAGCCGGTTGCGGTTGAGGTTGGTCAGGATCGTGTACAGCCAGCTGCGAATCTCGTCGCCTTCAAACAGATGCTCCGAGCGCAGCGCCCGCACCAGCGTGTCCTGGACCAAGTCGTCGGCGATATCCGAGTCCCGCGTCAGCGCCCGGGCATAGCGGCGCAGCGCCGGGATCGCCGCCTCGATCTTCTGCTGGAACGTAGCCAAGCGGGCCCTCCCTGGTTTGCACAAGACTTAAATCGACGCGCTGGCCGACACCGTCAACCATTAGAAAAAACCCCTCGAATCCAATCATATTCCCCTAAACGAATGGAAATAACGGCGCCAAACGGCCGAACCGGCGCATTGCTTGATGGGCCCATGACCCTATGCCATAGGGAGACAGCCGGCGCTCACCCGGCCAAGATGGGAAAGGCCATGCCGGAAACTTCGGGTCTGATGCGCGGCAAACGCGGCCTGATCATGGGCGTGGCCAACAACCGCTCGATCGCTTGGGGCATTGCGCGCGCCTGCCGCGACCAAGGGGCCGAGCTCGCCTTCACCTACCAGGGGGATGCGATCAAGAAGCGCGTCGAGCCGCTGGCCCAGGAGGTGGGCGGCCTGGTGGCCGGCCATTGCGACGTCACCGATCCGGCCTCGATGGATGCGGTGTTCGCCGCGGTGCAGTCGGCCTGGGGCTCGCTCGATTTTCTGGTGCACGCCATCGCCTATTCGGACAAGGATCAGCTCGACGGCCGCTACGTCGACACCACCTTGGATAACTTCACCAAGACCATGCAGGTGAGCTGCTTTTCGTTCACGGCGGTCGCGCAGCGCGCCGAAAAGCTGATGACCAATGGCGGCTCGATGCTCACGCTGACTTATTACGGTGCCGAGAAATGGATGCCGCATTATAACGTCATGGGCCTGGCCAAGGCGGCGCTGGAATCTTCTGTGCGCTATCTCGCGGCCGATCTCGGCATTAAAAACATCCGCGTCAACGCCATCTCATCCGGTCCGATCAAGACACTGGCCGCCTCCGGCATCGGCGATTTCCGTTATATTCTGAAGTGGAATGAGTACAACACGCCGCTGCGGCGCAACGTGACGCTGGACGATGTCGGCAAGACCGGGGTCTATTTCCTCTCCGACATGTCGAGCGGCGTGACCGGGGAGATTCACCACGTCGACGCCGGCTATCACGTCGTCGGCATCAAGAATCCCGACGCGCCGGACATCACGGTCGGTGACTAGCGGCCGTATTTCATGGCGGTGCCCATCCTCTATTACATCCGCCACGGCGAGACCGACTGGAACGTCGAAGGCCGTTTGCAAGGTCATCAAGACATTCCTCTCAATGCGCGCGGGCGGGCGCAAGCCGCACATTGCGGCGATGTCCTGCGCGATCTGTTCGCCGACCAAGGCGTTGATGCCGCCGCCCTCGATTACGTCTCGAGCCCGCTTGGCCGCGCCTGCCAAACCATGGAATTGGCACGCCCGGCGCTCGGTCTAGGCGCGCAAGGCTACCGCATCGAGCCGCGCCTCATCGAAATCTGCTTCGGCCGATGGGAAGGCTTTACCATCGCGCAATTGCGTTCCCGTGATCCCGAACAGGTTGCCTTGCGCGAGCACGACAAATGGCACTTCGTGGCGCCGGGCGGGGAAAGTTACGAGACCGTGGCGGGGCGCATGCGCGATTGGTACGACAGTCTCCGCCAGGACACCGTCGTCACCGCCCATGGCGGCACCGCGCGCGGATTGATGGCCTCGCTCGGCATCGCCAGGCCGGCGGCTGCCCCGCTCATCGATATCGCGCAAGGGGTGGTCTACGTGTTCGAAGGCGGCACGCTCACGCGCTATGCGTAGAGCCACTTCGTGCTCGGACCGGGCGGCAACGCCGCCATAGCCGAGTAGGGATTTTCGTTATCCCAGGATCGTCCCCTTGCCGCGGCCGTCCTTGCTTTGCTCAATCATGACAGTGTCGTGTTTGAACGCGAGCTTTTTGGTGAGGTCGGCGTTCATGAGCTGGTCTTGCGTGAGCGCGTGCATGGCCGCGAACATGCCTTCGGTGCCGGCCGGACTGTAGATCATCAGCATCCGCACACCGTCTTTCGACGTCGCCTGGTGCGGAACGCCGGGCGGGATGTGAACGCAAGAGCCCTTGGTGGCATGGAAGATTTCGTCGCCGACCTGGAAGTCGACACTGCCTTCGAACACGTAAAACGTCTCGTACGCCTTGATATGGTAGTGCGCGCGCGACTGGAAGCCGGGCTTGCAGTTCTCTTCGACCACCTCGAACGTTTGATTGGTGTCCGCTCCGGTGATCTTCACGATGACCTCGTTGGCCTTCGCATAGATATTGCCTTCGCCAGGCGAGGAAAATTTGCCCTTGGTAACGGTGTTGGTTGACATGGTCGTCTCCCTCATGGATGGCCGGCAATTGACCGCCAATGTGGACCGTAGGGAGGGGGTCGCTTAAGGTCCTTGGTTCAGGGGCTTAAATGTTCTGAATCCGCGGTCGCTATGGCGATGATGACCGGCGATGACGTCAGTTTCGGCCCGTTCCGACTCGATTTCGGGCAGCGTGTGTTGCTGCGTGACGGCAAGCCCGTGCGGCTTGGCAGCCGGGCGCTTGATATCCTGTGCGTGCTGGCCTCGGCCAAGGGCGACCTCGTGACCAAGGATGCCTTGATGGCCGCCGTGTGGCCCGGCCAGATCGTCGAGGAGAACGTCATCCAGGTGCATGTGTCGGCTCTGCGCAAGGCGTTCGACAAGGACCGGAGCGGCCGGGACTATATCGCGACGGTGCCGGGCCGCGGTTACCGGCTGTCCGGCATCACCTCGCCACCTTCGCCGATGCAAGGTGAGGCCGACACCGTGCGCGGCCCGGGGTTGCTCGAAGGCCGCTCGATTGCCGTCCTGCCGTTCCAGAACATGAGCAGCGACCCGGAGCAGGAATACTTCGCCGACGGCATGGTCGAAGACATCATCGCCGGGCTTTCACGCATCACCTGGCTTTCGGTCATCGCCAGAAATTCGAGCTTCACCTACAAAGGCAGGGCGATCGACGTTAAGCAGGTCGGGCGCGACCTCGGTGTGCGTTACGTGCTCGAAGGCAGTGTGCGCAAGGTTGAAAACCGCGCCCGCGTCACCGTTCAACTTGTCGACGCCGAGACCGGCCTGCACCTATGGGTCGAACGCTATGACCGGCAGCTTGACGATATTTTTGCATTGCAGGACGAAATCGCCATGAGCGTGGTCGGCACCATCGAGCCGAACCTCAGAAAAGCCGAGCTTGAGCGGATCAGGCGCAAACGGCCCGACAGCCTGGATGCTTATGATCTTGTCCTACAGGCCATGCCACACGCCTACAGCCACATGCCGGAGGAAGCGGCCGTGGCCATTCCGTTGCTCGAAAAGGCACTCGAGATCGAGCCCGGCTACGCGGCGGCGCATGCGCCGCTGGCGTTGTGTTACCACGCCCGCTATGGCCGCGCCGGGTTGCGTGAGGAGGATCGTGTGGCCGCTGTTCGCCACGCGCGTGCTGCGATCGCCGGCGGCGGCGACGATGCCATCGCGCTCGGGATTGCGGGCTTCGTCATCGCCATCGACGAGCGGGATCCAGCTACGGCGCTGGAACTCTTCGACCGCGCATTGGCGCTCAGCAATTCCAATCTGCTGTCGCTTTCGTGCAGTGCGCTCGCTTTGTCGTGGATGGGAAAGACGGATGTCGCAATCGAACGCGCGCAGCGCGCGCTTCGCCTCAGTCCCTTCGATCCTTTGAACTACCTATCATACAACGCACTTGCGATCTCGTACTTTCATCTCAAGCAGTATGAGAAATCGCGCGACGCCGCGCGGCGATCGATTAAGTCGAACCCAAAATTCGGCATGTCGCACGCGTTTTTGGCCGCCGCGCTGGCGCGGCTTGGCTGTGACGAAGAGGCGAAATTCGCGGCACAACAGGCGGTCGTATGCGATCCGAATTTCTCGATTCGCAAGTTTTCCGTGGCAGCTGGATTCGAGCCAAGGGTCTACGCGCCTTTTGCGGATGCTTGGCAAGAGGTGGGCATCCCAATTGAGTGAGCACCCTCGCAAAGCGAGCCATAGATTGCGCCGGAAGCCACGCTTACCCGACGTCAAGCCGGCGGTGGGGGCACCGCTCGATATCGCGCAAAAGGTGGTCTATGTATTTCAGGGCGAAAGGCTGCCACGCTATGCGTGGCGATTCCTGCGTGCGTGCAGGCGCGCCGGGATGAACTGGGAAGAAAAAAGATACGATGAAACAGCCAGTGGTCGGCGTTATTGGGAGTGCCCACCTTGCCGAAAATCGATTCCCCGCCCAGCGGGTCGGCGAGCGAAATTTGATGGCGGTGGCCGACGTCGTCGGCGCACTGCCACTGATCTTTGCCGGCGATCCGGCTATCACGGATATCGACGCCTTGTTGGAGACGGTCGATGGCGTGCTCCTGACCGGCGCCCGCGCCAATGTCCATCCGACGCACTTCGGCGCCGAAGAGCATCCAAGCTATGAGCCGTACGACAAGCGCCGTGACGCACTGGCGTTGCAACTGGTCAAGGTGTGCGTCGAGCGCGGCGTGCCGCTGTTCGGCGTCTGCCGCGGCTTCCAGGAAATGAACGTGGCCTTCGGTGGCTCGCTGCATCCGGAGATCAGAGAGTTGTCCGGTCGCTTGAATCACCGGATGCCGCGATTGCCGACCGGTGAAATCCATCCTGACCAGGAGGTGGTCTATGGCGAGCGTCATGACGTGCGCTTGGTGCCGGGCGGCGTTTTCGCAAACCTGCTGGGCCAGGAGAGGATTCGCGTAAACTCGCTGCATGGCCAGGGCATTCTCGAGCCGGGCAAGCGCATCGTGGTCGAGGGGGTGGCGGAAGACGGCACGATCGAGGCGATCCGCGTTGCCGATGCGCCGGGCTTTGCCTTGGGCGTGCAATGGCACGCCGAGTACGACCCGCAACGAAACACCGTCAACCGCGCGCTGTTTCAAGCCTTCGGCGCAGCAGTGTCCAAACGTAAAGACAGGCAGCTCTCGCGTGGCACCTGAACCTCATGCGCCAAAACAAAACGGCCGGACCTGAGGCCCGGCCGCTTCGTTCGCACGAGGAAACGCGCGTGTAATCCGTTCAGGACTTACTCTCGTCCTTCTTCATCGGCTTTTTCTTGGTCGTCTTCTTCTTTTTAGTGGTCTTTTTGGTGGTTTTCTTGGTGTCGGTCTTGGTGTCTGTCTTGGCCTTATCGGAAGACATGCTGGACTTCTTGTCCGTCATCTTGTCGTCGGCCTTTTTTTCGTCAGTCTTCTGGGTGGCCTGCGTGTCAGCCGGCTTCTTTTTCTTCTTCGAGGTCTTCTTTTTCTTCATGGCCGCCGACAGGGTATCGGTCTTCGCCACGCCCGGATTGACGACGGTTGTTGCGAAGGTCGGCAGGCTGGTGGCCGCGAGGAAGCCGAGCGCGATTGCGACAGCGGTTAGCTTGCGCATTGTCCTAAGTCCTCATTTGGTTTGTTTGCTTAGCAACGGGAGATGACGCCGTTCGAATTCCGATTCGGCCTGCTGCGTTCCCTCACCAAAGTCGGTTGGTAGACTGGGCCCGCTTACCCGAGCAATAAACACAGTATAAATTTTACCTATTTTTCCGTATCTTACGCGTTACACCGGCGGTCGCGGGGGATGCTTAGGTGCGTGACCCGCAATGCCCGGTTTCGGCCGGCAAAGTGGCGCACAACGCGCTTTTTCGAGCGCTTTTAACGCGTATTTGACCGCCGCCAAGGTGCGGGCTACCAAGCCCGCACCAACGGAGCCGCCAAGTCGTTCGTTATGTCGTTCAATACTTTCGGTCATCTTTTCCGCTTCACCAGCTTCGGCGAAAGCCACGGGGCGGCGATCGGCTGCGTGGTCGATGGTTGCCCGCCGCGCATTCCGCTGACCGAGAAGGACATCCAAGGCTATCTCGACAAGCGGCGGCCGGGCCAGTCGCGCTTCACTACTCAACGGAAGGAGCCGGACGCAGTTAAGATCATGTCCGGCGTTTTCACCGACGAGAAGAGCGGCCAGCAGGTCACCACGGGCACCCCCATCATGTTGATGATCGAGAACGTCGATCAGCGCTCGAAAGATTATTCCGCGATCAAGGACAAGTACCGCCCCGGTCACGCCGGCTATACCTACGACGTCAAATACGGCATTACCGATTACCGCGGCGGCGGACGCGCCTCAGCGCGCGAGACCGCGGCGCGGGTAGCGGCCGGCGCCGTCGCGCGCAAAATCATTCCCGGCCTGACCGTGCGTGCCGCGCTGGTGCAGATGGGCCCACACAAGATCGATCGTTCGCGCTGGGACTGGAACGAGATCGGCAACAACCCGTTCTTCTGCCCGGACGCCAAGCAGGCGAAATTCTACGAGGAGTATCTCGACGGCGTGCGCAAGGCCGGCTCGTCCTGCGGAGCCGTGATCGAGGTGGTGGCGGACGGCGTGCCGGCGGGCCTGGGCGCGCCGGTCTATGCCAAGCTCGATGGCGACCTTGCCAGTGCGCTCATGGGCATCAACGCGGTCAAGGGCGTCGAGATCGGCGACGGCTTTGCCACCGCGGCCATGAGTGGCGAGGACAATGCCGACGAGATGCGCAAAAATCCGAACTTGGGCAACGAGAACAAGCCGGTGTTCCTGTCCAACCATGCCGGCGGAATACTCGGCGGCATCTCCACTGGGCAGCAGATCGTCGCCCGTTTCGCGGTCAAGCCGACGTCGTCGATCTTGACGCCGCGCAAGACCGTAGACCGCTACGGCCACGACACTGAGGTCGTCACCAAGGGCCGCCATGACCCTTGCGTCGGCATCCGCGCAGTGCCGATCGGCGAAGCCATGGTGGCATGCGTGCTCGCCGATCACTATCTCATGCATCGCGGCCAGGTGGGCGAGGGGACGGCGTGGCCGTTCAAGCCCTGACGCCGCCCGTGAGGTCATCTCGTGTCCGATAGCCACCAGCGCGTTGATGCTGCAATCAAGGCCTTCGCCAAAGGCGAGATCGTGGTCGTGACCGACGACGACGATCGTGAAAACGAGGGCGACCTGTTCGTCGCCGCTTCGCTTTGCACGCCGGAAAAGATGGCCTTCATCATCCGCAACACCTCGGGCATCGTCTGCGCGCCGCTCGGCGGCGAGCTCGCGCGCCGCCTGCAGCTCGATCCCATGGTGGCCGAGAATGAAGCGCCGCTCGGTACCGCCTTTACCGTATCGGTGGATGTGCGCCGCGGGCTTACTACCGGGATCTCGGCTGAAGAACGCTGCAACACCGTGCGCGCGCTTGCCAACGATAACAGCGCCGCCGCCGATTTCGTGCGCCCCGGCCACGTGTTCCCACTGGTTGCGCGCCAGGGCGGCGTGCTGATGCGCTCCGGCCATACCGAGGCCTGCGTCGATCTCTGCCGCTTGGCCGGACTGCCGCCGGTCGGCGTGCTGTCCGAACTCACCAACGACGACGGCACAGTGATGCGCGGGCCGCAAGTCGCGGCCTTCGCCGCGAAAAACAATTTCGTTCAGGTCTCGATCGCCGAACTAATCGCCCACCGGCAGAACCGCGACAAGCTGGTGGAGCGCGTGGGCGAATTTCATGTTGCGTCGGAAGTCGGCCCGCTCAACGGCTATGCCTATATCACGCCGTTCGATCGCGTGCACCACATGGCCTTCGTTTACGGCGACATCGGCGACGGCAATGGCGTACCGGCGCGGCTGCACCGCGCCGACGTGATCGGCGATGTGTTCGGCGGCGCCAAGCCGATCCATGCCGCGCTCACGCGCTTCAAGGCGGCCGGCCGCGGCGTCATCGTCTATTTGCGCGACGGCACCGCCGGGGTGCCGGTGGCGGAAATCCCGCACGAGGGCGATACCGACGCCGACGCCGCGCGCTCGCGGCAATGGCGCGAGATCGGCCTCGGCGCCCAGATCCTCAAGGACCTCGGCATTTCCTCGATCCGGCTGCTCTCTTCCAGCAATCGCACTTATGTGGGTCTCGGCGGTTTCGGCATTGAGATCGTCGATACCGAAGCGCTGGAAAGCTAGCGCATGACCCCGAAAAGCCTGTCCTCGACTTGATCGGGGATGGGCACCGGTTTTCGGGAAAGATCATGCGCAAACAATAACCACTTGGCCTTTTTTTTGCCCCGGCCACGTGGCAGCATCTCCTGATCCTTGCGGGGAGAGTCCTATGGGGCGACGTCGAGTAACCTGGGCCGCTGCCGGCATGGCGGCGGCCGTTGCCGTTGCGGTCCTTTCGGTTGCGGTTTGGGCGGCGCCCGGCCGCCCACGCCTTGCGGACAGGAGCCCGGGCGCTGTCCCGGTCGATGTCGAACTGGTACTCGCGGTCGACGTTTCCTATTCGATGGATCCGGACGAGCAGGCGTTGCAGCGCGAAGGCTATGCCATGGCGCTCACCTCAAAAGCATTCATGCAGGCACTGCGCGAGGGCGCCAACGGCAAGATCGCCGTCACCTATATCGAATGGGCCGGCCAAACCGATCAACGCGTCGTGGTGCCGTGGCGGCTGATCGAAGGTCCGGAATCGGCCGACGCGGTCGCCGCCGAGATCGCGGCGGCGCCTTACCGCCGCGCCTCGCGCACCTCGATTTCTGGCGCATTGGAATTTGCCAAGCCCTTGTTCGACCATAGCGGTTATCGCGGCCTTCGCCGTGTCATCGACGTCTCCGGTGACGGCGCCAACAATTCCGGACGGTTGATCGTGCCGATGCGCGACGAGGTGATCGCCGCCGGCATCACCATCAACGGCCTGCCGATCATGCTCAAGCGCGCCAATGCCGGCACCATGGATATCAAGAACCTCGACGTCTACTATGAGGACTGCGTGATCGGTGGCCCGGGCGCCTTCGTGGTACCGATCCGCGCGCGCGAGAAGTTCATCGAGGCGACGCGCACGAAACTGGTTTTGGAAGTCGCGGGACGCCAGCCGGAGCCGCGTGTCATTCCGGCCTCGGCGCAGGCGCCACGCATCTCCTGCACCATCGGCGAGACCATGTGGCAGGACCGCTGGGGCGGCTACGATTTCCACTGAAGGCGCTCAGCGCACGAATTTCGCCACCAACTCGACGTGGTGCGAATAGCGGAACTGGTCAACCGGCGTGACGGCGGCGAGTTGGTAGCCTCCGTCCACCAGCAGCCTTGCGTCGCGCGCGAAGGTCATGGCGTCGCACGACACCGCCACCACGACCGGCACCGCGCTTGTCGCGAGCTCGCGCGCTTGAGCGTCGGCGCCCTGGCGCGGCGGATCGAATACTACGGCATCGAAGGATTTCAGTTCCGCGGCCATGAACGGACGGCGGAACAGGTCGCGCGTCAGCGTTTCCACCGGCTTCAAGCCGCTCGTGGTGGCGGCCGCGCGCTTGAGCGCTTCGATCGCGCTCGCCTCGCTGTCGGCGGCGGTGACGCGCGCGTGCTCCGCCAGCCGCAGGGCAAACGGGCCGATGCCGGCGAACAGGTCGGCAACGCGCTTGGCCTTGCCGGCATGATCGATCACCAGCCGCGCCAGCACCGCTTCGCCTTCGGCTGTTGCCTGCAGAAAGCCGCCGGGCGGCAGCGGCACCTGGGCACGGCCGATCGTCAGCATCGGTTGCGTTGCTTGCGCCACCAGTTCGCCGTGGCGGGTGAGGCGGGCGAGCTTGTGCTGGTCGGCGATGCCGGCAAGCGTGGCTGTGATCGCGGCGGAAAGCGGACCGGAGCCGCGCACGTCCACGTCCAGCCCTGAATCAGTTGCAGTCACCTGGATGTCGAGCGGTTTGCGCGTGGGCTTGAGAACGTCCGCGATGGCCCAGGCCGCTAGAATCGCGCCGGCGAGTCCGTCGCTGAGAATCGGGCAGGCGTCGATGGCGACGATGTGGTGCGCGCGGGGGGCGGCGAAGCCGACTTCCAGCACGTCGTGCTCGCCGCGCCGGGCGTGCAGCACCGCGCGGCGGCGGCCTTGCCCGTGGGCGTCGATCAGCGGGGCGACCGGCACCACCAATCCGACAGCGCCAAGCGCCTCCACCACCAGTTCGCGCTTCCACAAATGATATTCGGCGAGCGACCAGTGCTGCAGCGCGCAGCCGCCGCAGGCGCCGAAATGCTTGCAGATCGGTTGGGCGCGTTCATGGCTCGGCTTGTCGACATGCACCAGATGCCGCCGGTCGGGATGGCCGACCACGGCTTCCACGGTCACCGTTTCGCCTGGCAGCGTGTTGGGCACGTAGACCGGCCCTGCGGCCGTATCGGCGACGCCGTCACCGCGATGACCGAGGCGGCGAATCGTAAGTTGTTCAGTCACGCGCGGCGCCCAGCAGGAATTCGACATTTCCGTCGCCGCCGGTGATCGGTGATGGGATGACACCGGCAACACGCCAGCCGAGCGAAGCGACGAATGCGTCGATGTCGTCGCACACCGTGGTGTGCACGGCTTCGTCGCGCACGATGCCTTTCTTGATATGCGCGCGTCCGGCCTCGAATTGCGGCTTGATCAGTGCCGCAAGCTGCGCGGGCCGCTCTGCCAATGCAAGCGCCGCCGGCAAGACCTGCTTGAGCGAGATGAAACTGACATCGACGGTGATCAGATCGGGCGGCGCGTCGAGCCGGGCAGGGGAGAGCGCGCGGATGTCGGTCGCCTCCAACGACACCACTTCAGGCCGGGCCCGCAGGCTTTCGTGCAATTGCCTTTTGCCCACATCGACCGCGTAGACACGGGCGGCGCCGCGCTCCAGCAGCACCTGTGTGAAGCCGCCGGTAGACGCGCCGATGTCGAGGCAAACGCGGCCTTTTGGGTCGAAGCCGAAATGATCGAGCGCGGCATTAAGCTTCACGCCGCCGCGCGAGACGTAAGGATGCGCCGCGCTCGCGCGCAACATCGCATCGACCGGGATTGCCTCGGAGGCCTTGCGCACGCCAACGTCATTGGCGCTGACCAGACCAGCTTCGATCGCGGCTTGCGCCTTGGCGCGGCTTTCGAACAGGCCCCGCTCGACCAGCAGGCGATCGGCGCGTTGGCGAGTGGTCATCATAACTCCGCTGTCATGCCCCGCGCAGGCGGGGCATCCAGTCATCGCTGGCGTTGGAGATTATCGCAAATACGGTGGCTACTGGGTCATCCGCCTTCGCGGATGACGACAATTTAGCGGCCTAGGCGAGCTTCACCGCCTCGGCCGCGGCGTCCTTGCCGAGCGCCTCGAACACCTTGACGACGATGGCGCTGGCGTCGAGCCCGGCCTGCGCATACATCGCCGCCGGCGTATCCTGATCGATGAACACATCCGGCAGCACCATCGTGCGCACCTGCATTCCGCGGTCGAGTACGCCCTGCTCGGCCAGGTTCTGCAGTACGTATGCGCCGAAGCCGCCGATGGCGCCTTCCTCGATGGTGATCAGCACCTCGTGCTCGCGCGCGAGGCGCAAGAGCAGATCGAGGTCGAGCGGCTTGGCGAAGCGGGCATCGGCGACGGTGGTGGACAGGCCAAGCGCTTTCAGTTCCTGGGCCGCCTTCAGGCATTCGGCCAGCCGGGTGCCATAGGAGAGCAGCGCGATCTTGCTGCCTTCGGTGAGCACGCGGCCCTTACCGATCTCGAGCGGCGTGCCTTCCTCGGGCAGCGGCACACCGACGCCCTCGCCGCGCGGATAGCGCAAGGCGCTCGGCCGGTCGTCGATCGCGACTTGCGTCGCCACCATGTGCACAAGCTCGGCCTCGTCGGCCGCCGCCATCAGCACGAAGCCGGGCAGGCAGCCGAGATAGGCGATGTCGAAAGCGCCGGCATGGGTCGGCCCGTCGGCGCCGACCAGCCCTGCGCGGTCGAGCGCGAAGCGCACCGGCAGCCGCTGGATGGCGACGTCGTGCACCACCTGGTCATAGGCGCGCTGCAGGAAGGTGGAATAGATCGCCGCGAACGGCTTGAAGCCTTCCGCCGCCAGCCCGGCCGCGAAAGTCACCCCATGCTGCTCGGCGATGCCGACATCGAATGTGCGGTTGGGAAATTCCTTCTCGAACAGATCGATGCCAGTGCCCGACGGCATCGCCGCCGTGATGGCGACGATCTTGTCGTCCTTGCGCGCTTCCTTGATCAGGCTCTGGCCGAACACCTTGGTGTATTGCGGCGCGCCGCCCTTCGACTTGGCCTGCGCGCCGGTGGCGACGTCGAACTTGACCACGCCGTGATATTTGTCGGCGGAATTCTCGGCCGGGGCGTAGCCCTTGCCCTTCTGCGTGACCACATGCACCAGGATCGGCCCGATCTCGGCGTCGCGCACATTGCGCAGCACCGGCAACAGGTGGTCGAGATTGTGCCCGTCGATCGGCCCGACATAATAGAAGCCGAGCTCCTCGAACAGCGTGCCGCCGGTGACATAGCCGCGCGCGTGTTCGATAGCGCGTGTGATGGCGCGGTCGATGGCCTTCGGCAGGTGATGGGTGAGCTGCTTGCCGACGTCGCGCAGTTTCAAATAGGTGTGGCCGGAGCCGAGCCGCGCCAAATAGGCCGACATGGCGCCGACCGGCGGCGCGATCGACATGTCGTTGTCGTTCAAGATGACGATCAGTCGCTCATTGCGCGCGCCAGCATTGTTCATCGCCTCGTAGGCCATGCCGGCCGACATGGCGCCATCGCCGATCACTGCGATCACGTTGTTCTTCCCGCCGGCAAGATCGCGCGCCACCGCCATACCAAGACCCGCCGAAATCGAGGTCGAGGAATGGGCGGCGCCGAACGGGTCGTATTCGCTCTCGGCGCGCTTGGTGAAGCCGGAGAGCCCGCCCCCCTGGCGGATGGTGCGGATGCGGTCGCGCCGGCCGGTGAGGATCTTGTGTGGATAAGCCTGGTGGCCTACGTCCCAGATCAGTCGGTCGGCGGGGGTGTCGAACACGGAATGCAGGGCGACGGTCAATTCGACCACGCCGAGGCCTGCGCCGAGGTGGCCGCCGGTCTTGGCGACGGCGTCGATCATCTCCCAGCGCACTTCGTCGGTGAGCTGCTTGAGCTGCTCGGCCGACAGGTTCTTCAGGTCACGCGGGACGCTGACACGGTCAAGCAGCGGCGTCTTGGAGGCTTCAGGCAAAACTTACTCCACGGCAGGGCCGGCGGGCGCCATCCGGCCGCTCTTGGCTCACTCCCCAGTGAGGCTTACACCAGTTCCGCGCCCCCAGGCAATTCAGCCGCCGGCCGCGGCGGCTTCCCCGGGGCCTGAATTCGCCGCCATGGCGGCAATAGCCTCGGCTGGCCTGGTGGCGCGGGTCACCAGGTCGAGCGGCCCGCAGCAGATCAGGTAGTAGTCATAGGCCGCCCCGGTCCGCTCATTGGCGAGCAGGAACTGGAAATGAGCCCGGAAGAAGCGCAGGCGCCGGCGGCCGAATTTGCCGGGTTTCCACAGGTCGCGGAAACTGATGGGGACTACCACCGGGTTGCGCTGCTCCGCGCCAAGCGCGATGCCGTGGCCTGAGACGGGGTCGAACGGCCAGAAATTCATGATGTCGTGGCGCGACTGGTAGTCGACCCAGGCGATATCGGGCGCGGCGCCCAAGCGCCGCAGCCGATCGCGGAACCATTGCGCCCCGGTGTGGAAGCCGACGATCGGCAGGTTGGCTCCTACGGTGAGCAATCGCACGCATGGGCCACGCTGCCCAAGCTCCGGATCGCGTAGCAGCGCCCGGTCGAGCACGTCGACCGCCAGGAACGAGCCGGAACTGTGGCCGACGATGACCGCCTCGTCGGCGTCGCTGGCAGCCACCGCCTCTGTCAGGTAGCCGGCAAAGAACTCCGTGCGCACCTCCCAGTCCGGCCGCTGGCGGTGGGCGAACTGGTGAGTCGAGATGCCGTCGTCGCAGAGATACAGAAGATAGGTCAGCGGCTCGGTAAGCTTGAGCACGCCTATGGAGGTGGCAAACCCGGCGCCGGCACCGACGAGGTCGGCCAGCAGCGTATGTGCGCCGTATGCGGCAAGGAGCTTCACTACAGCCAGGCCGGCCGCCACGCCGAGCAGCGCCCAAATTGTCATCAACAGCGGCGGATAGAGAATGAAAAGGCCGAAGCGCCAATGCGCCTTGAGAATGCGTGGCACGGCCCCGCTGAAGATGGACAGTACGAACGTGCGATACGTATGCACGATCTTCCACCAGAGCGGGCGCGCGAAGTCTTTGCGGATGATGTCCTCCCAGCGCAGAAACATGTAACGCGTCTCCACCTGCCAGTTGTCGCCGCTGGTGGTCGCATCCCAGGTGGTGATGAAGCGTTCGGGATCGTTCTCGGCGCGGCCGATCTTGCCGCTCAGGCCATAGAGGTCGCAGGTGCGACGGTATTCGCGCCGGAACATGCGATAGTATCCGGCCAGACCGCGCGGGTCGTAGCCTTGCACATAGATCACGAGCCTGCGCTTAACCTGCACGAAGTGCTCAATCCACGTCGAGTGGTTCGCTGCCGGTCGGCTTGCCGTTGGCGTCGAGGGTGATCTTCTCCACCCGTGCTTCCGCCTGGCGCAAAAGTTCCTCGCAGCGTTTCTTGAGCGCTTCGCCGCGCTCGTAGATTGCCACCAACTCTTCGAGCGGAACCTTGCCTTCCTCGAGCCGCTTGACGATCGATTCCAGTTCCTCGATCGCCCGCTCGAAAGGCATTTTCTTCACGTCGGCATTGGTTTCGGCCATATTCCGCGTCCCGGCACAATCGTTGAATCGGCATCCTATGCCGTCTGAGGCAAGTGAAGATAGCCGGGATTGTCAGCCGCGGCGACCGGCGCGGCTCCAGCGCCGCGCGGTCACGGCGAGCATGATCGCGCGCGGCAAGAGCCGGGGCAGCAGAGTCATGATGCGGTTGGGCCCGCCCGGCACGACCACGCGATGGCCGCCCATGAAGCCTTCATAGCCTTCGTGCGCCACCCGTTCGGCCGTGCGGGTCAGGTAGTCCGGGAAATAGTCCTGCGGCATTCCGGCGCGGCTGAAGAACCCGGTTTCTACCGGGCCGGGGCAGAGCGCGCATACGCGCACGCCTTCGGCGGCAAGCTCGGCATGCAGGGCCTCGGTGAACGAGATCACGTAGGCCTTGGTGGCGTGATACACCGCCATGCCGTGGCCGGGCAGGAAGCCGGCCGTGGAGGCGACGTTGAGGATGCCGCCGCGGTGGCGCCGGATGCTGTCGAGCCAGCGCAAGCTGAGATCGGTCAGCGCGCGCACGTTGAGGTCGATCATGGCGAGCTGATGCGCGGGGTCGAGTTCGGCCGCCTCGCCGAGCAGGCCGAAGCCGGCATTGTTGACCACAATGGCGGGCTCCAGGCCGTGCGCGGTGAGCGCGTCGGCGAGCCGCTCCGGGCCGTCGGGTGTGCCGAGGTCGGCAGCGATCACCAGCGGGCGCGCAAGGCCTGCGGCAGCGATCTCGTCGGCAAGCGCGGCAAGCTGCGCCTCGCGCCGCCCGGTAAGCACCATCGCGTGGCCCGCCTTGGCGAATTCTCGCGCCAGCGCTGCGCCGATATCGCCGGAAGCGCCGGTTATTAAGCACACAGGCTGGCTTGGTGACATTGGACGATGAATGCTCGACAATGCGAAAAAATGCAATTGCGGGGGTAATTTGGCCGACCTCAAGAACAAGATCATTCTGGTGACCGGCGCGGCTGGCGCCATCGGCGCAGCGGCAATCGCCGCGATCAGGCGCGCCGGCGGCACCGGCATAGCCAGCGATTTGGCCGACCGTCCCGGCATCGACGTCACGCTCGACGTGACGGCGGAAGCCGACTGGCAACGCGCCGCAGCCGAGGTCCAGCAAAGACATGGCCGGCTCGACGGGCTGGTCAACGCGGCAGGGATCGCGGCGGTCGGCAATATCGAGAAGACCGACGTCGCCACCTGGAAGCGCGTGCTCAGCGTCAATCTCGACGGCGCCTTTCTCGGTTGCAAATACGCATTTCCGCTGCTCGCCAAGCAGGGCGGCGCGATCGTCAATTTGTCGTCGGTCCTGGGGCTGGTCGGCAGCGCCAATCTTACCGCCTACAACGCCTCCAAGGGTGGCGTGTCGCTGCTCACCAAGTCGGTGGCGCTGCACGGCGCGCGCTTGAAGCCGCCGGTGCGCTGCAACGCCATCTGCCCGGCCTTCGTGGAAGGCCCGATGGTGGACGGCATCGCCGAAGGCACGCGCAATCCGGAAGCGGTGCGGCAGAAATTGGCGCTCGACATTCCGCTCGGCCGCCTCGGCCAGCCGGAGGAAGTCGCCGCGCTCTGCGTCTATCTGTTGTCGGACGAGGCCGGCTTCATTACCGGCGCCGACCTGCCGATCGATGGCGGGCTGACGGCGCGGTAACTTTCAGCCGCGCATCAGCGCGGTGACATGCGCGGCGGCCGAGCGCGCCAGCCCCTGCAGGTCGTAGCCGCCTTCCAGCATCGAGACGATGCGCCCGTCGGCGGTGCTGTCTGCAACGTCCATCAGCTTCTGCGTCACCCAGGTGTAATCCGCTTCCACCAGGTTGAGATTGGCGAGCGGATCGCGGGTGTGGGCGTCGAAGCCGGCCGAGATCACCAGCAGGTCGGGCTTGAACTCGCGCAGCCGCGGCAGGATCGTGGTCTCGAATGCGGCGCGGAAAGCCTCGCCGCCGTCGCCGGCGCGCAGCGGCGCGTTGACGACGGTGTTGAACTCACCGCGTTCGGTGAGCGCGCCGGTGCCGGGAAACAGCGGCATCTCGTGGGTCGAGCAATACATCACGCTCTTGTCCGACCAGAAGATGTCCTGCGAGCCGTTGCCATGATGCACGTCGAAATCGACGATCGCCACGCGCTCGGCGCCGTGCTTTTTCTGTGCATATCTGGCCGCAATGGCCGCATTGTTGAACAAGCAGAATCCCATCGGCCGCGCCACCTCGGTGTGGTGGCCGGGCGGGCGCACGGCCACGAAGGCATTGGCGGCCTTGCCGGTCATCACCTCGTCGACGCCTCGCATGCCGCCGCCGACGGCGCGCAGCGCGGCCTCATAGCTGCCGGACGACATCGAGGTGTCGGCGTCGAGCCGTATCATGCCCTCCTCGGGCGACGCCTCGCGGATCGCCTCGACGTAATCCATCGGGTGGCAGAGCGCGATCGTTTCGAGCGGCGCCAGCGGCGCCTGCTCGCGCGCCAGCAGCTGGAATTTTTCGTCCTCCAGCGCCTGCTCGACCGCGCGCAGGCGCTCGGGCCGCTCCGGATGGCCCATGGGCGTCTGGTGTTCGAGACAGGCCGGATGGCTGAGGAGGAGGGTGGACATTGAGAGGTTGTAACGCGGCTCCAGCAGTGCGCGCAAATTTTTCTGCTGTCGTCCCGTGTCCTCCGCCTGTCATGCCCCGCGAAAGCGGGGCATCCAGTATCCGCAAGCCTGTCGCGAAAATCGAAGCCGGCGGTTGCTGGATCGCCCGCTTGCGCGGGCGATGACAGCCGAATTTTGTTCGCGCTTACGTCTTTGCCTCCAAACGCACGCCTTTCGGCAGCGGCATGGTTTCGGATACAAATAAATCCAGCTGCAACGGCTGGCTGGGATCGACGCGGTATTGATCGAAGTCGGTGACGCCTTCGGATGCCAGGAAGGTGTCGTCGATCAGGAAATTCCCGCTGAAGCTCTTCGGTTTCTGGAAGATGCGATAGGCGGCGTCCGCCAGGATCTCCGGCCGGCGCGAGCGGGCCATCACGGCCTCGCCGCCGAGCAGGTTCCTGATCGCGGCGGTGGCGATGGTCGTACGCGGCCACAGCGCGTTGACCGCGACTTTGCCCTTCAATTCGCCGGCGAGGCCCAGTACCACCAGGCTCATGCCAAACTTGGCCATCGAATAGGCGGTGTGCGGCGCAAACCATTTCTCCGCCATATCGAGCGGCGGCGACAGCATCAGGATGTGCGGGTTCTGCGACTTCTCCAGGTAGGGCAGGGCGTATTTCGATACAACGAAGGTGCCGCGCGCGTTGATCTGGTGCATGAGGTCGAAGCGCTTCATGTCGGTTTGTTCAACCGGCGTGAGCGAAATCGCGCTGGCATTGTTGACGACGATGTCGATGCCGCCGAAGCGCGCCGCGGTTTCATCGATCGCGGATTTCACTGCCGCTTCGTCGCGCACGTCGACCGCCAACGGCAGCGCGCCGCCGCCGAGCTTGGCGATCAGCGCCGCCGCCGTGTGGATGGTGCCTTCGAGCTTGGGATGCGGCTCGACCGTCTTGGCGGCGATGGCGACATTGGCGCCGTCGGCGGCGGCTTTGAGCGCGATGGCGAGGCCGATGCCGCGCGAGCCGCCGGTGATGAAGAGGGTTTTGCCGGCAAGTGACATCTGTCTTGCTCCGCTTTCCTGCATTCAGCCTGTGCTGCGCGCCAACGTCTCTCTCCGTTCATTCCCGCGCAAGCGGGAATCCAGATCTTTCTATCGCAGGATTGTCGTTTGGGCCCTGGGTCCCCGCTTGCGCGGGGACGAACGGTTGGGGGTGGCTGATCCGGGCAAGCGTCATTGCCCGTATTCTTTGCGGCCCCGGGTCAGCCGTCTTCCTTTTCCGTCGCTCTCGCAAAGAACCGAGGGCGCGCGGGACGCTTCCGGGCCCGAACGGACCCGCGGGCCTCGACGCCTCGCGACACCGAGGCTTGCTGAAGTCCGTATTGCCGCAAGTCCGCCAAACCCAAGGCGTCCCGCGCGCGATGTTTTAGGTTTGCTCCGCAGCGCCCCCGGTGGACTTCCATTTCAGGCAACCCTTCTCTCCTTGCGGATTGTCAGGCTGGCTAACCACCGCTCGCGGCCCGCGGCGTGGGCGGGCCGGGACGTCCGCGGCTTGGACCGCCAGGCCCGCGTGCCGCATCTCCAGCGCGCAGTCATTCCCCGGCCACCGCTCCCCGCCCCGCATCTGAAGATGCTGTACAGACACCCCTCGGTCGCGAGGGCGGGATGCGCGCACGATAATCGCGCGGTGATGGGCGAGGATAAGTTTTTTTGCGGCGCGGATTTTTAAAGCGCTGTGCGAGACAGGCGGGGATAAGTCAGGTCAGTTTGCTCCGCCGAGCGACACGCGCAGCGTCCAGATCGCGGTCGGGACTGTCCGTTATCGGGGGTAAAGCAGATATCACAAATTCGCGCCGTGATGCCTGCTAATGACCCAAAGCGGACAAACGTGCCTTTTTTGTTCGGGGTCGCTTGTTCGCAAATAATCCAAAACGGACATCGCTGATTTCCCAATTATTCGACCGAAACGGCTCCATTTAGGAGCGCCTGATCTGCGGTTGGCTACAGCTTAACATTGCGTAAACTCAACACAGCCAAAATCTTACCTAACTTCGACAGCAGCACATTATTCAATGCAGAAAACACATCATGACCGACAGGAAAACAGTTGAAGTCAGCCGCGAAAATCCGCCATTGCGGAGGTCCATTTGGCTGACAATTTTGATTGGTGTCTTTGCGATTGTCATCGTCGAGATGGCCTTTCCGCAAAGCACCCTGACGGCTCCAATGCCCAACACGGTCAATATGGCCGATATGACATGGGTCGAAGTGCGCAGCGCTATCAAACGCGGGTACGCGGTGGCGATTGTGCCTACAGGAGGGGTCGAGCAAAACGGCCCGCACATGGTACTCGGCAAACACGATTACATTGTTCAGAAAGCCGCCGACCGCATTGCACACCAACTCGGGAACTCATTGGTGACGCCAGTCGTGTCATTTGTACCGGAAGGCAGCTATGACCCGCCCAGCGGCAACATGCTGTTTCCCGGCACACTTGGTGTACCCGAACCGGTGTTCGCGCAGGTGCTCGAAGGCATTGCGCGCAGCCTCAAATCGGCTGGTTTTAAGACCGTCTGTTTTATCGGTGATCACGGCGGCAGTCAGGCCGCACAAGCTGCTGTGGCAGAAAAGCTTGACCATGAATGGGCGGGCCAGGGTGTCACGGTGCTTCACGTCGCGGACTATTACAACGCGGACAAAGCGCAGACTGTATATTTGCGCAATAATGGCGAAACGACAGCGACGATCGGATATCATGCTGGCATTATGGACACTTCCGAATTGCTTGCTACGCACCCGGAGGGGGTCAACCTTGCACGGCTAAATGAATTGCTGTTGCGTTCGGAACCTGCTGGCTATTCGGGAGACCCAACGCATGCGTCGGCCCGATACGGTGCGGCTCTGATCGAAATCAAGATTAACTCTGCCCTTCGGCAAATCAGAGCCGTGCTGTCAAAAAGGAGCGCATCAAATTAGGGTGCTTCTCAGTGGGCTGCGTCTTGCGTCTGGTTGAGATTGCCGATTTCGGGACTTTGCCGGATTGCTAAAGATGTCTGCTTTCGAAGCTAAACCGGATGTCGCTAAAAAACGGGAGGCCATGTTCGCTAATGGCACAAAGCGGACCTACAACTTGCGCCGATTGATGTCCGATTTCGGGGGTAGAGCGGACGTAAAGCGGACATGCCGTTGATGTCCGTTATTGACCCGAAGCGGACATCAACCCAAAAGCTGATGCTGGTCGAGGGGCATTCTGACCGATACGAGGACTAAATCCTGCCGCGTGACACGCCGCGATAGTGACTTCCGGTAGCCCGGGTCACACCGCGGCTATCTTGCTGGAACGCCGGAAATGCGGCAAAATTTCCAAAGTCCCGAGGTTCATCCGGGGAATGTCGGTTTATGCCACTGTACATCGTTGAATAATTACGGACGGCTGGAACACAAATTTTAAAGAGGGTCAGCTCCTGGTCTCTCATGTTGCGGGTAGCATTAGTAACCGGTCGATCGCGCAAGTCAACTCGGTCGAGGAGGCTCGCCGCAGCTCATATATTGCCGGGCTTGTGCTCAAACAACTCAAAAGGGTCTCTTACGGGGCGATTAAGAATGTTGGCAGCGGACCACCATTCGGCGCTGTCCGATAGATGGGATGGGTAAGATGGGCGACATGTCTATTCCGATTTCAGTTATTGTCTGTACGCGCAACAGATTGGAAAGCCTGCGGCGGTACATTCAATCATTAGCTCAGGTCAAGAGCACCTACGAATGGGAACTTATGATCGTCGATAACGGATCTAACGACGGCACGAGTGAAATGCTGGCTTCTCTCCCGGAGTACATCGGGAAAGCCAGGTTAAAGACGGTCTATGAGCCCAAGCGCGGCTACGCTGTTGCGAAAAATGCAGGCGTTCGTCAGTCGAGTGGCAAGATTATCGCCTTTACGGATGACGATTGTTATGTCGATGAAAACTACATCGATGCGCTGATGTCTTCTTTTGCAACCAATCCTGAAATTGGCTTCTTAGGTGGCCGTATATCGCTCTTCGACGACACCGACTCTAGAACCACGATACAAGAATGCTCAGAATATTTACACTTGAAGCCAAAAACATTTATCGGGGCTCATACGATTCAAGGCGCTAACATGGCATTCAAAAGAGAGGTTCTAGATCTCATTGGCGGCTTCAGTGAGCTATTTGGCGCTGGGACAGGAGTTGCCTGTGAAGATACGGATGCGGTCGCAGCGGCACTTTGGGCAGGAGTATGCGGGGCCTATGATCCCGCTCCTACCGTTTATCATCACCATGGTCGAAAAACAAAAACTGATCTAAGGCCACTATTTAAATTCTACGAAAAAGGCGTTGGCGCGTATTTTACAAAATACTTGCTCAGGCACGATTCACGATCAGCATATTTTAGAGCCTGGATCGGTACATCTCAATCCCAACTGCGAAATGCGACAAGCGTCAAATCATACCTTGTGTTCGGAAGGCGTGTTTTTCGCCATCTTTCTGGCGGATTGCATTACATTTTAAGAAGATCCATTCATCGCACTTTTTAATTTTACCAGAGGAAGTCGGCAGGGCTGCGCGTCAGCGCAGAAAGCGTCATAGGCCGCGCAAACCATGCGCGGGCCGAAGGCAGGCACCGGCAGATCGTCGGCGTAGCGGCTCACGTCCAAAACCGAGGCGTGATCGCAGCCGCGCCCTCCGCGCCACACTGCGAGGGTGCGCACGCCGTTGGCGCGCATGTTGCCGAGGGTCATGGGAGTGGGGTTTCGCATCAGCTGATCTCGCCTATTGGCACTTAGCGGACAATCCAACCGTGCCCGCATTTGTCCGCTATCGGAGCAACAGCGGGCATTGATCGGCGCTGGTGCCGGATGGCTCGGTCGCTAATGACCCCAAGCGGACATTGACCAACCGCTGCTCATTGATCTCGATTTACGAAGACTTGCCCTAATCCGCCAGCGCGGCTTGCGCACCGGTGATGCTGCCTGAGCCTTCCGTGACCGCGCGCTCGAGCCCTGAAGCCTGCACCGCGATGTTCTCGGCGAAGAAGCGCGCCAGCGCGGTGCGGGCAGCGCCGTCGCCGCTTTGACGCAACGCGGCCAGCGCTTGGCTTGCCAGCATGGCGCCGCCGGCGGCGTTGCCGAACAGTCTGAGATAAGGCGTGGCGCCGGCGAGCGCGGCGTCGGAACCCTTTTGCGCCAGCAGCCAGGTGGTCGCGCGATCCAGACTGTCGATCGCTTCGGAGAGGCGCGCGGCGGTCGCGCCTAAAGCCGGCGCATTGCTTGCCTGCACGCCGGTGACGATTGAACGCAATTCATCGAGATAAAGCGCGACCGTCTTGCCCCCTTCCAGCGGCACTTTGCGCGCCACCAGGTCGAGCGCCTGGATGCCATTGGTGCCCTCGTAGATAGCGGCGATGCGGGCGTCGCGGTAATGCTGGGCGGCGCCGGTCTCCTCGATATAGCCCATGCCGCCATGCACCTGCACGCCGAGCGAGGCGACCTCGATGCCGATATCGGTGGAGAAGGCCTTGGCCACCGGCGTCAGCAGCGAGGCGCGCTCATACGCGCTTTTTCGCGCGCTTTCCGTTTTCTCGCGCAGCGAGCGATCGATGGCGACGCCGGTGGCGTAGCAAATCGCGCGCGCTGCGCCGGTGAGCCCGCGCATGGTCAGCAGCATGCGCTTGACGTCCGGGTAATGGATGATAGTGCCGCCGGCGCCCTGCTTGCGCTCGCGCGCATAATGCATCGCCTGCTGCGTGGCGCGCTCGGCGATGGCGACACCCTGCAAGCCGACGGCGAGGCGCGCGCGGTTCATCATGGTGAACATGCAGGCCATGCCCTTGTGCTCCTCGCCGATGAGGAAGCCGATCGCGCCGCCGTTGTCGCCATAGACCATGGTGCAGGTGGGCGAGGCATGGATGCCGAGCTTGTGCTCGAGCGAGTGCGCGCGCACGTCGTTGCGCGATCCGTCCGGCATGAACTTAGGGATGAGGAACAGCGAAATACCCTTGGTGCCGGGCGGCGCATCGGGCAGCCGGGCGAGCACGAAGTGGATGATGTTGTCGGTGAGGTCGTGCTCGCCATAGGTGATGAAAATCTTGGAGCCGGTGATGCGGTAGCTGCCGTCGGTGCTGCGCTCCGCCTTGGTGCGCAGCGCGCCGACGTCGGAGCCGGCCTGCGGCTCGGTGAGCTGCATGGTGCCCATCCATTCGCCGCTCACCAGCTTGCCGAGATAGCGCGCCTTGTGGTCGTCGGCGCCGTAGGCGGCGAGCGCGTCGATCGCCGCCATGGTCAGCACCGGGCCGATGCCGAAGGCCATGGAGGCCGAATTCCACATCTCGACACAGGCGGCGTTGACGGCGTGCGGCAGCTCCTGGCCGCCCCATTGCGCCGGCGCGGCCAAACCGTTCCAGCCGGCACCGGCCCAGGCCGTATAAGCTTCCTTCCAGCCGGGCGGCGTGGTCACGACGCCGTCCTTGAACGGTGTGCCGAACTTGTCGCCGACGGCATTGAGCGGCGCGATCACGTCGGAGGCGAATTTGCCGGCCTCTTCCAGCACGGCGTCGACGGTGGCCTCGTCGAGCTCGCCATAGAGCCCGTCCGCCAGCGCCGCCGAAAAGCCGGAAGCGTGCAGAAGCGCGAAAGCGATGTCGGCAACCGGCGCGCGGTAGGTCATGAGCCTAATCTAGTGCCGGCAGGGGGCCGGTCAAACGCAAGGCCCCGGCGCTTGGCCTGCGCCGTCCCTATATGCCAAAAGGAAGCGCCGTTGATCGGGCAGGGCGCCGCCGCTATGGTCCGCGCACCCGCGGCCGGCATAGCGCGGCACAGCTCTCTCCAGTGCAGGTTTTGGGGCGTAGCCAAGTGGTAAGGCAGCGGATTTTGATTCCGCCATTCGGAGGTTCGAGTCCTCCCGCCCCAGCCAGCGTTTCGTGTTTGTGTCCAATTACTTAGCATCAGATATTTTTTGTTCTTCGGCGTCATTCCGAACGCTAATCCGCCCCTCATTCCGAACACTTGTCCCCTGTGTGTTCGCTACGCGGTGAGCGTGGCGCTTGCAAGTTGCCGACAAGGCGCGATTGAACGTGTCCTTTGCGTAGCCACGATAGGCTTGCGCCGTTTTGTGACCGGAGAGGGCGCGGCCTTGACCTTCGGTCAGAGCGGCTTCCTCGAGCTCGGTTGACCTGACCTGGCTTTTTTAGACCAAGCGATGTGAGAAAGTAGCTTGGAAAGGAGCCTGGGTCATGCCGAAGAAGAGGTTCAGCGCGGAGCAGATTGTGACGCTGCTTCGTCAGATTGAAGTGTTGATGGCACAGGGTAAATCTGCGCCTGAGGCCTGCCGGGAGGCGGGCATATCGCAGCAGAGTTTTTATCGCTGGCGCAAGGAGTACGGGGGCCTTGAGATCGACCAGGCGAAGCGGATGAAGGACCTTGAGCGTGAGAATGTTCGGCTGAAGCGTCTTGTTGCCGATCTGTCGCTTGAGAAGCAGGTGCTCAAGGACGTTGCCTCGGGAAACTTGTAAGCCCCGAACGGCGCCGGCAGGCGGTTGAACGCATTCGAGGGAAGTACGGCCTCTCGGAGCGTCATGCCTGCCGGATTGTCGGTCAGCCACGCGGAACGCAGCGCTACACCACCATCGTTCGTGCTGATGAAGATGCGCTGACGCAGGCCATTATCGCGTTAGCATCGCAGTACGGCCGGTACGGCTATCGTCGGATCAAGTCATTACTGGACGAGGCCGGGTGGAATGTGGGCTGCGATCGTGTACAGCGGATCTGGCGCCGTGAGGGGCTCAGAGTACCCAAGAAACAGCGGCCGCGAGGCAGGCTCTGGCTCAACGATGGATCGTGCATCCGGCTGCGGCCGGAACGGCGCAATCATGTCTGGTCCTACGACTTCGTGGAGGCGCAGACCCATGATGGCCGCAAGCTCCGGCTGCTGACCCTGATCGATGAGTTCACGCGCGAATGCCTGGCGATCCGGGTGGCGCGCCGGATCAACAGCTTCGGCGTGCTTGAGACGATGGCCGATGTCATGCTTATGCGCGGTGTGCCGGAGCACATCCGATCCGACAACGGCGCTGAGATGACCGCAAAGGTCGTGCGTAACTGGCTGACGCAGGTCGGAGCCAAAACACTGTTCATTGAACCTGGTAGCCCCTGGGAGAACGGCTACTGCGAATCCTTCAACGGGAAACTACGCGATGAGCTGCTAAACGGAGAACTCTTCTACAGCCTGAAAGAGGCCCAGATCGTCATCGAGCAATGGCGCAAGCACTACAACACGATCAGGCCGCACTCAGCGCTCAACTATAGGCCGCCGGCGCCGCAGACCTTCGCGCCCTCGGCTAACCACCTGGATGAGATCATGCCAATGCAGTAGTCTCTCATCCGCTGGTTCAAAAAAGCCGTCAGGTCATGAGAACGAGCATTTTTTGCAAGCATCTCTTTTGCTCGTGCGATTGCTTCACCTGGATGGTGGCCACTAAATTCATTGACCTCAACCAAGTGGTCGCGATTCCCTTCAAAAAAATAATCGATTAGCGTCATGATTGTGCTTGGCCTAGTAGAGTGAATGCGACAGGGGATTATAGATTAAGTTTAGGTCTGTATTCGTTCCGCTCGAAATCCCAACGACTGCAAAAGCTGAAGGCTTCCTTCGCCGCTCGAAAACTTGAGCTTTGTCTCAGAAGGGATGTTGTTGGCGAGACAATAGGCCATGCGAAGGACAACCTTGGCAGGAAGTTGTTTGTCCTTGTAGGTAACGATCAAGCCTCGCGGCTTCGCTCCCGGGCCCGCTGAATTCAAAAGTGACTCGCAAGCTTGGGTTACGTGAACAGCCGTTACCGATTTCCAGTTCAGTCCCATGGGCGCACTCAAATCCGGGCGAGGGTTGAAGGAAGATACTTGCTCTTGCGCATGCAATCTAGCGGCGAATAACCCGGGCGTCCGGCTGGTTCAGGGCGAGCAGGCCCGCCGGTCACGCCCTAGCTTGCGCAGCCAGTGCAGGAATAAGTCCGACGTTCATTCGACGGAGGAATTCTTCACCGGATTCTGCAAATAAGCTATCCTTAAAGTCCGGCGTGTTTAGAAATCCATCACTTCGGGCGCGAAGGCCGCATGCGCGCCCAAGGGCAGCTAAGAGAATTATGAGGACATCTGTTTCCCATCCGCTACAGATTGCGGCCGTCGTTTCAGGCATATCTGGGCATGGACGGGTGGGTGTCACTTTCTGCCCGGGCAAATACGACCCGCACGGGATGACTGGCGCGTGGAATCGCGATCTGGCCCTCGATCTCGACAAAATCCGAGATTGGGGAGCGGCAGCAGTCGTCACGCTTTTGGAACCGAGAGAATTTACGCTGTTGAGGGTGGAACGACTCGGCGAGGAGGTTTCTCGCCGGAACATGCAGTGGTTCCACCTTCCTATCGTTGACACAAAAATTCCGGACGAGCGATTCGATCAGAAATGGGATGTCGTCGCCAAAGACTTGTGCTCGATCCTGCGACGAGGCTCCAACGTGGTAGTCCATTGTCGCGGTGGCCTCGGGCGAGCTGGCACGATAACGGCAAGGCTACTAATTGAACTTGGCATCGAGCCGGAAATAGCGATCGCACGCGTGCGCGCGGCACGGCCAGGCGCAATCGAGAACGATCTGCAAGAAAGATACGTTCTAAGTTTAGGCGCAACGCAAAAATAAGTATCCCGGACGCTCGATGGACTGGTTTGAAAAACTCACAGGATTCTCCGAGACGAGCTATGACGACACTCGCGCCAAGCTCAAGGTTGAGGGCAGGCGGCTGCAATCCCTGGTCAATGGGGAAAGTTATGACACCGGAGAGCTCGAATTGGTTCCGCTGCAGGTCCTGCGCGAGCGAGTAAAATCCGCCAGTGGTCCCCTAGGACGTCTCAGGGCAAGCGTGGTAACCGGCGACGTGCGGCAGATGCATCGGTTGCCGGGGAATGCTGGTGCGCTGTTCCAGGTGGCGTCGCAGTTCAATCTGTTGGAGATGACCTGTTACAACGTGACGCCGGAGGATGGCGTCACTCGATATAGAGATGATCCCACGCAAGGCCCCGCGTGTGCGATAGCCGCTGGTGCGGCGACGATCTATCGCAATTACTTCGCGCCGGTAGCCGGCGGCTACGGCCAGACCGCAGAACGCCAGTTAGATGGGTTGGCTGAACTGGGCGAGGCTCTAGCGGCCGCGTTGAATCAACGGCTCGGGGCCTTGTGGACCATGCAGAACGGCTACGCGCAATGTACCCGTGCTGGGCTCGACGCAATTACGAAGCACCTCAGGACGCTGCAGCCAAAGCAGGTCGATGATCTACGCGGTAAACTTTGCATCGGAATACATCGTGATGTGGAAGTCACCGATACCGAAGGAAAAAGCCGTCCAGTGGTTTCGCAAGCGTTCTGCTCGGCCCTTCCGGTAGCCTATTACACAAATGTACCGGTTCCGCGTTGGGAAGCGTTCGGGTCGCTTGTTCTAGAGGGGGCTTACGAAGCCACAATGGCGGCCGCCGCGCTGAATGCACGGCGCGGCATATCGAATGTTGTTCTGCTCACCGAGCTCGGTGCGGGCGCCTTCGGCAATCCCTACCCTTGGGTTCACGCTGCCATGCGGCGAGCTCTAGAAATGATGTCGGGGTTCGATCTCGATGTGAAGCTTGTGAGTTATCGTTCACCATCGCAGGGTTTTCTACAATTGGCGGAAGATTATGGCGCTTAGGTGGGCCAATGGTCCTATGAGTTCAACAATGCCGGAAGCTCTCGTTTAAAACGGCCCAAATATCCAAAGCGGACCATGCCAATGCAGTAGTCTCTATCCTGCTGGTACAAAAAAGCCGTCAGATCAGGAAACACCGGCGTTGAGGGCCTAGCCAATGCTTGAAGTGAAAAGCGAACTGATTCTGAGATGGGGGCTGAAGGCGGCTCTATTAAACTGTTAGGCACTAGAGTTCCCAATGGATGGCGTTTCCGCATCTCTACCTTAGATATAACACCAAGTCTTCTAACTGAAGAAGATAGGGGCGACATGCCGCCGACAATCCAGCACGAGTCCGATTGGGTTGAACTCTGCGGAAGCCGCGCTGGCGCGCCTCGACGATAAATATTATGGCTGGTGCATATTGCATCCGCACTTTGTCCATCCTGAATTCCGAAAACTCATGTGGGTGGCTGTGCAGAAAAGATTAGACGAGAAGCTGGTGCCACAACTGTTGCCGCCCAAGTCGGACGGCAGCGACCCACGCGAGTGCCCTAATTGCGAGAACGGTCGGATCGGCTTAAAGCTCGGGCGCTTCTTCTGCTTCATCGGTTGCTCGAACTATCCGGAATGCAAATACGTGCAACTAGACATTGATGAATATGTTGTATCTGCATGGGCGCGCGTTCTGACCTCTGAGGAAAGTGGACTGCGCCGTCGCTTTGATTAGCAGCATACAGCCTTCGGGTGGCTCAACGCTTCATGCCTGATCGCTTCGCTTCAGTCTCCGCAATAACGCGCTGCACATAGCTCGCCCGATGCCAAGGGTGCGAGCGATCTTGCCGATGCCGACACCCTTCTTGCGAAGGCGTCGCACGGAAGCCAATATTTTTGGATCGTCGTGTTGGCGGCGGCCCAAAATCTTACCTTGGGCTCTTCCGGGTCGAGGCCGAAGCAAACCCGCTGTCCCTGTCGCAAACCTAATACGACTGGCGAATAACTACGAAATCGGTTGATGCTTTTACCCAATGTGCAATCTTTCAGACTGATCTGGTGGGCCCTCATTGGGCTGTTTCGGTCACCCGCCTCGCTGGAAGCAGAGAACGTGGCGCTTCGTCACCAACTCAATATATTGCAGCGCAGGTCAACGAAGAAGCCGACTCTCAGCAATATTGACCGGCTGGTATTCTGGGTTGTATCGTTGGAACCCCGGTATTCTGGGCGCTCTGACAATCATAAAGCCGGAGACGCTATCGGTTGGCACCGCGCTGGGTTTCGGCTGTATTGGCGGTGGAAATCGAGACCTCAAGGTCGGCGGCCAAAGGCAGAGCTGGAGGTGCGGCAACTGATTCCGAGATGAGTGTCGCCAACCCGCTCTGGGGCGCCCCAAGGGTTCATGGCGAACTTCTCAAGCTTGGCATCAATGTAGGGCAGACTACCGTAGCCAGGTATATGGTGAGGAGCAGGAGAGACCGCCGTCCCAAGGAGGAAGCCGTTTCTTCACAACCATGCTGACGGCATCGCGTCGATGGATCTTTTCGTAGTCCCGACGATCTAGGGTCCAAAATCATAAATCGATTCCTCTGAAACAACTCGCGTTTGCCGATTGTCGCGTTTCGACCGCGACACGAAGAGCAAGCCAAAATCAGGCCCTTTTTCGATTTATGAGTTTTGGCCCTAGTTTCAGCTATTATACGGGTTGCAAATCCTTCAGCATGACCGTCGTGAAATCCTGTGGCTTGGGGTAACCACGCATCCGAGTGCGTATGGATAAGTCGCCAACTGACGGAGGCTTACGGCTGGAAGGAGGGGCCACGCTATCTCGTTCGCAATCGGGACAGCATCTACGGTGATGTCTTTATCCGGCGCCTTCGGACAATGGGTATTCGAGATCGACCAACTGCGCCGCGATCGCCATGGCAGAATGGCTATTGTGAGAGGCTCATTGGCTCGATCCGACGCGACTGCCTTGACCATGTCGTCGTATTTGGCGAGCGGCATCTTCGACATCTACTTCGATCTTACGCAAACCGTACTAATCAAAACCGGACGCACCTGTCATTGAATAAGGATACGCCGGCATTGCGCGCCATCCAGATCGTCAGCCGCGTTCTGCCGCGGCCGATCCTGGGCGGCTTGCATCACCAATATGTCCGGACTTATTTGCCGACAGGGACAAGCGGACGGCGTGAGCACGCATGAACCGCACCGTACCGCCATCCGCGCTGGGTGCGATTAGGGCCGCAAGGCAGAGCCTCCGGCGGCGGGGCGGCACCAATGTCGCTATAGGCAGCCAAACAATCTAGAAGAAATACTGATGATACAGTGGTCTCTTGCCCGCTGATATAAAATTTTGCCAGGTATGTGAAGCCCGATTGTTCTAGGTAGGCTACGTGCTAG
>CAVYZZ010000008.1:0-322108 GCA_963773115.1 uncultured Alphaproteobacteria bacterium | reverse complement strand
ACTCCGGTGCCGCCTTAGGCTGCGGTTCGAGCTTGAACGTCAGCTTGTTGATCTTGCCGGTGAACTTGAACGGAACATCGTAGCGATACTCCAGCATCGCGACCCCGGTGCGGGTGTCCTGGCCGACGTCGAACGACTTGTCCTCCGCGAAGGTGATCGGCGTGGTGTGTTCCATATGGTTTCTATCTGCTTCCTTGCCGTCCACAGAGAGCACACCGGTGCCGCCCTTGCCCAAGCCCGGACCATCCGACTTGAAGTCGAAGACGATGGTGTGCTTGCCGGCGCCCAACTTGGGCCCTGACCAGACCGTACGCTTGAGGTTCAGCAGATTGTAGATGAACACCGGCTTGCCGCTGCGAATGCCCGCCACACCCTTGCTCAGAAACAATCCGTAGCCGCCGAAACGCCCGCCTTCGGTGACGATCATGCCTTCCGCACCGCCTTTGGGGATCACGACCTCGGCAGTGATGGTGTAGGATTTATTCAGGATGTTCGGCGCCGCGCTGTCCGGCACGCCGGTCAGTTCGCCCGAATACGTAAACTCCGTTCGCCCCGCCGTCAGGCTCGGACGCGGCGTATTCCAGCGCGGGAGCGTCGTGTTATCGAGCGGCAGCACATTGTACTTCTTCGCTTCGATGTCGAAGAGGGCCTGCATCTCCTTGACCTTCTCCGGCATCGTGGCAGCCAAATCGTTGAACTGCGTGGGGTCCTCCTTGAGGTTATAAAGTTCCCACTTGTACCCGGTGATGACATCCGGCGGCGGAGCGCTGCTCAGCTCCCACGGCAGAGTCACCGGCGTCGTGGAGGCTATCCACCCGTCGTGAACGATGGCGCGATTGCCGAGCATCTCGAAATATTGTGTCGTATGCTGGGTTGGGGCGTTGGCGTTCGCCTTATCCCACGTGTACACCATACTCGTGCCTTCGATGGGCGCCTGCTTGATGCCGTTGATCGTTTCGGGCGCCGGGATGCCGGTTGCTTCGAGAATGGTCGGCACGATATCGATGACATGGCTGAACTGGTGGCGGATGCCGCCCAAGTCCTTGATGTGTCCGGGCCAGGATATGGCCATGCCCTGGGACGTCCCGCCGAAGTGCGACGGCACCTGCTTCACCCACTTGAACGGGGTGTCAAACGCCCACGCCCATTCTGCCGCAAAGTGTGGGAACGTCTTGTCGGACCCCCAGAACGGGTACCAGAGGTACTGGGCCTTCACCGGCACGGGGACGCCATTAAAAGTGGTGAACTCGTTCGGCGTGCCGTTGAGCATGCCTTCGGCGCTCGCGCCGTTGTCGCCGCTGATATAGATGATCAGCGTGTTGTCGAGTTGGCCCATGTCTTCGACGGCCTGAATGACCCGTCCGATCTCATGGTCGGCGTAAGCGAGGAAGGCCCCATAGACGTCCGCTTGCTTGATAAAGAGCCTCTTCTGCAACCGATCGAGAGAATCCCATTTAGGCAGTCCCTTCTCCCCCTCCGGCCACGGCGTCAACTTGGCGTTTTCGGGCATGATGCCCAAGCGCTTCTGATTGGCGAAAATCGTCTCCCGCAGCTTGTTCCACCCGCCATCGAACAAGTGCATGTCGCTGATCTTCTTGATCCACTCGGGCGTCGGATGATGAGGCGCATGGGTGGCACCCGGCACGTAATAGACGAACCAAGGCTTGCCGGGAGCGATCTCCTTGAGCTCTTTGATGTGCTGGATGGCCTCATCGGCCATCGCCGTCTCCAGGTTCCAACGGGGATTGCCCTGGAAGGGATAGATCTGCGTCGTGTTGCGGAACAGGTGCGGTTGCCACTGGCTAGTGTCACCGCCGACGAAGCCGTAGAAATACTCGAAGCCCATACCGTTGGGCCATTGATCGAACGGTCCGGCTTGGCTCGACTGGTAAGAGGGCGTGTTGTGGTCCTTGCCGAACCAAGAGGTTGCGTACCCGTTTGCCTTCAGGACTGTACCGATGGTGCCCTTGTCGATCGGGATGATTGAATTGTAACCCGGGAAGCCCGTCGCTATTTCGCCGACCACCCCGTTACCCACCGAGTGATGGTTGCGTCCGGTGATCAGCGCAGCGCGCGTCGGCGAGCAGAGTGCCGTAGAGTGGAAATTCGTATAGCGCAGCCCCTGCGCGGCGATACGGTCGAGCGCCGGTGTGGGGATCACTCCGCCAAAAGTGGACGGCGCACTAAAGCCGACATCGTCCGTCATTATAAGCAGCACGTTCGGTGCGCCCTTCGGCGGTACGACGCGCGGGGCCCACCAGGACTTTGAGTCCGTGGCCTTCTCCTTGATCACCCCGCCGAATTTCGGAGGAGGCGGCGGAATTTGTTTTCCGTCGATCGTGGTCGTGGCACTGGGCGAGCCTGGAACACCTGTGACCTGCTGTGCCAATGCCGGGACGCAACTAAGTGCGAGAAGACCCGCCCCCGCAAGCAGCATGGTGCGACTGATATTCATGGCGGAAAATCTCCCGTTGAGATGCTGTGCCGTATTATGAATGAAGTCTGTTCAAAATTGACCACCGCGCTATGACCAAGTTAAAACGTGCGGGTTCGAATAGATACGAGGAAGCCTAACGGCTGAGGTAATTATCGGGGAACAGCAATGGGATGTCCGCTTTAGGTCAAACGCGACCGTTTCATTTATTTTTATGTTTTGTTTATTTTGTCCGCTTTGGGTCATTAGCGGACAAGCTATTCGGCGCCGTTGCGCGCCAATGTCCGCTCTTGTCCAAAAGATGGGGTAATCGGCCGGCAGCTTGTGGATAGCTGAAGAGATTGGGTGCTGCGCTTCAGGCTGATGGTGAATACGAGGTCACCGTGGTTGCGGGCCTCAAGCATCAGAAGGAGAAGCGCAGCATGGACCATTTTGCTGGACTGGACGTATCGGTCAAGGAGACCAGCGTCTGCATTGTGGATGACACAGGCAGGATCGTGCGGGAAGCGAAGGTAGCGAGCGAACCTGAAGCTTTGCTGCAGGTTCTGGCGAACCCCGCCCACCGCTTCAAGCGAATCGGACTGGAGGCCGGGCCGCTGTCGCAATGGCTGTTCAGCGCACTGGCCGAAGCAGGCTTGCCGGCGATCTGTGTCGAGACACGGCACATGCGGGCAGTGTTGAAGGCACAGATCAACAAGACCGACCGAAACGATGCGCGCGGCATGGCGCAGATGATGCGGGCGGGACTTTACCGTCCGGTGCATGTGAAGACGTTACGCAGTCAGAAACTGCGAATGCTGCTGACGCATCGCAAGCTGCTGCAGTCGAAGGCCATCGCCATCGACAATGACCTGCGCGGTACGTTGCGTAACTTCGGCCTCAAGGTTGGCATGGTGGGGACGGTAAAGTTTGAAGCCCGCATCAGGGAGCTGGTCGAGAACTTTCCCGACCTGGCCGTTCTAGTCGAACCGCTGCTTATCGTCCGGCGGGTGCTGCGCGAACAGATCGCCATCCTGCACCGCCGCCTGCTGACCATCGTGCGGGACGATGAGGTGTGCCGGCGCTTGATGACGGTCCCCGGGGTCGGCCCCGTGGTAGCGCTGACCTATCGTGCTACCGTCGACGTGCCGGCCCGTTTCCGGAACTCCAAGGCGGTCGGGGCGGTGTTCGGACTGACGCCCTCCAAGTATCAATCGGGCGAGATCAACAGAACCGGGGCGATATCAAAGTGCGGGGACGAGATGATGCGGGTGATGCTCTACGAGGCGGCCCAGGTCATGTTGACCCGCACCAACAAGTGGTCCTGGCTCAAAGCCTGGGCCATGAAGATCGCCAGGCACCGCGGGACGAAGAAGGCGATCGTGGCGCTGGCGCGCCGGCTGGCCGTGATCATGCACCGCATATGGATTGACGGCACCGAGTTCCAGTGGACCCGGGAGGCCGCAGTGGCATGACAGCAGCTCAGGATCAAACGCATAGGAGAAAATCCGAGCTCCACCGAGCGGTGGAATGATGTCCCTCGCGGGACGATGGATGAGGTGAGTTCGTTTGTCCGCTTGAACCTGCCGTCACTCTGTCGGCAAGGCCGCCCAAAAGATTGTTCCGCCTCGTCCTCGAATCCCATACTGGAAGGGCCTTGGTGCCGATTCCGAAGAGAAGCACGAGCCCGTGAGCGACATCGACACTGCACAGGTGGATAGTCTGAAAGCGCTTGACCCCAACCGGCCGATTAGAGAAGCGGACAAATTGTTGCAGTGCCAAGAATGAACGCGATTGCCAAAAGCGGTTCGACCACACCCGCTTCGGGCTGCATTTCATGTCGTGGGTATCCAGCGTCAGATTTCAACCACTATTGCCCGGTCTTCACCCGCGTCCAGATCCGGTTGATCAGCCGTTGTGCACGGGGCCCACGCGCGCCCACGGTGTAAAGCTTGGCCATGGTGGCGGCGTCGGGGTAGACGCCGGGATCGTCAAGCACTTTCTTGTCGATGAATTTCTGGCTCGCCAGATTTCCATTCGCGTAGTCGATCATATCGCTGTTCTTGGCCGCCACGCGCGGATCGAGCATGAAATTGATGAAGGCGTAAGCCGCCTCCGGGTGCGGCGCGTCCTTCGGAATGGCGAGATTGTCGAACCACATCTGCGTGCCCTCTTTCGGGATCGCATAAGCGATCTCGACGCCGTTCTTGGCTTCGCGCGCCCGGTTCTTCGCCTGCTTAATGTCGCCCGACCAGCCGACCACCAGACAGATTTCCCCGCTCGCCAGCGCGTTGAGATATTCCGAGGAATGGAATTTGCGCACGGCGGGACGGATTTTCTGCATCAGATCGGCGGCGCGCGCGAGATCTTCCGGCTTGGTCGAGTTCGGGTTGAGCCCGAGATAGTGCAGCGCCGCCGGCAGGATGTCGTCGGCGGAATCCAGCATGTGTACGCCGCAATCCTTGAACTTGGAGATCAGCTCCGGCTTGAACACCACGTCCCAGCTGTCGATCTCGGCGTTCGGCCCAAGGCGTTCATGCATCGCCTTGACGTTGTAGCCGATGCCGGTGGTGCCCCACATGTAGTTAACGCCGTACTGATTGCCGGGATCGTAGTCGGCAAGCCGCTTGGCGATTTCCGGCCAGACATTGACCAGATTGGGCAGCTTGCTCTTGTCGAGCTTCCGGAAAATGCCAGCCATGATCTGGCGCTCGAGGAAATACGCAGTCGGCACCACCACGTCGTAGCCGGATTTGCCGGCCAGCAGCTTGGTCTCCAGCGTCTCGTTGGCGTCGAAGGTGTCGTAGACGACCTTGATGCCGGTCTGTTTGGTGAACTGGTCGAGCACTTGCGGATTGATGTAGTCCGACCAGTTGTAGACATTGACCACGCGGTTTTGCGCGGCGGCTGGCGCGCTACCGAGAATGCCGACGGCCGCGGCGAAAGCGGCAATCGCGAAGGTAAGGCGCATGGCAAACCTCCGGATCGTCAGGTCTTGGTCGGAAGGCCGGCCGCCTTCCAAGCGATAATGCCGCCGGCCAGGTGCGATTTGTACGGATAGCCCCGGTCCTGGGCGACCAGCGAAGCGGTGACGGAGCGTTTGCCCGAACGGCAGGCGAACACGACCTGCTTGCCTTGCGGATCGGGAATGGCGGCGGGATCGAAGCGCGACAGCGGGACGATCACCGCGTCGGGATAACTTTCCGCGTTGGTTTCCTTCGGCTCGCGCACGTCGACCAACAGCATGCGCCCTTCCCGCAGGCCAGCCGCAACTTGCTCAGGCGTGAGGTTTTCGACTTCGCCGGCGCTCGGGATCGGATCGGCCATCGTCAACTCCGTTACCCCCGGTGCCGCTATCTAGCCGGATTTGCAACACGCCGCATCAGAACTTTCTTCTTGGCGCATGATCTTATCCGAAAACCGGTTCCCACTTTTCGGGATCATACGCTTTGGCCTACACCGCCACCTGGGTTCCGACCTCGACGACCCGGCCGGTGGGGATCTGGAAGAAGTCGGTGGCGTCGCTGGCTGAGCGCGCCATCGCGATGAACAGATGATCCTGCCAGCCCGGCATGCCCGAGCTCGGCGACGGCTTGAGCGCGCGCCGCGACAGGAAGAACGAGGTCGACATGATGTCGAACTGCCAGCCGAGCTTGCGCGCCACGGCCAACGCCTTCGGCACGTTGGGCTGCTCCATATAGCCGAACTTCAACATCACGCGCGAGAAATGCGGCGACAGCGGCGTGATCTTGACGCGGTCATCCTCAGGCACGCGCGGCGTGTCGGCAGTGACGATGGTGAGGATAACGTTGTGTTCGTGCAGCACCTTGTTGTGTTTGAGATTATGCAAGAGCGCGGTCGGCGCGAATTCCGGGTCGCTGGTCAAAAACACCGCGGTACCCGGTACAAAATGTGGTGGCTTCTTTTCCAGGTTGCGGAACAGCGTGTCGAGCGGCACCTCGGTGCGCCGTGTCTTGTTGGCGAGGATGCCCGTGCCGCGTCGCCAGGTCATGATCAGCAGCACCATGGTGGCGCCGAACAACAGCGGCGCCCAGGCGCCCTCGAACAATTTCAGGAGGTTGGCCGAGAAAAAGACGACATCGACGACGACGAACGGCAATATCAAAGCGACCGCCTGCCACAGGCGCCACTTCCACAACTTCCATATGACAATGAAGGCAAGCAGCCCATCCACCACCATGGTCGTCGCCACCGCAATGCCGTAAGCCGACGCCAGCGCGCTCGATGTGCGGAACAGGCCGACCAGTAGCAGCACACCGACCAGCAGAGAAATCGTGACGCGTGGGATATAGATCTGGCCGACATGGGACGCGGAGGTGTGCAGGATCGCGAGCCGCGGTAACAGGCCGAGCCGGATCGCCTGATGCACCAGCGAATAGGCACCGGTGATCACCGCTTGGCTCGCGATAACCGTCGCCGCCGTCGCCAGCACGATCATCGGCAGCAGCACCATTTCCGGCAACAGACGGTAGAACGGATTCTCGATTGCGGTCGGGTCGGCCAGCACCTTGGCGCCCTGCCCGAAATAATTGATCAGCAGCGCCGGCAGCACCAGGCAGAGCCAGGCAGTCTGGATCGGCTTGCGGCCGAAATGGCCGAGATCGGCATAGAGCGCCTCGCCGCCAGTAACCACCAGGAACACCGCGCCGAGCGTAACCAGACCGACGGTGCCGTGGCTTAGCAGGAACTCGATGCCGTAGAGCGGATTGATCGCGGTGAGCACGTAAGGATCGTCGCGGATGTGCATTCCGCCGGCGATCGCGATCGACACGAACCAGATCACCATGACCGGCCCGAACATGGCGGCGACCTTGGCGGTGCCGCGGCTCTGCGCGGCAAACAACCCTATCAGGATGCCGACGGCGATCGGCGCCACGTATTCGCTGAAGGCGGGCGTGGCGAGCTTGAGTCCCTCGACCGCCGACAGCACTGAAATCGCCGGCGTGATCACGCTGTCGCCGAGGAACATCGAGGCGCCGATGACGCCGACGATGAATACGAAGGTGGTGCGTCGCCCGAGCGCGCGGCTCGCCAGCGCCGTCAGCGAGAGTGTGCCGCCCTCTCCGTTGTTGTCCGCGCGCAGCAGGATCAGCACGTATTTCGCGGTGACCGTGATAATCAGCGCCCATAGGATTAGCGACAACACGCCGAACACGATGCTGCGACTGACCGGATGGTTCTCGCTCGCCGCCATCGCAGCCTCGCGAAAGGCGTAGAGCGGACTGGTGCCGATGTCACCATAGACGACGCCGACGCTGCCGAGCGACAAGGCGACGAAGCTCGGGGGCGCGACTTTGCCGGTACCCGCAAGGTCGGTTTCGACGGAAGCTGCCGTCTCCTTCACGCCATCATTCATTGAGGTTTGTTGATCCCGCCATGGGGGCTTGAAAGGCGGGCCTTATATCACCGCAACGGGCGAGACAATACCGGCGTTCTACGCGATCCACCGGCCAGACAGACGGGCCAAAGCCCGGTTTTGCACGTTTTACGGCATGAAATTGGCCGGAAGCGGCGGGGCTTCTTTCATCAAGGTGATGGTTACCCGGCGGTTCGGCGACATATAGGGATTATCCGGAAACAACGGATCGGTGTCGGCCTTGCCGGCGACCATGAAGACGTGGCCGGTTGGTAAGCCTTCGCCGGCAAGAACCTCGCGCACGGCATTGGCGCGATCGGCAGAGAGCTCCCAAGCGCCGTAGCCGGGCTTGGGCGGCACCTTGCTGGCGGCAGTGTGGCCCGTGATCGAGATTCGGTAAGGCATCGCCTTGAGCGCCGGTGCCATCTTCTGGATCAGCCTGCGGGTGCGCTCGTTAGGCTCCTTGGCGCCATCCGGGAACATCGAGCGGCCGTCCTGGTCGACGATCTCGATGTTGAGGCCATCCTTGGTCTCCTCGACCATGATGTTCTTGGAGGCTTCGGTGATCTCCGGCATGTCCTGCAAGGCTTGGCGCAGCGAGGCGGCGGCGAGCGCGAAGTTGCGGTCCTGCTTGAAACGCGCTCCATAGGCGCGCTGATGGTCGTGCTCGTCGGGCGACGGCGTAGCGGAAGCATCTTTCGGATCGATGTGGGCGGCGTTCTTGAGCTTGGGCCGGGTCGGCAGGCCGAGCACCTCGATGATCCCGGAATAGCGTACTTTGTCCTGCACGCCGAAGGCGTCGCGCATAGAGCCAGCGACCACCTGCAATTTGGCCGCGTCCTGGGTGGAAAAGGCGACCAGCATCACAAAGAAGCTGACCAGCAACCCCATCAGGTCGGCAAAGGTGACGAACCAGCCATGGCCGCCGCCGTGTGCCTCTTTACGCTTTGCCATGATACGCTTTCACTACGCTGCAGCAATTTAAGCGGCTACCGCCTCCGGCTCCGGCTCGTCCGCTACGTCTTCGGCTTCACTGTGGCGGTGCTTCTCGGGCAAGTAGGCGAGCAGCATCTCGCGCACCAAGGTGGGGCTCTTGGCCTCGCGGATCATCAGGATGCCGTCGATGATCAGCGTGCGGTTGATCTCCTCGTCGACCAGCTTGAGATGCAACTTGTCGGCGATCGGCAGACAGAACAGATTGGCCAGTGCCGCACCGTAGAAGGTCGCCAGCAACGCGGTCGCCATGTAGGGGCCGAGCTTAGAGGGATCGGTCATGTTGGCGAACATCTGCACCATGCCGATCAGCGTGCCGATCATGCCGAAGGCCGGCGCGCAGTCGCCGACGGCGCGGTAGATCTTTTGGCCTTCGTCGAGATGGGTGAGGAAGTTGTCGCGGTCGCGTTCAAGATTGTCGCGGATGAAGCTGGTGTCATAACCGTCGGCGACGAAGCGGATACCCTTGGCCAGGAACGGATCGTCGATCTCGACTTTTTCAAGCCCTATCGGCCCTTGCTTGCGAGCGACCTCAGCGAGGCCGGCGATCTCGTCGACCAGGTCGCGCTGGCTCATGCGGCGCAGTGTGAAGGCAAACCTGGCCCCGAGCGGCAGCCCATGGAAAATCGCGGAGAGCGGAAATCGGATGAGCGTGGCGGCGAAGGAACCGCCGAAAATCACGATGAAGGCATGCTCGCTGACGAACATGTGCAGGTCGCCGCCCATCAAGATGACGGAAGCGACGACGAGGGTGCCCGCTATCAGGCCGAGACTCGTTGCTATATCCATGACCTGACCCCACCAACGCCGACAACTTGCGGAGAACCGCCTCCAAACCCGACCCTAGACGCGCGCTGTTAATTGACGGTAAAGGCTAACCCTTGGTGAAAGAAAATCGGCCTCATGAGGGCCCGGCTGGCCCGTGACCGAGCGCGAAAAAGCTGCAAAAATCGCCCCATAAGGCGTCAAACGGTGCGCCGAGGTTAAGGACCCCTTAATAATCGGAGGATCGACCCATGCGTGAGATCGGCCATTTTGTCGGCGGCAAGGAGGTGAAGGGGACCTCCGGGCGTTTCGGTGACATTTTCAATCCCAACACCGGCGAGGTGCAGGCCAAGGTCGCGCTCGCCAAACATTCCGAGGTCGAGCACGCCATCGCGAATTCAGAAGCCGCGCAACCGGGCTGGGCCGCCACCAATCCACAGCGGCGCGCGCGGGTCATGTTCAAGTTTCTCGAACTGGTGCAGAAGGATTTCGAGAATCTTGCCAAGCTACTCTCCGCCGAGCACGGCAAAGTTCTCAGCGACGCGCGCGGCGACGTACAGCGCGGCGTCGAGGTGGTCGAATTTGCCTGCGGCATCCCGCATCTGATGAAGGGCGAATACACCGACGGCGCCGGCCCCGGCATCGACCTGTATTCCATGCACCAGGCGCTCGGCGTGGTGGCCGGCATCACGCCGTTCAATTTCCCGGCCATGATCCCGATGTGGAAATTTGCCCCCGCAATCGCCTGCGGCAACGCCTTCATCCTCAAGCCGTCAGAGCGCGATCCGTCGGTCCCGATGCGGCTCGCCGAGTTGATGTTCGAAGCGGGCCTGCCAGCGGGCTGCCTCAACGTCATCAACGGCGACAAGGAGGCGGTCGACACGCTGCTTACCGACCGTCGCGTCAAGGCGATCGGCTTTGTCGGCTCTTCGGCCATCGCCGAATACATCTATGCAACCGGTTGCGCCAACGGCAAGCGCGTGCAGTGCTTCGGCGGCGCCAAGAACCACATGATCGTGATGCCGGACGCCGACATGGACCAAGCGGTGGACGCTTTGATCGGCGCCGGCTACGGCTCCGCCGGCGAGCGCTGCATGGCCATCTCAGTGGCGGTGCCGGTCGGCAAGAAGGCCGCGGACTTACTGGTGGAAAAGCTGATCCCGCGGGTGGAGAGCCTGAAGATCGGCCCCTCCTCCGACGACAAGGCCGACTATGGCCCGATGGTCACCAAGGAGCTGCTCAACAAGGTGCGCGGCTATATCGATACTGGCGTCAAGGAAGGCGCCAAGCTGGTCGTGGACGGGCGCGGATTCAAGTTGCAGGGCTACGAGAACGGCAATTTCATCGGCGGCTGCCTGTTCGACGAGGTCAAGCCCGACATGAAGATCTACAAGGAAGAGATTTTCGGACCGGTGCTGTCGGTGGTGCGCGCCAAGGATTATGAGGAAGCGGTACGACTGCCGTCCGAGCACGAATACGGCAACGGCGTCGCCATCTTCACCCGCGACGGCGATGCGGCGCGCGACTTCACACAGCGTGTGAATGTCGGCATGGTCGGCGTGAATTTCGCGATCCCTGTGCCGCTGTCTTATTTCACATTCGGCGGCTGGAAACGCTCCGGCTTCGGCGACCTCAACCAGCACGGGCCGGATTCGATCCGCTTCTACACCAAGACCAAGACGGTGACCTCGCGCTGGCCGTCCGGCATCAAGTCGGGCGCCGAATTCGTGATCCCGACCATGAAGTGAGGGCAAACATCCGGAATGAGGCTGATTCCAATTGCCGGGAGTTTGGTGATCACAACAATACTAACGGGCTGCGCCAGCGGTGAGCTCGCGGCACCGGCGACCGCACCGGTCCCAACGCCTCAACTCGGCATGCCCGGCCGCTGGATGTTATCGGCGCCCAACGCGCCGGACTGCGGCATGAATTTCGAAGGCGCGCCCGGGGAGAAGCAAGGCGCCATCGAGCCGGAAGGCGGTTGCCCGGGCACGTTCTACAAGAGCCGGTACTGGCAACTCGCGCAGGGCCAGCTCACGATCAACGACCACGAAAACGAGCCGCTGGGGCGGCTCAAACTCGTCGGCGGCTATTTCCAGGGGCAATCCGCCGCCGGCACGCCGGTTACGCTTAAGCGCTAAATCACTTCACCCGACAGGACTCCCATGGCCGAATACCAGCTCTATTGCTTCGCGCAGTCTGGCAACGCCTATCGCGCCGCGCTGATGCTTAATCTGATCGGCGCCGACTGGGAGCCGGCCTGGATCGACTTTTTCGCCGGCGGCGCCGCGCGCACCCCTGATTATCGGGAAAACATCAACGAGATGGGCGAGGTGCCGGTGCTGGTCCACGGCAAGAAGAAACTCACCCAGTCAGGCGTAATCCTCACCTATCTCGCCAACCACAGCGGCAAGTTCAAGCCGCAAGGCGAAGATGAAGAGCTGGAATCGCTGCGCTGGATCATCTTCGATAACCAGAAGGTCAACGGCTTTCTCGGGCCGTACCGCTTCCTGAAGAATTTCGCGCCGAAGGCGCCGGATCCCGCGGTGATGGCGTTCCTGAAGGGACGCATCGACGGCAATCTCGCCATCGTCGAGAAACGATTGGCCGGGCGGCAATTCCTCGTCAGCGACAAGCCGACCATCGCCGATATTTCCATGACCGGCTATTTCTATTATCCGGCGGAGGAATTCGGTTTCGACATCCCCAAAGAGCACCCGGCAATCGCCGCCTGGATGGAGCGCATGAAGGCGCTGCCCGGATGGGCGCATCCTTACGACATCATGCCCGGCTATCCATTCGGCACGAGAGGTTATCGCAATCAATGACCGTGGTGGTGGCCGTGCGCGTGGCCATGCGAGACGTAGGCGCCGCCTTCCGGCTCAAAGGGCGCCTCGATGAACGCCAGCTTGGCGCCCAGTGACGTGAGCAGGCTTTCGACACCGCCCTCGCGCCGCGCGCGGATACGGTTGGGCAGGAGTTGCGCCGGCACGTGGCGATCGCCGAGATGCCAGGCGAGCCGCGCAAGAGACGGCAGATCGGCGGCGCGCGCTTCAATCAATGGCTCGGGCGCGGCCACCACTTCCACCAAGCCGCCGTCGTCGAGAACCAGCAGATCGTCGGTGCGCAGGCGGGCGGGCGCGGCGAGTTCGATTACGAAGCTGCCGCCCTTGACACCGACGACGGTGATCTCCTGCGCGCTGCGCTGGGCGTAGTCGAGGATTACGGTATCGATCACCGGCCGATTGCCCCGCTCGGCGGGGCCAAGGACACTGATTGCGCGCGGCATGACGTGGGTAAGATGGCGATTAGTTCAGACGCGCGGGGCGTTCGTCATCGCCGACAAGCCCGGGGGATCCATGCGCGAGTGGTGCTTCAGCGGCGGCTTCGGCGGCGCCGGCGGTGGCGGCCGCGGCATCCTTGCGCTGGTATTCGCGGTGAGACCACCAGCCGAGCGGCAGGCAGGCGAGATAGGCGAGTGTGCCGACGGTGAGCACTTCCCACGGATAGCTGATCAGCAGCGCGAAGAACAACACCACCACGACGAACACCGGCAGCACAATTTCCGGCGGCACGCGCTTGCCCACCCGCTTGCCGGAAAATACCGGCAGGCGCGACACCATCAAGAGCGCGATCAGCAGCGTGTAGAAGAAGGCGAGCCACACCACGACGAGGCCGGTCGGCATGCCGAGCAAGGCGAGATATATCGGCAGCAGCACGGTGATGGCGCCTGCCGGCGCCGGAATACCGGTAAAGAAATTTCCGGCCCACACCGGTCGGTCGGGCTCGTCGATCATCACGTTGAAGCGCGCCAAGCGTAGTCCTGCGCAGATCGCGAACACCAGCGCCACGATCCAGCCCGCCGACTTCAGCTCATGCAGCCCCCAGAAATACAGGATTAGAGCCGGCGCCACGCCGAAATTGACGAAGTCGGCGAGGCTATCGAGCTCGGCGCCGAAGCGCGAGGTGCCCTTGAGCATGCGGGCGACGCGGCCGTCGATGCCGTCGAGCAGGGCTGCAAACACGATGGCCGCGAGCGCGAGCTGGATGTTGTTCTCGACCGCCATGCGAATTGCGGTCAGCCCGGCGCACAGCGCCAGGAGCGTGATCAGATTCGGCAACAGCGTGCGCACGGGGATCGCCTTGAAGCGGCGGCGGCGCGACGGCGGCGGGGCGGGATCCAGGGGCTGAAAGACCATGGACGCTAATATAGCGGTTCGGGCACGAACGCGCCACGGTACGCCGGCGCCGATTTGACGCGCTGCGTTAACGAATTATCCACTGCGGAAAGCGCGCCCGGCATCGCTGAGCCGGGAGCCTAAGCGGATCAGGCCGAAGCGGTCGCCTACGCTCTTGCCGACCCATGCAAGACAAGCGCCAAGACAAGCGCCAAGACAAATATCGCGGCAGAAACCATATTGCGCTGGCCGAACGACCCGGAAAGAATAGCGCCCGTTTCACAAGGTGACGATTTGATGAAAGTTGCAGATTTCATTCTTTCAGCAATCCGCGATCAAGGCGTGAGCCACTGCTTCATTGATTTTGGTGGCCTGAACGACAATTTCATGCCGGCGTTGGCCGGAACTAAAGGCTTGCGGACGATTGTTGCCGCATTCGAGAGCGGTGCAGCTTACATGGCCGATGGCTACGCGCGCGCCTCGAACGGCCTTGGTGTGTGCTTCGGGATCGGCGGACCGGGCGTTCTCAATATGACCACCGCTCTCGCCGCAGCGAAGGCGGACCGCACCCCGATTCTGGTTGTCAGCGGCGAAGTCTCGCGTTCGTGGGAGGGCATGGGCGGCTTCCAGGACGCGTCCGGCGCCGGCATCGACGATATCGATGTGCTCAAGCCGGTCACCGGATTGTCGCTATCGGTGTCGTCGCGCGCGGTCGTACCCCATCACCTCCGGCACGCCTTCACGCACGCGTTCACGCGTCGTTCGCCGGCTCATCTGTCCGTACCGGTTGACGTACAGAAGGCGGAGATCGCCGTTGACTGGCAGCCGGTCCCTGATTCTTTGCGACTCCCCCGCTTCGTCGACGAGAACGCACTTGCCCGCGCGGTCGACCTGCTCAACGCGGCTGGAAATCAGAATATCGTCGTGCTCGCCGGTCCCGGCGTTTTGCACGCGAGCGGCATTGACGCACTTCGCGCATTCGTTGAGCGGCTCGATATTCCTGTCGCAACCACATTGTCGGGGAAAGGGGTGATTTCCGAACGTCACCCGCTTGCGCTCGGTGTATTCGGTTACGGCGGCTCACGCTGGGCAATTGACGCGATCCGCTCGGACCAGACCGATATTCTGCTCGTCATAGGTTCCGGCCTGTCCCAGCGTGATACGATGCAATGGGATCCGAAGATGCTGCCGTCGAAGGCACTGATTCATATTGACTTTGACCCTCTACTCATTGGGCGCACCTGGGCGAGCGAGGTGGCCGTGGTCGGCAATGCCAGCGAGGCATTGCAACGCCTCGCGGCCGTCACCGACGCAACGGGGCTCGACGCCGGGCGCGCAAAACGTCGCGCGTTCATCACGCAGATTCGCGCCCAAGGGCCGTACCAATACAATCCGGGTGACACCAAAAGCGACGTCGTCCCCATGCACCCGGCACGCGTGGTGACGGAACTGCGCGCAGCCTTCCCCGACAACGGCGTGTTGTGCGTGGATTCGGGCGCGCATCGGGCCTGGTTCGCGGAATATTGGGACATCCGCGAGCCGGGGACCCACTTCTCGCTGACCAATCTCGGGCCGATGGGCGGAGCGATCCCGCTCGGGATCGGCGCAAAATTAGCCCAGCCCAAGCGGCCCCTGATGGTCGCCACTGGAGACGGCTGCATGCTGATGCACGGCATGGAAGTGCATACGGCAGCGCGCGAGAAGGTGCCGCTCGTCATCGCTCTGATGAACAACCAGGCCTACGGCAACATCTATTACCGCGCCTCAAAAATGGGACCCGGCCCGGAACACCTCACCGACATCACCGGCATCGATTGGGTGACTTTTGCGCGATCGATGGGCGGCGATGGCGAGCATGTCGAACATCCGACCGACATCAAGGCGGCTGTCGGCCGTGCGTTCAGCGCCGCGGGCCCATACCTGTTGGATCTCCGTATCGACAAGACCTACCCCACGCCGGTAAACGCTTGGCGGGAGCGCCAGCAAGAATGGGAGGACAACGACTAATGGCCGCATTGCCCGATCCCACGGCCACACTGAAAGGCGCCGATCGTGAGATGTTCTATCACATGGCGTCCGCGCGTGCTCACGCCGATGGCCGCCCACAACTCGGCGACGTCTATGTGCGCATGTTCAACAATCCAGGTGTAGCGGCGAAGGTGGGCGCGCTGGGCGAGCATTTGCGGTTCCACGGTGTGCTACCGGATGCCGTGCGCGAATTGGTGATCCTGCGGTTTTCCGCCCGGCCGGGATATGGCTATGAGTGGTCCCATCACCAGCGTCCGGCGAAACTAGCCGGGGTCAGCCAGGATGCGATCGATGCAGTGACGGCCGGAGACGTGCCGGACACGTTGCCCGACGCAACGCAGGCGGCGCTTGAGGCAGTCGACGCGGTCTTGGCCAAGCGATCAATTCCGGCCGACGTGCAGCGGCGCATTGTTGACGTCTACGGCAATGCAGGCGTGGTCGAACTCGTCGTGCTTTGCGGCCTCTATGCCATCATGGGCGATATGGTCATTGCCTTCGATATCGAGATCGAAAAAGGTTTTCCGCTTCCGCCGTTTTGACTCGCGAGGCCTGCCTTCGAAAGCTGTCACCCCAAGCGATACGTCCTTCCGGTGTCGCGTTCGCGCAGGTCGGCGAGCACGGTTTCGCCGGCGATCGCGGTCTGCCCGACCGCCACCAGCGGAGCGATGCCGTCGGGCAGATAGACGTCGAGGCGGGAGCCGAAGCGAATCATGCCGAAGCGCTCGCCGGCGCCGATGGGCTGGCCGGTGCGTACGAAGCAGACGATGCGGCGCGCCACCAGGCCTGCGATCTGCACCACCGCCACGCGTACGCCGGCGCTGGCGATCACCAGCGAGTTGCGCTCATTGTCGGCGCTGGCCTTGTCGAGGTCGGCATTGAAGAACTTGCCGGGCTGGTAGACTATTTTCTCGATCTGGCCTGTAACCGGGCTGCGGTTCACATGGCTGTCGAACACGCTCATGAAGATGGAAACGCGCGGTAGCGGCTTTTCGCCGAGGCCGAGCTCATGCGGCGGAGCCGCAGTGGTGATCTGGCTGACGCGGCCGTCGGCCGGCGCAACCACCAAACCGTCGCGCACGGGCGTCACGCGCGGCGGGTCACGGAAGAAATAGACACACCATAGCGTCGCCAGCGTGCCGAGCCAGCCGAGCGGCGTCCACAGCCAGAATAGGATGAGGGCAACGAGCGCAAAGGCGCCGATAAAGGGATAGCCCTCCGGGGTGATCGGCGCGAATTGCCGGCGGATCGAATCGATGATCGACATGGAAAAATTCTCGGTCTCGAGCCTTAAGCCCCGGTCCCCTTGCGGGAGTGGGTATAGCGACAGCCCTAAAACTACGCCACCCCCCAATAAATGCCGCCGCCAGTACACGATTGAATTTTGCTGCGGGACGAGAACTGGCTGCGGAGAAGGCCAAAGGTGGCGTCATCGCCCTGCACACCAGCGGCAAATTTCCCGACCGACCGAGCCTGTGCACCGCATCAAGGGGAGGCCGGCGTCGAGGGCTGCCAAACACGGTGATTCGTCTGGCATCGAATTGCCGCCATAGACGTTTGCCGGCCCGCGGTTGTGTGCGGGCGTGCCGAACAAGAAAAAGGATGCTGCCGCCGCTCGCTTGCTGGTCGGTGAACAAGGCATTGATCAGAGTCCCAATGCGTCGCCGCGTATGCAGGCCTGTTGCACAGTCTCGAAACGTGAGATGCTTCATTGTCTCGACGCGTGAGACGTTTCCTTTCAATTATTTATCTCGGAACGACGCGTGGCTGGTATAATCACAAAGGTCGGCCGCGGTGAACGCCGTAGCCGGCCCAATGAGCAATTAAAATAAATTGCACGGGAGGAATCCAATGCCGACCAGCCTTATGGCTACTCTAAAACGAATCGCGGGTTTAGCGGCCGTAGTCTTCCTACTAATTCCGGCGCAAATCTCGCTTGCGGCGTCACTGCAAAAGCCGAAGGGATATCCCAGTCGAACGATCACCATGATGGTTCCATTCGGCACCGGTGGCGGCTCGGACGAGGTCGCCCGTGCACTTGCACGCGAGTTTCAAGACATCATGGGCGTCGGCATCCAAATCGTAAATAAGCCCGGCGCCGGCGGTATCGCAGCGCTGCCCGATTTCATGGTCGCACCTGACGATGGATACACGATCCTTGAGCACACGGACGGCATCGTCACCGGCTACGCCGCGGGCAAGAGCAAGGTCGAGCCGGGCAAGGACGTGCTGCCGATCTGTATCACTCAAGTTGCGTTCAGCATGATCTTCATCAATGCCCATGAGAAACGGTTCACGGATTGGAAATCGCTCGTTGCCTACGCGAAGTCGTCCGGCAAATCGCTTAAGATCGCAACCAGCAGCGGCATCGGATCGCATGAGCACGTGACGAGCATGCAAGTGGCCGAAGGCGCCGGCATCAAGCTTGACGTGGTGCCGTTTGGCGATCCCGGGCAGCGCTACTCTTCGATCATTGGCGGCCATATCGATCTGCTTTTCGATCAGGCCGGCGATGCCATGCCCTATGTCCGTGAGGGCAAGCTCAAGCCCGTGTTGATGATCCTGAAGAAGAGCCCGGAAGCGTTCAAGAACGTTCCGGCCTTGCCGGATGTGGGATTAAATTTCGACCCGACCTTCAAGTTCCGCGGCTTCTGGGTGCGCGCGGGCGTTCCCGCGGAGCGGCGCGCATATCTCGAGAAGGCCTGCCATATGGCGTTCGAGACCAAGCGCTATCAGGCGTTCAACCACAAGACCTATACGGACCTCGTCAGAAGCTATTACGACACGAAAGATGCCCTGGACCTCTCGCGCCGAATGATCGCGACCTACCAGGGAATGTTCAAAAAGCTCGGAATCAAGAAGTGACCTCGGCGCAAAGTCCGGAGACGAAAAGAGCGGCCATCCCTGAAGGCGGATGGCCGCTCATTCTCGAAACGGGCGCGTGGCTATGCCTCGCCGTCGCGGCTTGGGTTCTGAGCTACCAGTTTGCAGGCAAGGACATGCTGTTTCGCTGGGGGGCGGACTTCTGGCCGCGCGCTGTCGTGTTGCTCATGGCAGGGGCAGCGATCACGCAATTCGCGATCCGATGGAGCGCTTTGCAAGCCCATGGCCGGAAGACGGCGACGACAGCCGAGGGCGGCGAGCGCTCCAAGGCACAGACTATCAAGGTCGCCTCAACTTTTTTATTACCGCTGCTCTACGTCTTTCTGCTTCCGAGGGCCGGCTATTTCCTTCTCACGCCGTTCTTTATCGGCGCCCTGATGTTCCTGTTCGGGCTGCGCCGGCTGCTGCATATCGTCGGCATGTCGCTGCTGATCTATGTGGTGTTTCTGCTGCTTTTTTCAAAGCTGCTGCTTGTGCCGCTCCCAGTCGGCTACTGGCCTGGATTTTACGATCTCAACACAGCCATCGCGAATGTCCTGCAAGGCGGTTGACCGCGGAGAATACCCATGGCTGATTTTCTCGCAGGCGCGGCACACATCTTCTTGGACCCGATTGGGCTAATGATCTTTGTGCTGGCCTTGCTCGGAGGCCTGATCTTCGGCGCCATTCCCGGAGTCAGCGCGCTCACGCTCGCCGCCATTCTCCTGCCGTTCACGGCCCAGATGGACCCCGCCCATGCCATCATGATGTTCGCGGTCATGTATGTGTCCGGTGTTTATGGCGGGGCAGTAACCGCTATCCTCTTCAACATACCAGGATCGCCCGATAACGCCCCGACCACCCTCGACGGCTACCCCATGGCGCAACAGGGCAAGGCGGGCAAGGCAATTGGCGCAGCCGTTACCTGCTCGGCGATCGGCGGAACGGCGTCGGCAATCTTAATGATGATCGCCACTCAACGTGTCGCCGATTGGGCGGTAGAGGCATTCGGGCCAGCCGAGGTATTTGCCCTTGTCGTTTTGGGCTTGTCGGTCGCAGGCACGGTCGGCGCGGAAACAGCAACCAAGGGCTGGCTGTCCGTTTCGCTCGGTCTGCTGCTGGCGACGGTCGGGACTTCTCCCTCAGGCTCAATCCCTCGCTACAACTTCGACACAATGTACCTGATGGGCGGCATCCAATTCGTCCCCGTCGTGCTCGGTGTATTCGCTATCAGCGAAGTTTTTGTCCAGGGTGAGCACGCCGTGACGGGACTACGAGTTCCGCCAAAGATCGGCATCGATTTTCCGAGCTTCAAAGAGTTCTGGCAGCTCCGCATCGCGATGGTCCGCTCCATCTTCATCGGTTTTTTCGCCGGTATTCTGCCGGGTATCGGAGCAACGCTGGCGGCGTTCCTCAGTTATTACGAGGCGGTACGCTGGTCCCGCACGCCCGAGCGCTTCGGCAAGGGTGAATTGGAAGGCGTGGTCGCATCGGAAACTGCCAACAATGCCGCAACCGGCGCGGCCATGATCCCGCTGCTCGCGCTCGGTATCCCGGGTGGAACAATGACGGCCGTAATGTTGGCCGCATTCCAAATGCACGGAATTGACCCGGGGCCTTCTCTGTTCCTGACCGGAACGAAGCTCGTCTGGATCGTGTTTGCCGGAATGTTTTTCGCCAACATTTCAATCTTTGCGTTGGGTTATCTCGAGACAAAAACCGTCGTCCATCTGCTACGCGTGCCATTCCCGGTACTTGCACCTATTATTTTACTCTTGGCGACTATCGGCGCTTATGCCGTGCGCAATCTCGTTCTTGACGTGTGGGTTATGTATGCGGCGGGCATAGTCGGCTATCTGATGCGGCGCTCGGGCTACTCGATGGCAGGCATCGTTCTGGGCGTAATCCTCGGCCACGTGGGAGAGAATGCATTCGTGAAGGCAATGCCAATCATGGATTATAACGTGACGAATTTCATCCATCAGCCGATCTCCATCACGCTTTTCGCCGCCGCCTTGGGCTCCATCTTCTTGAACTCGTTTCGCGCATGGCGCCGCAGGCGAATGCAGGAAAAGCCTGCGTGAACCGACTGTCTGTCAGCGTTCCGCGAAAGACGCGGCCCATGCCCATGGCACACACATGATGGCGATGCCGCCGGTCCGCGATCCGGCTGCAATACGATGCTATTCCGAATGAGGCGCGAGAGGTCGGGCGTCGGTGTGATTTCGAAGGCTTGGCGCAGCGTGCACACTGGCGAAACAGTATCCAACTTTGCCGCCATTGCGCCACACGCTACTCCGCCGCGTCGGCCGGCAGGTCGATGGCCACCGGCGAATCCTCGCTGATCTCGTCCACGACCGGCGGCGGATTGCGGTTGGGCGCAACCGGTTCTTCGCCGGCCAGTGCCAGCTTCTCGCGCGCCTCCTCGGCCTCGCGCTGCCGGTTCCACATGCTGGCGTAGAGTCCATCCTTGGCCAGCAGCGCTCCATGGGTGCCGCGTTCGACGATCTCGCCCTGATCGAGCACGATGATCTCGTCGGCGCCGACGATGGTGGAGAGCCGGTGCGCGATCACCAGGGTGGTGCGGCCGGTCGAGACGCGATCGAGCGCGTCCTGGATTTCCTTCTCGGTGTGACTATCGAGCGCCGAGGTCGCCTCGTCGAGCAGCAGGATCGGCGGGCCTTTCAGAATGGTACGGGCGATAGCGACGCGCTGCTTCTCGCCGCCGGAGAGCTTGAGGCCGCGCTCGCCGACTTCCGTTTCGTAACCCTTGGGCGCCAGCCGGATGAATTTGTCGATCTGGGCAAGGCGCGCGGCGTCCTCGACTTCGGCGTTGCTCGCCTCCCAGCGCCCGTAGCGGATGTTGTAGCGGATGGTGTCGTTGAACAGCACGGTGTCTTGCGGCACCATGCCGATGGCCTGGCGCAGCGATTTCTGCGTCACCTGGGCGATGTTCTGGTTGTCGATCAGGATGCGACCGCCTGAGAGATCGTAGAAGCGGAACAACAGCCGCGATATCGTCGACTTGCCGGCACCTGAGGGACCGACCACCGCCACCGTCTTGCCGGCCGGCACCTCGAAACTGATATCCTTGAGAATGCGGCGCTCCGGCTCGTAGGCGAACGAGACGTCCTCGAAGCGGATGGTGCCGCTCGCGACCTTGAGCGGCGCAGCGCCGGCGACGTCCATGATTTCCGGCTCGCGCGACAGAATCGAGAACATGAGCTCGATATCGGTCACCGCCTGCTTGATCTCGCGATAGACCATGCCCATAAAATGGAGCGGCTGATAGAGCTGGATCATCATGGCGTTGATTAGCACGAAGTCGCCGACCGTCTTTGTGCCGGCGCGCACCTCGAACGCACACATCACCATTGCGGTGGCGAGCCCGACGGTAAAGATCACCGCCTGGCCACCGTTGAGCACCGCGAGCGAGGTATAGGCTTGGACGCTGGCGCCCTCGTAGCGCGCCATGGCGCGGTCGTAGCGGGCGGCCTCGCGCTCCTCGGCGCTGAAATATTTCACGGTCTCGTAGTTGAGCAGCGAGTCGATCGCCTTGATATTGGCGTCGTTGTCGCTGTCGTTCATCTTGCGGCGGATGCCGATGCGCCATTCGGTCGCATGATAGGTGTAGACCATGTACATCGAGACGGCGATCAGGACCACCACGACGTAGCGCCAGTCGAACCGCCACATCAGCACGCCGGCAACAAGCGCCACCTCAACGACGGTCGGCACCAGCTGCAGGATCACCATGCGCACGATAGTTTCGATGGCGTTGCGCCCGCGCTCGAGCACGCGGGTTAGCCCGCCGGTCTTGCGTTCGAGGTGAAAGCGCAGCGACAGCTCGTGCATATGTACGAAGGTGCGGTAGGCGAGCCGGCGCACCGCATGCATCGCTACTTTGGCGAAGACGCCGTCGCGCGATTGCTGCAACAGCGCCATCAGGATGCGCATGCCGCCATAGGCAATCGTCATGGCAATGGGCACGGCCACCACGAAAGTGAGCCAATGCGCCGCCGGCGCGCTGGCGCCACTGACGAGCGCGTCGGTCGCATATTTGAAGGTGAAGGGAACGGCGATGGTGGCGAGCTTGGCCACCAGCAGCAGCAGCAGCGCGCCCAGCACGCGCAGCTTCAGATCGCGGCGGTCGGACGGCCAGATATAGGGCCACAGATGGACGAGCGTTGAAAACAGCGCCCCGCGGCTAGCGGAGATATGCGCCTCGTTTTCGGATACCCGGTGGTGGTGGTGATGGTCGCTCATTCAAAGCCCGGAAGCGTCAAGGCCTTCCATATAGGAGGATTCCCGCCGACAATCACCCTCGCGGCCGGCCAATGTGCCGTTTCAGCAGGGATTTCCGCCTCAGCAGGGATTTCCGCCCTCGCCTTGACGGCGCCACCGACGCAGCGCACATGCAGGGCCATGAACAAAATCGACAAAATGAGCAAAATCGAAAGAATCTGCGTCTATTGCGGCTCCAGCCCGGGAACCGACCCCGCTTATGTGCGGGCCGCCCGCGCCTTCGGCGAAATCCTCGCCAAGAACGGCATCGGCCTGGTCTATGGCGGCGGCGCCGTCGGCATCATGGGCGAGCTTGCGCAAGCGGTGCTCAAGCACGGCGGCACGGTCAACGGCATCATCCCCGAATTCCTGATGGCGCGCGAGCACGCGCTCAAGGCCACGCAAGGCCTGATCGTCACGCGCGACATGCACGAGCGCAAACGCAAGATGTTCGAGATGGCGGACGCCTTCGTGGCGTTGCCGGGCGGCATCGGCACGCTTGAGGAACTGGTCGAGCAGCTCACCTGGGTGCAGCTCGGCCGCCACCGCAAGCCGGTGCTAGTTGCCAACATAAAGGGCTTCTGGGAACCGCTGTGCGCGCTGCTCGATCACATGCGGGCGCTGGAATTCATCCGCGGCGAGCTCAGCTTCGATCTGCTGGTGGCGGACAAAGTGGAAGAGATCCTACCAATGTTGCAGAAGGCGCTCGAGGCGGTGCCCGAGTCTGCCAAAGCAATGACTGGGGCGGACGCCGATCGGCTGTAGCCAACCCACACTCCGCTCGTTCCCGCGCAAACAGGAATCCGTGGCAAGCGTTTAATCAAACTCTGCCGGGAAAGCAGTCCCGGCAGAGTCATTTGAGCATTCAGCGGACCGGTCTATTTCAGAGCGTCGGCGCCGGCCTGGCACGTTTGGCCATCCTGTGAACTTGCGCCGCCGCTACAACCGATTGCGCCGATGATCTTGCCGCCAACCACAATCGGCACGCCGCCCTCGGAAGCCATGGCGCGATTGAGGGTCAGAATTGCGAGACCGCCGCCACCCTTCGCGAGGCGATCCTGGAACGACTTGGTCGAACGGCGGTAGATCGCGGCCGAACGCGCCTTGTCCTGCGAGATCGTGATCGATGCGTATTGGCAATTGTCCATCCGCTCGAAGTAAACGAGATCGCCCGATGGCGCGACCACCGTGATGCACATCGCCCATTTGTTCTTCGTGGCTTCGGCCGCGGCGGCTGCGGCGGCTTTCTTCGCCATCGAGATATTGATCGTTTCGCCATAAGGCGGCGGTCCGCCCTGCGCGCGCGCATTCGCTGCAAACACAATTGCGGCGCAGATCGCCAGTGACGTCAGTATGGTCTTACGCATGGCACATCCTCCCAATGATCGCCGCCAAGTACCCGGCGGCATGTTTTGTTGATCGCGCGAAGCCCACGCCGACGGACGCAGCCTCCACAAGACGGCGCATCTTAGGGTCGCAACAGCAACGCCTCAACGGGGTCAGCTCCGGCTGGCGCCAACCTGCGCAGAATTTTTGCCGAACCGGAATAAAGACACACGACCGGTGTTTTCGCACAAATTGATTTGACGGAAACTCGCGTGCCTTGCACGGCAGAAAGCGTGCTGCGATCTGCCCCTCGGGCCTTACCATATCGGTGCCGCGAACGCCCGCAGAGAGACCGTACCGGCTATTTTCGCTGGCATTTGAATGACGTCGGGCATACTCGGTCGGCGCGCGGGGACGAGCGGATGGCCGGGTTATTTCGCGCTGACGAACGTCACCGCCTCGATGCGATTGCCGTCAGGGTCGCGGATGAAGGCGGCGTAGTAGTTCTCATGATACTCGGCACGGAATCCGGGGGCACCGTCGCTGGCGCCGCCGCCGGCGAGCGCTGCGGCATGGAAGGCATCGACCGCCTCGGTCGACGGCGCGCGCAAGGCAATATGCACGCCGCTATCGGCCGCGACCGCCGCCATGGCGGCGCGTGTGTTGATCCAGAATTCAGGGTATTTCTTGCCGTAGCCGATCGCCGCGTCCGGCCACTCGCGCAACTTGCGCATGCCGAGCGCCGCCAGCATCGGCTGGTAAAAACGCGCGGCCGCGGCAAGGTCGCGCACGGCGATAGAGACGTGGTCGATCATCGGCACTCCTTCCGCTCAACCCGCGTGCGGAGAGAGGGAAAGACCTATCACGCCGGGGCGCCCGACTTCACCAGCTTATAAATGATGGAATCCATCAAGGCCTGGAATGAAGCGTCGATGATGTTGGCCGAGACGCCAATGGTGGTCCAGTGTTCCCCGGCCTCGTCCTCGCTCTCGATCAGCACGCGGGTCACGGCCTCGGTGCCGGCATTGAGGATACGCACGCGGTAATCGGTGAGCTTCAGGCCGTCGATGTATTTCTGATATTTTCCGAGGTCCTTGCGCAGGGCACGATCGAGCGCATTGACGGGACCGTTGCCTTCGGCCGCCGAGATCATGTTGTCGGCGCCCACCCTCACCTTCACCACCGCCATGGTCACGGTGACGCGCTCACCCTTGGCGTTGTTGCGCTGCTCGACATTGACGTCGAATTGCGTCACGTCGAAATAGTTCGGCACGGTGCCGAGGGTGCGGCGCGCCAGCAGCTCGAAGGAGGCATCGGCCGCTTCATAGGCATAACCGAGACCCTCGCGCTCCTTGACGATCTCCAAGAGGCGCCCGATACGCGCATCATCCTTGTCGACCTTCAGCCCGATGCGCTCGAGCTCGGCCAGCACGTTGGATTTTCCAGCCTGCTCCGACACCAACACCTTGCGCCGGTTGCCGATGGTTTCCGGCTTGACGTGCTCATAGGTCGCCGGGTCCTTCATGATGGCGGAAGCGTGAATGCCGGCCTTGGTGGCAAAGGCGCTTCCGCCCACGTAAGGCGCATGCCGGTTGGGCGCGCGGTTGAGCCGCTCGTCGAGCGCGTGCGAGACATGCGTGAGCTGTTTCAGCGCGGCGTCGGAGACGCCGATGTCGAAGCGTTCAGAGAATTCCGGCTTAAGCTTGAGCGTCGGGATCAGCGAGACGAGATTGGCGTTGCCGCAGCGCTCGCCCAGGCCGTTGAGCGTGCCCTGGATCTGGCGGGCGCCGGCGCGTACCGCGGCGAAGGAATTGGCCACCGCCTGCTCGGTGTCGTTATGGGCGTGGATGCCGACGTGATCGCCGGGGATGACCTTGCAGACTTCGCCGACGATCTGCTCGACCTCATGCGGCAGCGTGCCGCCATTGGTGTCGCACAAGACCACCCAGCGCGCGCCTTCGTCGTAGGCAGCCTTGACGCAGGCTAAAGCGTATTTCGGATTGGCCTTGTAGCCGTCGAAGAAATGCTCGCAATCGAGCAGCACTTCGCGGCCTTTGGCCTTGGCGGCGCGCACGCTGTCGCGGATGGAGGCGAGGTTTTCCTCCTTCGTCGTCTCGAGCGCGACCTTGACGTGGTAGTCCCAGGACTTGGCGACGAAGCAGATGGCGTCGGCGTGCGCACCGAGCAGCGCGGCCAGCCCCGGATCGTTGGAGGCGGAGCGGCCCGGGCGCCGCGTCATGCCGAAGGCGGTGAAGGTGGTCTTTAGATGACGGTCTACCGCGAACAACTCGGTGTCGGCCGGATTGGCGCCCGGATAGCCGCCCTCGACGTAGTCGATCCCGAGCTCTTCGAGCATGCCGGCGATCGCCAGCTTGTCGGAGAGCGTGAAATCGACGCCATTGGTCTGCGCGCCGTCGCGCAGCGTGGTGTCGAAGAGATAGAGGCGCTCCTTGGCCATGGCAGCTTTCACCAGAGATAATAGTTCGACAACAAAGCAATGGCGACGAGGATCGCGATGCCGGCAAATATAATGTGATGGCGTTTCATGTCTTCGCTCACGTCATCCGATAGAAGAAATAAAGCGCGACCAGAACGGCGGCGATCAAGATGCCGAATTTGAGCACGATGTAATAGAGCCAATGACGCGGGAACGGCGTATCGGGTTTTGTCATGATGCTCCTCCTGCGGCGGCGAGCTGTTTCTGCAACGTGGTATTGGCCAGCCATTCACCGGCGACCGTCACGGTGTTGCGCTGTTGCGCGACATAGCCGCGCTTTTCGAAGAAGCCGCGCGCTGAGTCGGCGGCGTCGACGTTGAGCTTTGTCACACCGCGCGAGGCGGCGAGCTTTTCCAGCGCGTCGACGAGCATGGCGGCAACCCCCTGCCCCGACACCGCTGGATGCACGTAAAGCATGTCGATCTTGTCCTTGCCGGCGAGCGAGGCAAAGCCGACCGGCGAACCTTCCATGGTGGCGATCAGCGTAAGCGCACCGGCGAGCTTGTTGCCGAAACCGGCCTCGTCCTCGGCGGCGGAGGCCCAGGCCTCCTGCTGCGCCTCGCTGTAGTCATCGCCGGTCAATTCCGTGATCGCGGCGCGGAAGATTTCCGCCAGCAACGACGTGTCCTCGGCCAGGAACGGCCGCATTGCCAATGTGGGATGCGCCTGCGCCATCATCGCGCGATCTCCGGGGTTGTCGTTCCGTCCGGATTATCCTTCAGACGAATGCCCATAGCAGCAAGCTCATCGCGGATGCGGTCGGATTCGGCGAAGTTCTTGGCCGCGCGGGCCTGCTTTCGCGCCTCGATGAGAGATACCACCTTGGCCTCGTCAACGATCGTGCGGCGCGGATAAGCTTGCATAAATTTGCGCCTTGACTGAGCCATGAGGCCGACGAGCATCCCGGAGGCCCTGAGAGTCCGCTTCAACTCAATTTGCGCCGAACCCGATGCAGGGCCACGGATTTCGCCGGCGATGCGATGAAGCTGGGTTAACGCGTTGGGCGTATTCAGATCATCGCAAAGCGAACTTATAAATTCCGCATCGGGGCTGCCGCTGGAATTCGTTTCATCGCCAATGATGCCGTACCAGCCATCCAATATCTTGCTGCATTCCGCCAGCCCTTTCACCGTCCAATCCATCGGTTGGCGGTACTGCGTACGCAACATATTGAGACGAACGACCTCGCCCGGCCAATCTTTCAGCAACTCGTTGATCGTCACGAAGTTGCCAGCAGACTTCGCCATCTTCTCGCCTTCCACCTGCAAGAAGCCGTTGTGCATCCAATAGTTCGCCATCACCTTGGTGTGGAAGGCGCAACGAGATTGCGCGATCTCGTTTTCGTGGTGCGGGAACACCAGATCGATGCCGCCGCCGTGGATGTCGAAGGTTTCGCCCAGATGCTTCCAGGCCATGGCCGAGCATTCGATATGCCAGCCGGGCCGCCCCGGTGTCTTGATGCCGGCAGGCGAGGCCCAAGCCGGTTCGCCCGGCTTCGACGGTTTCCACAGCACGAAATCCATCGGATCCTTCTTGTAGGGCGCGATCTCGACACGGCTACCGGCAATCATTTCATCCAAGGACCTGTTGGACAGCTTGCCGTAGTCCTTCATCGCGGCAACATTGAAAAGCACGTGGTCTTCCGCCACATAGGCGCAGCCGGCCTGTACCAGCCGCTCGATCAATTCCTTCATCGCCTCGATATGCTCGGTGGCGCGCGGCTCCACCGTCGGCGGCAGGCAGCCGAGCGCCTGAACGTCTTCCTTGAAATTCTTGTAGGTCTCTTCCGTCACCTCCTGGATCGACACGCTGCGTTCTGCCGCGCGCGCGTTGATCTTGTCGTCCACGTCGGTGATGTTGCGCACATAAGTGACGTGGTCGTCGCCGTAGATATGCCGCAGCAGCCGGAACAGCACATCGAACACGATGACCGGGCGCGCATTGCCGATATGGGCGAAGTCGTAGACCGTCGGCCCGCACACGTACATGCGCACGCGCGCGGGATCGATCGGGGTGAATACCCGCTTCTTGCGCGTCAGCGTATCGTAGAGCTGAAGCTCCATAGCAAGACACCTATCGGCCCCGCTGGCCGGGCGTCCTTGAGCTCTCGAAGATGAGAAAAGACGGCCGCAGCCAGCGTGGTGCGCTAGCGAATAATCTCGCGGCAAATGCCGCAGATATGGTTAAGGCCGGTCATTGGCCGCACAATGGTGGGTCGGGCGCAACCCGTCAAGAGGCGCCTGCAAGCCTCGCTAACGCCGCGGAAACGCCGCCGACGCTGGTTAAGCAGCCCCTAAAGGTTTTGCTCGCATTTTCGGCATCGGCGCTGCGGGAAGCGCTTCCGGGAAAGTGGGCGATATCATGCGCACGCTCGTGGTCAGTCTGGCCGCCGTTTTGTGTTTGTACCTCGCCAATGCCGCGCAAGCCGAGCGGCGCATGTTCATCATCGGGGCCGATGTGGGCAGCTACGGCGTCGACCGTTGCCTCGCCGGCGGCGAAAAATGCGGTGCGGCCGCGGCCAACGCCTATTGCAAAGGGCACCGGTTCGCGGCGGCCGCGTCCTTCCGCACGGTCGACCGCGACGACATCACCGGCGCCATTCCGGCCGGCGGCAGCTGCAGCGGCAACAGATGCGTCAATTTGGTGGCGATCGTCTGCACGCGTTAATTGCGGCAAGACCATCCGTTCGATGCCACCGCCCGGCTTTGGCCGGGCTTTTACATTTTCAGATCTCGCGACCGATCAGCGCATCGACCGACCATGCGCCGCCGCCGCGCACCAGGAAATGCAGCACCACGATCGCCCAGAACAGCGGATATTCGATGCCGCGGTTTTCCCAGTGGAATCCGAACTGCCAGTGATAGGTGACGATGGCAATTACGAGAAAACCGATGATCGGCACCGCGACCAGTCGCGTCAAAAAGCCGAGCGCGAGGCAGAGGCCGCAGACGAATTCCACAAGCCCTACCACATAGGCGAAGAACAGCGGATTGCCGAAGCCGACGCTGCCGAGGAACTTGGCGGCCGCCGCGGTGTCGCCGAAAAGGATCGGATAGCCGTGAACAGCAAGCGAGCCGCCGGCAACCAGGCGGATCAGCGGCTCGGTAACCGGCGCCAGCGCGCGGTAGACCGCACCCAGCCATGGAAAAACGAGACGCGGCGAATGCTGCATGACCGTCCTCAGCTGTTTTCGCCACCAGCGTAGCACGGGTTCATCCACAGCTTCGCGGGAACGTGGTTGACGTGACGGCGGGCCGCTGCAACGAGGGCGGCGCACCGGTCATGCGAATCCTTTTGCTCAACCTGTTCGGAACGATCCTGCTCGCCGTGGTTTCCGAGCAGCCTGGGCAGGGGTTGCTGTCTCGCCGGCTTGCAGCCTTGCGGTCCTGGCCCAGCCGCAGAAACTTCCCACCCCTTCAATAGCTTAGAATTATTCCAAACTCGTTGCGTGCGGTCGCAACTTCCGCCAAAGTGCACGTTGTGCGCGTGACGGCGGGCTGGCCGCAATGGACCGCCGGGTGCGCGAAATGCGGACCGCCCATCGATGACCGACCTGACTGTTCAAAGCACGCCCGTCCACACCACCGGCGCCGATCAGGCGACGCTCAAGCTTGATGAGTTCCTGCCCTATCGTCTCAATGTCTGCTCCAGCCTCGTCACCCAGGCGCTTTCGCGCATCTATGCCGAACGCTACCGCATGGGCGTGGCGGAATGGCGCGTACTTGTAACGCTGGGCGAGTTCGGCCTGATGACTGCCAAGGCAATCGGCATCCACAGCCACATGCACAAGACCAAGGTGTCGCGCGCGGTCGCCCAGCTCGAGCGCCGCAAGCTGGTGTCGCGCCGGGCCAATCGCGCCGACCTGCGCGAGGCCTTCCTGTCGCTCACCTCGTCCGGCCGTGCCATTTATAACGAGCTGGCGCCGGCGGCGCTCGAATTCGTGCGCCAGCTGATGGAGACGGTGGACCCGGCCGAGCGCGCCGCGCTCGACCGCGCGCTCACCAAACTGATCGAGCGCTCGGAACAACTGAGCGCCGGCGTCGTCACAGTCCCCGCGCCGCGCTAAATTGCCGGCGACGCTAGCTGAGGCCGATACCTTGAAACTCTATACCTATTTTCGTTCGTCCGCCGCCTACCGCGTGCGCATCGCGCTCAATCTCAAGGGCCTGCCCTATGACATGGTGCCCGCGCATTTGACCCGCGACGGCGGGCGCCAATACACGGCAGAGTTCCGCGCCATCAATCCGCAGATGCGCGTGCCGGTGCTGCAACTCTCGAGCGGCGACGTGATCACGCAATCGCTCGCCATCATCGAATATCTCGACGATATCCATCGCGAGCCGCCGCTGCTGCCGCCGGACGCGCTCGCGCGCGCTCATGTGCGGGCGATCGCCCAAATGGTGGCCTGCGACATCCATCCGCTCAACAATCTCGTGGTGCTGCAATATCTCAAGCGCACCCTGAAGCACGAACAGGCGGAAATCGACGCCTGGTACCACCATTGGGTGATCGAAGGTTTCAAGGCGATCGAGGCGATGATCGCGCCGGCGCCGTATGCCTGCGGCCCACAGGTCAGCCTGGCCGACGTCTGTCTGGTGCCACAGGTGTACAACGCGCGCCGGCTTAAAGTGCCGCTCGAGGCGTTCCCGAAAATCGTCGCGGCCGAAACAACCTGCCTGAAACTGCCGGCCTTCGACAAAGCGCGGCCTGAGAACCAGCCGGATGCGGAGTGACGCAGGGCGGCCCGCCTGCTAGACCGCCGGCCAGCAACCGTTCGTCTTATCCCACCGGCGCAAACCATCCGTGGCAAAAAACAATATCCTTCGTGTCGTCCTCTGGATGGTCGGCACTTTGCTCTCGTTCTCGGTCATGGCGATCTCGATCCGCGAGTTGGCCCGGGGCGGCTTCAGCATTTTCGAAATCCTGGCGATCCGCAGCGGCGGCGCGCTGGTGACCTTGCTGGCGCTGCTGGCGGTGCGCCCCGATCTGCGCGTGCACGCGCTGCCGCGGCGCATGGGGCTCAACACGCTGCGCAACACCGTGCACTACGCCTCGCAATATTCATGGGCGCTCAGCCTGACGATGCTGCCGCTCGCCATGGTGTTCGCGCTCGAATTCACCATGCCGGCCTGGACCGCGCTACTCGCGGTCTGGCTGCTGCATGAACGCATGACGCCGAGCCGCCTCGGCGTGGTCGTTTTCGGGTTGATCGGCGTATTGGTGATCCTGCGGCCCGGCATCGCCGACTTCAATCCGGCGGCATTCCTCGTGCTGGCTGCCGCCTTCGGCTACGCCATCACCATGATCACGACCAAGCAGCTGACCAGGACCGAAACCACCTTCGGCATCGTTTTCTGGATGGCGGTTATGCAGTTTCCGCTCTCGCTCATCGGCAGCGACCCGAGCGTCTTTCTCCATCTCGATATCCGGCAGGCCTTTCCCCTGCTCGGGGTCGCGATTGCCGGATTGACGTCACATTACTGCCTCAGCAATGCCTTTCGCGCCGGCGATGCCACGCTGGTAGTGCCGCTGGACTTCATGCGCATTCCGCTGATCGCGGTGGTTGGATGGGTGCTTTACGGCGAGCGGCTCGATGTGTTTGTGCTGCTCGGCGCCTTGATCATCGTCGGCGGCGTGCTCTGGAACCTGCGCGCGGAGACCGCGCGGGCACATTAATCTCGTGTTCAGAACCATCCTCGCGCCGCCATAATTTAAGGGTTAGAGTAGTCGTCATGAGGAGAATCATCCTAACTTTTGCCGCCGTTGCCCTGTTGCCGGGCGGGGCCGCGCTCGCGCAAACGCAAAATCCGGTTTGCCAGCGGCTGGAAACGCAATTGACCTCGCTCGACCGCGGCAACAACGACCCGACCCGCGCCGACCAGATTCGCCGGGCCGACGATGCGGTCAATCGCCAGCAATTCGAGGTCGACAAGCTGGTTTCCCAGGCGCGCCACATGGGTTGCGGGAACGTCGGCTTTTTCTCGATTTTCACGAACCCGCCGCGGCAATGTGGCGCGCTTAACCGCCGCATCGACGAGCAACGCAACGTCCTTGATCGCATGCAGAACCAGCTCGAGCGGCTGAATGGCGGCACCACCGAACGCGCGGCCCAACGCCAGTCGCTGCTGATCGCGCTAGCCGACAACGGTTGTGGCCAGCAATACCGCGCGGCGGCGCGCGCCGGTCAGCAGGACGGCTTCTTCGACCGCCTGTTCGGCGGCGGCAACATTTTCACCTCGCCGCCCGGCGAGATGGGCGGCACTTTTCGCACCATTTGCGTGCGCACCTGCGACGGCTTCTATTTTCCGATTTCGTTTGAGACCACGCCCGATCGCTTCCGCGAGGACGAGCAAACCTGCCAGCGCATGTGTCCGGCGGCGGACGTTCAACTCTTCACCTATCATAATCCCGGCGAGGAAATGACACAGTCGGTTTCGCTCAACGGCCGGCTCTACACCGAGCTTCCAACTGCGTTCCAATACCGCAAGGCGATCACTCCGGCATGCAGCTGCCGGCGGCCGGGCGAAAGCTGGCTTGAGGCGTTGCAGTCGAATGGTGCGGACGACACGCTGGCCCCCGGCGACGTGGTGGTCACCGACCGCAACGCCAACCAGGTGTCACAGCAGCCGGCTGCGGCCGCCAAGGCCAAGCAGCCCGGTCAGGCCAAAGCCAAGACGCCCGCGGCGATGGTGGAAGCGCCGGGCCAGCCCGACAAGGCCAAGCGCAAGGTGCGCGCGGTGGGGCCGACCTTCTTGCCGGCACACTGAGCGCTGCCCCGCACGATCAATAATCGAACGCTTCGCTTTTGGCGGGCTTGCCTTTGACCAGCGATTGGTCGGGTGCCGGCAGCGGCGTGCCGGGATCGCGGAAACGGTTGGTGATCGGATAGCGGCGGTCGCGGCCGAAATTCTTCAGCGTGACCTTCACCCCTGGCGCCGCCTGGCGGCGCTTGTATTCGGCGATGTTGAGCATGCGTTCGACCCGCATCACGGTGTCGCGATCGAAGCCGTCCGCAACGATCGCCGCAACCGATTCCTCGCCCTCCACCAGCCGCTCCAGAATCGGATCGAGCACGTCATAAGGCGGCAGCGAATCCTCGTCCTTCTGGTTCTCGCGCAACTCGGCGGTGGGCGGACGCACGATGATATTCTCCGGGATGACAAGCCCGTCGGGGCCCATGGCACCTTCGGGCTTCCAGCCGTTGCGCAGCCGCGCCAGGCGGAACACTTCCGATTTGTAGAGATCCTTGATGGGATTGAATCCGCCGTTCATGTCGCCATAGAGCGTGGCGTAGCCGACCGACATTTCCGACTTGTTGCCGGTGGTCACCACCATGAGATGGAATTTGTTGGAGATTGCCATCAGCGTGGTGCCGCGCGCCCGCGCTTGCAGATTTTCCTCGGCGACATCGCGCAGCAATCCGGAAAACACCGGCTTGAGCACGTCCTCAAAGCCTTCCACCGCCGCCGCGATCGGCAGAATCGAATAATTGACGCCCAGCGCCATGGCGCAAGCGGCGGCATCGTCGAGCGATTCCTGCGCGGTGAACCTGTAGGGCATCATGACGCAGCGCACACGCTCGGCTCCCAGCGCATCAACCGCCATCGCCGCGCAGAGCGCGGAATTGATGCCGCCGGACAGGCCCAGCACGACGCCGGGAAAGCCGTTCTTGTTGATGTAGTCGCGCAGGCCGAGCACGCAAGCGGCAAAGTCGGCCTCGTCGCCTTCGAGCGCGGCGATGTTGGGACCACCGTCGCAACGCCAGCCATGTTTCTGGCGCGACCACTGCATCGTCACCAGCGCTTCCTTATAGGAGCTCAACTGGAACGCCAGCGAGCAATCGCCGTTCAAGGCGAGCGAAGCACCGTCGAACACCAGTTCGTCCTGGCCGCCGACCTGGTTGGCGTAGATCAGCGGCAGGCCGGTTTCTTTGATGCGCGGCACGATCACGTTGAGCCGCTGATCGGCGACGCCGTGCCGGTAGGGTGAGCCGTTCAGTACCAACAGGATTTCGCCGCCGGTCTCGGCGATACATTCGGCCGGTTCCGGCCCCCAAATGTCCTCGCAAATCGGCAGCCCTAGGCGGACGCCGCGGAAATTCACCGGACCCGGCATCGGACCGGGTGCGAACACGCGCTTTTCATCGAAAACGCCGTAGTTTGGCAGGTCGACCTTGTAGCGCAACGCGGCGATCGCGCCGCCGTCGAGCAGTGCGGCTGCGTTGTAGAGCTTGCCGTCGTCGGGCCAGGGCGTGCCGACCACCAGCGCCGGGCCATCTTCCGCCGTCTCGCGCGCGAGCTGCTCGATTGCGGAGCGGCAGGCGGCCTGGAACGCCGGCTTGAGCACCAGGTCCTCGGGCGGATAGCCGGAAATGTATAATTCGGGGAAGACGACCAGATCAGCGCCCTGGGTGGCCGCTTCCGCGCGTGCGCGGCGCACCTTCTCGGCGTTGCCGGCGATGTCGCCGACCGTGGAATTGAGCTGCGCGATTGCGATCGCGAGCTTATCGGCAGGGCGTGCGTTCATGGAGAAACTGGTCTACCGCCTGCTCCCGCGTCCGGCAATCTCAACGGCCAAGCGCCGGGATGACTGCCGTGCCGAATAAGGCTAGAGCCCTGCGGCAGCCGACATGGGTGCCGCCCGCCCGGACCGCTCCTTCTTGAGCAAATCGGCCACCAGAAAGGCAAGATCGATCGCCTGCTCGGCATTGAGCCGCGGATCGCAGACCGTGTGATAGCGGTCGTTGAGATCGGCATCCGAGATGGCGCGGGCGCCGCCGGTGCATTCGGTCACGTTCTGCCCGGTCATTTCCAGGTGCACGCCGCCGGCATAGCTGCCCTCCGCCTGGTGCACTTCGAAGAAGCTGCGCACTTCCTTCAGGATCAGGTCGAACGGCCGGGTCTTATAGCCGGTGGCGGACGAGATGGTGTTGCCGTGCATGGGATCACAGGACCAGACCACCGCCTTGCCTTCGCGCTTGACCGCACGGATTAGCGCCGGCAGATGCTCGCCCACTTTCTCGGCGCCGAAGCGGCCGATGAGCGTGAGCCGGCCCGGCTCGTTGTCCGGATTGAGGATATCGATCAAGCGCAGCAGGTCGTCGGCCTTCAGCGACGGCCCGCATTTGAGCCCGAGCGGGTTCTTGATCCCGCGTGCATATTCGATATGGGCGTGATCGTATTGGCGGGTGCGGTCGCCAATCCAGATCATATGACCGGAAGTGGCGTACCAGTCGCCGGTGGTCGAATCGACGCGGGTGAAGGCCTGCTCGAAGCCGAGCAGCAGCGCCTCGTGGCTGGTGTAGAAATCCGTGGTGCCGAGCGCGGAGTCGACGGCAAACGTAAGACCGCAAGCGCGCATGAAATCGAGCGCGCCCGAGACCCGGTCCGCCAGATCGGCATAGGCCTTCGACTGCGGCGAGCCGCTGACCGATTGCAGCATCCATTGATGCACGTTCTCGACGCTGGCGTAGCCGCCTTTGGCGAAGGCACGCAGCAGATTGAGCGTCGCCGCCGACTGGCGGTATGCCGCAAGCTGGCGACGCGGATCGGGACGGCGCGCGTCCTCGGTGAACTCGATGTCGTTGATGATGTCGCCGCGGTAGCTCGGCAGTTCCTTGCCGTCGCGTTTCTCAGTGGGCGATGAGCGCGGCTTGGCGAACTGACCGGCGATGCGGCCGACCTTCACCACTGGCGAGGCGCCGGCATAGGTGAGCACGATCGCCATCTGCAAGAAGACGCGGAAGAAGTCGCGGATATTATTGGCGCCGTGCTCCGCGAAGCTTTCCGCACAGTCGCCGCCCTGCAGCAGGAAAGCACGGCCGGCGGCGACCTCGCCGAGCGCTTTCTTGAGATTGCGCGCCTCGCCCGCGAACACCAGCGGCGGAAAGGTCGCCAGCTGCTTCTCGACGTCGGCCAGCGCCTGCCGGTCCGGATAGTCCGGGACCTGCAGGATCGGTTTTGAGCGCCAGCTATCGGGCGTCCAACGTTCGGACATCACAAAAACTCCAACGGTTCGCCGGGGTTATATACGAAAGCCCGGGGCCGAAACCAGCACTTCGAGAAACCGTGGTTATTGAGGGCTATTCCGCCGCCGCGCGGCCATAGCTGACGGCTTTCTCGCGCAGGGTGACCAGTTCTTCGGCCGCGGTCGGGTGCACCGCCATGGTGGCGTCGAAATCGGCCTTGGTCGCCCCCATTTTTACCGCAATGCCGATGACCTGGATCAGTTCGCCGGCATCCGGCCCGACGATGTGGCAACCGACTACGCGGTCCGTCGTGCCGTCGACCAGGAGCTTCATGAAGCAACGGGTGTCGCGCCCGGACAGCGTCGCCTTCATCGGCCGGAACGTGGTCTTGTAGACGTCGACCTTGTCGAGCCGCTCGCGCGCTTGGCTTTCGGTCAGGCCGATGACGCCGAGCTCGGGCTCAGAGAACACCGCGGTCGGCACGTTGCCGTGGTCGACCGGCGTCGGCTTGCCGCCATAGACCGTGTCGGCGAAGGCATGGCCTTCGCGGATCGCCACCGGGGTAAGATTGACGCGATTGGTGACGTCGCCGACCGCATAGATGTTCGGCACCGACGTGCGCGAATACTGATCGACGTCGATACCGCCGTGTTCATGGATTTTCAGGTGCACTGTGTCCAGCCCGAGCCCCATGACGTTGGGGCGCCGGCCGATCGCAAACATCACCTTGTCGGCGGCAACCGTGCTGTGGTCTGAAAGCCGCGTGACGAATTCGTCGCCCGACGTCTCAACCGCCGCGACGGTGTGGCCGCAAGTGATGGTGATGCCGCGGTTGCGCATTTCATTGCGCAAATGCTCGCGCACATCGTCGTCGAAGCCGCGCAGGATATTCTCTCCGCGATAGACCAGCGTCACCGCGCTACCCAGCCCGGCGAAAATGCAGGCGAACTCGACCGCGATATAGCCGCCGCCCTGGATCACGATACGCCTGGGCAGTTCGGCGAGATGAAACGCCTCGTTCGAAGAGATCACGTGTTCGAGGCCGGGAATTTTCGGCCCGGAATGCGGCCACGCGCCGGTCGCGATGAGAATCGTCTCGGCGCGCACACGTGCGCCGGTCGCCAGCAGGCGTGCCGTTTGCGCGTCTTCAATGACCGCGCGGCTCTTGACCAGCGCAACATTGTAGCGTTCGAGTGTGTTGGTATAGGCGGCTTCCAGGCGCGTCACCTCGCCCTCAACATTGGCGGTCAGTGACGGCCAGTGGAAACTCGGTGTCGGTACGCTCCAGCCAAAGCCGGCGGCGTCCTCGAACTCCTCAGCAAACCGGGAGGCGTAGACCAGCAGCTTCTTCGGCACGCAGCCGCGGATGACGCAGGTTCCGCCGACACGGAATTCCTCGGCGATCATCACGCGCGCGCCATAACCGGCCGCGACCCGCGCCGCCCGCACGCCGCCGGAGCCAGCGCCGATGACAAAAAGATCGACGTCGTGATCTGCCATCAATCCCTATCTTCGTTCTCACCGCCGTGACAAAGCGCGATCGGACTTCCGCCCATCACAGATTATGGCCTTTTTTCTTGAGTTCATCGCGCATTTTCGAGGTGACCTGTTCGGACAATTTGTTGGCCCAGTCCTGTGCAAATTTCATGCTGGAGTCGACGACGACCGGTTGCTGCGCGAGCATCTTCTTGCCGACAGGCGACCGATAGAAGGCGAGAATGGCCTTGAGTTCCTGCTCGGTGAAGTGCGTCGCATAAAGTCTGGCAATCTCATTGGTCACTTCGGCAAAGCGCGGCTGCAAGTCCTTGCGCATCTTGGCCGCGATCTCATTGAGATCCTTGGCGAGAGCCGGATCCTGTTGCAGGTAAAGAAGTTTCGCCTGTTCGACCACGCCGGCGATCAAAGGATTGAACAGGCCGGTGGCGCCGGTGACTTGGATGAGCTGCTTGGCGACCAGCATGGAGGCCGCGGACGGCTGCTGGGCATGGGCGGCCGGGCTTGCCGCGACCAGCGCGACGGCGATTGCAGCCGGTCGAACGGCGCGTTGGAGGGCCTTAATGACGCTCATCTGCTTAACTCCGTTTCGTTCGAGGTATCAGGGCCGCTCAACCAGCTTGACGCCGTCGGGTCCTGCCACAATAGCCATTTGCGCGAGATCAATGAACAGACCGTGCTCCATGACCCCGGGAATGCCGCAAAGCGCATGCGCCATCGCTTTAGGGTCGTCAATCCGGCCAAGCGTAGCGTCGACGATCCAGTGGCCGCCATCCGTGACGAAAGCAAGGCCGTCCCGGCCTTGCCGCAACGTCAGGACGCCCGGACGCTGGATGGCTGCGACGGCATTTTCCAGCTCCCGCAGGGTCGCGGCCACGCCGAACGGAGCCACTTCGACCGGCAGCGGATAGCGACCAAGCGCGTCCACCCATTTGCTCTGATCGGCGATCACGATCATGCGCGCGGAGGCTGCGGCAACGATCTTTTCCCTTAACAGCGCGCCGCCGCCCCCTTTGATCAGGCTCAGATCGGGGGCGATCTCGTCGGCGCCGTCCACGGTCAGGTCGAGCGCAGCCACCTCATCGAGCGTGGTTAGCGGGATGCCGCAGCGCGCAGCCTGGTCATGCGTGGCTTGCGATGTCGGCACCGCAACGATGTCCAGCCCGCCGCGCACGCGCTCGCCGACAAGGTCCACGAAATGCCGCGCGGTCGACCCGGTGCCGAGCCCGAGCCGCATTCCGGGACGTACGAATTCGACGGCGCGAGCGGCGGCTGCGCGTTTTTGGGCCTCGGCGTCCATCGGGAACCGTTTGATTCGTCGCGCGTGGATCGGGAATGCAATTTTCCCCGACTATCTAGCCTCGATCGTCATCGCTGGATAGCCGAAAATCCAGGGCCACGGCCGCGTGCGGCAAACGGCCTTGCTTCGCCTGCGAGCGGACATTAACGATGCGCCATGGCCGCCCCCACCATCGTCTTCGACCTCGACGGCACCCTGATCGATACCGCGCCCGATCTTGTTGACACTCTCAACGTGGTGTTTGCGCGCGAGGGTCTGCCGCCGGTGCCGTACGACACCGCACGCAACCTGATCGGCGGCGGCGCCCGCATGATGATCGCGCGCGGCGTCGAGGCAGAGGGCCGCGTTTTTCCGCCGGCCAAGATCGAGCAAATGTTCGCCGATTTCATTGCGCACTATTCCGAACACATTGCCGACCGCTCGCAACCCTTCCCCGGGCTCATCGATGCCCTCGATACATTGGAGAATGATGGCTGGCGTTTCGCCGTCTGCACCAACAAGCTCGAACGCCTGTCGCTCAAGCTACTCGACCAGCTCGGCCTTGCCGTGCGTTTCAAGGCGATCTGCGGACAGGATACGTTCGGCGTGCAAAAGCCCGACCCGGAGGTGCTGCGCCGCACCGTCGCAGCGGCGGGCGGTAAACTGCAAAGCACGATCATGATCGGCGATTCCCTCACCGATATCCGTACCGCGCGGGCGGCCAGAGTTCCCGTCATCGCGGTCGACTTCGGCTACACCGAACGTCCGGTGGCGGAATTCGACCCAGACTGCATCATTAGCGGCTTTGTACAATTGCCGGCAGCCATTGCAGGACTTTGCGCCGCAAAATGACCGCGGTGCGATCCCAACATGGTTAACGCGGTAAGGTTAACGGTCCGCCGATAGTTGCACCCTCCCGCGGCGGCCCGTATTCTATTGTAATGGGCAGGCGGCGCTCGCCGCCTGGGTGGACGGGTCTCGTACAATGTACAGAGTAATTGCGGTCGTGGGCGCGGGGCTTGTACTCGCGGCGTGTTCAACCGACATCAAAAATCCCTTCGTGTTCGAACCGGCGAAGGACACCGTTCGCTTTGAATCCGAACCGCCGGGTGCCGAAGCGAAAACCTCCTCCGGGGAAACCTGCCGTACGCCTTGCGCGCTTGCGATGCCGGCCGACAAGCCCTTCACCGTCACGTTCACGCTCACCGGCTATCAGCCCTACACCGAACAGATTCAGTTCACCTCTATGGGCGATGGCACTTCGAAATTGCGCCCCAACCCGGTGCTCGTGCAACTCACCGCGGCTGCGCCGCCCAAATCCAAGAAGAAAGTGCGCCGGAAGAAAACGACCACCAAGCCGGCGCCCAAGCCTAGGCCGACTGCGGCCAAGCCGGCACCGGCCGCCCCGCCGCCGATGACGCCGGCGCCGCAGCCGCAAGCAACGTCGCCTTGGCCAGCCGCGCCGCCGCCACCGTCGCGTTAACACGACAACGTCAGCATTCGTTTTGAACCGCGACGAGGCCTTTCACCGCGTCATTTCCGCGCGCGCAGCCGTCGGGTGGACGCCATGGCGATTATCCGCCAGTATCGCTATATGGACGAGAGCGGACTAAAGAATCCGCGCCACAGGGATGGATTATGGCAGCGACCAACGACAGTTCCACGCTTGAACTCGAGCGCGCTGACGGCAGCCCGCGCCCGCTGATCGATCCGTTTCAACGCGCCATTACCTATCTGCGCGTCTCGGTGACGGATCGCTGCGATTTCCGTTGCGTCTATTGCATGTCGGAGAACATGACGTTCCTGCCGAAGGCCGATGTCTTGAGCCTGGAGGAACTTGACCGGCTGTGCGGCGCATTCGTGGCCAAGGGCGTGACCAAGTTGCGCCTGACTGGCGGCGAGCCGCTGGTGCGGCGCGGCATCATGACGCTGGTGTCATCGCTGTCCCGCCATCTCAGCACAGGCGCGCTCAAGGAGTTGACGCTCACCACCAACGGCTCACAGCTTGTAAAATATGCTTCCGAGCTCAAGAACCACGGCGTCGAGCGCATCAACGTCTCGCTCGACACACTGGATGCCGACAAGTTCCGCGCCATCACACGCTGGGGCGAGATCGACAAGGTATTGGCTGGCATCGATGCCGCACAGGCGGCAGGCCTCAAGGTCAAGATCAACGCGGTAGCGCTCAAGGGCGTCAACGAGGACGAGATTGCCGGCTTGCTCGATTGGGCGCACGGTCGCGGCATGGACCTGACGGTGATCGAGGTGATGCCGCTCGGCGACGTCGACGAAGCCCGGCTCGACCAATATCTGCCGCTGTCGATGGTGCGCGCGCGACTGGCCGAACGCTTCACGCTCGAGGATATCGACTATCGCACAGGCGGTCCGGCGCGTTATGTGCGCGTCAAGGAAACCGGCGGACGACTTGGCTTCATCACGCCGCTGACCCATAACTTCTGCGAATCCTGCAACCGGGTGCGTATCACCTGCACCGGTACGCTCTATATGTGCCTCGGCCAGAACGACGCTGCCGATCTGCGCAGCCCGTTGCGTGCTTCGGAAAGCAACGATTTGCTCTATGCTGCGATCGAAGAGTTCGATCACACGCAAGCCCAAGGGCCATGATTTCGTGATCGATCGGCGCCACCAGCGCCCGGCGCTATCGCGCCACATGAGCGTGACCGGCGGGTAATTACGCTGCCCGCTCCGGCGCCGTCACCAGGTCGCGCAATTCCTCCGGCCGCAGCCGCGCGGGCGCGAAACACACTCCGAATTGGCTGCCGCCGCGCACGATCTCGCCGGTAATCGCATTCATGCCCGGGAACGTCAGCGTGATTTGATCACTGACCCCCAGCCGCGCGACGGCATCGATTCGCGCGCCACCCTGGCTGACGTCGTGCACCACCACTTCGACGGTGCCACCGCCGTATTCCAGGCGCGCGCTCATGTTTACGTCGTAGCGGGGGAATTCGCGCAAGTCGGCTTTGACCGCCTTGCGCACGATACCGGGAATTTCTCGGCACAGGGTCTGCGATGTCGATTGCATCGCAGCCGCCACCGTCGAGACCTCCTGCGCGGTCGCGCGCGAGTGATGCACCATGTCGGCGATGCCGGTCATGCGCCCGGCAACGTCCGACACGGCGGCACAGCTATCATGCGCACTAACCGCAAAACTTTCGGTCGCGGCCCGCTGCTCCTCGATCGCGGCGGAAACCTGTTCCGTGACGTCGGAGAGCTGATCGATCGCCTCCGCCACGCTCGCCAGCGAGGCCACCACTTCGCGTGTGGTGTATTGAATCTCGGCGACTTTTTCGCTGATCTGTTCGGTCGATTTCCCTGTCTGCGTCGCCAGAGCCTTGACCTCGGAAGCAACAACCGAAAATCCGCGTCCAGCCTCACCCGCCCGCGCTGCTTCGATGGTGGCATTAAGCGCGAGCAAGTTGGTTTGCGCCGCGATCTGTTTGATGACGGTAACGATGTCGCCGATCTGGTCGGCCGCCTTGGCGAGCGCGTCGATGGTTATGCGCGAGACATCAGCGCGCGCGACTGCCTCGCGGCCCAGCCCGCTGCCGCGCTGCATCTGTTCAGAAATATCTGCCACCGCGCGGATTACCTGGTCCGACAAATGGCCAGCAGCCTCGTTCATGGTACGCGAGCCTTCGGCAGCGCGCGCCGTCTCGTCGAAGGCCGCCCGCACCGCCTCCAGCGCGGTCATCATACCCTCAGCCTTGAGCTGCAAGATTTCAGCGCCATCGACGACCGGCTGGATACCCATTTCGGTCGCGGTTTCGACTTCACCGGCCAGATTGGACAATTTGATGCGACGTGAGGCCTGCCATGCGCGGTCGAGATCGCTATGGACGTGCTCGCGGCGCTGGCGCTCGCCCAACACCTCGGCGAGCCGGTCAATCACGGCAACGAGACGCGTAAGCTCGCTGCGGCTCGCCGGCAAAGGTGGCGCAGAATTGAGTTCCGCACAGGCGATGGCGTCCATGGTGGCGACCGCGTTGACCAACGGGCGCGCAATCGAACGCACGATCGCCAGAACCGTAGCGCCCACGAAAGCAGCGGCGGCAAGACCGACGACGAACTCGGCATAGCCAGCGTTGCTCTCGCCGATCAACGGCAGCAGCGCGGCGATCAAATACCGAACCGCCGACATAGCCGCCAGCGGCAGCAGCGCGACCGCGAAGAGTCTTTCGGCGATTGTGAACTGCCGCATGCTGTTTGCTCGCGTGCCGCGCGGGGGTTCCGCCCAAAGCCGAAGACCGGCGCGGTGGCGGCGCCCCTGAGGGCGTCCAAGCGCTGTTATAACGGGCGGCTGGTTAACTCCGGGTTTAGAATTCGTTAACCACGGGTTTTTGCCGAACCTGGTGGGATTTCTGGACCCGCAGGGACCACTGAATTTGCCCGATGCGGGCGCGTTTTGGGCCCCGGCGCCGATGGCCTACCCGCACGACCAGCGGCAAGCTCGGCCATTGAGGGCTCACGGCGGCACCCAGCGGGGCCGGCCCTGGCCGGCGGAGGGGTCGTTTCCCACCTGCGGCCCAACTAGACTCGTCCCCACCGACACTTACGCTACGAAAGTCGTGCCTTATGCTATTTCGCCGCATAAAGCGGCATCAATTTTGTGCCGCCCGATATATAGCGTGCGCCCCAAAACTATGTTTGAATTAACATAATTTCACGTGACAACAGGGCTCTAAATTGCTGGGTCAACTAAAATCAACTTGCAATTCCACACGGAGGGGAAAAAAACATGAGTGAAATTGGAAAGATGGATCGGCGGTCTTTTATCAAGACAGGCGGTCTCGTGGCCGGCGCTGCGGCGGCATCGACTTTAGCTGCGCCGGCAGTTGCGCAGTCCCGCAAGGAATTGGTCATCGTTTCGACTTGGCCGCGCGACTTTCCGGGTCTCGGCATCAGCGCGCAACGCCATGCCAAGCGTATCGAGGAATTGACCGAGGGTCGCATCAAGGTGACCTATTACGCAGCCGGCGAACGCGTTGGTGCTTTCGCATCGTTCGACGCCGTCGCCTCCGGCAACGCACAGGCCTATAACGCGGCCGACTATTACTGGAAGGGCAAACATCCAGGCTGGGCCTACTTCACGGCCGTACCGTTTGGCCTGACCTACACGGAAACAGACGCCTGGATCAAATACGGCGGCGGCCAAGCGCTGTGGGACGAGATCGCGGACAAGTTCGGCCTCAAGTGCTGGAACGTCGGCAACACGGGCGTGCAGATGGGCGGCTGGTTCAACAAGGAGATCAACTCAGCCGCCGACTTCAAGGGCCTGAAGATGCGCATCCCGGGCCTCGGCGGCGACGTTCTCGCCAAGCTCGGCGCTTCGCCGGTGTCGCTGCCCGGCGGACAGATCTACGAGAATCTGGTCTCCGGCGCGGTCGACGCCACCGAGTGGGTCGGCCCGTACAACGACTACTTCATGAAGTTTTACGAGGCGGCCAAGTACTACTACTACCCGGGTATGCACGAGCCGGGCTCGATGCTCTCCTTCGGCATGAACAAGTCGTGGTGGAGCAAGCTGTCGAAGACCGACCAGGCTATCATCGAAGCCGCCTGCAACGAGGAAAATTCCCGGCAGATGGCCGAGACCAACGCCAACAACGGCGTCTACCTCACCAAGCTGATCAAAGAGCATGGCGTCAAGTTGAAGAAGTTCAACGACGAGACCTATGACGCCATGGGCAAGGCTGCTCTTGCGGTCGAGGACGAGACGCGCCAACACGACGCGCTGGCGGGCAAGATCGACGACAGCTATGTCAAAGCGCGTACGTCAATCGGTGCCTGGACTGCACTGTCTGACGCCGCCTATGTCGACCAACGCAACCGCGTGCTGAAGATTTAGCTCTTCGCAAGCGCTGACAAGAATTGGGACGGGGCAATGCCCCGTCCCTCTTTTGGGGGGGCTTGCGGTATGGCTGAGAGGGGCCACGCCGGTCGCGCAATGAACGAAGTCGCATCAACGGACGCGGAAGCGCCCGTACTTACACTATGCCGTTGTTTCGCATGGTGCGTGATCGCGACGCTGTTTGCGTTTTTGATCAACAACTATCTGAACTATTGGCAGGGCTGGCCGAGCGCGAGTTCCGTGCTCGGCGGGTCCTTCAGTATGCGTGGCCTCGTTCAGGTCGCGCTCTACGTGCTCGCGATCGCTGCGGCCATCGCCTACGTGCTGCGCTCGCGCACGGGCCTGCTGCGCCCGGATAGCGAAGTCATCTATTCCATCACGGCCTATATCGTGCGCGCCGCTTTCTGGGCGGTGGTGTTGGTCGGCGTGGCGGATGCAATCGTGTCTTTCCTGCGGGTCGAAGGTTTCTTGCCGGGGCTGGTCGGCAACAAGCTGACTATCGATTTAGGGCGATCGAGCTTCCGCGGCAACTGGGTGCATTTCCCGATGATTCTTATCGGGTTCGTGATTGCCAAGTTCCACCGCGGGCTCGGCTTCCCCTGGCTGGCACTGCTGGTGGTCACCGCGGAATTGTTGATCGTGATCAGCCGCTTCATTTTTTCCTACGAGCAGGCCTTCATGGCCGACCTGGTCCGCTTCTGGTACGGCGCGCTGTTTCTGTTCGCCAGCGCCTACACATTGCTGGAAGAAGGTCACGTGCGGGTGGACGTGCTTTACGCGGCATTCTCCGATCGCACAAAGGGCATCATCAACGCGATCGGCTGCATCCTGCTCGGCATGTCGCTGTGCTGGGTCATCATCATTTATGGGATGGGCAGCCAGTCGGCCGTCATCAACAGCCCGCTATTGAGTTACGAGGTGACGCAGACGGGTTTTGGCATGTACGTCAAATATTGGATGGCCGGCTTTCTTGCCATCTACGCCATTACGATGCTGCTGCAGTTTTCCGGCTATTTCCTGGAGTCGGTCGCGGACATTGTCGGCGAACCGGGCAAGCGGCAGCTCGAGACGGGTGTCGCCCACGAGCACTACGAGACCTGAGCGGGATCCATGGAATACATTTTCATCGCGCTGCTGATCCTGCTGATGATGACGGCGCTGGGCTCGGGCTTTCCGGTCGCCTTCGCCCTGCCCGGCTCGGCGATCATCGCCGTCGGCACCGCCGCGCTGACGGGATGGCTATTCTTCGGCAATGTCGACACTTTCTTCACGCAAGACGGACCGTCGCAGTGGCTGACCGCCGGCGTAACCAATTTCCGCGGCGTCTATTGGGACCCGGACCGCGACACGCTGATCGCCATCCCGCTGTTCGTCTTCATGGGCATCATGCTGCAGAAATCGCGCATCGCCGAAGATTTGCTGGTGACGATGGCGCAGCTGTTCGGGCCGGTGCGCGGGGGATTGGGAATTTCCGTCGTGTTCGTCGGCGGGCTGCTCGCCGCCACCACCGGCATCGTTGGCGCGACGGTGGTTGCGATGGGCTTGATTTCATTGCCGGCGATGCTGCGCAGCAACTACTCACATCCGCTCGCCACCGGCACGATCGCGGCCTCTGGCACCCTTGGGCAGATCATCCCGCCTTCAATCGTGCTCATTATCCTGGCCGATCAATTGGGCAGCGCCACCGACCAGGCCAGCACGGCCCGCAAGCTGCTTTACAAGGCGTCGACCGGCGAACTCACCATGCCGGGGCCATTCGACGTCTCCTCGACCAGCGCGGGCGAGATGTTTCTTGGCGCCTTGGTGCCGGGGCTGCTGCTAGTCGCCGTCTATATCGTTTTCATCTTCATCATCGCGTTCCTGCGCCCGAAGATTGCGCCGGCCGTACACTATGAGGGCAAATACGACCTGCGTTTCGCCGGACGCGTTGCCCTGGCGCTGATTCCGCCGCTGGCGCTGATTTTTCTCGTACTCGGCTCGATCATCATGGGTATTGCCACGGTGAACCAGGCCGGTGCCGTCGGCGCGGTCGGCGCAATGGTGATGGCGGGCTATCAGCTCTACCAAGGCAAACCGCGTGCTTACTGGCCGGCCGCAATCGCTCTTGTCTCGGCCGCGCTGATCGTCTTTGCGGTTCAGGCCCACCCGATCAACGTCAAAAAGCTCGCCACCAGCGCCGACTATTTGTGGCTGATCATTTCCATCGTGGGCGTCGCCGGCCTGCTCACGGGGCTGCTCTGGAGCGGCTGGCGGGCGATCATCACCGACAACACGCTGAAAAGTGTCATGGTGGAGACCGCCAAGACGTCCTCCCTTGTGTTCATCATCTTGATGGGCGCGGCCATGCTGACCGCGTCGTTCCGCGGCTTCGGCGGCGAAACGCTGGTCAAGGAATTCCTCACCGGCCTGCCGGGCGGATTCTGGGGCCAATTCTTCACCGTCATGGCGGTGATTTTCATTCTTGGCTTCTTCCTCGACTTCATCGAAATCGCCGTGGTGGTGGTGCCGATCGTGGCGCCGATCCTGCTCACGGACCCGCAGGCGAACGTCACCGCGGTGTGGCTCGGTGTGATGATCGGCGTCAACATGCAGACCTCGTTCCTCACGCCGCCGTTCGGCTTTGCGTTGTTCTATCTGCGCGGGGTCGCGCCCCCTTTCGTCAAAACCCTGTCAATGTACAAGGGCGTCATTCCCTTCATCCTGCTGCAACTTTTCGTGCTGGTGGTCGTTGCCGACACTCCGCGGCTGGTGAATTACCTGCCGCAACGAGTGACGCTGGCCGCAGCCACCGCACCGCCGCCGGTCAATCCCGGTCTGCAATATTGCATCGAGCAATACGTGGCCGGCGCGTTCCAGGACCGCGGAAAGGATATCCGCGCGGCGATCGCCAAGGCGCGCGCGCTCGACCTTGCAAGCCTGCCGGACGAAATGCGCAAGGACCTCGCCGACAGCTTCGGCAAGGCAGAAGCCGCGTTCGGCCTTCTCGACGCGGTCGACAAGGCGCAATCGGCCATCGACAAACGCGCCGAATCCTATGCGCCGCTGCACCACCACGTTCGCGATATCGAGGGCGACATTCGGGCAATCGATGCCCGGATCAAGGACCTGAAAGACGATATCGTGCGGTCGGATGACACCGATGCCGGCAAGGCCCACGCGGCGGAGCTGACCGCCGAAAAGGCGGCGCTGGAGGCGCAACGAAAGCAGCTTCAATCTACCATTCCGGGCAATTGGACGACCGAACATAATGCGTTCCATAAACTGCTGCTGGCTGACCGGCGCGCGCGCCTGATGTACCGGCGCGACGTGGACTCCGCCTATGAGCCGGTCATCAAGACCGTTAAGACGATCGCCGCCACGCCGGCCCTGGCGGCATTGAAGGGCGAGCTGGAGAGCTTGCGCGGGATCATCAACAGCCAGCCCGATGAAAAGGCGGCCGAGCGCATAGAAGCAACGATGGCCAAGGTCGGCACGGTTACTGGCGCCGACAAGGTCCGTTCCGAACTTTACAATGCGCGCCGCGCACTCACGGCGCGCACGCCTAATAAGGACGCTTCGCTCAAGGCCCTCGATACGGCGTTACAAACCTATGAAAGCGAGCTTGCCTGGCGAGCGAAGGCTGCGCAAAGCGTGCTGCCGGGCCTGCGCACTTACGAAATGGCGATCCGTGACACCATCGGCCTGCGCAGGCAGGAGAAACTGCCGCAGAATATCGTGCCGTCGATTGCCGGCTGCACGGCCTATCACCGCGATATCTCGCTGCAGTTCTAGGAGCTGGCGCCTAGCAGCGACTTCGGCTCACGCCTCGATGACGATCTTGGGAGCGACGCGGCCGGCGACGCCGGGCTTGATCTGCTCCCACACCTTGGCGGCAATATCGCGATAGATCTTGGCGTGCGGCCCGTCCGGCTCGGTGGCGACGACCGGCAGGCCGGCATCTGATTTCTCGCGGATCGTCATGTGCAGCGGCACTTCGCCGAGGAACGGCACGCCCAGGCGGTCGGCTTCCTTATGCGCGCCGCCGTAGCCGAAAATATCCGAGCGCTCGCCGCAGCTCGGGCACAGGAAATAGCTCATATTCTCGACCACGCCGAGTACCGGCACGTTCACGCGCTTGAACATCGCCACGCCACGCCGCGCGTCGATCAGCGCTAGGTCCTGCGGTGTCGAAACGATGACCGCGCCTTTCAGCGGCACCTGCTGCGCCATGGTGAGCTGGGCGTCGCCGGTGCCGGGCGGCATGTCGACCACCATGACGTCGAGCTTGCCCCACTCGACCTCGCGCAGCATCTGCGTGATCGCCGACATCACCATGGGACCGCGCCAGATCATCGGCGTCTCTTCGTCGATGAGAAAGCCGATCGACATCACGGTCAGCCCATAGCGGTCGATCGGCTTGAGCCGCGTGCCGCCGATGGTCTGCGGTTTCTCTTTGATGGCGAGCAGTTTGGGTAGCGAGGGACCGTAAATGTCGGCGTCGAGAATGCCGACCTTGAGCCCGAGGTCACGTAAGCCCAGTGCAAGATTGACCGCGGTGGTGGATTTGCCCACGCCGCCTTTGCCCGAGGCGACCGCGATCACGGCTTCGACGCCGGGCACTCCCGGCTGCACCTTGTCGCCCGGTTGAGCGCGCGGCGCAGGCTTGGCGCCGGCGGCCGGCTGCTGTGCGCGAGCGCTGCCGGCGCCAGCCGCGCGCTCCGCGGTCAAGGCGACCAGCGCGGATTGCACGCCGGGGACGGCGCGCACGGCGTCTTCCGCCGCTTTGCGCACGGGCTCCCAAGCCTTCACCGCCGCGGCATCGACCGTAATGGAGAAGAACACCTTGCCGTCGCTGACGACGATGTCCGATAGCACGCGGGCGTCGGGCAAGGCCGCACCGCTAGGCGTCGGCACTTTCGCCAGCGCGCTAAGAACCTGTTCGTTGCTTGCCGCCATGATTGCTGTTCCCTGCCGTCTATCGCCGCCGTTTCGAGCCGCTCACCATAGGCGCGGCGGCTCGCCGGTCAATGTGCCCGCGCGCAAGACGAGGTTGACGCACCCCGCCTCGCAATGACCTATTGGGGCAGATAGGCATTGGTCGGGGCCGGCCAAGACTGCAACGGAATTTCGTGAAGGAGGAACAAATGGCGAAGGTGGCGTTTTTAGGCTTGGGCGTTATGGGTTACCCGATGGCCGGGCACCTCAAGAACAAAGGCGGCCATGAAGTGACCGTCTACAACCGCACCGCCGCCAAGGCCGAGAAATGGGTCAAGCAATATAGCGGCAAGTCGGCCCCTACCCCGAAGGAAGCGGCGCAGGGCCAAGACTTCGTCATGTGCTGCGTAGGCAACGACAACGACCTGCGCGAGGTGACGCTCGGCCCCAACGGCGCATTTGCCGGCGTGGGCAAGGGCAAGGTTTTCGTCGACCACACCACGGCCTCTGCCGAAATCGCGCGCGAGCTGCACGCCGCCGGCAAGAAGGCAGGCTTTGACGTGATCGATGCGCCGGTGTCGGGCGGGCAAGCCGGCGCCGAGAACGGCGTGCTCACCGTAATGTGTGGCGGCGATGCCGAGCCGTTTGGTCGCGCCGAGAAAGTGATCGCGGCCTATGCCCGCGCCTGCAATCTGATTGGCGCACCCGGCGCGGGCCAGCTCACCAAGATGGTCAACCAGATCTGCATTGCAGGTTTGGTGCAGGGCCTCGCGGAATGCATCCATTTCGCCAAGACCGCAGGCCTCGACATCGAGAAAGTGATCGCCACCATTTCCAAGGGCGCGGCGCAGTCCTGGCAGATGGAGAACCGCTACAAGACCATGGCGGCCGGCAAGTTCGATTTTGGCTTCGCCACTGACTGGATGCGCAAGGATCTGGGCATCTGCCTTGGCGAGGCGCGCCGCAACGGCGCGCATCTGCCGGCCACCGCGCTGGTCGATCAGTTCTATTCGGAAGTGCAGAAGATGGGCGGCAACCGCTGGGATTCCTCCAGCCTGATCGCCGTACTCGACCGCTGAGCGCCTAAAAGTCGAACACGAGGCCGTCGGCGGCAATCAGCACGCCGGCAGCTTTCATCTCGTCGAGGTGGGCAAGCATGCTTGGATTCATGTGCGTGAGCATCATGCGCTTGGCGCGCAGGCTGGGCATGTGTGCTTGCAAAATTTCCCAGCTCATATGGCCGGTTATCTTCGTGCCGGCGTAAGCGTAGCATTCGCAAATGAACAGATCGGCGCTGGCCGCGATCGGCTGGAGCGCATCGGTCCATTCAGTGTCGCCCGAATAGGCGAAGGTTTTCTCGCCGTCCGAAAGGCGCAGCGCGGTCGATGGCGCACCCGATTGGTGGATCACTTCGGCGGTGAGCAGCGTATGGCCGAGCACACCGCTCTCGACGCCGACTGCGATTTCCTGGACGGTCCAGGGAAAGCGCCATTTGGTTCCTCCCGCCTTGGGGAAAAATACTTCCAGCGCGGCGTCGAGCCGTGCGCGCGTTCCCGGCGGGCCGGCGATCAGCAATGGCCGCTCGCGGCGCGCCAGGAATTGATAGTCGAGCAGCAGGAACGGCAGACCGCCGAAATGATCGCCGTGCAGATGCGACAGCACGATGGCGTCGATGGTGTTTGGATCGAGCCCGTTCGCCTTCAGCGCCGGCAAAGCCGACGCGCCGAAATCGACGGTGAGCGTGCCCTTGGCGGTTTCCAGCCAGAAGCAGGTGTTGGAACGTCCGCCCGAGCCAAAGGCGTCGCCCGAGCCAATGACCGTGAGGCGCATTTGGGGTCCGCTACGCTTTCGCACTCGGCCGCGCCGAGACGTCGGCGTGCCAGCGTTTGACGTTGGCGCAATCGTCGGGCACGGCCACCCGCGCCGGCTTCATGAAATCGACGGCGCAAAGCGCGGTGATGTCGGCGACGGTAAAGCGGTCACCGGCGATGAATTGGGTATTGTTCAGTGCGCCGTCGAGCACGTGCAAAAATTCAACGATGCGCGGTTTGTTGGCGTCGGCCCAGTCCGGCACCTGCGGCACTTCCAACTCCTTCATCGCCGGGTGCGTGTGACGGAACACCTGTGCAACCTGGAAAAGCAGGCCGAGTTCAACCCGCCGGTTCCACATTTCCACCAGCGCGATTTCCTCCGCGCCGACGCCAAACAGCGGGGGCTCCGGCTGCAACACCTCGAAATAACGGCAGATCGCGATTGACTCGCTGATCACCGTACCGTCGTCGAGCACCAGAGCCGGCATGCGCTGGAGGGGGTTGATGGCGGCATATTCCGGCGTCTTGTGCTGCTTGGCCATGATATCGACCTGCTCGGTCGGCACCGTGATGCCCTTCTCGGCTAAAAAAATGCGCGTGCGCCGGGGGTTCGGCGCTTGCCTGCTGTCATAGAGTTTCATGGGTTTTGCCGGCCATTTCCCCTTGGCCTCAGCCGATCACGGCCGAAAAGCCCTGTCAAAGGGGCCGGTAATAATTCGTCAACCAGGCTCTTTAGCCTGCTCTTAAGCTTGGTCTTAAGGAATTTGCGCGAGGTTGGCGGCTGGTTTTGAGTGTAGACGCGTCGTTTCCATGCCGATTCCAGGCGAACAGGTCGAACTTTCCGCACTGCCCCCAGAAAGCTCGCCGGTGAAGCGGCGACTTTCCGCGCAATATGTGCGCGACGCGCGCGACCGGCTGACCTCGTCCAGCGGTACCCGCCCTGCCTTTGACTACGAACTGCTGCGCCAATACGCGCAGACCCGGCTGTCCGCCTCTCTGGTGATCCTGCTGCTGGTCGCGACCGTCGGCTTCCTGTCGAGCCTGTGGACCAGCGCGTTCGCCGCCGGAATTTGGACCGCCGCAGTCCTCGTCATTCATACTGTCATGATCACCAAGTGCCGCCAGTTCCTCGAACTGCCGATGGCCGATTTTTCGGCGCGCACCTGGCGGCTGCGCTTCATCATGCTCGATCTGTTCTACGGGCTGGCCTGGATGTTCGTCCTGACCAATCGGATAGGAGCCGACGAAAGCTCAGCGACCTTCATGCTGTTCGTGATGCTGCTGGTGGTGGCGGTCTCCAGCATGCTCGCTTCGAGCCTGCCGATGGCGGCGTTTGCCGCCACCTTCCCGGTCACCGCCGCGATCGCGCTGCACTTTGTGCTGCAAGCCACGCTGCGCGACTATATTCTCGCCAGCATGGCGCTGACCGCACAGGGCTATTTCGCCGTGCTTTCCTACCGGCTCTATTCCACCACGCTGGCGACGCTGCAAGCACGCGCTGAAAAGGACGCTCTCATCGGCGAGCTCGAGCAGGCCAAGGCGATTTCCGACGAGGCACGCCGGCGCGCGGAAGCCGCCAATATTTCCAAGTCACGCTTCCTCGCGCAGATGAGTCACGAGCTGCGCACGCCGCTCAACGCCATTCTCGGCTTCTCCGAAGTCATGAAGAGCGAAGTGTTTGGCGAGCATTCGATCCCCGCTTACAAGGAATATTCCGGCGATATTCATAATTCCGGCGTGCATCTGCTCGGCCTGATCAACGAAATTCTCGACTTGTCACGCATCGAAGCCGGCCGCTACGAGCTCAACGAGGAATCCATTTCGCTGGTCGCCATCGTCGAGGATTGCCACCACCTGCTCAAGCTGCGCGCATCCAACCGCGGCATCACCATCCACGAAGCGTTCGAGCCCGACCTGCCGCGTCTATGGGCGGACGAGCGCGCGGTGCGCCAGATCTGCCTCAACCTCTTGTCGAACGCCATCAAGTTCACGCCGCAGGGCGGCGAAATCTGGCTGAAGGCGGGCTGGACCGCCTCCGGCGGCCAATACATGAGCGTGACAGACACCGGTCCGGGCATCCCGGAAGAGGAAATTCCGATCGTACTCGCTTCTTTCGGGCAGGGGTCCAATTCGATCAAATCCGCCGAACAGGGCGCCGGCCTCGGGCTGCCGATCGCCAAGAGCCTGGTCGACCTGCACGGCGGCACATTCACCCTGAAATCCAAGCTGCGCATCGGCACCGAAGTGGTGGTGACCTTCCCGCCCGAACGGGTGGTGGCTGCGATGGCGCCGGTGACAGAAATGCAAGCGCCGCCGATCACGGCGCCGGGTGAGCCGATCCTCACCCCGGAGGAAAAGGCGCGACTGAGCCGGCGTCCGCTGTTCCGTGCCGGTACCTGAGCGTTCAAGGCCGTGCGACAATTGCCACGATTGCGTTCCCGGGCACGCCGCTTATGTTCGAACCCGATTCGTTTTTCCGAGAGCGATCATGACCGAAAGCCCCTGCGTCAAAATTTGCACCCTGGATGCCCGTTCGGGGCTGTGCCTCGGTTGCGGACGCACCATCGACGAAATCGCGCGCTGGAGCGGCATGAGCGCCGCCGAGCGCGCGCGCGTAGCGGCCGAATTGGCCGCGCGCTTGGCCGGCGGGCGCCGCGCGCCGACAACTGCGACGGGATGACGCCGTGAGCCGCCGCCTGACCTGGTCGTTGGTGCTGGGCGTTGCGCTTTCGCTCGCGGTGTTGATCGTCACCAGCGACGATAAAGATGCAATCGCCAATCTGCTACGCCATGACATGGGCGCGCTGGTGTTCAAGGTCGCGGTGGTGGTGTTCGTCGGCGGGCTGGTGCTGGTCCTGTTCCGCGAGCGGGTGTCCAAGGCCCTGGAGGCGATGCTGTTCTGGGCGGTGGTCGGTCTGCTGCTGGTGGTCGGCTACACCTATCGCCACGAATTGGCCGATGCAGCCGACCGGGTGATCGCCGAATTGATGCCGGGCCACGTGGCCGGCCACGGGCGAAATGTCGAGGTGGTGCGCGGGCGCGGCGGCGATTTCGCACTCGCCGCTCATATCAACGGCGCGCGCGTCCCGATGGTGCTCGACACGGGCGCCAGCTCGGTGGTGTTGACCCAGGAAGCGGCCAAGGCCGCCGGTCTGCCGATCGAGGTGCTCGACTATTCCGTCAATGTCGAAACCGCCAACGGCCGCACGCGCGCAGCGTCGATCACGCTCGATCGCCTCGCCGTCGGCAGCCTGACCGAGCGCGCGGTGCCGGCGCTGGTTGTCCAGCGCGGCCAGCTCAAGAACAACTTGCTCGGCATGAGCTTCCTCAACCGGCTCGAAAGCTGGCAGGTCCGCGGCGACACGCTGCGCATGCGCGGCCAGCCCTAAAAAAGACTAGTCAAAAACCGCAACGACACAAACATCAAAAAAATTCCGAAGCCGATCTCGAGCTTGCGCCGCGGCAGCCAGTGCGCCAGCCGCACGCCGTAGCTCGCAGTGTAGCTCGACACCGGCGCCATCAACACCAATCCGATCAGCGACACGAAACCGATCGACAAGGGCGGAAGCTCGGCCTGATGCCGCCAGCCCGCCAGCATATAGCCGATGGTGCCGGCAATGGTGATCGGCACACCGATGCCGGCCGAGGTCGCCACCGCCCGCTGCATCGTCTGGCCGTAGAGCGTGAGCACAGCGTTCGACACCGAACCGCCGCTCACACCCACCAGTGAGGAAATTAGCCCGGTGATGAAGCCATAGGCCATGAGCACGCCGCGCGGCGGCAAATTCTTGCCGAGCGACCAGCGGTCGGCGCCGTGCAGCATGCGAATGCCGATAAACGCCGCAAAGATGACGAAGGCGAGCTTGAACACCGCCGCCGGTGCGTAGGACGCCGCCACCGCCCCGATGGCGACACCTGCCACCGCCGGGACCGCCCAGATGCGCACGACATCCGGGATCACCGCGCCTTTCTTCTTGTGCGCATAATAGGAGCGCACCGTCGTCGGCACGATAATCGCTAGCGAAGTGCCGACGCACAATTGAATCCGGACGCCTTCCGGCACGCCGAGCGCGTCGAACACTTGGTAGAGCACGGGCACAATGATGGCGCCGCCGCCGATGCCGAACAGGCCGGCAAGAATGCCGACCAGGATGCCGGCGCCCGCGATCCATGCCGCGAGCAGCGCGATCTCGCCGAGCGTATGTCCCAGCACCCTATTGTCCCCGGAGATGCGGCAGGCTGAAAAAAGCTAGGCCGCGATGTGCGCTAAATCGGCATTGCTGTCCACCACCAGCGCCAGCGCATCAGCTATGACGGCAGCGGAGGCCGTGGGCTTGACCGCCTCGGTCGCCAGATGGCGGCGGAAGGCGCGCGCGCCCGGAACGCTGCGGAACAAGCCGAGCACATGGCGCGTGATGGCGTGCAGCCGCACGCCCCCGGACAGCTCGCGCTCGATATAAGGAATTAGCGCTAGCGCGGCTTGGCGAGGCGACCCAAAGGGCGCGGGCTCGCAGTAAAGCAGCGGGTCGACCTGCAACAGCCGCCACGGCTCCTGATAGGCCGCCCGCCCCATCATCACGCCGTCCACGTGCGCCAGCTCGCTTTGCGCCTGTGCCAGGCTGGCGATGCCGCCGTTGAGCACGATCGCGAGATCGGGATGCGCGGACTTCAGCCGGCGCACGCAGGCGTAATCAAGCGGTGGCACGTCGCGGTTTTCGCGCGGCGACAATCCCTTCAGCCAAGCCTTGCGCGCATGCACAATCAACGCGTCGGCGCCTGCTCCCTTCACCGCCTCGGTGAAGGCAAACAGCGAATGGTCGGGGTCCTGCTCATCAATGCCGATACGACATTTGACCGTCACGGGAATTTTGACCTCCGCTTTCATGGCGGCAACGCAATCGGCCACCAGCGCAGGCTCGGCCATCAGGCAGGCGCCGAAGCGCCCCTCCTGCACCCGATCGGACGGGCAGCCGACATTGAGATTGATCTCGTCGTAGCCGAAGTCTTCGCCGATGCGCGCCGAAGCGCCGAGCGCGACCGGATCGCAGCCGCCGAGCTGGAGCGCCACCGGATGCTCGAACGGATCGAACGCCATGAGCCGCGCGCGGTCACCGTTGAGCACCGCGCCCGTGGTCAGCATCTCGGTGTAGATCAGCGCCCGGCGCGTGAGCAGGCGATGGAAGAACCGGCAATGCCGATCGGTCCATTCCATCATCGGAGCGACACAGAAGCGATGGGACCGACTCTGGCGCGATTTTTTTGCAATTTCAGCCATTTAATCTAGCTTTCCGACCTTCTTTGTCGTACCGATTTTTGCCCATTTTCGACTATTTTTGCCTCTTTTTGACCCGTTTTCAAACTCGGAGTACAACAATGTAGTACTCGGAGCATCGTGTTGTACCATGGGAAGCATCATAGTACGGACTCGCAAAGACGACTCTAAAGGCTATACGGCCCATATCGTCATTAAAAAAGGCGGCAAGATCGTCCATCGCGAAACGCAGACCTTTGACCGCAAACAGGCCGCAAACGCCTGGATGATCAAAAGGGAGGCAGAGCTCAAGCGGCCTGGCGGGCTCGACCGAAAAGCGGACCCGCCCCTCTCCGCTGCGATCGACCGCTTTATCGAGGAGTTAAAAAACGCGGTGCTGGGGACCAAAGCACAGGTTCTCAAGACGATCAGAAACAGCGATCTCGGCGATATCAAATGCAGCGAGCTCACGAGCCATGCGCTTGTATCGTTTGCTCGCGACCTCAACAAAAGTGTCACGCCGCAGACCTGCGGAAATTATTTTTCCCATCTCTCGAACATTTTCACGGTCGCACGACCGGCATGGGGCTATCCGCTGGTTCGACAGGAGTTCGATGACGCCCTCGTCGTGCTGAAAAAACTCGGTCTCATTCATAAGGGCACCGAGCGGAACCGCCGTCCAACGCTCGATGAGCTTAATCGTTTGATGGAGCACTTTGGCCGCGTACACGAACATCGACCTTCCTCTGTACCGATGCAAAAAATCGTTACGTTCGCGCTATTTTCGACGCGGCGCCAAGAAGAGATAACTTTGATAAAATGGAACGACTTAGACGGTGACCGTGTTCTTGTCCGCGACATGAAACACCCAGGCGACAAAATCGGAAACAATGTCTATTGCGAGCTGCCACCCGAAGCGCTTGCGATCATTCAATCGATGCCGCGCACGAAGGCAGAGATATTCCCGTACTCAACTGATGCCATTAGTGCTGCGTTTACTCGCGCATGCCGTTTTCTCGGGATCGAGGATTTGCGTTTCCACGATCTTCGGCACGAAGGAATCTCACGTCTTTTCGAAATGGGAAGGACCATTCCGCAGGTTGCGACGGTTTCGGGGCATCGTAGCTGGACAAGCCTGAAGCGTTACACGCATATCCGGCAGACGGGAGATAAATATGCCGGATGGAAGTGCTTTGTTGATTTGACCACCGCCTGAGAGGCGCTTAAGCGCCATTATGGAATATTTCCGTAATGCTGCGCGCCGGTCAGCTTTAAAATATTAGGTGAGAGGCAGTTCGTCTTCGGGGTGAGTGCCTATCCAAACAGGCTGTTTGATGGCCGCCTTTTGCTTCCCCTTCTTAACGAACCAATCTTCCGGCATGCGTTGCAAGGAACAAAAAGCGCTTATTCGGTGATTTCCGTCTAGCAGCAGAAGCCCCGCTGGCGTGCACATGGCACTGATCGCGTTCGGAAGGCTCGCGTTGTCCAAGACATAATGGAACGCGTTCGTAAAGCGGCGCATGGTGCCCTCGTCAGCCTGACCTGACCTGGCTTTTTTAGACCAAGCGATGTGAGAAAGTAGCTTGGAAAGGAGCCTGGGTCATGCCGAAGAAGAGGTTCAGCGCGGAGCAGATTGTGACGCTGCTTCGTCAGATTGAAGTGTTGATGGCACAGGGTAAATCTGCGCCTGGGGCCTGCCGGGAGGCGGGCATATCGCAGCAGAGTTTTTATCGCTGGCGCAAGGAGTACGGGGGCCTTGAGATCGACCAGGCGAAGCGGATGAAGGACCTTGAGCGTGAGAATGTTCGGCTGAAGCGTCTTGTTGCCGATCTGTCGCTTGAGAAGCAGGTGCTCAAGGACGTTGCCTCGGGAAACTTGTAAGCCCCGAACGGCGCCGGCAGGCGGTTGAACGCATTCGAGGGAAGTACGGCCTCTCGGAGCGTCATGCCTGCCGGATTGTCGGTCAGCCACGCGGAACGCAGCGCTACACCACCATCGTTCGTGCTGATGAAGATGCGCTGACGCAGGCCATTATCGCGTTAGCATCGCAGTACGGCCGGTACGGCTATCGTCGGATCAAGTCATTACTGGACGAGGCCGGGTGGAATGTGGGCTGCGATCGTGTACAGCGGATCTGGCGCCGTGAGGGGCTCAGAGTACCCAAGAAACAGCGGCCGCGAGGCAGGCTCTGGCTCAACGATGGATCGTGCATCCGGCTGCGGCCGGAACGGCGCAATCATGTCTGGTCCTACGACTTCGTGGAGGCGCAGACCCATGATGGCCGCAAGCTCCGGCTGCTGACCCTGATCGATGAGTTCACGCGCGAATGCCTGGCGATCCGGGTGGCGCGCCGGATCAACAGCTTCGGCGTGCTTGAGACGATGGCCGATGTCATGCTTATGCGCGGTGTGCCGGAGCACATCCGATCCGACAACGGCGCTGAGATGACCGCAAAGGTCGTGCGTAACTGGCTGACGCAGGTCGGAGCCAAAACACTGTTCATTGAACCTGGTAGCCCCTGGGAGAACGGCTACTGCGAATCCTTCAACGGGAAACTACGCGATGAGCTGCTAAACGGAGAACTCTTCTACAGCCTGAAAGAGGCCCAGATCGTCATCGAGCAATGGCGCAAGCACTACAACACGATCAGGCCGCACTCAGCGCTCAACTATAGGCCGCCGGCGCCGCAGACCTTCGCGCCCTCGGCTAACCACCTGGATGAGATCATGCCAATGCAGTAGTCTCTCATCCGCTGGTTCAAAAAAGCCGTCAGGTCATCAGTGCGATTTTGAACGCTGACACGCGAGCAAGTTCAGAGACTTGAAACGAAATTCCGTACGCAACAGAACAAGGAAATATTCTGGAGGAACAGGGAATTTCGGCGGAGAAACAGGGAATATTGCTTGCGAAAACCAAAATCGACCCCGGATGAGGTTTTCGGTACGCACAGCGGTCATTTTTGCATACCAGATTGGCCGGTGCCGATGCTGAGGAGAAAGCTTCGGTGATTAGTCCGGGTCAGGTACTCGCCCTTCGGGCGCCCCTATCATCTCGAACCACGGCAGTCGCCAACGTCCATGGCCAAGACCAAGCGCACAAACAACCACTCGAATTTCGACGTCGGGACAACGAATGTGGCTATCGCAGCGATCGCGTTTTTGTGTTTGCGCAGGAATGGTTTCCAGCTCTATTAAGGAAGCCTTCTATCTTGCACTAGATGTTTTTCCAGGGTCGATTAAGCCACATCGATCCCAATTATCAACAACTCGCCAAAGATCCGAGGCGCACCCCACAAATGGGCTCTCTCTGCTCTTCCGCCCGATCAAGTCGCGCAAAGCTTAGTCTATCTTCGAACGCCATGCCCTCTACCGTAATTTCCGGCGCCAATATGCCTGAAAGCCCACCCGGTCCACCGCCGGATTGCTTCCGGCTTCTTGCCCGAATAAATCGCATCACCCAAACCAGCAGGATCCGGTCACTGAGCAACAATCAACGCCCGACCGGTGCCCGCAACAAGGCAAAGCGAAAATTACATCTCGCATTGACAACGTCGCTATGCTTCTTCGGTCTCTGCCGATGACGGCGCTCCAATTGCTTCCAGGAAGCGGGCCAACACGGGAGATCGGTTGCCCGGATTCCAGGCGGCCGAAAGCGTAATATGAGACCAGTCGGAATTGGAGACAAGATCGCGGTACACCACCTGCGAGGAAAAGTATCTGCTGGTCCACTCGGGGACGAGCGAGATGCCGAACCCAGCTTCGACGAGCCGGATGATCGTGTGCAGTTGGGTCGCTTCTTGCGCCACTTGCGGAGTGTAACCCGCCTCGCCGCAAAGATTCACAACCTGCATTCGGAAGCTAAACCGTTCAATATCGGGGCCCAGGCGAAACGGATATAAAATGAAATCTTCTGTCCGCAGATCCTCAATGTGAAAAGAGGTCCTGGCAGCGAGGGGATGTGCGATTGGAAGAACGACGACTAGCCGATCGTTGCGCAGCGGAATCGTCTTTATCCACGGCGCCTCATCATATTTTTTTGGAAGGCGCACGAAGCCGACATCCAACGCCCCTTTCGCCAAGGCCTCCACCTGCTCCGAGGAGCGGACCTCACTCAAGGAAAGTAAGACTTTCGAATTTTGGTCGCGAAAAGCTTGCAGAAGGGGAACCACTACCTCGTAGGCCCAAGGGACCGTGAGTCCAACGTTCAATCGACCTGATCGACCTTGGGCGGTTTGCCGGGTGGCAAGCATCGCTGAGTCGAGTTGGACCAAAATGCGTTTTGCTTCGGCAAGAAGCACTTCACCCGCAGCCGTCAGTTTGACCAAGCGGCTCGTCCTGTCGAAAAGCCGCACATTGAGGTCTTTTTCCAGGCGCCTAATCGCTTGGCTCAGCGGCGGTTGGGCCATATGCAGACGCTCCGCTGCGCGCCGAAAATTCCTTAGCTCGGCGACCATCACGAACTGCACTAGCTGACGTATTTCCACGGTGAGACCTTTTGGATATCGGTGCGCTATTCAATGATATTGGACGTATTCCCCTGGGCTGAGATATTTGTTTCTACTCAGGCTAATCGGCACGTTGCGCGATTTGCTGTCCATAGTGTGCGACGCCGCTCGCCGCAACATTCTGAATCAAAACCTCGTTCGATCGGATGCTCACAAACTCTATTATGGCCGATCAGCCAGTCAGTTTCAGCATCCATTTGCCGAATTCCGGTCCCCTTTCGAGACCAAAGTCGGTGACGAACATGGCCATGCCGGCCGACGCGTTCGGCTTCGAAACCTTTACCGATCATGACCGCATGTCGCGCGGTTGCAGTCAAAAGCGAAACCTCGCGGCAGCGAGGGTAAACATGGCCAGCAACGAGATTACCCCGGTCGTTTATGCCACGATAATGCGCCTCATCGTCGCCGCGGCGACGGCCGTACCCGCTTCTTTCAAGCCATTTTCTGAAGTGCTGCCCGCGCGTCCCATGACCGGGCAGCGCCAATACAGAATGGCGTGCGTATTCAAGCTCACTTTACTGCACGTGTCATCTTGCACGTGGCATCCTCAAGGAGCGTTCGATGGACCAAGTTGACACGTTATTCGTTGGCGGCCAGATCTTCACGCCGGATGGACTCGTCAAAGCGACGCTAGGCGTCGCGAACGGTAAGATCGCCTTTATCTCATCCACAAACTGGACGCCCCCGACCAAAGAAACGATCGACATTTCCGGGAAAATTCTGGCGCCTGGATTCATAGATACCCACGTCCACTTCAGGGACCCGGGACTTACATACAAGGAAGACTTCCGAACAGGAACGCAAGCCGCCGCCGCCGGCGGCGTGACCTGTGTTGCGGATATGCCGAATACAAAGCCGGCACTCACGACCGAAGAACGCTTTCACGCGAAATTAGCCGAAGTACGCGGGAAGGCGGTGGTCGATTATGCGCTCTATGCCGGTGCGACGCAGATATCCGAAATTCCCGGCATGCTGCGTGCAGGCGCAATAGGCGTCAAGATATTCTTGGTTTGCGACCCCAAGTCGCGCTATCCCCACGATCCAGAGCTGTTTAGCGGCGACGATGGGGTCTTGTACGACACGATCAAGCTCACAAAAGAACTTGGAAGCTATTGCGCCGTACATCCGACTAATCAGCAAATTTTTGAACACGAGTCACGCAAGCGGTGGGAAGCGGGTAAAACCAAACCGCGCGATTTCATGGAGGCCTATTTTGGCGAGAACTATGTGTCCGATCACACGGCCATAGCGAAGCTCATCGAAATGGCACGCGCGTCCGGCACTCGGACCCACATCTTACATCTGCGCTCGGAGCCGGGCATCCGCATCATTCAGACGGCCAAGGAACAAGGCGTGCCGGTGTCGATGGAGGTGAACCCCAAATACATGTTCACCACCTTTGCCGATCTCGAGAAAAAAGGCCCGCTGTGCGTACCTTACGCAACGAGCCCGGAGTCGAAGCAAATGCTTCTCGACTGCGCCAACAAAGGTTGGGTTGATATTTACGGGACCGATCATGCGCCTCACACGCGCGAAGAAATGGAGCCTGGTTGGAAGGACGCATGGACCATCCCATTCGGCAACCCGCAAGTGGAGCACTACATGACGGCGCTCCTGTCCCTTGTCAGCAGCGGAAAAATGAGTCTCAAAACTCTGATCCGAACTTGCTCCGAGCAACCAGCACGACTGATGGGCGTCTGGCCTCGCAAAGGATGTATCCAGGTTGACTCAGATGCCGATTTTGCGGTTCTCGATATGAACGCGCGCGGCACGATACCTGACAAGGTCTACACGAAGGTTGGCTGGTCTCCCTATTCAGGCATGCAGTACCATGGACTGCCGGTTATGACCGTAGTTCGCGGAAAAGTTGTGATGCGCAATGGCGAGGTAATTGGTCAGCCGGGGTACGGCCAGCTTGTCACACCAGACCCGCAGTAATAGCACTCAAGGCGCCTGCAACGTACAACGGCATTGTTGCAGCGGCCAGACGAATTGTCACCGAGGTGCGGCCATGGAACTCGCGTCGGCGTACGCAAGATTGGTGAGATTCGCGTTCCAGAGCCTCATTCGCTTTCACGATAGCGGGCATGTCTCAGGAGGAAAATGAAGCGCCGTTCGAATCGTTTGCGAAGAAAGAAATTGGCGTTGGTTTTATGAGTGCAATTGCGTTCGCGAAATCCAAGCGTAGCACAACGCGTTTTACCCCTCCTGTTGACCCCTGAAGCGCTTCTTGATGACGGGGTACAACAAGCTAGCAACAATCAGTATGACGACTACTAGGGAGATGGGCTCGGTGAAGAAAATCATCGGAAAATCATCGCTGATTATCATTGCCCGATTGAAGTTCTGCTCAATGAGGTGGCTCAGGATGAAGCCCAGGATGAAGGCAGGACGCAAATAACCGAACTGACGAAATGCGTAACCCAATGCGCCGAACACGAGGCACAGCACGACGTCGTTTAGATTGTTCTGGTACGCGAACGCGCCCGTAAGGGCGAGCACCAGGATCAATGGCACCAGACGTTCGCCCGGGACCATTGTCAGTCTGGCATAGGCGGGGGCGGCAACACCGGCAACGACTAACAAGAGGAATTGGGAGATCAGAAGGCTTACAATGAATGTGAAGGTGACCAAAGAGCCCGAGGTGAAGAGTTCGGGACCTGGAACAATTCCATGAACGATCAATCCCCCCAAGAACACCGCTGCCACGTCGCTGCCTGGAATTCCCAGAACGAGCGTGGGAACGAGCGAACTGGCCACCGTGGCGTTGTTTGCCAATTCCGGGGCGATGACGCCTTCGATGTTGCCCTTTCCAAAGCTCCCGGCATCTTTCGCAACGCGGACCGTTTCGGCATACGCCACGACATTGGCGATAGCGCCACCAATGCCCGGCAGAATGCCGATGACCGCGCCGATGGCGCTCGAGCGCAATAGAGTCACCCAGTGCAGGAAAGTGAGCCGGAAGCCTTCGAGGAGACTTCCTTCCATCCGTTCCAGCTTGGATACGGCGCCGCCTGTTCCTGCGATGATAAACGCCTCAGGTATCGCGAAAAGCCCAATGAGCATGGGCACGAGGGGAAGGCCGTCTTCCAGATAGGTGACGCCAAAATCATAGCGGATCACCCCGGTTACCGAATCATGCCCAGCGGTACCGAGGAGCAGACCAAGGGTCGCGGCGATGAGTCCTTTGACCATGCTGGCACGCGCGAGCGAGGAGATTGTCGTGAGGGCGAGAATGGCGAGCGCGCAATACTCGGGCGGACCGAACTGAAGTGCCCAATTTCCAAGGAGAGGACCCAGTGTCGTCAGGCTCATCCAGCCAATGACGCCGCCAATGAACGAGCTCATGATGGACGCGCCGAGCGCCACCCTGGCCTTGCCGGCCTGCGCGAGCGGATATCCGTCGAAGGTCGTCGCGGCGGACGCTGCTGTTCCCGGAGAATTAATAAGAATGGCCGGAATGGACCCGCCATAGACGGAGCCGCTGTAAAGAGCGCCAAGGAAAACGAGGCCCGCCGCGGGACTCATGCCGAATGTGACGCCTAGAAAAACGCTGAGCGTGAGCACCGCGCCAATGCCCGGCAAGGCACCGAAGAAAATGCCGATCGCCACACCCCCGACGTTCACCAGTAGCAACGCCGGGGCAAGCGAGGCCAGTACAGCGTCAAGCACGTTTGCGATATTCACGTCGCCGCCTCCACCTCGCGCACATGCGGCAACTCAGGGCAGGATCCTTCCCGAGGGAAGGGGAACATCGAGCAGCATACCGAACCCGACATAGACCGCGACGGCCACCAGGATAGCCAAGCCAACGACTGCGGAAACTCCGCGGCTGGTCCGCGGTGCGCCAAGCGCAAAGCCCTGAGCCGCAACAAACGCGATCGTTGAGGTCAGATACCCAAAATACGGCGTGTAAAGAAGGGCCAGATACGCCAACGTCAGAACGACGCACCACACGATGCGCCCAGGATGGAGCACATTTTCGCCGGAACGCGGTTCTCCATGCGCGCCACGCCGCATCTCCTGGATCGCGAGGACTGCGAGTAGGCACACCCCAATTCCTCCGAGAAGGAGGGGAAGTCGCCTTGCCGCCACGGATGAGAGCGGGGCATCCCAAATCCACACGGCAAACACCGCCAGAAGGAATACCCCGAAGGTTATTTCTCCCCAACTTGTCCTCGATATTTTATTTTCGCCGTGCATGTGTTCGGCTCAACCTTGCTTAACTCCGAAGTGAACAGAGTGATGCCGCGTCGGCGCCGTCACTTCTTTCGCTTCATCACCTCGATGTTGTCCGATATGACCTGCATAAGCACCTTTGACTTGGCGTAATATGCTTCCGGGCCCAGGCCGTCGACTTTTTGCCCTCTGAGCTCAACGACAGTTTTAATCGAAGGCATTTTGGCGATCTTTGCCAACGCCTTCTGCAAAACGTCCCGCTCAGCGGCCGGCAGCTTGGGCGGCGCGAGGATGCCGGTTGTCGCCATGAAGTAGGCTTTCGGGAAACCGAGTTCCTTCAGAGTCGGAACATCCGGAGCGGCCTTAGTCCGCTCGTCGAGCAAAACCGCCAAAATCCGCACTTTACCGGCCTTGGCGCCTGTCAGGGCACCCGAGATGCCAGAAACCGTCGCATCAACCTTACCGCCCATGAGCGCACCCGTCGCCGCCTTGCCGCTATTGTAGGGAACGAGCGTGAGTGTCAGGCCCGCGTATTTGCGCATCAGCTCCGCTTGTAGATGCGCCGCCGTTCCGATGCCCGAGCTGGAAAAGGTCATCCGCTTTGCCTTTCCCGCGGCAACCAGTGCCGAGAATGTCTTGATGGGACTATCCGCGAGCACCGCGACAGCATGGGAACGAGAAAAGAATTGCTCGAGATAGGTAAAATCAAGCGTCTTGTACTTGCCGCCGTAGCCAATCTCACCGATTTGCATGGACGGCATGTCGGCGAGCAAAAGCGTGTAGCCGTCCGCTGCAGCGCTGTAGGCAGCTTCGTAGGCGCGGCGCGCTCCGCCACCGGGAAGATTCTCGACGATGATCGGCGTTCCAAGTTCCTTTTGCAGCTCCCGCGCGATCAGCCGAGCACTGGCGTCGGAGCTGCCACCTGCCCTGAAACCCACAAGGATCTTGATCGGCTTGGAGGGATAGTTATCGGCATCCGACGGGCTGACAGCCAGGCACAACGCCAAAGGGAGCGCGAGCAGGAATGCAGAAATAGACTTGAACATGACAATCTCCTTTCGAATGCGGAAAGGCGACGGGCGAACTGCCAATATTCTCAGGTTCGCCCGAGCTCGTTCGCCCGTTTCTCAGCGGCTTTGAGGGCATGCTGTCCCGACACGATGTAGGTCATCATGCCTCCGAGGAGGATGCAGAGACTGACCACGTCGGCGACTTGTTTGACCGTGGCCCCCGCGTCGATGGCGAGTTTGGCGTGGCGGTCCGGATTAGCCTTGTGGGCAATGATCTCGATGGCGGTGGAGATGAGTTCGAGTTCTCTCGTATCCAGTCCATTCGCGTCCCGGGCCTCGAAGATCGTTCGGCGTAACTGGATCCAGTCCACGAGCACTTCCGGGCGATAGCGCGCCAGCCGTTCGTAGGACTCCAGGACTTCTCCGTAGTAGTCCATGCTGTAGGCTCGGACCGCCTCCAGATCTGCTTCCACATCGCGTTTGTTCATGAGCAATTCCTTACGATTCACGTGAAAGTGGGGACTACCGCCGTGGCGATGAGCCGCATCATGTCGAGTTGATCCTGCAGATCCTTGGCGATGAACTTCAGCTCGAAGTGCCTGACGCCGATCTCGACATATGCCCGCAGCTTGTCGATGACCATCGCCGGTGTTCCGATCAGATTGCAGGCTTGGCCCTTCTCGAAGTCCTTGTACCAGTAGATCATCGTCGAGGCGGCATCACGCATCGTCTGTTCGGCATCGGAGCGTATGAGAATGAAGGTTTCGAGTCCGCAGATCACCTCGTCACGCGAGCGACCCGCCTTGGCCAACGCAGCGTCAAGCGCCTGAAGCTTGTCGCGGTAGAGCTCAAGGGTGAAACCGGCGGGCAGAAAGCCGTGGCCATATTGGGCGACGCGGCGCATCGCAGCGTCGCCCTTGCCACATATCCAAATCGGCAAGTGTTTCGGCTTGGGGAAAAATTCGCCGTCGCGGAAAGTAACGGTGCGGCCTTCAACGCTCGTAAGCGGCTCTTCGTCAAAGATGCGGCGTATGACTTCCAGATATTCGTCCGTCCGCTTGCCGCGCTCGGTGACCGGCACCTGCATGACTTCAAACTCGTCGGCGGCGGCGCCGACGGTGACGCCCAGCATGAAGCGCCCGCCCGAGAGCTCATGCAGCGTGGCCGCCTGTTTGGCAAGCAGCCGCGGGTCCCGGGTGGGCAGCGTGATACCCGTACTGAAAAGATTGATCTTGCGCGTTAGCCCGGCGGCGAAGGTGAGGGTCGTCATCGCCTCGTACAGAATGGGGTCAGCGCCGTCACGGACCATGTCCACGCTTCCCGCCGAAAAGTGCCAATTCTGCCTCCGGCTACGCGAAATGTGGTCGTGAACGGTCAACGCTTCGAAGCCAAGCTCGTCGGCCAGCAGGGCCACGTCCCTCACCAACTCTGGCTTCGTATAGGGACCCGAATTCGGCAAACGGATACTGAATTTGACTGGGTGTTCGGTCATTACGGGCTTCGTTGCACTCGGTCGAATTAGGCACAAATTCAGCGCATTGCGGTGAACGGCGTCACACGCTTGGCCAGCAAGATGCGAAACGTACCGATCAGCCTGTACAAAAAAGGTATCCTAGCCCGCCACGACGCGTCCAATATCATTGAGTAACGCATCGATATCCAAAAGGTCTCGCCGCAAAAGTACGTCAGCCTGCGCAGTTCATGTATGACATTTATAGCGGGTCCGGTGTTCAACTCTGACAACCCGATCGATGGCTTGGGCGATTTGCAAGCGGCGATTTTACCCGAGTGATACCGTCGACTAAACAACGCAGATGAGGTTTTTTATGCGCACAATGGTTTTTGGCACACACAACGACTAAAGATATGGATATTGTCCGCGACATGCTGACGACGAAAACCGCAGTTCGAAAGTCGATGAGTACCAATCAGCACCTCTCCGCAGCGCCTAGCGGCCACGCATCTGCAGCGCATTTGGAAACGATGATGCTGATCGAGCGGCTTAAGTCGATGCCGCTCAACTCACTGCTGAACGAAGCATGCACGCTTCGCGAGCGGGGGCACGGCAACGTAATAAGCTATTCTCGAAAGGTCTTCGTTCCATTGACGCGGCTGTGCCGCGATACCTGTGCCTATTGCACCTTCGCGACGACTCCGAGCAAGCTTGCCGCGCCCTTCCTGTCGCCGGACGACGTGGTCGCCATTGCCCAAGCCGGAAAACGCGCCGACTGTCACGAAGCGCTGTTCACGCTCGGCGACAAGCCCGAACTGCGCTACCCAGCGGCACGGAAAGCGCTTGCCGCGCTGGGTTACGCCAGCACGGTCGCTTACCTCGCGGCAATGTGTGATCTGGTGCTGCGCGAGACGGGCTTGTTGCCGCACGTGAATGCCGGCGTGATGGCCGAAGCGGAAATTAGCTTGCTGCGCGGCGTGAGTGTTTCGCAGGGCATCATGCTGGAAAGCGTGTCGGAGCGGCTGTGTCGGCGCGGCGGCCCACATTTCGGTTCGCCCGATAAGGCACCGCAGGTGAGGCTTGACATGATCGCCGCAGCCGGGCGGATGCAGGTACCGTTCACGAGCGGCATCTTGATCGGTATCGGCGAGACGCGTCGCGAGCGGATCGAGTCATTGCTCGCCCTGCGCGACCTGCACATGCGCTACGGGCACTTGCAAGAGATAATCATCCAGAACTTCCGCGCCAAGCCCGGCACTCGCATGACCAGCCTGAGCGAGCCGAACCTCGACGACCTCATGTGGACCGCGGCCGCAGCCCGCGTCGTCTTCGGGCCCGAGATGAACATCCAGGTGCCGCCCAATCTTAGCTACAAACGCTTCGCGGAGCTATTGAAGGCCGGCATCAATGATTGGGGCGGCGTGTCGCCGGTGACGCCCGACCACGTCAATCCGGAAGCACCATGGCCTGAACTGGAGGAGCTTGAACGCGCAACAAATGCCGCCGGCTTCAATCTGGTGGCGCGGCTCGCGGTCTACGCGACTTTCATCCATGATAACGCGCGATGGTTCAACACGAAGGTGCGCCCGCAAATCCTGCGGCACGCCGGATCCGCCGGTTTTGCGCGCGACGACGACTGGGCGCCAGGCCTCACGATACCGCTGCCCTCTCAGAACAAGTCCACACACACATCAAACGCCATCGACCGTCTGATCGCGCGCGCCGAGTCAGGCAACCGATTGACGGAGAGCGAGATCATCAGGCTCTTCGATGCACGCAGCGGCGATGTCGCAACCGTCTGCGCGGCTGCGGATCGCCTGCGCCGCCAGGAAAATGGCGACGTGGTCAGCTACGTGGTCAACCGCAACATTAACTACACCAATGTCTGCACTTATAAGTGCGGCTTTTGCGCCTTCTCAAAGGGACGGCTGAGCCACCAATTTCGCGGCGCGGCTTACGATCTTGCGCTCGAGGAGGTCGCGCGCCGCGCCCGCGAGGCCTGGGAACGCGGCGCGACCGAAGTCTGCATGCAGGGCGGCATCAACCCGCACTACACGGGCGAGACCTACCTCACCCTCCTACGCGCGGTGAAAGCCGAAGTGCCTGGCATGCATGTGCACGCCTTCTCCCCACTGGAAATCTCGCAGGGCGCGGCGACGCTCGGGCTTTCGGTGCCGGCCTTCCTCGAACAACTGCGCGAGGCGGGACTCGGCTCGCTTCCGGGCACTGCGGCAGAGATCCTGGACGACGAGGTTCGCGAGATCATTTGCCCCGACAAGCTCGGCACGCGCCAATGGCTGGGGGTGGTCGCCGCCGCCCACGAAGTGGGCCTGCGCACCACCGCAACCATCATGTTCGGCCACGTCGAACGCCCGGTGCACTGGGCGCGCCATCTGCTTGCCCTGCGCGACCTGCAGGAGCGCACAGAGGGCTTCACCGAATTCGTGCCCCTGCCCTTCGTCCACATGGAAGCCCCGCTCTACGCCCGCGGCCTCGCGCGCAAGGGGCCGACTTGGCGCGAGGTGGCGCTCATGCACGCAGTTGCGCGGCTTGTCCTGCACCCGCTCATCCCCAATGTGCAGGCCTCGTGGGTAAAACTCGGGACTGACGGCATCGACAGGCTGCTCGACGCCGGCGTCAACGACCTCGGGGGCACGCTGATGAATGAAAGCATCTCGCGCGCTGCGGGCACGGAGCATGGCCAGGAGCTTGGACCGCAGGCAATGGAAGATTTGATCCGCGCGCACGGCCGCGTGCCGCAACAGCGCACGACGCTTTATGCACCGGTCACCGCCGAGCGACGCGAGGCGAGCCTACTCGCGGCGCCCCTCACCGAAATAGCGCAAACACCGTTCAAGGCAAATCGCCGGCCCGTCGTTGTCGATTGAGACGCCAGTACCCACAACAAGGTCGATCATGAGCGAAAAGAAAACCTATGCCATATGCGTCGTCGGTGGCACCGGAGCGGAGGGAAGCGGCCTCGCGCTGCGCTGGGCCAATGCCGGCCATCGCGTGACAATCGGTTCGCGCGATGCGGCAAAGGCGCAAGCCACCGCACAAAGCCTGAACCTCATCCTCGGCGCCGACAGGATCGCCGGCGCCGACAGCGCGGAGGGCGTAGCCGGCGCCGAGATCGTGGTGCTCACAGTGCCGTTCGCGGCACAGTTAACGACGGTCACCGGGCTCAAGGACGCGCTCGCCGGCAAGATCCTGATCGACGTGACGGTGCCCTTGGTACCGCCGAAGGTCTCTCGCGTGCAGCTTCCGCCGTCCGATTCCTGCGTGGTCGCCGTGCAGGAGCTTCTGGGCGAACAGGCGCGCGTCGTGTCGGCCTTTCAGAACGTATCGGCGCACAAGCTCAAGACGCTCGATCACGCCATCGACTGCGACGTGCTGGTGGCCGCCGACGACAAGGACGCCCGCGGCATCGCCATTGGCCTTGCCACGGACGCCGGCCTGCGCGGCATCAATATCGGACCTCTCGCCAATTCGGTTGTGACGGAGAGCCTCACATCGGTGCTGATCTGGATCAACCGCGCATATAAGATACCTGATGCCGGCATCCGGATCACCGGAATTGCAGACGCCGGAGTGCCTCCGGAGGCCCAATGAATTCCGGCGAGCTCTTACTGAAAGCACTGCACGGGATTCCTGCAGTCACCGAAAGCGACGATCTTGCGCAACTGGTCTTGTCGGGTCTCGAGCGGTCGCACGAGCGCCTCCAAGAGGGTGACGTGCTGGTGTTCGCACAGAAGATCGTCTCCAAGGCGGAAGGCCGCAGCGTCGCGCTCGCGAGCGTGACGCCGTCAACCCGGGCGCTTGCGCTTGCCAAGGGGACCGGCAAGGACCCACGACTTGTCGAGCTCATTCTGAGCGAATCGAGGGAGGTGGTGCGCCAGCGGGAAGATCTGCTGATCGTCCGGCATCGGCTCGGCTTCACGCTTGCCAATGCCGGCATCGACGCATCGAATGTCGACGGCGAGGGCCAGGTCTTGCTGCTGCCGGTCGATCCCGATGCGTCGGCCGCCCGAATCCGGACGAGTTTGCGCACACAAACCGGCATCGATAGCGCTGTCTTGATCATCGACAGCCTCGGCCGTCCCTGGCGCATGGGCACCGTCGGCACCGCCATCGGCATCAGCGGGCTTCCGGGCATAGTGGATTTGCGCGGCCGGCCCGACCGTAACGGGCGCCCGCTGGCAAGCACCGAGATCGGCCTGGCCGACGAGCTGGCGGCGGCGGCGTCACTTGTGATGGGACAGGCCGCCGAAGGCACGCCTATCCTGCTGGCGCGTGGTGTGCCCTACGATCGGCATGAAGGATCGGCGCGCGAGCTAGTGCGGCCGGCGAAAATGGATCTGTTCCGATGAACGACGTCACGCCTGTGATCACCCCGCTGTCGGCCGAGTCGACGCACGCGCTGCTTCGCGGCCGGCGTAGCGTACGATACTACCAGCAGGCGATGCCGCCGCGCGATATGCTCGACCGCATCCTGGACAGCGCGGCTATGGCGCCGTCGGCTCACAACCGCCAGCCCTGGCGCTACATGATCGTAACCGGCGCCGCGCTGAAGGAACGGCTTGCGCGAGCGATGGGAGCGCGGCTGGCCGAGGACCGGCGACGCGACGGCGATGCCGAGGACGCCATCGCCGTCGACGTTACGCGCTCGTTCAAGCGCATTACCGGTGCGCCGGTCGTCGTCCTCGTGGCGATGGCGGTCGCGGATATGGATGACTATCCCGACGAGGCTCGCCGCCAAGCGGAATATCTTATGGCCGTGCAAAGCACCGCGATGGCGACGCAAAACCTGCTGCTTGCCGCGCATGCGGAGGGGCTCGGCACCTGCTGGATGTGCGCGCCGCTGTTTTGCCCGGACGAGGTGCAGGCGGCGCTGGACATACCAGCTCATTGGGAGCCACAGGGCCTGCTCACGCTTGGCTATCCGGAACGGCCCGGCAAGTTGAAACCGCGCCGGGCACAAACGGAGTTCGTGGCGTTTGCACCGGCTGGAGAGCCGCAGGATCAATGACCGGGCAAGGGCTCCATGTGCTGGCACTCGCCGGCGGCGTAGGCGGCGCCAAACTAACCGCAGGCCTCGCGCACCTGCTGGGCGAGCGGCTGACGGTGCTGGTAAATACCGCTGACGATTTCGAGCATCTCGGCCTGCACATTTCGCCCGATCTCGACACAGTCATGTACACGCTGGCCGGTATCGCCAATCCCGAAACCGGATGGGGTATTGCCGGAGAAAGCTGGACCGCCATGGAGCAGGTCGGCCGGCTCGGCGGACCGACCTGGTTTCGTCTCGGTGACCGAGATCTTGCCACCCACGCTGTCCGCACCGAACGCCTTGCCAGCGGCGAAACGCTCACCGCTGTCACCGCCGACCTTTGCCGCGCCCTCGGCGTCAAGGCCACGGTGTTGCCGATGACCAACGACCGCGTGCGTACGGTTGTGCATTCCGGTGGCAACGCCCTGCCCTTCCAGCACTATTTCGTCCGACTCCAGTGTGCCGTTCCAGTCGAAAGGCTGACATTTGATGGCGCCGAGCGCGCGCGCTTTAACGCCGCGCTCGATGCGATCGGCGGCGATCGCCTTGTCATAATCATCTGCCCGTCCAATCCGTATCTCAGCATCGATCCCATTCTCGCCCTACCCGGCCTACGCGCTTGGATCGAAGGAACTGGCGCGCCAGTCATCGCAGTTTCGCCTATAGTGGCCGGCGCCGCGATCAAGGGACCGACGGCAAAGATCATGCGGGAACTCGGAATTCGCCCGACCACAGTGGCGATTGCGAGGCATTATCTGGCGCTGATCGACGGCATAGTCATCGACAATGCCGATGCCGCGAGCGAAGCGGGGATTTTAGATCTCGGACTGACCGTGCGCACGGCACAAACCATCATGCGTACGCACAACGATCGCATCAGCCTCGCCCGCGATTGCCTTTCCCTTGCACAAGAGTTGTCAGCCGGGACACATTAAGTCATGCATGTCCTGATCCCCTGCAAAAGTCTAGATACGGGCAAGTCGCGGCTGGCCGAATGCCTGGGCGCGGGCGGACGACGTGCGCTTTGCGAAGAATTGCTCACGCATACTCTGGAACAAGCATTATGCACGACCGAAGCGGCACTGATTTATGTTGTCACCTCGGACAGGAATGCTCTCGTTATTGCAGCCCGTTATGAAATTGGGGGAATTGTGGACCTGGGCGGCGGGCTCAACGCTGCGCTCGATTTGGCGCGCAAGCATCTGCTGGCCGATAACATCTACTGCGACGGTGTTTTGACTTTGCCCATCGACCTGCCCTTCGTCGCAGGCGATGTTATCACGAGCGCGATGGCCGTCACAGCCGACGTCGTGATCGGGCCGGACGAGAACCGCACCGGTACAAATTTGCTGTTACTGCGTGGCCTCGCATTGCGGCGACTGCCCTTCGTCTTCGGACCGGGCAGCTATTTGGCACATATTGCGGCCGCGCGCTCGTGCGGTTTAACAACCGCGACGTTAGAAGATCGGCGGATCGCGTTCGATATTGATGACCCGTCACAATATGCAGCCTGGATTTCGCGTGGAGCGTGGCAAGGTGGGATCCCAGACGTGATCCGCCATTCAAGCGGACAGATCTAAATGCGATACCAAAAGCCGTTGTACCGATCGTGCGGATTGAGATCAGCCAGAAAGCCCAGCGGGGCGTTCATTTGGTGGATTTGGCGGCCTATATCGACAAGCGCCGGGCTGCAGCGTTTAAGGAATGCCACCAGCTGACGGGGCATACATTAGTATGACGCTGATACAATAGACGACTCAGCAAGGGCAGGTAACGCTTGGCCTTTAACGGCGCCCTCCCCGGTCACTCCCATCGTCAAAACACAACTCGGTGTGAAAGTTCGAGTCCTACGAGCTGGCGGACGCAGTCCTAGTCGAACCCGTCTCCACTCCCAAATTCCCTGCTAACAGGGAAAATAACAGGGAATTTCGTCGAATCCGCGCTCTTGACGCGATTTTGTCCGCGGACACGCGAGTAATTTCAAAAGCTTGCAGCGAAATTCGGCAATTATCTACTTGACGTACCGGCCTACAAGTGCTAGATTTGCCTCAACATCGAGGCAAAGCCATGAATATCACCGATCCGATCTACAGCGACGAAAACAAGGCCCGTGAGCATTTTGAGGCAGTCCAGTGGCCGGATGGCCCGATCTGCCCGCACTGCGGCGTCATCGACCAAGCCACCAAACTGGAAGGCGAGAGTACGCGCCCTGGCGTATGGAAATGCCGCGCCTGCGAGAAGCCATTTAGCGTGACCGTGGGTACCGTTTTCGAGCGCAGCCATATCCCGCTCAATAAATGGCTCTATGCGATGCACGCCCTTGCCTCTGGCAAGAAGGGGGTATCCGCGCATCAGCTACATCGCCAACTTGGCCTCAGCTATCAAAGCGCATGGTTCATGTGCCATCGCATCCGCGAAGCGATGAAACCCGCCAAATTTAATGGGCCGCTTGGCGGAAAGTTCAAAACCGTTGAGGTCGATGAAACCTATGTCGGCGGAAAGGCCACTAACCGCAAAAGTCGCCGCGTCAAGCTAAAGACCGCCGTTGTCGCATTGGTCCAGCGTGAGGGCGACGTGCGCTCGTTCCCGATTAGGAAAGTCAATTCAAGAACAATGAGCGGTTTGCTTCGCAAGCAAGTGTCGAAAAAGGTTCATCTGATAACCGACGATTCCCCTGTTTACCCAAAACTTGGGAAGAAATTTAACCGCCATTCGACTGTCAATCATTCAATCGAGGAATATGTGCGCGGCGATGTCTATACGAACAATGCCGAGAATTATTTCTCGATCCTCAAGCGAGGAATTATCGGAACCTATCACCATATTTCAAACGAGCATATGCCGATGTACCTCGCTGAATTTGATTTCAGGTACAACAATCGTTCTGACCTTGGCGTAGACGATACGCAGCGCAGGGATAAAGCGATTAGGGGCGCAGTTGGAAAGCGCCTCACTCTGCGACGGCCTGATGAAAAGACGTTGGCGCAAGCATAGAAAGCAGCGTGCGCCATGAGCAACGCTCTCTACTACGGCGACAATCTGTCCGTTCTCCGCGAAAGCATCGCGACCGAGAGCGTTGATCTCATATATTTAGACCCACCATTCAATTCAAATGCCTCTTACAATGTTTTGTTCAAGGCTACATCCGGCAAGGGGTCGCAAGCGCAGATCGAAGCGTTCGAGGATACATGGCACTGGAATGAACATGCGGAGCAAGCTTTTGACGAGGTAATGCACAGCGGTAATGCCGAAGCCGCGAACATGCTCAAAGCCATGCGCTCATTTCTTGGCGAGAATGACATGATGGCCTATCTCGCGATGATGGCCGTGCGCCTGATCGAGTTGCATCGCGTTTTGAAGCCGACCGGATCGCTATATTTGCACTGTGACCCAGTAGCCAGCCACTATCTTAAAACTTTGCTCGATAGCATTTTCGGCCCGACGAATTTTCAGAATGAAATTATTTGGAAGCGGACGGGATCACATGGCGGATCGAAACGATGGGGACCCGTTCATGACACGATTTTATTTTATACAAAGTCAGAAAATTACACCTGGAATCGTGTGTTTCAGGAATATGATGCGAGTTACTTAGAAAAATTTTATCGTTTTGATGACGAACATGGGCGCTATCGCCTTGTAACATTGACAGGCGCGGGCATCCGGACCGGCGACTCTGGCAAACCTTGGCGCGGAGTTGATCCAACCAAATCGGGGCGGCATTGGGCAATCCCGTCACGAGCACTAGAAGCCGCATACCCTGATCGCGATCTCTCGGATTTAACGACACAGGAAAAGTTGGATTTGCTAGATAAAGCTGGACTGGTCTATTGGCCTCCAAAAGGAAGTGTGCCTCAGCAAAAACGATATTCGGACGAAAATCCGGGAGTACTCCTGCAAGATATAATTACTGACATCGGGCCAATTTCTTCTCAAGCTCAAGAGCGCCTTGGCTACCCAACTCAGAAGCCTCTCGCGTTATTGGAGCGGATAATCTCCGCTTCATCGAACGAGGGAGACCTTGTGCTTGATCCATTTTGCGGCTGTGGAACGGCAACGCATGCGGCCGAAAAATTGCACCGCAAGTGGATCGGAATCGACATTACTCACCTTGCCATCGGCCTGATAGAGCGCCGATTAAAGGATGGCTTTCCCGGAATCAAATTCGAGGTGCATGGTACGCCGAAGGATTTTGCTGGCGCGGAAGATTTGGCGAAGCGCGACAAGTATCAATTCCAGTGGTGGGCTGTGACACTGATTAACGCTGTACCTTATGGCGGGAAGAAAAAAGGCGCTGATTCCGGCATTGACGGGTATTTCTACTGCAAGCCAGATGGCAAAAAAACCGAGGGCGGCATTGTTTCTGTCAAGGCCGGCGAAACTCTACACGTCGATATGGTGAGAGATTTGCGTGGCGTTATGGATCGGGAGAAAGCGCCGCTCGCGATCCTGCTAACCCTGCGGGAGCCGACGACACCGATGGTCAAGGAAGCCGCCAGCGCAGGCTTTTTCAAAACCCCATTCGGGCAATTTCCTCGCATCCAGATAGCAACTGTCGAGCAATTGCTCGACAGGAAACTGCCTAAGCTCCCGCCGCAAGAGACGGGCGGCGGATATAAGCGGGCCGAACTTGAAAAACAGGGACAGGAAAAACTGCTTTAGCTGCTAGGATTTGGACGCCTGTTTAGCTCGCTTTTTCTTGCGGATGTTTTTCGGCTTCCAATTTGGTTGAGGCGGCGTGTTGAGCATTGTTCGCAATATCCTATCGCGATAACGCTCCGTTTCCGCCTCTGTCCGTTCTTTTGCTTTGCCGGTCATATCAATGCATTGTTGCTTCGGTGCCGATGACTTCGCGCTCTATTCTTTGAACAGCGGCGTCTTGATCGCCTTCCCATGTTGCCACAAGGCCGAGTTTATTGCGAGCGCGGCGATGAAGTTCTCGGTTGATGGTCCCTTCGGTCTCTAACAAGGCAACTACCGATAATGCCTCTTTAGCTTCATAGAGCGCAGCCATTTGTAGGAAGATGGCTTCGTGGACCCGCGTAGCCGACTGAATAAAGAATACCGCAACCGGGTCGCGGCCGTCGGCGTGGATAACCATGTCTGGCGTTACCTCTGCCAGCTTCGTATCAACCGGCTCATTTTCCTTGATGATTGCATTGCCGCCGACGACAGTTTTAATTTTTTTCGCGGCATCTTCTTTGAATGTACTTTCGACGTGTTCTTGGGTGAGCAATAGAAAATCGTAAAGTCTGAGAAGCAGCGGTACAAAGCGGAGAGCGGCGCGCGGCAGTTCATCCTCTTTCATGTTTGGCGTGCGGATGATGTTTTCGCCTTCGTCGTATTCCGCGCCATATTCATTCAGCAAATCTTCAAATGCTTTCTTGCGAGTTTGTGTCTCAAAATCCACTCCGCACGCTTCGAGGTATGGCATCGTCTCCCCGTCATCTTCCAGGCGCGCGATACCTGGCGCTGTAGCGTTACGCATGACATAGAAACCGACCGCATCGCCATCGCTGCGGCGGAATGGCGTGCTAACGGCTAAACCGGCCGGGACTTCCTTAACGGAAATCTCGTTGCAAAATGCCCTGCAAAGTTCTTCCTTCATAGCAATGGGCCTTTTGTCTCAATATTATATCTATCAATCGCAAAGCGAATTGCAGCGGTTTCGTCGCCTATCTTAAAGGTTTGATGTTTTTGAGGCCGATGAATTTTTCGGACGCCTGGCACGCGCTTTATCCAAGGTCCACGCATCGCGCCCTGCGAAAGCGTATCAACATCATCATGGGTTGCGTGACAGTGCCAGCCAGGCTCTGAAGCATGGTATTCGTATGAGCAAAGAACCTTCAGACCATTCGTGCTCATTACGCCGAGGATAGCTTCGTATTTTTGCTTGGCTGCGTGTTGCACCACGAGCACTCGACAATCAGCGCTGAGCGCCTGAAATTTGATGACGCACCATTTGAAGGAATTGCCAAGACGATAGGCCGTGCGCGCAATCGGGAAGTCCGCCTTGGGGACTTTCCCAGATTGCCACTTGCCGATCTCGATATTGTCTTTGGTCGCGCGAACGATGTCCTTGAGGCGCACCGCCAGCCCTCCCGCTCAACCAAAGAGGGAAAATACGCGCTAGGGCAACGCCTGTCGATCTGAGAAGGCGCGGGTTGCGACTAAGGTTAACGTTGGGCTGCCCTGTCGGCAGATTGCTACAGTTAGGGGGTAGGTACGTCAAGTAGATAATTGCCCGAAATTCCCTACGCAACAGAACAGGGAATTGTTTTGACGGAACAGGGAATTTTGTCAAAGGAACAGGGAATTTCGACCATAAATACTGGAATTGTTTCCGGATGAGGTTTTCGGTACACACAGGCAAGCGATGCGCTGACGATCTGGTGGGATTTGGGCTTGTCGTTCCAACCGATATGCGTGTCCAAGACAGGCTTCAGAGTCTTCAAGCGGTCCTGATTGCGAAAGGACAAGCGTCTACGCCATCAGAATCGATTCGCAGGAATCTTCAAATAGCTGTGTCCATCCGACTCGGGCTCGGGCAGCCGGCCGCCGCGCAGATTGACCTGTAACGCGTGCAACATGCGATTAGGAAGCGGCAACGTCTTATCACGCTCAGTACGCAGCTTCACATATTCCGCTTCCGAGATGCCATCCTTCACGTGGATATTTGACGCCTTGTGCTCGGCGACGGTTGCTTCCCATTTCGGTTCGCGGCCACCTTGACGGTAGTCATGGCCCACAAACAGTCTGGTCGACCTCGGCAGCGCAAGGGTTGCCTTGATTGATCGATACAGCATGCGAGCGTCCCCGCCGGGAAAATCGGCGCGAGACGTGCCGGAGTCAGGATACATCAGCGTGTCGTGGACGAAAGCCGCATCATCGCCGACAATATACGTAACCGAACCGAGCGTATGGCCGGGCGAAAGCATGACTTTGACGGCAAGCGAGCCGATCTGGAATGTGTCACCGTCTGCGAATAATCGGTCAAAGGCAGCATCGACGTTGAAAGCCTTTGGCACATTGTACAATTTCCGCCAATGGGTAGCGATCTCGCGCACCTTCTCACCGATTGCCTGCGGTGCGCCAAGCCGTCCCTTCAGATAGGCTGCTGCCATCAAATGATCGGCATGCGGATGGGTGTCGAGGATCCATTCGACTGTTAGCCCGCGCTCATTCACATGTTGCAGAATATCATCCGCCGAACTGGTTTCGGTACGCGCATTTCGTGGATCGAAGTTCCATACCGCGTCAATGATCGCAGCCTTCTTTGTAGCGGGGTCGCTCGCCACATATTGGATGCTGCCCGTGTCTGGCTCGTAAAACCCAACAACGTCTGGCGAGCTTGTACCACTTGAGTTGCTTGTCTTCCTAGCTGTCATGAAGTCCCCCAGCGGCTACAGCGCAACAGACCTCAAAAATTTCTCAGTCAGCGCGCAGCAATTCGTCTTTCAGGCCGTGTGTACCGAAAACCTCGAGCAACCGCTATATCTGGCGGCCCGCGGCGCGGCGCATGCCCGCTCTGCCCGCGAAAACCAACATTCACCGCGACCCATACGGATTTCTGCTTCGTGTCAGTAGCGAACATTGCCTAACCACCGCTAGGCGTCCGCTTTACCCGCCGAATGGCGGATGAGGTTTGCGGCACATACAGCTACCCGATCGCGTACAGCAGCAGATCTGGACACTGAATAGGCTTGCCCTCGAGACCGCCCGTACCTAGACGGCCAGTGTCCAGCGTTAATCCAACCGTCGAACATTTTAAGTCGCGCCTCTCTTGATGCGACCAAGTAATGTAGGTAGGCCGAGCTTGAATAGCCCGGCCCACCCTGAACTTCTTCTAATCACCCAGCTTCATAGGTGATTATTCGCACCGGTGTCGGCTTGAACCCGTTTGCATGATTGAAGATTTGAGTACAGTTCGAGGCCACACATATAGTGTCGCGCTCAGCCAACAAATCGACATAGTCGCCGGCTTTCGACACACCGTCTGCAATGTTCATGCCGCCTTCCGATGTAACAGGCACATACATGAACCAGTTGATGTTCGCGACAATGTCGTCACGTGTGAGACCGAACGGTTTGAGCGCTCGCTCAAACGTGTCCCGGCAGTTGCCCGGTCCCGGCTTGGCATAACGAACGATGTTCATCTCGCTGCTACAGCAACCGCCGATTGTGTCGTGGTAGCCGCAGGTATCCTCAACAATCTTCATCATCTGTTTACCGCGATCTGACCACAACACCGTTCCTTTCTTGAGGAAGATATTGCCTTCCATCTTCATTGTGTTGGACGCGTTGTAGCGATCTTTGGAATCCTCCACATCATAGCAAAGGAAGTCGACCGCCTGCTTGCCCTCGAGGTCAATGATCCGCACGTGTTGACCTTTGGTCAGCACGCGCCCCCACGGGTTGCCAGGCGCGACCACCACATTCTCGATAATCTTGCCTGGGACTTGTACCTGCATGTCATTCATTGCGAGCCTCACTTACAGAAAAGTTGCAGTACCGCTTCACGATCAAAACGGCTGTTTCGTCACATCCACCTCAAGCGGGACCTTGCTCATGTCGGGCGACACCTGGGCGACGGTGACCAGCTTGCCCTTCTGGACCTTTTCGATCGCAATGGACTGAAACGCCTGATGGTCCTGCGGACGAATTTTGAAGTCACCCATTGGGAATTCTAAGCTGGCTTTACCCTCGAAATGCTCCAGGGCCTCAATCAGCTTCGGGGTGTCTTTTGGCCCGGTCCAGCCGGATTTTTCGACCGCCTGCTTGAACATGAAGATGGACTGCCACGGCGCAAGGTAATACGAGCTTGCGATCAGCCGTTGGGGATTGGATTTCAGCGTAGAATTGTCATTGACGCCCATGAGCTTGCGGGCCTCTTTAACGTAAGGACGCAGGTTGTCCGGCACCTCGTCGAGGTAGCGTGCCGACGACGACAGGAAGTACATGCCTTCAGTGGCGGCTTCTATGCCCTTGAGCGACGTCGCATCGATCATGCCCCACGGCGCGGCACGCGCGGCACGCTTGGAAAGGCCGATCTCGTAGCTCTGGCGCATATAACGCGGTGAATCCGGTCCCACGAAAACCGAGAACAGCATGTCGGCCTCTTTCGGCACATTCGCCAAATACGGCAGCATGTCGTTCGTGTTCATGGGGATTGCGGCTTTGCCGAGAACCTTGCCGCCGGCTGCCTCCACGAGCGGCGTCATGTCCTTCACAAAGGCTTGGCCATAGGCATAGTCGGTGATTATAAAGTAGAAATTCTTGCCGAGATTTTTCACCGCATAGTCTACTATCGCTCTAGCCTGGATCGCCGAATTCTGCCGCATGCGGAACACATAGCGGTTCGATTTGGCTCCGGTGACAGCCGACGACTCGCCTTTCGGCACGTAGATTGTCTTGAGTTCCTTGGCAACAGGTACGACCGCCAGATCGATGCCGCTATGAACGTCGCCCAGGATGTATGGGCACTTGTCAGATTCCGCCAGTTTGCGGAACTTTCGCACCGCCATCGGCAGATCTGACGCCGTGTCTTCAAGAACGTATTCGACTTTGCGCCCGGCGATTCCTCCGTGCGAATTGATGTAGTCAATCGCGGTCTTGGAGGCAAGATTGAACGAGAAGCCGTACAATTCCTGGTAAGCGCTGATGTCGATGGACTGGCCAATTTTAATTGGCGCATTTTGTGCAATCGATGGCTTTGCAACCAGAGTAGCGGCAGCAGCTCCTGCCCCCAGCTCGAGGATTCGGCGACGCGTATGTTTTGACTGTGACATTGCAATTTCCTTCCCTTAAGTGGTTGGAGTTTCCTTTTGTTAAGTGGGTCGACTGCCTTCGTGATTTGAACTCACGCCGAGGTATCTTTCGAGCGCCTCTCTCGACTTGCCCTCTTCAGGAGTACAGCTATGGACCAACTGACCCTTTTCCATGAAATGAACTTCGTCAGCAAGGCTCAGCGCGAGCTTCAAGTTCTGCTCAACGAGAACGATCGCCAGTCCAGTCGATCGAAGCGAAGACAAAACGGCGCGAACATTTTCGACGTAAAGCGGCGACAATCCTTCGCTCGGCTCATCGAGCAAGATCGCACTCGGACGATTGATTAACGCCCTCCCAATCGCCACCATCTGCTGCTCGCCACCGGATAGAGTTCCGGCAAAGCTACCGAGCCGCTCTTGCAGTGGCGGAAAATGGGAGATGCCGCGCTGCAGCGCGTCGCTGTCGAATCGGCGGCCATGCCAGGCAAGCTGAAGGTTCTCTATAACGCTCAAATGCGGGAAGAGCTGCCGACCCTGCGGCACATAGCCGAGACCAGCACGCGCGATCTTATCTGGACGCAGATTAGATATAGGCACATCGCCCAGCTCAACTCGCCCAACGCGGGGTAAGATCCCTATGATCGCTTTGAGCGTCGTGGTCTTGCCAACTCCATTGCGACCAAGAATCACGCCGACGCGTCCGCTCGATACCTTTAAATTCACGCCGCGTACGACATGACTCTTGCCAAAATGGACGTGAAGATTTTCCACGTTTAGCACGCGCCCGCTCCAAGATAGACTTCCTGCACCAACCGATTCTGACGCAGCTCGTTGAAAGACCCGTCAGCGATGAGACGCCCGAAGTTGAGAACGCAGATACGATCGGCAACGCCCCCGATGACCTCCATGTCGTGCTCGATAACAATTACCGTGACAGATTGGCGGAGGCGGACGATCAAACGTACGATCGCCTCGGTCTCGGCCGGGCTCATGCCGGCCGTCGGCTCATCAAGCAGAAGGAGCCTCGGCCGCGTGGACATTGCCAGGGCGATCTCAACGACGCGCTGGTCGCCATAAGACAACTCTTCGGCTTTGCACTCTGCGATTCCACCGAGTTCGAGAAGTTCAATCACCTCTTCGACGCGTGCTTTGATCGCTGTGCGCGCCGATTTGTCGAAAATTGATTCTATAAACTTGTAGTTGGCGTGCGCCGCAACGGATATATTCTCCGCAACAGTGAGATTAGCAAAAATCGAGGTAATTTGAAATGTGCGGATCAGACCGCGCTGGGCAATCTCCCTCGGCTTAAGGCCGACAATATTTTCGCCCGCAAATACAATTTGGCCTGCGGTCGTTTCCACCACACCGGTTAGCGCATTAAAGAATGTCGTCTTGCCTGCGCCATTCGGCCCGATCACGCCAAGCACCTTATTTGGCGTGACTTCGATGGTCAGCTCATCGACGGCCCGTACACCACCGAAGGCCACGCACACGTTCTTCAACTCGAGCAATGGCGCTGTCATTGCTCTGCCTTAACTGCGGCTGTTTTTGCCGGCTTCGGCCGCGCAAGTAATACAGCCCCTCGGTCAAGCAGGCCGAGGATGCCCTGCCGGCGCATCGCCAGCACAATGACGATTAGGGCAATTCCGGTGAAGAGCTTCGGGTAACCGATATAGGTACTCATATAGTCTTCGAACGGAACCAGCACGGCCGCGCCGAAAATCGGACCGGCCAGTGTGCCGACGCCGCCGAAAAAGCCCCACAGCAACGCCTGACCGGAAATACTGGGATCAAAAAGGCCTGCGTGAACATGAGCGATCGATGCCGCATAGATGATGCCGGCGAGCCCAGCGAGTTGCGCGCTCCAACAGAACGCCGCCAGCTTGATGACATAAGGGTTGAGGCCGAGCAGTTCGACGCGGAAATCATTTTCGCGAACGCTGCGCATGAGCAGGCCGAATGGCGAGCGCACCAGAATGACCGTCGCGAGGTAACCGAACGCAAAGACCGCGAGCCCAAAATAGTAGCGGCCGAGCGAGGTCAGTTTGTGTCCAAACAGAGTGAAAATTTCCGGGTCTAGAGCAAACCCATCGTCACCGTTCGTGAGGGCACGCCAATTTTGCGCCAGATTCTGGGCCACGCTAACGACCAATAACGTCAAAACGAAAAAGCTCGGACCACGCAATCGGACTGCTAACGCTCCCGTCAGCACCGCCGCGGTTAGAACTCCTGCTTCAGCAACGACGATACCACCGATGACGTCTACGCCGTTCAGTAGCAACGCATAGGCAAAGACGAAGGCGCCGAGCCCGAAGAATAGCGCGGTGCCCATAGTCAGCATGCCGGTGAAACCGAGGGACACGTCGAAAGAAACAGCTAAAAGCGCGCTCGCCCCGATCTGAGAGATCAACTGACGCCAATAGGTCTCAGACGAAGGAAACAACGCCACGAGCGCCAGAACAGCCAAAACAAGGACGATATAAGGGCGGGTCATGGTGCCTAGCTTCGCCGAAGTTTTATGGCGCCAAGCCCCGACGGCCATCGTAGGATTACGGCACTCATGACCAAGAGCGAGATCACGCGTGCCATTGTAGGATTGGTAAATACGGAAGCGATGCCTTCTGAACCAGCCAGCAGAACCGAGATCACGGCGCTGCCGAATATGTTGCCCAGACCGCCCACGATCACGACCACGAAAACGATCACGATGATCTGCGATCCCATTTCAGGTCGAACCGTTACCATCGGGCTCGCAAGCGCTCCCCCGAGCGCGGCAAGCGCCGCGCCGATGCCGAAGGTCACAGCGAAAATTTGTTGCACGGGGATTCCCATAGCCGCTGCAACCGAACGATTGTGACGGACCGCGCGAATCCAAAGCCCGTACTTCGTGTAGTTGAGGAATACCCACAGGCAAGCCATCGCCACGACGGCAATCACAGCAACGACTATGCGGACGCCTGGATAGTTGAATCCAAATAGCCGCATAGTGAAAGAGAACGGCACCTGCACCGAACGGACTTCGCCCCCCATCACCGCAAGCACGGCTTGTTCGATCGCGATCCCGAGTCCGAACGTCAACACAATCGTTAGGTCGTGATCATGCTCAATCGGCGCGACAACCGTACGCTCAAGCAAGATTGCAAACCCTGCAACGAGTAGCGGACCTACTATGAGGCCAATCAAAAAATTGCCGCTGTAGGTGGTCGCCATCCATAGCGCGTAGGCGCCGAGCATGTAGAACGCACCCTGTGCGATGTTAACGATATTCAGCAGTCCATAAACCAGGTTCAGTCCGACCGCGAGCAATGCAACGATGATGCCCCATATCACGCCGTTTACGAGCTGAAACATTAGAAGTGAAAAGTTCATGGTATTGGCCGAGGTAAGAGGACTACACCGTCTCGGTCGACTTGGTCGCGAGAGCGCGCCGAACTATTTTGCCGACCGGACTTTTCGGTAGCTCGGTGACAACGATTAACTCTTTCGGCACCTTGTAAGGAGCCAGCTGAGTGCGGGCGAATTCGAGAATTTCTGTTTCAAGCGCGGCTGTGCCGTTATGCCCCTCCTTCAGAAGGACGAAGGCGACAATAACGTTGCCAATTCGCTCATCCGGCTTCGGCGCGACGGCGACTTCCGCGACTGCCGGATGGCGCTGCACGACGTTTTCGATCTCGTGCGGAGAGATAAGATAACCGCGGCTTTTAAATAGATCGTCGCTACGCCCGAGGTACCAATAGTAGCCGTCCTCGTCGACGCGCATCACGTCTCCGGTGTAGAACCAGTCGCCGCGGTGCGCACTCTTCCATTTGTCGGGTTGTTTATAGTAGCCAAGGAAAAAGCCGCTATCGGAGCGATGGATCGAGAACACTCCGGGCTCGTTGGGAGCGACCTCGTTGAGGCCTTCATCCAGTAGTGCCACTTTGACGCCTGGACCGGCCTTACCGATCGAGCCTGGCTTGATCGTCATCAGCGGGCTGTTGCTCAGCAATGTCTGAACCTCAGAAACTCCATAGATCTCGCAGATCTTGATGCCGGTCTCTTCGTGCCAGCGGTTCCAGACCGAGGCGCCGAGCGCTTCGCCAGTTGACACCATGAAGCGGAAATTCAGGCCGCGCAGTTTCACGGTAAAGCCGGAGGTGGCGAGCATCGCGCGATAAAAGGTCGGCACCGACAGAAAAATGGTTGGGCGCGTCGCCTCAAAGAAAGCAAACACGCTATCGGGCGACACGCGCTCACCATAGGTGGCAACAGCCGCGCCCGCGTAGAGCGGAAAGATCAGTGCATGGCCGAAATTGCCCATAAAGCTGTACTCGCCGGTGGTGGCAACTACATCACCTGCGCTGAAGGTCATCATTAAGACGTTAGGATCTCCGACGGTCACCACCCAACGATGAGCATGCACAATTCCTTTTGGACGACCGGTGGTGCCGGAGGAATAGACCATGAAGGCCTCGTCGAGCGCGTCGGTTTCGAGTGTCGCGATTTTACCGACGTCTAGCCGATCGAGACCGGAGCAATCCATCTCCTTGGCGCTTTCGGTAGCGCCTTGCAGAATGAACAGCTGATCCAACCGATCCCTCGCGAGAAGACTTCGCAATGCGAGCGCGCTGGATGACGGTGCAAATGCCGTGCGCGCGCCACTATTATCAATGATATAGTCAATCTCGCTTTCCGACAGCAGCGAATTGAGCAGCACCGGAACTGCGCCGATCTTCAGGCCGGCGAGTACGCTGGCAATGACTTGCGGGCTGTTGCGGCCGAGCACCAACATACGGTCGCCCTTGCCGATGCCGTTTTCTTTTGCCTTGGCGGCATACGCGTTGACTACCCTTTGCAGCTCGGCAAATGTCCAGCGCCCGTCCTGCCAAATGACCGCGGTTGCATCTCCGCGGCCTTCCGCAACATGCCGGTCGAGGACTTCTGCGCACATGTTGAGCTTGGGCGGATAAACGCGGTACCCAGGGCCAACCTTCCACATAACTTCGTTTGTCATGTTCAAGCCTGCGATCATGCGGCCGCGAAGCCGGCGCCTCTGATTGGGTTCAGCGCAGTTGCCGCCGCTTTCTAGTCCAACTTTTTCTGTTTGCTATAGTCGCGGCCCGGATCCCATTCACGGCCGGGCCTTAGCACCGGTGTGTTCGGTTGATAGACCGGCTGCCTTTTATTGCGGAATGCGTCGATACCTTCGGCACAGTCGCGAGTGCGCATGATTTGCATTACGCGCTCCTGTTCGAGCAAGTACCATTCATCCTTCCGGTTTGCAGTTTGAAATTTATAAATCGTTTCCTTGGCGGCTAACATGCCACGCCGTGGATAGGAGTTCATTTGACCAGCCCATGCGACGGCTTCATCAATCAGCTGCGCTGGAGAGACAACTCGGTTGACGAGGCCGATATCCAGTGCCTCTTGGGCGTAGACCATGCGACCGGTCAGCATCATCTCATTCGCGCGAGTTTGGCCGATTAGTTGCGGAAGTATTCTGGGCAATCCCAATTCAGACATAAATCCAGCCGCTACGGCTAATTCAGCCAGCCTGACGCGATTCGTTACAATTCGGAGGTCGCAGGAGCACGCAAGCTCAAGGCCGAAACCAACAGCAATGCCGTCGACCGCCGCGACCGTGACCTGAGGCAGATCCTCAAATTTCTTGGCGGCATTTTGCGCCATTAGATGGAACCAATCATTCATCCACCAAGTGGTCATTTCCCCGTATTCGCCTTTCAAACCCCAATCGTCTTCTTCCTGCTCCAAAGGAATTGTTTCGACGTTGAAGTTTCCTCCAGCGCAAAAATTTTCACCCGATCCAGCGATAATCAGCACGCGCACCGTAGGATGAATCCGAATCTCATCCATCAGGTGGTCAAACTCCAATGCCATTCGCGGCCCCCAAGCGTTGAAACGCTCGGGCTCATTCAGGGTCAAAATGCCAATTGCATTGTCTTCGGGAGTCCGCGGCGATGACACGACCTCCCATTTCAACTTTTTCAATTTCATTTGCTCTGACCTATTCGCATGCAGAATTGATTTGAAACTGAATACAGTTTTTGGTCAAGCGTCAATTGCATGCTTTTTTTGGTTGTGTTAGTGACATTAACCCGTCGCGTAATATTTGATGAGGCAAGCATCTAATTGAAAACATTTGGATAACGCTAATAATTCGCAGAGGGTTGCAGGAAAAAGTAGAATGCCTGATTGGCTATGCCTTAAAAAGTGGCTACACAATTAAACGATGTGCGGGGCAATAACTTGGGATATGCATTGCAATGACGACGGCAAAATTGAAAAAAAAGAACGCGCAGGCAGCGGCATACGCATATCTGAAGGATAAGATTCTTGGTGGTCAGTTGGCCGGTGGCACATCAATCAGTCCGGCAGAGACCGGTGAACTCTTGGGCATAAGCCGCATGCCTGTCCGTGAGGCGCTGCTGCAACTAGAAGCCGAGGGGCTCATTCATTTCGGCTCAAATCGTCGGCCGATCGTTACCACCCTCACGCCGAATGAAATCATGGAACTGTTTGAAATCCGCATCGCGCTCGAACAACTCGCTATTTTACGCGCGACGCCAAAAATCAAGAGCCGCACAATTTCCGATTTGTCACTACACCTCCTGCGCATGAACCGCGCCAAGACCAATCCAAAATCCTGGCTTGAATTGCACGATCTGTTCCACGAGCGAATTTACGCGGAGGCCGAAATGCCGAAGCTCATCGAAGAAATCAAACGCCTACGCGAGATCATCCGACCATATCTTTTGATGTACACGAGTTTTTTCGAACAGCCAGAAATACCAGGCTACGAGCATACCACTCTACTTGAAGTCGTGAAGGGAGGGGATGCTGACGCCGCGCAGGTAATGATTGCTAAGCACATTCGCGCTGGTGCCGCCAATCTTGTATACTTTCTAATGAACGGCAAATCTCCGCGGCAGCTCACGATGGGTGGCGCCGGGTCATAGTAAATCATACACTCTCTGGGTTTTGTGGCAGGACGTTTTCGCTAACCCGCACATTGGCATGAGGACGTTGATCGTATTTAGTGAGTTCACACTAGCCTCATTTGCCCTGAATTTCGGCTTTTTCAAATATTTCGCATGCTGTTACATTTATGATCGGAGAGACGCATGGATTCGCTCGTCTTTGCAATTTTTGTGACCATGATATTTCTGGTCGCCATAGCCCTCACCTACTTCGATAGATGCTCCTCTGACCATGGCGACGATGAGCCAATAGTTCCTTTCTAGGCCAGATGCATTTAGTGCCCAAAAGCTGATCGTATAGTCAGTATAACGCGCCGCCCCAATGGCAGCGGCTGGATCAGCGTGTCCACCAAACAGACGTCCGCTTTGACCTGCTCCCCAACTTGCCCTCTTTGTCCCGACGAGGCTGCCCGGCAGGAATTTTGCGACTTGAGCACAGATCTCGGTGGCGTCGCGCTTGATAACGAGGATTCGCATACGGGCGCCATTGACGATCGTTAGTAATCAACTTGACAGTGTTGGCTAGTACTCCCTAACTTTGTCAATAAAAATTCCTGGCGCAACGAAGCAACTATTCAGCAGGACTGGCTGCTGCGCGAAAAAGAAAGCGTTGATCATGGTTGCACTGTCCGTCGAGGGTTTCGTAGACACTCATGTCCACACCGGTCCGGCGCCTTTTCGGCGCATTGGGGATACCATCGATGTTGCAAAGTGGTGCGCCGAGGCCGGTATGGCCGGCGTCGTTATCAAGAGCCACTTCGAGGCGACGATCGCGAAGGTGTATCACGCCAGGAAGGAGGTTCCTGAACTTCCAGTATTCGCTGGTATCGCCCTCAATATCGGTGTCGGCGGCGTCAACCCTGGAGCCGTGGAACAAGCGCTAAAACAGGACGCCCGGTTCGTGTGGATGCCTACTTTGGACTCGGCCAACCATCGGAGAGTTTTCGGCACAGAAGGCGCGTTCGGCTCCGTGGGAAGCCTTAGTTACGGAACGCCATCAAAATATTCGTCGGAGGGCTATAGCGTATTGAACGGCAGCAACCTTACGGCGGTGGCCAAGGACGTTGTCGACATTATCGCCGATCACAAGGCGGTACTGGCAACCGGTCATCTCGAGGCGAAAGAAATCATGAAACTGGTGGAGTACGCGCTCCATCGAGGAGTCAAAAACATTATCATTACTCATCCGGAGATGTACGTTCCTAATCTCGACATCAAAACCCAGGTCGAATTGGCTGAAAGTGGCTGCTTCATGGAATATTGCGCGGTGAATTGCATGCCGACGTTTCACTGTGTCACGCCAGAGCAGTTCAAGGAAGCAATCGACGCGGTTACTCCGGCTAGAGCAATCATAGCGACAGATTCCGGCCAGCCATTCAGCCCAAAGACTCCCGAATTGTTTCGAATTTTTGCACAGTCCCTCTACGAGAAAGGCGTCTCGCTCGACGCAATCGCGCAGATGGCTATCACGAATCCCGCAGCAATGGTGGGAATTGTCCCGAAAAGAGATAAGGTCGTATTTTCGAACGCGAATGTCGGGTTGCCTGTCTATCAAAAGCCTCCCGCATTTTGACGAATCGTTTCTCCTTGGGGCGAAGGAGAATCGTCGCGACCATTTCGAGATCGGAATTCATTTGTAACGATGCGGCTGTGAGTTCGCTGTCAGCGCAGAATTAGTCTGGGCGTTAGCCTGCAGAGTCGTTTGCGACAAATGATATTTGGCGGCGCGACCCAACACATCATGACAAATGCTAATTTGCCAGTATTGTTTGCAAGATGATAGCTGGCTGCTCGTTTTTGTTTCCATAACCCGTAAATTCTGCGAATCTGGTTGCTCTGCCCGCCCAGCGCTTTGACAATTTGAAACAAATTCGACCGGTTTAGTCGGCGGCGTGCCGGGCCTTGAGCTGATGCCGCGCCTGCACAGAAGTGGGCACATCTTTGAAGCGGCCGCGCAGGCTCTGCCTGCGAAAGCGAATCTGTTCGGCGCTGGTGCGATGTTGCGGAAACTCTTTCCGGATGAGCGCCAGCGCCTCCAAATTGGGCAGGCCCTGCCGGATTAATGCGCCGACCCGCGGATAAACGCGCGGCACGCCGCGATGCTTGTTACCCATGGCGCGCCTCCTGCCAAAACGTAACCATTATTTGCGAGTTGGGCCAAGATGTTAGTCGATTCCGGGCGTGCCGTGCGCTAACGGACCTCCTGACTGTGCTCGAATTCTAAACGATCGAGAGTGTGGTCGAGGAGCGTAAATATGAACATCGAGCAGCTGGCCGTGAACGCGCTACGGCCCTACCCCAAAAACGCGCGCACGCACAGCCGCAAGCAAATCCGCCAGATCGCCAGCAGCATCGAGCGCTTCGGCTTCTGCAACCCGGTCCTGATCGACGACGATAACCAGATCATCGCGGGGCACGGGCGCAAAGACGCGGCTGTCCTGTTGGAAATCGACTCAGTGCCGGCGGTCCGCCTCTCGCACCTCAGCGAAGACGAGAAGCGCGCATATATCCTTGCCGATAATCAGCTTGCGACCAAGGCCGGCTACGACCGCGAGATCCTCGCAATCGAGCTGCAGCATCTGACGGATATCGGCTTCGACCTCGAGCTGACCGGCTTTGAGACGGCCGAGATCGACCTGTTGATGGAGGATTTGGCGGGAGCTTCCTCAGAGGACACCATCCCCGCCCCCACCAAGGGGCCTACCGTAAGCAAACCGGGTGATCTCTGGCTCCTCGGCCAGCATCACCTCCTATGTGGGGACGCCCGCAAGAACGCTGACTATGAACGCCTGCTCGGTTCCGAAAAGGCCGAATTTGTCTTCACGGACGCCCCGTATAATTTGAAAATTCCCGGCCATGTCTCCGGCTTGGGACGCGTGCATCATGCCGACTTCGCGATGGCAAGCGGCGAAATGACTGTCGCTCAGTTGACTGAGTTTCTCAGGACCGCCTTCGATCAGCTCTGCCATCACAGCCACGACGGCTCAATTCATCAGGTCTGCATTGATTGGCGCCACCTGCGCGAGATGCTCGACGCCGGCGAAGTCTCCACCGAACTGAAGAACCTCTGCGTCTGGAATAAGACGAATGCCGGCATGGGCTCGTTCTATCGCTCCAAGCACGAGCTCATTTTCGTTTGGAAAAACGGGAATGCGCCGCACATCAACAATTTCGAGCTCGGGCAGTACGGCCGCTACCGTTCCAACGTTTGGGACTACGAGGGGGTTAATTCGCTGCGCGCGGGACGCATGGAGGAACTGGCGATGCATCCGACGGTAAAGCCCGTCGCCCTCGTCGCCGATGCCATCAAGGACTGTTCCAAGCGTGGCGGCCTGGTGCTCGACCCCTTTTCGGGAAGCGGGACGATTTTCATCGCGGCAGAGCGGACCGGCCGCAGGGCACGCGCACTCGAGATTGATCCCGGTTACGTCGATGTCGCGGTCAAGCGCTGGCAAGAATTTACCGGCAAGTCGGCGCTTTTGGCCCCGATCGAGGAAACGTTCGAGGAAATCGCCGAGCAGTGTTCGGCCGCGCCGGCTGTTGCCTAAGCGTCCGCGTACGCCAGGGCACTGGCCGGTATCGGCTCGGTAAACGGGCTACGGGATTTTAGAAATGTGGGGCTGAAAAAACGGAGGGCCACGCAGTGGAGAAGAACAGGAGATATCCGATCACCGGGGAATGGGATAACCCCCTAGGAGATTGCGCCAACGACCTGCCCGCAAACCCTATTGGCGCCGGTGACGCTTTGGCCAACCCGATCGGTGAGAGAGATGGGGCAAAGGAATTCGACGACGAATTTCTACGCGACCCTCTCGGCGAAGACGAGCTCAACGCGGATGAAATGGCCTCTGAACCGCATCAGCGCCAAGCTGACCTGCCCCTTCAGACGGAGCCAAGGAAAAACTTGGCAATGCCGATCTGAAGGAGGGATACCATGCCACGAAAGAGGCATTCGGCTGAAGAGATTTTGCGAAGCTGCGCCAAGCGGATGTGTTGCTGGCGCAGGGGCAGACGGGCTCAGATGTTGCCCGAGTGTTGGGTGTAACCGAGACGAGCTGCGCGATGAACTGCTCAACGGTGAGATCTTCTACTCGTTGCGAGATGAACAGGTCGTGATCGACCAATGGCGCCGACACTACAACACGATCCGTCCGCATTCTTCGCTCGGCTATCGACTACCGGCGCCGGAGGTCATCACAAAGCCTGTCAGCCACCCGTAGCGCTGCGGCCATCTCTAAACTAGCATTGCGAGTGGTTCCGTCAGCGGGTGCCGGTCAGCGGGGACAGCGAGATTTGGTAGTTTCAAAAAGCTACCGCTGAACAATAGCTTGCAAATAGCCCATGAGTTGTTTTCGCTGCGTTGTTGAAAGATTTTTCAAAAGGCTTTCATTATGTAAACGGAGGCGTTTTCTGACGAGAGCAGAAATCTTCTTGCCGCTGCCGGTCAAGCTCAAGGATTGATATCGGCGGTCGGCCGCTGGACGCCGCCTTGAAATAAAATCACGTTCTTCAAGCCTTGCACAAATTGCAACCATCGTTGCCTGATCTGTGCCAAGGCCCGCCGCCAGGAAATTCTGGCTCAAATCCTTGTTCTTTCCTATCAGGACCAACGCAGCAGCTTCGACCGGCCTCAGATTGAGGTCCGCTAAATGTCGCTCGAATGACTTCATGACCACGAGCTGCGCTCTTCTAATCCAGAAGCCAGCAAGGCTCGTCAACACATCGTAATTCAGGTCTGACAAGAGTGATAGCTTATTATCGTTCGTCTTGACTGCCACAATCCCAGCATTGATAGAGGACTTCCGGGCTGCCGAGCGCGCTATACCGGTAACTAATCTTTTGGCCAATTGCGTCCGCATCCACCTAATCCAAAACCAATTATGAGATCACCATACGGATAAACACATGACAGCGCAAATCGCTATACTTACGATACACAGCGATTGCAAACCGCCGCAACCTAAGCGCAACCACCTTGGAGCTAGCAATGAAACGAAAAAACATTTTCACTCAAAAGCCGGTTGACCACAAATACCAATTTAGTCCTGCCGTTGTACATCAACGATCTGGCCTTCTATTTGTGTCCGGTGTTTGCGGCTGGGACAAGAACGGGACGATTCTCCACGCCGACGACGCGGCCAAACAGGCGAAAGTTGCTTTCGATAATTTAGGCGACATCCTTAAAGAGGCAGGAGCAACATTTTCCGACGTTATCTGGGAAACCGAGTATGTGGTCGACTTACGGCTTTACAAAGAGATCGCCAAAGTGAGATTAGAATATTTTCCTAGTAATTACCCTGCCGCAACGCTCGTTGGCGTCACTGCGTTGTTTAAAACGGGCCAACTCTTCGAAATTCAAACGATCGTCGCCTTGGACTGATGCAGAATTGAGAAAGGGTCAACAGCGGCGGACATAAAAAAATTCGACCGCCGGTTAGAATAGTTTGCATCTTAAATTATTTATCGCTTAAAATAGCCGGTGAATTCTGCTGGAGCGACTGTATGATCAAGATTAACGGTTTCGAGCATGTATCCTGGGCGTCGAGCGACCTGGAACCGGGAACATCCGTTCTTGGTCTTTTTGGCATAAAACCGACTGGATTTGAGGAAATCCATACGCAGGCAGTCACGTCGAACTACTTTGAGCACCCTGAAAGTGGCGTGCGCTTCGAGATCATCAGGCCCGCATCTGAGGACTCGCATTTGCACAAATACCTCAAGGAGCGCGGCCCCGGACTTCATCATATCTGCCTACAAGTGGAAGACCTGGATGACGCCTGCGAACAGATTAAGGCGGCGGGCGGAACCATTGTCGGCCAGGTATTCTCGGATTCGCGGGGACGGCACGCATTCATCCATCCCAAAAGCACGGGCGGGATTCTGATCGGCATGATCGAGCTCCATCCCCGATTAAAAAACAAGTAAGGTCTTCGAGGAACGCCATGGTCACTAAGGCCAAGAAGCTTACCGTGCTGAGCTGCGGGCATACCACGCTCGATCGTGAGCTTGTGGCGACCGGCGTTTCAGATCTTGCTTTGGTTCGACATCTTTTGCCGTGCTGCCATGGTGCCGGCGAAGACGGAAAAGTCGCGCATCCAGTTTACGCCTATATCCTCGAGCACGAAGGTGGGCGGATGATGGTTGATACGGGAATGAGCGACAGCTTCAACAAAGATTGGAAGAACAATTTCTATAAGGACCGAATGGCCTATGATCCTGGCGAAGACGGATTGTTTACGCAGCGCCTCGAACAAATGGACTTAGCGCCCTCGGACTTCTCCGATCTGGTAATCACACATCTTCATACCGACCATGCCGGCAACGTACCAATATTTGCAGCAAGTGAAAAAACCCGGATCCTTGTTCACGAGGATGAGTTGCGTGGTTGCATTACTGAGAAAGGTGGGCTGCTGCGCGACGATCTTATTACCCTTTGGGGCGTAACCAGCCCGCAGGGCTTTACGCGCAAGGATTTTGCCTGCCTGCTTCCAAACCGGGCAACCACCGTGTTTGGTGATCAGGAAATCTATCGGGGTATCTGGACGGTATCGCTGCCCGGCCATACGTGGGGCACCATGGGCGTCGCGGTCGATTTGCCTCATTCCGGATGGATCCTACTTGCGTCTGATCATATCTATTTGTCGTCGACGTACGCTAATCCGTTCAATGTAAGCATTCTCAACCAGGACCCGCGGCGTTGGGCACATTCCGCTATCAAAGTGCGGCGGCTGGTGGAGAAATACGCGATGCGCATTTTCCCCGGGCATGACAATAAAATCATAGTTCCCGACAAGACCAATGAACAAGGTTTTACTTACGCTGATCTTGGCTCGGCTTATGACTAAGTGTCTGTCCGAAGAGTTCTTGAAATCATATGAATCAGTTGTGATTCAAGGGTGGTGGCCTGATTCGAGGAGGGTCACCGATGTGGACGAGCAAGAACCGCAGACGTTACGACCGCAGCAAGCTGCGCTATCCGAGCGATTTGACCGACGACGAATGGAAGCTGGTCGAACACTTGATCCCACCTGGCAAGCCCGGCGGAGGGAAGCGGACGGTGATCATGCGTGAGGTGGTGAACGGCCTCATGTACGTTCTCTCAACCGGCTGTCAGTGGCGCGCGGTCCCAAAAGACCTGCCGCCGAAAAGCACGATCTACGAATATTTCGATCTGTGGACTTATGACGGCACATTGGAGCGGATTCACTACGCGCTTTATGAGCAGTGTCGCGAACAAGCTCGGCGAGAAGCCAGCCCGACTGCTGCTATCATCGACAGCCAGAGCGTGAAAAGCGCTGAAAAAGGGGGGCCTGCATTGATCCGCACGGGTACGATGCAGGCAAGAAGATCAAGGGCAAAAAGCGGCACATTCTCGTCGATACATTAGGCCTCATGCTCCACGCCATCGTTCATCCAGCCGACATTCAAGATCGTGATGGCGGCATTCTCGTCATGGCGACCCTGTTCGGGATGTTTCCCTTTTTGAAAACGCTGTTTGCCGACGGCGGATATCAAGGACCGCAATTTTCGAAAGCAATTACAAAAGTGATCCGGCACCTCGATGTTGAAATCGTCAAACGCTCCGATCGGGTCAAGGGATTTGTGGTTTTGCCCCAACGCTGGATCGTCGAGCGCACCATCGCTTGGCTCAATCGCTGCCGAAGACTCGCCAAAGATTGGGAGAACCTAAACCGCAAGGCGCTCGCGTTCTTGCGCCTCGCCTCAATCCGCCTCATGCTCAGAAAACTCTGTAATCAGTCGTGAAGTCTCCGGACGGACTCTAAGAGAGAGCTTGTTGGACGTTTCCCGTCATCGGTTTAGTTTCAAGAAAAGGTTAACTCGTTCTCCAATGGAGAAAAGCAAACATCGATATCATTCGCATTGACGTCTTCGAGGCGCGCGGGATTCCATAGCGGCATATTGTCTTTGTCGATAATACGTGCACGCACGCCTTCAAAATAGTCGGCCCTCCGCATGATACGCTGGGCAATTCTAAAATCCGTTTTCAGGCAATCACGGACGGATTTACTAGCGGCTTCCCGGATGGTCCGAAACGTGAGTTCGAGACTGAACGGGCAAGCCTCACATATGGCGAGAAACGCTTCTTGTGCCCATGTAGCCGGCTCGGCCTTCAAGGCCTGAACGATCTTCTGAAGTGACGCCTGCCCAAAGATCGATCTGACCGCGGATGCCGGCGCCGGTTGCGTCAATTCCGGCGGCTCCACGCTCACACCCGCAAAAGCATCTTTGATACTTGAGTTACGGCACAATTCCGCGATTAACTCATCCAAACGGTCGGCGGGCACATAATAGTCAGCAAGATCGAAACGAATGGCGTCCCCGCCGCTGATGCGCAGCCCAGTCAACCCCATATATAAGCCAAATTGGTCGGGGCAACGAGCTAGAAAGTAGGATCCCGCAATATCGGGAAAGAGTCCGATCTTGCACTCCGGCATCGCCAGGACTGTTGTTTCCGTCACCACCCGATGACGACTGTGAACAGAGATACCGCAACCACCACCCATCACGACGCCAGACATCAATGCGACATATGGCTTTGAATAGCGATTGATTAGATCATCCAGCACATATTCGCGCCGATAGACTGCGTCCATAAACTCATCATCCCCGCGACGTTCCCAAACGGCCCGAACATCGCCACCAGCACAGAAAGCGCGAGTCCCAGCGCCACGCACAACTACCGCCCGCACTGCTGGGTCGCTTTGCCAGATTTTTAATTGGCGATACAACGCGTCGATGAGGTCGAGATCGATCACATTCAGAACGTTCGGCCAATTCAATACGGCCACCCCAATGCCGTCGCTAACCTCGCAGATCAAATTACTGGTCATGGCGTCAATGAACGTTACCGATCGACATTGAGTCAGCTTGTTGCAGGTTTCGCCACGCGTTGAATAAGGAGATTCCGGTCGATCTTGCCGGTGGCGCCGATTGGCCAAACTCCATCAGTTGCACGTCGGCAGGCCAATATTTCTTCGTAATTCTCCGATCCAGGAACAGCGCCTCAAGGTCCGGAAGCGTTAGCGATTTTCCTGGCCTGACCTGCACGCATGCGACCGGCAATTCACCAAGACGCGGGTCTGGCGCGCCAACCACGATGACGTGCAAGACATTGGGATGGCTGGCAATAACATCCTCTAAAAGGCTGACAGGGATCGTTTCCGCGCCGCGCCGGATCACGTTCTTGATCCGACCGGTAATCCGCAGAAAGCCGCGGTCGTCCAACATACCTAGATCACCGGTTGGAAAAAATCCGTCGCGATCAAGGACATCCTGTTTTAACGCCCGCTCGTCCAGATAGCCGGCGAATAAGAAGGGACCGCTTACGCCGATCTGCCCAACCTGACCTGCCGGCAAATTGCGCCCCGCCTCATCGGTAATCCGGAATATCATACCGGGTTGTGGCGTTCCAAGCGTATCAGCGACCTCGTCAACAGACATATGCGCGTCGGTCGAGAGTGCGTGGCCGAATTCAGTCATCCCAAGTGCTCGCGAAATACGAAATGGAAGCATCTCAGACGCCTTGCGCACGATTGGGCCAGGCAGCGAATCTCCGGACAATGTGAAAAGCCGTAGGCTTGACAGCTTCTGAAGCTGGTCAGGCGGTAACCCAATCATATCAATGATAAACGCTGAAGGGCCGAGTGAAATTGTTGCTCGGTTCTTGCTGATGATTTCCACGGCCTCGGCAACATTCCAATTGTGCTGGAGAAGCAAAGTCGCGCCAGCCTGCAGCGCGCAGCGCACGCCATAGAAATATCCAAACGTATGACCAACCGGGAGAGCGGCATGAACGATGTCATCAGAACTCGATCCCTTGCCGTTCAATCGTCGAAATCGATTGTAGCGAGCGCCGAGTCATGGATATGCAAAACGCCCTTCGGATCCCCAGTTGATCCCGAAGTTACTGCAATTTCGAGCGGTTCCTGGCCGCGTCCACCATCCATCGCGATGATTTGTTTTTCATCGACACTGCCAATCCACTCACTATCACTCAAGGTCCCGTTGACATGTGCGCTGCGTGAAAGCACGAGTTGCGGCGCCTGCGTTCCGAGCTCGGCCAAAATCGCCTGCAACATGTCAGAGCGGTCTTCTCCGGGACGCGGTGAAGCCGTGGTGAACCAGATACGTGGACGGATGAGTCTAAGCGCGCGCAGAGTCTCCCGTTTGTCCCACTGGATTGGGCAGAATGAGAAAACTACCCGTGCTAATTCAGCGGCTACCGCAATCGCGACAAATTCGGTCCAATTCGGAAGCTGAACCAGAATAATATCGCGCGCCTCGGCACCGACCGCTTTGATCGCCGCACTTTGGCGACATGTGGCGCCCCATAGGTCTCGATACGTGGTCTCGCGATCATATTCCAGGATCGCGGGCTTATTTGGGTTCACCCGCGCAACATCGTGAACCCGTTCCCACAATGGCTTGCGCCCCCACCAGCCGCCACGGCGCCAGGCTTCGACAGGCCGCCTCGAAAGCTCTGATAAGTCAGAAAGCCGCTCATCCATGACGAAACTCCGCGGAGGTCCTTTCCACCGCAAATTTAGGAGCCAACATATTTACAAAAGCCTAGTTTTCGAACGCAGACTTGTTTCACTCCCTGGTTTCCGGCTGGGATGGAGCACGGATATTGCATGAAAAAATGATATGGCGTAATAGTTAGGAGCGCAAATTATTTATGTTTCCAACTTGGTTGGGAGCGGCATGAACGGTCAAACACCGACTAGGCTCGCTAGGATTGCACGGCGGCTGATTGCTCCGGTCGTGATTGTGTTGGTTTGGCAATTCAGTGTTGATTTTCTGAATTTTGGCTCGGGGTTTGTTCCCTCTCCGGTGCGAGTGATTAAGACACTTGCGATCTGGATTTTTGGCCTCGGTGCAAATGATCGGTTCGCAGGGACATGGCTCGATGCCGTTGTCGCGAGTGCGCAGCGAGTCGCTGTCGGGTTCTTTGTGGCATCTATTATTGGCGTTTTAATAGGCACGTTGATTGCGCGCTCAGCAATTGCCGAAGACATCTTCGATCCAATTCTGCAGGTATTGCGTCCGATACCGGTTTCGGCATGGGTTCCCTTTTCGATGGTGTTTTTCGGAATTGGACCGGCTGCGGCGATATCTCTGGTGGCGCTTGGCGCGTTCTTTCCTGTTGTCATGAACACGGTAGCAGGCGTGCGGCATGTCACAGAGTTACATTTGCGAGGCGCGCAAATGCTCGGTGCCAGTCCCGCTCGCTCGCTATTGCGAGTCGTTCTGCCAAGCGCGCTACCTTCAATATTTGTGGGTTTACGCTTGGCGATGGGCTTGTCCTGGGTGTTGCTGATTGTGGCGGAGATGGTCGCTGTGAAATCAGGCCTCGGATATGAACTCTGGAATGCTTATTACTATAGCCGAATGGACCTGATTGTTGCCTCGATGGTCACCATTGGTGCATTCGGCTATTTGTCTGACCGCATAATACTGATGATCTCAGCGCACTTTCTTCGCTGGCGCGAAAAGGCGGACATCTAGCCATGACGTTGCGTCAGACAGGTGTCGCGCAAGGAATTAACACGCCGGTTGTTCGCGTTCTTGAACTCAGCCGGACTTACGAGACGCCTAACTCCGTCGTGCACGCCCTTGACCATGTGAGCTTCGATATATCGACGGGTGAATTTCTCAGCGTTCTTGGACCCTCTGGCTGCGGAAAGACGACGCTACTAAACATTCTCGCTGGCTTCGAGCGCCAAAGTTCTGGAGTTGCTGAATTTGAGGCGCAGGAGATTTTGGCGCCTTCTCCGAAGCGCGGTGTGGTTTTCCAGGATACAAATGCGCTCTTTCCCTGGATGACGGTTGAGCAAAATGTCGAGTTTGGCCTCGAGGCAATGAATGTTGCCAAAGCTGAGCGCAAAGAGCGCGTCATTCAGGCGTTGACACTCGTTAGACTTCAGAATTTTGCCGCAAGCTATCCACGTCAACTTTCCGGCGGGATGCGCCAGTTGGTGGCGATTGCGCGCGTTGTCGTCATGAATGCAGATCTTCTTCTTATGGACGAACCTTTCGCTGCGCTTGACGCGATCACGCGTCAACGTATGCAGCAGCAGCTTGTCGAGATCTGGTCGCAGACGCGCTCATCGATCATGTTTATCACTCATAGCATCGACGAAGCCATATATCTCGGCGATCGAGTAGCGATAATGAGTGCACGGCCCGGCCGAATTCGCGAGACCTTGAACGTTCACCTGCCGCGCCCGCGCGATCTAGCTTCACCAGAATTCAACACACTACGCGGCAAGGCCCTTAAGTACCTGAACCATAACTGAGCATCGAGGAGAAATTTTCATATGCCAAACTCCACGCATACATCTGCCGTAGTGAGAGCAGCACTTGCATCTTTTGCCTTACTTATTGTGGCATCGCTCAATGTCACAGTTGCAGCAGCGCAGGACACGATAAAGATCGGCTACCTCCATCAGATACATGATGCTGCTGTTATGGCGATGGAGAACGAACTGTCGACCAAATACAAGATCAAGATGGTGAGGTTTTTACGCTATAGCGATACGGAACTGGCATTGACGCGTGGCGATCTCGACGCAGCGACGACCGGCTATACCAACGGAATCATAGCGGCCGGGCGTGAGGCATCTCCCAGCTTCATCTATGTGAGCGGGCTGTCCCGCGGTGCCGTCAATGTGGTATGCAGAAAAGATGTCAAGGTCGAAAGCTGGAATGATCTGAAGGGAAAGAAATTCGGTGTACTAACGGGCGGCACTGCCGAACTTTTTTTTGACGATGCGCTTACGACGCACGGCATAAACCGCAAAGACATCCCATCGATCTCGTTTACGGCGCCCGGGCCACCGCTTCTCCAGGCCCTTCAAAACAAGACCATCGACTGCACCGCAGTATACGAACCATTCGCGGCCAACGCCGTAGCAAATGGCTATGGCTATTACCCAAGCGCCATCGATCTCAGTCAAGATTTGTTTCGCGGCGTTAATAGCGCATGGGCGGTCAACAAGGACTTCTTGAAGCGCAATCCTGGGTTCATTAAGGACGCGGTTGCAGCAATCGTAAAGGCGAGTGCTTACTACTCGGCGCACAAGGACAAGTTACAGGCGGATTTTCCCAAGCGACTTGAGTTTAAACCTGAAGTCATCAAGATCGGGGCTCCCAAGATCATTCTTGATTCCAACCTGTATCTTGAAAGCGCGATGAAGACGGCGACTTCCATGAAGCGTCTCGGCTTCATCAAGGAGGTCCCCAGTCGCAAAAAAGTAGCAGCCTATTACGATTACAGCTTCTTGACCGGTGCTACTGGAAAATCCGCCGACGACGTTGGACGCGGCGAGTAACTGGTGACATGCCTATTTCCGTCAAAAGGAAATTCATCGTCGGGTGGGGCGATTGCGCCCCATCCGGCGCCGTTTATTATCCGAACTATTTCCGCTGGTTCGATCAGTCGATGTGGGCACTATTTGCAGAGAATGGCGCCCCTATCCCGGAACTGGAACGAAAATTTCATGTTGTAGGCGTGCCCCTAAAGCATCTGGATTGCGATTTTGCAGCCCCATGCCGGCTGCATGATAGCGTCCAGCTTGAAAGCAAGTTCGTCAAAATCGCGGAAAAAGATTTCGAGATTGAACACGAATTGATACGCGATGGCACCTTACTGGTGCGTGGTCGCGACTTTCGTTTTTGGGGTGTGCGCTCACCCGAGACTGGAAAACTCCAACGACAAACAATCCCTGAAGAGGTTCTTGCAAAGCTTAGTTGATTTTCAGAAGGCGCCCTTAACCGCAATGCAATCGACATCCGCCTCGGGCCAGCGAGGAGGTGTTCCATAAGCTATCATTGTGCGAATTCTGGTTCCCCTGCCCGCCCAGCGCTTTGACAATTTAGCTCATATTAAACTGAACTAACGCCTGCAACGCGCCTAAGTCGCTCGGATCAGCGCTGCGATGAATCATGCAGTGGCAATTGGCACCAATGCTTGGAAGGTACGCTCTGATCAGCTATTGGTAGGTTAGCGAGCCAAGGGTAATAATAAATACTAGGGCCAAATAATTACGCGCGGATGCACTGGTGGATATTGCGAAGCTCGAGGCGATGAGTGCAATTTGGGAAGCGGCAAAATATGACCGCAAGGAATTGCTGCTTGCCTATCTTCGCTCAAACAAACCGCTCACCGCGCAGGACCGCAAATATCTGGCCGACTATCTGGAGGGCAAATATCGCCGGAAAAAAGGCCGACCTCCTGGCGGCAAAGCCGCTCTTAATTTGCGCAACGTGGCTGTGAGGGTGAATTTTTTCAAGGCAAAGCTACGCGAAGCTGGTATGCGCTATCGAATTCACGATAAAGCCATTGATTACGCTCTCAGAGATCACGCGCGATTTGGTCATCCGGCCGTCTCACGCGATACGCTGGAAAACCACCTTCGCCGCTCAAAGCGCCGCAAAAAATAGCACCATTTTAGGCTGATGATTGTCGCCTACTTCACCCTGTAAATATCGGTGCACGGGGCCAACCAGCACGATCCAAATACGCGATTTCCAGTTAGCCCCGGTTCAGACAGAGGCTGCCGGGCTACGAAAGCGCGCCCGGCGCCAAGCGAGGTCGCATGCAACACGCTCAACGAATGGTCGCGCTCGATCACATAAGGCCGCACCCACGCAACACCCGTACGCATTCCAAGAAACAGATCCGCCAGATCGCCGACAGCATCCGCGCCGTCGGATTTGCGTCACCTGTTTTGATCGATGAGAACGGCGTGCTGTTGGCCGGTCATGGGCGGCTCGAAGCGGCGAAACTGTTAGGCCTCAAGATAATCCCGGCCGTCGTCATTGCGGGCCTGAGCGAGGCGCGCAAGCGCGCCCTGCTGCTGGCCGATAACCGCATCGCCCAGGGCGCGGGCTGGGACCGCGAACGTTTGGCGGATGAGCTTTTGAGCTTGCCGGAGCTTCTCGTCGCGGATGGCCTCGATATTACGGTCACCGGCTTTGAGCCGGCGGAGATCGATGCGCTGCTCACTGACTTCGAGGACGACGCATTCGACCCCGCTGATGATCTCGATCCATCGCATCTTGCCGGTCCCGCGGTTAGCAGACCGGACGACATCTGGCAGCTCGGCAAGCATCGCCTATTGTGCGGCGACGCGCGCGAATCAAACGACCTCAACCGACTGATGGGGGGCGAGCGCGCCCATATGGCGTTCCTCGACCCGCCCTACAATGTGCGCGTACGTGACATTATTGGCCGCGGCCAGATCAAACACCAAGAGTTCGCCATGGCGTCGGGCGAAATGTCCCAGGAGGTCTTCACCACCTTCCTCATCGAAACGCTCGGCTTAGCGAGCGAGGCCTCGATCGACGGTGCTGTGCATTTCGTGTGCATGGACTGGCGCCACATCGGCGAACTAGTTTCGGCCGGCCGCAAAGCCTATGGCACCATGCTCAATCTTATCTCCTGGGTGAAGTCCAACGCCGGCCAGGGCAGTTTCTACCGCAGCCAGCATGAACTGATTGGCGTCTTTCGCGTTGGTAATTCCCCTCACCTCAACACCATCGAGCTCGGCCGCCACGGCCGCTCGCGATCCAACGTGTGGAAATACGCCGGCGCCAACACGTTTCGGACTGGCCGCATGGACGACTTGCGCACCCATCCGACGGTCAAGCCGGTCGGCATGGTCGCCGACGCGATCAAGGACTGCACCCGCCGCAATCACATCGTGCTCGACACGTTTTGCGGCTCCGGCACAACGCTGCTAGCGGCCGAACGCGTCGGCCGCCAGGCGCGCGCGATGGAAATCGATCCACGCTATGTCGATGTGGCGATCCGGCGCTGGCAGACATTCACTGGCCGCGACGCAATCCACATCGAGACCGGTTTGACGTTTGAAGAATTGGCTGGCGGTCGGAATGATCGAGCCCTTGCCCACTCCAACCGTCGTGCGCGCAGGTGATGGGCATGGCACACAAATGCAGAGGCGGCGCGGGCCGCGGCGGACGAAACGACAAATTGGAAGAAAAGCCCTATCGCGTTGGTTATCGCCGTCCGCCAACGGAAACGCAGTTCAAGCCGGGGGTGTCAGGCAACCCCAAGGGTCGGCGCAAGAAGACTCCCAGCTTTGCGGAGGTGACCGAGCACGTGCTCAATAGGCAAATTGAGATGCGGGCTGGCGAACAGGTGCTGCGAATGTCGAACAAAGAAGCGTTGGTGCAATCAGCCATCAGGCAGGCACTAGCAGGCAAACCGAGACTTCTTGCCGTACTGCCGGCAATCATGCGCCACGAGAGCGAAAGCCAGCAGGGCAAGGCCGACGCTAACTTGAACCTGGCCGCAGAGGATGAGGCCATTCTTTCAGACTTTCTTGTTCGGCACCGGGCCGCTGATGAACCAGCCGGCGGAGGCGGACATGACGTTGAGTGATACGCGCCCTAGCGACACAGCGTTGACCTCACTGCCCGCTATGACGCGCCGTGCCCTGTTCGATGCGGCACTCAGAAGCGATTTCTATGCCTTCGTGCAGGCTTCCTTCCCGCTCGTCGCCGGTGGCAGCGCGCTGCAGCGCAACTGGCATTTAGAGGCTATGACGGTCGCGCTGACCGATGTCATACACGGCAAAAGCCGGCGGCTAATTATTACCGTGCCTCCGCGAAGCTTGAAGTCAATCTGCTCGTCGGTCGCCCTGCCTGCCTTCGCCCTTGGACATGACCCGAGCCGCAGAGTCATCTGCGTGAGCTACTCTGAGATTTTGTCCCGCAAGCACGGCAATGATTTCCGCGCGTTGATGCATTCCCCAACCTACCGCCGAATCTTCCCCAACACACGCATCAGTTCACTGAAAGATACCGAAACTGAAATCGTGACCACGGCTGGTGGCTCACGTCTCACCACTTCGGTCGGTGGCACGTTGACCGGCCGCGGCGGCAATCTGTTGATCATTGACGACCCGCTCAAGCCGCAGGATGCGCAATCGGAGAGCGCAAGGGAGTCATTAAAGCAATGGTACTCCAACACGCTTCTGTCCCGGCTGGACCATAAATCTGAAGGTTCGATTATTGTCGTCATGCAGAGGCTACACCCCGACGATCTAGTCGGGCATCTGCTTGAACAAGGCGGCTGGACGCACCTCAATCTTCCGGCGATTGCCGAGGCGGAGTGCAGGATTCCTCTTGCCATGAATCGATTTCACCATCGAAAACTCGGCGACCTTCTTCACCCTGAGCGGGAGAGCCAGGCCGCGCTGGACGAGTTGAAAAGATTCATGGGATCGATGGAGTTTTCGGCGCAATACCAGCAGGCGCCCGTCCCCATCGGCGGAAATCTGATCAAATGGTCCTGGTTCAAATTCTACGATTCACCTCCAAACCCGCGACCAGGCGACCGCCTTATCGTGAGCTGGGATACGGCCATGAGCAGCAATCAACTCTCTGATTATTCTGCCTGCGTTGTACTGCTTGTCCGCGGCGAGACCGTCTATATTCTCGACGTTACCCGCGCGCGCCTGGAATATCCCGACCTTAAGCGCGCCGTCCTATTGAATCATAAACGCTGGCGGCAATTTTCACCTGTCTACAGCCTGCTTATCGAGAAGAAAGGATCTGGGCTGAGCCTGATTCAGGATCTCTACCGCGAAAATATCCACGCCATTGGCGTCGATCCTGATGGCGACAAGATACTGCGTATGTCTGCCCAGACCGCACCGATCGAGGCTGGCGCCGTCCACCTTCCTTCAAATGCGCCTTGGCATGATGAGTTTAAGAAGGAAGTTCTGTCGTTTCCAAAAGGCCGGCATGACGACCAGATCGACGCTCTTTCGCAAGGTCTGCAACGTGCCTTTGCCCCGAAACCGCCGACTGCAATGTTTGGTATCTATGGGACTCCCGATTAGCCATCGATCGGCGCGTATCGTCCATTATGGAACATTCATTTGCGCTGAGTTGGAAGCTCACCGTTCGGTGCGCCTGGGGTCCGCAAGACGGCATGAAGCGCAGGCGCGAGTGCGCGGCCGGCGCGAAGCTTGACTTTCAAACCTTGTTGTGGACGTGCGGTCTGGATTTTCCGCTCTCGCGTTTGGAGGGCTGCATGAAATGCCCATCGTGCGGATCGCGGCGCGTGACGATCATGTTCGATGTGCCGCCGAACAGTCAGCATATGCGGGCGGCCGAGTGATCGCCCTTACTTCGCAGCGGCGTCCGCCTTTTCAAGGTACACGAGGTTCGTTTTACGAAGAGCGTCACCCGTGTCCTTGCCCCAAAATTTGACCACCTCGACATCACGCCGCGTGCGTTCACCGGCGTACCGGCTGATATCGAGCATATAGGCGTCATAGAGACGACCAGATCGATCGCGCACCGTCACGCGCGACTTCGCCCGGTGCAGAAATTTCAAGTCGACTAATTCGTTGATCTCCTGGGATACGGCGCTCGGGATATCCTTCTCGACCAAGAAGCAGTTGGCTTTCGCCTTGTTCACACAGAAATCATTAATATCCTCAAGCACGGTTCGCAGCCGGGCTTCATCTTCAGCGCTCGTGTCGCGCGAGAAGTCCTCCTCCTTGAACTGCCCCTGATCGCCCGCGGCCACGTTCACGTCTTCGACACCGATTTTCGGTCCGCGCACAATGTCCTTGCGGATCACGCGCTCCACGACCACATCGACCGAACGCCGGAAAATCGACAAGAAGTCGCGCGCCACGCCGCCGCTTGTCAGAACCAACCGGTCCTTACCGCCGTCAGCGAGGATGTCATCCATCTTTACGTTAGTGACCTTGCAGAGTTGCGTCAGAATCCGGAACAGGAAATTCTTCGTCAGGTCGTATTTTTCGAGGGTCGCATCTAGATCGATCTCATCCGCATCGTCACCGAGCTTCATGCCGATCGACGGATCTCCGCGCACGTACCACAGCGACCGGTGGCGAATTGTGCCAATTTTCAGCCAGAGATTCGAACCTTTGGCGATCCGGAAAAAGTAATCGAGGACCTGCGCCTGATCATTGAACTTCAGGTGATAGAGATCATCCATCAACAGGAACGCCGGCCCGTCGGCTAGCTTCGACAGCTTACCGAACAGCTCTTTGTACCGAAGGATATTCCGGTGCAGCACTTCAATCTTATACGAGGTGTATTCGGTCTGCCGTTCCCGGCTCTCTCCGGACTTTGAGCTCACACTCGCATCCACCGCAGCCTTAACTGGGATCCCCGGAGCCCCGGCCTCGATGTACGACCCAATCTTCGCCTCACTGGAGTCATCCAGCTTCGTGCTGTCCTTCGCTTTCAACTCGTCCGCTTGATGCAGAACCGCCGTCAGCTCTTTAATCATCGCGTCGAAGTCAGCCGACAGACCTGCGGTGTCCTTCTTCGGGAACGCGCCCTTCGTCGGCGTGGCACCGAATATCTTCATCCAGAAGCTTGTCTTTGTAGCCGGGCTGGTCGCCGCAGTATCGAGCCACTTCTTAAACTCCGTCAGCGTGCTCAGTAGAACGCTAATCAAAACATCCGGGTAGCTGTGGCCCTTGAATTGTTCGAGATCCACATACGCGATCGGCGTGCGGCTGACCGTCAGGTCGGACGTGACCTTATGAAGTAGGCTCGACTTCCCCGAGCCGCGCCGGCCGAAGATGATGTGGTGGCGCTTATTCTTCGCCTTGTCGAGAACACCCGGCGTAGGCTCAATGAAAAATTTCACGCTATCGCCGGTCGCGCGCGTGCTTTCTTCAACGAGCTTACTCAGTGCACGAACGCCGGCACCCTGGATCGCGTATTGTTGAGCCGCTTTAGCCATGATTCTCCTGACGGCAAATATCTACCTCGCGAGTCGGGTGAGTCACAAGCAGAGCGCGTATGTTGCGGCGCACTCTTCCCTCGTGACTTCCCACCATCGCAGCCATAAAAGAGCACCTGCGAAAGGCCCCATAGCTCAGCTGGATAGAGCACCAGTTTCCTACACTGGGGTCGCATGTTCGAATCATGCTGGGGTCGCGCGCATGGTCCTAACGCGGCGCCACAGATTTCAGAACACTAGTAAGATCAGGTGAAAGCCGACGCTGGACTTCGGCTTAGGAAACCGCTGTTCTAGGATCATTCCACGATCACGCCTGCCCCAAACCAGCAATAAGATTATCCAGAAAGGGCTGGAATTCGTCCTCAAGCGGAGCGGTAGGCCGCATCTTCGACGATCGCGGCAACCGGATGACACCGACCTACGCCCGAAAAGATGGCAAGATGTATCGGTACTACCTCTCCTCAGCATTGTCTCAAGGCCGGACCGAACATGCCGGATCCGTTCGCCGGATTCCTGCCCCCGAGATCGAAAACCTTGTCATCGAAGCTGTCCGCAAGCGCCTCAAAGAATCAGCTCCGATCGCCGACTCCGATCTCGTCCGCACAAATGTCGGTAGGGTCGAAGTTCACGCGGATCGGATCGTGATCAAGCTGGCGAGAAAGAGCGATCGCAAGTCCAATCGAAAAGCAGACAATACCGTTCTTTATGTTCCCTGGAAAAAGACCAAACAAAAGCGGCGCCGTAAGATCATCTTACCCGCATCTTCCAGCCAGGATATCCGCCCCATTCGTTCCGAGACGCGCCTCGCGCTTGTGACCTCCATCGCTTGCGGCCGGCGCTGGCTCGACGAGATTGTTACCGGCGCCGTCGCTAATGTCGAACAGATCGCCGCCCGCGAAAAATGCAGCGTACGGCAGGTCAACATGACAATCTCGCTCGCCTTCCTCTCGCCCATGCTAGTGAAGGCCGCTATGGACGGTAGGCTGCCTCGCGGCATCGGCATTGCTCGCCTGCGCGATGCACCTGCCGAATGGTCGAAACAGCACGCAATGCTTGGGCTGGCTTCGTAAGAACGCGCGAATTCGGTTTATTAAACGGCCGCAACCGTTGCGCCGAGCCAGGAACGGCTTCGAGATGGCCAGAGACAAAAGACCCAAAACCGCCCTATGCGCCATTGTCGTTTAGCAGAGACCGCACCCCGCCGCTCTCAACCCCGCAAAAGCCCGCCACTTTGAGGCCTTTACACCTGAGTCAGAGACTTTGTGGACTGAAGGGGACTGCGTGGTGGCGGACGCAGTCGTTGTCGAACCCGTCTCCACTCGCAAATTCCCTGCTAACAGGGAAAAGAACAGGGAATTTCGTCGAATCCGCGCTCTTGACGTGATTTTGAACGCGGACACGCGAGCAAATTTAAAAGCTTGCAGCAAAATTCCCTACGCAACAGAACAGGGAAATTTTTAGCGGAACAGGGAATTCTCGCCCACGAACAGAGAATTTTGCCTGTGAAAGCCAAAATCCGCGCCGGATGAGGTTCTTGGTACACACAGCCAATACGACCTAAAACCATCGCGATGCCAGCGAACAACGGTGTCCGGCTTAACGATCGCCAATGCATCACTAACTCTAGAAAACAACCGATATAGACCAACGAATATCGATCGGTCGATAGTATTGAAGTAGTGCTTCTTTGGAGCAGCCCGCCGCAGGACGTTTATTTGCTGCCGCAAGGTCAAAATCTCAGCCTCGAGCATTATCCGAGACCGGAGCAGATCGACAGCCGTCCAACCAATAAGTCTACAAAGATCCTTCATCCCACAACACGATTGCCTGATTCTAGGTCAACAGCCAGCCGTATGAGGTTTGCGACAGGGACACAGGTTTGGCCTGGCTTTCTAGCGGCGGTCGGCTATCGTGGTGATGCACGATGCGCACCGGCGGATGCAAATGATTGACGGCTCTTCTGCTGTCTATAACGCTCCGCTCGTCGCCATGAAGCTCGGTCCGGACGCATATAATCCGGCAGGAGCAAGCTCGGGGAAACAGTAAATGCTAGAAGCCGTGAAAATCATCCGCGGAAAGACTCTCATCGACGGGAATGGGGGCGCCCCGCTGGAGGATCCCGTGATCGTCGTCGAGGGAAAGCGCATCAAGGAGGTGCGAACGGCCAAGGGCTTCAAGGCGCCGGCGGGGGCGGAGGAACTGGATTGCACTTCGCATGTGCTAATGCCTGGCATGATGGACCTGCATATCCATCTCTGCATGTTCAACGTTCTGACCTTCAAGAATTACCGGGTCGCACAGTGGGAGGTGGGGCCTGAACTTCAGCAGATGTATATGCTGTTCCACGGCCAGCTTTGTCTCGACCGTGGGTTCACGACGCTGCGCGATCTGGGCTACATTTCCGCAAGCGGCCTGATGACGAGCAACGCCTGTGCCGTCCGCGATGCCATCGACGCCGGAATAATTCCCGGTCCCCGGATTGTCGTGGGCGCCTTTACCACCGGCACCGGTACTCACCTCGACCTCGTCAACCCGCGCTCATCAGCGCGAGACCCTGAAGCGACCGGCGACGGCGCCGACGCCATGCGAAGACTTTCCCGAAAAAATCTGCTCAAAGGCGCCGACGTTCTCAAGACATGCGCATCGGGAGGCGGCGGCACCGACAAGGAAGAACCCGATATCCGCAATCACACGCAGGACGAGCTGAACGCAATCGTTGACGAGGCCCATGCCCAGCACAAACGTTGCGCCGTCCACTGCTTCACACCGGATGCGCAGCGCATGGCGCTGGATGCCGGCGCCGACACCATCGAACATATGGTTTTCCATAGCGATGAAATGATCGACCGCATCATCGAAACCGGTACGCCGGTCACGCCGACCCTGCTGCACCGTACCGATCATGCCATCGAATTGCGCAAGCAGATCGGTACGCCGGAGTTCATCATCAACAAAATGAAGCAGATCCAGCCCCACTGCTTCGAGACTTTCCAGAAAATGTATAAGGCTGGAGTAAAGATCGCGATGGGCACCGACATGGGCTTCGAACCCGGTTTCGGCACCAATGCCAGTGAACTCGCGGTTTATGTGCAACTTGGCATGAAGCCGATTGATGCCATCAGCACGGCCACGCGCAACGCCGCCGACGCGCTTGGGAAGCGCGCAGATCTGGGGACGATAGAGGACGGCAAGTTTGCGGACATCCTTGCCGTGGCGGGCAATCCGTTGGACGATATCCGCGTACTGGAGCCGCGCGAGAACATCCAGCTGGTCATGAAGGAAGGCGATGTCTACATCGATCGCCGCCCGGGGCACCCGGGGAAGGAACTCATCCACGGAAAAATGGGTGCCTGGAAAATAATCGACAAGTAGCAACCAGACGACAATCGGGGCGAATTCTTCCAAACTGAAAGGCAAAGGCCGCAGAGCGGCACGATAGAGAGATCACCGTTCGGTCGGTTTAAGAGCCTGACTCGGAAGTTCATGTTGCGTGGAGTGGGCGTTCGCTCGGTCAGCTGCTGGAGCATAAGGGAGTTTTGGCATTGACTCCATTGGCCATCGCCCGGCAGGGCTACTTTTACGTTGGTGGCAAGTACGATAGTTCCGCCGAACGCATGTTCGGCCAGATGTACGTGCAATTCCAGATTCCCGCTCCAGTTGATTTGGAACGGTTTCCGGTCATCATGGTCCACGGTGGTGGGCAGCAATCAACGTGCTTTACCGGGACGCCGGATGGCCGCCGCGGCTGGGCGGACTACTTCCTACAGCATGGCTGGCCAGTTTACGTGGTGGACCAGCCAGGCCGGGGCCGGTCGCCGTACGATGACAATGCATATGGGGATCGGGACACACCGGACGTCGGATTTTTGGAAGGCACATTTACGGCGACAGCCAATTCGGGGCGCTGGCCGCAGGCCGCATTGCATACACAGTGGCCGGGCACGGGCAGGCGCGGAGACGCTGTTTTCGATCAATTTTTCGCCTCTCAGTCGGGGGGCATGACTGACCGTATGCTCCAGGAAACATACACCACCAACGCCGTGGTTGCTCTCCTAGACAAGATAGGCCCCGCGTTTTTGCTCACGCATTCCCAGTCAGGTCCTCACGGCTGGGCGGTCGCGGATGCCCGACCCGATCTCGTGAAGGCGGTGATCGCGGTCGAGCCGAATGGTCCCCCGTTCTATGACGAGACCGACACAAGAATTGAACGCCCATGGGGGATTGGCCGCCTCCCCCTCACCTTCAATCCCCCAGCGAGCCAACCTTCACAGATTGGCATCGAGCAGCAGGCCCAACCCGACGGTCCCGGACTTTTCCGGTGCTGGCGGCAGACCGAGCCCCCGCGCAAGCTTCCAAACCTGGCGGGGATTCCGATCCTGATCGTCAGTGGTGAGGCTTCGTTCCGGGCGCAATTCGACCATTGCACGTCGCAGTTCCTGTCACAGGCGGGTGTAGAGAACGAGCATCTGCGGCTTGAGACGATCGGAGTCCACGGTAATGGCCACATGATGATGCTCGAAAAGAACAATGGCGAAATCGCCAAGATTCTCATTAACTGGCTCGACCACAAAAACTCGGTGAGAAAAAGGGGCTCTAATACCGAATCTCATTGATCAGAACCCGCGCGCCCATTGGCGCAACCCGATGGACATGATGCGCCAGGGCTGATCGACGAGCTTGTTCCAAGCCTCGCAGCAGTGATTGACGAGATCGTCATAGGATTTGATGACGCGGTTGGAGAGCCAGTTGTCGCGCATGAACTGCCAGATGTTCTCGACCGGGTTGAGCTCTGGACATTTTGGCGGCAGGGCGATGATGGTGAAGTTGGGTGGCACTATATGGTGATAGAGGGTAATTCCAGTATTGATTATAAACATGTTTACAAATCACACGGATGTAATCATGTGATTACAATGAAAAACAGAACAAAAACAACAGGGAGTACTATTCAGGCTGTTGAACGTGCGTTAAGAATATTGATTAAAATCGACGAAATAAACAGGGCCGTTGGTCTTTCGGAAATCAGCCGTAATCTTGATCTGGACAAGTCAACAGCGCTGCGTCTGCTCAATTCCCTCGAGGAATTTGGCTTCGTTCAGCGGAGCATTTCGAGTAGAAGCTACGTTATCGGCTGGCGCACACTTCAGTTGGCCAAATCTTGGCTCCTCGACATCAGGACGGTCTGCCGCCCGGTCCTGCAGCGGCTGGCCAGGCACACGAATGAGACCGTGGGAATGGTGGCGCGGCGCGGTGATGAGGCCGTCCGTATTGAAGCCCTCGGCCCCAGTGCCGAAGTCGGCGTCGTGTACCGGCTAGGCTCATCGGCCCCACTGCATGCGGGCGCCAGCGGCAAGGCTATCCTCGCAAATCTTCCGGACGCAGAATTTGAGGCCCTGCTCACGTCGGGACCGCGACCGCTAACGGCCCGTACCGTGGTTGACCCGATGCTACTCCGCCTCGAGGCGGAGCAAATCCGCAAATCTGGCTATTCTATTAGCGTCGAGGGGCACAGCCTCGGCGTCGCAGCGATTGCCGCCCCCGTTTTTGACATTGCAGACCGGCCGGTTGGCGCCGTCACCATTAGCGGTCCTATTGGCCGGTTCAACACAGAAATCATCGAAAATCTCGTCGAACCTCTGAAGGAAGCCGCCGAGGGTATTTCGAGACTGCTTGGCCATGAGCGAGGCAAGCGTAGATTGAAAGCGCGGAAGAGAGGGACTCGATGAAAAACGCCAATGAATTCCGGCTTGAAGCAGGTCCCGGTACCGTTCATTGGGGATTTCTGGATGCACAACTTTCTCCCTGCCACACTTTGGAATTGGGAGATTGCATCAGCATTTCCACCGTGTCGGGGGCTGCGGACCAGATGCCCGGTCCTCCGTTCGTGATTCCCGAGTCGCTGCGCGCGATACAGCGCGACGTCGTAAGGAAGTTGGGAACGGGCCACATCTGCACGGGCCCCGTCGCCGTGAAGGGCGCGAGAGCCGGACAGACGTTGCAGGTCGACATCGAGAAGATCGATCTGCACTACGACTGGGGTTACAACGTGATCCGGCCGCTGGGCGGAGCGCTGCCCGACGAGTTCCATGAAAAACGCCTGATCCATATTCCACTGGACCGCGACTCGATGACCGGGCGCCTGCCATGGGGAATGGAGGTGCCGCTGCGTCCCTTTTTCGGTGTTCTCGCGGTGGCGCCCCCGCCCAATTGGGGAACCGTTTCCACGATTCCGCCTCGCCGTAATGGTGGGAATATGGACAACCGGGAGCTCATCGCCGGAACGCGTCTGTATCTGCCGATATTTGTTGACGGTGCGTTGTTTTCGGCCGGGGATGGCCATGCCGCCCAGGGCGACGGCGAGGTCTGCATCAGCGCCATCGAGACGGAACTCATTGGCCGGTTCAGGCTCACTGTTCGCAACGATATGCGCCTGTCCTGGCCGATGGCAGAAACACCGGTCCACATCATGACGATGGGCTTCGATCCTGATCTCGATCGCTGTGTGGAAATTGCGCTTCGCCAGATGATCGATCTGATCTGCGAAAGGACAGGGATCGACCGGTACGAGGCTTTCACCCTTTGCAGCGTGGCCGCCGATCTGCGGGTAACGCAAGTCGTCAACGGCAACAAAGGTGTCCACTTTCTGCTGGACCGGCATTACCTGGACTGAAGTTTTGGCGCAATCGGGCTCGCGGCCCATACCGGTGATAGCTACTGGTGCGACTGGCGCACCGCCATCACTGAATCCTTTTGACCAGCGATCATATCATTTATACTCTATACTACAAAACTAATCAAAGCTCAATATAGGGAGGGTATCATGTTTGATAGCAAGAATTTACCTATCGGTCGACGCACCGTACTCAAGGGTATTGGAGGGGTCGCGGCCGCTCCTTTCCTGGTGTCTTCGCCGCTGGCGGCCCAGGACGCCAAAGTCATCAACTTCGGCATTCAGAATAATTTTCCCGGCGCGCTTGGAATTGTCTGGGCACGCGAAAAGCTCTATGAGCCGTTCGGGCTCAAAGTGAAGCTTGCCTATCTTCCGGACGGCCGCACGGTACGCGATACAATGATCGCCGGTCAGACGGACGTCGGTACGATGCAACTGACGCCGTTCCTCGTCGGCGCCACCACAGGCCGGTTCGTCGCGTTAGCCAAGGTCTATGTCGGCGATAGCGCCGGCATGTTGGTCAGGAAAGACTCCAACATCCGGAAGGTCGAGGATCTGCGCGGGAAGAAAGTCTCCATTACGCTGGGCTCGTCGACCGGCCGTGCGTGGACTGACAAAGTCGCTCCGTCCTTCGGGCTAAAGAAGGGCGACTATACGATCGTGAACTTGGCTGTCCCGGATCAAGTGTCGGCCCTTGCAACCGGCCAAGTGGATGCCACTTGTGGCCCGGAACCGTACCTGACGATGGCCGAAGTCGAGAATATCGGTCGCGTCCTCGTGCGCTTCGGCAAATGGGAACCTTCGCCGAACGTCCTGACCGTGAGCCGGACATTTCTCGATCAGCGGCCGGATGATGTTGTCAAGCTCATGCAGTCGTGGCTGAAGGTACTGGATGTCTGGAATAACGAACCGGACATGGCTGCCAAGAGTTTAGTCCAGACGTTCCAGGAAGCGGGCTACAACAAGATAACGACCGCCATGATCAGGAGCATGATGAAGAACTTCCGCGTCAATCCGGAAATCTCGCCAGAGTTCATTGCTTATATAAAGAAAGAAGCCCAGACTATGGTGGCGACTGGAAAGCTCAAGTCCGAACCTGACTTTGCTAGGGCTGTCGCTCCTGAAATGCTCGAAAAAGCTCGCAAAGCATAAGACGTGAAGAGCTCAGTTCGCTATGGGAGCGTAGGCAGAACTTCGCGGCGCTTGCACGGTTCCCTTGCATTTTCGGAGAACAATCGTGGCGACCGTAAACATACGCAACCTGAACAAGACGTTCAACGCGGAGTTGCGGTTCGTTCATGCGATCAAAGATGTTAACCTTGATATTGAGGATGGGGAGTTTGTTTGCGTCGTCGGCCATAGCGGCTGCGGCAAGACAACGATGCTCAATATTCTTGGCGGCTTTCTCCCGCCGACCTCGGGGCAGATCTTGATCGAAGGCAAACCGATTTAGGAGGTGATCACATCAGACGACGTCAGCATCGGGGTGGTCTTCCAGGAATACGCGCTGTTTCCTTGGCGTACGGCCGTACAGAACATCGAATTCGGCATGGAAATGCTCGGCATAGCCAAGCGCGAACGCCGGCGCAGGGCGGCGGAATTTCTCAGACTTGTGCATCTTGAGGAATTTGCCGACGTTTATCCGCACGAGCTTTCTGGCGGCATGCGCCAGCGCGTGGCCGTGGCCCGCGCGCTTGCGTACGAACCTGCACTCTTGCTGATGGACGAGCCCTTTGGCGCTCTGGATGCCCAGACCCGCGAGCGGCTTCAGATACTCACCGAAGACATCTGGATGCGGACGAAGAAGACAATCTTTTATGTCACCCACAATCTCAGTGAGGCCGTATATTTGGCTAATCGGATTGTGGTCATGCGTCCCGGGCCGGGCCGTATCCACGAGATTGTGAATGTGTCGTTGCCTCGCCCCCGTGACCCCTTCGACTCTGAGTTTGTCGACATAGAGCGGCGCCTAAACGAGGCAATCAGAGAAGACGTGCCGACAGAAGGGCGGGCAGCACTATGAGCGAAGATACTGCGATGGCTTCGGTGGGCGCACCAGCCTTAACCGTCACAAGAACCACAAGGATTCGAGGCAAAAAGCTCAGCGAAGCCATCCTGACGGGCATCAAGGACAATGCTCCGCCGTTCGTTGTCCTCGCGCTAGTCTGGCAGGCTGTCGTTGAGGCGAACATCTTCCCCCGGGTTCTCATGCCTTCGCTGACAACTGTTGGCGCTACATTCTGGCGCCAGCTCGTGGACGGAACTTTACTCTACAACGTGGGCGTGAGCGGTGCCCGGCTCCTGATCGGATTTTTCATAGGAAGCGGTATCGGCATCCTTATCGGGCTTTTCATGGGTCAGTACCGCGCCGGCGAAAAATTTTTCTTGCCGCTCCTCAGCGCGTTGATGCCCATTCCGTCTCTAGCCTGGATTCCTCTTTTCGTGCTCTGGTTCGGGCTAGGCAATACGTGCACAGTGGTCATCATCATCTTCGCCGCTTCCCTGCCCACGGCCTTCAACACATGGACCGGCGTCAAGACCGTGAGTCCGGTTCTCGTGCGGGCGGCCGAGTTGATGCACTGCCGCGGAAAGAAGCAGTTTTTGAAAGTCATCTTTCCTGCGGCGCTACCGATGATTTTTGCCGGTCTGCGCATTAGCCTTTCGCAGAGCTGGCGTGCGCTCGTTGCTGGCGAGATGCTCGCGGCGGCCGGCGGCGGGCTTGGCTTTGCGATATTCGCCGCACGCGAGTTTCTCGCCACCGACGTGATGCTCGTAAACATACTCACGATCGGCTTCGTTGGCTTCTTCATCGTCGTTGTGATGTTCTCATACATCGAGAAACACACTGTGGTGAAGTGGGGTATGGTGACGGGCGAGCGTGGCGTCTGACCGTCACAGCATTACCGGGGCGGATTGCCGGTTGACAACTAATCAAGCAGCAGCATTGAGGTAACCGGCGCGTGGCGACACTGAGAACACTTCTCGACAGCGGGCAGTTGCTGGTCGTGCCGGCTTGTTATGACGCGGTGGGCGCTGTCTGTGCCAAACGCGCCGGCTTACCTGCCCTGTACGTATCGGGCGAAAGCGCTTCAGCCAGTTTGCTGGGTCGTGCCGACGATCACACGCTGACCCTCACCGAAATTGTGGACCATGCGCGGCATATCCGCGAAGCCGCTGGGTTGCCTGTTATCTGCGATGCCGAGAACGGTTTCGGCGGCGTGGCGAGTATCGAACGATGCGTACGTGATTTTTCGCAAGCCGGTATTTCGGCAATTCACATCGAGGACAAACTGATCCCGCAAACGTCGCGCCGCGTGGACAAGCCAGAGGTCATACCAGCATCCGATGCGGCGGACAGGATTGCTGCGGCCTGCAAGGCACGCGTAGGCTCCGAAATAATGATCATCGCTCGAACGGACGCATTGCCGCGCCACGGCATGGATGAAGCGATTGCGCGCATCAACCTCTACCATGAGGCCGGAGCCGACCTAGCGCTGGTGGCAGGTCTCATGGATCCGAACGCTTTGGGGGCCCTGGCAAGCGGATCGCGTGCGCCTCTGGTTGCTCTATTTCAACATCAGCCAGCCTGGTGGGACGGAGTTACGGAGCAGAGCTTGGCACAACTCGGTTTCAAGCTACTGATTGTTCATGCATCCACGGCGCTGGTCGTGGCTTCTGCATTGGAGAAATATTTTTTCTCTCTAGCATCGGGGCTTTCGTCCGGCGCATGGTCAGAAGGAGTTATGTCTCAGAAGCAATTCAGGAGCATGCTTGCCTAATACCGAATCTCATTGATCAGAACTCGCGCGCCCATTGGCGCAACCCGATGGACATGATGCGCCAGGGCTGATCGACGAGCTTGTTCCAAGCCTCGCAGCAGTGATCGACGAGATCGTCATAGGATTTGATGACGCGGTTGGAGAGCCAGTTGTCGCGCATGAACTGCCAGATGTTCTCGACCGGGCTGAGCTCTGGACATTTTGGCGGCAGGGCGATGATGGTGATGTTGGGTGGCACAATGAGGCGCGTCGAGAGGTGCCATCCGGCCTGATCGACAAGGAGGACGGCGTGGGCGCCGGGCGCGTCGCGATCTCCGCGAGGTGCAAGTTCATCGCCTCGATATTGCAGGCCGGCATGGTGGTATGGCCGAGCCGATAATTTACTATAGCCGATGGCGCGTAGCTCCCGGCTGAGCGTCTGCTTGGCGATCGTGATGCGGAACTCCTCGAAGATCCACTGCGCCAGATCGATCAGCCGCCAACGGATCACGCCGTGAATCTCCGGGATCGGACCGCTCTCGATCGTCTGCGCGATCGCCTGGCGCTGCGCGTCTTTGAGCTTGGAAGGCTGCCCCGGCGCCTTGCCATTCAGCAGACCATCCGGTTCGCGCGCGTTAAACCGCAAAACCCAGTCTCGGATGATCTAAAGCCCAACACCACCGATCTTCGCAGCCTCGGTGCGGGTCGATCCGTCGTAAATCGCAGCAAGCGCCAGCGACCGCCGGGCTTGAGGTCCATCCTTGGCCTTCGTCGCTAATCCCCGCAGCCACGATGCGTCGAAATCTCCCCGAAGCGATACCGCCATGGCGAATCTCCTTCGTTCGCCAAATCTGAATCAGAACAGAATTGATTTGGGAATCCCAAAGGAGTCACGATTTCAGGGACTCGGTATAAGTGGGAGTCTTCGACGGTCATGCTGTTTAGGTGCGTCGCCATGGGGAACGAGATCAGCCACTTCGCGCTTGAAGAGAGATTCAGCTTGCGCCGTTTGATTGAGATGGGTCTGAGCATCAGCGCGATCGCTAGACGCTTGGGGCGGAACCGGGCGACGATCCATCGCGAGATCGGCCGCAACCGATGCGTTGCGGACTATCGGGCCTGATAGTGCCAACCGCGGTCAGCGTTGCACTCATTAAGCCAGCATCGCCTTCGCCATTTCGGCGATACGGCGGGGCGATACGCGATACACCTCCTCCAGATTTTGTGCATAAGGAAACGGAGTGCGAGGCGCTCCCAGCCGCTTGACCGGCCGAAGCAACTTAGTGCTCAGCGATTCAGTGACGTGGTAAGCCACCTCCGCAGCAAATCCGCCAACAGCTACAGCTTCCTGAGGAATGAGGAGACGCCGGGTTTTGCTAACCGATTCCAGCACTGCATCCTGATCCCAGGGCCAGAGACTGCGCAGGTCGATGACTTCGGCTTCGATGTCAGCCTCGGCCAGTTCCTTAGCGGCTTCTTCGGCTTGGAGGGCCATCTTAGACCAGGCGACGATTGTAATATCGGTGCCGCTTCGGACGAGGCGAGCCTTACCGATAGGGATAGTGTGCTCGACATCATCGGAAATTTCGCCCTTTGCTCCGAATAGCTCCTTGTGCTCCATAAAGACGACGGGGTCGTCGCAACGGATTGCGGACTTGAGCAGTCCCTTGCCATCGGCCGGAGTTGCCGGGGTGACGACGACGAGCCCGGCAACATGAACAAACCAAGACTCGTACGAACCCGAATGCTGCGCCGCAGCCCCGGCCCGCGTCCCAATGGCTTGACGCACGACGAGGGGGACGCGCGCCTGGCCGCCGAACATGTAGCGAATTTTGGCTGCCTGATTGACAAGTTCATCCACAGCGCAAAGTGCGAAATCGATGTTTCTAAATTCGGCAACGGGGCGCGTGCCGACCACCGCGGCGCCGACGGCTGCGCCCATAATAGTTGATTCCGAGATCGGGGTATTCACGATCCGTTGGGGCCCAAACTCATCGATCAGTCCCAGATATTGGGCGCTAGTCGGGGCGGTGCTCAAGTCTTCGCCCAGTGCCCAAACACGGTGATCTCGCCGCATCTCTTCCGCGAGACCGTCACGCACAGCTTCATTATAGGTTACGACACGCATTTCGGCGCACCCAACTCTTGAACGTCACGATAGGCATCGGCCGGGTCTGGGAAGGGGGCGGATTTGGCTTCTTCAACAGCGGTAGCGATGATGCGGTCGGCTTCCTTTCGCAACCCCGCCATCTCCTCGGCTGCGACCCCGTGGGAGGAAAGCCAGCGCTCCAGTCGTCCGATGGGCTCGTTCTTCCAATAGAATTCGGTTTCCCCATTGGGGCGGTAATGCAGGTGATCGCGGAAGACATGGCCCCGGACTCGATAGGTGACGGCGTGAAGAAACTGCGGCCCGCCCCCATTGCGCACGCGCTCCACCAGCTCTCCGGCGGCCTGGTCGACGGCCATCACATCGTTTCCGTCGACCGTTACCGCCGGGATACCGAAGGCTGCGGCCCGCTTCGCCGGCCCCTCTCCGGCCGTGACCTTCTCAGTAACTGTGGAAGAAGCATAGCGGTTGTTTTCGCACACGATAAGCAGGGGCAGATCGTAGACCTTCGCCCAGTTAAGACCTTCGAAGAACGGCCCTCGGTTGGTAGTGCCATCGCCCACGAAGACGCCGACGATCTGTGTGCGACCGAGCAGCTTCAAGCCTTGTGCTGCGCCGGCGGCCATCGTCACACCATCGGCCAAAATTCCGTTGGCGCCGAGCATGCCCACTGAGAAATCAGCAATGTGCATGGAGCCGCCCTTTCCGCCGCATGTCCCGCCGACGCGTCCGAAAAGCTCCTTCATCATCGCGACTGGATTGGCACCCTTCGAAATGGCGTGCCCGTGGCCGCGGTGATTGGAGTGGATCAAGTCATCGGTTCGCAGATTGCTGCAGACACCGACAGGCACGGCTTCCTGTCCAGTTGATTCATGAACTGAGCCGCGAACGAGCCCGTCGACAGCACACTGGCGCGCCGCTTCCTCGAACTCCCGGATGATAAGCATCGTCCGAAGCATGCGCATTAGTCGGCCGATTTGGTTCGACCTGACATCACGTGCGCTTTTAGCAGTTACCATCTAGGATACTTGCTCCATTGCCATCCTTTGGCCGCAGACCGTCGCCCAATTGACATTCATTGAAGCATGCAATTGTCCGGACTAGGCTGCCGCCATGAAAGTGGCCTCATGGTAGCGGGAACGCAATGTCTTGCAAGCCAAATATGGGATCTATTTTTGTTCAGTGGCACTCTCTCTCGTGGGTCGCTCGCCAAAACATTTTGCATCCCGCAGAAGCACGAGGCTTTGCTTGTAATCACCCCAAGTTGGGGCCTCTTTCTCAACGGTTGCCTATATCCGAGCCCACTTCGTTGATCAGAAAAAATTTCCATTCCATAGACCGCCACGGTCGAGGTATCTATGCTCGGGAACGGCACAGTCGCTGGTCGTTGCGGGAGTCATCGGGGCCTACAGAAGAGTTTGATGGGTACAATTCCAACCGACATCGAGATCGTCAGCCTCGACAGCATCACCCATGTCACGGCGGCTCACCGTGCTGGCGTGATCGTTGCGGCGTCGCACGGAGGTATCTACTCCGGCTACTTTGCCACTACCGTTCAGCCTCGGGGCGTCATACTCAATGATGCAGGCATCGGTTTCGGTGGGGCCGGGGTTGCGTCATTGGATTTCCTCGAGCGGTTGTCGGTAGCGGCCGCTGTGGTCAGTCATTGGAGCGCGCGCATTGGGGATGGCGTCGACATGCTCCGCTCTGGCGTCATCAGCGGACTCAATGCAACGGCGGCTAGCGTTGGCTGCTTGCTGGGACAGCGCTGCGCGGTCGCCGCCGAAGCAATGAGGGCGGGCCAGCCGTTTGCGGGCAAGGCCGATGCGCCCTCGGAGGGCCGCTATATTCTCCGCAGCGGCACTGTTCCAGTTCTCGGACTCGATTCGGCATCGTTTGTGCGTCCTGAGGATGCCGGTGCCATCGTGGTAACTGGGTCACATGGTGGTTTGCTGGGCAAGAACCCGTCGACGGCGATCAAGTACGATGTCATGGGCTGCGTTTACCATGATGCCGGCATCGGAAAGGACCGAGCAGGCGTTTCCCGGCTGCCTGCGCTAGATAATCGCGGCATACCGGCGGTGGTCGTTGCCGCCAACTCGGCCCGGATCGGAGATGCCCGCTCGATTTGGGCTACAGGCCGTATCTCTGTGTCAAACGGCTATGCGCAGGCACGTGGTGCTCGTGAGGGGATGGACATAGCATCATTTACAAACTGCGTAGAGGCAGCAATTCGCAACGCAGAACCGAAAGGCTTGGCATGACAGCGTCAGCGCGCCCTATGAGTACTCCTAGTTCCGTGGTAACCGCGAAGACCATGACAGGGGGCAGAGCTCTTGCAGAAATGATGAAGCTCGCCCATGTGGACGTCATGTTCGGAATGGGAGGATTCCAACTTCTTCCCTATTACGATGCCATCGCGGAGCTCGGACTGAGGCACATCTTGATCAATGATGAGCGAACTGGAGCGTTCGCATGCGATGCCTTTGCTCGTGTGACGAATCGGCCGGCGGTTTGTGACGGCACCCTCGGACCGGGCGCGACGAACCTAGTTACGGGCCTCGTCGAGTCGCTCAATGCAGGCATCCCGATGATTGCAATCACCGGTGACGTCCATCGCGCACACGCGACCAAGAACATGACGCAGGAGTGCAGGCAAGTCGAGATTCTTCGGCCCGCCGTGAAGGAGCTTATTCGCGTCGACGCAGCGAGCCGGATTCCGGAATTGGTTCGGCGAGCCTTTGCGGTGACCACCTCCGGGCGCCCGGGCCCGGTACTTCTCGACGTCCCGGAGGACGTGGCCCATGCGGAGCACGACTTCGACCGAGAGGAACTCTTCATTGATCCCAGGACGTGTGTCGCGCCCTCCATCCGGACCCGGCCCGCGGTTGAAGACACAGAAAGTGCGGCGCGGCTCCTGTCCTCTGCCAAGCGTCCGGTGCTTTTGGTTGGCGGCGGCATTCATCTTTCGCAAGCGAGCGAGGCGCTGGTCCGGCTGGCCGAGGGACTCGGCATGCCCGTCGCCCACACCTTGAGCGGGAAAGGAGCGATCGCCTGCACTCATAAGTTATCGATCGGCCTGTTCGGCCGCTACTCGCAAATTGCTAATGATCTGATCGACTCGGCCGACTGCCTGCTAGTTGTCGGCTGCAAGCTCGGGGAAATTGCCACCAAGCGCTACACTATGCTCAATCCAAGGGTGCCGATCATTCATCTCGACATCGTCGCCGAGGAGATCGGCCGTACCGCTTCTCCGGAAATCGCCATGTGGGGGGATGCGCGCGAAGGCTTGCGGGACCTTTTGGCAGCCCTGGAAGACGATGCTTCCCGATTGCGCAAGGAGCGCGCCGACTACTGCGCGGAAATCGCGCCGCGCAAGGCGCGCTGGCGCGAAGAGGCGAAGGCTCGTCTGGACTCGACAGAACGGCCGATCAACATGGCGCGCCTGGTCAACGACCTTAACAAGCTGATGCCCGAGGATGGCATCCTGGTCGCCGATGGCGGCTTTGCCGCGCACTGGACGGGGCTCATCTACGAAACCAAGAAGAACGGTAGGCATTATATTGCCGATCGCGGCCTCGCCTCGATCGGCTATGGCGTGCCAGCCAGCATTGGCGCCTCGCTAGCCAACCCTGAAACACCGGTTGTATCCATCACGGGGGATGGCGGCCTCAATATGGCCCTGGGCGATCTCGAGACGGCGCTGCGCAGCGGTGCCACGCCGACCATTATCGTCATAAACAACGCCGCGTCAGGCTATGTCAAGGCATTGCAGCACGCCATGTACGGTCAGCGCTACCAGTCGAGCGATCTAAGCGAGATGAACTATGCCGAGATCGCCAAGACGATGGGGTGCAACGGCATTCGAGTGACCGATCCTGCGGAAATTGTCTCAGCCGTTCAGGCAGGCATCGAAGAGCGGGACGTACCGACGATAATCGACGTGATCGTCACCCGCGATCCCGCAGAGATGCTGCCTGCCGTCGATAGCCGCGCCGTCAAGATCAAGAAAGGCGATCGGATCGCCTGACTTAGTTTTTAGTCTTTAACCCTATGTCTTAATTCTGTTAGAATTTATTGCCTCGTCATGCAAGCCTCCAGCTACGGGAAGCAGAAACGCTGTCGTGAACAAGAAAAAATAAGATCGGTTATACGCATGGATGATGAAAACATAATTCTTGTCGCTAGGTTCGAGGTCAAAGCTGGCTTCGGCCCAAAAGTGCGGAAGGCACTTCTGCGCATGGCCGAAGAAGTAAAGAAAAACGAGCCCGCCTGTCTTTCCTATATCGTGCATAGCTCCCTGGAGCACGATGATGTCTTCCTGCTGTGTGAGACTTACAAGAACAAAGACGCGCTTGCGGCTCACCGGGAAACGCCTTTTTTCAAGGACCTGATCGAGGGCCAAGTCGTCCCGTATCTCGCTGTCAGGCAGCGCGAACTCTATTCCGTCTGCGGAAAAGGTGACGATGAGCGATGAGGCGATGACCTGACGGCTTTTTTGTACCAGCGAGATAGAGATTACTACATCGATACGATCTCATCTAGATGGGCAACCGAGGGTGCGAAGGTCTGCGGCGCCGGTGGCCGATATCCGAGCGCAGAATGTGGTCTGACCGTGTTGTAGTGCTTGCGTCATTGCTCGATGACGATTTGCGCTTCGTTCAGGCTGTAGAAGATTTCTCCATTCAGCAGTTCATCGCGGAGATTCCCGTTGTACGACTCGCAGTAGCCATTCTCCCAAGGGCTGCCGGGTTCGATGAACAGAGTCTTGGCTCCAACCTGCGTCAGCCAGTTGCGCACGACCTTTGCCGTCGTGGCGCCTCTCAAACATTTCATTAGTGGCGTCTTCGCCCACGTGCCCGGAAAGCGCATGGAGATCGGTCGTCTCCTCTCTCGCCCAGAAGCGGAAGCCTATGTCTACGCCTGCCGGAACGATTCCTGACGCGATACGGTCGAAGGTGTCCGTTCTAACCGTTGCAGCGCGAGAAAATACAGCGCGCTCCATAAACCCATAAATATGCGAGCCACAGCGCGAGCATCAGTCGGCGACTAATTTGCATGTTGGTGGGCTTAAGGACGGCGACAAGTCGGGAGTACGACGACCGGTACGACACGTGCAATTGCTGCGTCCGCTAAGCGTTTAATAATTAAAGCGTTTCAGCCGCCGTTCACACTCTCCATCATCGGAGCGACCGAAAAGCGCCGGCTCAGCATGGCGCGCCGCGTTTGTGTCTGTCCCATCGACCTGGCTGGTTATTCGTCGGCCGTTGATATTCGGTTATTTTGGCCCATTCGGGGCTGTTGTCATACACGCATTTTACCATTCGCAATTCGGGTTTCGTCCTTTGCGAGGGCGGGCCGGACAATAGGCCGCGCGAACCCGAATGGGCGGAGCGCCTCGTTCCCGGCCTAGCGTCGCCGGGAATTTCGATCGCGGAACCACCGTGAGGCGCCAGCCTTCATGACTTTTGCAAGGCACGCTGGAGCGCTTCGCGCGCAGCGGCTGAGTGCAGGAGCGAATAGTCAAGCTCACGTTTCGGGCCCGGATCGACATGCAGCGTGGCAAATGCCGGCCCTGGAGCGTCCATTAATGCGGGAAGCTCCATGCGAAATGCGTCAAGTTTGGCAAAATCCGCAACCGTTCGATATCCGGCCGACCGGGCGAGGCCGGAAAATGAGATACGGTCGGCGTCGGGGATCGGATGCTTACCGTTCACCTCGTAGCAATTGTTTTGAAAAAGGAAGTGAACGAGGTTTTTCGGCGCCGCCCCCGCTATGGTCACCAAACTCCCGAGATTCATAAGAAGGCTGCCGTCACCGTCGAGAACGATGATCTTCCGGTTGGGAAGCCCAATAGCGAAGCCGAGGGCGGCGGACGATCCCTGGCCCATCACGCCGACCGCGAAAAAGTTCAGTGGATGAGGGCAGATTTCGATCCAATCAAACGCGGCCGAATACACTGCAACGACAAGCGCGTCGCCGCGCAATGCCGCTATTTCACTGAGGCATTCCCGGCGCGGCATCATGGCCGGATGTCCCGTCCGAAGAGGACGACGAGCGGCGCGGAGCTGGAATAGGCCCGGTCGATTGCGGGTGGTATCTTGGCAATGTCCTCATCCGCCTCGATCAGGACGTGGTCGACTTCCATGGCCTGTAGCACCGGCTCGATGATCCTAACTCCGTACTTCTTGTTGCGGACCGGCGGAACGCCCGGCTCCTTGCCCAGCAGCCCCACGAGCATGCAGACCGGCCGCTTGTATTGAATTGCAACCCCACGCACGGCATTAAGCGAGTCTAACAGGCCCGTCTGCTGCATCATGAGCACGGGGCGGCGGCCGCAATATGCTAGTGACGAGCAGATCGAAATGCCTTCATCTTCCTTGCATATGCGGACCAGTTGAAACGCCGGATCGCGCGACAAAGGCCATAGCAGCCCCTCGCTGGTCGTGATGTCCGGGACCGCTACGACAATATCCACCATTGCGCTGCGCATGGCCGCAATGATTTGCGTTCCGTCGAGGGTCGGTATCTCAGTGGAATCCTGCACGTCGTCAACCGGAAGTCGTTTGCCATCTACCCCGCCGAAAGACTGACGCTTCCACGTTTTGAGATCAACTGTAAACTGACGACGCTGTCACAGGCGGCCGTGAGGACGTCGACGTCCGGCCTCCGGGCCGATGTTCTCGGCACGTTACACAGGACAATAGGGTTGGCGTGCCCGGCCGGCGTCGGACCGCGCGGAACAAAGCGCAAGCGCCGCCCGCCGCCGGCTCGCGGCCGCGGGGACGCGTAAGGAATTTGGCCGCGGCCCTAGTTTTGGATCATCTGCCGCGCAATGCTCGCGAACTCGGTATCGCTCAAGGAGCGATGCTCGGTTGCTGCCTTGCGGTGGATCTCATCAATGATCCGAGTCACGCCGCCCGATTCGATCTTGAGTCCCAGATCGTTGAGCTTTCTCTGCACCACGTAGGGACCGGTATGCTTGCCGAGCGGAAAACGCCTTTGATTGCCGACAATGCCGGCATTCAGGAACTCGATCAGCTCGGAATTCTTTTCCAACAACTGGATGTGACCGTCCAGCTTGTGCGCGAATGAATTGGGCCCGGTCAACGGCTGCGTCGCCGCGGGCGCCACGCCCGACAGCTCGGTCACCAGCTTTGACAGCGGAGTCAGTTGCTTCAGATCGATGCCGAGATCGACCCCGTAAAGCACCTTCATGGTGGCCACGAATTGAGCCATATCCAGGTTGCCGGCACGCTCGCCAAGGCCGTTTATCGTCGTGTCGATGACCTCAGCGCCGGCTTCCACGGCCGCCAAAGCGTTGGCCATCGCAAGCCCGAAATCATTGTGGCAATGGACGTGCACGGGCACGCCGAACGTCCGCACCACGGCACTCACGATGTATTGGATGGAATGGGGCGTTCCGCACCCGACGGTGTCCGAAATTGAAACGGCGCGGGCGCCCGCGCGCAAGGCAATTTCGTCGAGCCTGAGCAGAACCGAAAGATCGGCCCTGGTCGTATCGGTCGGGGAAAAGCGGGCGTGCAGCCCGCTGTCCCGGACGTAGGTGATCGCATCGGTAATGCGCGCTTCGACCTTGTCCTGGCTGAGCGCCAAATGCTCCAACCGAATGTCCGAACAGGGGAACAGCATGCTGGCTACGTCGGCGCGCACCTTCGCCGCCATATCGATCTGGCGGCGCCAATCTTCCGCGAACACCTGGATGTTGGCCTCGATTTCCGCCGCGTAGCCGCGCTCCTTGGCAGCGGCCATGAATTGGGCGTCGCTCTGGGAGCGCCCGGGGAAGCCCCCTTGAATGCGCCTGACACCGGCCGCCACAAGTTCATCGGCGATCCTGATTTTGTCGTCGAGCGAAAAGTTGACGTCGGCGGCCTGCTCGCCTTCCCGCAAGGTGATGTCATGAATCGCCAAACGCGGGTTCACCTTTGGCGTCATCAGGAAGCCCCCGATCTCAGTGGGATTCAGAAACGACATTCTCAAATCTCCGTTGGCCTCGTGCTTGTCGGCGTATCAAATTCGCCTTCCGCAGAGTCACCCCGGCGTCCACTCCCGGAATGACCCTTGAAGGTAGTGTGGTGCAGCGGACTAACGCGGTTTCAGCCCCGCTTCTTTCGCTATCTTCTGCCACAGTGCTTTCTGCGCGATCACATAGTCGTGCAGCCCCTGTGGGGTACTGCCCTTGATCGTCAGGCCCTTTTTGTACATGTCCTCCTTGAACTTGGCGTTGAGGACGACCTTGTGGACGGCGTCGCTGAGCTTCGTAACGACGTCTTTCGGCAGGCCCGCAGGTCCCATCAGGCCGAACCAAACGCTCGAGCAACAGTCCGGAACGGTTTTGGCAACCGGTTCCACACCGGGAAGGGCCGGCACGGACTCCTCAGTCGTCACGGCGATGGCGCGCAAGCGGCCCGCCTCGATATGCCCGAGTACGGATCGGATGCTGGGAAACATGACTTCGACCTCGCCGGCCAGCAGCGCGCGGACTGCGGGCGCATTGCCCTTGTACGGCACGTGCAGAAACTTGATCCCGGTCTTGGACATGAACAGCTCGGCGCCCAGGTAGCTGCCCGTTCCTGTGCCGCCCGATCCGAGCTTGACCGTATTTGGGTGAGCCTTGGTCTTGGCGAGCAACTCCTTGACCGAGTGAATGTCCGAGGACGAGTTGACCACGATGCAATTTTGCTGTCCGCCCATCAACGCGATCATCGAGAAGGCGTCAGGCGACTTGTAAGGCATCGACTTGTAGAGTGCGTAGTCGATCGCCAGAGGCCCGGCGTGGGCGAGGCCGACGGTGTAGCCGTCGGGTTTGGCCTTTGCGATCTGAAGCGTGCCGATGCGGCCGCCGGCCCCCGATACGTTTTCGATCACGATCTGCTGGCCGAGAACCTTGCTCAATTCTGGCGCGACCGTGCGGCTCAAAATATCCACCGCGCCGCCGGCGGGAAACGGAACAATCCAGCGGATGGGTTTTTCAGGCCATGCCGCCTGGGCGCCGCTGAAAACGGCGCCGAATGCCAATGCGCACATGGCGAGGCAGGTGATCTTTAGAGAATGTCTCATTTTGTATTTCCTCCCTGATTGAACGTTGAGCCGCGGCCTCTTACCCGCCGCCGAGCGGTCAGCCGCTGGATTCCGGTGAGATCAGTTCTTGAATTTTCTCGTCGGAGCTTGCGTGCTCCTTTTTGCCCTTGAGCGCCGGAACAATAGCCCAAAGCAGCAGCGCGGCGGTGGCGACCAAAAAACCCAGACTGATCGGTCTGGTGAGAAAGATCATGGGATCCCCCTGCGACAAGAGTAGGGATCGGCGCAGGTTTTCTTCCATCATCGGCCCCAAAATGTAGCCGAGCAGAAGCGGCGCCGGCTCACATTGCAGCTTCACGAACACGTAGCCGCACACGCCCACCAGGGCCAAAGCGATGATGTCGAACGGATTGCTGTGGACGCTGAAAACACCGATGGCACAAAACAGCAGAATGGCCGGATACAGCATCCTGTATGGGATCATCAGCAGCCGAATCCAAATTCCGATCATCGGCAAATTCAAGATCACCAGGAACAAATTGCCGATCCACATGCTGGCGATCATGCCCCAGAACAGATCGGGGTATTTGACCATCACCTGCGGCCCCGGCGTGATGCCCTGGATCATCATGGCTCCGAGCATCACGGCCATAGTGGCACTGCCGGGAATACCCAGCGTCAAGGTGGGGATCATCGATGTTTGGGCTGCCGCATTGTTGGCGGCTTCCGGGGCGGCCAGGCCTTCGGGAGCGCCATGGCCGAAACGCGACGGCTGCTTCGCCACCTTTTTCTCGAGGGCATAAGCGCTGAACGAGGCGACACTGACACCGGCGCCTGGGAGGATTCCGATAAAGGCGCCGATGCCCGTGCCGCGAAGGACCGATTTCCAGCATTGCAGGAAATCGAGCTTCGAAGGCAGCAGATTGCGGATTTTGGTCGAATGGTTTATTCGCCTGCGCGGACTGTCGATGTTCTTGATGATTTCTGCAATTCCGAACAACCCCATGGCGAGAACGACAAAGTCCAGGCCGTCCTCAAGCTCGGGTATGCCGAAGGTGAAGCGCAGCATTCCCGAATTGACGTCGATCCCCACCATTCCCAGCAGGAGCCCGATCAGCACCATCGGGATCGCTTTCATGAGCGACCCGTGCGCGAGCACCACCGCGCAGACCAGACCCAAGACGACGAGCGAGAAATATTCGGGCGAGGTAAAATCGAGGGCCACGTTCGCCAGGGGAACCGCGAACAGCGCGATCAGCAGCGTGCCGACGCAACCCCCAAAAAAAGACGACAATGCCGAGATTCCGAGCGCAGGGCCCGCCCTTCCCTGCTTGGCCATCTCATGGCCGTCCAGGCACGCCACCGCCGCCGACGCTTCACCAGGGATGTTCAGCAGAATGGCGGAGATGCCGCCGCCGTACATGGCGCCGTAATAGACGCCAGCCAGCATGATCAGCGAAGGGATCGCCGGCATGTAGTAGGTGATCGGCAGCAGGATCGCGATTGTGGCGAGCGGACCGATCCCTGGCAAGACGCCAATGAACGTGCCGAGGCTGACGCCGATAAGACAAAAAAGCAGATTGTTGGGGGTCAGCGTAACCCCAAAGCCCATCACTATGTTATGAAAGAGGTCCACCTTTACACCGCGAACATGGCCTTTATCCATTCGGGCCACAGGACAATCGGCATCGATAGCCCGACGACAAATATCAGCGTGACCAAGACGGCCAGAAAGACGTAGATGCCGACGAATTCGCGCCACCGCGATTCCGCGCTGGCAAGGCATGCGACCGCCGTCGATGCGAAAGTCGTCAGCACCAGGCCGAAGCTGCTCAGCAGAATGCCGAACAGGGAGACGCTGAGGGTGACAAGCACCAGCCCGCGCGGCGATCCGACCGTGACCGGTTCGCCTTCCACCCCGAGATTCTTCGCCGCGAGCACGATGCCGAATGCGGTGAGCAGGCCGCCCACCATCTCAGGGAAATATCCAGGTCCCATGAGTGCAGTGGTCCCCAAAGGATATTCGCTGGCGGCAAGGCAAGCCCCTCCCCCAATGGCGATAAACAGCAACCCGGCGAAAAAGTCGCGGTTGTTCCTGAAACGCAGCCTCATTGGAGCCTCCCTAGAACAGAGTTTCTCCGGGTGATCGACACCCGCCGCTCTAGTTATTTTTGCCTTTTCCTGGCCCGCCCGTTCGTACGGCGCATCGCGCCGCGCGAACGGCCTTTCTTATTCTTGGTCGATGATCGACCACGCGCCGTAGTCGCACGGCAGAACTGTCTTTGGCTCCGGCGCAGTGCGGTCGACGTAAACGCGTCCCTCCTTCATGACCAACTTGATGTTCTCGCGCGGCTGAAGCACCCGTACGTCCCGCGAGGGATCGCCGGCAACCGCGATGATATCCGCCGATTTACCCGCCTCGATCGTGCCAATTTCTTTACTGAGATGGAGCGCATCGGCCGCGTTCTTGGTCGCGGTCAGCAACGCCTCCATGGGAGTCATGCCCAGTTCGACATAGAGCTCGAGCTCCCTTGCATTTTCGCCCATATAGGGATCGAGCCCCATGTCGGTACCCATCGCGATCTTGGCGCCCGCCTGATGGAACCGCTTGAAGGAATCGAAGGTGACCGGCTGGATCTGCTTCATCTTGACCAGCGTATTCTTGGGCGTGCCGACCTTTCGCCGTATCTCGATGGCGTAGTCCGTCCGGTGCAGAAGCGTGGGCGTAATGGGAATGCCGGAATCGGCAACCGCCTTCACCGAATCGTCGTCACTGAAAACAATGTGCTCGATCGTATCGACGCCCGCTTTCACGCAGCGCCGGTGCGACTCGGCCGTGAAGCAGTGGACTGCGCAATACTTGTCGAATGCATGCGCCTCGTCGACGATGGCCTCCAGCTCGTCCTGCGTCATGTTGCGAATGTCGGGCGCTTCGTGCGACGTCCCGCCCCCACCGGTGGCGCTGGTTTTCAGCCAATCGCAGCCGCGGCGAATATCTTCACGCGCAATGCGCCGCAGCTCGTAAGGACCGTCGGCCGTCATGCCGGCAGGCCTGGGCACCGGGCGCGGGATGACAATATCGAGATGCGAGCAAGTGATGGTGGCACGCCCGGACACCAGCAGGCGAGGTCCTGCCAGAATGCCGGCAGCGATTCCATCTCTGAGGGCGACGAGCTCCGCCGTAAAGCTCCCCTCCTGCGGCGTGAAACGCCCCATGTCCCGCAGTGTGGTAAACCCGCGCTCGAAACAGAGCTGCGAATGAAACAGAGCGTAAAACTGCACCAGCTGCGGGCTGGTCTCGAACAACGCCGCGCGGTAGTTGCTGAACGTCAACGCATTCAATGCCGCTACGTGCAGATGGCAATCAATCAGCCCGGGCATCAGCGTGTAGCCGCTGAAATCCAGCACGGTCGCGCCCTGCGGCACACTCACGGTCGCTTGGCTTCCCGCCGCCGTTATCCGCTTCCCTTCGACGACAACCACAGCGTTCTTGATCGGATCTCCGCCATTGCCATCGATCAACAGAGCCCCTTTTAGCACCTTGATATCTTGCGACACGTTTCCCCCATTTCCGGACGGCGGCGCGACTTCCGCCTGGTTCATTTTTTTGCGAATTTCACTGAAGGAAAGCGGTTAGCGCGTCATTGAGTCAAACGCGTTTGCCAGATAGTACTATTTGGTTTGCGAATAGAGGGCTCCGTGGCGCGTCGCATAAACGTTCGACAATTGGAGGCATTCCGGGCCGTGATGCTGTCCGGCAATACAGTCCATGCCGCCACCGTATTGGCCTTGTCGCAGCCTTCGGTGAGCCGGCTTATTTCCGAACTTGAGGCCCACCTTAACGCGCCGCTATTCGTGCGGATGCACGGCCGCTTGCAACCCACCGACGAAGCGGAATGGCTATTTAGGCAATCGGAAACCGTCTTATCGGGGCTGGACAGGCTCGATACGGCCGCGCGCGATATCCGGCATCGTTCGGCCGGGGAATTGCGAATTGTTGCAGCTCCGCCGTTGGCCTACGCATTGGCGGCGGAATCCATAAAGCGCTTTCGCAACATGCACTGCAATATGCGCGTCAGTCTTCAAATTGCGCTGCGGCGCGAGACCCGGACCTGGATCGACGCGCAACAGTTCGACCTTGCCCTGATGACCTTGCCGATCGACTACCCCAAGGCGCATACCGAGAAACTTGCCCGCGTACGTGGCGTTTGCATTCTACCGCCGGACCACCGACTTGCCCGGCAAAAGGCCATCCAGGCCGCGGACCTGGCCGACGAGCCCTTCATTTCCGCCTTGCCTGAGACTTTCACCCAATTCCGCCTTGACCGCCATTTTGAAGAGTCAGGCGTCCACCGGACGACGCTGGACATAGAAACTCAGACATCGCTGACCATGTGTCAAATGGTGGCGGCCGGTCTTGGCGTCGCCGTCGTTGAACCGTTTACGGCACACACCTTCGCATCGCTGGGCATAGCAATCCGACCGTTCCTTCCCGCATTCGAGCTCGAATACGGAATTCTCTTTCCGATTCAGCGGCCGAGTTCCCGTTTGGCGCAAGCCTTTGCCGACATCACTCGCGAAGTGATGGCGGAACATCAAAAACTTGGCGCGCGCAAACCAGCGGCAATACCACGTGTGCGTAGCCGGCGGACCAAGCCAGCCACTATCGACCGCGTCGGTTAGATGGCCTGATGAACCGGCATAAAAGCCTGTGCTACGTTAGCCGTTTTTTCAGATCCCCAACGGCGGCATTCCAAGCAAGACGATAGACCTGCAAGTCCGACGAAAATATTCCGACCCGCACGCCCTTCTTGAGCCACTTCCCGGCATCCTCCAAATCTGCAAATCCCTTCGATGGCACCAGATCGTAGCGCTGGCTGGCGGCCAAAACCTGCTGCACCGCAGACACGTAGTCCGGATGATCGAATTGCATCGGCACACCCATCGAAGTCGTCAAATCCGCCCGGCTCACTTCCAGGATACTTGCGCAGCCTGTTTCTTTCATCGCCGAACATATCGCATCCAAATTCTGCATGCCTTTGACGGTCTCGATCTGGATCATGTTGACCAGCCGCGCGTTCGCGCTCTTCACATATTCGACCGCCTTCGGAGCGAGAAAATCATTGTGGCCGCCGCCGAACGCGACAGCGCGGTTGCCGGACGGAGGATAGAGCACCAGATCCGCAAACTTGCGAACGTCATCGGCTGTCTCGACCCGCGGAAAGACGATGCCGACGGCGCCGATATCCAGGACCCTGCCGGTCAGCTCGCGCACCGGTCTTGGAATGCGCACCAGGGGCGGCAGCCCGATCGCCCGCGCATAGGCGATGGCGTTGCCGAGATCGCTCCAACCGATGGCGGTATGCTCGAGATCGAGAATAATGAAATCGAGACCTGCGGCAGAGACAACCTTCAATGCGGCGGGCGACGTAAACGCGCCTACAAACGTGCCGAAAATACTGTCGCCAGCTGCAACCCTCTGGTGCAGATCCATGATCGTTTCCTCTTTCCGTTCGCGTGCATGTTGCTCGATCCGATAGCTAGCTCGCCGTCAGACCGGCATCGACTGGAAGGATCACACCTGTGATCATGGTCGCGTGCGGCGATGCAAGAAAGACAACGGCCTCCGCGACGTCGTTCGGTTCGATCATGCGCCCCAGCGCCGCGGTCAAAGGAGTCGCCTGCATCGCGTTGACCCGCGTCCGTTCCGGGTCTGCGATAAAGGCCGGCGAGCGATGAAACGGTCCGCCATCGACAATGGCCGGCGCGACGGCGTTGACACGAATGCGCTCGGCCGCAAGATCACGCGCCATTTGTCGTGTCAGGGCAACCAGGGCGCCTTTCGACGCGGTGTAGGCCGCCCGTTCCGGAACGCCGATCAGCCCAGCGACGGACACAACATTCACGATGGCACCACCGTCGCCGCGCTTCTTCATCACCGGCAGCAAATGCCGCAGGACGCAAAACGCGCCGTCCAAATTGGTGTGCAAAACCCTGTGCCACGCCTCTTCGCTGCACGTCAGAAGCGTGGCCGCATCGAACTCGGCGGCATTGTTGACGACGATATCAAGCCGGCCGTGGGTAAGCTCAACCCAATCCGTTACGCTTGCAACAGCATCAGCATCGGTGATGTCCGCGGCCTTGAAGACGACTCCACCGCTATTGCCGGCCCCGCCGGCCGCCGACTCGCTTGCAGCCGGCGCCCCGGACGGGCTTCCAGAACCACTGTCCTTGTCGATTGCCACCACCAACGCGCCTTGCGCCATCAAGCGCTCAGATATGGCGGAGCCAATGGCGCCCCTGGCACCCGTGACGAGCGCGATCTTGCCATTTAGAAGGCTTCCGTAGCCGAAATCTTTCTCCACCACAGTGCCCTTTTCAATCATGGCCGCCCTTAACTCGAACGAAATTCGCGCACGTCTTCCTTGGGCGCGGTCGCCCAAATTCTCGCCGTTCAGGCCGCGAGGTAGGTGCCGCCGTTGACGTGAATCGTTTGTCCAGTGATGAAGGCCGCCTCGTCCGAGGCAAGGAATGCGACCGTTTCGCCGATCTCCGCCGGCTGCCCCAGCCGCCGCATCGGGATTTGCTGGGCTCGCCGTTCTGTTTCTTCGGGTGAGCGTAGCGAAAGCGTACGCTCGGTCCCGACCCGCCCAGGCGCGATCGTGTTTATGGTAACCCCGCTGCTTGCATAATCGGCGGCCAGGCAACGCCCGAAAGCGGACACCGCGCCTTTGGCAGCCACATAATGCGCGCCCGGACACGGTTGTCCGGCAACATAGGCAGACGCGGAAGAGATGTTGATGATCCGGCCCCAGCGCTGCGCCACCATCAGCGGGAGCACTGCCTTAGTCGCCAGGAAAGTCGGCAGCAGGTTTGCATTCAAGACATTGATCCAGTCCTCCCGGGATATTTTCGACAGCTCCCGATGCTGATTTATCCCGGCATTGTTGCAGAGCACGCCCACACCACCCCAAAGCGTTTGCGTGTGATGGATAAGGCCAATCACATCTTCCTCGATCGTCAAATCACACTCATGAAATTCCGCAGTGCCGCCGCCGTCCTGGATTTCCGTCAGGAGTTTCCGCGCTTCATCGCTATGGGTTCGGTCATTTATCATTATCTTGAAGCCGCGTTTGGCGAGCGCTCGGCACGTCGCGGCGCCGATGCCGCGCGCGGAGCCGGTCACTACCGCAACTTGTTTTGCGTCTTGTCCTGTTGCGCTCATTATTTTTTCCACCGCGTTTTTGATTTCTGTTCAGGCGTCAGCATTCGCATGGCAACCTCCTCTCGAACGGCACCGCAATGACGGGAATTCAGGTCCTTCGCTCCCGAAAGAATTTGACGTCGGCTGGCTCCACCCGGAGCCAAATGGGACTGCCGCGCGTGAACGGCTGCGACTTTGATGGAAGCGATATCGTCAACTCAATGCCGGATGCACGCGTGTGATTTTTACTGTGGTCACTGAGATAGGTTATATCGACAACGGTTCCCTCGATGACATTCGTCCGGCCCGCTTCTGATGCAGCCACACTAACCAAATCCTCCGGCCGGATGATCATATTCGCCCCCTCACCGACGGCAACATCGGACGCACCGGAGACTTGGACCGCAAACCCGCCCTGGTTGGCGTGAACGATGCAGCGGTCCTCATCCACCGACGCGACACGGCCTTCGATGACATTGCATTCACCGATAAAGTTGGCCGTGAAGAGATTGGCGGGTTCATTATAGACCGTTTTCGGCGACCCGATTTGCTGAACGCTACCTTGCCGCATTACGACGATTTCGTCTGCCATGGCCATCGCTTCGATCTGGTCATGCGTGACGAAAATAGCCGTGATTCCCAGCCTCTGCTGGATGGACCGCAATTCGCCCCGCATGCGTTCTCGCAGTTTCGCGTCAAGATTGCTCAGCGGCTCATCGAGCAGAAGCACTTTCGGCTCGGTGACGATGCTGCGGGCCAGCGCCACGCGTTGCTGCTGGCCTCCGGAAAGGTCGGTGGCAGGACGTTGCTCGAATTGCTCGAGGCCTAACATTTCCAAAACTCCGCGCACCCGCAGGGTAAGGCTCTTGGCGGAAACTTTCTTCAGACGCAATCCGTAAGCGACATTTTCGTACACGGTCATGTGGGGCCACACCGCGTACGACTGAAAAATAAGACCGAGATTGCGATGCTCGGGCGCCGTATGATGCTGCCGCGACGAAACAACCACGCCATCAATTTCAATCTCACCGTCGTCGATCTACTCCAGCCCAGCGATACATGACAGCAGGGTCGACTTGCCGCAACCGCTGGGCCCCAACAATGCGGTCATGGAACCCGAACGCACGGTGAAACTCGCCTCCCGCACGGCCCGGACCGCGCCGAAGTTCTTGCTCACATTTCGGATGTAGACGTTGCTCATCTGCGCCAATGTCTCTCGCGCCGCGCGGCCAGCCGGTCATTTCCGTTCTGTATCATTGCCGTTACGTCTCCTGGATCGCGCCGACGTTACCGTCTGCATGTCTGTTCGCGGATCCGAGGCGCCCGGCTGCGGTAACAAGAACGGCATTGATCGCGATAACGACCACCGACAGAGCGGCCATCCGCCCGTAGTAGCCTTCCGTGGAAAAGTCGTAGAGCAGAACGGCGATGACTTCGGTGCCGGTCACATACAGAAAGATCGACGTCGCGAGGTCCCTGAACTTGATCGAGAAGATGGTCATGCCGGTCGAAATGACGTCGTTCCGCACAAGTGGAAACGTGATGTCGAACAACAGGCGCGCCGGTGAAGCCCCCAGGACTCGCGCGCAGCGCTCGAGGTCCACGTGAATCTGAGAAAACGCCGCGCGCAGGAAGGAAACACTGATGGGCAGGCTTTTGATGACGTAAGCGACCAGAAAAATCCAAAGCGTGCCGTATAAAGCCAGCGGCGGGCCCGCAAAAGCGAGGCTCAAGGCTACGCCGAGCACGATGCCCGGATAGGCGAGCGGCGCGATCGCGAGAACACTGATCCAGTTGCGAACCGGCAACCGGCTGCGCTCCACGATCCAAACCAGAACAAAACTGAGTGCAATCGAGACAAACGCCGCGCCCGCCGCCAATATGAAGCTGTTACGAAAGGCGCGCGCAACAAGCTCCGATCCGGTGAAAACCTCCTGGAACCGCTCGAGCGTCAGATTGTCCAAGCTGATGCCGTTGGCCGGCACCTTCGCCAGGCTCATAAAAAGAAAAGCGCAGATGGGCAGCAACAGGCATAGGCCGATTATCAGCCAGGCCCACACGAGAATTGGCCATTTCCAATAACCGACGTCCGCCGCCGGGCGATGCCCTCGGCCCCGCCCCGTCACGGTCACGAAGCGACGTTTCTTGAGAATGGCGCGTTCGACGACGAGCAGTAGAATCGTAAACATGAATATTGGCACCGTCATCGCGGCCGCCATTTCAAAATTCGGCGGATAGGTCGCGAATAACTGATAAGTCTTCGTCGGCACAACATAGAAGAAGGTCGGAACGCCCAGCAGGCTTGGAATACCGAACAGCACGATCGCTTCGAGCAGCACCAATATGGAGCCCGCAGACAATGCGGGAAGGACAAGCGGGATGGTTATTGTTCGGAGCCGACGCCACACGCCGGCACCCAACAGACGCGCGCTGTCCTCCATGTCCTGGCCCATGTTACGAAGCGCAGGAACCAGTTGAATGTACAGGAGCGGGAACGTGTAGAGGGCAAGCACAAATATGATGCCCCAACGCGAGAACACATCGAACGGGCCGGTGCGCAAATCAAACGCGTTTTGCAATTGGAGGTTTATCAGGCCCGCACGCGGTCCAAGCAGGATGATCCAGCCCATCGCCCCCAGGAACGAAGGGAAAGTGAACGTCAGCAGCACGCAATTGTGAATAACGGTTGAACCGGGAACGTTGGTCCGGGCAACGATAAGAGCCAAAGGCACGGCGATGACGAGAGCCAAGCCAAGGCAGGCGAAGCCTACCTCCAGCGTGTTGCCAAATGCGCTGAAGACCGTCGAATCCTCAAACAGCCGCACATAGAACTGCAGCGTCCACGCGTGGTGCACCGGATCTATAACACTCAAGAGCAACAGGCGTACGGTCGGATAGCCGAGAAACACGCCCACCAACAGCAGCAAGGCCGCCGTCACGATCAATGACCTTAGCCACGGCGATCTCCATCCACTTTGTGCTAGCGGCTTTGACATAATCAGCGGACATATTCAGTTACAAGTCGCGGCAGGCTGGCGGGGTGCGCCCGCGCCGACTTGCCATTGACCGAGGGTTACGCATTAGGTCGGCTCTACCGAGCCACTCTGCCGTGGAACGCACCGGCGATCGCCCCGCCTCGCCCGGAGGTCAAGCACGCCTTCCACGGCAATCATTCAAAGTTGCGCAAGCTATTTCTGCTGGAGAGTCCGCATGTACTTTTCGTTCATGGCCCTGGCATTCTCCGGCTTGGCTAACCAATCCCAATCGGGGACCAGGACCGGCACCGGAACCTTGCCGATCATGTCGGGCACGTCCTCCCGCGAGACCTTGTAACCGCCGTCAGCAAGTATCTTGGCGGACGTCTTCGAGAGGATAAACTCCGTGAACAGGCGTGCCGCGTTGGGATGCGGCGCCTCCTTGACCACTTCGACCGTGCTGAAGACCGTCGGGATACCGTCCTTCAGCCAGATCGTATCGATCGGGTTTCCTTTGGATTTCAACTGAGCCACCTGCGAGGTGTTGCACTGCAGGCCGAGCACGGCTTCGCCGTTGCTCACCATCGACGTCAACGTCGTCACACCGCGCACGACAAAGGGTTTCTGCTTGGAAAGTTTGTTGACGAAATCCCAGCCGTAACGCTTCACTAGAATACTCACGACGGCCGGGCCCGGGCCGGCATACCGCGGATCAACGATGATCACCTTGCTCATTAAACCAGCGGCAAGGAAACCCTCATAGGTCTTCGGCACGTCGGCCGGCTTGAGCGCTTTCGTATTGAAGCATGGCGCCTGCAGGTTGACGTAGGGGCTGAGGAGTTTTCCGCCCCCAATCTGATATTCTTTCGGGATATCCTTGACCGCCTTGGGCGTATAATCGGCAAAATAGCCCTGCGACAGCCAACTGAGCATGACGCCTTCGTTGCCGGTCTGGACGACATCGGCGCTCACACGATTGATGCGGCGCTCGGTTTCGACCTGCTCGATGATGTTGCCGGTCGCCTTTCTCGTCACCGCGACGCTAATTCCATATTCTTCCTTGAACTTCTTGGCGATGGCAGTGAGCGTGTTGCGCCTGGACGAGCTATAGAAGTTGACCGTGCCCTCCTGCTTCGCCTTGGCGACCACCGCGTCTGAGAGCCCCAGGTTATCTGCGGCCTGAACCGGTAGTCCGATCATGCAAATCGCCGCGACTAGCGTCACCGCAGCGCCGACGCTCAACGTGCGTGGGATTAGCGCGTGGATCGTTGCCCCTTCACAATCTGAATACATCGCGTTTCCTCCATATTGACGAGCCGCAGTTCTATTGACTGCATTTGTCGGATCACACTTTGCCGTATTCCCAGGTGATGAAGTCCTCCAGGAATTCAGCCACGCTCTCATTGAGGACTTTCATGAGCTTTTCGCCCTGTTCCTTGGTCGCCGGAGACGGATCTCCGACCACGCCCTGGCTCGAGAAGTCGACATTGCGTTCCGCCAACATGACGGGCTTGGAGAATTGCTTGCCGCCTAATTCGTCGCGCGACACGAAACGGGACTTAACCTTGATCGCGTCGACGGCGGCCTGATCCCGCTTGACCTCGGACATGCGAACAAGGTTCTCGTCTATGGCCAAAATCGTCGCGGTTTCGTATTCGCCGGCGTGCTTGACCTGCTGCTCCTTCAGAAGCCCCTCAAGCTTGCCCGGCGCCGGAAGCCGCAACACATTCGCTACGGCGACGATGGCGCCGGTCTTGTCCCGGATACTGCGGGCGACGGTTTGCAGCGGCTGCCAGTTGCCGCCGTGCCCGTTCAGCAGCAAAATCCGCTTGAAATTAGCGCGGGCGAAACATTCCCCGAGCTCCTGAATGACGCGCATCAGCGTTTCCGCTGTGAATGTCAGCGTGCCCGGATAGCGATCCACATCGCCCGGCAAATCCATCTGCAGCGTTGAAAATCCCACGTGGATGGGCGGCGCGACGAATGCCTTGACGCCGTGGCTCTGCGCGATGGCAGCGCCCGCCTTGGCGGCCTTGATCACCCGGATGTCGTCGGTATTGAAAGGCAGGTGAGTACCATGTTGCTCGATTGCACCGACGGTTTGGATGATGATTTTGTTTTCGTCCCACATGTCTTTCACGTCACGCCACGTGAGATCCTCGTAAAGCACGCGTACAGTCATTTCGGTACCCTCGTCCTTTTGTTGAAAGACCAACCTTGTCGCATTTCAAAGACCGTCGGGAATGAGTTGCCACAGCCGGCAATCATCACGCGATCGCCTCATCGCTCATCGCTGTCTTTTCCGCAGACGGAATAGAGTTCGCGCTGCCTGACGGCGAGATGCGGCACGACCTGGCCCTCGATCAGGTCTTTGAAAAACGGCGTTTCCCGGTGAGCCGCGAGCGCGTCTTTGTTCTTGTAGGTCTCGTACAGCAGAAAGACGTCATCGTGCTCCAGGGAGCTGTGCACGACATAGGAAAGACAGCCGGGCTCGTTTTTTTTCACTTCGTCGGCCATGCGCAGAAGAGTCTTCCGCACTTTTGGGCCGAGTCCAGCTTTGACCTCGAACCTAGCGACAAGAATTATGTTTTCATCATCCATGTGTACAACCGATCTTATTTTTTCTTGTACACGACAGCGTTTCTGCTTCCCGTAGCTGAAGGCTTGCATGACGGGGCAATAAGTTCTAACAAAATTAAGACATAGGGTTATTCGATGACCGTATAGGTGTTTCGTATGCGCCGCCTGAATCTCCGCCAATTGGAGGCGTTTCGCGCAGTAATGCTCGGCGGCACTACGACCCGCGCCTCTGTATTGCTTGGCGTGAGTCAGCCGTCTGTGAGCCGTCTTATCGACGACCTTGAAGTGCAGCTTGGGGTCAAACTTTTCTTACGCGAGCGCGGTCGGCTCTATCCGACTGAGGAAGCGCAATGGCTCTTCACCGAGGCGCAAGAGGCGTTGACCCGTCTCGATCGCCTGGACACCGCGGTGCGCGACATTCGTCACCTGTCTATCGGTGAGCTACATATTATCGCCGCCCCTCCAATTGCCCACTCGCTCGTACCTAAGGCTCTCGAACGACTACGCGGCACGTACCCGGATTTGCGTGTTTCGATTCAGGTCACGACGCGCCGCGAGATGAGAGATTGGACGAGCGCCCAGCGATTTGACATCGCTTTGCCTACGCTTCCAATTGACTACCCGGAGGCGAAAACTGAGGCGCTTGGTACGGTCAATTGCGTCTGCATAATGCCACTCGGCCATCCCCTGGCGGAAAGGAAGGTCGTGCACGCAGCGGATTTGGCCGATGCCACCTTCGTATCCCTGATTCCCGAAATCCTCACCCGCTTTCGCATCGATCGCCTGTTTGAAGAAGCCGGCGTTCGGCGCAGCCGCATGCTCGTCGAGGTACAGAGTACCTCCGGTGTTTGCACGCTGGTCGCAGCCGGGTTGGGTGTCTCGATTGTTGATCCTTTCACAGCCGCGACGTTTCAGCCCTTCGGGCTCGTTATCCGGCCGTTTCTGCCACGTTTCGAGATGAAATATGGAATGCTGTTCCCCATCGGCCGCTCCCGCACCAAGTTGGCGGCGGCTTTCGCCCAAGCCGCCAAAGACATTGTGGCTGAAGCGAAGGCGCATCCCAGTATAGGGAGGCTTTCCCTGGACGGCCTGAACGGTGCCCCCGAATACGTTTAAGGTTTGTGGTTTCTGCCTGACGACCGGGTCCTGATTGGGATTCCGCCCGGTCGGTGTGCATGCGCACCGGCGCCAAGCGGCGAGGTGTTCACCAAGCTCTTGAGTAACTACTGTGTGTGCCGAAATACCTAAACCGGGACACCGCTATCAGGCAGGGCCGGAATGTTGGCGGTAAAAATGTCCGGCAAATCGGATCACGCTCGCGGGCAAGCGAAATCGGCGGTGCGCTGTGTCTGCAGCGGCTCTGAACTAATCGTGCCCGCCGTTCAATAGCCCATCATTACACAAACAATCTCCCACAATTACACGAACTGAATCTTGCAACGACGGGCATTAGCCAGTGACCCACGGTTTCTTGGCGTTATGTCGTCCGTGCCTCGTAGCCTCACTCGTGTTGGTCGGCACTATTGTCATTAGACAAAAAACTACAACGCCTGGTGACGGAGTTTGCGACCTACGAGTTGGTCCTAGAAGAACTCGAACTGCGTGCCAGGCACGTAGTCCTTACAAAACTGTCTCTTTGCCGATGGAAGCGAAAATCGGTGGGACAATTACTCAACGCGACCGTTGCGCAAAGTGGGACAGGACAAATTCATGATAAACCGATTTTGCTTTGACCTGCCCCTAGACACCATCGCACTCCCCTTGCGGCACACCGGCGCTCACGAAAGTTTCTGCTCGTCTGCGCCCGCAAAACTAAATTAGGTCCGCTGACCGGGTTTGCCGCTCGTAATGCCAAATGGAGGGCTGGCAAATCTCGCGTGATGGTCGCGATGATGCCAATGCGTATCCTGAGACCCAATCAAGCGAGACGCTATGACCCAGATTTTGCCCAATATTTAGGCCGTTTTATCGAATTGTATGCAATTGTCTGTTCCTCGATCGCGGCGGCTCGCCGCGGCAACACGCTAATATTTCCATGGATTCAGATGCTTAGCCGAAGCGCAGGACGCCAGCGATCGTTGGCATGAACTCTTGCGGAAATCTCCCCAAGGCATCCAGTTAAATCGGGAGGTTTTCAATGAAACGGCGTGAATTTTTGAAGTCGGCGGCGGCGCTCGCCGCCGGCACCGCGATCTCGGGTCCGGCGATCTGGTCGGCAAAGGCGGCCTCGCGCAAGGAGACGCTGCTGCTGGTCACCGAGAACGGCCCCAACAATCTCGACATCCATGGGCTCGGCACCAACCGGCCGGGCTACGAGGCATCTTGGAATTGCTACGACCGTCTCGTCACCCACGAAAAGAAAACCTTGTCGGACGGCACGCTGTCCTGCGACCGCGACAAGTTCAAAGGCGAGCTTGCCGAGGACATGAATGTCGGCGACATGTCGGCCACCTTCAAGCTGAAGAAGTCGGCCAAGTTCCAGGACGGCACCCCGGTCACCGCCAAGGACGTGAAGTGGTCGTTCGAGCGCGCCATCGGCGTCGGCGGCTTCCCGCGGGTGCAGATGAAAGCCGGTTCGCTGGTGAAGCCGGAGCAGTTCGTCGTTGTCGACGATCACACCTTCCGCGTCGATTTCATTAAGAAGGACCGGCTCACGATTCCCGATCTCGCGGTGATCGTGCCCGGCATCTACAACTCCGCACTGCTCAAGAAGCACGCCACGGAAAAGGATCCGTGGGCGCGCGACTTCACCAAGAGCACCACGGCCGGCAGCGGCGCGTACAAAGTGGTGAGCTGGAAGCCCGGCGTGGAAACCATCTATGAACGCAACGACGCCTGGGTCGGCGGCAAGCTGCCCGCGCTCAAGCGCGTGATCTGGCGCACCATCCCCTCGCAGGGCAACCGCCGCGCGCTGATGGAGCGCGGCGACGCCGACATGTCCTTCGACCTGCCGAGCAAGGACGCCTCCGAGATGAAGAAGGAGGGCAAGGTCGTCATCATCTCCAACCCGATCGGCAACGGCATGTACAGCCTCGAGCTGAACGTGGCGCATCCGCCGTTCAACAACGAGAAGGTCCGCCAGGCGATCGCTTACGCGATTCCCTACCAGAAGATCATGGATGCGGCGGTCTATGGGCTGGCCAATCCGCTGTTCGGCGGCCCGTCCAACACGGTCACCGATATCGCATGGCCGGCCAAGACCGGCTACAAGACCGACATCGCCAAGGCCAAGGCATTAATGAAGGAGTCCGGTGCCGGCGCCATCAGCACCACCATCTCCTTCGACCTCGGCCAGGGCGTGATCAGCGAGCCGATCGCCGTGCTGATCCAGGAGAGCCTCAAGCAGATCGGTATCACCACCACCATCAACAAAGTGCCGGGCTCGAACTGGCGCAGCGAAATGGCGAAGAAGACCATGCCGATGATGGTCAACTTCTTCTCGGGCTGGCTGGATTATCCGGAATACTTCTTCTTCTGGTGCTATTCCGGCCAGAACGCGATCTTCAACACGCCAAGTTATGTCAACAAGGACATGGACGCCATGATCGACGGCGCCCGCGCCGCGGCGGCCATCGGCGACAAGGAGAAGTACGCCCACGACGTGAAAGGCTTTATCTCAAAAGCCTACATCGAAGTGCCGCGTGTGCCGCTGTTCCAGCCCTACCTGAACGTGGCGACCCAGAAGAACATCTCCGGCTACGCCTACTGGTTCCACCGCCAGGTCGACTACCGTTCGATCGTAAAGGCGTAGCCGACGAGTCTGCCCCGCTGGCGGCGCATTGCAAGGCGTAAGCCGAGCGGTGCGCTGCCGCACCAGGGGCGCGTCGCTACGAACAATCCATGCTCGCGAAAATCGGCAAAAGGCTGGTGACGGTGATCCCGACCTTGATCGGGGTTGTCATCGTCACTTTTATGCTCACCCGCGTGTTGCCCGGCGACCCGGCGGTTTATTTCGCCGGCCCTGCCGCGACCCCGCAATCGATCGCCGAAATTCGCAAGACCCTCGGCCTCGACCGCCCGCTGCCCGAGCAATTCGTCCGCTACGTCGATGATCTCGCCCATGGAGATCTCGGCAATTCGCTCTCCACCGGCCAGCCCGTGATGACCGAGATCAAAAGCCGGTTGCCCGCCTCGGCCGAGCTCACGCTATTCGGTCTCATTCTCTCTGTGCTGATCGCTGTGCCGCTCGGCATTCTGGCCGCGGTGCGACAGGGCTCCTGGATCGACCACACTTGCCGCATCGTGGCGACCGCCGGCGTCTCGCTGCCGGTGTTCTTCACCGGCCTGCTTTTGGTTTATGTGTTCTATTACCTGCTCGGCTGGTCGCCATCACCGATCGGCCGTCTCGACGCGTTCAGCAGCCCGCCGACGCAGATCACAGGCTTCTTCCTGATCGACAGTTTGCTGACCGGCAGTTTCGAGACATTCAGCGCCAGCCTCAGCCAGCTCATCTTGCCGGCGTTTACTCTTGGCATCTTCTCGCTAGCGCCGATCACGCGCATGACGCGCGCTTCCATGCTGGCGGTGCTCGCGTCCGACTTCGTGCGCACCGCGCGGGCAAGCGGCCTTTCCAGCAAGACCGTCATCCTCACCTACGCCTTCCGCAATGCCATGCTGCCGGTCGTCACCACGCTCGGCATGGTGTTCTCCTTCCTGCTCGGCGCCAACGTGCTGGTAGAGAAGGTCTTTGCCTGGCCCGGCATCGGCTCCTACGCGGTGGAGGCGCTGATCGCCAGTGACTTCGCGCCGGTGCAGGGCTTCGTGCTCACCATGGCGATCCTCTACGTGGCGCTCAATCTGCTCATCGACATTCTTTACGGCGTCATCGACCCGCGCGTGAGGCTGGAGGGATGACCGACACCGCCGTGCAAGCCGTGCCACCCGAAGCCAAGGCGGTGCCGACGATCGCCGCCGAAACCGCGGCTATGCCCGCGCCAGCCGCCATGCCGCCGGCCGCGCCGAAGCCGTCGAGCAATTCCCTATGGCGTCATGCGCGCTACGTGATCTCGGAAAACCCGGTAACGGGCCTGGCCTTCGCGCTGTTCATGCTGATTGCGCTTGCCGCGCTCGTCGGCCCTTACGTGGTGCCCTACGATCCACTGGCAAGCGAAACCGCGGCCAAGCTGCAGCCGCCGTCCTGGGCGCATTGGTTCGGCACCGACCTCCTTGGCCGCGACGTGTTCAGCCGCGTGGTGGTGGCGACACGGCTCGATTTCATCATCGCGATCACGTCGGTGGCGCTGGTCTTCGCCCTGGGCGGGCTCGCCGGCATCGCCGCCGGCTATTTCGGCGGCTGGACCGACCGCATCGTCAGCCGGCTGTCCGACACCATCATGGCCTTCCCGCTGTTCGTGCTGGCCATGGGCATCGTCGCCGCGCTCGGCAACACCGTCACCAACATCGTTATTGCTACCGCCATTATCAACTTCCCGCTCTATGTGCGCGTGGCCCGCGCCGAAGCCAACGTGCGGCGCGATGCCGGCTTCGTGCAGGCGGCGCGGCTGTCCGGCAATGGCGAGTTTCGCATCCTGCTGATGCATATCCTGCCGAACATCATGCCGATCATGATGGTGCAGATCTCGCTCACCATGGGTTACGCCATCCTCAACGCCGCCGGCCTCTCGTTCATTGGTCTCGGCGTGCGGCCGCCGACGCCGGAATGGGGGATCATGGTGGCGGAAGGCGCGACCAACATCATCTCGGGCGAATGGTGGGTCGCGTTGTTTCCGGGCGCCGCGCTGATGCTGGCCGTGTTCTGCTTCAACCTGCTCGGCGACGGCCTGCGCGATCTGGTTGATCCGCAGCGGAGGACGTGACAATGCTCAAGCCGCTACCTCCGCCATCCGATGTAGGCGAAAGCCTGCCGCTGCTTGACGTGCGCGACCTCACCGTCGAATTCCACACGCGCCGCGGCACCGTGCGCGCGGTCGAACACGTCAATCTCACCGTCCCCAAGGGTGAGACCGTCGGCATCGTCGGCGAGAGCGGTTCCGGCAAGTCGGTGACCTCCTACGCGGTGATGCGCATTCTCGACCGCGCCGGCCGCATTGCCGACGGCGCGGTCACCTTCTCCGGCCTCGATCTGCGCGCCGCCCCCGAAAGCGAGATGCGCGACTTGCGCGGCCGCGAAATGTCGATGATCTTCCAGTGCCCGCGTCTGGCGCTCAATCCGATCCGCAAGATCGGCAAGCAGATCGAGGACGTGCTGCTCCAGCACGCCCAGGTCGACAGCGATGCGGTCACCGGCAAGGCGGTGGAGATGCTCGACCTGGTGCGCATCGTGCGCCCTAAGGAGCGCTACCACGCCTATCCATTCGAGCTGTCCGGCGGCATGTGCCAGCGCGTGGTGATTGCGCTGGCGCTTGCCTGCCGCCCGCAACTGCTGATCGCCGACGAACCCACCACCGGCCTCGACGTCACCACCCAGAAGGCGGTGATGGACCTGGCGGTCGAGCTCACGCGCGAGCGCGGCATGTCGATGATCCTGATCACCCACGATCTCGGTCTGGCCGCCGCCTATTGCGACCGCGTGGTGGTGATGGAGAAGGGCCACGTGGTCGAGACCGCGCAGTCCGAAGCCATTTTCCAGGCGCCCCAGCACGCCTATACGCGAAAACTAATGCGGGCGACGCCGCGACCCGGCGTCACGCTGCGCGATCTGCTGCCGGAAGGCGAGGCGCTCCCCGCGCGCGCGCCTTCCGCGGCAGGCGTGGCGCCAGCGAAGGCGCCGCTGCTTACAGTCGAGAACTTGATCAAGGAATATCCGCGCCAGGGTGCCACCGCCTCGCTCTCCAAGCTGTTCGGCGGCGCCAACAAGCCGGTGCCGGAAAGTGCCGTGTTCCGCGCGGTTGACGGCATCAGCTTCGAGATCGCGCGCGGCGAAAGCGTCGGTCTGGTTGGTGAATCCGGCTGCGGCAAGTCCACCACTTCGATGATGGTGATGCGGCTGATCGATAAGACATCCGGTACCATCATGTTCGACGGCGTCGACATCGGCGCCATTGCGGCGAGCCGCTTCGCCAAATTGCCGTTGCGCAAGCGCATCCAGATGGTGTTCCAGGACCCGACCGACAGCCTCAACCCGCGCTTCACCGCGGTGCGCGCCATCGCCGACCCGATCATGCGGCTCGGCAACGTCCCGCGTAGCAAGCTGCGCGCGCGATGCGAGGAGCTGGCGCTGCAGGTCGGCCTGCCGCTTAATCTGCTCGATCGCTTTCCGCACCAGCTCTCCGGCGGGCAGAAGGCGCGCGTCGGCATCGCGCGCGCCATTGCGCTCAAGCCCGACCTCATCATTCTCGACGAGCCGACCGCCGCGCTCGATGTCTCGGTGCAGGCGGTGGTGCTCAATTTGCTGCAGGACCTGAAAGATTCGCTCGGCATGAGCTATCTGTTCGTGTCCCACGACCTCAACGTGGTGCAGTTGCTGTGCGACCGCGTCATCGTCATGCGCGCCGGCCAGATCGTTGAGCAGGGCCCAACCCAGCGCGTGCTGGTCGAGCCGCAGGCGGACTATACCCGTGACCTGCTGGCGGCTATACCGCATCCGCCGTTGTAACGAGGCACCTGCGTATGGCCGACCCATCCCTCGACGACTTCATCGTGGCGGCGGCTGCCGCGCTCGGCCTGCCGCTCGAAGAGGCCTGGAAGCCGACGGTGAAGGCCAACCTCGAGGTCACACTCCGGCTTGCCGCGAGCGTGACGGAATTCAAGCTGCCGGACGATGCCGAGCCCGCGCCTGTCTTCAAGGCCTGACGCCGTGGAAGGCGATTGGGCAACGGCCGCCGAAATTGCCGAGGCGGTGACGTCGGGGCGCACGAACGCGCGTTCCGTAATCGACGACGCGCTGGCACGCATTGAGACACTCAATCCGACGCTCAACGCTTTCACCGCCGTGACCGCCGAGCGCGCCCGCGCCAAGGCACGCGCCATCGATGCCACGCGCGACAAAGCGTGCCTGCCACTCGCCGGCGTGCCTTTCGCGGTCAAGAACCTGTTCGACATCGAAAGCGTCGTCACCGTCGCCGGCTCCAAGATCAACCGCGCCTATCCGCCGGCAAAAACAGACTCGCCGTTGATCGAGCGGCTGGAGGCGGCCGGTGCCGTGCTGGTCGGCGCGCTCAACATGGGTGAATACGCCTACGACTTCACCGGCGAGAACGCGCACGACGGCCCCTCGCGCAATCCGCACGACGTAACGCGCATGAGCGGCGGTTCCTCGGGTGGATCGGGCAGCGCGGTCGGCGGCGGCATGGTGCCGCTGGCACTCGGCTCCGACACCAATGGCTCGATCCGCGTGCCGTCCTCGCTGTGCGGCATCTTCGGACTGAAACCGACTTATGGCCGCCTCACGCGTGCGCGCACCTTTCCCTTTGTCGCCAGCCTCGATCGTCTCGGGCCGTTCGCGCGTTCGACCCGCGATCTGGCGCTGAGCTACGACGCCATGCAGGGTCCGGACCCGCACGATCCCGCCTGCGCCGACCGCGCCGCAGAGCCGACAACCGCGTTGCTCGATCACGGCATCGACGGATTGCGCATTGCTGTCGCCGGCGGCTATTTCAAGAAAGGGGCTTTTCCCGAGGCGCTCGAAGCGGTCGCGCGCATTGCCAAAGCTTTGAACGCCAACGACGAAATCGCAATTCCAGAAGCCGCGCGTGCCCGTGCCGCGGCTTACGTCATCACCACGACCGAAGGCGCCGCGCTCCACCTCGATCGCCTGCGAACGCAAGCGCGCGATTTCGATCCGGCGGTGCGCGACCGCCTGATCGCGGGTGCCATGGTGCCGGCGGCGCTGGTCAACAAGGCGCAGATTTTCCGGCGCTGGTATTGCGAACAGGTGCTGAAGCTGTTCGAGCGCTACGACGCGATTCTGGCACCGACGACGCCCTGCACCGCGCCGAAGATCGGCCAGCAGACGTTCACGCTCGACGGAGTCGAATTGCCGCTGCGTCCCAATGTGGGAATCTACACCCAGCCGATCTCGTTCATCGGCCTGCCGGTGGCGGCGGTGCCGGTGCCGCTCAAGCCGTTGCCGATCGGCGTGCAGATCATCGCCGCGCCGTGGCGTGAGGACATCGTTTTGCGCATCGCCTATGCGCTCGAAAAAATGGGAACGGTCGCGGCGGGCAAGCCGCGACTCTAGGGAGGAATTAAATGGACATCGACCTGCCGGAGGTCGTGGCCGAAGTGCGGGATGCCTTCGAGCGATACGAGAAGGCACTGGTGGCGAACGACGTCGCCACGCTCGACTCGCTGTTCCGCGACGACGCGCGCACTATCCGTTATGGCGCGACCGAAATTCTTTACGGCTATGGCGCGATCAAATCCTTCCGCGCGGCGCGCTCGCCGGCGCGGCTCGCCCGCGCCTTGTCGCGCACCGTCATCACCAGTTACGGGACGAATTTCGCTGTCGCGTCAACGCTTTATGAGAGACCTTCGACACCGGGCAAGATCGGCCGGCAGATGCAGACCTGGGTCAAATTTCCCGAGGGCTGGCGCGTCGTCGCGGCGCATGTGAGCCTGATGGACGCTCCCAGCGAGAAGTCGGCATGAGCCTCATAGCGCCCACCACCGAGGAACCGAGCGCGCCATCGCGCGGCACGCGCGCCGAAACCTTGCGGCTGCAACTGGCCGACGAAATCGTGCGCGGCCAGCTCACGCCTGGCTCCACCCTTGACGAGAGCGAGCTGGCGCGCCGGTTCAACGTGTCACGCACGCCGGTGCGCGAGGCTATCCGCATGCTGGCGGCGAGCGGACTGGTGGAAATGCGCGCCCATCGCGCCGCCGCAGTGGCACGGCCAAACCACGAAACGCTCATCGGCATGTTCGAGGTGATGGCGGAGCTGGAGGCGCTGTGCGCGGGCTATGCCGCAGAACGCATGAACGCGCCCGAGCGCCGCGCCATGGAAGACGAGCACGAGAAGCTGCGCGTACTCATCCAGAGCGGCGACCCGCAACGCTACCACGAAGTCAACGAAGCGTTCCACGGCACCATTTACGCAGGCTCGCACAACGGCTATCTCACCGAGCTGACGCTGATGACACGCGCGCGGGTGCGGCCATTCCGCCGCGCCCAGTTCCGCATCCGCGGCCGTCTCGCCAAGTCGCACCTTGAGCATGACCGCGTCGTGCAAGCGATTCTACGCGGCGAGCGGGTGATGGCGGCGCAGACCATGTACGCGCACATCATCACCGTCGGCGAGGAATACGAGCACTATTCGGAAACTTTGTAATCAAGCCGGCGCCTCAGTCGGCTGCACTTGCTTCAGCGCGCCGAGCGGAAGTGCGGTGTCGGCGTGGAAAACGCGGCCGATTTCCGCAAGCTTGGCGTCGTGGCCTCCGGGCGCCAGCAGCGTGATACCGAAGGGAACACCGGGCTCGGTAATTGCAGCCGGCAGTGCCAGCCCGCAGAGATCAAGCAGATTGACGAAATTGGTATAGGTGCCGAGCCGGCTGTTGAGTTGGATAGGATTGGCCAGCACTTGCGCGACCGTGTAGGCGGTGGGCGCGGTCGGCAGCACCAGCGCATCGACCTGGGTAAGGGTGAACTCGGCGACGCGGCGCAGTTGCTCCAGCTTGTAGAACGCCGCAAAGGTATCCATCGCCGTCGGCTTCAATCCGCTGACGATAATCTCGCGGGTTACCGGATGCAGCGCGTCCGGATCAGAATCCAGTACCGGCTTCGCGACGATGGCGCGCTCAGCCACCCAGGGGCCGTCATAGAGCAGCCGCGCGGTCTCGTAGAACGGCTCGATATCGATTTCCACGATTGCGCAGCCGAGCTTGGCAAGCCGCGCGAGCGCCGCGTCGTAGGCCGCCTCGAAATGCTTGTCGCCGAAGAACAGCCGATCGCCGGCGCTCGGCACGCCGAGCCTGACGCGCGCCGGCATGGCGGCGGGAACGCCGAGCGGGCGTTTGCGCGAAAAGGGATCGTTCGGGTCCGGCCCCGCTATCGCACTCAGTGCCGTCCAGGCGTCGTCCACGGTGAGCGCAAGCACGGACACGCAGTCGAGCGTGCGGCAGGCCGGCACCACCCCATGGGTCGAGACCAGGCCGAGGCTTGGCTTCAAGCCCACGATATTGTTCAGGCCGGCCGGCACACGGCCTGAGCCTGCGGTATCGGTGCCGAGCGCCAACGGCACGATGCCGGCGGCAACTGCCACCGCCGAGCCCGAACTCGATCCGCCCGGAACCAATTCAGCTTTGAATGCATTGCGCGGCACGCCGTAAGGCGAGCGCACGCCCACCAGCCCGGTGGCAAATTGATCGAGATTGGTCTTGCCGATCGGAATAGCGCCCGCCGCGCGCAACCGTGCCACCGCGGTGGCATCGCGGTGGGCGGTGTAGGCGAAGGCCGGGCAGGCGGCAGTCGTCGCCATGCCGGCAACGTCGATATTGTCCTTGATCGCGACAGGAACACCGAACAGCGGCAGGCTGGCGTCCGTCAGTGCGCGCGCTTCCGCCACCGACTCGGCTTCCTCGCGCAGGCTGATGAACATGGCGGGATCGTTGCGCGCACGCAGCCGCGCATAAGAACGCCTGACGGTCGCTTCGGGCGTCAGCGTTCCCGCGCGGTGAGCGGCAACGATCGCGGCAACGGTTTCGGCCAAAGAGTTTTCCCCCACCCACGAAAGCGGCGCCGCCCGATCAGGCAGCGCCGCTCTTTGTGCGAAAAATCAGCTATCCGTGCAACAGTCGCAGCCCTATTCCGCCGGCACCGCGTCAGGCACCGCCACGAAGCTGGGCTTGCGGCTCAGTACGAACAGGAGGGCCGCGACGATCGCATAGGACAGCGCCACCGCAGGTGTCACGCCCAGCCCATGGCCGATGCCGACCGCGCCGCCATGCATAAAGCCGAAATAGGTCAGCACCGCGCCGGCGAGCGCGAAGGCCGACGCCCTCACAAACTCTCGCTCGATCACGAACACCCCGATCGCCGCTAGCACCAGGCCGGTGAGAATCGAGCCCTCGCCCAGGATCGACAGGCCCTGGTAGAGCACGCCTTGCGTCGACAATTTGTCGAAGCCGACCGCCGCCGCGTTGGTGCCGGCCGCGCCAAGCGCGCCGTCCATCAGCGTCTTGGCCCAGGCTGCGGCATGCGGCGTCAGCGCCAGCACGATGGCCGGCGCGTGTTTGGTCGGCGTGGTCTGGAACGCCTGCGCGCCGATCAGCATGCCGATGTACAGCAGGATCGGCGAGATCGCGACCACGGGAATGATCGCCAGCAGCACCGAGATCACGCCGAACCAGGACAGCACGATCACCATCGCGCCGGTCGCCGCCGAATAGCCGATGCGGCCGCCCATCGCCTTCCAGCCGGGATGGCCGATATAGACCGCGTTGATGAACGGATTGCCCATCAGACAGCCGATCAGGCTGACAATGCCGTCGGCGGTCAGCACGCGCGTGGTCGGATAGGTGTCGCCGGCTGCTTCCGCGCTTTCCACGTTATCCATGGCTTCGACCAGATCGTAGATGCCGAACGGGATGGCGGTGACCAGGATGACGCCAAGGAATTGGAAGCCTGAAAACACGTGATCGAACGCCGGCACCGGCACCGAGAAGCCGAAGCTGGTGAATGCGCCCGTGACGCCCGTGATGCTCAAGCCGCCGAGGCCGAGCCCGAAAATATTGGAGCCCCAGGCGATGATGGTGCCGATCGCGATGGCGACCAGGCCGGCGGGGATGCCGAAGGGGTATTTCACACCGCCAAACCAGCTCACCAGGATGATGGCGAAGCAGACGAGGCCGATCTGCGGGGTCATGAACATTTCCAGCGCCGGCCGCATCGAAATGAAGGTGATCGACACGCCGGCCAGCGTGCCGAGCAGGGCGGCACGCGGCGTGATCTTGCGGATGTAAGGCGCGATAAAACCGCCGATCATCAGGATGAAGCTCTGGAAGAACACCCAGACCAGGCCCGCTTCCCAGCCCTTGATCGGGTCCTTGGTGGTGAGCGTGATCGGCAGCATGATCACGAAGGTGACGATGAACATGTGCGGAACGCTGACGCCCGAGGGCATGGCGCAGACGTCCGAGCGTCCGGTTTTCTTCGCGAGCGAATAGCCGAGCCAGGCGTAGTAGAAAGTGGACAGGCACATCATCAGGCCAAGCGCCGGCAAGATTCTGCCGAACACCAGCGTGTCCGGCATCTTGAGCACGAAGCGTAACAGCCCGGTGAGCACCAGCATGTTGACCAGAATGTTGGTGCCAAAGCCGAAAAACGCGTTCCAGTCGCCCGGCGTCCATAGTTTGGGTTTGAACGTCGCCGATGTGCTCATACGCACCTCCCCAAGATCAAGCGTTGCGTCGGTTAAGTTCTTTGCTCGCGCGCGAAAGCGCTGCCAGCGCGTTCGTCGAATCCGAAACCCAGCCGAAAATGCCACCCTGAGCCTTGATCATCCTCAGGCCCATCTCGTGAAATTCCGGAAAGTAAGATGCGCAGCAATCACCGAGCACGATGCAGCGGTAGCCGCGGTCGTTGGCCTCGCGCACGGTGGTGTTGACGCACACTTCAGTGGTGACGCCGGCGACCAGGAGATTGTCGATGCCGCAATGGCGCAGCATGGATTCGAGATCCGTCTGGTAGAATGCGCCCTTGCCGGGCTTGTCGATCACCGGCTCACCCTCGATTGGATAGAGTTCCGGAACGATGTCGTGGCCTTCCTCGCCGCGAACAAGAATGCGGCCCATGGGACCGGCATCGCCGATGCGTTTGGATGGCGCGCCGCGCTCGATCTTGGCCGGCGGCGCGTCCGACAAATCCGGGCGGTGGCCTTCGCGGGTGTGGATGACGAGCATGCCGACTGCGCGCGCAGCGGCGAGCACCGCCTGCAACGGTTTCACCGCAGCCTGCAGCCGCGAGACATCGTTGCCGAGCGTCTCGCCGAAGCCACCGGGCTCCAGGAAGTCGCGCTGCATATCGATGATGACGAGCGCGGTACGGTCGAGCTCGATGCTGATCGGTTGCGGTTCGGCGGCGATCTGGGTCTTCACCACGCACCTCTCGTGCCGCGGATGCCGCCCGCGCACCGCCCGCCGGGCAACGCGCAAGACGAACTGTATGCAATGAGGAAAGTCGCAAGCGTTATGCCAAGCACGGCCGGGCGCGATTCAAATCGCAACGCGACGGATTTCGCACGCTAAAACAATATCGTGGGAAAAAGCCGCGGATCGGATCAGTGGCCAACGACCGCTCGTACGGATGCTCAAAATTTCAGCATTTCGGGCCGGATTGATCAGCAAAGCCGCAGCCGTGACCGCTAGTGCGGCCAAAGAGCCGCAGGTTATTGAGCGGTTAGCGAAATATCAGGATCTCTGCTTCCAGCGAGGCTCGCGATGGAGAAGATCCGATCAGCCCGCACCAAATCAGTCTGCAGAACGCGCTCATTGAGCAGACGATTCACTCGAATTCGGTGCCTCCGGCCAATCGGATTAGGTTTGCGACGGGGACACGTTCACGGCGGCGCTGAAGACGACCGAAACCCGACGCATACGCGTCCCTCGTTCATTCGGCCGCTTGCGGTGCCATGTGAGGCCGCTGCCGCTGCTTGTCGCGAATCGCCATCAACACTTTTTCCGGCGTCGCCGGCAGATCGGTGATCCGTACGCCGACCGCGTCGTAGATCGCATTCATGATCGCCGGAATGGTCGGTACCAGGGACAGCTCGCCGACACCTTTGACGCCGAGCGGACCGTACGGATCGGGGTCTTCGATGATGATGGAATTGACCTGCGGCACGTCGAGCGAGGTCGGCAGAATGTATTTAGCAAAACCAGAGGTGCTGGTGCGGCCGCTCTCAAGCTTGTAGTCCTCCATCAGACCCTGGCCGAGCGCCTGCGCGATGCCGCCTTCGATTTGCCCTTCCACGCCCTGCGGGTTCACTGCGCGGCCGACATCATGCGCGGCCCAGATGCCGAGCACCTGCACTTCGCCAGTGACGGTGTCGACTTCGACCTCGGCCACCTGGCAGCCGAATACGTAGGCCTGCCAGGGCCGGCCCGAGCCGTCGACCGGGTCGAGCTTGGCAGCGGCGGCAATGCCGAAACTGGCGGAGCCGACCGGGACCACGCCGCTCTTCTTGGCGATATCGACCGCCTCACCCATGGAAACGCGATGGTTGGTGCCTTCGGCCCAAACCTCTCCATTGCCGGTGCGGATCAGCTCGACATCCACATCCCAGGCCCCGGCCATGACCTCGGCCAGCCGCTTGCGAGCCTCGCGCGAGGCGAGCGCAACTACATTGCCGGCCATGTAGGTTTGGCGGCTGCCGCCGGCATGCTTGGGCCCTGGCGCGCGCGCGGTGTCGTTGTCGCCGATCACCACGTCCTCCGGCTTCACGCCTATCTCCTGCGCCGCGATCTGCGCCACCACGGTGAGAATACCTGCGCCGATTTCGGTGACGCCGGTAACAACCTTGACGCTGCCGCCGTCGTCGATTTCCACCCAGGCGGCGGCGCGGTCGGCCGGCGCGGCGCGAGCGATTCCGTACCAGCAGGCGGCCATTCCTCGTCCGCGCTTGCGTGCCATGAGGCGCTTTTTTGGCTTAACCTCCCCCACGGGAGATGGGCGATACACATGCGGGGCGCGCCGAACCGATTCATCGTCGCGCTTCACCGCCTCTTGTTTCCCGGCAACCGCAATATACGCCCCCAGCGCGCAAGGCGGGCGGATGTCGTCGCGATCGAGATCACCGCGGCAGCCACCGCGCGACACTGGCGCGCCGGCTTCCCAGCCGGAAGCGTTTTCGGCGGCGTCGAACACGCGCGACAGGCTCACCGACCCAAGCTTCTGCCGGGTATGGGTGACCGCGCCGTCGTGCATGGCGTTGATGCGGCGGAGCTGGAATGGATCAAGACCGAGCCTTTCGGCGCAGATGTCGAGATGGGATTCGGTGGCGAAAGCGGCCTGCAGGGCGCCGAATGAGCGAAACGCGCCCGACGGAGTATTGTTGGTATAGATGCCGTAGGTGTCGACCTTGATGTTGGGGATGACATAGGGACCGCCAATGAGGGCCGCCGCCTTGTGCATGACGTTTCCGGTCGACATGGCATAGGCGCCGCCGTCGCTGACCATGGTCGCTTCCAATGCGCGAATGCGGCCGTCGCGCGTCAGACCCATGCGCAGCCGCGTGCGCGAGGGATGGCGCTTGGCGGTGGAGATGAAAAATTCTTCGCGGGTAAACACAAGCCGCACCGGACGCTGGGTTTTCATGGCCAGCAGTGCCAGCATCCCCTGGTAGATCATGTCGGTCTTGCCGCCGAAACCGCCGCCGACTGGGCTCATGATGAAGCGCACCTTGGCGATGGGCTTGGCGATGATGCGCGCCAGCATTTGACGGTGATGCGTGTTGTTCTGGTCCGGCGACACGATCGTCACCACGCCGTCGGGATCAACATAAGCGAGACCCGCTTCCGGTTCGAGATAGGCGTGTTCGATCGCTTGCGTCGAATACTCCTCCTCAACCACCAGGTCGCATTCGGCAAAGCCCTTTTCCACGTCGCCGACCCGGATCGGAACGTGCTTGGTCAAGTTATCGGGCGCGAAATCATGGAGCACCGGCGCACCTGCGCGCATCGCCTCGTCCGGATCGAACACCGTCGGGAGCGACTCATAGACCACCTTGATCGCGGCGAGCGCACGCTTGGCCGTGAGCAGGTCTTCGGCTGCGACCGCCACCACCGCCTCACCGACATAGCGTACCTTGCCGCGCGCCATAACCGGCTGATCGTTGACGATCACGCCGAAGCCGTCCTCGCCCGGCACATCTGCGGATGTGATGATACCCTCGACGCCGTCCATCGCCTCGGCGGCCGACGTGTCGATTGACACAATGCGCGCATGCGCATGCGGAGAACGCAGCACCTGCACATGCAACATGCCCGGCATGGTCATGTCGCCGGCATATTTGAGCCGGCCCGAAACCTTGCCCGGCGCGTCGATGCTGCGCACGTTCTTGCCTATGAAATCCCCCTGCTCGACCTCAACCTCGTCAAACACGCTCGCCGGCAGCCGGCCATTTTGCACGTCGCGCGCCATTTCAACGGCGTCGAAAATCTTCTGATATCCCGTGCAGCGGCAGATATTGCCGCCGAGCCGCGCCTTGATCTCCTCACGGTCGGCGAACGGATTGGCCCGCAGCGCGGCCGTCGCCGCCAGCAGCATGCCCGGAATGCAATAGCCGCACTGGCTGGCGCCGGCCTTCTGGAAGGCCTTTTGCAGCACGCTCAGTTCGCCGGTCTTGGCCAGCGCCTCGACGGTCTCAATGCTCGACCCTTGCGCCTTGGCCACCGGCACCAGACACGACTTCATCAACACGCCATCGACGAGCACCGAACAGGTGCCGCATTCGCCGGCGCCGCAGCCTTCCTTGTTGCTGGTAATGCCGAGATCGTCGCGCAGGAAGTCGAGCAGCCGCTGGTGCGGTTTGGCGGTGCGCGTTACTTTGCGGCCGTTGACAGTCACCGCGATACGGATCTCAGCCATAGGCCGATTCCAGCTCCGGTGCGATGGTGCCGGGATTGGCGCCGGCATGGCGCGCGGCATTGATCAGGCCGCGCAGCATGAAGCCGTGCACCACGTCGCGGCGGTATTCCTGGCGCGTACGCGAGGCGACCAACGAGACCGGCATATCGGCGGCATGTTCGAGCCGCTCCACGCTCAACGGAGCGCCGCGCAGAAATGTCTCGACGTTGCTCAGCCGCACCGGTTTCGGCCCGATGCCGCCAATGGCGAGCCGTACATCTTCGAAACGACGGCCTTGCGCGTCGAGCTTGACCAAGGCCGCGAGGCAGACGATCGAGATAACCAGCGAGCGCCGGTGGCCGACCTTCTCGAAGCTGCCACCGTGGCCCGGCAAGGCATCGCATTCGACCGCGATCAGCAGTTCATCGTCTTCGAGGGTCGTCTGATTGGGTCCGATGACGAATTGCTCGAGTTTCATGCGGCGGCGCAGGATTTTGCCGCCGGAGCTTTTCGCCAGCTCGACGTCCGCATCATGCGCGATCAGACACGGTGTGGTGTCGGCCGCGGGCGAAGCGTTTACGATATTGCCACCGATGGTGGCCTGCGCACGGATCTGGTCGTCCGCGAACCAAACGGCGCAGCCCGGCATACAGGGCAGCGCGCGGGCGAGCGCAGAATTATCGAGGAACCGCTGGATCGGCGTCGCGGCCCCGAGCCGCACGCGCCGATCGTCCACGCGCAATTCGCGCAATTCCGGGATGCGCGCCACATCAATCAGTACCGGGATTTCCACGTCGCCTGCCCGGCCCTCGCGCGCCCAGGGCAGCGTGTCGGTGGCGCCCGCAACAATGCGAAAGCGGCCGCGAGAGCGATGCATCGCGGCAAAGGCCTCATCCAGCGAGCCCGGCGTCAGGTACTCTTCGCAGATAAGCATGGCTTAGCGTTCTTTCGGTCGAACCGCGAACATCTGCTTATCCAATGCCCCGCCTAAACGGCGTGACACTTAGGCCGCGAACATACAGTGTTTAATTAAACGCTGAACGCAGGCATGGCTTTGACATGAATCAAAGCAATCCCCTCGCCTCAACACAGCCATACCCCTGGCCCGCGGACGCACACGAATTCCGCGCTGTGAGATCGCTTCCCGGCGCTGAAGATCAGCTTGCTTCCACGAAAGCCGCGCAGATCCCGTGCAGCAGCGAATTCAGCGAGCCGCGCGGGCGCGTATGCTGTGGTCGACCAGGGTCTTGCCGAGCGACCAGACCGCGCCAGGCACGCGGTGGCTGTCGGCGATGACGGTGTCGAATGACTTCAGAATCCACTCGCAATCGTCATCGGAGATGACCAGGGCCGGCAAGAGCTTGATCGTGTGGCTTGCATGCCCTGCCACCTGACAGAGGATCTTGTGGTCCTTGAAGAGCGGGATCGTGATGAGCTGGCAGAACAGACCCTTGCTTGCGGTTTCAATCACGTTCCACGAGGCCTTCAGCCTGAGCGAGTTCGGCGCGGCGAATTCGATCCCGATCATCAAGCCCTTGCCGCGGACGGCCGTGAGCAGCTCGTAGCGGGGGATGAGCTCGGACAAGCCGCACAGCAGTCGCTCCCCCATGCGCTCCGCATTCTCGATCAGCCCTTCGGACTCGATCACATCAAGCGTGGCGATGCCGGCCGCCATCGCCAGATCGTTCTTGGCGAAGGTGGAGCCATGCACCACGGCGCGGTCCATTCGATTGAACACCTTTCTGAAGATCTGTTTGCGGGTGAGCACGGCGCTGCTCGGCACATGCCCGCCGGACAAGGATTTAGACAGCAGGACCATGTCCGGCTCGACGTTCCAGTGCTCAAGCGCCAGAAAGCGGCCGGTGCGACCGAGCCCAGTCTGAATTTCGTCGACAACGAACAACGTGCCGTGACGGCGGCACAGGTCCGCGGCCGCTTGCAAATAACCGTCGTCGGGCAGGTTCACACCCTTGCCCTGGATCGGCTCGACGATGAAAGCCGCCACCGTGCGTGAGGCAAGCGCCTGTTCGAGCTTAGCGAGATCATTGAACGGGACGCGAATGCAATCAGGCAGCAGCGGCTCGAAACCGTCGCGGAAAATTGCATCGCCATTGAGTGACAACGCGCCATTGGTGAGACCGTGGAAGGCGTGGTCGCAATACACAAGGCCGGGGCGCCCCGTCGATGCGCGCGCGAATTTGATGGCCGCCTCGACCGCCTCGGCGCCGGAGTTGGCAAAAAACACGTTATCGAGATAAGGAACATTCGCCAACAGCCGCTCGGCGAGTATGCCGGCAAGCGTCGATACGTCCAGTTGCACGAGGTTCGGAAGATCGCTGTCGAGGACGCTTTTCAACGCAACGCGTAGCGCCGGGTGATTGCGTCCGATGCCGAATACGCCAAAACCGCTCAGCAAATCGAGATAACGGGCGCCGCTGCTATCGAACAGGTATTGTCCGATGCCGCGGCGATAATCGACGTCGTAGCCGATCGCCCGCAGCATTCGCACCATTTGTTCGTTGAGATAACGGCTGTGCATGTCGTACCGATCGGCCTCGCGGTCGGCAAACATTGCAGCAATGTCTTGGGTCATGCGCTGTTCCATTGGTCTTTTTCGATTCATCGGACCGTGTTGGAAACGGCGCCTTTTTTGAACTCCCTAAGCTGGGAACCCTGGACGACTTCTGAAGCGGCGCGAATATTCGGTTGTTTCCGGCCTTCGTGCAAGACCGACTCGACATGTAGACCGCTAAAATGGTTCCTCGACCACCACTCAGGCCGCTGGAGGCGTCGATAGCCCTCCGCGCGAGGCGTCCGCCTTGCAGGGAGTATGGAAAAGCGCAAATATTTGCGCCTGTTGGGGGACATTGGGGAAATCCTAATTCCAGAAAATTTGGTGGGCAGCAACCCCCTGAGCCTAGGGGGTATACTGAACTGCGGCTGACGCGTGCTAATTGCGGGGGAGCATGAGTGAGTTCGTCGGTGAGGAAAGACTGCGGCGTGGCTCGCTCCGGCCGTTGATTTCCCTGCGTCGATATATACCGCCCGCGAGGACGGTTCGCGCGCCCGGACGCCCGAACGGGGCAGCGATCCGGAATAAGACGATCCCGGCAGTTGACGGCATAAAGGCCGTCTCCCGCGGCGAACTCGCGAAATGCGAAAGATGGACGTCCGCATTCGTTCTCGAATGCAAAGATCGTCGCTACTACGAAATTGTTGAAGACACACTGCATCCGGAATTCGAGCACCATTATCTCGTCGTCCACGACGAGACCGGAGCGGCCTGTGCAGTTCAGCCCTACTTCATCCTTGATGTCGATCTGCTGGAGGGCGTTAGCCGCGGCATAAAATCGATGGTCGGACTTGTTCGCCGGCTGTGGCCGCGCTTCATGTATGTGCGCACGCTCATGCTGGGTTGCGTGGCGGGCGCGGGCCAATTGGACGGCGACGAGCATGTGCAGGCCTATTGCGCGCGGCAGCTGGGCAGGAACTCTTGTCGAACGCGCGCGAATGCACAAGGCCGGCCTGATCGTCCTCAAGGAATTTTCCGCGAAGTACCGGCAGGCGCTGCAATGCGTCCGGCAACAAGGGTTCACGCGCCTGCCCAGCATGCCGATGGCCCGCCTGAACATCGAATATTCAAGCTTCAGCGATTACATGATGAGAGCCTTGAGCCACGCCACGAGAAAGGACCTGCGCCGCAAGTTCAGGGCCGCGGGGCGCGCCGCGCCGATCGCAATGAGCGTCGTGAGCGACGTGAGCCCGTTTGTGGATGAAGTCTATCCCCTCTACGTCCAGGTCTATGAGCGATCGAATCTTCATTTCGAAAAATTGACGCCCGAATACCTTTGCGAACTCGGGCGCCGGATGCCTGACAAAGTCCGTTTTTTCATCTGGCGTCAAAACGGGCGCGCGATCGCGTTCAGCATCTGCATGGTGCATGGACATTCCTCGGGGAGCGCGTGTCACCACGCGCGTGGTTTGGGATTGTTTTGATCGGCGCCGGAGTGGGCTTGGTGGCGCAGCAATAAGTCAGCGGCAAAATCATGAACGAGGTCCGTCCGCGGAGAGCAATCGTCAAGCCGCCCATCGGCTTTGCCGACGCGGCGTTTGGCGGCCACCTCATGTTCGGTCACCCCTTGCAAAGGCGCGGAAAAAGCGCGAGGGCTTGCGATTCCGGCGGCATTGCACATTGGCCGCAAGCCCCGCATTGTCGGGCCCTGTGAGCCCAAAGGAATGGCGCCATGATCCGGATCGGCATTATCGGGCTTGGCTGGTGGGGCAAGCAGATTGTCACCTGCCTCGCCCGCAGCCCGCGCTTCAAGGTGGCGGCCGGCTGCGACATCGACACCGCCATGGCGGAACCTTTCGCGGCCGCCCACGACTTCGATCTCACCGGCGACTACCGGGAGCTACTGAAGAATCCCGAGCTGGATGCGGTCGCAGTGGTGACGCCGCACGCGCTGCACGAGGAGATGACGATCGCGGCCTTCGCCGCCGGCAAGCAGGTGTTCTGCGAAAAACCGCTGGCGCTCACCGCGGCCAGCGCGGAGCGGATTCTGGTGGCGTGCAACAAGGCCGGCGGCGTGCTCGGCATCGGGCATGAACGCCGCTATGAGCCGGCGATGGAAGAGATGCGGCGGCTGTTCGAAAGCGGCGCGCTCGGCCGCATCCTGCATATGGATGCCAATGTCAGCCACAACAATTTCCGCAAAATGGACCCCTCGAACTGGCGGCGCGATCCCAAGCATGCGCCGGCCGGCGCCTGGACCGCGCTCGGCATCCATCTCGGCGACATGTTCGTCTCTCTCGCCGGAAAGCCCACGCGCGTGAGCGCGTGCACTGCGTCCCAGATCTTCCCGGCGCCGTCGGAGGATTTTGTCTCCGCGGGAATCGTTTTCGAAAGCGGCGCGCGCGGGCGCATCACTTGTCCGTCGACGCCGCCGTTTTACGCGCGCTTCACGCTTGTCTGCGACCACGGCTGGGTCGAAGTGCAGGAAGGCGGCAATGTCGACCAGGGCATTCCGTCGAGTTTCGTGCATTGCGGCCCGGACGGAACGCGGCAAACGCGCAGCTGCGATCATGCCAATACGGTGCGCATGAATTTCGAGGCCTGGGCCGACGCCGTCGAAGGCCGCGCGCCCTACCGCTTTACGACCGACGAACTGATGGGAAATATCCGTATCCTCGACGCGGTGGTGCGCTCGGCAGCCGGCGACGGCAAGCCGATCGCGCTTTAGACCGCCAAGCTCAGACCGCAAAGCCGCCGCATGCAGCAAGAAAAAGAACAAGTCGCGTTGACCTCGATCGCCGCCTCGGCCGTGCTGACGATTGCCAAGGCGTTGGTCGGCTTTGCCACCGGCTCGCTGGCGATCCTGTCGGAAGCCGGCCATTCACTGATCGATCTCGGCGCCACCGTGATGACTTATGTGGCCGTGCGCGTTTCCGGCAAGCCCGCCGACGAGGAGCACCAGTACGGCCACGGCAAGGTGGAGGCAGTCTCCGCGCTTGCCGAAACCGCACTGCTGTTCCTGCTCTCAGGCGTGGTGATCTGGGAGGCGGTCAAGCGCCTGATCGAGCACGAATCGCACGTGGTGATCGCCAACGTCTGGGCGTTCGGCGTGATCCTGGTGTCGATCGTGGTCGATTTCTTGCGCGCCCGCGCGCTGTCGCGTACGGCGCAAAAGACGTCCAGCCATGCCTTGGAAGCCGACGCGCTGCATTTTTCGTCCGACCTGTGGGCGTCGTTGGCGGTTCTGGTAGGCCTGGCCGGCGTCCAATTCGGGCTGCAATGGGCGGATTCGGCCGCCGCGCTGGTGGTGGCGGTGCTCGTCTGCATCGCCGGCTGGCGGCTCGGACGCCGTACCATCGATATGTTGATCGACGTCGCGCCGCCCGGCGCTACCGCGAAAATCACCAGTGTTGCCGGGAAAGTTCAGGGCGTGGTCGCGGTCGAGCGGGTGCGCGCCCGCGCCGTGGGTGAAACCACCTTCATTGACCTGACGGTCACGGTGAGCCGCACGCTGCCGCTCGATCGCGTGACGGCGATCAAGGGCGCGGTCGAGGCCGCGCTGCGCGACCAGATGCCAGGCGCGCAAGCAACCGTCACGATCGATCCGGTCGCGCTCGACAACGAGACCGTGCTCGATCGCATCATGGTGATCGCGCGCAACCGCGGGCTTGCCGTGCATCACGTGACCGTGCACGAATTGAATGACCGGCTGGCGGTCTCGCTCGATCTGGAGGTCGGCGGCAAGCTCACGTTGCGCGCCGCTCACGACCTGGCCGACGGGCTGGAGACCGCCATCGCCGGCGAGCTCGGCGCCAGCGTGGAAATCGATACCCATATCGAGCCGTTGCAGCCGCACCGCGCCGCCGGCCGCGAAGCGCCGCCGGAGCGGGTGAAGGCGATCGAATTGACATTGTCCGAGCTTGCCGCGGACGGCCGCACCATCCGTGAGGTCCACGACGTGCGCGTGCGCGAGACCGACGACGGCGAAATCGTCAATTTTCATTGCCGCGTCGATCCTGCGCTGACCGTGCAGACTGTGCATGAAAAGGTCGACGCACTCGAACGCGCATTGCGCGAACGCGCGCCGTCGATCAAGCGCGTGATCGGTCACGCCGAGCCGTCGCACTGACGTTACGAAATCGACACCGCCGTCTTCCAATTTTCCACCAGACAGCCTAGATCAGAACTCATGCGCACCGACGTCGCCCGACCCATCCGCCTGAAGGACTACCGCCCGCCCGACTGGCTGGTGCAGACCGTTTCGCTCGACGTCTCACTGCACCCGACGCAAACGAGAGTGCGCGCGACGCTAAAGCTCGAGCCCAACCCGCAAAGCGCGGCGGCCCCGCTGGTGCTCGACGGAGACGGGCTCACCCTCGCCGCGCTCAAGCTCGACGGCAGCGCGCTGCCGGCGGAAAGCTACGTGGCGACGCCCGATCAGCTCACCATCCCGCAACCGCCGAATAAACCATTCACGCTGGAAATCGAAACGCTGGTCGATCCGACCGCCAATACCCAGCTTTCCGGGCTGTACCGGTCGAGCGGCACCTATTGCACGCAATGCGAGGCGGAAGGTTTCCGCCGCATCATCTATTTTCCCGACCGGCCCGACGTGATGGCGGTCTACACAACGCGCATCGAAGCCGACAAGAAAGAAGCGCCGGTCCTGCTCGCCAACGGCAACCTGACCGAGAGCGGCGACCTGCCCGGCGGGCGCCATTTCGCGGTCTGGCACGATCCGCATCCCAAGCCGTCCTATTTGTTCGCGCTCGTTAGTGGCGAACTCGCCTGCGTCGAGGACGCGTTCCGTACTATGTCGGGGCGCGACGTCACGCTGCGCATCTATGTCGAGCACGGCAAAGAAACGCGCTGCGGTTACGCCATGGATTCGCTCAAGCGCGCCATGCGCTGGGACGAAGAGGCGTTCGGGCGCGAATACGATCTTGATATTTTCATGATCGTCGCCGTCTCCGATTTCAACATGGGCGCCATGGAGAACAAGGGGCTCAACGTCTTTAACGACAAATACGTGCTGGCGACGCCGGAGACCGCGACCGATTCCGATTTCGCCGGCATCGAGGCGGTGATCGCGCACGAGTATTTTCACAACTGGACAGGCAACCGCATCACCTGCCGCGACTGGTTTCAGCTTTGCCTGAAGGAAGGCCTCACCGTTTTCCGCGACCAGGAATTTACCGGCGACATGCGCTCGCGCCCGGTCAAGCGCATTGCCGACGTGCGCGGCTTGCGCGCGGCGCAATTCGTCGAGGACGCAGGCCCCCTGGCACATCCGGTTCGCCCTGAAATATATAAAGAGATCAACAACTTCTATACGGCCACCGTGTACGAGAAGGGCGCGGAAGTGGTGCGCATGGTGCAGACACTGGTCGGCAAAGAAAAATTCCGCGCCGGGATGGATCTCTATTTCGCGCGCCACGACGGCGAGGCCGCCACCGTCGAACAGTTCATCCAATGTTTCGCCGATGCGAGCGGCCGCGACTTCAGCCAATTCATGCGCTGGTACAACCAGGCCGGCACGCCGCAGGTAAAGGTTGCCGGCCGCTTCGACGCCGCAGCCAAGACCTACACGCTCGAATGCAAACAGAGCGTACCGGCCACGCCCGGCCAGCCGACGAAAGAACCGATGGTGATCCCGCTGGCGCTCGGCCTCGTCGGCAAGGACGGCCGCGACCTGCCGTTAACGCCGGCGAGCGGCGGCCAGATCGAGCGCGGCGTGCTGGTGCTGAGCGAACCGGCGGCGAGCGTCACATTCGCCGGCGTGACCGAACGCCCCGTGCTCTCGATCAACCGTGGCTTTTCCGCGCCGATCAAGCTCGACACCGACCTCGACGGCGATGATCTCGCCTTCCTCGCCGCCGGTGACAGCGATCCCTTCAACCGCTGGCAGGCGATTCAAACGATCTCCATGCGTCTGCTGATCGACAACGTGGCGCGCTCGCGCGCCGGCAAGACGCCGCGCATGGATGAGAAGCTGTTCACGGCATTGGCCGCCTTGCTCGAGGACGCCGCGCTGGAGCCGGCTTTCGTCGCGCTCGCGCTGGCGCCGCCGGGCGAAGGCGACGTCGCGCGCGAGATCGGCCGTGACATCGATCCCGAGGCCATCCACCAAGCACGTAAGGCCCTGCGCGCCGCGATCGGCGACCGCCTGGGCGCCGCGCTGTCGACTACCTACGAGCGCATGACGGTGCGCGGCGGCTACACGCCCGACGCCAAGGGCACGGGCCGGCGCGCGTTGCGCAATGTCAGCCTCGATCTCATGGCGGCAACTGCCGCCCCCGACGCCATTGCGCGCGCATCGCGGCAGTATCAGGCCGCCGACAACATGACCGACCGCATGGCCGCGCTCGCCACGCTCGTGCTTCACGATGGACCGGAACGCGCAACAGCGCTGGCCGATTTCTATCGGCGCTATTCGGACAACGCACTGGTCGTCGACAAGTGGTTCGCGCTGCAAGCGGTGACCCCGCAGCCGGACACGCTGGACAAAGTGCGCGCCCTCGCCGCCCATCCGGCCTTCTCCATGGCCAATCCCAACCGTGTGCGCGCGCTCATCGGCGCCTTCGCGCAAGGCAACCTGACCCAATTCAACCGAGCCGACGGCGCCGGCTACGATTTCATCGCCGACCATGTGCTGGTGCTCGATCCGAAAAACCCGCAACTAGCGGCGCGGCTTTCGACCGCCTTTCGCAGCTGGCGCACGCTCGAAGCCGGCCGCCGCGCCAAGGCCGAAGCGGCGCTTCAACGCATCAAGGCCGCCGCGGGCCTGTCGCGCGATGTTGCCGACATTATCGAACGAGCGCTGGCCGCCCCCTGAAAAACCCGCATCCATCGGGCTTTTTCCGGCGTCGCGCGCGCCGTGCCACCACCTGTTACCCCTTGGCCACGCTGGTTAATTTCCGGGTAAGGAATTTTAAATATTTGTGGCAGGGACTCTCGACAAATCATCGGTCATCGATTCCAATCGAAGGTGATTCGGAAAGCGATGCGGCACATCCTTACCGAGCGTTGGGTGACAGGGGAATTTCCGAACGGAGGCCTAAATGGCGCGCGCCAGCCTGGCGAGTGCGTCTGCACATCCCGATTCCATCAAGGGCCTCGCGCAATCGATCGCCAAGCCGGCGTATCGAAGGCTGCTGACCGCCGAGCCTTTGCTGCGTCGCGCGGTGCCGGTGCTGATCATCGCCTTTCTCGCCACCATCTGTGTCGGCGCCGTGGTACAGGCACTCGACCACCGCAGGCAGACCCTCAACGATATGGTCATCGCGCTCGATGCGGTCGCCGATCTGGCCGCCGAGCGCCTGCAGCAGCCGCTTAAAAATCCCACCGACGCGGTTGAGCGGCCGCAAGAGGTGCTGGCGCGCGCGCTGCCGCCTTGGGCGACCGGCGCCGGACGGCGCTTCATTCTGACCAATGCCTCGGGCGTGGTGGCGGCCGCCACGCCCGGACCCGACACCACCATCGGCCGCCGCCTGATCGACCTGCTCGGTCCGACGCAACCACTCACCACCTTTGGCGCCGGCGCCGGCGTCATGGACATCGCTCTGCCTGACGACACGCGCGCGCTCGCCACCGTGCGAATGCTGAAACCGCCATTCGGCCAGATCGCGGTCGTGCAATCGCAACAGGCGGCACTTTCATCCTGGCGCGCTCTCACCACGCTCACCATCACCTTGTCGGCCACCACCGGCTTCGTGGTGCTCATCCTCGGCTTCGCCTTTCACTGGCAGGCGACGCGCGCGCGCGAGGCCGACCTGATCTACGAGACGGTGCGCACGCGCATCGATACCGCGCTCAACCGCGGCCGCTGCGGGTTGTGGGATTGGGACCTGGCGCGCGGCCGCATCTTCTGGTCGCAGTCGATGTTCGACATCCTCGGCCTCAAGGCCAAGGACGACCTGCTCCCCTTCGGCGACGTGAGCGCGCTGGTGCATCCCGACGACGTGCAGCTCTACGATCTCGCCAGCGAGCTCGCCGACGCCAAGATGACCGTCATCGACCGCGCCTTCCGCATGCGCCACGCCGACGGCCACTGGGTATGGCTGCGCGCGCGCTGCGAGCTGGTGAGCCAGCCGCGCGAGCCGGGTCCGCACCTGATCGGCATCGCCGTCGACATTACCGAGCAGAAGAACCTGGTGGAGAAGACCGTCGCCGCCGACCTGCGCCTGCGCGACGCCATCGAGACCATCCCGGAAGCCTTCGTGCTGTGGGACGCCGGCAATCGCCTGGTCTTGTGCAATTCCAATTTCCAGGAGCTGCACGGCCTGCCGGACGAGGCCATCACGGTCGGCGCGTCCTACGAGTTGGTGGTGGCGGCCGGCCAAAAGCTGGTGGTGCGCAACAAGATCGTCACCGCCGGCCCGTCAATTCCCGGCGCCCGCACCTTCGAGGCCCAACTCGAGGATGGCCGCTGGCTGCATATCAGCGAACGCCGCACCAAGGACGGCGGCTACGTGTCGGTCGGCACCGACATCACCGCCATCAAGACCCATGAGGAGAAACTGATCGACAGCGAGCAGCGGCTGATGGCGACCGTGTCCGACTTGCGCGCCTCGCAGCAGCACTTGGCGGAACTGGCCGAGAAATACGCCGCAGAGAAAACCCGCGCGGAGGAGGCCAATCAGGCGAAAACGAAATTCCTCGCCAATATGAGCCACGAACTGCGCACGCCGCTCAACGCCATCATTGGTTTTTCCGAAATCATGGAATCCAACATGTTCGGCCCGCTCGGCGCCGAGAAATACCACGAATATTGCGGCGACATCCTCAGCAGCGGTCAATATCTGCTCGACGTCATCAACGACATTCTCGACATGTCGAAGATCGAGGCCGGCCGTATCCGCCTCGACTTCGAGGATCTCGCGCTCGATCCGCTGCTGGCCGAGGCCATGCGCGTGGTCTCGGCGCGTGCGCAGGACAAGGAGCTCAAGCTGGTCGCGCGCATATCGCCGGAACTGCGGCTGCGTGCCGACCGCCGCGCGCTCAAGCAGATCGCGCTCAATCTGCTCTCCAACGCGGTCAAGTTCACGCCAGAAGGCGGCAGCGTCACCGTGCGCGGGCGCGCCACCGATCATTGCATCGTGCTCGCCATTGCCGACACCGGCATCGGTATCGGCAAGGACGCGTTGGCCAAGCTCGGCCGCCCGTTCGAACAGGTCGAAAGCCAGCTCACCAAGAGCCATCAAGGGTCGGGGCTCGGCCTCGCCATTTCCAAATCGCTGGTCGAACTCCATGGCGGGCGCATGCGCATCCGCTCGACCCTCGGCAAGGGCACGCTGGTGGTGGTGCGGCTGCCGCTCGAGCCGCACTGCCCGCTGCCGAAAGAGGAAGCGGCGTGACGGCATTGGTCGTTCTAAGCAAACGTTGATTGCGAAAACGCAGGGTTGTTTCGGGCAATTTTTCGTGTAGTCCGGACGCCGAGCGCGGTGCGGCGGCGCCGCCACTGCACGGCAAGTTCGTCTGAAGCTATTAATTTTTCAAAATAATTGCGGCTTTGCCCGGCATCACCCGTTCGCGGCCTGCACGACAGCCACGGCAAGCACTATTGGTGGCAAAAACAGCCGTCAACACTTGTCAATATTTATTCGATGCGCCATTCTTCACTCAAGGGTGCATCGGTTTGGTTTGATCAACAGTTGCGTTGGGGGACGTCATGCTGCGAGTGTTTTCCGTTGTTTTTGTCTTGCAATTCTTGGCGCTGCCCGCGGCGCTCGCCTGCGAAGGGCAGCCGGGCCCAGTCATTTTCGAGGATAAATTCACTGACGACAGCGGCGGATGGCAGCTCGCGCCGCCGCTCTCGACCATCAAGCCCCCGGTATTCGAATTCGCGCTGACGACCAAAGCCACGAATATCGCCGCGCAAAATTTGACGTTTCGCGCAACCCTGGCAGATTTCTGCCTCGAGACGATTTTGCCCAAGCCGCTTGCGGACGACAACGTTCCGAGCGTCGGTATCGAATTTTGGGCGACTGACTACGCCAATCTGATGCTGCTGCAATTGTCCAGCAATAAAGTTCTTCAACTGTTCAGCAAAATCAAGGGCAGCTACCAGCAGATTTTTCGGATTGCTGACGTTCCCGGGTATATATCCGAGCCGGACGCCGTCAATTCGCTACGGATCAACACAATCGGCGGCAAGTTAACCGCCTATTTGAATGGAACGCAGGTCAAAGTGGTGCGCGCCCAAATGCCGGGCGGGCTAATGCGTTTTGGAATTTATACGCAATGGAACAAGTCCGCTCCCTCGTTTCCGGCTATAAAGGTCACCAGTTACAAGGTGACCATTGGCCGGTAGGCGAAGGACGTCGCGTAACGTCCCAGAGCACGATTTGCGCGCCGGCTACGGCGCCTTGCCCAGAATCCGCACGAAGCTCGCGCGCACTTTGGCTTGAGTTTCGATCAGCGTTGCATCGAGCGCGGCGAAGTCCGGCACATCGGCGGCGCGCGCCAGCAGGCGCAACAGCCCTGCCCCCGCGGTCTTCGGATCGAACGGCCCTGGCAGGCACAGACGCAAGATCTGCGTGACGTCGTGATAGAGCTGCACCGCCGGGCGCAACACCTCGGCTTCCTCCACCGGCAACACGCGCAATTGCCAAGCCTTGTCGAGCACCCGCGCGGTCGAGGTATCGAGGATTTCCGGCCGCTCGTGCGCATGCACGAGCTGCAAATATTGCGCGATGAATTCGATGTCGACCAGCCCGCCGGCGGCGTATTTGAGATCCCAGCGCTCGGCGTCGCCCTTCTCCTTGGCGATCGCCGCGCGCATCTCCACCACGTCGCCGGCGATCAGGCCGGCGTCGCGCGGGCGCCGCAAGGTGTCGCGGATGACTTTCTCGACCCGCGCCCGGAACGCGGGCGGCGCCGACACCACCCGCGCACGCGTGAGCGCCATGTGCTCCCAGGTCCAGGCCTCGGTCTCCTGGTAGCCGGCGAAGCCTTCGAGTTGGGTTGCCAGCGGGCCGGCGCGGCCCGAAGGGCGTAGCCGCATGTCGACCTGGTAGAGCGCGCCGTAGTTGGTCTGCGCGGTCAGCGCGTTGATCAGCCGCTGGGTCAAACGCGCGAAATATTGCGCGCCGTAGAGCGGCCGCGCGCCGTCCGATTCCGGCTGCTCGGTGTCGAACGCGTAGATCAGGATGAGGTCGAGATCCGAGCTCGCGGTCATCTCGTAGCCGCCGAGCTTGCCCATGGCCAGCACGGCGGTTTCCTCGCCGCGGATGTGGCCATGCACCGTCGCGAAGCTGCCTGCGACCGAGCGGTGCACCGCGCGGATCACCGCGTCGGCCAGTCGCGCGAAGGCCTCGCCCGCTTGCCGCGCCGTCACAGTGCCGGAGAGGATGCGCACCCCGATCAGGAACATGTATTCCAGCCCGAACATGCGGATGCGTTCGAGCATATCCTCGTCATAGCGCGATTGCGCCAACGCAGCGTCCAGCCGCCGGCCGAGCTCCGCGTCATCCGGCAGCGCCCCGAAAAAACTCGGATCGACCAGCGCGTCCATCACCTGCGGATAGCGCGCCAGCGCATCGGCAAGGCGCGGCGCAGTGCCAAGCACCAGCGCGATCAGGGCAATCAGATCGGGATTTTGCCGCAGCAGCGACAACAGCCGCGCGGCGGCGTGCAGGTTGGCGAGGAATTGGTCAAACGCCAGTAGCGTGGCGTCCGGATTGTCGGTGCGCGCCAGTTGATCGAGCAGCGCCGGCAGCAATTCCTGGAGAGACCCACGCGCCGCCTCGCCCATGAGCGAGCGATAACCGCCGCCAAACCAATGGCGCACCCTGGCCGAGGCTTCCAGTGGCTTGCGGTAGCCGAGCTCGGCCAGCCGGTCGAGGGTCTTGTGGTCGTCGGCGTCGGGCGGGAACGCCAGCGTCGGCCGTTCGGGACCCGCGGGTGTTTTCTCGAACAGCCGCGCGTAATGGCGCTGCACCTTGCCGAGATGGCCGACGAGTACTTCCGCGAAAGCGTCGCGGTTCGCGTAGCCGAGAAAGCGGGCAAATCGCTCGACGCCTTCCCGCTCGGCCGGCAACACCTGCGTCTGTTCGTCATTGATCATCTGCAGCCGATGCTCGACCTCGCGCAGGAAGCAATAGGCCGCCTTCATGTCGTCGCGCGCGCCCTGGTCGATCCAGCGTTCGTCGGCGAGCTTGTCGAGGGTGGTGAGCGTATCGCGGTCGCGCAGGTACGGGCTGCGGCCGCCGGCGATCAGTTGCTGGGTCTGCGCGAAGAACTCGATCTCACGGATGCCGCCGCGTCCGAGCTTGATATTGTGGCCCTCCACCGCGATTTCGCCGTGGCCGCGATAGGCGTTGATCTGCCGCTTCATGGCGTGCACGTCGGCGAGGGCGGCGAAATCGAGATATTTGCGCCACACGAAGGGCGCCAGCTCGTTGAGCAACGCTTCGCCCGCCGCGATGTCGCCGGCGCAGGCGCGCGCCTTGATCATGGCGGCGCGCTCCCAGTTCTGCCCTACGCTTTCGTAATAGCTCAGCGCCGCTGGGGTGGAGATCGCGATCGTGGTCGAAGCCGGATCCGGCCGCAGGCGCAGGTCGGTACGAAAAACGTAGCCGTCCACGGTGCGCTCCTGCAACAGCTTCACCAACCGCTGCGTCAACTTGACGAACAGCGGCGCCGGCTCGGCGTCCTTCGGCAACATCGGCGTCGCCGGATCGTAGAACACGATGAGATCGATATCGCTGGAATAGTTGAGCTCGCATCCCCCCAGCTTGCCCATCGCGATCACGATATAGCCGCTGCCGGCTTGCGGCCGTGCTATGTCTTTCGGATTGAGATGCCCGGCGCGCGCAGCCGCGGCCAGCACGAAACCGGTCGCGGCATCGACCGCGGTGTCGGCGAGATCGCTGAGCGCGCGGGCAGCCTGCATCACCGGCCATACGCCACCGATGTCGGCGAGCGCGATCAGCAGCCCCGCCTCCGCCTTCATGCGGCGCAACAGCCGCATCGCCTCGGCATCGTCCGCGGCGCCGGCGACGGCGTTGGCATTGCCAGCGAGCAGCCCCGCCAGATGCTGGTCGGGATCGCTGTTCAAAAGCCGCAGCAGCCGCTCGGGCTCGTGGCTCGCAAGATCCCACAAATAAGGCGAGCTCTCGCTGAGGCTTTCGATCAGCGTGCTGACGGTTCGGTGCGTGGCCAGCAGGTTTGCGAGCGGCTTGGTCGCATCCGCCGGCAGTTCGGCCAGCCATTCGGCGACGCGCGCGCGCGCGGATTTCGCATTGATGAGCTGCGGCGCGGTCGTAATGCGAGCGGCCAGTGTTACGCCGCCGCGCGGCTGCGCTGCGCTGGCGCGACCGGCCTTAGGCGCGGCGGTGGTCTTGTGTGCCGGCTTTTTACCCGTCGGCTTCTTGCGCGCGGCGCGCTTTTTCGGGGATGAACTCATCCCACACTCTGTAGCGGCCCTCCGCGCGGCAGGGCAATGACGCTTTTCAGGCCTGGATGATTGTCCTCCAGCGTCAATTCGCCGCCATGCAGGCGGGCCACTGCCGAGGCCAGACTCAAGCCCAGCCCGGAACCCGGCTGCGAGCGGCTCTGCTCCAGGCGCACGAAACGCTCGACCACATGGCCGCGGTCGGCTTCCGGAATGCCGGGTCCGGTGTCGGCGACGGTGAGCAGGATGCGGTCTCCGGAATTGAGCGCCTGCACCACGATTTCCGGCGCCACACCGTTGGCCGCAGCGGCCTGCGGCTCGACGTATTTGATGGCGTTGTCGACCAGGTTGGCGAGCGCCTGGCTGATCAGCTCGCGGTTGCCCTTGAGGCGCGCCGGCGCGCCGGCCTCCACCTTGAACGCGATGCCCTTCTCTTCCGCCAGCGGCTCATAAAGCTCGCCAACGTCGTGCGCGATCTCGGCGGCGTCGAACTCGTTCATGTCGTCGCGCGCCTGCCCCGACTCCGCGCGCGCGATCATCAAGAGCGCGTTGAAGGTGCGGATCAGCCCGTCCGATTCTTCGATGGTCGCTTCCAGCGCGGCGCGGTATTCGGCGTCGTTGCCGGAAGCACGCAGCGCCTGCTCGGCGCGATTGCGCAGCCGCGTGAGCGGCGTCTTGAGATCGTGGGCGATATTATCGGAGACCTCCTTCAGGCCCTGCATCAGCGCCTCGATGCGCTCGAGCATGGCGTTGAGGTTCTGCGCCAGCCGGTCGAGCTCGTCGCCGGTGCCGGCGACCGGCAGCCGCCCGCCGAGATCGCCGCCCATGATGGTCTTGGTTGTTTCCGTCATGGCATCGACGCGGCGCAGCACGCGGCGGGTCACGAACAGGCCGCCGGCCAGGCCGAGCACGATCACGATGGCGACCGACCAGCGTCCGGCGGACAGCACGATGCGATAAAGCCGTTCGCGCTCCTCAAGATCGCGCCCGACCAGCAGGCGGAATCCGCCGGGCAATTGGAACACGCGCACCAGCGCTTCATGTTCCGGATGCTTCGGTTGCGCCGGCTTGGCCTGGCGCGCCGGGCCTTCGGCCTCGTCGAGCCGGCGATACGCCGTTTCGGTCCAGCCCGGATTTTCGAGAATGCCGGGCGCCAGCGCGGTGACGTTGCCCGCGAGCGCATCGCCGTTGTAGGTGGTGACGAGATAGAGGCTGGAGCCCGGCCGGCGCGCGCGTGCATCGACCACGATCACCAGCCGCCTTATGCCGCCGATCCGGTATTGCTCCGACAGGCCGGTGATCTCGGCATTGACCGTTTCGGTGATCTGCTCGGTGATGAGGCGGCGGGTATTGAGGGCGAAATAGCCGAGCAAAAAGGCGGCGAACAGCGCGAACACGGTCAAATAGACCAGCGTCAGCTTGAACGTGGTGGTACGAAAAAGCTTACCGAGCGCCGTCACGTATCATGTATCCCGCGCCGCGGACCGTATGCAGAAGCGGCTGGGAGAAACCTTTATCGATTTTCGAGCGCAAACGCGAGATGTGGACGTCGATCACGTTGGTTTGCGGGTCGAAATGGTAATCCCACACATTCTCCAGCAGCATGGTGCGGGTGACCACCTGCCCGCCATGCTGCATCAGGTATTCCAGCAGCCGGAATTCGCGCGGTTGCAGGGAGATCTCCTCCTCGCCGCGGCGGACCTGGTGTGACAGCCGGTCGAGCGCGAGATCGCCGACGCGCAGCACGGTTTCCTCGGCTTTGGAGCCGCGCCGGCGCGCCAGCACCTCGACGCGGGCCAGGAGTTCGGAAAACGAATAGGGCTTGGGCAGGTAGTCGTCGCCGCCGGCGCGCAGGCCCTTGACCCGGTCGTCGACCTGGCCGAGCGCGGACAAGATCAGCGCCGGTGTCTCGATGCCCTTCTCGCGCAAGGTGCCGATCACCGACAGCCCGTCGCGCTTGGGCAGCATGCGGTCGACGATGAGGATGTCGTACTGGCCGTCGAGCGCCAGCGCCAGGCCGTCTTCCCCGTCGGTGGCGGCGTCGGCGACATGGCCAACCTCGCGGAACGCCTTAACCAGATAGTCGGCGGCGTCACGGTCGTCCTCGATGACCAGAATTCGCATAGTGGTCCGATCCGGTTGCGCCTCGGCCGTCCGGCCAGAGGCGCGAGCCCCTTGAATATCCGCATAAGTGGGCATCGGTCTCACCAATTCCAGTTGTTTCCGTGGCGGGTCAATTCCCTGCCAAGTCGCGCCCCGCATTTGGCCACTAAATCGTCGGCCGGCGCGTATTTGCCCCCTTTTTCGTACGCGAGGGGGTGGCGGATTTGGCCCGCCACCCCCTCAACGACCCCACCCCAGCGGGGGCGACGGATGCCGGGGTCGGAGTTCAACTTGGAAAGCGGCGGGAGGGTCGGTCCGCTTCGCTTTCCGGAGAGAGCCGGGACGGGTCCGAAGACCCGCCCCGTTGAGGTGGACCACCGGCGGGGGCGACGGATGCCGGTGGAACGCCCCTAACTCATTGCGTCAGCCGCGGCCAACCGGCAGCGCGACGAACCGGGAGTTGCCGTTTTTCTTCACGCGCATCAGCACGGTGCGCTTGCCGTCGGAACGAACCTGGTTGATCTCCTTGCGGATCTCGGCAGGCGTCGTGACCTCCCTGCCGGCCACTTCGAGAATGACGTCGCCGGTCGCAAAGCCGTGGCTGGCCGCGACGCCGGACGAGTCGACGCCGGTGACAACCACACCCTTGTCGCCTGCGCCCGCCACGCGCGAGGCCGGAGCCAGCGTCAAACCGAGCTTGCCAAGATCGATGTCACCGCTGCCTTTGCTTTCCCTGGAGGTCGCCTTTGCTTCCTTCGCGTTCGGCATTTCGCCGAGCGCGAGCGTGATCGTCTTCTGCGAGCCCTTGTGCAGCACGGAAAGCTTGACGTTGGTCTTGGGCGCCATTGCACCGACCTTCTTGGCGAGATCGCGCGCGTCCTTGACCGGCTGGCCGTTGACCGCGGTGATCACGTCACCGGCCTCGATACCGGCCTTTATTGCCGGGCTATGCTCCTGCGGCTCGGAGACCAGGGCGCCTTCCGCATTCTTCAAGCCGAGGCTGTCGGCGATGTCTTTCGTTACCGGCTGGATCTGAATACCGATCCAACCGCGCGTGACCGCACCGTGGTCCTTGAGCTGGCTGACCACGCTCTTGACGGTGTCGGAAGGAATCGCGAAGGCGATGCCGACCGAGCCGCCCGACGGCGAGAAGATCGCCGTGTTGACGCCGATCACGTTGCCTTCGGTGTCAAACGTAGGCCCGCCGGAATTTCCTTTATTCACCGGCGCGTCGATCTGGATGAAGTCGTCATAGGCGCTGGCGCCGATGTCGCGGCCGCGCGCCGAAACGATGCCGGCTGTGACGGTGCCGCCAAGGCCGAACGGATTGCCGACCGCTAGCACCCAGTCGCCGATGCGCGGGGTCTTGTCGGACAGCTTCACATAGGGGAAGGGGCTCCCTTCGACCTTGATCAGCGCGAGATCGGTGCGCGGATCGGTGCCGATGACCTTGGCCTTATGGGTCTTGCCGTCGTCGGTCTTAACCTCGACGCTCGTGGCTTTGTCGACGACGTGGTTGTTGGTCACTGCATAGCCGTCCGCCGAAATAAAGAAGCCGGAGCCCTGGCCCATGATCACGTGACCGTGGCCACGCGGCACGGGACCATGAAGGCCATCGTTCGGCATATCGGGCATGCCGAAGCGGCGGAAAAATTCGCGCAAGCCCGGCGGAATCTGTTTGTTGTCGCCGAGACCGATGGTCGCCGATCCGGCGTCGTCGACCTTGACGCGGACCGAAATCACCGCCGGTTTGACCTTCTCGACGATGTCGGCAAAGCCAACCGGAGCCGGCGCCTTGCGCGCCTGCTCGGTCAGATTCTGCGCGATCGCGGCCGGATAGTTGGCCGACAGATTAAAATCGGGGATGGCCACGAACGCAGCGGCACCGAGGCCGGCGATGGTGGTGGCCAGGAGAATGACGCGGCGGGCCGAAAGCACGCGCCGCTTCTTGGGGGTCTCGGGAGCGGGGGTGACGCTCGGGTTCATCGGGCAATCTCCATCTCGATTCACAGGACACGCGGTGTGCGCGTCGTTTCGAACCCTAAGATGGGGAGATGAGCCTTACCGCGTCCTGTCGGCGGGATTAAACTTTTGTAAGGTGGGGATAAAAGATTTGTCTTCTAATTCAATAGGTTGCGCAAAGGCTAGTCGGCGCCGGGTTCGACCAAAGTCGCAAGCCGGCGCTGTTCGGCGGCGCTGAGCGCCGGTGATTCCATCTCTTGCGCCTTACGCCGGCGCATCGCCACGAACAGTGCGGCCATGCCGGCAATGAGCGCCAGCGGCGGCAAGCCCCAGAGCAGCAGCGTGTGCATCTCGAAGCGCGGCTTGAGCAGCACGAATTCGCCGTAACGCGCCACCAGGTAATCGAGCACTTGTCGGTCGCTATCGCCCGCCTTCAGCCGCTCGCGCACCAGGACTCGCAGGTCATGCGCCAGCGACGCTGCGGAATCGTCGATATCTTGATTCTGGCAGACCATGCAGCGCAGCCCCTGCGAGAGATGCCGCGCGCGCGCCTCCAGCACCGGGTCCTTCAGCATTTCGTCCGGCGTCACGGCGCGCGCCGCCGCCGGAACCAGCAGCGCCAACAAAAAGGCAATGAGCACGATGCGGCGCATGGACCCTACTCCGCCGGCTGCAGCGCCGATTTCGCCGCCGGTTTGGGCGCGCCGACGCGCAGGCGCCGGTCCGACAGCGACAGCGCGCCGCCGAGCATCATCACCACCCCGCCGATCCAGATCAGCAGCACCAACGGCTTGTAATAGAGTCGAATAGCGATACTGCCGTCAGGCTTGCTATCGCCCAGCGACAGGTAAAGTTGTCCGGGGCCGCGCGCCATCAGCGCCGCCTCATTGGTCGTCATGTCGCGTGAGGCAAAGCTCCGCTTCGACGGATGCATCACGCCGACCGGCGCGCCGCCTTTGTGCACCGTGAAAGTACCGATCTCCTCGGTGTAGTTGGGGCCGGGCATCGGCTTGAGGCCTTCAAACCTCAGCTCGTAGCCCGACAGCGACACGGTCTGCGACGGTTTGATCTCGATGATGCGTTCGGTGCCCCAGGCGGCCGCGCCAATAATACCGAGCAACGACATCGCGATGCCGAAATGAGCAACCGCCGTGCCCCAGGCCGAGCGCGGCATGCCGGCCGCGCGCGCCCACACCGTTGCCAACGGCGCGCGGAACAAGCCGGTACGCTCGACGATATCGACCAGCGCGCCGGCCATCACAAAGAACGCAAGACCGACGCCGAACGGCGCCAGCACGGACGTGCCGCCCTCGATCGCAAACGCAATGGCGACCGCGACAAGTCCTATGCCGAACGCCGCCATCAACCGCTGCGCCGCGCCCAGCAGATCGCCTCGCTTCCAGGCCAGGAGCGGCCCGAAAGGCATCGCAAGCATCAGGGCTAGGAACAGCGGCCCAAAGGTCAAATTGAAGAACGGCCCGCCCACCGTGATCTTGGTGCCGGTCAGCGATTCCAGCGCCAGAGGATAAAGCGTGCCCACCAGCACGGTCAGGCAACACGTGGTCAGAAAAAGATTATTGAACACCAGCGCGCCTTCGCGCGAAATCGGCGCGAACAGACCGCCTTGCTTGAGCAGCGAGGCGCGCCAGGCAAACAGCGTCAGGCCGCCGCCGATGAATACCACCAGGATGGCGAGAATGAAAACGCCGCGCCGCGGATCGTTGGCGAAGGAATGTACCGAGGTGAGCACGCCCGAACGCACCAGGAAGGTGCCGATCAGCGACAGCGAGAATGTGAGAATGGCGAGCAGGATGGTCCAGATCTTCAGCGCGTTGCGCTTTTCCATCACCACCGCGGAGTGCAACAACGCGGTGCCGGCAAGCCACGGCATCAGCGAGGCGTTCTCCACCGGATCCCAGAACCAGAAGCCGCCCCAGCCGAGCGTGTAATAGGCCCAGTACGAGCCGCCCGCGATACCGAGCGTCAGGCACATCCAGGCGGCCAGCGTCCATGGCCTCACCCAGCGCGCCCAGGCCGCGTCGATGCGGCCCTCGATCAGCGCGGCAATGGCGAAGGAGAACGCCATCGAGAAGCCGACATAGCCGAGATAAAGCAGCGGCGGATGAACGGCGAGGCCCGGGTCCTGCAGGATCGGGTTGAGCGACTGCCCCTGCGCCGGCGCCGGAACCAGCCGCAGGAACGGGTTCGAGGTGAGCAGGATGAATAGATAGAAGGCGCAGGCGATCCACGACTGCACCGCCAGCGCATTCGCCTTCAAGCTCGCCGGCAGATTGCCGCCGAAAAGCGCCACCAGCGCGCCGAATACTGTCAGGATGAGGACCCACAGCAGCATCGAGCCCTCGTGGTTCCCCCATACGCTGGATATCTTGTAGATCAGCGGCATCATCGAGTTGGAGTTCTCGACGACCGTGCGCACCGAAAAGTCGGAGGTGACGTAGCAAATGGTCAGCGCCAGGAACGAGAGCGCGACGAACACGAACTGCATCAGCGCCGTTGAATTGGCGAGCCGCATCAGCGCGGCGTCGCGCCGTTGCGCCCCGATCACCGGCGCCACCGATTGAATCAGCCCGAGCGCCAGCGCCAGCACCAAGGCGTAGTGGCCGAGTTCAGGGATCATCGCGCGGTTCCTTTCGCCGCCTGCTCGGCGCCTTCCTGCCAGCGGCCGGATTTCTTCAGGGCATCAACCACTTCTTTTGGCATGTAACGTTCGTCATGCTTGGCGAGCACGGTGTCGGCGACGAAAATGCCGCCGGGCTCAATCTTGCCCTCGGCCACCACGCCCTGCCCTTCACGGAACAGGTCGGGCACGATGCCCTGGTAGCGCACCGGAATGTCGGCTTTGCCGTCGGTGACCTCGAAACGGATTTGCAGATTGTCGCCGCGCTGGATGCTGCCCGGCTTGACCAACCCGCCGACGCGAATGCGACTGTCGGGCGAAAGATGCTCGTTCGCGATGTCGCTCGGCGACTGGAAGAACACGATCGAGCTGTTCATGGCGTTGAGCACCAGCGCGACGGCGATCGCCAGCACGCCGACGCTGCCGCCGATCAGGATCAGGCGCCGCTGTTTCCGGGTCATGACGCATTATCCTTGCGCATGATCATTTCCAAAAATCGGCATCCGCTGTTCGAGATCATGCGTGTCTCACTCAACTTTCGAGCCCCAGGCTTTTAATGGTGCCCTCGATGCGCCGCAACTTGTCGGGATCGCTGGCGAGCGCGCGCCGCGCATCGCCGGCAGCGGTATGGGCCTTGTCGCGCTCGTTGAGCACCATATAGGCGCGCAGCAGGCGTTGCCACCCTTCTATGTCGTTGCTGTTCTGCTTGAGGCGGGAGGCCAAGCGCGCCACCATGCCGCGGATCATGGCGCTGCGGTCCTGCTGGCTCATCTGCGAGGCCGCGGCGACATCGGCCGCACCGGGGCCCGGCGCGTTGGCCGCGGCAGCCGGTGGCGGCGCAACGCCAACGCGCGCGAGCGCCTGCCTAATGGTTTCGGCCCACGGCGCGTCGGGCGGCGCTTTGTCCAACATGTCTTGCCAGATCGCCGCCGCCTTTTGGCGGTCACCATACTGTTCGGCGGCGACACCGGTAAAGAATTTGGCTTTGGGATCGTTCCGATCGAGCGTGAGCGCGCGCGCGAAGGCGCTTCTTGCGCCGGCGGTGACGACGCCGTTTGCTTCCGCGGCCAGTGCTTCGCCGAGATCGGATTGCCGCTCGGCGGTTTCCCCGCTCAGCGCCAGCACTTTGCGGCGCGCATTGACCGCGTCGGAATAACGCCCAAGCTGGAGATAGACCGGCGCCAGCACCGCGTAGCCGCGCGCGTCTTGCGGATTGCGCTTGAGATGCGCTTCGACCTGCGCCACCAGACTGGTGATCGAGCGATCGTCCTGGCTGGCGCGCATGCGCGCTGCCAGTAGCTCGCCCGGTAGTTGCGGCGATCCGACCGTGAGATAAAGCGCGATGGCTCCGGCCGGCAGCAACAGCAGAGCGGCGACCGCAGTCAGGCGCCGCCGCCACAGCGGCGATCCCACGCTCGTCATGTCTGCCGTCGCGGCGGCATCGGCCGCAGCGATCAGCCGGCGCGACACCTCGATGCGCGCCGCGTCCGCCTCCGCCTCGCCGATCAGGCCGGTGGCGCGGTCGCGTGCGATCTCGTCGAGTTGGTCCCGATAGACTGCGACATCGGTTCCGCCACGCCCCGGCGCACGCCGGGCGAGCGGCCACAGCACGGCGAAAATCGCCGCCGCCGTCATCAGCGCGAATAGCAGCCACAGGGTCATGAAATCTTTCTACCGGCCTTATTTGCGCATGATCTCGTCCGAAAACCGGTTTCCCCTTTTCGGGATCATGCGCCAGCCGCCGCTTGGGCGGCGCGATAGAGGCATACATCACGCCCAATCGTGGCAGTATTGAGCAAGATCAAAGCCGCGGCGCAATGACCGGCCAAGCCACTTTATGCTAGACTTTTAGCCCGTTCCGGCCGCACCAGGGAGCCGCCCATGATCGTCACCATCGTCACCTTTCGCCTGCCCAAGCCCTTAACGCTCGCCGAGGCCACCGCCACATTCCAGAGCACGGCACCGAACTACCAGGGCCTCGCAGGCCTCGTGCGCAAAAACTATCTGCTGAGCGAGGACGGCACCCGCGCTGGCGGCATCTATGTCTGGGAAACGCGCGCCGACGCCGAGCGGGTCTACACCGAGGACTGGAAGAAGATGGTCGAGGCCAAATACGGCTCACCGCCGACCGTCGAATATCTCCACTCACCGGTGATGGTCGACAACCACGACGGCAGCATCAGCGTCGCCGCCTGACGCATGGTCAACCGGCCTGCGCCGCCTCGCGCTCGATCGCGCCTGCGAGTTCCGAGGCTTTGGTGAGCAACGCGGCATATTCTCCGCCGAACACTTTGGCGCAGAAGCGCACCGCGGCGTCGACCTGGCTTTGACGGAAGCTGCGGTCGGCGTTACCGGCGTGGCGCAGGCCATCGAGCAGCGCCGGCATTCCGCCGTCGAGAAATTGTTGGATCTCGGAGAAGGTGCGCTGCGTCACCTCGTTGAGGGCGAGCTCACCGGCGAAATGGCGACAGTTGCCGACGATATCCATCAACGCCTCAGTCTCCGCCACTTCGTCGGCATCGAGCACGGAGTTCGCGCGTATTTCAGTCGACGGGCGCGGCCGCAACAGCCGACGCACCCGGCCGGGAGCGGATTCGATTTCGGAGCGCAGCAAATCGGCGATCTGAGCGCGCAGGTGCGCCAGTGAGCGGCCCCAGCCGCTGTCGACCGACAGGTCAAGCTCGGTGCGCAAACCACGCGCGGCGTCGTGAATGGTCTTGAGCAGCGCGCCCACAGCCACGCCGCGGCCGCTCGCCAGATCGCCGCGGAGCTCGCCCACCAACCGCTCGAGTTCCGCGAGCACGATGGTCACCGTCACGCCATAGTGGGTCTCGGCCACGCGCGCGGCGACGTCGCTGCCGGCCGCCTCGATGCCGAAACGGATCACTTGCCACGGTGCGGCCAGCCGGCTCATCACCATCAGCAGCGCATAAAGAAAAATTTCGCCTTTTTGGGCGGACATTTTTTCGATCAGCGCCTTGTATTCGTCGAGCGCGTCATTGGCCAGGTTGGTAATGCGCCAAGGCAGATCGGCGGCCATCGCCGCAAGGGCGTCGCGGCCGGCCAGCACGCATTTCAGCGTCGCTACATCTTCGCTTGCGCGCGCGGTGCCGATCTGCGCAAGCATCCGGCGACGCATTTTTTCGTTATCCGCACCGGCGGCCAGACTCGCTTCGATCGCGGCAACTGTCATGTCTTGAAAGGCGCGGGTGACGTGCTCGGCGCGCACCGTGTCACCGTCCAGCATGGCGTCGTTCACCGCTTCGGCCAGGTTCTTGGCTTCGTCGGGCAGCAGGTCGCGGCGAATCCATATCCACAGCCTCTCCAGCGACGCACGCGCGAGTTGGCCCGGGTGATTGTGGTCGGGGCGGTCGTCGACCAGGAACGGCTCGAACGGCTTGAAGAACAGCTGGGCGCAATAGCCGATGCGGGGGGCGCCGTCGTGCTGCTCGCGAACGATGCCGCGCAGCTGCTGCAGCACAAGGTCGATGTCGGCGGTCTCGTCACCGCGCAGCAGGCTGCGTTCGAACTCGCCGATCAGCAGCGCACGCGCCTGCGGCGAAAGCTCGCTCAGGTATTGTCGCAGCCGTTCAATGGTTTTGGCGCCCGCCATCCCCGCGTTGTCCGCGCGTTAGCTACACACTTTGTTACCGTTGCGGGCGTTAAGATTTCATTAAGCAATCGCGGCGCCGGCGCGTGATCCCGAAAAAGCCTGTCCCCCCGACTTGATCGGGGATGGGAACTGCTTTTCGCAAAAGTTCACGCCCAAACGCTTGAAGTCCGCGTCAGGTGAGCGGCGTCCAGGTGCCGTCCGGGTTGTGGCAGGCGGTGCCGCGGGCGGTCTGCGGGCGGCCGTCGATATAGATGGTGTGGGTATAGGAGCGGCAGCGCCGTCCGTCCGCTTCGTAGTAAGGCCCGGGCACGACCGTGCCATAGCGGCCGGAATCCGGATTGCGCCACGACACCGGCGCGCCGGGCGTGCCGTCGTTGAGCGCGCTCATCTGCGCGGCATAGGCGCGTTGCCTGTCCTCGTCGTCCATGGCGGCGCCGATGCGATTGCCGATCAGCGCGCCCAGTCCGGCACCGATCGCCGCGCCCGCAATGTGGCCGCCGACGCCGCCGCCGAACTGCGAGCCGATGGCCGCGCCGGTCAAGCCGCCGATCAATGTGCCGGTGTTTTCGCGCGGCCCGCGTCCGGTATCCGGATCGCCGGCGCAGGCGGCGAGCGCAAGCCCAATGGCTGTGATGGTGGCGAATTTGGCTGCGGACATGACGACCCCCCGGAAATCGACAGAATGGAAAGCGCAGATTATCAGCCTATCGAAATGGGAGGAATTGGGCAAAAGTCCGGCGGAATAGGCCGCCACCGGCAAAACGCCGTGTGCGGGCGAATAAAATGCTCACAAAGACAAGTGTAAGAGGGGGGAAAACCGGCATGAGGAAGGTCTTGGAGACGCGCCGGTGAACGTCAAGCGAACGCGAAGCCCGCGATTAGTTTTCGAAGCCTTCGAACGATGCAAAGGCCTCGAGCGGTTCGCGCGGCGAGCGCCACGAATTGATCGCGGCGTTCTCATCGGCATAGCCAAGCGCCATGCCGGAATAGATCATCAAGTGCGGGGGGAGATTGAGAAAGGTGCGGACGGTGCGGTTGAACGACACCCAGGCCTGCTGCGGGCAGGTGTGCAGGCCATGGCCGCGCGCCAGCAGCGCGACGGTCTGCAAATAGCCGCCGATGTCGGCCCATTGCGCCGGCCCGTGCGCGCTCTCGCGCGCGAAGAACAGCGCCACCGGCGCGCCGAAGAACTGATAGTTGCGCGCATATTGCGTATAGCGCGCCGGCTTGTCTTCGCGCGGAATATGGATGGCCTGATAAAGCAGCTCGCCGACCTGAAAGCGGCGCGCCTTGTACGGCTCGGCCAGCGGCTCGGGATAAATTGTGTAATCGGTGCCCTCGCCTTTCGGCAATTCGCGCGCCATGCGCGGCGCCATCAGCGTCGTCAATTCTTCGATTCGTTTGCCGGCCAGCGCATAGACGCGCCAGGGCTGCATGTTGCCGGCGGACGGCGCGCGCGCCGCGCGCTCGACGATGTCGCGCAAGGTTTTTTCAGGGATGGGCGTCGGCAGAAAGGCGCGGCAGGAATAACGCGAGGCGACGGCTTCGAAAACGTTCATGGGAGAGCTCCGCGGGAATCGCGGAGAGTGTGGCGGCCGACCACTTGGATGCCAAGCGCCTTTCGCCTACTTTCGCGCCAATATCCGCGCCACCTTCTCCAGGCTCCTCCCGCCGAAATAGGCGGTGAGCACGATCATGGCCCATTGCGCCACGTCTCCGGACAGCGCGTCGGTCGCGCCCCAGCCCAACACCTTGTCAAACACCACGACTTTCCAGACATAGATGATGAAGGCGAGCGCGAACAGCGGCCGCGGCAGCGCCGTGTACCAGCGCCCCTGCTCGGCGATCAGCACCTGCGTCGACAATTCGCGCGCGCGCTGTTCCAGCGCGATCTCGCGCGCGGCGAGATCGGCGGCGATCTTCTCGCTGGTGTTCTCGGCGTTGAGCTTGGCGCGGTAGGCGTCGACCGCGGCCTTGGCAAACGGGCCGCCGAGCAGGTTGCCGAGCCAGCCGAGAACCATCGCAAACATAACTAGATTTTTCCTGCCGTGCGCCGGCGCGCGAGCTCAGTAATCACGCCGAAGCTCGCTACGACCCAAGGCCAAACCTTGTCGCTGATGGCCCCATGGAAGATGTCGATCCCTCCCACGTTTGAAATCGCCGCCGCAATGATTCCGAATAGTACGAGCACGCGTGCCCACAATATCGTCACCGAATGCTTGAACCAGGCCTTGATCTTGTCCCACATCATGCGGGTTTCTCCTGTTGTTGTTGCTGCCGTGCGCGCCAGAACAGCCAGACGCCGGCTGCAGCGCCGAGTGCGACGCCGGCGATGCACGCCACGATCCAGATTGGATGGCCCGCCTGGTGCGCCTGCTGCGCGGCGGCCGCGCCGGCAGCGGCCACGGCGGCCGCGTCCGGCAGTTGCGCTTTTTGCGCTTTTGCCGCCATGGCGAGCGCCACCGCTTTCACCTCGGCGACGCGCCGGCCCCAGCCTCTGCCGAACACCGGCCACGTGCGCAGGCGCTGCAGGAAGCGCAGGCGCTCGTCGCAGATGGCGATGATGATTTTCGACGGCAGCTGCGCCTGCACCGCCCGCATCGTCTCGGGCCCGAGCGCGCCGTCGGCGATGACGCCGATCGCCCGTTGCAAGACTTTCTTGCTGCGGCCAATGCCGCTGTTCACTCCGTAATCGAAAACCGCGTAATCGACGCCAGCCGGCAATTCGTCGCAGTGCTGCGCGTCCCAGTATTTGGCGCGGTAGATGCCCTTGGCTTCGGCGAGCGTCATCGCTTTAACGTCGGCCGCGCTCGCGTTCGGCTTCACGTATTTGCGGTAGTCGAAAATGGTGATGCCGAAATTGGTCGGCCCGCCGGGATCGGACGGATGGTTGGTATAGCCGCCCTCGTGCGCCAGCAGCCGGCGCAAGGCTTCGTCGTAGCAGGATGCAGCCATAGCATTCTCCTCGGCCGAGACACCGGTCGCGCCGCGATGGAAGCGTGGATTTTTCTCGGGGAATGACGCGGGCGGGAGGCGTCTAGGCGGTCCGCACCGGCGTCACGCTGCGCAAATCTATCGGCGGTCGGCGGCCAGCGTTCACAACGACAGCCCCGCCTTGGCGCCAAAGAAGGTGCGGCAAGCGGCGATCTCGGGGTCGCTCAGCACGCGGCCGATCCAGACAGCGCCGAAAAAATTCAGCTCGCAGGACTGGGTCCTGCTGGGACTGGCACCAATCGTTGCTCCGCCCGCGCTGACACTACCGGCATTGTGTGCCTCATAGCTGTCGTTGTCGGTAGCGATTTGAGAGCTGCCACCATTGATGATTTCAGTGAGGACATGGTCCTCGGCCACCGGAAGCAGATCGTAGTTGAAGACTGCACCGGCATAGAGCGAAACGCGCGGAGAACTCGTCACTTGCTGCAACACGCAGCCATTAAACGTTCCGCCATCCCACAATCGGTCGTTGCTCGACCAGGTGACCTGCTGCGCAGCCGAGACGCGGGTCAGCGGCTGGTCGAGTGTAAATGTCGCGGTTAGGAAATCATCGACGCTGTCGAATTCCAGCCACCACAGCCCACCGCTGTTGCGCAGCATCGGCCGCTTGGTCGACGAGCTTTGCAAAAGATGATTGCCGTTGCCGGACTTGTCATCGCTGCGTCCGACCGGCTGGTCGGCGGCGGTGACCGGCGTGGTGCCGGCGCTGTCCTGAAACAGCGTCGACATGTCGGACGGGTCCCACCAACCGCCGGTATCGCCGGAAAACAGCGAACTGGGGTTAAAGCCGCCGCCGCCGGCGGCAGCATGAGAACCCAGCACGCCGCGCGTTGCCGGAAACGCCAGCCCGTAAGCAACCGATGTCATGACGTGGTGTCTCCCGACAGCACCCAGGCCGCCGAACTGCCGCCCGCATTGGTATCGACGGTCAGCGATACTTCCGACCATTGGCCGGCGGTCTTGGCGTCGCCGGCGCGGTTGTTGAGCGTGGCGCCGCTGTCGGCGGCGAAAGTGATCTGGCCGGCGCCTGCCTGGCAAAACAGCACGCTGAACCCCTGCTCCATGGAATTTGGCAGCGTCACCGTCACGGCCGCGGCATTGGTCGCCCGCTTGCGCTTGCCGAGATCGCCTGACACGAGCGTGTAGCTCGTGCCGGACACGTCCTCGGTGGTCACGTCGGCGGCGAGCGGACCGGGATCGCCCTGCGGCCCTTGCGCACCGTCATTGCCCTGTGGGCCGGTGGCGCCTTGCGGCCCTTGTGGACCATCATTGCCTTGCGGACCGGTGTCGCCTTGCGGCCCTTGCGCGCCGTCATTGCCCTGCGGTCCGGTGTCGCCTTGCGGTCCCTGCGGACCGTCATTTCCCTGCGGGCCGGTTGGCCCTTGTGGTCCTTGCGGCCCGGCGATGTTGCCGACCGCCGTGCCCCAAGCGCCGGAGGCCTTCTGGTAGACGTCGCCATTGCTGGTGTTCAGGTAGAAATCGCCATCAGCGCCGGTGCCTGCCGACGGCGCGCCGGCGCCTTCATACCAGGTCGAACCGGAACCGCCCCCGCCGCTCGTTCCCGGCGGGCCGGCCGGTCCCTGGGTGGCGATGCGGATGATGCGGATGTCTTGCGTCATGGGGCGATGACCTTGATCGGAATGATGAGCAGCGTGGATTTGTGGTCGAGCGAGTTGATGATCGGCAGCACGCAGCGGGCGCGTTGCCCGTCCGGCACGATGCCGGTGTCACCGCGCGCCACGGTGATGGTGATGGTGATGGCGCCCGCCGGCGCGTCGACCGCGAGCCGGCCGCTTGTCGCGTCGAGCACCAGCGAACCCTCGCGCCATTTGATGGCGGCGCCGTCGAACGTGCAGCCGGTGAGGTCGATCGGCACTTCGTTGTCGTCGAGCAGCGCGAACGGCCAGATCCAGTCGTCGCCGCGGGTTTCGATGATTGGTTCGGTTTCGATGACGGGCTGCATGGGGTTCTCGCTGTTGGAGCATGGTCTCGAAAAAGCCTGTCCCCGGCTTGATCGGGGATGGGAACCGGTTTTCGGAAAAGACCATGCTCAAGAAACGTCACTTCACGCGGTGGGCGCGGACATTTCGATGAAATAGACGGCGAGCCGCACCTTGCCGGCGGAAAAGCTGCCGCCATTGGCGCTGACGCGCACGGGCGTGTCGGCATAGACACCAACCGGCCCGATCACGCCGACATTGGTGGAATTGAGCGCAATGTTGAGCAGGTCGCCGAACTGGGTAGTGTTGGCGGCGGTGCCGACCGCGTAAGACGTGGCGCCGGTGATCACTTCGGTCGTGCGCGCGGCCACGCCGAGCACGACGGCGCGGTCGGGAATGAAGCTTGCGTCCGCGGTCTCGACGAAGGCACCGGAAAGCGTCAACTCTTCTTCCTTGGCGCGCAGCGTCACGCGGCCGCCGCTTGCGGTGAGAGCGACGCCGTCGCGCCAGACACCGTCTTCATAGGTAAGCGTGAGCCGTTCGTCCCTGACCCAGGCTTTCAGGCCCGGCACCGGCACGATGTGCAGCCAGCCGCCGCCGCTGTAGAGCGCGATCTCGCCGTCCCAACCGCTCCAGTCATCGCTCGCGCCCGAGGCCGGGATGTAGCAGGCGGCCTCGGCGGGTGAACCGGGCGGCGCGGCCAGCGCGCGGCTTTCGACCGTGAACTGGGTGAGCGCGTCGAGCAGCACCAGCGCTTCGTTGTGGGTGACGTGCTTTTGCGCCTGCGCGGCTTCGATAACCGGCAGGGAAAGACGGGGCGTGTCGGTCATGGGTTTGAGTCAGCCGTTCGGGATATGGCCCTCACGGTCCTTGTCTTTGCTTGGGAACATCGGGCACAATTTATGCGCGTATTGGGAAAGTAGAATTTTTTGCGAGAGCGCCCGTGGCGAACGATAGTGATCTATTGAAACTCAGCGATCCCGAACTCGTTGCGGCCTACGCTGAAAACATACTGGCTTCGCAGCTGCCCCAATCCGTCGCGGATCTGCACTGATTGGTACAACTTCGCGTTTCAATAGTCGCTGAGCTGCAAAGACGTAATCCAAATCTGGAAACCCTTCGCGGTTTGCTTGAGCACGCGGACCCGAGAGTGCGCAGCATCACGGCAAATCAACTACGAAGACCTGGTCATGCCACTGAATTTGCAGAACTGGTCGCCGCCGCTGCAGCGTTCGCGGAATACGCGCATGAACTCAGCCCTGAAGCGCGGCGGACATTTGCATCGCCCGGTCAGTTTGAAAAAGTCAGCGCTCGACAATTACATGATCAATTCCCCGCTCGGCGAGGACCGCTTCCCCCAAATCTCATCTGGCAAAGCCAAACCCCTGCGCCTACTGCCATGCCGGGCGCCGCCATTGACCGGTTGCTGTTCGAAACCTTTCCAGCCCGAACGGCCAATCGGCTCAAGCGCCTTGCGTGTCCGGCGATAGGGCTTTGGCCGCAACGTCCGCCTAATAATGTGCCGGCTTGGTCGTCACGCTTGGGCGGAATCCCCAGCACCCCTTCGGCGTGGTCGTGGCCGATGGTGGGTTCCGAACCAATGCTCTTTATTGGTCAGGTCAATTGCTCCGAACTGAGTAGCTTGCCGGGGGCAGAAAAACTGCCGCCGTCCGGCCTTTTGGCATTCTTCGCCGATCACGACGGGGTCATGGCATGCGATTTCGCCGCGCGAGAAAATGCCGTGTTTCATTGGCCGAATGTTACCGATCTACAGCAAGCAACGCCGCCGATCGATCTCGCGTATGTTTTGCCTATCTGCGCGCTTGCTTTCCGCCCGTTGGTCGAATTACCAGATCCTTATAGCCGCGTTGTGGAAGCAATCTTGACGGACCCCGAGGAGGTCACTCGCTACGCGAAAATTGTCGATGCTGTCCGCCACCACGGCATTCCGGACTGACGTGACGGCTTTTTTGAACCAGCGGATGAGAGACTACTGCATTGGCATGATCTCATCCAGGTGGTTAGCCGAGGGCGCGAAGGTCTGCGGCGCCGGCGGCCTATAGTTGAGCGCTGAGTGCGGCCTGATCGTGTTGTAGTGCTTGCGCCATTGCTCGATGACGATCTGGGCCTCTTTCAGGCTGTAGAAGAGTTCTCCGTTTAGCAGCTCATCGCGTAGTTTCCCGTTGAAGGATTCGCAGTAGCCGTTCTCCCAGGGGCTACCAGGTTCAATGAACAGTGTTTTGGCTCCGACCTGCGTCAGCCAGTTACGCACGACCTTTGCGGTCATCTCAGCGCCGTTGTCGGATCGGACGTGCTCCGGCACACCGCGCATAAGCATGACATCGGCCATCGCCTCAAGCACGCCGAAGCTGTTGATCCGGCGCGCCACCCGGATCGCCAGGCATTCGCGCGTGAACTCATCGATCAGGGTCAGCAGCCGGAGCTTGCGGCCATCATGGGTCTGCGCCTCCACGAAGTCGTAGGACCAGACATGATTGCGCCGTTCCGGCCGCAGCCGGATGCACGATCCATCGTTGAGCCAGAGCCTGCCTCGCGGCCGCTGTTTCTTGGGTACTCTGAGCCCCTCACGGCGCCAGATCCGCTGTACACGATCGCAGCCCACATTCCACCCGGCCTCGTCCAGTAATGACTTGATCCGACGATAGCCGTACCGGCCGTACTGCGATGCTAACGCGATAATGGCCTGCGTCAGCGCATCTTCATCAGCACGAACGATGGTGGTGTAGCGCTGCGTTCCGCGTGGCTGACCGACAATCCGGCAGGCATGACGCTCCGAGAGGCCGTACTTCCCTCGAATGCGTTCAACCGCCTGCCGGCGCCGTTCGGGGCTTACAAGTTTCCCGAGGCAACGTCCTTGAGCACCTGCTTCTCAAGCGACAGATCGGCAACCAGACGCTTCAGCCGAACATTCTCACGCTCAAGGTCCTTCATCCGCTTCGCCTGGTCGATCTCAAGGCCCCCGTACTCCTTGCGCCAGCGATAAAAACTCTGCTGCGATATGCCCGCCTCCCGGCAGGCCTCAGGCGCAGATCTACCCTGTGCCATCAACACTTCAATCTGACGAAGCAGCGTCACAATCTGCTCCGCGCTGAACCTCTTCTTCGGCATGACCCAGGCTCCTTTCCAAGCTACTTTCTCACATCGCTTGGTCTAAAAAAGCCAGGTCAGGTCAGGCTCGGTCACCGCGCGAAAGCGCACCAGCGCGTGGTAGGTGCGCCCGTCGGCCTCGCGCCGCACGTCGGCGACCGAAAAGCGGAAATTGACGAGCTGGTGGTCGGCGAGTGCGAGTGGCGCATCGTCGAGCGCCTGCAGCAGCGCACCGGCGATCAGGTGCGCCTCTTTGTGTCCGCCCTGGCGCGACCAGGCGTGCAGCGTCAATTGATGCTCCTCGCCCGGCTCCGTGCCGGTGGAGAAATCGGCGAGGCGCGCTTCGCCCAGCGTCACGTAAGGGAACGCGGCGGCGCGCGGCGGCTCGTCGTACACTTTCGGCCCGCCCAGGATATTAACGAGCGCGGCATCGGCGGTGAGCGCGTCGTGCACGGCGGCGCGCAGCGCGGCGGAAGCGGCAGTGGTCATTTTGAAACCTCGTTAGTCCTCACGCTCTTGCGCCTCGATCTCAAGGAAGCGGCGGTCGGCGCTCGGGCGCACGGCGATCACGCGATAGACGCGGCCGGCTTCGGTCAAGCGGTGCCCGGTGGTGACGTCGTCGCGGTCACGAATGACGATTGCGTAGCGCAAGCTCGCGCCGAGGCTGCCGGCGGCAAGGTCGGCGCGGCCGCTCAGCGGCAGCACCTGCGCCCACAGCGTGGTCACCTTTTCAAAAGTGCGCGTGACGCCGCCGCTGCCGTCGTCGGTCTCGACCGGCGCTTCGAGCGTCAGCCGGCGGTTCAAGTCACCGGGCGAGGTCACAGCGACAACATCCGGTAGGGCGCAATCAGCGCGCCGACGCTCGACGGCAGTTGCGCGCCGGTCGCGCCGCTCGCCACCAGCCCGCGGTTCTCATACCAATGCGCCACCAGCAGGCGGATGGCCTGGCGCAAGGGCTCCGGCACGTCGACGGCCGCGTCGCCGTAACCGACCGTGACGTCGAGCTCGATGCCGGCGGCAATCCGCCCCGGCGCCGGCAAGGCCCAGGGCGCAAACACCAGCGCAGACGCGCCGAGGTCGGGCACGAAAGCCTGCAGGTCGACATCTTGCGCATTGCCGTCGAGGTCGTAGACGCGCGCGGCGGTCAGCGCCTGCAATGGCGCCGGCAATATCGCCAGCCGGCCGTCCTGCGGCCAATTGTCCGCCGTGATGCGCCAGCTTTGCGTGATCAGCGCGCGCCGCGTCTGCGCTTCCACGTGGATGCGCGAGCCGGCCACCAGCGCGGCGATCACCTCGTCGTCGTCATTGTGCTCGACGCGCAAAAAGCTGCGCGCCTCGTCGAGCGTGACCGGCTCGACCGCCGGCGCGCTGAGAAGAATGGAGGGCATGATGTGTTTCTCTGAATTTGCGATTGTCGTCCCCGCGAAGGTGGGGACCCAGTAACCCCGGTCTTTCCGTATCGCGACGACCAGGATTACTAGGCCCCGGCTCGCGCTCGCTTTCGCTCGCTTGGCGGGCACGACAGCAGAGCGAGCCGTTGACAAACGTTCACTCCCAAGGCCCATGGCGCCATGCGCCGCCTACCCGTCGCCCTCGCCGCCTTGGTTCTCAGCGCGCCCGCCTTCGCCGTCACCGGCCAGGCGCCGCCGGCGACCGGCTGGGCCGCGCGCGCAATCGTGATGGTGGTGGACGCCCGCGGCGACCTGTGCACCGGCACCGCGCTGGCGCGCGACCTGGTGCTCACCGCCGCCCATTGCGTCGCGCGGCGCGAACGCTACACGGTCCTGGCCTATCAGAACGGCCAGGCCATCCCGGTGCGCGCCGTTGAGCGCCACCCGCGCTTCAAGTTCGCCAACTATCTTGCCAGCCGCGCCACCGCCGACGTGGCGCTGATCAAGCTCGCTTCGCCGCTGCCCGACGTGATTGTACCGGCGGCGCTCGCCGCCGCGCGCCGCGTGCAGGTCGGCGAGACGCTGACCATCGCCGGTTTCGGCACCATCGCCGCCCGCAGCGCAATTGGCCTCGGCGTGCCACGCATGGCGAAACTGACCGTCACCGGCAATCCCGGCTCGCTGCAGATTCGTCTCTATGACAATGCCACCCGCAACCGGCGCGCCGGCCTCGGCGCCTGCACCGGCGATTCCGGCGCGCCCGCCTTCGACGGCGAAGGCCCGCTGGTGATCGGGGTAGTGAGCTGGACGACGGCCGCCGAGAATGAAGAAGGCTGCGGCGGCTTGACCGGCCTGACGCCGCTCATCGATTACCGCGCCTGGATTATCCACACCGCGCGCAAATTCGGTTCGCCGCTCGCGCCATAGACCGCGCGTTTGCCCACACCTGCCACAATGCCGCAGCGTCCCGCGATTGTTTCCCCGCCGGGCTCTGGTTAGGCTCGCCCCGGGCAAGGGGGACTTCGGGCATGCGAGGCCGGGAGGCAGCGCTCACACTTATTTCAGCGGCTATCCTGGTCGCGGCCGCGGCGCCGGCCGGCGCGGTGGTCAAGGGCGTCCGGTCTCATTCGCTGGCCGCCTACACCGTGCGCCTGGTCGGCAATGGCAGTTGCAGCGCTGTCGTAATCGCGCGCCGCCTGGTCGCCACCGCCCGCCATTGCGCCTATGGCATGACCGTGCTGGCCGACCATCATTATTACCGGGTCGCCAAGGTTTCCCGCGACGGCGTGCTCGATGACGGACGCCGCGTCTACGCCATCGGCGACTCCTCCATCCTGCATCTCTCCCGGCCCCTGCCCGAAACCGTCGCTGCAGTGCCGGTCGGCGACGGCGACGGCGACAACTTCATCATCGCGGGTTACGGCGGCGGCAAACTCCGCCAGGCCACATTGGTGAATGCCAGTCCTTATTCGCTGGTCGATCCCGGCCGCGATGGCCCGATCAGCGCCAGCGCCTGTTACGGCGATTCCGGCGGCCCGGTCTTGCGCGGCGGCGTGCTGGTGGGCGTGATCACGCGGGCCAACTACCCGCACAAGCGCATCGCCTGCGGCTTCTACACCACCTGGACGCCGATCGCAGTGAGCGGCAATGTCGAAGAGCTGGCCGCGGAGAAGACGGCGATCCCCAAGGCGCCGCCAACGCCGCAAGCGAGCCGTCACAACGCCCGCCGCACCCAAGTCAAACAGGCCGCGGCGGGTTCGTACCGATGAAGGCAAGGCGCTAGCGCGGGCACGCCTATGGCATCGCCTGTCCGGTGCGCGCGATATTCGCTTCGATTTCGGCTTCGAGCTCCGGGAATTGCGCTACTACTTTGTTCAATAACGCAGCATTGATGCCATCGATCGCTCTCGCCACCTGCTGCGCGTAGATTTTGTAATCTTCCGCGCTGCAGCGTTCCTTCAAAAGGCCAAGCAGATTTTCCAATTCGCTACCGCTGCGAAACGCAGCCCGAACGACTTCACGTGCGATGTTCTTGTCCATCAGCGGCGCTCCTAGCGGTTCTTGCCCAGACAAGCATTCATACACCGAAGATATTCCCACTGGTTTATATCTACTCCAGGCGGCTGGAACCTTTCAAGAATTGGCGAGCACAAATCGAGACACTTGAGATAACTCCGTGAGCGAACTCCTGCAGCAATCTGCTTCGCCTTGTCCAGAATAGCTCGAACGTCGGGAGATACATTTGACTCTTGCCCACTTTCTGCACCTCCACTCTCGCTCGTCCATTGCCCGCCTTCCGGAACGCGCGGCTGGTCAGGGCTGTATTTGCCCTCGTAGCTTTCGTAGAGCGACTCTAGTTCAGAGCTGGGCTTTACGAAGCGCCGCCAGTCAGACCGGAGGAATCGATGCGCGTCCGCACGCATCCAGCGCTTGCGCTCATGCGCAAGAGCGGCAGGGTGAAAATAAATCATGGGAGTGGAATCACGAATGAGTGCGGGCAAACGCCAACACCCCGACTGTCATGCCCCGCGCAAGCGGGACATCCAGTTCTCCCCGGAAGCACGCGGGATCCCGGATCGCCCGGTCTGGCCAGGCGATGACAGCCAAGGGTATTGTGCCGTACGGAGCGTAATCACGACGCCGCGAACTTCATCAGCTTGATGGCGTCGAAGTCCTGCACGCCGCCGCCCACGCGCTTGGTGGTGTAGAACAGCACATAGGGCTTGGCGGTATAGGGATCGCGCAGCACGCTCACCCCTGCCCGGTCCACCACCAGGTAACCGCGGTTGAAGTCACCAAACGCTATGGACAGCGAGCCGGCCGCGATGTCCGGCATGTCCTCGGCCTCGATCACCGGGAAGGTCATCAGCGAGGCCTTGGAGCCGGCCGTCGCCGGCGGCTGCCACAGATAGCTGCCGCCCGAATCCTTGAACTTCCTGATGAGGCTTTGCGTCTTGCGGTTCATCACGAACACGCCGTTCTGCCGGTAGCCGGCATTCACCGCATAGACCAGATCCACCAGCACGTCGGACGGGTCGGAGGCCGGGAAGCCGGCCGACACGCCCGATGCGATGTAGCCGATATTGCCCCAGCTCCAGCTATCGTTGTCGACCGTGGTGTAGTCGAGAAAGCCTTTCGGCTTGTTGGCGCCGTCGCCGCTGACGAAGGCGGTGCCTTCCTGGGCGGCGAACACCTGCTCGACCTCCTGCGCCAGCCACTCGTCGATATTGACGGCTGAGTCCTCCAAGAGCGTCGCGGTCGCCGCCGGCATGGCGTAGAGCTCCATGGCCGGGAACGACAATTCGTCGAGCGTCGGCGTTGCGGTCTGCGTGCGCGCGTCGGTCTCGCCCACCCAGCCGACCGCCGGGCCCGCGGTCATGAACGGCTTCTTGTAGACATTGCCGCTGATGCTGCGCACGCCGGCGATGCCGCGGATCGGCGAGATGGCGCTGAGCCGCCGGCCGATCTGCGTCTCCACCTCGGGCGGCACCAGATAGCCGCCGTCCGGGTTGGAGCCGACGGTCAGGGCCTTGGCTTCCAGCGCCCGCAGGCCGCCCGCTTCACCGCTGCGCACGTAAACCTCGAACGCGGCCTTATGCTCGAGCGCGGACGCGCTGCGCGGCTGCCCGCGCTCGCCGCCGAACGCGGGGCGCGCGTTCTTCAGCGTGATCTCGTCGAGCCGGCGCCCCTGCGCGTCGATGCTGGCGTTGATGCGGGAGAGCTTTTCCTCCAGCACGACGTCACCGTCGCGCTTGTCGAGCCGCTCGTCGTTGGCCACCTTGAAGGCCTCGAAGGCGTGCATCATCTCGGCGTGCGTCACCACCGCGTCCTGCGGAATGCCGGCCTTGGTCTCCAGATCGTTGGCAGTGTCGATATCCATTGAGGTTCTCCTTGTGGATGGATGCGTGTCTTCGCGCGCGAACGGCGGGTTGCCGCCCTTCGCGTCGGTAAGAGATCGTCGATGTGGCTGCTAAAAGTTTCCAGCGACAGCACTGATGTCACTGGCGGCGCGCGGCGTGTCCGTTAACCTGGCCAAAGCAGCGGATAGCTGCCGCTCAACGATCGCTTTGCCGCCCGAGTCATGAGCGTCTGCGCTTAACAATTAACATTACTTGGTCAGGTTACTCGGCGGATCAGATCGTCACGCCGCAGGCACAGCGCTAAATCTATTGAGCCTTCGGGACTCCGCCACAACAGTCCCGGATGGCCGGCGGAGTTGTCGATCTGTTTTAGGTTCGGCGGCTCCGTCTGGTTTCGTTTCATGACCTAAAAATTTTGGGGCCGCCAAATCTCTCAGGGGGATTTGGCGGCCTCGCCGGCGCGAGCGCCTTTGCGGCTCAATTCAAAACGGATCTGTCGGCATGGAGGCGCCGGTCAACCGCCATCCGGCTTGGGTCATCGGCGCACAACGCAATGCGCCCGCGTTGCGTCGGCGCGCGGTTCGATCGCCTTGGCGCTTCTAGATTGCAAATCCTACGAGGGTCGCGAGCCCAAAGCCCAAAAGGGATACCCAAGCGAGCGTGAGCGCCAGTCCACATGCAACCAAGGTTCGTGGCCAAATTCGACGAAAGAATGGGTCAGCCACTGTAACGGCCGTCCGGGTTCGCATGGTCGTTCGTCAGTTGCCCTCTCAAGGTGTAGTCCCGCCCGATATAAAATCGGGCGGGGCCAAGGCACAAAGCGAGGGGGTGTGGCTTCTCCCAACGCGTTTGAACCATGACCCACCCTATGCACGCGCCAGCATGACAACTGTGATGGCAATCACAAAAAATCGCTATTAATGTTGGGTTATGCACAAAAACCGGCCGTGGCGAGGCACCGGTCAAGAACGGCCGTGATGGACAAAACGTCGCACCGCTGCGCCACCGTGGTCCCCACGCCCAAACGCCCGCTCGGCGCGCGTGCGGGCGTGTGACAGCGTCGGCCGGGAGGGGGCCTGCTTCACCGTGCGCACGCGCGCCCCCGCCAGCAGCGGGAAGGTGACGATGGAGATTTCCCACAGGTCCACCGCGTGCAGGCGGCGGATGCGGGTGCGTGGATCGATGCGGCCCTTGACGGTGCGAAAGCCGATCGACAGCCCGTCGATGGCGCCGGCGCGCACCAGCGACAACAATTCGCGCGCGCGCACGACGTCCGGGATCAGCCGGCCGCGCGCGTAAAGCCCGCGGTGGTCCTCGCGCAGTTCCAGCCAGACGCCGACCGGCTCGGCCGGATCGTGCTGAAACAGCATGGGGATGCGGCGAATGCCGCGCGTCGCCAGCGTGGCGGCGAAGGCGCCGCGCATCACCATGTCGCGCGCCTGGTCGATCTCGCCGAACAGGCTGGCATAGCCTTCCACCGTGCCGTCAGACTCGATGGTGGTGCGGGCCGCGAACACGGAGGCGACGGTGGGGTCGGTCGAGGGTGCGAGCATGGTGATCTGCACTGCGTGGCGGCAAAAAGCCCTCTCCCCATTGTGGGAGAGGGCGGCGAGCATCGAGCGAAGCGAGATGCGAGCGGGTGAGGGGGTGATGTCAGCGGCGATGACGGCCGCCTCACCCGGTCCTCGGCGGCTGACGCCGCCATAGGCCGGCGTACGCGCCGGACGTTTTTACTTAAAGGACGCGAATGCTCCGCATTCGCTATGCCACCCTCTCCCACAAGAGGAGAGGGTCAGTGAGTGCGCGGCTTACTCAGCGCTTCCCGCGCTTACCCTTCGCCTTGCCGGCCTTGGTGTTGCGCGGCGGCTGCTTGAGCCGCGCCGCGCGGTCGAGGTGGTCGAGGAATTCGCGGAACACGTCGAGGTGGTCGCGCCGGGCCTTGGTCTCGCCGCGGATCGAGCGCAGCACGGTATGCAAAGTGTCCATCAGTGACCTCCGAATGTGTCGTTGAAACACGCGAGCTCGCGCACGAAATCGTCGAAGCGGCGGCTGGCCGCGGCCAATTCCTTGAGCGCAAAAGCGGCGAGCGCCGACGCCGACGTCGCCCACAGGAACAGCGCCAGATGCGCGAGATCTCCGCGTTGCGCGAATGTCCGGATCAGTTCTGTCATGGCGATGCCGCACCCGTAAGTATCCGGCAACCGCTGCCCGCCCGCCGCCTTAAAGCTTCGTTCAGGCCGCTGCGGGATCATGGCGGGCATGAACGCGCGCCCGGACATCATCGGCCTGCTGACCCTTGCCGTCGCCGCGCTTGAGCTCGGCCTCGCCGGCTATTATTTCTTCGCCGCTTTCGATGTGGCGCGGCCCTGGCTGCCGCAGCCCTTGCAGGAAAAGATGCGTGCGCGTTTCGCGCTTGACCGCTTCATCTGGAACGGCATGGTGCCGACGCCGGCGCGTTGGAAATATCTGCTGTCGCACGTCTTTGCCTGCATCGGCCTCGGCTGCCTGGCCATCCTGGCGATCACGCGCGGGCCGCCGCTCGGCGGCCTGATATTTTCCGGCATCGCGGCGTACGCGCTCCTCGATTGCTGGCTGTGCTGGCGCAAATATCGCCGCATCCGCTGGGCTTGAGCGCGGGCCGTCACCCGGCCTGGAACGTATCCCCGCCTTCGACCGCGCCGTAACCGGTCGCCGCGCGCTTCTCGTTCACCGTGAGGAACGGCGCTTTGGTGACGCGCTCCCAGAGCGCGGCGCGGTCGCCGCTCAAGGCTTCGATCTTGTCGGTGTCGACCGCCAGCGTCAGCCCCGCGCCGAAAGCGGGCGAAAGCCATTGCGTCAACGCGCTGCCGACACGGCCGGCGAGCGGCAGCACGGTCTGCCGCCAGAACACGCGGCTGGCCTCGGTGTAATTCGAATAGGTGTTGTCGCCGGGAATGGCGAGCAGCATAGGAGGAACACCAAATGCCAGCGCGATCTCGCGCGCGGCCGAATGCTTGGCCTCCATGAAATCCATGTCCTTGGGCGACAGCGACATCGCCTTCCAATCGAGCCCGCCCTCCAGCAGCAGCGGGCGCCCGGCATTGGCCGTGCCCTGGTATTGCTCTTCCAGTTCCTTCTTCAGCCGCGCGAATTGCTGGTCGGCCAGCACCAGCCCGTCGGCGCCGGAATAGACCAGCGCGCCGGACGGGCGCGCCGCGTTGTCGAGCAGCGCCTTGTTCCACTTGGCGGCGGCGTTGTGGGTGTCGACCGCGACCGCGGCGGCTTCCAGCGGGCTGAGGCCGTAATAGTCGTCGACCGGATTAAAGAAGGTCAGATGCAGGATCGGCGGCTGGGTGGCGCTCTGGTCGAAGCGCACGGTCTGCCCCGCCACCGTGTATTCGTAAGCTTGCGGCCAGCCGTCCGGCCCTGGCACCACTTTCACGCGGTCGGGCCGCAGCGCGTAGAGCTCGCGCACCTGCGTGCTCTGTGACCCGCCCTCGCCCGCCAGACTTCCTTGTAGGCCCACCGCCTCCACATAGGCGTTGCCGGCGAGCAGCAGATGGGCGGCGATGTTTTCCATGAGCGAAGCGCCGTCCTGGCGCGGATTCGGCCGCGCCAACAGGTCGAGCAGCGGATGCGCGTTCAGCTCGGCCGCGCCCTCGTAGAGCACGAACGATAAGCCGCCGATGCTTTCGGCGATCAGCCGCACCGCGCGGTGCACGATGGCGTTCTTGCTGTAGCCCTCGCGCGCCAGCGCCGCGTAGTCGCGCGGCGTCCAGCGCGCGCGCCCGCCCAATTCCAGCGCGATCAGCCGCGCGGTTCGGGAGGCTTTTTGCTCGGGGGGGCGGAGCAGTGATTTGAGACGATCGAACATGGCTTTCCTGTCATCGCGGGATCGGCTCGAAGCGCGATCCTGACGATCCCAATTGAGCAACAATGTTTTTTAGAGGTCTAATGGCCACGCTTAACCCGGCCATCCCGCTTAGGCGGGCAAATTACAAATATTTCGCGTCGCCGCCCTGCAAAAGATCCCGAAAAGTCGGCACGACCGGGAAACCATATCCAGTGCATGGCTTGTCAAAAAATAGTTGGCCCACCTTGTGGTAATTGCTCGTATAGATTTTGGCGCCGATGGTCAGCAGCGCAAGAACTATCGCCTGGACCGAATTGAAGCCAAATATCGTTTTGTCCGTTTTCTTATCTGGCCAATCGATTTCGAAGCGGCATCCGCACACGCGGGGCTTCTCAAGTTCGGGGGCGAAAATGCGAATAGTAATTTCGGTTTCGCCTTCTTCTCTTCGCAATTTTAGGACGCGGCTAGCTATCAACATGCTCACGCTTCACATGCGCGATCGCGACATTGGTAGCCATATTAGATGAGATTGCCGGTGTGTTTTATAGCCCCCTCACCCTTGACTTGCCCCTCGCCCCGAAGCTCAAGGCGTTGACCGCCATACCAGCGCGTCCATACGATCCGGCGAGCGCCCCGGACGACAAGCCGGCGAACCTGAAGTTGCACATTATTTCCGACAGTGCCGGGCCGGCCGTGCGGCGTCCGGCGCGCGCATCTAGGGCTAACGCTCAGCCGAACGCGAACCGTACGGGTTGACGATGACGTAACCGCGGATCGACATGACGTGGTCGCGGGTCAGACCGCCCCCGGAATTGCCGTCATGCACCATCCAGTCGTTGCCGCCGGCATGACTTATCAGCACCATCACGTGATGGTTGCGCACCGCCGCCATGCCGGGGGCCGGCGATGTGCGCGGGAATTTCCTGATCCAGTTGGACGCCAAGAACAGATCCCTGCGCTTTTCGCCGAACACATAGCGCGATGCCTCGCAGCCGCAAAATGCACGCGGACAGCCGGACGGACGGCCGCCGACGACGACGCCGTTGCCATTCGCGTCCATAACAGGCGCGGCCGCGCCGCGGTTTCCCGGGCGACGATCCGAACAACCACGCTCGTCGCAGACAATCAGCGCAGGACGCCTGTGGTGTCCATTTTTAGGCGTCGCATCGGCCGTGGCCGTCGTTGCGATCGAAAGGATCGCTATGATCAGAACAATAGCTTGTTTACGCAATGTGCCACCATGTATTGAGGAGCGGTTTGCGACCGCAAGTCCGTCGTCTCCGTTGGCTATTCGGTCTTCTGTGACAGACCGATTGACTGATCCCATTAGCGGTTTGCCGCCGCCGCGACGAACGAATGCGCGATGTAAGCTGACTAAGTAAGGTTAAGCGTAAAGCATCCTACAGCCCTCTCACCCGCGGCTCCCCGCGCGCCCCGAAATTGAGCGCCGTCACCGCCCAAACCAGGGCATCCAACCGGTCCGGCGACCGCCCCGAGCTCAACCCATCGAGCCCGAAATCGCACATCTCGTCCTCTAGCGCGCCGAACACACCGGCGTGGCGCACCCGGCCTTGTTCGTAGAGTTGCGCCACCGGCTCCGCCCGCAGCCACTTGCCGCGCGTCGCCCGCACCATCACCACCGGCACCGAGCGGTCAGCTTCGCCGATCACCGCACGCACCATATCGCCGCCGAAATTCGCTTCCGCCACCAGCGCATCGGCCTGCAAGCGCCGCCACAGCGCAATCGCCCTGGTCGCCCAGCCTTGCGGCGTGAGGCCGCCCGCGCTGTCGTCGGCCAGCACGTAGATCATGCCGTCCGCGCCGCGCCCCGCCGCCACCAGGCCGCAGGCGTCGGCGCCTTGGCGCGCCGAGCCGGGCGGATCGACCGCCACCACGATGCGCGCCATTCCCGGAGCCGTGCTGACGCGGCACGCCTCGATTTGAGCGCGCGTCCACAGCGCGTCCGGGCGCTCACCGATGATCTCGCCCTCGATCTCCTGCCGTCCCAGCCGCGTGCCGTGATAGCGCGCGAGAACCGTCTCGACGAAATCCGGCGCCAGGTAATAGGCGTTGGCGCGCGTGCCGGCATGGGTCAGCGCCGTGCGCGCATCGTCCATCAACTTTTTCAGCAGCGCGATCGGCCGCGGCGTGGTGGTGATCACCTGCCGCGGCCGCCCGCCAAGGCGCAGCCCGAATTGCAGCATGTCGTAGGTTGCTTCGGCTCGGCGCCACTTGGCGAGTTCGTCGAGCCAAGCGGCGGAGAACTGCGGGCCGCGCAGTGCGTCCGGCTCCTCCGCCGAGAACACCTGCGCCACCGCGCCGTTTGTCCATTCGATTCGCCGCCGGCTCGGAATCCATTGCGGCCGCTCGCGGCGGCGGTGCGCGGCCAGCAGGCCGGACACGCCTTCCACCATCACCTCGCGCGCCTCGTGCTCGGTCTCGCCGATCAGCGCGATGCGCGCCGTGGGGTCTTCGAGCGCCAACTGGCGCACCCATTCGGCGCCGGCGCGGGTCTTGCCGGCGCCGCGCCCGCCCAGCAGTAGCCAGGTGGTCCAGTCCGCGCCGCTGTTGGCGCGTTCAGGCGGCAGTTGGTGGTCGTGCGCGAAGGTGGAGAAGTCTGTAACGAATTGGTTACGTTCCCTTGCGCTCGACGTCCTCTCCCAATCCACTATCACTCCCGCTTGATTGGTTGCGTCGAGCGTCAATAAATCCTTGAAGACGGCGCGCAAGTGTTTCGCGGAATTCGTCAATATCGCCGGGTACGGCGTCGTCGTCGGTTTCATCGGATGACGTCTGTCCCTCGGCGGTCGCCTGGATTTCCTGCACCGTGCGCGAAATGGCCGCGAGGATGCGGGTGGTGCGTTCGGCCTCGGCATTGCTCGCCGGCCCCAGCACCTTGAGCGTGCGCTCGATCACCGCCAGTTCGCCGTCGAGCACCCGCTGCAGGCGCACGGCGAAAGGGACCGGCTCATTTGGCGCACTCTGCACGCCGACAGCGGGCACGGCCGCCGCCGGCTTTTCCGCCGCGGCAGCGGATGCCTCGATGCCCTCGCCTTTGGCGTAGAGCCGTCGCGCCCAGCCCCATTCCCGCATGCGCTCGTTCAACGTCCAGCGTGAGATTCCGAACATCGCGGCGATGTCATGCACCGACGTATCGGTATGCTCGTAGAGATATTGCCCTTTCGCAATGAGTGTGGGCGCGAGCTCGATTTTTCTCGGCGGCATGCGAGCCTCCCCCAAAACGCAAAAACGCCGGCATCAACCGCCGGCGCGAAGCGAACGACGATGCGTCGCGGGTTGTCAGTGGCCCCAGAACGCCGCGGCTGAGATCATCCCGATGATGGTGGCGAGCACGAATCCCACCAGCACCGGCTGGATCTTTGTGGTTACGTCGCGCGTGCCGTTGAAACCGTTCTCGGGCAGTTCCGGTTCGGCCACGGGCCCAGGTTCAGTATCGGGCGTCTGCGTCATGGCCGCAATGTTGGGCCGGTTAGGTAAAGAAAAAGATATAAACTGCCGCGAATAACAGCACACAGCCAATGATGCCGCCCGCAAGCACATATCGCATGTGCTGGCCGGTGACCCCGGCACGCGCCTCTGTTTCGGTCGCGACGATGGTATCGCCTTGTTTTTGCGGCATTCGTCCCCCCTTTTGGGTTGCTGCAAGGGGAAAAACGCGAAAACGCCGCCGCTGGTTCCGCCGCGCGTCGACTGCGCGGCACAAATCTGGAGCGTGCGCCAACCCTAGCGGAGCAGCGTCACGCTGTCAAGACTATTTTCCTAGGAATATAAAGAAATTTTTTTCCGAGCCTGTCGCGCGCAATTTTCCACTCTACATCAATGGGTTGCACCTGGATTGTCGGCGCGCTTGGCGTCCTGCCCGCACCCGCCGCAGTTGCCGCCGCCGGGCCCAACGCCATGCCGGCGCCGCAGACCGCCCCAGCAATGCGTTTTATGGCTAACGCCGGCTTAATGGAGTGCGGCGCCCGCTCAAGCTTCTGCGCGTAGCGGCAGCGACTGCGGCCGCAGGTCGAAGCCGATCTCAAACACCGGCCGGCCAGCGATATCAGCCTCGATCATAGTCCAGCCCGACAAATCCTGAATTTGCGGATGGCACATTGCCACCGTCGGCTCGCGGCCATGACAGGTCGCGTGCGCGCGATTATCCGTAGCGGTCCCTGGTGACAATAAGGGCGCGTCCTTTTAAATCTCGATCGGCGAGCAGCCGTTCGTCTCGATCCTGAGCATGTAACTAAGACCACCAGGATTTGACCAACCGGGCTCAGGTGCGATGTGCGAAACTAGAGCGCGCGCCCGCGCAAAACAGTTTCCTTGCACGCGCCCGGACCGGGCGCCGACCCGGTCGCGTGCGGACGTCGCCATGTGGTCTCGCCTGCTCCTTCTTGCCCTGCTCCTGCTGCCCGCCCAGGCCCTGGCCGGTGCCAAGGAGAAGGTCGCGGCGCTGGCCCCGTCGGGGCTGGTGCTGGTGATGGACGCCAAGGGCAACGAGCTGGTGGCCCGGAACGTCGACAAGCCCTTCGTCCCGGCCTCGGTCACCAAGATCGTGACTGCCTGGCTCGCGCTGGAAGTCCTCGGCGGGGATTACCGCTTCCAGACCCGCTTCTACCTGGACGACAAGCGGGTGCTGTACGTGCGCGGCGGCGGAGATCCCTTCCTGATCTCCGAAGAGCTGGCGCTGCTCGCGCCGAAGCTGGTCGCCGCGGTCGGCAAGGAGCCGCTCACCGGCATCGTGCTTGACGCCAGCTACTACCCCGCTGACCTCCGCATCCCGGGCATCGAGGACACCAGTGAGTCCTACGACGCCCTGAACTCCGCCCTGGCAGTGAACTTCAACACGATCTACGCCGCGCGCCGCGGCAAAACGGTCCGCTCCGCCGAGACGCAGACCCCGACTACGCCGCTGGCAATCCGCCAGTTCCGGGCGCGCGGCCCGAAACATCGCGGCCGCATCAGCCTGGCCCAGAACCCAAAAGTGAGCCTGCAATATGCCGGCGAGCTGATCGCGGCGTTCGTCGCGCAGGCCGGCGGCATCGTGAAGGGCAAGATCTCGACCGGATCCGTGCCCGATGGGCTCGCCCCGGTTTACGTTCACCGCCAGTCGCGCCCCCTCTCGGAGATTCTCCACGAGCTACTCGTCGGCTCGAACAACTACATTGCCAACCAGGTGTTTCTGGAGATCGGCGGGCACCGCCTGGGCGGGCCCGTCGGCCTCGCGAAGTCGCTTCATGTCGCCAACGAGATGCTCGCCGCGCACGACCTCGCCGGCGCCATCCACCTCGAGGAGGGCTCGGGCATCAGCCGCGGCAACCGCTTTACGGCGCGCGGTCTCGCCAAGGTGCTCAGCCTATTCGCGCCCCACGCCGACCTGCTCAAGAGCGCCAAAGGCGCCTCGTTCAAGACCGGCACCCTCGACGGCGTCCGCACGCTGACGGGCTACGCCAACACCGCCAAGCATGGGCAGGTGCGCTTCGTGATCTCGCTCAAGAGCAACAATGGCGCGCTACGCTTCCGGCTGCTCCGGGCCATCCAGTCCGCGCTGTAGCCGGAGCGCGCTTGCCTTATTAAGACGGTTTCCAGGGCGGCATCGTTGCGAGATTGGACGTTAAATCGGAGGTCCTGACATAGCCGTCAGGCTTGCCGTCTTCGTCAATGTCCACGCTGGACCAGCCACCGGATTGTGCAAGGACTCTGACATTGCCATTTCGCGGGATGCGATTGCCCGACCTGCAGTGTTTGCGGTCGATCAATCCACCACGTCCGCCGCTTTGCCGATAGACCGGCGTCGCGCGGACGGCAAAGCGACGCTGGTCGAAAATTGTCTGGTTGCGACTTTGATCGATTTTTCCCGGTCCCCACGCGCCGATATCGGATACCTTCGGGTTCTGCAGGTTCGTATCGACGTCGAGGCCAATTGAGCATTTGCCGGATGGCCCAAACCAGCGCAGGTCAACCTGGTTCTGATAAAGATGCCATCGCCCGCCGTTATAGAAATCGACGCTTTCGTAGTGCGAGCGCGATACGGATAGCCAGTTGTACGCGACGAGTTTTTCTTCGCGGAGGGTTCGATTGACGAACCCGTTTCCGTAGACGCCGATCGCGTACCGGCCGCCGATTGTTTGATTGATGACCCGGAAGTAGTCGACGACAGCGTCGACGAGGTTACGATTGGACGGCGTCAGATTAAAATCGATCCCGAAATAGATTGCCGATCCTTCGGGCTGCCCGACCAGCCTGGCCTGATCCAGCGCGGCTTTTGCATCGGCGGCGACTTCGGCTTTCGCCGAACCGGTATCTTCCAATCCTTTGGCAAATTTTTCCGGAAGGTTGTTTCGATATTGGTAGAGGGAAACGATCGAAAGGCCGCTCCTGATCAGCAAGGTCGGCTCGCGCACCCCGCCTATGATATTGGCGTCGGACGCCATGATCTTTTCGCGTAGATAGCCGGGCTGCGGTTTTCTCGCGAAAAACCGCACGACCGTTTTCACATTCTGGGCAGACAACTTCGACGCGACCTTTGCGGCATTGTTCGGGGTATCGACAATGGCAACACTTCCCGGATCGTTGGGTTGCCCAAACGCCGCGTTGGCCGGCACGAAAGCGCCGGCCAGCAGCCCTCCAGTGAATGCTCGTCTCGATAAGTGCGGCATTGTCCCTCTGAAGAGACGTCGTCTGATGCTCAGCCTTTTTGCCGGGCTTTGATCTCGTTAAATTTGGTCAGCGCTCGCTTAAACGTATCATCGAAGAGCCACATCGCATCCAGGATTTCACGCATGGTCGCAGATGTTTTCGCTCTGTCGGCTTTTCCGAAGGCAAAGATGCTGTTGTTGCGCAAATATCCCATGATTCTCGGGCTCGCAATCTTGTAGTCGACCAGGCGGCCTGAACTGAGCGCGGATTTGGCCGGACTGGGAATAATCTGGATCAGCTCGAAAAATCTCATTTGATCGATCGGTTTCGGCAGCGCTTTTATAATCGCCGGTATTCGCGGAAAAAGGTCCGCGTGCGCGTTCATCAGGCCGTCTCGCACGGCGGTCCAGTGATTGTACCGATGATCTGACTTGCCGACCCGCGCCTCTTCCTTGTCATCGCGAGCGTTCAGTGTGGGATCAAGGGCTGCGATGGACTTCTTGATTGCCGCCCATTTCTTTCGACCAATTCTGTCCTCGGATACCCCTGTCTGAAAGCTTCCTTTGTAAGCATTCGAGCGCGCATTGCCGATATTTTGATGGCCGCCCGTCTCGGCAAAGAAGATGGCCAGGCTGATGCGGCCCGCGACTTCGGCATGTGCCGCGTCGAGGCCCTTGATCCGCGCAATTGCGGTCCCGAGGTCGACAACATCTTTAAATGGCGTAGCGGATTTCTGCGCACTAGCGGGCGGCGCCTGCATGATGGCGAAAAGAGCTCGGTATTCGTCGATCAGCGACTCAGTGTCGGCATCGAAATATGCCGGAGGAATTCCATATTTGTTTGGCCTCCCGATCCTGGACGGCAGCGCGTCGGTCAGGTCTTTGTACGTACTCATCATGTTGACGCGAGCAAGGTAGAGTGCTTGTCCCGGCCGGTCAGGCAGCTTTTGTTTCGAATTCGATCTGTGCGCGCCGCTCGCTCAAAATCGATCTGAAGTCTTGCACTGATTTGTTGTAGGCGTTGAGTGCTTCCAACTGTGATTTCGTGAGCGTGGGCTGACCCAGCGCGAACGAAATGAAACTGAGATTGCCGGCGTTGACCGGGAGGCCGATCGGATATGCGAGGCCGCAAAGTCCGATCACTGCCAATAAACGAGGACAATTCACAATACGCACGAGCACTCCTATCCGTAAAATAGAATCGAAAGACAAAAGCTTAATGCTCCTCAATTTTAGATCAAGGGATTGCAAAATAGTGTACCGGCCGGGCCGATTATTGCGCATTCGAAAGTCCGCTCTCGGTCATAAGCGGAAGCAAGGGCCTTTAATATCGATGTTCGTTTTGGACCAATAGCGGACTTTCGCGAAATGGCTTTCCCAAATAGAAAGGCCGCCTTGTGGCGGCCTCTCCGAAATCCGATCAGGTGTTTTGATCAGGCTGCGAGTGCAACCTTCTTCCGCTTTCTGCGCCATCCGAGCAGGCCCATCGCCCCGAGGCCAGTGGCGAAGAGTGGGAAGGATGCCGGGAGTGGAGTCTCCGACACCGCGGTCAGAGACCAGTTCTCCCGAACGAACTCCTCCCCTGGGGTGAAATTCCCAAAAGATGGGCCGGTATTCACCGCACCGTTCGGTGGCGCGAATGTAGCGTCAAGAAAAACAAACCCGTCGTCAGCAGCCAGCGTGTCGGCATAAACGATATCCATGACACTACCGTCAAACGAGACGAGTGGTGGGGTACCCGAGCTAAAAAGAAAGTCCGAAGCTGAAAGGAGTATAGGTAGCGACGGACCCGCCACGCTGTTGAAGAATGCGTTGACGACGGAACTCACCTCCAGAACGTTTGAGTCACCGCTCGAAATCGTGCCGTTAAACTGCCCGCTCAAGATGTCGCCGGTACTGTATTCATAGCTGAAGTTATACACCGAGGCTTTCGCCGAACCGGCATAACCGAAAACGCCAACCGTACATGCCAGCAGCAGAGCTGACGCAAATCTTCCGGTCGAATTCTGCTTGATCTTACCCTCCCGCGACCACGCGATCAGCGAGCAAAATGACTTACTTTTCATGGTGTTATCCCCCACGCCCCATGTGTAAACGCCACATAAAAACGTTACGCGCCATGGTAGAATTGATCAATAGAAACAATGTCTTTTCAACAGCCATACAGCCGTCCAATTGGGCTCAGTCATTTTACGTAGCGATGTCGTTGATTACGTAGCAATGTCGTTGTCGGGGCATAAGCGGAAGCAAGGGCCTTGAACTTCGATATGCGCTTTGCCCCCGAAAGCGGACATTCGGCCGCCCATGCAAGCTTTTGAGCGCCTGTCCGTTCATGAGCCCGCGCGCTCCCTAACCACGTTGTCTCAACCCGCGCGCTGCGCCGGCCCGCCGTCGAAGCGGCTGCGCGCAGCCTGGATCGCGGCGCGATTTTTCCGCGCCCATAGGCCCAATTCGCTCACCGGATCGAGCAGCGAGCGGCCGAGCCGGGTCAATTCGTATTGCACGCGCGGCGGCACGGTCGGGAACACGGTGCGGGTCACCAGCCCATCGCGCTCGAGCGCGCGCAGCGTCAGCGTCAGCATGCGCTGGGAGATCGAGCCCAGCGCCTTGCGCAATTCGTTGAATCGCTTGGGGCCGCCGCCCAGCGTGGAGACCACCAGCACGGTCCATTTATCGCCGACGCGCGCGAGCACCTCGCTCACCGCCCGGCAATCCTCGGGCACATGGAGGTTACCGGGTATCCTCGCTGTGCCTTCTTGCGCGTTTTTCTTGGTCATCTATCTAGCCTAGGTAACAATTCGTAACCACAGATAGAGGCTCCCATGGCAAAGCACAAGCTCGGCATCATCGTCGGCTCGAACCGGCGCGAGTTGATCAACCGCAAGCTGGCGCAGGCGCTGGTGCGGCTCGGCGGCGACGCCTTCGATGCCCGATTCATCCAGATCGACGACCTGCCGATGTATAACCAAGACAACGAACAGCCCGCACCGTCCGCGGTAGCGCGCTTCAAAGCCGAGGTCGAGGCCGCCGACGCCCTGCTGTTCGTGACGCCGGAGCACAACCGTTCGATCCCGGCCGTGCTCAAGAACGCCATCGACTGGGGCGGGCGGCCTTACGGCAAGAGCTCCTGGCCGGGCAAGCCGGCCGCCGTCACCGGCACCTCCGGCGGCGCCATTTCCACCGCCGTCGCCCAGCAGCATTTGCGCGTGGTCCTCGCCAACCAGGGACTGCATTTGATGGGCGGCGAAGCCTATATTCAGTTCAAACCCGATCTGATCGACGCCCAAGGCACGGTGTCCGACGACAACGTGCGCAAGTTCTTGAAGAGTTTCATCGACCAGTTCGCCGGTTTCGCCGGCCGCTTGGCGCCGCAGCGCGCGGCGGCCGCAGCCTAGTTCCGAAAGGCAAAACATCATGTCCATTCGTCCCGTCAAGCGCATCGTGCAATCGCAGCCCACCATCGAGGGCGCCGGCGTCAAGCTGCGCCGCGCCTTCGGCTTCGGCGAAACGCAAGACACCGATCCGTTCCTGCTGTTGGACGACTTCCGCAACGACAACCCGCAAGACTATCTCGCCGGCTTTCCCTGGCACCCGCACCGCGGCATTGAAACCGTCACTTATCTGCTCGAAGGCTCCGTCGAACACGGCGACAGTCTGGGAAATCGCGGCACGCTCAACAAAGGCGACGTGCAGTGGATGACCGCCGGCCGCGGCATCATGCATCAGGAAATGCCGCAGGGCGACGCGCAGGGGCGCATGCACGGCTTCCAGCTCTGGGCCAACCTGCCGTCGTCACTGAAGATGGCGGCGCCGCGCTATCAGGACGTCGAAGCCGCCGCCATTCCGGAAGTGGTCGACGATGACGGCACGCGCGTGCGCGTGGTCTGCGGCGAGTTCTGGGGCAAGAAAGGTCCGGTGGACGGCGTCGCCGCCGATCCGCGCTATCTCGACGTGTTCGTGCCGGCGGGCAAACGTAAGACGCTTCAAGTCGAGGTTGAGCGCCACGCCTTCGCTTACGTGTTCGAGGGCAAAGGCAGCTTTTCCTACGCCTCGAAGCCGTTCGGCGTGCTGACCGAGAAGCAGGTCGGCGGCGAGGAGATCCTACAGCGCGAGCCGGTCGGCGACCGCTCGCTGGTGCTGTTCGACAAGGGCGACGAGATCACCGTGCAGGCCGGCGACAGCGGCATCCGCTTCCTCTTGGTCTCCGGCAAACCGATCCAGGAGCCGGTCGCCTGGCACGGCCCGATCGTGATGAATACTCAGGCTGAGCTTCAGCAGGCCGTCACCGAACTGCGCAGCGGCACCTTCATCCGCGACTAGAGTCAAGCTCCCGTCGACGCCTTGTCCGCTTTGCGGCAAAAGCGGGCACCGATCACGGGAAGGATTGAAGGATTATCGCCTTCATTACGCCCAACGGCAGTTCGGCCTCGGGGTAACTGGGTATGCGCTTGCGGCCAGCGCGCGCGGGTCGCGGCGCTATCGGGCATCACATAACACAGATGTGACATCATTCACTTCGGTGGCGAAATAACGACGGCTCAAATTCGGTTGAACGCGCTAACGACGCCGCCCGCAATTTTGCCAGGACTGTCCCAAGACAATAGGCTCTCCCAATGGCACGCTAAACTTGCGCGTGTTTGCCGATGAGCGACGCAATTCACATTCGTCGGAGCGACTCGGGAAGCGCGCAAGGCGCTTGCCGTGTTGGCGCAACAGCCAGCGCGTAATCGCGAATGATAAGGCGCAGCTTGCCTTTCGACCATTGGAGGCGATCCATGCTGAAGCGTTCGATTCTCTGCGGCCTGACAGCCGCAATGTTGTTTGGACTCTATACGGTTGCCGACGCCGCGGTCGGCAATCCTTCGCTCGGCGCGGCTGCGGCCGAAACCCCGGCGATCACCCCCATCCACTGGGTCTGCGGTCCGTATCGTTGCGCGTATGTCCCGGGCTACACCGGGCGAATCGTTGTCCATCCCTATATACGGCGTTGGACACCGCCGCCCAGCCCGCATTGCAACTACGTGCGCGGCCCGCGCGGCCGTTGGGCACTCGTATGTCCGTAACCATGCATTGCCAGTCGAAGAGGTCTTCCATGTTAAGTCGATCGATCTTTCTTGGTCTATTGGCCGCCGCCATGCTGGCCGGCTTCAGCATCAATGCGCACGCGGCGGTCGCTAACCCGTCGCTCGGCACCGCCGCTGCAAAAAATTCGGGCGTCACCGACGTTCGTTGGATATGTGGGCCCTACCGATGCGCCTGGATTCCCAAATATCGCGGGCGCGTTGTGGTCTACCCGCACATGCGCGGCTGGGTGGCGCCGCCCTCCCCCCACTGCATCTATCAACGCACCGTCTTCGGATGGCAGCGGATCTGCCCGTGACAAGACGGCCGTGCCGGCGGCGCCGATGAAATCGGCGCTTGCCGACGGGCAGTTGAGTGACGCTCTCAACTGAGATCGAGCATGGACCGTGACGATCCGAACAGCCGCGCGCCCCCGTTACGCCATAGCGCATGAAGCAGCGCCTTCTTTCCTTCCGCCGCGCCCACCAGCCGTCTGGCCCGGTCGGCGAGGGTGCCGTTCAGGCCTTTCGCGCCGGCAATGTTGTAGAGATGGAGCAGCGTCGCGCTTGAGATCAACGCCAGGTGCGTGAAGGCCTGCGGGAAATTGCCGAGATGCGCGCCCGACCGCGGATCGATTTCTTCCGCATAGAGGCCGACATCGTTGGCGTGGCCGAGCAGACGCTCGAACAGATCGCGGGCTTCGGTTGCGCGATCCAAAACAAGCAGCGCGTCGACCAGCCAGAAGCTGGTGATAAGGAATGCGCCCTCGCCGCCGCTGACGCCGTCGTCGTTTCGATAGCGGCGCACAAAATCGCCGTCTCTCAGGTCCTGCTCGATGCGTTTGACGGTCTGCCGGAAAAGGTCGCGCGGGATTGGCAGACCGCATAGCGGGATTTGCAGGAGCGCGGCATCGACCTCCTTCGAGCCAAACGCCTGGGTGATATACGGCGGATCGCCGGCCACGGCTTCGTTCAGGATCGCGGCCAGAATCGCATCCCGCTCGCGGCGCCAGTTTTCGTTGTCGCCGACCAGTTTTAGCGCGCGGTCAAGGGCCACCCAGGCCATGACCTTGCCGTGAGTGAAGTGCCGCGGCTCCGAACGCGATTCCCACAGGCCCTGATCGGGCTCGCGCCAAACGCGGCAAACCTGATCGGCTGAGGCGTGCACCCCCCTCCTCGCGTCACGCTTCAGCGGTCCCCCGAGGGCGCGCCGCAGCAAGGCCCATTCGAGCACTTCGCCGTATACGTCGAGCTGGAATTGATCGAAAGCGCCATTGCCAATCCGCACCGGGCGGCTGCCGGCATAGCCCTCCAGTTGATCGAGGATGACCTCCGGGAGAAACGGCTCGCCGTCGATGGAGTACATGATGCGCGGCGACACGCCCGCGCGCAGGCAGCGCCCTATCAGGAATGCGGCAAAGCTCTTCGCCTCGCCGGAATAGCCCAGCACGCCCAGCGAATACAGTGTGAAGCTCGAGTTGCGCAGCCAGCAGTAACGATAGTCCCAATTGCGCTCGCCGCCGATTTCCTCGGGCAACGAGGTCGTCGGCGCGGCGACGATCGCGCCGGTCGGGGCGTAGGTGAGCAATTTGAGCGCCAAGGCGCTGCGCATCACCGCGGCCGGATATTCGCCGCGATAGCGGCTGTATTCGATCCATTCCTGCCAGAACGCGAGCGTGGTGTTGAACATCCGGTCGCCAAGCCGCCGTGGATCGATCAAGGGCTCGATCTGCGCCAAGATGGCGTATTCAGTCTGGCCGGCCGAGAGATCGAAGGTGATATCGGCGCCGTCCTCGCCGGGCTCGACCTGTCCGCCGCTCCAGATGCTGAAGCCTTTGGCCCTCAGCGCGTTGCCGTCGTAGCTGAGCTTGACCGGCGCCATCGCGAAGCCCGGCCCGCGCGGCCGGATACGGCTCTTGAACCGAACATGACCGTCCAGCACTTCGAAGCGGCGCACCAGCCAGCCCGGCGCGTGCAGCGAGACATAGTCGTGCACGCCGGCGTCGTGGCTGCGCCCGACCGGCATGAAATCGGTGACGGCGCCGGTTCCCGTTTCAGTCACGAACACGGTGCGCAGCATGTTGGTGCCGGCCAGGTAGGCGCGCGACGTCTCGACGACGTTATCGGCGGCCACGTCCCAGAAGCCGCCGCGGCGCGCGTCGAGCATGCGGAAGAAAACGGGATCGGAATCGAACCGGCGCAAGCAGCACCAGTCGATGCTGCCCGAGCGGCTCACCAGGGCGGCGCCGTGGCAATCGCCGATCAGGGCGTAATCGGCGATCGGCGGCTGCGTAAGGTACGACGGAGCCGTCATGGGCGAACCGGTCTTTGTGGGGAATATAAAGTAATGAGTGCCGGCCTATTCCGCCGCCTGCTGCGTTGGCGAGCGTATGCTCTCCAGCCCGTCGGCCGCGGTCGCCGATATCGTCGTGCGCACCATAAGCCGCGCCTGCTGCGCCGGCCACGGCCGGCCGCGATGCATGGTGGCGCGGTTGTCCCACATCACCACGTCGCCGCTTTGCCATTTGTGCACATAGCTCGTTTTCGGCACGGTGGCACCCGCCATCAATTCGCCGAGCAACGTCAGCCCGTCCTTCTTCTCCATGCCTTCGACAGCATAGGCGTGCGAGGCGAGGTAAAGCGCGCTGCGGCCGTTGGCCGGGTTCTTCCACACCATGCGCCAGCATTGCGGGGGCAGCGCCGCGCGTTCCTCGGGGCTCGCGAGATCGGCCGCGACCTGGCCGCGCGAATGGGCGTAGTCATGCCAGGCGAAAGTATTGCTGAGCCGCTTGCGCAGGTCCGGGTCGAGCCCCGCGAAAGCAAGCCGCGTCGATACGTATTCAGTCTCGCCGCCCTCGGCCGGAATGATGCGCGCCGACAACACCGAAGCGAGCGCCGGCACGCGCTTGAAGGTCGAGTCGGTGTGCCAGAGCTGGTTGGCTTTGTTGCGCATCGCCATGCGCGAATCCGGTGCCACCACCTTGCCGTCTTCGCCGATGGTGGTGAGGATCACCATGTTGGTGCCCGTCCCTACCGAGCCGACCTTGGTCACTTCCAGCGGCCCGAAGCGGCGCGAGAAGGCGAGCTGCACCTCGTCGGTCACCTGCTGACCGCGAAACACCAGCACTGAGTGATCGTCGAGCAGCGCGCGCGTCTCATTGTATAAAGCGTCGTCGGCCGCGATGTCGTTGAGCGTGACGCCGCGAAGCTCCGCCGCAAAGCCGGGACCCAGCGAAATGATGTCCATGGACGCGCCCTCCCGAGGCGATGGCTGATTTGCGCAAGCCTCCCCCAAAACCGCCCGGCCGGCAAGACGCGATGGGCTTCCGCCCAAGTTGGCGGAGGTGTACCGTTCGGCCGTGGGACCATAACAGGCCGCCGCTTGTCCGCACCCAAGAACGGACGGCATGGCGGCCGATCGGGAGGAAACCAAATGACACGGTCGCGAACCGTTATTTCGCTATGCTTTGGCGCCGCCGTTGGACTTGCCGGCGGCTTTGCCGCTCCGGCGCAGGCCGACGAGCTGCGCATCGGCTCCACCGCGCCGATGACAGGCATCTTTGCCCAGGTCGGCAAGGACATGGTCAACGGCTTCCAGATGTACCTGGATGAACACAAGGGCAAGAACGCCTTTGGCGGCGCGACGGTGAAGTTCATCGTCGAGGACAATCAGGCCAAGGGCGATGCCGCCGTCGCCAAGGCCAAGAAGCTGGCTCTGAGCGACAAGGTGCACATGTTCGTCGGCGGCGTGCTGGCCTCCACCGGCTACGCGCTAGCCCCGGTTTCGACGCAAGAGAAGACGGTCTACATCGCGTCCATTCCGGCAGCCGACGACCTGACGCAGCGCCAGGCCAGCAAATATCCGTACTTCATCCGCACCGGCTGGTCTTCATCGCAGACGACGCACCCGATGGGGCAATGGGCCTGCGAGCAGGGTTACAAGAAAATCGTCACCGTCGCCGCCGATTACGCGTTCGGCTACGAGCAGGTCGGCGGCTTCCAGAAGGCGTTTGAATCCTGCGGCGGCAAAATCATCCAGAAGATCTGGCCGCCGCTCGGCACCAAGGATTTCGGGCCCTATATTCCGACCATCAAGAGTGACGCCGACGCGGTGTTCTCTATGATGGTGGGCCCGATGGCGCTGCAGTTCCCGAAGCAGTTCCGCCGCTCCGGCAACAAGAAGCCGATCATCGGCGGCGGCACCAGTTATGACGAGTTCGCCCTGCCCTTCATGGGCGACGACGTCGTCGGCGACGTGTCGTCGCTGCAATACTCGGCCGCGTTGGCGACGCCGAAAAACGAAGCCTTCGTGAAAGCGTACCGCAAGAAATACGGCAAGGTGCCGTCCTACTTCTCGGAGAGCAACTACACCACCGCGCAACTGATCGACATCGTGATGCAGAAGACCAAAGGCAAGTTCCCGGGCGCCGAAAACTTCGTCGCCATGATGGCGGCGCTCAAGATCGACGCCGTGCGCGGGCCGGTCTCCTTCGATGAATTGCGCAACCCGGTGCAGAACATCTACATCAAGAAGGTCGAGAAGAAGACGAATTTCGGTTATCCTAAGGCCGAGCTCTGGAATTCGGTGATCAAGACCTATCCGAACGTCAGCCAGTTCTGGACCTACGGTAAGGACGCCTTCCTGAAGCAGCCGGTCTACAGCCGCGACTACCCACCCTGCAAAAACTGCGAATAAGAGTTGCACGCGATATAGAGCCCCGGCCGCAAGGCCGGGGCTTCTTGTTGGGCAAGCAATGCCGCCGGCGCGAGGCCCTCTTGCGAGTGGGCGCTCGCCCGCCGAGTCATCGGCGCAGCGTCGCGTCGCTTATTTAACCTTTTGTAATCTTTGCAGCCTTCCGCTGGCAGCGACGATGCTGATAGCATACCGTTTTGGAACAAGCTGACACGCCCGACGCAAAAGGGATGGCGCAGCGACCGATCGGGAGGATGCAATCATGTACAAGCTTTCGCGAACTTTTGCGCCGTTGCTTTTTGGCGGAGTTCTTGCGCTCGGCGCATCGCTTTATACGCCGGCGCAGGCCGATGAACTGAAGATCGGATTCATGGCGCCGAAGACTGGGATTTTCACCCAGCTCGGCGTCGACATGCAGCACGGCTTCGAGATGTATCTCAAAGAGCATAACAACATGCTCGGCGGTATGCCGGTGAAATTCATCGTCGAGGACACGCAAGGCAAGCCGGACACCGCGGTCGCCAAGGCCAACAAGCTCATCCTGCAGGACAAGGTGGACATGCTTGTCGGCGGCGTGCTGGCCACGACGGGCTATGCGCTGGCGCCCGTCGCCACGAAAAATAAGGTGCTCTATATCGGTTCGATCGCAACGGCCGACGATCTCGGGCAACGCAAGCAGAAAGATTTCCCGTACATGGTGCGCCCGACGTTCGTGCCGTCGCAACCTACCCATCCGCTCGGGCAATGGGCCTGTGATCAGGGCTACAAGAAGGTCGTCACCGTCGCGGCCGATTACGCTTTCGGTCACGAAACACTGGGCGGTTTCCAGCAGACCTTCGAGGATTGCGGCGGCAAAGTCATCCAGAAACTCTGGCCGCCGATCGGCACCAAGGATTTCGGACCCTATATTCCGCAGATCAAGAGCGACGCCGACGCCATTTTCACGCTGATGGTTGGCCCGATGTCGCTGCAGTTCCCCAAGCAGTTGCGCGCGGCCGGCAACAAGAAGCCGATCATCGGCGGCGGCACCAGCTATGACGAGTTCATCCTGCCCTCGATGGGCAATGAGGTCATCGGCGACGTTTCGGCGTTCATGTACAGCGCCGCGCTCGACACTCCGAAGAACGAGGCCTTCGTAAAGAAGTACCGCGCGCAATTCGGCAAGGTGCCGTCCTATTATTCGGAGGCGAACTACTCCACCGCGCAATGGATCGACGAGACGATCAAGAAGGCCGGCGGCAAGTACCCCGGCGCATTTCCGTTCATCGAGCTGATGCGGAGCATCAAGCTCGACGCAGTGCGCGGACACCTTTCGCTGGACGACACCAACACCGTCGTCGGACCCATCTACATCAAGAAAGTCGAGAGGAAGAAAATGTTCGGCTATCCGAAGGCCGAGCTCTGGAACACGGTGATCAAGACCTACCCGAACGTCAGCCAGTTCTGGACCTACGACAAGGCGAAGTTCCTGGCGCAGCCGGTCTACAGCCGCACGTTCCCGCCCTGCAAATACTGCGAATAAGCGCGATCCGCTGCACGCGATTTAAAGCCCCGGCCGCAAGGCCGGGGCTTTTTATTGACGTCGGCGGGCCTCTCACCGCTGCTCCCGAGCCGCCATTGAAATCCGCCTCCCGAGTGCGCATAAGGAGCGATGGTCAAGGCGTTGAGGGGTCGGAATGGTTGACGGGGGTCTGACGCGCACGCGCGTGGTCATCGTCGGAGCCGGCTTCGGCGGTATCGGACTGGGCATCAAACTCAAAGACTCCGGCCTTACCGATTTCATCATCCTCGAGAAATCGGATTGCGTCGGCGGCGTCTGGCGCGAAAATCGTTATCCCGGCGCCGCCTGCGATGTGCCGTCGCATCTTTATTCGTTTTCCTTCGAGCCGCGCGCCGACTGGCCCGACAAATACGCCAACCAAGCCGACATCCTGGACTATCTCAAGCAAAGTGCGCGCAAGCATGGCCTCGAAACGCATATCCGCTATGGCGCGGAGGTCGCCGAGGCGCGCTGGGATGAGGCTGCCAGCAAATGGATCGTGCGCACGCGCGACGGTCAGGTCTTCGAAGCCCAGTCCCTGGTCACCGCAACCGGGCAGCTCAGCCGTCCCTCCATACCGAAACTGCCGGGGCTCGAACGCTTTGCCGGCGCGGCCTTTCATTCCGCCCAATGGCCGCACGACTGCGCTCTTGCCGGCAAGCGCGTCGCCGTCATCGGTACCGGCGCCAGCGCCATTCAAATCGTGCCCGCCCTCGCGCCGCAGGCGAGCCGGCTTTATCTGTTCCAGCGCTCGGCGGCTTACGTCCTGCCAAAGCCGGACAAGAAATATCCGCGCTGGCAAATCGTTCTGTTCAAGCGTTTCCCGGCCCTGCTCAAGCTCAGCCGCCTAATTATCTACATCCAGCACGAGTTGAAGGCGTTCGCCTTCGTGACCTGGCGCGCGGCACTGCGCTTCAAGCGTGTGGCCTTCTTGCGCAACCTGAAGCGCGGCGTGAAAAACCTTGAACTGCGCGAGCGTTTGATCCCGGACTACCGGCTCGGCTGCAAGCGCATCCTGTTCTCCAATGATTTTTATCCGGCTATGGATCGCCCCAATGTCGAGCTGGTGACCGATCCAATCGCCGACATCCGCAGCGATGCCATCGCCACCGGCGACGTGACGGAGCGCAAAGTCGACTGCATTATTTTCGCCACCGGGTTTACGGCGACCGAGTTTCTGGCACCTATGAAAGTGATCGGCGTCGGCGGCAGGAATTTGCAGCAATCCTGGAGCAACACCGGCGCGCAAGCGCACCTCGGCATGACGGTCGCGGGCTTCCCGAATTTTTTCATGTTGTACGGGCCCAACACCAATCTCGCGCACAACTCGGTCGTCTATATGATCGAGAGCCAGATTCATTACCTGATGGCCTGCCTAACGCGCCTCTGCCGCGACGAGGTCCGCAGCATCGAGGTCAAGAAAGAGATCCAGGACCGCTACAACGCCAAGATTCAGCGGCGCCTCGAAAAGGCGACCTGGTCGAAAGGCTGCACCAGCTGGTACCTCACGGCGGCGGGCAAGAACGTTGCGAACTGGCCCGGCTATTCGCTCGAATTCCACCTGCGAACCCGCGCGCCGAACTGGGCCGATTATGCTGTGCAATAGCGCGGCGTTCGTTCCAGGCGGCGCCCGCGAGCGGCTGGCCGCGCCGCTGCTGCGCCTGGCGACGCGGCTAGCCGTGAAGCCCGTCTTGTCGCCGGCTGTCCCGATCGCGCGGCAGCGCCGCCGGCTGCGACAAGTGACGCGAATGCTGCGGGCGGCGAGCGGCGTGGACATCGCGTCCGGCACCGTCGGCGGCGTCAGCGGGGAATGGCTGCGGCCGCGCCGCCCGGCGGCGAGTGCGGCAGCGTCGATCCTCTACCTGCACGGCGGCGCCTATTGCATCGGATCGCCCGCCACCCACCGCGCCGTGACATCGCATCTCGCCCGCACCGCGGGTCTGCCGGTCTTTGCCGCCGATTACCGTCTCGCGCCCGAGCACGCGTTCCCGGCGGCGCTCGAGGATGCCGTTGCCGCCTGCCGATCCCTGTCCGAAACGGGAGCGCTCGCGATCGCCGGCGATTCTTCCGGCGCCGGCCTCGCCTTGGCGGCCGCGCTGGCGCTGCGGCAACGGCAAGCGATGGCCCCCGCGGCGCTGGTCTTGCTGTCGCCCTGGGTCGATCTGACGGTCTCCGCGCTTGCGGCCACGGCCCCGAGCGAAGTGATGTTGAGCGCGACCTGGCTCGGCGCCTGCGCCCGGCACTATCTCACCGGCCAGGACGCGAAGACGCCGCTGGCCTCGCCGATTTTTGGCGATTTGCGCCGGTTGCCGCCGGTCCTGATCCAGTCCAGCCCGGACGAGCTGCTCCACAGCGAAGCAATCAAGCTCCACGACGCTCTGGAAAATGCCGGCGTGACCGTCCATTGCGAAATCGTGCCGGACCGTTGGCACGAATTTCAGCTGCACGCCCACCTGCTGCCGAGCGCAAGGCTGGCGATCGAACGAGCGGCGGCGTTTGTCGCATCCAATCTCGCGCCGGGACCTGGCGCATAAACCTACGCCGCGTGCAGCGCCTCGAGCTCCGGCATCAGCACCACGCTTTCCTGCTCGTTGGGGTCGGTGCGCGCGATCACGGCCGTACAAGGCTCGGTCTGGCTCATGTTGTACGGCAGATGCGGCATGTCGGCGGGGATGTAGACGAAGTCGCCCGCCCGCACGACCATATGCTGCTCGAGCCGCTCGCCGTAGTACATCGCGGCCTCGCCGCTGAGCACGTAGATCGCCGTCTCATGGTGCTCGTGTTTGTGCGCCTTGGCGCGCGCCCCCGGCGGCATGGTAAGCAATTGCATGTGAATGGCCGACGCGCCCACCGTCTCTGCAGAAACGGCGGGAGCGTAGGTAAAGCCTTGCTTGCCGATAAAAGGCGCGCTCGCGCGCAACGACTTGCACACCGCGGGCTGCGCGCGCGTGGCGGTATTGGGTTGGGACATGGTGAATCTCCTTTGACCCATTGTAGCGCCATCCGTCGAGTTGCGAAACGTGGGCGACGACGCCCGAACCGCCGCAAGGCGCCGGCAGCCGCTCATCTTTGATTAAACTTTGGTAATTCCGCGCGCCGATTTCTACTCGCCCGCCACCACCACGGTTTCGGAACGCGAGCGCGGGCGGCGGATAAACTGACTGATGAATACGCCCACAAGGATGATCGCGCCGACGACGTAGGTCTCGTAGAACAGCTTCTGTTGAATGCCGAGGAAAAAATCGATCATGCGGTCGACCGGCAACAACAAGATGAACGCGGCCACGCCCGACATTGCGCGCTCGGCGTTGGTTGTGGCGCCGATCGCGAAACTTTCCAGGAAGATGGCCCATGCCACCACCCCGAAACTTGCGCCGATAATCGTCACGACGACGTCGACCGTCGAGCCGTCGAGCAGGATCGGCGTGTACACGAACATGATCGGCATGATGAAGATCATCGAGGCGATCTTGGCCGCCTGGAAGCCGGTCTTGACCGGATCGCCGCCCGAGATCGCGCTCGCCGCGTAGGCCGCGAGCGCCACCGGCGGCGTCACCGCGCTCACCACGGCGAGCCAGTAGCTGATCATGTGGGCGGTCAGCGCCGGCACGCCGAGCTGGGTGAGCGCGCCGACCGCGAAGATGGCGAGGATGACGTAGCTCGCCACGATCGGCAGGCCCATGCCGATGACATAGCCGGCCACGATCACCCAGAAGATCGTGATCGGTAAAAGCCCGAAGCTCCACGCCACCAACAGTTGGGAGACGCGGCCGGGAAGGTCGCTCTGGGTCGCGCTCGACAATAGGATGCCGAGCACGCCGGCGATGCAGCCGACCATCAGCGTGTTGCGGGCGCCCGCTTCCAGTGAGGTCCAGATGTTCTTGATGAGCTCAATGACGACGCGCAATAGGCAGCGGCCGGCGCCGTCACTCGGCTCGCCGGGCGGCGCGTCGGCCGCCAGGCCCGTATAGGGAATGGCGTCCATCCGGGCGGCGCTGCTGGCGGTGACGATTTCGCCCAGCTTGAGCACGATGAACATGGCGATCGTCCAGAAACCCGCCCCGCCGATCGTGAGGCCGCGATAATCGGCGGCAAACCAGCTGAACGGCGGGCCGATATCGAGCCCGAAGAAATAGACGAAGACGCCGAACAGCAGCGATAGGGAAAGAAAGTACTTCCAGGTCGCCTCCGATCGCGGCGTGCGCACGGCCAACAAAAGATCGACGACCCGGAGCACGACGATCAGCGCGATGGTTTTGCCGGCAGCCAGGAACGGCGAGTTGCCGATCACCAGGAAGTACACCATGGCCGGAATCGGCAGCAGCAGTTGCAGGCGCGGAATGATACGGTCCCAGGGCGGCAGTTCGCTCGCCGCTACGCCGTGCAGGCCGTAGCGGGCGGCGCGGAAATAGACGATCAATCCGACGGACAGGTAGTAGAGCAGCGCCGGCACCAGCGCGATCTTGACGATGGTGAAGTAGCTCGTCTCGGTCAGTTCCGCGAGCAGGAAGGCGCCCGCCCCCATGATCGGCGGCATATAGGCGCCGCCGGTGGAGGCCGCCGCCTCGACCGCGCCGGCGAACTCGGCACGATAGCCGACGCGCTTCATGAGCGGGATGGTGAAGGTGCCGGTGGTCACCACGTTGGCGACGCCGGAGCCCGAGATCATGCCGAACAAGCCGCTGGAGGTGACCGCCGCCAGGCCCGGCCCGCCGGTGTGCTGCCCGGTCAGCCGATAGGCGGCGTCGATAATCAGCGAACCAAGCCCGGTCTTCTCGAGAAACGCGCCCAGGATCACGAAGATCACAATGAAGGTCGCGAACACCTCGATGATAATGCCGGTCATGCCGTCCGTGGAAATAAACAGGAATTCCATGACGCGCTCGACCGAGAGGCCGGCGTGCAATAATAGCCCGGGCATGGACTGGGCGATCGGCTCGAACGAATAGATGAAGAACAGGAAACCGATCAGCGGAATAATCGGCCCGACAATGCGGCGCGCGACCTCGAAGCTCGCCGCCGTCAGCATCCCTGAGAAGCAGATGACTGGCGCGGCGACAGGCCCGCCGATGCGTTCGGTCAGACTGGTCAGATTGTCGATCCACCACAGGATCGCCCCGGAAGCGCCGGCGAGAAACAGGATATCGGAGACCGTCAGGTTCTCGGTTAACTTCGCGCGCGCGGCCTCGTAGACGTAAACGGCAGCGCCCAGCAGCGCACCAACGCCCGCGAAGATCCACGTTTGGTCGTTGGAGAAGTTCCGCCACAACTCGACGTGATTGAAGAACTGCCAGTCCGCCCAAATTCCGATGGCGCCGCAGAGCACCACCAGATCGGTCAGCGCGAAGAACTCGTCGAGCCACACGAAACCTTCGCGCAACGGCCGCTTGCGAACTCTTGTAGAGTAGCAGCGAGAGAACGGTCACGCCGAGCAGGAACGTTCCCTTGAAATACTGGGTCGCCGGCGAACCGAAAAACGCGACATAGATAAAGAAAGCGGAGAACGCGACCGCCACGATTGAAAGCGCGACACGGGGAACGCCCGTCACGCGGCGCGGTTGAACCATCTCGTCGCTGACGAGACCTATCCTCATCAGGATCGCAAGTGCGTCGTTCGCCATGAAGACCCGCCCAGCCGAACTGGTCGTGAAATCGCGCCAATTCGCGTTGTGTATTCGTTGTGTATTCAATGCAAGGATGCGGAAGGGATCAACCCCTCCCGCATCCTTGATCGTGCGTCGCCGCTACCGAAGCGGCACGGTCATTACGAGCCTTCGTAGCCCTTGACGAGCTCGGCCGGCACGTTCACGCCGCGTTCTTTCCAGTACTTGGCGGCCGCCGGATGAATGTCGATCTTGTGCTTCACCAGCGAATTCGAAGTTGCCGCTCAGCGAAGACCAATACTTGGCCGTGCTGGCGAGCTTCTTCAGGTTTTCGGGCGCGGCGATGGTCTTGAGCATGTCGTACACCGCCTGGTCCGACATCTTCTTGCTGACGATCCACCACACATCGTAGCCGATGCTGAGCGCCGGCTTGTCCATGCCCTTCACGTCCTTCTGCACCGGGATCGTGGTGGGCGAATAGAATTTGAACTTGGTGGTCAATAGCTTTTGCTCTTCCGGCGACAACGAGATGTAGCGCACCGGCTTGGTGAGCGAGAGCTGGGTCAGCGCTGGAATCGTGTAGGGAACGCCAGCCGAGCAGAACACGTCGATCTGACGGTCGCCGAGCGCGCGCGCGGAGGCCGAGAAGTCCATGTAGCGCTGCTTGATCTTGTCCATGAGACCGAGCGCGGTGAACATCTTGACGCAGTTGGCGCTCGAGCCCGAGCCTTTGTTCAGGAGGCTCACCACCTTGCCCTTCATGTCGCTGAACGATTTGATCGGGCTGTCGGCCAGCACGGCGATGATCTGCATCTGCTGACGCACATTGGCGACGACGCGGAAGTCGTGGCTCGGGCCGTCCTTCTTGAACCCGCCCTGGCCGTACCAGGACTCAAAAACTTGCGGAATATGCGCCCAGGCGGACGCCAGTTCCTGCAAGCGTATCTTGCGGGCGTTGTCCACCGAACCGGCGGTCGGTGTGTACTGGAACGTATACTTCTTGCCCAGGTCCGTCTGAAGCAGCTGCGTGGCCGCGCTCCATGACGGATGCCACGCTCCGCCCGATGGGCCGCCACCCATGCGGTAGACTTCGCCCGCTTGCGCCGCGGTCGCCATGGCGAGCGCGGACGCACCAATAATTAATGCTCGGAAAAGCGTCATCGTATCCTCCCTGCTGTTTCCACCGTGTGGTCTGCCTTTTGCGGCAGTTCTCATTGTCGTGACGCAAGGATGGCAGCTTTGGCCGATAGAAACAACGGCTTATATGCCGCGGCTGAAATTGTGATTCCTGCGAGAGCCCGATCGGCGTGGCGCTGACAAGAAGGCGTATCGAATAAGAACGACGCTGCGCTGCAATAACAAAATTCAAAAACTTGCATATTTTTCGCATGGTGACACAAAGCGCGCGTGCCGCGCACGGTGCGTCGCGCGCAACGCAGGCTTTCGGTCGCTGCGCGAGCCCTTGCGCTGTCGTTGCCGCTCTATGTCGCCGGAACCGGCATCGCCGGCGCAGCCGAGTCCGGCGGCGGCGCAGCGCTGCCGCTTTCCAGCCGGCCGTCGCGCAGCCGGTAGATGTGATCGAAGTGGTCCAGAATCATTTCGTCATGGGTGACGACGATGATCGCGGCCTGTTGATCGACCGCGATGCGGCGCAGCAGATCCATCACAATGCGCGCGCGCACCGAATCGAGAGGCGCGGTCGGCTCGTCGGCGAGGATGATGCGCGGATGATTGGCGAGCGCGCGGGCGATCGCTACCCGCTGGGCCTCGCCGCCGGAGAGCTGTTTTGGCAACGCATGCTTGCGGTGGCCGACTTCGAGATAGTCGAGCAATTCGACGGCGCGCGTGCGCGCCGCGGCCGCGCTGAAACCGGCAAGATCGAGCACCACGGCGACATTGTCGCTGCCGTCGAGGAACGGCAGCAGATTGGGGTATTGAAAGATGAAGCCGATCTTGTCGAGGCGCAGCCGGCGCAGATCGGACTTGAGCCAGTGTTCATCGTAGACGACCTCGCCGTCGAGCGTGATGCGGCCGCTGCTCGGCTCCAGAATACAGGCAACGCAGTGCAGCAACGTCGTCTTACCCGAACCGCTCGGGCCCATCAGCCCGACAACCTGCCCCGGATACACTTCCATATTGATGTCACGCAGAGCGTCGACCCGCGCAGTGCCGACGCCGAAATGCTTGGAGAGGTGTTCGACCCGCACGACCGGCTGTCTGCTCGTCTCGGCCATGTTGCTACCCTGACGACGCGAGCGCTTCTGCCGGATCCACCTTGAGCGCGAGGCGGATGCCGAGGGTGCTGGCGGCAAGGCAGATCACCACCGTGATGCCGAAGACAATGGCAATACTTTCGGGATCGAGCACAAGCCGCCGCGGGAAGTACGGCATGAAAATAAGAACAAGGGCCAGCCCGATAGCGTACCCCATAATCCCCATCGACAGCGCCTGCTGCACGACGAGGCCAACAATGGTGCGGTCGGGGGCGCCAACGAATTTGAGCGTGGCGATCGAGCGCACCTTGTCCATGGTCAGGGTATAGACGATCAGGGCGATGATCACCGCCGAGACGATGATCAGCAGTACCATGATCAGACGCTGCTGGTTGCGCGCCTTCTCGATGACGAACTTGCTCAGCAGCGTTTCCTGCTGGTCCTGCGTGAGCGTCGTGAGGTGCTTCCAACGCGCGAGCGCGGACGCCACCTCGTTGACCGGAACGTAGGGCGACACCTTGGCAATGACGGCATTGATCTGGTTGCTGGTTTCTTGCGCCCCGCCGCGCGCGCTTTCACGCCGCGCCGCCGGCGGCGCCAGCTCGAATTGCAGGCCTTGCGCGTCGCGCAAGGTAATGTAGCCGACCGGATCGCCGGAGGCGGTCAACTCCTTGCTCATCAGGCCGACGACGGTGAACTTGTGCCCGTGCGTGCCCAGCGGCACCTGCTGGCCGAGCGTGAGACCGGCCGAGCGGTCGATGATCATCTCGTAGTGATCGCGCAGGATTTGGCGCCCCGCCGCCAGTTTGCTCGGGCCGCCCGGCCGCCCCGGCTCGAAGCCGACCAGGAAAAGCCGCAGCGGCTTGCCGTTGAGCTCGGTCTGCACCGATTGATAGGTGACGGCGCCGGCGCGCTCGATGCCGTAGACGCGGCTGACCAGTTCGCGGGTGTCGCCGGGGATGCGCGAGGATTCCGCGAACGGGCCGTTGGTGCCGGCTTCCACCACCCAGAGATCGGCGTTGGCCGCGCGCGCCTGCCGCAGCGCGTCATCGATCAGCCCGCCATAGACGCCGGTGATCACGATGACGATGCCGAGAAGAAGGCTTAAGCCGAAATTGGTCAGCACGAAGCGCAGGAGATTGTGCTTGATGTCGCGATAGGCGAGATTCATGGCTTCGGCTCGCCGGTGGTCTTGGCGCTGGCAATCTTGGCGGCGCGGCCGTCGCGCAACCCGCTGCGCAGCTTCGTCACCACCATGGCGTTCGCCGGCAAGCCGCCGGTGATTTCATAGCGGCCGTCGAGCAGCCGGTGGCCGAGCTTCACCTCGCGCTGTTGTAGATGACCGTCCTCGACGATCCAGACCGTCCCGTGATCCTTGGCGAGGCCGACGATCGCCGCCTGCGGCACCAGCAAGGCCTGCGCCAACCGCACCGTGGTGATGTAGACCTCGGCCTGCTCGCCGAGATTGATATCGTCGGAAATTCGGTCGAACGCGATCTCGATGCGGCGCTCTTCGTTGACGCGGTCACTTTCCGGCTGGATGCGGGCGACCTTGCCTTTAATATGGACGCTCGGACGCGAGCGCAGCACGATCTCCGCCGGCTGGCCGACCTTGATCTCACCGGCTTTGCTTTCGTCGATATAGGCCAGCACCCAAATGGTGCGCGGATCGATTAGTGTGAACACCGGCTCGCCGGCGCCGAGCGCGGAGCCCAGCTCCTTCAGCCGCGCGATCACCATGGCGTCGTAAGGCGCCATCAGCGCATGAAAATCGAGCGTTGCGGTTTCTTGCTGCAGTTGCGCCTTGGAGTCGCCGATCGCGGCCTGCGCCACCAGCAGTTCGCTTTTCGCCAGGTTCACATCGGCGAGCGCGGTTTCCTGCCCAGCTTGCGCGGTCTCACCGGTCTCCACCGAAACCGACTTGCTCTGCACCAGCGACTGCCGGCGCTCATTGATGCGCTTGGCGTTTTCGTAATTGGTCAGCGATTTCTGCACGTTGGCGTTGGCCTTCTGCACATTGGCCTCGGCTTGCTGCACCGCCGCGTCGGCGCGGGCGACGCGCGCCCGCTGCTCGCGCTCGTCGAGACGGCCAAGCACCGCGCCCTTGGCAACGCGGTCGCCGACATCGGCGCGCAGATCGATCAGCACGCCGGAAACTTTGAAGCCGACCTTGGACGTCACCCGCGCCTCGACGGTTCCAAGGCCGAAAACGCGCACCGGCACGTCGCGGACGATGCTGGCGACCTCGACCCGGACCGGGCGCAGGAAAGCCGTCCAGGCGCCGAAAGCGGCGGCGGCTACCACGATGAGCGCGATGGCGAGCGGGACGGCGCGTTTCAGGCTCATGGCATTCCCCATAGAAAAGCCCTGTACAACCGTGAATATAGACATGCCCGCGCCGTGGCATTGATCGGAATCAACAAGGCGGCCGGCGCAGGTTTCGCCGGCCCATCATGACAGTCGAACCAGGGTCCCGATACGACCGGGATCATATGGCGCCCGCTGGCCGCTTTTTTCCGCATGCGGCGCCCTGCTCCGCCTGGATTGGCATCGCCGGCGCGGTCAGCCGCCCGCCTGCCAACGCCCTATGGCGCCGATCGGATAGATGAGCTGAATGATATTGAGCGTCAGGTTATCGCGGATCATTACGCCGACGAAGGCTTCCAGCGCGATCACCAGTGCCACGCTCGCCCAGACCGGCGCCCGGCGCGCGAACACAAAGCCGAACATGGCCATCAGTGTGTCGGACACCGAATTGAGCACGCTGTCGCCGATATAACCGTTGGCCAGCGCCTGCTGGCGATAGCGGTCGATGATGAACGGCGTGTTCTCGAAAATTTCCCAAGCTCCTTCGATGCCGACCGCCAGCGCAAAGCGCAAAGCCACGGGCGCGCGCGGAAATATCAGCCAGAGCAGGAAATAAAAACCGATGCCGTGAATGACGTGGGAGAAGCTGTACCAGTCGGTGATCTGCTGCGAATTCTCCGGCCCGCTCACCGTTCCGACCCACAGCTTGATGGTGCCGCAGGTGCAGATCGGCGGCTGCCCCATGACGGTGAGCACGATCGCTTGCAACGCCACCAGGCCGGCGGCGATCAGCAGCGCCGTGGCGACCGGCGCCCGCGCGAAGCCTTGGCAGATTGTGTTGCGCCATTGCGTAAACATCGGAATTCCCGGCCGACCGGTTATGTCGACAAGAAGATATGCGGCAACATGACCGACACGGCGTAAAAGAGCCAATGCACAATGTAGGAATAGGCCAGCCCGTTGCGGACGCGCAGGATAAGATAGGGAAAGGTGAGACCGAAAAATGCGGCTGAGAGCATGAACCGGATCACATAGCCGGTCGGCACGCCGCCGAAGGCCAGCAAGGCATGCGCCGCTCCGAAGGCGAGCGCGCAGTACACGGAAATCTTGCGCAGACTGAATTGCTCGGCCGCCAGCGCCAGCACGAGCGCCACCACCAGCAGCTGCTGGAAAAGAATATCGATGGACTTCGGGAGAAAGTAGGCGGGCGTGGCGAACACGACCTCGGGCGGATTCCACAACTCGCGCCAATTCACCGACGGCAGCAGCGGCAGCACATAGGCCGCAAAAAGCAGGCAGCCGGCGAAAGCCAGCGACCACACCACGTAGCTGACGAGCGGGTTCTGGAACGTCGCCCAGCGCCCATATTGCGGCCAGGTGGCATAGAGCGGCCAGAAAGTGATGACCGCAATGCCGATCCAGAACGCGTAATAGAGCGCGACCGCGATCGAGCCGCTGTTGTAATTCGGCTGCACTCCGAACGCCGGCAGCAGGAAATAGTAGCCGACGTCGGAAACGGTCCAGATCGCCGCGATTTGCGCGATGCGCCGCAGCAGCTGCGCGTTCTGCGCAACCAGCGCGCCGATGGGTAGTAAGCATTTGCCCTGCAATCGATCGTGCCACGCGGACGCCGCCGGAGCCAGCGCGCCCCGCGCCCTACTCCGCCGGGATCGGCGTCGCCGGCGCGGTGGGCGCGCTCGCCGCCGGCGAGGTGGTGGCGCGGCCTTTGAGCGCGCGCTCCTCCATGGCGATCAGGAACGCCATGCCGAAGCCGAGCACCAGCGCACAGGCCATGAACACGAAGCGGAACGCCACGCTCAAGGCATGCGCCGAGGCCGCGCGCGCCAGCATCTCCACCGACATGCCGGTGACGCCGCCGAGCCCGCCGAGCACGATCGCGCCCAGCACGGCCACCACCAGCGCCGACAACAGCGCGCGGAAGAAATTGGCCGCTCCCGTGGCGATGCCCATCTCATGTTGCGTCACCGCGTTCTGCATGCACACGGTGGAGACTGGGAATACGGTGCCGAGGCCGGAGCCGATCACCGCCAGCAGCACCAGCACCAGCGCGGTCGGCATCGAGGTCGGCCAGATCGCAAGCGCGACCAGCCCCAGGATCGCGATGACCAAGCCGGCCAGCGGGGTGCGCTTGTAATGGCGCATATGCATCATCAGCCGGCCGGAAATGGTGGAGAAGGAGACGGTCGCGCCCATCAGCGGGATCAGCGCCAGCCCCGACTGGCTCGCCGACAGATGCAACACCACTTCGAAATAGAGCGGGATGAAGATGGTCATGCCGACCAGTGTGCCCATGCAGCAGGCGCCGGCCAGCGCCGCGGTGCGCACCACCGGATTGGCCAGCACCGTGAGCGGCAGGAACGGCTCCTTGGCGCTGACCAGCCGCCAGGCAAACAGGCCCCACAGCACGGCAGAAGTTAAAAGCAACGCCGCCGTCGGCGCCGAGATCCAGTCGAAGCGCCGCCCGCCCCAGGACAGCGCCAGCAACAGCGCCACTGCCGCCGCCATCATCAGAAGCGCACCGATGATATCCAATTCATGTTTGCGCGGATGAAACGGCACGCGCTTGAGCACGTTCGAGGTCATGGCCAGCGCCGCCAGGCCGAGCGGCAGATTGATCCAGAAGATCAGCGACCAGTCGATGTGCTGCGTCAGGAAGCCGCCCAGTACCGGCCCGCCGATCGAGGAAAGCGCGAACACCGAGGCGATATAGCCCTGGTAGCGGCCGCGCTCGCGCGGCACGACCACGTCGGCGATGATCGTCTGCGACAGCGCCATCAGCCCGCCGCCGCCCAGCCCCTGCAGCGCGCGCGCAAACACCAGCGCGGTCATGCTTGGCGCCATAGCGCAGGCGAGCGAGCCGGCGATGAAAACGCCGATGGCGATCAGCAGCATGGCGCGGCGGCCGTGGATGTCGGAGAGCTTGCCGTAGAGCGGCGTCACCGCGGTGCCGGTAAGCAGATAAGCGGTGACCACCCAGGACAGATCGCCGAGATCGCCGAAATACCGGCCGATGGTCGGCAGCGCGGTGGCGACGATGGTCTGGTCGAGCGCGCCCAGAAACATCGCCAGCATGATGCCGAACACGATCGGCAGCACCTCGCGGTGCGTGAGCGGGCGCGCGGCGGGCCGCGCCGGCGCGGCGCCGTGGCTCCTGGATTTGGGCTTGGGACTCATGCAGGCATCCTGGCGCGCGTTGATGCCGCGCCGCCGGGGTTAATGCAATGGGGCGCGGCGCAGGGCTTGTATGTCGGCAGGCTGACAAGCCCGTCCCCGCCTGCGCCGCGATGAACGCCGGCGCGGCAGCTAGTCGGCCGCAACCTGCCGGTTCAATCGCGGCCATTGGCGACGACTGGATCATCCGCTTTCGCGGATGATGACAACCGCGTTAAATGCGCGCGATGAGGGTTCAATTTAATTTAGCGCCGATCGCCGCCCTGCTGCTGGCCCTCGCCGTGCCGGCGTCCGCGCGCGATTTGCCGCGAAACCTGCCCAAAGGCCTCGTCTATCTGCGCGACGTGGCCCCCAGCATCGCGCAGGACATGCGCTATGCCACTTCCGAAAATTTCACCAGCCGTCCCCTGCCCGGCTATGAGGCTGGCGAATGCGTGCTGCGGCGCGCGGTTGCCGCGGCGCTCAAGCGCGTGCAGGCTGATCTCGCGCGCGATCAGCTTTCCATCAAGGTCTACGATTGCTACCGCCCCACTCGCGCGGTGCGCGCCTTTTGGCGCTGGTCGCAGGATGGCGGCGGCGGCGCGAAGCGCTTCTATCCGCATGTGCCGAAATCCGAACTGTTCGCGCGCGGCTACATCGCCACGCATTCGCGCCATTCGGCCGGCATCGCGGTCGATCTCACGCTGGTGCCGCTCGGCATGAGGCAACCACCAACCGTTCGTTCCCGTGCAAGCGGGAACCCAGGGTCACCAATGCTGACTTTGCAAGCTGCACCTGGGTCCCCGCTGGAGCCTGTGCTTGGGCCGGCCGCAGGCCGGACCCGAGTGCGGGGACGAACGGTGAATGCGGCAAGCGCGGCCCCCTGCACCGCGCCGGCGGCACAGCGCGCGCCCGACAATTCGCTCGACATGGGCACCGGCTTCGACTGCCTGGACGTGAAGAGCTACACCCGCAGCGGCAAGGTCACGCGCGCGCAGCGCCATTGGCGCGACGTGCTCAAGGCCGCCATGAGCGCGCACGGCTTCCGCAACTATTTCCGCGAATGGTGGCATTACGAATTCGCCGGCGCGCCGCGCCGCGCATTCGACTTCCCGATCCTGCCGCGCGGCCAGCGCTGAGCGCTGCGCCTTTCATCGGCTGTCGTCCCGGCCAAGCGACCCCGGGCTTGGCCCGGGGGAGCGCGAGCCGGGACCCAGTAGCCCCTGTGTCGAGATACGGGCAGACCGGGGTTACTGGGTCCCCGCGTCCACGTTTTACGTCCGCCCCCACCCCTTCTTCCCCCTCGCCCTCATTTCCCGTTCCCGCCACGCTTTCGCCGCGCCCCCCTCGGCCACTTCCCCGGCCAGCTGACGATATACTCCTCGAGCTTGTCGTCCGGCACATCCTTCTCGCTCGCCGCCACCCGGCCGCGCACCGAGACGCCGGCATCGTGCACCGTCGCCCGCGAGCCCGACACCAGCGGGTGCCACCAGGCCAGATCCTTGCCCTCCGCCACCAGCCGGTAGCCGCAGGTCGGCGGCAGCCAGGTGAGCCTGCGCACGTTGCGCGGGGTCAGCCGCACGCAGTCCTTCACGCGGCGCTGGCGGTGGGCATAGTCGGAGCAGCGGCAGGTCTTGGCGTCGAGCAGCCGGCAGCCGACGTCGGTGAACACGGTCTCGTTGGTGTCCTCGTCGATCAGCTTGTTCAGGCAGCAGCGCCCGCAGCCGTCGCACAGGCTCTCCCATTCGGCTTGCGTCATCTGCGAGAGCGCCTTGCGGCGCCAGAACGGGGCTTTGTCGGCGGCTTGTTTCACGGTTTGGTTCGGGCTTTGGCGGTCGGCCATACGGGGGGAATCCTTGAACGCCGCCCTTGTAGCCCGCGCGCGCGGTTGCGTCATGGCCGGGGCGGGGTTTACCGGTGGCCGTCGTCCCGGCCCCTCCGCCGTCGTCACCGCACCCCTTAACCGTTGTCCCGGCCTCCTCAGCCGTCGTCCCCGCGAAGGCGGGGACCCAAGTAACCCCGGTCTGTCCGCACCGGGACCACCGGGGTTACTGGGTCCCGGCCCTCGCTGGCGCTCGGCCGGGACGACAGTTAACGGCTTGCGCGGATAACCGCCCCCGCCCCGGTTCCCGGCCATTTTTGACCGCAATTTCCGTTCATCTTGCCGGTGATTAACCGCGTCGGGAGCGCGTCGCGCCATTGGCCGCACGCGCGCCAATCGGCTAAATTCGCGGGCCGGCGCGACGCCCGCCCGTAACTCAAGAGATTTGAAGCCTTGCGCGACCTGTACCCGTCCGGCTGGAAGCCGAAAATCAAGCGCGTCCTGCTCGGCGTCGATTCCTGGATCGATTTCGGCCTGTTTCGCTGGGCGGTGGGCCTGCGCGAATACTGGGAGCGCTTTTCCACGGTCATGGACCGCTTCCACGTCGCCGGCTGGCGGCGCTGGACCAACGAGCTGGTCTCGGAAATCGCCACGCTGGGCACCGCCGGCGCCATCCTGATGCTGGCGCTCGCCATCCCCGCCTTCCACGAGACGAGCGACGACAACTGGCTGAAGAAGTCGGAACTGGCGGTGACCTTCCTCGACCGCTACGGCAACGAGATCGGCACCCGCGGCATCCGGCACAACGATTCGGTGCCGCTCGACCAGTTCCCCGATCATCTGATCAAGGCGGTGATCTCCACCGAGGATCGCCGCTTCTACGACCATTTCGGCATCGACGTGCCGGGCATCGCGCGCGCCTTCGTGACCAACGCGCGCGCCGGCGGCGTCGTGCAGGGCGGCTCCTCCATCACACAGCAGCTCGCTAAAAATCTTTTCTTGAGCAATGAGCGCACGCTCGAGCGCAAGATCAAGGAAGCGTATCTTGCGCTGTGGCTGGAAGCGCGGCTGACCAAGAATGAGATCCTCAAACTCTATCTCGACCGCGCTTACATGGGCGGCGGCGCATTCGGCGTCGATGCGGCGGCGCGCTACTACTTCAACAAGTCGGCGCGCGATGTCGATCTCCCCGAAGCCGCGATGCTAGCCGGCCTGTTCAAGGCCCCGACCAAATATTCGCCCAACGTCAATCTGCCGGCCGCGCGCGCGCGCGCCAATGTGGTGCTCGACAACCTGGTCGAGTCCGGTTTCATGACCGAAGGCCAAGTGTTCGGCGCCCGCCGTCACCCAGCCACGCCCGTCGACCGCCGCGACGACCAGGCGCCGAACTATTATCTCGACTGGGCCTTCGGACAAATGAAGAAGCTGGTCGACACCTTCCCGAAGTCGATGACCGAGCGCGTGTTCATAGTGCGCACCACGCTTGACCCCGCATTGCAGAAAGCCACCGACGCCGCTGTCGAAAGCTCGTTGCGCCAGTATGGCCGTGAATATCATGCCAGTCAGGCCGCCGCCGTGCTGATGGACACCGACGGTTCCGTGCGCTCCATGGTGGGCGGGCGCGACTACGGTGCCAGCCAATTCAACCGCGCCACCGATTCGTTGCGGCAACCCGGTTCGTCGTTCAAGCCATATGTCTATGCGACCGCTTTGGAGCACGGCCTCAAGCCGAGCTCGATCGTCGTTGACGCGCCGATCTGCATCGGCAACTGGTGCCCGCACAACTACGGTCGCTCCTATCGCGGCTCCATGACCCTCATCTCGGCGCTCACGCATTCGATCAATACGATCGCCGTGCGCCTGTCGGTCATCATCGGAAACGGCAATGCCAAGCTCGGCCGCGCCAAGATCATCAAGACCGCGCACGACATGGGCATCCACACGCCGCTGCCCGATACGCCCTCGCTGCCGATCGGCGCCGACGGCGTCGAGCTGATCGATCACGTCGGCGCCTACGGGACCTTTCCCAATCTCGGCATGAAAGTCATGCCGCACGCGGTCCTCGAAGTGCGCAGCGGCGACGGCAAGCTGGTCTGGCGGTGGGACCGTGACGGTCCGAAACTGCACCGGGTGCTGCCGGTGCATGTCGCGCAAGACATGATCAAGATGATGAACAGCGTCGTGGAAAACGGCACCGGCCGTCGCGCGCGGCTTGATGGTATCGCCGCTTCGGGCAAGACCGGCACCACCAACGCTTATCGTGACGCCTGGTTCATGGGCTACACCGGCAACTTCGTGTGCGGCGTGTGGATGGGCAATGACGATTACACCTCAACCAACCGCATGACCGGCGGCTCGCTGCCGGCGATGACCTGGCACAAGATCATGGCCTATGCGCACGAGGGCATCGAGATCAAGCCGCTTTCCGGCATTCCGGCACCGAAGCAACGCCAGCAGCCAGCCGCTGTGGCTTTCAAGACGAAGCCTGGTGATGCGCCGCCTGCGCACCGCCCGGTCATGCTCAGCAAGCGCGGCTCGGAAATTCTGTCCCACCTCGAGCGGATGATGGACGACGCCAATCGCGCTTTGGGGCCACTGCCGACCGTCTCAGCCGACAAGCAGAGGCAGGCCTCGAAAAAAGGCGATGCCCTAGCTTCGACGCTGGAGGGACGCGCGTTCGAGCGAAACTGATTAGCCGCATGCCAGCGGCCGGCGTAGTCTTCCTTACCCGAATCAACATCCCCTCACCGCCAGCGGATCGATCGTGCGGCTGCTTCTCGGAACGCTGTTTGCCCTTGTTGTCGCCGCCACTGTCGGCCTCGGCGCGACTTATTTCGCGCTCACCCGCGGTGCCGCCTTCGGCGCGTTGACGATCGGCAGTTGGACCGCCTGGCCCAAGACCGGCACTACGGAAGCTGATCCTTACGCGCGGGCGTCGATCGCGCGTACCGGCCGATTGCCGCTCGCCTTGGGCGACGGCCTGACATTTATGGCCAAGACCGATGACAACGGCCGCAGACTCGACGGGCGATGCGATGTCGTTCTCTCCGGCGTCACGCCGGCCGCGCGCTTCTGGACGCTGACACTTTACAATCCCGATGGGGAGTTAGTTAGCAATTCGATCAACCGCTATGATTTCACCAGCCAGGAAATCGTCCGCAACGCCGGCGGAAGCTTTTCGATCGTGATTGCGCCGCGCGCAAGTCCGGGCAACTGGCTACCGACCGGCGGTGTCGAGCGTTACGTTCTCGCGCTGCGTTTTTATGACACGGCGGTCGGGGTCGCGACCAAAGAAGGCCGCGAGATTCCGATGCCGGCGATCAAGACCAGGAGCTGTCCATGATCCGATGGCTGCTCCTGCTGCTCGGCGGCGCGGTGCTCGGCGGCATCGTGCATCTGGCCACGATCATCATCTTGCCGCGCACCGCCACCCAGGATGCCTATGCGCGACTGACGCCGATTGGTCCGGTTAATTCGGTTGTGCACCTGCCCGCCCCCACGCCGGAGAAGGCCGCGATGCCGTTTATGGACCCGGCCTTCGCCAGCGCCATCTGTCGCTACGATCTTTCGCAAGGGCCGTTGAAACTCAGCGTCCCGGTCAGTCTCGCGTATACCTCGGTATCGTTCTACACGGATAAAGATGTCGCCTACTACGCCATCAATGACCGCTCCGCCGGCCGCCGCGCCATCGAGCTCGACCTGATGACCGCCGAGCAGCACGCCGCGATGCCCGAGAATGAAAACGTCACCGCCGCCGACCTCTTGATCGTGGAATCGCCGACGCTGACCGGCCTGATCCAGATCCGCGCGCTGGCGCCGGAATCCGGCTTGATGCCGAAGATTCAAAGCGCCATCGCCGGCGCAAAATGCATGCAAATAACCGGACCTGCACCGACCCGGTAGGATGACGGCGTTTCCGAATAAAATTTCCGGTCAGCGGGTCGATGCCAAGCTTGGCGCGCGTCCCCAGGATGGCGCGCTGTGCGTGTCGTAATACGCGATTTCGGCGTTGAGGTGATTTAGCGCGTGCTCCGCCTCGACCGCCTGCTGCGACGGGGTCATGATGACCAGGCGCTCAAGCGCGAATTTGTAGCTTGCCGCGCGCTGCTTCAACTTTGATCGCACCCAGGAAACGATCGCCGCATTGACGTTGATGCGGCGCAGCGCCTCGGTGCGTTCGGTCGGCGACAGGTCCGAAATGTGGGCCAGGCTCAATTTTCTTTTCCGATCGATGTCGAGCACGCGCGTGGCGGTTTCGAAAAATTGCGGAAGGCGCGTCGTGTCGTTGCGGATGTCGTCGATCAGGTGGGAATAACGAGCCGAAGCGGAGCGATAGTAGTCGCCGAGCAGCCGGCTGGTGTAGGCGGTACGGTCGAAAACGTGACTGCGATCCCGCGCGATCAGGCCATATTCGCCCGCGATGGAATACCATTTTTGGCGATCGTAGGGCGGCTCGATCAGTGGGAAAGCGAGATCACGAAGCTGGCGCTCGTCATCGGTCAGCTCGAAGGTCGACGGCGAAGCCTTCGTTCCGGCGATGGCCGCAGGACCGACCCAATCATGGATGCCGTCGGTCACCAGGAAGGGACGCACTTCCCCGAAATCGCCGTTGGCGCAGCCGCCGAGCAGCAACAGGCCCGCCAGAGCGAAAACGCGCCGGCGCCAAATCGGCCCCGGCGTCTGTGGAGGCGGCGGAATCTGCATTGCGTAGGCCGGCGCCGGCCGGATCAGCGTTCGTTGCGGCGGCGGCGGCGGCGCCCGCCATGATTGCCTGATTTCGGCGCAAGGCCGCTCGAACCGTCCGGCTTCCGCTCGATGCGTATCACCGGCAGGATAATCACGGTCGCGGGTTCAGTCTTGGCATCGATATATCTACCGCCGCGGGCGGTGCCCGCCTCGTCGGGAAATTGGATGACTTCGCCCATTGCAGTCCCCTTTTCCGTCCCGGCGCAAAGCCTGCCGGATCGGCGCCGCTCACAATTAAAGGGGTCGCAAGGTTAACGCTCTGCTAACGGGCCCCGATTAATGTGGGGCGTCGCGTAAACCCGTAAAGCGTCGCAAGCATGCCCAAGTCCTTCGCGTACCCCACCCTCGACGGTTTGCTCGATCTGGCATGCCGCGACGGCATCGATATCCGCCCGACCCTGCTGCGCGTGCTCACGGATCTCTATGTGCAGAAGCCGGTCCACACGGCCGACGAGGAAATCCAGTATGTCGAGCTGGCGCTGCGGCTGATCGACGCCGTCGACGCGGCAACTCGCGCCACAGTTGCGGCCACACTGTCACGTTATCACGCCGCCCCGGCCGCTATCCTGCGCAAGCTTGCCGCGACGGTTTCAGCGACCGGCGCCGCTCCCGGGGCAGAGGCCAATCCGGCATCGGGGCACGAACTCGTCGAACTGTTTTTTGCGGCCAGCCCCGAAGAACGGACCTTGATCCTGACCAATCTCGACGTGGCGGCCGGGACCGGAGCGCGCAAGGCGGTGCCTGCCGCGAGCGACGTGCTGCATTGCCTGGAGAACGCGGCGCTGCAACGCAACCCAAGTGAGTTCAGCCGCACACTCGAGCGTGCGCTCGGCATCGCGCGCGCACTGGCTGAACGCATTGTTCGCGACCCGTCGGGCGAGCCGGTGGTGGTCGCGGCCAAAGCCCTCGGGATGCCGGCCGCGGTGCTCCAGCGGATTCTGTTATTCCTCAATCCCGCGATCGGCCAATCCGTCCAGCGCGTCTACGACCTTGCCCGCCTGTACGACGAGATCACACCAGCATCGGCCGAGCGCATGCTGGCAATCTGGCAGCAATCGGCCGGCCGGCCGCAAAGCCGCCATGAGCCGGCCACCTGGGACGACGAGCGCAGAAGCGCCCGCGTGATGGCAACGCCTTTGCCCCATCGCGCCGTGCGCAAGAACGACGCGCCGCCGTCCCGCGTCAAATCGAACGGGCGTTAGTCTTTCACGTCACCACGCGATCAAGGAAATGCCGCCCGCCGCGGTCTTCGATCTCGACGATCCATACATCCGGATCGAAGCGGATTTCGCGCGCCAAGCGCGCTTCGACATCGGCTTCGGGAACCGGCGCCGCACCGCCGAGCATGGCGGTGAAAAAACGCTCAGCCGGCTGCGACTCATCGAACGCGCTTTGCGGCGCCGGCCCATACAATGTCGCAGTGCCGTCGAGCCGGTTGATGATGATGAATACCGCGCCGGCTTCCTCGGCGCCGCGCCGGCGCACGGCCGCGAAGGCGCCTTCGATTTGGCAGCGGCGCAGATAGGCCGCCACCCAGATGCCGGATTTTAACCGCACCGCGCATTATCCCGAAAAGTGAAAGCCGGTTTTCGGGAACGATCATGCGCGAAAAAATTATGAATTGCCAACTACTCCAGCGGTCGGCCCGTCATGGCCGCAAGCTCGCGCACGAAGCGGTCGGACATCCGACCGTCGACCGGCATCCGGCGGTCGCGCTGGAATTTCTCGATCGCGGCCCGCGTATCCTGGTCGTACACCCCGGTCGGCCCGATCTGGCCGTAGCCAAAATCGGCAAGCGCGCGTTGGATCGCCAGCACGCGCTTGTCGGGCGCGATCATTTTGGCGATCGGGTCTTTGCCCGCGGGCAGCGGCGCAGCCCCTAGCGCGGTGGTGGGACTCTTCGCCGTCTCAATGGGTGCCGCTGCGAGTGCGCGCAGCAGACTTTCGCTCGGTTCCGGATTGAGCTTGAGGCCAGCAGCCTGCACGAAATCGCGGGCGGCGGCATCGGTCTTGGCCCCCCAGATGCCGTCGACTGACCCGTCATAGAAGCCGCGGCGGGTGAGCTCGCGCTGAATATCGGACGTCACATGCGCCTGGCTGCGTGCAGGCGCTATGGGCACCGCCGGGCGGTGCGGCGGCAGTGCGGCTTCCCGTAGGGTCAGCGACCGCGTCGCAAAGATCGGCGCCGGATGCGGGCCATGTTGCAGGAACAGGGCGTTCGTGAAGATCGCAAGCGTCGCCACCGCCGCCATCGTGATGCCGACGAATTCGCGCGGATAGCGCGCGATCGCACCGCCCAGCGTGCCGGCGCCATCGCGTGGAGTTCGATCGTGGCGGTTGCGGCTACGCACTTTTCTTCACCTCGCATTTTTCCGGCGCAGCCAACGCGTCGACGCGCTCGGTCACCAGCTTGACCGGATCGGCGACCGGACATCTGCCGTCTGCCTCGACCGGCAGTCGCACCGTCACGCGCGTGCCCTCGCCCAACCGGCTGCGGATATCAATGTCGCCACCGTGCAGGCGCACCAGGCCTTTCACGATCGAAAGCCCCAGGCCAGTGCCGTCGTGGCGCCGGTTGTAAGCGGCGCGCGCCTGGAAGAACGCCTCGCCCAGGCGCGGCAGATCGTCTGCGCCGATGCCGACGCCGGTGTCCTCGACGCCAACGGCGAGATGGACGCCGTCGCAGCCCGCGCTCACAGTGACGCGGCCGCCGCGCGGCGTGAACTTGATGGCGTTGGATACGAGGTTGATCAGGATCTGATTGAAGGCGCGGCGGTCCGCCATGACTTCGGGCAGCCCGGCGGCAATGCGGGAACTGAGCGCAACACCCGCCTCCTGCGCCTTCAGCACCAGCAGATCGCAGCAGCTTGCGATCGCCTGCGCCGGCTCGAATGGTTCCGGCGTAATCTCGAAATTGCCGGTCTCCATCTTCGACATGTCGAGAATGCCGTTGACCACCGACAGCAAATGGCACCCGGAATCGTTGATCAGCTTGGCGTATTCGAGCTTGCGCTCCGGCGCGAGCTGCAGCGTGTTGTTGGTGAGCATTTCGGAGAAACCAATGATCGCGTTGAGCGGCGTGCGCAGCTCGTGGCTCATGGTGGCGAGAAAACAGCTCTTGGCGGCATTGGCACGCTCCGATTCGGCGCGCGCGATCTCGACCGCGCGTTCCTGCGTCTTGCGCTCGCTCACGTCGCGCAGCACCGCCACCACCTCGCGCTCGCTGGCCTTGGCGCCGTCGCCGGCGCGGTCGAGCGGCCGGCAGCGCATTTCGACCCAGACGAAATGACCGCCGGGCGCGTCTGCCTCGCCGCCGCGGCGGATGCGGACTTCGACCGAGCGGTCCACGCCGAGCGCTGCGGCATCGGCAAGGGCGGTGAGATAAGCCGGCCGGTCCGCGACATGCACGCGTTCAAACAAACCATGGCCGGCGAGTTCGCCGATGCGAACGCCGAACAGCGGCTCGGCCGCCGGCGAGACAAACAGCACGGCGCCGTTGCGGCCATGGCGGGTGATGACGTCGGTCATGTTGCGTGCCAGCAGCCGGTAACGGTCCTCTTCGGCATAAAGCAGCCAAAAGCTCGTGCGCGCCAATTGCTCGGCGCCGAGCGCCAGGCCAATGGCGTAAAGCGCGGCCGAAATGATGCCGAGGGCGGCCAGCGCACCGTGTTGGCTGGCTAGTGTGATCGCCGGCGGAAGCAACCCGAACGTGCTGCCGGCGAGCAGCAATCCGGCGGCCGCGAGCGCGATCGTGGAGGCCAGCGCGACCACGCGGCGCGAGGCAGAAAGCGCCGCCTCCAGCGGGACGACCACCAGCCAGATCGCCGCGAACGAGCCGATGCCGCCGGTGCACCAGGCCACCACCGTCACCAGGCCGGTGAGCGACAGCGATGACAGCATGTGCGCGCTTTCGTAGCGGCCGGTCCGCGAGAGGAAATAGGCGATCAGGATCGGCGCCACCAGCCAGGCGAATACGCCGACTTCGAGCGCGCTCGGCACGCCGCGGAAGGCGAGATAGACCGGAAAGCTCGCGAGCGCGACCAGGCTGCCGAGCAGGCGCGGTGCAATGAAAGCGCGGTGGCGCGCGGCCGTCAGCGCGTCATGCCGCGCCGTCGGATGCACCAAAGCATCGACATAGTTCCACACTGGCGTGAGGAAACGCACGATCCCTGTCCCACGGCTTGGCAAAGCAGACGCGCCCCATTTGGTGCAGAAATCCTAATCAGCGCCACTTAAGCGAACGCTAAGGCAGGCCGCGCGCCGGCATGATGGTCGGTTGCGGTGACGGCGGAGGTTCTCGATTCGACCGGCATGGTGAAATTTCTATTGCCGAAGCTGCCCGATCCGACGCGCACAACGTAAGTCTTACCGATGCGGTAACCATGTCGGAGGCGGCAAGCCGCAGTCCCGGCGCGGGCCGGCGTCGATGACTAAAAATTGAATCAAATTCGATCCTGTCAAATTTGACGAAAAACTACGTCGCATTCGCATCGATTTTGCCCAAAACCCTGCCTTCATCGCCAACGACCGCTTCAAGGCTGTCTGCTACGCTTTAGCTCAAAGGCGACGAAAAGGCCGCCGGGGATAATTGGTGGGTCATGTTTTTTCTTTTGCGCATGGCGTTTTGGTTGGGTGTCGTTTGCGTACTGCTGCCGAGCGGCGGCGCCAAACCCGCTGCGCCCGAAGCACGGATCAATGCGACGCAAGCGGTCACGCTGGCGAGTGCGGCTGTTTCCGACATGCGCGGCTTCTGCGATCGCCAGCCCGACGCCTGCAAGGTCGGCGGCAAGGTTGCGGTCGCGATCGGCCAAAAGGCCGAGGCGGGCGCGCGCACGCTGTACGATTTGGTCACCGCCACGATCAGCGATAAGTCGGCGCCGGCGCACAAGACCACCGCCCGGGACCCGAACGGCCAAAGCAATGGCGGACCTCCGTTACCCCCGCGTGATCGCGGTACGCTGACGCAGGCCGATCTGGCGCCGGCCTGGCATGGGCGGGTTCCGCTGCCGCCGCGCCGCGAGGCGCAAACGGGCCGACCCTCAGTCTAAACGTCTGCTTTTTCGGTATTTTGGCGCTGGCCCCGCATTGGACCGCCCGCCACAATCGCATTTGGCCATCGGCGACCGCGCGGCCTATATATCAGGCTGAGGTGCGAGGGATGGCATGACGTCGATCGACGAAATCGTTGAGAATTTCGAACTGCTCGATCAGTGGGACGACCGCTATCGCTATGTCATCGAACTCGGCCGCACCCTGCCGCCGCTGCCGGAGGCCGCCCACACCGAGGCCAACAAGGTGCGCGGCTGCGCCAGCCAGGTCTGGCTGCTGACCCACGTGAAGCCGGACGGCGGCGCCGGCCCCAGCCTCAGCTTCGAAGGCGACAGCGATGCCCATATTGTGAAAGGCCTGATCGCCATCCTGTTCGCGCTTTATTCCGGCAAGCACGCGCGCGAGATTCTAGACACTGACGCGCTGGCGCTGTTCGATCAGCTCGGGTTGCGCGAGAACCTGACACCGCAGCGCTCGAACGGCTTGCGCGCGATGGTCGATCGCATCCGCGCCGAAGCGAAAGCCGCACTGGCGCCGGCCTGAGCACCGATTTTGTCGACATTTCGCTTCGCTCTTCCGGGATACTCCTGCTAGCTTTCCTCGGTTCTCCCGGGGATTGAATGATGCGGTGTCTCTTTGTCGCGGATCTGCACTACGCGCTTCCGCAATTTGACTGGCTGTTGCAGGTGGCGCCCCGCTACGACCTCGTCGTATTCGCCGGCGACGCGCTCGACATCAGTTCGATCGTCGATTACCGGGCGCAAACACTGGTTGTGCGAAAATATTTGCAACGTATCGCGGGCCAGACGCGCCTGGTCTTCTGTTCGGGCAATCACGACCTCGATGCCCGCGGCGAAACCGGCGAGAAAATCGCGCGCTGGGTCGACGACATCCGCGCGCTCAACATCGCGGGCGACGGCGACAGCATCACCGTCGATGACACGCTGTTCACGATCTGCCCATGGTGGGACGGACCGGTGGTGCGCGAAAGCCTGGCCGCGCAACTAGCAGCCGACGCCGGCCGGCGTCAAAATTTGCGCTGGGTCTGGATCCACCACGCGCCGCCGGTCGAACTCGCCGACGAGCTGGTCGGGAAAGCGCTCGATGGGCGACGCCGATGTCGACCGCTGGATCCGCCAATACGGTCCCGACATGGTCGTCGCCGGCCACATCCACCAGTCGCCGTTCGTGCAGGAGGGCTCGTGGGCCGACCGCATCGGCGACACATGGATGTTCAATGCCGGCCGCCAGTACGGGGCGCCGCCGGCCTATATTGTGCTCGATACATCGGTCGGCGAAGCCGTCTGGATCTCGGCCATGGGCGTCCAGGTGGTACGGCTCGATGCGCCGTTGCAGCGGCCGATCCCCGCGGCCCACGCGCTTCCGGACTGGGTCGAGGCTGGCACGCCGCCTGCCTGATGCCACAAATTGTCAGCGGCCGGGGTCGCGGTCGGACCCGCGATGGAAATCGCGTTCCTGTTGATGGATGAGCGATTCGAGAACTTCGCCCACCATCTCCAGATGACTACCGTGGTCGGCGTATTGCGCCTTCAGATCGGCAAGGTAGGTGGTGGCGGCGTTCAGGCGATTGGCTAGCAACCGCGCCACCAGCCAGGAAATTTGCGGATTTGCACTGAAGAAGGCGTTGCCATCCTCGATGACGTGAACCTTGGCGTCTCCCAAGGCTCGGACCGTGGCGGTGTGCGGTAGGCCCAGCAGCACGGACATTTCACCCACCAACGAGCCCGGTTCGTCGATCACCGTGACCTGGGTGCCGTCGCGCAACACTTCGATGCGGCCTTGCGCGAGAATGTAAACATGGCCGGTACTTTGGCCTTCGGCCAGCAGTTCCGTTCCGCCCGCCACGTCCTGCAACGGAATGTCACCGCAGTATTTAAGGATCTCACGCATCGGATTGGCCCCATAGTGCCAATTGAATTGTGCACCGCAACACGGCAGGAGTCCAGCATCCTTGCGGTTTTTCGTCAGCTCCGCAGCACTTGAGCGGCTTGCGCGCAATGGTCGAACGCATCCGCGCCGAAGCCAAGGCAGCGCTGGCGCCGGCGGCGTGAAGATAATCTCAATTGGACGCTCGAGGCTCCCCGTTCGAAGGCGCGAACAACGCGCGCGATAATCGTTCTTGTCCTTGCAAGGTCAATCGTTTTTCAATGCCCAGTCGGACTGCTTGCGCGGCTGCGGAATGTAGTGCTTGCCGTTTTGCACCATTTGTCGTTTGGCAAGAAAAATGCTCAGCAAATGTTGCTGCAAGACCTTGGGCGATACCGGCCGAACCAAAACCTCATGAACGCCCAATCGAACGGCCTCTCTCACGACCGCGCGCGTACCGTTACCGGTGACCATGATGACCGGCAGATCGGGCTTCGGAAACACGCCCGGCGAGCGAATGATACGCATTATTTCCGGTGCGGGCAGCATTGGTATATTCCAATCCAAGATCAACACATCCGGATCGATTGTTCGGATGGCCTCAACGACGGTCAGGCCGTTATCCACCTCGTTGATTGATTTTGCCCCAATGTTCGTCAGCATCATGCGCATAGTCTTGCGCAGATACTGACTGTTGTCGGCCAACAGAATCGTGATGTTTTCAAGCAGCTTCGTAAGCGGCGTCTGCGGAACTTGTGTTGAGTGCATATGGACCGAAAATATTTGATGCGCGCGTAGCCAGTCCTAATGCGCGTGTCCTTTGATATCTCTACAGACGTTGCTGCAATCTTTTTCATCTTATTAATGGAAAAAAATACCGCACATCGAATTCTATGGCGCCGCCGAGGAAAACTCGATGGGCCTACATAATTCGATCTGCCTAGGGTGATTAGATAATAACGATTTTTATCGCGGTCCGATTTTGTGCCATGGCAGGCCTAGATCAGACTCAAAGCCGAGCGGAAACTCGAATGTTTAATTTTCATGCAGGAATTCCGTCTACATTTTTTTAATTCAGAATAATAGCAATGCTGGCAACCATTGCCTGGAGAATACGATACCTTGTTCAGGACCACGCCTTCTGCAATGCTCAATCATGACAGACCACGATTAAGCCGCGGGTGAGCAAACTGCACACAACTCGATTTTAGACACCGATTTGTCCCAGATGGTCGATGCTATGGAAACAGTCTGGCAATGGCGGCAAACGCGCAACTATCGAGTCCAATTGGAAATTTTTTGAATCGATATTGTTTTCGTAGTCCGCTTTTTCTCGATGTTTCACGCCCAAGCCCTACCAATTTCTGACGCGCAGAATCGTATTGCGTGCACCTCGATATTTTTTCATCCGTAAAAACTTTCTCTGAAAAGCCAATTTCCAGCTTCGATGGAGCGGATATTTTTGAGGTCATGCCCTATCCATCGACACTGAACGCCGCATCGTCGGTGAGCCAGGTGCGGATTGGCGCCCGCGGGCGTCCTCTGGCCTCACCCGCAAAGCCATAGTGCCGCGCCAGCCGCTCGAGCGCGAGCTGCAGCACCACCTTCGCCGACCTTGCCGGCCAAGTGCGTTCGCGTTCGATATCCTCGAGCCTCTTGAGAAAGCAGCAGACGTCGACCAGCAGCCCTGAAAATTCGGGCCCGGCCGCGTCGAGGGCCAGATGCAAGCGCTGGCGCGCCGCGACCATGGTTTCCGTGAAGCTGGCGGCGCGCTCGCCGCCGCTGCCGCGGCGGGCGGCGGCGACCGGGCTTGCCCAGTTGGAGGTCGTGCGCGGCATCAGATTGGCGCGGGTGAATTCGGCGCGCAGCCGCTCGCCCGCTTGTAATTGATGCGCTTCGATCAAGGCGCGACCACTGCGGCCGCGCCGGCGGGCAAGCCAGGCGAGAGGGCTTTCAGCTTCGTTGACCGTCACGTTGGAGCGGCCGAACTCGGTCGTGATCTGGCGCTGCGCTAGCTTGAGATGCTGGCCGCGGAAGCGATCGACCGCCGGCCGCGGCGGCTCCGGTCCGCGCGCGGCTTTGCGCGACTTGCCGCGCATGTTGCCGCTCATGGCCGCACCCGCGGGTGCGTGAGGATGCCGCGCGCGAGCTCGCCGCAAACGCCTTCGAGCGTCTGCAGCAACATGTCGATCGCCGGATCGTCGCGCCGGTCCTCGACCAGCGGACAGGCATGGGCGGCCGTTGTGCGGTCGCGGTGAAACAGCTTCCCGACCGCGCTGTAGCTCAAGCCCAGCGTCACGTGTGCAAGATACATGGCGCATTGGCGCGCAAAGGCGGCGCTGGCCGAACAACGCGACGGCGCGCGCAACGTGTCGACCGGCACGCCGAAGGCGGCCGCGGTCGCAGATTCCAGCAGCCAGCAAATGCGCGCGATGTCGCCTTCCGCCGGCGGCTGCGGCCGGTGCCGCGGTTGGGTGAGGGTTTCGAGCAGGCTCATCGGCAATCCCCTTGTAGGATTATTTCCGCAATTATATCCTTGACACCCCAAGCCCCAAGTTCTAGTATTCTGGCAACATAGGAGATTGGTCCCATGGCCGCTTACACAGATGCCCGATTTCAACGACGAGGACAGCCGCCCGTAAGTACGCTAGAAGACGGTTCTCTGGCCGTCCGGCCCGGTTTGCCCGCACTGCGGCAATGTCGATCAGGCCATCCCTACGCCAAGCCGAGCCGCCCAGGCGTCTGGCGTCTGCCAGCTGAGCCGGAGTGCCGCAAGGATTTCACCGTCACCATCAAGACCGTTATGGAGCGGTCAGCATATCCCGCTGCATAAGTGGCTACTGGCGCTTCCACCTGTTCACCGCCTCCAAGAAGGGCTTCTCGCGCCCACCAGCTTCACCGGATGCTTGGGGATTACTTATCAAAGTCGGCTTGGTTCATGGCGCATCGCTTCCGCGAGAGCTATGCGGGCTGGTGGCCTTAAGCCGCCGTCCCCTTGGGCGGTGAAGGCAAAGTGGTCGAAGCCGACGAAACCTATTTCGGTAACGCGCCGAGATGCCCAGTGTATCGCCACGCAGCGCCAGCCGTGGCCGTCCGTACAAAAGCAAGATCCACCGCAATAAGCGCCCCATTGTATCCCTTGTCGAGCGGGGCGGAAATGTCCGCTCATTTCATGTCGCCGTGGCGGATGGGGCCAGCGTCGCGCAATATCGTGCAGCGATAACGTCGACCGCGAGAGCCGTTTGCACACCGATGAAAGCCGCCTCTATTCCAGCGTTGGCGAGAACTTTGCGGCGCACGAAACCGTCATGCATAGCGCGAAGGAATACGTGCGCGGCGACGTGACTACAAATACCAGTCGAGAATTATTTCTCAATTTTCAAGCGCGGTATGCGTGGCGTGTATCAGCATTGCAGTGAAAAGCACTTGCATCGCTATCTCGCGGAATTTGATTTCCGCTATAACCACCGCGTTGCGCTTGGCTCCAATGACCTTATGCGAGCCGAGAATTTGGCCGAGGGCATCGTTGGCAAGCGTCTGACCTATCGAAGAACTAACGAAACCCGAATTTAAGCACCACGCCGCGCGTTTCATGCGCTGGCGCAAAAAGCTTCCGAAAAAGAAGCCTAAATTCGTGCGTTACTGGCGGTCGCGAAAGCTTGTTTAGCCGCGCTATTGCTTGGCTTTTCGCTTGGGACTCCGCTTTCGTTTCGCCTTAGACTTGCGATGCTGCGGCGGGCTTTTTGCCACCACGTCGATAGCGCGCTCGAAGCGCGCCCATGCGTCGGGTTGAAATTCCATTTTGGATTTTTTCGCCATGACAGAGAGTTCTAAAGTTAGGCGACCACGAAAAGCGTCTGGCGGTCCCCGGTGATCGAATATTCGACGCCACGCGTGACCTACTTATCATTCTTTCGGCGCTAGCTCACGCAAGTTCTTTAATGGTCGACGGCAATACCCACAAAACACCGAAGCCGGTTATGCGCGTCGGCACAATATGGCCGGACTACAGCTTAGCCATCCCTCTGAGGGGGCCATTAGAATATGCGCTGACTGAACGCGCCCCAACCAGTATAGAAATTGGAATTATCACTGATGCGAAGGAGAACGCGAAAGAACTGCCTGCCGCAAAGCTCCGAACCGGCGGGCTACACGGCGTAGTGGCGCACATAACAGCGCCGATCTTCTTGATGTTCTTCGAGCGCTATAACGATTGGCTGGATGACAGCCTGGGCAAAGCCGAGAACTGGCCTCCAACACTTAATTTCGCTCGCGTAGTCCGCAATTCGATTGCGCACGGCAAAATCAAGATACGGGACCCTGCGGCACCGGCAGTTACTTGGCGTGGATTGACTTATTCCTATGCCGACAACGGTAGACAGATTGTCGGTTCCGACCTCAAGCTTGGAGAAATACTCGCTTTGATGTTCGACGCAAACGACGCCTTAGAGGCCGTTTCGAAAGGGGTTGAGTGGTTGGGATCGACGTGATTCCAGGGGGTTCTGACACCAACCCCGGAGTTGCCATGTGGACCCCAACCACCCGAAAGAAGCATAACCGCAAGGCCAACCGATACCAAACCGACGTGACCGATAAGGAGTGGCGTGTGATCGAGCCTTACTTGCCTGCGGCGAATAGCACAGGACGACCGCGTGCCTGGCCGATGCGCGAGATCATCAACGGCATCTTTTATGTCATGCGGGCGGGCTGCCCGTGGCGCCTGCTGCCCAGCGATTTGCCACCGTGGAGCACTATCTATCGCTGGTTTGCGACGTTCCGCGACGAGGGTCGCTTCGAGAAGATCAACCACGCCCTGGTCATGCTCGATCGCGAACGGGTCGGGCGCCAAGCCAGTCCCACGGGTGCGATCATCGATAGCCAGAGCGTCAAAACGACCGAGGCTGGCGGGCCGCGCGGCTACGATGCCGGGAAAAAGATCAACGGGCGTAAGCGCCATGCCCTCGTCGATACGGATGGACGTGGCCTCATGCTCGAACCGCATCCGGCGAGCATCCAAGACCGCGACGGCGGTGGGCCGCTTCTGCGGGCCTCGCGTCGCATCTTCCCGTTCATCCAGCGGGTCTTCGCTGACAGTGGATACGCGGGTGAGAAGGTTGCCAAGGCTACCTTGATTGCGGTCGAGATCGTGCGCAAGAACCCCGATCAGGTCGGCTTCGCCGTTAATCCGCGGCGGTGGGTCGTCGAGCGATTCTTTGCCTGGATCGGACGCAATCGCAGGCTGGCAAAGGACTTCGAGGCCACCATCGACTCTGCGCGCGCTTTCCTCTACGCCGCTTCCGTCATGCTTCTTGTCCGCCGTATCGCGCATGCGTCATGACTTTCGAAACCGACTCTTAGATCGAAATCGGTGCGCCTATTCTCTGAAACTGCCAGCATCGCCCCATAAATCGCCGCCACGAGGGAGCGCTTTTCTTCTGGCGTCCTTGTTTCCCAAAAATCATATTCATGCTCGCGGATGGCTGCCAATCCGGCCTCAAACATCTGTGGGGTAATCACGGGCGCGCCAGCGCCGCCTTGCGGCGGCACGTCGCTACCTACTATATTTTGCTGCTGCTTTGTCAAGGTTATAATGCTCATTATTTCCCTACATCATCGCCGAAATCGTGGCAGCGGGGATAAGTCTGCGCGAAAAAGCTATCCCTTTGATAAGATGGATGTATCCGCGGGGTCGGTGGAATTGCGGGAAAGGATGTCCACAACTATAGGAATTCTATCCGCAACTATTTGGGGAAAAACGGCGCTCACAATAAAATCGCGGCGGTCCGGGCCGCGGCGGAACGCCTCGCAAGAATGACCGCAGCTACTTGGCGCGCCGGCGGCGCTGCTGGCCGAGCCCCATCTGCTTGGCCAGTTGTGAGCGCGCGGCAGCGTAATTGGGCGCAACCATCGGGTAGTCGGCGCCGAGACCCCATTTTTCCCGGTACTGCTCGGGCGTCATGTTGTACTGCGTGCGCAGGTGCCGCTTGAGCGACTTGAACTTCTTGCCGTCCTCGAGACAGACGATGTATTCGGGCGTGACCGATTTCTTCAGGGATACCGCCGGTTTCAGCGGTTCGACCGCGCCGTCACCGGATTTTCCGGAGACCCGGCTGAGCGCGGTGTGCACTTGGTTGATCAGCCCGGGGATATCGCCGGACGGCACCGTATTGTTGCTGACATAGGCGGAAACGATTTCCGCGGTCAGTTCAATGAATTTTCCGTTGGCTGTGCTATCGGTCATCGAAGCGGCCCCTGCCCTGGTGCGCAAGCAACGAATAACGAATGGGTCTTCTTATATTTTCAAAGTTACTATCGAATTCCAGTCGCCGCAAGAAAAAGATCGCCGTATACGCGACTAGACTTTGATTTCTGCTGTAGCATTACCGAAGAAGCGACCGGGCAGCCCATGTGCAGCCGCGGCACAAACAGCCGTCGGCAGCGGGCGCGCCTAGTCACGCATTGTTCGACTAGGGTTTTCGCTACGCGTTCTTTTCGAGATGGCTGCGCAGTTCCTCGATCGAGGCAAAGCGCAGCGTCCCCTGCGGCAGCTCGGCTTCGATCGAGCCATCGACATAAAGCGTATAGCCCATGCCGTCGACCACGCCCGACTTCAAGATCGCGACCGTGGTGCGCGGCGGGCCTGCGGCGGGTGGTTCGGGCATTTCAGGTGGCACGGCCGGCTCGCGCGGCAGCCGCTCGGGCCGCGGCATCGCTGGACCTTCGCCAACTATAGGGCCCCTCGGCGGCTTGGGTTCGGGCGGCCACATGGCGTCAAAATTGCTGCTTGGAAGCTCGCGCGGCGGGAGTGGGGGCGGCGGCGGTGGTCGTCTCGGCGGCTCGACCGGCTCCTGACCCTGCTCGGTCGCGCCCGATCCATTGACGGACGGCGAAAACGACACCTCGTCTTCGACTGCCAGTGGCGGCGCATCGGGGTTGCGCAGCGTCGGCGCGAAGGATTGGGCGGGGGGCGCTTCGCCCAAGCCAGCGGGCGGCGCTACGCGCGGCTCGGGCGGCGCGGGCGGCTCTGGCGGTTCGCTCACGACCGGCTCCGGCCTCGGCCGGGGCGGGAATGGGACACGAGCCGCCGGTGGAGCCGGAATGGGCGCTTCCGGCAGTGCTTCAAAGGTTTCATGCGGACGAGTGGCGCGCGCCGGCGCGCGCGCGGCCAGCATCTCGGCGATCCGGTGCAGCTGGCCGACCGCAGCGCCCAGCCCGATGACGATCAGACCGCCGGTCGCAGCCGTGGTCCCGGCTATGATGAGCGTGTTTCCGAAACTGAATTCGTTGATCGGAATGCCAAATGCAACCATTCCGACGCCAACCATGACGACGATCGCACCGATAACGAGCAGCAAAATCGACATTCCCCGCGTCCCCCGGCTCATGCGCCTACCCGGTATTGAAATACCGTGCAACCCGTTCTGGCACATGAATTTTGGCTTTTTCTAGCGGCCGCGGCAACCGTGGCAAATGCCAACAAATGCGGCCACGTCGAAGAACGCGGATCGGTCCGGCCGGTGATCGTCGTCACTTGGCATGATCGGGACAATTGACCCGCCCGCGGCGGTCGTCGCGAAAAGCCTGCGCCGGCGCACCGAACCTCCTCATCCAATATGCGCCCAAGCCGTTGCCCCCGGCGGCGGCAGGGCCTAATTACATCGAATTGAGGAACCCGCCCGGGACGTGCCGGTTTCACACTGAGAGACTGGTTTATTCCGCAATCATCGTTTGTGGATCGAGGAGGACCTGATGCCGTTCAAGCTGCCCGACTTGCCCTATCCCCACGACGCGCTAGCGCCCTACATGTCGCGCGAAACACTCGAATATCATCATGACAAGCACCACAACGCCTATGTCACCACCGGCAACAAGCTGCTGGAAGGTTCAGGCCTGGAAGGCAAGTCGCTTGAGGAGATCGTCAAGACCTCCTTCGGCAAAAATGCCGGCCTCTTCAACAATGCCGGCCAGCACTACAACCACAGCCATTTCTGGAAGTGGATGAAGCCGAACGGCGGCGGCGACAAACTGCCGGGCAAGCTGCAGGCCGCGATCGACAAGGATCTCGGTGGCCTTGCCAAGATGAAGGAAGATTTCGCGGCGGCCGGCGTCGGCCAGTTTGGCTCCGGCTGGTGCTGGATCGCCGTGCAGAACGGCAAGCTCGCCATCACCAAGACTCCCAATGGCGAAAATCCGCTAGTGCACGGCGGTACGCCGATCCTCGGTTGCGACGTGTGGGAGCATTCCTACTACATCGATTATCGCAACCGCAGGCTCGATTACCTGAAGGCCTTTCTCGATCACCTGGTGAACTGGGAATACGTCGAAGAGCTGTTTGCGGCGGCGGCGAAGTAAAGCTGCGCGCGGCTCATCAACGCGGCGGCGGTGGCCATCACCGCCGCCGTCTTATTTGCGGATTATGGTGTCATTGCCTTGCGCGACACCGCCTGCCTAGTATGGGCCATGACGCAATCCCGCACGCGACACTGAAGCACGCTCATGATCAACGCTGCCGTGATCGGCCTCGGCCGATGGGGAAAATCCATTGTCGAGGCCGTGCAAGGCAAGAGCAAACGCCTGCGCATCATCCGCGGTGTCAGCATGGAGCCCGATCTCGTCCGCGATTTCGCCGGAATTCACGGCTTCGAACTGTCCACCGAATTCGAAGAGGCGGTGGCCGATCCGCGCGTGCAGGCAATTTTCCTGGCAACGCCGCATTCCCTGCATGTCGCTCAGATCAGCGCGGTGGCGGCCGCCGGCAAGCCGGTCTGGTGCGAGAAGCCGCTGGCGCTCACGCGCGCCGAGGCCGAGCGCGCCATCGCTGCAACCGTCAAGGCCAAAGTCCCGTTCGGGCTCGGCAACAACAAGCGATGTTTTTCATCGATGCGCGAACTCAAGCGCGTCGTCGCTGCGGGCACGCTCGGCGACATCCTCCACGTCGAAGGTAATTTCAGCAACGAGCATTCGACTCGCGTGAAAGGCGGCTGGCGCGATGATCCGCGCAAATCCCCCGGCGGCGGCATGACCGGCGCCGGGCTGCACGTGCTCGACGCCTTCATCAATCTCGCAGGGCCCATCGCCAAGGTGGATGCCGGCGTCAATTCGCAGAAGCCGCCGCCCGATCCACGTGACGCCGCCGCAGCTTTGGTCGCGTTCAAGAGCGGCGCCACCGGGCTATTGGCCACGGTGCGGGCCGCGCCGATGTTCTGGCGCATTCACGTCTTCGGCAGCAAGGGCTGGGCCGAAGCGCGTGAGGAGACCATGCTCACGGTCGCCATGGTCGGCGAACAACCGCAGACCACGACCTATCCGCAGGTGGATTCGCTCGCCACCCTGATCGAGGCCTTCGCCGAAACGGTCGAGACCGGCAAGCCGTTCCCGGTCACAACCTCGGACATGCTCGATGTGGTCGGCGCCTTCGAAGCAGTCATCCGCTCGATCGGCGAAGGCCGGTCGGTCGAGGTTTCGCCCTGACACTCAGGCCGCGTCGCCGGGACCTTGTTCAAGCACGATGACCACTTCGGTCAGCTCGGGCTCGTGCGGTGCCAGACTGGTGCGGTTGTCGTCGCTCCAGCCGGCGAGCTTGACAACCTGGCCGGTCTGCGAGCCGGAATTGGCTTGCCCGGTCGGCTCCACGATATTGAGGCCCTTGGCGTCGAGAAAGAAGGTGTGGTCGCCGAACAGCGAATTGAGCTGTTGGACCACCGGATGATTTTCGGGGATGGCCTGGGCATCGAATTGATTCAAGGTACGCTCGACCAATGCGGTATTCAATTTCATTGCGCGATCCTTTTTCTGGCTTGAGGGGGCTTCCGGCACGAGGGCTACGGAAGCAACCGCTGTACGGGCGGGACTCAACACCCCCTGCGCCGTCAGCATCGCCGGCCTGCCTACGCGAGTCGCTCGTAACGGGCAGCCGATCACGATGCGTCATGCTAGTGCGCTGAGGCCTGAGGTCAAGGCGAGCGCGCCGCAATTGGTGCAATTTGTCGCACCGCTACACGCAACACTGTCGACTCATTGCGGTGGCGGCGAACCGTTCGCGGCCTTCGGCCCTGCCGGTTCGAACTCCGTCGCGCGAATTTCCAGCGTCCCTATCAAAGTGGGCATCAGCGCGCGCACCGGCGCAATGATCTTGCGGCCGGCGACCGGCGCGAACCAGAGTTCCAGGTCGTCCTTGCCGGCAAGGTATCTGACCAGCAGGCTGTCTGGGTCGTAGCCGGCGATCGCGCGCAGCACGACGCCGCAGACCAGCACGCGTCCGCTATAGCCGTGGGCGATCTGCATATTTTCGATACGCTTGTATGAAAGTGCAAGATTGTAACGCCGGCGCCCATCGAAGATGCGCAGGGTCTTGTCGCAATTGGCGTGCGCGAATGCGCCGTTATCGGCCGGTAGCAGCATCGCGCTCAGCGGATCGACGACGTCGCGCAGCAGATTCGGAGTTACCTGCACCCGGTTCGCCTTCGGCGGCGGGCCATCGGCCTTCACATGCTTGAGATCTCCGCTCTCGAAGGTCATTTTCACTTCGTCGTGACCATCGTCGTCGGTAATGGTGGCGGTGACGTCGACCGGCACCAGCCTTCCGTTGGTCATCTCGCCATGAGTGGTGACCGAGCCTTCGCCCTTGAGCAGGACGCTGAAGACGCCGCTCGCCTTGCCGTTCGCCGACGCCAGGTAGGTCTCTTCGGAGAAGTAGACCGCCCAGGTAATTTCGCCAACCCGAACATGGGTCATGTAGACGGCGTAATGAGCCTTCATGTTGACCGGTGGTTCGACCGCGCCGGCGCCGGCGCCGATCATGGCGCTGACGCAGGTCACCAACACCTTGCATAGCGTGTGACGGCGGGGCGTGACGCAGGAAGCCATGTCACCCTTCAGGAATGCGCGAATTCCCAGTATAGGTCGCGCGCCTTGCGGTAGAGCGGTCCGGGCTGCAATGAACGGTCATCGATGCGGGTAATGGGCAGCACCTTGGAGGCGTTGCCGGTCGAGAACATCTCGTCCGTCGCCTCGAAATCCTGGTAGCGCAGCACGGCCTCGACCACCGGCACGCCGGCCTCGCGCAGCAGCCAGATCACGCGGCTGCGCGTGATGCCGGCGAGAAAGGTGCCGTTTCCGATCGGCGTGAACACCGTCCCGTCCTTGACCAGGAAAACGTTGGAATTGGCAAGCTCCGCGATATTGCCGTTGGCGTCGCGCACCAGGCAATTGTCGAAGCCGCGCGAATTCGCCTCCATCATGGCGCGCGCATTGTTCGGATAAAGGCAGCCGGCCTTGGCTTCGACCGGTGCGGATTCTTGCGTCGGCCGGCGGAATGGCGACAGCGTGACCGAGAAGCCGTCCGGCTTGCGCAGTGGCGAATTGTAGAGCGTGAGCGCAAACCGTGTCGATTCGGGATCGGGCGGCAGCGCCATACGCGAGGCTCGCTCGGCCCAGTACATCGGCCGCACATAGAGCGGCGTACCGGAAGCAAACTTAGCGATGCCTTCGCGCACCAGCCCGGTCCACTCCTCCACGGAGACGGTCGGATTCAAGAACATCGTCCGGGCGGAAGCGTTCACGCGTATGCAATGCAGCTCGAGGTCGGGCGCCACATCCTCAAATACGCGCGCGCCGTCGAAGACCGAGGAGCCGAGCCAGATGGCATGCGTGCGCGCGCCCCAAAGCGGCACGTTGCCCTCGTGCCACTGACCCTCGAAAAACGTCCAGGTTTCCGACCAGTCCGCCTGCGCCATTAAGAACTCTCGCGGCACACTCGATTGTGACCCCGGCGGGCTTTTGTTGCCCCGACGGTCATGCTTTGCCACCATAGCGGCCCCACTGGGAGGATACCATGGCGGGAATATTCGTTTTCGATGCTTACGGCACGCTTTTCGATGTCCACGCAGCCATCGCGCGCTTTCGCTCCGAGGCCGGCCCCGACGCTGACCGCATGTCGGACATCTGGCGCCTGAAGCAGCTCGAATACACTTGGACGCTGACGCTCGCCGGCCACTACGTCGATTTCTGGACGCTCACCGAGCGGGCACTCGATTTTTCGCTGGCGCGTGTGCCATCGGTCCCAAAATCGTTGAAATCCAAGCTGCTCGAAGCCTATTTCCAGCTCGATGCCTTTCCCGACGCGCGCGCGGCACTGCGGGCGCTGAAGGCCAAGGGTCATCGCACCGGCATCCTATCGAACGGTTCGCCCAATATGCTCAAAGGCGCGGTGGAGGCGGCCCAGATCGGCAGCGATCTCGACGCCGTGCTCTCGGTCGACGTTTTGAAAATGTTCAAGCCGCGGCCGGAGGTCTACCGCCTCGTCACCGAGCACTATAAATGCACGCCCGGCGATGTAACTTTCGTGTCGTCCAACAGCTGGGACGTCATGGCGGGCACGTCCGTCGGCTTCAACGGCACTTGGGTCAATCGCAGCAATGCGCCGAACGAATATCTCGACTTTCCGCCCAAGCAGACGCTCAACGATCTCAGCGGCTTGGCGGCTTTGGGCTGACGCCCATGCGACGTTTGTAGGGAGCGGGCTGGCGCGGGCAAAGGCCGGCGTCTATATGCGCCCGGTCCCCTCAACAGCCGCCACTCATTCATGCAATCAATCATTTCCATAACGAACCTGTCGAAGACCTACGCCTCCGGGTTCCAGGCGCTCAAGGGCATCAATCTCGACATCCACAGCGGCGAAATCTTCGCGCTGCTGGGGCCCAACGGCGCCGGCAAGACCACGCTGATCGGCATCGTCTGCGGCATCGTCAACCCGAGTGCCGGCTCGGTGACCGTCGGCGGCCGCGACATCGTCCGAGACTTTCGCGCTACACGCTCGCTCATCGGGTTGGTGCCACAGGAATTGACCACCGACGCCTTCGAATCGGTATGGGGAACGGTCACGTTCAGCCGCGGCCTGTTCGGCAAGCCGCCCAACCCCGCCCATATCGAGAAGGTGCTCAAGGCGCTGTCGCTATGGGACAAGAAGGACAACAAGATCATGACGCTGTCGGGCGGCATGAAGCGGCGTGTGCTGATCGCCAAGGCGCTCAGCCACGAGCCGCAGATCCTGTTCCTCGACGAGCCCACCGCCGGCGTCGACGTCGAATTGCGCAAGGACATGTGGGAGGTGGTGCGGACATTGCGCGCCTCCGGCGTCACCATCATCCTGACCACCCACTACATCGACGAGGCCGAGGAGATGGCCGACCGCATCGGCGTCATCAACAACGGCGAGATCATCCTGGTCGAAGAAAAGAACGAGCTGATGCGCAAGCTCGGCCGCAAGCAATTGGTCCTGCATTTGCAGAAAAGGCTCGACGCGCTGCCGCCCGCGCTCGCCGCGCACAATCTGGCGCTGGCCGATGGCGGCAACGAGCTGGTCTTCACCTATGACACGCAAGGCGAGCGCACCGGCGTCACCGCCCTGCTGACCGATCTCAGCAAGGCGGATATCCGATTTCGCGACCTCCACACGACACAAAGCTCGCTCGAGGATATTTTCGTCGGATTGGTGAGCGACAGGCGATGAATTTAAGGGCAGTCCAGGCAATCTATCGATTCGAGATGGCGCGCACCCGGCGCACGATCTGGCAGAGCATCGTGTCGCCGGTGATCTCGACTTCACTCTATTTCGTGGTGTTCGGCGCGGCCATCGGCTCGCGCATCAGCGAGATCGAGGGAGTCTCCTACGGCGCCTTCATCGTGCCGGGGCTGATCATGCTCATGCTGTTGACGCAAAGCACCATGAACGCCTCGTTTGGCATCTATTTTCCGCGCTTCGTCGGCACCATCTACGAAATCCTGTCGGCGCCGGTGTCGGGCCTTGAAATCGCGCTCGGCTATGTGGGCGCGGCGGCGACAAAATCGATCATCCTCGGACTGATCATCCTCGGCACATCCTGGCTGTTCATTCCCTTGCGCATCGCGCATCCGTTTTGGATGCTGACCTTCCTGGTGCTGACGGCGGCGACCTTCAGCCTGCTCGGCTTCATCATCGGCATTTGGGCGGACAATTTCGAGAAGCTGCAGGTCGTGCCGCTGCTGATCATTACGCCGCTGACCTTCCTGGGCGGGACGTTCTATTCGACCCACGTGCTGCCGCCGCTCTGGCAGACCATTACCCTGTTCAATCCGGTGGTCTATCTGATCAGCGGCTTCCGCTGGAGCTTCTTTGAGATCGCCGACGTCAGCCCGGCGGTCAGCCTAGGGATGACGCTGGTGTTCCTGAGCATTTGCCTGGCCGCCGTCTGGTGGATTTTCAAGACCGGCTACCGGCTGAAGAACTGACGGCGTCAGCCGCCGACGATCTCCTCGCGCAGGATTTCAAGCGCCAGCCAATGCTCCTCGGCCGCGGCCAGCTTGCGCTGGGTTTCAGCGAGGTCGCTGGTGACTTTTTCGAAGCCGGCACGGTCGCGCCTATAGAACTCCGCATCATCAAGCTTGGCCTGCAGCGCATCGGATTTCGCGATTAGCGCCGCCATGGTTTTGGGCAAAGTTTCGAGCGCGTGCTTGTCCTTGAAACTCATGCGGCGCTTTGCCGGCTGCGGCGAGGCTGGTTGCTTTGCCGGCTGCTTGGCCAGTTCCTTGGTTTGCTTCGGCGGCAGCTGGCCCGCCTGTGCGCGCGTCAGATCGGCGCCGCGTTGCGCCAGCATGTCGGAGTAGCCGCCGGCATATTCGGTCCAATGGCCGTCGCCCTCAGGCGCGATCACGCCGCTCACCAGCCGGTCGAGGAAGTCGCGGTCGTGGCTAATCAGCAGCACGGTGCCGGCGTATTCGCCGATCATGTCCTCCAGCACGTCAAGCGTCTCCATGTCGAGATCGTTGGTCGGCTCGTCGAGGATCAGCAGGTTCGAGGGTTTGGCCAGCGCCTGCGCCAACATCAGCCGGCCGCGCTCGCCGCCCGACAGCTTGCCGAGCGGCGTGCGCGCCTGCTCGGCTGCGAACAGAAAATCTTTCATGTAGCTGACGACGTGTTTGGGCTGGCCGTTGACCATCACGGTATCGCCGCTGTCGCCGGTCAGGGCTTGCGCGACGGTGACGTTGGGATCGAGGCTGTCGCGGTGCTGATTGAGCGTCGCAATGGCGAGCCCTGATCCGAGCCGTACCGAGCCGCTATCGGGCGGCAAGCTGCCGGTGAGCATGTTGATCAGCGTTGTCTTACCACTACCGTTCGGTCCGACGATGCCGATGCGATCGCCGCGCTGGATGCGGATCGAGAAGTCGCGCACTATGGCGCGCTCGCCGTAGCTCTTGCCGATAGCCTTGGCCTCGATGACCAGCGCGCCCGACAGCGCCGCCGAACCCGCGGTGATGGCGGCGCTACCGACGCTGGCGCGGTAGCTGCGGCGCGCCTCGCGCAACGCCTGCAATTGGCCGACGCGGCGCATGTTACGCTTGCGTCGGCCGGTGACGCCGTAGCGCATCCAGTGTTCCTCAGCGACGATTTTGCGGTCGAGCTTGTGCTGCTCGCGCTCTTCTTCCGCCAGCAGCATGTCGCGCCATTCCTCGAAATGGGCAAAGCCGCGCTCGACGCGGCGGGTGGCGCCGCGGTCGAGCCAAACCGTGACGCGCGACAGCGTCGAGAGAAAGCGCCGGTCATGGCTGATAATGACCAACGCAGTGCGGCGCGCATCGAGATCGCGCTCCAGCCATTCTATAGTGGTGAGATCGAGATGGTTGGTCGGCTCATCGAGCAGCAGGATGTTGGGCGAGGCCGCCAGCACACGCGCCAATGAGGCGCGGCGCGCCTCGCCGCCGGAGAGCTGCGCCGGGTCTTCCGCGCCGGTGAGGCCGAGTTCTTCCAGCAGATTGCGCGCGATATAGGCATCCTCGCTCGAACGCAAGCCGGCCTCGACATAGGCAAGCGTGGTCTTGTAGCCGGAAAAATCCGGCTCCTGCGGGAGGTAGCGCACCAGCGCGCCGGGCTGCACGAACACACTGCCGCGATCCGGCTCGACCAGCCCGGCCGCGATTTTCAGCAGCGTCGATTTGCCTGAGCCATTGCGTCCGACCAGCGACACCCGCTCGCCGGTCGAGACCGACAGCTCCGCCCCGGACAAAAGCGGCGTGCCGCCAAAGGTCAGCGCGATGTCCTTGAGCTGAACGAGGGGTGGAGCCATGCCGTGGCGTTATGCGGCCGAAAGCGCATCCAGTATCCGCGCCCAGCTGCGGATACCCTTGTGGAAGCACTTGAGGTCAAACTTCTCGTTGGGCGAATGCACGCGGTCGTCGTCGAGCGCGAAGCCAACCAGCAGCGAATCCATGCCGAGCACGTGCTTGAAATCCGCAACGATCGGGATCGAGCCGCCGGCGCCCACCGCCACCGCCTTCTTACCCCACTCCTCGGCCAGCACGCTGCGCGCCTTGTTGAGCGCCGGGCTGTCGAAGGACAATTGCAACGCCGGCGCCAGCGCGAAATTGGCGAATTCCACCGTGCAGTCCGCCGGCAGGCGTGCGCGCACGAAGGCGCGAAAGCCGTCGCGGATTTTCTCCGGGTTCTGCTCGCCCACCAGCCGGAACGAGACTTTCGCCATTGCTTCACCAGGGATGACAGTCTTGGCCCCTTCGCCGGTGTAGCCGCCAACGATGCCGTTGATCTCGGCGGTCGGCCGCGTGGTGATCTGCTCCAGCACCAGCCGGCCTTTTTCACCAGCCGAAAACTTCAAACCGACCTGGCCGAGGAATTCATCCGCGGTCATGTTGAGAGCCTTGAGATCGGCCTTGATGTCGGCGGGCAGCTCCTTCACGCCGTCATAAAAGCCGGGAACGGTGACCCTTCCGTCGTCGTCCCATAGCGCGCCCAGGATTTTGGCTAGGAGGCGCAGGGGATTTTGCGCCGCGCCGCCGAATAGGCCGGAATGCAAGTCCCTGTCGGCACAGGTGATCTTGACCTCCTCGTAGACGAGCCCGCGCAGCGAGGTGGTGATGGCCGGCGTTTCCGCGTTCCACATGGCGGTGTCGCAGACCAGCGCTAGGTCGAGCTTGAACTCGTCGGCATTGTCGCGGACGAACTTGAAAAGATGTTGCGAGCCGCATTCTTCCTCGCCCTCGATCATGGTGGTGATATTGAGCGGCAGCTTGCCGGTCACCGCCTTAAAAGCGCGGCAGGCCTCGATAAAGGTCATGGCTTGGCCTTTGTCATCGCAGGCTCCGCGCGCGACGATGATCTTGCGCCCATCCGGTAAGGTCTCGATGCGCGGCTCGAACGGCGGCGTCTTCCACAAATTGAGCGGATCGACCGGCTGCACGTCGTAATGGCCGTAGAACAGCGCCCGTGGGCCGGAAACGCCATTGGATTTGCCTACCACCACCGGATGACCCTCGGTTGGCCGCAACTCCGCCTCGAAACCTATCGATTTGAGGTCATTCGCGACGTGCTCGGCAGCGGCACGGCATTGGTCCTTGAACGCAGCGTCGGTCGAAACCGAAGCGATGCGCAGCAGCGCAAACAAACGCTCGACACTGGCGTCGATATCCTGGTCGATGCGGCTCAAGACCGCGTCGAGTGTGCTCATGACGGGGCTCCTTGGTGGAGTTCTCAACCTAGCAACGCGGTCACCTCCTGAAAAGCAAGTTAAAAGCGGGCCAATCGCGCGAAAAAGCGGCAGCTCTGCCGGATCGCGCACGGATTTTCATCGTTTGCTTCAAGTTTTCGAAAGCATAGCAAGGCGACACGCTTGGCACGCCGCGTTTCAAAAAGTATTGCGGAAGGTATTTTGGGATGTACAGCCGTCCTTCCCATAAACCACTGAATATGGTCAGTGCATTCATGAGAACAATTTCAAATCAACTTGACGGTGCTGACTTGTCTTACATTTTACTTGACAGAACGCGCCGACGATGCGCGTGCGCGCCAAAGTTTTTGCGCGCGCGGACAAGCATCGCGCTTGTCATCGCTGTTCTCGGCGTTCAATATGACGACAACCCGCCATCAGTGCGGGGCGTGAGGGGATCATGGACGAGTTGATCGCGCGTCTCGTCGCCAACGTCGGCGTCGATCGCGACGCCGCGGAAAAAGCCGTCGGCGTCATCTTCGAATTCCTCCTCAAGGAAGGGCCCACCGACAAGGTGAAGGCCCTGATGGACCGCCTTCCCGGCGCGGAAGACCTGATGGAAGCCCAGGAAGGCATCGACGCCAGTGGCGGCGGCGGTCTTGCCATGGGCGGCATCATGGGCGCCGGCACCAAGATGATGGCCGCCGGCCTGAGCATGGGCCAGGTGCAGGGGGTTACGCGTGAAGTGATCGCCTATGCCCGCGAACAGGCAGGCGAAGACGCGATCGGTGAAGTCGTCGGAGCAATTCCGGGATTAAGTCAGTTCATTTGAACTTTTCGAAGCGGCAAGCGACCTAGTGGCGAGGAGCTTTCAATGTCCTATCCGATCACCGATATCGACGGGATCGACGGCGAGGCCGCCGCGACCCTCAAGTCGGTGGGGATACGGTCAACCGAACGTCTGCTCGAAACCGCGCGCAATGTGAGAGGCCGCAAGCTGCTTGCCGCCAAAACCGGCTTCGACGAAAAATCTCTGTTGTGCTGGGCCAACGTCGCCGATCGCATGCGCATCAAAGGCATAAGCAGGGAATATGCCGAATTGTTGCGCGCGGCCGGGGTCGACACGGTCAAGGAGCTCAAATATCGCAACCCCGCCAACCTCGCCAAGGCAATGGCCGACGCCAACAAGAAGAACAAGCTGGTCCGCTTCCTGCCGTCCGAGAAAGTGGTTGCGCGCTGGATCGACCACGCCAAAAAGCTGCCGCTCAAGATCAGCTACTAGGGCCCTGCGCGCCCGCCGCCTGCTTGACAGCCCGGCGCGCCCAGCGCAAAGCGACCGCCATGGGGTTCGCCCGCACCCTTACCGATAAGCCGAAAACCCCGCCAAAACCGGGGCCAGATGCCCTTTCGGCGCTTTTCGCCCTGGGCCGGCCGCTGGTCATGGGCATTCTCAACGTCACACCGGATTCCTTCTCCGACGGCGGCCGCTTCCTCGATCCGGCCGTGGCCATCGCCCATGCCGGCGCCATGGCGGACCAGGGCGCCGACATACTCGACGTCGGCGCGGAATCGACGCGCCCCTATGGCGGTGCCAAACCGGTTTCAGCCGGCGACGAGCGGACGCGGCTTGCGCGCGTGTTGCCGACAGTTGTGAAACTCGGCTTGCCGGTGTCGATCGACACCATCAAGGCCGAAATCGCCGCCTGGGCGCTCGACCAGGGCGCGGGGATCGTCAATGACGTCTGGGGCCTGCAACGCGACCCGGACATGGCAAGGCTCATCGCCGATCGCGGCGTGCCGGTAATCGTCATGCATAACCGCGAGAACGTCGATCCTCGGCTCGAGATCATCGCCGACGTTGCGAAGTTCTTCGAAAGCTCGCTCGACATTGCCGCGCGCGCCGGCATCGCCCGCGACAAGCTCGTGCTCGACCCCGGCATCGGCTTCGGCAAAACCCCGGAGCAGAGCATCGCCTGCATCGCGCGGCTGGGCGAATTCAAACGCTTCGGGCTGCCTATCCTGGTCGGCGCCTCGCGCAAGCGCTTCATCAATGCGTTGACGCCGGCCCCGCCCGATCAACGCATCGGCGGCTCGATCTCGGCCCATCTCATGGCGATCGAGAACGGCGCGACAATCGTGCGTGTTCATGATGTCGCTGAAACCGTGCAGGCATTGCGCGTTGCCGCGGCCATCGACCGCGCCAAAGAAAGCTGACATGAGCGACCGCATCTTCATCAACGGCCTGTCGCTGCACGCCTATCACGGCGTCATGGCCTATGAGGCCAAGGTCGGGCAGACCTTCACCATCGATCTCGAACTGACCATCGACCTGGCCGCGGCCGCGCGCAGCGACAAGGTCGTCGATACTGTCTCCTACGACAAGGTGGTGGACTGCGCGAGCCAGGCCTTCTGCGCCCAGCGCTTCCGGCTGATCGAGGGCGCCGCCGGGCGCGTGGCAGACGCAGTGCTGGCGGCCTTCCCGCGCGTGCAGAGCGTGGCCGTGACCATCCACAAGCCGCATGCGCCGATCGCCGCCACCTTCAGCGACGTCGGCGTCACGCTGATGCGCACCCGCAGCAATTCAAAATCATGACCGAGGCGCTGCTCGCGCTCGGCGGCAATGTGGGCAACAGCCGGGCCATTCTCGACCGCGCCGTCGCGCTGTTCTGCGACGGCGAACAAGTGCGCCTCATGGCGCGCTCGTCCGATTATCTGACGCCACCCTGGGGCTTCAAATATCAGCCGCCCTTCGTCAATCTCTGCATCGTGGTCGACACCATGCTCAGTCCGCGCGAATTGCTGGAGCGGGCGCAGGCGGTCGAGCTTCAGCTCGGCCGCGACCGGGCGAAGGAAAAGCGCAATGGCCCGCGCACCGCCGATATCGACATCATCGCCTATGGCGGCCTGGCGCTGGACGAGTCGAATTTGACGCTGCCGCACCCGCATCTGTTCGAGCGCGCCTTCGTGCTGGTGCCGCTGGCCGAGATCGCGCCTGACCGCGTTATCGCCGGGCGCAAGGTCAGCGAGGCCTTGGCTGCCGTTGACGCATCGGGCATCACCCGCCTGCCCGGCCCAGGCACGTAATTTGCTTCGACTGGAATGGCGGCGCCCCGCCATGTATGGCAGTTTCCGCCGATGACCGAGGACTTATCCCTCGCCGCCGAATTCCCGGCGGCCACAGAAGCGCAATGGCGCAAGCTGGTCGAGGCCGCGCTGAAAGGCGCACCGTTCGACAAGCGGCTGGTGAGCCAGACCTATGATGGCTTGCGGGTCGAGCCGCTCTACCCCCGCGCGGCCGGCGCCAAGCCCGTCATCGGCCGCCAGCCAGCCACAGCCTGGACGGTCATGCAGCGCATCGATCATCCCGATCCGAAGGCCGCCAATGCCCAAGCACTTGACGATCTGGAAAACGGCGCCACCGGGCTGACGCTGGTGTTCGCCGGCTCGCTCAATGCCAACGGCTACGGTCTTTCCGCGACGCCAGAGACGCTTGCGCAAGTGCTGAACGGGATTGCGCTCGATGCGATCGCCATCGACCTCAATTTGAGTCCGGCGACCCGCAACGCGGTGCAACTTTTTGCCGAGCACGTTAAAAGCCGCAGGCTTTCGCCGGATGCGGTCGATCTGCGCGCCAGCATCAACCCGATCGGCGGCTTTGCCGCGAGCGGCGCAAGTCCGGTGCCCTGGAGCGAGTTGTCGAAGCGCTTGGCGGGCATGATCCGCGACCTCGCCGGGCAAGGCTATCACGGACCGTTCGCGGTCGCCGACGGGCGCATCATCCATAATGCCGGCGGATCGGAGGCGCAGGAATTGGCCTTTGCTCTCGCCGCCGCCGTGGATTGTTTGCGCGCGCTGGACGCAGGCGGCGTGCCGCTCGAAACTGCGCGCGGCATGATCTATTTCCGGTTGGCGGCGGACGCCGACGAATTTCTCACCATCGCGAAATTCCGCGGCATCCGAAAACTGTGGGCACGGGTCGAACAAGCCTGCGGGCTTGCGCCGAAGCCGGTGACGGTGGCGGCCGAGACGGCGTGGCGGATGATGACCAGGCACGATCCTTACGTGAACATGCTGCGCACGACCATCGCCATTGCCGCGGCCGGCCTTGGTGGCGCCGATAACATCGCGGCGCTGCCGCACACCGCCGCGCTCGGCCTGCCCGACGATTTCGCGCGTCGCGTCGCGCGCAACGCACAGCTTGTTCTGCTCGAAGAATCCAATTTGGCGAAAGTCGCCGATCCGGCGGCGGGCTCCGGCGCCATCGAGGACTTGACGGCGAAGCTTTGTGCGGCTGCGTGGGCGATTTTCCAGAAGTGGGACGCCGCCGGCGGCGCCTGGGCCTCGCTCGAACAGGGCCTCGTGCAGCGCGAGGCCGCGGCCGTGCGCGAAAAGCGACAAGCCGCTGCCGCGCGCCGCAAGGACGCCATCACCGGCACCAGCGATTATCCGAACCTGCGCGAAGAGGCCGCGCGGGTGCTCGATGTGCCGCCCGTCGTAACTCCAAGCGAAACTGGACCGAAGCAGAGCGCCGAGCCGCTGCCGAGCATTCGTCTTGCCGAGCCGTTCGAAGCCTTGCGTGACAAGTCCGATACGATCCTAGCGAAGACCGGCGCGCGGCCGAAAGTATTCCTGGCCAATCTCGGCACGCCATCCGATTTCACTGCGCGCGCCACGTTTGCGAAAAATTTCTACGAGGCCGGCGGTATCGAGGCGGTGAGCAATGACGGCTTCAAGGATCAGGCCGCGATGGTCGCAGCCTTCAAGAAATCGGGCGCCAAGCTCGCTTGCCTCACCTCGTCCGACAAAGTCTATGAAGCCCAAGCCGCCGACGCCGCCAAGGCGCTGACCGCCGCGGGTGCGGTGATACACCTCGCCGGCCGGCCGGGAGAAAATGAGAAAAATTGGCGGCAGGCCGGCATAAAAACGTTCATATTTGCCGGAGTTGATGTGCTTTCGACGCTAAAGGAGGCGTATGGTATATTGACCTATGGATGATGAACTGGCCCGCCTTGAAGCCGAGCGCGCGCAATTTGTTGAGTTTGTGCGGCGAAATAAACGTCAGACCAGCCTTATCATGTACCTTTCTTTTCTCATCGTCGGCATCGTTTACATCCTCCTTGTCGGCGCCATGTTCGCAGGACAGCTAAGTCTGACGGGCCTGTTCTGGTCCGTATTGCTGGTCAGTTTAGTTTTTTTCGTACTGTCTCGCAGACTACGCAGTGGAATTCGCGTCGGAATGGTAGCTGATCTCGTGTTCGGAGGCCGCGCGAGGACCGATCCTGAGTACTTTCAGGCGCAGGTCGCCAAATACGACAAGCGAATTGCAAGCTTGAAACGCGCAGAAAAAATATGAGCCAGATCCCGAACTTCACCACGGTCGATTTCACCGACACGCCGGCGCCGCAAAGTGCCGCGGCAGCCAAACCCTGGGCCACACCCGAAGGCATTGCAGTGAAGCCGGTCTACGGCGAGAGCGACCTCGCCGGGCTCGACTTCCTCGACACCTATCCCGGCAAACCGCCTTACCTGCGCGGGCCGTACCCGGCGATGTACGCGGCGCAGCCCTGGACGATCCGGCAATATGCCGGCTTCTCCACAGCGGAGGATTCCAACGCCTTCTATCGGCGCAATCTCGCCGCCGGGCAGAAAGGCCTGTCCATCGCTTTCGACCTTGCCACCCACCGGGGCTACGACAGCGATCATCCGCGTGTCGGCGGCGACGTCGGCATGGCGGGCGTCGCTATCGATTCCATCTACGACATGCGCACGCTGTTTTCCGGCATCCCGCTCGACCAGATGAGCGTGTCGATGACCATGAACGGCGCGGTGCTGCCCATACTCGCACTCTACATCGTCGCGGCGGAAGAACAGGGCGTGCCGCAGGAGAAATTGTCGGGCACCATTCAGAACGACATCCTCAAAGAATTCATGGTGCGCAACACCTATATCTATCCGCCCGAACCGAGCCTGCGCATCATCTCCGACATCTTCGCCTATACGGCCGAGCACATGCCGAAGTTCAATTCGATTTCGGTCTCCGGCTATCACATGCAGGAGGCCGGCGCGACGCAGGACCTCGAGCTCGCCTATACGCTCGCCGACGGCGTCGAATATGTGCGCGCCGGCATCAAGGCGGGGCTGACGGTCGACCGCTTCGCACCGCGCATCTCCTTCTTCTGGGCAATCGGCATGAACTACTTCATGGAGATCGCCAAGCTGCGCGCCGCCCGCATGCTGTGGGCCAAGCTGATGAAGCCGTTCAAGCCGGAAGACGCGCGCGCGCTCAGCTTGCGCACCCATTGCCAGACCTCGGGCTGGTCGCTGTCGGCGCAGGACGTGTTCAACAATGTCGCGCGCACCATGATCGAAGCCATGGCGGCAACGCAGGGCCAGACGCAATCGCTGCACACCAACGCGCTCGACGAGGCACTGGCGCTGCCGACCGATTTTTCCGCCCGCATCGCGCGCAATACCCAGATCCTGTTGCAGCAGGAAGCGGGCGCGACGCGCATCGTGGACCCCTGGGGCGGCTCCTATTATGTCGAGCGGCTCACCTACGAATTGGCGAAAAAGGCCTGGGGCCATATCGAGGAGGTGGAAAGCCTCGGCGGCATGGCCAAGGCGATCGAAGCCGGTATCCCCAAGCTGCGCATCGAGGAGGCCGCCGCCAAGACGCAGGCCCGCATCGATGCCGGCGTGCAGTCGGTGATCGGCGTCAACAAGTACCCACCCACCGACGATGCTCCCATCGAGGTGCTGAAAATCGACAATTCCGCCGTGCGCGCGGCACAGTTCGACAAGCTCAAGCGCCTGAAGGCCGAGCGCGACCCGGCCGCGCTGAAGGAAGCACTCGCCGCGCTCACCCGCGCCGCCGACCGCGGCAACGGCAATCTGCTGGCGCTGGCGATTGACGCGGCCCGCGCCAAGGCTACGGTCGGGGAGATTTCCTCGGCGCTGGAGCAGGTCTATGGACGCCACGTCGCCTCGATCAAGGCGATCACCGGGGTCTACAAGCGGGAGGTCGGCATGACCGGCGCAGTTGAACGCATGCGCAAGGCGGTCGAGGCGTTCGAGCAGGCGGAGGGCCGCCGTCCCCGCCTGCTGGTCGCCAAGATCGGCCAGGACGGCCACGACCGCGGCCAGAAAGTCATCGCCTCCGCCTTTGCCGATCTCGGCTTTGACGTCGATATCGGGCCGCTGTTTGCTACGCCTCAGGAAGCCGCGCGCCAGGCGGTGGAAAACGACGTGCACATTCTCGGCGTGTCCTCGCTCGCTGCCGCTCATCTCACGCTAGTGCCGGAACTGAAAGCCGAGCTCGCCAAACAGGGCCGCGACGACATCATGATCGTGGTCGGCGGCGTAGTGCCCCCGCAGGATTACGAAGCGCTGATGCAGGCCGGCTGCGAGGCGATCTTCCCGCCCGGCACGGTGATTGCGGACGCGGCCGAGAAATTGCTCAAGACGCTCAACAAGCGGCTTGGCCACGGCAAAGAGGCGGCGGAGTGAAGCGCGTTTTGGTCCGCGCGGCTATCGCGGCAATTTGCACGGGTTTGCTCGCCGGCTGCGTCGACTCCGTAGGCCCGATCCTGGCGGATTCGCAACCGGTCCTAGGCACGAAATTGAAGTTGCAGTTCTATTCCATGCGCAAAGGCTATGCGACGGACCCCGAGCAGGCGAGTTTCGCCTGGAACGGCAAACTTTATGCCCGTACCGGCGGCGGCATGACGGACGTGCGTGGCTTCTCGGTGCATCCTTTCGAGGGCGGCAGCTACATCATTCAGGAAGTGCCGGTGAAGCGCCCGCAGATGATCGAATACGCGCTGATGCGGCCGTTCGCTGATGGCGTCTACCACATGATCGTCATCGACGAAGCCGACGCCGACGCGGCCACCCGCGCCGCCCATTGCGCCAAGCTTCCCGACGCCGCGTGCCGCATCGCGTCGCGCGATGCACTCTTTATTTTCGCCCGCGCCACCGCGGCACGGCGCCAGGCCGGCGGCGGGATCGCGATCCGACTGGCCGAGTAATGGCGGCACGGAGCCACGAGCCCTCCCCCCTCGCCGCCGGCATCCGCGCCGGCGACCGCGCCGTGCTGGCGCGCGCCATCACGCTGATCGAGAGCAAGCGGGCCGATCATCGCAGCGAGGCGCACCGGCTGGTGCAGGACTTGCTGCCGGCGACCGGCAAGGCGGTGCGGCTCGGCATCACCGGCGCGCCGGGCGCCGGCAAGTCCACCACCATCGACGCGCTCGGCACTTATCTCACCGGCCAGGGCCACAAGGTCGCGGTGCTGGCGGTCGATCCGTCCTCCAGCCGCACCGGCGGCTCGATCCTGGGCGACAAGACCCGCATGCCGCGGCTTGCCGGCGATGCGCATGCCTTCATACGCCCCTCGCCCGCCTCCGGCACGCTCGGCGGCGTCGCCGCCAAGACGCGCGAGACCATGCTCGTTTGCGAGGCGGCCGGCTACGACGTGGTGATCGTGGAGACGGTCGGCATCGGCCAGTCGGAAACCGCGGTCGCCGATATGACCGATTTTTTCCTGGTGCTGATGCTGCCGGGCGCCGGCGACGAATTGCAGGGCCTGAAGAAAGGCATCGTCGAGCTTGCCGACATGATCGCGATCAACAAGGCCGACGGCGACAATATCCGGCGCGCCAAGCAGGCGGCGGCCGAATACCGCGCCGCCCTCGACATCCTCAACCCGCAGTCGGCGACCTGGTCGCCGCCGGTCGCGACCTATTCGGCGCTGACCGGCAATGGGATTGCGGAATTGTGGAAAGAGGTGCTGGCGCACAAGGACAAGATGACCGCCTCCGGCGAGCTCGCGCAGCGCCGGCGCGAGCAACAGGTGAAGTGGATGTGGACCATGCTGGAGGAGCGGCTGACGTCCCGGCTGCGCAGCGATCCGGCCGTGCGCGCAAAGCTCAAACAGGCGGAAACCGCCGTCGCCGCGGGAAAGCTGGCGCCGACGCTGGCGGTGGAAGAAATTGCGGGATTGCTCGGGACATAGGCCATATCGGAGGCACACCGTATGACGTTTGAAGAGGCGATTGCACAACAACCGGCGTGGATCGGCTATTGGCTGAAGTGGCTCTTGTTCGGCGCCTTCATCTTACCCTTTGCGCTTCTGATCTGGCGCCAAAGCCGTCTCGCAGCCATCGCAGCGGTCGTCGCCAGCGTCGCCGGCGCCTTCGGCACACGATGGCTCTACAACGAGATGGGATACGTGAAGCTGCTCGGCCTGCCGCACATCATCGTGTGGACCCCGCTGGCGATCTATCTTTTCGGCCAGATCCGGCGCGCCGAAATGCCGAAATGGCCGAGGTGGATCATCGGCGTCGTGCTGGCATCAATCCTGATTTCGCTCGCTTTCGACTACACCGACGCCTTACGTTATCTTCTGGGCGAGCGAACGCCGGTCGCCGGGCCGGCGTAGCAACCACGCTCACTCTGGCGCGTATGCCCACCATCCTCGTAACCGGCTTCGGCCCGTTTCCCGGCGCGCCGTTCAACCCGACCACGCCCCTGGTCAAGAAACTGGCGCGGCTGCGGCGGCCGGCTTTGGCGGACGCGACCATCGTTGCGCACGTCTTCCCGACCAGTTATGCGGCGGTCGACGACGCGCTGCCGCAACTAATCGCTCGGCACCGGCCCGATGCGCTGCTGATGTTCGGCCTGGCGCCGCGGGCAAAGAAAATCCGTGTCGAGACCCGCGCCCGCAATGCCGCGTCAATCTTGCCGGATGCAGGCGGAACCTCGCCGCGTCGCCACAGCGTCGAAGCCGGCGCACCGGCGGCAATGGCATTGCCGGCCCCATCGCATCGCTTGCTCGGCGCGCTGCGCGGCGCGCGCGTGCCGGCCGCGCTTTCGCACGATGCCGGCGGTTACCTCTGTAATTACCTCTGCTGGCAAGCCGTGGAAGCCGCGCGCCGGCCGCGCGGGCCGCGGCTTGCCGCCTTCATCCATGTGCCCCCACTCCGCCGCCATGCCCGGCCGCGCGCGGCAAAACGACGCTTCACCCTTGACGATCTGGCGCGCGCGGGCGAACGCCTGCTGATGGAAATCGCGGCGGCGGCACGGCGTTAACCGCGCCTCATCTTGCTTGGAGCACTATGCGGACCATGACCATCGACCGCCGCCGCCTGCTGCTTGGGTCGCTCACCGGCGCCGCCGTCATGGCGACGCCCGTGCTGGCAGCGCCGCTGTCGCGCAACGGCCTCGACGCCGCGCAATTCGGCGTGCGCCCCGGCGCGGCTGACGACCAGACCGCCAAGCTGCAGCGCGCCATCGAACAGGCCGCCAAGGCGCGCATGCCGCTGCTGCTGGCGCCCGGCCGCTACCACGCCGGCAACCTCACGCTCAGCGCCGGCGCGCAAATCGCCGGCGTGCGCGGCGCCACCCGCCTCACGTTGACGCAAGGGCCCTCGCTCATCGCCGCCGAACACGCCGACACCATCTCGCTCACGGGCCTGGTGCTCGACGGCGGCGGCAAGCCGCTGCCGCAAGGGCGCGGCCTCGTGCATCTGGTCGGTGCGCGCGCACTGCGCATCACCGATTGCGAGATCCTGCGGGCCGGCGGCAACGGCATCGCGCTCACACAATGCGACGGCGCGGTGACGCAGACGACCATCACCGATGCCGCCGACAACGCGCTGTTCTGCGTCGACTCGCGCGGCCTGATCCTCAGCGCAAACACCATTCGCGGCTCCGGCAATGGCGGCATTCGGGTCTGGCAGAGCGACAAGCGCGACGACGGCAGCCTGATCACCGACAACCGCATCGAGGATACGCGCGCGAAGAGCGGCGGCACCGGCGAAAACGGCAACGCCATCAACGTGTTTCGCGCCGCCAACGTGATCGTGCGCAACAACGTGATCCGCAAGGCGGCGTTCACGGCGATCCGCGGCAATGCCGCCTCCAATATCCAGATCATCGGCAACAATTGCGCCGCGCTCGACGAGGTCGCGATTTATTCCGAGTTCGGCTTCGAGGGCGCGGTGATCGCCGACAACGTGATCGACGGCGCCGAGAACGGAATTTCCGTCACCAATTTCAATAACGGCGGACGGCTCGCCACCGTGCATGGCAATCTCGTGCGCAATCTTGGCGCCCGCCGGCCCGGCACAAAACCGGACGATGCCGGCATCGGCATCGGCATCGAGGCCGAAACCGCGGTGACCGGCAACGTGATCGAGAATGCACCGACCGCCGGCATCCGGGCCGGCTGGGGGCCCTATCTGCGCAACGTGACCGTCAGCGGCAATGTGGTGCGCAATGCCGGCTACGGCATCCAGGTGTCGGTTGCGCAAGGCGCCGGCGACGCCGTCATCTCCGGCAATCTCATATCCGGCGCCCGTCTGGGCGCCATCGTCGGCATGGAGTGGGCCAAGGCCGCGACCGGCGACCTCGCCAAGGACGGGGCGGCGCGCTACCCGCAATTGACCGTCGCCGGCAACAAGGTCAGCTAGGCGCTGTTTACAAAGTGGTTGGCGCGCGTCTCAGGCTTTGGACGTGTTCAGCGCAACGGCGGCGCGAACGAGCGCCTTCAACGCCTTTTCGTCGATCTTGTCGCCCGCGTGGAAATCGATGGCGCGCCGCACGTTGCCGTCGAGGCTCGAATTAAAGAGGCCCGAAGGGTCCTTGAGCGCGGCACCCTTGGCGAAGGTCAGCTTCACTTTGTCCTTATAGGTCTCGCCGGTGCAGATGATGCCGGCGTGCTCCCACACCGGAACGCCCATCGGGTTCGACGGCTTGCGCCATTTTACTTCCTCGACCATGTCGGGGTCGGCCTCTCTGATGACCTTTCGGACCCGGGCGAGGGTCTCGCCCCGCCAATCACCCAGCGCCTTGATTCGCGCATCGATCAGCCGGGAGGGAGGGGCTCCGCCTTTTGCTGCCTTCGGGGTGGCCTTGCTCTTCATCACGGCGATCTGTTGCTTCCTTCATGATGGCTCACGCTCGCCGGTCCGATGCACATTACTTCCACCCCATCCCCGGCGCGACGTGCTTCAGAATCGCCTCGATGACGTGCGCGTTGTAATCGACGCCGAGCTGGTTGGGTACGGTCAGGAGCAGCGTATCCGCCTCGGCGATGGCTTCGTCTTTCTTCAGCTGATCGATCAGCGCGTCCGGCTCGGCGGCATAGCTGCGGCCAAAGATGGCGCGCTCCTTTTCGCTGAGCATGCCGACCTGGTCCTCGCTCTCGTCGTGGCCGAAATACATGCGGTCGCGGTCGTCGACTAGCGCGAAGATGCTGCGCGAGACCGACACCCGCGGCGTGCGCGCGTGCCCGGCTTCCTTCCACGCCGCACGGTAATACCTGATCTGCTCCGCCTGCTGGACGTGGAACGGCTTGCCGCTCTCGTCGATCTTGAGCGTCGAGCTTTGCAGGTTCATGCCGAGCTTCGCCGCCCATTCCGCCGTCGCATTGGTGCCGGCGCCCCACCAGATGCGCTCGCGTAAGGTCTCCGAGAACGGCTCGAGCCGCAGCAGGCCAGGCGGGTTTGAAAACATCGGTCGCGGGTTCGGCTTAGCAAAGCCCTGCCCGCGCAGCATGTCGAGAAACACCTCGGTGTGGTGGCGCGCCATGTCAGCGTCGCTCATGCCCTCCGGGGGCGCGTAGCCGAAGTAGCGAAAGCCGTCGATCACCTGCTCGGGCGAGCCGCGGCTGATGCCGAGCTGCAGGCGTCCGCCGGCGATGTGGTCGGCACTGCCTGCGTCCTCCACCATGTAGAGCGGGTTCTCATAGCGCATGTCGATGACCGCGGTGCCGAGCTCGATGCGCTTGGTGCGCGCGCCGCAGGCCGCCAGCAGCGGAAACGGCGAGGCGAGCTGGCGGGCGAAGTGATGGACGCGGAAATAGGCTCCGTCGGCGCCGAGCTCCTCCGCCGCGACGGCGAGGTCGATCGATTGCAGCAGCGCGTCGGACGCCGAGCGCGTCTGCGACTGGTGCGACGGGGTCCAGTGACCGAAGGAGAGGAAGCCGATGTGTTTCATGGGGGTTCGGGGGCGTGGGATGGCGTTCGTTGCCGGCAGGCATAAAAAATTCTAGCACGGATGTCACACCGGCGCCTTCTGGCTCGTCATGATGTCGAAGCAATAGAAGGAGACGAACCATGACTGCCAAACTCGACCCTCTGGCCGCCGCCCCGGAACTGATGAAGAGCTGGCTGCGCACATCGATGGCCGTCAATGCGAGCCTGGAATCGACCCTGGTCGAGCTCGTGAAAATCCGCGCGTCCCAGATCAACGGCTGCGCCAACTGCATCAATATGCATGCCGTGGACGCGCGCGCGCACGGCGAGACCGAGCAGCGCATCTACCTGCTGTCGGCCTGGCGCAAGGCACCCTGCTATACCGAGCGTGAACGCGCCGCCCTCGCCTGGACCGATGCGCTGACACGGATCGCCGAGGGACATTCGCTCGAAAGCGCCCGCGAGGGTCTGTGGAACCATTTCAACAAGGAGGAGCAGGTCAAGCTCACATTGATCATCAATGTGATCAACGGATGGAACCGCATCTCCGTCGGCTTCGGCCTGTTTGCCGATCCGGCGGCCATCAAGGCGACAGCCCAAGCGGCGGCCGCCTGATGACCGGCGCCGGGCACCAGGACGCAGCGGCGAGCTTCGACCCGCTGCGTCCAAAGCTCATGCGGGTTGCCTACCGCATGCTCGGCTCCGTGGCCGACGCCGAAGACGTGCTGCAGGAGGCCTTCATCCGCTGGATGGGCGCGAACCGCGACGCGGTGCGTGAACCGGAAGCGTTCCTGCGCCGCACGGTCACGCGCCTCTGTCTCGATCAGCTCAAGTCGGCGCGGCGCCAGCGCGAGACCTATATCGGCCCGTGGCTGCCCGATCCGGTCGTCGAGGAGGAGGAAGAGGAGGACGTCACCCTGCCGCTGATGCTGGCGCTGGAACGTCTGTCTCCGCTCGAGCGAGCGGCCTTCCTGCTGCACGATGTGTTCGGCCTAGGATTCGAGGAAGTCGCCACCACCATTCAACGCGATCCCGCGACCTGCCGCCAGCTTGCGGCCCGCGCGCGAGAGCATGTGCGCGAGGCGCGGCCGCGCTTCCAGGTCGACAAGCAACATGGCCTCGCGCTGGCCGAGGCGTTCTTCAATGCGTCGCGCAGCGGCGACATGAAAGCGTTGGCGGCGATGCTGGCGGCCGATGTCAGTGTCCATGCCGACGGCGGGGGAAAACGTCCGGCGGCCATGCAGCCGATCGTTGGCTTCGACGCCGTGATGAAGGTCCATCAAATGCTGGCGGATATTTTCCGGAAGAATCCCTCGAAGTTTGTGCGCGCCGGCTTCGTCAACGGCTTGCCCAGCTTCATCACGCTGGAGGCTGACGGCGAGCTGCAGACCACCGCGCTCGACATCAAGGACGGTAAGATCGCGGCGATCTATGTGGTGCGCAACCCCGACAAGCTGAAGCATTTACATTAGTCGGCTGGCGCGGAGCCCGTCGCCCGGGTCGAAGCGTAATCCGGGAAGCCAACAACCGGGTGCGCCAGCCGCCACCTTTCGGACCAAAACGCGGTGCCTATAATGGGCCATGCCGCCCGCCCGACCCCGCCGCCGCAGGACCATCATGCTCATCATTTTGGCGCTGTTCCTCGTCCCCATTCTTGCCCGCGCCGTGCTCTATGCGATCGGCGACGGCCCGCGCTCGTGGCGCGACGCCGACTGGTCGAGCACCCACCTGCTGCCGCCGGCCGCGCAGGACAAGCCGGCGCGCGTCATCGTGTTCACCGGCACCACCGGCGCCTGGAAAGGCATCTTCGCGATCCATAGCTGGGTCGTGATCAAGCCGGCCAATGCGCGGGAATGGACCCGCTATGACGTGGTCGGCTGGGGCAGCCCGGTGCGCGTCAACGGGTGGCCGGCGGACGGGCTCTGGTACGGCAACAGGCCGGTGGCGATCGCCGACATTTCCGGCTCGCAAGCCGAGGAACTGATCCCGAAGATCGCGGCGGCCATCGCCGCCTACCGCTTCGCGCAGGCCGGCGACTACCGTGTCTGGCCGGGCCCCAACAGCAACAGCTTCACCGCCGCCGTCCTGCGCGCGGTGCCGGAGCTGGGCGTCAGCCTGCCGCCCAATGCCGTCGGCCGCGACTACCGCCCCGGCTTCTACGCGGGGCGCACCGATAGCGGCACGGGGTTTGAGCTCAATCTGCACGGGCTGGCGGCGCTCAAAGTCGGCTGGGTCGAGGGCATCGAGGTCGACCTGTTCGGTTTGGTGGCCGGGCTCGATCTGCGCCATCCCGGGCTGAAGCTGCCGGGTTATGGCCGCATCGGTCTGGAATCGCCAGTCGCCACCGCGCTCGCGCGCTGAAAACCCGATTTTTCGGCCTGCTCACGCCAATTTGTCCGGGTTAGCCCCCGAAAGACGTAACCTTTGGGCAGGATCGTGCGAAATTGAAAACAACAAATTCCTCGCAAGGCCCGTGAAAAAATGCGCGATACGCGTCCGCTGCTCGACCAAATTCCCTTCCCGAAAATCCGCCGCGGCAAGCTCGACACGCTGCAGATCAATGTCGGCTACCGCTGCAACCAGTCCTGCTTCCACTGCCACGTCAATGCCGGCCCCAACCGCAGCGAGGAAATGGCGGGCGACGTCGCCAACACCGTGCTCGAATTCATCAAGCGCCGCGGCATAGCCACGCTCGACATCACCGGCGGCGCGCCCGAGCTTAACGCGCATTTCCGCCGCATGGTCGTTGAGGCGCGCAAGCTCGGCGTCAAGGTGATGGATCGCTGCAACCTCACCATCCTGGAGCAGCCGGGCCAGGAAGACCTCGCGGACTTCCTGAGTGCGTACCAAGTCGAAGTGGTGGCGTCGATGCCGTGCTATCTGCAGGACAATGTCGAGCGCCAGCGCGGCAAGGGCGTGTTCGACGGCTCGATCCGCGGTCTGCGCAAGCTCAACGCCGTCGGCTACGGGCGCGAAGCGCCGCTCGCGCTCAATCTTGTCTATAATCCGCAAGGCCCGGCGCTGCCACCGCCGCAAGCCTCGCTCGAAGCCGACTACAAGCGGGTGCTGGGCGAGCAATACGGGATTGTCTTCAACAAGCTGTTCGTCCTGGCGAATATGCCGATCCAGCGCTTCGGCTCCATGCTGGTGAGCAAGGGCGAGTTCGACGGCTATCTCCAGCTTTTGCAGGATGCCCATCTCGACGCCAACCTCGACACCGTCATGTGCCGCAACCTGCTTTCCGTCGACTATCAAGGCTATGTCTCCGACTGCGACTTCAACCAGATGCTCGACCTGCCGCTCGGCGACGCGCGTGAGCGCGTGCATCTTTCCGATATCATCGACGAGAATCTCGAAGGCAAGCCGGTACGCGTCGCCGGCCATTGCTACGGCTGCACCGCTGGCCAAGGTTCGAGCTGCGGCGGCGCGCTGAAAGAGGCGGCGGAATGAACGTCGTGCCCCGTCTCCTGCCGGCGCCGGAACAATCCGCCGGCCGCATCTGCCCGCGCGATTACACTTATTCGCTCGCGGAATTGGCACGCCTGCCCGATTTTTCTGCCGGTACGCTCTATGTGGCGGGCGGGCTCTACGGCAATCTCACCGCGCTGGCGGCGATCGAAAAGCTGGCAGCAGCCGAGCGCGCCCCGCCGGAAATCGTGTTCAACGGCGATTTTCACTGGTTTGACGCCGAGCCGGCTTGGTTCGCAAGTGTCGGACAAGGCGTTGCGCCGCATCGTGTCCTGCGCGGCAATATCGAAACCGAAATCGCACGCAGCGAGGATATCGGCGCCGGTTGCGGCTGCGCCTATCCCGACAATGTCGACGACGATGTGGTGCGCCGCTCCAACGAGATTCTGACGCGGCTGCGGGGTGAAATTTCACCGGCGGAGCGCGCGCCCTTGCGCGATCTGCCGATGCATCTGGTGGCGCGGGTGGGCGCCTTGCGGGTCGCCATCGTGCACGGCGATGCGTGCTCGCTCGCCGGCTGGCGCTTCGCCCATGACGCACTCGATAGCGCGCGCCACCGGCCCTGGCTCGACGACGTTGCGCAGGCCGCGCGCGTCGGCGTGTTCGCCTGCACGCACACTTGCCTTGCCGCGCTGCGCGATTTTCAGCTCGCCGCCGGCCGGTTGACCATCATCAACAATGGCACCGCCGGCATGCCGAATTTTTCCGGGTCCCATTGCGGTCTTATCACCCGCATCGCCACAACGCCCGCACCGCGCGCGCCGCTTTACGGCATCGAACGCGACGGCGTTCATATCGACACGATCGCGGTCGAATACGACCATGGCGCCTTTCTCGACCGTTTCCTGCAGCTCTGGCCGGAAGGCACGGCGGCGCATGCCTCTTATTACTGGCGGATCACCGACGGGCCGGACTACACCATCGGACAGGCGGCGCCGCGATGATACTGTCCATCATTGTGCCGGTGCTGGACGAAGCCGCGGGCATCGAAACAGCATTGCGGGCGCTGGCGCCGTTTCGCGCGCGCGGCGCCGAAGTCATCGTGGCCGACGGCGGCAGCAACGACGCCACGGCGGAACTCGCCCGTCCTTTTGCCGACCAGGTGCTCAAGAGCCAGCGCGGGCGGGCGGCGCAGATGAACGCCGGTGCCGCCGCAGCGCGAAGCGACGTGCTGTTGTTTCTCCACGCCGATACCCGGCTGCCCGACAACGCCGATCGCCTCATTCTGGATGGCCTTAGCCGATCACGCCGCGCCTGGGGCCGCTTCGATGTGCGCTTTGACGACGGCGGTGCCTTGCGCCTCGTTGCCCTGATGATGAACATCCGCTCGCGCCTGACCGGCATCTGCACCGGCGACCAGGCGATGTTCATCACCCGCGCGGCCTTCGACAGCATCGGCGGCTTTCCGCCGATCCCGTTGATGGAAGACGTGACGGCCGCAACATTGCTCAAGCGCGTCAGCCGGCCGCTTTGCCTGCATGCGCGCGTCACCACCTCCGGGCGCCGTTGGCGGCAACACGGCATCTGGCGCACAATCCTGCTGATGTGGCGGCTGCGGCTGGCTTATTATTTCGGCACCGACCCGGACCGCCTGGCGAAACAATACGGCTATGTCCCAGCCAAAAACTAATATCGCCGTATTGGCGAAAGCGCCGATTCCCGGCCTCGCCAAGAGCCGGCTGATACCCGCTATCGGCGCCCATGCGGCGGCGGTGTTACAGGAGCGGCTGACCGAGCAGGCGGTCGAGACCGCGCTGGCCGCCGGTGTCGGCCGGGTGATCTTATGGTGCGCGCCCGATGCCACGCACGCCTCGTTCCGCGCGCTGGCCGCACGATTTTCCATCGCGCTGGCGCGGCAACCGGACGGCGATCTTGGCGCGCGCATGCTGGCGGCACTCGAAGCCGGTGGCGGTCCGACGCTGGTAATCGGCACCGATTGCCCCTGCCGAACCGCCGCTCACCTGCGCGCCGCCGCGGAGGCCCTGCATGACGGCGCCGACGTGGTGCTGATCCCGGCCGAGGACGGCGGCTATGTGCTGATCGGCGCGCGCGCGCCGCAAGCGGAACTGTTCAATGGCGTCGATTGGGGCACGCCGACCGTGCTGGCCGAGACCCGCAAACGCATCGCGGCGCTGAATCTGAAAAGCGTCGAACTTGACCCGTTGTGGGATATCGACACCGAAAGCGACCTCGCCCGGCTCGAACGCGAGTTGCCGGCACTCGCATCACTGTAGCCGGATCAGCACCAACCCGGCGACGATCAAAAGCGCGGCGGCAATGCGCGCGGCGCGCAAGGGTTCCTTCAGCACCACGACCGCGATCACCGCGCCGAACAGCACGCTGGTTTCGCGCAAGGACGCGACGATGGCAATTGGCGCCAACGTCATCGCCCACAGCGCGATGCCGTAGGACAACGCCTGCAGCGCGCCGCCGGCAAAGCCGCGCAACCAGAACCGCTGCATCGCAGGGATGATGTCGCGGCCGTCCCGCCACAGCGCATAGGGCACCAGCAACAGCGCGTTGCCGACCAGGAGCCAAAGCACGTAGGACTGCGGATTGAGCGATATGCGCGCGCCGACGCCGTCGACGATCGAATAGGCGCAGATAGTGAGCGCGGTGGCAAATGCAAAGCCAACGGCACGACGGTCGATGGTCTCAAGGTCGCGGCCGCCGCGCGCCGACAACAGCAGCACGCCGGCAGCCAGCGCCACGATGCCGCTCCAGCTCGCAAAGCTCAGCTGCTCACCGACGAAAACGACGCCGGCACCCGCAGTCATCAGCGGCGCCGAGCCGCGTGCGATCGGATAGACCTGACCGAGATCTCCGGTCCGGTAGCTTTCTATCAGCGCGGCAAAATAGGCGAGATGGATGATGGCGGAGGCGATCAACCAGGGCCAAGCCGCCATCGCCGGCATGCCAAAGAACGGCAGGCCGACGATCGCGACGACGGCCGAACCGACGGCAATCAACGCCGTGGTGGAGAGCGGGTCGAGCCCGACTTTGATCAGCGCGTTCCAGCCGGCATGGCAGAGGGCCGCGAACAGGACGGCGAGGAAAACGAGGTTCGTCAATCCTCAGGCCTTCGCGGCCGCCGGCGCCCACAGTTTCGGCCCGGCACGGGCGTATTGCGGCGGGCGCGCGACCTCGGCGCCGAGCGCCTTGGCGGCGTGCCAGCCCCAATGCGGATCGTCGAGGAAGGCGCGCGCCATCGACACCTGGTCGGCCTGTCCCTGCGCGATGATCTCTTCGGCCTGCTCGGGGGTCAGGATCATCCCGACCGTGCGCGTCGTAATGCCCGCTTCCTTTTTCACGCGCGCGGCGACCGGCACGTTGTAGCCGGGCGTGGTCGGGTTGCGCGTATCGCCTGTGACGCCGCCGGACGAAACGCAGATGAAGTCGAAGCCCTCCCCCTTGAGCGCCTTGGCGATGGTGACGGCGTCATCGGGCGTCAGGCCGTCCGGGCGCCAGTCGCTGCCGGTGATGCGGGCGCCGAGCGGAATATCTTTCGGCACGACCGCCCGCACCGCCTTGGCGATCGACAGCGGAAAGCGCAGCCGGTTCTCGAACGCGCCGCCATATTGGTCGGTGCGCTTGTTCGACACCGGCGACATGAATCCGTGCGCCAGATAGCCGTGCGCCATGTGCAATTCGATCTCATCGAAGCCGATGCGCAATGCGCGCTGCGCCGCCGAGACGAAGGCGTTGCGCACGCGTTCCATGTCGTCCTCGGTGACTTCGCGCGGCGTGTGCCAGTTTTCGCCGAACGGGATCGGCGACGCCGCCATTGTCTGCCACGGGTCGGCGCCGGCTTTGAGCGCGCCGCCGCCTTCCCAGGGCCGGTACGCCGAGCCCTTGCGGCCCGCATGAGCGATTTGGATGCCGAACTTGGCGGTGCCCAGCCGCCGCACCTGCGCGATCACGTGGGCGAGCGCCATCTCGTTGTCGTCGGAATACAAACCCATGCAGCCGTGGGTGATGCGGCCGGAGCGCTCCACATGCGTTGCTTCCACCACTACCAGCGCGGCGCCGGAATTGGCCAGCATGCCGAGATGCATCAGGTGCCAGTCGTTGGCGCAGCCGTCATCGGCTGAATACTGGCACATCGGCGACACGACGATGCGATTGGCAAGCGGAAGGCCGGCCAGCTTGATGGGCGAAAAAAGGGCGCTGCTCATGGGACACTGAACTCGTTTTTGGGGGGGCGCCGAACGGCGTCAGCGCTGCTGGATGGACTTCAGATAGGCGATGATGGCACCGACATCGTCAACGTCAAACTGGAATTCCGGCATGTCGGGGTGGCCGGACATCATGCCCTCGCCCAGCGCCTCTTCCAGCGATTCAATCGGATAACGCTGGCCGAGGGTGCGGAATGCCGGCGCCTCCTTGTCCGGGCTTTCGCCCGCGCGGCCAATGGCATGGCATTTGCCGCAATCTTTCTGCAGCAGTTCCTCGCCGTGCTTGAGGTCGTCATCGGCAAACGCCGGCCGCAACGCCGCCGCCACGAAGGCCGCCGCCAGGACGGCCGGCCAAATTGTCATGCGGCGGGGCGCAGATCGTCTTCGGCGTCGTCGGCAAGGCCTCGCACGCCCGCAAGTCGCGCCCATATCTGTGCTGCCTTGATCGCCTCGTGCATTTGCTCGGCGAACTGTTCCTGCGAGGCGCAATAACGCGTCCAGCGCCCGCTCCGATGAAGCTCGCAGAAATATAGCAGCCGGCGATTGGCGAGAGCCAGCCATTGGCGCGCGATGGCTTCGGTGTTGAACTCGCGTGGAGCGTGCGGCATGAAGGAGCCCGGGGCGAAAATGCTTTTAGGGAACGCCGACGCGTGGCCTGTGGATAACTCCCGCCGTGTAAGCTGATTCGCGAATGTTTTAAATAGGCTAGCGGCAGGGACCCAGCCTTGGTTCAGAAGAAGACCGGGAATTGCGGCGCCTTGGTCACAGCCCCACCTTCCACATTGGGCGTGGCGTATTGGATGAAGCTCTCGGGCAGTGCCGCACCCCAGTAAGTGCCGGTGCCGCGGTCCTCCTCGTCCCAAGTCACCGGCTCCCAGTCCGGCGCCGTAACCAGGAAGCTGCCGGAATAGATCTCCACGCGGTTGCCGCCCGGTTCATAGGTGTAGAGATAGAAGCCTTGCGAGTTGTTGTGCTTGGAAGGGCCGGCCTCGATGAAGATGCCGTTCTCGGTGAGGATGTCGGCGGCGCGCAGCACGTCGTCGCGGTTGTCGACCCACATCGAGAAATGATGCAGACGGCCATGCGCGCCTTTCACATCCACCACGTAAGCAAGCTGGTGATGGATGGCGGTCGGGCTCATCCAAGAACCGATCTCGGTCTTGCCGTGGTCGTAGCGCACCTGTTCGCGCAACTGGAAGCCGAGCAGGCCCGTGGCAAATTTCCGGTTGGCCTCGACGTCGCTGGCGAGCAGCGCCAAGTGATCGACCCGCCGCACGCAGACGCCGCGGCCGGTGTATTTCTGCGGCAGGTTTTTCAGTGTTGAGTGCAACGGCGGCGGCGCGACGAATTTCTGCTCCTCGTAATAGACTTCCATGACGTGGCCGTCGGGATCGTGAAAGCGGAAGGAGCGGCCGCGGCCGAAATCACCGTTGGTCCAGCCGACTCCGAGTCCGGCCGCTTCAATCGCCTGGGCGCGGCGCTCCAGCGCCTGCGGGCTCGCCGCCCGCCACGAAATGCAGCCGACGCCGGCATTGGCCGCCGCGGTCAGCTTCAGCGTCGAGGTGGCGTAGTCGCCGTAGCCGCGCAGATAGACCGAATTGCCGGCCTCGTGCACCGGCTCCATGCCGAGCAGGTCGCGGAAATACCAAAGGCTCTTGTCGGGCGTGGGCGTAAATAATTCCACGCTGCCCAAATGCGCGATGTCGTGGATGGGTTCCGCCTGCTCCGCCATGACCGCCTCCTCGCTAGCCCTCTTTCACCCTTGGTTCCGGGTGCAACCATCAGGCAGGGGCGGCGGCGGTTATTGATCTACCGCAAAAACGGTTGGAGACCCGCCCATTTCTTGAATTTCTCGGGCGGGATATCCGCGTTTTTGGCCAGAATGCCTGCCGGCCGCATCGGCTTGACCAGCCTGCGCCGATCTTGGCCTACTGGCCGTCCCACCGATCGAGCCTCGGCAAATCGTTTCGGCGACCGAGCCAGACGCAATCAAGACAAGGGGAGAGCTGCGATGCAATGGTGCGCCAGCCGCGATCAGTTTCGTGCGATTTTGAACGGCACCAAGTGCATTCACCCTGCTTCGACGTTCGACCCGCTTTCGGCGCGCATTGCCGAACATCTGGGCTTCGAGCTCGGCCTGCTCGCCGGCTCGACCGCTTCTCTGACGGTGCTCGCCGCGCCGGACCTGATCATCATGACGGCCAGCGAATTTGCGCAGCAAGCCCAACGCATCTGCCGCGCCATGAGCCTTCCGCTCATGGTCGACGCCGATCACGGCTACGGCAACGCCTTGAACGTCGCCCGCACCATCGAGGAGCTCACCACGGCCGGTGTCGCGGCGGCAACGATCGAGGACACCAACCTGCCGCAGCCCTATGCAGCCAAGGCGCAGCCTAAACTGGTCTCGATCGAAGAAGGCGTCGGCAAGATGCGCGCGGCGCTCGCGGGGCGTCCCGACCCGTCTTTCGCCGTCATCGGCCGCACCAGCGCGCCGACGCTCTCCGACATCGACGACACGGTGGCGCGCATGCGCGCCTATGAGCAGGCGGGTGTCGACGCGCTGTTCATCGTCGGCCTGAAAACGAAAGATCAACTCGCGGCGGTCAGCGCGGCGACCACACTGCCGCTGATCCTCGGCAATGTCGGCGGCGACCTGGCCGGCGCCGATCTTGTCCCCCACCGCGTGCGCATCGCGCTCCAGGGCCACAGCACCATCATGGCCGCCGTGCAGGCGGTCTACGACACGATGAAGGCGCTGCGCGACGGCACCAAACCGGCGGACCTCAAAAAGCTTGCGTCAGGCGAGCTGATGAATACGCTGACGCGCACGGCGCAATACGATGCGGCCAAGCGCGATTACCTGGCCGGGTGAGGCCGCGCGCCCCACGCCGAGTTTGCATCGCTAGCCGCCCTTGAACTTCTTGGCGAGCGCGTCGGCGTTCTTGGTAAGCAAGCCGACATCGGCGCCGACCGCCACGAACAGATAGCCCCAGTCCATATAGCGGCGGGCCTCCTCCTCGTTGCCGGTGAGGATGCCGGCCGGCTTGCCGATCGCCTTCAGCCGCTTGCCGGCATCCTGGATCGCTTTCTGAGCCTCCGGCGCTTGCGGATTGCCGAGATGGCCGAGCGAGGCAGCAAGATCCGAGGGGCCAATGAAAACGCCGTCGACCCCTTCCACGCTTGCAATGGATTCCAGTTGATCGAGCGCGCTGCGGGTCTCGACCTGCACCAGTGTGCACATCTCGCTGTTGGCCTTGGTCAGATAGCCGGGCGTGCGGCCGTAACGGCTGGCGCGCGAGGCTACCGCCACGCCGCGAATGCCTTCCGACGGATAGCGCATGGACGCGACGGCGCGGCGCGCTTCCTCCGCGTTCTGCACGTAGGGAAACAGCAGCGTCTGCGCACCGATGTCGAGCGCGCGCTTGGCCATCACCGCGTCGTTCCACGCCGGCCGGATGATCGGGGTCGCGGTGCCGCGCGCCACCGCCTGCAACTGCCCGAGCATGTCGGGGATTTCGTTGGGCGAATGTTCGCTGTCGAGCAGAATCCAATCAAAGCCGGAATTGGAAATGATCTCGGCGGCGATAGTGCTGCACAGGCTCGACCACAGGCCGATCTGAAGCTTGCCGGCGGCGATGGCGTGCTTGAAGGCATTGCGCTGGAATTCCGTAGTCATGCTGAGCCTCACGTGAATTGAATGGCCAGCCCGCCGAGCGGGCCGAAATCGGCGTGCAGCGTATCGCCCTTCTGGGCGAATACGACGCGGGTGAAGGAGCCGGCGAGAACGATGTGGCCCGGTTCGAGCGCGTGGCCGTGCGGGCCGATCTTGTTGGCGAGCCATGCCACGCCGAGCGCGGGATGACCGAGCACTCCGGCGGCGAGCCCGGTCTCCTCGATCTCGGAATTACGGTACATGATGCCACCGATCCAGCGCAGATCGACGTCGAGCGGCCCCACAGGCCGGCCGCCCAGCGCGATGCCGGCGGCAGCGCCGTTGTCGGCCACGGTGTCCACGATCTTGCGCGGGTCCTGGATGCGGGCATCGACGATCTCGATCGCCGGCACCACGTATTCGGTGGCGCGCAACACGTCGGGCAATCCCACGCCCGGCCCCTGCAAACGCTTGCCCATGATGAAGGCAAGCTCGACCTCGACGCGCGGCTTGCAGTAATTGGCGTGCGCCACCTTGGCGCCATCGGCGATCATCTGATCATCGAGGATATAGCCGTAATCCGGTTCGTCGATCATCGAGGAGCGCTGCATCGCCTTGGATGTGAGCCCGACCTTGTGGCCGATCAGCTTGGCTCCGGCCACGATCTTACGCTGCGCGACTTCGGTGGAGATTGCGTAGGAATCCTCGATGGTAATCGAGGGGAACGAGACATGCAATTGAACCGCCTGTTTGCGCTCCTTTTGCGCCGCCATCAGTATGTCGGCGGCCTTTTTACGATCGACATCGGAGAGCATGGGAGTTTCCTCGGAGGTCGTGTTCTTTTTCTGATTGTCATGCCCCGCGAAAGCGGGGCATCCAGTATTCGCCGGTACTTGCCACCGACCGCGACTCCGATGGTTACTGGATCACCCGCTTTCGCGGTTGATGACAGATTAAATTGGCGTCAATGCTTCAGCTTCGGATCGACCGTGAACTTGGCCTCGGTCTTCTTGGTGATCTCATCCACCGTCACGCCCGGTGCGAGCTCGGTCAGGATCATGCCGGCGCCCTTGCGGTCGATGTTGAACACGCCCAAGTCGGTAATCACCATGTCGACCACGCCGGCGCCGGTGAGCGGCAGGTTGCACTTGTGCAGCAGCTTGGCCTGATCCTTGGCGGTGTGCTCCATGATCACCACCACCTTCTTTACGCCGGCGACCAGATCCATGGCGCCACCCATGCCCTTGACCATCTTGCCGGGGATCATCCAGTTGGCGAGATCGCCGTTCTCGGCCACCTGCATCGCGCCGAGCAGCGCGAGGTCGATATGGCCGCCGCGGATCATCGCAAACGAATCCGCCGAGGAAAAGAAGCTGGTGGTCGGCAGTTCGGTGACGGTCTGCTTGCCGGCATTGATCAGGTCGGCATCTTCGTCGCCCTCATAGGGAAACGGACCAAAGCCGAGCATGCCGTTCTCGCTTTGCAGCTGCACGGTCATGCCGTCGGGGATGTAGTTCGACACCAGCGTCGGGATGCCGATGCCGAGATTGACGTAGAAGCCGTCGCGCAGCTCTTTGGCCGCGCGTTCGGCCATCTGATCGCGGGTCCAGGGCATATTAAACTTCCTCTCCGGTTCCGGCGGGAGCGACGCGCTTGCGCACGGTGCGCTGCTCGATGTGCTTGGGTGCATCAGGCACGTGGAAGATGCGTTGAACGTAGATCCCCGGCGTGACGATGTGGTCGGGATTGAAATCGCCCGGGTGGACCAGGTGCTCGACCTCGGCGACAGTCACCTGGCCGGCGGTCGCCATCATCGGATTGAAGTTGCGCGCGGTCTTGCGGTAGACGAGATTGCCTTCGGTATCGCCCATCCAGGCGTGCACGATCGACAGATCGGCCACGATGCCGCGCTCCATGATGTAGCGCTCGCCGTCGAATTCACGCTCCTCCTTGCCCTTGGCGATGTCGGTGCCGGCGCCGGTGCGGGTGAAGAAGGCAGGGATGCCGGCGCCACCGGCGCGGATGCGCTCGGCCAGCGTCCCTTGCGGGTTGAACTCGATTTCCAGTTTGCCCCCCAGATACTGCTCCGCGAAAAGCTTGTTTTCGCCCACATAGGACGAGATCATCTTCTTGACCTGCTTGGTCTCGAGCAGCAGGCCGAGCCCAGCGCCGTCGACGCCGGCATTGTTCGACACGATCGTCAGATTGGTCACGCCTGACTCCCGGATGGCCTTAATCAAGGTTTCCGGGATGCCGCAAAGGCCGAAGCCGCCGGCCATGATCAGCATGCCGTCCTTGAGCAGGCCGGCCAGCGCCGCCTGGGCATCGGGATAAACTTTTTTCATGCAACGGTACCGCGCGCCTTCCCGGCTGCGCTCCTTTCCAGGGATTGAGAAAACATCATCAGGGCGGCTGGATGCAAGCCTATTGCGGGTTGCTCGCGGGCGGCGACACGGTCGTAACCGGGTTTTTCGGGGGCGTGACGTCGGTGACCGGATTGCGCGGCTTTTGCGGGGTCGAGGGCGCCGACGGCATCCCGGCAGGCTCCGCTGCCGCCGGCGGCTCGGGGGTCACCGTGATCGGCAGCGGCAGACCATGCGGGTAATAGGTCCAAAAAATGAACATCACTGCGAAGGCCAGGGCCGACAGGAAGGCACCCATGCCGCGGTTGCTGAAGGACAACAGATTGCCGACAAAAGTGGCGACGAAGACAAAAATCGCCAGCACGATGACATAAAGCCAGTTCACGCTTGCAAGATCGATCGGCATGGTTGTTGTCTCCCGCGGCTGCCGTTTTGGCCATGTTAGCGCAGAGGCGGGACGCGGGCCACTGCGGTGCCTGAATATTGACACGCGCGCGGTTATTTCCCGGCCCGGGATCACGCGCTATACAAGCGCCGCCATGCCTCAAGTGCTCATTCTGACCGAAGTCCAGGAATCCATGCGCGCCCGCTACCGGGCGATGTTGCTGGAACGGTTCCCGCAACTGACCATCGACGTGGTCGGCCACCACAGTCAGGTCGATCCCTATATCGCCGATATCGACATTCTGCTGTGCTTTTCGCCGCCCATGGCGGACCACGTCGTGCGCGACGCCCCCAAATTGAAATGGATACAGGCGCTCGGCACCGGCGTCGACAACATCGTCGACCTGCCCTCGCTCGGCAAAGACGTGCTGGTCACCAACGTCCGCGGCATCCACGGCGCCCCGGTCTCCGAAGCGACCATCGCCTATATGCTGTCGCTGGCGCGCGACCTGCCGCGCGCGGTGCACCGGCAGGACGAAGCGACCTGGGAGCGCTGGCCGGCAAGTCTGCTCGACGGCAAGACCGTCGGCATTCTCGGTGTCGGCCTGATCGCGGAGCATCTCGCGCCGATCTGCAAGGCGCTCGGCATGACCGTGATTGGCATTAGCGGCGCGCCGCGGGCAGCAGCCGGTTTCGACCGCATGGCCAAGCGTGACGATCTTATGAAAGTCGCGAGCGAGGTCGATTTTCTGGTGACGCTTGCCCCGCCGACGCCGGCAACGCGCGGAATCATCGGCGAAAAAGTGTTCGCCGCTATGAAACCATCGGCCTTTCTGATCAACGTCTCACGCGGCGGCCTGGTCGATGAGCCGGCGCTGATGAAGGCGCTGGAGAGCGGGAAAATCGCCGGCGCCGCCCTCGATGTGTTCAGCGAGGAGCCGCTGCCGCCCGACAACCCACTGTGGAAGGCGAAAAACGTTCAGATGTTCTCGCATCTCGGCGGCTATTCGGTCGGCTACGAAGAGCGCGCCATGCCGACCATCGCCCGCAATATGGAAAAATTTCTTGCCGGCGATTTGAAGTCTATGATCAACATCGTGCGCAAGCCCGCATCCTGGGGAGGATAACGCATGGCCCTGTCCGAACGGCTCAATACGCCGATCTCGACCAAGGAGCTTGAGCGCCGCTGGAAAGCGGTGCGCGCGGCAATGACCGCTGAAAAAATCGACGTGCTGCTGATGCAGAACAACAACGACCACATGGGCGGCTATGTGCGCTGGTTCACCGACATGCCGGCGACCAACGGCTATCCCAACACCGTGGTGTTTCCGCGCGACGACGAGATGACCGTGGTCTGCCAGGGCCCATTCGGCGGCAGCGAAACCACAGCGCAAGGCGACGTAATATGGCGCGGTGTCAGGCAGATCCTCACCACGCCGAGCTATGCGTCCGCGCACTACACCAACGACTATGACCCGGAGCTGGCGGCGCGCGCGCTCGCGCCCTTCGCCAAGGGCACCATCGGCTATGTCGGCACCTATCAGCTGTCGTTTGCGCTGCTCGACTATATCAAGCGCGCGTATCCCGATGCGCGTTACGTCGATGCCTCCGACCTGGTCGACAAAATCAAGGTCATCAAGAGCGCCGAGGAAATGGAGCTGGTCAAGCGCGCGGCCCTGATGCAGGACGGTGCGATGAAAGCTGCCTTTGCGGCGGTCAAGCCCGGCATGCGCGACATCGAGGTGGCGGCGGTGGCGCAGCATTACAGCCTCGCCCATGGCAGCGAAAACGGCATCTATCTGTGTGCCTCGATGCCGCTCGGCAAGCCTTCTAAATTCGGCAACCGCCACGTGCAGAACCGCATCATCCAGGAAGGCGACCAGATCGCGCTGCTGGTCGAAGACAATGGGCCCGGCGGCATGTACACGGAGCTCGGGCGTTCCTGCGTGGTCGGCAAGGTGCCGCAGCAAATGAAGGACGAGCTCGATTTCTGCAAGGCCTCACGCAAGCTCACGCTCGACCTGCTCAAGCCCGGCGCGTCCTGCAAGGACATCTGGGACGCCTTCAATGACTTCATGCGCAAGAACGGCCGGCCGCCGGAGGCGCGGCTTTATTGTCACGGGCAAGGCTACGATATGGTGGAACGGCCGCTGGTACGCCACGACGAGCCGATGGCCATCGAGAAGGACATGAACATCGTCGTGCACCCGACTTACATTCACGGCGGCTATCTCAACTGGTTGTGCGACAATTACCTGATCGGCGGCAACGGCCCCGGCGACCGCCTGCACCAGTTTCCGGAAGAAGTGATCGAGGTCGGCTAGGGAGCTTCGCCATGCCTGACATCAAAATCGTCAACCCGGACACGCTCGGCAAGCCGCTCGGACAATATTCGCAGATGACGCGCGTGAAGGCGTCGGAGTTTCTGTTCATCGCGGGACAGGTCGGCGTTCACAAGGACGGCAAGCTGGCCGGCGACGATTTCGAGGCGCAATGCGCGCAGACCTTCGCCAACATCGAGGCGGCGCTGAAGTCGCAAGGCGCCGGCTGGAGCAACGTCGTCGAATTCACCACCTATCTCGTGCACTCGCAGGACATTCCAAAATTTATGGCCTACCGCCTGCGCGAATTCCCCAGGATGTTCGCCAACGGAGCCTATCCCCCCAACACGCTGTTGATGATCGACCGGCTGGTGCAGGAGCCGCTGTTGATCGAAGTCTCGACGGTGGCGGCGCTGTAAGACGCCCTACTCCACAAAGGTCCCGCGCCGCCGCTCGGCCGCGTATTTGACCAGCGCCAGGAAACGGTAAAGCCCGTGCACGAACTTGCCGTAGGGCAGGCTCAGGAAAAGACCCAGCACCACGCCAAGATGCAGGCTGAGCAGAATGCCCATGGCGGCGGTGTCGCGCAGGATCATCAGCGCGAAGCCGGTAAGGCTGGTCAGGAACAGCATGGCGATGAAGGCGGTATCCATGCCGGTGCGCGCGAGGTCAACGAGATGGTGATCGCGCCGCCGCGACAATATGAACAGGCCGGCCGGGCCGATCAGCAGGCCGACACCGCCGGCGATGCCGAGTAGCACCGGCAGGCTGGTGAACCCATAGGGCGCGCGCCAGTCGTAGACGTAGTGATAGAGCGTCGCCACCGAGGTGGCGGCAAAGCAAAGCAGGAAGCCGTAGAAGGTGAAATGATGATAGAGGCGGCGCCGCACCGACGGCTGCTCGTTCTCGGATGTGCAGCCGCCGCCCCCGCCGCCGAGATAGCGCAAGGAAAAAGTATCGGCGAGCGCCTGCGCGAATGCGATAACGCCAATCCGGGGTCCATCGCCGCGAATGTTGCGCCAGTACGCGCACAGGCTGAACACAAAGGCCAAGATGGCGTAAAGCGCAACCAAGCCGAACAGCGCGACCATGGCCTCGTGCGGCATCACTTTGTAGAAATCGCCGGCCTGGGCCGACCAAAGCGCCGCCGGGTCGGCAAAACCCACAAAGCCGATGATAAAGCCGGCAACGCTCAGCGCCGCCAGCAAAGACACAAACAAACCGTTGCGGGCGAAGGCGCCGGCGAGAAAACCCGGCCAGGCATAGGCCGCATAGCTGTCGTTGCGCAGCTTGGCCAGCGTCGCCGGCACGTTGACGTCGAACTGGTGCGGCGGCGCATACTGGCAGTCGGGTAGGCAAGCGCCGCACTGGTGGCAGAGATTGGCGAGATAGGTGAGATCGCCGTCGTTGAAGGTGCGGCGCATCTCCATGGCCGGGAACACGGCACACAGCCCCTCGCAATAGCGGCAGGCATTGCACACCGTCATCAGCCGGTCGGCCTCGCGCAGATTTTCAGTTGCGTGCATGCGCCGCCGCCCCCTCGCCCGCGATGCGGCCGAACACCGAGCCGATGGTCATGCCGATGCCGGCGAGATAGCCCTTGCCCAGTACGTTGCCAGCCATGATTTCGCCGGCGGCGAACATGTTGCCGGCGGCCACGCCGTCCTTGAGCAGCATGCGCGACTGTTCGTTCACGCGCAGGCCGAGATAGGTGAAGGTGATACCGGGGCGCAGCGGATAGCCGTAGAACGGCGGCGTATCGAGCTTGCGCGCCCAATGGCTCTTCGGGATCGTCAGCCCTTCCGTGCAGCAATCATCGAGCACGGTATGGTCGAAACTGCCGGGGCGCACCGCGGCGTTGAAATCATCGACGGTCTTTGTGAGGGATGCCGGATCGAGCTCCAGCTTGCCGGCCAGTTCGGAAATCGATTGCGCCTCGATGGCCGGAAAGATCGACGGCATGAACAGGCGGATCGACTTGGCGTCGACGATCGAATAGGCGATCTGGCCCGGCTGCTGCGCGATCAGCCGACCCCAGATGGCGTAACGCTTGGGCCAGACGTCCTCGCCCTCGTCGTAGAAGCGTTGCGCGTCGCGATTGACCATGATGCCGAACACCACGCTGTCGAGCCGGGTGGCGATGCCACCGTCGAATTTGGGCGCACGTGCGTCGATCGCCACCGCGTGGCATTGCGTCGGATCGCCGACGGCAGCGACGCCGGCATCGAGCAACATGCGCAAGACGTCGCCGCGGTTATACGGCGTGCCGCGGATGAGGAAATTGTCGGCGGCTGCGCCCCAATATTCTTTCAGCCATTCGATATTGGCCTCGAAGCCGCCGGCCGCCGCCACCAGCGCGCGGCCACGCACGCTCTTCACTTTACCTTCGTGCTTGATCGTCGCCGACATGAAAAAACCGTGCTCGATCACGAGCGCCGTCACCGGCGCGTCGTACAGCACGCTGACGCCGAGTGCCTCCGCCCGCCGGTAGAGCGCGTTGAGCGCGCCGCGTCCGCCGCCGAGGAAGAAGGCGTTGGTCTTGCCGAGGCTGAGCGTGCCGCCGAGCGGCGGCTGGAAACGCACGCCCTGCTCGGTGAGCCACGGCAGCAATTCGCTCGAGCGCGCGATAGCCAGTTCCGCCAGCACTTTGTCGGTCTGCCCGCCGGTGACGCGATAGAGGTCGTCGAGGAACTCTGCTTGCGCGTAAGGGCCGGTCATGGTCGGCGCGCTCCCGTCGTGCGCGAGCCGCAAGTTGCGGGTATGGCGGGTATTGCCGCCGCGGTAGAAGGTGGGCGCGCCTTCCAGCACGATCACACTGGCGCCGCTGCGTGCCGCCGTGATGGCAGCGCAGAGCGCGGCATTGCCGCCGCCCACCACCACCACGTCGAACGGTTCGCTGAGATCGACCACCGGCGCCATGCCCCGTTTCAGCCCTGCGAAAATACCACGCCGGCCGTGCCGGAACGGCATCAATGCCCCGCTTCGCGATGGCTGGCAATGGGCTGCAGAGTTCCGCCTCAGTAGGCGCGGTTGAGCGGCGCTTCGCCGCGCAGTAGCACGCGCTCGATGTTCTGCCAGGACGAGCGGAACAGGAAGCTCGCGGACTGGCGCGTGACGCCGGCAATGTGCGGCGTCAGCAGCAGCCGGCGCGCTGCTTCACCGTCGAGCTTAAGCAGCGGATTGTCGGCGGCTGGCGGCTCAGTCGCATAGACGTCGACTGCTGCGCCCGCGAGTTGCCCGGAGCGCAGGCGCGCGGCCAGCGCAGCCTCGTCCACAACGCCGCCACGCGAGCCCTGCACCAGCACCGCGCCCGGTTTCATCAAGGCGAGCTGGCGCTCGCCGATCAGCCCTTGCGTGGCCGGCAGCAGCGGCACGTGCAGGCTGACCACGTCGGCGGCGGCCAGCAGCGCATCGAGCGTCATCGACTCGGCGCCGAGCGCCGCGCCCGCCGCCGGATCGCGCGGCGCCGGATCGTAAAAGCAGATACGGCAGCCCATGCGATGAAACGCCTGCGCCACCGCCAGCCCGATGGTGCCGAAGCCGACGATCCCGACCAGCAAGCCGTCGAGGCCGGCCAGATTGTCCGCCACCATGCGGGCGCGGAAGGGCACGTAGTTTCCGGCTTTAATTTCGGCGTCGGCCCAGGCGAAGCGCCGCAGCAAGGCCGACGCCGTGGTCACCGCGTATTCGGCCACCGCGCTGTTGCTGCCGCCCGGCACATTCGCCACCGGAATGCCGCGCCGGGTGAGCGCCGCACGATCGAGACGGTCGAGGCCGGCGCCGGTGACCTGCACCAGCTTGAGGCCGGCGCCCTCGAACAAAGCGGGCGCCAGCTTCGGCCCGACCGCCGGAATGAGCAGCGCGTCGGCCGCGCGCATCGCTTCGGCAACCGCCGGATCATCCGGCTTGCGATAGGTCACACGCAGGCTTGCAGGCGCCGGCGCGTCCACGCGGGTGAAGTCGGCTTCGGGCCGCAGACAAAGAACATTGGTGGTCATGAAGCGTCTCGGACTTTTGTGCGCGGCGGACCGCTCGGGCGGGCGCTGGCCGGGCGGTAAGTTAGAAGGACGGGAAGTTTTCCGTGGTGGGCGCGATGTCGGGCGTGGGGAAGAAGCAGAGCAGGACCAGCGGCTCCTTGCCGGTGTTGCGGGTGACGTGCTTTTCCTCCGGCGGAACAAGAATGACGTCGCCGGCTTTCACCGCAAGCTCTCCGCCGCCTTCATAAAAGGTGCGGCCCTCGCCCTTGAGCACATAGATACATTCCTCATAGCCGTGGTGCAGATGCGGGCCGCGCAATGTCTCGTCCGGCTTCGGCACCGGAATTTCGACGACGCGGAACGTAAGCGCAGAGCCGATCTCGCCCGACACCAGTTCCAGCGACGCGCGTCCGGGCAGCCCCAAACGCTTGCCCTCCGCTTGCGTGAGCTTTTTCGCCATCAGACCGCCTGCCGCAGCTGCTTGATCTCAGCGGTGCCGCCCTGCACCGATTCGAGCTGGCGGAAGATTTCGGCGGCCTCGCGCGCGATCGCATCGGCGATCGCAGCGAGCATCACCGCACCTTTCTCGGCGGTGGCGGTTTGCGGAGTGCCGTACCAGCCGGTCGGCGCAATCGAGCGGATGTCGGTCAAGACCGGCTGATAGCTGCGCGTGCGGCGCAGCTTGTCGATTTGCAGACCCTGTTTGAGGTCGGAGGAATATTCGATGCGGTCGAGATGGACCAGTTCGGGCCGATAAGCCAGCACCGCCAGCGCCTCGATCTCGCCGCCATGGGTCAGGCCATTATAGGTCTTGCCGTAGAGCTCCTCGGCCACGTAGCAAGCCTGCACGGTGATCACGCTCATGCCGTGCTCGCGATGCAAGCTTTCGGCGGCGATGGCGAGCGATGGGATATTGCCCTCGTGCCAGTTAAGGATCAGCAGCCGCCTAGCGCCGTGTTTGGCGGTCGAGACGCAGGTCTCGGTCACCACCCGCATATAGGTGTCGGGGGTGAAGGTAATGGTGCCCTCGAACGGCATATGCATCGGCGTGACGCCGAATGGCGTTGCCGGCAGAACCAGCCCGTCCATGCGCTCGGCGACGGCGGCCGAGATGACGTTGGCGGCGAAGGTGTCGGTGCCGGTCGGCAGATGCGGTCCATGCTGCTCGACGCTGCCGGCGGGCAGAATGACCAGCGGATTGGCTTTTAGCTGGGCAGCGATCTCCGGCTGCGTCAGTTCGATGAAATAGCGGCTCGGCACCATGGGCCCTGCTCTTGCACGTCGACCTGTTGTGATGGTGTCATTCTAAGGCATATTGACGCGCGCCGCACAAGAAATTCGAATATCGGGCCGCAGCGGAAATCCCGTTCTTTGAGAAGCCGAGACAACGACAACGAGGCTTAATTCATGCTCGAGCTCTATAACTTCTCCCAGTCGACCTGCAGCCTCAAAGTGCGCATCTGTCTCGAGGAAAAGGGGCTCGTATGGGTCGACCGCAGACTGGTGTCCAAGAACCACGATCACCTGTCCGACTGGTATCTCAAGCTCAACCCCAACGGCGTTGTGCCGACGCTGCTGCATGACGGACGGCCGGTGTTCGAATCTTCGGTTATCCTGCAATACCTCGACCAGATTCACCCCGAGACGCCGCTGATGCCGGCCGACCCGTACACGCAAGCCACGATGCGCGCCTGGCTTGCCTTCGTCGACGCGGTGCCAACGCCGGCGGTGCGCTATCCGTCGTTCCAATTCGGCGGCTTGCTCAAGAAGTTCCAAGCCATGAGCGACGAAGCGTTCGACGAACAGGTCACCAAGCGGCCGGTAAAATCGGCCTTCTACAAAACGATGAGCCGGCAAACCGGCTTCAGCGACGCCGCGCTCGAAGAGGCTTACAAGGCGCTGCGCAATACGGCGGCGCGCATGGACCGAATGTTCGACGAGAACGGCGGCCCCTGGCTGCTCGGCGCGCAATACAGCATCGCCGATATTGCGGTGGCGCCGCTCGTCGACCGTGCGGAAGATCTCGGGCTGGAATTGCTATGGGAGAAAACTTACCCGCGCGTCGACGACTGGCTCAAGCGCATGCAAGCGCGGCCGGCCTACGCCAAGGCCTACTATCACGGCAGCCGGTTGTCGGACCTCTATCCTGAGCTACCGCTCGGGCGCGGCTCGCACCGGCAGGTGCTGGAGCCGGCCGCCGTCGCCTCCGCGTGACCGTTCAGCCGGTCGCGGCGGCTGCGCCTGAGGATTCCCAAAGCCCGGCAAGCCGGGGGAACGCCTCGTCGCCGTGTTGTTTGCGCTCGCCCCCGGTTACATCGCCCCAGGCGACGATCGCTTTTTCGTAAGCCGGGCGGGCGGCGATGCGGGCATACCAGTCGTTGAGATGTGTGAGGTGCCGCCAGAGTGGCGCCATCATAAAGGATTCAAGCCGGCGCACATAAACGACGAGCGCGATGTCGGCGAGCGAATAGCGCTGGCCGGCGAGCCAGGGACTCTGCGCGAGCGTCGCGTCCATTTCTTCAAACAGGCGGCGGAACGTCGCCACCGCATCCGGCAACAAGGCTGAGTTGAGGCCTCCGGCGATGTTGATCTGGTCGTTGGTCTTGCGCACCGTGTCGCGCATCTCGGCGTAATACTTGTCGATCTTGGCCGCGCCCTTGGCCTTGTAGATGTGCCGGTTCACCAGACAGACGCCGATGGTCCGGCTGGCGACATGTACGCCGTCGTCGATTTTGCGCATCCACAGCCGCATCTTGGCGCGCGCCTCGGGCGCGGCCGGCCGGAACGCGGGCTCGGGGAACGAGTCTTCCAGATATTCCAGGATGACCAGGGATTCGGGCGTGGCGGCGCCGTTGTGAATGATCACCGGCACCAGCCCCTTGGGATTGAGGCGATGATAATCCGCGGGAACCTCTTCGACGTCACCGCGCGCGGTGTCGACGATCACGCTCTTCCAGGGAATGGCTTTTTCTTCCAGCAGCAGGCGCACGCGCTGGGCAGCCGTGGACCGGTCGTAATGGTAGAGCGTCAGCACCGCGCAGGCCTCAATGGATTTCCCGGCGGCCGCAGCCGCCGGGAAACAATAATGTCAGCGCTCCTGAACCGCTACGCCGGATCAGAGCTTGGCCGGACGCTGCGGCAAACCGAGCGCCTTCTGCGCCGCCCAGACATATTTCATGTCGACGACCTTGTGCCAGTCGAAGTTCTTCGGGATCTTGCCCGTTTCCACCTCCGGACTCAGAAACTCAGTCATGGAAGCGGCATCGGCAAAGCCGCCGTCAGGGCTCATCTGCTTGAGCGATTCCTCCCAGCTCGCCTTGAAGGCTTTCGTGATCTTGTAGCCGAACTTCTCCATGGTCTCGAACGTCTTTTCCTTGTTCTCCGGCTTGTACACCCACTGGCGCGCTTTGATGTCCGCCAAGACGTAGGCATAGGCGGTGTCTTCGTTCTTCTCCAGCCAGCTGTCCAACGCGCCATAGCCTTCCTGCGGCGCATTGTGGGCCTTGTGGTAGATGAACTCGCCGCCGGCGGCCTTCAGCGCCGCTTCGTGGCGCGGGAACAGGCTGGCCGCGTCGACGGTGCCGTTGATCACGGCCAGCAGACGTTTGTCGGAGCCGCCCGAGGTCGGAACGAAGGTGACGTCCTTATTCGGGTCGAGCCCGAACTCTTTGACGATTTGGCGCTGAACCCAGGTGTTGTGCCCGTCAATCGGCCCGCCGGTGATCTTCTTGCCCTTGAGGTCGGCAGGCGTCTTGATGCCCTTGCGGGCACCCATGATCCACCATTCCCGGTCGCGGTAGCACGAGATGTATTTGAACGACTTACCGCTGCGGGCGGCGGCGTTCATGATCGCGTCGGTGTCCACGCGGGTGATATCAAGGCTGCCGCCGATCAGGCCCGCCATGTATTGATCCGATAGGGTGACCGTGATGTCGTCGATGCCGACTTCCTTTAGATAGCCGAGCGCTTGCGCCATCCGGTAGCCGAGGGCAGACGCATAGTTCGGATTGAATTCGCCTATCCGCAGGCTATGCAGATTGGCCTTGATGTTTTTCATGTTCGGCGTCTGTGCGCCGGCAACGTTGCGTGTCGCCGCCGCGATGAACGTTCCCAGCAGTCCGGCACCGCCCATCATCAAAACGTCGCGGCGCGGCAAATGCAGATGTTTCGTCATGGTTATCCTCCCTTAGGCATATACTAACTCGACCGCGGGCGGCTCTTTCCGCTCACAGACCCTCCAACCGCCGCCACGGGGCAACGTATGCCTCGAGCCAACGGGTAAGCTGAACCAGCGACAGCGACACCACCACCAGCAATAACAGGACCGCGTACATGAGCGCGGAATTGAACGTATCGGCCGAGCGATTGACCAGATAGCCGAGGCCGCGCGACCCGCCGAAAATCTCGGCGATAATGACGGCAACCAGCCCGCGTCCGACGCCCTGTTGAATGCCGGAAATGATGAACGGCAGCGTATAGGGCAGCACCACCTTTGTGTAGAGCTCGCGCCGGCTGGCGCCGAACACCTTCGCCGCAGACAGCAACGACTTGTCGGTCGTCTTCACCCCCGCCCACGAATTGATGATGATCGGGAACACGGCCGACAGGGTGATGATCGTAATTTGCATCTTGACCGAGAAGCCGAGGAACAAGATGAACAACGGCACCAGCGCGATACGCGGCACCGACGCGAGCGCCCAGACATAGGGGCTCAAAATCTTCTCGACATATTTGTTGCCGCCCATCAGCAGGCCGGCCGGAATGCCGATCACACAGGCGAAGACAAGCCCGACGCCGAGGTTGGTGAGGCTGTAGAACAAATGATCGCGGATGCTGCCCGAAACGACCGCGCCCGGCGGCGCCGTCGTCGTGAGTCCATTCCAAAGTGCCTCGAACATGCTGGAGGCCTTGGGGAAAAACAACGGGCTGATGGCACCCGAACGGGCAAACAATTCCCAAACGACGAAGAACGTGGTGAGATTGACAACCGTCACCAGCCAGGGACTAAAGCGCCGCCAAACCTCGGCCCGCGTCCATCCGGTATCTTGAATGCGATCGGGGTCTTCCGTCGCCACAACCTTTCCGGTCTGCTCCACTGTAGTCATCGATTTTCTCCGCGTGCGGCCTGGAACGCTTCGGTTTTCACCAGCCGCCAGATGTGATCGTACAGTTTGCCGTATTCAGGAAGAAGCTTCAGATCGCGGTCGAACCGCGGCCTCGGAAGATCGATGTCGACGATCTCTTTGATGCGGCCGGGACGGAAGGAAATCACCACCACCCGGTCGGCGAGCGTGATGGCCTCGTCGATCGAATGGGTGATAAAGACGACGGTCTGGCCGGTCTTGGAGACGATGCGCTCAAGCTCGCTCTGCATCGCCTCCCGCGTCATCGCATCGATCGCCGCGAACGGCTCGTCGGCGAGCAGAATATCGGGCTCGCAAACTAGCGCGCGCGCGATACCGACACGCTGCTTCATGCCGCCCGAAAGCTCATAAGGATACGATCTCCTGAAGCCAGTCAGGCCGACGAGATCGAGGAAGCGGTCGACGCGCGCGTCCATTTGTATTTTCGATAGGCCGAGGTCCTGGAGTTCGAACGGCATGCGGATGTTCGATTCGACCGTGCGCCAAGGCATCAGCGCATAGTCCTGAAACACCATGGCGCGATCGGGCCCCGGGCCGGTCACGGGGCGCCCGTTCACTTCGATCTTGCCCGCCCAGGGCTCGACCAGCCCCGACACGGCATTGATGAAGGTGGTCTTGCCGCAGCCCGATGGTCCGACCAACACGACGAATTCGCCGCGGTTGACCGTCAACGTGATGTCCCGCAACGCAGTTAGCCTCTTGCGTTCGCGGTGCAGCTCGTAGCCGACGGTCAAACCCTCGGAAACGATGACCGGGTCGTCGAAGACCCGAGTCCGAGGTGAATGATGTACCGCACTAGACTGCTTGCCTTGCATCACGCGTCCCACCCTTTGGCCTCGCGGCCGATGCGCCCTTGTCGTTCAGGCACTTGTCGTTTTGACGCGCCGCAATTGCCTGCGGGCGCCGTGCTTTTCCGCCCCTTTTATCACGCTACCGGCGGCCCGGTCGAACCGGCGACGGGGGGCGGCAGCCAAAACACCGCTAGGCGACGTTGACCTTGCGCGCCTCCGCGCGGCTGCGCGCCTCATCGAGGATATCGCCGATGCGCACATATTGGCCGTTATTGTCGATCGAGCGCAACGCGGCGTTCACCACCGCCACCGCGACATTGCCGTTGTGGGCGGTCAATTCGTTGCCCTTCCCGGTACGGCAGCTTTCCGCGAACATTTCCAGTTCGGCGACGAACATGTCGCTTTCCGGAACCTTAAGGTCCTCGCGCTTGCCGTAGCCGTCCTTGCCGCGCTGGATATAGAGGGCTGAGGAAAGGTGCAGCTTGCTCGGAATGTCCCAGCTCGAGAAATCGGTCTCGCCGTGCATCAAGCCCTTGGACCCGAACACCCGCACCGAGAAGATGCCGGGCGACGTCCATGACGACCCGACATAGCCGATCTTGCCGTCGGCGAAGCGCAGCAGCGTCATCGACTGGTCGTCGACCTCGGCGCCGACCGGCGAAAGCTTCGAGGCCATCGACGACGCCTCGACGATGTCGCCGCCGAGATAATGCAGGATATCGAATTGATGGATCGCGAGCTGCGACAGCGGCCCGCCCGGCGCCTTGGCCTTGTACCAGCGCCAGGTATTGGGGGTCAGTTCGAGCGCGCGCTCGTTGGAAAAATTCGCCTCCATGAATGCGACGCGGCCGAGCTCGCCGGCCTCGATCGCCTGCCCGATGCGGCGAACGCTGCCCATCAGCCGCGCGCTGTGGCCGACCGTGATGGTGACGCCGTATTTCTTTTCCAGCGCCGCGATTTCGATGCCGTCCTCGAGCGTGGCGGCGATCGGCTTCTCGGTATAGACGTGCTTGCCGGCCTTGGCGATTTCGGTCGCGAGCGGGAGATGCTGCTCGTTCGGCGCCGTGATGATGACGCCGCTGATGTCCGGGTTGGACAACAGCGTCTTCATGTCCGGCGCGCCGGCGACGCCGAATTCCTGTTCAAACGCCTTGCGCTTTTCTTCCGTGCGGCTGTAACCCGCGACGATCTTTAGTTTGTCCGACTTGGCCGCAGCCCGCGTGAGCACCTTCGCCCAGCGGCCCAGCCCAATGATCCCGAGTTTTACCGATTGCGCACTCATTAGCATTTCCTCTGCTTGTTTTCTCGATTATCCCACGGCGCTATTGCCCGCGCCACACATTAGATTCCTTGCCAGGGCGGGGACATGGCGCTGAATCCCGTCGTCCGGAATTAGCGTCGACACATGACCCGGATGATATTGCATGCCGCCCGAACGTCCGCTTTGCGGCCGCACTTTCGGACCTTGCCGCAAAAATCGTAGGCTGATAGTCCATGGCGGAGGAAAGAAAATGGCTCCCCGAAAAAAACCCGAAGACCTGCGCAGCCACCGCTGGCTCGGCGAAAATACGCTGCGCACCTTCACGCACCTTTCGCGGCTGCGCCAGGGCGGCTACGACGCCAAGGATTGGACCGGCAAGCCGGTGATCGGCATCATCAATACGTGGAGCGACCTTAATTTCTGCCACACCCATCTCCGCGCGCGCGCCGAGGACGTAAAGCGCGGCGTCTGGGAGGCCGGCGGCTTTCCGGTCGAATTGCCGGCGCTGTCGCTGTCGGAACCGTTCGTGAAGCCGTCCACCATGCTCTATCGCAACCTGCTGGCGATGGAGACGGAGGAACTGCTGCGCAGCCATCCGATCGACGGCGCGGTGTTGCTCGGCGGCTGCGACAAGACCACGCCCGCACTTCTCATGGGCGCCATCAGCATGGGAGTGCCGGCAATCTATGCGCCGGCCGGCCCGCAGCTGCGCGGCAACTGGCACGGGCAGGTGCTCGGCTCCGGGACCGACGCCTGGAAATACTGGGACGAGAAGCGCGCCGGCCGCATTACGGAAGAGGAATGGGCCGAGATCGAAGGCGGCATCTCGCGCTCGTTCGGCACTTGCATGGTGATGGGCACCGCCGCGACCATGATGGCGATCGCCGAAGCGCTGGGCATGACGTTGCCGGGCGCCTCGTCGATCCCGGCGGCCGATAGCGCGCATCCGCGCATGTGTTCCAATGCCGGCCGCCGCATCGTCGAGATGGTGTGGGAGGATTTGACGCCGAAGAAAATCATGACCCCCGCCGCCTTCGACAATGCCATCCGCGTGCACATGGCGATGGGCGGTTCGACCAACGCCATCATCCACGTGGTGGCGATGGCGCGCCGCGCCGGGCTGAAGATGGACATGAACCGCTTCGACGAGATTTCGCGCGAGATCCCGGTGCTCGCCAATGTGCGCCCCTCCGGCAGCCTGCTGATGGAGGATTTCTTCTATGCCGGCGGCCTGCGCGCACTGATGGCAGAGCTCAAGCACAAGCTCGATCTTTCCTGCATAACGGTGACCGGCAAAAGCGTAGGCGACAATATCGCCGGCGCCGAAGTCTATCTGCCCGACGTGATCCGTTCGCTCAACAATCCGGTCTCCAGCGCGGAGGCGACCGCCGTGCTCAAAGGCAATCTGGCGCCGCGCGGCTGCGTGATGAAACCGTCGGCGGCCGAACCGAGACTGCTGCGCCACCGCGGGCCGGCAATCGCCTTCGAGAACTACGACCAAATGGCGCGCGAAGTGGAGCGCGACGATCTCGACGTCACGCCCGACCACATTCTCGTGCTCAAGAATGGCGGCCCCAAGGGCGCTCCCGGCATGCCAGAATGGGGCATGCTGCCGATCCCGAAGAAACTGGTGAAAGCCGGCGTGCGCGACATGCTGCGCATTTCCGACGCGCGCATGAGCGGCACCAGCTACGGCGCCTGCATCCTGCACGTGGCGCCGGAAAGCTATGTGGGCGGCCCGCTCGCACTCGTGCAGACCGGCGACGAGATCGAGGTGGACGTTCCCGGGCGCCGCATCCATCTGCATGTGGCGGACGAAGAGCTTGCGCGCCGCCGCGCGGCCTGGAAAGCGCCCGAGCCGCGCTATCCGCGCGGCTACGGCGCGATGTACTCGGCGCATATCGGGCAGGCCGACGAAGGCTGCGATTTCGATTTTCTGGCGCCGCTTGGACCGATCCCGGAACCGGAGATTCATTAGTGAGTCTCGCTTACAGCGTTACGTCGTTGCTTTTTTCCCACAGCTTGGCGATCTCGGTTTGATCGGCGTCGTGGCCGATTTCGCTCACACCCTGGCGCCAGATTTGACTCAGGCAATCGGCGAGCGGCGTCATGGCGCCAATCGAGCGCCCGAAATCGGCGGCGATGCCGACATCCTTGGCGATCAGGCCGAGCGCCATGCCGGTTGAGAATTTGCGGGTGAGCACCTGCGGGATCACCTTCTTGTCGAGCGGATGCTGGCGGCCGGTGCACATATGCTGCATCGCCTCCGCCATGACCTTGCTGTCGAGCCCGAACTTGCGGCCGATGGCGAGCGCCTCGATGATATTGGACATCGCACAGGCATTTACATAATTGGCGAGCGCCTTGAGCGCGTGGCCTGAGCCGAGCGCGCCGCAGCGGAACACCTGCTGGCCGAGCGCCTCAAAGATCGGCATGCAGCGTTCGACGTCCGCGTCGTCACCGCCGACCATGACGTCGAGGCTGCCGTCCTTGGCAAATACGACGCCGCCCATCACCGGCGCGTCGACGTAGTGCAAGCCGCGCGCGGCCGCCGCCGTGCCGATCTCGACGGTGGCGCGCGGCGCCGACGTGCTCATGTCGATGATGATCGCGCCCGGCGCCATGGCTGCCGCCAGGCCGCCCTCGCCCAGCACCACCTCGCGCACGATTTTGTCGTTCGGCAGCATGGTGATGGAGGCATCGGCGCCCTGAGCGGCATCGGTTAGCGTTTTGGCGATGCGTCCGCCGTGAACGGCGGTGAACGCGGACAGGACCTGCGGGCGCGTGTCATAGAGCGCAAGCGAAAAGCCGTCGGCGGCGAGATTTGCCGCCATCGGTGCCCCCATGTTGCCGAGCCCCACGAACGCGATCGTCCTGACAGGTGCCACGGCGTCTTCTCCAGATTAGAGGTAATCGAGGATCTTCCAGCTTCCCGGCTCGGCGTTGACCACGTTCTTGGACGGCTTGCCGGTGCGCCGGTCGGCGTAGACCTTGCCCTCTTTCATGACCAGATGGATGTTCTTCTTCTCCTGCAAGCATTTGATGTCGGCGATCGGATCGCCGGCGACCGCCACAATGTCGGCGAGCTTGCCGGCCTCGAGCGTCCCCAAGTCCTTATCGATCTTGATCGCCTTGGCGGCGTTGATAGTGGCGGTCTGCAGCGCGTGCATCGGCTTCATCCCGAGATCGACGTAGATCGCGAGCTCGGCGGCGTTGCTGCCCATCTCCGGATCGAGCCCCATATCGGTGCCCATGGCGATGTTGATGCCCATCTTCACCGCCTTCTGGAAGGTTTCGAAGCAATAGGGCTGCAGCTTCTTCATCTTATCGGTGACGAACTTGGCGGTGCCGATCTCCTTGCGGATTTCAATCGCATGATCGACGCGGTGCGCCAGCGTCGGCGTCATCCATATGCCCGCCTCTTTGATCATGCCGAGCGTCTCGTCGTCATGGAACACCATGTGTTCGATGGTATCGACGCGGGCTTTCAGCGCCATGCGCTGGCCCTGCGGCGTGAAGCAGTGCACGGCGCATTGCTTGTGGAAGGCGTGCGCCTCGTCGACCACCGCGTCGCATTCCTCCTGCGTCATGTTGCGGATGTCGGGCTCCTCCTTGTCGGTGCCGCCGCCGCCGGTGACGCACGTCTTGATCAGATCACAGCCGTCCAGCAGGTTCTTGCGCGCGAGCTTGCGCAGCTCCCACGGTCCGTCCGCGCACTGGAAGCCGAGCCGGATCGCGGCGCGCGGCTGGATCAGCGACAGATGCGAGCCGGTGATGACGGTGAAGCCCGCCACGAACATGCGCGGTCCCTCGGCGACGCCGGCATCGATGGCATCGCGGATGGCGCAAGCCTCCGACACTAAAAGCCCGTGCTGCGAATTCATCCCGAGATCGCGCACCGTCGTGAAGCCCATGTCGAAGCAGAGCTGGGCGTGGAACAGCCCGTACATCTGCTGCAACTCGGGCGTGATCTCCCACATCGCGACACGGTAGTTGTGGAAGGCCAGACAGTTGAACATCAAGGTGTGCAGGTGGATGTCCATCAGGCCGGGGATCAGCGTGCAGCTGCCGCAGTCCACCACGTCCGCGCCTTGCGGAATCTTGATCGATTCCTTGGTGCCGATCTTGTCGATGCGCTTGCCCTTGAGCACGATCACCGGATTCTTGCTGGCGGCCGAGCCGGTGCAATCGATCATGCTGGCGGCGGTGATGTATTTAACCGCGCTCGAATCGGAAGCGGTTTCGTTTGCTGCTGTCATCGGAGCTCCAGTTCGTTCTTAACGTCGTCGGAAACATTCGCCGGCCGGCGCGGCGGCGAGCTGCGAAACAATTCGATGGTGTCGCGGAAGCACGCGTAGGTTTGCGGATCGACGACCATGTTGCGCTTGGCGCGCGCGCCCTCGAAGCGGAAGGCTTCGAAGGTGCGCCGGATATCGGTGGCGTCGATGCCGCGGGTAATAAACACTAGCCGCGAGCGGCGGTCGTCGCCCTCCGGCCATGCGTCCAAAGCAACCGGCTCGCTGATGACGGTCTGCACCGCCTGCACCGCGTACGGCCGACCCTCGACATTGACGATACCCTTGACGCGCAGCAGGCCGGCGCCGCGGAAGCCGGCCAGTAGATTCATCCAGAGCACGAAACCCGGCAGCGTGATTTCCTCGTCGTAGCTCAGCGCGAAAGTCGAAATTGCCGGATCGGCTGAGGCCGCGGGCACCGTTGCTGCATAGGAGCGGTCGTTAAGCCAGCCGCGCGCGGCCTCGCTGCGCCCGGCGAGATCGAAGCCGGCGTGGTCGAGAATTTCCGCGGCATGCACCGCGCCGTGGGCGACACGCAATTGCCGCGCGCCGGGATTGATCGCGGATAGCCGCGCCGCCAGCGCGTCGAGGCCGGCGCTGTCGTTAAGATCGGTCTTGCTGATGACGACGGTGTCGGCCACCGCCGCCTGCTTCACCGATTCGGCATGGCGGGTCAGATGTTCGGTGCCATGCACGCCGTCGGCCACCGCGATCACCGTCTTGAGTTCATAGAGCGACGTGACGTGGCGGTCGGTCAGCAGGCTCTGGATCACCGGCACCGGATCGGCCAGGCCCGACATTTCGATCAGCACGAAATCGAAATCGAGGTCGGGATCGCGGTCGCGCTTGACGTAGAGGTCGAGCAGGCTGGAAGCGATCTCCTCGTGCACATGGGCGCACAGGCAGCCACCGTCGATCACGCGCATGCGCCGGCGCGGCGCTTCGACCAGCACGTGGTCGATGCTCACTTCGCCGTATTCGTTGACCACCACCGCGGCACGCGCGAAAGCGCGCGTCTTGAGCAGCCGGTTGACCAAGGTGGTCTTGCCGCTGCCGAGAAAGCCGGTGACAAGCAGCACCGGCACGCGCGGCGCCTGCGCCTCCACTACGGACAAGGGAATCCTCCCGTGGACGCTCGCTTTGTTGTTCGAACCGCGAGCCTTGCGGCGAAGCGTAGAGCGCCCCCGGAATAGATCAAGTGTATTCTGGTTATCCCAGCAATAGACGAAGTCTATGCCGGCATTTTCCGCGCGGCGCCGAAAACGCCAGCCTCGCTGCGCTTAAGCGGGCACCGCTTCCTTGCTGTCGGCGGCGAGCCGCGCTTCCAGCCAGGGCGTCGCCCGCACGGCCACAAAGCGCGCCGGCTTGCCGCTCGACACGTGCATGCGAAAGGCCGAGCCGCGCGGGACTTCGGCAATGTCGCCTGCCTTCAATTGCTTGCGCTCACCGCCGACCTCGGCATCGACCATGCCGGAGCAGATGTAGAAATACTGCTCGTGCTCGCTCGCCGCGCTTGCCTCTTCGAAGTCACCGGAGATCTCGATAGAAACCGAAAGCCACGCGCTCGCCTTCGATCCATTCGACCCGGCGGCCGTAGCCGACCGGCGCGGTGATGCCGTGGCTTATCGGGAAAAAGCAATCCGGCACCCCTTCCACGATAGCGCCCGACGAGTTCACCGTGGACTGCGGAATCTTCGGATGCTTGCCGGTGCGCACGATCTCCTCGGATTCCTCCATGGTCAGCGGCCGCTCGGGCGCCGCCTCATCGGCGCCGATGCCGACGATCGTCCAGGTGCGATCCTTGATGTAGAGATAGGCACAAGGGCCGTCCTCGGTCGCCTTCATCGAATGCCGCACATTGGGTGGAATGATGATGAACGTGCCCGGCTCGACGATGCGCCGATCCTTGCCGACGACGGCATTCACCTTCCCTTTGACCACGAAAATCAGCAGCTCGTTTGGATGGTAGTGAAGTTCGGACCCGGTGCCCGCCTCCTTTTGATTCAGGCAGAAATACAGATGACTGCCTTCGATCACCGGCCCGCGTGCGGACGAGAGGTGCAGCGTAAAATTCTTGTTCTCCATATCCTCGAAGCGATGGAACGGCATTTCACTCCCCCAACGATGACAGCAGCCCGGTATCGGGCATAACTCACCTTATATTCTGCTATTTCAGCACCACGCGCGAATCAAGTGTCCTGGCCCTCAGCGGTTCGCATTTTTACGCCGCGAAATTGTGGCCCTCCGTCCGTGGGAATTTCGTTGCCTATGCACCAAGTCTCTTGCGGTGAGAAACGGTGCGGCAAAATTGCCAGTGGCGCCAAACCAAAGAACTGGACCCCCGGTCCGCCCCGTACTAGCGTTAAGGGGTAATAGTCCGTGGCCGGCTTGGCGATGTCGCAGCGACGCGGCGATCGCTCAGCTGGAGAATTGACCTGGGAGGAAAAGATCATGGGCGTAATCAGAAGAGATTTTCTCAAGTTGATGGGAGCCGCCGGAGCGGCATCAACACTGCCATTCGATGCGAGCTTCGCAGCCAGTTTGACATCACGACCGATCACGCAAGTCGTTTCCACTGCCCTGGGTGGCGGCGTCGACACAGTGGCTCGTAATCTCGAGCCGCTGATGGAGCAAAGCCTCGGCGGCGCAACGATCAACTCAATCAACAAGACCGGCGGTACCAGCTCGATCGCCACCAAATACGTGTTCAGTCAGCCCTCGGATGGCCATACGTGGCTGGCCTGCCCGGGCTTCGATCGCGGGCTTCGCATTCTCAATCTCGACAACACGGTGCAATACAAGGACTGGCAGTACTACGGCTGCGACACCTCCTACATGAGCATTTCCGTGTTGCCGGATTCGCCGATCAAGGATCTGGCCGACTTGCTTGAAAAGGGACGCAAGGAGCCGGGCAAGCTGCGCATGGCCACCAACGGTCCGGGCGGCACCTGGTATCTCGCGGCACTGCTGGTGCAGCGTGCTTCGAAGGCCAAATACAAGCTCGTGCCCTACAAGGGCGGATCCCCCGCGATGAAGTCGTGCCTGGCGGGCGAGACCGACGTGACGTGCAACGGCCTGCATGAACAGCTGCCATTCATCAAGGCCGGCAAGCTGCGCAATCTGGCGGTCGCGATTTCTTCGCCGCTGACCGTCCAGGGTGTCGCGCTGAAGCCGATCACCGATGTGCTGCCGTCACTTAAGGAAGTCACGCCGATCGGCGGCGGCTTCTCGCTGGCGCTCAAGCGCAACACCGATCCTGCCATCCTGAAGCAGATCGCCGATGCCTGGATGAAAAGCATCGCCGACCCGAAGTTCCAGGCGGTCGAGGCGAAGAAGCCGCGCTTCCCTGATCCGGTTGTGGGCGAAAAGGCGGATCGGCGGGCGGCGCTGTGGGATTGCGTGGCGTCCAACCTGCTCGTCGATGCGGGCCTGAATAAGAAGAGCCTCAAAGAGCTGGATATTCCCAGCATCGAGGACTTCGGCAAGTGGTGGCCACCAAAAGGCTACAAGCCCGTAATCTGAAAATGGCGCAAGACGAGCCCAAAAGCGAGCGGGTAGCCGAGAGTGCGCCCAGCGAGGGGCCGGCCAGCGTCTTGATCGCTGCCGGCCTGCTCGTCTTGTCGGCTTGTTTCGCCATCGGCGGGCTGGAGATTCGCGTCCCGGAGGGTTGGCAGACAGCGCCCGGGATGCTGCCGATCATCCTGGGCGTCAGCCTGTTCATCATGTCAGGCCTGCTGCTCGTGAAAGCGATCCGGGCGGGCGCTTTACGCGTCCGCCTTATTCATGAGATGGGCGAAAGCAGCCTGACGCGGGCCGGCATCGCGCTCTTGCTAGTCGGCATCTACTACTTCGTTCTACTGGAATTCCTTCCCTTCGAAGTGGCGTCGAGCCTCTACCTGCTGGCGATGTTTTGGACCTTTTGGCCGGAAGGAGGCCTGGTGCCGCGCTTGGCAACCGCAATCGGCCTGCCGATTGCCATCACGCTGTGCTTCCAGGGCGTTTTTCAAATCCCGCTTCCGGGCGAGGGCAATCTGATTTTGCTCGGGCAGTATCTGTTGCTGAGCCATTAGGAACCGGCCGCTATGGTCTTTGACTGGTTGTTCATTTTCAGCCCGCTTGGACTGTCGGTCGCCTTCGCGGGGTCGGCCCTCGGCATCATCTGGGGCGCGCTGCCGGGCCTGTCGTCCAACATGGCCATGGCCCTGCTGGTTGGCTTCACCTACAACCTCTCTACGGAGGTCGCCGTCGTCTTCCTGATCGCGGTCTGGATCGGGACCGAGTTCGGCGGCGCCATCTCGGCGGTTCTCATCAACATTCCGGGCACGCCATCGGCGGTCCCCACCGCCATGGCGGGCTATCCCCTGGCGCAGCGCGGCGAAGGCGGGTTGGCCATCGGCACGGCGCTGACTTTCTCGATGATCGGCAACTGGGCCGGCCTCCTCGTGCTGGTTACGCTGGCGCCGATCATGATCGCGCTGGCGCTCAGCTTCGGCTCCTGGGAGATTTTCCTGCTGGTACTACTCGGCGTCTCCATATCCGGTACGCTGACCGGACGCGAGGAGCCGCTCAAGGGTTGGGCGTCGGGCTGGTTCGGCCTGATGATCGCCATGGTCGGCATGGACAGGATCCATGGCGTTGACCGCTTTTCTTTCGACGTTCCTGAATTGCTGGGCGGCATAAAATATCTGCCCGTCCTGATCGGCCTGTTCGGCCTCACCGAGACCATCAACGTCTTGAGCCGGCGCACGCCGGTGCCGATCCCGAATAAGGTCGGACGCGTATTGCCGCCGTTGAGCTTCTTCGGGAAATACTGGAAGAGCGCGCTACGCTCGAGCGCCGTCGGCACCATCATCGGCGCTATTCCAGGCGCTGGCGCCAATATCGCGGCTTTCGTCTCCTACAATTTCGGCGAACGGGCGACCGGGAGGAGGTTCTCCGAGGGCGACATCGAAGGCGTTGTCTGCTCCGAAGTCGCCAATAACGCCTGCTGTGGCGGCGCGCTACTGCCGACCACGACGCTCGGCATTCCGGGCAACAGCTCCACGGCGCTGCTGCTTGCCGCGCTCGCATTGCACGGCGTCACCATGGGCCCGAACGTCAACCAGGAAGCGCCGGGCTTCATGCATTTCCTCTATGCCTCGCTGCTCTCCGCCAACTTCTTCATGTACACGGTCGCTTTCCTGCTCATTCGCCCGAGCGTTTACCTGCTGTCGCTGCCGTCGGGGGTGATCATGCCGATCATCGTCATGCTGTGTCTCGTCGGCACCTTCGCCGCCTCGTATTCGACTTTCGACGTCGGCGTCATGTTTATCTCCGGCGCCATCGGCTATCTGTTTTATCGCGGCGGCTATCCATTTGCGCCGCTCATCCTCGGCCTGATCCTGGGGCCGATGGCCGACGAGAATCTGCGGCGCACGATTTATATTTTCGACGGGAAATTCCACGAGATGCTGTACCGCCCGGTTGGGCTCGTATTGCTTGTCGCGGTGGTCTGGTCGTTCTACTACGGCATCCGGCGCTCGCTCGAAGAAACCGCCGTGAAAAAGGCGCAAGCTCGGGAATCCCAAAAAGCTCAGGCCGGCAGCGAGCAGAGCGTGTGAGCCGATAGCGGGCGCCGACGTCGCGCACGCTATAGCGCCGGCGCGCCATTCGCGTTAGGCATCCGGCCGTGGCGCGGCCGGTTGCGACCGCGGCAATCGCATCAAGACGTCGCAGCAGGGCCTTGTCGCATGCTCCAGGATCGCTTTGTGCCGCCGAACGGCGCCTTCACCCGCAGCGTTCCAGTGCGGTTCTCGCATTGCGATCCCGCCGGCATCGTCTACTTCCCGCACTACTTCGACATGTTCAACGGGCTGATCGAGGATTGGTACGGGCAGGAGCTCGGCTACGACTATGCCGAGCTGATCATGGGCAGCAAGTTCGGCTTCCCGTTTGTGCACATCGATTGCGACTTCAAGATGCCGAGCCGGATGGGCGACCTCATCGAGCTGACCTTGCTGGTCGAGCGGGTCGGCCGCTCCTCGCTCCGTATTGCCATCGTCTGCCATCATGACGGGCTGGAGCGGTTGCGCGCCCACATGGTCACGTCCATGATGTCGCTCGCATCCGGCAAGCCGGTGCCGCTGCCGGATGGATTGCGCGACAAGATCGAGGCCTATCGTCGGCGCACTACGCACGCGTGACGCGGATCAGTGCCCCGAGACGCGCGTCGCGCCCGTATTCATCGAGATTTCCGTGATCAGCTTGCGCAGGATCGCCGCCGCGAAGGTGTCGTAATTCTGCGCGGCCACGACAAAGGCGCCGGGCCCGCCGATCACATTGGCCTCATAGTAGAAGTCGAGCCCGGGATCGAGCGCAAGAATCGGCAACCCGTTGATGCCGACGCCGGCGCGCACCGCCTCGTCGCGCGCGAACGACGCCGGGCGCCCGCGGTTGTTGGCGCCGTCGCCGGAAATGTCGATCACCCGGCGCAGCGGCGTGTACGGGCTCTCGCGCCACAGCGTCATGGCATAATCGATGACGCCGGAGATCGACGTGCCGCCGCCGAACAGCTGGCGTGGCGCGGCCATGATGGCGTTGGCGAAGGCTTCCGCTGAGTCGACATCGCCGATGCGCATCCACGGCACCACCTGGATGTGCAGCGTCGGCCCGGTCCATTGCACCATGGTTACGGCGATGGCCTGCGTCGGCCCGGAACGGATCGCGTCGAGCACCTGGCGGGTGCGGAAGGCGGCAGCGTAGCCTTCTTTCTGCAGATCGAAGCGCATCTGGTCGACGCTGCCGGACGCGTCGACCGCCAATACCAGCGCAAGATCGACCTCGCGCGACGGCGCTTGCTGCGCGGGCGCCGCGCCCGCCATGGCGAGCAGAAACACGGCGCAACCCAGCAGCATTCGGGTGAGGGCGGTCCGCCGCATGTCGGCGCGCGCCATCAATTGGCCGCGCGCAATTTGCGCGGCTTGTTTTGCCCGATGGCCTGATCCCAGACGTTGTGAATATGCGCGACCTCGGCTTCGAAGCGCTCGAGGAACAACCGTGCCTGGGTGGTGAGCGTGCGGCGCGTCGGTTGGATCACCACGAACTCGGCGTGCAGCTCGGGCGCGACGAGCGGATTGACGATCAATTCGCCGCGGCCAATATCGTTGATCGAGATCACGCTCGGCAACACAGTCACCCAATCCGAGCGCGCGACGAATTCGAGCGTGGCGATCATGGCGTCCATTTCCAGCATGGCGTCGACTTCGACACCGTGGCTCTGGAAATAGGTGTCGAGGTTGCGCCGGCGGATATTGTCGGGCCCCGGCAGTACGATCTTCAAGGGCTTCACGTCGGCGAGCCGCGCCGGCGCCAGCGGCCGCATGCCGCGGCGCGGGCCGGAGATCATCATCTCGCGGTCGCGCACCAAGAGACGCGACTTCAGCCCGATGGTGCCTTCGAACGCCGGCACCACCGCGAAATCCAATTCGTCGTCGAGCACCATCTGTGTGAGCAGCGCGCTATAGCCCTCGACGATGTGCAGGCGCACCTCGGGGCAGCGCGGTACGAAGTCGTCGAGCACCGGCGCCAGCACCGCGCGGGTGAAGGTCGGCATCAGCCCGATGCGCAATTCGCCGGTGACCGTGCCGGCGAGCGAGCGCGCCTCCTCGGCGGCGTTCTCCAGCGCACCGACCGCTTCCACGCAGCGCTTGTAGTAGCGCAGACCCGCCGGCGTCGCCGTCACGCGGCCGGCCGTGCGCTCGAACAACTTGACGCCGAGCTTGCGCTCGGCCGCCGCCACGTGCTGCGAGATGCCCGATTGGGTGGCGTTCTCGCGCGCCGCCGCGCGGGTAAAGGAGCCTTCTTCGCAGACCGCGATGACGGCGCGGACCTGTCGGAGTGGGATATTGCGCATGAAAGCCCGGCTTTCTTAGTCTCTTCCCGCCGCTTGGCAGGGAATTGGCCCTGCGGGGCCTATCAAAATTCCTAATGACCCAAGGCAGAATATATTATTTCTTTTTGACATGCCATCGGGCCTAAAATCCGGGCAAATCAACACCCAAGCGGCGCAAAAATGCGCCTTGTCGGAGGAACGCCATGGGCACTGCGAATTTCGGCACTGTCGGTATGGATTGGCAGCAGCGGGTCAACTGGGACCGGCTGCGGGAATACCGTATCGAGCGCGCGCGTACGATGATGAAGAAGCACGGGCTCGGCGCCGTACTCTGCATGTACGACGAGAACGTGCGCTACATCACCGCGACGCTGACCCCCGGCTGGTGCCGGCTCAAGCCCGGCCTGCGCTACGCCATGCTGTGCGGTGACGGGCGGCCGATCCTGTTCGAACAGGGCGACATCGGCATGCAGGTCGAGCGCCATAGCCCGTGGATCCCGAAGGAAAACGTCCGTCACTCCTTCGCATGGATCAAAGGTGCGGCCGGTCCGGCATCGGTCCAGCAAGTGGGCAAGTTTGCCGACGCCGTCATCCGGGCGATGAAGGAAAACGGAGTCGCCGGGCAGAAGCTCGGTTGCGACTTCATCGACATCAATATGATCAACGTGTTCAAGGAAAAGGGCATCCACTGGGTCGACGGCATGACCCCGATGATGGAAGCGCGCGCGGTCAAGAACGTCGACGAGCAGGAATGCTTCCGCATCGTCGGCGCCATCGGCGATGCCACGCACTGGGAATGCATGAAGTTCCTGCGCCCGGGCGTCACCGAGAACCAGGTGACCGCCCATCTGATGGAATATCTCTACAACTTCCCGGGTATGGAAGACGTCGAGGACGTGATCGTGTCATCCGGTCCCAACACATGGCCGAACTGGCGCAACTTCTCCGACCGCATCATCCAGCCCGGCGACATCGTTTTCATGGATTTGGCCGCCATCACCTGGAACGGATACAAGTCCTGCTATTACCGCACCTATTGCGTCGGCAAGGAGCCAACTCAGGAGCAGAAGGACACCTACGGCACCGCGCTCGAATGGTTGTACGATTCGATCGGCGCGGTGAAGGTCGGCGCCACCACGCGCGACATCGCCATGAAATGGCCGTCGGCGATGGAGACCTGGGGCTACGAAGACGAAGACCAGGCCGCCGCCAATCTGTGGGGCCACGGCCTTGGCCTAGCGCAATACGATCCGCCGGTGATCACGCATCTGGTCGCTCGATCACCCGATCGACATCCAGGAAGGCATGACCTTCGCGCTCGAAACCCAGCACGGCAAGAAATACCGCTACGGCGTGCGCATCGAAGAGATGCTGATCGTGGAAGAACGACGGCATCGAGATCGTGTCGAACTTCCCGGTCAAGCAGATCACCGTGGTCGATCCGCTGCCGGGCTCAGGGGACCACGTGAAGTAACTTCGGCACTGGCGCCGAAGCAGGCACTGTCACCTCTCCCATAGAGGAGAGGTGGGACCGCGAAGCGGTCCGGGTGAGGGGTCACCGAAATCGGTAGGTCTGAACCCCCTCACCCCAACCTTCTCCCCAATGGGGATAGGGAGCGCGCTGACACTGTGGCACTGCTGAGAACCAAACGCGCATGACCGCCTTCATCCTCCCGCTCAGCGATCCGCTTGCGACCGACCCCGAACAGGTGGGCCCCAAGGCCGCCAATCTGGCGGCGCTGACGCAGGCCGGGCTGCCGACGCCGGGCGGTTTCTCGCTCACCGCGCACGCCTACCGGCATCAACTGCGCCATCTCGGCATCGAGGACTTGCTGCGGCAATACAACGAGGCCGACCTGCCGGCCTCGCGCAAACTGTCGATTGCCATCCGCCTCAAGCTCTATCAGGAACCGATCGCACCCGAGATGCTCGAGCCGTTGCTCGCTGCTTGGCGCGCGCAGCGCGCCGAAGCGCTGCTTGGGGCGGTACTTATCTAGGCGCTGATCGAGGACCGCAAGGGCGCCAATTTCGCCGGCCA
>CAVYZZ010000007.1:0-1430426 GCA_963773115.1 uncultured Alphaproteobacteria bacterium | reverse complement strand
CGGACGGCGTGTACGAGACGCTGGCGATCGGCTCGAATGCGTCCCAGGTGAAAGTGACGCGTCCGGCCAAGTAACTGATGATCGCGCTGTCGTGTATCGCGAACAGGGTGCAGCCGTCGGGCGCCGCGGACTTGGCATCTTTCGCACCCTTGTTGCCACCCTGACCCCCGACGTTGACGACCTGTAACCGGGGTTTGGCGCCTTCTTTGTTGGCCTCGTCGACGAGAAGGCGGAAGATGATGTCGGTGTCGCCGCCGGCGCCCCACGGCACGATCAATTTGGCTGTACTGCAGGGCATGTCCACGGCGTAAGCGGGCGTAACGACCAAGGCCGTCAATGTGGAAAACGCTGCAGCAATGCTCAATAGCGGTCCTCTGTAACGCATTTTTCTCACTCTTTAGTCTTTCTCACTCCTTTATTCGGTGACGAAGCGTAGTCCCCGGTCCGCGCTTTGGCTAGCGAATTCACTCAAATTTCGAACTGGCACGCTCGACAGTAGCGCCTTCATTCGATTTCGATCTGCCCGGTACGCAAGGCTGTGCCGTGGAAATGACAGTACCGGCAGTTTCGACGGCTTGCGGCGTTACCGGCTTACGAGCCGACGCACAGCGGCGCGCCGAGCTTACGCAGTGTCGACAGCACGCTCAGCGCTGTGATACGACCGGTTTTGGGGTTCTCGCTCGGGATATTCTCGATGGTCATGTCGAGACGGGCTGCATCCGAATCGACGACGATCCGGTGGGTATTTCTTGTGATCGTTGGATCCGCCCAGATTTCCAACATCGTTTTGTCGGGCCCAATACCGGCAAGCGACAAAGAGACCGCGACATTGAGATTGGCGGGAAAGCCCTTCGCGGCTTCGCGCGCCGTTCCGCGGAATACCAGGGTTGGCTCGTTGACGCGCTCGATGTCGATCCCATGTTCGACCAGATAAGGCGCGCCAACTAGGCCTGGATCGGCTTTCGCGTCACCATCTTAACCGAGTAATCGTCCCCTCCGCCGCCGCACAGACGGCATCGAGTCCAGCAATGCACCAGTCGGAACGGTAATCCGACCGTTGTTTCGATCGGCAAGGTCGATAAGATCGGAATGTGCGAGCAGCGCGCCGACGCTCAGCACGACTGCGGTTTTTCCTGCTAGCAAAACGGGGCGCACCACTTGGTCGAAGGCTGCCGCCGGAACGCATTCAACGACAATGTCGGCAATGCGGGGCAGGTCTTCGATGTTATAGGCGGGGACCACCACCGCCATGCTGTCCAGCGTTCGTCGCGCCTTTGCCTTGTCACGTGCGGCGACGCCAGTCAGTTCCATGCCAGGAATTACTCCGCGCGACAGATTTCGTACTAGTGTTGCTCCAATGGCGCCCAGGCCGGCGATAGCGACTCTCGCTTCGATACGCGGATTAAACCGGCGTTCTTCGAGTACCGTCGAAAAATCACGATTAGTGATAATCGCCATGTTTGGCCTTTACGTTGGTTTTCGTGGAGGACCGATTTCAAGCTCTGATCTACGCCGCCGTGTTTGCGGATGCCACTCGAAACTCGCCGCACTACCACTTCGGAACTGATCCTTAAGTGTACTGCCAGCTATCTTCAGTTCAAAGGCTAGTACAGTGCTTTAACATAGCCAATTTGTCTCGCCAGTCTTCGTGCCACGGGACGCATCGCAACGGCGTCGCAATTTGGCAAGAGCTCACGACCCAATTGTCGGCAATCCGCGCAGAAACCTCTGAAGATCCTCTTCAAGGACAATGGTACGGCGACGGTATCTTCTAGCAACCAAATCCCCGGATTTAATGGCAGCATAAATTGTTGTTCGTCCGAACCCGGTCAACCGACAGACCTCCGGTATGCGAAGAGCCCCCAAGCGGCCCCGGGCGTCCTCGGACAACGTCGCAGAAGGCTTCGAAATAACCTCGTTGTGCTGGCTCGAGCGAAGCGTCGCGTTACCACGATCTACAGGTTCAGCTACACTCATAGCCCCGCGTCCTATTGGTATCGTCATCGGTTTAATCTTTCGGCCTCCCCCGCGTACCTTCTAAAAAAAATAATTTCTGCCAATTTCGCGCCGGAATTTTTGGCTTTGGCCAACCGGTCCGCGGTGGAAGACTCCAGAGTTTTGACCACCCCCGGGGCAGGAAAATAAATTGCCGCTGTCGAGGAGCGCGGCATCCGTAAGCGGTTGATGCAACTCACAGTCTGACTTGTGCCGAGCCCGAGATAGCCCTGAAAGTTCGCCGTGAGCGAAAAAAAATCTCTGCGTGAGGGGACCGCCGGTCCTAGATGCACCGAGTTCCAAAGTTTTGGTATCCCCCGGTCCGAAAAAGGCCTTTCCATAAATACAGAGCCCCCTATCCCTCAACGAGCCTGCCGTGCGGCCAGACGTGCCGCTGTCAAATCGGAAGCAGATAGAGCACCAGCCGCCTGCGCATGACAGAGACGCGCAACAATTCCGTCATCGATCTCCGCAAGCTTCGACAGCAAATCCCATCCATCGTTTCCGAGTCGCCTAGCAATTTCTCGCTCCAACAAACCACGATTGGTCTGCCTCACGGGTCTAGACTTTTCGCCCGTATACAAGTCGCGCTCGCCAGTCCCCAAGTAGGATTTCTGTCAGATTCCCTAAGTAGGTTTGGTGGACACTCCTGTCCGCCTGGATGGGTCTCTTCTGACTGCTCGCGCTGCCATAGTTGTCCAGTTCGTAGACTACTGGCACGAACCGTTGCTTACGGCCGCTCTTCCCGACGTATCGGATCCGAACGAAATCGTGCCTTCGCAAACTCAGGATGGCGCGCTGGATGGTTTTTGTAGAAAGACCAAGCTTAGTTGCAATTGTTGCTTGTGAGAGCCAACAATCTCTGGTGACACGATTTACATGATCCCCAATTACGTAGGCTACCCGACAGGCCGTTGCAGTTAGCTTCGAGCTGTAAAAGATAGAGTTTAGCCACTTCATTTTTTGGTGGTTGAACGGTTCAGCCATGATCGGCAACCAGCTGATTCGCGGTCGATTGGACGGTCTGTTTCTTGATCCAGTCCGAGAGATCCTGCCGTGTATAACGGACCGCTCGTCCCGCACGAACAAACAGCGGTCCAGCACCACGGCCGCGCCATGCCTGGAGCGTACGGATCGAGAGCTTTAGGTAATCCGCAGCCTGCGCTTCAGTCAGCAGGCCATCGTCATTGTTGCCGCTATATGTGGCTCGCATCTGTGTCGTTCCATTTTGATTGCGACGGAACGACCGTGCCTGTTTGGTAGGCGAATAAATAGCCGCCGCGATTTATTCAGCGCGCTGATTTTTGCTGCAATGATTTTGAAGGAGCGCCAGCCGCGCTCCAAGCGGGGGCTTCGGCTTTCACTATCGCTTCGGCTCACGCTCCATCAAACCCGCGTCGACTCAGCCGCTTTCCCCACTTCGACTGAGCCGCTTCCCACCACTGGGTTTTGGGTGCCGGTCGCACGTTTGGACTTCTGAGCATTTCTTCAATCAGCCATTCAGTGCAATCACGCTTGGCCGTAACGATTGTTTCGACTCGCTTGGTAGCCTTGAATTTGTTTTGCGCACGCTTGGCAGCGAAAAAACGAATCCCGGTCCAAAGCACAGCCGGTTTGTTACTGACTATTTCGATGAGATCCCCGTTTTGAATATCGATTTCGATCGTTTCTCTGCCCCACTGCAAGCTATCAATTGGCGTGACAGCCCCGGTCCTAGTAAAAGTGCCGGTCGCCAAAAGGTGGCCTTCGATGAGTACCCTTCGCAGTTCTTCTATTCGTCGACAAAGTGCCTCGGCAGCTTCTTTGATGATTCTTGGCGCCTTAGGCAAAGGGTCACCAAGCCAATAAATTGGTCTGCTAACAAATCGGAAGGCCAATTCACTTGACGAGATTTTTAGTGGCCATCGATAATCAATAAAATAGCCTGGCGCTTGACCTTCTTCGAAAACGCTACGATGACTCGGTTCCAGTCTGATGACCTCCTGGCCGACCGGCATGACGGTCGGATCCTGCAGCACGAAGCGTTGAAAAGCTTCGGGTAGGCTAAGACCGTCGAGCGCTACGAAGTTATCTTCCATGCTCCGATCTCAGGTTTGGCGCGCGAATCAGCAAACCGATTTGCCCCTGAATACAAAAATCTAAGCTGATTCTTGGGTTTCCACACACCGGTTTCGCTACGGCACGAAGGAATTCGCCCCTTTTCGGATTCCATCGAAAATGCTGGCGCTTTAGACGATTTTTTGCTCGCTAGCGCCTATGCGCGGATCACCGCCTGTCGGGCATGTGGACGAAATCGGCCGAATTCTGGCGATTGACCTGACCTGGCTTTTTTAGACCAAGCGATGTGAGAAAGTAGCTTGGAAAGGAGTCTGGGTCATGCCGAAGAAGAGGTTCAGCGCGGAGCAGATTGTGACGCTGCTTCGTCAGATTGAAGTATTAATGGCACAGGGTAAATCTGCGCCTGAGGCCTGCCGGGAGGCGGGCATATCGCAGCAGAGTTTTTATCGCTGGCGCAAGGAGTACGGGGGCCTTGAGATCGACCAGGCGAAGCGGATGAAGGACCTTGAGCGTGAGAATGTTCGGCTGAAGCGTCTTGTTGCCGATCTGTCGCTTGAGAAGCAGGTGCTCAAGGACGTTGCCTCGGGAAACTTGTAAGCCCCGAACGGCGCCGGCAGGCGGTTGAACGCATTCGAGGGAAGTACGGCCTCTCGGAGCGTCATGCCTGCCGGATTGTCGGTCAGCCACGCGGAACGCAGCGCTACACCACCATCGTTCGTGCTGATGAAGATGCGCTGACGCAGGCCATTATCGCGTTAGCATCGCAGTACGGCCGGTACGGCTATCGTCGGATCAAGTCATTACTGGACGAGGCCGGGTGGAATGTGGGCTGCGATCGTGTACAGCGGATCTGGCGCCGTGAGGGGCTCAGAGTACCCAAGAAACAGCGGCCGCGAGGCAGGCTCTGGCTCAACGATGGATCGTGCATCCGGCTGCGGCCGGAACGGCGCAATCATGTCTGGTCCTACGACTTCGTGGAGGCGCAGACCCATGATGGCCGCAAGCTCCGGCTGCTGACCCTGATCGATGAGTTCACGCGCGAATGCCTGGCGATCCGGGTGGCGCGCCGGATCAACAGCTTCGGCGTGCTTGAGACGATGGCCGATGTCATGCTTATGCGCGGTGTGCCGGAGCACATCCGATCCGACAACGGCGCTGAGATGACCGCAAAGGTCGTGCGTAACTGGCTGACGCAGGTCGGAGCCAAAACACTGTTCATTGAACCTGGTAGCCCCTGGGAGAACGGCTACTGCGAATCCTTCAACGGGAAACTACGCGATGAGCTGCTAAACGGAGAACTCTTCTACAGCCTGAAAGAGGCCCAGATCGTCATCGAGCAATGGCGAAAGCACTACAACACGATCAGGCCGCACTCAGCGCTCAACTATAGGCCGCCAGCGCCGCAGACCTTCGCGCCCTCGGCTCACCACCTGGATGAGATCATGCCAATGCAGTAGTCTCTCATCCGCTGGTTCAAAAAAGCCGTCAGGTCAGTCCGGAAACCCGGATGCCCACGATGCGAGTTACGACCCGCATCTAGGCCAACCATTAGGGTTGGCATGTACTAGATACGCCGCCGCGGGATTCTCAATGTCTGAGGATAATAGGGTTCGGTATTGGTGGCAATTATCGACCTGCGACGATCCCCACGTCGGTTGGCTTTCAGAATTTCTTGGCCCGCCTCGGTAAGCCGGCCTTGCGAAGTCAGCAATCCAGTCTCTACGGCACGTTTGACCATCTGTTCGATCTCGCTGCGCGACATCGTCGTAGTCGCAGCGAGAGCGATGATGTCCTGGCGGCGTAGCAGCTTCGGTGGCAAACTGAGCAAGACTACTAGCTTGGCGTCACCGGCGTTAAGATCTTCCGCGAGGTCGATTCCGATTGCTTCCGCGGCCGCTTTGGCCCGCTCCGTGTCTTCAAGCATCCGAAAATGGGGCCTGAGATCGGCGGGCGCCGCGCCGTCATAGAGAGCCTTCCACTTACTTCCATCTGACTTACGCAAAATGGCTGGCGTGTTATTGGGTATACGAGAGCTGAGCGCCACAAGCGCGGCGCTGTCGCCGTAGCCCTCTCGCGCGACACCGCCGCGCCCGCTATTGGGACCGTATCCCGCAATCAAACGCCGCCACTCGTCTGCAAGTTTTTGGTCTTTCCATAATCCAATTGTTGGAACAACATGCTCGGCGATCACTGTTGGTTGCAGGCGATGAGACTGTACGGTGTCGATGCCTTCCTGGGTGCCGGCGGCGGCGACCACGATGAATTTGATACGCTTTCCCGAAACCCAAGATTTCACGCTGGGAACCCGCCAGAACTTGTCCAGCATCTTGTTGACTCGGGTCCCACTGCCAATCAGATCGGCCACGATAACGATCGCACCAACGGGAGAGGACTTGGCACGGATGCCCTTCGGCCCAGGGTGATTTTTGAGAAGCCTCGGCCATTTTTCGACTAGTTGCGAAATAAGGTGGGCGACGGTGCCTTCGCTCCCGACCCGCATCTTGCCTCGCGTCGGCTTGACGGGCCCGCAATAGCTGACGGCACGTCTTCGAAGTCGTCCTTTAGCGTCGGCAATGTCCTCGCTTTCGAACGCCGTGCCGGAGTCGAACTCGCGTTCGGCATAAAGCGCAAGATGCCGGCCGCGGCCCTCCCACTCCACAACGAGCGCGTCTATCCCATCCCGGATCGCATCCGCGATTTCGGTGTCATTGAGCAGCAGCAACGCATCGAGAAGTTCGGAGGCCGCCTTCGCGTCATCGGCCGACGAAAACTGAGCCAGCCAAGCTTTGCCTGTTTCACTGCGCGATAGCGGAACTCTTGCTATCGTGGCTCGTCCCTGGACCGTTTGCCACCTAGATTGCATTGCGGATCCCACCTGCATCAATTGAGCGAAAACCGCCCTCGCCTACCGTTCGCCGCAGGACAATTTCGATCAGTACTTGCTGCAACCCGACGCACGAACGAAAATATAGCGTTTCATTTGCTGTCTAGATAATGGAAACGCATCAAATCGGCGACAAGACCTTCTCCAAGAGATCGCTGACGTTCTCCAGACAGTGGCAGCAATAACCCCGTCGGCCCGCGGCGGTGTCCTTACTCACTGCGCGGCGGGTGGCGCTGCGGTCTGGGACTAGCACAGCGCGCGCAGTAGCATCGCTGATGGCGGCTCATGTCCGCCACGCAGTGGATGATCGAACCAGTCTCCACTTTTTGACTCCGCAAAACCGCCATTTCCTAGGAAAACGCGAGAGACTTTCCGTACCAAAAGGGAGTTTTGGTTCGAATCCTGGAATTTCAGAGACTGAAGAATGCGCAAAAGCCCTGTATTTGCGGGCTTTTTCGCGCGTTCTGCTAAAGAAAACCGAGAGACGGAACTGGTTGGCTGGGGTGACAGGATACGAACCGTAGGACGGTCAAATTTAGAGCCATTGGCCATTGAATACTCAGGCGCCGGCGGAACCAGCAATAACATTATCCAGAAAGAACTGGCATTCCCCCGGCAACAGAGCGGTACTGTGGTCAGTTCCGGGCGACGGACGCATCCCGGGATCCTGCCCCGTCGGCTTGATAGCCGAGATGGGGCGTCGGCGGTGACGGCGCTATGCCGCCGAAGCCCGAATGGAGGATCCCGATGTCAAAACCTACTTATAAGCGCGCCTCAAAAACCGTCGCGGCAAGAACTGTCGCTATCCGACCCTCACAAACAACCAAGAAAACCTCCGCGAACGATCGAAAGGGCGGGCGGAGCTCAAAGCAAGCTCGCGTGGTCGAGATGCTGCATTCGCCGACTGGCACGACCGTAGCAGCAGTGATGAAAGCAACCGGCTGGCAGCAGCACTCTGTCCGCGGCTTCTTTGCGGGCGTGGTGCAAAAGAAACTTCGATTCAAACTCGATTCGAAGAAGATTGACGGCAATCGAATCTACCGCATCGTCGATGCCGGCGGCGGTCGCTCCAACCCTCGACGTCCGAGCCGCCAGTCAGCCTGAGCATCATGCCGCGCACGACGATTCATCCGGCATCACCGGATAGAGAGAAGCTCGACATTGAGATTGCGCGACTGCGCGATCTCGATGTCGGCGAACTTCGAGCCCGATGGCACACGATCTTTCGGCGGCGAGCGCCGGCTCATCTTTCCCGACATCTGCTCTTTCGTATTCTGGCATATCTGATTCAGGCTGACCGTTTGGGCGACCTCGATGCCGAGACACTTCGCCTCCTCGACCGCTCAGGATCACCTGCTGATGTCGGAAGACTTGCGGCTGAGTTCAACAAACGCAGGACTGATATAAGAGCCGGTACCGTAGTGGTCCGCGAATGGGACGGTCAGCTGCAACGGGTCATGGTGCTTGCCGATGGCTATGCCTGGAAGGACAAGATCTACCCCAGTCTAACTAAGGTGGCCTTTGCCCTGACAGGCACACGCTGGAACGGCCCCAGATTCTTTGGCCTGCGAGACAAGCCTCCCACCGAGGGGCAACCATGAAGAACGTAGCCGCCAAATCAGTTCGCTGTGCGATCTATACCCGCGTCTCGACGGATCAGGGACTTGAGCAGGACTTCAACTCGCTCGACGCCCAACGCGATGCTGCGGAAGCTTATATTCGCAGTCAAGCCCATGCCGCATGGACCCTGATCCGAAGCCAGTACAATGATGGCGGCTATTCTGGCGGTTCCACCGATCGGCCCGCTCTGCAACGCCTGCTGACCGACGTAAGGGCGAGAAAGGTCGACGTCATTGTCGTCTATAAGGTCGATCGTCTGACTCGCTCACTGGCTGACTTTGCCAAGCTCGTCGAGTTGTTCGACAGCCATGGCGTATCGTTCGTATCGGTCACTCAGCAATTCAACACGACCACGTCAATGGGACGGTTGACGCTGAATGTTCTGCTGTCGTTTGCTCAATTCGAGCGCGAGGTCACTTCAGAACGAATCCGGGACAAGATTGCCGCCTCCAAGCGGAAGGGACTTTGGGTCGGCGGCATGGTCCCGCTTGGATACAAGGTCAAGAACCGCAAAGTGGTGGTTATCAAGAGTGAAGCAGAGATAGTCCGCGTCATCTTCAGGCGGTACTTGGAACTTGGCAGCCTCAATCTGCTGATGCAGGACCTTCGCCAGAGAAAGATTTTCACGAAAGTGCGGAGGCTATCGAGCGGTCGGGCTGTTGGCGGGAATCCCTTAACCCGGGGGCCCCTTGCCCATCTTCTTCGAAACCGATTCTACATCGGAGAGATCGCCTTCAAGGGTGAAATCCTTCCCGGCGAGCAGCCGGCTATCCTGGATCGAAAGCTATTCGAATCCGTCCAACGCAAGCTCGATGAACAGCGGAAAAATCATTCGACGACACGTACAAATTCCGAGTCGCTTTTGATGGGCCGCATCTTCGACGATCGCGGCAATCGAATGACGCCGAGCTCCGCCCATAAAAAGGGCAAGAGATATCGCTACTATCTCTCATCCGCGCTGGCTCAGGGCCAAGCTGAAAATGCCGGATCCATTCGCCGAGTTCCTGCACTCGAAGTCGAAAGACTTGTCACCGATGCGGTTCGCAAACGTCTCAACGATTCCGCCGTTGTTTCCGACCGCGACCTCATAAATAGCCATGTGGCCCGTGTCGAAATCCAAGCAGAGCGACTTGCGATCAAGCTCGTAAAAATGGGCAGCAAGCGATCCGAGTGCAATGCAAAAAAAGCCGCTTTTTATGTTCCCTGGAAGAAGAACACATCGAAACTACGCCGCGAACTGATCGCACCAGCGTCCTCAGGACAGGACATTCGCCCAATTCGTTCTGAGACGCGTGTCGCGCTAGTGACGTCCATCGCTTGTGGTCGGCGTTGGCTCGATGAGATCGTCACCGGATCAGTTGCCGATGTCGAGGAGATTGCCGCCCGCGAAAAATGCAGCGTGCGGCAGGTCAATATGACAATCTCGCTGGCCTTCTTGTCACCCACGCTTGTGAAGGCCGCTATCGACGGTCGGTTGCCACGCGGCATCGGCGTTGCTCGCCTCCGCGACGCACCGGCCGAATGGTCGAAACAGCACACGATGCTGGGATTGGCTTCATAAGAACGAGTGAAGTCGCTCCCGAAAAAGGTCGCGAACTCCGCCCCGAGCCAGGAACGGCTTCCCGGATAGCAGAGACGAATGGCCTCAAAACGGCCCCAGGCCACTTTATGCTGTGCCAGAGACCGCACGTTGCCGTTTTCAACCCGCAAAAGCCCGGAGGTTCGAGGCCTTCGCGCCAGCATCAGAGACTTTGGGGACTAAGAGGACTGCGTGGTGGCGAACGCAGTCACAGTCGAACCTGTCTCCACTCGCAAATTCCCTGCTAACAGGGAAATTAACAGGGAATTTCGTCGAATCCGCGCTCTTGACGTGATTTTGAACGCGGACACGCGAGCAAATTCAAAAGCTTGCAGCAAAATTCCCTACGCAACAGAACAGGGAAATTTTTAGCGGAACAGGGAATTCTCGCCCACTAACAGGGAATTTTGCCTGTGAAAGCCAAAATCCGCGGCGGATGAGGTTTTTGGTACACACAAGCCATAATTGCGCGATCATTGCGCTAGCTTAGCCGATTCCCTCACCGCCGAATGGCGGATAAAGTTTTCGGTACACACACCCGGTCGGCGACTGGGACGCATTGTCCCTCAAGCCATCCATAGAACGGACAAGGTCGTAACGAGCCCTCGAGTCATTTCGCGGCGCGTGCCCGATCAGAAACCGGCAACGAAAAGCTGAACGTTCCCTGACGGCTGAGCCGGGCGAACTCTGCCTGGATCATGTCGCTGACGGCGGCGATCGCCGGGTTGTAATTGCTGTTAAGTCTGGTGGCGAGCACGAGCAGCCGGTGTAGCTGCACGCCGGAAATCTCGGAGAACGTTACAGCGTGATTGGCGCGCGTCTCCTTGAAAACGGAGACGGGCATTAGCGTGGCCCAACGCCCATGCAGGACCAGTTCTCGTATAGAGTTCGACGGAATCAATTTCCGCATGGACGTTCAGATGGCCGCCCAACGGCGCGAGCTGTCTTTCGATAATGCGCCGATGCAGGCTGGTGATGAGGATGGGGATACGGGACAAGTGCCCGGTCGAGATCACCGGCCTCATTTTGCGCGAAACGTGTGCGACAAGAGCGAAGGGCTCGCCAAGCAGCGGGTGGATACTCAGCGGCTGCTCCGCTTCGGAGCCGGTCACAACCGCCATATCGATCAGGCCGCGCTCGACCTGGTGGAGCAGCACGGGCGTATAGGCTTCCCGAATCCTGAGCCGAATGCTGGCGATCGATTTCTGGCAGCGCGCAAAGAGCCCGGGCAGCAAGACCCGCGCGAGCGTCGGTGCGGCGCCCAGACTGATCGTGGTCTCCATCTGAGCGGATCGACCCGCCAGCTGCTGTCGCACGCGCGATGCTTCATTGAGGATGCGCGTCGCCGATTCATAAAGCGTCGCACCGGCGGGCGTGAGATGCACCCCGCGCGAGGAACGCAGTAGCAACTGGACCCCCAGGTCTTTCTCCAGTTCGCGCAATTGCCGGCTCAAAGCAGGTTGCGCAACGGATATGACTTGCGACGCGGCACTCAAGCTGCCGGCGTCGGAAATGGCGACGAAATAGCGAAGCGCCTTTAAATTCATGACAATCGCGCGGACTTCTCTCGCGGGCGGAACGAAAGCGGCCAGCTTTTCCCATATCAAAATGATATGGTAGTCAAAAAATTCGGTATTGGACAGGCCTTTTTGGCCTCCCTAGGTTTCATAACGCCATAGCAATTTGGTTTGGCGAAGCCTGCGGGCCGCGAGATACTTCCCCTCTCAACGAGAGCACGACGCAATGAAACTCACCGCAATCAAGTTCAAGATCGTTTCTAATCCGAAGCGTCCTGAAGAAAAAAGCATCGGCATCATCACGCTCAATCGACCGCAGGCGCTGAACGCGCTCGACGTGGACATGCGGCTTGAATTGAATGCCCTTCTGGACGAGCTCAAGTACATGAACCAGGTCAGGGTCGTCATCCTCACCGGTGAGGGCCGGGCCTTCTGCGCGGGCGGCGACCTTCCGTCCGAGGCAACGCCACACGGCAATGGGGCCAGCGAACTCGATACTGGCCTCAAAGGTCCATACAAGCGCGCGATGGAGTATTTCTTCAACGACGTGCGCCACGACATGCTCCAGCGGATGGTGCTAAAGATCGAAGGCCTGCCGCAGCCGACTATCGCCGCGATAAACGGCATTACCGTCGGTGGAGGGTTGGAGACGACGGTTGCGTGCGACATCCGGATTGCCTCGGAAAAGGCCAGGTTCACCGAAGCGGGCGTCGCCGCGGGATTTGTCGCGGAGGTCGGCGCTGCGTTCGCGCTTCCGCGGCTGATCGGGAAGGGCAAGGCGATCGAGATGATCCTGACCGGAGACGTTTACAACGCGGAGCAAGCGCTGGAGATGGGTCTGGTCGATCATGTCGTGCCCCATGAGCAGTTGATGGAGCGTGCCTTGGATCTGGCCGGACGGATCGCCTGCAATCCGTACCTATCGGTGCGCCGCGCCAAAGAGCTCATTCACATGTACTGGTCGGCGGTTCGTACCCCCGAGCGCGTCAGGCGGGAAACCGAGGCGGTCAACGAAATTTATCGTACCGACGATTGCGAAGAGGGCGTGCTGGCGTTCAACCAGAAACGCAAGCCGACGTTCAAGGGCCCGATCTACCCTAAATATCTTGAGAGCAATGAGTGAGCCTCCCATAGCACCGGGTGCGGGTGAAAACGGCCTCGGCGCCGGTTGGCCCACATTCCCCGGCTATAGAACCGCGCCTCCCGAATTCAATGTCGCGCGGGAGGTCCTGGACGATCCGATCGAGCGGCATGGATGCGGCGATCTGCCCGCCATCCGACATGCCGGCGACGAACTTACTTTCAACGAACTGCGCCGGCGGGTCGATGCGTTGACAATCGGGTTGCGCAACAACGGTGTCTTGCCGGGTGAGCGGGTGCTGTTGCGCGGGCCGAATACCGCAGAATGGGCGGTCGCGTTCCTCAGTCTGGTGAAGCTCGGCGCTATCCCGGTGCTGGTCAGCACGCTGTTCGGGCCGAAAGAAATCGGGCATGTGCTCATGGTAAGCCGTATCCGCCGCGCCATCGTCCATGGGGATGTCGCGAGTGCGGTGCGGGACGCCTGGCCGCACGTTGCGGAACGAAAGCCGCTCATTGTGATCGGCAATCCGGAGCCCGGCGAAATCAGCACCGAGCAATGTTCGGTGTTCGATCGCGGCCCTGTCGAGGCAGCGAACACGCACCGTGATGCGCCCGCTTTCATCGTCTACACCTCCGGCTCCACGGGCAAGCCGAAGGGCGTGGTGCACGCCCATCGTTGGCTCGCCGCCGTAGGCGACGCGGCGCGGCTGCGCGGCGAGGAGTTCGCTCCAGGAGAGATCGCCTTCGGTGTAGGCGAATTGTGCAATATCGGGGCGCTCGGTCATTGCCTGCTATTTCCTTTGCGAGGCGGCGCATGTGCGAGCCTGCTTAGTGGGCGGGCGACATTGGATCGCGTTCTTGGTGCGATCCGGGATACCAAGCCGACTATTTTCTTCGGCGTCGCCTCGATCTTCCGGAAAATTCTCGCGACGCAAGAACTCGAGGCCTCCGCGCTGAATTCGGTCAAGCTTTTCGTGTCCGGCGGCGAGCCGATCGGACCGAATCTGCCGACGGAATGGGAAAAGCGCTTCGGGAGGCCGGTCTATGAGCACTATGCGCTGTCGGAATTTCAGATGGTGCTGGCCAACGGTCCAGGCGTGCCGGTGCGACCTGGATCTACGGGAATTGCTCCACCGGGCGTCGCGGTCGAGGTTCTCGACGCGGCGCTCCGTTCTGCGAAACCGGATGAGGTTGGAATGCTGGCCATCCGCGCCGATGACCCCGGGCTGTTCCTGACCTACGACAACCAGCCGGAAGTCTGGCGCCGGTCGATGCGTGGCGGGTGGTTTATTACGGGCGATCTGTTCAGCCGCGATGCCGACGGTTACTTTTGGTGTGCCGGCCGCGGCGACGATATGTTCAAGAGCCGCGGCTATTCAATCGCTCCGGTCGAAATCGAAAACGTGATGCAAGAGCATCCTGGCGTGTCGGAAGTTGCCATCGTCGGCGTTCCCGATCTCGAGATCTCACGGGCGATCAAAGCGGCAATCGTGCTCAGGCAGGGCTGGAGCGGCTCCGAGAAGCTCACCTCCGAACTGCGCGAGCATGTCCGCTCAAGGCTTGCACCCTACAAGGTCCCCAAGATTATCGAATACTGGGACGAGCTGCCGCGGGTAGGCGCCATCGGCAAGGTCAACAGGCGCATTCTCGAGGCGAGCATGCCGGCTCCCAGCGCCTCCGGCAGTCAGCCGGGAGCCGCAAAGCCGTAAGGTAACGGCGAGACGGAAATGATCTTCGAAAATCCAGCTCCCGACGCTCTGCGCGCGCTTCTTCAACGCGTCAAGAACATTGCCGTCGTCGGCTTGTCCCCGAACGTTGACCGCCCGAGCCACCGCATCGCGCGCCGCCTGCTAGGCTGGAACTATCGTGTGATACCGGTGCGCCCCGGCCCTAAAGAGCTGCTCGGCGAAAAGGCGTATCCGCGCCTTGCCGACGTTCCCGACGTGATCGACCTGGTCGACATTTTCCGGCCGGCGGAAGCGATTGCTAGCATCGTTCAAGATTGTATTTCGCTCAACTTGCCGGCGATCTGGATTCAGCAAGGTATCGTCGATGAGAACGCCGCCATGCGCGCGCGTTCCGCCGGCATTTTTGTGGTGATGGATCGGTGCATCTCGGTTGAATATCGGAAATCGATATTGCATGAAAAAATATAGGCCGAACGACTGTGTTTACCGAATACCTAACCCCACACACAATGGTGATGAATACTACTAAGGATCGGACGTGAAATTGTGTTTCAGGTTCGCTGAACCGGGCGAGAGACCGGCGCATCCTTTTCCAATGATCAGTGCGTCCTGATGTCGTTGTAACAGCATAGGCTCGAAGGATCCGGCGCAGATGCGCCTCGCCCAAGACAATGAAATGATCAACACGCTCGCGCCGGATAGATCCGATCAGCCGTTCAGCAAAGCCATTCTGCCAACGCGATTCTGGGGCGGCGGGCTTGTCCCGTATGCTGTCCCTACCGCGAATCAGATCCGGACGCACTGATGGTGGAGTCCACCGAGTATAGACCGCACCTTAATACGGCCGTGACGCTGAATTGCCTTTCCATTGGGCGCATCCTTCCCTAACGAGAGGCGTGTGCACACCGGATTGTAGTACTACATGTAGCTGTCCTTGTCGGAAACTAAATCCGCGGACACAACGCCTCCGCGATGTCCACGATAGGTTTTCGGCAAATTCTAAAAGGAGAAATTCCGCGAGTGAGACAGCGTCGCCCGCGTTTCAAAAACCTCAAGCTTTGGCGGCCACCGTCTCCATTTCAACGACCCACAACGGATTGGCAAGCCTGCTAACGACAACCCAAGTCGAGGCTGGTGTGTGTCCTGGCTTAAGATATTTCTCACGATGAGCTTTAAGATACTTTAAGCCGTCAGGATCGGTTGAATAGACGTTAAGCCGCACGATATTTTCTGGACCCATGCCGGCGTCTGCAAGGATCGCCAACGTATTTTGCCAGATCTGATCGTGTTGAGCCTCGAAACCTTCGGCAAGAGTGCCATCGGGGCGCACGCCGACCTGACCTGCCGTATAAAGCCAGCGTGCATTCGGAGGCACCTCTACGCAGTGACTATACATTGCTGCTGGCGGCGCGACGGTCGGCGGATTGCTTGTCTTTAGCATGGCGATCAACTCCTTTTTCAGGAGTATAGCATGTTGCCACAGTTTATTACATTCGGTGTCTGTACCGAAATGATCTGCCCCCTTTGAAGTGGTCCTCCCTGAAGTATTATTTTGACAGAGGAGGATACGGAGATGGGCAGGAAGAGGCATACGGCGGAATAGATCGTTGCGAAGCTTCCGCAGGTCGTTGTGATGATGGCGCAGGGTCGGCCGGTGGCGGACGCGGTTCGATCGATAGGCGTAACGGAAGTAACTGCGCGATGAGCTTCTCAACGGCGAGATCTTCTACACATTGAAGGAGGCCAAGATCGTGATTGAAGCCTGGCAACGCCACTACAACACCGTACGACCTCACTCGTCGCTGGGGTATCGACCGCCGGCACCTGTGGCCATAGTCTGGCCAGCAACAGCAATGGTGGTGGAAATGCCGGCTCTAAACTAACATTCCAATTGGACCACTCAGTGGGGGCCGGTCAGTGCCGGACCGGCTCGCCACCTAGGGCTCGCCGATCCGGACAGATGAAAGTTGAGAGTGCCGCACGCTACTGCATCCTGAAATTTTTCGCTTGCTCGATGACCTTTTGCTGATCAAAATTGTTGATTTCGGCGACCAGATCGTTGGTGTAGAACTTCGACGAATCGGGAATTTTTGACGTCAAACCATAAACTTTCAGGTAAGCGGCCCAAGATTCGGGCGTGTACCTCCCCCACTCCTTGGGTTCACCCGGCTGGAACACCAGGCCTTTCGCTTGAACCTCAAGCGTGCGCAGACCCTGCTTAAGCGCCGCCTCCTCCGATATCCCTTTTGGCTTTTGTTCGGGATACAACTTCCAGTGAATGCGGATCGCAGCTTCGGGATTGTTCAGCATGAACAAAGTCGCCTTAGCCACCGCTCTACCAATCCCGATGAGCTGCTTCTTATTAGCGGCTATGTAATCCCGCTTGGCAAATAGGCCGGGGCCAAACACATTGTCGGTACCGGCGGGAAGTGGTAGGTAAGTAAACTTCTGCCCAAGCCCTTCCATTGGCACGAATGCCGACTCGAGATTCGAGATCGCGGCGACCTGACCCGACTTGATCGCCTGTAACGCCTGCGGCCCAAATCCGATCGCCACAAAGTTCAGATCCTTGTCCGGATCGAGACCTGTGCCTGTCGTAAATCAAATCCGGACATATTGGTGATGCAACCCGCCCAGGACCGGACGGCAAAGAATGTGACCAACGGTTCCGATGGCGCGCGGCACGGGGGTGTCCTTATCTAGGGACAAATGCGTACGTAGCTCATTGTAGTATTCCATGTACGACAGCAACACGTGACGAAGATGCCGTTCACCCAGAACGATGATATGATCGACGCACTCTCTGCGGATTGAACCGATCAACCGTTCAGCATATCCGTTTTGCCACGGGGAGCGCGGCGATGTTGGTCGATCACGAATACCCATTGATCGAAGTCTTCGCACGAAGATCTCGCCATAGGCCCCGTCCCTGTCACGGATTAGATAACGGGGAGGCTGTTCCCAGCCGCATGCTTCCGTCATCTGATTGGCGATCCATTCCGCGGTCGGATGCGCAGTGACGCCAAACCATAAAATCCGTCGGCGACCATGCCCTAGGATCAACAGGCCATAGAGCAGACGAAATGAAATTGTCGGTACGACGAACAAATCCATCGCCGCAATGCCGTCGGCATGATTATGAAGGAACGTCTTCCACCCCTGAGATGGCGGGCCTCTTCGCCTGGCTATATACTTGGCCACGCTCGTCTGTCCGATATTGATGCCGAGTTTGAGCAACTCTCCATGGATCCGTGGTGCGCCCCAGAGCGGATTGGCAATACTCATTTCGCGGATCAACCGGCGTATCTCCAACGGCACAGAAGGCCTGCCACCACGGCGTCGCGACTTCCAGCGCCAGTACGATTTGAACCCGTCGCGATGCCATTTTATGACGGTCCCCGGCTTTACAATCGCCAGAGCGTTTATGATGGATGGCACTAATCGATACAGCGCAGCAAAGAACAGGCGGTCCGTGGCACTAAAGGTCTGCCTCTTCGGCAAATGCCGTCGCTGGATGTTAAGCTGATGGCGGAGGACCAGGATCTCAGCCAGCAATGAAGCTCGTGACCGGAATAACCCGACCACCGCTGACCAGAGTAGGCGGCAACCTTTCCACATAGACCAGAAAGATTGCGTGATTCTGTCTCAGTTGCCAGCCCGATCGGGTTTACGACAGGGACAGGCAGTTTTGGCAATCTGTAAAGCTGATATCTTTCAATAGATTAGCCTGCACATAACCGAGCCCCATCTCAATTGTGCTTTAAACGACCTTTCGAGAGCGGAGCTGCGAGGCGAGGACCGCGTCGATCCAGGTTCAACCCCGCGAACTCGGACGGCCCACCCTTCGGGGGTCACGCACTAGTCGCGGCAAAAAGGCAACCGGAGCCGCAAGTGGCGTCTCCGCACCAAGAAGGATCGAGAGCGCGTTCCGCGCTCGCTTTACGAACCATCGCGGATTGGGAGTTGAGGACAGGTCGCCACCGTCAATCATCATTGCTGCTTCATTGGCCGGAAACCTGCAACAAAGTTAGCCAGAAAGGACTGGCATTCCGTTGCGTTTGGAGCGGTATGTGGCTTCAGTCCTTGGATCGTTAAGCGCATTCCGAGATCCTGCCCCGCCGGCCGCATGGCTGAGGTGGGGCTTCGGTGGTGGCGGCCGTTTGCGGCCTAGAACCGAATGGAGGATCTAAAATGTCAAAATCCGCCAAGCAAGCATCGAGCTGCTTTATCGACGGAGTCTGCGTCCGCCCGCAAGCCAACGCACCAGGGGACCGCTGGCGAGCCCAAAACTAAAAAGCCCAGATCAAGGCTCAAAACAATCTCGTGTGATTGCCATGCTGCAATCGCCAAAAGGCGCCACCATCGCTGCGATGATGAAAGCCACCGGCTGGCAGCCACATTCCGTGCGTGGTTTTCTTGCCAGCGTCGCGCGCAAACGTCTGAAGCTCAAGCTCTGACTCGAGGGTGGAGGACGGCGAGCGGACCTACTTTGTTCAAGGTTCAAAGGGAACGCCAATCGGGCGCTCGCGAAAGCGATGCCATGACGCATATCGCGCGTGAAAATCGGTCGGGCGCCAACGGACCGGAAGAACCATCGAGGTCGAGATCGCGCGTTTGCGCGATCTCGACCTCAATGAGCTTCGGGCACCGTTGGCAAACGATCTTCCGGCGGCAAGCACCGCCTCACTTGCCGCGCCATTTGCTGTTCCGCATCTTGGCTTATCGGTTGCAGGCCGATCGCGTTGGGCGATCTGGATAGCGAATGCCAACGTATTGCTCGATCGCATTTTGTCCCTGACGATCGGCAAAGCCGCCAGTTGCGTTGGGCCGGATCTCCGCCGACACTGCAGCAAGGCACCATCCTGTGCACGCGAGTGGAACGGGCAGATGCATCGCGTCGCAGTATTGGCCGATGGCTTTGCCTGGAATGGCAAGATCTATCCCAAGCCTCTCCAAGATCGCCTTCGCCATCACCGGCACCCGCTGGAACGGACCACGGTTCTTCGGCCTGCGCGACAAGTCCAAGGCTGAGGCCGAGGGCACGATCATGACAGACCGAGAACGGCCAAACCGTGTCCGCTGCGCCATCTACACCCGCGTCTCGACCGATCAAGGGCTCGAGCAGGACTTCAATTCGCTCGACGCCCAATACGAAGCGTCACAGGCCTATATCCGGAGCCAGGCCCACGCCGGCTGGACGCCGATACGAACCAAATATGACGATGGCGGCTTCTCCGGCGGCAATACCGACCGCCCTGCCCTGCAGCGGCTGCTGGAGGATGTCCGCGCCGGCAAGATCGACATCATCGTCGTCTACAAGGTCGATCGCCTGACCCGCTCGCTGGCCGACTTCGCCAAGCTGGTCGAACTGTTCGATAAGCACAATGTCTCCTTCGTCTCGGTCACCCAGCAGTTCAACACGACGACCTCGATGGGGCGGCTGACCCTCAATGTGCTGCTGTCCTTCGCCCAGTTCGAGCGCGAGGTCACCTCCGAGCGTATCCGCGACAAGATCGCCGCCTCCAAGCGCAAGGGCACTGTGGGTCGGGCGGCATGGCCCCGCTTGGCTATGACACCAAGGATCGCAAGATCACCGTCAATGAGGCCGAGGCCGAGACCGTGTCGGACCATCTTTCGCAGCTATCTCAAGCTCGGCAGCCTCAATCTTGCTGATGACCGAGCTGCGCAAGCGAGGCCATCGTCACCAAGATACGCCAGCTCCAGACGGGCAAGACCGTCGGCGGCATTCCCTTCACTCGCGGTCCGCTCGCTCACCTGCTGCGCAACCGCTTCTATATCGGAGAGGTTGTCTTCAAGGGTGAGACGCTGCCCGGTGAGCAACCGGCCATTGTCGATCGCGACCTCTTCGAGGCGGTCCAGGCCAAACTCAATGACCCAGCTGACGCAATCACAACAAGCAGCGGACGCAGCTCCGAGGCGCTTGCTTGCCGGCCGTTTCTTCGACGACCGTGGCCAGCAGCATGACCCCGAGCCATACGCGCAAGCGAGGTCATCAAGTACCGCTATTACATCTCCTCGGCCTTGCTGCAGGGCCAGCGCTGACCGCGCCGGCCGAATCATACCGTGTATCGGCCAATGAGATCGAAGCGCTGGTCACAAAATCCGTTCGCGAATCATCTTGGATTATCTGACAGAACATCGACGATCAGGACAGTCGTTGAGCACTCATATCGCCCGGGTGAATATTCATTCCGATCGGTTGATCATTGAACTGGCCACAGCGCAAGACCAACCCGGAAGGACGTCGCGCAATCGCAAACGCCTTGAGGTGCCCTGGCGCAAGACACCATCCACTCGCCGCCGCGAAATTCTACTGCCCTACGACTTCATCATGCTCAGATCCGGCACGCCTGATGCGGTCAGAAAACCGGGCGACTCCTAATTGCGTCAATTGCGCAAAGCGCGGCGCTGGCTCAACGATGCTTATCGAGCGATCGCTGCAATCAATGTTGAAGCCATCGCCAATCGCGAAAGCTGCAGCGTGCGCAAGGTCAATATGACGATCTCGCTTGCCTTCCTTGCACCCGGCCTGGTCAAGAGCCGCCGTTGACGGGCGTCTCCCCTACGGTATGGGTGTCGCTCGCCTCTGTGAGCTACCTGCCGAATGGTCCCGTCAGTACCGCGCCCTCGGGCTCTCCGCACGCTTAACCACCACATTCGAACCGGTCTCTACTGAACCGGTCTCTGTTTCCCAGGAAACGGAATTCAGGCGCCCAGAGACGGAGCGGCCGAAAGTCGGCTCTTCGCACTGAACGCGTCTCTGCGGAGATAGAAACGCACTTCAAAAAGCCCGCCAACGGGGCGCTATTCGCGAGTTTCCAGGAAATCTCCGTCGCGCACTAGACTGCGTGGTGGGCCCGGGAGGACTCGAACCTCCAACCAGACCGTTATGAGCGGTCGGCTCTAACCAGTTGAGCTACGGGCCCGAAAACGTCCCCCTTCTATCAATGCGCGCGGCCCTAGCGCAATGTCGCCCTCTCCTCTCTGGCCGCCACTTCGGTTAGACTTCTATTGTTTTTCGCCAGGAGCGCCAACGACATGCACGTATTCAGCCTCGATCGCGAGCAGGAGTGGAATCCAAAGCACCACGTGGAGAAGATTCTCGGCAAGGTCGAGGGCGGCGACGTCACGGTCGCCTGCTGGGAGCCGGGCCAGACCAGCCCCTATCACTGCCACCCCGATGCCACCGAAATCTATTTCTGCTTCTCCGGCGGCGGCACCATGCGCACGCCCAAGGAAACCGTCGCGGTCACACCCGGCGCCTTCGTGGTGCACCCGCCTGGCGAGGTGCACGAATACGCCAACGGCCCGGGACGCACGATGCTGTTCCGCGTGCGCTACGGCGCCGACATGGCCTCGCGTCACTGCGAGTGGCGCGGCAACCCCGATTGGCGGCAATCGCCGGAAGACGCCGACTATTACCGGCGCCACCCGGTCGGCTGATTACATCTTCAGCAGCCGCTTTGAGTTGCCGCTCAATATCTTCGCCTTGTCCTCATCGCAGATCGGCGCGCCACTCATCCATTCGACCGCGCCTTTGTTGTCGACGACGAACGGCCAATCGACCGCGAACAAAATGTGGTCGATGCCCATCTCCATGGCGCAACATAACAAAGCGGGATTGGAGAAGAAGCCGCTGGTGGTGACGTAGAAATTCTTGCAGAAGATATCGCGGAAGCTCATCGGCTTCTGTCCCGGGCGCTTGAGCGAATAATCGATGCGCCAGACCAGGAACGGCAGCGTCTCGCCGAAATGGCCGAGGATGAATTTCACGTTGGGATGCTTGTCGAACAGGCCGGAGAGCACCAGGCGGATCGCCTGCGTCGCGGTTTCTACCGTGTAGCCCCAGCCGGGCCGCACCACCAGCGGGAAGTCCTTGGCGTATTCCTGGTAATAGATTTCGGTCACGGTCGCGTTCGGCTGCGAGGGGTGCAGGTAGAGCGGCACGTCGAGCTTCTCGGCGCGCTCGAAGATCGGCCAGTATTTCTTGGCGTCGATGAATTCGCCGTTGGCGGTGCCATGGATCATGGCGCCCTGCATGCCGAGTTTGGTCACCGCGCGCTCGAGCTCGTCGGCGGCCGCCTTCGGATCGGCGGTGGGCAACGCGGCGAAGGCGGCAAAGCGCTTCGGGTTGGCGGCGCAGATCTTGGCGAGCCGGTCGTTGACCTCGGCCGTCAGCTTGGCAGCGATGTCGGCGGGCAGCCTCTGGGTTGAAGGCGCGCCGTGCGAGAGCACCTGGATATCGATGCCGGCCTCGTCCATCTGCTTCAGCCGCACCGCGCCGAGGTCGTAGAGCAACTTGTCGGTGTCGGTGCCGCGCGCGGCTTCCGTCCCGGTGAACTGCTTGACCAACTCCGGGTCCCAATAGTGCTCTTCGATGGCGACGATCGGGCAGTTCGGCTTCTTCATCATGACGCTTCCCCCGCTATGTTTTGAGGCCGCTTCCTAGCAACGCCGGCACCTCCTTGTCACGGCCTGGCCATGCCGTGCGACCCATCAACTCGTTATGCGTGTAGCGGGGGTTTCACATCGAGCGGGGAACAGCTTTGGGTTTCACCCCGACTCAGTTATGCACAGCCTATGCTGCCGATTCTACGAATAATTCCAGTAGGCGGCGTAACCCTCGCCATCGCGATCCTGGTCCTGGCACTCAGTCCGCCCGGGGGTCTGCGCCCGCCCTTGACGCGGACGATGATGCCGGCACGCGGTGCATTGATCACGCGCTCCGATCATCCGGAATGGCGGCAATTGCTCATCAATGCCGCGTTGCGTCGCGCCGACGAACTGAGCCAGCTGCGCCAACTGCCCGACACGCCGCTCCACAGTGAAATCAGCGAGCCTGACAAGCCGACCGCCGAAAATATGCAAACTGTGCCAGAGATCGCCGGTGTGCCGCCGAGCCGCAGTGACGCCGAGCCGGACGACGTGACCGGAACGATCACGCAGTCACCTGACGCGGCGATTCCTGTCAGCATCGGCGAAGCCTCGTCGACCGAATTGCCGGTGATTCCGCAAGAGGAAAAGCCGCCGGTGATCCGGACGCCGGAGCGCAGCCGGCTACCGCACGAAGGCCTGAACGTGGTGCCCGAGTCTGCCAAGCCGGCGCAGGAACAGGAAAGCGTGAAGGCGGCGATTGAGTCCTACAACCCGGCCGAGGACAACGCGAAGGCCGCGCCCGAGCCCACCAAGTCTGCGCAGGAAAGCAAGAAGGCAGAAGTTGAGCCCGTCAAGCCGGCGCGCGAAAGCCGGAGACGCGTTCGTCACAGGCACTATGCAAGGGTAGTGGAGAAACCGCCACTGCCCCTCAATTTCAACCTGTTTGAAATTCTGTTCAACAGCTTCAACATCGACCCGAAAACGGGAAAACCCCGCCGACGCTAAATCTGTGCGTCGTCGACGTGCTGCTCTGCGCCGATTACCGCCAAACTTTATCTGACCGGCGCGACATGGCCGGCCGCCGCCACAAAGGTGCCGGCCGGCTTGCTGACGCTGGTGCGCAGCTGCTTGCGCTTGGCGGCGTAGTAGTAGCCAGCCGCATAATAATGCACGGCGCGATCGGCGTTGCCGCCGGCGGCGCGGTAGGCGCCGGCAAGATATTTCACCGCGTAGGTCATATTGGTGTTGGGATCGAGCAGGCCTGCGGCGCTGCCGCGATAGCCCATGGCACGCGCGGTGCCAAGCCGGATTTGCATCAGGCCGTAATTGCCGGCATGGACGATGCGCGGATTGCCGCCGCTTTCGCGCCTGATGACACGGCGCACCAGGCTCTCCGGAACGTTGTTGGCGGCGGCATGGCTGGCAATGAGTGCACCGAGATTGCCATTGGCGTCGAGCGACGCGCTATGGCGGTGTTGCGCCAAGACAGGCGAAACGAAAGCGGCGAGCGCGATCAGAATCGTGGCGAATGACCGTTTGCGAATCATGTCGGCTCCATTGCTGGCGGAATTCTACGCGACACAAATTGAGGATACCGGACTTCTCGCGGCGAACTCCGGCGGGTTTGTGGCGCAATGACGTTGATACCGCGACGTCCCATCACGAATTGATTCATGCTGTTACCGGGAGCGCCAACGCGTGAGGTCCACGGCCGCATCTGCGTTTTTAACGCGCCTTGATGCACATCAAAACCGCCGGCAACGGGCGGCCTAGCATTCAGCTTATTTAAAGAGAGACTCTCGCCATGCCGACAGAAACCGCCGTCATTATATCAGCAATCGTTGCAGCGTTCGTGATTTACGCTGCGGCCTTGGCTTGGGCCGATTATTATTCGCATCACCGGCCGAGCTCGTAGCCGTCGACTGCACGCGCCGCGTCGTCGGAGCGAGCCGGCACACTGCTCGCTGAGGCGGGTCATTTGACCCGGGCCTTGGCGGGCTGGCGGTTTCCCGTTATGCCCAAGCGCGCACCATCCGCGCGCGGCGCCTGTCGGAGCGCGGGGCCTTACGGAGCGGCCGTTCTTCATGCAGTCGAACCTGCGCCCGATCGCCTCGCTACTGCTGGCTGTTGCCTTCCTACTCGCCGGCAACGGCTTGCAATTCACGTTGTTGCCGCTGCGCGGCAACGTGGAAGATTTCAGCGATTTGGCCATTGGCGTGATCGGGTCGGCCTATTACGTCGGCTTCGTCAGCGGCTGCCTGCTGGCGCCTTACCTGATCCTGCGCGCCGGCCACATCCGCGCATTCACCGCGCTGGTGGCGCTCGCGGTGGTGGTCGGGCTGGCTTATCCGCTGGCGGCCGCCGTTCCCGCCTGGATCGCGTTTCGCGTGGTCAACGGCTTCTGCATCGCCGGCTTTTACCTGGTCATCGAAAGCTGGCTCAACGACCGTGCCACCAACCAGAACCGCGGTCTGGTGATGTCGTCCTACGTGATCGTGAATTTTGCCGGCTTCACGGTCGGGCAATTGATGGTGACGCTCTATCCGATCAAGGCCGCGGAAGACTTCATGCTCGCGGCCATGCTGGCCTCACTTGCCATCATTCCGGTGGCGCTCACTCGCTCGGCGCAGCCAGCGCCGATCACCATCGTCAGCTTCCGGCCGATGCAGCTTTATCGGGCGGCCCCGGTCGGCCTGGTCGCGAGCCTGATGATCGGCGCCGCCAACGGCTCATTCCTCAGCCTCGGCCCACTGTCGGCGGCCGACAATGGATTCAGCGTCTCCGAGGTGGCGGTGTTCATGGGCGCGGCGACGCTCGCCGGGTCGCTGGCGCAATGGCCGGTGGGCCGGCTCTCCGACCGGGTGGACCGCCGCCTGGTGCTGCTCGCACTGCTGATCGGGGCCGCCGTGACCGGGGTGATCTTGTGGCTGTTCGCGACCACCAGCACGCTGCTGCTGATATTCGGATTCCTATTCGGAGCGCTGTCGCTGCCAACTTATGCGCTCGCCGCCGCGCACGCCTATGACAAGACGCCGGTGACCGACATCGTGCCGACTGCGGCCACCATCCTGCTCGCCAATGCCTGCGGCGCGGTGGTCGGCCCGCTGCTGGCGTCGATCACCATGGCGCTGCAGGGTCCGCGCGCGCTGTTCCTGTTCACCGCGGTGGCGCAAGGCGCGCTCGCGGCCTATGTGTTCTATCGCACCACCGTGCAGGCCGCGCCGACCCAGCCGGAGAAGACCGACTTTGACCTCGCCGCCACCGCCCCGGTCGGCGCCATGGTCACCGGCGAGACGCTCGATCTATCGGATCCTTCGGTGGTAATGCCGGAGACCTACCCGCCGCCGGCGAGCGACGGCGAGATCAGAAGCTAGACTAAAGCGACAAACAGAAACGGGGAGGACGACAATGCCGAAGGCCTATTGGGTGGTGACCTACCGCGCGGTGAAGAATCCGGACGCCTGGCAGGCCTATGCCAAGCTGGCGGCGCCGGCGATCAACGCCGCCGGCGGGCGCTTCATCATGCGCAGCAAGCCGGCCAAGACCTGGGAGGCCGGGCTCAATGAGCGTGTTGTCGTCGTGGAGTTCGACAGTCTCGACCAAGCCATCGCCGCCCACGACACGCCCGGCTACAAGGAAGCGCTCAAGGCGCTCGGCACCGGCAACGTGGAACGCGACATGCGCGTGGTGGAAGGGGCCGCGTGAGCGCGCCGGCGCAGGCGTCGGCCCGCTTCAGACTCAGGAGGACATGAACGGATAGCGCCGCTCGGCCTCGTAGGCTTGGCGCTTCGCCTCGACGAATACGTCGAGCACGTCCCTCAGGATGGAGACGACCCGCGCCAGGCCGCCAAACAGCGACTGCGCCTTCGGCGAATGGGACACGCGCATTGCAAACGTCGACATCAGATTCTCCTTCGCAAGCAGAACGCCTGCTTGTTCAGCGTTAGGGGTTGGACAGGAACCGGCGCTCGATCTCGCGCTCGGATTCGTCGGTGAATTTGTGCCCGGGCCCGAGGTAGCGGGCGATTTGGGCTTCGGCCTTGCGCCGGCTATGTACTTCGATGGCGTCGAGCAAGCGCTGGAAGAAACCGCGTTTGGCGCGCTGCGCCTTGGCCGGAATTTCGGCCGGAATTTCATGAAGCCGCGGGGCAACGGCGGATTGAGCGTAAGCCATGGAAACCTTCTCCTTTTGGCTCCCCCGGTGTTTCCCCTGCGTTTTTAGTGTTTTTGTTTTTGTTGCATTGCAATATATCCGGATTCGGTTATTTAGGTAGCCGACACAAGGCATGCGACCTATGCATAATTACATGGGAAATTTGCTGCCAATAAAGGCCCTTTCTAGGCAATTTACGAATTCTTCATAAATATGACGATTCAGTGATGCGTCTGCATCATAACTCATCATCCCGCTCAATCGAACAGCGCCACTGCCCGGGTCCAGCCGCCAGAAGCGGCTTTGATCTTGCTCGGGAAGCAGGCAACGGTGAATCCGTCCGGGGGAAGCTGTTCCAAATTGCACAGTTTCTCCATGTGGCAATAAGGGATCTCGCGCCCGGCCTTGTGGCCCTCCCAGATGATGGCGGGGTCGTGGGTCTCCTCCCAGCGCTTGCGCGTGTGCACGAAGGGCGCGTCCCAGCCCCAAGCGTCGATGCCGCACACGCGCACGCCACGCGAGGTGAGATAGAGCGTGGCCTCGCGCCCCATGCCGATGCCGGCGGTGAGGTATTCCTCGCTGCCGATGCATTCGCTGGCCCGCGTATTGACCAGCACGATGTCGAACGGCTGCAGCGCGTGGCCGATGCGCTTGAGCTCGGCCTCCACTTCGGCCGCGCTCACCACATGGCCGTCCGGCAGCTTGCGGAAGTCGAGCTTGACGCCGGGCCGGAAGAACCAGTCGAGCGGCACCTCGTCGATGGTGATCATGCGGTTGCCGTGAATGTCCTTGGACTGGAAGTGATAGGGCGCGTCCATGTGGGTGCCGTTGTGGGTGGCGAGTTGCACATTTTCGATCGACCAGGCTTCGCCGTCCGGCAGGTCTTCGGCTTTGAGCCCGGGGAAGGCCTCGACCAGGATCCAGGCGGTCCCCTTGTTGGTTATGTATTCGATCTTCGGGCGCATGAAGGGCGGATCGAGCACTGTGTCGTTGTCGAGTGCCACCGTGATGTCGATCATGCGGCTGGGCAGTTTCATGGGCGGCCTCCCTGGAGCGCGTTTTTGTTGCAGTGCGCCGATGCTAGAGCAGAAGACGCCCGCAGCAAACTCGGCGTTGCCCTCTCGCCCTGTGGGAGAGGGTGGACGCGAGCGAAGCGAACGGCCGGGTGAGGGGGCAATGCCCAATTGGGAGCCGAATCCCCTCACCGTGTACAGCCACGCGCGCTCGACCCGTTGCGGCGCTCTAGACGTTGACAATTAATTTCGATTGGCGACCGCAGCCCACGCACTCGAAAACGCGCATTTCGCCCTTCAGGCCAGCAGGAAGCGGCGAATGCCAGAGGGGATGGGCAGTGTCATCGCAGTGCGGGCACGCGATCGGCATGATGTGACTTGGTGCGATGTAGGTAAACGGCGGTCGTCGCGGCGGCATACGCATTCCCCCAAGCACGCGGTCTAACAATTTCCGGCCGACTGCCCCCAGCCCCCAGCCCCCAGCGCCGTGACGTGACTATCTTGCTTACGTATTTTTTTGTTCCGTTCTCCAACGATCGATCTACCGACTGCGTTCAAAGCGGACTGTCGCAGGATGTGAATTCAAGCAATCAATACTAGCAGGATCGCGCGGAGCGGCTGTAGCAGAACGGCAACTTTTCTATTTTGATTGCGCGGTAGCGCGATAAGGCAGCAGCGACACCAAACAAGCGGGATGCATCGCGCGTGTCCACGCAAAGAATGCAGCACGCAAGGGAAACTCTTTTGAACAGGAATCCCTCACAGTCCGTATGATCAGCGATCGCGCGGAGGCCGCGCCGAAGTTTTCCGCCGGCGCAAACAAGATTCGAACTGCCCCATCAGACGGAGCCAAGGACCGCGTTGTCTGTTCGGGCGTAACGCGGACATAGGTTAGATACCGGGGGATGTCCGCCTATGACCCAACCGCGATATTTTTGTATTTGTAAGCGATACCAGCCTAGCGTTAGCACCCGGGACAACCTAAAAAAGCTCCGTATATCAAACGGTTAGATTCAAAATGATGCCGGTATAGACTCCAGTTGGCATCACGCATGAAAATGAAATAATATATGTCTTAGGCGAAGCGGACCGACCGGAAGCATTTTGGCAAGAAAGACCAAAAAAAGCTCATTTGACGCCAAGCTATTTCTGGCCACTGTCGATGGCGGCCGAACCCTGACCAATTACCACAAGAACGCGACCATATTTGCGCAGAGCGACCCTGCGGATGCGGTCTTTTACGTTCAGAAAGGCAAGATCAAACTTGCCGTCACGTCCCAACAAGGACGGCAAGCGGTGGTCGCTATCCTTGGGGCGGGCGAGTTTTTCGGGGAGGGATGCTTGATTGGGCAACCGCTCCGCCTGGCGACGGCCAGCACCATAACCGATTGTGAAATCATGCGGGTGCAAAAAACTGAGATGATTCGCATCCTGCACGCCGAGCCGACATTTGCCGAGATGTTTATGGCACATCTCTTAACCCGCAACAGCCGCGTGGAAGAGGACTTGGTCGATCAGCTGTTCAACTCAAGCGAAAAACGTCTCGCGCGCACCCTCCTTCTTTTGGCTAATTTCGGCAAGGAAGGTACGGCGCAGCCGATCACAACCAAGATCAATCAAGAGACGCTCGCGGACATCATCGGCACGACCCGACCTCGCGTAAGTTTCTTCATGAACAAATTCAGAAAATTGGGCTTCATCGAGTACAATGGCAACCTCAAGATCAACAACTCATTGCTAAGCGTGGTCCTGCGCGACTAGGCGGGCGTAAACGCCTTAGGGACGTGTGTGCGGTGGTCAATTTTGAACACACGCGTTTTTCGTGGTGGTCAATTTTGAACAGATTTCATTCGTAAATAAGCGCAGACTTTTACTATTGAGGTTGATTGAACGCACCGGCGCCTGAGGAGGTGTTTGACGGAAGACGTTGCCAACGTGTCCGTTCGTTCGTGAACATGTCGATGCGGATACGCCATCCATCTCAGCGGGGTAATGACTCCTGACGGATTCTTAGATGCCGATTGACTCCTCCCCACTCACGGCGCCTGAGCGTCCAGAGCCCCGGCAGACAAAGCCGGGGCCTTTTTAGTTTGTGGCTCTAGGCAGATTTCGTGGGAGGTCCGCTCATGAACTATGTAGGACGCTTCACGACCATAGCCATCAAGCCAAAGAGCGGCCGCAGATGCAGTTGTGGCGGCGAACTTGTCATATTTGCCCACATCAAGCCTAAGTCCAATAACCCGCCCATAACCTACTATTCGTGCGAGCAATGCGCCCAAATTCTAATTTTGGAGGATTAGGGCTGCCTCAGTTGGCGACGTCTTTCATAGAGATAGTCCACGCACCGTGCGACGCACCTGCACCTAGCAGGCTTGATGGTGGCCAAATTTGACCAGACTTCCGCGGGCGCATTGGCTTAAAAAAACCTGGGTCGACTCTGGCTGGTGGCCTCGCCCGACGGACGTTGCTCTCTCACATAACGACGAGCATTCGTCCCGGGTGGGGTTTGCGCGTTTCAGAGACGACAAGGTGTGCAAAATGACATGGCGACAATAGGAGAGTCTCTCATGCCGCGCCCTCTGCACGAGAAAAATCTGAACAAATTTATTTACAACGAAAATCTAAAGCACCTTCGAAATCTATTGATGCGCTCGACCGACGACGCAGAGTGCGAACGTATTGTGAAACTGATCGAAGAGGAAGAGGCGAAAAAATTTGGTCAATAGGCCGCCTCTTTTGATTGTTACGTTTTCAAATCAAGTGCGCTTTGTTGCCGAATGGCACATAGCAAACATCCGGCTCGCGCCGAAGAATGTCCGCTTTCGCGGTGGAGTGGACATTGGCGATCCGCTGCTAACCAAGCTCGATTGAATCCACGGCTCGGCAAGCTTGGGCATGACAGCCGGCGGCATCCCGCGCTACGATCCCAACCGTTACAATTGCCAAACCACGCCGGAGCCCTCCATGCCCAAGAAAGCCTACTGGATTTCCGCCTATCGCGAGATCAAGGACCCCGCCAAGCTCAAGGCCTATGCCGAGATGGCGCCGAAGGCGACCATCCCGTTCGGCGCCCGCTATCTCTGCAAGGGCGTGCCGCAGGTAACCTACGAGGCCGGCCTAAAGGAGCGCATCGTGATCTCCGAATTCCCCAGCCTGGAACAGGCGATCGCCGCGCACGATTCGCCCGGCTATCAGGCCGCGCTCAAGGCGCTCGGTGACGGCGCCGTGCGCGACCTGCGCATCATCGAGGGCGAGGAATGAAGCTGAAGGACCTCGCGCGCCAGCCGCTGATCCGGCTGCTCGCCGTCAATTGCGCCGCCGGCGTGGCCGCGGCGCTGCTGATGCTGGGCGGGCTGATGGCGCTCAATCCGGGCAACCTGCGCGCGCTCATCTTCGCCGACCAGGCGCCGGGCGCGGCGCTTGGGCTGCTGCTGTTCGGGCTGGTGGTGACCTTCGGCAGCGTGGCCATGGGCTCCGCCATCATGGCGCTGGGCACGGAGCGCGAGGGCGGCGGCGGCACGCCCGCCAGGCCACTCCCGGCCCGGTTGCGCAAAGCGCGCCGCATGCCTATATAACCGAATATTCCGATTGAGCTTGACCTTGCCGTTTCGGCCTTAAGGGCCCTTTCCCAAGAACTCGCAAAAATCCGGATATGAGGCCCATGCGAATGGTTTGCATGGGGCATAGACGCACACGTTGCGTTTTCAAAAGGAGGCCACATTGGCCACAGGTACTGTTAAGTTCTTCAACTCCCAAAAAGGCTTCGGCTTTATCGTGCAGGACGGCGGCGGCCCGGATGTGTTCGTTCACATCTCGGCGGTCGAGCGCGCCGGCATGAGCAACCTCAACGAGGGCCAGAAGCTTACGTTCGACGTCGAAGCCGACCAGCGCAGCGGCAAGTCCGCTGCCACCAATCTCGAAACGGTCTGACGTCCAGACGGCTGGAGGAACCCCGCGCTTGCGCGGGGTTTTTCTTTTTCATATAGCAACACGCGCAGGATCAGGGTCATGGCGAAAAAACCGGGAACCAATCCCAAGGGCGAATTCGTCTTCTTCGACGTCGTCTACGAGGACGGCTCGCAGCGCTCCAACCGGCGCGTGCCGGCGGAACTCCTGGGCGGGCTGGAAAAGGACGAGCCGGCACGCGGCTTCATCATCGAACAGGACCGCGAGATCGCCGCGAAATCCGGCCGGGCGCCGCTCAAGATCAAGACCATCGCGCGCGTCGGCGCCAAGCCGAAGAAGATCATGAAGGTGGGCTGACGGGAGCACCGCTTTTTTTCTTGCCCCTCTCCCCTGGTGGGAGAGGGTGGCGAGCGAACGAAGTGAGCGAGCCGGGTGAGGGGGAAAAGCCTTACGACGACAAAGCCCCCTCACCCGGCTCGCGCTCGGCTTCGCCTCCGCGCGAGCCACCCTCTCCCACGAGGGGAGAGGGAAGGAAGCGCGGGGACGGCGAAGCCAAAAGCCACATTGCGCGCTCACGGCCTTCCCCCCAACCGCTCGGAAAACAAGACCAGCGCGCGGCGATAGATCTCCGAGCGGTTCCACTCGCGCATCACCTGGAAATTTTCCGTGCCCATGGCGTAGGGGGCACCGGCGCGCCAGCCGTTCACCTTCAACAGATTGGCGGTCGAGGCCAGCACGTCCGGCACCGAGTGGCGCAGGTCGACGCGGCCGTTGCCGTCGTAATCGACGCCGTACTTGATGTAGGACGACGGCAGAAACTGGGTCTGGCCGATCTCGCCGGCGAAGGCGCCGATCAGCTCGCGCTGCGGCAGGTCGCCGCGCTGGAGGATTTTCAGCGCGGCGATGAGCTCGCGCTGGAACAGGTCGGTGCGGCGGCAGTCCCAGGCGAGCGTCGCCTGCGTGCGGATGACCGGCAGCTTGCCCATGTCGCCTGAGCCGTTGTCGCTTTCCATGGTCCAGATCGCCACCAGCAATTCCTTCGGCACGCCGAACTGCCGCTCGACGCGGGCCAGCAGCGCGGCGTTGCGCTGCATCAGCTTGGCGGCGCGCTTGACGCGGGACGCGCCGACGCGGGTCTTGATGAATTTCTCGAAGTTGCCCTCGCGACGGAAGGCGTGGGCCTGGCGGCGGTCGAAGCGCAGCACCGCCTGATCGGGGCTCAAGCCGGCGAAGGCCTGATTGATGATGACGCGGGAGATGCCGGCGGCTTGCGCGTCGCGCGCCATCCCGGACAGGAAGACGTTGAAATCGCCGCCGCATTTGGCGGCCTGCGCGGGCGCCATCAGAGTGAGGGTGAGAGCAAGCGCCGCCAGCAGCCGTGCGATCATACCGGAACCTCGTTGTCCGCCCCCCGGCGCGCTTATGGCACGCGCGGCGAAGCGGCGGAAGGCGATGCAATGACGCAAGCTGAGGCGCAACCCTCTCCCCTTGTGGGAGAGGGTGGTCCGAGCGAAGCGAGGACCGGGTGAGGGGGTCGTGCTTCAATTTGGTTCTGTCCCCCTCACCCGGCTCGCGCTCCGCTATCGCTCCCGCGCGAGCCACCCTCTCCCACAAGGGGAGAGGGAAGCGAGTATGTGGCGCGCTTGCTATCCAACAAGCCATCTCACTCACCCCTCCTCCGCCGCGTCCTTATCCGCGGCCTCGCGCATCGTGCGATAAACCAGCGCCAGGGTGCGCGCGGTCGCTTCGGGAGTCGCCTCGGCCGGCAGCGTGTTGGTGCAGTGAATGTGCGGCGCCATGCAGCCGCGATGACGCCGGCACAATGGCTCCGGGCAGCCGCGCCAGTTGTTGACGATCATGGTGAGGCGGCGCGCGAGCGCGTAGCGCAAGGCGTCGATATCCTCGGGCGGCTCCTCGTCCTTGCGAAAGCCCGCCGCCTTCATGCGGGCTTCTGACCTGACCTGGCTTTTTTAGACCAAGCGATGTGAGAAAGTAGCTTGGAAAGGAGCCTGGGTCATGCCGAAGAAGAGGTTCAGCGCGGAGCAGATTGTGACGCTGCTTCGTCAGATTGAAGTATTAATGGCACAGGGTAAATCTGCGCCTGAGGCCTGCCGGGAGGCGGGCATATCGCAGCAGAGTTTTTATCGCTGGCGCAAGGAGTACGGGGGCCTTGAGATCGACCAGGCGAAGCGGATGAAGGACCTTGAGCGTGAGAATGTTCGGCTGAAGCGTCTTGTTGCCGATCTGTCGCTTGAGAAGCAGGTGCTCAAGGACGTTGCCTCGGGAAACTTGTAAGCCCCGAACGGCGCCGGCAGGCGGTTGAACGCATTCGAGGGAAGTACGGCCTCTCGGAGCGTCATGCCTGCCGGATTGTCGGTCAGCCACGCGGAACGCAGCGCTACACCACCATCGTTCGTGCTGATGAAGATGCGCTGACGCAGGCCATTATCGCGTTAGCATCGCAGTACGGCCGGTACGGCTATCGTCGGATCAAGTCATTACTGGACGAGGCCGGGTGGAATGTGGGCTGCGATCGTGTACAGCGGATCTGGCGCCGTGAGGGGCTCAGAGTACCCAAGAAACAGCGGCCGCGAGGCAGGCTCTGGCTCAACGATGGATCGTGCATCCGGCTGCGGCCGGAACGGCGCAATCATGTCTGGTCCTACGACTTCGTGGAGGCGCAGACCCATGATGGCCGCAAGCTCCGGCTGCTGACCCTGATCGATGAGTTCACGCGCGAATGCCTGGCGATCCGGGTGGCGCGCCGGATCAACAGCTTCGGCGTGCTTGAGGCGATGGCCGATGTCATGCTTATGCGCGGTGTGCCGGAGCACGTCCGATCCGACAACGGCGCTGAGATGACCGCAAAGGTCGTGCGTAACTGGCTGACGCAGGTCGGAGCCAAAACACTGTTCATTGAACCTGGTAGCCCCTGGGAGAACGGCTACTGCAAATCCTTCAACGGGAAACTACGCGATGAGCTGCTAAACGGAGAACTCTTCTACAGCCTGAAAGAGGCCCAGATCGTCATCGAGCAATGGCGCAAGCACTACAACACGATCAGGCCGCACTCAGCGCTCAACTATAGGCCGCCGGCGCCGCAGACCTTCGCGCCCTCGGCTAACCACCTGGATGAGATCATGCCAATGCAGTAGTCTCTCATCCGCTGGTTCAAAAAAGCCGTCAGGTCACAAGTGCCCGAGCACATCTTTGAACCATTGCCGGTTGCCTACACCGGACTCTTTGCTGACGCGCACCTTGTCGACGCCCAACAATACGGCAAGTCGATAATAGGAGTGAGTAAGTTGGCAAATAGTATTTGCCACTTGTTCTTCTTCGCGTCTATCACGCACAATTCGAGATCGTATCAAATCCATTTTTACGTTGGGCCCAGCAAGGAAAATGGGCTTCTTCAAGAATTATTTGCAGTGATGAACAGCGGCAATTTGCCGATGTTCATGCCTATAATGACTAAAGTTGCCAAAACATTTATCGAACGGACGTTCGACGCAGTAATAAAAACAACAATCAACAGAAAGAGCGATGCTAGAGTTGCCATCGATGCAATTCATGATCTAGCAAGCCAACATAGCGAATTCGCCCGTCAGGTGCATGACGGCCATATGCGGGACAAAGCATGGCTTCAAGACATGGTCCAGGAACTTGCATTTGAAAATCGAGCTTTGCTCCGAGAAATTCCAGATCCTATCGGAAAATCAGTTAGACAAGTACGGATTGGTACTGAGCACAACGGTGCAATAATTGATGAGCCGGCTGCAGAGGTTCTAAAAGCCCGCGATGCGATGACCGTCGGAGATGCCAAAAGCTACAAAGTCAGGCTTGAAGGTGTCTTTAAGACAAATGGTGCATGCAAAGTTCGCTTAATCGACGAAGACAAGGTGGTCTCAGGAACAATTACGGACCCCGCAGTTTCCAATCCGGGAAATATTTACACTTCAGCTCTGAATGAAGGTGTTGTCTTGCAAGTGACTGCAAAGCCGACACTCAAAAAAGGTGAACTGCATCTGCCTTTTTCCCCTAAAACTGAGCCATTATCGTTGTGCCAGTGGGAGGGTTCGGGATGGCTCGGAAGCGGCATTCGGACGAAGATTGCCTGAGGATTTTGCGGCAGGTTGAGGTTGATCTGTCCGCCGGGGCGGATGTGGCGACGGCCTGCCGGTCGGCGGGGATCAGCGACGCGACGTTTTATACCTGGCGCAAGAAGTTCGGGGGCATGGGCCGCTCGCAACTGACGGAGCTGAAGGCCCTGGAGAAAGAAAACCAGCGGCTGAAGAAGATCGTGTCCGATCTGGAGCTCGACAAGCTGATCCTCAAGGAAAGCCTCGATTTTTTAAAACCCAGGATCTGACCGCCGATGTCCTGAGAGACACCGTCGTCCAGGCTCGGCAGAAGCTCGGAACCTCCGAGCGGAGGACCTGCCACGTTCTCGGGGTTGCGCGCAGTACTCTGCGCTATGAGGCGGCCCCCAGGAGCGAGGACGACCTGCGTCTGGCCCTGATCCGGCTGGCCAAGCAATATGGCCGCTACGGTTATCGCAAGATCGGCGAACTTCTGCAGGCCGAGGGCTGGGCCGTCAATCACAAGAAGGTCGAGCGGATATGGCGTGAAGAAGGGCTACAGCTGCCGCACCGACACAAACGCCGAAAGCGCCTCTATCACCACGACGCGTCAATCATCCGTCTTAGGCCTCAGTATCCCAATCATATCTGGTCGATCGATTTCGTCCACGACAAGCTCAGCAACGGGCGGGCCTACAAGATGCTGACCGTTCTCGACGAATACACCCGCGAGGCACTGTGCGTGAATGTGGCGACCAAGATGGGTTCGGCAGAAGTCCTGGAGGCCCTTTATCCGCTGCTGCTCAGCCGCGGCAAGCCGGAATACCTGCGTTCCGATAACGGCCCGGAGTTCACCTCTGCTCCATTCAAGGAGTGGCTTCTTCGGGTCGGAATACAGCCCATCCAGATCTATCCCGGGTCGCCCTGGGAGAACGGCTACAACGAACGCTTCAACGGAACCTTGCGCCGGGAGATCCTGAATGCCGAATGGTTCCTCACCACCAAGCAGGCCCAGACCGTCATCAATCAATGGCTACGCCAGTACAACCATATCCGGCCTCACCACGCCCTCGGTATGCGACCGCCAATCCCCGAAACGATCTTAGTAAACCACCAAATCACCGGTACTGACCAAGGGGGCTAGACATTAGCGATACCAAACGGACATCTTAGCTAGCACTCCGCTTTCCGCCCTACTACAAACTATGCGGTTATTATGCTGAACAAGAATCAAATTCTATAAGACCTTTCGCTGTTCAAACTCCGCAATGGCGGGCTCGGGACGTGGATCAACGAAGATACTGACCCTGAGGTATTCACAAGATTAGGAAGCATAGACAGCGCGCCGATCTCGAAGGTCCAACTAAACCAACTACTGGCTTTTGGACATGAAGCCCCAGTAACTGATGGATTTTTTGAATACTATTGGAGGAAGTCACCCCTCAAGCATCCTTACGATGTAAAATCGATACCGAACTACGATGACAAATGGAGCGCAACGGAATCTATCGTATCGCTCAACCAGCTTAAGTGGGGCCTCTATCGCATATTTACGGACGCACTGTTATATTTCGGAAATGTCAGGACTGGATTTCGTCGCTTGCGAACTATGGAGTTTTCAGAGCTAGAAGCGTTCTTCGAAAATTTCTGTATTCCAACCGACGTTATTTCAGCACGCGGCCCCGCCCTCCCTTTGGGACAAATCGCGAAAGACGATCGATACTTAATCGCAGAGATGGCTTGTAAATCATACGGTGAAGCTGGAACCCAAGGTGACTTAAAGACAGCGCTCGTGGAAGCCTTTCGGGCTCATCAAGCCGCCGGCGGCGGGTCAATTACGATAAAAGAGTTGTTGGATGGTCATTTCGGCGCGTTGGGTAACAAAGAGCGACAGGGAGAGTTCATGTTCTCGGCCGACGACGTGTTGAATGAACATGTCGCCACAGAACAAGAACTTATTCTCAAGTTCGATGGCGTAGCGAAAAAGTTTTTTCGCGCCCGTGAAGCCGCTCTCCAAAATACGCGCCTTTACCTCTCGATGGTCGGCGATATGGATGTGTACGTCGCAACAAGTATGCGCAGTCGCAAAGATTTCCGTGATATGGCCGACACCTGCGAACAGATTTTTAGTGATGCTCGATTGAAAGGCCTACACCTGCGCCATTTTGATCCCACTGTTAGTGCGGCGGCCGGCCATGAAGACAAAGGACTAATAGAATGCCTGATGGTCAAGTGTGCGAAGGTGCTAGTATATTGCGCCGGTGAAAGGGACAGTTATGGAAAGGATGCCGAAGCAGCAATGGCCTTAAGCTTGGGAAAACCTGTTATTTTTTATTGCGACCAAGAACAAAAACACCGCTTTTTTCGAGACATTCATCCATTAAGCAGACTTATAGAGTTCAAAACAGGAGTAGCTGTCGGAGCGATTGCTACCAATTCAATAAAAGAAGTGTCAACACTTCTATCGCGCATTTTTGAAAACAAAATGGAATATGAACTCGAACAGCCAAAACCTGACTATCTTCGCCTGAAAGAAAAGCTAACTAATTCAGTAATACAACTCCAAACTAACGACCAAATGCTTTCCGAGACATTCTGGAATCACTATCACAACCGTTAGACTGCAAAATGGCGGGCCAAGGGCCCGCCATTTCACGCCACTGTATAAACGTTTCGCGTAGCACGTACTAATCGACACCACCGTGCCAAGAGCAGGTGCCACGGCCAGAGCTGTGACTTTCCCAGCCATCTTTGCAAAACACACAAGGGATACATTTCACCGCGACCACTGCGACACACAAGAAGACACCAGCGAGAAGAAGGTCCATGTAAGGTCTCTCCTTTAGTGTGCTCCGCATCTATGGCCTAGTGGCACGTCCGATTCGGGCGGCAAGGAGGCACGCATAAATAAAAAGGGCAGGCTTTCGCCTGCTTTTTTTCGTGAATACGCTGGGGCACCGCTTACGCGGGGACGAACGGAAAGCAAAAACCCCGGCCCAAGCCGGGGTTTTTTCTTAAGATCAGTTGTCGAGGAAGCTCCTCAGCTTCCGGCTCCGGCTCGGATGCTTCAGCTTCCGCAGCGCCTTGGCCTCGATCTGGCGGATGCGCTCGCGGGTGACCGAGAACTGCTGGCCGACTTCCTCCAGCGTGTGGTCGGTGTTCATGCCGATGCCGAAGCGCATGCGCAGCACGCGCTCCTCGCGCGGCGTGAGCGAGGCCAAAACGCGCGTGGTGGTCTCGCGCAGGTTGGACTGGATGGCCGCGTCGATCGGCAAGATGGCGTTCTTGTCCTCGATGAAATCGCCGAGATGCGAATCCTCCTCGTCGCCAATGGGCGTCTCCAGCGACAGCGGCTCCTTGGCGATCTTGAGGACCTTGCGCACCTTCTCCAGCGGCATGCCCAGCTTCTCGGCCAGCTCCTCCGGCGTCGGCTCGCGGCCGATCTCGTTGAGCATCTGGCGCGAGGTGCGCACGATCTTGTTGATGGTCTCGATCATGTGCACCGGGATGCGGATGGTGCGCGCCTGGTCGGCGATCGAGCGCGTGATGGCCTGGCGGATCCACCAGGTGGCGTAGGTCGAGAACTTGTAGCCGCGGCGGTATTCGAACTTGTCGACCGCCTTCATCAACCCGATGTTGCCTTCCTGGATCAGGTCGAGAAATTGCAGGCCGCGGTTGGTGTATTTCTTGGCGATGGAGATGACCAGGCGCAGGTTCGCCTCCACCATCTCCTTCTTGGCCTGGCGCGCCTCGCGCTCGCCCTTCTGCACCATGTGCACGATCTTGCGGAACTCGCCGATCTCGACGCCGGTCTGGGCCGCGAGGTCGTGCACCATGGCGCGGATTTCCTTGATGCGGTCCTTCTCCTTGGCGACCAGGTTCTTCCAGCCCTTGGCCGACAGTTTGGAGACGCGGTTGAGCCAGCGCGGGTCGAGCTCGCCGCCCATGTACTGCTTGAGGAAGTCCTCGCGGATGACGCCGTAGCTCTCGGCCAGCCGCATCAGCCGGCCCTCGTTGGAGACCAGCCGCTTGTTGATGTCGTAGAGCTGCTCGACGAGTGAGTCGATGCGCGCCTGGTTCAGCCGCAGCGACTTCACCTCGGAGATGATCTCTTCCTTCAGCTTCTTGTATTTGCGCTCCTGCGCCGGCGACAGCGAGGTGGAGCGCAGGCGGAACTGGATGTCCTGCTCCTGCAGGCGGCGCAGGCGCTTGAAACTGTCGGCGATGTTGTCGAAGGTCTCGACCACCTTGGGCTTCAGCTCGGCCTCGATGGCCGCAAGGGAGAGCGAACCCTCCATGTCGTCGTCTTCGTCGTAATCGCTTTCGGCGGCGGTTTCGGCCGGATCCTTCGGCTCCTCGCCTTCGCCGTCGGGCTTGGCCTTGAACGGGGTGGCGGACGGCGGCGCGGCCGGCGGCGCCACCGGCTGCTGCACGACCTGCAGATGCGGCGCACCCGGAACTGGCACGCCCGGCTGCGGCACGATCGGCTTGCCATCGGGGCCGATCACCACCGGCGGCGCCATCTGCTTGGCGTCGGGGCCGGCATAGGTCGCTTCCAGGTCGATGATGTCACGCAGGAAGACTTTTCCCTCGTTCAACTCGTCGCGCCAGATGATGATGGCCTGGAAGGTGAGCGGGCTTTCGCACAGGCCGGCGATCATGGCCTCGCGGCCGGCCTCGATGCGCTTGGCGATGGCGATCTCGCCCTCGCGCGAGAGCAGTTCGACCGAACCCATCTCGCGCAGATACATGCGCACGGGATCGTCGGTGCGCTCGGACGGCTCCTTCTTCTCGGCGACGGCCAGCGCCTTCGACTTCGCCTCGACCACCTCGCGGCCGTGGTCGTCGTCGTCATCGTCGTCGGCGGCCTCGTCGGTCGCCTTCTCGGTTTCGCCGTCCTCGGTGTCGGCGTCCTCGGTCTCGACCACGTTGATGCCCATCTCGCTGAGCATCGACATGATGTCTTCGATCTGTTCCGGCGCGGTGGATTCCGACGGCAGCACGGCGTTGAGCGCGTCGAAAGTGACATAGCCGCGCTTTTTCGCGGCCTTGATCATCTTCTTGACGCCGGCGTCGGAGAGATCGAGCAAGGGTAGCGGCGATTCGGGCGTGCCTTCGGCGTCCTTCTCGGGGGCTTCTTCCTTGGGCTGTGCTGCTTTTGCCTTGCTCGCCATACGTCTCTCCTGGACCTTCCTGGCCGCCGCGGGCAACCCGCGCCGGGCGCCCATGGCCAAAAAGGGCCGCGCGCCACAAGCGCCGCCCCGAATCAGGTCAACCAGTGTCTCCGGAACCCGCTTAAGCTCCGATTAACCCTGAAAAACCCGCGGGAATCGACCCTTTATTCCACGCCGGCCCGGCCTTCGTTCACCCTCTGAAGCTGGCGGCCCGCTCATAGACTACGAACGCCCCGGCCGGAAGAGGCCCCGAACCCCTCGATCAGGGCCTCGGTTCCCTCCACCCGCGACAGGCGGGCCTTGACGTCGCGCAGCCGCAAATAATTGGCCTCGCTGGCGTCCTGGCCGAGCGACTGTTCGGCGTCCTTCAGCTCCTTAACTAGTGAATGCCACTGCCGATGCAAGGCGACAAGCTGCTGCCAGGTGACCAAAACATCGTCGGGAGCGGCGTCCGGCCGCGCCCCCCAGACCGAGACGGTGGTGATCGAGGCGGCGATGCGCTCGGCGATCTCGGTCAGGTCGCGGGTCGCAAGTTCCGCCCTTAAGCCCTCGGGATCCAGCGCCGCCGCATGGGCGGCGATGTCGATGAGCGCAGCTTTCAGCCGCTCGGCGCCGGCATGGCGGAACTCAAGATGGCTGAGCTCCTCCAGGTGGTCGTGCAGCAGCCAGGGGTGGTTGAGCGCGGCCTGCAGGATCAGCGCCTCGCGGCGCGGGACGGCGGTGCGGTGGCCGCGATGCACCGGGCTGCCCGCCATCTGCTGGCTGACCACCACGTAAGGGGCCGGCCGGCCATTGCTGGCGGCGAGGCGCGGGCCGGAGCCATTGCGCGGCGGCCAGTCTCTTTGCCAATTCTGGCCCTGCCCGCGCTCGCGCCAGGTCTGCCCCTGCCCGCGTTGCTGCCAGTTGCGCTCGCGGTTGCCGCGCTGGCCTTGCGCCGGCGCGAAGAACTGCGACAGCCGCGCGTTGAAGTCCTGCCGGTAATATTTGCGCACCGAGTCGTCGCTGATGGCCGATGTCACCGCGTTGATGCGTGCTTCCAGCGCGGCGCGCCGTTCCGGCGTGTCGAATGAATGGCCTTCGGTCTCGCGCGCCCACAACATGGCGGCAAGCGGCCGCGCGGCGGCGATCACGTCGCGCATCGCGTCGCGCCCGCCGCTACGCACCAGATCGTCGGGGTCTTGCCCTTGCGGCAGCAGCGCGAATGTCAGGCTCTTGCCCGGTTTCAGCCGCGGCATCGCCAGCTCGACCGCGCGATAAGCGGCGCGCAAGCCGGCGCTGTCGCCGTCGAAACAGAGCACCGGCTCGTCCGCCATTTTCCAAAGCAGCGTGAGCTGGTCTTCGGTCAACGCGGTGCCGAGCGGCGCCACGGTCGCCGCGAAGCCCGCCGTGACCATTGCGATCACGTCGATATAGCCTTCGACCACGATCAGGGCTGAGCCATCGTGCACGGCCTGGCGGGCGGCGGCTAGATGATAGAGCGTTGCGCCCTTGTGGAAGAGCGGCGTCTCCGGCGAGTTCAGATATTTCGCCTGCGCGTCCTTCTCGAGCGCGCGCCCGCCGAAGGCGATCACCCGGCCGCGCAGATCGGTGATCGGAAACATGACGCGGTCGCGGAACCGGTCGAACGGCACCGGGATGTCGTCGCCGGCAATCAGCAGCCCGGCCTCCACCATGTCCGCGACCGGAATGCCGTGGGAGCCGAGATGTTCTTTCAGCGCATAGCGCTCGCCCGGCGCATAACCGAGGCGGAAATTCAGTTGCGTGGCGGCGACGATACCGCGGTCGGCAAGATAGCCGCGCGCCTTGGCGCCGGCGCGCGCGGCCAAGGTCGCCTCGAAGAATTTTGCCGCCAGCTCCATGACGTCGTGCAGCGTCTTGGCGCGCGCGGAGCGCTGCTCGTCCTCGTGCGAGACCTTGGGCAGCGGCACGCCGGCAAGCTGGGCGAGGCGCTCGACCGCTTCCGGGAAGGTGACGCCTTCGGTCTCCATGACGAAGCCGAAAATGTCGCCGTGCTTGCCGGAGGAGAAGTCGTGGAAGAAGCCCTTCTGGTCGTTGACCGTGAACGAGGGCGACTTCTCCTTGTTGAAGGGCGACAGGCCGATGAACTCGCGGCCCTGCTTGCGCAGCTTCACGCGCCGCCCGGCCACCTCCGATACCGGGAGGCGGGCGCGCAGCTCATCGAGGAACTGGGGCGTGAAGCGCATGGGGGCTCGCGGTTTGGCCGAATCGGCCGGCCATCATAGGCTGCCCGTGCGACACTTTCCGGGGCGGGCGCGGGAAGCCACCGCCGGCTGCTGGATTTAAGTGCTTTTCCTAGTTATTCACAGGGTTCGGCCCGGGGGCGGCGCCAGCATGCACTCAGCACTGCTACGTTGACGGGGATCATGATGTTCCTGAGCACCCTGCCCTTGTGGCTTTCCGCCCTCATTCTCCTCGTGCCGACGACCCTGGCCGCCATGGCAGGCCCGGTTATCGCGCGCCGTTACGTCGAACTCAGCCGGCTGCGCACCAACAATGAGGTTGCCGGCTTCAAATTCGCGACCGTCGGCGTGCTGTACGCGGTCCTGCTCGCCTTCGCGGTCGTCGTCGTATGGGAAAAATTCAATGCGGCCGAAAGCGAGGTGGCCAAAGAGGCCGGCGCGGCCGCCACCGTCTATCTGCTCAGCCGGGGAATCGACACCGACCACGGCGCCGCCATCCGCAAGGCAACGACCGATTACCTGAATGCCGCGGTCACCAAGGACTGGCCAGCAATGCAGAACGAGACGGACAGCCCCGCGGTCACCGAAGCGCTGAACGAAATTTACCGCGCGGTTCTTAAATTCCACACTATCGAAAGCGGCGAAGGCATCGTCATCGCCGAGCTCCTTCGGCAAGTCGATCGCATCAGCGACGCGCGGCGCGAACGCCTGGTGATGGCCGACGGCGTTGTGCCCGGCATCATCTGGTTTGTACTTTTCGGCGGCGCCGCCCTCACCATCGGCTTCACGTTTTTCTTCGGCACCGAGAACCTGCGCGCCCAGGCGGTGATGACGGGCGCCCTGTCGATGCTGATCTTCGCCGGACTGCTGACGGTTGCGACCATCGACCATCCGTTCGCGGGCACGGTGAAGGTCGGACCGGACGCCCTTTCCGCCGTCCACGTCGATTTTACCGGGGCACCGGGGGAGCATCGCCATTGAGCGATGGCGCCTTGCCGCCGGCCTCGCTACTCCAGCTTTGCCTGCCGAATTTTAAGCTTCGACGACTTCGTCGGTATAGACCTTGAATCCGCTGAGCACGGTGCGCCCGAAGCTGGTGGAGAGCGGCACATCGGCGGCATCACGGCCGCGCCCCATCAGGATGCGCCCGATGCGCGGCGTGTTATGGCGGGCGTCGAAGGTAAACCAGCGGCCGGAGAGATAGACCTCGAACCAGGCGCTGAAATCCATCGGCGTGTCTTCCGGCGGAACGCCGATGTCGCCGAGATAGCCGGTGCAATAGCGCGCCGGAATGTTCATGCAGCGGCACAACGTCACCGCCAGATGCGCGAAGTCGCGGCACACGCCGCGGCGCTCGCTATGCACGTCATGCGCGGTCTTGGTCGCCACCGCGAATTGATAGCCGAAGGTCAAGTGACTATGCACGTAATCGCAAATAGCCTGCACGCGGCCCCATCCAAGCGGCGTATCCTTGAACAGATCCCACGCCATATCCATCATGCGATCGATTTCGCAATAGCGGCTGGCAAGCAGGAATAAAATGACCTCATTCGGCAGGTTCTCGACGGGAATTTGCTCGGCGTCCAGCGCCACGACGTCGGGCAACCCGCTGTCGCGCACGACGACACGATTGCTCAGCTGCGACTGGCCGCTGGGGATCACCAGCCGGCCGCACCAGTTGCCGAAACTGTCGTGGTAATAGCGGATCGGCGCCGGCGGATCGCAAACGATATTCTCGGGCGCGGCAAGGTCCGCCACCCGCGATGGATGAACGCTCAACATGAACACCATCGGCGTGGGCTGCGGCGCGGCATAGGCGATGTCGAAGCCAATTTTGATCAGCATGGCCGTGTCCGCTCCGCCGAATCGTCAGGCATGTGCGATAACATCGATGTCGACCTTCATACCGATCGAATCCGTGCGCAGCCCGGTGAAAGTTCCGCTCAGCGGCACGGCTTGCCGCGGCTCGCGCGCGACCGCGACGCGGATGAGATCGTGATTGCCGACGATGCCGTTGGTCGGATCGAATTCGACCCAGCCGGCGCTTGGCAGATAAACCTGCACCCAGGCGTGGGTGGAACCGCCGCCGACGCGGCCAGAGCCGGTGCGCACATGCAGATAGCCCGAGACGAACCGCGCGGCGAAGCCCAGCGAGCGCACGGCTTCGATCATGAACAACGCAAAGTCCCTGCAAGTCCCCGTGCCGAGCTGTAAAGTCTCCAGCGGCGTCTGCACGCCGCGATCGTGCCGGCGCTTGTAGGTGAATTGCCGCTTGATCGCGTGGGTGATGCCGGTCAGCAGATCGTGCGTGCTGGTCGGCGCGTCGGACCTAACGAATTGCCGCGCCCAGGCGGCGATCACGCCGTCGGGATCGGGGTATTGGCATTTGATCGAGCGCGCCAAATCCGGCATTTCCTCCGGCTCGTAGTGGAACGGAAAGAAAACGCATGATCGTCGTGCGGCAGATCGATGCCGTGGCTGGGATCGTGATCGATGGTCGCTTCGCTTTCGAACACCAGGCGATCGGACCGCGCGCTGAATTTCGCGATGCCGACGCTGTTGCCGAAGACGTCGTGAATCCAGCGCAATGAGATCGGCTCGGGATCGATGGTCATGCGCAGCGCGATCACCCGCAGATCGTGGCCGTCGCGCGGCCGCAGCATGACGCGGTGCTCGCCGAAGGAGACCGGACCGGCATAGCTATATTCGGTCTTGTGGTGGATCGTCAGCACTGGCATGTGATTTTTTCGTCGCTCCGCAGATCGGTCGATGCAATTTCGATTCCATCCTAGCGTAAAGGGAAATTGCCCAAACCGCTGTTCAAAACATGGGCAGCGGCTGCTGATTGGAAAGGCAGCGAAGGGATGAAACCCGCAACACTGGCGCTTTTGGCGCAGGACGAGCCCGAGGCCGTCATCGAATATCGGGCGGCCGGCGCATCGCCGTTCCTGCTCGTCTGCGACCATGCCGGGCGGCACATTCCGCGGCGGCTGGACGATCTCGGGCTCAAGGGGGCCGACCTTGTGCGCCACATCGCCTGGGATATCGGCATCGCCGGGCTCGCGCGCCACCTTGCCGACCGGCTGGACGCTTGCCTCGTCATGCAGCCCTATTCGCGGCTGGTGATCGACTGCAACCGGCCGCCCGGCAGCGCCACCTCGATTGCCGCGACGAGCGATGCAACGCCGATTGTAGGCAACGAGAACTTGTCGGCAGATGGCACCGATCTGCGCTTGCGTGAGATATTTCTGCCCTACCACCGGACCATCGCGCGGCATCTCGACGAAAGAAAAAATGCGCGGCGGCAAACGGTCCTGATTTCGCTGCACAGCTTCACGCCAGTCTACGCCGGGTTTGCGCGGCCATGGCACATCGGTGTGCTCTACCACCGCTATCGCGCGTTGGCGGCGGCCATGCTGGCGTTGTTGCGTGAGCAGCGCGATTTGGCCGTCGGCGACAACGAGCCTTATGACGTGAGCGACGACACCGACTACACCATCCCGGAGCATGGGGAGAAGCGCGGTATCCCGCATGCCGCGATCGAAATTCGGCAAGATTTGATTGGCGAGGAGGACGGCCAACGGCAATGGGCCGACCGGCTGGCGGACCTGCTGCCGAAAGTGGTGGCAAAAATCTAAACCGCTACTGCAGTTTGGCCTTCACCATGCCGCTTGCCTTGGCCATGTCCATCTGGCCGGCGTATTTGCAGCGCAAGCTCCCGATCACCTTGCCCATGTCCTTCATGCTCGCCGCGCCGGTCTCAGCGATTGCCGAGTCGATTGCCGAGGCCATGTCGGCGTCCGACATCTGCTTGGGCAGGTAGCCCTGGATGATGGCGATCTCCTCCTGCTCCTGCTTCACCAGATCGGCGCGGTTGCCCTTCTGGTAGAGCTCGACCGATTCCTGGCGCTGCTTGATCATCTTCTGCAGCAGGCTCATCACCTCGGCGTCACCGAGCGCCGGCTTGGCGGAGCCGCGTGCCTCGATGTCGGCGTTCTTGAGCGTGGAATTGACCATGCGCAGGGTGGAAACCGCCCGCTCGTTCCTGGCCTTCATCGCTTCGGCCAAAGCTTTATTGATGTCGTCGCGCAGCACGGGGAGCCCCTTTCCTAAAGCGTTTTCTATGCCTGGGGGCGGCACGAATTGGCCTCTTGCCTCGCACAATATAATACGCAACTAAGAGGCCATGACCCAGACGCAAGCCAAACCCGCCGGGGCTTCCGGCGCGGCTTGGGACGACCCCAAGGCCACGGCGCTTTTGGTGCTGGCCGACGGGACCGTGCTGGAGGGCTTCGGCCTCGGCGCCAGCGGCACCGCGGTCGGCGAGGTGTGCTTCAACACCGCCATGACCGGCTATGAGGAGATCCTCACCGATCCGTCCTATGCCGGGCAGATCATCACCTTCACCTTCCCGCATATCGGCAATGTCGGCACCAACGAGGACGACATCGAGACCGTCAACATGGCGGCGGCGACCGGCGCGCGCGGGGTCATCCTGCACAGCGCCATCACGCCGCCCTCGAACTACCGCGCCACCCGCAATCTCAACGACTGGCTCAAGAGCCGCGGCATCATCGGGCTGGCCGGCATCGACACCCGCGCGCTCACCGCGCTGATCCGCGAAACCGGCATGCCCAACGCGGTGATCGCGCACGCCGCCGACGGCCAATTCGATCTTGCCGCGCTGAAGAAAGAAGCGAAAGCCTGGCCGGGCCTGGTCGGCATGGACCTGGTGCCGATGGTCACCAGCGGGCAACGCTTCACCTGGGACGAGACGCCGTGGGTCTGGGGCGAAGGCTTCGGGCGCCAGGACAAGGCGGAATTCCACGTGGTCGCCATCGACTACGGCATCAAGCGCAACATTCTGCGGCTGCTGGCCGGAACGGGATGCAAGGTGACGGTGGTGCCGGCCAAGACCTCGGCAGCCGATATCATGGCGCTGAAGCCCGACGGCGTGTTCCTGTCGAACGGCCCCGGCGATCCGGCGGCGACCGGCGAATACGCCGTGCCGGTGATCAGGACGCTGATCGAGTCCGGCACGCCCACTTTCGGCATTTGTCTCGGCCACCAGATGCTCGGCATCGCAGTGGGCGGCAAGACGGTGAAGATGCATCAGGGCCATCACGGCGCCAATCATCCGGTCAAGGACCTCACCACCGGCAAGGTCGAGATCACCTCGATGAACCACGGCTTCGCGGTCGACAAGGACACGCTACCGAAGAACGTGCAGCAGACCCACGTCTCCCTGTTCGACGGCTCCAATTGCGGCATCGCGTTGAAAGACAAGCCGGTGTTTTCGGTGCAGTACCACCCTGAAGCCTCGCCCGGCCCGCGCGACAGCCATTATCTGTTCACGCGCTTCGTCGAGATGATGCGGCAGGCCAAACGCAAGATTGCGTAAAACCGCGCCCGCACGCGCTAACCTTCGATTAACCGCGATCACGGCGGCCAAGGAATAGCCGAGACCCGGTTACCACCCGTCAACGCTCCCGATCTAAGTCTGTCAGCGGCCCGGTGGCGGAGTGGCGACGCAGAAGCCGTGCATGGTCTTCCAGCCTGGTTCGAATCCAGGCCGGGCCTCCAATTTTTCCTGCCATTCTTTTTCTCACCGGACAGGACCGCGCCGCGCCCGATCAGATTGGGGTCGCCAGCCTGTGGCGCGCGTGGTAGCGGGTGACGAAGCCACGCGCCTTCAAGAACCACGAGTCATGGTTTTCACCCGCCCCATCGCCGGCAAGAAGCTGCTCGGAACGGCCGGCCGCCATAGCGTGGTGACCGACCGCAAAGTCACCGATGACGGCACCGACGCGGGCTGCACCTCGGGCGAATTGCTGCTGCTGGCGATGGCCTCCTGCGCCACCGGCTCGATCCGCAGCGCGCTGGCCGCGCGCGGCACGCCGCTCGATGACATGCGCGTCGACGTCGACTTCGTGCCGCCGAAGCAGGCATCCGCGCGCGACGGCATCCTGGTCTCCGTTTTCCTGCCGCCGGCCGTGCTTGCCGACGGCACCGAGCCCATCCTCGCGGCCGTCGCCGGCGGCGGCGTCTGCAGCCGCATCAAGCTCGGCTCCGATATCGACATACGCTGCCTGCCGCTCGAAGACGCTCCGAAATCCTGACTGGAAGAACGCCCATGGACGCCGTTACCGACACGCCGATGCTGGTCACGCCCGAATGGATGGCGGCCAATGCCGATAACCCGAAGGTTAAGCTGATCGAGATCGCCGGCCTCGGGCAGGACGAGATGCCGGCCTACAAGGCCGGCCACGTCCCCGGCGCCCTGGGTTGGAAATGGAAGGACATGTTGTGGGACCCCGCGATGCGCGAGTTCCCCACGCCTGAAAATTTCGCCGCCCAGTTCGGCAAGCACGGCATCGGCAACGACACCACCGTGGTGTTCTACGGCGAAGGCATCCAGTTCGGCCTCTATGCCTGGTGGGCGTTCCGCTATTGCGGCCATGCCGATGTGCGCGTGCTCGACGGCGGCCGCGACCGCTGGAAGGCGGAAGGCCTGCCGTTGACCACCGAAGTTCCGAAGCCGGCGGCGGCGGTGACCTACAAGCCGGTGGCGCGGCGCGAGGACATGCGCATCCACCGCGACGACGTGCTGGCCGCGCTCGATGACGCCAACACCGTCATACTCGATGCGCGCTCGCCCGAAGAATACAGCGGCACCCGCGTCGGCGGCCCGGGCGGGCCCGACGTCGGCGCGGTGCGCTATGGCCGCATCCCGGGCGCGAAGCATCTCTTCTACATGGACCTGTTCGAGACCGATAAGCGCTTCAAGCCGGCCGAGGCGCTCGCGGCGCTGGTCGCCGCGCGCGGGGCGGAGCGCGACAACGACATCATCGCCTATTGCCGCATGAGCCACCGCGCGACCGTCGTCTATTTCGTGCTCACCCAACTGCTCGGCTACGACCCCGCGCGCGTGCGCGTCTACGACGGCTCGTGGACCGAATGGGGCAACCTGGTCGGCGTGCCGGTGGAGCGCTAGTCCCAGCCGCCCGGCACGCGCCCGGCCGGATTGGCGACGCGGCCGTCGGCGCGCGCGAGCGCGGCGATGCGTTTCATCTCCTCGTCGCTGAGCGTGAAATCGAACACGTTGAAATTGTCGGCGATGCGCTCAGGCTTCGACGAGAACGGAATCGAGGCGACGTCCTGCTGCAGCAGCCAGCGCAACGCGATCTGCGCGACGCTGCGCCCGCGCGTCTGTGCGATGTCGGCCAGGACGGAATCGTTGAACAGGCGCCCGCGCCCGAGCGGGCAATAGGCGATGAAGACAAGGCCGTGCCGGCGCACCGCGGCCAGCAATTTCGACTGGTCGAGATAGGGATGGTATTCGGCCTGCAAGGCGACCAGCGGCTCGGGGCACAGCGCGACCGCGCGATCGAGCAGGCCGATGTTGAAATTGGCGACGCCGATATGGCGCGCGCGGCCGTCGCGCTTTGCCTGCGCCAGCGCGGGCATGTATTCGGCAACGTCGATCTCCGGATTGGGCCAGTGCACCAGCAGCAGGTCGACGTAATCGACCTGCAGCGCGCGGAGGCTTTCGTCCACCGAGCGCGCGAAGTCGGCAGGCCGCAGGTTCTCGTGGCTGACCTTGGTGGTCAGGAAAATGTCCTGGCGCGGTACCCCGGAGCCGCGCATCGCCTCGCCGACCGCGCGCTCGGTGCCGTATTTGCGGGCGGTGTCGATGTGGCGATAGCCGGCGGCCAGCGCCGCCACTACGGTGTCGGCAGAAAGCCCACCGGTCATGGGCGAGGTGCCGAAGCCGACGGCGGGAAGCGCGCCTGACTCTTGCGAAAATGGGAGGCTCGCGGGAGCGATCATGGGGTCCGTCTATTGCGGTGGATCGAGCAGGTGGGTGACGCGCGGGTTCGGCCGGAGCGCCGAATCCGGCCCGAACACTAGTACAGCTTCACCCGCTTTTAGCCGGATTTGTCCGTCCACCGCTTATGCGGCCACCGCCCTTCCCTGCCTCTCGAATCTGGTCTAAAGACCCCTCGCGCGCGGGGCTCTGCCCTTGCGCCGAGCTCCCGGGACGCGCGATCCGCGCGCCCTTTTTTTGTGCCCAGTTGACCGTGAGCGAATGCCCAAACGCACCGACATCAAATCGATCCTGATCATCGGCGCCGGCCCGATCGTCATCGGCCAGGCCTGCGAATTCGACTATTCCGGCACGCAGGCCTGCAAGGCGCTGAAGGAAGAGGGCTACCGGATCGTGCTGGTGAACTCCAACCCGGCGACGATCATGACCGATCCCGATCTCGCCGACGCCACCTATATCGAGCCGGTCACGCCCGAGATCGTCGCCAAGATCATCGAGAAGGAGCGGCCCGACGCGCTCTTGCCCACCATGGGCGGGCAGACCGCGCTCAACTGCGCGCTGTCCTTGCGCAAGATGGGCACGCTGGAAAAATTCAACGTCCAGATGATCGGCGCCACCGCCGATGCCATCGACAAGGCCGAGGACCGCGAGCTGTTCCGCGAGGCGATGACGAAGATCGGCCTGGAAACGCCGCGCTCGCACCAGGTCAAGACGCTGGTGCAGGCGCTGGAGGCGCTCGACGACATCGGACTGCCGGCGATCATCCGGCCGAGCTTCACGCTCGGCGGTACCGGTGGCGGCATCGCCTACAACAAGGCCGAGTTCATCGACATCGTCGAAGGCGGCATCGACGCCTCCCCCACCAGCGAAGTGCTGATCGAAGAGTCGGTGCTGGGCTGGAAGGAATACGAGATGGAGGTGGTGCGCGACAAGAACGACAACTGCATCATCATCTGCTCGATCGAAAACATCGATCCGATGGGCGTGCATACCGGCGACTCGATCACCATCGCGCCGGCGCTGACGCTCACCGACAAGGAATACCAGATCATGCGCGATGCCTCGATCGCGGTGCTGCGCGAGATCGGGGTGGAAACCGGCGGCTCCAACGTACAGTTCGCGGTCAACCCGGCCGACGGCCGGCTGGTGATCATCGAAATGAACCCGCGCGTGTCGCGCTCGTCCGCGCTCGCTTCCAAGGCCACCGGCTTCCCGATCGCCAAGGTCGCGGCCAAGCTGGCGGTCGGCTACACCCTGGATGAAATTGCCAACGACATCACCGGTGGCGCCACGCCCGCCTCGTTTGAACCGACCATCGACTACGTCGTCACCAAGATTCCCCGTTTTGCCTTCGAGAAATTCCCCGGCGCTTCGCACGTACTCACCACCTCGATGAAGTCGGTGGGCGAGGCCATGGCGATCGGCCGTACGTTCAAGGAATCCTTGCAGAAGGCGCTGCGTTCACTGGAGACCGGGCTGACCGGGCTCGACGAGGTGACGATCGAGGGCTTCGACGCCACCAAGGGCATCGACGACGACGACAACAAGAACAACATCCGCGCGGCGCTGGGCACGCCGACGCCGGACCGTGTGCTCGCGCTGGCGCAGGCAATGCGGCTCGGCGCCGGCGACGCGCTGATCCACAATGCCTGCCGCATCGATCCCTGGTTCCTGGCCGAAATCCGCCAACTGGTGGAGACGGAAGCCGAGATCAAGGCCAAGGGCCTGCCGACGACCGCCGGCCCGTTCCGGCGGCTCAAAGCCATGGGCTTCTCGGACACGCGCCTCGGCAAGCTCACCGGCACGCCGGCCGAAACGGTGACGCAAAAGCGCCGCGCACTCGAGGTGCATCCGGTGTTCAAGCGCATCGACACCTGCGCCGCCGAATTCGCCTCGCCCACCGCCTACATGTATTCGACCTACGAGACGCCGTTCGCCGGCAAGGTGGCGAACGAGGCAGCGCCGTCGGACAAGAAGAAGGTCATCATCCTCGGCGGCGGCCCCAATCGCATCGGCCAGGGCATCGAGTTCGACTATTGCTGCTGCCATGCCGCCTTCGCGCTGAAGGAGGCCGGCTACGAGACCATCATGGTCAACTGCAATCCGGAGACCGTCTCCACCGACTACGACACCTCCGACCGGCTCTATTTCGAACCGCTGACGCCGGAGGACGTGCTGGAGATCGTCGACACCGAGCGCTCAAACGGCACGTTGCACGGCGTCATCGTGCAGTTTGGCGGGCAGACACCGCTCAAGCTGGCCGAGTCATTGGAAAAGGCCAAGGTACCGATCCTCGGCACCTCGCCCGACATGATCGACCTCGCGGAAGACCGCGACCGCTTCAAGAAGCTGCTCGACAAACTCAAGCTGCGTCAGCCCAAAAACGGCATCGCCGTTTCGCTCAACGCCGCCCGCGCCATCGCCGACGAGATCGGCTATCCCGTCGTGATCCGGCCGTCCAATGTTCTGGGCGGGCGAGCGATGGAGATCGTGCGCGACGCCGCCCAGTTCGATAAATACCTGGCGCGGCTCACACGCGACCTCGACCGGCCGAGTGAACTGGTCATTTCCAAGCGAAGCCCGTTGCTGATCGACCGCTATCTGTCCGATGCCACCGAAGTGGATGTGGATTGCCTTTGCGACGGCAAGGACACCTTCGTCGCCGGCATCATGGAGCACATCGAGGAGGCCGGCATCCATTCCGGCGATTCGGCCTGCGCGCTGCCGCCGCATTCGCTCTCCGCCAAGGCCATCGCCGAATTGGAGCGGCAGACCCGTGCTCTGGCGCTGGCGCTCAATGTCGGCGGGCTGATGAACGTGCAATACGCCATCAAGGACGGCGACATTTACGTGCTCGAGGTCAATCCGCGCGCCTCGCGCACGGTGCCATTCGTGGCCAAGGTGATCGGATTGCCGGTGGCCAAGATCGCCGCCCGCATCATGGCGGGCGAGAGCCTGAAAAGTTTCGGCCTCAAGCCGGCCCATCCCAAGCACCGGGCGGTGAAGGAGGCGGTGTTCCCGTTCGCCCGCTTCCCCGGCGTCGACACCGTGCTCGGCCCGGAGATGAAATCGACCGGCGAGGTGATGGGCATCGACGGCAGCTTCGAAATCGCCTTCGCCAAGAGCCAGATCGGCGGCGGCACCAGCCTGCCGCGCTCAGGCACGGTGTTCGTCTCGGTCCGGGATGAGGACAAGGCGCGCATCCTGCCGGCGATTAAGCTGTTGGCCGCGCTCGGATTCAAGACGATCGCCACCTCCGGGACCCAGCGGTATCTCGCCGAACAGGGGGTGGAGGCAGCCAAGATCAACAAGGTGCTGGAAGGCCGGCCCCACATCGTGGATGCCATCAAAAACGGCGGGGTTCAGCTGGTTTTCAACACCACCGAGGGGGCGACCGCCCTGGCCGACAGCCGCTCGCTGCGGCACGCGGCCCTCTTGCATAAAGTGCCGTACTACACCACTCTTTCAGGTGCCGTCGCTGCGGCGCAGGGCATCAAGGCCTATCTCGGGGGTGACCTCGAGGTGCGTGCGCTGCAAAGCTACTACAGCGGCCGGGCCTGAGGGCCTTTCCCCGTGGTCCAAGCGACAAGCGGCGGTGCGAGTTAGGCCGGGAAGTCCCAGGTCGCGGCGCAGGTGAAGCTGGCCGCGGTCAGGGTTTTTTTGACCGGCCCTCGTTCACATGACTCCGGTTTCGCGGGTGGTCCGTGGCCGGAGTCGTATTACGAGTCGAAGGAACGACATTTCAAAGACGGGAAGGGGCTTGGCGGAACTGTAGTCGCGCTCAGTGTGGTTCGGGCGCCCGCCAGGAGGAGATGAGACGATGGAAAAAATTCCGATGACCGCCGCCGGCTATGCGACGCTCGAAGCCGAGCTCAAGCATTGCCAGCAGACCGAGCGGCCCCGCATCATTCAGCAGATCACCGACGCGCGCACGCACGGCGACCTGTCGGAGAATGCCGAGTATCACGCCGCCAAGGAGCAGCAGTCGCTCAACGAGGGCCGCATCGCCGAGCTCGAGGACAAGCTGGCGCGCGCCGACGTCATCGACGTGTCGAAGCTTAGCGGCGACACCATCACGTTCGGCGCCACGGTGACGCTGGTGGACGAGGACACCGACGAGAAGAAGGTGTGGCAGATCGTCGGCGAACCGGAAGCCGACGCCAAGAAGGGACGCATCTCCGTCACCTCGCCGCTCGCCAAGGCGCTGATCGGCAAGTCCAAGGGCACAACCGTCGAGGTCAATGCGCCCGGCGGCGCCAAGGCCTATGAGATCAAGAAGGTGGAGTGGCGGTAGCGGCGCTTCCGCCGCGCCATCACATCACCGGGCAATCGTCACGCCGATGATTTGACGAGGCGCAGTTTGCCGTCTGGCGAAAGCTCGGATTGCGTGTTTTGAAAAGCCCCAAGAATTTTGGCGCCGACCTCGGAGGCGGGAATCGGTCGGCCGAAATAGTAGCCCTGAGCCTGATCGCCGTCGACCTGGTCGAGAAAGTCCGCTTGCTTGGCGGTTTCAACGCCTTCGACCGTTACCCGCATGTCCAACTCGCGCCCGAGCGCGATGATCGTTTTCACCACCGTCTCAGCGTCACGGCCGCTGCCGTCGAAGCCCTGCATGAAGCTGCGGTCGATCTTGATCTTGTCGAAGGGGAATTTCCAAAGATAGCTCAGGCTTGAATAGCCGGTGCCGAAATCGTCCATCACGATTGCCACGCCCATCGCCTTGATTGCGTGTAGCTCCATCATCGTGATTTTAGAGTTGCCGAGCAGCAGATTTTCGGTGATCTCGAGTTCGAGTCGATTCGGAGCGAGACCGGCCGCTTTCAGCGCGTCGGCGACGATGGCGCTGATGCCGCCGGTCAGCAATTGCGCGGGAGACAGATTCACCGCAACGGTCAAATGATCCGGCCATGTCGCGGCCGTGCGGCACGCCTCCCGCAATACCCATTCACCGATCCTGTCGATGAGACGCAATTCCTCAGCAAGTGGAATGAACGTGAGTGGCGGGATGAGCGTTCCGTCCTCCGTGCGAAGGCGTATCAACGCCTCGAATCCGATGAGGCGGCGCTCTGACATCTCGAAGAGCGGCTGGTAGTGCAGCTCGAAGCGGTCATGCTGCACCGCGTCGCGAATCGTTCGCTCGAGCTTGGTCCTCACCTGCAACTCGGCATCCATTTCGAACTGGAAGAACCGCACGCAATTGCGACCATCGGCTTTGGCCTTGTAGAGCGCAAGATCGGCGCTTTTCAAAAGCCGCTCCGCGTTCGTGCCATCGGCCGGCGCCAACGCAACGCCGACACTGACGGTGGCTATAGTCGACTGCTCATTGAGCGTTATCGGCACGGACATGGCAGAGGTCAGGCGGCGTGCGAAATCCTCGGCCTGATTCCTGCTTTTGATTCCGGTCTGAACGACGACGAACTCGTCGCCGCCCAGCCGTGCGACCATATCGTTGGCGCGGATCGCCGCCCGCAAGCGTTCGGCGACCGCCTTAAGCAGGACGTCACCGCCGTCGTGCCCAAGGCTGTCATTGATGCTCTTGAAGCGGTCGACGTCGATGAAGTGCACCGCGATGGTGTCCCCACGCGACCGGAGGTCAACAAGCGAATCTTCCAATTTTTTGACCAGCTGGGTCCGATTTGCCAAGTCCGTCAACGCATCATGATGCGCCATATGTGTAGTTCGTGCTTGAGCGGCCCGCCACTCGGTAATGTCTTCCAAGGTCGACACCCAGCCGCCGTCAGGTCGCGGCTGCTGCACGACACGCAGCATCCGTCCTGATACCGACTTTATCTGCCGGTCGTACATCTCTCCTCTGCGGATTTCAGCGAGCGACTCCTCGAAATACTTCTTCGGATCGTCGGAAAACTCGCCACGCTCTTTGCGGCGCTCGATAAGATCGAGCAGCGTTTTTCCTTTAAGCTCATCGACCGTAAAGCCCACCATCTCCGCGAAACGCCGATTGAACAACAAAATGCGCCCCTCCGCATCGTACATGCAAAGGCCCTGCAACATGCTCTCCAATGCGGCGTCGAGCAGATCTTTCTGTTGACGTAGCTTGCCTTTCCATCGGCGGTCGCTAAACGCTGCAACGAAGCACATGCCGAGAATAATTGTCGTTGCGCTCGCGATGACAATGGAAAAGGAATACGGCGACAACGTCCCCGCGCCGGCAAGGCGTGTTGGATCGGGCAGGACCAACACGGCGCCCATGGCGGTGAAATGCATGGCGACGATCGCGAGCGTCAGCGATACGATAGCGACCATGGTGTTGGCCCAGTCATCGCGCCTTGCTGCATAGAAAACCGCGACTGCCCCAAAAACGACGCCGAAGACGATAGAAGCAGTCACCAGGTTGGCGGACCAGATGATGCGGCCCGGCAGTTCCAGGGCCATCATTCCGGTGTAATGCATCGCCGCAATACCGCCGCCGACGACCACGCCGCCGATGGCGGATGTCCAGCGTCCGGGATTAAGCAGGGCCATGCCGAACCCTGCCCCGGTAATCAAAACCGCGATGAGCAGAGACAGAACGGTCAGTGTGAGGTTGTAGCCGGCATTAACCGCGGGAACATAGGCGAGCATCGCGATGAAGTGGGTCGCCCAGATGCCGCAGCCTGCGGCGGCTGCATCCAGTCCCATCCATACCAACCGCGTACGCCCGGCAGTCGCCTGTGCACGGTGAAAGAGGCTGATGGCCACGGCGCTAGCCGCGAAGCAAACGACGGCGGCAAGCAAGATGAGACGCCAGTCGTGGTCGACAGTTAGGCAGGTATAGACTCGGAACATTACGGATCGCTCCCTCGCGATCCGCAATTGGTATTCAGAATCCATCCACCATAGGTTAAACTCGCAGAATGACGGCTTTAGCAGTTAACAACTTCGATTCGCGCTCGTTAGAACTTTGCGAGTGCTGGTATTCCGGTGTCGGATAGCCGGGCGGAATTACAAACCGCCATGCAATTGTTCCATCGGCGCCATGACCGCATCCTTGGAATTGCGCAGCGTCAGCGAAGTCTTGACGTTGCGCACTTGCGGCGCCGCGGTCAGGCGCTCGACAAAACCCTGGAAGGTTTTCAGATCGGGCGCCACACATTGCAAGGCCTATGAGATCAAGACGGTGGAGTGGCGCTGAGGCGTGAATGCACCTTGTTGTCTGCATGGCGAAGGGCCGCACATTGTGCGGCCCTTTTGATTTGTTGGCTTTGCGCGCATGCCATCGGCACGCGGGAGATGGCATGTCACTTTTTATTCCCTGAACATAGCTGCCATGCAGCCGTTCGGTCAGGGATTAAAGCACCCACCCAACTTGTTAAGGCCCACGCAAACGTCCCTCCCATGCGGCATGCAACCAGCATGCCCATCCAAACAACAACAGGAGAATGCGATGCCCAAGTTTGTCATCGAACGCGAAATTGTGGGCGCCGGCAAGTTGTCGGCCAAGGATTTGCAGGCGATTTCGCAAAAATCATGCGACGTCTTGCAGAGCATGGGGCCGACGATCCAGTGGCTGCAGAGCTACGTCACCGACGACAAGATTTATTGCGTCTACATCGCACCCGACAAGGAAGCCGTCAAAAAGCACGCACAAAAAGGCGGCTTCCCGGCGGATGTCATCTCACGTGTGCGGACGATTATCGATCCGACCACCGCGGAAGTGGCTTGACGATGAGCGCCGCGCCGTCGTCTTCGCCGGCGGCGCGGCATCACTCGAGCGGCACTATGGCCGCGTCCTTGGCGTTGCGCAGCAGCAGCATGGTCATGACGTTGCGCACCCCACGTCCGCGCCAATTACGGCGTCTGGGCGCGGTGGCTTCGGTACCAGATAAAGCCGATCGCCAAGCCGGCGAGGACGACGGCGATGACCAGCCCATAGGCGCCGAGCTTGTACACCAGCGCTTCAATTTTGGTGTCGTTCCTGCCGAGATAGTAGCCGGCCGTCGTCCAGGCCACGACCCAAGCCGCGCCGCCGAGGGCGTTGAAGATCAGGAACTTCAACCAGTGCATTTCAAGCGCGCCGGCGACGACGCCATTCAATTGGCGAAGGATGTTGACGAACCGTGCGAAGCCAACCGCAACCGCGCCATAGCGGGCAAAGACCGCTTCCACCTTCTGCAGGTTTTCGGGCTTGATGCCGACCTTCTGTCCGTAGCGCCGCAGCAACGTACGGCCGAGCGTCCTGCCGATCAGATAGCCGATATTGTCGCCGACGACGGCTCCGCCCCATGCCGACAGGAGCAAGCCCGGAAACGAGATTTCGCCGCGCCCCGCCAGTATGGCCGCCACGACCAAAAGAGACTCGCCCGGCAGCGGCAACCCCAGCGATTCGAACGTCAGGATTATGAAGACTGCCGCCGACCCGTAGCTTTGGATCCACGGCGCCATCGCCCCCAGGATGTGATTGAAATCGGTCATGGTGCGCCTTGGGACGGCCGCGGCCCGGTGCCGGCGAAGCGGCTATGACGGCGCCCCGGATTCCATCGGCACCATGGCCGCGTCCTTGGCGTTGCGCAGTACCAGCGAGGTCTTGACGTTGCGCACATTGGGCGCGGCGGTGAGCTTCTCGACGAATCCTTGAAAGGTCTTCAGGTCCGGCGCCACGCATTTGAGCACGAAGTCGATCTCGCCTGATAGCATCCAGCATTCGCGCACCAGCGGCTGCGCGCGCACGAAGGCCCCGAAGGCGGTCAGGTCGGCATCCGCCTGGCTTGCCAGATGCACCATGGCGAAAACGGTCACCTCGTAGCCGAGTTTCTTTTCATCGAGTAGCGCGCGGTAACCCTTGATGAAGCCCGCCTCCTCCAGCGCGCGCACGCGCCGCAGGCAGGGCGGCGCCGAAATGCCGACCCGGCGCGCCAGCTCCACATTGGTGATGCGGCCGTCATCCTGAAGCTCCTTCAGGATCTTGCGGTCGATGGCGTCGAGACGGGCGGGCACCGGGCAACTCCCCTGCCGGGCTCACGACTTTGTCCCGGTCGGAATATCCATACCGCGAAACAATGTTTCGCGAAACATTATTACGCCGGCGACGCAGTCGGGTGCCCCGCGGAAAGCGAAGGCAGTGGCTTTGGGGGTTGCGTAGCTTGCATAGCTAGCTCGGAATCCATAAATCGGGCTTGGCAAAAAGAGCCGGCAACCAATCCGGCCGCCGGGGCGAAAGATCGCCTGACGACGCCCGCCAGGGGGGCGCTTAGCGATGTCAAAGACCACCCACGCCAAAGTTGTGATCGTCGGTTCCGGCCCGGCCGGTTACACCGCGGCGATCTATGCCGCGCGCGCCATGTTGGAGCCGATCCTGATCCAGGGCATCCAGCCCGGCGGCCAACTCACCATCACCACCGACGTGGAGAACTATCCGGGCTTTGCCGACGTCATCCAGGGGCCCTGGCTGATGGAGCAGATGCAGGCTCAGGCCGAGCATGTCGGCACCAAGATCGTCACCGACCATGTGACCAAGGTGGAGCTTGCGCAGCGGCCGTTCCGCCTCGAATGCGACAGCGGCGACGTCTATCTCGCCGACAGCCTGATCATCGCCACCGGCGCGCAGGCGCGCTGGCTCGACCTGCCGTCGGAGCAGAAGTTCAAGGGTTACGGCGTGTCGGCCTGCGCCACCTGCGACGGCTTCTTCTATCGCAACAAGGAAGTGGTCGTGATCGGCGGCGGCAACACCGCGGTCGAGGAAGCGCTGTTCCTCACCAATTTCGCTTCCAAGGTCACGGTCGTGCACCGGCGCGATGCGTTCCGCGCCGAAAAGATTTTGCAGGACCGGTTGTTCAAGAATCCCAAGATCGAGGTGATTTGGGACTCGGCGCTCGAAGACGTGCTCGGCAGCGAGGCCCCGCTGAAAGTCACCCGCGTGAAGCTGAAGAACGTGAAGACCGGCGCCATGACCGAGCGCAACGTGGACGGCGTGTTCATCGCCATCGGCCATTCGCCGGCATCCGAACTGTTCGCCGGCCAGGTGCAGATAAAACCGGCGGGCTACATTATCACCGGCGGTCATTCCACCGCGACGTCAGTCCCCGGCGTGTTCGCCGCCGGCGACGTCACCGATGACGTCTACCGGCAGGCGGTCACCGCCGCCGGACAGGGCTGCATGGCCGCGCTCGAAGCGGAGAAATTCCTGGCGGCGCTTGAACATCAACGCGCGGCGGCGGAATAGATCATGGCCGCCAACAACTCAATGGACTGGGACAAGCTGAAGGTGTTCCACGCCGCAGCGGAGGCCGGCTCGTTCACGCACGCCGGCGAGCGGCTGAGTCTGTCGCAGTCGGCGGTCTCGCGCCAAGTCTCCGCGCTCGAAGGCGAACTCGGCGTCTCGCTGTTTCACCGCCATGCGCGCGGGCTGATCCTGACCGAACAGGGCGAACTGCTCTACCGCACCGCGCACGAAGTGTTCATGAAGCTGGAGGCCGCGCGCACCAAGCTCACCGACAGCCGCGAGCGGCCGAACGGCGAACTAAAAGTCTCCACCACGCCCGGCATCGGCGTGCACTGGCTGACCCCGCGGCTCGGCGAATTCCTCGATCTGTATCCCGACATTCACATCACGCTGATCACCACCGAAGAGGAGCTGGATCTGGCGATGCGGGAAGCCGACGTCGCCATCCGTCTGCGCCAGCCGACCCAGCCCGACCTGATTCAGCGCAAGCTGTTCTCGGTGCATTTTCACGCCTATGCCTCGCCTGAATATCTCAAGCGCTTCGGCACCCCGCGCACCCACGAGGAGCTCGACAAACACCGCATTATCCTGCTCGGCGGCGCGGTGCCTGCGCATTTCGCCAACCGGCGCTGGCTCCTGGAAGTGAGCCGCGACGGCAAGGAGCCGCGCGTGCCCGCTCTGACCATCAACAACGTCCTCGGCCTGCTGCGCGCGGCCCAGCGCGGCTTGGGCATCGCGATGCTGCCGGACTATCTGGTGGAAGAGAACGGCGGAGTGGTGCAGCTTTTCGGCGACGACGATACGCTCGCGCTCGATGCTTATTTCGTCTACCCGGAAGAGCTCAAATCGGTGGCGCGCATCCAGGTATTTCGCGATTTTCTGGTGGCCAATGCGCAGCGTTGGCACTTTTAGAATTGCCAAATGTTTCTTCTAGAAAACCTGCGCCGAAACATTGCGGCAAAATGCGGCACGGCTTAGCGAATCGGCATGGCAGTCATGCGGCGCGCGATGTTGCCGGCCTCGCTCGCGTCTCGCATAGTCACGCCACGCTGTTTCGCCGGCTGTAAAGCCTCCCAAACTGAACCGGTGAAGCAGCAAGTTCCCCTCTGGAAATGTTGCCGGCTCCCCACGCCGGCAATCCTTAACCGGGCCCCTCGCGGGGCCCGGTTTTTTTTGGCAACGCAAATCTCGCCGCGCGAGACTGAAAACTGCTTCAGCGGCGGCGGCTGCGGCCATAGGTGACGCGGTAGACCGCGCCGTTCCAATCATCGGAAATCAGCAGCGAGCCGTCGCGCATCGGCTGCACGTCTACCGGACGGCCGAGATAATTGTTGTCGGCAAGAAAGCCGGTGAGGAACGGCTCCATCGCGCTAACGGTGCCGCTCTTGTTGAGATGGACGGCAACAACGTCAGCGCCGATCTTCTTGGTTCGATTCCACGAGCCGTGACGGGCGATGAAGATGGTGTCGCGATATTCGCTGGGAAACATGCGACCGCTGTAGAAGCGCATGCCGAGCGCGGCGACGTGCGGCCCCAGCAGCGCGATCGGGGCCGTGAATTCGTCGCAGGAACGGCCCCAGCCGAATTCCGCGTCGGGCAGGTTGCCCTGGTAGCAATATGGCGCGCCGAAATCCTCGCCCGGCTTGCGGATACGGTTGAGTTCGTCGTTTGGCGCGTCCTCTGATAACCAGTCGCGGCCGTTATCGGTGAAGTAGAGCTGTTTGCTGCGCGGCGACCAGTCGAAGCCGACCGAGTTGCGCACGCCGCGCGCGACCACTTCCATTTTACCGCCGTCGAGATCGATGCGGCGAATTTCACCCTGTCCCGCCGGCGGCACACGATTGTTGCAGGGCTGGCCGACCGAAATATAGAGCTTGCCGTCGGGACCGACGGCGATGAAGCGCGCGCCGTGCGCCTCATCCTTGGGCAGGCCATCGTAGATCACCGTCGGTTTCGGCGGATCGTCGAGCGTTTTTTCGACGTTGTCGATCTTGGAGACCTTCGCGACTTCGGCGATGTAGAGCGTGCCGTCGTGAAAGGCGAGCCCGTTCGGCCGGTGCAGGCCGGAGGCGATCACCTTTACGCGGCGCCGGCCGTCGTCGTCGATGATGGCGTGCACCTTGTCGGTGCGCGCGCTGCCGACGAATACGGTGCCGCGCTTGCCGACGCGCAGCGAACGCGCGTTGGCGATGCCGCTGGCATAGACCTCGATGCGGAAGCCGGGCGGCAGCTTGAGTTGGTCGAGCGGCAGCTGGTCGCGCGCTGCCGGCTCGGCGGGCGCACGAAGCGGCACCAGCTTGGCGGCAGCCGCATTGTCGGGCGGCGCTTGCGCACGCACGAGCGCGGCCGGCATGAGGCCGGCCAGGGTGGCAGCGACCAAGACGCTGATTCGGAGCGCATGGGGTGTAGACATCAAAGCCCTCCCGGATGGCGAAGGGCTCGCCCGCGCATTGCGAAGGGGAATGTCCGATAGCGACCCAATTCCATTGTGCTCAAGTCTCCAGCAATTGACCCGCAGGTGGCAATGCGGCGTTTCGCCGGGATTTACGGGAGAAGCACCGCACCCAGCAGTTGTAAACAACCGATGCCGCGCCTGGCCTCGCGCCGGGCGGATCGAAGGTTCATCCTCGCCGCAGTCATCATCACGAAGAAATCATCGGGTAAAAGTGGCGAAAACCGGCCAGGAACCCGCCGTCAGGTCAGCCGTTGCGTTAGAGTGGGACCCGCAGGGAGCCGAGCGGAACCCGTAACGGAGCCTGAAGCGCCTCCGAAATGAGGGCTTTTGGCCACACGTGCAAAATAGCCACAGTCGGCGCTGTTGATGGCTGGTATGTTGGGAAAAACGTAACTTAATGGGGTGCATCAGATAGTATGCGCACCAATTAAGGGCCAACCGGTCCAGTACAGTTTGGGAGACGATAGTGAAGTCCGTTCGATTTGAGCGTCTGCTGGCGTCGACTGCCTTCGGCCTGATACTGGCTCTGTCCAGCCATGCCGGCCTGGCACAACAATCCGGACCGCAAGTTGAGGCGGCGATTCCGACGCCCGATACGTCGTCGGTGACAGCGAAAGACGTCGAGGCCGCGCCAAGCGCGGCCATGCCGGCCGACACCGCCAAAAAAGATACTGACGCGCCAGCGAACAAGGACGCGACCAAGACCGAATCCATGCCGGACGCCGCTACGCCAGCCGACGCAAGCAAGGACGCCGGCAAAGACGCGGCCAAGGCCGAACCCAAGACCGGCAGCGAGTCCGAACCCAAACAGGATGCCGCCGCGCCGGCGGCCGCGCCCGCCAAAGCCGCGGACGCACCGGAGGCGAAGCCGGCACCGGTCACTATCGACACCAAAGTGGCCGACCAACTGCGCGAGCTGATCACCGGCAAGCGGCTCGACCGCTTCGTCGCCCGCAAAGACGACCGCGTCGGCGTCGAGCAGTTCTACAGCGCGCGCGATTACAAGCCGCTGTGGACGAGCGACGGCGTCACCAACGCGCGCGCCAAAGCCGCCACCGCCTATCTCGGCCAAGTCGAAACAGTCGGGCTCGATCCGCGCGACTATCCGGCGCCGGACTTCGGCGCGGCGGATACGCCCGACACGTTGGCGGAGAAAGAGCTGCGGCTCACAAATTCGGTGCTCACCTATGCGCGCGAAGCGCAGATCGGCCGCATTCATTTCACCCGCGTCGGTCCAGACATATCTTTCAAGTTGGTCACGCCCGAGCCGGCCGCGGTGCTGGCCAAGCTCGCCGACAGCGAGGAGACCGCGGCGACGCTCGACGGCTACAATCCGCCCCAGGCCGGCTTCAAGGCGCTTAAAGAAAAGCTCGCCGAACTGCGCGCCAATGGCGGGGAGATTGCCAAGCCGAAGGATAAACAGGACTTTGTGCGCGTGCCGGACGGCAAGACGTTGAAAGAGGGCATGAAGGATCCGCGCGTCGTGCTGCTGCGCAAGCGGCTTAACGCCGCCGGCGACAAGACCAGCCCGCTCTACGACAGCGACGTCATCGAGGCTGTGAAGGCGTTCCAGACCGGCGCCGACCTCGATGCCGACGGCGTAGTCGGCCCCAATACGCTGGCCTCGCTCAACGGCGAGCATGCCGTGCACCACGCGTCCGCCGATCCGGTCGATACCGTCATCGTCAACATGGACCGCTGGCGCTGGCTGCCGCGCACGCTCGGCAACGAAAGCAACGATTACGTCGTGGAGAATACTCCGGACTACTCGCTCAGCCTATTCCACCACGGCGAGCTGTACTGGAAGACCAAGATCGTGGTCGGCAAGCCGGGCAAAGCGACGCCGATGACCAGCGCGGAGATGAAATACATCACGGTCAATCCGACCTGGAACGTGCCGCCGTCGATCATCGAAAACGAATATCTGCCGGCGCTGGCGGAAGACCCCACCGTGCTGGATCGCTACGGCCTGAAAATCTATCAGGACCCCGATGGCACCGTGCATATCTACCAGCCGCCGGGCGCCGGCAATGCGCTCGGCCGTATCCGCTTCAACTTCCCCAACAAATTCCTGGTCTACCAGCACGACACGCCGGACAAATATTTGTTCAAGCGCGCCAAGCGTGCCTACAGCCATGGCTGCATGCGGGTGGAAGATCCGCTGGTCTACGGCGAGAAACTGTTGTCGATCGCACTGCCCAAGGAGCACTACACTCCGGCCAAATTGGAGAGCATGTTCGGCAGCAACGAGATCAACATCAACTTCCCCAAGCCGATCCCGGTGCACCTGACCTATCAGACCGCGTTCGTGGACCAGGACGGCAAGCTGCAATTCCGCGATGACGTCTACGGCCGCGACGCCCGCATGATCCAGATTCTCAAGGGCAGCGAGCGCAAGGTCGCCGACATCCCGATCGAGCGGCCGAAGGATGCTTCGGCGCTGCCGGTACGCATGCCGGTCGGCACTTACAACGGCTTCGGCGGCGAATCCGGCTATGCCTATAGCAGCGGACCGAACTTCTTCGAATTTTTGTTCGGCGGCGGACCCAGCTATCAGCCGCGCTATCGCGTCCAGCGCCCGCGCGGCTCCGTCGGCGGTCCGCATGCCAACAGTAACAACAGTCACTTCTATTCGAGGCGTTGACCACCCATCGTCTCTGAAAACTAGACGCCGGCGAGACGATCGCCGGCGTTATTTTTTGCGCGCGATCGCGCTGCGATCAGAGAAATTGGGGGAGTCAAAGCTGGTACAGGTGGGTGGACTCGAACCACCGACCTCTGGTTCCACAGACCAGCGCTCTAACCAACTGAGCTACACCTGCACGGGCGTCTTATTAGTCGTCGCGAAGCGAACCTAGGTTCGGGGCGCCAGTTTGGCAAGCGGGTCTCTCCCGCCCCGCCGCGGCCCACAAAAAGCAAAAGCCCGGGCAACCGGCCCGGGCTTAGCTTGCCGCTGCGCCTTCAAGTGCGGCGCAATAAACGTCGTTGTCAGGCGGCCTTGCCGAAGGCGCTCGTGAAGCTTTCCTTGATCGGCTCGGCGGTGTCGGACACGACCTTCTGCGCCTCCTCGGTGAGCTCCTTGGCCTGCGCGGTCATGACGTCGAACTGCTTGCGCATAAAGGCGGTGGAGAGCTCGACCATCTCCGCATAGGACTTGACGGTCAGCAATTCACCGAGCAGGTCGAAAGCGGCGTTGCTGTTGACGCGCGTGGTCTCGATCACCTTGAGGCCGTAGCCGGAGCAGCCCTTGGAGGCCGTGCTGTAGGTTTCCTCCAGCAGGTCGGTGGCGTCTTCGGCCGAGCTTTTCATCTTGTCGTAGTTTTCCTTGGCCGTCGCGATGCCCTTTTCGGCGAACTCGCGGAAGGCGCTCGGAATCTCGAACTTCGGCATTTCGAACTTCGGCATATCGAATTTCGGGAATTCGAAGACGTTCGCCGGCGCAGCAACCGCCTTCGACTTCGATTTCGGCGTGGCAGATGGGGTGTCAGGGGTTTCAGCCATGATTGTCGTCCTTGGCTCTGAGGGCGGCCTCGGCTGGTGGCGAACCGCCGCCGCCCTCGGCAAACCGGCCCGCGCCTTGTGTCAGACCCGCCGATTGGGAGGCCAAAGCCTCGCGCGCTAAAAGGCGCTCTGGCGAGTTCGATAAATAACCTTATAGCATAGATTTTGGTGCGTTGCAATAAAAATATTGCGATGCACAAAAAATCGCATGGGGGAGTCTGCCGGCCCGCCCAAGCGGGGGCATTTTGACGTGCGGGCCGCCGCGGCCAGGGCTGGGCGGTTTATTTCTAGCCGCCTTGCCCGGCCATTTTGGCCGCTTCCTTGCTCAACGCCTTGGCCTGGTCACTGAGGGCCGCCATCTGGCTCTTCGCGTAGTCGGCCTGCAGGGCCAGCACTTCCTCGGAATCCTTGGCGCGCACCAGCCGCTGGGCGAATTCGAAGGACGCGGCGATATTGCTCTCGGCAAAGCGGACGGCGAGGCCGCCCAGCTCCTGGGCGCCGGCGCGGGCACCCGCTGCCTGCTTGTCGGCGCCGCTGGCGGCCTGCTGCGCGGCCGAGATGAAACTATCGAAGGCCTGCCGGGCCTGTTCGACGCTTTTCTCCGCTAAGGCGCGCATTTCCGCCGGGATTTCAAAAACCGCATTGCCCTGCTTGGCCATATCAACCTCCTTGCCGCTCGCCTCCCGCAACCGCCGCCGCTTGACCACTATCTAGGACGGCACCCTGCCCACGCCAGACATGGAAGCCGCATAATTAACGTTATCACCCGTTGGTGCGGCTTGGCGACTGGCGGTTCGTGGACGCCGCGGCAAAGCAGCCGTATTAAGACTTCATTAGCCGTAATACGTGTGTGCGACGTTGCGATGAATAGGACCGGGTTCCAGTTTGACTGCCTGAACGATCCGCGGCTCGCGGCACATGCCCTGAGTCCGTCGCCGGCGTGGCTATGGAGCGCCGACGCAAGCCGCATGCTTTGGGCTAATCCGCCCGCCGCCGCGATCTTCGAGGCCTATTCGCCGGCCGCCGCCGCAACCATCCGTTTCGACGCCAAGCACCCGGCCGCGGCCCAGATCGCGCGCCTTGCCGGTACGCTGCCGCAGGGCGGCGCGCCGCGGCTGGAGCGGCTGCGTGGTTTCGGCGCCAGTCTCGGCGGCGCGCTGGTCTGCCTGTGCTCGCGCATTTCGCTTGCCGATAATACCGCCGCCATCCTGGTGGTCGCAACCGAGCGCGCCGGCAAAGAGTTTCCTCTGTCCGAGCGCGCGCATCGGCTGCTGAGCGGGTTCGAACCGCCGGCGGCGATTTTTACCGCCGATGGCGAGCTGATCGACGCCATGCCGGAAGCGCAGGGGGGCTTCGGCGAAGCCCGTGACCTGGTCGCGCTCGGCGCCGAGAAACTCGCCGGCGAAGCAACGCGCAACGGCAAGGCCGAGGGCGAGATCGCGGCCGGACCCTTCACTTTGCTGCGGCTCGGTGCCGGTAGCAGCGCCATCGTGCTGCTGGCGGCATTCACCGCGCCGGCGGCGACGGTGCCCGCGAGCGAAGCCGCGGTCGAAACAGCTCAGACGCCGGAGCCGAGTGCGCCGAATCTTGCCGCGGCGGAAGAGCGGCCGCGCCGCTTCCCGCTCCGCTTCGTCTGGCAAATGGACGCAGCCAGCCGCTTTACGCTCGGCACCGAGGAATTCATCCGCCTGCTGGGGCCGCAGACCGCAGCCCTGCTCGACCGCCCCTGGGCGGATATTGCGGCCGCGCTCGCGCTCGACCCGCAAGGCGCCGTGGCGACGGCTCTCGCCGCGCGTGACACCTGGAGCGGCATCGTGGTGCACTGGCCGGTTGACGACGACGCAGAGCGCCTGGACGTCGAGATGTCGGGTCTGCCGGTATTCGATCGCGAGCGCCAGTTCGCCGGCTTCCGCGGCTTCGGGATCTGCCGCGACATCGACCGGCTGGAGGCGATTGAACGCCGCCGGGCGCATCCGCCGAGCGAGCCGCCCGCAGCGAAGCCGCCGGAGGCAGTACAGCCGACCGCCACAGTGACGCCGTTTCCCACGGCGCCTGCGCTCAGTCCCGGCGAGCACAGCGCATTCCAGGAATTGGCGCGCGAGCTCGGCCAGCGGCTTAAAAAAACTCCCAGCGAAAGCGCCGGTCCGGCGACAGACGACTCCGCGCCGGAACCCGTCGTGGCGCCGGCACTGCCGCCCCGGTTCGCGCTGCCGCGCGCCCCGCGCAGCGGGGTCGCGCGCGATTCCGATAACGCGCGGCCGATTCTCGAGCGCCTGCCGGTCGGCATCCTGGTCTACCGGCTCAACACCCTGGTCTACGCCAACCCCGCCTTCCTCGACTGGGCCGGCCATCCAACGCTGGAAGCGCTCGCCGACGCTGGCGGCCTCGACAGCCTGCTTATCGAGATGGCGCCGGCAACGGCCGCGGACGCAAACAACGGCGCCAAGACGTTGACCGTCAGCACGGTCGACAGCGACCAGCCGCCGGTCGCCGGCCGCCTGTTCAGCGCGACCTGGCACGACGAGAACGCGCTGGTGCTGATGCTCTATACGCAGCCGGCGGCGCAACCGGTGGCCGACGAGCGGCAAAGCCATGCGGCGGAACTGTCGAAGCGCCGGACCGAAGCCGAAAACCGCGAGCTCGAGACCATCCTCGACACCGCCACCGACGGCGTGCTGATGCTCGACCGCGCCGGCCGTGTGCTGTCCGCCAACCGCAGCGCCGAGGCGCTGTTCGGCTATGGCGCCGCCGAAATCGCCGAGCTTTCCTTCGGCGACCTGCTCGCGCCGGAAAGCCGGCGCAGCGTGCTCGACCATCTCGACCGGCTGGCGCGCAACGGCGGCCCGGAAAGCCTGGACGCCGGCCGAGAGGCGATCGGGCTGGTGCGGCAGGGCGGCCTGGTGCCGCTTTACATCACCATGGGGCGCATCTCCGACGGAGAAAAGTTCTGCGCGGTGTTGCGCGACATCACCGCCTGGAAGCGCACCGAAGAGGAATTGATCAACGCCAAGCAGGAGGCGGAGCAGGCCTCCACCGCCAAGTCGGAATTCCTCGCCAAGATCAGCCACGAGATCCGCACCCCGCTCAACGCTATCATCGGCTTTTCCGAAGTGATGATGGACGAGCGCTTCGGCCCGGTCGGCAACGAACGCTACCTACAATATCTCAAGGACATCCATTCCTCCGGCGGTCATCTGATCTCGCTGCTCAACGACCTGCTCGATTTGTCCAAGATCGAGGCCGGCAAGCTCGAGCTTACTTTCGTGAGCGTCAGTTTGAATGACCTGGTGCAGCAATGCGTCGCCTACATGCAGGAGCAGGCCAACCGCGAGCGCGTCATTATCCGCACCTCCATGCCCGCGAGCCTGCCGCAGATCATGGCCGACGCGCGTTCGGTGCGGCAGATCGCGCTCAATCTGCTGTCGAACTCGATCAAGTTCACCGGCCCCGGCGGGCAGGTGATCGTCTCCACCGCCTTGACCGACGACCACGAGGTGGTCTTGCGCGTGCGTGATACCGGCCACGGCATGAGCGAGAAGGAATTGCAGACGGCGCTCGAGCCGTTCCGCCAGGTCGCCACCGCGGCGCGCTGGGGGGTGAGCGGCTCAGGGCTGGGCCTGCCGATCACCAAGGCACTGGCGGAGGCCAACCATGCGCGCTTCCACATCACCAGCCGGGTCGACGACGGAACCCTGGTGGAGGTAGCGTTTCCGGCGACGCGTGCGCTGGCGCAATAAAGCCAAAAACGAGGTAGACTCAAACGGTCGCCCTTCGAGCGCAGCGCGTCCGGCCGGCTGGTGCCGGCCCGGACGGCAAAATGCCGATCATGGGTAAAGTCGAGATCGGTGGCGCGGCCGCCTTGGGCTGACGGGGAAACGTCGCCATGCGGCGGCTGTTCGCGGTTGCCTTTGTCTGGCTGGCGCTGGCAAGCCCCGCCGCGCGCGCGGCCGAGCCGGTGGATCTGCTGCTGGTGCTGGCGGCCGACGTATCGCGCAGCGTCGATCAGCAAAAATTCGAGCTGCAGCGCCAAGGCTACGTCGCGGCCATCGCCGACCGCCAGGTGCTCGAGGCCATTCGATCCGGCCGCAATGGCCGCATCGCGGTGCTCTATATGGAATGGTCGGGCAGCGGCAGTCAGCAGATCGTGATCGACTGGACCATGATCGACGGAGCAAAGGCCGCGCGCAGCTTCGGCGACCGCCTGCTTGAAGCGCCGCGCTCGTTCACCAACCGCACTTCGATCAGCGGCGGCATCGACTTCGCGGCGGCGCAATTCGCGCGGGCACCGTTCGCCTCCAATCGCAGGACCATCGACGTGTCCGGCGACGGCACCAACAATGCCGGCCGCGAAGTTACGCAAGCGCGCGACGCCGCGCTCGCCCGCGACATCACCATCAACGGGCTGGTGATCCTGAGCGAGCGCCCGCTGCCCTGGCACCCGGAGCACACCAATCCGCCCGCGGGCCTGACAAATTACTACCGTGTAAACGTGATCGGCGGCCCGGGCTGCTTCGTGCTGGAGGCGAAGGATTTCCATTCCTTCGGCCAAGCCATCGTCAAGAAAATGATCGCCGAAATTGCCGACGCCACGCCTCCGGCCAGCAATACGCGCCGGCCATGAAAGGGTCACAGAGGGTCCCCAAGGTTACTGACGGCGGGACCGGTGCTATAGTCCGTCCGAAATTGACACAGAAACAAGCGGATAACCCCTTTTGACGGCCGCCACTGGCTTAAGACGCCTGGGAATGGTGCTGCTCGCCGCGATCGCCGTGGGCGCGGGCGTGCTCACGACCGCCGGCTACCTGATCTCGCCCGATACCGTGCGCCGTCAGGTGTTGAGCGAAATCCACGCCGTCACCGGTTTGAACCCGATCCTGCGCGGCCAAACCACTGTCACCCTGTTCCCCTCCGGCAGCGTCAGCTTCGGCGACGTCGTGCTCGGCGACGCCAAGAAGCCTGCGCTTACCGCCGAGCGGCTGACCGCGCGCTTGCGTTTTTTTCCGCTGTTGGTCGGCCGCGTCGAAATCGCCAACGTGTCGTTGGAGCGGCCGACCATCGCGGTCGAGCTGGAAAAAGACGGCCGTTCCAACTGGTCCGGGCTGATCGAGGCGCTGGCGCGCAGCCAGAAGCCGAACGCGCAACGCGCGGCGGCCTTCTCCGAGATGCGCATCAAGAACGGCACCGTGACGGTGCGCAACAAGGCCAAGGAGTTTTCCGAGACGTTCGACGCCGTGGCGTTCTCGCTGGCCTGGCCGTCGATCTCCAAGAGCTTCGGCGCCACCGGCCACCTCGTCTGGCATAGCGAACCGCTGGACGTGACCGCAACGCTCGGCGATTTCGCGGCCGCGCTCGCGGGCAAGCGGACGGGCGTCAAGTTGCGCATCGCAGGCAACCCGATGAAGGTCGCTTTCGAAGGCGCGGTCAGCGTCAAGCCCAGCATCCAGATCGAGGGCACACTCGCCGCCGATGCGGCCTCGCTGCACGATGCGCTGGTCTGGGGTGGACAGAAGCCGATGCCTGGCGGCGGCTTCGGCCGTTTCGCGATCAAGGCAGAGACCAAGGTGGTGGGCGGCACCATCAGCCTGTCCAACGTCAACGTCGAGTTGGACGGCAATACCGCGGAAGGCGTGCTCACCTTCGCGACCGACGGGCGCCAGACGCTGCAAGGCACGCTCGCCTCCGACACGCTCGACCTCACGCCCTATGTCTCCACCGTTAGGCTGCTCACCGCCAATCAGCGCGAATGGAACAGCGGCCACATCACGCTCGACGGCCTGTCCGGCACCGATTTCGACTTGCGGCTGTCGGCGGCGAAGGTCGTGCTGGCCGACGCCAAGCTCGGCCGCACCGCGATCGGCGCCAATCTGCGCAACGGCCATCTCACCGTCACCATCGGCGAGGCGCAGGCCTATGGCGGCGTGATCAAGGGCTCGGTGGCGCTCGCCACTTTCGATGCGGGCGTCGACGTCAAATCGCAGCTGCATTTCACCGACGTCGATCTGGAAAGCTGCCTCGGCCAGTTGTTCGGGTTACATCGGCTGGAAGGCACGGGCGACATCACGTTCGCGGTCGAAGGCACCGGCGAGAGCGTGCTCGCAGTCACGCACACCTTGAACGGCACCGCCACCCTGACCGGGCGGAGCGGCGTGATTGCCGGCTTCGACGTGGAGCAGCTCCTGCGCCGGCTGGAGCGCCGGCCGCTGTCCGGCGGCGGCGATTTCCGCACCGGGCGCACGCCTTACGACAAGATCGCGGTGGCGCTGAAGATCGCCCACGGCAAGGTCAGCGTCGAGGACGTAAAGATGTCGGGACCGGCTGTGCAGCTGGCGTTGGCGGGCTCCGCCTCGATTCCGTCGCGCGAGCTCGATCTCACCGGCACGGCAGCGCTGGTGACCCCGCCGAAGACTGGAGCGGCCCCGTTTGCGCTGCCGTTCATCGTGCAGGGCTCATGGGACGATCCGATCATGCTGCCCGATGTAGAGGCGCTGATCCGCCGCTCGGGCGCGGCCGCCCCGCTGCTCAAGGCGGTACGCGAGCGCAGCGCGCGCGACGCGGCCCGCTCGGTCATCGATCGGCTGACCGGCGGCACCTCGGGCACGATTCCGGCGGCCGAGCAATCCGCGGCGCCGGCACCAGCTCAAAAGCCGCAATAAACTCCGTCACCAGACCAGAGAATCGGCGGAAAAGCCCGCTGCGCGCGCGTGTCGCGGCACCGCCATTTGACTATGATTGCGCTCAAGGCGAATCACCCGCCGGCGTCTCCGCCGGCGCGACGGGGCGCGGATGCTCTACGCAACGCTGCGGACGTTAGCCAAGGTCGTCGTCGCCTCACTGGTGGTGGGAACGATCCTGGCCCATTTCGGCATCTCCGCCGATCAATTGATGCGCGAGTTCGGGCTTTCGGCCGACCGCGTCGAGGACTTTGCGCGCAAGGGCTTTGCCTGGGCCTGGCCCAATGTCCTGTTGGGCGCGCTGGTGATCGTGCCGGTCTGGTTCATCGTCTATCTGTTCCGCCCGCCCGGGCAAAGCAGCAGCGATTGGCGCATGTTCCCGAAAAGCGGGAACCGGTTTTCGAAAAAGATCATGCGCCACTTAAAGTATTAAACCTGCGCGCCGAGCGCGGCGCGCTCGCGCCGCATCGCGCCGCGCTTCATCAAGAGCGACGCCACAATGGTGCCGAGCGCCACCACCGCAATCATGATGGTGCAGATGGCGTTGATCTCCGGCTTCACGCCCAGGCGCACCTGCGAATAGATGCGGATCGGCAAGGTGGTGGCGCCCGGCCCGGTGGTGAAGCTGGCGATCACCAGATCGTCGAGCGAGAGCGAGAAGGCCAGCATCCAGCCGGCCGCAATCGCGGGCAAGATTAGCGGCAAGGTGACGGTGAGGAAGGTCTTGAGTGGCGGGCAGCCGAGGTCCATCGCCGCTTCCTCGAGGCTGCGGTCGAAGCCGATCAGGCGGGCCTGCACAATCACCGTGACGAAGCACAGGGTCAGCGTGGTGTGGGCCACGACGATGGTCCAGAAGCCGCGGTCGACATTGAAGGCGACAAACAGCAACAGCAGCGACAGGCCGGTGATCACTTCCGGCATCACCAGCGGCGCGTAGACCATGCCGGAGAACAACAAGCGGCCGCGGAAGCGGCCCATCCGCACGAGCGCGATGGCCGCGCAGGTGCCGAGCACGGTGGCCGCGCTCGCCGACAGCGCCGCCACCCGCAGGCTGATCCAGGCCGCCTGCAACACGGCGGCGTCGTGCAGGAGCGCGCGGTACCATTGAAACGACCAGCCGCCCCAGACGGTGACCAGCCGCGAGGCATTGAACGAATAGATCACCAGGATGGCGATCGGCAGGTAAAGGAACGCGAGGCCGAGCGCGACCGAGACGACGTTGAACCGGGACACCCGCAGCATCAGCGGAAACCTTCCAATTGGCGCCGCTGCAGGCGCTCGTAGAGCAGGATCGGCAGCACCAGCAGCGCGAGCAATGCCACCGCAATGGCCGACGCCACCGGCCAGTCGCGGTTGAAGAAGAATTCCGTCCACAGCGTCTGCCCGATCATCAGCGTTCGCGAGCCGCCGAGCAGATCTGGAATGACGAACTCGCCGACGATCGGGATGAAGCAGAGCAGCGTGCCGGCCGCCACTCCCGGCAGCGACAGCGGCGCCGTCACCAGCCAAAACGCCTTCCAGCGCGGGCAGCCGAGATCGGCCGCCGCCTCCAACAGCGTGTCGTCCATCTTCTCGAGCGTGGCGTAGAGCGGCAGCACCATGAACGGCAAATAGGAATAGACGATGCCGATATAGATCGCCGTGTCGGACGACAGCCAGGCTACCGGTTCGTTGACGACGTGAAGCGCCAGCAACATGTCGTTGAGCAACCCGTCGCGCTGCAGGATGGTGATCCAGGCATAGACGCGGATCAGGAACGAGGTCCAGAACGGCAGCACCACCAGCATCACCAACAGCGGTTGCAGCAGGCGCGGCGCGCGCGCGATGCCATAGGCGACCGGATACCCGATCAGCAGCAGGATCGCGGTCGAAAGCCCTGCGATTTGCAGGCTCTTGAGATAGGAAGACAGATAGATCCGGTCGGAGGCGATGAGCTGGTAGCCCTCGAGCGTCAGCCGCGCGACGAAATCCTGCAGGCCCTGCCACCCCGCGGCCAGGTCGAACACCGGCACATACGGCGGCTGCGCGATCGCGGTCTGCGAGACGCTGATCTTGAGCACGATCGCGAACGGCGCCAGGAAGAAGACCACCAGCCACAGATACGGCAACAGCAGGACCGCGCGCGACCCCCAGATCCGTCCGCTTTTGGTCGTTGCGCTCATGATCTATTCCGTCAGCAGCACGCCGGCGTCATGCGGCCAGGACAGCCACACCAGGTCCTTGACGGCGAACGCAGGCTTGCCGCGCGCGCTGGTATTGGCGAGCGCGACTTTCATCAGCGAACGGTCGGCGAGTTGCACCTTGTGGAGCGAGACGTCGCCGCGGTAACCGATTTCGAGCACGATGCCGGCGGCCACGTTGAGGCCGTCGGCCGCAGGACGCTCGGAGCTCATGCGCAGCTTTTCCGGGCGCAGCGCCAGCCAGACCTTGTCGTGGGGTTTGCCGCCGCCGGCGACGACCAGCGGCCCGAGCTTGGTCGCGAGCGTGCCGTCTTCGTTCAGGGAACCCTCGATCAGCGTCACCTCGCCGAGAAAATCGGCGACCCAGCGCGAATTCGGCCGCTCGTAGATCTCGGCAGGCTCCGCCACCTGTACCAGCCGGCCCTGGTCCATCACCGCAATACGGTCGGACACGATCATCGCCTCCTCCTGATCGTGGGTGACGATGACGAACGTGGTGCCGAGCTTGCGCTGAAATTCCATCAGTTCGAACTGGGTTTCGGCACGCAGCTTCTTGTCGAGCGCCGCCAGCGGCTCGTCAAGCAGCAGCACGCGCGGGCGCTTGATCAGCGAACGCGCCAGCGCCACCCGCTGGCGCTGGCCGCCGGAGAGCTGGCCGACGCGGCGCCCGCCGAAGCCTTGCAGCTTGACCAGCGCCAGCATGTCGGCAACCCGCTCGCGGCGCTCGCGCCGGCCGACGTTTTCCTGGCGCAGGCCGAAGCCGATATTTCCCTCCACGGTGAGATGGGGAAACAAGGCGTAGCTCTGGAACATCATATTGACCGGCCGGCGGTGGGGCGGAACATCGCCGATGTCCTCGCCGTCGAGCAGGATGCGGCCTTCGTTCGGCGCTTCGAAACCGGCAAGCAGGCGCAACAGCGTGGTCTTGCCGCAGCCGGAGGGGCCGAGCAGCGCGAAGAATTCGCCTTGCCTGATGTCGAGGGTGAGTGCGTCGACCGCGGTGACATCGCCGAAGCGCTTGCTGACTTGCTGAAAGCGCACCAGTGGGGGCCGGCCGTCATCCTCGCGCCCGCGCGTAGCCTCGCCGTCCGCCATTGATTGCCCTCGACGCCTCACCGCGCGCAACGCTAGCGGGGCAAGCGCGCGCGCTCAACCGGGCAATTCGAACGGCAATGGCAGAGGCGTCAAGTCGCGTCCGGCAGCTCGCTGTCGGGAACGGCCACCGGCGCCGCCGCCACCGGTAAGCGCGGCGCCGGGCCGTAATACTCGCCGAGTTGCACGCTCTCGCGCGGCTTGAGCAGAATTGAGATCAGGCGGTCGAACAGCGCCTTGGCTGACACCGGCTTGCACAGGAACTCGTTCACGCCGAGCTTGACCGATTCCAGGATGCGCCAGCGCTCGCCGTGGGCGGTGAGCATGATGATGGGAACGTCCGGCATCGGGAAGACTCCGGGCGAGCGCACGATGCGCACCAGTTCCGGGCCGTTGAGCAGCGGCATCTCCCAATCCAGCACGACCACGTCGGGCGTGAGCGAGCGGATCATTTCCAGCGCGGCGATGCCGTCGCCCGCTTCGAACACCGTCTTGACGCCGATATTGGCGAGCATGCCGCGCACTAGGTTGCGCATGAACGGATTGTCGTCGACCACCAGCACGCGCAGTTGCTGGATCAGGGCTTCGACATGCTTGGCGCTGATGTTCATGGCGGGCAGGCTCCGGCGGCGGCGATATTGTGCCGCAATCATCACCGGGCCGTTAACGTGCGCCTGACCGCGTCCTGCCAGCCGTTATATTTGCGTTCACGCATTTCGGCGTCCATGCGCGGCTCGAAGCGGCGGTCGAGCCGCCATTGCGCGGCAAAACCATCGAGATCGGGACAGAGGCCGGCGGAGCGGCCGGCAAGATAGGCGGCGCCCAGGGCGGTCGTCTCCATCACCGCCGGGCGGTCGACCGGGCTCGCCAGGATATCGGCGAGGAACTGCATGGTGGCATCGCTGGCGGTCATGCCGCCGTCGACACGCAGCACGGAGGCAGCTCGCGCCGCCGGCCAGTCGGCGCGCATGGCCGAAAACAGATCGCGGGTCTGGTAGCCGACCGATTCCAGCACCGCGCGCGCGAGCTCGGCATCGCCGGAATGGCGGGTGAGCCCGAAAATCGCGCCGCGCGCCTGCGCGTCCCAATAGGGCGCACCGAGCCCGACAAAAGCCGGCACCAGATAGACCTGCTCGGCCGGATCGGCGAGGGCGGCGAGCGGGTCGGCATCCGCCGAATGCGCGATGATCTTGAGGGCGTCGCGCAGCCATTGCACCGCCGCGCCGGCGATGAAGATCGCGCCTTCCAGAGCGTAGCTGCGCTTGCCCTCGAGCTGGTAGGCGATGGTGGTGAGCAGCCGGTTACGCGAGGCGACGCGCTCGGAGCCGGTGTTGAGCACCATGAAACAGCCGGTGCCGTAAGTCGATTTCATCATGCCGGGCTTGAAGCATCCCTGCCCGATAGTCGCCGCCTGCTGGTCGCCGGCCATGCCCAGAATGCGCATCGGTGCGCCGAACAGGTTGGGCGCGGTGACGCCGAACTCGCCGCCATTATCACGCACCTCCGGCAACAGGCTTGGCGGCACGCCAAACAGCTTGCACAAACCCGCATCCCATTCGCCCTTGCTGATGTCGAACAAGGCCGTGCGCGCGGCGTTGCTGGCGTCGGTGGCATGGACCTTGCCGCCGGTGAGCCGCCACAACAGGAAGCTGTCGATGGTGCCGAAGGCAAGCCTGCCGGCCTCCGCCGCCGCCCGCGCGCCATGCACGTGCTCAAGCAACCAGGCGATCTTGCTGGCGGAAAAATAAGGATCGAGCACCAGCCCGGTCTTGGCGGTGATCTCGTCCTCGTGGCCGCTTTCGCGCAGTAAGCTGCAAAGGTCGGCGGTGCGCCGATCCTGCCAAACGATCGCGTTGTGGATCGGCTTGCCGGTTGAACGCTCCCAGATCACCGTGGTTTCGCGCTGATTGGTGATGCCAATGCCGGCGACGTCGCGCGGCTCAAGGCCGGCCTTGGCAATCGCTTCGCGCACGCAGGCGACGGTGGCGGTCCAGATCGCTTCCGGATCGTGCTCGACCAGGCTGGGCGACGGATAGATCTGGTGCAGTTCGTGCTGGGCGAGGCCGAGCGGCTTGAGCGCCGCATCGAAGGCGATGGCGCGCGTCGAGGTGGTGCCCTGATCGATGGCGATGAGAGCGGCCAAGACGTCTTCCCCGGGCTGCCAAGTTGGAAGTCGCTGAAAGCAGCGCGGAGCTTAATTCACAATGAACAGGTTGGCGATGGTCTCGTCGTTGTCGACATTGACAGAACTCGCCATTTTGCGCGGTGCCGGGCCGTAATAGTCGCCGGTTTTCACCAGCGGGCGCGGATTGACCAGCACCGCGATCAAGCGGTCCTGCAAGGCCTTGGACGACACCGGCTTAACCAGAAACTCGTTGACGCCGACCTTGACCGCTTCGATCACGCGCGAGCGCTCGCCATGGCCGGTGAGCATGATGATCGGCACGCGTGGATACGGGAAGGTTTCGGGCGAACGCACCATGCGCACGAAAGCTGGGCCATCGAGGCCAGGCATTTCCCAGTCGAGAATGACAACGTCGGGACGGCTGGTGCAGATGATCTCGAGGCCGACCGGTCCATCGGCCGCCTCATAGACATTGGGAACACCGATGCTCATCAGCATGGTGCGCACGACCTTGCGCATATTCGACTCGTCATCCACCACCAGCACCTTGGCGGCGGCAAAACGTTCGGCAAGGGTCTTGGAATCGTTCGGCATCGACGGTCCATATTCTCCTGAAACGGTACTAGCGCCGCCATTCAGTCACGAAGGTATACCGGCCCGCTAAAACGGGCCGTGGAAATTGTACCGATTACTGCAACGATTGATAAACCATCGCGGCACGCGCTCAAGGCGCGGTTTGCTGCGCCACTGTCGCAGTGAGCGAGGCGAGGAACTGGCTGAGCGCGGCGGTCTCTTCGTCGGTGGCTTTAAGGCCAAGCTTGCTGCGCCGGTACAGCACGTCCTCCGCGGTCTGTGCCCACTCATTCTCGACGAGGTAGCGCACCTCGGCGCCGGTGAGATCGCCGGTGAAGCGGGGCCCGAGCTCGTCCATGCTTTGCGCGGATCCAAGAATACGCTCGGCGCGCCGGCCATAGGCCCGCACCAGGCGCTGCGCGTGCGCCTCCGAGAGAAACGGCCAGAGCCTGATCATTTCGGCCACCAGCGCGGGAAATTCGCGGGGCGGAAAATCGCCGCCGGGCAGCGTCGAGCCCGCGGTCCAGGGTGGCCGCGCCGGGAAGAAGGGAGCAATTTTCGCCATCGCCGCCTCCGCCAGTTTGCGGTGGGTGGTGATCTTGCCGCCGTAGATGGTCAAGAGCGGCGCCTCGTGCGGCTGTTCGTCAAATGCAAGCACATAATCTCGGGTGACGTCCTCGGGCCTACCGGCGCCGTCGTCATGCAGCGCGCGCACGCCGGCGAACGCCCATACCAGCTCGTCGGGCATGATCTTGTCGCGGAAATACTCGTTCACGGTGTTGCAGAGATAAACGATCTCGGCGCTATCGGCCGACGGCGAATTGACGTCGCCAACGAAGTTCTCGTCGGTGGTGCCGATCAGGGTGAAGTCCTGCGCGAACGGCAGAGCGAACACCACGCGCCCGTCGGCGGCCTCCAAGAGATAACCGCATTCGTGCTCGAAGCGGCGGGGCACCACGATATGGCTGCCCTTGACCAGCCGGACCGGCGCCGGTAGCGGCTGCCGGATCACGGTGTCGGCCACCTCGCCGATCCAGGGCCCGGCGGCATTGACCAGCACGCGCGCGGTTTTGGTCTCGCGGCGACCGCGAGTGTAGAGCACCAGTTCCCACTCGTCGCGCCGCTCCGTCCGCACGCATCGGGTGCGGGTATGGATGACGGCGCCACGCTCGGCAGCATCGAGCGCGTTGAGCACGACCAGCCGGGAATCGTCGACCAGGCAATCGGAAAATTCAAAGCCGTAGTGGAACGAGCGCTTGAGCGGCGCGCTGAGCGCGTGATGCGTGAGATCGACGGTGCGGCTCGCCGGCAACAGCTTGCGCGCGCCCAGCCAGTCGTAAAGCAACAAGCCGAAGCGCAGCAGTATTGCCGGGCGTCGGCCTGGAAGCGGCGGCAGCAGGAAGCGTGCCGGGCGGATCAGGTGCGGAGCCATGCGCAACAGAACTTCGCGTTCGGCCAGCGCTTCGCGCACCAGCCGGAAGGCGCCGTGTTCCAGGTAGCGCAGGCCACCGTGGATCAACTTCGTGGAAGCCGAGGAGGTGCCGGAGCCGAGATCATTCATCTCGACCAGCAATACGCTCAAGCCGCGTCCGGCGGCGTCGCGCGCCAGCCCGGTTCCGTTGATGCCGCCGCCGATGATGGCGAGGTCGAAGTCGGCCATGACTGCGCGGAATTGCCTGCTGATTCGCTGATTACTTGCAGAATGAGCGGCTTCACCGGCCCACTCAAGCCCGCTTAAAGCCACAACAATCGGCCGCGATTGCCAAACGACCTTGTTCTAGCCATATGTCATAAACAATGTCTTCGCGACGCCGAACGCGCCGCCGGGACCTTGAAGCCGGACCCCATGCCCTCCCCCCGCCTGCTCGTTATCGAAGGGAACTCACCGCAGACCACGGCCGAACACGTGGCCGCCGGCGGCGTGGCGGCCAGCAAGGGCTATTCCGACCTGCTGCGCGAGCTGTTGCCAGGGGCGGCGGTGGACATCTGCTATCCGGGCGACCCGGGCGCATCGCTACCGGCGGGCGAAGCGTTGGAAGGCTATGACGGGATCGCCATCACCGGATCGGCGCTGCACGTCTATCATGGCGGGCCGGAGGTGATGCGCCAGGTCGAACTGGTGCGTTCGGCACTCACGACCGGGACGCCGCTGTTCGGCTCCTGCTGGGGCCTGCAGGTGATCGCGGCGGCGGCCGGCGGCAGCGTGCGCAAGAATCCCAAAGGCCGCGAGATCGGCTTCGGCCGCGGCATTCGCCTGACCGAAGCCGGCCGCAAGCATCCGATGTATGTGGGCAAGCTCGACGTGTTCAACGCGCCGACCGTGCACCTCGACGAGGTCGACACCGTGCCACCCGGCACCACCGTGCTCGCCACCAATGCCACGTCGTCGGTGCAGAGCGTGGAAATCCGTACCAACGGCTCGGTGGCCTGGGCAGTGCAGTATCACCCGGAATATCCGCTGCGCGAGCTGGCGGCGATCGTGCGCCGCATCGGCACAAGGCTGATCGGCGAAGGCTTCTTCGCCGACGAGCCCGACATGAAAATGTTCGCGCAGGATCTCGACCTGCTCGACCGCGATCCCGAATGCAAGCGGCTCGCCTGGCGGCACGGCGTCAGCAAGAACGTACTCGACAAGAAGCTGCGGGTGAGCGAGGTGGCAAACTGGCTCGAACTCCAGGTGCTGCCGATGCGGGCAAAGCGGGGGCGCGGATGACCGATTTCTCGGGCAAGCAGGTGGTGGTGACCGGCGGCACCGGCGCGCTCGGCAGCGCGGTGGTGGGCGCCTTGCTGGGCGCCGGCGCCGGTTGCACCGTGCCTTATGTGCACGAGGCGGAAGCGGAGCGTTTTCCGTTTCGCAACGACGGCAAGGTGAAGCTGATCAAGGTCTCGGATCTGGCCGACGAAGGCGACGTCAGCAAGGTTTACGCCGGCCTTTCGCCGTGGGCATCGATCCACATCGCCGGCGGCTTCGCCATGGGCGAGGTGGCGAAAACCGGCAAGGCCGCGCTGATGGCGCAGCTCGACGGCAATCTGGTCTCCTGCTTCTTGTGTTGCCGTGCCGCGGTCAACGCCATGCGCGCGAGCGGCGGCGGGCGCATCGTCAACGTGGCGGCGCGCCCCGCCCTGGAATGGCGCGCCGGCGCCGGCATGGCGGCCTATACGATCGCCAAGACCGGCGTCGCCGCACTCACCGTCGCGCTCGCCGAGGAAGTCGCCAAGGACGGCATTCTGGCCAATGCGGTGGCGCCCTCGGTCATGGACACCGCCGCCAACCGCAAGGCCATGCCGAAGGCGAATTTCGACGCATGGCCGAAGGTCGAAGACGTGGCGGCGACGATTTTGTTTCTGGCTTCGCCCGCCAACACGGTCACTCGCGGCGCGATTGTGCCGGTGTACGGGAAGTCCTAACCCGCGCCCGGCACCAATTCGAGCGACGGACGCAGCAGGCGCTGCACCGAATTGGCGGCGACCACGGTGCGGCCTTCCGCATAGGCCTCGTGGTTCTTCTCGATGTCGTCGAGATCGTATTGATAGTTCACCATGAGCCCGTGCGCCTGCGCCAGCGCCTTGTCGGATACGTCGGCCAGCCAGTTGATGCGCTCGAGCCGCGCGCCGTTGCCGAGATGGAAACGCGCGACGCCGTCGAACGGCAGCCCGCGCGGACCGCGCGCGCGCACCAGATACCAGGCCGCCGCCCGCATCACCGGATCGCGCAGGCGCTCCGTCATCTCGTCATTGGCCCACCAGCCCGGCTCATCGAGCGCCGCCAGCATGGTCTTGTCAGCCTCGGTCAGCGCCGCCGATTTCTCCGCTTCGCGCTCGCGCTTGAGCCAGGCGGCAAAGCCGGTGAGCGGCGAAAGCGTCACGAAGGTCGACAGCTTCGGCATCTCGCGGCTGATTTCCTCGACCACCTGCTTGATCAGGAAGTTGCCGAACGACACGCCGCTGAGCCCGCGCTGGCAGTTGGAAATCGAGTAGAACACCGCGGTGCGATTCTTGTCGCCGTCGCTCACTTCGCGCTCGGGGCTGAGAATTGGCGCGATCGCGGCCGGGATGTCGCGGGTCAGCGCGACTTCGACGAAGATCAGCGGGTCGTCCACCAATGCAGGATGGAAAAAGGCGTAGCAGCGCCGGTCGGGCGGATCGATGCGCCGGCGCAGGTCCTCCCAGTCGTGGATCGCATGCACCGCCTCATAGCGGATGATCTTCTCTAGTACGATCGCCGGGGTCGACCAGTCGACATGGCGCAGCACCAGGAAGCCGCGGTTGAACCAGGACGAGAACAAATGGACGAAATCGTCATCGACCGCGGCGAGATCGTCGCGTTTAACGAGCGCGTCCAGCAATTGCGCGCGCATGCGCACCAGCGCCACGGTGCCGCCGGGGGCCAGATTGAGCCGGCGGAATAATTCTTGCCGGCGCGGCTCGGAGGCCGCGTGCACGACGGCGGCGGTGGCGTCGCTCGGATTTTCCTTCCAGGCCGCGATGGCCGATTCCAGCCGCGCGTTGTCCGGACCGAAGCGCTGGGCGAGCGCCTCGAAAAACGCGATGCGCGGCCCGGTGGTGAGTTCGGCATAGCGGCCGAGAATTTCGCGGGCGAGCGCCACGCTGGACGCCTCGCCGCGGCCGGAGAGCAGGTGCTCGGCAAGTTCGACCAGACTTTCCGAGCGGGTTGCATCGATGCCGCGGCGGTCGCGGGCGCGGTCGAGCAACGCGCGGCCGCGCTCCGAAATGGTCTGTAACAGTTCGCCGAAAAAAGAGGCGTTCATTGAGGCTCCACGGCCGCATCCGTCAAGATAGCCGGCAACCATATAGCAAGGAAACATAGACGAAATTATAATGCCGGCTAAACAGTCCACTAACCAGCCGCAAGTCCGTCAGACCAAAGAACAATTCCCGCTCTGGCGAGCGCGCGGCGCCGGTTTATATCCCCCGCCCTCAGTTGCGCCCGCCCATCAGATAATTCGGCAACCATGTGGCAATATCCGGAAAGATAGACAAGATAATGATGCCGACAATCATCATCATGACATAGGGCACCGAGCCCCATAGCACCTTGTTTGTAGGCACATCCGGAGCAATGGCGTTAACGACGAACAAATTTAGGCCGACCGGCGGCGTAATCAATCCAATCTCCATATTGATAGTCACGATGACCCCGAACCAGACCGGATCGAAGCCGGCTACCGTAACAATCGGCAGCAGGATGGGCGCGGTCATCAGGATGATGCCGGCCGGCGGCACGAAGCAGCCGCAGACCAGCAGGAAAACGTTGATCATCGCCATCAACACCCAGCGATTGTAGTGCGCGTCGGCGATCGCCTGCGCCAGCGTCTGGGTGATGTAGAGCGAGGTCAGCATGTAGCCGAACAGCGCGGCGGTAGCGATGATCATGAGGATCATCACCGATTCGCGCGTGGTGGAGCGCAGGATCTCCCACCACGATTTCGGGCTCCACATACGATAGATGAAGATCGCCAGCAGCACGCAGAAGGCGGCGCCCACGCCGGCGGCTTCAGAGGGTGTGGCAACGCCGCCGTACAGAACGTACATGACGCCGATCACCACCGCGAGGAAGGGCGCCACCTTCGGGATCGATTCAAATTTTTGCTTCCACGTGAAACGGAAATCCGGCGCATAGGCGCGGAAGCCCTTCATCCAAATGTAGAACAACGTCCATGCCATGAAGAGCGCGGTAAGCAGCATGCCCGGGAGGACGCCAGCGAGGAACAGCCGGCCGATCGAAGTTTCGGTGGCGATGCCGTAGAGAATGAACGTGATCGACGGCGGAATCAGAATGCCGAGCGTGCCGCCGGCGCAGATCGAGCCGGTCGCCACCTCGTCCGGATAACCGCGGCTGCGCATCTCCGGAATGCCCATCTTGCCGATGGCGGCGCAAGTCGCCGGCGACGAACCGGTCAAGGCGGCGAAGATCGCGCAGGCGCCGAGATTGGACACCACCAATCCGCCGGGTACCCGGTAGAGCCAGCGGTCGAGCGCTTCGTAGAGGTCCTTGCCGGCCGGCGAGGAGCCGATGGCCGCGCCCATCATGATGAACATGGGGATGGCGACCAACGTGAACTCATCAAGGCTGGAGTAGAAGGTCTCGGCCACCACCTGAATGCTGTCGATGCCCTGGAACAGCACCAGAAAGATCACCGCGATCGCGCCCAGGCCGAAAGCCACCGGTATGCCGGTCAGCAACGTCGCAATGGTGGCGACGAGAACAATCGCTCCTTCGACCGGCGGGCTCACGCCACGTGCTCTTCATGGGTCATCTGGAACGGCGGGGTTCGCCCGGTCGCAACCGAAATCAGTTCCGCGATGTATTGCAGCACCAGCAATCCGAGGCCGACAGGCATCGACAGATAAGGAACCCACAATCGCGCGCGCCAGACCGTGTCCGAGTGCCAATCGTTCGACCAGGCCTGGTACCAGAATTTCGTACAGAGAATGAAAAGCACGAGGGCAAAGGCCAGCGCCAAGAGATTGGCGAATATAGCGAGCCAGTAGCGCGCGCGGGGGCGGAGATAGATCGGCACCACGTCGACGTTGACGTGGCCGCGCGTCATCAGGACATAGGCGCTGCCGATGAAGGTGGTGGCGATAATGCTGTAGGTGACGACGTCAAGCTGCCAGATCGTGGTCAGATTGAAGATGTAGCGCTCGATGACCATATCGCAAATCACGAACACGGCGAGCGCGACGAAGAAGCCCGCTACCACGCCGGCGATACGCGAAAGCCATTGCACGACCCAGATGAAGGTATCCATGGGGCGGGGTTTCCGGCTTGTTACGGCAGGCTAGTCAGTACGCGGCGCGAGCCCGCGCCTTGCGGCCGGCCGGCGGAAGATCCGCCGGCCGGCGCAAGCGTCTGGACGCTATTTGACCGCGAGCGCCTCGTCGATCAGTTTCTGACCGTTCGGCACTTTCTTGGCGAAATCCGCGTAAGAGCTCTTTCGCGCGACATCGAGCCAAGCCTTGTATTCGGCATCGTTCAAGCTCACGACCTTCACTTTGTGATCCTTGAAGGCCTTGATCGCCTCTTCGTTCACCTGATCGGCCTTGCCTTCATAGAAGGCCTGCGCCTTCTTGCCGGCGGCGACGATTGCGGCCTGCTGTTTCTTGTTGAGCTTGTTGAAGCTCTTCTTCGACATCAACACCGGCTCATACATGAACCATAGCGCGTTGTCGCCGGGCGCGGTGAGGCAATCCGTCACCTCGTATAGCCGCATCGACTGGAACGAGCCGAGGCTGGTGTCGGTGCCGTTGATCACGCCGCTCTGGAACGCATTGTAGATTTCGTTCGACGGCGGGCTGACGATTGAGGCGCCGGCGGTCTTCCACATGTCTGCAAAGGTGATGCCGGCGGAGCGGAACTTGCGGCCCTTCATGTCTTCCGGCTTGGTGATGCAGCCGTTCTTGGAAGCCATGGCGCCCGCAAACCAAGCGTCGGACAGCACCATCACGCCGTGCTTCTCGATCTCAGCGCGCATCTGCTTCATGAACGCCGAGTTGTTGATGCGCTTGGCGCGACCCTGACTGCGGATCAAGCCGGGCATCAGAGTGGCGCCAAAGGCCGGCACCTTGCCGCTGGCGTAGTCGAGCGGGAACAGCGCCATGTCGAGCTGGCCGTTGACCATGGCGTTCCACTGTTCTTTCGGCTTGATCAGCGAGGCGCCGGGATAGACCTGAATGTTGATGCCGACATTGGCGTCCTTGGCCTCCTTGGCGATGATCAGCACCATATCGTCGCGCACGTCGTGCTTGCCGCCCGGGAACTGGTGCGAAGCCTTGAGCGTGACTTGCGCCTGCGCCGACGCCGTCAACAGAACGGCGGTCGAGACAGCGGCAACAATCGTGGTCAGTGTCCTCATCGAGGTTCCTCCAGAGTTGAATTTTCTGTTGGGAGAGGCCCACCGCGGCGTTTACGCGCCGGCAGCGCGGGTTCGCCTCGCCGTCCATTGGGCGGACCTTAGCTCGGTGGTGGCGGAGGCCGCCATAAACGCCACGTAAATTTCTGCGCCAACCCCCGTCCGGACAAAGGGATTTCCCGGTCTGGCCAGGTTCGGACGATGGTCCTATAAACCCTCGCAATCGCCGTCACTTGCGCCCAATCCAGGGGGATTTCATCCATGCCGAAGCCGTTGGCGGGCCTCCGCGTCCTCGAGCTTGCCCGCATCCTGGCCGGGCCTTGGGCCGGCCAGATTCTCGCCGATCTGGGGGCGGACGTGGTCAAGGTGGAGCGCAAGGGCGCCGGCGACGACACCCGCGGCTGGGGCCCACCCTTCGTGGAAGGCAAGGACGGCAACCATATCGGGGCGGCCTATTTCCATGGCGCCAACCGCGGCAAGCGCTCGATCGAAATCGACTTCGACAGCGACGAGGGCCGGCGCATCGTGCGCAAACTAGCGGCGCGCTCGGACGTGCTGATTGAAAACTTCAAGGTCGGCGGGCTCGCCAAATTCGGGCTCGACTACAAGAGCCTGGCGCCGGAGAACCCGCGGCTGATCTATTGCTCGGTAACCGGCTTCGGCCAGGACGGCCCCTACGCCAAGCGCGCCGGCTACGACCTGATGGCGCAAGGCATGGCCGGCGTCATGGACCTGACCGGCACGGCCGATGGCGAACCGACCCGCGTCGGCGTCCCGGTGTCCGACATTTTCACTGGCGTTTATTCGGTGATCGGCATCCTCGCCGCGCTGCACCAGCGCGAGACCACCGGCAAGGGCTGCTACATCGACAACGCGCTGGTCAATTCGACCGTCGGCGTCTTGTCGAACCAGGCGCTGAACTATCTGGTGTCCGGCAACATTCCGAAACGGCTCGGCAACGCGCACGCCAATATCGTGCCCTATCAGGTGTTCCCGGTCGCCGACGGCCACGTCATTATCGCCACCGGCAACGACGCGCAATACGTCAAGCTGTGCAAGGTGCTGGGCGCGCCCGAGCTCGCCGAAGACCCGAACTACAAGGGCAATGTCGGCCGGCTCAAGCATCGCGACGAGCTGGTCGGCAAGATCGCCGCGATCACATCGCGCATGAAACGCGACAACCTGCTCGATCAGCTGGAAGCGATGCAGGTGCCGGCCGGGCCGATCAACAATCTCGAGCAAGTGTTCAACGACCCGCAGGTGGTTCACCGCGGCATGCAATTAAAGTTGCCGAGCGCCGCCGCCAAGGCGGGGCACATCCCGGGCGTGCGCACGCCGGTGGTGATGGACGGTTGGAGAGCGGCCTCCGAACGCCCCGCCCCGCTGCTGGGCGAGCACACGGCGGAAATCTTACGCGAGATCGGGGAAGGCTGAGCCAGCTAATCGACTGGGATCACCGCAGCCAGGCATTCCCCGCCCTTGACGTGCGAGCGATGGCCCTTGCCGTCGCCGTCTTCCATCAGCACGGTATCGCCGGGACCGAAGGTGTGGGTCTTGCCGTCGCTCGCGGTCACCTCGAGATGGCCCTTCAGGCAGATGAGAAACTGCTTTTTCGGCACCTTGATGGAATCGGCAGCCCAGCCGGCGGGCAGCCGGATGAACTGGACGCCGTCGGCCTGATAGGCGTGCGACACGAACGCCAGCGGCGCCGGTGGCCGGTAGTCGGCCTCGTCGAGCTTGAGGGTGGCGTCCTCGAAATGGGTGTTGCCGTTCTTGTCGGCGTGCAGTCGAACGTATTTCATCGTTTGCGCTCCCTTACGGCCCGGCTGGCATCAAGGTGATGCGCCTTTATCGCGCGCAGGGAGGCTGCCGGCTTTGACGTGGGTCAAATGGTCGGGCGCTACTAGCTGACCGCGGTCGGCGCCAGCGCCTCGATATCGCTGACGACATCGATGACCGCCGGGCGTTTGGCGGCCAACGCCTTGGCAAGCGCCGGCGCGATGTCGGCGGGCTTTTCGACACGGATGCCAAGCGCGCCCATGTCCTCGGCGAGCTTGGCGAAATTCATCGCATTGTAGGTCCACAACTCGCGCGCCTTGGCGGTCTGTTCGCCGCCATAGGCGCGGTCGAAGCCGCGCTTGGACTGGTTGCCGCCGCCGTTGTTGTTGACCAGCGTCACCGAAGCGATATTCCAGCGTACCGCGGTCTCGATTTCGGCGATGTGATACCAGAAGCCGGCGTCGCCGGTGAACACCACCACCGGGCGCTCCGGGCAAGCCGCCTTGGCGCCGATGCCGGCCGGAAAGGCCCAGCCGAGATGGCCGGCGCTGCGCACGTAGCTTTGCGTCGGTTCGCGCAAGTCGTACATGCCGCCCATCCACATGCCGGCGTGGCCCGTGTCGACGACGACGATGGCGTCGTCGGGCACGTGTTGCGTCAATTCGTGGCAAATGCGGGCCGGATGGATGGGCACGGCGTCCAATTCAAGATCGGCCTTGTATTTGGCGTACCAGTCGCTGCGCAGTGCGGCAATTTCCTTGATCCAGGCTTCGCGCTTCTTGGCGCTCGCCTTGTCCGCGCTTGCCAGCAGAGTCGCGAGCACGGTCTTGGCGTCGCCCAGCACGGCGGCCTGCAAGGGATAATTGCGGCCGAGCGTTTCCGGCACGATGTCGATCTGGATCGCCGGCGCGCCGATCGCCGGTACCGTCCAGAAATGCGTGGTCATGCCGCCGGTCTCGCTGCCGATAAAGCAGACCAGATCGGCGCGGTTGACGGCGCGGTTGGCGCTCTCGCGCGAATAGGAACCGACGACGCCAACCGAGAGTGGATGGATGCCGGGGATAACATCCTTGCCGTTGAGCGAGGTGACGACAGGGATTTGCAGCGCTTCGGCAAAAGCCACCAGTTCCTTCCCCGCGCCCGAGGCGCGCACGCCGCCGCCGGCAACGATGATCGGACGCTCCGCCTTTTGCAGCAGATCAAGCGCGGCTTTCACCTGCGCCGCATCCGGCGCCGGGCGGAACGGCGGCATCTTTGCGAACTGCGCCTCCACCAGCGCTTCCATCTCGGCTTCTTCCACGTCCACCTGGCCTTCGTTGCCGCGGAACTGCAGATGCACCGGACCGGGCGTGCCGGTTGTGGCGGTGCGGAAGGCCTGGCGGATCATGTCGGGAAAGCGCGCCACGTCGTCGACGGTGACGTTCATCTTGGTGACCGGCTCGAAGGCCGGCACGTCGTCGATTTCCTGATAGACCTTGCGGAATTTCCAGCGCGGATCGCGCCCGCCGGTCATGGCGATCACCGGCGAATGCGCGAGATAGGCATCACGCAGCCCGGCGGCGAGATTGAGCGCACCGATCACCTGCGCCATACAGATGCCGGGCTTGCCAGACGCGCGCGCATAGCCGTCGGCCATATAGGCGGCGGATTTTTCCCCGTGGCAATGCACACGCGCGATTTTGGTGCGCCGTTCCATCTCGGCAAAGGTGCGCCGCAACACCGCCGGCACCATGAACACGTGGGTAACGCCGTAGCCCGCCAGCATGTCGGCAAGCACCTCGGCGCCGGTGCGTTTGGTGTTGTGGCCAAGCTTCATGGCTATTGCCTTTCAGGTTCGGCAGCACGCTTGATCGGACGACGCCTGCACGGGCGGACAGGAAACCGATCCGTAGGAACAGAACACACAGCAATCGCCGGCCAGCGGCTTGAGCCGCTCACCGCAGCCTTTGCAGACGTAGAAGAACTGGCAGGCGTCCGTGGGCATGTGTCCGGTTGCCTGGTGCCCGCAATTCGGACAGGTGATAGTCAATTCCTCGATGATCATTTGATCGCCAGCGGATTGACCGGCGAGCCGACCGCGCCGGTGATCGGAATAGCCGGCGCCACGAACAGAAATTCATACACCTTGTCGGCGGCGCAGTCGTCGGCGAGCTCCTTCAACTGGAAAATCTCGCCCATGGTCATGCCCATGATCGGGATGGTGATCCAGTGCCAGGGCTGGTTGATGCCCTCCTCGCTCTGGTTCGGGCGCACCTCGCAGCCCCAGGTGTCGCTCGCCAAGGCGGCGAGCTCGGTTTCCTGGACGAAATCGAGCGTCTCGAAGCCGAAGCCCGGCGCGTCGCCGCCGGGATAGCCGTCCCAGCTTCCGGCTTTCTGGCAGCGCTCCATCATGCCGGTGCGCACGATGATGAAATCACCGCGCTTGAGCTCGACGTTCTGCTGCTTGGCGGCGCTGAAGAGATCGTCATTGGTGATGGCGTAACCGTCGTCGAGTGACTCGACGTCCTTGTAACGCGCCACGTCGAGCAGCACGCCGCGGCCGACCATCTTGTTCCTGGTCTTCTCGATGCCGCACTTCTGCGCGCCGGCCGAGGTCACCTCGCGGCAGTCGTAGCCGTTCCACATCCATTGCTCGTAGAAGACATGGCCGAGCCCATCCCACTGCGTACCGCATTGCAGCGGCATCGTGACCATATCGTCGGCGGCGCGGATGCCGCGCTTGTCGAGCACGCCGGAATACGCGTCGGTGCCGGTGCGCAGCATGGTGTGGATCGGATTGGTGCGGCCCATGGACGGGTACTTGCTCTTGGCGCCCTGCGGCCCGGTGTGGTCGAAATTGAGCGCCAGCGAGATCACCTTGCCCTTCTTGACCAGTCGTGTGGCGGCAATGATGTCTTCCGCGCTGGTGTAATTGAGCGTGCCGACCTCGTCGTCTGGGCCCCATTTGCCCCAATTCTTGTATTTTTCCGCGGCATCGCGCAGGTCCTGGCGGGTGACTTTTTTGGCGGCCATGGCTTTCCTCTAATGAAATTGGATAGTTGGCGGGCGGGTTGGCTGAAATACAGCCCGCCACGGGGAACGAAAGCAAGCCCCAGGCGTTGGTTGCCCGGACAATGCCGGCAACCGCCCGAAGTGTCGGAAATACCGCCAGGCCGGACCGGACGATTGCGAGCGCGCGCTGGCCGAATAGCTCCATTTCGCCGCAATTGTTACGTTGCCTTTTTCAGGACCCGTACACATGATTCAACCGATAATGCGAATCGACGAGCGTCGGCCGCGACAAGAACCTCGTTCAACCCGCCGACGGCGCTTCAATCACCCTGGAGGAGATAAGGAAATGCTGAAGAAGATTTCCATCATTCTTTCGATCGTTGCCGCGTTTGGCCTCGTTCTCACGGCCCCGGCACCGGCCGACGCGAAGTCCAAGAAGAAAGGTGTTGTGGTGGTCGGACCCAAGAAAAATGCTGTCGTGATCCATAAGAAAGGTGGGCCAACATACGTCATCGGAAAAAAGTATAACGGCTACGTTTACGTTGGTAAGAAGCGGCGTCAATGGCATGACAAATGGTATGCTTATGGCGTTGGGCCCTGCTGGATCAGAGTTGGGGATGTCTGGCTCTGGAACGTCGTTGCTTGCCCATAATGGCCCGTTGAAGTTTCCAACGTAAGGACTGCCTTATCGAACCGGCCCGCGCTTTGCGCGGGCCGTTGCGTTAGTTTGCCAAGTCTGCGAAAAATCCAAATCGATGCGCATCACCGGCATCCGCGAGACCGCGATCCCGCTCAAGTCAAGCTTGCGCAATTCGAGCTTCGACTTCTCGGAGATGACCACCTCGGTGGTGGCGGCGATCACCGACGTCGTCCGCGACGGCAAGCCGGTCTGCGGCTTCGCCTTCAACTCGACCGGGCGCTATGCTTGCGGCGCAGCCATGCGCGCGCGCTTCATCCCGCGCATTCTAGCCGCCGCGCCCGACACGCTGCTCGACGCCGGCGGCCTGCTCGATCCTGCGAAGATTCTCGCCTGCATGATGACGCGCGAGAAGGCCGGCGGGCATTCCGAGCGCTCGATCGCAATCGGCACCATCGAAGTCGCGGTGTGGGACGCGCTCGCCAAGATCATGGACAAGCCGCTGCACGCCGTGTTGGCCGAGCGCTTCAGCGGCGGCAAGCTGCCGGACAAGATGTTCTGCTATGTCGGCGGCGGCTGGTACTGGCCGGGGCAGACCATCAAGGATTTGCAGGACGAGATGCGCCGCCATCTCGCCGCCGGCTACACCATGGTGAAAATGAAGGTCGGCGGCGCGCCGCTCGACGAGGACCTGCGCCGGCTCGAAGCCGTGCTGGAAGTGTTCGGCTCCGGCGACAATCTTGCGGTCGATGCCAATTGCAAATTCGAGCGTGACGAGGCGCTGGCCTATGCCAAAGCCTTGGCGCCGTTCAAGCTGCGCTGGTTCGAGGAGCCCTGCGATCCGCTCGACTTCGCGTTGTTCAAGGAGTTGGCGGACGTCTATGCGCCGCCGCTGGCCACGGGCGAAAATCTTTTTTCGACGCAGGACGTGGAGAACTTGGTGCGCTTCGGCGGCTGGCGCGCCGGCCACGATTTCATACAGATCGATCCGCCGCAGGCCTACGGCATCACGCAATACGCCCGCACGGTCGCCATGCTGGCGGCGCGCGGCTGGCCACGCACGTCGCTCTACCCGCACGGCGGCAACCAGATGTCGCTCGCCATTGCCGCCGGCTTCGGCCTGGGGGGCGCTGAATCCTATCCCGGCGTGTTCGGCGATTTCGGCGGCTTTGCCGACGACGCCAAAATCGCGAACGGCGCCGTCACGCTCTCCGACCGCCCCGGCATCGGCTTCGAAGGCCAAGCCGCGCTTTATCGCATCATGCGCGAGCTGGCGGAGATTTAAGCGCACGCATCCTTGGAACTTTGCCGCCTCTGGTCTCGTCCGGCCCGGCCGCGGCGGCGCCGGCCGCGCTCGATTTCAACGGCGCGGCCTCCTCGGCGAAGGCGGCGGCCCGCGTCCGAATCGCGGCACGGCCTCTATTTGAGGACGCGGTGCATATTGTCTTTCGTTTTTTTCAATGCGTCCGCGAAGCGGCCCTCCGCACAGTCTTTTCTGATCGCCTGCATGGCATTTTCACTTTGTGGATCCATAACATGCAATTCGACCAGCATTCGCATGGCGCGAAACGCCGTGAACATGCACCGTTGCGGATCGGCGGGAACCGGAAATCGGTCGATCAGCGCTAGAGCAGCCTGTTTTGTAAGCTTGTTGGTTTCTTTTATTGAAGGCTGCCGATTGATATCTTCGCTTTTTTTGTTTTCCGTGATGGCTTCCCGCGCTAGCGCTTGCGCCGTATTCCGTGCTTCATCGAAACGATTGCTAAAACAGGTTTGTTGAATTTTTCCCACCCAATTGCCGTTTGGAGGCTGCGTCCGCGTCCGGACTAGAACCGAGCCAACCTGGTTGATCAATTGCATGCACTCACCGACAGAGTGGGGAACCTGCAATTTTTCGATGTCGGCCAGCGCCTCTTGCTTTGAAAGAAGTTTTTGAGGCTGCGGCCTGTTGTCTTCGTTCTTCTTTCCCGTGATGGCTTCCCGCGCCACCGCTTGCAACGCTTTATGCGCTTCAGCGAAACGCCTATTTGTACAAGCGAGCTGGATATTTACCCCCGAATTGGCGTTCGGCACCCGCACCCGCGCTTGGGAGAGAATTGCACCTGCCCGGCCTATTAATTGTTTGCACTCGTCGACAGATCGGGGAACAGGCAATTTTTCGATCGCAGCCAGAGCATCTTGCTTTGGAAGCGGTTTGTTTTCTTTCGGCGGTGGCTTGACCTCTGGCGCCTTTTTCGCCTTTGCAATCTGCTCCTGAAGCCAGGCCTTGTCTTCCGCCGTCGGTTCGTTAAGGCTGATCTTGTCTTTGACGAGTTTCGCCTCCCAAAGAACCTGGGCGTAAGTCGCGGGCGCAATCTTCATGTCGATCGTGCCCCATGGATAATAATCTCCGCTATCCGGGAAAAACGACTCTCTGGTGATCGTGATGTTGCAGGCCTTGCTCGTCTTTCTCAACAGGTAGCCATTATGACCATTGATCTCCTCAAGCTTTTTGTCGCGTACGATCAGGATCACGACTTGAGGGACGGTAACCACGCTTGCACGAAATGCCGTGACGAATTCCCCGGATAAAAGCGTCCGGCTCATGTAGCCATAGCCCGGATAAATATAGTTCAATGAATAATTGACCGGGGGTGTGTTGTCGACAAATTTAATTTGGTTTTGTGTTCGAACCCACAACGCCACATCCATGACGACATCGCGGCAATCGGAATTGGAAAGGTGCACGTTTAGCTGCGGGCTGGAAAGCTTTGTCAATTTATTCTCCAATAGTTTGTTTTTCTGCTCCTCATTGGCCAGTTTCTGCTTGGACTCCTGCAGTTCGCTTTCAAGGCGACTGACCTGCGAATTCAATTGATCGTTTTCGCGTTTGAGCCGATCCAACAGCGTTTGCGCCATTTGCAGGCGCCGCTGGGTCTCCTCCAGCAGCCGCTTCAGCCGCTCCAGCTCGCGCGGGTCGATGTCGCTCGTCTTCATATTGTCGATGGCGTTTTTGAGTTCCTTTTGAGCCTGGCTGAGCTCCGTTGCCAACTCGGCCGCGGTCTTTTCGCCGACCGGGCCCGATTTGTAATACGGCATCAACAGCAACATGATGACGAGAAACGCGCCCATCGCCTTGGTGACGACGGCCATCAGCGAGATATCGAATACCTCGATGGAGCGATTCGATCGCCGCATAATCGGCTTCGCCTAGTCTTCGGTGTAGATGCGGTTGATCAGGTTTTTCAGGCAGTAGTACGCCGCGCGATTGAGCGCCTCCTCTTCCCGCCGCTGCACGATATTTTGCAGAAAGACCAGAATTGCGCTCAGCAACAAAGCAAGAATGGTGGTGTAGAACGCCACCGCAAGTCCCGCGGTCACTTTGTCGAATGCGATGTTTTTAGGATCACGCATTCCTTCCAGCGCGATCGAAATGCCGATGACCGTCCCGACGAATCCCGTCGTCGGAATGATCCAGACCAGGAACCTGATCGTCTGATACGCCAAATCCAGCCGGTGGCTCATCAGCTCCAACGTGCTGGTGAAAATCTTGACGGTTTGATCCAGGGATTTGCTCGTGAATAGCTGGAGAATCGACAAATCGAGGAGCTGCGGAAGAAACGCGTTTTCATCTGCCTTGAGCGCTGCGACCTTGAGGCGAATTGGTCCCAGGTCCTCGATTTGCAGAATCACCGAATCATCCTCGGGAAGGAGATGCTTATTGAAATAGGACTGCTCGCGCTGCGTCGCCGCATGGCGCGTCCATACGTCGGCAAGACCGACCGCCGTCATGATGTAGAGCGCGTTTTGGATCGTGAAAGGGTAGACAAAAAACGAAGTGCTAGAATGGTCGAAAAGGAAAATGGCCATACCGGAATTTTCCGGAAAGACGATCGACCCGATGAATATGAGAAGCGCCGTTACCGCTACCGCAATCAAATATGAACTGCCGGTGAAACGCGCCCAACTCGGCGCCATGAACGATGTGATTATGTCAGTCATTGTACTCCCCGCTACCCCCGCGCAGATTACACAACAATTGTTCGGTCTGCCCCTCGCCAATCATGGGAACTGCGCGTTATTGGCTGCCGTTGATATAGGCCTGCAAGGCCTCCCGCGACATGCGATCGAACCGGCCCCGTGGCCGACCTTGATAGAAACCTTTGTTCACCAACTCGGTTTCGATCGCGGCGCGGGCTTCGCGGCTGATGCGCCCCGGATCGCGGAACAAGATTTGCAGCGCTTCCTGGCTCCCTTGCTTGGCGGCCGTAAGCGCAAGCTTGGTCATGAAGGCGAGATCCTTTTTATTCGAATAGTGATCGAACAAGAACATGGCGCGCCAATATCCGTCGGGGTTTCCGGCGTCGCCCGCTTTGAGGTACCATTTCGAAGCGCGGGCGAAGTCAGCCTGCATGCCCTTTCCGAACTCTGTCATTTGGCCCAAATGGAGCATTGCGAAGGCGTTGCCTTTGTTGGCCGCCTCCTCGAAAAGTTGCCACGCCTTGCTGTAGTTCTGCGGCACACCGCTGCCGAATTCAAAGAACACGCCGAGATTGGCGATCGCGGCGACGTTGCCCAGTTTCGCGGCTTTCTCGTACCACTGGCGAGCGATCGCATAGTCGCGCGGTACGCCCTGCGCCATGTGGTAGGCTAATCCCAACGCGTTCATTGCACTGGCATTGCCGGCTGCCGCAGCCTGCTCGAACCATTTCCGCGAGGCGGCGTAGTCGGGGATGCTCGAGAACTTGCGGTCCCTGTAGCCGCTTCCGAGGTCCGCCATCGCAGCGGCATCTCCGCGCTTCGCCGCCATGGTCAGCCAGTGCAGCGCTTCATCCGGTTCGCGCGCCTGCAACTTTCCTTCGCGCACCATCGCGGCGATGTGCCGCATCGACCAGGTGCTCCCGGCTTCGGCCGCTTCCGTGTACTTGGCGCGCGCGGCCGCGAGATCCTGTTTGACGCCGAGTCCTTTTTCGCTGAGGTATCCGAGCCAGGCGATGCCTTCCGGATCTTTCATTTTTGCAGAACGCTCAAACAATTCGCGTGCCTTGGCCGGATCGGCGGTGCCGAGCTTGCCTTTCAAATATAAATTGCCCAGCAGGTTGAAGGCCGACGCCCAGTTCGCGTCGGCAGCCTTTTGGTACCAGCGCGCAGCTCCTTTGACATCTTCCGGACCGCCGACACCGGCAGCGAGCATATCGCCGTAAGCGACCATCGCCGGGGCGATGCCCGCTTCGGCACCCTTCAAAATGAGCGACCGCGCACGCGTGGGATTGCGCTCCATCGCGGTGCCGCTCCGCATCATCAGTCCGGTCGCGAAAGCGGCGAACGCCGACCCCTTATCCAGGGCCTTTTGATAGGCCATGGCGGCGCCGACACCGTTGTTGGCCGCGCGATAGGCCCGCCCGAGATCCGTCCAATACCGGCGCTCGTCGGGGAAATCGCGCGTCGCACTCTCGCAAGCCGGAACGGCCGCAGCGGCATTGATATCACCGACCGTCATGGGGCCAGAGACGCCTGCGAGACGGTCGGGGTCGACCGGGCTCATTGCATACCGATCGCAGTCGTTGAGCGGGCCGCCGGTGTTTTGCGCCGTCTTGGGCTTGTCGGCCGTCTTGGAGTTGTTGCCAGTGTCTGGCGTCGTCTTGGGCTTGTCGGCCGTGTCTTGCGTCGCCTTGGACTTGCCGCCGTTGTCACCGCCCTTGGTAGGTTCTGGTTTATCGTTGGTTGTTTCTACCGGTGCCGACGACTTCGACGAATTGTTCGTATCCGAGGTATCGCTAGTTTCGGATTTCTTTTGGAGCGGCGGACCAGCAGGCGTGCCCGGATCGGACGGTCCGAACGGACCGACTGCCCAGACGCCGACAACAAGCAGAAGTAGCACACCGACGCCGCCGGCAATGTAAATTGGTCGACCTATCGCCGGTTGCCGCCCGCCTTCGCCGGTCGAGGTGGCGTCTCGCGATTTCTTCGATTGCTTTTTTTCGGGTTTTTTCGGCTCAGGTTCGCTATGGGCCTGGCCGGAGCCGCAGACCGGACATTTCTCGTTAGCGAGACTGTCGTAGACATGCCCTTCGATGCAGCGAACCAGTTTCTGTGCCATTACCCCGCCCTTTTTGCCCCTTTCAAATCCCCCTCCGGCGGAATGCTGCAACTCAGGGAGCCAAAAAACCGGCCTCAGGATACCATTGTAGCCACGGCCGTTGTCATTTCAAACTTAACATTTCAGTGAAGAACCGAGCACGAAGCCTCAGGTTGCCGCCGGATAGGTCTCAATCAATATCGATAAACGTCAGCGGCCTTGCCACCATCTCCAAGGACTTGCGCTCGGCGGGAACGGCCCAGCGCCAGGCCACCAGGCCGGCTAAAATCATCAGCACCGCGCCCAAGAGATATCCGCCGAACACGCTCACCCGCGAGCCGGTGTCGATCAGCACGCCAAACAGCCAGGGCCCGACGATGCCGCCGATGCCGGTGCCGATCGCGTAGAAGAACGCAATCGCCAGCGCGCGGATTTCGAGCGGGAAAGTTTCGCTCACCGTGAGATAGGCCGAGCTCGCCGCCGCCGAGGCGAAGAAGAAGATCGTCATCCAGCAAATGGTCTGCACCTCGGCGCCGATCAGATCGCGTGCGAACAGCCAGCCGGTGCCGGCAAGCAGAACGCCGGAGATGATGTAGGTGAAGGCGATCATCGGCCGCCGCCCTTGGGTGTCGAACAACCGGCCGATCAACACGGGGCCCAGGAAATTTCCCGCCGCGAACGGCAGCAGATACCAGCCGACGTGATCCGACGGCACCTGGTAGAAATCGGTGAGGATGAGCGCGTAGGTGAAGAAGATGGCGTTGTAGAAGAAGGCCTGCGCCACCATCAAGCTCAAGCCGACATAGGTGCGCTGGCGGTGGCGCTGGAACAGCGTCTGCGCCACCTCCCACAGCGGCGTCGATTTGCGCGTGCGCAATTTGACACGGGGCAGATCGTGGCCCGGCGGCAAATTCTCGAAGCGCCCCTCAATCTCGTCGACCACGCGGTGGGCCTCATCGGCGCGACCATGGGTCATCAGCCAGCGCGGGCTCTCGGGCAGCCACAGCCGCATGAAGAAGATCACCAATGCGAGAGAAGCGCCAATCAGGAAGGCGAGCCGCCAGCCGATTTCCGGATTGATCACGTTTGGGTCGAGCAGCACCAGCGAGCCGATCGCGCCCATGGCAGCGCCGACCCAGAAGCTGCCGTTGATGACGAGATCGGTCCAGCCGCGCACGCGCGCCGGGATCAGCTCCTGGATGGTGGAATTGATCGCTGCATATTCGCCGCCGATGCCGGCACCGGTGACGAAGCGAAAAAACGCGAAGCTCGCGATGTCCCACGAGGCCGCCGTCGCGGCGGTGGCGACGAGATAGACCGTCAGCGTGATGAAGAACAGTTTCTTGCGACCGAGTCGATCGGTGAGCCAGCCGAAGAACAGCGCGCCCAGCACGGCGCCGGCAAGATAGGCGGATGCCGCGAGCCCGATGTCGGCATTGCTGAAGCGCAGCACCGGGCTGTCCTTCAGCGCGCCGGCGAGCGAGCCGGCCAGCGTCACCTCCAGCCCGTCGAGGATCCAGGTGACGCCAAGCGCGGCCACGACCAAGCTGTGGAAGCGGCCCCAGGGCAGCCGGTCGAGCCGCGCCGGGATGTCGCTCTCAACGATGTCGCCCACGGCCATTGGATGCCCTCGCCTGCCCTGTGCCGTCAGACTAACGCCTTGCACCGAGCCATGTCCGGCATATTGCCAACGGCGCTGTCACCGAAATACAACAGCGCGGAGCGAATTCGGCGAGCCTCCTAATCCACAGGTACAGGGGCTCGGCGGCAAAAGACGATCCGCTATTCTGCGGCGGCGCCGATCCTCGCCGCCGCTGCCGTTTTGGACAACCGCATGGAAACTGACGTCCTGCGCCGATTGAACTATGCTGCGGCTATCGCCTGCGGCGTGTTCGCGGCCATCGCCATGCACATCGTGCTCACGGTGTTCGGCTTTGGGCTCGAACTCGGTGCTGCGCGACGCCGCCAGCACCGGCAGCAAGCAGCAGCTGATTTCGGCGCTGGCCTGGTGGGGGATAGGCGCCGCCGGCTTTGTCGGTGGATGGGGCACCGGTGCCTATCTGATCGCGGCGGCGCGCGAGCGCGCGTTCGTCTTTCGGCTGGCGCGCGGCTTCCTGATCGCGCTGGTGTTCGCGGTCGCCACCGCCGGCGGCGTCGTGAGCAAGGTCGGCGATGTCGGCGGCACCGCGGACGTCATCGCCGGGGTCGCCGCGCTCGGGCTCGGCGTGATCTGCGCCTATTGCGGCGCCCGCCTCGCCTATCTCAACGCCGAGCAGGTCTGACCGCCGCCCAATCAGCTCGTGCCAGCCGAACCGCGCTGCATCCAGGTCTGCACCAGATCAACCGGGAACGGGAATACGATGGTCGATGAGCGCTCGCTCGATATATCGAACAGCGTGGCGAGATAGCGCAACTGCATGGCCTGCGGTATCGGCGCCAAAATCCGGGCGGCCTCGACCAGCTTTGCCGCGGCCTGTTGCTCACCTTCGGCGTTGATGATCTTGGCGCGGCGCGAGCGCTCGGCCTCAGCCTGGCGGGCGATAGCACGGATCATGCTTTCATCGAGATCGATGCGTTTGATTTCAACGTTAGAGACCTTGATGCCCCAGGCGTCGGTCTGCCTGTCGAGCACCTCCTGGATGTCGTTGTTGAGCTTGTCGCGCTCTGCCAGCATCTCATCGAGGTCGTGCTTGCCGAGCACCGAGCGCAGCGTGGTCTGCGCCAGCTGGCTGGTTGCTTCCATGAAATCGCGCACCTGGATGACCGAGCGTTCGGCATCCATGATGCGGAAATAGATCACGGCGTTGACTTTCACCGACACGTTGTCGTGCGAGATGACGTCCTGCGGTGGCACGTCGTTGACGATGATGCGCAGATCGACGCGCACCATCTGCTGGATGATGGGCACCATCAGGATCAAGCCCGGTCCCTTAGTGCCGGTATAGCGCCCGAGCGTGAACATGACCGCGCGCTCGTATTCGCGCAGAATGCGGATCGACGAAAACAGGATGAACAGCAGGACGGCGACGACCAAGCCGAGAGCGATGGAAAAAGCCATGCTTAAGTCTCCTTCTGAATGCGTTACAGTCAGGCAGGTTCGACATGCAGCACAAGACCGTCACGATTGACGACCTTGATGCGCGTTCCCGGCTCGATCGGGTGTGACGAGCGCGCGCGCCAGATTTCCCCCTGAACCCGAACCTTTCCCTCGTCCTGCTGCCAGTCCAGCGCCTCGCCCTCGGCGCCCATGATCCCTTCCTGGCCCGTGACGACCGGGCGCTTGCGCGAGCGCAAGAGCAGCGCGATCACCAGCACGAACAGCGCGGCGGTAACGATCATGGCCGCGGCCAGTACCGATAGCGACAGCTCGAAGCCGGGCACTCCGGAGTTAAACATCATGAAGGATCCTATGCCGAACGCGACCACGCCGGCGATGCCGATCACGCCGAACGAGCCGATGAAGACCTCCGCCACCATCAGGCCGACGCCGAGCAGCACAAGGCCGGCGCCCGCGTAATTGATGGGAAGCAGGTTGAGCGCGTAGAGCGCCAGCAACAGGCTGATGACGCCGATGGTACCGGGCACCACGGTGCCGGGCGTGGTGAACTCGAAGATGATGCCGTAGATGCCGATCAGCATCAGGATAAAGGCGACGTTGGGATTGGTGATGATGGCGAGAAACTCGGTCCGCAAGCCCGGCGCGATTGCCACCACGTTCAGGCCGGCGGTTTCCAGCGTTTTAGGTTTTCCCGCGACGATCACGCTGCGCCCGTCGATCTTGCGCAACAGATCGGGAACGTCGCCGGCGACAACGTCGATGACGTTGAGCTTGAGCGCGTCCGCTGCGGAAATGCTGTCCGCCGAGCGCACCGCCTTTTCGGCCCATTCCACGTTGCGCTTGTTGAGCTCGGCCAGGCTGCGGATATAGGCGGTGGCGTCGTTGACGATCTTGCGCGTGTGAGTGTCGGCCGGTTCGGTGCCGGATTTTTGCTTGTCGTCCTTATTGCCGCCGCCGAAAAGCCCGCCCCCGCCGAGCTGGATCGGCGTGGCCGCGCCGATATTCGTGCCAGGCGCCATGGCGGCGATGGCGCTGGCATAGGCGATGTAGGTGCCGGCGCTGGCCGCGCGCGCGCCGCCCGGCGCCACAAAAGTCGCCACCGGCACCGGCGACGCCAAAATCGCACGAATGATCTTACGCATGGAGCCGTCGAGGCCGCCGGGCGTGTTCATGCGCAGCACCACCAGGCCGGTGTCGCCTGGCGCAACCGCCGCAAGCTCCTGCGCGATGTAGTCGGCAAGCGCCGGACCGATGGCGCCGTTGACTTCGAGCACCACGGCACGGCGGCCCGTTGCCGCATCGCCCGGCGAAGCGGCCAGCAGCAAAACGACCGCCAAAGCGGATACCGCACGCCAAATCATGAGCGTTCCCTGGTCGCCGCTCGTCTTTGCACGCGAATTCGAGCGGTCGGTCCACCGATTGCTATAACCGAGGCGACGTGGGGATTATTGCATATCCGCCCGGCGTTCGATGCGACGGGCCAGCAAGCAACTGAAATTGCTAACAGTTTTTTCGAGCCGTCGCGCTCGCGCCGGTGCGCAAGTGAGCCGGCGGCGTGGCGTCGCGGCGGAAGCTGTCCTACCATCGGCGCCGAAAACAATAAGACCCGAGCAGATGAAGCGTTGGCGCTTCACCGAAACGTTCGGGTCACGCGAGGAAGCGCCCATCTCCCTGTCGCCACGTGATGGGGACGAAACGGAGGCCTGGATGCAGATACTCCTCATTGCAGCCTGCACGCTGGCAATCGTGTGGATCATCGTGCTTTGGGGCTCGCGCTATTTCGGTCCCCGCTGACCGTCCGCTCACTCTGGACGCACGCGGCCGGTGCGGAGCTTTGGCACCACGGCGGTAAGGCAGTATCTTTGAACGAGACGATACGGAAGCAGGCTTTCAAACAAGAATAAAGAATGACGCCTGCGCCCCTGCGATCAACCACAAATAGATGTGAGGAGCGCGGCATGAACCTTGCGTTTAGGTGAGACGTGCGTTGAGTCTGGTTTGGTTTGCTGAGCACAGGGAGTTCGGAACCGATGTTCGCCTATTTATGGGTCGCGATTGGCGGCGGATTGGGCGCGATGGCGCGGTACTGGTGTTCGGGCGTCGCCGCGGTCCTGATGGGCGAGACTTTTCCCTGGGGCACGCTGATCGTCAACGTGGTCGGCTCCTTCATCATCGGCTTCTTCGCCACCGTCACGGGACCCGGCGGCCGTATCCATGTGAGCTCGGCGGCCTCGCAATTCGTCACGATCGGCTTTTGCGGCGGCTTCACCACGTTCTCGTCCTTCAGCCTGCAGACGCTGAACCTGGTGAACGATGGCGAATGGGTTCGCGCCGGCGCGAATATCGCCGGTTCAGTGGTTTGCTGCCTGGTCGCGGTGTGGGCAGGCTATCTCGTGGCCGCTAGCCTCAACACGATGAAGTGGATTTGATCCATGCAGATTCCCCGGGATGCCGTTTTGCTTCGCATCTTCTTCGGAGAAGACGATAAATTCCTCCATTTGCCGTTGTATGAGGCGATCGTCTTGAAAGCGCGCGAGATGCACCTCGGCGGCGCCACCGTGCTGAGGGGGCATGTCGGATTTGGACATTCGAGCCGCATTCATACAACCAAGATTTTGCGCTTGTCGCAGGACCTGCCGGTCATCGTGGAGATCGTCGACTCGCAGGACAAGATCGACGCTTTCCTGCCGGTGCTCGACGAGATGATGGGTAGCGGGCTCGTCACGCTCGAAAGAGTGCAGGTGCTTCAATACGGCACCAATGGCGGCGAGAAATGAAGCAGCGAGATCGGTGCGCGGCTGTTTGGCTAGACCGCAACTTTGGTGAGGAAGCTTTCGACTTCGCTGCGCATTTCGGCGGCGGCCTCTTCCACCGATTCCGATGCGGCAAGCACCTTCTGCGCCGACTTTTGGGTTTCGGCGGCGGCGCCGGTTACTTCGCTCAACACCGTCACGACCAGCTTGGCGCCGTCGGCGGCGCCTGTCACGTTTTGCGAAATCTCGCCGGTGGCGATATTCTGCTCCTGCACTGACTTGGCGACGGCGGAGGTGTAGTCGTCGATCTCCCCCATTCGTTGGGCGATTCGGCCGATCGCTTCCACCGCCTTGCCGGTCGAGTTCTGCACTTCCAGGATCTGGCTGGAAATATCCTCAGTCGCCTTGGCAGTCTGCACCGCGAGCGACTTCACCTCGGAAGCGACCACCGCAAAGCCGCGGCCTGCCTCGCCCGCGCGCGCGGCTTCAATGGTGGCGTTGAGCGCCAGCAGATTGGTGTGCCCGGCGATGTTGCGGATCAGCTTGATGACGTCGCCAATCTTCTGCGCGGCCCGCGCCAGCACGTCGATATCCTGATTTGTGGCCCGCGCTTCGCCGACCGTGAAGCGCACGATTTCGCTGCTCTGGCTGAGTCGCCGCGCGATCTCGGAGATTGAATTCGATAATTCGTCGGCGGCGAACGCCGCGCTTTCAACGTTGGTCGAGGCTTCATTCGATGTCTGTACGGCGCTTTCGGCGCGTTGCGACATATGACCGGAGGCGTTGAACAAGCCCGCCGCGGTCGAGCGCATTTCGCCCGCGCTGGCCGACACTGTTTGGAGGAGATGTTCGGCACGCGTGCGGAACGCCGAAATCGCATTTTCGACCACCGCACGACGTTCTTCCTGGTGCAGCATTGCTGTGCGCTGCTCTTCGGCCTGCCGCCGCTCTGTTATGTCTTCGTGTGTGCCGATCCAACCGCCGCCTTTCATCGGATGATTCGTAACCAGCAAGAGGCGTCCGCCCTTGGACTTGACCTCGTGCACGATGGTGCGCCCCTGCGCGACCGCCGCCAGAAATTCTTTCCGGTATTGATCGGGATCGCGCGAGAACGTGCCCTTGGCGACACGTCGTGCCAGCACTTCGGAAAGCGTGGACCCCGGTTCTACGTCTTCCGCCGACAACTCATACATCCGAAAATATTGCGAGTTGCAGACGACCAGCCGCTCCGAGGCGTCGAACATGCACAGCCCTTGCGCCATGCTGTCGATGGCGGTGCGGATCTGCCCGATTTCGCGGCTTTGATGTCGGGTGAGGACGATGCCGGTTAGGCTCATGGAAAACTGGGCAATGACCGCGGCGCCGACGACGATGAGCAACGTTTCAGATATGGTGGGGATGACAGCGGCAGCCCAGTCCGATGCAAAGATGGTCAGCGCTGCGAAGCTGCCTACAAAAACGGCGAGCCCGACGAGCATAACCAGCCACGCGGCGCGCCCGAGGGTAAGGGAAAAAAAGGCCCTAAACATGCGTCCGTCACCCGTATTTGACGGCACATAATTATACCCCGACTATTTTTTTGCGGTTAATGGCCGGTAAGCAAATCGTTAAAGATGTATTGTGGTCCGTAGATATTGCTTCGTTGCAAGCAATCGAGCGCCTGCGAATTCACCACAGTTTGCAAAGGCAGGGCGGCGCGCTTGCGCCAACACGCGCGGCGAGCCCGTGCCAGCGGGGTCGCTGTTGCACCGCAGCAACCGTTTTACCAGCACGCCGCGGGACACCGAGCCTTTTGCGTACATCGGCCACGTCTGTGGTTCAGACCACCGCTTCGTCTTCCACGCCGACGCGGCGGACCTGCATCGTGAGCGGCGGAACACGGCTGGTCGATCCGGTCGCTTCGCAGTAGGCCCAAGCGGCGCGATAGACGGTCGCCTCGTCGAACGCCCTGCCGGCAATCTGCATGCCGAGCGGGATGCCCTCGCGCGAGAACCCGGTCGGGACGGCAATCGCGGGTGTGCCAGTAATATTGAAAGGCATGCGCACATGGCGCTCGTAAGTGTGCCCGATGTCTTCCGGACGGTCGATGCGGCACGGCAGTTCAAGCCCGGACAAAGTGATTACCGCATCAAACTGCTGCATCAGCTCGTCGAATTCCGCACACAGGACACGCCTTGTCTGCAAGGCCTTGATATATTCCTCGGCACGGATGAAGGCGCCGGCCAGCAGCTTGCGCCGGCTGATCTCGCAATAGTCTTCCGGGCGCTGCTTTAGCCACCGTTCGTGCACCGAATAAGATTCGCTCTGTTGGATTGTACGGCCACATGCGATCCAGCGGGAAAGCGGGGAAAGCCGCGCGGTGCGCAGCTTTGCGCCTAGCCCGCTCAGGATCTGGATGGCGTCGTCGATACCGGCCTTCATTTCCTCATTGGCGGCGGCATCTTCCGTATAAAAATGCTCGATGACACCGATACGAAGACCTTTGATTCCTTTTCGCAAATCCGTCAGGCAGTCGGCCACGGGAACATACCTGCTGGCCGGATCAGCTTCGTCATAGCCGGCCATCCACTGATACATGATGGCGTTGTCTTCAACGGTCCGCGTCAAGGGGCCGACATGATCGAGCGAAAACGACAGCGGCATCACGCCGCTGCGGCTCACCGCGCCATAGGTCGGCTTCATGCCGACAATGCCGCAACAGGTCGCCGGGTTGCGCACCGAGCCCCCTGTATCGCTGCCGATTGCCGCCGGCAGCATTCCTGACGCGATCGCGGTCGCAGCACCGCTGGATGAACCGCCCGGATGCAGGTCCATGTTCCACGGATTGCGCGCCGGCGGCCACGGTAGATCGAAGGCCGGGCCGCCGACGCCGAATTCGTGCATTGCCAACTTGCCGACCAGGATCGCGCCGGCTTCGCGCAGATAGGTCACCACGCCCGCATCGCGGCTGGCGACATTGTCGGCAAAGATCTTGGAATGACAGGTCGTGCGCAGGCCCGCAACGTCGATCAGGTCCTTCAATCCGTACGGGATACCGTGCATTGGACCGCGGTAATAACCGGCAACAATTTCATCCTCCGCCGCCCGGGCCTGTTCGAGCGCAGCCTCGGCGATAACCGCCAGGAAGGCATTTAGAGTCGGGTCAAGCGCGTCGATCCGATTCAAGACGTGCTCGACCAATTCGACCGGCGAAAGATCCCGCGATCGAATGAGCTTCGTCGCCTCGGCGATGGTGAAGAAATTCAGTTCACGCATCATGGTACCGTACGCAACACAAAGAGATGGGCCGGTTCGGTCGTCGGCTCGCGTAGCGTCGGCGCCGGGGTAGGCGCAATCAGCCCCCGTTCCACCGCTGCGCGCACCAAGGCCGGGTATTTCGCACAAGTCGCGTCCAACCCCGCGCGCTTTGCTAATTCGGCGATTTCATCGTCCGTCATCGTCGACTATCCACGGTTCTGAGCATCAACACACGTGGCGGTGGTGGACAAGCCTGAATGTCGCGCCACCGCCCTGATAGACGCCACGATCGATGCGCCAAGTGCCTGCTGCGCCTCGATTTTTCACAAATTCGCACGTTTTGGCTGTGCATTGTCCTCTGAGAGCAAAGTTTTGCATAATGCAAACAGCCGAAATAATATTCGGAAATACTGAAATGGAACCCGGCCGTGGCCGAACCCTTTCGCATTCAGCAGGTGCGCCAGTTCCTGATCGCCGCCGAAAGCGGAAGCTTTCGCGCGGCGGCGGCCGGCACCTTCCGTTCATCGGCGGCGGTCTCAACCGCCATGCACGATCTGGAAGTACAGGTCGGCGCTGCCCTGTTCGAAAAAGGTCAGCGCGCGCGTCTTACCCCGCTCGGGCAGACGCTGGTGCCGCTATTCTCAGAGTTGCTGCAAACCCATGATCGAATTCTGACCGAAGTGCGCCAGTTGGCGCGGGCGGAACGCGGCAGGCTCTCGGTGGCCGTGGTGCCATTCCTCGGCGAAGAATGGTTTCCGACGTTGCTGCACCGCTTCCTGGACGACCATCCAGACGTCGACGTTCGCGTGACCGACGAGCGGTCCTTCCAGGTCCATGGGCTGGTCGCCGACGGGAAGGTCGATATTGGAATTGCGGCGCGGCTTTCTGACGACCCGAAGCTAGTCTTCCAGCCGATCGCCATCGATTCATTTGGGGTCGCTTGCCGCGCGGACGACCCGCTCGCGCACAGCCAACGGCCGGTTCCATGGAGTGCCCTCGCCGATCGCCGGCTGATCGGCAATGACGGCTTTCCGACCCTGGCTGGTTATGGGGTCGGCGAATGGCTCAGCAAGACGGTCGTCTGGGTGACCAGCCGAGTCTCGATGCTAGACTGCATCAGACAGGGCATCGGCATTAGTGTGCTTCCCCGCTTGACCTTGCTTCCAATGTCAAAAGACATCGCGTTCGTGCCGCTGACAAGCCCGAAGGTGACCAGAATGATTGGAATCATAACGCGGCGCGGACAGACATTGTTGCCGGCCGCTCGCGATATGCTGTCACTGATCGAGACAGAGTTGCGCGCATATGCCCTCGCTCACGGCGCGACGCTGACCAGCGCGCAGGCAGAATCGCCTGCACGTTCAAAGGCGGTCCGCATCCGCAAGAAGGCGCAATGAAACCTGCAAGCGCAACAAAATGTCAGCCGTCAACCACATTGATCGGCTTGCCTGCCGCAAAGGCCAAGATCTGTTCGATCGCCGCGGTATACAGCGCCTCGTAGCCGCTTCTTTCCACGTAACCGAGATGCGGCGTGCAGATCGCGTTACTTAGTTTGAGCAGCGGATGATCGCCGTTCAACACCGGTTCGTTCTCGTAGACGTCCACACCGGCCATGCCGGGACGCCCTTTCTTCAAGGCGGCTGCCAGGGTGCCAGCCTCGATGATATCGGCGCGGCTGGTATTGACGAGAATGGATTCCGGCTTCATGCGCGCGAGATCCGCCGCCGTCACGATGCCGCGGGTTTCCGCCTTGAGCGGCAGGTGCAGCGAAACGACATCCGCATCCGAAAAGAACACCTCCCGGCTTGCCGCCGCCTCGAAGCCGGCTTCGCGCGCCTTGCCGAGTGAGCCATCGCGGCCCCAGCACACCACACGCATGCCGAAGGCCTTGCCGTACGCGGCCACAAGACTGCCGATGCGGCCAAACGCATAGACGCCGAGCGTCTTTTTCGCGAGGCCAGTGCCAAGCGTCGTCTGCCAGCGTCCCTCCTTCAAAGCCTGCACCTCATCCGGGATATGGCGGGCACATGACAGAATGAGGCCCCATGCCAGCTCGGCCGTCGCATTCGGCCCGCCGCCGCCGCCGGCCGATACCACGATGCCGCGCTCCTTGCAGGCAGCGAGATCGATATGGGCGGTGTTGCGGCCGGTCTGGCTGATCATCTTTAATTTGGGCAATCGCTCGATGATCTTGCGCGGCATCGCCGTCCTCTGCTGAATCAGGATCACGGCTTCGGCGTCTTTGAGCATATCCACCAGCGCATCGTCGCTTTCGGCCGGCGCTTGGAAGACATTCACCTGCTGGCCGTCCAGCTTGCTCGCGCAGTTTAGCGTGCGGAAAGCGTTCTGGTAATCATCGAGCACGGCGATTTGCATTTTGCGTTTCCTTTCCGGGTGCGGCTCAATTGACTCAAGAGCCGTTAATTGCGGGTATCAGCTTTAGGTCGGTGAGTGCGCCGGCCATAAGCGCGTGCTCGTTCGCCAAGAACGTCAGCTCCTCGGCACCGACGAGGAAGGTATTGACCCAATACTTTTTCGTGAGCTCGGCCTGCCATTCATCGGTAGCGGTCGCTGCCGCTAGCGTGCGTTGCCAAAACGCGACGGCGGCAGGCGCGATATCGGCAGCGGCAACAATGCCGCGCCACATCCCGGCCTCGCAGTCGACGCCGCACTCGAGCAGGGTCGGAACATTTTCGAAAATGCCGCCAAGGCGCCGCGGTCCCGAGACTGCGAGCGTGCGCAGCTTGCCGGCGTCGAGTTCCGGCACGGCGCTTACAGCCGTGATGACGCCAAGATCCGCTTTCCCTTCAACCACATGGCCGACGGCAAACCGCGCCGAATCAAAGACGTCGATCGTCAACGCCGTCACGTCGCCGCCAGCATGCTGGGTCAATCGCGCAAGCGCGATGTGGTTGGTGTTGCCGATTGCCGTGGCAATTGCGATCCGCAATCCCGCGGTATCCTTTTTCAGGCGGGCGACCAGCGCTGCGGCGTCTGCGATGGGCCCATCGGCGCGGACGATGAAGATCGGATATTCCGTGTAGAGATTGGCAAGCGGCGTCAGGTCGATATAGGCGAGATCGCTGACGCCGAGCAGCTTGTTGCTGATGATCGTCGGCGAACTGATCGCCAGTACGTGCGGATCGCCGGACTTGCCGCGCAGATAATCCCAGGCGTTGCCGCCACCCCGTCCGGGAATGTTGGTCAGCTTCACCGGCTGCTCGATCAGCCGGTGTTTCCCCAGCACGTCGATCAGGGCACGCGCCGGCCGGTCTTGCCCGCCGCCGGGAGGCGTGCCGGCCACGAGTTCGATCTCCCGCGTCGGAACCCATCCACTGCTTTTCATCTGCTTCTCCGCGGTCGGGCCGGCCAGGCCTCATCCCTCAAATGTGCACCCGTGACAGCAACGCCGCCGGGTAGCGGTCTCCGGCAACGGCGTCACGGCTGAAGATTCGGTCGATTGCCGCCATGGTTTCTGCCGACGGCAGAATGTCGGCAGCGGCCGCGTTTTCCTCCACCCACCGCAGCCGCTTGGTGCCTGGCACCGGAACGATGAAGTCACCGCGCTGCAGCAGCCAGGCCAATGATAGTTGGGCGGCACTGCACTTTTCCCGCGCCGCAAGCTCTTCCAACCGCTCCACGAGCGAGCGGTTGCGTTCGATGTTGTCGGTCTGAAAACGCGGGTGGTTGCGGCGCATATCACCGCTGCCGAGCGCGTCTGACTGCGTGATCGTTCCGGATAGAAAGCCGCGGCCGAGCGGGCTATAGGCGACGAAGCCGATGCCGAGCGAGCGGCACAGATCGAGCAGTTCATCTTCCGGCTCGCGCGACCACAGCGAATATTCCGTCTGCAAGGCGGTGATCGGATGCACCGCGTGGGCCCGGCGTAGCGTCGCCGGCGCGGCCTCGGAAATTCCCAAATGCCGGATCTTGCCCTGCTCCTTGAGCCGGACCATCGCTCCGATAGTGTCTTCGATGGGCACATTCGGATCGACGCGATGGATGTAATAAAGGTCTATCGTCTCGACACCGAGATTTTTCAGGCTCCGCGCGCAGGCCTCTGCCACATAGGCCGGGCGCCCATCGACGCTCGGCTTGCCGTCCTTTCCGCGTATATTCCCAAATTTGGTGGCGAGGATCGCTTTATCGCGTTGTCCCTTGAGTGCACGACCGACGGCGGGCTCATGGCGTCCGCCTTGATAGGCATCGGACGTGTCGATCAGATCGATGCCAAGCTCGAACGCGCGATTGATGAGCTGCGCAACCTCTTCGTCGGTTGTGATGTCGTAGATCGGCGCGCCCAGCGCGATCGCCGACACGCTCAAGCTTCCTAACATGCGACGCTTCATGATGCGGTCGCCTCAACCGATATTTTGCTTTTGACTCTCACGGCAGTCTCCGTTCATCTAACGTCGAAGCTCACAAGCGCAATCGAGGAGAGAAACATGATTGTCGTGATTTCGCATCACTGGTGTAAACCCAACATGGAAGTGCTTGCGCGCGAAAGAATTGACCAGAGCGGCAACACAATGGAGTCCGCGCCGGGGTTCCTGTACCGCTACCGCATCGAGCCGCCGGCCGATCCGACCCAGATATCGACCATGACTGCCTGGACCGACGAAGCCTCCTACCGGAGCTATCGCGCCGCCCGCAAGCCATCGGATCCTAAAGACCCGTCGGTGCCGTACGCGCGGGTTGCCAGCGAGGTTTTCGAGGTACAGCGCGTCCACGGTCGCCCGCAGGCCTGATCGCCTACGCGGCGAGCAGCCCCAGGTCGCCAAGGATCGCTTTCAATTCGGCATACTCCTGATCGAGATAGGATTTCAGCGCGGGACCGTCGAGATACATTTCGGTCCACAGGTAGCGGTCGCGTTCGGCGTGCCATTCCTTTGTTTTCACCGCTACCGAAAGCACACCCTCCCAATACTTGACGGCGGCCGGGTCGATCTTGTCCGGCCCCGCCGCACCGCGCCATGCGCCGACGACGCAATCGACCGATTGCTCCTTCCATGTCGGCACCGCGGCATAGACGCCGTTCAAGCGCTCCGGCGAGGACGTCGCGATCGCCCTAACCTTGCCCGCCTCGAGCTCGGGGACCGCGCTGGCGGCGGTAATCGCGCCGACATCGGCGTTGCCGGCGGCAATATCGGCAACCACGTCGCGCGCCGAATTGAATACGCGGATCTTCGGCGCCGTGACCGGGGCGGCGCAATGTTTCATGACCTTGGCGACGGCGATATGATTGGGGTTACCGAGCGACGTCGACAGCGAAATCGTCAGCTCTTTCGGTTTTTCCGAAAGCGCTTTCATAAAATCCGCGCCGGTTTTGAACTTCGAATTGGCCTTGGTGATGAATGCAATGTATTCGGTATAGAGGATTGCAATCGGGGTGGAACGGTTCTGCCCCGGCTTGAGGCCGCCGGTGAGCACATCGGTCACATTGCTCGGCGAGTTGATGGCGATCACATTGTTGTCGCCGGCGCGGCCGTTCATATGACTCCAGGCCTTGCGGCCACCATCGCCGGCGATATTGGTGACGACGGTCGGCACCTCGACGAGTTTGTTCGATTCTATCGCTTTCAACAGCGCGCGCGCCGAGCGATCGGTGCCGCCGCCTGGCGGCGTTGTCGCAATGATTTCAATGCCGCGATCCGGTTTCCACCCCGACGAAACTGCATTCATGTTCGATTGCCTTTTGATAGTTTTGAGGGCACTCGTTTACCCTTTATGAGGCCGGCGAGTTTTTTTATGAAAGAGGCGCTGGAGACTGGCACGAGTTCGCATAAGCGTACAACAAAAATTCAAAGTCTCCGTTTCGCGTACAGCGCGACCTTGATTTGGATCGATACGGTCACGTAGTCTGCGTGCGTGCGACGTTGTCGAATGATTAGAAATTTGGAACGAAGTTTCAGGTTTATGCGTCGAAAGCGAGCGCACCAAGAAAGCGCGTTCATCCGCGCGAGGAGAAACGGACCATGAAGGCGATCGTTATCGAGCAATTCGGCGACCCCGACGTTCTACAATGGAAAGAGCGCGAGGCTCCGCAGCCCAATCCTGATCAGATCGCGATCAAGGTATCCGTCACCAGCGTCAACTTCGCCGACACGATGTGGCGCACCGGACGCCCGGGAGCGAAAGTCCCGCTCACACTCGGGCTCGATTGCGCCGGCACCGTCGCCGCGGTCGGCGCCAATGTTCACGATTTCAAGGTTGGGCAGCGCGTCGCGGCGTTCACCGATGGCGGGTCGTATGCGGAGGTCGCTCTGGCGCGTCCGGTGCTGAGTTATGCCATTCCCGATGGCGTCACCGACGAAGAGGCCTGCGGGCTTGTCGTCCTGGTCACGGCCTGGAACCTATTGACCCTGGCAGGACGCCTGGCTGCCGGCGAGAACGTGCTGGTGCACGCGGGCGCCGGCGGCGTCGGCTCCACGGCGATCCAGTTGGCCCGCCATATGGGCGCAAAATTGATCGTCGCGACCGTCGGAGATATGGCGAAAGCCGAATATGCACGTGAATGCGGGGCCGACGTCGTTCTCAGCGCGAGCGACTTTTTGAATTGCACCAAGGAAGCCACCGGCGGGCGTGGCATCGATGTCATTCTGGATTCGGTTGCCGGCGCCGGTTTCCCGATGAGCCTGGAAATCCTAGCGCCGTTTGGCCGTTACGTGAATTTCGGCAATGCCGGCGGGGCGCCCGGCACGGTGCAGACCAATCAGCTGCACGCCACCAATCGTGCGGCGATCGGCTACTCGAGCGGGCATTACCGCGCCGCTCGCCCCGAAGCCTTGCGGCCGGCGGTTGCCGGCACCTATCAGGCCATTGCAGAGAAGAAACTCAAGGTGCTGATCAGCAAAACTTATCCCTTGCGGGCGGCGGCGGATGCTCACCGCTACATCGAGTTACGCAAGAGCTTCGGAAAGATTCTTCTCAAGCCGTGACGGCGATTTGCGCGAGCATTGCCTGCGGCCGGGAACGTTTTGAAAAGGCGGCGTTATGACAATTGTCGCCGTCGATATCGGCGGGACCTTCACCGACCTTGCCGGCCTCGATCCAACGACCGGTGGTTTGTATTTTTCGAAATCGCTGACGACGCCGCCGCAATTCGAACAGGGAGCGCTCGACTGCATCCTTAAGGCTGGGATTGACACCTCGACGGTCGACATTTTTCGGCATGGTACGACCGTCGTCATCAATGCCCTGCTTGAACGCAAGGGCGCCCGCACCGCGCTGGTGACGACCGAAGGATTTCGCGACATCCTGGAGATCGGCCGCGGAAACCGGACGGACGGCTTTGATATCCTGTTTACGCGGCTGCCACCCTTCGTGCAGCGCATGCACCGGCTCGAAATCGCCGAGCGTATGGATGCGCGCGGCAATGTGCTGCGGCCCCTCAACCGTACGGCATTGCCTGCCCTCGCCGCCCGCCTCAAGGCCGAAGGCATCGAAGCCGTGGCGGTCTGCCTGCTGCACGCGTGGCGCAATCCGGCGCATGAAGCAGAAATCGGACGATATCTGCGCGAGCACACCGGCTGCTTCGTTTCCTGTTCGCACGAAATCTCGCGCGAGTTTCGCGAATATGAGCGCGCGTCGACGGTCGTGCTCAACGCCTTTGTCGGCCCGACCGTCGCCAGCTACCTGGAGCGGCTGGAAAGCGCGCTCGATAGCAGAGGTTTTTCCGGCCGGCTTTATCTGATGGGATCGAATGGCGGCGTGCTGACCGAGGAAGACGTGCGAATGCGGCCCCTACTGCTCGTCGAGTCCGGTCCGGTCGGCGGCGCCGCCGGGGCTGCCGAGATCGGCGCCCGCATCGGACAGAACAAGATTGTCGCCTTCGACATGGGCGGAACCACCGCCAAGGCGGTGCTGATCGAGGACGGGGAAGCTGCCGTCACACCGGTCTACTGGGTTGCCGGTTACGAGCGCGGCTACCCGGTGCAAGCCGCCGTGCTCGACATCGTTGAAGTCGGCACCGGTGGCGGTAGTATCGCCAGTGTCAATGGGCTCGGTGCCCTGGAAGTCGGTCCACGCAGCGCGGGCGCTGCGCCCGGCCCAGCGTGCTACGGCCTCGGCGGGACCGAGCCGACGGTAACGGATGCCAATCTCTATCTCGGCCGTCTCGATGCTGGCCATTTTCTCGGCGGCACCATGCCACTGTACGCCAAGCTTGCCGGGCAGGCGCTCGCCACCGTCGCAAACCGCTTCGATCAGCCGACGCAAGCCTTGGCATCAGGCATTTTGCGGATTTCCACCCTGATGATGGCAACCGCGGTGCGCAAGATCACCATCGAGCGCGGCTTCGATCCGCGCGAGTTCACGATGATTGCATTCGGCGGTGCCGGCCCGCTGCACGCCGCCGACGTCGCACGCGAGATGGGCATCAAGCGCGTCCTGATCCCGCCGCAGCCGGGGCATTTTTCGGCCTATGGCATGCTGTTCGCCGGCTTCCGCTTTGACCTCACCGCCACCGTGGCGCAGCCGCTCGCATCGGTCGACATCGCGGACATGAACGCGCAATTCGCCGGTCTGGAGGCGGAGGGGTTGCGCAAACTATCGACGATCGGCGCGCCGATCGAGGAAACGCGCTGCGTCCGTTACGCCGAGATGCGCTATCAGCGTCAGGAACACACCATCAAGGTCAAGCTACCTGCCGACTGTGAAACCGCTGCCGAGATGCGCGAGTGTTTTGAAGACGCCTACGCGCGTCGCTACGGCCACGTCTCAGGCAACATGGCGATCGATGTGATCATGTTGCGCGTCGTGGTGGAGGGCCGCACGGCCAGACCGCGCGAGCAATGGCAAGGGAGCGAAGCTCACGAACGCGCCGTTCCGGCCCGGCGCCCCGTCTGGTTTGCGGAGACCGGGCTTACCGAGTGCGACATCTGGCAGCGGCATACCTTGCCGGCCGGATTTAAGATAGCGGGGCCGGCTCTGATCGAGGAAGATGCCTCAACAACCGTCATCGGACCGAACGATGCGGCGGAAATCGACCGTTGGGGCAATATTACGATCGACCTGGGAGTGCCGGAATGACGCACAAAAGCGCACAGCCATCAGTCGACCCAGTGACCCTGGAAGTCATACGCAATCTGCTGATCGGGATTCTGGACGAAGGCGAGATCAATCTTTCGCGCACGGCCTTCAGCCCGATCATTTATGAGGTCAAGGACTACTGCATCGGGCTGCTCGACCGCGAAGGCCGCACCATTGCGCAGAGCCGTGGTGGAATCCCGACTTTCATGGCCGATTTAGGCGAACCTATCCGGGATGGCATCGCGATCTACGGAATTGACGGCTTCGACCCTGGCGACGCCATCATCATCAACTATGCCGGCGTGTGCGGTCAGCACCTCAACAACATGGTGCTCTATGTTCCTATCCATTGGGATGGGCAAGTGATCGCATTCGCAGCGACACGCGCTCATTGGACCGATATCGGCGGTCGCGTCTCCGGATCGTTTTCGACCGACACCACCGAGATTTTCCAAGAAGGTCTCCAGGTCCGCAGCGTCAAGATCTACAAAAAAGGCGTGCTCGACGAAGAGATCTTGCGGCTGATTCGCCACAACATCCGCTACCCGGAACTCTCCTTTGGGGACATGGCGGCCCAAGTTGCGGCCTGCCAGCTGACGGCACGCCGCTTCACCGAACTCTTGCGCAAGCACGGCTGGCCGCTCATCGAAGCGTGCATCCACCGCATCTGGGATCAGTCCGAAGCCATGGTACGCCAGCAGATCGCGGCACTGCCGAATGGCCGTTTCGAGGCCGAGAGCTTCCTCGATGACGACGGTGTGAACCCGGATCGGACCTTGCCAATCAAGGTCGCCGTCACGATCCGGGATTCGGAGCTTGAGATTGATTTCACGGGCACGTCGCCGCAGACGCAAGGGCCACTCAACAGCGGCGTAAGCGGCGGACTTGCCGCCGCGCGCGTCGCCTTCAAGAGCGCGCTCGCTCCGCGGTTGCCGCCCAATGAGGGCGCCTTCCGACCTCTCAAGGTCGTGCTGCCGGAAGGCACCATGATCAGTGCCGTCGACAATGCGGCGATGTCGTTCTGGAATCTGGCACTCAAGACGGTGATCGATACCATCTACCTCGCGCTAAGCCAGGCCATGCCCGAGCGCATTCCCGCCGCCCATCATGCCCAACAAGGCATGTATACGTTCTACGGCCGCGACGCCGAAACCGGCCTCCCCTACTCCACCCTCGACACGACTTTGGGGGGCTGGGGCGCGCAAGCCGACCGTGATGGGTTCTCACCACTTAAGACTACGACCCATGGCGACACGCGCAATATTCCCATCGAGGTCGAGGAAACTTTCTATCCGTTGCTGGTCGAACGCTACGAGTTCCGGCCTGATACGGCCGGGGCCGGAGAATTTCGCGGTGGCGTCGGCCTGACGAAGGTCTATCAAGTCTTGCAGGACTGCAATTTCGTCACGGCCTTCGAACGCACCAAATGCCCACCTTGGGGGTTGTTCGGCGGCAAAGCAGCCCAGGTTGGTGGCGCCTTGGTGCGACAGCCAGACGAAGCGAAACCGCAGCTTTATCGAAAAGTCACGGCCTTGCCGCTCAAGGCCGGCACGGTGGTCGAACTGCTGTCGGCGGGAGGCGGCGGGCGCAACCCACCGACCCTGCGCCCGTTTGAGCGGATCGAGGACGACGTCCGCCAGGGTTACGTGACGATCGCGGGGGCCCGGCGGGACTATCAGGTCGAAATCGATCCGGAAACGCTGGCGGTCGACGTTGCGGCAACCGCCAAGCTGCGCAACCAGATTGCGGCAGAACGTCAGGACGATTTACCGGCCTATGCCGACTAGCGCAAACCGCAAATAGTCCGTGCGACGTAGCGCACGACATGTATGCGGATCACGGCAGTGTTTCGTTGCCCGCACCGCCGCGCGTGCGTTGCAGCACATGTCGCAACTTAAATCACGACGTGCTTCGCTGTCGAAGCAACACACATAACCGACCGCAACGATTGTAACTTGCAACGCACGTTCAAAGCTGCCAGTTTTGTAAAAACGAAACTTGCATGCACGCGTTTTTGAAAAGTTGAACACAAATTCGCAGAAAGTGAAAAGACAAAGAGCAAAAACGTTGATCGTCGGTACGGCCGCACAACAAGACGGCCGGTCGAGCACAGCACGGAGGAGACGCGACGATGAAACTCTCTCGCATTGCCTTTCTTTCGGCTCTGATCCTTGCGGTGACGAGCTCAGCCTATGCGATCCAAACCTTTCGTCTTGCTGGCGGGGCCACGGGCGGAAGCTGGCATCCGGCATGGAGCGCGGCGACACAGCTGCTCAACGAAAAGCTTGGCGACAAATATAAGTTTCAATACACGCCAACAGGCGGATCGGTCGACAACGTACGCCGGATCCGACTCGGGTCTGTAGTTTCGGCATGGGGCCAGATTCCTCAAATCTATCAGGCGTGGAACGGAACCGGGCAGTTCAAAAAGGACGGCCCCAGCCACGACTTTCGCGTGATCGCCAACGTGCGCGAGCAATCGCAAATCATTGCAGTGCTCGCTGACAGCCCCATCAAATCCATCTCGGACATGAAGGGCAAAGTGGTAAACCTCCTGTCCAAGGGCACCGGTGGCGGCGCAAACTGCGTCAACATCTTCAAGTCGCTTGGGATGATGGACAAGATTCAACAACGGTATCTGGGCTTTGCCGCATCCGGACGCGCGTTGGGCGATCAGCAGATCGACGTTTTCTGTTCGGGTGGCTCGCCCTACAGAAGTCCTTCTCTGACCGAGGTTTCGATCAGAAAGCCCGTGCGTTACATCAGCTTGACCGAAGCGGAACAGAAGAAAGTCGTTTCGGACAACCAATTCTATTCACCTGTCACTATTCCGATACTGAAGGACGTCAAGGGCATGGATGCGCCCGCACGCTCCATCGGTTATGACGTGTGGTGGATTGTGAGCAAGGACATTCCTGATGAGCTCGTTACGGACATGCTCAAGGTCATTGCCGACCCGCAGAACCTCAAGGGCCTTACGAGCGCGGCCAGCTACTGGAACAAGTTGGGCGGCAATTTCAATGCGCTCAAATATCAAAAAATATACGTCCATCCGGCGGCGGCGAAATACTGGGAATCGCGCGGTGTGAAGGTTCCGTCGGAAGTCGTCAAAGGCTACTAGACCAACTCACGAAGGTCGCCCCCGGTCAGGTCCGGGTGGCGGCCTTCTCACTGTGCCGGGGACATCTCGTAAAGAACGCCTTCCGACAATCGGCGCTTGCGCCCGGCGACACAGCGAACACGAACGCATGCCGTTACAGGATCAAGATGAAGAAACAGGGCAGCCCTTGTGCTGCCTTTTGACGCAATAGGGAGCAAAGTCGGCCGTCTCGCCGGTTTTTACTATCCGCCGGCGACCGGTTACCAAGGCGGGATTGACCAACATGTCTAAAGGCGGCCCCTCATTGTCGGCGAGGATCGGCCTTATCAGCGATGAGATGACGGCCCCGCGCAATCTGACGGGTGCCATCCGGTTGATCGTTTCGATCATGGCCGTCGCATTTTCTTGTTTTTTTGTTTATGTCGGCCTTTTCGGACCGCCGGTCTCTGAAGTTTTCAAAGGGACTTTTCTGCTGGGCGTGACGGCGCTTTCCATCTTGATGTATCGCGGCCGCAAGCAGCCCATTAGGCAGGGCTTTGTTTGGCTGGACGAATTTTTTTCAATTATCAACGTCACCGGTTTGTGCGGCGCACTGGCGATGTGGCTCTATTGGCTCTTGTTCAACAGGGTCGAGCTATGGAACCATTTCTCGACACCGACGACGTGGTTGATTGCGGGTTTCGGCGCTGCGGTCGGGCTTGGCATCTATTGTTACGAAGCCCTACGACCGAAAATCTCCGATAAGCCGACGCTCTCCGATTATCTGTTCATCATTGGATCGATCGCAACGATCCAATGGTGGATTTATACAGCGGTTGACTTGACGAACCGCATCGGCGGTCCGATCGACGCTCCAGTGATATTCTTCGGCACCATATTAGTGGTGACCAATTTCGAGATTGCGCGCCGAATCGTCGGGCCGATCATTCCGCTGATCGGCTTTTTGTTTTTCATCTACTCCTTTGATTTCATCGCGCAGTCGATGCCAGGCCTGCTCAATCACCTCGGCTACCCGCTCGATCGAGTCATGGAATTCCTGATGCTGTCACCCGACGGCATTACCGGACTGATTATCGGCGTGTTCGCCTCATATATCGTGGTATTCGTGATCCTTGGCGCGTTCTTGGAGAAGACCGGGCTCGGATCGCTGATCATCGACACGACCTATCGCATCACCGGCCAAAGAACGGGCGGGCCGGGCTTGGCGGCGGTGGTCAGCAGCGGATTTTTCGGAATGATATCCGGTAGCGGCGTCGCCAATGTCGTGACAACAGGCACGTTCACGATCCCGCTCATGCGAAGGGTCGGATATCGTCCCGAATTTGCAGGAGCGGTCGAAGCCGCCGCCTCGACCGGCGGCGCTTATATGCCGCCTATCATGGGCGCCGGCGCGTTTTTGCTCGCAGAGCTGACAGAAACCAGCTACTTCGAGGTCATCAAAATCGCACTTATTCCAGCGTTGCTTTATTATTTGTCGATCGGCTTGGCGGTTTATTTCAGAGCGTCCAAGCGCGGGCTGCATGGCGTGCCTGTCTCCGAGCTCCCCCCTTGGAAACGCATCATCCCCCGACTTCATTTACTGTTGCCGATTCCAATAATGGTCTTCCTATTGATGGCTGGCGATTCCCCATTCCTGGCCGCCGGCAAGACGATCTTGCTAATCGTCCTGCTTCGCGCCATCGATCTGCTGGTCAGTGTTCGCACGCCGTGGTCGGAGTTCAGCTGGAAGATTTGTCTTGCCTCGGCGCTTGCGATGGGTGTGGTCGCGTATTTTTTCGGAACGAAAATCGGGGCACCCTTCGTCTGGTTCGTCACCGGCTATCATGGACTGACGGTGAGCGACACGCTGTTCTGGGTCGCCGCAACTTTCATAACACTTAAAGCAATCGAGATCGCTCTCGCCGGGTCCACAGCTGAATTTGATAGTTCGGCCATCACGGATCCTCCGCGAGCGGAAGGCGACTTAGGGGAGCGTCATGCCGGCGCGCTGCGCTGTCTGGGCTCGTTATCCACCGAGCTGGTCAAGAATATCTGGGTCTCGCTGGAGTCGGGTGCCAAGAATACGCTGCTCGTTGGATGTATCGCCGGCGTGCTGGGAATCCTTCTCTCAGCGGCAACGCAAAGCGACCTTCCAGGCCGCGCCTCGGCAATGCTGGTGAAGTTCAGCTTTGGTCTGCTTCCAGTGACCATTTTCTGGGTCATCGTCGCCGGCTATGTCGTCGGCATGGGATTGCCGATTGTGGCGAGCTATGTGATTCTTGCCATCTTCGCTGTCGGCGCACTCACCCATCTCGGCGTCTCGGCAGTCAATGCGCACATGATCAGCTACTGGATCGCGGTCGTGAGCGCGGTGACGCCTCCAGTAGCGCTCGCCGCCTATGCAGCGAGCGCGATCGCTAAATCTGATCCCGTCAAAACCGCCAATGAAGCCGTCAGGCTTGCGTCGCTGATCTTCATCATGCCGGTCTTGTTCGTCTATACCCCTATCCTGCTCGACGGCAGCACGATGGATGTTGTCGTGACGGTAGGCGCCGTCACGTTAGGCGTGATCGCTTGGGAACTGTTTCTCGAAGCGTTCAGAGGGCAGTCAATCTTCCGATCGGTCGAGCGCTTGTTGATCGGCCTCGCCGCATTATTTCTGCTCATGCCGGTCGACCACTTTGTCGAATATATGATCGGAATTGAGCAGCGGTTTGCATATTTCGATTATGCAGTTGGCGCCGCGCTGATGGTGGCTGTACTGGCGATCCGACTAAGCAAAAAGGCCAAGAGCACGACGCGGGTCGCCTGATCCGGTAGCGCCGCCGGCGGGGCCTCACCAATATCCTGTCATTATGCGAATCCGACGCAGCGATTTGAGATAGTTTCGCTACACTGCCTCTGAGTTCGGTTCCCTGAGCGGTGCTGCCTTGGCTCACCGGCCTATTCCAGCCAAACTCCTCGCCTCACCGATTTCGACGATCGCGAATTTATTCGGTGTTAAGACAATTCGCGGCGCACGATGGTCGCGCCCTTGCTTAAAGCTTGCAACTTGCCAAAGGCAACATCGCGCGGCAAATATTTCATACCGCAATCGGGCGCAGGTATCAGCCGCTCGGCCGGCAGGTATTCGAGGCCGCGACGGATACGCGCGGCGACCGTCTCAGGCTGTTCGACAGTCAAATCCGAGAGATCGAGCACGCCCAGCATCACGTTCTTGGGTGCGAGATCTACCAGCACGCCGAAATCGATTTTCGGCTGCGCGCTCTCGATCGAGATCGTTGATGCGATGGTGTCGGCCAATTCAGCCAGGAATTCATAGCCTGACGGTTTCGTCTCGCCCGGCACCACGGCGGCGTAACCGAAGCACAGGTGCACCACTGTCGGCACAGAAATTCCCTCCAGAGCGCGGTTTATCGCTTTGACGGCGTAGCGGCGCGCACCTTCTGGATCGCTGCGAACCCACGGTTCATCAAGTTGGATCACGTCAGCGCCCGCGCGCACCAAGTCGTGCGCCTCCTCGTTCAACGCAATGGCCATGTCCATCGCCATCGCTTCGGCGTCCTTGTAGTAGTCGTCCACCGCCTGCTTACTCATGGTGAACGGTCCCGGCAGCGTAATCTTGGCGGGAAGGCTGGTGTTGCGGCGCAGGAACTGCATGTCGCGCACTTCAACCGGAATTCGCCTGCGGACCTTGCCGGCCACGCGCGGTACTGGCGTTTGAGCGCCAGAGCGCGCCTTAACGAAACCGGGATTCTCGATGTCGATGCCTTCGAGCGCGGTGGCGAAGCGATTGGAATAGCTCTCGCGCCGGATCTCGCCGTCGGTGATGATATCGATGCCGGCCCGCTCCATGTCGCGGATGGCGAGGACGGTGGCGTCGTCCTGTGCCTGTTCGAGCCATTGCTCCGGTATCCGCCACATCCTGGTCATGCGGACGCGCGGCACGGTCTTGGACAGCATCTCGCGGTCGACCAGCCAGTCCGGCTGCGGATAGCTGCCGACCACGGTCGTCGGAAGCAGTTTTTCAGACATTGTCGTCTCCGGAAGCAATTCGGACCGGCGGGCGGCAGCGGATCGCCGCCGGTCTGTCGCCCTTCATGGCAAGTCGCGTCATGGTAAATCGCGTCATGGCGGCAGGCACGTTTTCGACCCGTCAGGCAAGTCGATGTCGGTCAGCGAGATCACGATGGCGCCCGAATGATAGTGCGCGATGAGCGTACCCATCTCGACCGCACCTCGCTCACCGAACAGGGACCTTACTTCGCTGAGTGTCGGATCGCTGACCGCGTTATCCTTGAGAACTTCGACAGCGAAGGCGTATGCGGACGCTTCATCGCGCTTGTCGAATACCGGCTCTTGCCGGTTTTTAATTTGTTCGATGACCTGCGACGACAACCCTCCCTTCAATGCGGCGCCGACGTGATTGAACCACATGTAGTGACAGGTGTAGTACCGGCAAGCGACCAGGATGACGAGTTCGGCGATCCGCGGCTCGAGAACAGTGCCCCAACGAAGAAATTCGCCAAGCTTCTGCGCACGATCAGCAAGTTCCGGACTGTACAGCCAGGCTCTCAATGGGCCGCGCACAACGCCACGCGGCCCGGAAGCGACTGCATTGGCGACCCGCTGTTGCTCCTTCGTCAGATGATCCAAGTCCGGCAGAGGAATTCGGCTGGACGGCATCAGAGCCTCTTTCACTTTAATTGAATGTCGTCGCCGCGCCGCGGCTGTGTGTGGTCAATTCGCGCCGGCGAGAAAATCTTCGAGCGAATACAGCTTGGGCGCGACTTCCGGCTCGCGCAACGGCGTTCCGTGAAACGGGGTTGACTCCAGCAGCCATTTCTTCGGCGGTGGGAAATCCCAGGTGAAGCGATTGCCGCTGTGCCAGCGTTTCGGCTTGTCGTCGAGATCGATGAGCTGAATCGGCGGCGGCAGGATTTCCACGCGGTGGCCGTCGGGGTCGCGGAAGTAGACGTAGAAGGCGTGCCCTTGACCGTGGCGTCCGGGCCCGCGCTCGAGGCTTCTCTCGAAGCCGATCGCTCCGGCCGTGTCTAGGGCGCGGAATAGATGACCGGGCTCCGCCACAACGTAGGCAAAATGGTGAAGCACTGGCCCGGACCTGGCCAACAAGACGAGATCGTGCGGATTGTTCTTGCGGAACATGAACAGCCCGAGCGGGTCTTCGTCTTCCGGCCGGTCGACGAAGTAATCGGAGATGCGAAAACCGAGACTGGTGTAGAAGCGGCCCGCACACGCCACATCCGGCACCAGGCACTGGACATGGTCGTAGCGCAAAGCGCCGGCGCCCCGCTGTAGATCGGGCCTGTCGTGCAGCCGCGGCTGCGTCGGCATGCTCGCGCACAATTCGATCGGCATGCCGAGGGGATCGCGCAGTTGAAGCGTGCGGCCCTGGAAGGGCCGCTCGATCCAGTTGGATTCGACGCCGGTGTCGTCGAAATGGCGCTTGGCGCGGACGAGATCGTCGTCGGCAAACACACGGAAACCGATAACGTCACATGCAGGCGCGCCGGACGCCTTGCGGAGAATCAGGCTGTGGTGACAGGTTTCTTCGACGCCGCGCAGGTAGATCCCATCGTCGCCCTCGTGCGTCACCAGCAACCCGATGACTTCGGTATAAAATTTCCGACTCACATTCAGGTCGCGGACCGTTAGCACCACGTGGCTCGCGCGCGTGATATTGAACGGAGGAGAGAAATTCGTCGTCGGCACCGCCATGGTCAATCACCGTTTCCGCGATGCGCCGGTGCATTCAAGAAACATTGGCCGGCTATAACACCCATGAGAACACCATAAACCGGCGCAGCCCCGCATTCAATTTATAGTGTCGCTCCGTACTTCGACTGGAAATTAGCACAAATACTCGTGCGACGAACGGCCCAACAACCGTCCCACGACATGGGAAATCAAGCGAGATGGGCATCCGGCAAACGGTCACGGAGCAACCGCGACGATCCAGTCTCGCTCTCTTCGCGCGATTCAATACGGTCTCGGCTGCCCGAACGTAGGGCGAATGTTGAGGACAACCGCTTGAACCTGACCTGGTGAAGAAGACAACGGTTTTTGCCGCACCCGGTGAGCGCTTGTTACGCGAGACACCGACGATCGGGCGCGTGCATGCCTTGCCGGCGCCTACACCGAAGAAAAGCGGCGTGACCGCGGCGACCGCGATCACGCCGTTTGATCGTACACATTCGCTTCCGGCAGCTACTTCTTGACTGCCATTGCGGCCTTCTCACCGAAGCTCGGAATGAAGACCTTGCCAGGGTCGAGCTTGGTCTTGAGCAGGTGATTTTTCTCCATATAGGCCAAAGTTGACGTCAGATCCTGCATGTCGGCCTTTGTAAACGCCGTGCCGCCGCCAAACCGATCGACGTCATCGAACAACATGACGCGGATATCGCTTTCCGTGAGTTTGGCGCCGCGGCGCTTGATCTCGTCCACGTAGATCTTGACCGCTTCGTCATGATGCGCCGCGATATACTTGCCAGCCTTGGCGTAGCCGTTCATCAGCTTCTGAACGATGCCGGGATGCTCTTTCGCGTAGGTCGGCGTCGTGACGACAAGGAATGGATAGGTGATCCCGGCCAGGTCCGCGAGTTGCTTTGAGGTAAGCAAAACTTTGCCTTTGCCGGCCTGAACAATACGCTGGATCGACGGCTCCCAGCCGAGGACTGCGTCGATATTGTCGGAACTCGCCATCGCCGCCGGCATGTCCACGACGCGCAGGTTGGTGACGTTGAAATCGGGAAGCTTGAGATTTTGCTTTTCGAACAACATCAGCATCACGGTATACATGCCGGTACCGACCTGGGTAGCCAAGTGTTTGCCCTTGAGATCGGCGAACGTCTTCATGTTCGCGTTGCGGTTGGCGACCAGCAGCTTTCCGGTATAACCGCGCGAACCGACGCCGATTGAAACAAGCGGCACGCCCTTGTCCACGGCATGATAAAATGCGGCATTTGCCGCCTCGGCGAACTGCAGGGATCCATTCGAGACCGCGTCGATCGCAATGGAGCCGCGGGGCAGCGCGCGCACGTCGACATCGAGACCCTCCTCCTTGAAGAATCCTTTGGCCTTGGCCACCAGGCTGGGGACTTGGTTGACTCCGCCGGCCATTCCGATGGCGACCTTCACGTCCTCCGCCGCACACGGCGAAGTGGCGTCCCACGCCATGAGAAATGCAATTAGAAGCGCTCCGAAGATTTTTTTGATCATTGTTTGTGTCTCCTCCCTGTCTGTCGTGTCTTCCTTCATTGTTTCCATGATAACCCGAATTCGACGCGATGACGATGAGAATTCGACGCTTGACGTTGCCCACCTATCCGCGTGCGGCGCGAAGTGGCATGCGGTGGGCGGTGAGAGGTTTGCTTTGCCTGCGAAGCCGGATATCGTTCCGCCTTGGAGGAAACGATGATCAAAAGGTTGGCGGCCTTTTCCGCGGCTGTTACGACCCCCACTGCAATTGCGCCTGCAAATGCCAACGACAAGATCATCGTCGGCGTGAGCGTTGGTATCAATTCGGTACCGGCTCTGCTCGCTGAGCACGAGCGCTCTTCTGACGAACTGGGCGCTGCGCATAGCAAGCCATCGGACTAAGACGGCATGAGCGTAGCCACACCCACGGACGAACCGCGCACAGCCAACGCCGCGCTGGAAGAGACGCGTTCCGGCGGCGCGTTTTCAGCCGCTTCGGGCAGCTTGCTTTCGACCATCGTTCCGATAGTCGCAATCATGCTGCTGTGGGAAGTGGCCGTCCGTCTTAGCCATATGCCGCCGGCGATCCTGCCGCCGTTGAGCGATATCTTCGCCGCGATCTGGAGCATGGCCTATACCGGTACGCTGTGGGGCGATATTGCCGCCACGCTCGGGCGCCTTATCAAGAGCGCAGTGGCCGGCATGATAATCGGCACCTTACTTGGCGTCCTTATGGGCTACTTCAAGCTTTGGGAGCGCGCGCTGGTCTCGCCCATGAATTTTCTGCTGGCGATTCCCGGCACCGCGCTGTTCCCGCTGTCGATGATCTGGTTCGGTCTGACCGATTTTGCAATCGTATCGATCCTGATCTACGAGGTGGCCCTCACTGTGATGCTCAACACGTGGACGGGTGTGAAAACGGTTGATATTTCTCTCGTCCGCGCCGGCCGGGCATTCGGAGCTTCGGGTTTTGCATTGTTTTCCCGCGTCTTGATTCCGGCAGCGCTGCCCTCAATCATAACCGGATATCGCCAGGCCTTTTCGCGCGCCTGGCGCATTCTGGTGGTGGCGGAGATGCTGGTTTCGGTCTCCGCCGGCCTCGGCTATCGAATCTATTGGGCGCGGGAATACTTCAACACCGACATCGTGTTCGGCTCGCTGTTCGTCGTCGGCATTGTCGGACTTTTGATCGAACGCGTGTTCCTGCGTACACTTGAAGTGATGACCGTTGAACGTTGGGGCGTGATGCGGAGTCTGAGTTGACGCTATGGGCGAACTACGTATTGAAAACCTGAGCAAAAGTTACCAGCGTAAGGAAGGCTGGAACACTACCCGCACTCTGCGGGTGTTTGACAACGTCTCTTTCGCGGTGCGCGACGGCGAATTCGTCACCATCATTGGTCCTTCCGGCTGCGGCAAGTCGACGTTGCTCAATCTCAGCGCCGGCCTCGATCCGGCGACCAGTGGTTCGGTTTACGTGGACGGTCGTCGGGTTTCCGGGCCTGGACTTGATCGCGGCGTCGTATTTCAGGAATTCGCGCTGTTCCCTTGGCTGACTGTCGTCGGCAATATCGAGTTCGGTCTGCGGTCCAAGGGGGTGCCGGCCACCGAACGGCACACAATGGCGCGACGCTATGTCAATTTAGTCGGACTGTCCGGTTTCGAAAATTTTCATGCCTATCGCTTGTCAGGCGGCATGCGCCAGCGCGTCGGAATAGCGCGCGCTTTGGCGATCGAGCCGTCTGTTCTGTTGATGGATGAACCGTTTGGCGCCCTCGACGCACAGACGCGTGAGAGCATGCAAAAAGCGCTTTCAGATATCTGGCAGGCAACCAAGAAGACCGTATTGTTCATCACACACGATATTCGTGAATCGGTCTATCTCTCCGACCGCGTGCTGGTCATGAACGGCCGGCCGGCCAATATTTCGCTCGAGCTCGAAATCGATCTGGCCCGCCCGCGCAACCGCCACGACGCCAAGTTTCAGGATTACGAGTTGCAGCTGGAGCGCGCGATCGCAGCACCTGCGTCCTGAAACGCTCAGCCGATAGAGGCTGTGTCGCCACGGAGCGGCGGCGGTCAATATGTTAGTGTGGCAGCAATCTCATTCCATGAGCACAAGCATGTGCCCGTCCGGGTCGCGGATGGAAACGGCTTTTCCGCCAGCCTTCAAAGTCACCAAGCCTGGAGAGACGAACTTTACACCGTCAGTCTCGAGCCGCGCGATGAGCGAACCGAGATCCTCGACCTTGTGAATTTGGCGAGCCGAGGCCACGTCGTTGGCCTTAACCTCAGCGGCCAGAGTGCGGCCGCGCGGTGTCCGGTAATGCAAGAGTTCCACATGCGGCGTCGCAACGGCGGCCGGTTCGAGCGCCACCACATCGACTTCACAGCCGGTAAGTCCGTCGAGCCGATCCTGCTCCGGGCCCCGGTTGAGCGAGCGTCCGCCGACGTGGAATCCGAGCAGACCTGTGTAGAAGGCTGTGCTTCGTTCCACATCCATCACTGAGACGGCGGTGTGGTCGTAACCGAGAATTCCCTTTCCGGACATCCCTTGCCAAACAGGCGCGCCGACGCCGTCCGGAAAGGAGATCAGCTCCAGCGGGTGGCCCTCGGGATCGCGGAATTTGTAGGCGGTGACGCTGCCGGTGCTGGGTGGCAGGAGCACCGGCGCACCCCGTGTGATTGCGCCCGGGGGGGCGCCGTTCAGTTGCGCCGCGACCCCTGCGATGTCACGGCAGACGAGAGCGAAATGCTGAAACAACTGATCGTTTGAGGCACGTTCGGGAGGATATGGCTTCCCCGGCGGGTCGATGGCCGTGAGTTGGATCGTCTGCTGGCCGATCATGACATCGGCGGCGCGCACCCTGGCGCCCGGCTCCAGGCCGAGCAAGCTGTTCCAAGCCGGATCTTCTAGCGTCTGCTCGGGACCAACCATGAGTCCGAGCGCGTCGCGGTAGAAGGCGGCTATCTCCGCGATGTCGGCGACGGTGAGACTGACACCGACGAGCTGCGTGACTGGCATTGGTCATTCCCCGCGACTTACGCGAACGCGCCCGGCTTGATGTCGTTCCAGCGCTCGCCTTCGAGTTGGAAGGCCATCAACACCAGGAGTTCGTCGCCGATCGTGCCCGAGCGATGACCGCATCGCCCTTGTGCATCTGGCTTGGAGGTCAGATCTCCCCCGAAAGACACCTCGCCCGGTCCCATCTCGACGCGCTGGCCGTCCATGGTCTCGACAAACCAGCGACCGGTCATAGTCACGAGCCATTGCGGTTTCGGGTTCTTGTGCCACTCGCCGACCCAACCAACAGGCTGGATGTAGAATCGAAGAGTGGCCTGCGAAGTGAACAGCGTCTTGATCCACTCCGGCGCAGCATCTCCCCCGACGCTTTCCGACTTGAAGCCGGAGATGACGCTTCGGGTCTGGTGGGTCACGCCCTCATCGTCGGCCCACACATGCCAGTAGGGGATCTCCGGATTTTTCGAGACTGCGGTCATGGATTACCCCGGCACAACGATCACAGGGAGCATGGACACCTTCTCGATGTCGTGGCCAACCGTCTGGATGAAGCCGCTCGCGTACATGACGTAAATCAGCCCGCCGACCACGGCGAAATTCTTGAAGAAATCCCAGATGTGCGGATAGGCCTCGCTCTCGGGCGACCAGAAGCGCGGATAGGCCCAGAACGCGTGATAGACGATCGCCGTCACAGCACAGTAACCGGCGAGAACGAAGGCCGCGATCCCGTCGTAGAATCCGAACACGATCATGGGCGGGGTGCAAAGTTCCACGATCATGGCGAGGATCAGGAGCACCGGGCCGCCGGGAAGCCAGCTCGACGTCGCCTGCTTGAGCGCGTTGTCCCAATTGATGATTTTGTCGAGGAAGCTGAATGGGAAAATCCAGACGATGAAGATGCGCGCCAACACGGGCAAAGCGTCGTTGATCAGCCAATCCATGGCGAGCACTCCTGTCGATAGAGCCGCGATATGCCAAATCTTCTGCGAAGAGAGCGCGGATCACAACCCCTTTGTCGTGTGCTACTCTAGCTTAGCGGCATCTGAATGACGAAATCGGGATGCGGCTGCCAAAACTGCAAGCCGGTGCCCCGGTGAGCAAGGTCAGAGGCAATGGATCATTTCCCCGACAAAGGCGACGGCGCGACATTCACGGTCCATCGCGACGCGTTCCGCTCGGTGTTGGGCTCGGGCTTTCGCCGGCCCGTCCTGATGGAAACAAATGCCCACGAAGGGCCGGTTTATGTCGCCACGGAGCACGCACTTTACTTCACGACGGTACCGGAGCCCGGCCCCAAGAACATCGCCATCAAGCGCCTGCAATTGGCAGGCGAAACGTTTCCTTTTACGGCACAGGCGCTCGATACGGTCCAATTTCCCTCGAACATGGCGAACGGCATGACGCTCGACCGCGACGGCCGACTGGTGATTTGCGAGCAGGGCACGCGCGAGACGCCGGCCCGCATCAGCCGCCTGGACCTCAAGACCCGCTCGGTCGAGACGGTCGTCGCTCAATGGCGCGGGCACCGCTTCAACTCTCCGAACGACGTGGTCGTGAAGAGCGACCGGACCGTGTGGTTTACTGATCCGAACTATGGCGAAGTCCAGGGCTTCAAGGGTGCGCCGGAGGTCGGTACTTACGTCTATCGCCACGATCCCGCCACGGGCGAGACCGCCGTCCTTGCGGACAGTTTCAACAAGCCGAACGGACTGGCCTTCTCACCGGACGAATCCGTTCTCTACATCACCGACACGGGGGCCAATCAGGCGCCGGGCACCTATTTCGCCGGCCTTCCGCATCATGTCCGTGCCTTTGATGTCCATGATGGCCGCCACTTGCGCGACGAACGCCTGTTCGCCGTCATCAGCCCGGGCGCCCCCGACGGCATCAAGCTCGACGTGCAAAGTCGCGTTTACACCTCGTCCGCAACCGGCGTACAAGTTTTCACGCCGGGGGGCGATCTGCTCGGCGAGATCATCGCTCCGGGTGTTGCCAACTTCACTTTCGGCGGGCCGGACAACGACGTGCTGTTCATTCTCGGCGACACGGTGATCTGGCAAGCCAAGCTCGCGGTGGCGGGCGTCCTTACGTCGTGAAACTTGTGCGATCATCATATGGAGTGACGCCGGACGGTACGGCGGTCGATCTCTTCATTTTGGGGGGCGCCACCGGGCTGCGTGCACAGATCATTACCTATGGCGGGACGATCATCGGCATCGAAACGCCGGACCGAGATGGTGTCCGCGCCAATGTCGTCCTTTCGCTCCCGACGCTCGCCGACTATGTCACGCAGGACGCTTACCTCTGCGCGCTGGTCGGGCGGTATGCCAATCGCATTGGCGGCGCGTCGTTCGTGCTCGACGGCTGCAAATATCACGTGCCCAAGAATGACGGTGACAATTGCCTGCATGGCGGACGCATCGGGTTCAACAAATCGGTCTGGCGTGTCGTTGAAAGTGGAGAGGGCCCGGAACCGTACCTCACCCTTCGCCATATCAGCCCCGACGGAGACCAGGGCTTCCCTGGTGCTATTACCCTTGAGGTGACCTATGTCGTGTCGCGGGGAAATTCGTTACGCATCGACTATCGCGCGGAAGCCGACCGCCCGACCGTCATCAATTTCACCAACCATGCCTATTTCGATTTGGGCGGAGCGGCGACCCCCGACATCCTCGGCCACGAAGTAATGATCGCCGCGGAGCGGTTTACGCCGGTCAATGCGCAGCTCATTCCGACCGGAGAGATGCGTGCCGTCTCAGGTACCCCGTTCGATTTCCGAAAGCCTCACCCGATCGGGGCGCGCATCGGCGAGCGGGATGATCAGCTCGTGGCCGCCCTTGGCTATGATCTCAATTTCATTCTGAACGCATCGGCGAGCGGCGCCCCGCAATTTGCCGCTCGCGCGCGTGAACCGCGCAGCGGGCGCGTTCTCGAAGTGCACACCACACAGCCAGGCATTCAGTTCTACAGCGGCAACCATCTCGATGGCACGCTGCACGGCCCGACCGGCAAGGTCTACAACCGCCACACGGGTTTTGCTTTTGAAACGCAACACTTCCCGGATTCGCCGAACCAGCCGGCCTTTCCCAGCACAGTGTTGCGCCCGGGCGAGCGTTTTGCGAGCACCACGGAATACCGCTTCGCCGTCGATTGAGCGCGAGGCTCAGGCGCCCGCGAGATGATCGCCGAGGCGAAGGCCCAAGGCGTAGATGGTGAGCGAGGGATTCACCCGGCTGGCGCGCGGCAGCGTGCTGCCGTCACCCACATAGAGACGTTCCATGCCGTGGACCTTGCCGTGCGGGTCGACCACCGAAGCCTTCGGATCGTTGCCGGTCACCATGCTGCCCAAAGCATGCGCCGTGCCCGCCATGCCCATGTATTTCTCGAATCCAACCAGACCGGCGTGTAGCAGGCGGTTCAACCAAGCATCGATCAGCGCTTCGTGCTCTTTCTTCGCCTTCTCGATGCGGTCGAGGCTATAATCCATGATCGGCTTGCCGCCTGGTCCGCCGGAGATAATTCGGTTTTGCGGGGAGGAAGAATCCTCGGTGGTCGCCCAGAATCCGATCGCCCGCTTGCCGAGGATATTGTCGAGGAAGCCGGGCAATTCCCTTGGCGCTTGCGTCGCGAGGACCTCGCCGTCGATCCAACCGAGACACTGCATCGAAGAATGCGGGAACCTGTCGTTGTAGAGCACCGCGGTCTTGCGCATCACATCGTGGTCCTTGAACGGCGAGAAGCCGAGCACCGCCGAGTTGATGTGCATTTTAAAGTTCGCGCCCACCATGTCGCCGCAGGGGAGAGCGAGCCCGCTTGCACGCAGATAATCCTGAAGAATGCGCGGGCTTGTCATGGCGCCGGCGGCCAGCACGACAGTCCCAGCTTCGTAGGTTGAACCATCGGCGCATTTGACGCCAATGATGGTGCGCGAATCGCCCGGCGCAGCGATGAGATCGGATACCGGATTGCCTGCGATGAGCGTGAAATTCGGCTTGTCCCGGATATGGTCGATCAGGTTGCGTTCCGAATCCGACTTGTAGCCCGAAGGCGATGCAAATCCATCGAAATGCTTTGCTTCGTCGGGATTGGAGAGAATCTCCTTCGACAGGCCAAGCGGCAGTGACTCCAGCTTCCAGCCTGGATCGGCGGTCGTGATTTTGTCGAGCAGTACCTGCAGTTGGGCTTCATTCTTGAAGGTGGTGATCCTGAGCAGCTCAGTTGCCTCGTCATAATAGGGCCTGAGCTCCTCGTATCCGAACGGCCATCCAAGCAGGCCAAAGTCGGGCTCTGCCTCGAACTCGACGGGCCGGAAGCGGAACAGCGCCGCGCCGTACCACTTGGTTTTACCGCCCACGTTGTAGAACTCGCCTGGGACAAACTCACCTCCCTTGCCATCGAGCCAAACGACGTGGTTCTTGAATACGCCGTCCACGAAGACCTGCCTGACGTCCAGCGTAGAGGCATCTCGCGGAAGAAATGGGCCTTTCTCGATAAGGAGCACCTGTTTGCCGGCCTTCGCCAGCTTGTAGGCGGCACTGCCGCCGCCCGCGCCGCTGCCGATGATGATTACGTCGTATTTCGCCATCACGATTCTCTCGCCTCCCAAGAATCAGATCAGCGTGTCACGTCACAGCACTGTCAAAGACTGAATACCACGAAGATGATAAAGTTGCGCATGCTGCCGGCAATGTCTAGCCTATCCTTTGTCAGCGGCCGTCGCGGCGAGCGGTTACACTTTCGACACACGTGGATATTCGAAATAGCCCACAAGGGGGTGGTGCATGACTTTGCAGAACAAGGTTGCGATCGTCACCGGCGGCAACAGCGGTATCGGTCGATCGATCGGTCTTGAGTTGGCGCGCCAGGGCGCAAGCGTGGTCATCGACTACGTCGTTGACCCGGAAGCGACGGCGGCGGAGGAACAAGAGATCGCCAAGCTTGGCGGTCGGTCGGTCGGCGTTGAGGTCGACGTCAGCAAGCCCACGGATTTGCAGAAACTTGTCGATGCGGCGGTCAGCAATTTTGGGCGGCTGGACATCATGGTGAACAACGCCGGCATCGAAACACGGACGTCGGTCCTCGACACCACTGAGAGTCAATATGACCGTGTCATGGCCATCAACCTCAAGAGCGCGTTTTTCGGCACACAAATCGCCGCCAAGCAGATGATCAAGCAGGGCGGCGGTGGCCGCATCATCAATATTACGTCGGTGCACGAGGACTGGCCGATGCCCGGCAATACGCCTTATTGTCTCGCCAAAGGCGGAATGCGGATGCTCACCCGCACCGCCGGGGTCGAGCTCGCGCCTCACAATATCCTGATCGTTGGCGTTGGTCCGGGCGCAGTGGCAACGCCGATCAATCTCAGCACCATGGACGATCCGTCCAAGCTCGCAAAGTTGAATGCCGCAATCCCGATTGGACGCATGGCGCGCCCCGAGGAGATTGCTAACGTGGTCGCGTTCTTGGCCGGCGATGGCGCAAGCTATCTCACCGCTACTACAATTTTCGCGGACGGAGGCATCATGCAAAGCAGCGTCGGTCTCTAGCGACCATTAGACCGCTCTGCGACGCAAACGAAAGCGCTCAAGAGTTCTCAGCACTACAACAGCGGCAAAACAAAAAGATATTCTTCTGTCGGGATCACTCAGGATTGAACCCTGTCGGTCGTGTTGGAGCGAAGCATGCAGCAGTTTCAATCAAGAGGACGACTCATCGCCGGCGTCTCGTTTGACATCCCCGGCATGGGGTACAAGAACCCGCGAACCGGCGTAATCGATGGATTCGAGGTGGATTTGGCGAGGGCTATTGCGGAAAAACTTCTCGGTTCCTCGGACCATGTCGATTTCTTTCAAGTGGTCGACGAACAGCGCATCCAGGCCTTGCAAAACGGTCTCGTGGATTTCGTGGTGTCCCAGCTGACCATCACGCCAAATCGCGCGGAGCAAGTGGACTTCTCCATTCCCTACTACGTAACGCGGGAAGCACTGCTCGTTCCCAAGGCAAGCGGCATAAAGCGTTTCGAGGATCTCAGGGGCAAGCGCATCGCCGTCACAGATGGTTCAATCTCGTTGCGCAGGATGCGTGCGGCCCTGCCTTCGCTATCCGGGGCGACATTGGTTGTCACCGACCTAAGTGCCGGAAATCTGGAAGCGGTGGCAAGAGGCGAGGCGGATGCGGCGTCAAACGATTTAATCAACTTGACGTTGTTGCTAAAGGGGGCGGCCCATCCGGACCAGTACGAGATTATCGATATCGGTGACAAATTCGAGCCGAAGCCCTTTGGCATTGCAGTCAAGAAAGGCGATCACGCTCTAGTCGATCTCTTGAACCAGGCGATCGAGAGCCTCAAGACAAATAAGGAGATCGAAAGGCTGCAACAAGAGGCGATCGCTAACATGAGCTAGCTTTTTGGTGCCCAGGGGCGGAATCGAACCACCGACACCGTGATTTTCAGTCACGTGCTCTACCAACTGAGCTACCTGGGCGCCGGCCCGCCTCATTGAGGCGGGGCAGAAGCGCGGGGCGTTATAAAGGCCCTCCTCCGCAGTGTCCAGAACGGCACCGAACCCTTCGAAATTCAGGCTTTGACGCCGACGGCGGCGCGAAACCGCTGCTTGAGCGCGACGCCGTCGCGCACCGGCAGCACCCGCGGCGGCTCGGAGGCCTCGATCGCGACACGGGCAAACAGAAGCTCGCGCAGACCGTTCAGCCGGCCGGCGAGATCGGCCAGGCCCGCTTCGTCCTCAACGTTGAGGCCGGTGGCAATGCCGCAGGCCTTCGCCACGCCGACCAGATCGGCGCCGCGCTGGGTATGGCTCGGCTGCATGCCGGTCTCGCCGTAGACGCCGTTGTCGAACACGATGACGGCCAAGTTGGACGGGCGCTGAATGCCGATGGTGGCGAGCGCGCCCAGCCCCATCAGCATTTCGCCGTCGCCGGTGATGACCGCGACGCGCCGCTTGGGCTGCGCCAGTGCCAGGCCAAGGCCAATCATGGCTGCACCGCCCATGGCGCCCCACATGTAGAAATCGCGGTCGTTCTCGCCGAGCGCGGCCAGGTCCCAGGTGGTCGAGCCGAGTCCGGGCACGACCAGCAGATCGTCGCCGCGGTCGGCCAGCAAGGTCGCCATTGCGGCGCGGCGCTCAAGTCCACCTTGCGTCATTTGGTCCAGACCTTTTTGCCGATGAGTTGCTGCGACAGCAGCACTGCGACGATGCGCTCGTCGCCATAAGCCTGCTGCGCCGCGCGCGCCGCCAGGCCCTCGACCTCGCCCGGCTCATGCGCGCGAAAAACTTCCGCCTCGCACAGCTTGAGCACCGGCTCGACGATCGCGCCCATCGGCACCTGCCACGGGTTGAACTCCTCCCATTCGCCGCGCATGGTCACGAACATCAGCATGGGGAAGCGGCAGGTGCGCATCAGCGACAGCATGTTGATGCAATTGCCGACGCCGCTCGACTGCATCAAGAGCACGGCGCGCTGCCCCCCGAGCCAAGCGCCGGCGGACAGTGCCACGCCCTCTTCCTCGGTGGTGAGCACCACGTCATGAATCTGCGGATCGGTGCAGCAGCACTCGATCAGCCGGGCGTGGCCGGCATCGGGCACGTAGCCGACCTGGGTGACGTTCGCGCGCTTGAGCGTGTCGAACAGGCGGTCCGGCCAATCGGTTTTGAGAGGCGCGTTCATGACGGCCCGTCTGCTTCGCTGTCGGGCGGCCGCTCGCCGTCCTCGTCCTCCTCGTCCTTCACCGGCACCGCATAGACACCGCTGAGCCAGCGATTAAGATCAATGTCGGCGCAGCGCTTCGAGCAGAACGGCCTGAACGCGTGGTCGGTCGGCTTGCCGCAAAGCGGGCAAACAGGTGCGGCAGAGGATTTGCGGTCAATTTCGTTCATGACGCCAACATCTATCCGTTCGCCCCCGCGTAAGCGGCGACCCAGTGCCAATTCTCTAACACTGCATGCATGATTCTGGTTTCCCGCTTGCGCGGGAATGAGCGGAATTTGGATCGGCGCTTACTGGACATGATCGAGTGCCTATTTCCAAAGCGCGAAACCCATGCCGCAGCCGGTGCCGGCGGCCGAGCGGTAGCACGGGATGTATTCTTGCCAAACGCTCTTAAGATGCCCGGCGGCGCCGGCGAGCGCGATCCAATTGCGGATTTCGGAGTTACCGGAATTGAGTTTCTGCACCGGAATCGATGCTAGCGCCTCGCCGTCGTTGCGCTTGAGCGCGTCGAGCACGCCGCGATCGAGCTCCTCATCGACGGTGAAATGGCTCAAGCCGCCAGATGCCAGAATGCCGACCCGCTCGCTGCCCTTGGAATCCTGCACCGCCTTGCGGATCGCCGTGCCGAGATCGTAGCAGCGGCGCGGTCGCGGCTGGTTGGGCGGGAAGTAGGTGTTGAGCGCCACCGGCACGATCGGGACGATATTATCGTCGCTCATCATGCGCCGGTGCACGAACCCGAAGGCGTGGCCTTCGCCATGCTCCTTCGACAGCTTCTTGGAATGGCTGATGTCGAAGCCCTGGCCGATCAGGCCCTCGATCAAATTTAGGCCGAGCTTGGAATCGACCGGATACTGCCGGGTTTTTTCGGTCTCATGGAATTGCGAGCGCGCCTTGCGCCAGAAGGCGGGAGCGTCCTCGTCCATGTGCAGCGGATTGTTCTCGATCGTGTCGCCCCAATAGACCAGGATTGCCGGCATATTGTCCTCGAAGAACTGTTCGTGCTGGTCGTCGCCGATGATGATCAGCGCATCGAGCTTGGCCCCGGCCAGGTCTTTCGCCAGCCGCGCGATGTTCTCGGTGCAGCGCGCCGACCGCTCCTCCAGCACCTTGGGTTCGATCTGCTGCTTGATCGAGGGATCGGCCTTCTCCAGCAATTCGCCGTACGTGCAGGGCCGCCCATTCTTGTCGAGCAGCTTGCGGCCAGAGGCGTCGATGGCGGCGTGTTTGGCATAGTCCTCGGCCGGGCTGTTGAGCAGCGGGCTGTGCGAGGTTCCGATTGCCAGCACGATATCGGCCATTTTTACTCCAATCCGCTCTGTTTGCGGGTCGCGTCCAGCGCGCGCAGTTCCGTCTTCAGGATCTTGCCGTAGTTGTTCTTCGGCAGCGCATCGACAAAAACATAATCCTTCGGCCGTTTAAAGCGTGCAATGCGCTGCAGGCAGAGCGCGTCAAGCGCGGCCGGCTTGGCGTCGCCGACCACATAGGCCACCACCACCTCGCCCCATTCGCGATCCGGTCGGCCGATAACCGAGGCTTCGCGCACGGCAGGGTCGGTCAGCAGCACCTCCTCGACCTCGCGCGGATAGATATTGGAGCCGCCCGAGATGATCAGGTCCTTGGAGCGGTCCTTGAGATGGAGATAACCCTCCTGGTCGAGAACGCCGACGTCGCCGGTATGCAGCCAGCCGTCGCGCAACGCCGCCGCGCTCGCTTCGTCGTTCTGCCAATAGCCGGTCATGATGACGCCGCGGCAGAGGATCTCGCCGGGCTCGCCTGATTGCACCGGCCGGTCTTCGCCGTCGGCGATCGCGACTTCGCAACACGCATAGGGCTTGCCGGCGGAGCCGAGGCGCTCGCGCCAACGCGGATGGTCGCGATCGGCGATGTCCTCCTTCGACAGCGTGGTGATGGTCATCGGCGCTTCACCCTGGCCGTAGATCTGGGCGAGCCGTGGCCCGAAGCGGTCGAGCGCAGCAAGTGCATCCTCCACATACATAGGTGCGCCGCCCCAGATCAGCGTGCGGATGTTGTCCGCCTTGCATTCGGCCGGGCACGCTACCACGCGCTTGATCATGGTGGGCGCCGCGAACATCGACATGCGCGGCCAGGCATTGAACAGCGCGATCACTTCCTCCGGCTCAAAGCCATCGCTCTCCGGCACCACCTGCAGGCCAAGCCGCGCGATGTGCGGCATGATGTAGATGCCGGAGCCATGGCTCATGGGCGCGGCATGCAGCAGGCAATCGCCCGGCGCGATCGGATCGACCTCGGCGGCATAGGCCTCGCTCGCCAAGGCCAGCACCTGATGCGTCAGCATGGCGCCTTTCGGCCGCCCGGTGGTGCCGGAAGTGTAAAACAGCCAGGCCAGATCGCCGGGAGCCCGCGGCACCATATCGATCGCATCGGTGGTGAACAGCGCAATGTATTCGGCACTGCCGATGGCGATCAGCCGTTCGAGCGACTTTGGCGCGTGGGTCGCGATCTCGCTGTCGATGCCGGGCGAAGCGAAACAGACGCGCGCGCCGGATTGCTCCAGGATATAGGCGAGCTCGGCGCCATGCAGCTTGGCATTGGCCGGTACCGCGACGAGGCCGGCGTGCCAGATGCCGTAAAGCAGCGCGATATAGTCGGGTGTGTTCTTGGCCGTGATGGCAACACGGTCGCCGGGTTTTAATTTCAGCCGCTCGCGCAACGCGCCGGCCAGCCGCGTGGCGCGCATCGCCAATTCGCCGTAGGTCGCAACGACCCGCGTGCCCGATGCAGCGGCTGGCCGATCCGCGTGACTGAGGCCGGCGCGATAAAGCCAGAGCGCGAGGTTCATGCAAACCTCCGCAGAACCGGGTTACACCGCGTTGAGCCAGCCGAAGCGGATCGGATAGCCCTCGCCGTCGAGCAGGCTCATGGTCTCGTATAGCGGCAGACCGACCACGTTCGAATAAGAGCCGACGATCTTCACCATGAACGTGCCGGCGATGCCCTGCGCCGCATAACCGCCGGCCTTGCCGCGCCATTCGCCGGAGGCGAGATAGGCCTCGATGTCCTCCTCCGACAGCCGCTTGAAGCGCACCCGCGTCTCCACCAGCCGCTGGCGGAAGGCTTCCTTCGGCGTCACCAGGCAGATGGCGGTGTAGACTCGGTGGTTGCGGCCGGACAGCAGGCGCAAGCACTGCGCCGCCTCGTCGAGTAGTTCGGCCTTCGGCAGGATGCGACGGCCGACTGCCACCACGGTATCGGCGGCCAGGATGTAGGCGCCGCGCAACTCGTCATCGAGCTTGACGTTTTCCAGTGCCGCCTCCGCTTTCGCATGTGCGAGGCGGTTGGCATAGGCGCGCGGAATCTCGCTGCGGCGCGGCGTCTCGTCGATATCCACGGGCTTGAGCGCGTCCGGCTCGATCCCGGCCTGATTGACCAGGGCAAGGCGGCGCGGCGAACCGGAAGCGAGTACGAATTTAGGCCGGCCGATCATGGATTTAGCGGCGCTGGGGTGACGGTACGGATGGGCGCGGAAGCTAGCGGAATGGGGGTCGGTTCACAACCCGAGCCCATTTTAATGGATAGCGTCATTCATTCCCCCCGCCCCGCCGGCCGAAGCGCTCGCGGATGCGCGCCATCAATTCGTCGCGCACCTCCCGATAGGCCGCCAGCCGCTGCTCGCGGTTGCCCTCGGTCGCGGTCGGGTCTTCGGTCGGCCAATATTCGACGTCCGCGGCCAGCGCACGCGTGAGCTCCAGCGCCTTGTGGTGCGCCGGCGGCGACAACGTCACGATCAGATCGAAATTGAGGCCTTCCAAATCGTCCAGTTCCTCGAAAGTCACCGGTTTGTGGCGGGCAATATCGATGCCGATCTCCGCCATGACGGCAGCCGCGAACGGATCGGGCTCGCCCTTCTGCACACCGGCGGAACCAACATGGACGGTTTTGCCGAATAGTTGCTGGAACAGGCCGGCCGCCATCGGCGAGCGTACCGTGTTCATGCCGCAGGCGAACAACACGACCTGGGGGCGCGAGGGCGCGGCCATGCCGGATTCAGCCTTTCCAGTGCAGCACGCAGATCAACGTGAACAGGCGGCGCGCGGTGTCGACATCGATCTTCACCTTGTCCTTGAGCCGCTCCATCAAGATGCGCGAACCGTCGTTGTGAATTGAGCGGCGGCCCATGTCGAGCGCCTCGATCTTGTCGGGCGTCGCGGTGCGGATCGCCTCATAGTAACTGTCGCAGACCGTGTAATAGTCCTTGACGATCCGGCGCAGCGGCGAGAGCGAGAGCAGATGCGCGACTACCGGCTTGCCGTCCTCGGTGCGGATGTCGAACACCAGGCGGTTTCCCGTGATGCTCAAGCGCAATTCATAGGGCCCGCCGGAATGGCCGACCGGCGCGAACATGTTCTGCTCGAGCAGATCGTAGATCGCCACCTGCCGCTCGTGCTCGACGTCCGGATTGGAGCGGCCGATCGTTTCCTCGTCGAGGGTGACGGAAACCAGGCGCTGCTTGGCAGCGGGCGGTGTTTTCGCCGGGCTCATCTCTGATTGAGCCGGATGGCAACCGAGCGGGCGTGAGCGGTGAGACCCTCAGCTTCGCCGAGCGCGATCGCGGCGGGACCGAGCGCGCGCAACTGCTCGGGTCCGCATTTGAGCAGCGAGGTGCGCTTCATGAAATCGAGCACGCCGAGGCCCGATGAAAAGCGCGCCGAGCGTGCGGTCGGCAGCACGTGATTGGAGCCGGCCACGTAATCGCCGATGGCCTCCGGCGTGTAGGCACCGATGAAGATGGCGCCGGCATTGCGGACGTGCGTAGCGAGCGCCTCGGCGTCGGCGGCCGCAATCTCCAGATGTTCGGGCGCCAATTGATCAACCAGCGCGACGGCGTCGCCGAGCTTGGCGACGGTGATGATGGCGCCGAAATCGCGCCATGATGCGGCGGCGACCTTCGCACGTGAGAGTGTCTTGAGCTGCGCCTCCACCGCCTTGCCGGCGCTGTCTGCGAGCGCGGCATTGTCGGTGATCAGGATCGACTGCGCGCTTTCGTCATGTTCGGCCTGCGCCAGCAGATCGGCGGCGATCCAATCGGGATTGCCGGTCTTGTCGGCGAGGATCAGCACCTCTGACGGACCGGCGATCATGTCGATGCCGACTTTGCCGAATACCAAGCGCTTGGCTGCCGCCACATAGGCGTTGCCGGGCCCTACGATCTTGTCCACCGGCACTATGGTCTCGGTGCCGTAGGCAAGCGCTGCCACCGCTTGCGCGCCGCCGATGCGATAGATCTCGTCAACGCCGGCAAGCTTGGCTGCCGCCAGCACCAGGGCGCTAAGCTTGCCGTCCGGCGCCGGTACCACCATGACGAGGCGCAGGCAGCCGGCGACCTTGGCCGGCACCGCGTTCATCAGCACCGACGAGGGATAAGCGGCGGTGCCGCCCGGCACATAGAGCCCGACCGCCTCGATCGCGGTCCACTTGGCGCCCATCTCGACACCCAGCGCATCGGTAAAACGCTCGTCGCCAGGCTTCTGGCGGCGGTGATAGGCCTCGATGCGATCGCGCGCGAGCTTGAGCGCGGCAAGCGCCTGCGGCTCGCAGGATTTCTCCGCCGCATCGATCTCGGCAGCAGGCACGCGCAAACCGGTTTTGGCGAGATCGACGCGGTCGAACTTGGCGGTGAGTTCGAACAGTGCGCGGTCGCCGCGCGCGGCGACATCGGCGATGATGCCGCGCACGGTCTGCTCTACGTCCTGCGCGGCCTCGCGCTTGACGCTGAGGAAGGCGCGAAAACGCTCGGCAAAATCGGCGCTTTGGCTGTCGAGTCGGAGGGGCATGGCCTGTTTCCGCAGGGGATGTCCCGGGTCAATGGGTCATGCCTCCGATGGCGTCAACCCATAGGCCGGATATAGCGGCCGCACGCCTGGTTCTGAACCGAAATATTTTCTGGCAGGAAGAAGCGGCGGCACTTCAGCTCGCCGAGTCGTCGTCGGCCAGGGCGTGCTGGGGACAGGCGGCGGCGCTCCACGAGGACCCGAGATCCGCCAATTCGGCTTCCAGGCATTCGACGTCCAGCCGCAAGGCCGCCCCGCCCGAAAAGATGAGCGTCACGATGCCGGACGGCGCATCGGTTTCGGAAAATTCGACCGCCAGCAAGTTGAGCGCCGCGCCCTCGCCGGTTCGATTCATTTGGCGGCATTGGCAGGACAACACGCGCTCGAAACGCAAGGCGGCGCGGCGGCGGCGGTATTTCGGCTTGTCGGTCTGCGCGCTTTCCCAATCGAAGCGATTGAGCGCCACCACGACCCGCTTTTCCTGCGGCCGCCACCTCACCTCGGACGCCTTGACCACCGCGTCCTGCACATGGGTGGAGACGACCTCAAGGTCCTCCTCGTCGAGGACGACGAATTTCAGCGCGTCCATGGGGCCTCGCCCTTCCGTGCACGACTAGGTAGGAGAGCCTCAGCGCTCTTGCAAGGTGGCATGTCACCCGCTCATTCCCGTCCCCGCTTTCGCGGGGACGAACGGAAAGAACTATGGGAACGCCGGCTCAAGGCCTGCTTCGGTCCAGCGCGGGCGCGTGGCGGAATTCGTAAGCGCTTGTAGCAATGCCTCGGCGCCCGCGCGATTGCCGCAGCCGGCGGGAATGGCGGCGGAGTAGGTATTGGTATGATAGAGGTCGCCCGGCAGCGGACCGACCACCTTCACGCCTTTGACCGTGAGGGCTTCGCTGATGAAGGTGGTGCCGATCTCGGCGCGGCCGTCCGCCACCGCCTCCGCCACTTCGAAGCCGCGCGTGCCGAGCACCGCCTTCTTGCCGATGGCATCGGCGATGCCGAGCTTCTGCAACAGGGCGGACATATAGGTGCCGGACGAGCCACCCGCCTTGGGATCGGTGTAGGACACGGTCTTGGCTTTGAGCAGCGCCTGCTTGAAGGCGTCGGGCGTGGAGATGTCGGGCGCGGGCGCGCCCTCCTTCACCACGACGCCGGTCACGGTACGGCCGAGGTCGACACGGCTGCCGGGCACGTAGCGGCCGGCTTTCTCCAGGGCTTCGGTCATGACGGCAGGCAGCACGATCAGGTCGGGCACTTCGCCTCCCTCGAATCGCGCGCGCAGCGAGCCGGCGGTGCCGAAATTCAGATCGAGCTTGTTGCCCGTTGCACGTTCGAACTCGGCGCCCAGCGCCTTCACCATCGCCTCCACAGCGCCGCAACTCAGCACTTTGATTTCATCCGGCACGTCTCACTCCATTTTCACTAGTCGCTGATGCGCTCGATCGCCGCGCCGCAGCGGGCGAGCTTGTCCTCGAGCCGCTCGAAGCCGCGGTCGAGGTGATAGACGCGGTTGACCATGGTCTCGCCTTCGGCGGCGAGCGCGGCGATCACCAGCGACACCGACGCGCGCAAATCCGTGGCCATCACCGGTGCACCTTTCAGGCCCGCGACGCCCTCGATGGTCGCGGTCTGGCCGTCGAGATGGATATCGGCGCCGAGCCGCGCCAGTTCCTGCACATGCATGAAGCGGTTCTCGAAGATGGTCTCGGTAATGTGCGAGGTGCCCTTGGCGCGCGTCATCAGCGCCATCAGTTGCGCCTGCAGGTCGGTCGGGAACCCGGGAAACGGTGCAGTGGTGACATCGACAGGGCTGAGGTCGGCGCCGTTGCGGGCGATGCGGACGCCTTCATTAGTCGGCGTCACCGTGGTGCCGGTCCGCGCCAGCACGTCGAGCGCGGCCTGCAGTAATTCGGGGCGCGCGTTCTGCAACAGCACGTCGCCACCGGTCATCGCCACTGCAAAAGCATAAGTGCCGGTCTCGATACGGTCGGGCAGCACCGAATGGCGGGCGCCGTGCAGTTTCGGCACGCCGTCAACCACGATGCGCGAGGTGCCGGCGCCGGAAATCTTGGCGCCCATCTTGTTGAGGCAATCGGCGACGTCGCCGATTTCGGGCTCGCGCGCGGCGTTCTCGATCACCGTGGTGCCGCGGGCAAGGGCTGCCGCCATCAGCGCGGTATGGGTACCGCCGACGGTGACCTTGGGAAATTTAATTTCGCCGCCGCGCAGGCCTTTCTTGGCGCGCGCGATCACGTAGCCGCCTACGATTTCGATCTCGGCGCCGAGCTGGTCCAGCGCCATGATCAGCAGGTCGACTGGCCGTGTGCCGATGGCGCAGCCACCCGGCATCGACACCTTGGCTTCGCCCATGCGCGCCAACAGCGGCGCCACCACCCAGAAGCTCGCGCGCATGCGCGAGACCAGGTCGTAGGGCGCGGTGGTGTCGACGATATTCTTGGCCGAGATGTGCAGCGTGCGGCCGCTGTTGGGGTCGTCGCCCGGCCGCTTGCCGGCGATCATGACGTCGACGCCGTGGTTGCCGAGGATGCGCTGGAGCTGGCCGACATCGGCCAGATGCGGGACATTGTCGAGGATCAGCGTGTCCTCGGTGAGCAGGCTGGCGATCATGAGCGGCAGGGTGGCGTTCTTGGCGCCCGAGATCGGGATGGCGCCGTTCAAACGCTGTCCGCCGACAATGCGTATTCGATCCATTGTCCCCCGCCCGCTTGGCGCGCACCCTGTTGGAACCGGCGGTTGTTATGGACCGCCGGCCGCCCGCGGGCAAAGCCAAATTTTCCAAGGTCATCGGGCGTACAAGCGCGAATCGCGGCGGAACCGGGCTCCAAATCGCCGGCTCAACGCTTTTCGCCCTCGCGCGGCGGCGGTTTCGCGCGCGATCCGGACGCCGGTGGCGCGCCGCGCCCGCGCGCCTGCGCCTTGCGCCGACGCAGGTTCTCGCGCAAGGCGGCGGCGAGGCGCGTGTCCCGCCCACCCGATTTGCCAGATTTGCCGCTTCCGCCGGTCATGGCCGCGAGGGATAAAAGACCCGCGCCCAGCCCGCAAGAAGCCCGCAGGCTCGAGCGCTCGACAGAACCGGCATGATCGGATATTCGCTCAGGCTTCAGCGCTGCCGTAGCTCAGTGGTAGAGCACCCCCTTGGTAAGGGGGAGGTCGTAAGTTCAATCCTTACCGGCAGCACCATTCGCCGATTTGCCCAATAGTTATGCAGCCGTGCTCATGCGCGGTTCGTGACCGGATGATTCATTCCAGCTAACCTGATTGCGCTCTGGCCTTATAGAGCGCAACGAGCTGGCATCGCGCGATGGACAATCTGCTGCTTCATCCATCGCGCAATCTGATCCGCGTCGCGCTGTTCATGGCCGTGCTGTGGGGCGCCGCAACGGTCGGCTACGAGGAAGCCGGATGGAGCTTTCAGGACGCCATCTATATGGTCACGCTGACGGTGTTCACCGTTGGCTACGGCGAAGTGCGCCCGATCGATACGGCCTACCTGCACGCGCTGACCATGGGGACGATGGTGCTCGGCTGCACCGGCATGATCTTTTTCACCGGCGCGCTGGTGCAGTTCTTCACCTTGCGGCCGCTGCAGGAAATTTTAGGTAACCGGCGCGTGCACACCGAAATCGACAAGTTGGAAGATCACGTCATCGTCTGCGGCTACGGCCGCATCGGCGTCGAGCTCGCGCGCGCGCTGAAAGACGGCGGCACGTCCTTCGTGGTGCTGGAACAGAACGAGCGGCGCGTTGCGGAGGCGCGCGCCGCCGGCCATCTCTGCGTCCAGGGCGACGCCACCAGCGAGGCGGCGCTGGAAGAAGTCGGCGTCATGCGCGCCCGGGCGCTCGCTACCGTGTTGCCCAACGATGCCGCCAATGTCTTCATCACTTTGAGCGCGCGCAACTTGAACAACAAGATCGAGATCATCGCCCGCGGCGACGCCGTGACCACCGAGCGCAAGCTCGTGCACGCCGGCGCCAACAAGGTAGTGCTGCCCACCCACATCGGCGCCGAGCGCATCGCCGAGATCATCTTGTTTCCCGAAACTTCGCGTTTTGTGCGCGAGTCGGAGAAAATGCGCGAGCTGGAGCGTACGCTGCGCAATCTAGGACTGGCCATCGAGGTCATAGTGGTGCCGGAAAAGGGAGCGCTCACCAATTTGACGATCGAGGAGATCGAGATTCGCGCGCGCGGCGCGTTCTTCATCGTGCAGATCAACCGGCGCGACGGCGACGTCATTACAGCGCCGGAAAAAAGCGTCCGCGTCGAACCCGGTGATGGCGTGGTCGTGGTCGGCCGCAGCGCCCAGACAATCAATGCCATGTTCGCGGCACCGCCGGAAAAGGTGCGCGCGGGGCGGCTGACCTACTGACCTGCTGTTTTCCCCGCAAGGCGGTTGATTCGTCCGCGCCGACGATTTTTAATCGGCCACCCCGGGCGCGGAACCGAGCGGGAGATGGCGCGATGATCCGGCATATCGGAGCGGCTTTAGCGTTGACGCTCCTGCTGGCGGCGGCCGGAAGCGTGCAGGCTGCCAGTTCGCGTCTGGTCTCGATCAAGACGCCGCGCGGCGTCAAGCAAGCCTTCATTCTCATTACGCCCGACAAGCCGGTGGCATCGGTAATTCTGTTCGCCGGCGGCCACGGCGGACTGGGCTTGAAGAGCGCGTCATCGATGGCATGGGGAGCAGGTAATTTCCTGGTGCGCACGCGCGACCTGTTCGCCGCGCAAGGCTTCGCGGTCGCCGTGGTCGATGCGCCGTCCGACCACCGCAAGATGACCGCGATGTTCCGTATGAGTGCGGCCCATGCCGGCGACATCGCGGCGGTGGCGGCTTATCTGAAGAAGCAGGCCAACATGCCGGTCTGGCTGATCGGCACCAGCATGGGCACGTTCTCGGCGGCGGAAGGTGCCATCGCCGCCGGCAATGTCGACGGCCTGGTGCTGACCTCGACGATCACCGGCGCCGAGCCGAAGTGGAAGATCAAGCACAGCCATCCCGACGGCGTCGCCAGCATGGCGCTGGCGCGCGTGACCGTGCCGACGCTGATCGTGGCGCATCGCCACGACGGCTGCGAGGTATCGCCGGCCTCGGGCGCGCCCAAGCTGAAGGCGCATCTCAGCAAGGCCAGAAAGGTCGATATCGTGCTGCTCGACGGCGGCAAGCCGCCAGCGTCGGAACCCTGCGAGGCGAAAGCCCAGCACGGCTATTTCGGCATCGAGACAAAGGCCGTCGGCGCCATCGCCGCGTTCATCAAAGCCAATACGAAATGAGGTTCGGCTGAGCAGCCGCGCGGCGCTCAGCCGGTGGCGGCGAGCTTCGTTTTTTTGTGCGGCGCCAGCGCGCGGCCGACTTCGGCCGCGTACTCCGCGATCGGCTTCGGCCGGCCGACCAGGTAGCCTTGGATCTCGTTGCAATGCTCGGCGCGCAGGAAGTTGAGCTGCTCCTCGGTCTCGACGCCCTCGGCCACGACCGGCAGGTCGAGCCCGCGGCCGAGCGCGATCACCGCGCGGATGATGGTGACTGCCTGCTGGCTGTGGCCGAGATTGGCAACGAAGGCCTGATCGATCTTGATCTTGTCGAACGGGAACGACTGCAAATACGACAACGAGGAATAGCCGGTCCCAAAATCGTCCATGGCGATGCGAACGCCGAGATTCTTCAGCCGCCGCAGCGTCGAAACTGTGCCGCTGAAGTCGCCGATCAGCACACCCTCGGTGATTTCGAGCTCCAGACGCGCCGGCGGCAACCCGGTTTCCAGCAAGATTTCGTGCACCAGCTTCGCCAGATCGCCGCGCCGGAACTGGACCGGCGAGAGGTTGATCGCGATGTGCAGTTGCCGTGGCCAGGACGCGGCCTCGCGGCAGGCGGTCCGCAGGATCCATTCGCCGAGCGCGACGATGATGCCGGTTTCCTCGGCGAGCGGAATGAAGGTGGCGGGTGCGACCAGCCCGAACCGCGGGTGATGCCAGCGCACGAGCGCCTCGAATCCGGTGATTTCTCCACTGATGTGCGCCTGCGGCTGATAATGAAGATCGAGCTCGTTGCGCGCGATCGCATTGCGCAGGTCCTGCTGCAAAACGCGCTTGTCGCGCAGCTGTTTATCCATCGACACTTCGAAAAACCGGATTGATCCGCGCGCTTCCGATTTGGCGCGGAACAGCGCGGCGTCCGCGTTGGCGACCAGCGTCAAGGCGTCGGCGCCGTCGTACGGAAATATGCTGACGCCAATGGTAAGGCCCACCTGCATCGGGTTGCCGTCGATTTCGATATCACCATCGAACGCCGCGCTCAGCCGGGCCGCGAGCACCTCGGCGGTTTCAGGTTGCGGGCCGGTCGGCGTGACGACGGTAAATTCGTCGCCGCCTACGCGGGCGAGGAAGGCGCCTTCGCAGACCGCTTCCATCCGGCGCGCCACTTCCTTCAACAGCGTGTCACCGGCCGAATGACCGAATACATCGTTGACGGCCTTGAAGCGATCGAGGTCCATGCACAGTACCGCAAAGTTCTCGCCCGATGCCGCTGCAAGATCGACTGTGGCGGCGATACATTCGTTGAATGCCGCGCGGTTGGGCAAATCGGTGAGCGGATCGTGGTGCGCCATATGAGCGATCCGCTGCTCGTGGCGCTTGAAGTTGGTCAGGTCGCGGACCACGCTGATGAGATATTGCGGCCTTCCATCGGCGCCTTTCACGGGCAATCGCGTCGTGGTCACGATGCGGATTCCGTTGCCGGGCGTCGCCACCGTGTGCTCGTCGAGAAACAGAATTTTTCCAGATTCGATTAATTTGCGGTCTTCCGCCTCGATATATTCGGCGGTTGCCGGCGGCATGATGTCGGCGGCCCGTTTGCCGAGTATCGTACTCCGGTCGACGCCGAGATATTCCTCGCCGGCGCGATTAATCAGCAGATAACGCCGAGACTGAACGTCCTTGACGATGATAGGCGAAGGTACGTTTTCGATGATCGAGTCGAGGAACGAGCGGGTGTGCTCCAGTTCGCTTTCGGCGCGTTTGCGCTCGGTAATATCTTCGTGGGTTGCCACCCAGCCACTGCCCTCGATCGGCTGGTTGACGACGGCGATGACGCGGCCATCGTTCAACGCGACGTTGAGCGTGAAGGTCTCGCCGTGCGCAAGCGCAGCGCGCAGGTCCGCATCGTAGCGACCGGGGTCGAGCGGGAACGTGCCGGCAGCAATGCGTACATCGAGCAGGTCGCGGATGGTGCAGCCGCGCCAAATGTGGCGAGGATCGATGTTGTACATAGATCGATAGCGTTCATTCCAGACCAGCAACCGGTTCTGCGCGTCGAACATGCACAGGCCCTGGATCATGTTGTTGATCGCGCCGTCGAGCCGCATGTTCTGTTCGCTGAGCTTCTGCTGGACGCGCGACGCCGAAACCGCGCCGACCACGCATACGCCGAAAAGCGCACCGACGACGGAGGCCAATGCGATCGACAGCGGCGTCAGCGACGCCGAATAGGCATCGATGACGATCATGACAGCAAGCGTGATAGCAAAGCCGAGGACGCCGGCGACAATGACGATTCGCCAGTCGCGGTACTTGCTCACATATCTCCGCAGCCTTCGAAACATGGCTCAGCGTCCGGACTGCGCCGGGGCGCGCCCAACAATCGGCGATGTTTCAACAACTTGTAAGGAGTGGTATTTGGGCCCGCATTAATATTCGCGCGCCCCAATGGTTAATCGGCAATTATCGCTACGCGGTTGTAAACAAGACTGCGCCAATTTGCGCGGAAGTTCCTCAGCGCGGCTTCAAAAACGCGAAATCGCAACCCTCGTCGGCCCCGAGAATTTCTTGCGCGTAGAGGCGAGCATAGCCGCGCGCGGGGGTCTTTTCGGCCTTCGGCTGCTTCTCCGCGCGGCGCTTGAGTTCCGTCGCGTCGACCGCAAGCTCGATGCGGCGCTCTTTCACCGACAGCTTGATGCGGTCGCCGTCGCGCACCAGCCCGAGCGGCCCGCCGGAGGCGGCGTCGGGCGTGATATGCAATACGATAGTACCGAAAGCGGTGCCACTCATGCGCGCGTCAGAGATGCGCACCATGTCCTTGACGCCTTTGCTGGCGAGCTTTTTCGGAATCGGCAGATAGCCGGCTTCCGGCATGGCCGACGATGAGTGCGGGCCGGCGTTTTGCAAAACCAGGATATCGTCGGCGGTGACGTCGAGCTTGGGATCGTCGATGCGCGCGGCGAGATCTTCCAGCGAGGAAAACACCACCGCCCTGCCCTCGTGCTCGAACAGATTGGCGTCTGCGGCGGAGCGCTTGAGGATGGCGCCCTGCGGTGCAAGATTGCCGAACAGCGCCACCAGCCCGCCCTGTGGCTCCAGCGGCTTCTTGCGTTCCGCGATGATGGTGCGATCGACAAAGCCGTCTTTGTCTTCATGCGCCAGCCGTTCGCCAAGTGTCTCGCCGGTCACCGTCATGGCGTCGAGATGCAGCAGGTCCTTCAATTCACGCATCAAGGCGCCCATACCGCCGGCGGCAAAGAAGTCCTCCATGTAGCCGTTGCCGACCGGCTTCAGATTCACCAGCACCGGTGTGGTGTCGGACAGTTCGTTGAGCTTCTCGAGCGACACAGACAAGCCGGCGCGGCCGGCGATAGCGGCCAGATGGATGACCGCATTGGTAGAGCCGCCGATGGCCAGCAAAACGCGCAGAGCGTTCTCGATGGATTTCTGATTTACGATTTTGTCCGGCGTAAGCTTCGAGCCGATCAGCCGCACCGCCGCCTCGCCGGTTGCTTCGGCCGCACGCAAGCGGTCCGCATGGACGGCGGGTATCGCCGCCGTGCCCGGCAGGATCATGCCGAGCGCTTCCATAAGGCAGGCCATGGTTGAGGCGGTGCCCATCACGGCGCAGGTGCCGGCGGTGGTGGCGAGCCTGCCTTCGATTTCGGAAATCTCCTTATCGTCGATCGAGCCGGCGCGGTATTGCGCCCAGAACCGGCGGCAATCGGTGCAGGCGCCCAGCCGTTCGCCGCGGTAGCGCCCGGTCATCATTGGTCCCGCCACCAGCATGATCGCGGGCTTGGCGGCCGAAACCGCGCCCATGAGCTGCGCCGGCACGGTCTTGTCGCAGCCGCCCATCAACACGACGGCGTCCATCGGCTGCGCGCGCACCATTTCCTCGGTGTCGATCGACATCAGGTTGCGGAATTTCAGGCTGGTCGGCGACAGGAAGACTTCACCCAGTGAAATCGTCGGGAATTCGATGGGCAGCGCGCCGGCCGCAAGCACCCCGCGCTTGACCGCCTCCAGCATGTCCGGGAAATGGCGATGGCAGTTGTTGAAGCCGGACGGCGTATAGGCGACGCCGACCACCGGCTTTTCCAGAAGCTTCCGCGAATAGCCCATGGACTGCGCGAAGGAGCGCCGCAGGTAGAGCGAGAAATCGCGGTCGCCGTAATTGGTCAGGCCGTGCGCGATGCCGGTCAGATGGTCGGTCATGAGGACACTTCTTGCAGCCGCGACAGGCCGGATGCAAGCCGTTGTGCGGACGGACGCGCCGCGATGCGCTTGCAAAAATCCGGATAGCGGCGCTGGAGCCAGCCTATTCCCACCTCGTGCAGCCAGACCACAACCACCAGCGCGGTGAGGAACCAGGCGAGGAAATGATAGCGGGCGGTGGCCACGTAGAAGAGCGCGACCGCATGCTGGGCAAGCGCCGCGGCGCCGATCAGCCGCAACCAGGGATCGAATTGGCTGCCGCCGACCACGACGTAGACCAGGATGACAACGCCGGCCGCGTTCAATGGGACGGTGGCGTAGGACTCGGCCGGGCCCGACAGCCAGTTGGGAATTTGCAGTAGGGCGCGGGTCAGATCGCCGCCGCTGAAATGCAGCGTGAACAATTCGCGCAGCGCGGCGAGCCAGGCGGACGGCGGCATCACGAAAACAATGGAATTGGACGCGTTGGCGCTCAAGGGCACGAAGACATGGCCATAGACCCAATTGTGCAAGGCCATGGACAGCACAGGGGTAAAGCCGATGCACAGACCCAGAACGCGCCGCCATTGGCGGGAATAGAGTGCGTAAAGCCCTGCGCCGGCGAGCAGAACAGCGGCGGCGGGCACCACGATCGGCTTCATGAAAATGGCGAGCGCGAATAACAAGGCGGCGAAAAACGCCGGCGCAAATTTGTCGCTTGGCGCGGCGACGAGCGGGAGCAGCGCTGCGATGAAAAAAATGTAGGCGGCGGGATCGGCAAAACCACGGCTAGCCCGTTGAGCGTATTGGAAAAAAGTCGTGCCGAACAAGGTGCCCACGGGAATTGCGACGAACATGATCGCCAAACCGATCGCCCAGCGTTTCGGCAGGAAACGGCAAAACAGCCAATAGGTTAGCAACGGCAGCAGCAGCACCAGCGTGAGATAGCCAAGATAGCTCTCGCCGAAGACAACATGCTCGACGGCGCGGAAATACCGCAGGCCAGGACCACCATAGTAAAAGACTTTTTCGCCACCTTCGAGCGCACCATAGATATCCCCGGCCAAAAGCTTCTGCAGAATCGCATGGCCGACATGGTCGTAGAAGAGCCCATCGTCGCCGCCGTCAAAGGGCCGAACACCGCCGAGGAATGAAACGTCGTCGACAGCAATGACCACCATCGCCAGGCCGACGAGGATAAAGGGCAGGACGGTGCGCCGCGGCTGGTAGCGCACCAGCATCGCGATCAGCCCGACGACGGCCGCCAGCGTGAGGCCCAAGCTCGCCAATTGCAGCAGCCACACCCGCCACGGCGGCGTCAGACGCATGGCGAGCGAGTCGGGCTTGATGGCGATGCCGAAGATGCGGCGGCCGGCATCGGCGGGCTCGATGGTGCGGCAGCCTTCGCCCGGCCACAGCGCGAAACGTTCGCCCTCGCCTTCCCACATCAGCTCGCCGCGCCAGCACAATTCGCCGCCGGCAAAGGCCGCCGGCAGCCGGATCATTTCAAACCACGGCATGGCGAGGTGCCAGCGGTGCAGGCCCATATAGAAGCGGCGGTCGCGGTCGACGCGGTGCAGGTCCGGCGCCTTTGTCGTCCAGTTGTAGTGTAGCTGATTGATGAAGCCGAGCCGCAGCCAGACCGGATCGGTAAAGTCGATGGCCGTCACCGAACGCGACAGATCGGAGCCATGAAAAATGCCGTCGGCGGAAAACGCGAAGGCGCGCACGGGATGGCTGCCTTGCCAGCAGCCGGCGGCGCGCAGCTTGCAGCGCACAGCGGGCGGATATTGCGCGTCGAACTCCTTTGCCATCTGGCGATAGACTTGGCGTGGCAGAACGCGCTGCAGCGGGCCGCCGGCCGGGCCGGGCAAAAACGCGTTATGCCCCTCATCGATACGCGGCGCCGCCAGCAACGCCTGGCCGGCAAGCGCAACCGCGACGATCGCCACGGCGGCGAGCCACGGCTTGCCGCGCGCGCTCACCTCGCCGGTGAAAATGACCACCGTCGCGATCAACAGCAGGACATACGACGCAAAATGATTGACGGGCAGGCCGACCGCCGCGACCGCCAACGCCAGCGCGGCGAGCTTGCGCCATGCGGCGCCGGCGGACGGTGGATTGTCGCGGCTAAGTGTCATAGCGAATTGACGCGGCCCGGCTCCGGCGTTCCGATCGCCGTCCCGGCCAAAATGTCATCCTTCGCGATGGCGGGCAATCGATTGCCCCCGACCTGGTCCAGGGGGCAGCAGCAAATACGACCAAGCGTATATTGAAGCAGGCGACGATTGGGAGCGGGTCTCAGTCGAATGTAACGCCGAGCCGGCTGCCGTCCGCCCAAATTACGCGGCAGTGTCTTGTTTGTTTTTCGCCTTTGATCGTCAGTTGAAACGTTGTCGGGATGCCGAAAGTGCTCGCGAAAGTGAGGCCGGCGCCTTCGCGCGTAAGGTCAATGATGGTGCACGGGAGTGTATTTCCCGCCGCCCCGAACTTGATGGCTCCGACCGTATTAACGGGAACGCGGGCATCACTTCGGCGTTCTAGCATGATCAAATTTCGCCATACCAATATTAAACGGGCTCGCGCGTCATACCCCTCGAACGGCTATCCTGCGCGTGAAGTCCGCAGTTCAGCCGGCCGGCGCCGGACGCACACACAGTATATTGCTACCATCGTGCAGTTAATTTCGATTAAACACGGTGCCTGCGAACGTCACGCGGACGCTCGCTGCATGCCGCGCGGCGCAGAGCTGTGATCACTTTGGCGCGGCCCAATTGGAGCGTCAGAATGAGATCGCTCCCAGTCGGCTTGTTCGCCGAAAGCGCAAGAACAATTTAGAAAAATCGCCCCAGCTGGAAAAACCGGGGCGATGAGCGACGAGCGATCACAAAGCAGATGATGGCCAAGCCGATGTCGCGGCCGCACGTTATGGGGAACTTCAATGATTGGTTAATGTTTCCAAGCGGCGGCCGGTAGCGCCGCATCGGCTTCGACAGTCTTGATCGGGGCAGCCCCACGCCCCGGCAAGTTTGGTTGCCAAAGTCATACGAGCGCACCCCCGTTTGTATTCTATTAGGTTAAGACCGCGACTATATTTTCTGATTAGTCTGATGCTCCGATCGGAGATGACCATGTTGGAGCGTCGAAAAATCCAGCGCACAAATGTTATGGCGCGCGCGCGGCTCATTCTCGAAGATTGTTCGAGTGTCGACTGCACGGTGTATGATTTGACCGTTGCCGGCGCTGGTATTCTGGGCGTGCCAATGTCGGGCATTTCTGACCGGTTTGACTTGACGTTCGATGGCGCTCACTCCCTCCGCCCATGCCGCATTATTTGGCGGGAGCACGACCGTATGGGCGTAGAATTTCTCCAAGCCAGCTAGCAAGCAAGCGGTCGATACTGGCCGCAAAAAGGGCCTGTTGGCGCGATTCCGGCCCCAACCCGGCCCGCCAACATGCCTGCCGGCGCGGCGTTAATCATCAGTTAAGAAGGCTATACGAAGGTTAAGCGCCCGTTAAAAAGATCGATTCGGCGCTGTCGCCTTCGGCCCTGCCTCATTGACTGAGAGCCATTAATGAAATTGGCCAGTACTTATTTCGGCGGCGGCGCCACTCCTGCGGTCAAGCGACAAACGTCGACAAAGCGAGGCGAGAGCAGGGTCGAACTCGACGACGAGCTATTTTTGCCAGCTGTCGCGCACGCCAGTGGAGCCGACCGGCCGGCTTCGAACCGTTTGACGGACCACGATGCGGCTTCGAATGAAACCGGCCGGGGCGGCTTGCCACGCCGGTCGGCGGGCTCGTCCTTGCCCGCGACTGCGCGGCCACAAAGAAAGAAACCGAGTCTGCAAAGGCTGACGCCACGCGCCGAGCTCGGAACCAGCGAACCATGCGCCAACTCCGAATACATCCAACAGCCGGATCCCACAGTTGATGCCGACGGCAGGCGGTGGCCGACACTTTTGCCCGCTCCGCCGGATCTAAAAAGGGAGCTCGAAAACAAAATAAGTGAGCTGTCGGAGGAATTGACGCAGCGTTACGCTCAAATTGCCGACTTATGCAATCTGCGGCACCAGCAGGAATCACAGCTACAAGAATCGCGGAACGTGATCGATAGCATCGATAAATCCATAGCGATGCTTCAAGGCGAAATAGCAAGACACGAGTCCGAGGCCTCCGCCGCGCACCAGGCACTGGTGCTCTCGAACAAAGAAAACATGGCGTTGCGTATGCAACTCGAAAAGACGAAATCCGAATTCGCCGCCCTGCTGAAACGCTCACTTAAAATCGAAGTCGCATTCAATGATAGAGAGGTGGGAATAGCCTCAGCGCGCGAAACAGTTGAATTCCTGAGGCGCGACGTGGTGGCGAAGGCTGCGGAAGCAAGCAATTTGAGAGCGACAATCAAAGAAGCAAATCGACGGCATCGCGATGATCTCAATCAGAAAGATATGCATTTCAAAATTCAGATTAAAAAATTCGAAGTCACGCTTGCCGAGCGCGACATGCAACTCAAAGCTCTCGACAAGACCCATTCCAAACTTGTCGAGCGATACAATAACCTTACTAGAAACATGGATGCCCTTGAAGGTACGGAGAAAATCGCAGGAGAGAAGACCAAATCCCAGAATGAACTCGTCGAACTCCTTGAGACGTTGCTGCGCGCCGAGCGCGAAGCTGCGGAGATTAAAATAAAAGAATTAACCGAAGAGCTTCAGCACGAGCGATCGGAACGCTCGGCCGAGAAAAGCAGCACAGTGACGGCGCAAAAAGATATCGCCCAATTCCCGCCAAAACTCGCAGCGCGCCGATTTCGGCCTTACGAGAACGAACCTGACTCTTCAATATCCCAAACCAATGCAGCTTAACTGCCTTTATTGCTGCACCAACGTTGATCCTGATTTCACTAAATAATTGATGCGCAAGAATCAAAAACGCCTCCGGTTACTGGCATTTGCGTTCATGACCTAACCAAGACGCCGTCGGCGTATGCGGTCTCGCGCACACGCTCTAAATTGCTAATCTAAATTGGCCTCTTGCCTCGCACGCCGATTTGGCTCAAATCCATGCCGCGCGCAGGAAACCCATGATTTTCAAGGGGCTTTCAGAACCGTGATCCGTCTCGGCATCATCGGCAGCAATTATGGACGCAGCGTGCAGTTGCCGGCGTTCCGCGCCGATCCGCGCTGCGAGGTGGTCGCGCTCGCCGGCAGCGATGCGGCGCGCACCGCCGAGCGCGCGCGCGAAGTCAACGTTGCGAAAGCCTTCGGCGACTGGCGCACGCTGGTCGAAGACAAGGATGTGAACGCGGTTGCGATTGCGACCATACCGGCCTTGCAGGGGCAGATCGCGATTGCCGCGCTCGCTCTCGGCAAGCCGGTGTTCGCCGAGAAGCCGATGGCGAGCACGCTTGACGATGCGCGCGCCATGCTGGATCAGGCGACGCGCAGCCGCCTGCCGACCATGATCGATTTCAATTTCCATCAGATCGCGAGCTGGCAGCGCGCCAAGAGCCTGCTCGACGCCGGCGCCATCGGGCGCTTACGGCACGTGGCGGTGCATTGGCATACGGAGAACCGCTCGATCCAGATGCGCATGCGCAACTGGAAGACCTTGAGCGACGACGGCGGCGGCGTGCTCGGCAATTTCATTTCGCATTGTTTCCACTATCTCGAATGGTTCTGCGGCCCGGTCGCGCGGCTTTCTGCGCGGCTGACCGGCCTGCCGGACGACGAGAGCCTGCAAACCACGGCAGCGATGGCGCTGGAGTTCGAGCGCGGACAACTGGCGAGCCTGTCGATGAGCTGCGCCTCCTATCTCGGCTCGGGCCACCGCCTCGAATTCTATGGCGAGGACGGCACGCTGGTGCTTCTCAACACAAGCGCCGACTATATGCGCGGCTTCGAATTGTGGCACGCCAAGCGGCCGGCGACGGCGCTGGAACGCGTAACCGTCGAGGACCCGGTGGATGCGCTGTTTGCCGACGGCCGCACCGCGCCGGTGTCGCGGCTCGCGAAGCTGTTCATCGACGCGATCGAGAGCGGCGGCGCCGCGCAACCGGACTTCGCCGCCGGTTTTCGCGTGCAGCAGTTGATCGACGCGGCGCAGCGCTCGCACCGGCAAGGGACGATGATCGACGTTGCGCCCGGCGGCGCCGCGCGGGAGAAGCGCGCGTGAGCAAGATCCTCGTCACCGGCGGCTCAGGCTTCATCGGTTCCGGTCTGGTAAAGGCGCTGGTGCGCTCAGGGCATTCAGTGCGCGTGCTCGACGACAATTCGCGCGGCAGCCCGCGGAGGCTTCATGACGTCGAGAAGGCCATTGAATTTTTCGCCGGCGACGTGCGCGATGCGGAAGCCGTAGCCAAAGCGGCGCAAGGCATGGACGAGGTGCATCACCTCGCCTTCATCAACGGCACCGAGTTTTTCTACAAGATGCCAGAACTGGTGCTCGACGTCGGCGTGCGTGGCATGATCAATGTCATCGACGCCTGCCGCAAGCACACCATCGGCACACTGATCCTGGCGTCGAGCTCCGAGGTCTACCAGACGCCGCCGCGGATCCCGACCGCGGAAGACGTCCCGCTGGTCGTGCCCGACGTCAACAACCCGCGCTACTCTTACGGCGCCGGCAAGTTGATCAGCGAGGTGATGGCGATCAATTACGGCCGCAAGTTCTTCGAGCGCGTGCTGATCTTCCGCCCGCACAATGTCTATGGGCCGGACATGGGCTGGGAACACGTCATCCCGCAATTTGCGCTGCGCATCCACAAGCTGTTGCAGGCGCAGCCGGCAGGCCCGCTGCGCTTCGACATCCAGGGCTCGGGCGCCGAGACGCGCAGCTTCTGCTTCATCGACGACCTGGTGGCCGGCGTCATGGCCATGCGCGAGAAGGGCGAGCATCTCGGCATCTATCACGTCGGCACCACGGAGGAAGTGGCGATCGCCGACCTCGCCGAGCGGGTCGCGCGCGTGGCCGGGCGCGAGATCGAACTGGTCAAGGGCCCACCCGCCAAGGGCGGCACGCCGCGCCGCTGTCCCGATATCTCGAAGCTCGCAAAGCTCGGCTACAAGCCGCGCGTGCCGCTCGACGATGGGCTGAAAGTCACGCTCGACTGGTACTGGAAAAACGCCGCGCTGGCGCCGCGGGGCTAAGCGAATTCAGGGAGACCGCCACTGGGCGGTCTTTCCGGTTCAAGGGCGAGGAAGATGCGCTTGTCGCTCAACGTCCGTCCGGGTGCGATACAAGCCGAACGGTTTTTGGTTTGGTGGGACCGCCGATATCGTTCTCGGTGATCTGGCTCATAAAATGCTGACGACCTTCCTGTGCAAGCAGCCGCAAAAACTCGTGGCGAAGATCGTCGTCTGTCGTTTCGGCCAATTGGCTTCGATACCGTTTTGAATTCATCGTGCCTCCCGAAGGCGATTATCATATTTTTTGTCGTCCCCAGTATTACGGGACCTCGAATTAAGAAACGATGGCGCAGATATAACGAATTTTATGTTGCTTGGTATTTCGCGCGGCAGGCGCATGGGCGAGATCGATCGCAAAATACCGAAACGATCGCCGCAGCCGCGTGCGAATGGTTAAATGATTTCCTGTTGTGGTCCTAGGCGCGCACCCAAATTCAAGGGCGTCGAGCGACTGCCACGAGGCGGTCGTTTTGTTTGTGCTTAAAAATCAAGGGGAAAAGACGTGAACTCGCCCGCCAGCGCTGTCTAATAATTGAACTCAAACGCGTCCGCTTCTTCGAACGGAGGCTCCAGCCGACGCGGATCGGAACCATTCGGTTTGCCATTACGGTACGCCTGCACGCCATTGGTCTGCGCGCCATTGCGCACAGCCGGCAAGCTTCGAAGCGGGGCCGGGGATTTTTCTATCTGATTGGCAAGATGCGCCAGCGACAATTCGGTGCTGACCAGATATGAGTGCGACGCTTTCCTGTTGTCGTCAATGACTTCTTTGAGCTTGTTAATTGCCGACAACAGCACGTTCGTGTCCGCGTGACGGTTGCGCCGCGCATATTCGGACAAGAACCACCGGCCGCGTGACGTTTCCATGATCGCGGACTCGATCGCCTCGTAGTCACTGTCGGCGACTTCGCAATTCGGATTGACCAATTCACGTCGGGTGAGCGTCATACGCAACCTCCCAAAACCGCTTAAAACTGGACCAAATTCGTAAAGCGCTCCTTAATCGCATCGGGTTCGACCGATCGCAGGTCGACACAACCGGCGGGATCGCCGACATTTAGCCTTAACAATTTGTTTGCCATCTTTTCCCAGTCGGCCCCTCGCTAGAGGGCCGGACGCAATTCGCATCCAAAGCGCAAAAGGGTGACGGCTGCCAGGTGGTCTTTCGCCCGTCGGGGCCTCCCGGCTTCGTTCGGAGCCTGAAACCGCCCCCGAACGTCCCAAGCATGAAGGTAATGACGCGGGGGGATTTACATTGTATGTCCACGCAAATCCAGCTTGCCGGTGGAGAGTGATGCCTTGCGTCCATTAAAAGTAGCGCGCGCCGCCGGCTCAGGCGGCAGCGTTCCGGTCGAATACTGTCAGGTCTGCGGCCACGGGCCGCTCGATGACGTGCTGTCGCTCGGCTACATGCCGCCGGTCAACCAGATGGTGCCGGTCGGAACCGTCCCGCAGCAGCAGCCGTGGTTTCCCACCAACCTCCTGCATTGCCGCAATTGCGAGCTGGTGCAGCTCGGGCTGGTGGTCGATCCGGCCATCATCTTCCCGCCGGAATATCCCTACACCAGCGGCACCACCAAATTGCTGCGCGACAATTTCGCCGACCTGCAGCGCGAGAGCGCCGCCATGCTCGGCCTCGGCAAGGACGATCTGGTGGTCGATATCGGTTCCAACGACGGCACGCTGCTGTCGAACTTCCAAAAGGCGGGAAGCCGCGTGCTCGGCATCGAGCCGACCGACGTCGGCGACATCGCCAACAAGCGCGGCATCCCGACGCTCAAGCGCTATTTCGGCGCGGAGGTGGCGCGCGAGGTCGCGCGCGAGCATTGTCCGGCGAGCGTGGTCACGGCCGCCAACTGCTTCGCCCATATTGAGGACGTGCACAGCATCGTCGACGGTATCGTGGCGATGCTGAAGGACGACGGCGCTTTCATTTCCGAATCGCATTATCTTGTCGGCCTGCTCGACACACTGCAATACGACACCGTCTATCACGAGCATCTGCGCTACTATTCGGTGACGAGCCTCAAGCACCTGCTCGGCATGCACGGCCTCGAAGTGTTTCACGCGCGGCCGATCCCCAGCCACGGCGGCTCGATCCGCGTCTATGCCGCGCGCCAGGGCGCCCACACGGTGCAGGACAGCGTGCGGCGCATGCTGGCCGCCGAGCCGCGCGGCGAGGCCATGGTCAAGCGGCTGGCCGCCTTCCGGCACGACGTCGTGCTCTCCAAGCTGCGATTGCTGTCGATGCTGCGCGAGCTGAAGGAGAAGGGCCAGCGCGTCGCCGGCATCAGCGCGCCATCGCGGGCGAGCACGCTGGTCAATTATGTCGGGCTCGACGAGGCGCTGATCGAATACGTCTGCGAAATCCCCGGCTCGCTCAAGATCGGCAAATACATGCCGGGCACGCAGATCCCGGTGGTGGACGAGGCGCGCCTGTTCGAGAACCAGCCCGACTGCGCGGTGATCTTCTCCTGGCATATTGCGGACGAATTGGCGCCCAAGCTCAAGGCCAAGGGTTTTCGCGGCCGATTTATCACGCCGCTGCCGGTGCCGCGGTTTTTGTGATGGGCACCGCGGCACAGGACAAGGCGAAGGAGATCGCCTTCTTCGATGCCCATGCGTCGGCCGACACATACGATGTCTTCACGCCGCAGGCCAATGCGCGGCTGATCGCGGCCTTCGCGCGGCTGACGGGATTGCCGCCAGGCGCGCGCATTGCCGATCTCGGCTGCGGCTCGGGCGTATTCACCGAACTGCTGCGGCAGGCCGGCTACAACAGCGTCGGCCTCGACATCAGCCCGAAACTCATCGCGCTCGGGCGCGTCAAATATCCCGGCTTGGAATTGCGCGAGGGCGACGCCGAAAACCTCCCCTTCGAGAGCGCAAGCCTCGACGGCGTGCTGTTGTCCGGGCTGGTGCACCATTTTCCCGACCCGCGGCGGCTCGCCGGCGAGGTCTACCGTGTGCTCAAGCCCGGTGGACACTTCATGGCCTTCGACCCCAACCGGGCAAATCCGTTCATGTGGCTCTATCGCGACCGTGCGTCGCCATTTTATAGTCCGGTTGGCGTCACCGAGAACGAGCGGCCGGTCAAGGCCGGCGAGGTGGCGCAGGTGTTTCGCAACGAGGGCTTCCGCGTGCAGACCGATTATCTGGCCGGCCTCGCCTACCGCTACGTCGCTTCGCAGCGTACGCGCGGGCTGCTGCCCGTCTATAATTTCATCGACAGCATGGTGTTCAATCTGCCGGTGATGAAGCCGTTGCGCCCCTTCGTGCTGACCAGTGGAGAAAAGCCGTGACGGTGCGGCCCGCCATCGCGACACCGGGCGCGGCCACCACGGTCGCCAACGCCGACATCACGGTGGTTGGCGGCGCCGGCCATGTCGGCATTCCGCTGGTGTTGGCGCTGGCGGAAGCAGGCCTGCGCGTCAACGTCAACGATCTCAATCGGCAAAGCCTCGACATACTCGCCGCCGGTGAACTGCCCTTCATCGAGCACGGCGCGCAAAGCGTGCTCGCCAAGGCACTGGCCGCCAACCGGCTGGTCTTCACCAATTCATCCGACAAGATTTCGGCCGGCGGTCCGGTCATCATCACCATCGGCACCCCGGTCGATGAATTCCTCAACCCGGTGCGGCAGGTGGTGCAGGACTGCATCGACGCCATTTTGCCGGCGCTCGCCGACGGCCAACTGCTGGTGCTGCGCTCGACGGTATTTCCCGGCACCACGAGCTGGCTGGCGTCCTATCTGCAAGCCAAGGACCGCAAGCTGAAAGTGGCGTTCTGCCCGGAACGGGTGGTGCAGGGCAGCGGGCTGAAAGAATTGCGCGAGATGCCGCAGATCGTCAGCGGCTGCACGCCGGAGGCCGAACGTGACGCCGCCGCCCTGTTCGAGCGCATCACGCCGGAAGTGGTGGTGCTGTCGCCCATCGAGGCCGAGTTCGCCAAGCTGTTCAGCAACGCCTATCGCTACATCGAGTTCGCCGCGACCAACGAGTTCTACTTGGTCGCCAAATCGGCCGGCGTCGATTATCAACGCGTGTTGGCGGCGATGAAGCACAATTATCCGCGCGCACAGAGCATTCCGCGCCCGGGCTTCGCCGCCGGTCCTTGCCTGGTCAAGGACACCATGCAACTCAGCGCATTTGCACGCAATCAGTTCGGCCTCGGCCACGCCGCGCTTCTGATCAATGAGGGGCTGGTGTTGCACATGGTCGACGATCTCAAGCGCCGCTTCGATCTACCCAAGATGGCGGTCGGCCTGCTCGGCATGGCATTCAAGGCCGAGATCGACGATACCCGCGCCTCGCTCAGCTACAAGTTCAAGAAGGTGTTGAACGGACAGGTACGCGCGGTCCTGACCACCGATCCGTTCGTGACCACGGACCCCGATTTGCTGCCGCTCGACGAGGTGATCGCCAACAGCGACATCCTGATCCTGTGCACGCCGCACGCCGCCTACGCGCAAGCCAATTTCAAAGGCAAGCCGGTGCTCGATGTCTGGGGGCATTTGTCGGGCGCCAACGTCATCCGATGACTCCCGCGCCGCTGCGCCTCGACATCATCATCCCGGTGTACAATGAAGGCGCCAATATCGTACCGACGCTTGCTTCGATCGCGCAGGAAGTGAAGACGCCGCATCGCGTGCTGATCTGCTATGACCACGAGGACGACGATACGCTGCCGGCGATCAGGAACAACCGCGAAGCGCTCGGCAATCTGACAATCGAGTTCGTGCGCAACCGCGGCAGCGGCGCCCATGGCGCAGTACTGACGGGATTTGCCGAAAGCACGGCGCCGTATCTGCTCGTGTTTCCGGCCGACGACGACTACAACGCCGGCATGCTCGATGCCCTGGTGGCCGAGGCGCAAACCGGCTGCGACGTGGTCTGCGCCAGCCGCTTCATGCCCGGTGGCGCCATGACCGGCTGCCCGTTGCTGAAGGCGGTGCTGGTGCGGACCGCTAATTTCACGCTCCATCATCTGGCGCGATTGCCGACCCACGACGCCAGCAACGGCTTCCGCCTGTTTTCGCGGCGCGCAATCACCCAGATCGAGATCGAATCGACGCGCGGCTTTTGCTACAGCATCGAACTGCTGGTGAAATGCCATCGGCTCGGCTGGCGCATCGGCGAGGTGCCGGCGCGGTGGTTCCAGCGCGCGCATGGGTCGAGCCGCTTCCAGGTGATAAAGTGGCTGCCGGATTATCTGCGCTGGTACCGTTACGCCTTCGCCACGACTTATCTCAGGCGGCGGCCTGACACCGTGCCCCGCCAGCGCGCGGTCTGACACGGGGGAACGAGCACCATGGCCGGGGACTGGCCGAAGATCAAAGCGCGCCGCACCACACCCGTTTCGCCGTGGATGACGATCATCGAGCGCGAGGTCGAGTTCACGCAAGGCGCCGCGCCCGAGCTTTATCACGCGGTCGGCCAGGCCGATTACATCGCCATCGTGGCGCTGACGCCGGACGGCAAGATTCCGATCGTCCGGCAATACCGCCCGGCGCTGGAGCGCTTCACCTGGGAACTGCCGGCCGGGCTGGTCGACGAGGGTGAGAGCCCGGAGACCTGCTGCCGGCGCGAGCTGATGGAGGAGACGGGGTTGGCCGCGCTCGCCGTGCATGCGCTGGGCGCTTACGCGCCCTGCACGGCCCGGCTATCGAACCGGATTCATTCGTTCTTCGTTGCGACCGGGCCGCGCGCCGCGGCGCCGCCGGCGGAGCCGGGTATCGCGTTGAAGCTGGTCAGCCCGGCGGAACTCGCAGGGCTGATCCTGTCGGGCGAGTTCGTCCTCCAACTCCACATCGGCGCCCTTCTGCTCGCCGGTTTGCGCGGCCATATCGACCTCGGCACGCTGAAAACCGGCGGCTAGCCGCATTGACCAAAGTCAAGGCGCCGCTCAGAAATTCGACGATTCTCGCCTCGACAAATACCCTAGAAGCCCTCTAGAAAAGGGGGGTCGCGTGGGGCGGGAAAGCAGTAAAACCAGATGGATTACAATCGTTTTTTTGCGTCGGCCCTGGACCAGTTGCGGCACGAGCGCCGCTATCGCGTCTTCGCCGATCTGGAGCGCATCGCCGGCCGTTTTCCACACGCCCTATGGCATTCCCCGCAAGGCGCCCGCGACGTCGTGATCTGGTGCTCCAACGATTATCTCGGCATGGCCCAGCACCCCAAGGTGATCGGCGCCATGGTCGAGACCGCCGCCCGCATGGGCACCGGCGCCGGCGGCACCCGCAATATCGCCGGTACCAACCATCCGCTGGTCGAGCTGGAGCGCGAGCTCGCCGACCTGCACGGCAAGCCGGCCGCGCTTCTATTCACGTCCGGCTACGTCTCCAACCAGACCGGCATCCCGACCATCGCCAGGCTGCTGCCGAATTGCCTCATCCTGTCGGACGCGCTCAACCACAATTCCATGATCGAAGGCGTGCGCCAGTCGGCCTGCGAGAAACAGATCTGGCGGCATAACGACGTCGGCCATCTCGAGGAGCTCTTGAAAGCCGCCGATCCGGAGCGGCCCAAGCTGATCGCCTTCGAGAGCCTCTATTCCATGGACGGCGACGTGGCGCCGGTGCACGCAATTTGCGATCTCGCCAAGCGCTACGGCGCCATGACCTATTGCGACGAAGTGCACGCGGTCGGCATGTACGGCCCACATGGCGGCGGCATCTGCGAGCGCGACAACGCCATGCATCGCGTCGACGTGATCGAGGGCACGCTGGCGAAAGCGTTCGGCTGCCTCGGCGGCTATATCGCCGGCTCGGCCGAAATGGCGGACGCGGTGCGCTCCTATGCGCCCGGCTTCATCTTCACCACCGCGCTGCCGCCGGCGATTTGCGCCGCTGCCACCACGGCCATCCGGCACCTGAAAACCTCGAATTGGGAACGCGAGCGTCATCAGGACCGAGCGGCGCGCGTCAAGGCGGTGCTCAATGCCGCTGGCTTACCCGTCATGCCAAGCGACACCCATATCGTGCCGGTGCTGATCGGCGACGCCGAAAAGTGCAAGGCGGCGAGCGATATGCTGCTCGCCGAGCACGGCATCTATATCCAGCCGATCAATTATCCGACCGTGCCGCGCGGCATGGAACGCCTGCGCATCACGCCGTCGCCCTATCACGACGACGCGCTGATCGACCGGCTGGCGGAAGCGCTGACCGACGTCTGGGACCGGCTCGCGCTGCCGACGCGGGAACAGCGCCAAGCGGCCGAATAGCGTCGATGCGTCATGGCCGGGCTTGTCCCGGCCATCTTGCTTAGGAAGGCACTGCGCCCCTAAGCGGGACCCGCGGGTGACGGAGAACTCATCAAGCAAAACGAAAACTGCTTTAGCGTCCGAGCGCCGATCTCTCACAGATCGTCGAGCGCCGGCGGATCAAACCAGTTCGTCAGCGCCATGCCGCCATCGATCACGATCGAAGCGCCGGTGACATAGCCCGCCACCTTGTTCGACAGCACCGCCAGCGCCATGGGGGCGAGGTCGTCGGCGCGGCCGAGGCGGCCCAACGGAATATGACGCGCCATCGCCGGGTCGGCGACGAAGCCGCCCGCGGCAATGGCGCCGGGCACCAGCGCGTTGACCCGGATTCCGAAGCGCCCCAACGTCTTGGCCAGTTCCTTCACCAGGATCGCGAGCGCCGCCTTAGCCGTGCTGTAGTGCGGCAAATTGCGCGGCGTCTCCGCGTGCAGTGAGGTCAGCATCAAGAACGACCCGGGGCTACGGGCGGCGATGAGCTGGCGAGCCAGGTCGCGCGCGAGGTGAAAACCGGCGTCGATATTGACCGCATGCATTTGACGCCACGTCTCGTCGGTCACGCCGAAGATGTGGTCGGCCTCGTGCCGTGCGGGGGCGGCGCTGTGGACGAAATGCGTCACCTGGCCGACGGCGGAGCGCGCGTCCACCAGCAGCGCGTCGCACGCATCGCGATTTGCCAGATCGCCGACCCACGGAACGGCCAGCTCCGGCCGGGGTGAAGCGGCGACCGCGGCGGTCACAGTATCTTCGCGCACATCGGCAAAGACTGTTCGCACGCCCTCGCCGACCAGGGCTTGGGCAATCGCGCGGCCGATGCCGTTGCCGGCGCCGGTCACCAGCGCCGCTTCACGCGCGGGGTCGAATGGGTTGTCCAGCATGGTCATGGTTGTCAGGCTATCAGGTGTGGCATCGCCTTTCACCCCTAACCGTGGGGTCCGCGCGGCATTGGGCCTTCGCGCATCACGCCGTCGCCCTATCGCGACGACGCGCTGGTCGATCACCTCGCGGAAGCGCTGGTCGAGGTGTGGGAGCGGCTGCAGCTGCCGACGTGCGAACAGGCGATCGCGGCGGAATAGACCGCCGCATCCGGTTAATCTCAATCCTGGAACGTCGGCCGCGAATGCGGCTGCTCGAGCGCTTCGGCGCGCGCGGGCGCCATGCGTCCCGAGACCAAGGGCAACAGCACCGCCACGAATATGACGCGGCAGACGTGGTGCGCGCCGACATAGACCGGGTCGAGATGCAACGCGAGCGCCAGCAGCATCATGGCGTCGACCGAGCCGGGCGCGTAGGCGATCATCACCTCGGCCACCGGCAGCGACAGCACGGCGATCAGGCCGGCGGCGAACAGCGAGGCAATGCCGACCGTCACCGCAGCCGCCCCGAAGGCGGCGGCGAGATAATTCGCCAGCAGCCGCAGCGGCGTATCGGCGAAGCGCGCGCCGACCACCCCGCCGAGGGCGATCATGGCGGCGTTGGCCACCCAAAACGGTATCACGGCATGCACGAGCGAGGTGCCGTGCAGGGCCGCCGAAGCAAACAAGGCGCCGAACAGCAGGCCACCGGGAAATCGGATACGCTGGGCGATCACCGCCACGGCGGCCGAAACAGCCACGAGGATCGCCAGCTCGTCGGCGACCGCAAACGTCAGCGGCCCGTTACCGCGGCGCACGGCGTGGCCGGCAAAGCCGAACAGCGCCAGCCCGGTCGGCATGCCGAGCGCGATGATCACCACCCGCAGGCTCTGCACGATCGCAATGCCCGACAGATCGGCGCCGAGCTCGGAAGCGATCACCACCACCTGCGACATGGCGCCGGGCGACGTCGCCAGATAGGCCGACAGGAGCTTCCAGCCGTGCACGAAACGCAGATAGACGGTGCCGGCCACGCTGATGCAAGCCATCGCCACGATCAACACCGCGATGCTGGCCGGATAGGTGGTTATGCCGTGCAGCGTCTCCGGCGTCACCACCGCGCCCAGCGAGATGCCGATGACCACAAAAATCGAGCGCGTCAGCAGCGTCGGCATCAGCAGTGGCCGGCCGGCAAAGGCGGCGGCGGACGTGGTCAGGATCGCCCCCGACAGCCAGCCAGCGGGCAGCCCGAGCATGCCGAAAGTCACGCCGCCGACGGCGGCGATGGCCAGCGTTTCGGCGACACGGCGGAGGGTTTGCGGGCGGTTGGATGAGGACGACACGGGACGCGATCAATGGCGCGCACGGAGCCATCCGTCAAATCGCAGCAGCTATTCAAAAAAGCAGGTCGCGCGTGAGCGAGTCGAGATTGCGTACGGCGCCAAGCGCTTCGTGCAGGCGCCTGCGCTGGCCGTGGCTGAGCCGCTTGACGGCGACCTTGTTGCTCGGCGGCAGACCAGCCTGCAGGTCGGCAAACTGCTGATCGAGGATGAGATCGAGGAACAGACCTTGCGCGCGCGCCAGCGCCTCAAGATCGTGTTGGCCGCGGCCGAGCGCGGCGGCGGCGGCCAGCCGCGCCGGCGTCGAGCGCTCGAGCAAATGATGGCACACCGCCAACACGCGCGCGGTGGACACGATGCCGAACAAGCCGACCAGCTTGAGATCGATGCGGCCGTTCTGGGCGCGCAAGCCGCCGAAAAAATTGAGCCCAGGCGGCATTTCGCCGACGACGCGCGCCAACAGCTTGGCGAAGGCGGCATTGCCGCGCGCGGCGTCGAAGCCGCCGTGCCACAGCGCCTGCGCCAGCGCGGTGTCGCCATGGACACCGACCAGGTCGAAGAAGATATCGACCGAGAGCAAGTCCTCCGGCCTGGAACGGGTGATCCAGTCGGCCACGCGCGCCTGCCAGGTCGCAAGCGAGCCGCGCCATTGTTCATTTTTCGCCATCACCCCGCCGTCGCAATAGGGCACGCCCACGTCGTGCAGAATGTCGGCGACGATGGAGCCCAGCCGGCCGAACCAGCGGTCGGCGGCGCCGCCGGGCTCGCCGTCGGCGAACACAATGGCATTGTCCTGATCCATGGCGAGCATGCTCTCGCCGCGGCCGCCGGAGCCGAGCACGCACAAGGCATAGGGGCACGGCGCCTCGCCCTGCCCCTCTTCTTGCATGCGCCGCACGGCCAGCACACCGGCGCGCCGGGTAACCGCGCAGAGCTCGCGCGAGATGACCGCGGCGATGTCGCGTCCGCTCACCTCTTCCGCCAGCAACGCGCCAACGGCCTGCGGCAGCCGCGCCCAGGCGGCGGCCAGTGTCGGCACGTCGTCGGCCCGGTCGAGGCTGTCGCCGAGGATCGTCGCCTCCTGCGCGCGCAGGCGCAGCAGGTCGCGGGAGGTGACGATGCCGCAAAGCTCGCCGCTCTCGTTTTCGACGCCGAGATGGCGAAAGTTGAACCGGCTCATGAGGCTGAGCGCGCGATAGACGAAACCGACAGCCTGCACCGCCACCAGCGGCCTGGTGGCAAAGGCACCGACCGGCCGCGCCAGCGCCTCGGCGCCGTGAGCGGCAACCGCGCGCAGCGCATCGCGCTCGGTAATAATGCCGGTGTCGCGCGCGCGCATCGGGCGGCCGTCATCCTTCGCCGGCACCAGCAGCGATGAGACCCTGTCCTGCGCCATGCGTTGCAGTGCGTCGCTGAGTGTGGCGCCGGCGGCGATGAATTGCGGCGGCGCGCTCATCACGTCGGACACGCGGTGGCGGTAGGGATAAGGGTCGATGCGGACGAGCGCGCGTTCATCGCGCAACATCGGCGCCGTCACCGCGTCCGCCCAGCCGGCGCGGTGCTGGTCATCGAGCACATGGGTGAGCGCCAGGCAGGCCTGCTCGGCTTCGGCCAAGGTGCGGATATTGCCGTCACGCAGCTTGGGAACCAGCGCGAGAAAAATCCTGGCCGTCAGCACGGCATCGCCGAGCGCGGAATGACGGTCTTCGACGTCAACGCCGAGCCAGCTCGCCAGATGTTCGAGCGTGTAGCCGCCAAGATGGGGCGCGGCCACCTGCGCCAGCAGCGCGGTGTCGAGCGTGCGCGGGGCCGCCCATGGCAGGCCGGCGCGCGCGCATTCGCCCTTGAGCACCGCGAGATCGAAGCCGATCCTGTGCCCGATCAGGATCGCGCCGGAGATCGGAGCGGCGAGGTCCGGCCACGCCGCGGCAAAGCCCGGCGCCGACGCCACCATCGCGTCATCGATATGATGAATCTCGGTCGTGACTGGCGGAATTGGCTCGCCGGGATTCACCAGCTGGCGCAGCGCGGATTTTTCATCGAGCTTGCCGCCTTTGAGCGGCACCGCGCCGATTTCGACGATGCGCGCCTTCGCCGGGTCGAGCCCGGTCGTCTCGGTATCGATGACGAAGGCATCGAGTGCGATCAGCGGCGTTGCATTGCTGACTGTTGCCATTGACCCCCGCCCGGCGGCGTTCCCGGTTCCGTTCCCAGGCCTTTGCGGCGACGCCAGCCTAGCGCAATCGGCCCGTCAAACAGGGCTTTTTGGCTTGGCGCGAGGCCCGATCGCCACCCATAGACCCGGCCGCATCCTATGGTGACTTGGCAGGCGATACACTACTTTAGGCTGGGGCCGGCCGGAGAAGCGGGGTTCGGCGCCGAATCTGGAGCGTACATGCTGCAAGGCTGGGTCGTCATCGCGGTGGCGCTTGCCTATATCGGGCTGCTGTTCCTGGTGGCGAGCTACGGGGACCGCAAGCGCGACTTGCGCCATGACGGCCGCACCCGGCTGCTGATCTATCCGCTGTCGCTGGCGATCTACTGCACCTCCTGGACCTTCTTCGGGTCGGTCGGCTCGGCATCGCGCACCGGCTACGAATTCCTCACCATCTATATCGGCCCGGTGGTGATGATCGGCCTGTTCACGCCGCTGCTCGTGCGCATCGTGCGGCTCGCGAAAGCGCAGAACATCACCTCGATCGCCGACTTCATCGCCGCGCGCTACGGCAAGGGCCAGGCGGTGGCGGCCACCGTCGCGCTGATCGCCATCGTCGGCACCGTTCCCTACATCGCGCTGCAGCTCAAGGCGGTGTCATCCTCGCTGGAGACCATCATCGCGCCGGGCGCCAGCGTGACGCGGCCGCTGCTCGGCGACATCGCGCTGTTCGTGGCGCTGTCGATGGCGGCCTTCGCGGTGCTGTTCGGCACCCGCCATATCGACGCCACCGAGCACCAGGACGGCCTGATGCTGGCGATCGCCACCGAATTGATGGTCAAGCTGTTCGCTTTCCTGGCGGTCGGCATTTTCGTGACGTTCTGGATGTTCGGGGGCCCGAACGCGCTGCTCGAAGCCGCGCGCCAGCAGCCGAGCGTCGCCTCGATCTTCGCGCGCGAGCCGCCCTTCGGCACGCTCATCGCCACCACGCTGTTGTCGTTCGTGGCGATCATCCTGCTACCGCGGCAATTCCACGTGGCGGTGGTGGAGAACCACAATGAAGACGAGATCAAGCGCGCGCGCTGGTTGTTTCCGCTCTATCTGGTGCTGATTAACCTGTTCGTGGTGCCGATCGCGCTCGCCGGCCTGTTGACGTTCCCGAGCGGCACCGTCGACAGCGACATGTTCGTGCTGGCGCTGCCGCTGCAGGCCGGCTCCAACATCCTCACCATCGCCGCCTTTGTCGGCGGCCTGTCGGCTGCGACCGCCATGGTGATCGTGGAATTGGTCGCGCTCTCGATCATGGTGTCGAACGACATCGTAATGCCGCTGGTGCTGCAGCGGCGCGAGACGCTGATCACCGGCCGCGAGAACATCGGCTCGCTGCTGCTGACGGTGCGGCGGGTGGCGATCTTCGCGCTGCTGCTGCTCGCCTACATGTATTACCGCTCGGCCGGCGAGGCGCAGCTTTTCGCCATCGGCATACTTTCGTTCGCGGCGATCGCGCAACTGGCGCCGGCATTTTTCGGCGGGCTGCTGTGGCGGCGCGCGACCGCACGCGGCGCCATCGCCGGCATGACCGCGGGCATTCTGGTTTGGGCCTATACGCTGCTGCTGCCGAGCTTTGCCGACATCGGCATCGTCGGGCGCCACATCCTGACCGACGGGCCGTGGGGCATCGCCATGCTGCGGCCGCAGCACCTGCTTGGGCTAGACCTGCCGCCGGTCGTGCACGGCGTGGTGTGGAGCCTGATGATCAACGTCCTTTGCTATATCGGTTTCTCGCTACGCCAGGCGCCCTCGCCGATCGAACGGCTGCAAGCCAACCTGTTCGCGCCCTCCGAGCTCACGCCGATCACGCCGAGCTTCCGGCTCTGGCGCTCCTCGGTGACGGTGGAAGAACTCGCAACGACCGTGGCGCGCTATCTCGGCGAGGAGCGCACGCGCACCGCCATCGAAAGCTTCGCCGCCAGTCAGCGCATCAGCATCGAGCCGAACGAAGAGGCCGATTTCCGCCTGGTGCGCTACGCCGAGCACATTCTCGCCTCGGCCATCGGCGCCGCCTCATCGCGGCTGGTGCTGTCGCTGCTGCTGCGCAAGCGCACGGTCTCGACCAAAGCCGCACTCAAGCTGCTCGACGACGCCAACGCCGCCATTCAGTACAACCGCGAAATATTGCAGACCGCGCTCGACCACGTGCGCCAGGGCATCGCCGTGTTCGACAAGGATCTGCAGCTGATCTGCTGGAACCGGCAGTTCGGCGAAATCCTCGACCTGCCGCCGAGCCTGATCCGCACCGGCATCGGCCTCGCCGAAATCCTGCGCTTCAACGGCCGCCGCAGCGAAATCAGCCAGGATCGCATCGACGAATTCGTGCACAAGCAGCTCGCGGCTTACATCTCCGGCAGCGAACCGTTCCTGGAGCGCTTCGCCGAGCCCGGCATGGTGATCGAGGTGCGCGCCAACCGCATGCCGGATGGCGGCATCGTCACCACCTTCACCGACATCACGGCAAGCGTGGAGGCGGCGGAAGCGCTGGAGCGCGCCAACGAGACGCTGGAGCGGCGCGTGCGCGAGCGCACCGAGGAGCTCACGCTGCTCAACGCGGCGCTGGCGCGCGCCAAAGGCGAGGCCGACGCCGCCAATATTTCAAAGACCAAGTTCCTGGCGGCGGCGAGCCACGACATCTTGCAGCCGCTCAACGCGGCGCGGCTTTACGTCACCAGCCTGATCGAGCGCGGCGGCAGCGACGACCGGCGGCTGGTCGATAATATCGACGCCTCGCTGGAAGCGGTCGAGGAAATCTTCGGCGCGCTGCTCGACATGTCACGCCTCGATACCGGCGCCATGCGCCCCGAATTCGCCAGCTTCCGCATCGACGAACTCATGCGCCAGATCGAGCTGGAATTCTCGCCCCTCGCAAGCGGCAAGGGGATCGAGCTCAAATTGGTGCCGTGCTCGCTGGTGGTGCGCGCCGACCGGCGGCTGCTGCGCCGGCTGATCCAGAACCTCGTCTCCAACGCCATCAAATACACGCCCGCCGGCCGCGTACTGATCGGCTGCCGGCGGCGCAGCGAGGCATTGCGCATCGACGTCTACGACACCGGCGTCGGCATCCCGCGATCCAAGCAGCGCGACATCTTCGTGGAGTTTCACCGGCTCGACGAGGGCGCCAAGATCGCGCGCGGGCTGGGCTTGGGCCTGTCGATCGTTGAGCGCGTGGCGCGCGTGCTCGGCTGCCGGGTGGAGGTGAATTCCGCCGCCGGCCGTGGCTCGCATTTCGCGGTCACGGTGCCGCTGTCGAACGCGGCACCGGTCGACCTGCCGGCGCGCGCCGACGCCCGCGTCGATCCCGGCCAACTGGCCGGCACCACCGCGCTGTGCATCGACAACGAGCCGGCGGTGCTCGACGGCATGGAGACCTTGCTGCGTGGCTGGGGCTGCGAGGTGATCAAGGCGCCGGATCTGGACAGCGCGCTGGCGGCGATCACGGAAAGCCGCACCATGCCCAACGGGTTGCTGGTCGACTATCATCTCGACCACGGCAACGGCATCGACGCCGTCATCGCGCTGCGCCGGCATTGCGGCGAGGTGCCGGCAATCCTGATCACCGCCGATCGCTCACCGGCCGTGCGCGAGCAGGCGCGCGCCGAAGGCATCCAGGTGCTGCACAAGCCGATCAAGCCGGCGGCGTTGCGCGCGCTGCTGGCGCAATGGCGGGTGCTGCGGGTGGCGGCGGCGGAGTAATCCGCTCAACAATCGCTCAGTGCCATCGCCCGCGAAGGCGGGCGATCCAGTAATCAATGCATTATCGGTATTTACTAGGTCCCCCGCCTGCGCGGGGGACGACAGCAGAAAATATCGGCGAGAGCCCTACCCATCCGCCGCCGCGTTTTGCGGCGACTGGCCGGCTTCGATCTTGGCGGCGGCGATGACGGCCTGGGTGCGGCTTTCGACGCCGAGCTTCTGCAGGATGGCGGAGACGTGCGCCTTCACCGTCGCCTCCGACACGCCGAGCTGATAGGCGATCTGTTTGTTGAGCAGACCCTCCGACAGCATCATCAGCACGCGCACCTGCTGTGGCGTCAGCGTCGCCATGCGCGCCATCAATTCGCTGATCTCGGCATCGGAGCCGGCGGTGAGATCGACGTCGGGCGGCGTCCACAACCCGCCGTCGAGCACGCCGCGGATGGCGCCGCGCATGGCTTCGACGCCGAGCGTCTTGGAGATGAAGCCGGAGGCGCCGAATTCCATGCAGCGGCGGATGGCGCTTGGGTCGTCGTTGGCCGACACCACGATCACCGGCACGCTCGGATATTGCGCGCGCATATACATGAGGCCGGAGAAGCCGCGCACGCCGGGCATGGTCAGATCGAGCAGGATGAGATCGACGTCACCGCCCCGCTCGAGCAGTTCGGCAACCTCGTCGAACGTGCCGGCTTCCGCGATGTCCACGCGCTCCAGCAATCCGGCGACCGCCTCGCGCAACGCGCCGCGAAACAGCGGATGATCGTCGGCGATCACCAAGCGATAATTCGTAACCTCGTTCAACCGAAGCAACCTTTCGAACGCCGGTGCGTGCGCTCGCCCTCCCCGGCAATTTCCATACCTTACTTTACTTTCCACCGCCGCGAGATCGCCGCGACATATCTTTGCGGAATCGCCGGACCGCAACGGCCCACACAGTGTGCAATGCAGCATCAGTTTCCGGCCCAAGGCAACAAGTGTGGGCCGATAATTGTCAAGTCATTTCAGAGCCTTTGCAAAAAATTCTTGTCCGAAAGTCTTATAAGGATGCGGATTACACAATGTTAATCTAACTTAACTCGGTCCACTCGGTGACGCGACCGGGTGTGACGCGGCGAGCCGGGGGGCGCCGCTTCTACATCGTCATCGGCTCCCCCAAATTCGAACGTCCGATCCGCGCGCAGCGCGAGCTCGGCATGCTTAGGGAGGCGACTGAACGCGAAACGTCCACGCCGCGGTCGATCACCGATCAACACGACGACCGAAGCGCGGAACGGTACCAAGCGATTCCGGAAAAGAAACGAACAAGCACGCCGGCCTCGCAAAACCCGATACCGATCACATTCGTGTCCGGTCGCTAAAACGTGCGAACAGCAGCGGTGCCTTCGATCGCAAGGCACGACACAAGGAGGTAACGACCATGGCTGCAAACGAAGAACAACGGCGCAAACATTGGGATAAAACGCGGAACCTCACGATTGTCATTCTGATAATCTGGGCGATCTTCGCGTTCGTATTGCCGTGGAACGCGCATGCGCTGAACTCGATGAGTTTCATCGGCTTCCCGCTCGGCTTCTACTTCACCGCTCAAGGCTCGCTGATCGCGTTCGTCTTGTTGATCTGGATCCAGAACATGCTCCAGGACAAAATCGACGACGAATTCGGCATGCACGAAGATTAAAGGGGGCGCGTCATGGCATTCTTACAAGGCAGACTGGTCGATAACCTCCCGAAAGTTTACGGGATCTACACCGGCGGGTTCATCGTCTTCATCCTATTGATGTCCATCCTCAGCAAAATGGGGGTGAGCGCCGCGACGATCGGTATTCTCTTCGTCGGATTCACGATCTGCATCTATGCGATCATCGGCTGGCTGTCGCGCACCATGCAATTGGACGCCTACTACGTGGCGGGCCGCGAAGTGCCGGCGGTCTATAACGGCATGGCGACGGCGGCCGACTGGATGTCGGGCGCTTCGTTCGTCGCGCTGGCCGGCGGCGTCTATTTCGGCGGCTACATCTACATGGCCTTCGTCGTCGGCTGGACCGGCGGCTATGTGCTGGTGAACGCCCTGATGGCGCCTTACCTGCGCAAGTTCGGCTGCTACACGGTGCCGGACTTCATCGGCACCCGCTACGGCGGCAACTTGGCCCGCCTGTGCGCGGTGATCGTTCTGGTGGTCGCTTCCTTCACCTACGTGACCGCGCAGATCAACGCCTCCGGCACCATTGCCGCGCGCGCGTTGCAAATCCCGTTCAGCGTCGGCATCTGGGTCGGCCTCGCCGCCATCCTGATGTGCTCCATGCTGGGCGGCATGCGGGCGGTGACCTGGACCCAGGTGGCCCAGTACATCGTGCTGATCATCGCCTACCTGACGCCGGTGATCTGGATGTCCAACGTACAGGGCTTCGGCATCATCCCGCACTTCTCCTACGGCGCTGCCGTCCACCGCATTCAGGAACTCCAACCCATTTTGCATCTCGGGACCGCGGCGACGGAATCGTTCAAAGGCCTCACCTTCCTGAAAACGCCGATCAACGCGACCGGCGGGAGCCTGGAAAGCTGGAAGTTCTTCACACTTTGCATCTGCATGATGTGCGGCACGGCGTCCTTGCCGCATATCCTGATGCGCTACTTCACGACCCCGACGGTGCGTGCGGCGCGCAAGTCGGTGGCATGGTCGCTGTTCTTCATCTTCCTGCTGTACTTCACAGCGCCTTGCCTGGCGACGCTGACCAAGCTCCAGTTGCTCGATCCGAATCTTCCAACGTCCATCATCGGCAAGCATTTCAATGATGTAGCCAACCTGGCGTGGATCAAGAACTGGGCGGCCGTTGGGATGCTGCATATCTCCGACAGCAACCATGACGGAATTCTGCAGCTTAACGAGTTCTTCATGCGGCCGGATATCGTCGTGCTGGCGACCCCCGAAATGGCGGGCCTCCCGTACGTGATCTCCGGCCTCGTCGCCGCCGGCGGTTTGGCGGCGGCCATGTCGACGGCCGACGGGTTGCTGCTGGCGATCGCCAACGCGCTCAGCCACGACCTGTACTACAAGATGATCGATCCGAACGCGGATTCCCGCCTGCGACTCATCGTGGCGCGAATTTTTCTGGTCATCATCGGCGTGGCGGCGTGCGCGATCGCGTCGCTCCAGCTCACCGGCATTCTCGGCGCGGTGGCCTGGGCGTTCGACTTCGCGTGCTCCGGCCTCTTCTTCCCGCTCATCCTGGGCGTATGGTGGAAACGGGCCAACCGCGAAGGCGCGATTGCAGGCATGGTCTGCGGCTTCGTGGCCGGGGCCGGCTACCTCTGGTGGGTCGAACACGGTGGCGCGCTGTTGTTCGCCATCGACCATCTGCGGTTCGGCATGATCGGCATGCCGGTCAGCCTAGTCACCATGGTGGCGGTCACCCTGATGACGCCGGAGCCCGACGCGGAGACGCAGAGGATGGTCGACGAGGTCCGCGTGCCCACCGGCGGCACGATCCTCGCCCAGACCCACTGACGTTTACGCAAGCAATCGTGGGGGGCGGGAAAATTTCCCGCCCCCCATTCCTTTTTGAGCATGCTAGAAACGCGCCATGACCAACGCGCCGATTTCCATCTTCCCTATCTGGGTCATCGCCATCGACTACATCCTTGGCGTGATCATGTGGACGCTGGTCGGGCGCACCGCGATGGGCTTCTTCCTGCCGCAGGATTCGAATTTCTTCTTCATGCGATTTTTTGTGCGCGTGACAAATCCGTTGCTGAAACTATTCGCGCCGATCACGCCGAGCTTCCTGCTGGAGCCGTTGATCCCGCTCTACGTCGCCTGGTTCTTCTTCATGATCCGGTTCTATCTGATGCCATGGTTGCTCGGCTATTCGGTGATGGGCATGCTCTCTTTCCCGCTGGAAAGCGAAATCGCCCATATGATCTATTACAATTTGAACAAGGCGCCGTAGCGTCGGCGTCGCGATTCCAGATCAGGCCGGCTGCCGTGACCAGTCGGCGGCGACCGCGGCGGCGTCGATTCGTTTCCGGAACCGCTCGCGAATGTCGCGCCAGGCGAATTTGACCGAATTCTCGATGATCTCGCTGTCGAATTTCTTCAGGTTGTCGGCGATGGGGGCCCATTTCAACAGCGCAAGCGGACTGGATGTAAAGTTTTCCGGCTGAAGCGCGCCGCGTTGCCAGTCCGTCCCGGCGAGACGGCGATCAAATTCGTCGATGCAATCCTGCGCCGAGAATCCCGCGGACGCGCCGGCGGCGGTTTCACGCAAGCCGGCCGCATAGCAACGCCGCGCCATCTCCTGGCGAGCATCATTGCCGACGGGATACCCATGCAGCGCCGTGGCGACGGCATAGATCGTCAGGTCGGACAGGCAGGCCGCGAAGACGTGCATCTTGGCGATGTTGAGCGACGCGATGATGTTTTTGTCCTCGAACATGGCCGGATAACGGATCCCCATGCGCGTCTTGACGTAGTCGTAGAGCGTCTTCTGCGCGATGTATGTCGACCGGGTCGTGACGAAATCCGCAAGCGCGGCCACGGTGTCGATGGGCGCCGTGTCGCGCCGGGTCCACAGCAAGCCCGCGGCGCCGCGCAAGAAGGCCTCGGCCTTTTGCCAAATTGAGGTCATGCGGTGGCGCGCTGCGGTGCCATGATGCTGCCGATCGGGGCGCTGTGCCTGGCGGCAACCGGGCCGCGCCCGATCCCTATCAAGCGCGGCGCAAGCGAACAAGCCGCCGACGGCCAAAGTTCAATTTTAGGCAAATTGCCTGCTGCCGAGTCAGCCGCCGGGGTCGATGGAACCCAACGGTGGCCATGAGGTTTGTTCCCCCCGACGTGGCGATGCCGGCGCGGCCTGGCACGGCGCTTGCATTTATTTGGGGGGTGCTTGGGGGCTGGTGGTCTGAAAGGAGGGACCATGAACCCTTTTACGCGGTTTGCCTATTTCACCGTGGCGCGCGATGCCGGCTTCGTCACGCTCGCCGCCATGTTGCTGATGCTGGCGTTCAGCTTCGAGCCGTCGCTGGCTTTCGAAGTCGGCGCGACGATCGCCCTGGTTTTTTCCGTCGGCCTGCTGGTGCGCGTATATTTTCTCACCGAAGAGCGGCTGGAGCGCAGCGAGGTCTGGCGCGCGCTATCGGAGGAGGAGCGGCCGCCGGGCGACGATGGACGGCGCTGGGCCAGAGGCCATTTTGAAACGCTGCTGCTGCACTTTGCCAAGGACGCCTCGGCCTTCGCCGGCCTGCTCTATTGTACAGCCCTGGTGATGGCCCTGGCGGCGGGCCTGGCGCAGGCGGACCCCACCTCTTTGCCATCACACCAGTTCGTGAACGCCTATCCTGCGCAATTCTCGCTAGAATAGCGCCGGCCCCGCAACGGTGGACGAGGCGCCGAGCGTGTCATGGAACAGATGCGCCGCATCGCATTCCAGACGGTGCAACGGGCGTGCCTGTTCGGCGCGCTCGCGATTTTTTGCCTGATGGTCGGCTTGTCGTACGAGCTGCGGCTGGCATTCAAGGCCGGCGGCACGATGACGATCCTGATGGCCGCCATCCTGATGTATAAGGCGCATGAAGCGCGCACCAAGCCATACCGCAAAACCGAGATGTGGATTTGTCTGCCGAAGGAATCGCGGCCTCCAGAAGCCTATGCGCAGCGGGTCAGCGCAACGGTGCTGCGGGAGACCTATCTCAATTTTGCTCTGTGGACTTCCGCCGTCGCCATCGCCATGTGGGCGATCGCGCTGGCACTTGCGCTGGCGGGGATGTGAGCGGACGCGGACTCCCTGCTCACTGCCTGCTGCCGACGAATTGCAAGATCACCTCGCGGCTATGCGGCCGGCGCCGGTGCTCAACCAGATAAAGCCCCTGCCAGGTGCCGAGCGCCAGCGCCCCACCTGTCACCGGCACATGCAGCGACACGCCGTTGAGCATCGCCTTCACATGCGCGGGCATGTCGTCGGGACCCTCGGCGTCGTGGATCCAGGGTACTTGTTCCGGCGCCAGGCGGTCGAGCGCAGCGGTGAGATCCGCCTGCACGTCGGGATCGGCATTCTCCTGGATGGTGAGCGAGGCCGAGGTGTGGCGCAAATACGCCAGCAGCACGCCGTCGCCGGCGCCCGCCTGCGCGATGAAATTGGCGGCGTGGCGCGTGATGTCCGTGAAGCCTGCGCCCGGCGTATCCACGCGCAGCGTTGCGCTCGCGATTAGTTGCGGGCTCGTTTCGCTAATGGCCGATAGTCTTCCGGGCATGGCACGCTAGCTCTTGCGCAACACGTCCTTCTGCCAGTTCTCGATCATCTCGACCAGCCGGTGCCAGGTGTCCGCGATAAAGGCGCGGGCGCGGGCAACATCCTCGGCGGTCGGCAGCTTGATCTGCGCGTTATCATCCTTGCCGGTATGCGGCGGCGTCGGGATCGTCTGCGGCGGGACCGTTTGCGGCGGAACCGGAGGCGGCGGCGGGCGTAAGGCGGCGATCTCATTCTTCAAGGCCGCCACCTCGTTCTTCATGGCTAACACTTCGCCTTTCGCGGCAGCCATTTCGTCCTTCACAGCCGCCACCGAGCCTTTCGTGGCCGCCACTTCATCCTTTATTGCCGCCACCGAGCCCGTCGTTGCCGCCAATTCATCCTTTGCAGTCGCCACCGAGCCCGTCGTGGCCGCGACCTCATCCTTTACAGCCGCCATCTCGCCCTTCGCGGCCGCCACCTCATCCTTCATAGCCGCCACTGCGGCTTTCACGGTCGCCACCGCGGCTCGCAACTGGGCGATCTCCTTGTCCAGCGCCGCACGCTCTTCTGGCACGCCGTCACAGACCCAACCCGTGGTATTCGGTTTGCAGTACGCGACCTTGCCCGACTTGTTGTCGAGGCGCAGCAGCCCGCCCTCGACCCGGTTGAAGGTGTAGCGGCCCGGCACCAGCGGCCGTGCACGATCCTGGCGCCGCACTTTGCTTGGAATTTGATCTTGAATCTTCGCTGGCGCCTGCGCCTGCGCGGGGGTCGGTGTCTGTTCTTGCGCCTGCGCCGCTGGCGGCGGCTCCTGCGCTTGCGTCAGCGGCTGCGTCAGCGGCCGCGTCGGCGCAGCGGCCGGCGCCTGGCGTTCGCCTTGGGCAGGCGCTTGCGGGGCCGGCGCCTGATCCAGGGGCTGCGTTGGCACTCGTTCTGGCGCCGTCAGAACGCGCGCCTGGGCGAGTGCGGGCGACGCGGCGCAGACGGCCGCCAATGCCAGAACGAGCGTCGCGATCCGCATGGCGTGTCCTCCACCTGCTGCGCGTTACGGCCGCGAGATTATCACCCGCCACGGCCGCCAATGAAGCGGCGCAGGCGATCCCGCCGACATCCCGCAGCGCAGCGCAAGGGCTGCAAACCGCACCCGAAAATTCGTCGTTTGGTTCAGAATATCAGACACTTATGCCGCAGGGCCCGTTTCTTGACTCAAGGAAACCCGGTCAGTATGGTCCGCGCGGCTTTTAGGGCGGCGGACAGGAGCGAAGCCTAAAATCCAAGCGGGTCGAAAGCATGGCTGACGGCACGCAGGGATCGGGCGATCGCAAAAAAACGCCGGACGACGAAGCCGCCCTTTCCGCGAGGCGCCAGAGTCTCGGCGAACGGCTCACCAAGGTGAGCCGGCCATCCGAAAACGGCACCGGTCCTCGTCAAGCTGACAACGCTTCGGCGATCGCCCGTGGTTTCCGGCTTTCAACCGAGTTGGTGGCGGGCGTACTGGTGGGCGCTTTGATCGGCTGGCTGCTCGACCGCTGGCTGGGCATTTCGCCGTGGGGGCTCATCGTGTTTGTGCTGCTCGGCTTCGCCGCCGGTGTCTTGAACGTGATGCGGGCCGCCGGGGTTGTGGACGAAAGACATTTGGACGACTGACGCGGCGCCATGGATCCCATCCACCAATTCCAGATCATCAATCTGTTTTCGCTCGGCAAGCTTGGCAATGCTGAGTTCGCCTTCACCAATTCCGCGCTGTTCATGTTGATCGCGGTCGCCGGCCTTACTCTGTTCCTGGTTGTCGGCACCGCGGGCGGCAAGGCCGTGCCAACGCGACTGCAATCGGCCGCGGAGCTGTCCTACGAATTCGTCGCCGGCATGGTGCGCTCGACCGCCGGCCAGGAGGGCATGCGGTTCTTCCCCTTCGTGTTCACGATCTTCATGTTCGTGCTCGCGCTCAACATGTTTGGGTTGATCCCCTACGGCTTCACGGTCACCAGCCACATCATCATCACCGCGGCGCTGGCGCTCATGGTGTTCTTCACCGTGCTGATCTACGGCCTATTCCGGCACGGCCTGCACTTCTTCAACCTGTTCGTGCCCAAGGGCGTGCCGATCTATATCCTGCCGATGATCATCGCCATCGAGATCCTGTCGTTCATCTCGCGCCCGATCTCGCACAGCGTGCGTCTGTTCGCCAACATGTTGGCCGGCCACATCGCGCTCAAGGTGTTCGCCGGCTTCATCATCCTGTTGGGCGGCGCGCTCGGCGCCATCGGCTGGGTGGGCGGTGTGCTGCCGTTCGCCATGATCGTGGCGCTGACCGCGCTCGAAATGCTGGTGGCCTTCCTGCAGGCCTACGTGTTCGCCGTCCTTACCTGCATCTATCTCAACGATGCGATACACCCGGGCCATTGAGGCCCGACCGGATAAGAAAGAAGGAGTTCGTTATGGATCCAGTTGCAGCGAAATACATCGGTGCGGGCATCGCCTGCATCGGCATGGGCGGCGCCGGCGTCGGCGTCGGCGTCATCTTCGGCAATTATCTCGCCGCCGCGATGCGCAATCCGTCGGCCGCGCAGGGCCAGTTCGGCAACCTGATCTTCGGCTTCGCCATTACCGAGGCGCTCGGCATCTTCTCGCTGCTGATCGCGCTCTTGCTGTTGTTCGCCCTTTAACAGGCGGCTGACGGGCGGGCGCTGACATGGCCGAGCCGGCACATACCACGAGCACCGAGCACGTCCCGAAGGGCGAGCATGCCGGCGGCTTTCCGCCGTTCAATTCGCACACCTTCGCCTCGCAGCTCGTCTGGCTGGCGCTCTTCTTCGTCCTGCTCTACGTGCTGATGGCCAAGTGGGCGTTGCCGCAGGTCGGCCGCGTCATCGAGAACCGCCAGAAGCGCATCGCCGACGATATCGCCGAGGCCGGGCGCCTCAAGGCTCAGTCCGACGACGCGGTGACGGCCTACGAGAAGGCGTTGGCCGACGCCCGCGGTCGCGCGCAGGCAATCGCCAACGAGACGCGCGAGCAGCAGGCCAAGGAGTTGGATGCCGCCCGCAAAAAAATAGAAGACCAGCTCAACGTCAAATTGGCCGAGGCCGAGAAATCCATTGCCGCCACCAAACAGGCGGCCATGGCCAATGTGCGCGCCATCGCCGAGGACGCCGCCGCGGCAATCGTCGAGCGGCTGATCGGCTCGGCGCCGGGCAAAAAGGCTGTCGCCGACGCGGTCGGCGACGTGCTCAAGGGCTAGCGAAAAGGAAGCGCCCTCATGCTGCTGGAAGCTGAATTCTGGGTTGCGCTGGGCTTTTTCGCGTTTCTCGGGCTGCTCGGTTATCTGGGCGTGCACCGCAAGCTCGCCAAATTGCTCGATGACCGCGCCAACCGAATCAAGGCGGAGCTCGACGAGGCGCGCAAGCTCAAGGACGAGGCCGCGCAGCTGCTCGCCGACTATCAGCGCAAGCGGCAGGAGGCGGAGAGCGAGGCGCAGGAGATCATCGACGGCGCCAAGGCCGAGGCCGGACGGCTGGCCGAGGAGGCCAAGGTGAAAGTCGAGGAATTCGTCACCCGCCGCACCCAGATCGCGGAGACCAAGATCGCCCAGGCCGAGGCGCAGGCCGCTGCCGAGGTGCGCGGCGCCGCCGCCGAAGCCGCCGTCGCCGCCGCCGAGAAAATCCTCGCCCAGGAAGCCAAGGGCAAGCTCGCCGCCGAGCTGATCGCCAAGGGCATCGAAGACGTCCGCAAAAAGCTGAATTAGCACGCGGCCTTAGGCGCGTCGGGCATCTGGAATACCGCAACGCAAACCCGGCCCACCCGCGCAGCAATTGTCCCCGCAATTATACATCGTTCGGTGCACAACTTGCGGGCAGTGACCGGCGGTCTTGCCTACCGGTAGTCCGGTACTATCCTCACCCTGCTGATTCGTCCGCACAGTTCGTGAGTAGGCCGCGTTTGACGGCCGAGGCATCGGAGGACCCGTGGTCATCTTCGATTGCAACGGCGTGCTTGTGGACAGCGAGCCGTTGGCGACCGCCATTGTATCGGAAGAGTTCATGCGCGCCGGCTTCCCGCTCACGCCGGACGTGGTTGCGCGCTATTTCACCGGCCGCCGCGTCTCCGACATGTTCGCCGAAGTGGAGATCGCAGCCGGCCGCAGGTTGCCGGTCGGCTTTGGCGCGACCGTCGCCGGCGCGACGCTGCGCCGTTTCCGCACCGAATTGCGTGCGACGAAGCACATGGCCCAGGCGCTGTCTTGGCTGCGCGGGCCGAAATGCGTCGCATCCTCCTCCTCGTTCGACCGCATTCGCGTCAGCCTCGAAACCACCGGCCTGATCGGCTTCTTCGAGCCTCATCTGTTTTCGGCAAGCGAGGTGCGCCGTGGCAAGCCGGCGCCCGACCTTTTTCTGCATGCCGCCGCCAAGATGAAGGTGCGCTGCCGCGATTGCATCGTGGTGGAGGATTCAATCGTCGGCGCCGCCGCCGCCGTGGCCGCCGGCATGACGGTGATCGGCTTTGCCGGCGGCAGCCATGCCGCAAGCCGGCTCGACAATCATCTGCGCACCGTCGGCGCCCGCACTGTGATCTCTGACATGCGCCTGCTCAAGAGCGCCGTCATCGAGCTGCGCGGCTGGTAATCCCCGCGAAGGCGGGGACCCAAAGAAAATGGCGCGGGTATGGCGCTGCACATCCAACGATGTGCAATTCAAATTTCCCAGGCATTGCGGCAGCACGACCACGCGACTTCCCAGCGGCGTGCGGTCGTAGAGATCGATGACGTCGCCATTGTCGAGCGCGATACAGCGTCTTGTTGCGCGCTGTGCGTCCGTGGGAGATTCACTGGTGCCGTGGATGCGATAGTCCTGATTCAGATCGAGCGCCCGGGCACCAAGTGGGTTTTCCTTTCGCGCAACTGCGGTATCGGGCGGTGGCTGGGACTGCGCCTTCCAGCCGGGCCATTCTTCCTTTCGCACAACGTGATAGAGCCCGACCAATCTGGTGCACGGTGGCGCAACACCGATGGTATAGCGCAATGCGGCCAAGTTTGGCCGCACGACGTAGAGAAAGGTCTGCGACTTATCGACAACGATCGTTCCCACCGGATAGCTCGTCCGGTAATAGACGATCTGCCGCATATAAATATAGTTTTTGTCGTCGGCGGACTGCTGGGCGAGCTTGGCAACACGTTGCGGGTACAAGAGGCTGCGCGCGGCGGGAAGAATGCGCGGCCAGTAGGAATAAGCCGCGACGCCGGCGAGAACAATGATCATGACGCCGAACACGCCGGCGGCGATGTTCAGCCGCTTCCGTAAATAATTCAACGGCGGCCTGTCGTGATACTCTTCGGCTGGCGCGTCGTAAGGCGAATACGCCGGCTTGGGCGGCGGCGGGACAGCGCGGCGGACCACACCCGCTTCGACACGACGGATCGCGGCTTCAAGCGCGGCGCTTTCCGCCCTTAGGTCCCCATCCGATAATTGCGGGCCGCCGGCACGAAATTTCTCGATCAGCGCCTGGCGCGCGCGATCGTAAAGAACCTGGCGTCGCTCACTGGTATTGGGATTGAGCTCCGCGGCGGCGCGTACCAGGATCTGAAAATAATCGACCATCAGTCCTTACTACTTGCAATCCAATCAGCGGATCGGAGGAGCATATTGAATGCCGCCTTTGCTCCAGAGCTGATTTATCCCACGCGGAATGCCAAGCTTGGAGCCGGTGCCGACGTTGCGCTCGAACACCTCTCCGTAATTGCCGACGAGTCGGAGGACACGTGCCGCCCAGTCATTGGTGAGGCCCAATTGCTGGCCGAAGTCTCCTTCGAGACCCAGCAGGCGCCGGATGGACGGCTTCTGGGATTTCATCGCCTCATCAAGATTCCCGCGGCTCACGCCCAATTCGTCGGCATCGACCATGGCAAATTGGGTCCACTTGACCACGTTGAGCCATTTGACGTCGTCCTGCCGGACCACCGGTCCGAGCGGCTCCTTCGAGATGATGTCGGGCAGGATAATGTGGTCGCGCGGGGCGCCGAGTTCGGTGCGCAGCGCGTAAAGCTGCGACACATCTGAGGTCAATGCCTCGCAGCGCCCGCCGTCGTAGGCCTTCAACGCCTCATCGGCGGACGGGAACGTGACCACTTTATAGGTCAAGCGGTTGTTGCGAAAATAATCGGCAAGATTGAGTTCGCTCGTCGTTCCGGATTTTGTGCAGATCGACTTGTTTGCCAGCTCAAGCGCGGATTCAATCTTGAGCGCTTTGCGGACCATAAAGCCCTGACCGTCGTAATAGCTGACCGCCGCAAAGATCAGATTGAGAGACGTCTCGCGTCCCATCGTCCAGGTGGAATTGCGCGACAACACGTCTATCTTTTTCGACTGAAGGGCCGCGAAGCGTGTTTCCGCCGATAGCGGTACGAACTCGACTTTCGTTGCATCATTGAAGATTGCGGCAGCCAGCGCCCGGCAAAACTCGACGTCAAGTCCACTCCACTGACCTTTGTCGTCTTTGGCAGAGAAGCCGGGCAAGCCCTCGCTGACACCGCAGATCAGATGTCCGCGGTCTTGCACGGCCTTGAGTGTCTGTGCGGACGCCGTGGTCGCTGCGAAAGCGATCAACGCGAGCACCGCTACACCATGCTTGAGCATCATGAGCAAAATTCTCCTATGCGAGGCATTACAGCGCCGGTGCGTGTTGCACGATAACCTTGGTCCCGATCGGCACGCGAGGAAAAAGGTCGATGATATCCGGATTGGTCAGGCGAAAGCAGCCGGACGACACCGCATGACCGATGGTTTGCGGCTGATTGGTGCCGTGAATACGGTAGACCGTATGTCCGATATAGAGGGCGCGAGCGCCCAGCGGATTTCCGGGGCCGCCCGCCATCCAGCGCGGCAAATACGGCTGCCGCGCGATCATTTCCGGTGGCGGCGTCCAGTCCGGCCATTCGGCCTTGCGCGAGATCCGGTGAATGCCGGACCATTGAAAGCCATCGCGGCCGACCCCGATACCGTAGCGAATGGCGCGATTGTTGCCCTGGATCAGATAAAGAAAGCGCTGCGACGTGCTTACGACAATCGTGCCCGGCGGCTCGGTGGTTCGATAAAAAACCGGCTGCCGCTGAAAGGTGACGTCAAGTTGCTCTTCGGCGGGATTCGGCACATAGCCCGGCTGATCGGGGAGCCCCATCATTCTCGTATCGTCGGGGCTCTGCGCATAAATCGGCGCAGCCGCGAAAATAAAAAGCACGCTCAGCAACACACGGAACCGCGTCATGATCGAACTCTACAATTTCCTGCGCCCCCCAAAGGCCCTAAATCAAGGATATACATCGTCCAATGCAAAATCCAAGTGTGATTCTTGCCGCATCCGACGCACGCAGGGCCGATTAACAGCAGGAATTGTTTTCAAATCGCATATTCCAGCGACTAAGGCCTCGTTATTTGCGCCACAATTCAATTTTTGCGTTTTCGAAACGCACGCCGGCGTGCCTTGTTCATGCTCAAGTCTTAATAAGGCAAAGCGCGGCAAACTGATCTCGACAAGAAAGAGGCGACCTTCGGCGCGCCATCACTTCCCGCGTTTGGTTGTCAGCCGACATGAGGCAACGCGTTCACGTCGGCATTTCGCCGGCCGCTTATTAAGTTCATGCCCTAGCTCGAGCGCGGCTTGGCGGCTGGTCTGGTCCTGTGCTTGCGCACGGGCGTTTTCTTGACCGGCGGCTGCGCGCCAAGCGGATCGAAACCGACATAGACCACATAGCTGTCGATCAAGCCGGTCGGCTGCGGCACAGGGAAAGAAACATCGGGATCGATATGGGTGAAGGTGACACGGTCGACCGTGTTGGCCACGGTCACGGTTTGACGCGAGAATTTCGAAACCACCGTCTTTGGATTGGGACCTTCCTGCACCACGGCGATGCGCAGCGGCACATCGACGGCGCCGGGTATGCCGGCCGGGCCAGTGATGACGCGGCCCTCGACGCCGATCTTCATGGTCACGATGCCGGCATTCACATGGCACTCGCGCGCGGTGCGGATGATGCTGCCCTGGTAACGCACATCGAGCGGATTCGGCTCACCTTGGCCGGGCTTGCTGCCGATCAAAAGCGTGGACGCGCCGATGCGGACGGTCACCTGGGGGCAATCGAGACTGGGATCGACCGCCGCGGTAGCGGTACCCGCCGCGCCGGTGGTGACCTTTGGAGAGGAATTGAAAAAGTCCAAGGGCGATGAACTGAACAAATCACTGGTGCCGCTGCTGCCGCAGCCGCCGAGCGCAACGCCCAAGGTCAACAATGCGGCGACGCCCGCCCCGGTCCGCGCCATCTGTCCGTTCCCACCCCTACGCAACAACATGCGGCTCATTGTTTGGAGCAGCCGGCTTTGGCTGATCTTATAGCAAGCCAAGCGTGGCAGACCCAAGGCAATAGAAATCAATCCGGGTCGTCCTTGAGCCGCGCATAAAGCAGATGATCCTGCCAAACCGCGTTAATGCACAAATAGGCGCGGGCATAGCCCTCGCGCTGGAAACCGGTCCGCTCCAGCAGGCGAATCGAGGCTGTATTGGACGGAATGCAGGCCGCCTCCAGGCGGTGCAGACGAAGTGTGCCAAAACAGAACGGCGCCAAGGCGCGCATGGCCGCGGTCATATAGCCCTTGCGGGCGAACGGCGCGCCGGTCCAGTAACCGATGGAGCCTGCTTGCGCGACCCCGCGCCGGATATTGGCAAGCGTCAGCCCGCCAACCATCGCATTGTCGTCGCTACGGAAGATCAGGAAGGCGTAGGCAAGATCGCCGCGTATGTCCTCGGCGTAGCGCTTGAGCCGGCGGCGGAAGGCGCCGCGCGTGAGATCGTCGGCCGGCCAGGTCGGCTCCCACGGCGTCAGAAATTCGCGGCTGCGTTCACGCAAAGCCGCCCACTCGGTAAAGTCGCCGGCATGCGGCAGGCGCAATGTGACGCCGGCGCCGGTGATGGCCGGCAGGGTTTCGTTCGAGCTGACGGTGCGGAAGAGCGCCATAGACGTTACAGACCGGAACTCGCGCCTTTCAGGCCGCACGGGAAACAAGACTTTCAGCGATCGCGGCCGTGCTTTCAAGGCCGTTGCCGGGTCCAAGGGCGGCGATCACCGGCGGACTGCGCCGGATCAGCGAGCGGCCGGCCGCGCGCGCGCTGTCGACCGTCACGGCATCGACTTTGCCGACGATCTCGTCGAGCGGAATTGGGCGGCCATAGGCCAGCATCTGCCGCCCCAACTGGCCGATGCGCGCCTCCGAGCTTTCGAGCGCCATCAGCAGGCCGGCCTTGAGCTGGACCTTGGCGCGGGCAATTTCCGCGTCGCTGAGCGTCTCGGTGGTGTTGCCGATCTGATCGATGACGACGCGCATCAGTTCGGGCGCATCAGCCTCGTCGGTGCCGGCATAGAGCGCGAACAGCCCGGTGTCGGAATAGGGCATGTGGAAGGCGTTGATGGTGTAGCAGAGCCCGCGCTTTTCCCGCACCTCCTGAAACAGCCGCGAGGACATGCCGCCGCCGAGCACGCTGGTAAATACCTGCAGACTGTAGAGTTGCTCGTCGCGCACCGGCACGCCCTGCAAGGCCAGCGCGATGTGCACCTGCTCGAGATCGCGGGTCTCGACCCTCGTGCCGCCGTGGAAATGCGCGGGTTCCGGCGGCGGCGCGGCCGACCCGGCAAAGTTGGCAAAGCGGTTTTCTACCTCGGCAACGACAGCGGCGTGCTCGACCGCGCCGGCCGCCGCCACGACCATCCTGGGGGCGCGGTAATTGCGCGAAAGGTAGCTGCGCAGCCGCGCCGGATTAAACGAGCGCACGCTCTCCGGCGTGCCGAGAATGGAACGGCCGACCGACTGCTTGGGAAAGGCCGTTTCCTGCAGACGGTCGAACACCAAGTCGTCGGGCGCGTCCTCGGTGGCGCCGATCTCCTGCACGATCACGTTCTGCTCGCGCCGCAATTCATCCGCATCGAAAGTCGGATTGGCCAAAATATCGGACAGGACGTCGAGCGCGAGCGGCACGTCGGCTTTGAGCACGCGGGCGTAATAGGCGGTCGATTCCACGCTGGTCGCCGCGTTGAGATCGCCGCCGACCGCCTCGATCTCCTCGGCGATCTGGCGCGCGTTGCGCCGCTTGGTGCCCTTGAACGCCATGTGTTCGAGCAGATGCGAAATGCCGTGTTCATCGGGCGTTTCGTTGCGACTGCCGGAACCGATCCAGATGCCGAGCGAGGCCGACTCCAAATGCTGCATGCGGTCGGTCACCACCGTAAGGCCGGAGGCAAGGCGGGTCAGTTCGACGCTCATGCTGCTGCTCCTTCACGCGCCGCGCGCGAAGCGGACGCCACGTATCGCTCCACCGCCGCCTGATCGGCCGGCAGCATTGTGATGCGCTCGGGACGCTCAGTGAGGTCGGAGAGCCAGTCCGGCAACTTGGGTGTCATGCCGCATGCGGCCTTGACCGCGTCCGGAAACTTGGCGGGATGCGCGGTCGAGAGCACGACCATCGGCACCGCCGGGTCGCGCGTTTCCTTTTCAGCGACCGCCAGCGCCACCGCGGTGTGCGGGTCGGCGCAATAGCCGGCTTCGCGCATGGTTGCACGCATAGTGGCGGCGCTTTCCTCTTCATCGGCGCGGTCGGCGGTGAACAGCGCGCGCATGGCCTTGAGCGCGGGCGCGTTGATCGCGAAGCGGCGCGACTGCGCCAGCGAGCCCATCAGCGCGGCGACCTGCTTGCCGTCGCGGTGATAGGCATCGAACAACAGCCGCTCGAAATTGGACGAGACCTGGATGTCCATCGACGGCGACGTGGTTGGGACCACCTCGCGCAGTTCGTAGTCGCCGGTTGCGAAGGCGCGCACCAGGATATCGTTGACATTCGTGGCAACCACCAGCCGGTCTACCGGTAGGCCTAAGCGCTGCGCGACATAGCCGGCATAGACGTCGCCGAAATTTCCGGTCGGCACGGTGAAGGCAATTTTCCGATGCGGGCTCCCAAGCGCCACCGCGGCGGTGAAGTAATAAACCGCCTGCGCCACGATGCGCGCCCAGTTGATGGAATTGACGCCGGACAAGCGCACGCGGTCGCGGAAGTCGTGGTGGTTGAACATGGCTTTCACCAAGGCCTGGCAATCGTCGAAGGTGCCTTCGATGGCGACGGCATGGACGTTGGCGTCCGGCGCCGTGGTCATCATCCGCCGCTGCACCTCGGAGATGCGGCCGTGCGGGAACAGCACCACCACGTCCACCTGGCTGCGGCCGCGGAAGGCGTCCACCGCCGCGCCGCCGGTGTCGCCGGAGGTCGCTACCACGATGGTGGTGCGCTCGCCGCGCGCCTTGAGCACGTGGTCCATCAGCCGCGCCACCAACTGCATGGCGAGATCCTTGAAGGCGAGCGTCGGTCCATGAAACAGCTCCAGCGCGAACAGGCTGGTGCCGAGTTGGGCGAGCGGCGTCACCGCCGGATGGCGGAAGGTGCCATAGGCCTCGCGCGCCATGCGGGCAAGATCGGCTTCCGGCAGACTGCCGCCGACAAAGGGCCGGATCACCTCGACCGCGACTTCGGCGTAAGGCTTGCCGGCGAAGCCCGCGATCGTGGCGGCATCGAGCGCCGGCCAGGATTCGGGCACGTAAAGGCCGCCGTCGCGGGCGAGCCCGGCCAGCATGACCTCGACAAAATCGAGGGCCGGGGCCTCGCCCCGCGTTGAGATATAACGCATTGATCCAGCTATATTTTCCGTTCCAGCGCGGCCCGCTTTCGTGGCGCACACTAGCCGCCGCCGGGGGCTTTCACAAGAAAACCGCCGAGCCCGTTCCGGCGGCGCCGGTCAGGTCGTGAGGGCGCCGCCGTCGAGATAGACGATCGAGCCGCTCATGAACCCGTTCTTCATGAAGGCGAGGATCTGCTGCGCGACGTCCTCGGCGAGGCCGACACGGCCGACCGGCAGGCTGGCGGCGGCTTTCGCCAGCAACTCCTTACGTGCGGCTTCCGGCATGGCCGCGCGGATCGGCGTGTCGATAATGCCGGGCGACACGCAATTGACTCGCATCGGCGCAAGTTCGAGTGCGAGCGCACGCGTCAACGATTCCAGCGCGCCATTGACCGAACTGACGATGGCCGAATTCGACCGCGGACGGACGCTCAGGAAACCGCTGACCAACGTCAACGAGCCGCCTGCATTGATCTCGGCCGCGCGGGCGACGCGCCAGGCGCCCCAGAACTTGCCTTCCAGGGTCGCGCGCACGTCGTCCATGGCGACGGTCTTGAACGGGCCGGTACGCAGTTGCGCGGCGCTGACCACCACGTGATCGACCGGGCCGACCGCGCCGAACAGTTCGGCGACGCTTTTGTCGTCGGTGACGTCGGCAACGATGCCTTTGGCGCTGAGCTTGTCGGCGGCGGCTTTCACCTTCTCGGCGTTGCGCGATGCGATGACGACGTCGGCGCCTTCAGCCTTGGCCATTTCGGCGGTTGCGAAACCGATGCCGGACGAGCCTCCGACCACGACGACTTTCTTGCCGGCCAACATGCTGCTTCTCCTGCTTACGATGCTTGCGCGTGGCGCACTAAACCATGGCGCATTGGCGGCGACAACAATGGGCGTTTTCGTATCGGGAAAGAAAGCGCGCGACTTTTCGTCTAGTGTCCTGATTCCGAAGTTCGCACGCCCTTGCAGCAATCGAAGACGCGAACTTCGGAATCAAAGGGACACTAGCAAGTATATGATTCTAGTGCGGCTTTGGATTTGAAGTTTCTCTACGAGCTCGCTGCAACGATAGGAGGAACTTCAAATCCGCCGTACTAGTGGCGCAGGCGGCGCATGAGCCAGACCAGATAGACTCCGGCGAGCGCCAGCGCGAGGCCGAACCAGGTGATGGCATATTGCAGATGGTTGTCGGGCAGGTTCACGACGAGCTTGCCGGACTTGGGCAACCCGCCGGGCGGCGCCGGGGACTCCTGCTCGACGTAGAACGGCGCCACGTTCGCCCAATGCTTGGCCGCGGCCATGGCCGCGATGTCGCGCAAATACCAGACATTGTCCTTCAGATTGTCGGCGGGCGTGAACAGACCACGCGTCTCCGGCCAGCGTACGATGCCGACGATATCGACGCTGCCGGCCGGCACGGCCGTGACGGCGTCCTTGCGGTCCAGCGGCACATAGCCGCGATTGACAATCACGCTGCTGCCGCCCGCCAGGCGCGCCGGCGCAAACACCCAGTAGCCCGGGCCCTTCACGTCGGGACGGAAGGCGGAGCCCGCGCTGTAGACTAGCGCCTGCTTGCCGGACAGAAATTCGGCGGGAAAGCTGACGCGGTGAAACTCGTCGGATTGCGGCGTAAGGCGCGCCCAGTCCTCGCGCGGCGGCAAATCCTCGGGCGGCGCCTTGAGCCGCGTGGTCATGACCGCGATCAGATTTTCCTTCCAGACCTTGCGGTCGAGCTGCCAGACGCCGAGGCCGATCAGGATGGCGAGGCCGACGACCGCGAAGATCGTCGGCTCCAGCACGCCGCGCCGCGCTTTCGGCAGCGGCGCGTTCACTCCTCGCCTCGCCGCTCGAGACGACCTTCGGCGGCTCTGTGATGGTATTGCAGCGCGATCAGCAGGCCCTTGATCGGCCGCAACGGAACAAGCGTCACGATCAAGATCAGTGGCAGCCACAACGCCGCATGCACCCAATAAGGCGGCTGGTAGGCCACTTCGGTGATGAGAGCGGCAAATACCACCAACGCACCCCCGATCAGAATGACGAACACCGCCGGCCCGTCTCCGGCATCGGCAAAATCAAAGTTGAGGCCGCAATGCTCGCAACGCGGGCGCAAAGTGAGGAAACCCTGAAACAACCGGCCCTCGCCGCAGCGCGGGCAGCGGCTGCGCAAACCGCGGCCGATCGGCAGCACGCCGGGCGATGCATGGTCAGCCATATCGGCACCTCAATTGCTTTTGCACCTCAAACGCAAAAGGGCGGCGTCGCCGCCGCCCCCTTGCAATCGCGAGTGACGGTCACTCGGCGTGCACCACGCCGGCGCCCCAGACATATATGCAGGCGAACAGGAACAGCCAGACCACGTCGACGAAATGCCAGTACCAGGCGGCAAATTCGAAACCGAGATGCTGGGTCGGCGTGAAGTGGCCCCTGAGTGCGCGGATCAGGCAAACGATCAGGAAGATCGAGCCGATGATCACGTGGGCGCCGTGGAAGCCAGTCGCCATGAAGAAAGTGGCGCCGTAGATATTGCCGCTGAAATGGAAGGCGGCGTGCGAATACTCGTAGGCCTGCACGCAGGTGAAGGTGAGGCCGAGCAGGATGGTGAGCGCGAGGCCCCATTTCAGCCCCTCCCGGTCGCCCTCCAACAGCGCGTGATGCGCCCACGTCACCGTGGTGCCGGAGGTGAGCAGGATCAGCGTATTGAGCAGCGGCAAATGCCAAGGGTTGAAGGTCTCGATCCCCTCCGGCGGCCACACGCCATGGGTAAAGGCGATGCGCGCGACATCCGGCGCCGCATCCGGAAACAGCGCGGTGTTGAAATAGGCCCAGAACCAGGCGACGAAGAACATCACCTCGGAGGCGATGAACAGGATCATGCCGTAGCGGTGCGAGATCTGCACCACGCGCGTGTGGAAGCCCTCGTATTGGGCCTCGCGGATCACGTCGCGCCACCAGCCGATGAAGGTATAGAGCACGCCGATGACACCGACACCGAACACGGCGGGCGCCGCAGCGTACATTTGGTGCATCCAGCTGATGCCGCCGACTGCCATGATGAAGGCCGAAACCGCGCCGACCGCCGGCCACGGGCTCGGATCGACCAGGTGGTAGTCGTGATGCTTAGCGTGGGCGTCGGCCATCGTCGTCTCCGTTCCAGTCCGGGCGACACGCGCCCGATCCCCTTTTAAAGCTTGTTTGCTTTGTTGTCAGTTGCTTGCGCCAACGGCTGCGCCGGCTCGCGCAGCCGATAGAAAGTATAGGACAGCGTGATGGTGTTGAGCTTGTCCTGGTCGTGGTCGTTGACGATCGACGGATCGACGTAGAACACCACCGTCATCTCGCGCGTCTCGCCCGGTTTCATGGTCTGCTGGGAAAAGCAGAAGCAGTTGATCTTGGTGAAGTAGGCGCCGACCTGCGGCGGCGAGACGTTGTAGGAGGCCTGCGCGGAGATCACGCGCGCGGCCTGGTTGACGACTTTGTAATGGACCGTCGTCACCTCGCCGACGCGAACCGTGATCACGTTTTGCTCCGGCTCGAAGGTCCACGGCAGCCCGGCTGTCACGTTGGAATCGAAACGGATGGCGAGCATGCGGCCGAGCACCTGGCCGGGCCCGGCACTTGCCACCAAAGGCGTGCCGCCGAAGCCGGTGGTGCGGCAGAACCAGTTGTAGAGCGGCACCGCGGCATAGGCCGCGCCCACCATGCCGGCCGCAAAGGCGCCGCAAGCGGCGGCAATCAGCAGGTCGCGCCGCGGCGGTTTGTTGGTGTGTTCGGGTGCGCTCATGCTGTGCGGCTCAGATCGGACGGACCAGAACGCCCGGCCCTTTCACCAATGTCATCACATAAAACAGGATGACCAGCGCGGCCAGCGCAAGCGCAATCGCAATCGAACGCGACCGCCGCGCGCGCTTCTGCGCTTCGGTGAGCACGATGCCGTCGTCGTCTGGCTTGTCGTTCATCGCACTACCGACAGTCACGCCACCAACCGGGCGAGCAGCCCGCCCCATCCCCGCTCGACCAGCAGCACCGCAAACAACAAAAACAGATAAAGGATCGAAAAGGCGAAAAGCTGCCGGCTGGCGCGCTCGGCCGGACGGCGCTCGCAGAACACCTGCCAAGCCAGCGCCACCATGATCGCCCCGGTGACGGCCGCGGTCAGCCCATAGAGCGGCCCCGCAAAGCCAAGCGCCCACGGCGCCACGCCGAGCGGCGCCAGGATCAACGTATAGCGCAGGATCTGCCGGCGCGCGCTGGCGTCGCCGGCGACCACCGGCAACATCGGAATGCCGGCGCGGGCATAGTCGTCGGACTTATAGAGCGCCAGCGCCCAGAAATGCGGCGGCGTCCAGAAGAAGATGATCATGAACAGCAACACCGGCTCCAGCGACAGCGAGCCGGTCGCCGCCGCCCAGCCGATCATCGGCGGGAAGGCGCCGGCGGCGCCGCCGATCACGATGTTCTGCGGCGTCGAGCGCTTGAGCCAAACCGTATAGACCACGGCATAGAAAAAGATGGTGAAGGCAAGCAGCGCGGCGGCGAGCGCGTTGACCAGCAGGCCGAGCGTCACCACCGAAAACGCGGACAGCGTCAGGCCGAAGCCAATCGCCTCGCCGCGCGTGACGCGTCCGCGCGGCACCGGACGGCGCTGCGTACGCGTCATCAGCGCGTCGATGTCGGCCTCGTAGCCCATGTTGAGCGCGCCTGCGGCTCCGGCACCGACCGCTATGCAGAGCAGCGCGGTGAATCCGATCATCGGATGCAACGAGCCGGGTGCGACCGCCAGGCCCACCAGCGCGGTAAACACCACCAGCGACATCACCCGCGGTTTCATCAGCGCGATGTAGTCGCCGACGCCCGCCAGGCTCGGCTCGGCCCGAGCGGCGAGCGCGCCGCGGAAGTTTGCGCCTTCGCTGACGAACGACATTTACGCCGGTTTCCTCGAGTTTCTACCTGATGGCATTTTTTGTTTTGCGCGTGATCTTTTCCGAAAACCGGTTCCCACTTTTCGGGATCACGCGCCCTACTTGATCCGCGGCAGCGTCTCGAACTGATGGAACGGCGGCGGCGACGGCAGCGTCCATTCCAGCGTGGTCGCGCCCGCGCCCCATGGATTGTTGCCGGCCACGCGCTTCTTGGCGAAGGCCTCGATCAGGCCGACGAAGAAGATGAGCGCGCCGACGCCTGAGATGTAGGCGCCGTAGGACGAGATCTCGTTCCAGCCGTGGAACGCGTCGGGGTAGTCGACGTAGCGGCGCGGCATGCCGGCGAGGCCGAGGAAGTGCTGCGGGAAGAAGATCAGGTTCACGCCGATGAAGGTGACCCAGAAGTGCAGCTTGCCGATGGTCTCGTTGTACATGTAGCCGGTCATCTTCGGGAACCAGTAGTACCAGCCGGCGAAAATGGCGAACACGGCGCCGAGCGAGAGCACGTAGTGGAAATGCGCCACCACATAGTAAGTGTCCTGCAATACGCGGTCGACGCCGGCATTGGCCAGCACCACGCCGGTGACGCCACCGATGGTGAACAGGAAGATGAAGCCGAGCGCCCACAGCATCGGGGTGCGGAACTCGATCGAGCCGCCCCACATGGTGGCGATCCAGGAGAAGATCTTCACGCCGGTCGGCACCGCGATCACCATGGTGGCGGCGATGAAGTAGGCCTGCGCGCCGGTCGAGAGGCCGACCGTGTACATGTGGTGCGCCCACACCACGAAGCCGATGCCGCCGATCGCGACCATGGCATAGGCCATGCCGAGATAGCCGAAGATCGGCTTCTTCGAGAAGGTGGAGACGATCTGGCTGATCATGCCGAAGCCGGGCAGGATCAGGATGTAGACTTCCGGATGGCCGAAGAACCAGAACAGATGCTGGAACAGGATCGGGTCACCGCCGCCCTGCGGCTCGAAGAACGTGGTGCCGAAATTGCGGTCGGTCAGCAGCATGGTGATGGCGCCGGCCAGCACCGGCAGCGCCAGCAGCAGCAGGAATACGGTTACCAGGATCGACCACACGAACAGCGGCATCTTGTGCAGCGTCATGCCGGGTGCGCGCATGTTGAAGATGGTGGTGATGAAATTGATGGCACCGAGGATCGAACTGGCGCCCGCCAGATGCAGCGACAGAATTGCGAAGTCAACCGCAGGACCCGGATGGCCGCTGGTCGATAACGGCGCGTAAAGCGTCCAGCCGGCACCGACGCCGTTCGAGCCCGGCTCGCCGCCGGTGAAACTCGAGATGATCAGCAGCGAGAACGAGGCCGGCAGCAGCCAGAACGAGACGTTGTTCATGCGCGGGAACGCCATGTCCGGCGCGCCGATCATCAGCGGCACCATCCAGTTGCCGAAGCCGCCGATCATGGCGGGCATGACCATGAAGAAGATCATGATCAAACCGTGGGCCGTGACGAACACGTTGTATTCGTGCGGGCTGGGGAAGAACTCGATGCCCGGGTTCTGCAGCTCCATGCGAATGGCGATCGACATCAGGCCGCCGATCACGCCCGCCATGAGCGCGAACACCAGGTACATCGTGCCGATGTCCTTGTGGTTGGTCGAATAGACAAACCTGCGCCACCCGGTCGGATGGTGACCGTTGGTGTCATGGGCATCATGTGCAGCCGCAGTCTGAGCCATCGTTATTGTCCTTCGACCCTCGTCTTCGTCGCCCGGATTATATTCGAGTTTTTATATGTGTGTCACTTGCTATCGCCGGCCGCGGCCACGGCGGTCGGATGGGCGCTGCTGTTGTCATTGCCAGTTGACGCATATTTCTTCTTCGCCGCATCGAGCCAGGCCGTGTAGTCCTGCTCGCTCACGACATGGACCACGATCGGCATGAAGGCGTGGTCACGACCGCACAGCTCGGAACATTGGCCGTAATAGGTGCCTTCGCGCTCGGCCTTAAACCAGGTCTCGTTGACGCGGCCGGGAACGGCGTCGATCTTGATGCCGAACGAGGGCACCGCGAAGGAATGAATGACGTCGGCGCCGGTGGTGAGCACCTTCACCACTTTGTTAACCGGCACCACCATTTCATTATCGACCGTCAGCAGGCGCGGCTGGCCGGGTTTCAGGTCCTTGGTCTGCACCATCAGCGAATCGAACTCGAATTTCTGGTCCGGATAGCTGTAGGTCCAGAACCACTGCTTGCCGGTGGCCTTCACGACCACATCGGCCTTCGGCACGTCGAGTTCGAGGAACAGCAGGCGGAACGACGGCACTGCGATCGCCACCAGGATCACAACCGGCACCACGGTCCAGATGACTTCGATGGTGGTGTTGTGGGTGGTCCGCGAGGGCACCGGATTGGAGCGGGCGTTGAACTTGATCACAATGATCACGAGCAGCGCCAGCACGAACAGCACAATTGCCGTGATGACCCAGAGCAGCTTGTCGTGGAACCAGATGATGTTTTCCATCACCGGGGTGGCGCTCGGCTGCAGGCCGATCTCCCACGGCTGCGGTTGTCCGGTCGCGGCCAACGCTGCGCCCCCGCCCGCCAGAACGGTCACGCCCGTGAACACAAATGCGATCAACCGCTTGAGCAACAGCATTGTCTTTCGCGCTCCCTCGACAAGAAAACGGCCTTGGAATCCAAGGTTCCCTTTACCGCCCACCGCAGACATGATGTTCGGCGCGGCCCGCTGAGCACAGCGTTTTGCCACGGGCGTGGCAGCTTTGACTGGCGTGCGGCGGGCCGGGGGGAAGTCCCGGCCTCTCAAACCACAATTCCGGGGCTGCTGCAATGCACCTTCATGCGGTCCCGCCTGCGGCAAAGCGGGTTCCCCCGCCCCTTTTCCAATGCCGTATTTACGCCACGGGATGGCGTCCTGGATTAGCCGAAGCCGTGACCGGAGAGCCCTCTTTGGCCTTGCTTGACACGAAAAGCCGAGCATGACCCAACGAGGCGAATAAAATGCATGGCCGGACGGCGATTCGCCGGGCCGGCAAGCGGCGGCGCCGGGGCCGCATGCCAAGGGATTGAAGGATGGGCATTTTCGGGAACCGCAGGCACGCCCTTGGACGCTTGGCATGGCTGCTCGCGCCGGCGCTGATGGCGATGCTGGCGCTCCTGTCCGCCGACCAGGCCCTGGCGCAGGGCGCGGTCAAGTCGGTGCACAGGGATTGGCAGATCCGCTGCGACACGCCGCCGGGCGCCAAGTCCGAACAATGCGCGCTGATCCAGAGCGTGACCGCGGAGGACCGCGCCAATGTCGGCTTGACCGTGATCGTGCTCAAGACCGCCGACGCCAAGAGCCGGCTGATGCGGGTGGTGGCGCCGCTGGGCGTGCTGCTGCCGTCGGGGCTGGGCCTCAAGATCGACAATGCCGACATCGGGCGCGCCGGCTTCGTGCGTTGCCTGCCCAATGGCTGCATCGCCGAAGTGGTCATGGACGACGTGCTGGTGCAGAAGCTGCGCACCGGCAAGACCGCCACCTTCATCATCTTCCAGACGCCGGAGGAAGGCATCGGCTTTCCGATGAGTCTCGCCGGCTTCTCCGAGGGCTACGACAAACTGCCTTAGCCCATCATCTGCCCACCCTCGCCTTCTCATTTCGATCCGTAGATACTGCCGCGCGCCCGCGTGGCGCCGAAGTTCGTCGAGCAGCCGGGAGCGTGAAACCGTGAAGTTGGGGTTTGTCGGCTTAGGCGCGATGGGACAATTGATCGTCCCGCGCCTGATGAATGCAGGACATCAAGTCACCGGCTGGAACAGGTCGCGCGACAAGGCCGCGCCGCTGATCGAGGCCGGCATGATATGGGCCGATACGCCGCGCCAAGTGGCGCAAAGCTCCGAGATCGTGTTTTCGATTGTCACCGACGCCAAGGCGGTGCGCGCCGTCGCGCTCGGTCAAGATGGCATTCTATCGGGCGTCGCCAAGAACGCCATCTTCATCGACATGAGCACAATCGAGCCAGAGGAGAGCCGCGCCGTTGCGGTCGAATTCGAGAAGGCCGGCGCGATCATGCTCGACGGGCCGCTCTCGGGTTCGCCGGTGACGGTTGTGCAAGGCAATGCCTCGATCATGATCGGTGGCGACGAGCCAGCCTATGAGCGCGTGAAGCCGGTGCTGCTCGCCATCGGCCCGAAGGTGACGCGCATTGGCGGCAACGGGCTCGCCTGCCAGATGAAGATCGCGGTCAACCTTTTGCTCATGGTCGAGGTGATCTGCTTCGGTGAAGCTGTGGCGCTGGCCGAGAAAGGCGGCGTTGCCCGCGAGGTCGCGTTGGACGCCATCCTCAAGAGCGTCGCGGCCTCGCCAGTGCTCGGCTACCGCGGGCCGTTCATTCTCGAGGGCAAGATGCCGAAAGTGCCGCTCGCCGACGTCACGCTGCAGCAGAAGGACATGCTGTTGGCGCTCAATCTCGGCCGCAAACTCGGCAGCCCGGTGCCGCTCGCGGCCGCCGCCAACGAGATGATGAACGCCTGTCGCGGGCTCGGCATCGACGCCAATGATTTCGTGGTTGCGCATCAAGTCTATCGGCGGCTTGGCGGACAAGAATAAGAATTGGAGGACAAGCATGAGCACACAAGGAGAGAAAATCGGATCGGCGCTGGCCAAGGCGGTCAAAGGCACTTCGGCCAAGATTAAAGAGGACGCCCCGGCCACCAAGATGTATCGCACCAATCTGCGCGACGTGCCCAAGGTCGAAGGCCTCAAGCGCGACGACGGCTGGGTCGACATGCAGGTGCAGTTCCTGATCGACAAGAAGTCGGCCGGCGCCGATCACGTGGTCGGCTGGACCGTGCTGAAGCCGGGCGCGCGGCACGAGAACCACCGCCATCATAATTGCGATGAGTTCTTCATCGTGCTCAAGGGCCACGGCCACATCTATACGGATGACGGCCAGACGCCCTCCGGCGAAGGCGACGTGATCTATTCGCCGCGCGGCTGCTGGCACGGGTTCAACAACACCTCGAACGAAGACGTGGTGCTGGTGTGGGGCTGGATGGACGCGGGCTCGATCGAGGAGTCCGGCTACCAGGTGCATCCGGAAAGCCATAAGTGAAGGCATGAATCAATGAAGGCTTGGGAAGACCCGCGCATCGCGCGCGGCATGACGGCACAGCTTGCCAAGCGGCGCGAGCGTATCGCGGCAGGCGAGAAACCGCTCGGCTGGAAAGTTGGGTTAGGTGCACCCGCCGCCATGCAGCGGCTCGGACTAACCGCGCCGGTCGTCGGGTACTTGATGCAGCGCGGGCTGCTCCTGTCCGGCAGCACGGCCTCGTTCAACGGCTACACCCAACCGGTGGCGGAGCCGGAAATCTGCGTGCGCATGGCGCGCGATCTTGGCGCCGGAACCTCGCCCGACGAGGCATTGGAAGCGGTGAAGGAAATCTTGCCAGCCATCGAGATTGCCGACTTCGATCCGCCGCCGACGCCGGACAACCTCGACAAAGTGTTGGCGGGCGACATCTATCAGCGCCATGTCATCTTGTGCGGCAATACACGGCCAGGCGGCAGCGTCGCGAGACTGACCTCGCGCCTCATCCGCCGTGGCGCCGAAACCGCGAGCACCACCGATCCCGAAGCGCTGACCGGCAAGCTCACGGACATCGTGGCGCACGTCGCGAACACGCTCGCCGCTTATGGCGAGAAGCTTTCCGCGGGAGACATCGTCATTACCGGTTCGATCACGCCGCCGATCATGCTGGACGCCGATGAGACCGGCCTAGCGCACGCACTCGAGCCGATTGGCGAGGTTAGCGTTCATTTCAGCTGGTAATTGCGGCCCTCGCAGAATCGCCGCATTGCCCCTATCTCTGGGAGACACTGGAGCAACGCATGGACCCCTCCCTTTCCTCCCTCCTCGAACGCGCCGGGCTCGACAAGGGCAAGGTCGCCGGAATTATCAAGCGCGGACTCGAGGGCGCCGACGACGGCGAACTGTTCCTGGAATACCGCCAAGCCGAGATGCTGGTGTTCGACAACGGGCGCCTGAAACAGGCGACCTACGACACCGCGCAAGGCTTCGGCCTGCGTGCGGTCAAGGACGAGGCGGTCGGCTATGCCCACGCCTCCGATCTGTCGGAAGCTGCGCTTGCGCGCGCCGCCGAAGCCGTGCGCGCGGTCAAGGGCGGCCACAGCGGTACATATGCCGATGCGCCCGGCCGCACCAACCGCAAGCTCTACGGCGACGACAATCCCCTCGCCCAGCCAGCTTTCGACGCCAAGGTGAAGCTCTTGGAAGAAATCGACGCCTATGCCCGCGCCAAGGACAGCCACGTGCGGCAGGTCACCGCCAGCATCGGCGCCACCTGGCAGGTGGTGGAAATCCTGCGCGCCGACGGCACGACCTATCGTGACATCCGCCCGCTGGTGCGGCTGAGCGTTGCGGTGGTGGCGGGCGACGGCGACCGCCAGGAGTCTGGCTCGTTCGGTATCGGCGGCCGCGAAGGTTATGAGCGCTTCATCACGCCCGACGCCTGGCGGGGCGCGGTCGACGAAGCGGTGCGCCAGGCGCTGGTCAATCTCGACGCGATGCCGGCGCCGGCCGGCGAGATGGACGTGGTGCTTGGGAGCGGCTGGCCGGGCGTGATGCTGCACGAAGCGGTCGGCCACGGCCTCGAAGGCGACTTCAACCGCAAGAAGACGTCGGCCTTCGCCGGATTGATGGGCCAACAGGTCGCCGCCAAAGGCGTGACCGTGGTCGACGACGGCACCATGCAGCAGCGCCGCGGCTCTCTCTCCATCGACGACGAAGGCACGCCGACCAACCGCACCGTGCTGATCGAGGACGGCATCCTGGTCGGGTACATGCAGGACCGGCAGAACGCGCGGTTGATGAACATGAAACCGACCGGCAACGGCCGGCGCGAATCGCATGCGCATATGCCGATGCCGCGCATGACCAATACCTGCATGTTGGCGGGTCAGCACGACCCGAAAGAGATTATCGCCTCGGTGAAGAACGGCCTCTATGCCGTCTCTTTCGGCGGCGGCCAGGTCGACATCACCTCGGGCAAATACGTATTCCAATGCACCGAGGCCTACAAAATCGAAAACGGCAAAGTCACCGCGCCGGTGAAGGGCGCCATGCTGATCGGCAACGGGCCGACCGACTTGAACCGCATTACCATGATCGGCAACGACTTCGCGCTCGATCCCGGCATCGGCACGTGCGGCAAGAACGGCCAGGGCGTGCCGGTCGGCGTCGGCCAGCCATCTTTGCGCATGGACCGCATCACGGTCGGGGGCACGGCGTGATGGTTGCCTCGAAACACAAGACCATGCCGCAGGACGCTTCCCGCGCGCGCCGCTGGACCAAGAGCATCGTCGATCTCGTCGGCATCGTGCTGATCGTGATGGCGGCCAAGACCGCGATCGCGGAGCCGTTCTACGTGCCGTCGGGATCGATGGAGCCGACTTTGCTGATCGGCGACGAATTGCTGGCGACGAAGTACCCTTACGGATACAGCACCGCCTCGCTGCCCGCCTTCATCGATATTCCGGGCAGCCGGCGCGTTCTCGGTTCGCTGCCGCGGCGCGGCGACGTGGTTGTGTTCCGCTGGCCCGGTGACCCGTCGCAAGTCTGGGTCAAGCGCGTGATCGGCTTGCCCGGCGATCGCATCGCCATGCGCGACGGGCAAGTCTGGATCAACGGCCAGGCGGCCGCACTCAAGCCGGACGGCACTGGCTTGCAGGAAGCCGACGACGGCTCGCAGGTCGACGCGCACCGTTTCATCGAAACACTGCCCGGCGATCGCCAGCACCGGATCTTCAAGCTGGTCGCCAGCGAACCGCTCGACAACATGCCGGAAGTGACGGTGCCGCCCGGCCACCTGTTCGTCATGGGCGACAATCGTGACAACTCAGCCGACAGCCGCGTTCCGCTCGGCGCAGGCGGCGTCGGCATGCTGCCGGTGGCGTACCTGGTCGGGCGCGTGGACGCAATCGTCGGTTCTTGGGATCTCGCCATGAAGCGCCAGCCGCTGTGGACCTGGCCGTCCGGCTTGCGACTGTCGCGGTTTTTCACCGCGGTGCATTGAGCGCAAAAAAATGCGCCCACCGGGAGGGGCCGGCGGGCGCTGGATCCGGCCGCGAGAGGGGATGTTCGCGGGTCTCGGATCACGCGGCCGATGAGAGGGGTCGGCCGATTTCGTCTTATTCAGATCGAATAGCGCGGCAGACGATTGGGGCCCCGCCGGCGGAAAGCTGTCTCCACGTCCGGCGGCGGCAGAGCGGGGATCGCCTTGCGGCCGCGGCGGCGCTCGCCGGCCCGCTCGCTCAAGAGCGCGGTCGGGTCTTCCCAGAGCGGCTCGGAAAAGGCGTCGCGCAGATCGGAACGATTGAGGCCGATGTCGGCGAGCATGTGGCGGTCGAGGCCGGCCAGGGCCGCCGCCTCCCGGCGGTGGCGGCGGATGCGGGCGAAAGCCTTCAGCCAGCGGGTCACGAAGGCCAGCACAGCCAGAAAGGCGCGCACCAAAGTGCCGCCGGCGATAGGCAAAACGGGGATGTTTTCGGTCATGTCACGTCTCCATGCAGTTCGCGGGCTTGGCGCTAACTGGCCCTGGGCCCGGCACCCGAACCACCCGGAATCCCCACCCGAATCCTCCGGCGTGTTTCGGAGGCGCATATAGCGCCGTCCCTATTGATTAGTGAAACGAATGTTTTTAATCTGATTCATCAGGATCAGTGATATGGCCCGGCGGCCCGCCGCCGGCTTTTCAAGGACTTAGGCCGAGGACAACGACCATGACCGCCTTGCTCGACATCGACCAATTACGCACCTTTATTGCCATCGCCGAGACCGGCAGCTTCACCAAGGCAGCCGAGGTCGTGAACAAGACCCAGTCGGCGGTGTCGATGCAGATGAAGCGGCTGGAGGAGCGCATCGAGCGCCCGATCTTCGCGCGCGACGGCCGCGCCTCCAAACTGACCGAGGACGGCTCGCGCCTGCTCGATTACGCGCGGCGGCTGGTCAAGTTGAACGTGGAAACGGTGGCGGCATTTTCCGACGCCGCGCTGTCGGGGCGCGTGCGCCTGGGCGTGCCGGATGATTATGCCGACCGCTATCTGCCCGAGATCATGGCGCGGTTCTCGCGCGCCTATCCCGGCGTCGAGCTGACCGTGATCTGCGAGCCGTCGGCCGATCTGCTCGAGCGCATCGACGGCAACGAGATCGATCTCGCTATCGTCACCAATTGCGAATCAAAACGCGCCTCGGAAAATTTCCGGCGCGAGCGCCTGCTGTGGGTGACATCGAACCGGCACGCCATCCATCTGGAAGAGCCGTTGCCGCTGGCGCTGGGACGGCCAAGCTGCACTTGGCGGCGCACGGCGATCGAGCGGCTAGAGTTCGATCGGCAAGCCGCACCGCGTGCTCTATTCGAGCTCGAACGCCGGCGCGGTGGCAGCCGCCGTGCTGGCGGGACTGGCGGTGTCGGTGCTGGCGGAGTCCGGCCTGCGCCCCGGCATGCGCGTGCTGACAGCGGCGGAAGGATTTCCCGAACTGCCGAGCTGCCGCGTCGGCCTGGTACGCAACGCGCACAACTCATCGGCCTTGGCGGATGCGCTGGCCGAGCATATCATCTCCTCGCTCGATAATCTGTCGGAAGCGGTGCAGGCGGCGGAATAGCCTCAGCATCGTCCAATGACGTTCCGTTAGGTATTGCGATCGACAAACTATGCGTCCACACCGCGCGTACGGCCACTGCGTTAATTGGTGTTGTTCAAGCGGTAGAGCGGAAATCAAGCGAGAGATTGGCGGCGTCGCATCGCATAAATAATGGCATTCCAAGCGACCGAGACGCCGAGCGCGACGACAAGCGCCGGCGCGGATCCAAGCGGCACCGCGGTGAGATGCAAGGTCAGCAATGCCACGCCAAATCCCGCGAGCGCAGGAACGGCGTTCGCCAGCACGGCTGCGGTGGCAGGGCCGCCAATACGGCGATGCAGAATCAGCATGATGCTCATGTAGATAACCGGAAACACGGCCAAGATACCGCTTCCCGTCGGACCAATTTGGAAACTTAAAGTTACAACTACGCCGACGAGCCCGGCCACTAAACCCGCTCTTAACACGAAGTCGTACCTGCGCCGTGTGGTTGGCGGGATGCGCACGGCATCGAACGGCTGGACGATGAAACTACAAGCGGTAAACACGGCGATGTTGAGGGCAAATACCAACCAGGCAGTCCAATTGACGAGACTGAGCAACAGAACGGCCACGAGCCAGATTGCAAACGCAAGAGATATGCTTGGCCACATCGATCGTCGTTGGGCGATCAGAACATAGGCCGTGAGGTAAATCGCGGTCGCGCTGTTCAATGCAAGGCTCGCAACCGCGCTTGCGGAAATGAATGCGGAATCGTGGTCGAGCGCCAGAAACACATAAACGGGGCCAGCTGAGACGGGCAGCGTTGCCACGAGCGCTCCAACCGTCGCGCCCAATCGTTCGGCGATGGTGGTCGCTGTGGTCACAAACAGCGCGGTAACCACCATCTTCGTCGCAAGCACAATCCAGATTATGAAGTCGGAAGACATGAAGTCGACTTTTCCCAAAATGACGCGCCCGCAGCGTTGAATGGGAGATTCCTAAGGATCGATCAATACGCGTATTCCTCGTAGATCGGCTCGACGGTGCCGTTCCACACGCCGTTATATTTCTCCAGCAGTTCCTCCGCCGGCGTCAGGCCGCGGGCGATCGACTCCTCGAGCGGGCGCAGGTAGCGCGTCTCGTCGCGGCCGTTGCGGTCGAAGCGTTTGCGGCGCCGCAAGCCCCGTGCGGCGTATCGTAAAGTCTCTTGCGCCAGCGTGAGCACGTTGCGATTACCGATTTCCGCCTTGAAGCCAAGCTTGGGCACGTCGTCGCGCAGCTTCTGGCGCTGCTCGGCGCTCCAGAGCTTGACCATGTCCCAGCAAGCCTCGAGCGCGTCGTCGTCGTAGAGCAAGCCGACCCAATAGGCGGTGAGCGAGGGCAGCCGCCGCCACGGCCCGCCGTCGGCGCCGCGCATTTCGAGATAACGCTTGAGCCGCACCTCCGGGAAGATCGTGGAGAGGTGATTGGCCCAGTCGGAAATGGTCGGCCGCTCGCCCGGCAGTTCCTTCAGTTTGCCGGCGAAAAAATCGCGGAACGACTTGCCGGAGACGTCGATGTAACTGTCGCCGCGCTTGATGAAGTACATTGGAACGTCGAGCGCATAATCGACCCAGCGTTCGAAGCCCATGCCGTCCTCGAAGGCCCAGGGCAGCATGCCGGAGCGGTCGGCATCGGTGTCGGTCCAGATTTGCGAGCGGAACGAGAGGAAGCCGTTGGGCTTGCCTTCGGTGAAGGGTGAATTGGCGAACAGCGCGGTCGCCACCGGTTGCAGCGCCAGCGAGACGCGCAGCTTCTTGACCATGTCGGATTCGGAGGAAAAGTCGAGGTTCGCCTGCACCGTGCAGGTACGGTACATCATGTCGAGACCGAGCTTGCCGACCTTCGGCATGTAGGCGGTCATAATCTTGTAGCGGCCTTTCGGCATGACCGGCATATCGACGCGCCGCCAGTTCGGCGTCATGCCGAGGCCGATAAAGCCGATGCCCAAGGGCCGCGCCACTTCGCGCAACTGCGCCAGATGCGCCATCAATTCGGCCGCGGTCTGGTGCACGGTCTCGACCGGGGCGCCGGACAATTCGAATTGGCCGCCCGGCTCGAGCGAAATGGCGCCGCCGCCGGTGACGTCGAACAGGCCGATGATCTTGTCGCCCTCCATGATCGGCTCCCAGCCGAGCAGGTGCGCCATGCCGTCGAGCAGCGCGCGGATCGAGCGCCGGCCGGCATAGGGCACCGGGCGGTGGTCTTCGACCGTGAAGGCGAATTTCTCGTGCTCGGTGCCGACGCGGAACTGGTCCGCCGGCGTGCGTCCCGCTTCGAGCCAGGCGACGAGTTCGTCGCGGGTCTCGATCGGGGTCATGTCGATCTGGTCACGGGCCATCAAATCGTCCGGCAATAATGCGCCCGCGCGCGGCCCTTTCGGGACCGCGCGCAAAAGGCCGCGACCTTAAACATGGGAACCGGGAAAGGGCAATGCGATAGGCGCAGCCCTGCCCATGGGCCGGCGCCCGCAAAGGCCTTGATTTCAGCCATCAATGGCCGCGCCGGTTGATCAGCCTGTCTTTGCCAATGTGGTCGCGCCTTGGGCGCGGCCGATCTCCTTGAGATGCGAGATGAGCACGAGGCGGTCGAGTTTCACAATCGGTAGTGCCAGAAACAGGTCGATGCGGCGCCTGAGCATGCCGTAGGTGTCGTCGAAGGCAACCGCGATCTCGGCGTCGCTGCCGGCCGCCGCGCACGGATCGGGAATGCCCCAATGCGCGGTGATCGGCTGGCCCGGCCACACCGGACAGGGCTCGCCGGCGGCGTCATCACAGACGGTGAACACGAAATGCAGATCGGGCGCTTCGGGGCGCGCAAAATCAATCCAGGACTTCGGGCGCAGCACCGAAACGTCGTGGCCGGCGCTGCGCAGCACGGCGAGCGCATGCGGATGAATCTCGCCGTGGGGATCGGTGCCGGCGCTGAAGGCGCGGAATGTCCCGGCGCCGTCCGCATTGAGAATGGCTTCGGCCATGATCGAGCGCGCCGAATTGCCGCTGCAGAGAAACAGGACGTTATGAGTATCGGACACGGTTCTTCTCCCTGGGCCGCGGCGGCGTAGCCTTCGTGACGGTTATGTGTCGAGGCTTATCGCTCGGTCATGACGGACGGATGACGAGGCACGGTCGCTTTCCACCGAACTTACAGATCAATGGACAAGCCAGTTCATATTTTGTTCTTTTGCAATCCGGCCACATGCTCTATTGCTTTGAGGCCATGCCGCAGTTCTCGCCCCACCAGGACGAAGCCCTCAAAGCCGTCGGACATTGGCTCAAGGCCAAGCCGGGCGGCAACGGCAGCCCCCAAGTGTTCCGCCTGTTCTGTTATGCCGGCACCGGCAAGACCACGCTCGCCAAGCACCTGGCCGAGCACGTCGACGGCGAGGTGAAGTTCGCCGCCTTCACCGGCAAGGCGGCCTCGGTGATGCGCGGCAAGGGTTGTCATGGCGCTTCCACCATCCACGGGCTGATCTACCGCGCCTGAGTCGCGCTCGGCTTACTTGGATTTCCAGAGGCGAATCGTGGCGATCGAGGCCTGGGTGTATCCAGGCGGATTCGTGTCGCCACCAAAGGCGGCCTGGCTCGTCATCGTATTTGTCGTCAGCAGCCCGCCAACATAGGGAGCCGGCAATCCGCTGAGGACGAGTTGGCAGCGAACAGGAAACAGGCCGGCGGCCGGAAAGTTGATCTTGAGTGCGAGGCACTCGCCGTTGCCACGAAACGAAAGCGAACCCAGCGTGACTTCGGCATAGAAGTTCTGCCGCGGGGGTTCACCGGTGGCGCCGAAGCAGCCACGCAGTTCGGCAACGCGCGTGTCTTTGGTTTGCACGACCTTGCCGGTTTCAGGCTGCACCCGAAGACTCCAGAACGAATAAAAGCGCTCGGCATCTTTTGGGAACGGCTCGAATCCCGTTTTCGCTGAAGAGCACCAGCCATCGGCGGGCTGATGCTGCTCCCTGATGCTGCGGAGAATGTAGATGTCCTCCAGTTCTGCCGCCGCGGCTTTGCTGGACGGCATCGCTCCGGCGCACAGCAAAATGACAAGGCCAGCAGCCAGGTGGCGGGCGGCAAGGCGCATCATGTGGTTTTGCTCTTGCGGGCGCCTGGCCCCAGCACAAAAAACCAATGACAGAACAGGCCGATGCCCCAGCCCAGCACCACCCACTGAACCCAATAGGGAGAGCCGGTGAAATAATTGATGATCAAGAGCAGCACAATGGTCGGGACGAAAGTGATCGCATGAATGCGGAAGCCCAGTTTTTTCTGGGCCGGGGTACCGTTTTGCATGATGTCCTCCGTAGTGCGCTGAGTTGGCGATGGTGAAGCCCTGCGTGCGTCATCGCGGCAACCAGCCGATGCCGTGCGCGTGCAGGCTGTGGATGTAGAGGCGGTCCGCGGTTTCGGTCACACCCGTGGTTTCGGGATAGGCGCCGGTCGGATCCTGAAGATCGGCCGTGACGCGGCCGTCCTCGTCGATGGCGAAGACGTGTCCATACGATTTGCCCAACGGCAAGAGGGACCGTGGCAGCCGCAGCAGCACCTTTCTGAAGAAAGGCTTGTCGGCGAGCTTGTCCGCCGCCGGATTGCGCGGCTTGAACAGCCCGACCCAGATGCGGCCATCGCGTCCGCGCATGAGGTTGTCCGGATAGCCCGGCAGGTTGTCGAGCAGGATCCTCGCCTGCGACGATCCGCTTTGCACGTTGACGTTGTTCGCGCTGGCGTCGACCTTCCAGAGGCGATAGCGACCGGTCTCGTTGACGAACAAAGTGTGGCCGTCGCTCCCCAAGGCAATGCCGTTGGCGAAGGAAAAGCCATGGGCCACGATCCGCGTTATTGCCGTCGCCGGATCATAGGCGAGCACACGGCCGGTAGCGGACTGCTCGAGGACATCGAGCACGCTCGCCTCATAGGTGCCGCCCCATTGCGCGGGCAAGAAGCGTGTGGATGACTGTGTGAAATAGATCGTGCTGTCCGGCGCCACGACGACGGAGTTGGCGTAGCCGATCGGATCGTTCGGCGTGACGTGATCGGCGAGTACCGTGACCTTGCGGTCGGCCGATATAGCGAGCAGCCCCTTCATGGCGTCGGCGGCGATCATGCGGCCTTGTGCGTCAAAGTCGAAGCCGAGCACGCGGCCGCCGGTATTGGCGAACACTTCATGATTGCGGCCGTCTTGATCCAGGCGAATAAGGTTGCCGCTCAGCATTGCGGCATAGAGCTTGCCGTCCTTGCCGATCGCGATGTGCTCGGGGCCAATCTCGTTACCGAGATCGATCATCTTCAACCCAGCGAGGCGCTTATTCGGCGCAAAAGCGCCGGTGAAGCCCGGCTGAGGCGGCGCCGACCATGCGACCGGTTCGGCGGGAATGGGCCAGAAGCAAATATAGAGAACGGCGGCCGCCAGCACGAACGCAATAAAAACAGCGGCGTTGCGAATGACGGCGCGTATTGAGCCGCGCCGCCCGGTCGTCATTTTATCTGTGGTCGAAGACACGCGCGAAGCAACGGATGGGGTCGTGGAATTCTTCACCGTTGTCGTTGCGCCCCCAACGACAACAAAGTTGCTAGCGGAACGATTATAGGCCCGTTTCAGTGAAAATGGGTGCTCGAAAAATATACAACGCATAAATTATGCGAAATGCCGTCGCGCCTCGGAGGACAACTTTGAGCGATGGCCGGGCTGAGGCGCCGGTGCCGCTTTTGCGGCAAATTGACTTGGCGGCGTTGTGCCGAATTCGCACCGTTTGCATGGGTATTGTGGAGGGTGAACCCGGTGTTCTATGGGTTGGGGCGATGCCGCAGTTCTCGCCCCACCAGGACGAAGCCCTCAAAGCCGTCGGACATTGGCTCAAGGCCAAGCCGGGCGGCAACGGCAGCCCCCAAGTGTTCCGCTTGTTCGGTTATGCTGGCACCGGCAAGACCACGCTCGCCAAGCACCTGGCCGAGCACGTTGACGGCGAGGTGAAGTTCGCCGCCTTCACCGGCAAGGCGGCCTCGGTGATGCGCGGCAAGGGTTGTCACGGCGCCTCCACCATCCACGGCCTGATCTACCGCGCGCGCGAGAGCGGCGAGGAAATCCCGAGCTTCGATCTGTGGGACGACGCGCCCGCCTCCAAGGCCGAGCTCATCATCATCGACGAGTGCTCGATGGTCGACGCCGAGCTCGGCCGCGACCTGTTGTCGTTCGGCGTGCCGGTGCTGGTGCTGGGCGATCCTGCGCAACTGCCACCGATCCAGGGCGGCGGCTTCTTCACCGAGGCCGAGCCCGACGTCATGCTCACGGAAGTCCACCGGCAGGCCGAGGGCGATCCGATCATCCGCCTGTCGATGGACATCCGCGCCGGCGATTATCTCGAGCCGGGGCGCTACGGCGAATTGGAAGTGGTGTGCAAGGACGATCTCGACCCGCAGCGCGTGCTCGAGGCCGACCAGGTGCTGGTCGGCCGCAACGCCACGCGGCGCGCCTACAACATCAGGATGCGCGAGCGGCGCGGCTTCGACGACGCAATGCCCTCGGCCGGCGACAAGCTGGTCTGCCTGCGCAACAACCGCAAGAAGGGCCTGTTCAACGGCGGACTGTGGACGGTGAAGGACCGCGGCCAGCGCAAGAGCGGCACCAAGGCCGGCATCATGACCATGCGATTGTTGCCCGACGATGAGACCGCAACGCGCGGCGTGAGAGTCTCGGTGCGGCCGGAATGCTTCACCGGCGGCATCGAGAAGGTCGATTGGCAGCGCCGCAAGCCCTACGACGAGTTCGACTTCGGCTATGTGCTCACCGTGCACAAGGCGCAAGGCTCGCAATGGGACGACGTGGTGCTGTTCGACGAGAGTTTTGCGTTTCCCGACAGCCGCGAGCGCTGGCTCTATACCGGCGTCACAAGGGCGGCAAAGCGGCTGACGGTGGTGGTGTAATCAGGCTTTCTTTGCCGCCAGTCGTCGCCGGTGCGCGAAGGGGAGCACCACCAGCGCGACGCCTGTGAACACCGCGCCGGCGAGGAAGGTGCCGTCCGGGCCGATCATGTCCCACAGGCCGCCGGCAATGACGCTCGCCGCCAGCATGGCGAGCCCGCTTACCAGGTTGAACACGCCGAAGGCGGTGCCGCGCAATTGCGCCGGCGCGGTGTCGGCGACCAGTGCTTGCAGTAATCCCTGCGTCAGTCCCATGTGCAGGCCCCAGATCGCCACGCCGATCATCACCATGGCGGCGCTGCCGCCGAAGGCGAGCACCAGATCGGCCACGATGAGCAGCGCGAAGCCGGCGACCAGCAGGCGGTAGCGGCCGATGGAATCGGATAACGCGCCGGCCGGCCAGGCCGAGAACGCGTAGACCACGTTCATCACCACCATCACCGTCGGCACCAGCACCAGCGGCACGCCGACCGATTTGGCGCGCAAGAGTAGGAAGGCCTCGCTGAAACGGGCGAGCGTGAAGATGGCGGCGACGCCGACCACGATCCAGTAGCCCCTATCGAGGCGCGCAAGCTCGGCACGCGACAACGGCGAACGCACAGCGCGCGCGGCGGCGGGGCGCTTTGGCTCGCGCACGAACAGCACGATGATCGCCACGGAAATGACAGCCGGGATCACCGCGATCCAGAACACGTGCGTGAAATTATCCGCGAACACGGCCATGAACACGATCGCCAGCACGGGGCCAAGCACCGCGCCGACGGTGTCGAGGGTCTGGCGCAGCCCGTAAGAAGTGCCGCGCAGGTCATTGGGCGTGAGATCGGCGATCAGCGCGTCGCGCGGCGCGCCGCGGATGCCCTTGCCGACGCGGTCGATGAAGCGCGCCGCCGTCACCCAGCCGATGTCGGGCGCGAGCGGGAAGATCGGCTTGCTGAGCGCGGCGAGACCGTAGCCGAGGGCGGTGAGCCACTTGCGCTCACCGAGCGAATCGCTGAGTGCGCCGGAGAAAACCTTGGTGATGGCAGCAGTCGCCTCGGCAACGCCTTCGATGATGCCGACGGTGAGCGTGGAAGCGCCGAGCACGCCGACCAGATAGAGCGGCAGCAAGGCATGGATCAGCTCCGAGGAGGAATCCATGAACAGCGAGACCAGCCCGAGCGCCCAGACGCTGCCGGGAATTTCACGCCAGTGGAACAGGGAATGGGGTTGGGAAGACATGATGAGAACTCAACGCGCCAGGCGCAGTGTGGTTCGTATGCCTCGCATTGTAGTGCAGCTGTCATCCCCCGCGAAAGCGGGTGATCCAGTAATCTCCAGCATGTCCGGTGTGTACTGCGTCCCTGCTTTCGCGGGGACGACAGCATCATATGCGGCCAAGCCTACGCCGCCGCTTTCTGCTTCGGCGGGGCGAAGCGGTGGTAGAAGCTGTCGTTGCTCTTGGCCATGTCGACGAGCAGCTTGTTGGGCGCGAAGCGCGGTCCAAATTTCTTTTCCAGCTTGCGGCACAAGTCGACGAAGGCCTTGCTGCCCATCATGTCGATATAGGACAGCGTGCCGCCGGACCAGGGTGCAAAGCCGAAGCCGAGCACGCTTCCGACGTCGGCCTCGCGCACGTCGGTGACGACCTCCTCCTCGAAGGTGCGCGCGGCTTCCACCGCCTGCGCCACCAGGAAGCGCTGCTTCAACTCCTCGACGTCGATGGCGTCGATCTGCTCGGGCGTCAATTTCTTCGGCAGCAGTTCCGACAAGCCCGGCCACAGGCGCTTGGGGGCGCTTTGCGGATAATCGTAGAAGCCCTTGCCGTTCTTGCGGCCGAGACGACCCAACTTCTCGACCATCTCCTCCAGCAATTTCTTCTGCGCCGGGTTGACGGCCGATTTGCCGAGATCAGCTTCGGCGGCGCGCACGATCTTGAGGCCGAGATCGAGCGCGGTTTCGTCATTGAGCGAGAGCGGGCCGACCGGCATGCCGGCCATGCGCGCGGTGTTCTCGATCATCGCCGCCGGAATGCCTTCCAGCAGCATCAGGTGGCCTTCCTGGATGTAGTTCAGCACGCAGCGGTTGGCGTAGAAGCCGCGGCTGTCGTTGACGACGATCGGCGTCTTGCGGATGGCGCGCACGAAATCGAGCGCGGTGGCGAGCGCCTTGTCGCCGGTCTCTTTGCCGAGGATGATCTCGGTGAGCATCATGAGCGCGACCGGCGAGAAGAAATGGATGCCGATGAAACGCGCCGGATCCTTGAATTCGGTGGCGAGCGAGGTGATCGGCAGCGTCGAGGTGTTGGAGGCGAGGATAGCGTCGGCGCCGATCACCGCCTCGATCTTCTTGATGACCTCGGCTTTCACCTTGCGGTCTTCGAACACGGCTTCGATGACGAGATCGCAGTCTTTCAAGGCGCCGTAGTCGGCGCTCGGCGCAATCTTTTCCAGCAGCGCGTCGCGCTCGCCGCTTTTCATGCGGCCCTTCATGACACGGTCGCTCAGCGCCTTGTGCAAGGCGGCCTTTCCCTTGTCGGCGGTGTCCTGGTCGCGATCGATCAGCACCACCTGCAGCCCGGCGGCGGCACTCACCTGGGCAATGCCGGCGCCCATGAAGCCGGCGCCGATCACGCCAATTTTCTTCAAGCTCGTCGGCGGCACACCGGCCGGCCGGCGCGCGCCTTTGTTGAGCTCCTGCATGGACACGAACAGCGTGCGGATCATGGCGGCGGCTATCGGCGAGCGCACGATCTTGGCGAACCAGCGCGACTCGATACGCAACGCGATGTCCATCGGCACCTGCAGGCCTTCGTAGACCACCTGCAAGATGGCGCGCGCGCCCGGATAGTTGTCATAAGTTTCGCGCCGGTAGATGGCGTTGGCCGCCGGGAACGTCATCATGCCGGCCTTGGAATAGACCGGGCCGCCGGGCAGCCGGAAACCCTTCTCGTCCCAGGGCGCCACCGCCTTGCCGCCGGTCTTGATCCAGTCTTTCGCGGTCTTGATGAGATCGGCTGGCGCAACGACGGCGTCGACCAATTTCATGGCCTTGGCACGGTCGACGCGCAGCTCTTGGCCCTTGAGCAGGAATTGCAGCGCATCGGCGGGCGCCAGCATGCGCGCCACGCGCTGGGTACCGCCGGCGCCGGGGAACAGGCCGACCTTCACTTCCGGCAGCCCCAGCCGGGTCTTCGGATTGTCGGCGGCGACACGGTGGTGGCAAGCGAGGCACAATTCGAAGCCGCCGCCCATGGCGGTGCCGTTGATGGCGGCAACCCAGGGCTTGCCGCAGGTTTCCAGGCGCCGGTAGAGCAGCGTGAGCTTGCGGCTCTCGTCGAACACCATCTGGTTGGCGGCTACTTCGCCTTTCGACTTCAACAGAGCGGCATAGCTGGTGGCCATGCGCGCCAGCATGGTGAGATCGGCGCCGCCGCAGAAGGCGTCTTTTGCCGATGTGACCACCGCGCCCTTGATGGCGGCGTCGGCCGCGACCTTTTCGACAATCGCTGCGAGCTCCTCCATGACGCCAGCGTCGATCACGTTCATCGAGCGGCCGGGCATGTCCCAGGTGACAAGCGCGATGCCGTCGGCGTCGATGTCGAGCGTGAAATTGCTCATGGTCTTGCGCTCCTAGGGCGGATACGGCTCGCCGTTCTTGTGCAGGCAGCGGCGGCCCTTTTCGTCGCGTATCATTTCGAGGTCATCGTCCGGGTAGTGCACGCGCTCGGATTTGGCGCGGCTGCCGACCTCGAAATAGACGGCGTCGCGCTTCGTCCGGTTGACCAGCATATGGCCGTTGCCGCTGCCGGCCTTGAAGCCGGCGGCGTCGCCGGGTTTAAGCACCGTCTCGCCGTCGTTCTCGACCAGCACAAGCTCGCCTTCCAGCACGTGGATGAATTCGTCTTCCTGCTCGTGCCAGTGGCGGAGCGCGGACGCCTGGCCGGGCTCGATGCGCGTGATGTTGACGCCGAACTGCGTCAGGCCAACGGCGTCACCGATGCCTTGTTTATGCCGGCCGCGGCATCCGGCCTGGAATTCGGCGGGGTAGAAGGCGCCGCTCCGCACCGGCACCTTGGCGATATCGACTTTGGGCATAGGTTGCCTCGCTAAACGCGTTCGATGATTGTGGCGGTGCCCATGCCGGCGCCGATGCAGAGCGTAATCAGCGCGGTCGCCTTGCCGCTACGCTCAAGTTCGTCGAGCACGGTGCCGAGGATCATGGCGCCGGTGGCGCCGAGCGGATGACCCATGGCAATGGCGCCGCCATTAACGTTGACGTTGGAGGCGTCGATGTCGAAGGCCTGCATGTAGCGCAGCACCACCGAGGCGAAGGCCTCGTTGATCTCGATCAGATCGATATCCGACAACTTCATGCCGGCCTTCTTCAGCACCTTTTGCGTCACGTCGATCGGGCCGGTCAGCATGATCGCCGGTTCCGAGCCGACATTGGCGAAGGCCTTGATGCGCGCGCGGGCTTTGAGGCCCGCCGCCTTGCCGGCCTGTTTGCTGCCAATCAGGACCGCGGCAGCACCGTCGACGATGCCAGAGGAGTTGCCGGGATGATGCACATGATTGATCGCTTCGATCTCCGGATATTTCTGCACCGCCACCGCGTCGAAGCCGGCCATCTCGCCCATCTGCACGAATGACGGCTGCAGCGCGGCCAGCGTCTGCATAGTGGTGGTCGGCCGCATGTGCTCGTCTTTCGCCAGGATGGTGAGGCCGTTGACGTCCTTGACCGGAATCACCGAATTCTTGAAGCGCCCTTCTTCCCACGACTTGGCGGCGCGCTGCTGGCTCTCCACCGCGTAGGCATCGACGTCGTCGCGTGAAAAGCCGTGCTTGGTGGCGATCAGGTCGGCAGAAATGCCCTGCGGCAGGAAATAGGTTTCGACCGCGATCGACGGGTCCATCGGCCAGGCGCCGCCCGAGGCACCGATGCCAACGCGGCTCATGGATTCGACGCCGCCGCCGATGGTCATCTCGTGCTGGCCGGACATGATCTCGGCGGCGGCGAAATTCACCGCGTCGAGCCCCGACGCGCAGAAGCGGTTGATCTGCACGCCCGGCACGCCGTCGCCGAAGCCGGCCACCAGCGCGGAAGCGCGCGCGATATCGCCACCGGCCTCGCCCACCGGATCGACGCAGCCCAGCACCACGTCGTCGACGAGCGTGGAATCGAGCTTGTTGCGGTCCTTGATGGCGCCGAGCGCCTGCGCCGCCAGATTGAGCGCAGTCACCTCGTGCAGCGCCCCGTCGACCTTGCCGCGCCCGCGCGGGGTGCGCACGGCGTCGTAGATGAATGCGTCGGGCATTGGCGTTCTCCCTGCGCGATTTAGAGGCTGCGCGCGATCAGCAGCTTCATGATTTCGTTCGTTCCGGCGTAGATGCGCAACACGCGCGCGTCGCGATACATGCGCGAGATCGGATATTCGTCCATGTAACCATAGCCGCCGAACAATTGCAGGCAGCGGTCGATTACATTCGCTTGGGTGTCGCTCAAGCGATATTTTGCCATCGAGGCGGTGACGGTATCGAGTTCACCCTTGATGTGGCGCTCGATGCAGTGATCGACGAAAACCTTGGCGATAGTGGTGTCGGTCTTGCACTCGGCCAATTCGAACTGGGTGTTCTGAAACTCGATGATGGCCTTGCCGAAGGCCTTGCGCTGCTTGACGTAATCGATAGTGAGCGCCAGCGCCCGCTCCATCATCGTCACCGCGTGCACGGCGACAATCAAACGCTCCTGCGGCAATTCCTGCATGAGCTGGTAGAAGCCCTGCCCTTCTTCGCTGCCGAGCAGGCTTTCGGCCGGCAGTTTCACGTCCTCGAAAAACAGCTCCGAGGTATCGGCGGAATCCATGCCGAGCTTCTTCAGCTTGCGGCCGCGGCGGAAGCCGGGGGCGTCGTCAGTTTCCACCACCATGAGCGAGACGCCCTTGGCGCCGGCCTTGGCGTCGGTCTTGGCGACCACGACGACCAGATTGGCGTGCTGGCCGTTAGTGATGAAGGTCTTGGACCCGTTGAGCACATAGCCGTTGCCGGACTTCTTGGCGGACGTGCGCACGCCCTGCAGATCGGAGCCGGTGCCGGGCTCGGTCATAGCGATGGCGCCGACCAATTCGCCGGTGGCGAGCTTGGGCAGCCAGCGCTGTTTCTGCTCCTCGGTGCCGTAGTGCAGAATGTAGGGCGCTACGATGCCGGAATGCAGCGGCGCGCCGAAAGTGTCGAAGCCGGCGAGCGACAGTTCGCGGTTGATCACCGCCTCATGGGCGAAGCTGCCGCCGGCGCCGCCATAGTCCTCCGGCATGGCGGCACACAACAGGCCGGCCTCGCCCGCCTTGGTCCAGACCTCGCGGTCATAGATGCCGGCCTCATGCCAGGTGTCGAGATGGGGGACGAATTCTTGCGTGATGAAGCGCCGCGCCTGCTCCTCGAGCAGGACGAGGTCCTCGCTCATCCACTCCGGCCGCGGAAGGTTGAGGGCATCCATGGGGCGAATCGCTTTGGCCTGCACCTTAAAGCCGACCGTTCCCGTCCGCGAGAGGTATCGGGTGGGCGCACTGGCTGCCAGCGTGACACAGTGCTAGGAGCGAATTGATCTAATTGCCGGGTTTGTCAGCACCGTGACCCAAGCACACGCCGCCGGCCAGGCCGAGCCGCCGCCGACCGATTCTCGCCAAGCCTGGCTGCGGCTGGCGGTGGCGATGCTGATTTCCACCATCGGCGGCGTCGGCATGTGGTCGGTGGTGGTCGCCCTGCCCGCCATCCAGGCCGCTTTCGGGGTCGACCGCGCCGACGCCTCACTGCCCTATACGCTTGCCATGCTCGGCTTCGCCGGCGGCGGCGTGGTGACCGGACGGCTGGCGGACCGCTTCGGCATCGCCTTGCCGCTGACGATCGGAACCCTGGCGCTCGGCCTCGGCTATGTCGGCGTCGGCCTATCCGCGAACCTCGGCCAAGTGGCGCTCGCCCACGGCTTTCTGATCGGGTTCGGCTGCTCGGTGACGTTCGGGCCGCTGATGGCCGACATCTCGCATTGGTTCATGCGTCGCCGCGGCATCGCGGTCGCGCTCGCCGCCAGCGGCAATTATCTCGCCGGCACAATCTGGCCGCCGGTGGTTCAGCATGCCATCGCCGCCTTCGGCTGGCGCGCCACCCATATTGGCATCGGCATCTTCTGCGGCGTCACTATGCTGCCGCTCATCTTGCTGCTGCGTCGGCGGCTGGAAAGCCATCACAGCGCGGAGGCCGGCGCCGCCGCCGCGCGCCGCCAGGCGGAAGCGCCGTTTTCTCCACTGACATTGCAGGTGCTGTTGTGCATCGCCGGCGTCGCCTGCTGCGTGGCGATGTCGATGCCGCAAGTGCATCTGGTCGCCTATTGCGGCGACCTCGGCTACGGCGTGGCGCGCGGCGCCGAGATGCTGTCGCTGATGCTGGCCTGCGGCATCGTCAGCCGGGTGACGTCGGGCTTCATCGCCGACCGCATCGGCGGCGTGCGCACGCTGCTGCTCGGCTCGGTGCTGCAAGGCACCGCACTCAGCATGTACCTGCTGTTTGACGGTTTGTTTTCCCTGTACGCGATCTCGGCGCTGTTCGGCCTGTTTCAGGGCGGCATCGTGCCGAGCTACGCCATCATCGTACGCGAGTATTTCCCGCCCAAGGAGGCCGGTACCCGCGTCGGCCTGGTGCTGATGGCGACGCTGATCGGCATGGCGCTGGGCGGCTGGCTGTCCGGCGAGATTTTCGATCTCACCGGTTCCTATCAGGTGGCCTTCCTCAACGGCATCGCGTGGAACCTGCTGAACGTGTCGATCATGAGCTGGCTGCTGCTACGCTCACGCGCGCGGCCTGCGCTCGCCGCCGGGGTGTGAGTCGCCCGGACCCAGCACGCGCGGCGGCGCCAATTTGTCGCGCGGAACGGGGACAAAAAGCGCGGCGGATTCTTATCGCCCGTTATTGACATGAGCGGCGCCGCACGCAACATCCTGCGCGCCGGGGAACTGGTGGGGGCTCGTTCCAATGCAATTCTCGGATGCGCGGCCGGACGTGGTCCAGGCGATCAACCAGCGTTGGCTGCTCAAGTTCTGGATGCGGCATCTGGGCGCGCATCGGGTGCCACGCTGGCAGGCAATAGAGGCCGCGGACCTCTCGCGCATTTCCGACAATCTGAGCTTTCTGGACGTGATTGATGGCGATGGCGCCTTGCGTTTTCAGATTCGCTTTCACGGCGCGCTCATTGGCCAGGTCTTTGGATCGCCCGACTGCCGCGGCGAATTTCTCTATGAATCCCTGCCGGAGGCGGTGCGCGCGCAAAAGCTGGCGCCCTATCGGCAGGCGACGGACAACGGCCGCCCGGTCTACACCATCCACGACATCGTCGATCGCGAGGGCCGGCTCGTGCATTACGAGCGGCTGCTGCTGCCGTTTTCACGCGACGGCGCGAGCGTCGACCGCATCCTGACGTCGTTCGAATTCGTCTGCCTAGACGGCGCCTTCGACAACCGCGACCTGATGCGTGCGCAAACCGCACCGCCGACGCTGAGGCTGTCGGCGATGATCGAGCCACACGCGCTGGGCTGACGCCGGGTCCTCGCCACACGATCCTGTCACTCAGTCCGCAATCGCCGACGCATCATGGTCATAGACCCAGGCGCTGGCGCCGATCGACCATTGCGCCTTACCCGCGGCCATCGCCGCGTCGCGCGCGCGCTGCTCAGGACCGTCCGGCAAATGATTACGCGTCTTGTTGCCGGCGGCGACCGCCTGGATGCGGGCGGTGCGCGGTAGACGCAAGGCTTCGTAGCGCTTTAGCGCGGCCGGAACGTCATCGCCGATACGAGCGAGCACGGCGGTGAGCGTGGCGCCGTCCTCGATTGCTTGCGCGGCGCCCTGCGCCAGGAACGGCAGCATAGGATGGCAGGCATCGCCGAGCAGCGTCACACGATTGACCGACCAGCACTCAAGCGGCGCGCGATCGAACAGGCCCCAGACAAAGGTTTCCTCAACGGAGGAGATGATCGAACGCACTTGGCTGTGCCAGCCATCATAGGCGGCGAGTGCGTCGGCGATATCGCCCGGCTCGGTCCAGGATTCCTTGGTCCAGGCCTCGCGGTCGATCAGGCAGACGAAATTCACGAGCCGGCCAGCCGACACCGGGTAATGCACAAAATGCTTGCCCGGCCCCATCCAGATCTGCTGCTCGTGCGGCAAGCCGAGTGCGCTGAGCCGCCCAGCCGGCACCAATCCGCGATAGGCGACGCAGCCGGTGAAGCGCGGATGCTCGGCGCCGAAAAGCAATTCGCGCACCGTCGAGTGAATGCCGTCGGCGCCGATCACGATGTCGGCTTCGGCGCGCGCGCCATTGGCGAATTCAAGCGCGACGCGGTCGCCGCGGTCGTCGAAGGCGGTCATGCGGTGGCCGAGATGCAGGCGCTCCGGCGGCAGCGCCCCGATCAGCATCGACAGCACGTCGGAGCGATGCGAGGTGTAGACCATCGCCGGCTTGCCTGGCGCGTTGTTGACCGGCGTATACAGCAAAGTGCGGCCGTCGTCCCAGCGCCGCTGGTGAAAGGCGAGCGGTGCGACGCCGAGCGCCTCCAGTGCGGCGGCGAAGCCGAGGCGCTGAAGGATGCGCGTAACATTCGGCGTCAGCACGATGCCGGCGCCCACCTCGCGCAACATGCGGGCCCGCTCATAGACCTGGACGTCGAAGCCGGCCTTCAGCAGCGAAAGCGCCGCCGCCGACCCGCCAAGGCCGCCGCCGATGATGGCGATTCTGATGCTGTGGCCGGCCATGATCCCTGCGCGCGTTGGCCGGCTGCGGTCCTGGCAACTGGCCCGGCGCTATCAATGGCTTAGAACTGCTCGTCGGGCAATTCCATGGTGCTCGCCGCGCCCGACTGGATGCGGGCGAGATGGCTCGCCGTCTCGGGCAGCATGCGCTCCATGAAGAAACGCGCGGTGATGAGCTTGCCGTTCATGGTCGGCGCCGAGCCGTTGGCTTTCGGCAGCTTCATCAGCGCGGCCTCGGCGATTCTGCACCACATGTAGCCGAGCGCCACCAGGCCGAACAGATGCATGAAGTCGGTGGAGCCGGCGCCGGCATTGTCGGGCTTGGCAAGCGCATTCTGCATGAACCACATCGAGGCCTGCTGCAGGTGGCCGAGCGAGACGCCGAGCGGCGCGACGTAAGGCTTCATCTTCTCGTCGGCGTCCTTCTCCTTGATGAACGCCGAAACCTCGTTGAAGAACGCCATCAGCGCGCGGCCGCCGTCCTTACCGAGCTTTCGTCCCACAAGATCCAATGCCTGGATGCCGTTGGCGCCTTCATAAATTTGAGCAATACGCGCGTCGCGCACGAACTGCTCCATGCCGTTTTCGGCGATGTAGCCGTGGCCGCCGAACACCTGCTGCGCCATCACGGTATTGGCGAAGCCAGTGTCGGTCAGCACGCCTTTGATCACCGGCGTCAGCAGGCCCATGTGGTCATCGGCACTCATGCGTTCTTTCTCGTCCTCGGAGCGCCGCGCCACGTCGCCCTTCAGCGCGGTCCACATCACAAGCGCGCGCGCCGCTTCGTTGAAGGCACGGATGCTCATCAGCGTGCGGCGCACGTCGGGATGGACGATGATCGGATCGGCCGGCTTGTCGGGATATTTGACGCCGGAGATGGCGCGGCCTTGCAGGCGCTCTTTCGCGTAGAGGGCCGCATTCTGGTAGGCGACCTCCGATTGCGCCAGGCCCTGCACGCCGACACCGAGCCGCGCCTCGTTCATCATGGTGAACATGGCGGCGAGCCCGCGGTTCTCTTCGCCGATCAGCCAACCGGTGGCGCCGTCGTAGTTCATCACGCAGGTGGCGTTGCCGTGGATGCCCATTTTCTCTTCGAGCGAGCCGCAGGAAACGCCGTTCGGCGCGCCCAGCGCGCCGTCGTCGCCCACCATGATCTTCGGCACCACGAACAGCGAGATGCCCTTGGTGCCGGCAGGCGCGCCTTCGATACGCGCCAGCACCAGATGGATGATGTTCTCCGCCAGATCGTGCTCGCCGGCGGAGATGAAAATCTTGGTGCCGGTGATCTTGTAGCTGCCGTCGCCTTGTTTCACCGCCTTGGTGCGCAGCAGCCCGAGGTCGGTGCCGCAATGCGGCTCGGTCAGGTTCATGGTACCGGTCCATGTCCCCTCGACCATCTTGGGTAGATATTTTTCTTTCAGCGCGGGCGAAGCATGCGTCAACAGCGCGGCGATGGCGCCCTGTGTCAGCCCCGGATACATGGCAAAGGCCATGTTGGCGGAGCAGAGAAACTCGTTGACGATTTCGGTCAGTGTCGCCGGCAAGCCCTGGCCGCCGAATTCGGCCGGCGCCGCGATGCCGATCCAGCCGCCCGCCACCAGCTGCTTGTATGCGTCCTTGAAGCCGGTGGGCGTGGTCACGCTGCCGTCGGAGTGCCGCGTGCAGCCTTCCTTGTCGCCGACCCGGTTGAGCGGGGTGAGCATCTCTTCCGAGAACTTGGCCGCCTCGCGCAGCACCGCCTCGACGATATCGGGCGAGGCGTCGGCGAAGCCGGGCAGATTGCCATAGCGGTCGAAATGAAAGACGTCGTTCAACAGGAACAACGCATCGTCCACGGGAGCCTTGTAGGTCGGCATCGGTATCTCCAGGCGTCCTGCCGGGGCGCTGACGCGCCAAGGGCGAGCGCCGTTAACAACTCGTTAACTAGTGTGCGGTTGCGACCAATTTAAGAACGGCCGCCGTTTTCCCCACTGCCGCGCATAGCGGCGAACACGCGAGCATCGCGCATCCCGCTTACAGTCGCGTTAAAGGCCAAGGCGGCAGACTGTCGACGAAAAGCACCGGGAAAATCCGACGCTTCGGCCCAATCCTTAACCGCTTGTTTACCGTAGACGGCAAAAAGTCGGTGGCACGACTGCGAACCGCGCCCGTATCCACCCGTTGTTAACGCGTGCCGGTTCCACGGAGAGCCGTCGGGCTCTTAACGCCTTCGCCTCGAACGTGGTGCGAACTAATGAAATTTGGCGTCCGGTGGGGTCTGAAAGAGATACGGCCGGAAGCCCGCGAAACAGCGCAAGAAGCGGCGCGCCGTTCGGGCCTGTCGCTGGGAGACTGGCTTAACTCCATGATTCTCCAGCAAGCCGCACAGCAAGGCCTTCCAACGCCCGCGCACGGCGGTGACGACCGCCACGGCGAGGACGTCGCCACTTTGCATCAGCGGCTGGACGATCTCACCCGCCGCATCGAGCAGATGACGCGCTCGGGGCCGGCAGCCTATGCGCCGCGACGCGACCGCAGCGATCCCAACCAGTTCGCCGGAACGCCACGGGCGGCGGCGCCGCCGCTCGCGCCCGCAATGTCGCAGCAGAACGTGCAATTGCCGCCGGGCCTCGATCGTGCCGTCGCCGAAATCTCCGCGCGCCAGCGCATGCTCAACGGCGAGCCGGCACCCGCACGCCCGCAGGCGCCGATGGCGGCGCCTGAACCGGCCGTCGAACCCGGTCCAATGGTTACGCCCGCGATCATGGCCGCGCCGGCGTCACCGCCGCTGCACGCGCCGCTTCCGGCCCAGGACCTGTCTGGGCTGGAAGATCAGCTGCGCTGCATCACCAACCAGATCGAAACGCTGCGCAAGCCCGACATTGAAGGCGCGATCAACGCCTTGCGCGAGGAGCTCGGCGAAATCGGTCGCGCACTCAACGCGGCGATGCCGCGCCGTGCTATTGAATCGATCGAAAGGCAGGTCCTCGAGCTCGCCACGCGTATCGACGAGGGGCGCCAAGCAGGCGTCGATCAACACGCGCTGGCAGGAATCGAGCGCGGGCTGGCCGAAGTACGCGACGCGCTGCACGGACTAACGCCGGCGGAAAACCTGGTCGGCTTCAACGAGGCGGTGACCGGGCTTGCTCACAAGATCGACCAAATCGTCGCGCAGAACGATCCCACCACCTTTCAGCAGCTCGGGAGCACCGTCATCACGCTACGCGAGATGGTCGGCCACATCGCCTCCAACGAGACCGTGAGCCAACTGGCTGCCGCGGTGAAGGCGCTGGGCGCAAAGGCTGATCAGCTCGCGCACGCAGCGGGCGACAGCGACGCGCTCATAAATCTCGATCACCGCGTCACGGCGCTCGCAGATGTGCTGACCGAGCGCGCGCAAAGCGGCGGTGCGGCGTCGCCGCAGCTGGAATCGCTAGTGCAGTCGCTCGCCGACAAGATCGAACAGATCCAGTCGTCGCGCGGCGATAATGTCGCGATCAGCCACCTTGAAGACCGCATCGTCAATCTGGTGGCGAAGCTGGACGCATCCGAATCCCGGCTCGGTCAGTTGGAAGCAATCGAGCGGGGTTTGAGCGATCTGCTGGTCCACATGGAGGACATGAAGACGAAACCGGCCGCCGAGGCATTGCGCGCCGACACCGCGCCAGCGGTAGACGAACTCAAGCACAACATGGCTCGCACGCACGACGCACTCGAATCCGTGCACGGTACGCTCGGACTCGTCGTCGACCGGCTGGCCATGATCGAAAAGGGATTTCGCAGCGAAGAACGCGCGCAGCCCCCCGCCGAAGACGCGCCGGCGCCGCCGGTCGGCAAGCCGGCGGTCCGCATGGTCAGCGAGGCTCCACCGGAGCCACCGCGGATGCCGCCGGCCGCGCCAATGCAGATGCCGGAACCGCCGCAGCAAGTGGCCAGCGAACCGCCGCCGCAGGCGGCGCCGCGCCGCCGGACAGCCACCTCGCTGCCGATCAACCCCGACCCGTCGGCCGACCAGCCGCTCGAGCCCGGTTCCGGGCCGCCACAATTCAGCGCTCGCATCGCCGCTTCGGAGGCCGCCCTCGGCGGCGCCGGGCCGGCCGCCGCGGCCGCGCCCGGCGGCAAATCGAATTTCATCGCCGCCGCACGCCGCGCCGCCCAGGCAGCGACACAGCAGTTGCCGAGCGCAACAGCGCCGCGCGGCGAGCCGGTACTGGAACTGGAAGATCCCGGACAGCCCTCGCTTCGCGGCAAGATCATGAAGCGCGTGAAATCGCTGTTCATTGCGGCAAGCATCATTGCCGTGGTGGTCGGCGGGTTCCAGATCGCAGGCAACGTGCTCCACCTCGACAGCGTCTCCAAGAACGAGGCGCCTAAGACCGGCCAAGCCGAAACCGGTAAAGCCGAAACCGGTAAAGCGGAAACCGACAAGACCGATACCGCCGTCCGCGACGTGACCCCGAAGGCGGCCCCGAGCCCCGCCGCCAACCCGCCGGAATTGTCGGCGGCCGCGCCGCTTGCCGCACCGACCGGCACCAGCACGATGCCGTTCACGCCGCCGCCCGGCTTTAATGTGTCCCCACAACACATGCCGTCCCTACTCAACCCGCCGGCCCTGAGCACCCCGCCAGCCCCGGACGCAAAGGCGCCCGCGGCGAAAGGCGAGGTCACCGGATCGATTTCAAAGGCCGCCGACCCGCATACCGGCCCTTCCGGCGAACCGGCCTGGTCAGACCGGGACCACCTGCCGCTTGCCATCGGCGGGCCGCGCCTGCGCAGCGCAGCGATCAGCGGCGATGCCGGCGCCGCCTACGAGGTGGCCGCGCGCCTGGCCGAAGGCCGCGGCGTGCCGGTCAATCTGAAGGAAGCGGCGCATTGGTTCGCGCAGGCGGCGAGCCTTGGCCTGGCGCCCGCGCAATTCCGCTACGCCAGCATGCTGGAAAAAGGCCAGGGCGTGAAAAAGGACAAAGGACTGGCGCGCCAGCTCTACCTCGCGGCAGCGGCCCAGGGCCACGCCAAGGCCATGCATAACCTGGCCGTGCTCTATGCCGAGGGCATCGACGGCAAGCCCGACTACGGCGCGGCGGTGAAATGGTTCCGCCAAGCGGCGCTGCGGGGCGTCGCCGACAGCCAGTATAATCTCGGCATCCTCACCGCGCGCGGCTTCGGCACGGAAAAAAACTTTGCAGAATCCTATAAATGGTTCGCGCTAGCCGCCGCCCAGGGTGACCGGGAAAGCGCCAAGAAACGTGACGAAATCGGCACTCACCTGGACGCCACGGCGCTGGCCGCCGCCCAGCAGGCGGCCAAGACCTTCACGGTGAAGCCGCAGCCGAAGACGGCGACCGCCGTGCCGAAGCCGCAAGGCGGCTGGGATAATGCCGCCGGCGCGCCGCGCACGCCGCCCAAGGTGAAGGCGAACGCGCAGCCGCAAGCGCTCCAGCCGTCGCACGCGCCGCTGTCACTCGGCTCCTTCACCATAGGAAAACAGTGAACAAGCGCGGCTTTTTGCCCTAAGACGTGATCGCGCGCGTTTTCATCGCTACAATCGCCCCGACTCAGCCGGCCAGCATTGCCCAGGCTTCGCGCGCCGCGGTGTTGACCGCAAGGTGAACCGCCGCGCATAGAGTTGTTGCAGTATCGGTCTCGAACGCGGACGACGCCCTCGTGCAGATCTACCTCCCGATTGCCAACCTGCCGGTGAACGTCTTCCTGGTGCTGGGGATGGGACTGGCGGTCGGTTTCCTGTCGGGCATGTTCGGTGTCGGTGGCGGCTTCCTGATGACACCGCTGTTGATTTTCGTCGGCATCTCGCCGGCGGTGGTGGTGGCGAGCGTCTCGCCGCAAATCGCCGCCTCGCTGTTCAGCGGCTTCCTCGCCCATTGGCGGCGCGGCACAATCGATATGATGCTCGGCGCAATGTTGTTAATCGGCGGCATTACGGGCTCGCTGATAGGCGTCTGGCTATTCACGCTGCTGCGTGCCGTCGATCAGTTGGATCTGATCATCGGGCTCTCCTATGTGACATTGCTCACCGTGGTCGGCGTGTTGATGATTACCGAGGGGCTGCACGCCATCAACCGTGCCCGCCATGGTGAACGCGCCGACCTACGCCGGCCCGGCAGCCATACTTGGATTCACCGTCTGCCGCTCAAAATGCGGTTCAAGCGTTCGCGCATCTACGTTTCGGTCATTCCAGTATGCGTGATCGGCTGGATCATCGGGTTCCTGGGCGCCGTGCTTGGCGTCGGCGGCGGTTTCATGCTGGTGCCGATGCTGATCTATCTGCTTCGGGTGCCGACCATGACGGTGATCGGCACCTCCATGCTGCTAACCCTGGTGACCATGGTAACGGCGACCGTCATGCATGCGGCGGCCGATCATCTGGTCGACGCCCCGCTGGCGCTGATCCTGATGGTCGGCGGCGTGATCGGCGCCCAGTTCGGCGTCCGTGCCGGGCAGAACATGCGCAGCGAATACTTGCGCCTGCTGCTCGGCGTTTTGGTGCTGCTGGTGGGCATGCGCTTCGCCCTCGACTTGGCCATAAAGCCCGACGATCTCTATTCGATACGCCATGTCAGGGGCGGATGATGCGGCGCCTCGCTTACACACTCGTCTTGGTCCTGATCGCCTACGGCGCGCGGCCGGCCGCCGCCGAGCGGCTGGTGGTGTCGCTGTCGAACCACCGGGTGCAGGTGACGTCGAACTTCGTCGGCGAGGATCTGGTGCTGTTCGGCAGCGTCGAACCGGACACGAAGAAAGCCGCGCTACGCTCGAACTACGATCTGGTGGTGACCGTGACCGGCCCGCGCGAGACCTTCCGCACCCGGCGCAAGGGACGCGTGCTGGGCATCTGGGTCAACGCCGATTCGCGCGAATTCGTGAAGGTGCCGTCCTATCTCGCCATCCTGAGCAACCGCCCGGTGGCCGCGATCGCCAATGAGGAAACCCGGCTGCGATTGCAGATCGGTCTGGACAACTTTCTGCTGCCGCAACGCATCGGGCCGGATATTGCCGACACGGTGCGCAACGATCCCTACCGGGTGGCCTTCGTGCGGCTGAAAGACAGCGAGGGTTTGTACCGCGAATCGGCCAAGGCCGTGACCTTCCTGACACCGACCGTGTTTCGCGTCGCCATCCCGCTGCCGGCGGCTACGCCGACCGGCTCTTACGCGATCGACGTCAAGCTGTTCGCCGACGGCGCGCTGGTGGCGCGCACCAATTCGGCGCTGGAGGTGATCAAGACCGGGTTCGAGCAATATGTCGCCGACGCCGCGGCCGACTACGGCCTGCTCTATGGTATCGTCACCGCGATGATGGCGCTGCTGATCGGCTGGTTCGCCAGCGTGGTGTTCCGGCGCGATTAATCCATCCGCCGATCATTCCCGCGCGAGCGGGAATCCAGAGCAACGATCTCAGAATTTATTTTGCTGCACTGGACCCCGCCTTCGCGAGGTAAGCGGCCAAGCGGCTAGTCCGGCAAACAGCGCTTGGCGGCAAAGGCATAGAGCCGGTCCTCGCCCAGCATGTGCGCGGTAAAGTCGAGCGTGCCGAATAGATCGGCGAAGGCGGCGGCGCGCACATTGAGCCCGCCGGTGAAGGCACCGAAGGCCGGCATCACCATGCGCGTCTCGTCAGCGGCAAAGCAGCGGCGGCTGACCGCGCGCCCGCGACGGGCAATGCGCGCCACCGGATGCAGATGACCGGCGATTTCCGCGGCGGCACCAGTCGAACTCGTGGCGGAAGGTCAAGGCGCCGAGCGTGAGCGTGTCGCAGAACATGCCGCCGATCTTCGAGGCCGGCGCGGGATCGTGGTTGCCAGAAAGCCAGATCCAGTCGCGCCCACATTGCAGCGCGTTCAAACTTTCGCGATCGTCGCGCGACAGCCGCGCCGGGCCGTCGCTGTCATGGAAACTGTCGCCGAGCGCGACCATGCAGCGCGGCGCGTAATATCCGATCAGGCGGGCGAGGCGCAAAAGTGTCGCCGCGGTATCGTAAGGCGGCAGCAGCATGCCGCGAGCCGCGAAGCTCGAGCCTTTCTCCAGATGCAGATCGGCGACCGCCAGCAAGCCGTGCTCGGGCCAGTACAAGGCGCCGCCGGGGTCGGCGGTCAGCGCGACACCGGCAACGGCGATGGCCTCGTCCCGATTCGGCGCCGCGCGCCATGCCGCCAGGGTCACTTCATCGCCTCCCTCACCAGCTCGTCGGCCGCCTCGGCCAAAAGCTCATCCGCCGCCTCGCCGTAGACGGCCTCGCGCCCGATCTCGAGCAGCACCGGCACCGACAGCGGCGAGACATGGTCGAGCGCTTTATGGACGATTCGGCCCCTGATGCGCGAGAGCATTTCGCCCAGCCGTCTGATGTCGAGCAGGCCGCTTGCCGCGTCGGCGCGCGCCGCACGCAACAGAATATGATCACCCTGATGTTTGCGCAGCACGTCATAGACGAGGTCTGTGGATATCGTGAGCTGGCGGCGCGACTTCTCCTCGCCCGGGTAGCGCCGCTCGATCAGGCCGGCGATAATGGCGCAGGAGCGGAACGTTCGCTTCATCAGCGCGGATTCGGCAAGCCAGGCTTCCAGGTCGTCGCCCAGCATGTCCTGGTCGAACAGCTGGGCAAGCGATAAGTCGCCGCGCGCGACGTGCAAAGCGACGTCGCCCAGGCCCCACACGGCCAGCGCATATTCATTGGCGACGAAGCCGAGCGGCTTGAGGCGCGCGCGCTCGAGCCGGCGCGTGAGCAGCATGCCGAGCGTTTGATGCGCGAGCCGGCCCTCGAATGGATAGCAGACCAGGTAATATTTGGCGGCGCGCGGAAAGGTTTCGACCAGCAGGTCGCCCGGCCCCGGCAGCAGCGAGCGCCAGCTTTGAACCTCCAGCCACTCGCGCACTTGTTGCGGCAGCGCCCGCCATTGGCGTTGGTCGGCCAGCAGCGCGCGCACGCGCGCCGCGAGATAGGTCGAGAGCGGAAACTTGCCGCCTTCGTAAGACGGGACCTTGGGATCGGCGGCGGTCGAACGTGAGACATAGACTTCGTCCTCGACCAGCGCCTCGTATTTCAAGATCTCGCCGGCGAATACGAAGGCGTCACCCACCGAAAGCATCTCGATGAAATATTCCTCGACCTCGCCCAAAATGCGCCCACCGCGCGGGATCATGGCGCCGCCGGCGCGACGCAAGTCGGCTGTAGCCGACTTGCGCACTTTAGAACGCCGATCGCCGAAACGGCGATCGGCACTGCGCACCAGCCGCACCTTGAGCATGTCGGCTTCCACGATGGTGCCGACATTCATGCGGTAGCGCTGCGCCACGCGCGGATGGGTGATGCGCCAGCGGCTGTCCTTTCCCTGCCGGATCTTGGCGAAGCGTTCGTAGGCCTTGAGCGCGTAGCCGCCGGTGGCGACAAAATCGACCGCGGCGTCGAAATCGGAACGCGCAAGCGCGGCATAGGGCGCGGCCGCGCGCACTTCATCGTAAAGCTCGTCGGAAAGGAACGGTTCGCCGACGGCGCGGCCGAGAATGTGCTGGGCCAAGACATCCAAAGCACCGACGCGCGCCGTGGGCGTGTCTTGCGCGTTCTCGGCCACCGCATCGAGCGCGGCGCGGCATTCCAGCACCTCGAAGCGGTTGGCCGGCACCAGCACCGCTTGCGAAGGTTCGTCCAGCCGGTGATTCGACCGCCCGATTCGTTGCAAAATCCGCGAGGCGCCTTTCGGTGCCCCGACATTGATGACGAGATCGACGTCGCCCCAGTCGACACCAAGATCGAGCGACGAGGTGCACACCACCGCGCGTAAGCGGCCAGCGACCATGGCGTCCTCAACCTTGCGGCGCTGCGCCACGTCGAGCGAGCCGTGATGCAGCGCGATGGCGAGATTGCCGTCGTTCACGCGCCACAATTCCTGAAAGATGAATTCCGCCTGGCTGCGGGTGTTGACGAAAACGAGCGTGGTCTTGTGCGTCTTGATCAACGTATAGATTTCGCCGAGCGCATGCAGCGCCGAATGGCCGGCCCAGGGCAGATGCGCGGCCGTATCGAGCATGGCGACCTGCGGCTGCGCGCCGGCCTGCGCCATGATTAGATCGGCGCGCGCTTCTCCGTTCGAGGGTTGCGGCACCAGGAAGCGGCAGAGATCGTCGGGCTCGGCGACCGTGGCGGAAAGACCGACACTGGTGAGCTGCGGCGCCAATGCAAACAGCCGCGCCAGGCCGAGCGACAAGAGATCGCCGCGCTTGGAGGTGACCAGCGCATGCAATTCGTCCAGCACCACGCGGCGCAAGCTTCCGAACAAATACGGCGCGTCGGCCGAAGCCAGCAACAAAGCCAGTTGCTCGGGCGTCGTCAGCAGAATGTCGGGCGGATAGCGGCGTTGGCGCTGGCGTTTGGAAGTCGGCGTGTCACCGGTGCGCGTCTCCAGCTTCACCGCCAGGTCCATTTCCTTGACGGGGATTTCCAGGTTGCGGGCGATGTCCACCGCCAGCGCCTTGAGCGGGGAGATGTAGAGCGTATGCAGCCCCTGCGACTGCCGGACGTCGCGGCCAGTAGAGACAAGCTTTCCACCCGCGCGCGAGCCGGCGAGCTCGACCAGCGTCGGCAGGAATCCGGCCAGCGTCTTGCCGCCGCCAGTCGGCGCGATCAGCAACACCGAACGCCCGGTCCGGGCTTTTGCCAGCAATTCAAGCTGATGTGCGCGCGGGGCCCAGCCGCGGCTCGCGAACCAGCGGGTGAAAATATCCGGCAGCAGCGGTGGCTCGGCGCGCGAAAGCGCGGTGGCGGGTTCCATTTCGCGATTCTAAGGCATATCTGAAACCGGCGCGCGGCAATGTGCTAGGCTGTGTTGATGACCCAGGAACAGACCACCCCGGAAGAGGCCCCTATGAGCAACGACACCGTGACGCGGATTTTCGGCGGCTCGCCGCTCGCCGTGCTGGGCCGCCTGGTGCTGGTGTCAATCCTGGTCGGCGTCGTGTTGACCGCGCTCGGGCTCGACCCGTTCGACATCGTGCACAGCATCGAGCGGCTGCTCCGCTCGATCTGGAACATGGGCTGGGATGCCGTGAAATGGCTGTGGCGCTACTTCCTGCTCGGGGCGGTGATCGTGATCCCGATCTGGCTGCTGATCCGGCTCATCAACGCGCCGCGCGGAAAATAATTCAGCGCGGCGGCGGGCCGCTAGGCGGCGGCAGGAACCGCGAACGCGGCAAACAAAGCCATCCAGCAACGACGCCATATTCTCATGCCGGCCAGCTTTCCGCCGTCATCTCGGCGGCATCGACGCCGATCATTGCGTTGAGCGAATCGCGGTGCCCGCGCTTGAGCGCAGCCGCCAGGTCGGCCTTGATTTCGGACAGCAGCGCGATGCCGCAGAACACGAGGCCCGTATAGAGCTGCACCAGCGTGGCGCCGGCCTTGATCTTGGCGATCGCGGTCGGGCCGGAGTCGATGCCGCCGACGCCGATCAGCGGAAATGCGCCTTCGGCGCGCACGAAGGTTTCCGCCAATATGCGGGTCGACAGCTTGAACAGTGGCCGGCCTGACAGCCCGCCCGCCTCGCCGGCCTTGCCACGCTGGCGCAAAGACGCCGGGCGCGCGATCGTGGTGTTGCCGACGATCATGCCGTCGACGCGGTGCTTGCGCGCGATGCCGACCACGTCGTCGAGCTCGATGAGCGAAAGGTCCGGCGCGATCTTGAGCAGCACCGGCGTCGGGCCACTGCGCGGCCGCACCCGTTCGCGCGCATCGATCACGCGGGCGAGCAGCTCGTCGAGCGCGCTCGCCTGCTGCAGGTCGCGCAGGCCGGGCGTATTGGGCGAGGAGACGTTGACGGTGAAATAGCCGGCGACGGTGGCAAAGCTTTCGATCAGCCGCACATAGTCCTCGGCACGGTCGGCCGAATCGCGGTTGGCGCCGATATTGACGCCGACGACGCCGCTCTCGCGCGCGCGCCCCCGCTCGGCCAGCCGCGCAAGCATGGCCGGCGCGCCCTCGTTGTTGAAGCCCAGCCGGTTGATCACCGCGCCGTCCGTTTCAAGCCGGAACAGGCGCGGGCGCGGATTGCCGATCTGCGCGCGTGGGGTCACCGTGCCGACTTCCACAAAGCCGAAGCCCAAGCGAAGCAGCGCGTCCGGCACCTGGGCGTTCTTGTCGAAGCCGGCCGCCAGCCCGATCGGGTTGGGAAAATTGAGCCCGAAGGCACGCACGGCCAGTTCGGGCGCATCCGCCGCCGCCCGCGAAACCGGCATATAGCGCAAGGCCTTGATGGCCAAGGCATGCGCATCCTCCGGGTCGAGGGCCCGCATCAGCGGGCGGGACAGGCGGTCGAAGAGACCGATCACCGGCGGCTCCGGGTTTGCGCGTATTTCGAGCCTATCGGCAGACGCGGCTTATTCAAGGTCAAAGCGGCCTGTTCAAGATCAAGCGGGCCGGCCCCCAGGAAACTATTGCGAAAGGGTGGCGATTTAAGGTTATATTCCTATGCCTTGGACTAAGTGTGTTAAGGGATTCGGCGGAGATTTCACCCTTGGCGATGCTCACCCACAACCAGATCTGGAACGCGCTCGACCGGCTGGCCGCGCGCGCCAAACTGACACCCTCCGGGCTCGCCAAGAAGGCGGGTCTCGATCCCACCACCTTCAACAAGTCCAAGCGCATCACGCCGGAAGGCCGGCCGCGCTGGCCTTCGACCGAGTTGGTGGCGAAAGCGCTGCAGGCAACCGGCACCAAAGTCGACACCTTCATCGGCCTGCTCACCGATAGCGGCAAGGCGGCGATATCCAACGTGCCGCTGATCGGCTTCGCCGAAGCCGGCGCCGGCGGCTATTTCGACGACGGCGGCTTTCCGGTCGGCAAGGGCTGGGAGGAGATCGCCTTCCCGTCCGTCACCGACGAGCACGCCTATGCGCTGGAAATCTCCGGCGACTCGATGAAGCCCGCCTACCGCGACGGCGACGTCATCGTCGTCTCGCCGGCGGCGCCCGTGCGCAAGGGCGACCGCGTGGTGGTCAAGACCAAGGACGGCGAGGTCATGGTCAAGGAATTGCGCCGCAAGACCACCAAGCAGGTCGAGCTCAAGTCGCTCAACACCGAGCATCGAGACCGCACGCTTGCGATGTCCGACATTCTGTGGATCGCGCGCATCATGTGGGCGAGCCAGTAGCATCAGCGCACCGCTTCTCAAGGCCGATCTGTTTAATTTGAATCAGTTCCGTTTCTAACGCTTTACTTTGCGCATGATCTTTCCCGAAAACCGGTTCTCATTTTTCGGGATCATGCGTTAGCGTCTGCTCGGTGACCGCCACTCCGGCTGCGGTCATTTTCGTTCATTCGCCGGCGCAGGAACCACCATGACCCAAGAGAGCATTGTTCATCCGGCCGGCTGCGCCTGCTGTGGCGACATGCTGCGCATGCACTTCAGCCGGCGCCGCTTCCTTCATCTGACGGCCGGCGCTGGATTGCTCGCGGCGTTTCCTTCCCTCGCGTTTGGCGCCTACGGAAAATACGACGCCATGTTGTTGACCTGCATCGATCCGCGCTTTCCCGAGCCGACGATAAAGTACATGGAAGGCCGTAACATGGTCGGCCAGTACAGCCAGTTCTCGTTTGCCGGTGCCGCCATCGGTGTGGTCGCGCCCGCGTTCAAGGCCTGGGAGCCGGCATTCTGGGATAATCTGGCGGCAACGATTGATTTGCACAGCGTTCCAAAAGTGATCGCGATGAACCATCGCGACTGTGGTGCGGCAAAAATCGCTTATGGCGAGGCGGCGGTGGCCAATCCGAAGGCGGAGACGGAAACCCACAAGGCCTCGTTGATGGAATTCCGCAAGCAGGTTGCCGAGCGTCAGCCCAAGCTCAAGGTCGAACTGGGGCTGATGGCGCTGGATGGGAAAGTGGAGACGTTCAGCTAAGCGCTGCGCGCCAATGCGCCGTCGATCATGTCGACGGTGTTCTGTAGCCCATAGACCGCCACGAACGAGCCGAAGCGGGGGCCCTTCTCTTGGCCGAGCAGCACCTGGTAGAGCATGTTGAACCAGTCGAGCGAGACGCCCGGCTTGCCGTCCTTGGCTTTTTTCTTGGGGTCGAGGAACGGCTCGCGGCGTCCGACTTCATAGACCACGTTCTGGATGTCTTCAGGCGATGCATCGGCGGCCAGTTGCGCCAGTGCGTCGCGCAGGTCGATCAGCGCCGCGCGCTCCGGGTCGGTCGGGTGGCGGAAATTCTTTTCCGGCTGGACGAAGTCACGGAAGTAGTGGATGGCGTATTCGACCTGCGCGTTGAGCGCAGGGTTCGTCTGCGGCGTCACGCCCGGCCGGTAGCGGCCGATGAAGCCCCATAGCGTTTCGGCATTCTCGGCGTTCGACGACGACACCAGCGTCAGCAGCATGGAGAAAGAGACCGGCATTTCCACTTTCGGCGGATTGCCGGAATGGATGTGCCAGACCGGGTTGGACAACCGCTGGCGCTGATCCTGGCGCTGATAGGCGTCGAGAAATTGCTGGTATTCGTCGACGGTGCGCGGGATGACGTCGAAATAGAGCCGCTTGGCCGATTTCGGCTCGCGATACATGAAGAGCGACAGGCTTTCTGGTGAGGCGTAGCGCAGCCATTCATCGATGGTGAGGCCGTTGCCCCTGGACTTGGAAATTTTCTGGCCGTTCTCATCGAGGAACAGTTCGTAGTTGAAGCCTTCCGGCGGCGTGCCGCCGAGCGCGCGGCAGATTTGGCCCGACAGCTTGACCGAGTTCGATCAAATCCTTGCCGGCCATTTCATAATCCACGCCGAGCGCGACCCAGCGCATGGCCCAGTCCGGCTTCCATTGCAGCTTGCAGCGCCCGCCGGTAACCGGAACTGTAATGCGCTCCGTTGCGACTGTATTCGCGGTCTCGTAGGTAATCGTGCCCGCTTTCGCATCATGCGCGACGACCGGCACCTGCAAAACAATGCCGGTCTTTTCATCGATCGGCAGGAAGGGCGAATAGGTGCCGGCGCGCTCCTCGCGCAAGGACGGCAGCATGATCGCCATCACCTTGTCGAAACGCTCCAGCACTTTCATGAGCGCCTGGTCGAAGCGGCCCGAGGAGTAGCAGTCGGTGGACGACAGGAATTCGTAGTCGAAGCCGAAATGATCGAGAAAGGCGCGCAGCCGCGCATTGTTGTGCTGGCCGAAGCTCGAATGGGTGCCGAACGGATCGGGCACCTTGGTCAGCGGCTTGCCAAGATGCTGTTCCAGCATGTCCTTGTTGGGCACGTTGTCCGGAACCTTGCGCAACCCATCCATGTCGTCGGAGAAGGCGATCAGCCGCGTCTTGATCTTGTCGTCGGTGAGCACGCGGAAAGCGTGGCGCACCATGGTGGTACGCGCGACCTCGCCGAAAGTGCCGATATGCGGCAGGCCCGAGGGCCCGTAGCCGGTCTCGAAGATGACCTCGTCTTTGGGCTTCTTCTTCAGCCGCGCGACGATCTTGCGCGCCTCCTCGAACGGCCAGGCGTTCGAGTGTTCGGCAACCTCGCGCAAGGAAGCAGCGGTTTCAGTGACGGACATTTTGATCTCCGGGCGCGGACACTATCGCATGATCCCGAAAAGTGGGAACCGGTTTTCGGGAAAGACCATGCGCGAAATGTCTAGCGCGCCCACGTCAAACTCGGCTTAAAACGGGCTGATCGGAAAATAGCGCAGCCACAGGTCGGTGAAGCGGCCCTTCTCCCACAGCTGGAACAGCGCCCAGTTGAAGGCCTGTCGCAGCAGGCCGTTTCCGCGCCTCACCGCGATGCCGACGCCCTCGCCGAAATAATGGCTCTCCAGAAAAGGTCCGCCGCGGAAAACACAGCAGTCGCCGGAATCCGTGCCGTTGAGCCAGAAAGCGAGCGAAATGCCGTCGCCGAATACCAGATCGACCTCGCCCTTCTTGAGCGCGAAGCGCGCGGCGTCGGCGTTCGGATAAGGATGAAGTGCGACTTCCGTAAACAAAGCCTTGAGAAAGGCTTCGTGCGCGGTGCCGGCGACGACGCCGACCTTGCGGCCTTCCAGCGCCTGCGGCCGCACGTCGTCGATCTCGACGTCACGCCGCGACACGAAACGCGCGGGCGTGCGATAATAGGGATCGCTGAAATCGACCTGCTTGCGCGTCTCGGGCGTCTCGGCGATCGAAGCGATCACCGCGTCGCCGCTCTTGTTGTCCAAAGACTTGATCAGGGTATCGAAGCGCCGCATCTGTATCGTGCACGGCACCTTCAGCTCCTCGCAGATCAGCCGCGCCAGATCGACATTGAAGCCGGCGGGCGCACCGTCGGGACCGGCAAAGTCGAACGGTGGATAGTCGGTCTCGGTTAGGAAGCGGATGATGGTGATGCGCGAAAGGTCGGGCCGCTCCGGCCGGTGGCGCGGATCCCAGAAGCCGGGTACCGCGGTGGGATCCGCCAGCTTGCCTTGCGGCTCGGGCGGGACCGGCGCCTGCGGACCGGCCGAAGGATTAGGCGGCGGCGGCGAAGCTTGTTGCGCGCCAGCCGTCGCAATCAAAGCCATGCCCAGCAAGGCCGCCAGCACGGCGCTGAGCGCACATCGACGGAGACGAGAGTTCATTCACCGGCCTCGACCGAGATCATCCGCTTGAATCGCGGGCGACCATAACACCGCAATTGCGGCGGGCCAGCCATATTCCGAAATCCCGCAATAGGTTGCTCGAATGATGCGTCAGGCGCCGCTCAGGCGCTTCTCGATCTCGTGCACCGGCATTTTGACGAAGTCCTTGTCCACCTCGACGCGCACGGCACTCTTCAGCGTGTGCGAATAGGCCGGGCGCAGTACGCCGAGCGCGCGCGGCGGCGCCACGATGATCATGGACTTGGTCTTGCCGGCGGTGACGGCGGCGTCGAGACGCTGGACAAGCTGGGTGAGGAAAGCCTCTTCCGCCTGATTGTGCCAGTCGGTCTGTTCGTAGGAGCTGCGGCCATGGCCGACCGAGCTATGGGAACGGCCGGGCGCATCGGTACCGAGCTCGCGGGTCGGCAAGTCCTTCTGCTCGAACACCTCGATGGTTTTGAGGTTGGGAAACTTGATGTCGCCGGCGTTCTCCAGGATGAGCGCCTTGGCGCCGTCGCACACCACCACCCACTCGCCGCTGCGGATTAATAATTCGGACATGAAAGCCTCCTGACTTAAGTAGAAGCGTAGACCACGCGCGGCATGCACGTATTGCTCTGGATCAAACGCGGCAAGGGCTGATTTTGTTGCCAATCTCGGGTGTGGATCGTGCGCTGCTTCAGTTGGTCCCGTCCAGCAGGCGGCGGGCGATGACCTGGGCCTGGATTTCGGCGGCACCCTCGAAAATATTGAGGATGCGGGCGTCGCACAGGATGCGCGAGACTGGAAATTCCAGCGCAAAGCCATTGCCGCCGTGGACCTGAACGGCGTTGTCGGCGGCCGCCCAGGCCACCCTGGCGGCAAGCAATTTGGCCATGCCGGCTTCCAGATCGCAGCGGCGGCCGGAGTCCTTCTCGCGCGCAGCGTGATAAGTGAGCTGGCGCGCGATCATGATTTCCGTCGCCATCATCGCGATCTTGTCGGCGACACGCGGGAAGCTGACGATCGGCACGCCGAACTGCACGCGGTTTTGCGCGTAGTTGATCGCCTGTTCCATGGCAGCCTGAGCCACGCCAATCGCCCTGGCGGCCGTCTGGATGCGCGCGGATTCGAATGTCTGCATGAGCTGCTTGAAACCCAACCCCTCGGTGCCGCCGAGCAGGTTCTCCGCCTTCACCTCGAAGCCGTCGAAGGCGATCTCGTATTCCTTCATGCCACGATAGCCGAGCACCTCGATCTCGGTGCCGGTCATGCCCTTCACCGGGAACGGATTAGCGTCGTCGCCGCGCGGCTTTTCCGCCAGCAGCATGGACAATCCGCGATGGCCGGGCTCTTTCGGGTTGGTGCGCACCAGCAGCGTCATCAGGTCGGCGCGCACCGGATGCGTGATCCAGGTCTTGTTGCCGTAGACCTTGTAAACGCCGCCCTCGCGTACGGCGCGGGTCTTGATCGAGGCCAGGTCCGAACCGGTATTGGGCTCGGTAAACACCGCCGTCGGCAGCACCTCACCGGATACAATCTTGGGCAGCCATTTCTGCCTCTGCTCGTTGGTGCCACTGCCGAGGATCAATTCGGCGGCGATCTCCGAGCGCGTGCCCAGGGAGCCGACGCCGATATAGCCGCGCGACAACTCTTCGGAGACCACACACATGGATTCCTTGCCGAGCCCCATGCCGCCGAATTCTTCCGGAATGGTCAGCCCGAACACGCCGAGCTCCGACATCTGTCCGATCACGTCCATCGGGATGTAGCTGTTGGTGCGATGCCAGTCTTGCGCGCTGCCGATCACCTCGCTGTCGGCAAATTTGCGCATCTCGTCGCGGATCGATTCCAACGTTTCGTCGAGGCCGCACATGCCGACCGTGGCATGATGGCTCTCACGCATCAGCTCGACCAGGCGGGCGCGCCGCTCGGCGGTATTGCCGGTCGCGAGCAAGCTTTCAACGGCGGGATTGATACGCGCCGTCACCTCCGCGACTGACAGGCCGAGGTCGTTCGGCCGCACCACCTCGCCCTGGCTCATCGGGATCCCGCCGATGATTTGAGCAAAATACTCGCCGATCCCGATACGGACGAGGTGCTCCTCCATTTCGCCCAGCGCGTCGTCGCCGGCCATGCGCTCAGCATAGGCGGCAAGCTGGCGCAGCGCCTCCACATAGGTGGCGATCCAGGCCAGCCCGTGGGTGGCGCGTTGTTCGCGGTCAACCAGGCGGCCGACCGTGTGGCCCTCCACCACCACCCGCTCGCGCACCTTGGCCATGGCGTCCGCCAAGATGGCATCGGCGGCCGCAACCGCCTCACGGGCAAGCTCCGCCAGTTCGTTTTCCGCGCGGGGACGGGAGGCAGCGATCGGCATGGGACCCTCGGTCAGGCAACGTCTGCGGTGCCGGCACCGCAGACAATACGAGTGCGGTGCACAAAAGCAAAGCGGCGCACAACGGGCGCGTTTCCCGGCCATTTTAGCGGCGGCGCGGTATCAAATTGCTACAAAATTAACCATTTCGGGCTTTCATCGCTGCGGCAGCTCCGCGCACCCCAGCCACCGCGAGACCGACCGGTTCCATGCGCTTCAGCCTTAAAAAGTTTTCGTTTCCGTTCTCGCTGTCGCTCTCGTTCAACTGGCTGAACCGAGTGTTGGCGTCATGCTCGGTGCGCACGCGCATCATTGCGCTAGCGTTGATCCCGGTGGCGGGATTCCTGGCCATCGGACTCACCTACATCTCGGGCGAAAGCGACGTCGGCAACGCGTTCCAGACCGTCAAGCAATCGCGGGGGCTTGCCGATGCCAGCCGCGATTTCAAGATCGCCGTCGGCGCCATGCGGATCGCGGTCAAGGACTTCGCCACCCAGCCGCACACGCTAATCGACTCCTTTGGGCGCTCGCAGCAGATCGCCAACAAGAGCCTCGATCAGATCGAAGGCTCAATCGGCAGCGAGCACGCCGACGAAATCGCGGCGCTGCGCCAGGAACTCGCCAAGCTCAAGAAAAACTTCAACCAGCTGGTCTTGGAACAGCGTACACTCGGCAACTCCGAATCCAACGGCCTGCGTAGAGAACTGCGCGATGCCGCCAACAAGATCGAGACCGCCATCAACGATAACATGACGTGGCTGGCCGATGCCGAAGCGAAGAAACTGATGATTACGCTGCTGATCATGCGCCACCACGAAGCGGAATACCGGCTTAATCCGAGCGAACTCACGCGTCAGCAATTCCTCTTGGGCTACCAGGACTTCACCGACACCTTCGCCAACATCGACGGCACGCCGGCGATGAAAGCGAAGCTTGAAACCGAAGTGAAGGACTACGCAGAGACCTTCGCGAATTGGATCAGGGTCGCCGACCGTATCCATCCTCTCCGCGCATTGATCGACATCGACAGCCAGAACATGGTGCCGCGCGCTGACGCGATTATCGTTTCAGCGAACGGTACCGCGGCGCAGGCTTCGGCGGCGCTCGCGTCTTCGCAACGCCGTACCCGCACCGCCATCATCGCAGTCGGTATCGTCATCGCGACGCTCGTCCTCGGTTTTTCCTGGATGATCGGGCGCAGCATCACGCGTCCGCTCAATGGTTTGGCCGGCGTAATGAAGCGGCTAGCCGCCGGCGACACCAGCGCGCGCATCCCCGCCACCACAGCGCACGACGAAATCGGCGAGATGGCGCGCACGGTGATCGTTTTCCGCGACACCACGATCGAGCGGAAAAAGCTGACCGCCATCCAGGCCGAAAACAGCCAGGCTCAGGAAGCGCGCTCTTCGACAATTTCGCTGACCATTGCGGAATTCAAGCATTCGGTCGAGAACGCGCTGGGCAAGCTGCGCGCGGCATCGATGAAGCTCGAGATGAGCTCGGCGGATCTGAACAAGGCCGCCGACACGATGTCGTCGGAAACCCAAAGCGCCGGGCAACGTGTCGGCGCCGCATCCGACAACGTGACCGCGGCCGCGAGTTCGGTCGAGGAACTGGCGGCCTCGATCGGCGAAATCGCCTCGCAGGCCGTGAAATCGACCGAAGTGGCGGGCCGCGCGGTGTCGGAAGCCCAGCGCACCGTCACCACCATGTCCGACCTCGCCACCGCCGCGACCCGTATCGGCGAGGTTGTCGGCCTGATCCAGGCGATCGCCGGACAGACCAATCTGCTGGCGCTCAACGCCACCATCGAGGCCGCGCGTGCCGGCGAATCCGGCAAGGGCTTCGCGGTGGTCGCGGCGGAGGTGAAATCGCTGGCCGGTCAGACCGCTAAGGCCACCGAAGAAATCGCCGAACAGATCGGCTCGATCCAGTCTGCCGCCGCCGACGCCGCACAAGCGATCGAACAGGTCAACGCCATCATCCGTGAAATGTCGTCCATCGCCACCATGGTGGCCGCCACCGTCGACCAGCAGAACTCGGCAGTCGCTTCGATCGCCGAGGGCGTCAGCCGCGCCTCGGGCGAGGCGCGCACCGGCGCCGAGGCAATGGTCCGGGTTGCCGGCGTCACCACCGATGCCCGCAGCACCGCCGGCGACGTCAAGGCGTTGGCGGACTCCGTCGCAGTCGAGGCCGAGAGCCTGGAAGCGGAAGTGCGGCAATTCCTCGCCAACGTGCAGGCGGCCTGAGTTTCGGCCCGTCAATTCCCGCGTAAGCGGGAATTCAGGATACATCATCCCTGGGTCTCCGCTTTCGCGGGGACGAGCGGGAAAGCTCGCCCTTGCAAACCTTGCGGCGATGGCTGATCTGAGGGGCGGTGCCCTCTGGAGCAGGCCTTTGCGTATTCTAAATTCGTGCTCGCGGGTCGTATTTGAAGCGTTCCGGCGTTTCACCGCCGATGACGGCTGGGCGATTGCGAGCCATATCGCGCTCTCCACGCTGATGGCGCTGTTCCCGTTCCTGATCGTGGTCACGGCTTTGGCTGGCTTCTTCCTCGGCTCTAAAGAACTCGCCGACGAGGCCGCGCACTTGCTGCTGGAAACCTGGCCGCAGCAAGTAGCCGGGCCGATCGCGGCGGACATCACCGGTGTCCTCACCAATACGCGCGGCGATGTGCTCACCTTCGGCGTGCTATTCGCGCTCTATTTTGCTTCGAGCGGAGTGGAAAGCCTGCGTGTCGGCCTCAACCGTGCCTACGACGCGAATGAGCCGCGCGCCTGGTGGGTTTTGCGGTTGGAATCGATCGTCTATGTGCTGGTCGGCGCAGTCGCGATCTTGGCTTTCTCGTTCCTGGTGGTGCTGGCCCCGCTGATCTGGGCAAAGCTGGTACTCTACTTGCCGCGGCTGGCACAGTTCAGCAACGTTATCACGTTCGCACGTTACGCGGTGGCGGTGGTGGTGCTCGCGATCGCGCTCGTCATCCTGCACCGCTGGCTGCCGGCCGGAAGGCGCCGATTTATCGACATCACACCGGGCATCGTTGCCACGCTGTTGCTGTGGCTGATCAGCGGCGCCGCCTTCGGGCGCTATCTCGCCAATTACGCCTTTGCCTATGTTTCGATGTATGCCGGGCTCGCCTCAGCGATGGTCGCGCTGGTGTTTCTTTATGTGTGCGCGTCGATCTTCATCTACGGCGGCGAATTGAATTCCGTCATCGTGCAGACGCGGGCAAAAGCGTAATCTTTAGCCGCCCGCCGCTTCCTGCACGTCCTCGAGTGTCTTCAAACCGGGGCGCGGCGCGTTGACCAACACCGCCATGTTGCCGGGCGGGTGCTGGTTCTTCCACATCTTCATATGCGCCAGCGGAATGTCCGCCCAGGGAAACACCGCGCTCATGCAAGGATCGATGCGCTGCTCGAGCACGAAGCGGTTGGCTTGGCTGGCCTGCTTCAAATGCGCGAAGTGCGAACCCTGGATACGCTTCTGCCGCATCCAGACATAGCGCGCGTCGAAGGTAAGGTTGTAGCCGGAGGTGCCGGCGCAGAACACGACCATGCCGCCGCGCTTCACCACCAGGCAGGAGACCGGGAAAGTCTGTTCGCCGGGATGCTCGAACACGATGTCGACGTCACGCTTGCCGGTGATGTCCCAGATTGCCTTGCCGAAGCGGCGCGCCTCCTTGGCCCAGGCATCGTATTCCGGCGTGCCGACCTTCGGCATCTGGCCCCAACACTTGAACTCCTTGCGGTTAATCACGCCCTTGGCGCCGAGATTGAGCACATACTCCGCCTTCGACTCGTCGGAGATGATGCCGATGGCATTGGCGCCTGACGCCGCGACCAGCTGCACGCCGAACACGCCGAGCCCGCCGGAGGCGCCCCATACGAGCACATTGTCGCCGGGCTTGAGCGTATGCGGCGAATGGCCGAACAGCATGCGGTAGGCAGTGGCAAGCGTGAGCGTATAGCAGCCCGACTCTTCCCAGGTGAGGTGCATCGGCTTGAGCATCAGCTGCCGCGATTGCACGCGGCAGAATTGCGCGAACGAGCCGTCCGGCGTCTCGTAGCCCCAGATGCGTTGCGAAGGCGACAGCAGCGGATCGCCGCCGTTGCAGTCCTCGTCGTCGCCGTCATCCTGATTGCAGTGGACGATGACCTCGTCACCGACCTGCCAGCGATGGACCTTGCTGCCGATCGCCCAGACGATGCCGGCGGCGTCGGAGCCGGCGATGTGGAACGGGTGCTTGTGCACGTCGAGGGTGGAGATCGGCTGGCCGAGGCCGGCCCAGACGCCGTTGTAATTGACACCGCCGGCCATCACGAGCACCAGCACCTCGTCCTCGGCGATCGGCCAAGTCGGCACGACCTCGAGTTGCATGGCTTGGTCGGGCGGCCCGTGCCGCTCCTTGCGGATCACCCAAGCGTGCATCTTCTCCGGCACGTGGCCGAGCGGCGGAATCTCGCCGATGTCGTAAAGGTCCTTGAGCGGAGCGATGCTCCTCTTAGGCGCGGCGGCCGGCATCTCACATCTCCTTGCGCCCTAATAGTGTGCCGCAGTTCATGCTGCGGCGCAATATTTGCCTGCGGGCGCGCGTAAAGTCCCATGGCGCAGGGCGTTTAAGGCTTTGTTCAAGCAGACGCCGATAGCCTCGCGCCATCCTGGCGCGAGGACAGCGATGACGAGCTATGAGATTTCACCAGAGCGCACCGCCGGCGTCCCGCTGGCGCGGCCGGTCGAGCTTACCTGTTTTGCCCTTGTCGTCGCCCACGCCGTCTATCTCGCCACCAGCTACCTGCAAGGGATCTGGCTGATCGGACCGGACGGCCACGGCATCCCCACTGATTTTGTCAACGTCTGGGCGGCCGGGCGGCTGGCGCTCGAGGGCCACGCAGCCGCGGCCTATGACTGGCCGGTCCACAAGGCCGTGGAGGTGCTGGCGCTCGGCCACCCGTTCCACGGTTATTTCGGCTGGCACTACCCGCCGACATTTTTGTTTGTGGCGGCGAGCTTGGCACTGATGCCCTATACCGCCGCTTATGTGTTGTGGACCTTTGGGACGTTCCCGGCCTATCTCGCGGCCATTCGCGCCATAGTGGGTGCGCCCAGCGGCTGGCTGCTGGCCGCCGCGTTCCCGGCCGTGCTGTGCAATTTCGTCGTCGGGCAAAATGGATTTCTCAGCGCCGGACTACTGGGCGGCGCGTTGCTGTTCATCGAGCGGCGCCCGGTCGTGGCGGGCGTGCTGCTCGGGTTGCTCACTTACAAGCCGCACCTCGGCTTGCTGGTGCCGATCGCGCTGATCGCCGGCGGGCATTGGCGCGTGTTAGTTACGGCCGGCATTGTCGCGGCGCTGATGGCGGCCGCATCATTGGCGGCATTCGGCATCGAGGCTTGGCAGGCCTTCGTCGCCAATATCGGCCACACCTCGCAGGCCTTCCTGTCGGACGGCTGGGCCGACTGGCACAAATTGCAGACCGCGTTTGGCCTCGTGCGTTCGCTCGGCGGCAGCGAGCCGCTGGCCTGGACCGTGCAAGCCATTGTCGCACTCGCCGCCGCGGCCAGCGTTGCATATGTGTGGCGCAGCCGCGCGCGTTACGAGATCAAAGCTGCAACGCTCGGCACCGCTGCGTTGTTGGCGACACCTTATCTCTACACGTATGACCTGGTGGTGCTGGCGGTGCCGCTTGCTTTCCTGTTCCGGCTCTCCCGCGCGAACGGCTTCCTGCCGGGCGAACTGGCAGGCATCGGCCTAGCCTGCCTGCTGGTGCTGATCTTCCCGTTCGTGACCGCCCCGGTCGGCTTCGCCGCCGTCCTGGTGGCGGCGATGCTGGTGGCACGGCACGCGCTGGCGTCGACGACTTCGCGCGCCTGACCGTCGGCGCGGCAAACCCGTCACGTCCCCGTCAAACAATTCAGTCCACAATCGGCGCCAGGGCAGTCGACGGAACCACCGGTTTTCTATTCAATCTGGCAATGCGCGGCCGCCGCCGGGGCTAGGCCGCGACAAGGAGGGGCACCATGGCGCTCGAAGGCCTTATTATCCTCATCATCGTCGGCGCGATCGCCGGCTGGCTCGCCGGCCAGATCGTCAAGGGCATGGGTTTCGGCCTGATCGGCAATATCGTCGTCGGTATCGTCGGCGCGTTCGTCGGCACCTGGCTACTGGGGATGATCGGCGTGCATATCGGCGGCGGCATCATCGCCGCCATCATCAACGCCACCATCGGCGCGGTAATCCTGCTGTTCATCATTGGCCTGGTGAAGCGGGCCTGACGGCGCCGGTACGAGCCGAGACTTCCAAGCAGTTGGCCGGGCGGACGGCCCGGCCGGCATGATGTTGCATTGCAACAAGGCTTAAGCCACACTGGCATCGCAGGCGAGCGATGCGCGACAAAACCCAACCGGACAAGCCCTGGATCTTCCGCACCTATGCCGGGCACACCTCGGCGGCGGAATCCAACACGCTTTATCGCGGCAATCTCGCCAAGGGGCAGACCGGCCTGTCGGTCGCTTTCGATCTGCCGACGCAGACCGGCTACGACTCCGACCATGTGCTGGCCAAGGGCGAGGTCGGCAAGGTCGGCGTGCCGATCTGCCATCTCGGCGACATGCGCGCGCTGTTCGAGGGCATCCCGCTCGGCAGCATGAATACCTCGATGACCATCAACGCCACCGCGGCGTGGCTGATGGCGCTCTATATCGCGGTCGCCGACGAGCAAGGCGCACCGCGCACTGCCCTCACGGGCACGATTCAAAATGACATCATCAAGGAATATCTCTCGCGCGGCACCTACGTGTTTCCGCCGGCGCCGTCGATGCGCCTCATCAAGGATGTTGTTCTGTTCACCACCAAAGAGATTCCGAAATGGAATCCGATCAATGTCTGCTCCTATCACTTGCAGGAAGCGGGCGCGACGCCGGTGCAGGAGCTCGCCTTTGCGCTGGCGACCGCGCAAGCGGTGCTCGACACGGTGAAGGCGTCCGGCGCGGTGGAACCTGCAAAATTCGGCGAGGTGGTCGGACGCATCTCGTTCTTCGTCAACGCCGGGCTGCGCTTCATCACCGAAGTCTGCAAGATGCGTGCCTTCACCGAACTGTGGGACGAGATCACCGCTGAGCGTTACGGCGTCACCGATGCCAAGCAGCGGCTGTTCCGCTACGGCGTGCAGGTCAATTCACTTGGGCTGACCGAGCAGCAGCCGGAGAACAATGTCGCGCGCATTCTGCTTGAAATGCTGGCGGTGACGCTGTCGAAAGGCGCGCGCGCCCGCGCGGTGCAATTGCCGGCCTGGAACGAGGCGCTCGGCTTGCCGCGGCCGTGGGACCAGCAATGGTCGCTGCGCATGCAGCAGATATTGGCCTACGAGACCGACCTGTTGGAATACGGCGACATTTTCGACGGCTCCACCGAGATCGCGCGCGAAGTTGCGAAGCTGAAAGAGGAAGCGAAAGAAGAGCTCAAGCGCATCGAGGAAATGGGCGGCGCGGTGGCCGCGGTCGATACCGGCTACATGAAACAGCAACTCGTCGAATCGAACACCGCGCGGCTGGAGCGAATCGAGCGCGGCGAGCAGATCGTGGTCGGCGTCAACAAATACATCGACAGCGAGCCCTCGCCGCTGGCCGATGCCGCCGAGGCCATTCTCACCGTGTCGGAGCAGGCCGAGCGCGGACAGATCGAGGAGCTGAAAGCCTGGCGCGCGGCGCGCGACAAGGCCGCGGTCAAATCCGCGCTCGCCGGCCTGAAGCAAGCCGCCGCCGGCAGCGCCAACATCATGCCGGCCTCGATCGACTGCGCCAAGGCCGGCGTCACCACCGGCGAATGGGGTTGGACGCTGCGCGAGGCCTTCGGCGAATACCGCGCGCCCACCGGCGTCGGCCGCGCCATGCGCAACGACGTCACCGGCCTCGACGACATCCGCGCCGACGTCGACCGCGTGTCACGCAAGCTCGGCCGCCGCTTGACGTTTCTGGTCGGCAAGCCCGGGCTCGACGGCCATTCCAACGGCGCCGAGCAGATCGCGGTGCGCGCGCGCGACGCCGGCATGCAGGTGGTCTATGAGGGCATTCGTCTGACGCCGGAAGAGATCGTCGACGCCGCGCGCAAACAGAAGGCGCATGTGATCGGCCTCTCCGTGCTGTCGGGCAGCCACATGCCGCTGGTCGAGGACGTGGTGGCCCGCATGAAGAAGGAAGGCCTCGACGTGCCGCTGGTGGTCGGCGGCATCATCCCGCCGGAGGACGCCGCCGAGATGGAGAAGGCCGGCGTCGCCGCGGTCTACACGCCGAAGGATTTTGAACTGAACCGCATCATGTCCGACCTAGTGCGGATCGTTGAAAGCCGCGACCAAAAGACGGCCTCAAGCAATTGACTCGCGGCGCGCTGACTGCGGCATCCACCGACGATTAAGGTTCACAGTTCGATAACGCCGCGTGCGTGCGACAGCACCCGAATACCTTAGGCAAAATTAAAGGCAATTGTGGGAGGCTCGCGCCCACAGTTGCATTAATTGTACTACAGGGAGCGCCTTCATGGCGGAGAACGAAACGGTCAAGGAAATTCTCGCGCGCGGCAAGATCAGCGCGGACGACGTGCTCAAGCTGCGGCATAGCGTTTTCTGGAAGGGCGTGGTCACACTGGACGACGCCGAAATGGCGTTCGAGCTAAATGACCGGCTGGAGAAAAACGCCGACCCCTCGTGGGCGCCGTTCTTCGTCGAAGCGTTGACAGACTACATCGTAGTCCAGGCTGACCCGAGCGGTTACATTTCGGATGAGAACGCCGACTGGCTGATGGCGCACATCGCCCGTTCCGGCGACAAAGTCGACAGCGCGTGCGAGTTCGAGCTGCTGGTGAAAACCCTCGAGCGCGCCAAGCTGAGTCCGGTCAAACTCGTCGCCTTCGCGCTCGAACAGGTCAAATGGGGCGTGATCGGCGCCAACTGCTATATCGGCGCGCCCTCTTCGTGCGAACCGGGCGTGGTCGATCGAGCCGAGACTGAGCTCGTGCGTCGTATCCTTTTCGCCTTCGGCGGCGACGGCAATATCGCCGTTACGCGGCAGGAAGCCGGTGTCCTGTTCGACATCAACGACGCGACTTCGGAAACGAAGAACGATCCGGCCTGGTCCGACCTGTTCGTCAAGGCGCTCGCGAACTTCCTCATGTCGACTTTGGGCTATCAGGTCCCGACGCGACAAGAAGCGCTGCGCCGAGAAGCATGGCTCGACGCGCCGACACCCGGCATTGGCGGCTTTATGAGCCAGATGCTGGCCGGCAGCCTGAACGCCATGTGGGACGCATGCACCAACGGCACGCTCGACGGCGAGCCGCGCCACAGCAACGGGTCGTCGGGACTGACGATCGGGACCGAGCCACGGGCGAGCGCGGAAGATGCGCGTTGGCTAGCCGAGCGCATGATGCGCGACCACGCTCTGCGCAACGACGAAGCGGCACTGATCAACTTCCTCAAGAGCAAGCAGGCGTACCTGCTTCCCCAACTGACACCCGTCCTCGATTGCGTAGCTGCGTAAGCGTGCCGCATCAGGATGACGCGGTATGCGGCACCCGCGCCCTCTCGCGCGGGTGCCGATGTCAGATCGCGATGCGCACGCGACGCCGGCATGCAGGTGGTCTACGAGAGCATTTTGACCCGACTTTCCTTGGCCGACGACGACGCGAAAATCGTTCCGGTCGGGCAAAAGCGCTATTTCTTTTTCGAGATTGGATATTCGCCGCCCGCCGGTCCGATCCAGCGGCCGCTTTCGAGGCAGCGGCCGGTTGACTTCCTGCACTCACTGGCGATGTGGCCGCGTTTTACGCAAGCCTTGTACTGATCCTCGCAGGTTTGCGCCTGCACCGCAGATATGCCGCCCATCAAGGTGACTGCCGCCGACAGCAGAACCGTCATGATTCCTGCACGCATGTTGCTTCTCCCGCTTGGCCGGAACGGTCAGGCCGTAATACAGAAAAGTGATGGCTATAGGGCCGCAAGTCCCGCCAATGCCGCCGCCAGCTTCCCCGGGCTCACCGGCTTCGCAAAATAGAAATTCATGCCGGCCGCGCGCGCGGCTTCTTCGTTGCCGCTTTCGTTGCGGCCGGAAATGCCGATCACCGGCACCTCGCCCGATTTGCCCGGCAGCGCGCGGATGGCCTGCGTCGCCGCCAGCCCATCGAGGCCCGCCAGCGTCACGTCCATCAGCACCGCGTCGTAGCCGCCGCCTGTTGCCGCCTTCACCGCCGCCTCGCCGCTCTCGACAAAATCGACGCGGTGGCCGAGCTCGGTGAGGATCGTGTTCATCACGACGCGTCCGTAAGGGTTGTCCTCGGCACAGAGGATGGTGAGCGCGCGCGTCGGAACACTCCGTGCACCGCCGGGCTCGAGCGCGGGCTGTGCCTCGACGCGCGCAACGAGCGCGCTGAGGCGGAAGATCGAGCCTGCGCCCTTCTTGCTGGTCACCGTGAGGTCGCCGCCCATGGCCTTGGCGATGCGCTTGACGAAGGAGAGCCCAAGGCCGGCACCGCCGTAGCGCTGCGCGATCTCGGCGCTCGCCTGCGCGTACGGGCGGAACAGTAGCTTCAATTCGCCGGCGCTCATGCCGATGCCGCTGTCGGTCACAGTATAAATCAGGCGCAGACGGCCGCGCACGACCGGTTCGGCGGTGGCGGTGAAGGTCACCGTCCCTTCACTGGTGAATTTCACCGCATTGTCAGCAAGGTTTTCCAGCGCGGCACGCAGGCGCAATGCGTCGCCGGCGACCGTCGCCGGCAGGTCGTCGGCAATTGTGATTTCGGCCTTGACGTCTTTGTTGCCGGCACGCGCAAGCAGCGCCTGCGCCACGGCTTGCGCCAGCGCACGTGGCGAGAACGGCTCCTCGTGCAATGTCAGCCCCGCGGCTTCGGCCTTGGCGGCGTCGACGATCAGGGTGGTGAGCGCGGCCAGATGATCGGCGCCGCTCTTGATGGCGTTCGCCCATTCTCGTTCGCGTTGGCCGAGATTGGACGATGCGAGCAACTCGGCCAGCGCCACGATGCCGGTGAGCGGCGTGCGGATGTCGTGGGCGATGCCGGCAAGCGCGGCTTCGATGGCGCGCGGCGCCGGCGCTTTCGTGCCGCGCTTTTTGACGGCGCGCGCAGCCGACCCGCGGCGCCGGCGGCGCGGCTTTGTGCTGGACTTGCGCTTCGCCATTGCTCCCCCGACGAATGGCGGACCATGCCACGGAAGCCCGGCTCAATCGAGCCCGACCCGCCGGCGGATATCGGCGGGCGTGGCCCCAGCGCCCCGCAATTCGCGTAAAGAAGTGGCGGCGGTCGATTTCGACAGCTTCTTGCCGTCGGCGTCAAGGATGAGCCGGTGATGATGATAGCGCGGAACGGCCAGGCCCAGCAGCGCCTGCAACAGCCGATGCACGCTGGTCGCGTAAAAAAGATCGCACCCGCGCACCACGTCGGTGATGTCTTGCGCGGCGTCGTCGACGGTCACGGCGAGGTGATAACTCGTCGGGGCATCCTTGCGTGCAAGGATGACGTCACCCCAAATCGCCGGATTTGCGGCGGGATCGGCGGCGACGGTGCCGGTTTCGCCGCGCGGCCCCTTCCCGCTTTCACTCCAAATCAACCGGCCGGTGCGTGCCAGCGCAGCCTGCATGTCGAGGCGCAACGCATAAGGTTCGGCCGTCGCCATGCGCCGGGCGCGCTCGGTGGGCGCCATTGCCTTGGCCGTGCCGGGATAGAGCGGCGCGCCATCGGGATCGCGCGGCCACGGCGCCTTGGCTTCGCGCGCCGCAACCATGACCGCGATCTCGGCACGGCTCTCAAAGCTTGGATAGACCAGGCCTAGCTCGTCGAGCCGGCGAAGCGCTGCACGGTAACCGTCATAGTGCTCGGACTGCCGCCATACCTGCTCTTCCCATTCAATTCCGAGCCAGGCCAGGTCCTCATAGATCGCCGCCTCGTATTCCGGGCGGCAGCGGGCTTCATCGATATCCTCGATGCGCAGCAGCAGCCGGCCGCCGGCGGCGCGGGCCATCTCGGCATTGATGAGCGCCGACAACGCATGGCCGAGATGCAGGTAGCCATTGGGCGAGGGCGCGAAGCGGAAAACGGGTGGCAGCGGCATGGCCTCTCGATTGTCATGCCCCGCGAAGGCGGGGCATCCAGTAGACGCAGGCCTGAAGATTTATCACAACCGCCAGCGATTACTGGATCGCCCGCTTTCGCAAACGATGACAGCTGAGTAAGTTCGCGGGACATGACAAGCCGAGAATGACCACCTTCCTCCACACCGACGCCGATCTGCAGGCAGGCCTCGCGCAGCTGATTGCCGCCGATCCGCGACTCCGGCCGGTTGCGGACAAGGCGGGCGCCTTCAGCCTGCGCCGCCGCGAAGCGGGCTTCGCCGGGTTGTGCGCCATCGTCTGTGGCCAGCAGCTCTCGACCGCCAGCGCGGCCGCGATTCGCGACCGTCTGTTCGCCGCCTTCGATCCGTTTCATCACGATACGGTGCGGCGCGCGCGCACAGACAAGCTCAGGCGGCTCGGCCTCTCCGCACCCAAGATCAAGTCGATCCGCGAGATCGGCAAGGCCGTCGCCAAAGCTCACATCGATCTCACCCGCGTCGGCGAGATGGACGCCGACGCTGCGCATGCCGCGCTCACCGCGCTGCACGGCGTCGGCCCCTGGTCCGCCGACATCTATCTCTTGTTCTGCCTCGGCCACGCCGACGCCTTTCCGGCCGGCGATCTGGCCGTGCAGGAATCCGCGCGCATCGCCTTTGGCTTGCGCCAGCGCCCGGACGCCAAGGCGCTGACGAAAATGGCGGAAGCCTGGCGGCCGTGGCGCGGCGTGGCGGCGCATCTGCTGTGGGCTTACTATCACGCAGTGAAAAAACGCGACGTGGTGCCAGTGCAGCCGGCCACGCCGGTGAAAAAGCCGGCAAAGAAAAAGAAAATGACGGCGAAGAAGAAAGTGAAGAAAAAAGCAAAAAGGAAACGCAATGGCTGAACTCGACGGCCCGCGCGTCGCGCCGCGCTCAGGACAAGCGAAGCAACTCGTTGTCTTCCTGCACGGCTACGGCGCCGACGGCAATGACCTGATCGACATTGGGCGTGCTTGGGCCGCGCTGCTGCCCGATGCCGCCTTCGTCTCTCCGCACGCGCCGCGGCCGTGCGGACAAGCGCCGACAGGGCGAGAATGGTTTCCACTGACGTTTCGCGATCCGGGTGAGCGCTGGGCCGGCGTGAATATGGCGGCGCCGGGACTGGACAGCTTTCTCGATGCCGAGCTTAAGCGCCTTTCGCTGCCGCCATCCGCGCTGGCGCTGGTCGGATTCAGCCAGGGCACCATGATGGCGCTGCATGTCGGCTTGCGGCGGCAGGTATCCCCGGCCGCGATCATCGGCTATTCCGGCATGCTGGCAATGCCGGAAGACTTGGATCCCGCCGGTTTCGCCGGGCAGATCAAAAGCCGGCCGCCGGTACTGCTGGTCCATGGCGACCAGGACCCGCTGATCCCGGTGCAGGCCTTGTTCCATGCCGCGCAAAGCCTGGCCGCGATGGAGGTGCCGGCCGAATGGCACGTTTCGCCCGGCGTCGGCCACGGCATCGACCAGGAAGGCCTGCGCCAGGGCGGCGAGTTTATCGCCCGCAACCTGACGGCCCGCAAATAGGGCCGTTGCGGGTAACCTCCCATGTCTACTTCACAATCCTGTCACGCTGCCCTATTACTAGGCCGTTAGCTGCGTAGCGGCAGCCTCACGGAGGTGGAGGAACGTCGCTTTGAACGTGCACGTATCGCCCAGTGGTTTCCCCGCCCTGGTGCTTAATGCGGATTTTCGCCCGCTGAGCTATTATCCGCTGTCGCTATGGTCCTGGCAGGACGCGATCAAGGCCGTCTTCCTCGAGCGCGTGAACATCGTCGCCAATTACGACCGCGCGGTGCACAGCCCCAGTTTCGAGATGAAGCTGCCGAGCGTGGTCTCGCTCAAGACCTACGTGAAGCCTTCGAGCCATCCGGCCTTCACCCGCTTCAACGTCTTCCTGCGCGACCGCTTCTCCTGCCAGTATTGCGGCGACCGCGACGATCTCACCTTCGATCACCTGGTTCCGCGCTCGCGCGGCGGGCACACGACGTGGATCAACGTGGTGGCGGCCTGCTCGCCCTGTAACCTGCGCAAGGGCAACCTGACTCCCGCCGAAGCCAAGATGTGGCCTTCACAGATGCCGTTCCAGCCGACGGTGCAGCATTTGCACAGGAACGGTCGGCTGTTCCCGCCCAACTACCTGCACGAAAGCTGGCTCGATTATCTCTATTGGGATACCGAGCTGGAGCCGTAAGCGGCGGCCTTTTCCACCCAATTATTACGCTTTCGCCATGTTTTGACGCGCGTCAAAGGTTTTCGCTTGCTCCCGCGTTACTAGATATGCGGGGGCAAGGAGTTCGCGCATGAGCAAGCCTATGGGACCTGGCGTGGCGCGGTCGGAAGGACCGGCGCCGGTTTCTCTCGTCCCCAAGCCACAAGCCGCCCCTGCCCGCTCCAGGCGCAAGCCTTGGGCGATCGGCGGCGTGTTGGCGCTTGTCGTGATCGCCGGCATCGGTGCCGCCTGGTGGTTTTTCAACACCAATGGAAGCGTGCAGTACGCGACCGCGCCGGTCACGCGCGGGCCGGTCACGCGCACGGTCACCGCCACCGGCACGGTCAATCCGGTGCTCACCATCATCGTCGGCACTTACGTCTCTGGCGTCATCCAGGAGATTCACTGCGACTACAACACCGAGGTAAAGCAGGGCCAGATCTGCGCCAAAATCGATCCCCGCCCCTACCAGAGCGTGGTCGATCAGAACAAAGCCAATCTCGCGCAGGCCCAGGCGCAGCTGGCCAAGGATCAGGCCAACTTCGACTACGCGCAACTCAACTACGACCGCAACGCGCGGCTGTCGCAGACTAACGCAATTTCCAAGGACACGCTCGACAATTCCAAGAACGCGCTCGACCAGGCGCAGGCCCAGATCGGCGTCGACCAAGCCGCCATTGCGCAGCGCCAGGCGCAGCTCGAGGCGGCCGATATCAATCTCAGCTACACCAATATTGTCTCGCCGGTAGATGGCACGGTGGTGTCGCGCAACGTCACCGTCGGGCAGACTGTGGCGGCGAGCTTCCAGACCCCGACCCTGTTCCTGATCGCCACCGACCTCACCAAGATGCAGGTCGACACCAATGTCAGCGAAAGCGACATCGGCGGCATCAAGAACGGCGACAAGGTTTTCTTCACCGTCGATGCTTTTCCAAAACGCACCTTTCAGGGCACCGTCAGCCAGGTGCGGCAATCGCCACAGAACATCCAGAACGTCGTGACCTACGACGTCGTCGTCAGCGTCAACAACAACGATCTTTCGCTCAAGCCGGGCATGACGGCGGCGAGCCGCATCGTCACCGCCGAACGCCAGGACGTGCTGCGCGTGCCGAGTCAGGCGCTGCGCTATGCACCCGGCGGCCTCAAGGGCGCGACGCGCAACGCGACGCCGGGCAACCAAAGCGCCGTCTATGTACTGCGTGACGGCAACCCGGCGCGCGTTGCGGTCACGGTCGGCCTCGACGACGACAGCCACGCCGAGATCGTCAAAGGCGACTTGCAGGTGGGCGACCGGGTCATCACCACCGAGCAGCGCAACGGCACTGCCAGTCGGCAGACGGCGACGCCGCGCCTGCGGTTCTGATACCGCGCACGGCCCCGAAGGGCGCCCATGGCAGAACCGATCATCAAGCTGGAGCAGATCACGCGGACCTATCACGTCGGCGATGTCGACGTGCATGCCCTGCACGACGTGAGCCTGACCGTCGAAGCCGGCGAATTCGTCGCCATCATGGGCGCCTCGGGCTCGGGGAAATCGACGCTGATGGCGATCATCGGCTGCCTCGACCGGCCGACCAGCGGCCGTTATTTCTTCGAGGGCCAGGACGTGGCGGGCTTAAGCGAGCCCGAGCGCGCGCGCCTGCGCAGCGAGCGACTCGGCTTTGTGTTCCAGAGCTTTAATCTGCTGGCCCGCACCAGCGCGCTCGAGAACGTGGCGCTGCCACTGTTCTACGCCGCCTCCGGGCCAGCCAGCGCCGCCTCGCGCACCGAGCGCGCGCGCAGTGCGCTCGGACTGCTGGGTCTGCGCGAGCGCGAGCGCAACACGCCCGGCCAGCTCTCGGGCGGCCAGCAGCAACGCGTCGCGATCGCGCGCGCCCTGATCAACAACCCGGGCCTGCTGCTCGCCGACGAGCCGACCGGCAATCTCGACACCCACACTTCGCACGAGATCATGGAGACGCTGGCGCGGCTCAATCGCGAACAAGGCGTCACCATCATTGTTGTCACCCATGAGGCCGATATCGCCGCCTATGCCGACCGGATCCTGACCATGCGCGACGGTCAGATCATCTCCGACGCGCGCAATCCGAAGCCGGCCAAAGCGGAGCGGCCGGCGGAGCCTTCCATTGAGCCCGTATCGTTCCTGCGCCGGCGGCGACCGTCGCCTGTAGCGGCAACGCGCAACAACACCGTCTGGGCGTTCGGCTTGATGATCATGGCAGCCGCCGTACAGGCGATCCGGCGCAACATGATGCGCTCGGCCCTGACCATGCTCGGCGTCTTTATCGGCGTGGCGGCGCTGATCGCCATGGTCGCGGTCGGCCAGGGCGCCAACGAGGCGGTGCGCAAGCAGATCGAGCGGCTCGGTACCAACCTGGTGGTGGTGCTGCCGGGCGCCCACCTGTCCGGCGGCATGCGCGGCGGCCTCGGCAGCGCTTCCACGCTCACCACCACCGACGCGCAGGCAATCCTGCGCGAGGGCACCGCGGTGAGCGAGGTCAGTTACCTGATCCGCCAGGGCGGCCAAGTGCAGAACGGCAATCAGAACTGGTCGACGCAGATTCAGGGCGTCAGCGTCAACTATCCTACGATGACCAATTGGCGGGCCGTGGCCGGGCGCGATATTTCAGCCGACGACGAGGCGTCAGCCGCACAGGTTGTGGTCATCGGGCAAACCGTTTCCACCAAATTGTTCGGCGAATCGCAAATCCCGATCGGCGCACTCATGCAGGTGAAAGGCGTGCCGATGCGGGTGATCGGCGTGCTCGAATCCAAGGGTCAGACCCCGTGGGGCCAGGACCAGGATGACCTGGTGATGATCCCGTTCACCACCGCCGAGCGCAAAGTGCTGGGCGTGGCGGCGCCGTCGCAAACGCAGACGCAATTCAATTGGATCTATCCGAGCCCACCCAACCCTTACGCGCTGACGCCGCATCTGGCCGGCTACGTCAACCAGATCTTCGTGCAGGCCGTCAGCCAGGAACAGGTGCCGGCGGTGATCAAGCAGGTCACCGCCATTCTCGAGCGCCGGCACCGCATCGGCTCGGGCGATGAGGCGGATTTTTCCGTGCGCAATCTCAGTCAGATTGCGGAGACCGCCGAAAGCTCGAGCCGCATCATGGCGCTCCTGCTCGCCGCAGTCGCCTCGATTTCGCTGGTGGTCGGCGGCATCGGCATCATGAATATCTTGTTGGTGTCGGTGACCGAGCGCACGCGCGAGATCGGCCTGCGCATGGCAATCGGCGCGCGCCGGCTGCACGTGCTGCTGCAATTCCTCGCCGAAGCGGTTTTCCTGAGCGTGACCGGCGGCATCGCCGGCATCGTCATGGGCGTCGCCTTTTCCGCCATCATCTCGGCGGTGGCGGGCTGGTCGACGGCGATTTCGGCGGCGGCTATCGCCGGCGGATTCCTGTTCTCCGCCGCGGTCGGCATTTTCTTCGGCTATTACCCGGCGCGCAAAGCCGCCCGCCTCGATCCCATTGAGGCGCTACGCTACGAATAAATCAGGATCACGCGCCCGGCAACATCCGTTGCAGCACGCGGTCGCGGCGGACGAAGTAGTGATAGAGCGCGGCGGCGACATGGATGCCGACCAGCGCCAGCAGCAGGTAATTCGCCAGCAGGCTGTGCACGTCGCCGGTCCAGTCCCAGCCGGCCGCCCGCTTCGCCATCAGCGCCGGCAATTCAACGCCGAACATCACGATCGGCATACCGCGCCAGGAGGCGTTCATCCAGCCGAGGATCGGAATGACGAACAGGAGCAGGTAGAGGAGCCAATGGATGACCCACGCCGACTGCACCTGCCAAAGCGGCAGACCGCTTTCCGGCGCCGGTTCACCTTGCGTCGCCCGCCAGCCGAGCCGCACCACGGCGACAGCGAGAACGATCATGCCGAAGGTGAAGTGCAGGCTGACCAGCGTCGTCACCGGCGTGTCGCGCCGCATATGCGGCATGGTCCAGGCGAAGATGAACTGGGCGATGAGCAATGCCAGAATCAGCCAATGCAAAAGTTTCGCGGTGCCGGTGTAGCCGGGCTTTGCGTGCGCGTTCGTCATGGAAGTTCATTAACCCTTGTCGTGGAACTGGAGCGTACCTACATGAGGCCTTGAGTTAACGTCGACCCCGTAAAATTCCTTAGTGGATTGGTATGTGGGCCAGACGTCTGCGGCCACGAAATGATGCAGGTGTCGCCGGATGTACGCGCGCCTTCTCGTTCGTGGTCGTTCGGATTTTAGGGATCGCTAGTTCTGCGTCCGACTATGGCGAAGTTGCGGCTAGTCGGCGGGGCGCGCAAAAGCGGCCTTGGCGCCCCACAGCGCGACGGCTACCAAGCCAAGCGACAGTGGCACGTCCCAGCCGGCGAGCGACAGGCCGAGGAACCGCCAGGACGCCACGTCACAGCGCACCAGGCTGATGTTGCCGAGCCGCTTCATCATATCCTGCACCGAGCCGAAATTGTTGATCGGCCCGCTGCAATCCTGCGGGCCCCGCCAGAACTTCCACTCGACGCCGGCGTGATAGGCGGCGAGCCCGCTATTCCACAGCATGATCGCCGCGATCACGAGAAAACCAAATACCAGAACCTTGCGCGCGGCGCCGTGGCTAGCGCCCAGCCACAACAGCGCCGCCAGCGGCACGCAGACGTAATAGGCGAGCCGCTGCTCGAGGCAGAGCGGGCACGGCGGCAGGCCCATGCCGTATTGAAAGAAGAAGAAGCCGCCGATGGTGAAAAGCCCGACCACCGCGACAATGGCGGCGGCCGCGCGCGGCGGGTCATTGCGAGCGAGAGCTACATAGTCGTTCATTCTGCGCTCCGAACGCTCACCAAGATCCGCCTTCGAGGAGAATGGTGCCCCTGGCCGGACTCGAACCAGCACGATGTTTCCACCACCTGATTTTGAGTCAGGCGCGTCTACCAATTCCGCCACAGGGGCTCGGAATCGCCGGATCATAGCGGCGCGACCAACCGGGTCAACGTCGCCCGGCCGCGCATGCCAGGCGCGTCGATAACACGCTATCGCCGGCGGCCGGCCGTCACTAAGATCGGGCAAATCGCGCCTTTTTCAAGGAGACCGGCAATGAACGAAGAGGCTCTCAACACCTCCCTGCGCAAATTCCTTAAGGTAGTAGGCGTCACCTCGCAGCGCGAAATCGAAAAGGCCATCCGCGCTGCGGTCGCCGACGGCCGCTTGAAAGGCAACGAGGCGCTCGCCACCCAGGTGGTGCTGACCATCGACAAGGCCGGCCTCAGCCACAAAATCGACGGCACCATCGAGCTGGAATAGCGGGGCGAATTACGAGACCGGCTCGGCGCCGACATTGCGGCGGCCGAAGGCTGCTTCCATCTCGCGCCGCACTTTCACCGCGCTGTCGTTCACATCGTAAACGACATCGGCCCATTTGACGGCGCCGCCTTCCGCAATGTCGCGCTTGAGCTTGACGTTGTGTGCGAGGCCGAGCGGCAGCAAGTCGTCTCGCAGCGAGACTTCGGCCGGCGTCTGCTTGCCCCAGACGCAGAAACCGCCCTCGCCGTCGAGCATCTCGCCGGCCTTCAGCGGCTTCTTGGCGGTCGCCACCACGTCGGAACGGAAACCGGTGGGCGCGCCAGTCGGTTCGCCGCGCAGCGCACAAGATGCGACCGAGATGCCGAGCTCGAGCCCGATCATGTGAATCGGCCGGTAGAGCGCGGCGTATTTACCGGTCTTGTCCGGCAGCATGGAATATTCCTTGAAGCAGCGGCGCGCGTAGTCGGTCTCGCCTTCGAACACCACATAGGTGCCGAGCGCGAGATGATGCGGCACGTCGCGTCCGTCGCGATAGACCGATGAAACCACCTCGGTGACGCCGGCCTTCTCCAGCGTGCCGCCGTCGCTCTGCGGCTTGCAGATGTCGGCAAGCTCGAAACGGGTGGCAGGTGGAAAGTGTAAGCCGTCGCTCTGCGGCACCAGGCCGGTGGCGTTGCACACCGCGGTCATCTCGATGCCGGACTTGGTGCCGTCGACGAAACTGTTGAACATTTTCGGATTGATCGACTTGCGGTCGGTGATGTTTAGGTAGCGGTCGAGGATGTCCCAGACATTGTCGGGATTGGACTGGTGATAGTGCGGCTCGTAGCGCGTACCCTTGCCGGCCGAGATCACCTTGAAGCCCGCGGCGCGCGCCCAATCGACATGCTCGCAAATCAACGCCGGCTGGTCGCCCCAGGCCAGCGAATAGACGACGCCCGCCGCCCTGGCGCGGCGCGCCAGCAAGGGACCGGCCACCGCGTCGGCTTCCACGTTGACCATGACGATGTGCTTGCCGTTGACGACCGCTTTCAGCGCATGATGGATACCGGCGCCCGGCACGCCGGTCGCCTCCACGATCACCTCGATGCGCGGATCGGCGATCAAGGCTTCGGCGTTGTCGGTGACAAATGTCGCGCGCTGCTTGTGTGCGGCATCAAGCGACGCGGCGCCAAAAGCCGCCGCCGGCCAGCCCGCGGTCTTCAACTGGCTGTGCGCACGCGCAACGTCGAGATCGGCGACACCGGCCACATGCAGGCCCTTGGTGAGACGGGCCTGTGCCAGAAACATGGTGCCGAACTTGCCGGCCCCAATCAGCGCAACGGTCACCGCCTTGCCGGCAGCGTCGCGTTCGAGAAGCTTCGCGTAGAGGTTCACGGTCGCGCTCCATGTTCGTGGCGCATTGATCCTGTCCGAAAACCGGTATGCACTTTTCGGGATCACGCGCTTTTCGCGCGACGGAAACACAAGCATGGGCTTGAAACAAGCGTCCGCCGGCCGCGTCAATCCAGCATGCAATAGCTATTGGCAGAGCGCGCGCGAGACGAAGGTTTCGGTGTGGCAGCCGGGCCCGCTGTTGCGGCCTGACAGGTAGACCTGGGCCGGGCAGACTTCGGCGGTGGTCATGTCGACGCTCTTGCCGGTCTTGAAGCCTTTCGCTTCGCATATGGCAGAAGCGGCGGCGATGCAGTCCGGCGCGCCGTTGGCCGCGATTTGGCATTTTTCGTGGCCGGTCATTACGCGCGTACCGGGGAGGCGGGTGACGGCATCGGCGGCGTCTTTGGCGTTATCGACCGTTGACTTGGCGGCCACGCCGGCCTCATGACCGATATCCTTGAACTTGTCGCGCACAGTGCCCACGGCCGAATTGAAGCCCGCGGCCTGCCGGTCGAACCAGCGGCCGATGGTGGCGAAAAAGCCCGGGTCTTTATCCGGCGCGTTTGTCGCCGCATCCTGCGCGACCGCCAATGCCGACGTCAGAATGACCGCGCAAGCGAATAAGCCGCCGAGCGCGGTATTCGCCACGGTTCTCTTTGCGGGAAGGTTCAAAGCCTTTTTGCGATCCATGGCCGGTCAAACTGACGTCTGGTCAGCCGCCTAACGGCAATCATTGCCCAACGGCATTTGCGTCGGCACACCCGCTTTAGGGCCATTCGGTGGCGAAAATGAGGAATGCGAACTTGGTCAGATCATGCCAATTCAATCAGATCAAGTATAGCGCAGCCACGATGCCGCCGACGAGCACGACGGCGAACAACAGGGTCCAAAGCCCGAGCTGTTTTTCGATGATGTGGCGGGCCTGCTCCCCGTAGCGGTGCAGCAGATACGCCTCTACGAAAAAGCGCGTGCCGCGGGTAATGACCGAAAAAAGCACGAATAGCCCGAAGTTATAGCCGGCAAAGCCAGACGTGATGGTCACGATCTTGTAGGGGATCGGGGTCAGCCCCTTGAGCAATATGATCCAGGCGCCCCACTGCGCGTAAGCGGCCCGGAAGGCCTCGACCTTGCCGCCATAGCCGTAGAGCTGGATCAACCAGCCGCCGACCGAGTCATAGAGCAGCGCCCCGATCGCATAGCCCAACATGCCGCCGGTGACCGAGGCGACCGTACACCAGGCCGCCATGACATAGGCCCGCTCGGGGCGCGCCAGCGCCATCGGGATCAGCATGATGTCGGGCGGCACCGGAAAGAACGAACTCTCGGCGAAGGCGACCACGCTCATGGTCCACAGCGCATGCGGCTTGTGGGCGGCGTCGACGCACCAGTCGTAGAGACGGCGTAGCAACGAACGCGGCTCGGCAGCCGGGACTGTCATCGGCAACTCGCGGGGAGAGTGATAGCGGATCAGCGGCGCTTGCGGGCGCGCCTAGCTTCCAGGGCCACGACCTTACGCCGCGCAGCACCCTGTACCATACTCTTTGGCACTTTTTCGGCGATCCCGAACATGGCTTCGCGCCGGCGCATCTCGGCCCAGACTTCTTCCGGGCGCACGCCTGCGTGCACCCAGAGCACCACCAGATTGTAGAGCAGGTCGGCGCTCTCCCGCACCACGGCCTCAGGTTGGCCGTGCATGGCGTCGATCACGACTTCGACGGCTTCCTCGGCGAGTTTTTTGGCCATTTTGGCGCGGCCGGCGCGGAAAAGCCGGGCGGTGCGCGACTTCGCGGGGTCGGCCCCCCGGACCGCGACCACAGCATCGTAGAGACGGTCGAGCGAATCAGTCATCCGCGGAGAATACTCGATCTGGTCACTCATCAGGTTAACAGCCGCAAAGCAGGCCGTTTTTTGACTTCGCTGAACCCCATAAAATGCCAGTAACGGTAACAAAAACGCCTCAAGCGATAGAGATATGGCGGCGCACCATAGCCGTAGCGCCAACGAGCGCACCAATTTGGCCCGTCATTCTTCCTCGGCCAGCAGCGCCGCATTGCCGCCGGAAGCGGCGGTGTTGACCGTCACCACCTGCTCGAGCGCCAGGCGATGCAGATAGTTCGGACCGCCCGCCTTCGGTCCGGTGCCCGACAATCCGCCGCCGCCGAATGGCTGCGCGCCCACCACCGCGCCGATCATGTTGCGGTTGACATAGACATTGCCGTGCGGGAGGCGCGTTGCGATACGCGCGACCGTGGCGTCGATGCGCGAATGAATGCCGAGAGTGAGCGCGGTGCCATTGCCGGCGATGTCGTCGAGAAGGCCACCGAGCGCGACTGCTCGCCAGCGCACCACGTGCAGCACCGGGCCGAACACTTCTTCTTTCAACTCGCCGGCATGATCCAGCGCGATGATGGCGGGTGCGACGTAGGTGCCTTTGGTCGGCAGCGCGCGCCCGGCATTCAGACGGAAGCGCAAAGCCCCACGCGCTTGCATACCGGCGATCCAGCGCTCGAGCTTGTCTTTTGCTTCCGCATCGATGACAGGACCGACCTGCGTCGCCGGATCGCGCGGATCCCCGATCGTCAGTTCGCGCGTGGCGCCCATCACCATGTCCAGGACGCGGTCCGCCACGTCATCCTGCACGCACAAAAGACGCAACGCCGAGCAGCGCTGGCCGGCCGAGCGGAAGGCCGACGCCAGCACGTCGTCGGTCACCTGCTCGGGCAGCGCGGTGGCGTCGACGATCATGGCGTTAATGCCGCCGGTCTCGGCGATCAGCGGCGGGATCGGCCCGTCCTTGGCGGCGAGTGCGCGGTTGATGAGGCGGGCAACTTCCGTGGAGCCCGTGAAGGCGACACCGGCCACCCGCGCATCGTCGATGAGCAGGGCCCCGACGCTGCCGTCACCGGGAACCAGATGCAGCGCGCTCACCGGCACGCCGGCGGCATGCAACAGCTTCACCGCTTCATAAGCGACCAGCGGTGTCTGCTCGGCGGGTTTCGCCACCACCGCGTTGCCGGCGGCGAGCGCACCGGCAATCTGGCCTATGAAAATGGCGAGCGGGAAATTCCACGGGCTGATGCAGACGACGACGCCCCGCCCGCGATAACCGAGCGTGTTGCTTTCTCCGGTCGGTCCCGGCAGTGCCTGCGGCGCCAGCGTCAAGCTTGCTTGCGCCGCGTAGTAGCGGCAGAAATCGGCGGCTTCGCGCACTTCGGAGACGCAGTCGTCAAGCGTCTTGCCGCCCTCGTTTTGCAGCAAGGCGATCAGGCCGGCGCGGCGCTGCTCGATCAGGTCGCCGGCACGATTGAGAATTTCGGCGCGTGCCGTGGGCCCCGCGCCATCCCATGAGGCAAAACCGGCCGCGGCCGCCGCCATGGCCGACGCAACGACGCCCTCATCGCCGTCCTGCACTGTGCCGACGACGCTGCCATCGATCGGCGAGAGCACGTCGCGTTGGCGGCCCTTGACGACAACGCCGCCGATCAGCGGCGTCGCTGCAACTTTTTGCAAAGCGGCATTGATATCCGCGAGCAACGCATCGAGCGCCGCGCGCTCGCCGAATTCGATGCCGGTTGAATTCTTGCGCTCGGGCGCAAACAGGTCGCGCGGCAATGGAATATACGCATTGCGCGCCCGGTCCGGACTGGCGATCCAGCTCTGCGGGCGCTTGAGAATGTCGGCGATCGGCACCGCCGGATCGGCGGCGACCGACACGAATGAGGAATTGGCGCCGTTCTCCAACAGCCGCCGCACCAGGTAAGCCAACAGATCGGCGTAGCCGCCGACCGGCGCATAGACGCGGCAGGTCAGCGCCGGCAATTCCTCCAGCAGCGCGTGATAGAGCGCATCGCCCATCCCGTGCAGCCGCTGGAATTCGTAATCGCCGGTGCCGCCGGCGCCCTCGATCACGCTCGCCACGGTCAGCGCGTTGTGGGTAGCGAACTGCGGATAGAGCTGCGGTCGCGCAGCCAGCAGCCGCCGGGTACAATCAAGATAACAGAGATCGGTCATCGCCTTGCGGCTGAACACGGGATAGTCGGCAAGTCCGCGCTCCTGCGCGCGCTTGATCTCGCTGTCCCAATAGGCGCCCTTGACCAGCCGCACCATCAGCCGGCGGTCGAGCGCTTCCGCAGCTTGTGCGATCCAGTCGATCACCTCAGCGGCGCGCTTCTGATAGGCCTGCACCGCCAGCCCGAAGCCGTCCCAGCCGGCAAGGGAAGAATCGCGCAATACCGCCGCAATCACGTCCAGCGACAATTCGAGCCGGTCGGCTTCTTCCGCGTCGACTGTGAAATTGAGCTGGTAGCTTTTCGCCACCCGCGCCAGCTCCAAAAGCTTCGACACGAGCTCCTTGAGCACGCGCTCGCGCGACAGCGCCTCGTAGCGCGGATGCAGCGCCGACAGTTTCACCGAGATGCCCGGCCGCCGCGGTGGTGCGGCGTTGCCGGCGCCGCGGCCGATTGCGTCGATCGCGCCCGCGTAGGACTCGAAGTAGCGCGCGGCGTCGGCAGCGGTGCGCGCGCCCTCGCCCAACATGTCGAAGGAATAAAGAAATTCTTCGCCGGTACGGGCGCGCGCCAGCGCTTCGTCGATGGTTTGCCCAAGCACGAAATGCAAGCCGAGCAGCCGCATGGCCTGCCGGGTGGCCGCCCGCACCGCCGGCAGGCCGAGCCGCCTGATGAGCGCCTCGACGATGCCCTCCGGCGTCTCGCCCTGATGGATGACTTTCGCCGTGATCCCCAGCGTCCAGGCCGAGGCCGAAACCAGCAGCGCGGTGGAGCGGACATCGTGCTGGCCCCAGTCGCCGCTGCTCAGCTTGTCCTCGATCAGGCGGTCGGCGGTAACGGCATCGGGCACCCGCAGCAGCGCCTCCGCCAGTACCATAAGCGCCAGCCCCTCCTTGGTGGACAGCGCATAGGCGTGCAGGAAGTCCTCCACCCCGCCGAGGCCGCCGCTGCGGGCGCGGATCGCCTGCACCAAGCGGGTGGCGCGCGCATCAATGCGCGCCTCGGCTTCGGGCGGACGGGCGGCTGCGGCGAGCAAGGCAACGGCAATTGCGTCGTCCGCCGGCGCATAGGGCGCCCGGAAGGACGGAATGTCGCACGGGGTGCCGGTGGGCTTTGCCACCTGCATGGATCAAGCCTCCAAGCTCGGACACCAGCATATCTCAACCGCGCGATTCCCGCCGCTTGAGACTTAACAACGCCAACCCGATGCAACGGCAAGATTAGTCATAACGTCAAAGACCACCGCCATCAGCGCGCCCAAATCTTGCTCTTTGCAAGTTGCAAGCGCATGTACTTTGTTGAGGTGGACGCAAGACGGTCAGCCTGCCGGAATACGCATGCGAAATAGCAGGCCGCGAAAAGGATCAGTGCTATGATTGTTTGGCGCGCCGGAAGACCGGCCTGGGCGGGGTTCTTGTTGACCGCCATGCTGGTGACCGGCGCCACCGCGGCAGAAACCAACCTCAAGTTCAGCCTCGACCGCAAATTCGAAGGCCCGTCGGCGCCGTTCCTGCTGCCGCTCGACAAGGGCTACTACAAAGCCGAAGGCCTCAATGTCAGCATCGACCCGGCGGACGCCGAACTCGATCCGATCAAGCGGGTCGCGTCGGGCGCCTACGACATGGGCTTTGTCGATATCAACGCGCTGATCAAGTTCCGCGACGCCAATCCCAAAATGCCGATCAAGGCCGTGTTCATGGTCTACAACAAGCCGCCGTTCGCGGTGATCGGCCGCAAAAGCCGCGGCGTCAGCACCCCGAAGGATCTGGAGGGCAAGAAGCTCGGCGTGACGAAGGAAAGCAATGTCTTTGCCCAATGGCCGATCTTCGCCAAGGTTAACGGCATCGACACGTCCAAGGTGACGATCGAGAACGTCGGCTCCCCGGTACGCGACCCGCTGCTCGCCGCCGGCCAAGTGGACGCCATCATCGGCCTTTCGTTTTCCTCCTTTATCGATCTCAAGGACAAGGGCGTGCCGGTCGACGACGTTATCGTGATGTTGATGGACGATTACGGCGTCAAACTCTACGGCAACGCGATCATCGCCAGCCCCAAATTCATTATGGAGCATCCCGAGGCGGTGAAGGGGTTCCTGCGCGCCTTCCTGAAAGGCTTGAAACAGACCGTGAAATCTCCGGCAAGCGCGATCGGCGTCGTGCTCCAGCGCACCGACACGGCTAAGAAGAACCTTGCGCTTGAGCGCCTGAAAATGGTGATCCGTGAAAATATCGTCACGGCGGAAGTGAAGACAAACGGCTACGGCGGTATCGATGATGCCCGCTTTGCCAGCGCCATCGATCAGATAGCGATCGCGTACAAGTTCGCGTCGGCAAAGCCGAAGCCGGAGGACATTTTCGACGCGTCCTTCTTGCCGCCGGCAACCGAGCGCAAGGTGAAATAGCGGCTCAAGCCGCCGATGTGCGCGCCTTGGCGATGGCGGGCACCAGTTTGGGCGCGGCGTTCGACTGCGGATTCAAGATCTCGGCGATTTCGTCGGCCAACTGCTCGTAGGCGGCGCGGGCGCCGCCCTCGCGGATAAAGATGCCGCTATACAGGTCGGGCAGTTTCGGCAATGGGCCGTCTTCCCAAATAACCAATCTGCTGTCGTTGGCGCGCCGGTGGATAATTGGCATGACGCCGAGCCCCGCAGCGACCGCGCTGGTCAGGCTCATCATGCTGGGACCAGTGAATACGACTTCCCAGTCGAGTCCGGCCTTCTTAAAGGCCTGGACCGCAAGCCGATAATAGACACTAAACTCACCATAGGAGACCAACGGTACCGGCCGATTTGGATTGAGGTCGGTTGTCAACCCGCGGACCCAGACGGTTTCATGCACCCAGACGTGGCGCGCATCGAGCGGCTGGTTCTCCGACAGGCCAACGAAAAGATCGAGCCCACCGCTGTGCAGTTCTCGTAATAATGCATCAAAAAGGTCGGTGCGCACGATAAAGCGCACATCCGGCCAGCGCTCGCGGAAGCGCGCCAGCGTAGTCGGCAACCGCGAGGCAACGAAATCGCTCGGCGTACCGACGCGGATAACCAACTCCGGCCGCGGGCCGGCGCCGCCGATATGCACGATCTGGTCATTAAGCGACAGCAGGCGGCGCGCATGACTGACCACCAACTCCCCTTGCGGCGTGAGATTGATGTCATGGGTATTGCGGTCGAACACTTCGCTGCCCAGCAGAACCTGCAAGCGCTTGATCTGCGCGCTCACCGCCGGCTGGGTGACGCCGAGTGCGGCCGCGGCCTTGGTGAAACTGCGGCAATCGACGACCGTGACCAGAGCACGCAAGAGATCAGTGGGAATATTGGTCATATGTCGCCCTTCAACCATTCCGCGACCGTCCCGCAGATTTATATGTGCACAAACACTACACTATTTAGGCTTGCGAATGTAGCACCGCGACGCTGAAATAAGGCAAGCAATCATTTGCTCGCATAGCAAAGCGGGCCGCGCAATGCAGTAATAGTTGCAACTCAAATCAATTTTACGGGAGCAAACTGCGTTACTTAATGCGCTCGAGAATGCTCACATAATTCGCCACCGCAGTGCCTCCCATATTGAAGGTGGCGCCGAGGTGGGCATTTTTGATCTGCATATCGCCCGCATTTCCGGTGAGCTGCATTGCGGTGAGCGCGTGCATCGATACGCCGGTGGCGCCAATCGGATGTCCCTTGGCCTTCAGCCCGCCAGATGGGTTCACCGGTAACTTTCCGTCCTTCTGTGTCCAGCCTTCCTTGATGGCGCGGGCGCCCTGCCCTTCCGGGGTCAGGCCCATGGCCTCGTATTCGATCAGCTCGGCGATGGTGAAGCAGTCGTGGGTTTCCACGAATGACAAATCGTTGAGCGCGATGCCGGCCTTCGCGAGCGCGCGCTGCCAACCGACCGCGCAGCCTTCGAATTTAAGGATGTCGCGCTTCGACATCGGCAGGAAGTCCTGCACGTGCTGGGCGGCGCGGAAGACGACCGCCTTGTCGAATTGAAGCGCGGTCTCAACGTCCGCAAGCACCACTGCGGCAGCGCCGTCGGACACCAGCGAGCAATCGGTACGTTTGAGCGGGCCGGCGACGAAGGGGTTTTTCTCGCTTTCGGTACGGCAGAAGTCGTAGCCAAAATCCTTGCGCATCTGGGCATAAGGATTGCCGACGCCGTTCTTGTGGTTCTTGGCCGCGATCATGGCGAGCGCGTCGGACTGGTCGCCCCATTTCTGGAAATAGAGTCCGGCGATCTTGCCGAAAATACCGGCGAAGCCGCCGTCGATGTCGGCCTCCTCGCGCACATAGGAAGCCTTCAGCAGGTTCTTGCCGATCTCCGGCCCGGGCGTGGTCGTCATCTGCTCGACGCCGACCACCAGCACGACGCGCGCGGAGCCTGCCGCGATCGCTTTCAGTCCCTGGTGCACGGCGGCGGAGCCTGTGGCGCAGGCATTCTCGACGCGGGTGGCCTGCTTAAAGCGCAGGTCGGGCGAAGCCTGCAGCACCAGCGAGGCGGTAAAATCCTGGGCCGAGAAGCCGGCGTTGAAATGGCCGAGCACAATCTCGTCCACGTCCTTGGCCGGCAATCCGGCATCGGCCAGCGCTTCACCGGCCACCCGCACGATCAGGCTCTCGACGCTCTCGTCACTCAGCTTGCCGAAGGGGGTATGCGCCCAACCGACGATCGCCGCGGTCATCAATGCCTCCTTTTGCCGAACTTTGGTCGTATTACGCGCAGATAAACGTGAATTACCATAATGCAAATCGGGGGCAGGACCGGCTTTGCCTCCCGTCCGAAGCTTGGATAGCTTAAGCCCGCCGCCCGAGGAACCCAACCGGGCCCAAGGGCCCACGCCACCGACCGGACCGCAGACCGTGAGCCGCCATTTGAGCCTTCGCCCCCTGCTGATCGGCCTTGTCGCGCTGGCGTTCGTCCTAACCGGGCCTGCGCGCGTCCATGCCGAGGCCAAACTGCTGATCGAGGCCGCCACCGGCAAGGTCCTGCACGCCGAGAACGCGACCTATCCCTGGTACCCGGCCTCCGTCACCAAACTGATGACGACCTACACCACCTTGCGCGCGATCAAGGAAGGCCGCCTAGGGCTCGACACATTGCTCACGGTCTCGCGCAACGCGGCCGCGCAGAATCCGACCAAGATGGGCTTCAACGTCGGCACCCGCCTCACCGTCGACAACGCGCTCAAGATGCTGCTGGTCAAATCGGCCAACGATGTCGCGGTCACGATCGCCGAAGGCGTCGGCGGCTCACTCGCCGGTTTCGCCGACATGATGAATGCCAATGCCCGCCGCCTTGGCATGACGCAATCCAATTTCGTCAACCCGAACGGGTTGCCGGCGGAAAACCACGTCAGCTCGGCGCGCGATCTCGGCATCCTGGCGCGCGCGCTGATCCTCGAATTTCCCGAATACGATTCCTACTGGCACATCCACTCGATCCGCTTTGGCAACCGGGTGATGCACAATTACAATTCCCTGCTCGACCGCTATCCCGGCGCCGATGGGATGAAGACCGGCTTTATCTGCGCTTCCGGCTTCAATGTCGTCGCATCTGCCACCCGCCACGGTCGCCGCCTGATCGCGGTCATTCTCGGCGCATGGTCCAGCGCGGTGCGCTCGCAGCACGCCGCGCAGTTGCTCGAGACCGGCTTCAACAGCGGCGGCCTGTCCTGGCTGACGCCCTCGCTCGGCACCGTCGACGCGCTGGCGCCGATCGACGCGCAGCCACCGAACCTGCGCGAGGAAATGTGCGGCGGCCATCGCCGCAAGCCGCCATCCGAGGAAAATGTCGAGGAAGAGCCCGCCACCACCGCCAATGGCGCTGACGGCCCGGTGCCGGCTTTCATGCTGTCCAGCCTGAAGCCAACCCCAGGCAAGTTTGTGCTGGGCCCGCCGGTAGACACCACGCCGCCGGTCGTCGTCTACACCGGCCCCGCCGGCCATCCGGACCCGGTGCAGAGTACTAGCCAACCGCGCAAGAAGCGCGCGCACAAGAGCAAGCCGAAGGTCAAGTCGGCCACGCAATGAGCGCGCCTCCCGGGCCAAGCGCCGAACGCCGCAAACCACCGACGCCGATCCCGCTGACCGTGCTCACCGGCTTTCTCGGCGCCGGCAAGACCACGCTGCTCAACAAGCTGTTGAAAGATCCGGCGCTGGCCGAGACCGCGGTCATCATCAACGAATTCGGCGAGGTCTCGCTCGACCACCTGCTGGTCGAATACGTCTCCGACAATATGGTGCTGCTGCAATCGGGCTGCCTGTGCTGCACCATGCGCGGCGACCTGGTCGACGCACTGGAGACGCCGCTGCGCGATCTCGACAATTACCGCTGTAAATTCCGCCGCGTGCTGCTGGAAACCACGGGGCTCGCGGATCCGGCACCGGTGCTGCACACCGCCATGTCGCATCCCTATCTCTTGCTGCGCTACCGGCTCGACGGCGTGGTGACGGTGGTCGACGCGGTCAACGGCGACGCCACGCTCGACGCTCACGCGGAAGCGGTCAAACAGGCGGCACTGGCCGATCGCATCGTGCTGAGCAAGACCGACATGGCGACACCTGCGCAACGCGATGTGCTCGTCGCCCGCCTGCGCGCGCTCAATCCGGCGGCGCCCATTCTCGATGCCGCCAAGGGCGAAGCCGCGCCGGACCGCCTGCTGAATTGCGGACTCTACGATCCGGGGCGCAAGATTCCGGACGTGAAGACATGGTTGGCGGCCGAGGCCTATGCCGACACGCATGGGCATCACCACGATCATCATCACGATGTAAACCGCCACGACGAACACATCGCCAGTTTCGTGCTGACTAGCGACAGCGCGATTCCCGCCGGTACGCTGGAAATGTTCCTCGAATTGCTGCGCGCCACCCACGGCGACAAGCTGCTGCGCGTCAAAGGTATCGTGAAGCTCGCCGAAATGCCCGACACGCCGGTCGTGGTGCACGGGGTGCAGCATGTCTTCCATCCCCCCGCCCGGTTGGAGCGCTGGCCGGACGACGACCATCGCAGCCGCCTCGTCTTCATTACCCGCGACCTGCCCGAGCACACCGTGCGCGAGATGTTCGAGGCTTTCCTCGGCAGCGTCGCCCCCGACCGCCCCGACCGCACCGCGCTTACCGACAATCCGCTCATTCCTTTCGGCGGCGCCGACGCGTGACCGCGTAGCCCGCCCTTGCGTGACGCCGCGGTTGGACTCATGCTGGCGGCGAATTGCTTGTGCGATGCGGATCGACGTCATGGAACGGATTTGGCTTCGGCACTATCCAGCCGGCGTTCCCGCCGAGATTAACGGCGCGCGCTATCCCTCGCTGGTGGCGATGTTCGAGGAAAGCTTCAAGGCTTACGGCGCCCGCACAGCCTGCATCTGCATGGGCAAAACGCTGACCTATGCCGGCCTCGACGCCGCCTCGCGCGCCTTCGCCGCCTGGCTGCAAAGCCGCGGCGTAAAGCCCGGCGCGCGCGTCGCGATCATGATGCCGAACGTGCTGCAATATCCGGTCACGATCGCAGGCGCCTTGCGCGCCGGCTGCGCGGTGGTGAACGTCAATCCGCTCTACAAGGCGCACGAGTTGGAGTTCCAGCTCAATGATGCCGGCGCCGAGGTCATCGTGGTGCTGGAAAATTTCGCCGCCATGCTGCAGCAGGCGCTGCCGCATACGAGCGTGAAGCAAGTCGTCGTCGCCCGCATGGGCGACATGCTGGGTGCAGTGAAAGGCACGGTGGTCAACGGCGTGGTCCGGCACGTGAAAAAGATGGTGCCGGCCTACACGCTGCCGGGTGCCGTCGCCTTCAAGGACGCGCTTGCCCTCGGCCGCTATTTGTCCTTCACGCCCGTCGCGGTCGGGCCCGACGACATCGCCTTTCTGCAATATACCGGCGGCACCACCGGTGTCGCCAAGGGCGCCATGCTGCTGCACCGCAATCTGGTCGCCAACGTGTTGCAGGTGCAAGCCTGGAGCGATCCGGCCATTGCGGTGCCGCCCAAGACCGACCGGCTGATCATCGCTACCGCGCTGCCGCTCTACCACGTGTTCGCGCTGACCGCCTGCCTGCTGTTCGGCGTGCGCGCTGGCGGATGCTGCGTGCTGATCCCCAACCCGCGCGATATCGGCGCCCTTATCAAGGAGCTCTGCAAATACGAATTGAATTCGTTCCCGGCGGTGAACACACTCTACAACGCGCTGCTGCATCATCCCGATTTCGGCAGGATCGACTGGAGCATGCTCAAATTCGCCATTGGCGGCGGCATGGCGGTGCAGAAGTCGGTCGCCGATGCCTGGTTCAAAGCCACAGGAAAGCCGATCATCGAAGGCTACGGCCTGTCGGAGACGTCACCGGTGCTCACCTGCAATCGCGGCGACATCACTGAATGGGCCGGCACCATCGGCCTGCCGCTGCCGTCCACCGAGATCTCGATCCGCGATGACGACGGCCGTGAACTGCCGCTCGGCGAGCCGGGTGAGATCTGCGCGCGCGGGCCGCAGGTTATGCCCGGCTATTGGCGACGCCCCGACGAGACCGAAAAAGTCATGACCAAGGACGGTTTCTTCCGCACCGGCGACATCGGCGTTATGGATGAGGACGGCCGCATCCGCATCGTCGACCGCAAGAAGGACATGATCACCGTCTCAGGCTTCAAGGTGTTTCCCAATGAAGTCGAGGATTTGGTGATGAGCCATGGCGGAATCCTGGAATGCGCGGTTGTCGGCGTGCCCGACAAGCATTCAGGCGAAGTGCCCAAGCTGTTCGCGGTCAAGAAAAAGCCGGAGACCACGGAAGCCGAGGTGCGCCGCTTTCTCGCAGCCGGGCTCGCCAGCTACAAGGTGCCGCGCCATATCGAATTCCGCAGCGAATTGCCGAAATCCAATGTCGGAAAGATTCTCCGCCGCGCCTTGCGCGACAACTCCGAAACACCGGCGGCGTGATGTCCATGACGGTGAATGCCATCAAGCCCGGTGACATCGTTGCGTTCTGGCGCGATGTCGGTTTCAAGCGCTGGTTCGAAAAGGACGCAGCGCTTGACGACGAGATCCGCCGGCGCTTCCTCACCACGCATGAAGCCGCCGCCGGCGGCAGGCTCACAGAATGGGAGCAAAACGCGGAAGGTGCCCTCGCCTTGCTGATCCTGCTCGATCAGTTTCCGCGCAACATGTTCCGCGGCGAGGCGCGCGCATTCGCCACAGACCCGTTGGCGCGGGCGGTAGCCAGCCGCGCCATCCTCAACGGCTTCGACGGCGCCATTCCCGACATGAGCACCTTCTTCTTTCTGCCGTTCATGCATTCGGAAAATAACGCCGACCAGCAGCGCGCGCTCGCTTTCTATCGCGCGCACGGCGACGCCGAGAGCCTGAAATACGCGGAATTGCACTCCGACATCATCCGCCGCTTCGGCCGTTTCCCACATCGCAACGCCGTGCTGGGGCGCGTGAGCGCCCCCGAAGAGCAGGCCTTCCTCGACGGCGGTGGCTTTGCCGGCTGATCCCGTGCGACACTGCCGGCATGGATGATCTCGTCATCAGGGATTTGCGGCTGCGGCTCGGCGAGAACGAGGTGCTCAAGAGCGTCTCGCTCAGCATTCCGGTCGGCCAGGCGGTGGCACTGCTCGGCCCTTCGGGCAGCGGCAAGACCACGCTGTTGCGCGCCATCGCGGGACTGGAGCAGCCGCAATGCGGCACCATTTCCGTGGGAGACCGCGTATTTTTCGACGCTGACCGCGGCATTTCACTGCCGCCCGAGCAGCGCGGGCTCGGCTTGGTTTTCCAATCCTACGCGCTATGGCCGCACCGCACCGTATTCGAGAACGTCGCGGCCGGCTTGAAATTGCGCGGCACGCCCGCCGACGAAATCAAGACGCGGGTGGAGAAAGTGCTCGGGCAGATCGGGCTCGGGCATCTGGCCGGGCGCCTGCCGCCGCAACTCTCGGGCGGCCAGCAGCAGCGCGTGGCGATCGCGCGCGCGCTGGTCTACGAGCCGCCGGTAATCCTGCTCGACGAGCCGCTGTCGAACCTCGACGCCAAGCTGCGCGAGGAGGCGCGCGCTTTTTTGCGCACGCTGATCACCACGCTCGGCCTGTCCGCGATCCATGTCACCCACGACCAGCTCGAGGCCATGGCGCTTGCCGACCGCATCGTGCTCTTGCAGGGCGGTGCGATCGCGCAGGATGGCTCGCCGACCGCGCTCTACAACGACCCCGCCACCTTGTTCGCCGCCGAGTTCATGGGCAGCAACAACCGATTGGAGGGCAAGCTGGTGGAGAAGGCGAATGGCCACGCCACCATGGAAGTTTTCGGCGAGCGCCTGACCGGCATGGCCCGCACGCGCACCGCGGTAGGCGACAATGCGGTCGGCATCATAAGGCTCGAACGCATGCGTTGCATGCGCGAGCCCGGGCCCAACCGGCTGCCGATGCAGTTGAAGACGCCGATGTATCTCGGCGAGCGCTGGGAGCTGTTGTTCGCGCGCGGCGATATCACCGTGCGCGCCTACGCAGAGGAGCCGCTGCCGCCGGGCCAGCATTACGTGGAATTCCCGGCCGGCGAACTTTGGGTGTTTTGACCATGGCGTGCTACGAATAGAGCCATGTCCGATTTCCACGGCGTCTATCCCTATCTGGTCTCGCCGATCGACAAGAGCGGCCGCATCCTCACCGACGTGCTGGGGAAACTCTGTGCCGACCTCATCAAGGCCGGCGTGCACGGGTTGACGCCGCTCGGCTCCACCGGCGAGTTCGCCTACCTCAATCGCGCGCAGCGCGAGGCGGTGGTGCAGGCGACCATCGAGGCGGCGAACAAGCGCGTGCCGGTCATCGCGGGCGTTGCCTCCACCGCGACCGCCGACGCCGTCGAACAAGCCAAGCGCTGGCAGCAGCTCGGCGCCGACGGCATCCTCGCCGTGCTCGAGGCGTATTTCCCGCTCAAGGACGCGCAGGTCGAATCCTATTTCCGCGCCATCGCCGATGCCGTCGACATTCCGGTGGTGATTTACACCAATCCGAATTTCCAGCGCAGCGACCTGACGCTGGACGTCATCATGCGGCTCTCCGAACATCCGCGCATCCGTTATATCAAGGACGCCTCCAGCAACACCGGCCGCCTGCTCTCGATCATGAACCGCGCGCCGACGATGAAAGTGTTCTCGGCCTCGGCGCATATCCCGGCGGCGGTCATGCTGATCGGCGGCGGCGGCTGGATGGCGGGCCCGGCCTGCATCGTGCCGCGCGAGAGCGTGCGGCTCTATGACTTGTGCCAAGCCGGTAAGTGGCCGGAGGCGATGACGCTGCAGCGCGATCTCTGGCGCATCAACGAAGTGTTCGCGCGCTTCAATCTCGCCGCCTGCATCAAGGCCGGCCTGCAGGTCCAAGGCTACGCGGTCGGCGATCCGGTGCCGCCGCAGACGCCGCTCAGCGCCGACGACCGCAAACATATCGAAGGCATCCTGGCCGAGGTGGCGCGGCTCGAAATGGCCTGATCGACGGGCACAAACGCCTGCGCCCACTGAATGTTAACGGTTCCTTGCTAGCCAAAATCGATGGCCCTGCCGTCTTCTGCAACCCGGCCACCGGCGGCGCGGAGCGAGCCCGTGGCGATGACCGATTCCGAAAACGTCGCCCCCGCCTCGTCGTTCTCGGCCGCGGGCCTGATCGCGCGCGCAAAGGCGATCCTCGCCGACCGCAGCGACAATCGGATTGCGCAGCTCGTCGCCGGCAAGGTGTTCCTGGTGCGCGTCGCCAGCGCCATGCTGGCACTCATCTCGCAGGTGCTGTTGGCGCGCTGGATGGGCAAATTCGAGTTCGGCATCTACATCTACGTCTGGACCTGGGTGCTGATGATTGGCGCGTTGTCCGACGTCGGCCTGTCCTCGGCGGCGCGCCGTTTCATTCCGGAATATAGCGAGCTCAAGGCCTTCGACCGGTTGCGTGGATTTTTGGTCGGCAGCCGCTGGCTCGCCTTCGCCATTGCGACGGCAATCGGCATCGTCGGCGCCGGCGGCGTCACCGTGCTGGCGCCGTGGCTCGACAGCTTCACGGTCATTCCGCTTTATCTCGCCTGCGTCACCATCCCGATCTACGGACTGGTGCAGGTGCAGTGCGGAATCGCGCAGGCATACGACTGGCCCAATCTGGCATTCATGCCGTTCTACATCTGGCGCCAGCTCGCCATCACCGTGCTGATGGGCAGCGCCTGGGTGTTCGGCGCGCCGACCGACGCGGTGACCGCCATGATCATCGCCGTCGTCACCACCTGGGTCGTCACCATTGCACAGCTTTTCGTGCTCGACCGCCGTCTCAGGCGCAAAGTGCCGGCCGGCCCGAAGCGCTATGAGGCGAAAGCCTGGTTCGCCACCTCGCTGCCGATCTTCGTGGTCGAGGGCTTCTACCTGCTGCTCACTTACGTCGACATCCTCGCGCTCGAGCAAATGCGCTCGCCCGATGAGGTCGCGGTCTATTATGCCGCCGCGCGTCTGCTGGCGCTGGTCGCCTTCGTCTATTTCGCCATCGCCAGCGCCACCACTCACAAGTTCACGCAATATCACGTGGAAGGCGACAGGCAGCGGTTGGCCAAATTCTTCGCCGAGACCATGCGCTGGACGTTCTGGCCGTCGCTTGCCGCCTGCGCCGTGATCCTCGCGCTCGGGCAACCGCTGTTGTCGCTGTTCGGCGCCAGCTTCACGACCGGCTATGGCGTGATGTTCATCCTCGCCATCGGCATGCTGTCACGCGCCGCGGTCGGGCCGGCCGAGCGGCTGCTCAACATGCTGGGCGAGCGCAAACAATGCGCCGCCGTCTACGCCACCGCCTTCGCCATCAATCTCGTGCTGTGCGTCCTGCTCATTCCGCCGATCGGCATCGAAGGCGCCGCGGTGGCGACTGCGACCGCGCTGGTGGTAGAATCGATGCTGCTCTTCCGTATCGCCAAGCGCCGCCTCGGCTTCCACGTTTTCCTCCTCGGCGGCGGGTAGGGCTAGGCGCTAGGCCTGCTCGCGCAATAGCCGCCGGATCACCTTTCCGGTCGTGGTCATCGGCATCTGCGCGATGAAGGCGACTTCGCGCGGATATTCGTGCGCCGACAGGCGCGTGCGCACGAAGCCTTGAATTTCTCCGGCGAGCGCGTCCGACGGCGCGTAACCGTCCTTCAGCACGATGAAGGCCTTGATGATCTCGGTGCGGATCGGATCGGGCTTGCCGACCGCGGCGGCGAGCGCCACCGCCGGATGGCGGATCAGGCAATCCTCGATCTCGCCGGGCCCGATGCGGAAGCCCGACGAGGTGATGACGTCGTCGTCGCGGCCTATAAAGCTGATATAGCCGTCGTCGTCCGTGATGCCCTGGTCGCCGGTGATCATCCAGTCGCCGATGAACTTGTCGCGCGTGGCTTCCGGCCGGCCCCAATATTCCAGGAACATCACCGGGTCGGGCCGCTTCACCGCGATCTGGCCGACCTCGCCTGATTTCACCGGATTACCGTCGCGATCTATCACCGCCACGGTGTGCCCCGGCACCGGCTTGCCGATGGCGCCCGGGCGCAGCACGCCCAACTGCTCACAGGAGCCGAGCACCAGATTGCATTCGGTCTGGCCGTAGAACTCGTTAATGGTGAGCCCGAACGCCGACTTGCCCCATTCCAGCGCTTCAATGCCGAGCGACTCGCCGCCGGAGGCGACGCTGCGCAGCTTGAAATCGTAGCGCCCCTGCGGGCTCGGCACCGCGCGCATCATGCGCAGCGCCGTGGGCGGAATAAACGCATTGCGGATGCCGGCCGACGCCATCAAGGCGAATGCCTCTTCCGGGTCGAACTTGTCGGCCTTGCGCGCCACGACGGGAACCCCGTGGTGCAGGCTCGGCAGCAGCACGTCGAGCAGGCCGCCGGCCCAGGCCCAGTCCGCCGGCGTCCAGTACCTGTCGCCTTGCTGCGGGAACGGATAGTGCGGCAGCTCGGCGCCGGGCAGATGGCCGAGCAGCACGCGGTGCGCATGCAGCGCGCCTTTCGGCTGGCCGGTGGTGCCCGAGGTATAGATCATCATCGCCGGGTCTTCGGCGGAGGTATCGACAGGCGTGAAATCCGACGAAGCCTTGGTCATGAGATCGGCGAAGCCATCGACCGAAATCACACAGCTCACAGCGGGCGCTTGGCTTCTGATCTCTTCGAGCTTGCCGAGCCCCTGCGCGTTGGTGAGCAGCGCCTTGGCGCCGGAATTCTGCAACCGATAGGCAAGCGCGTCCGGGCCAAACAGAATGGCGATCGGCAGCGCCACCGCGCCCAGCTTGTAGATCGCAACATGAGCGGCGGCCACTTCCGGCGCCTGCGGCATGAAAATCGCCACCCGGTCGCCGCGGGTCACGCCGTGCGCGCGTAGCACATTGGCGAGCCGGTTAGAGATGTCGCGCAAGGCGCCGAAAGTGATGTTGTCGCTGCGCCCATTCGGCCGCACATGCAGGATGGCGAGCCGGTCCGGCTCGTGCTCCGCCCAACGGTCGCAGACGTCGACGCCGATATTGTAGCGCGCCGGCACATTCCAGCGGAATTGGCGGTAAAGCGTGTCGTAATTTCTGACGGCAGGTGGCATGGAGCGCGAGGCTAGTCAGGCCGGCGTGCGAGGTCCAGAGGTGCTTGCGCAACATAGCCGCTGTTCTTGCCGGGGTTTGAATTGCGCGACCGGCGCCACTGGATTGCGGAAACGCCGGTGCCCCGCCGTCGCGGCAGGCTGAACGGACTGCTTTGTCCTTGCCGGCGCCGACATGGCGCGGCAGGCTGTCGTCACCATGCCCTGGATCACCGCCGTCACCGAACCGCCGCCGGTCTATGCGCACCATTACCACGGTCCCGTCATCGAGCACGTGTTGCCGCTCGCCGAGGCCCGGCGCGCCTGCGCCCGCATGGGCGTGACAAGCGACGGCTGCGCATGGGTGAAGCGTGGCAAATGCTACATCGTCATTCCGCGCGGCGGCCCGGTGCGTAATCTCGGCGCCTACCGCCGCCACGAGATAGCGCACTGCAATGGCTGGACCCACGGCAACGGCGGGGCAGACGTTTCGTTGGAACGGAGACTCGAGGCGGAATAGCCAAAGGCCGCCGTTCTAGCCCTTATTGTCGTCCGGCTCCGCCAGAATCAGCGCCCAATAGACCTTGTACTTCGAACCTGGCGTATAGACCGCGGCGATGCCCATGCGGGTGGCGCCGGCCAACAGCATGTTGGCGCGGTGCGAATTCGAATCGCGCCAGCCGGAGAACGCTTCCGCCAGCGTGTGATAGCCAGCGCCGATATTTTCGGCGGCCACCTTCGCGGGATACCCCGCCGCCTTCAGCCGCTTGACGAACGGTTTCTTGACGTTGTGCTCGAGCTTGTCGCGCTGGGCCATGGTCTCGGCCTGCGCCTGCGCCATCGCCGTGAGCGCCGGATCGAGTGTGACCGCCGGCAGCCCGTTGTTGGAGCGGAAGCCGGAGATCATAGAAGCGGCGGCGGCGGCGTCGAGCTTGGCGCCCGGCTGCGCCAGATCGCGGTAGAAGCTCGGCTGTTCCGGCTGACCAGCGCAACCCGCAAGCGCGAACAATGCCAGCATCAACACAAGCGGACGAAACGGCGGCATTGCGGGTGAACTCCGAATCGAGAGTGGCGAGCGCGCGACCTTAACGCGGACCGCGCCCGAATGGTGGTTGTTGTGTCCACCGCTAGAGCCGGTCCTTGATGCCGGCCTTGGCATAGAGCTGGTTGATATGTTCCTTCACGGCCGGGTTCGTCTCGTCGCGTTCGGGCGCATGCGCCCAGCCGACCTTGGCGCGGGCCGCCTGCGCGATCATTTCGTCCTGCTGCGAGGTGCCGCCGGAAACGCCATAGGCGCCGACCATCTCGTTGCCCTTGAACACCGGCGCCGACCCGCCCGAGGCCGCGATCTTGCCGTTGGTCATGGCGGCGAGACTGATCAAGAGCTGCGCGTTACGTTCCTTGAACCATTGCTGGATCACCAGCCCGTCGGGAAAACGCGGGCTCATGGAGCGGAACGCGGCGACGGTGTAGGCCTTGGCGATCGCGGTGTCCGGCGTGATGAAGCCAGCATCGTCCATGCGCTCGACCGCGATCAGGTGGCCTTCCGGACCGACCACGGCGACCGAAATCGGCACGCCCATCTCCTCGGCCTTTTCGACTACTGTCTTGATGAATTCGCGGCATTCGGCCGCCAATAACTTCGCCATCCGTCGTCCCCCCGAGCGTCCCGCTTAACCTTTGCTTAACCCTTCAAGGTCCAGCAATTAACCGCAAAACAACGGTGGCGGAATACGGTGCCTGTCAATCCGGACGTGAATATGGCCGAACCCTCCGCTACACCCGCAATCCCGCGTGACTGGCGTTTGCCGCTGCTGATCGGCGCCGCCTGCTTTCCGGCGAGCTTCGCGCTGTTCACTTATATCGTGCCGGTCAGCGCCTTGATGGCGTCGGCTCCGGCGCTCGCGGTTTCGCTGTTCTGTGCCGGGCTCGTGTCGGTACTGGCGATGGCGCTCGCCGCCCTGTTCCTGGTCCGGCGGCTGCACGTTCACAACCAGCGCATGCGGGTCGCGCTCGACAACATGTCGCAAGGCTTGTGCATGTTCGATGGCAACGAGCGGCTTGTGGTGTGCAACCAGCGCTATTTGGAAATGTACAAGCTGCCGGCCGGCGTGGCCAAGCCGGGCACCACGCTGTCGGGCCTGCTTAACTACCGCGCCAGCATCGGCAGCTTCTCGCACAACGTCGAGGACTACCGGCAGAAACTGCTGGCCTCCATGACGCAAGGCAGCATCACCAATACCGAGGTCAAATCCGCCGACGAGCGGACGATTGCCGTGATCAACCGGCCGATGGCGGACGGCGGCTGGGTGGCGACCCACGAGGACATCACCGAACGGCGCGATGCCGAGCAGGAGCGCGCTTTGATGCAGGAGCAGCAGCGGCGACGCGGCATGATCGAGGAGGCGATCGCCGCCTTCCGCCGGCGCGTCGAGGATCACCTGCGCACGGTGACTGAGGGCGCCATGGCGATGCGCTCGACCGCCACCACACTGTTTGCCAATTCCGGCCAGACATCGAAGAGCGCCGCGGGCGCGGTCAATGCTTCCAACGAGGCCTCCACCAATGTGGAGACCGCCGCCGTCGCGGCCGATGAATTGACCAGCTCGATCGGCGAAATCGGCCGGCAGCTTGGCCTGACCACCGACATCGTGCGCGCGGCTGTCACCGAGGCGCAGGGAACCAATCAGCAGATCGCCGCGTTGGCGCAGGCGGCGCAGAAGATCGGCGACGTGATCAAATTGATCCGCACCATCGCCGGGCAGACGAACCTCTTGGCGCTCAACGCCACCATCGAGGCCGCACGCGCCGGCGAGGCGGGCAAGGGCTTCGCGGTGGTGGCCTCCGAGGTCAAATCGCTGGCGGTGCAGACCGCCAAGGCGACCGAAGACATCTCGCAGCTGATCATGTCGGTGCAAGGCGCGACCAGCGGCGCGGTGACGGCGATCGGACGCATCGCGGGCCGCATGCAGGAAATCGACGGTTACGCCACCGCGGTATCATCCGCGGTCGAGGAGCAAAGCGCGGCGACGGGCGAGATATCACACAACGTGGCGAGCGCCGCGCAGGGCGCCAAGTTGGTGGTGTCGGTCTTAAGCGAGGTGGCGGGTGCGGCGACCGACACCAGCCAGTCGGCGGAAAGCGTGCTGTCGGCCTCGCAAGCGGTGGAGGCGGCCGCCGCCGAGCTGCGCCGCGAGGTCGAGGACTTCCTCGCCCGCGTCGCGGCGTAACTGTGCGGCACTTCAGAAAAAGCCGGACAGCCAGTAGAAAAACGCGGCGATAAAAGCCGCCGCCGGGATGGTGATGATCCAGGCTATCACGATATTGTTGGCAACGCTCCAGCGCACCGCCGACATCTTGCGGGCGGCGCCGACGCCGATGATCGAGCCGGTGATGGTGTGGGTGGTCGACACCGGAATGCCGAGCCAGGTGGCCGCGAACAGCGTGATCGACCCGCCCGCCTCCGCGCAGAAGCCCTGCATCGGCGTCAGCCTTGTGATGCGCGAGCCCATGGTGCGCACGATGCGCCAGCCGCCGATCAGCGTGCCGAGCGCCATGGCGATTTGGCAAACGATCACCACCCAGAACGGGACGTAGAACTTTTCGCCGAGGTGCCCTTGCGAATAGAGCAGCACGGCGATGATGCCCATGGTCTTCTGCGCGTCGTTGCCGCCGTGACCGAGTGAATAAAACGAAGCCGAAATGAATTGCAGCCGCTGAAAGGTGCGGTCAACCGCGAACGGTGTCGCGCGCACGAAGATCCACGACATCCCCAGGATGATCAGGATCGCCAGGACGAATCCGAGCAGCGGCGAGCCGGCGATGGCGGCAATGGTCGGCACCAGGCCACGCCACACGATGACGGACACGCCAGCCTTGGCAATTCCGGCACCGACCAGACCACCGATCAGTGCGTGCGATGAGCTCGACGGAATGGCGAGGCCCCAGGTGATCAGGTTCCACAGGATCGCGCCCATCAGCGCGCCGAACACCAGACGCGGATCGATGACGTGGGCCGCGATGATGCCGGTGCCGAGGGTATTGGCGACGTGCAGGCCGAAGAACAGAAAAGCGATAAAATTGAAGAATGCCGCCCAAGCCACCGCGTATTGCGGCCGCAGCACGCGGGTGGAAACGATGGTCGCGATGGAATTGGCGGCGTCGTGCAAGCCGTTAAGGAAATCGAATGCCAGCGCGACCGCGATCAGGCCGACCAGCACCGGCAGCGATAGCACGGCGTCCATTCGGGTCAGTCTCCGGTGCTACACATGCTCGATGACGATGCCGTGCATGACATTGGCCACGTCGTCGAAGCGGTCCACAACCTTCTCGAGATGGTCGTAAACCTCGTTGCCGATGAAGAAAGCCATGGAATTGGAATTGACATTGGCCTGGTAGAGCGCCCTGAGGCCTACATCGTGCAGATCGTCAGCATGGCCTTCGATTTGCGAGATTTGCTCAGTCAGCGAGCTGATGCGGACGGCTTCCTGGCTGATTGTGCGCAACAGCGGAACCGCTTCCTTGGTGAGCTCGGCGCTCTTCACGATGGCGTCGCCCATCTGCTTCATCTCCGGCGTGAAGTCGCGCACGTCGAACAGGATGACGGTCTTGGCGGTCTTATGCATCTGGTCGATGGCGTTATCCATCGAAGTGATCAACTCGCGGATGCTGCCGCGGTCGAACGGCGTGATGAAGGTGCGGCGCACCGCAATCAGCACCTCACGGGTGACATCGTCGGCTTCGTGCTCGTGCTCTACGACCAGACGGCAGTTCTGTTCGACCTGCGCGCCGCCTTCCATCATGGCGCGCAGCGCCCGGGCGCCTGCCAGCACAGCCTCGGCGTGGCGCGCAAAAAGCTCGAAAAAGCGCTCTTCCTTCGGCATCAGAGCGTGAAACCAGCGCATCATGGCGGCGTCTCCCTCGGCCCCGAATCGCACCCTTATGGCATAGCCGGACGCGGGCCGGACCGCAGCGGAATCAGGCGCGCCCGCCCTGTGGAAACTTTTGGGACTGCTTACCGGGGGCCAGCGTCTGGCCGTTGCCGCACCAACGCCCGGCGCAAAACTTTCGCCCTCTCAAAATTTAGGAACCGTCCAGCACACGGGAAGTTTTGCTGCATCGGCGCGCGAGGTCATGTTATTGCCGCATGATCTCTTCCGGAAACCGGTTCCCGCTTTTCGGGATCATGCGCTAGTTTCCGGCGCGATCAAGATCGGCCGTAAAAGGATCAAGAATGCGGTTGGGCTACTTCACCATGCCGGTGCATCCGATGGGCCGGGACTGGTCGCAGACACTGCGCGAGGACCGCGAGGCAATCATTCTGGCCGACAAGCTCGGCTTCCATGACGCCTTCGTCGGCGAGCACCTGACCGATGCCTGCGAGAATATCACCAACAGCATGTTGTTTCACGCCACGCTGATCCATTCGACGCAGAACATCAAGCTCGCCACCGGCACCACCAATCTGTCGCAGATGCATCCCGTGCTGATCGCGGTCAACGCCGCGATGCTCGATCATCTCTCGCTAGGACGCTTTATCATGGGCGTCTCCGCAGGCGCGCTGCCGTCCGATTCGGAAGCCATCGGCATCCTCGACCAGGACCGCAACAAGATTTTCGCTGAGGCGATCGACGTCATCCTGGCGGTGTGGGAGCGCGATCCGCCCTACGACATCGATTTCCCCGACAATCGCTTCAAGGTGACGCTCAACCGCACCGCCGCCCACCATCTCGGCGTCGGCATCATGGCCAAGCCTTTTCAGAAGCCGCGGCCCGAGATCGTCGGCACCGTGGTGGCGCCGTTCTCGCCCGGCGTGGTGTTGATGGGCAAGCGTGACTTTCATCCACTGTCGGCCAACTTTCTGCTGGCGCGGCATTTGAAGTCGCACTGGACCAACTACGCCAAGGGCAAGGCGGAAGCCGGCCAAAAAGCCAATGCCGCCGACTGGCGGGTGGCGCGCACCATCTTCGTCGCCGACGATGACAAGGTAGCCAAGCGTTACGGACGCGACGATGCGAACAGTCCCTACAAATTCTATTTCAGTCAGATGCGCGCCAAGATGAAGCGCGGCGGAAGGCTTTATGTGTTCAAGAGCCACAAGGAGCAGCCCGACGACGAGATCACCGAGGATTTCGTCATGGACAATTGCGTGTTCTACGGCAGCGTCAACAAAGTGGTCGACAAAATCCTCGCCATGCGCGAGCAGACCGGCGATTTCGGCGAGCTGGTCTATGCCGGCATGGATTGGGTGGACCCACAGCTCGCCAAGCGCTCGATACAGTTGATGGCCGAGGAAGTGATGCCGCGGGTCAACGCGGCGATCGGCAAGCAGGCCAACGCGGCGGCGGGGTAATCTTCAGCGGATCGGCGGCAGCGGTGCGCCCGAGATCGCGGTACCGCTTTGGCGCGGCGCGGTCGGCTTCGGCCCATGCGCAGCAACCGGCTGGCCGCCCGTTTGCGCGTTACCGCCGCGCGCAATCTCCTCAGGCGACGGCGACTGGCCGGGCAGCACCACCACGCGGCTGCCCACCTGCACACGGCTGTAGAGATCCTCAATATCCTTGTTGAGCAGCCGGATGCAGCCCGACGACACGGTCTTGCCGATGGTCGAAGGCTGGTTTGTGCCGTGGATGCGGTAGAGCGTGTGGCCGAGATAGAGCGCGCGCGCGCCCAGCGGGTTGCCCGGGCCGCCCGCCATCATGCGCGGCAGGTAGGGCTGGCGCTCGATCATCTCCGCCGGCGGGAACCAGTCCGGCCATTCCTTCATCTTCGAGACGCGCTCGGTGCCCGACCAGGTGAAACCTTCGCGCCCGACGCCGATGCCATAGCGGATCGCCTTGCCGTGGCCGAGGATCAAATAGAGATAGGTATGCGGCGTATCGATGATGATGGTGCCGGCCGGCTCCTTGGTGCGGAAATCCACCATCTGCTTCTGAAGATTCTCCGGCAATTCCTGCGGCGGGCCCTGCTCGGGCTGATCCTCAGGCGGCAGCGCCGCGGTCGCCGCCGGCGGTACCGGCTGAGGTGCAGCATTCGGTGCAGCCCCGACCGCGCCGGGCGGGCGCATCGCATTGGCATTGTCATTGGTAGCCGGCTGCTGCTGTTGCTGCGAATCGAGCTGATGGCCACGGGCCGGCGCATTGAAGGGCGCGATAAATGCGGGATCGGGCGGCGGCGGCTCGTTTCGTTCCGGATACGGCAGGCGGTCGGGCGCCCCGTACTGGCCCTGCTGCTGCGCCTCGCGTAGCGGCCGGCGAACGGCCAGTTCGGGGTTGTTGGGATCGACCTGGTAACCGGGCGGCGGGGCGCTGCTGTAATAGGGCTGGGCATATTGCGCGAGGGCGGATGCGGCCGGCAGGGCCGCCGCCAGCGGCAGCGTCAGCAGCAAAGCACCGAAACGTCTCATCATTTGCCCACCTAAAAGGCACCCCGGCGGCCAAACCCGCCAACGCCTGCCCCTGAATTGCCCCCGGATGGCGGCACATTCAAGACCAGATTAGGGCCATCTCAGTATCGTGATTCTGCGGTGCCGGCTCAGGTTTTCTTGACTTCCGCCGCCAGCACCTGTTTGGCCACGCGGTGGGCGTCGACTGCGGCCGGAAAGCCGCAATAGACCGAAATCTGCCGCAGGATGGCAGCCAATTCCTTGGGGGTGAGGCCGTTACGCAGCGCGCCGCGGAAATGCGCCTCGAATTCGTGCATGCGGCCGAGGCAGGCGATCATGCCGAGATTGAGGATGCTGCGCTCGCGCGGTTTCAAGGTATCGTCGCCCCACACCGCGCCCCAGCAATATTCGGTGAGCAGGCCCTGGAAATCGCGGTTGAAGTCGTCGGTATTGGCGACGGCGCGGTCGACATATTCGTCGCCCAGTACCTTGCGGCGCATCTGCATGCCTTTGTCGTAGCGTGCCTGGTCCATTGGTTCATCCTCCCGTTGCTGACGGCCGATCCCGCCGCTTGATGCCTTATGTTGACAGAGATTGCCCGATTTCGTCCATTCTCGCGGCATGGAAATAGCGATCGTCGGCGGCGGCATTTGCGGACTCTCGCTGGCGCTGCATCTTGCCCAGCGCGGCATCGAATCCCGCATCTATGAGCGCGCTGGCGAGATCAAGGAGCTCGGCGTCGGTATCACGCTGCTGCCGCACGCCATGCGCGAGTTCAACGCGTTGGGCTTGCGCGAGGCGCTCACCGCCGCCGGCATCGAGAACCGCGAGAGCCGCTTTTACAACCGCTTCGGGCAGCTCATCTACAGCGAGCCACGCGGCAAGTTCGCCGGCTATCAATATCCGGAAATCGGCCTCCATCGCGGCCGGCTGCACCTGATCCTTTACGAGACCGCGCTCAAGCGGCTGGGGCGTGAGGCCGTGTGCACCGACCATGAGTGCACGGGCATCGAGCAGGACGAGCACGGCGTCACCGTACATTTTAAACAGACCACGACCGGCAGCAAATTGGCGAGCGCGCGCGCCGACGTGGTGATCGATTGCGAGGGCATCAATTCAGTCATCCGCAAGCAATACTACCCGCAGGACAAGGTGGCGTTCGCCGGCATCAACACTTGGCGCGGGGTGACGCGGCGCAAGCCGATCCTGGACGGTCGCACCTATATGCGCGTCGGCTCCATCCTTACCGGCAAAATGGTGATCTACCCGATCGTCGACAACATCGACGGCGAAGGCAACCAGCTCATCAATTGGATGGCCGAGATTAAGCACGACACCTATGAGCAGAACGACTGGAACAAGCCGGGCGACCTCGCCGATTTCTTCCCGCTCTACGAAAACTGGAAATTCGACTGGCTGGACGTGGCGCAAATGGTCCGTGATGCCGATCAGATTCTGGAATATCCCATGGTCGACAAGGACCCGATCGACACCTGGACCTTCGGCCGCGTCACGCTTGCCGGCGACGCCGCGCATCCGATGTATCCGCGCGGCTCCAACGGCGCCGCCCAAGCCGCGATCGACGCCCGCACGCTGGCCGACTTCCTGCGCTCGAGTTCCGACCCGCGCGAGGCGCTCAAGGCCTATGAGGCGGCGCGCCTTGCGCCGGCGGCGCAAGTCGTGCGCACCAACCGCGAGCACCCGCCCGATTTCATCAACATCAAGGTCGAAGAACTGGTCGGCGATAAGCCGTTCGACGATCTCGATAAATACATCAGCCAGGACGAGCTGCGCGCCCTTTCCGAAAACTACAAGCGCATCGCGGGCTTTGCGCTGGCCGATGACGGGCTGGGGCGCCTGGATTGAGCCCCCTTTGGCGCGGCACACGGCCCCCCGGAAAGCATCGCTCCCCGCCACGGCACGCAGGACGCAGTGGAACCGGGTTGCAAAACCGTGACAGTTCAATACCTTAATGCCGGCCGGCGGGCCGGTCCGGCGCGCCCCGGCTCTCTTCTCGGCACAGGATTCGCCACTCTGGTGCGTTGATAAAGCAGGTTACGGGTTAAAATGGATCGGCGACTGCGATGCCAACCGCGCACCCGCGATGGATGACAGCGACGAAGTCCTCATGGCCCGGGTCGCGCGCGGCGATGAGCGGGCATTCCGCGAGCTTGCGCGCCGTCACCTGCCGGTCATGGTTGGGCTCGCCCGCCGTATCCTCGGCAATACCGCGGACGCGGAGGACGTGGCGCAGGAGGCCATGCTGCGGGTCTGGACGCACGCGCCGCGCTGGCAGCCGCTGGCGCTGCTGCGCACGTGGCTCAGCCGCGTGGTGGTCAATCTCTGCCTCGACCGTAAACGGCGCGCGCCCTGGGTCGAGCTGGAGGCGGCCGGCGAGCTTGCAGACCCCGCGCCCGGCGCTGGCGAGAGCGTGGAAACCGCCGAGCGCGACCAAATGGTTGCCGCGGCCATCGCCGACCTGCCGGCGCGCCAGCGCGCTGCGATCGTGCTGAGCTACACCGAGGGCATGAGCAACGCCCAGGTGGCCGAGACGCTGAATACCACCGTTTCGGCGGTGGAGACCTTGCTGGTGCGCGGCAAGCAGAACCTGCAGCGCGCGTTGGCCGATGTGATCGATGAGGACAAGGACGATGAATAGCGAGCAGTTCGACAAGTTTCTCGATGACGGGCTCAAGCGCCACGCGAACGCGCCGCAAGACATTGGGGCCTCGGTGGCCCACGTCATGACGCGGCTTGGCGGTGCACTGCCGCGCCAGAAGGTGCCGCTCTGGCGGCTGCCGGCGGTGCTGCTCGACTGGCAATTCGCACCGGCCTGGCCGCGCATGGCCGCGCTCGGCGCCTGCGCCGCGGTCGGCTTCTTCATCGGAATTGCCGGTGTCGACCGCCGCATCGACAGTCTCGATGGCCGGTCCATGGCCGCGAACAGCACCGGCATCGGCTCGGTCGTGTTTGAACCGGAACCGCTGACCGGAGCGCGACCATGACCATCGCCCAAGCCATTTCCATGCCTGCGCGCGGCGGATCGCGCTGGCTGCTGTTCGGCTCGCTCGCACTCAATCTGTTCTTCGTCGGCATCGCGCTGGCGATAGCGATCCGCGCGCCGGCACCGCCTCCGCGCTGGGATCCCAACGTATTCGTGCGCGTCGAGCGGATAGCCGCCACGCTGCCGCAGGCCGATGCCACCATCCTGCGCGGCGCCATGGAGGCCAACCACGCGGCAATCGACACCGCGCAGACCAAATACCACACCGCGCGCGACCATATCCACGCCACACTGCGGGAAGACCCGTTCAAAATCGAAGATTTACGTGCGGCCATGGCCGAGAGCCGGGCGGCACGGCAGGCCTACGACCAGGTGATCCAGGGGGTATTCGCGGATGCCGCGGCCAAAATGTCGTCGGCCAGCCGCCATGCCGTCGCCGATTGGCGCAACCCTAAAACCAAGAGCAAAAGCCGATAAAAAGAGGTAATATCGCGCTCGCTCTATCGGGGTTTTGAAAGTCGTCGGTATGCGTCGAAAGCAAGCGGGCTGGGGAACGAAAGGGCGCGCGCGTCCATTTTTCACCATGCTGCAAGGATTCTGCCTGATATTGCCGCTCGGCGGTTGCGTGCTCACCGGCGACCTGCCGGAGCCAGGCCTTGATATTCCGGCCGTCTATGACGGCGGCCCGCGCAACCCGGCCGCGGCGCAAGCGGCGCTGCCGCCGCTCGACTGGTGGCGCAAGTTCCGCTCGCGCGAATTGATTGCGATCGTCGAGCAGGCGCGCGCCGCCAATCTCGACATCGCCGCGGCGGTCGCCCGCATCGTGCAGGCCGACGCGCAGTCGCGCGTCACCGGCGCGGCGCTGCTGCCGGCGATCACTCTTAACGACAGCGCCACACGCGCGCGCTCTTCGCAAACCCTCGTAAAAGGCAGCACCAATCCCAACGTGTTCGTGCCCGGCTCCCCACTATTGACCGCGGCTCAGACCGGCAAATCGGTGCCTGACCAAATCAAAAACAATCTGTCGGGCGCGCTCAACGCCAGCTTCGAGATCGACTTCTGGGGCAAGAACCGCGCGGCGCTGCAAGCGGCCGAGCAAAGCGCCGTCGCCAGCCGCTTCGACCGCGAGGTGGTCGAACTGAGCACGGTGGTGAGCGCGGCCAACGCCTATTTCCAGGTGCTGACGTCGCAAGACCGGCTGCGCGTCGCCGACGCGAACTTGAAAGCCGCCACCCGTGTGCTCAACCTGATTGTGCAGCGGGTCAATGCCGGCACCGCATCGGCGCTCGACACCGCCCAGCAGGAAAGCGTCGTCTATACCCAACGCGCGTCGATCCCGCCGCTGCGACAAACCCTGAAGCAGAATCGCACGGCGCTCGCCATCCTGATGGCGCGCTCGCCGGAGAGCGTCCGCATCCGTGGCGGCTCGCTGCACTCGATCGCGATTCCACGCGTGACGCCGGGCCTGCCGTCCGAATTGCTGACGCAACGCCCCGACATCCGGGAAGCAGAGGCGAACCTCGCCGCCGCCAACGCCAACGTTTACAATGCGCGCGCGCAATTCTTGCCGAGCATTTCGCTCACCGGCGAAGGCGGCTATCAGAGCGCCATCCTGAGGCTCCTGCTGCGGCCTGAATCGGCAATCTACTCGGTCGCCGCCAGCCTGACGCAGCCGATCTTCGAGGGCGGCAAGCTGCTTGGCAATCTCGATTTGCAAAAGGGCAAGCAGGACGAGCTGCTGCAGGACTACCGCAAGGCGGTGATCTCCGCCTTCGGCGACGTGGAGAACGCGCTCGATTCCATCCGCCAAACCGCCCTGCGCGAGCAATTGCAGGCCCAAGTGGTCACGAGCTCGCGGCGCGCCTTCAATATTTCCGAGGAGCGGCTGCGCGAGGGCACGATCGACCTGGTTACCGTGCTGCAGACGCAGCAGACGCTGTTTACGGCCGAGGACACGCTGGCGCAGGCGCGGCTCGCCCGTTTGCAAGCGATCGTCAGTCTTTATCAGGCGCTTGGGGGCGGCTGGCTACCGAAACCGGTGGAAGCTTCCAATGCACGGTGAACTGCCGAAGCGATCGACCAAAAGCGCCGGCCGCAGGCGTCGCATCCTGGCGAGCGTGCTGGTGCTCGCCGCGGTCGCGGCGGCGTTAGTCTATGTGTTCGCGGCGCCAACGCCGGCACCGCGCCGCTTAAACCGCTTCGCCGCTTCCGGCCCGGTGCCGGTGCTGGCCGCGCAAGCCGCGCGCGCCGACGTGCCGGTCTATCTCGACGCGGTCGGCACCACCCGGCCGCTCAACACCGTTACCGTGCGCCCGCAGGTGGACGGCAAGCTCATCGCGGTCGCCTTCAAGGAAGGCCAGGACGTCAAAAAAGGCGAACTGCTGGCGCGCATCGACCCCACCATATTCAAGGCTCAACTTGATCAGGCGCTGGCCAAGAAGGCGCAGGACGAGGCGCAGCTCGCCAACGCCAAGAACGATTTCGCGCGCTACCAGAAATTGGCGGCCAGTAACGCCATCAACAAGCAGCAGGCCGACACCCAGAAGGCGCTGGTCGCGCAATTTACCGCGCTGGTGCAAGCCGACCAGGCAGCCATCGAGAATGCGCAGGCGACGCTCAGCTACACCACCATCACCGCGCCGATTTCCGGCCGCACCGGCATCCGCATGGTGGACGAGGGCAATTATGTGCGCGCTTCCGACGCGAGTTCCGCGATCGTGGTGATCACGCAGCTCATACCGATCGCGGTGCTGTTCAATCTACCGCAGCAGGATCTCGACCGGGTAAATAGCGCCTTCACCAAGGGCCCGCTGGCGGTCGACGCATTGCGCTCCAGCAACAACGCGGTAATCGAGCGCGGCAAGCTCACGGTGGTCGACAACCAGGTCGATTCCTCGACCGGCACGGTGAAGCTCAAGGCCGAGTTCCCGAACGCCCGATTGCAGCTGTGGCCGGGCCAGTTCGTGAATGTTCGGCTTCTGATCGACACACTGAATCAGGTTGTGGTGATTCCGACCGGCGCGGTGCAGCGCGGGCCGGACGGCACTTTCGTCTATGTGGTCAAACCCGACGCCACCGTGGCGATACGCCCGATCGTCGTGCAGAAGCAGAATGAGACGCAGACCGTGGTCAAGAGCGGGCTTAAACCGCCTGAGCGCGTGGTTACCACCGGCTTCGCGCGACTGACCGACGGCGCCAAGGTGGCGATCGGCGGCGGTGCCAGGCCGGCGGGAAAGCCGGCCGGTGCGCGGCCGCGCAACGGTGAGCGGCCGGCGGCGGTCGGCCAAGGCGGGCAGCGGCGGGGTGGCGGCGACGGAAAACCAAACACAACGCGATGAGCGTTTCCTCGCCATTCATCCACCGCCCGATCGCGACGTCGCTGCTCGGCGTCGCGGTGATGCTGGGCGGCGCGCTCGGTTACTGGTGGCTGCCGGTCTCGGCGCTGCCGCAAGTTGACTTCCCCACCATCCAGGTCACCACCCAACTGCCGGGCGCCAATCCCGACACCATCTCCGCGCTGGTGACGGCGCCGCTCGAGCGCCAGTTCGGCCAGATCCCGGCCTTGCAGGTGATGACGTCGTCGAGCTCGTTCGGGGTCAGCCAGGTCACGCTGCAATTCGATCTCAACCGCGACATCGACGCCGCCGCTCAGGATGTGCAGTCGGCGATCAATGCCGCCGCTTCCAGCCTGCCGCGCAATTTGCCCTACCCGCCGCTGTATTCGAAGGTGAACCCCGCCGACGTACCGATCGTCACGCTGGCGCTCACCTCCAAGGCCATCAGCCAGCGGAGCCTGAGCGACCTGGCCGACACCATCATGGCGCCGCGGCTGTCGGAAGTGACAGGCGTCGGCCACGTCTCGGTGCAGGGCGGCATCCGCCCGGCCATCCGCATCCAGGCCAATTTGTCCCGGCTCGCCGCTTACGGCATCGGGCTGGAGGACCTGCGCACGGCCATCGTCGGCGCCAACGTGGCGGGGCCGAAAGGCGCGCTCGATGGGGCGCATCAGTCATACACCATCGCCGCCAACGACCAGATCACCAGCGCCGACGCCTACAAGTCCGTGGTGGTCGCCTACCGCAACGGCGCGCCGGTGCAGCTCTCCGACGTCGCCGACGTGGTCGACGGACTGGAGAACAGCAAGGTCGGCGCCTGGTACCAGGGCAAGCCGGCGATCGTCATCGACGTGCAGCGCCAACCCGGCGCCAACGTGATCGAGACGGTTGAGCGCGTGCGCGCCGAGCTGCCGCGGCTCAAGCGCGCGTTGCCGGCATCCGCCCAACTCATTATCGTCAATGACCGCACCGAAACCATCCGCGCCTCCATCCATGACGTGCAATTCACGTTGATGCTGAGCATCGTCCTGGTAGTGCTGGTCGTGCTGATCTTCCTGCGCACCGTCCGTGCCACCGTTATCGCCGGCGTGGCGCTGCCGCTGTCGCTGATCGCGACCTTCGGCGTAATGTGGTTCTGCGGCTTCTCGCTCGACAATCTCTCATTGATGGCGCTGACCATCGGCACCGGCTTCGTGGTCGACGACGCCATCGTGATGATCGAGAATATCGTGCGCCACATGGAGAACGGCGAACGCCCGCTGCAGGCGGCGTTGCGCGGCGCCGGCGAGATCGGCTTCACGGTGATCTCGCTGACCATGTCGCTGATCGCGGTGTTCATCCCGCTCTTGTTCATGACCGGGCTTATCGGGCGCATGTTCCGCGAATTCGCGCTCACGCTCACTATCGCGGTGGTTGCTTCTGCGATCGTCTCGCTGACGCTGACGCCGATGATGTGCAGCCGGCTGCTGCGCGCCGGACGCAGCGGCGGCGCCGGTGGCGCGCTTAAGGGCCATTTCAACGCGCTGGTGGAGGACACGGTCGCGTATTACGAGCACAGCCTGCACTGGGTGCTGCGCCACCAGGGCATGACGCTTGTCCTGACGCTGGCGACGCTGGCGGCCACCATCGCGCTCTACGTGGTGATTCCCAAAGGCTTCCTGCCGTTGCAGGATACCGGCCTGATCACCGCGGTGACCGAGGCTGGACCTGACGTGTCGTTCCAGGAAATGCAGCGCCGCCAGCGCCTGGTTGAGGACGCCGTGCGGGCCGACCCAGACGTCAAAGGCGTGGTCTCGGTGCTCGGCGTCAGCCCGCTCAACGCCACACCCAACGCCGGCCGCCTCGCCATCGCGCTCAAGCCGCGAGACGAACGCAGCGATCTGGTGGGCGCGATCATCGCACGGCTGGAGCGCGCGGTCGCCGGCAATCCCGGCATGACGGTCTATTTCCAGGCCGCTCAGGACGTCCAGATTTCCACCCGTGCCAGCCGCGCCCAGTATCAGTACACGCTGGTGTCCACAAACCGCGCCGAAGTTCTGCGATGGGCGGATAAGCTGACGCGCGTCTTGCGTCAGGCGCCGGCCTTGCGCGACGTCGCCTCCGAGGCGCAACAGAGCGGCCCACGCGTGACGGTGCAGGTCGACCGGGAGCAGGCCGGCCGCCTCGGCGTCTCCATGCAGAGCGTCACCGACACGCTCAACGATGCCTTCGGCCAGCGGCAGATTTCCACCATCTACGGCCAGGCCAACCAGTACCGCGTGATCCTGGAAGCGCAGCCGCGCTACCAGCAGGACCCCTCTTCGCTTAACCGGCTGTTCGTCACCGGCTCCCGTACTTCGACCGGCACAGTTGCCACGGCCGGCAATACCGCGTCCGGCAGCACCAACACCAACATCACCGCCACGCCCAACACCGTCACAGCCAACGACCAGGTGCCGCTCGCCGCCTTCGCGCGCTTCGTGCGGACGAAGGCGCCGCTGGCGATCGCGCACCAGGAGCAATTCCCGGCGGCCACCATCAGCTTCGATCTGGCGCGCGGCTACGCGCTTTCCGACGCGGTCGCGGCCATCGCCAGCGCCGAGCAAAGCATCGAGATGCCGTCCTCGGTGACCGGCAGCTTCTCCGGCGACGCCGCCGAATTCGCCTCATCGCTCGCCGGCGAACCGTGGCTGATCCTGGCGGCGGCCATTGCCATCTACATCGTGCTCGGCGTGCTGTACGAGAGCTTCATCCATCCGCTGACAATCCTGTCCACCCTGCCCTCGGCCGGCGTCGGCGCGCTCTTGGCGCTGATGCTGTTCGGCTACGACCTGTCGGTGATCGCGCTGATCGGCATCGTGCTGCTGATGGGCATCGTGAAAAAGAACGCCATCTTGATGATCGACTTCGCGATTGAAGCCGAGCGTCGCCAGGGACTTTCGCCCGAAGAGTCGATCATGCAGGCCGCGCTGTTGCGGTTCCGCCCGATCATGATGACGACGTTGGCCGCGCTGTTCGGCGCGCTGCCGCTGGCGCTGGAAAGCGGCACCGGCGCGGAACTGCGCAACCCACTCGGCATCACCATCGTCGGCGGCCTGCTGCTCAGCCAATTGCTTACGCTCTACACCACGCCGGTGATCTATCTCTACATGGAGCGACTGCGCGCGCGGCTGTCGCCGGCGCCGCGGCGCAAGCTTTCGCAGCGCCCGGCCCGGGGCCGCTCATGAATTTCTCGCGGCCGTTCATCCGCCGGCCGATCGGCACCGCGCTGCTGGCGATCGGCTTGTTCCTGGTCGGCGCGGTCGCTTACGCGTTTCTTCCGGTCGCCAGCCTGCCGAGCGTCGATCTCGCCACCATCAGCGTAAGCGCCGTCCGTCCGGGCGCCGATCCCGACATCATGGCGGCGACGGTCGCCGCGCCGCTCGAGCGGCGGTTGGCCGAGATTTCCGGAGTCACCGAGCTCACCTCGGTGTCTTCATTTGGCCTTACACGCATCATTGTGCAGTTCGACCTCTCGCGCAGCATCGATGGCGCCGCCCGCGATGTTCAGGCAGCGCTGAATGCCGCGCTCAGCGACCTGCCCTCCGATATGCCGTCGCTGCCCGGGTTCCGCAAATTCAATCCGGCGAGATCGCCCATTATAATTCTGGCGCTGACGTCGAAGACCATGCAGGGAAGCGCGATCTACGACGCCGCCGACAGCGTGATTGCGCAGCGGCTAAGCCAAGTCGAAGGCGTCGCCGACGTGACCGTCGCCGGTTCCGAGCAGCCGGCGATCCGCGTGCGCGTCGATCCGACCCGGCTCGCCGCCATGGGCGTGAGCATGGAGAACGTGCGCACTGCGATCGCCAATGCCAACGCGGTCGGCCCGCTCGGCGCCTTTGACGGCAAGCAGCGCAACGTTACCATCGGCATCAACGGCCAATTGCGCGCGGCGAGCGACTATAATCCGGTCGTGGTGAAGACCGTGAAGGGGACCGTGATCCGGCTCTCCGACATCGCCACCGTCCGACCGAGCGTTCGTAGCAGCCGCTCCGCCGGCTGGTACAACAAGCAGCCATCGGTGCTGCTGATCATCACCAAGCAGGGCGACGCCAACGTCATCGACACGGTCGACCGCATCTACAAGCTGCTCCCGAAACTCAAGCAATGGGTGCCGGCCGGGCTCGACATATCGGTGCTGACCGACCGCACCAAGACCATCCGCGCCAGCGTCGAGGACATGCAGATCACGCTCGCGGCCAGCGCGGTGTTGGTGATGCTGGTGGTGTTCCTTTTCTTAAGGCGCGCTGCGCCGACCGTGGCCGCCGGCATCACGGTGCCGCTATCGCTTGCCGGCACCTGCGCTGCGATGTGGGCGGTCGGATTCTCGATCAATAATCTGTCGTTGATGGCGCTGGCGGTCAGCGTCGGCTTCGTGGTCGACGACGCCATCGTGATGATCGAGAATGTGTTCCGCAATCTGGAGCGAGGGGATTCGCCGCTGCGCGCGGCGCTTAAGGGGTCCCGCCAGATCGGGTTCACCGTGTTGTCGATCAGCGTCTCACTGCTTGCCGCCTTTACCCCGCTGCTGCTGATGGGTGGCATCGTCGGCCGCTTTTTCCGCGAATTTTCATTGACCTTGGCGTTCGCGATCGTCGTCTCTACCGTGGTGTCGCTTTCGGTGACGCCGATGATTTGTGCCTATTTCGTGCGGGTGCCGCCGAGCCGTGACGCGACTTGGCTCGACCGCTTCATAGAGGGCCTGGTTTCGCGCATGGTGCGCTTCTACGACCGCAGCCTCGACGTCGTGCTGGAGCACCGCGCGCTGACACTGATCGTGTTCGTCGCCACCATCGCGATCACAGTCGGGCTCTACATCAAGACGCCGAAAGGCTATTTCCCGCAGGACGACACCGGGCTTATCTACGGCGGCGTCCGCGCCTCCACCGACATTTCCTTCGACGCCATGAAGGCCTTGCAGATCAAGGCCATGGACGTGGTGCTGTCGGACCCGGCGGTGGCGGGGCTGGGCTCCTCGGTCGGCGCTTCCCATTTCAGCGCCACGGTCAACCGCGGCAGCATGTTCATCAGCCTGAAGCCGCTCGATCAGCGCGGCGGCGTGAGCACCGGGCGGGTGGTGGCACGCCTGCGCGCTCGGCTCAACCGCATTCCCGGCATCCGCGTGTATCTGGTGCCGGCGCAGGCTCTGCGCTACGGCGGACGGCGGAGCAACTCGCAGTACCAGTTCACGCTGTGGAGCGCCGACATCGCCGAGTTGCAGCGCTGGGTGCCGCGCGTGCTTGAGCGCGTCAAGCAAGTGCCCGGCGTGGTCGACGTCACCACCGACCGCGAGCAAGGCGGCTTGCAGGCGGAAGCCGTGATCGACCGCCCGGCGGCGGCACGCTTCGGCGTGCGCATGCAGGATATCGACAGCGCACTCAACGACGCGTTCTCGCAACGGCAGATCTCGACCATCTATTCGGCGCGCAACCAGTACCGCGTCATCCTGGAAGTAACCAAAAAATACCAGCGCGACCCCAACGACCTCGGCCAGATTTACGTGTCGGGCCGCGGCGGCACGCAGGTGCCGCTGTCGGCGGTGGCATATGTCAAGCGCGGCATCGCGCCGTTGATAGTAAACCACCAGGGCCAGTTTCCGGCGATCACCATCACCTACAATCTGGCGGAAGGCGTCACGCTCGATGCCGCCACCGCCGCGATCGAGCAGGCGGTGGCCGAGATGCACGTGCCCGACCAGATTCACGCCGACTTCGCCGGCGACGTCCGCGCTTTCAAGAGCACCGTCGGCGCGCAGCCGATCCTGCTGCTGGTGGCGCTGATCGCCGTTTATATCGTGCTCGGCGTGCTGTACGAGAGCTTGGCGCACCCGCTCACCATCATCTCGACGCTGCCGTCGGCTGGCCTCGGCGCGCTGCTGGCGCTGCGATTATTCAACGCCGAGCTGACGGTGATCGCCTTCATTGGCATCATTCTGTTGATCGGCATCGTGAAGAAGAACGGCATCATGATGGTCGACTTCGCGCTCGAAGGCGAGCGCCGGCGCGGCTTGTCGCCGCAGCGCGCGATCCATGACGCGTGTCTTGAGCGGTTCCGGCCGATCCTGATGACCACCCTCGCCGCCATGCTGGGCGCGGCGCCTTTGCTGGTTGCCATCGGCCCGGGCGCCGAATTACGCCGTCCGCTCGGCATCACCATCATCGGCGGATTGCTGGTGTCACAGGTGCTCACGCTTTACACCACGCCGGTGATCTATCTGCTGCTCGACCGCTTGCACCGCAAATGGGGCGGGATGCACGCCTCCGTCTTGCGCCGCCCGCGCGTGCAGCCGGCGGAATAGTCACACCCCCAAATAGCGGTGCTGCACGTCGGGCGCGGCGGCGAGCGCTGCGGAAACTCCCGACCACACCACCCGCCCGCGCTCGATCAGAAAATGGCGGTCGGCGACGCGGATCAGCGTATCGACGTTCTTGTCGATGACCAGGATGGCGAGCCCCAACTCTTTCAACCGCGCCAGGCAGCGCCAAATCTCGGCGCGGATCAGCGGCGCCAGGCCTTCGGTGGCCTCGTCCAGGATCAGAAGCCGCGGATTGGTCATGAGCGCGCGGCCGATCGCCAGCATCTGCTGCTCGCCGCCGGAGAGCTGGTTGCCCATACTGTCCGCGCGCTCGGCGAGCCGCGGGAACAGGCCGCACACCGTGTCCAGCGTCCAGGTCGCGCCGTCGCGCGCCACCGCCGTCGCCAGCAGGTTCTCGCGCACAGTGAGGTTTGGAAATATCTGCCGGCCCTCCGGCACCAGCCCGATGCCGCGCTTGGCGACCCGGTAGGACGGCAAGCCGCGGATGTTGTCGCCCATGAAGCGGATGGCGCCCGCGCGCGCCGGCGTCAGCCCCATGATCGAGCGCACGGTGGTGGTCTTGCCCATGCCGTTGCGCCCCATCAGCGTCACCATCTCGCCGGGCCCGATGCCGAGCGACACGCCGAACAGCACCTGGGAGAGGCCGTAGCAGGTCTCGATGCCGGCGACTTCGAGCACGCTGTCAGTCACTGTCTCAGCCATGGGCGGGCTCCGCCTCGGACTCGCCCAGATAGGCGTCGCGCACCTGGGGGTTGGCGCGGATATCGGCAGGCGCGCCCGAGGCGATCACCCGGCCGTAGACCAGGACCGTAATGCGGTCGGCAAGCGCGAACACCGCTTCCATGTCGTGCTCGACCAGCAGGATGGTCACTTCCGCTTTCAAGGCGCGTAGCATGGCGACCATACGCGCGGATTCCTCCGGCCCGAGGCCGGCCATCGGCTCGTCCAACAGCAGCAGGCGCGGGCTCCCCGCGAGCGCCATGGCCAGTTCGAGTTGGCGGTGCTCGCCGTGACTGAGGGCGGAGGCCGGCGCATCAGCGCGCTCGCTCAAGCCGACGCGCGCCAGCGCCGCGCGCGCCGGCGCGCGCAGATCATTTTCGCTGCGGGCATTGCGCCAGAAACGAAACGAATGCCCGGCATGCGCCTGCACCGCCAGCGCAACATTGTCGAGCACGCTGAAATCGAGAAACAGCGACGTGATCTGGAACGAACGCGCCAATCCAAGCGCGCTGCGGCGGTGCACCGGCAGCGCGGTGATGTCGTTGCCCGCGAATCTGACGCGGCCGGCGTCCGGCCGCAATTGCCCGGACAGCTGGGCGATCAGCGTGGTCTTGCCGGCCCCGTTCGGCCCGATCACCGCGTGCAGTTCGCCTTTTTCGACGTTGAGTACGACGTCGTCGGTGGCGACGATGCCGCCGAAGCGCTTGGCGAGATGGCCGACCTGCAGCAGGGGCTCGCTCATGCGCGCACCTTTGCGCTGGCTTTCACTCTTACGCTGACTTGCGCGAGCAGCCCGTCGATGCCGCCGCGCGCGAACAGCACCACCAGCAGCAAGAGCGGCCCGAGAATGATCTGCCAATATTCGGTGATGCCGGAGAGCACCTCCTCCAGCACCAAGAGCGCTACCGCGCCGAACAACGGACCGATGGCGGAGGCCATGCCGCCCAGCACCACCATGATGATGAGATCGCCGGAGCGTGTCCAATACATCATCGACGGGCTGACGAAATCCGCCTGGTTGGCCAGCAGCGCGCCGGCCAGCCCGCACAGCGTGCCGGCGATGACGAAGCAGGTGAGCTTGTAGCGGTAGGTCGCAAAGCCGATCGCCCGCATGCGGGTCTCGTTCGAGCGCGACCCTTGAATCACCAGCCCGAAGCGCGAATTCACCAGCCGCCATACCAGGTAGATCGCGCCCAGCAGCAGCGCCAGGCAGACGTAATAGAACTGCACCTTGTCCGACAGGTTGATGGGCGCGAAGAACTGGCTGCGCTTGTCGATGGTGAGCCCGTCGTCGCCGCCGTAGCGCGCGATGCCGGCGACGATGTAGTAGGCCATCTGCGCGAAGGCCAAGGTGATCATGATGAAGTAAACGCCGCGCGTGCGCAGGCTCAGGGCGCCGATCACAAATGCGAACAGCGCGCTCGCCAATAGCGCCACCGGCCATTGCACAAAGCCCGTCGTAATGCCCTCGTGCGCCAGCATGCCGACCGCGTAGCCGCCGATGCCGAGATAGGCGGCATGACCGAAGCTCATCATGCCGCCATAGCCGAGGATGAGATTGAGGCTGACCGCGGCGAGCGCCAAAATGACGATGCGCGTGAACAGCGTGAGCAGGAACGGATCGTCGGCGAGCCGTACATAGACCGGCAGCAGCGCCAGCGCCAGCAGCAGCGCGGCTGCGACCACGTTGCGCAAGTTGAGCCGGGCGGTCATTTGCCGCCCGCCGAGAACAGGCCCTCGGGCTTCACCACCAGCACGATCGCCATCAGCAGGTAGATCAGCATGGAGGACAGCGCCGGTGCCGCGGTGGAGGCGGCCTCGTTGCTCAGCACCACGCGCAGCAGATCTGACAAATATGAGCGGCCGAGCGTGTCGATGAAGCCGACCAAAAGCGCCGCGACCAGCGCGCCGCGGACGGAGCCGATGCCGCCGATGACGGTGACGACGAAGGCGAGGATGAGGATGTTTTCGCCCATGCCGATCTGCACGGTCAGGATCGGGGCCTGCATCAGGCCGGCCAGTCCCGCGAGCGCGGCGCCTAAGCCGAACACCAGCGTATAGAGCAGCTTTATGTTGACGCCAAGCGCACCGACCATCTCGCGGTTAGAGGCACCGGCGCGGATCAACATGCCGACGCGTGTGCGCATCACCAGCACATAGAGAAAAGCGGCGACCACCAGCGTCACCACGATCATCGACAGCTTGTAGGCCGAATAGGAAATGCCGGGCAGAACCTCGACAGGCATCACCAGCCAAGACGGCAGCGGCAGGCTCATGCCCTCCGCCCCCCAGATCAGCCGCACTGCTTCGTTGAAGAACAGGATCAGTCCGAAGGTGCCGAGCACATGGTCGAGATGGTCGCGGCCGTAAAGCCTGCGCATCGCGATCACCTCCACCGCCATGCCGACAACAAGCGTCGCCACCAGCGCCAGCAGCACGCCCAGCACGAAGCTGCCGGTCCAGGCCGCGAAGGTGGCGGCGAAATAGGCGCCGATCATGTAGAGCGAGCCGTGCGCCAGGTTGACCAGGTCCATGATGCCGAATACCAGCGTCAGCCCGGCCGCCAGCAGGAACAGCAGTAGGCCGAACTGCAATCCGTTCAGGCATTGCTCGATGAAAAGCGTCATGGCGCGCTGGCTCTGAAATCCACCGCTGTCGCGACACGCAAACGGCGGCAGCGCCGGTGCGCCGCCGCCGTCGTACGTGGCTCCAGGATCACTTCATCGGGCACTTGTCGTGGAATCGGTCCTGGTCGTTCTTGACGATGGTGGCGACGGTCTTGAGCACATAGTCGTCGCCTTTCTTCACCACGTCCTGCAGGTAGAAGTTCTCGATCGGGAAGTGGTTGTTGCCGTACTTGAAGCCGCCGCGCACCGACTTGAAGTCGGCTTTTTTGAGCGCCGCGCGCACCGCGTCCTTGTCGGACAGGTTTCCCTTGGTGGCGGCTACCGCCGAAGCGATCAGGTTGGCGGCATCATAGGATTGCGCGCCGTAGAAGGACGGCTTCTTGCCCTTATACTTCTTGACGAAGTCGGCGACGAACTTCTTGTTGGCCGCGTTGGGCAGGTCGTTCACCCATTCCTGTGCGCCGGGCACGTCGACCGCGAGGTCTTTCTGTAGCGGCAGCGACAGCTCGTCGATAGTGAAGGCCGTGTAGAGCGGGATCTTGCCCTTCAAGCCTGCCTGCGCGTACTGGCTTAGGAACTGCACACCGGCTTTGCCGGGATAAAACACGAAGATCGCTTCCGGATTGGCGGCCTTTGCCTTCGCCAACTCGGCGGAGAAATCGAGTTGCGTCGGCCATTTGGTCAGCTCCTTGCCGAGAATCTTGCCCTTAAAGGTAGAGCCGACGCCGGCCAGCATGTCCTTGCCGGCCGCGTAGTTCGGCCCGATCAGGAACACGCTCTTCACGCCTTTCTGGTTCATGTACTTGCCCATGGCCTGCGGCGTCTGGTCGTTCTGCCACGAGGTCGAGAAAAAATAGGGCGAGCAGCCCTCGCCGGCGAGCTGGTGCGGACCGGCATTGGCGCTGATCAGGAAGGTGTGGGAATCGAAAGCAGGCTTGACCGAAGCGAGCAGCACGTTCGACCAGATGTAGCCGGCCAGGAAGTCGACATGGTCGGACTGGATCAGCTTCTGTGTCTTTTGCAGGCCGGTGGCCGGCTTGAAGCCGTCGTCTTCGTAGATCACCTCGACCGGCAGACCGCCCATCTTGTGACCCATGTGGTCGAGCGCGAGCTCGAAACTGTCGCGCATGTTGTTGCCGATCACCGCGACCGGGCCGCTGAAGGTCGACACGAAGCCGATCTTGATCGATTTTTTCTGGGCCATGGCCGGGCCCGCTGCGAGCAGCAATGCGGCGCCCGCGGCCAGCAAGGTCTTACGCATAGGTTGTCCTCCCTCGGAGCCGCTTCGGGCCCTAGTTATCAGATGCCCCGATCCTACCGGTAAGGCTATGGAAACGTCCACCCGCACCGAAGCTGCAGCCCGCGCGCTAACGCAAAACGGCCAGCGATCCGGCCATATTGGCTAGGCCGACGCAATCGGCTGACCACAACGGCGGGCGTTCCGCGTCGTCATCTGCCGCTCCCACGCAAGACCTGGCGGAAAAATAATTCCAAAGGCGGGTTCAAGCATTGCCCCCGGCGGCGGCGCGGAATTTTGATGCGGTTTACGCCACTGGCGCCGCCTGCCGGCGGCGCATCTCACGGAACGAAACGAGCTTTTGGGCGTGCTCGTCCCACAGCACGAGGCGCACGCATTTGATGCTCTCCCACAGAGTCAGCCGGCCGATTTGGCCCAACTCGGGATGATCGCGCAGTACGCGCGGCAGCCGGTAATACGGAATTCGGCTGCATAAATGATGCACGTGATGGATGCCGATATTGGCAGTGAACCATCGCAGAACACCCGGCAGCACATAATGCGAGCTGCCGTGCAGCGCGACTTCGTGCAGGTCCCAATTTTCGTTATCGGCCCACAATGTGTGCTCGAACTGATGCTGCACGTAGAACAGCCACACGCCCATGGTCGCTGCCAACAGCATGATCGGCAAATGCACCAGCAAGAAAGGTCCGACGCCGATCAGCCAGATCAACACGGCGACGATTGTCCCGGCCGCCGCGTTGGTCGCCATGGTGCTGAGCCACGGTGTCCAGCCGCCGCGCATGAGCCCGATCGGCAGGCGATGACGCAAAATGAAAAGATAGGCGGGCCCGACGCCAAACATCACTGCAGGATGGCGATAGAGCCGATATTGGAGCCGGCCCCAGCGCGACAGCGCCAAGTATTCGCGCACCGTCAGCGTATCGATATCGCCGATGCCGCGCCGCTCGAGACTGCCCGACGTCGCGTGATGAATGGCGTGGTTGCGACGCCAGTAATCGTAGGGCGTCAGCGTGAGAACGCCCAGCACGCGGCCGGTCCAGTCATTGGCAAGACGGTGGCGGAAGAACGCGCCGTGCCCACAATCGTGCTGAATCATGAAAAGGCGAACCAGGAAACCCGCCGCCGGCACCACCAGCAGCAGAGTCAGCCACCAATATCCGAACGAATAGGACAACCACATCAGCACCCAGAGCGCAGCTAGCGGCCCGAAGGAGATGGCGAGTTCGATCGCGCTGCGCACATGGCTGGGCTCGCGATAGCGCAGCAGAGCATGGGTCAAGTGGCGCGCCTCGACCTTCCCGGTCAGATTGACCGGGCCTTGTCCCTTGTTCAATTTGCTATCCTTTGTATCAATGGCCGCGGTATGAACCGCTTGGCCGGCTGCGCTGTCGCGCCCGTTCGCATCGCAGGGGATATATACGATATTGGCAGATTATCGAGATCTTTTTTATGTTCGCTATTGAACAACTCGGCATCCTAGGCCAACCGTCCGGCTTTATTGCCGCAGGAGCCAATGTATGACCCCAACCGTTGCCATCATTGCGCCGGGCAATATGGGCGCCGGCGTCGCCAAGCGCCTGACCGAGAACAAGGTGACGGTGCTCACCGCCCTCGCCGGCCGCAGCGCGGCAAGTGGTGAACGCGCGCGCGCAGCGGGTATGAGCGCCGTTTCCGAGCGCGAACTGGCGGAAGCGGATTTCCTGTTGTCGATCGTGCCGCCGAGCGAAGCGCTGGCGCTGGCGCGGCGGCTCACGCCGGTGCTCACTGCCGCCAACAGAAAACCTATTTACGTCGAATGCAACGCGGTCAATCCACAGACCATGCTGCAGATCGCCGACGTAGTAGCGGCGACCGGCTGCCGCTTCGTCGCCGCCGGCATCATCGGCCCGCCGCCCAAGCCCGGCACCAGCAATACCAAGATCTACGCTTCCGGCGCGGCCGCCAAGGAACTCGCCACGCTCAACGACTACGGGCTGATCGTGCGCGTGCTCGAGGGCGAGCTGACTGCCGCATCCGCGCTGAAAATGTCTTATGCCGGCATCACCAAGGGCTTCACGGCGCTGGGCGCCGCAATGATGCTGGCCGCCAGCCGCGGCGGTTCGGCCGACGCGCTGAAGGCGGAGCTGGCTGAAAGCCAACAGGCGCTGCTCGGCTTTTTGACGCGGCAGTTGCCGGGCATGTACGGCAAGGCCTATCGCTGGGTGGCCGAGCTCGACGAGATCGCCGGTTTCGTCGGGGCCGATCGCCCTGAGCATGAGATGCTGTCGGCCGCGGCACGACTCTACGAGAACATCGCCAAGGATTTCGACGGCGAGAAGAAGGAGATTGGGGAGATCGACGATTTCCTCAAAACGCCATGAGCGAGCAACCGATTCTCGTCGAGCAGTTCACCGGCTACCGTATCATCACGCTCAACCGGCCTGACAAGCTCAACGCCTTCAACGAGGCAATGCACGAGCGCCTGCGCGCAGCAATCGAAGAGGCCGAAGCAGACGAGGAAACGCGCGCGCTGATGATCACCGGCGCCGGCCGCGGATTCTGCGCCGGCCAGGACTTGACCGACCGCCTCGCCGCGCCGGGCGAAACCGTCGTCCTCGGCAGCACGCTGGAGGCACATTACAATCCGCTGGTGCGCAAGCTGCGCAGCCTCCCGTTCCCGGTCGTGGCCGCGGTCAATGGCGTTGCCGCCGGCGCCGGCGCCAATATCGCGCTCGCCTGCGACATCGTCGTCGCTGCCAAATCGGCAAGCTTCGTCCAATCGTTCGCCCGCATCGGGCTGATCCCGGACTCAGGCGGCACCTGGTTCCTGCCGCGCCTGGTCGGAGACGCCCGCGCACGCGGGCTGGCGCTGATCGCGCAGGAGTTGGAAGCGGAGAAGGCCGCGAGCTGGGGCATGATCTGGCGCTGCGTGAACGACGACGCGCTGATCTATGAAGCGCGGCGCATCTGCGAACATTTCTCTGTCGCGCCCACGCAAGGCTTGGCGCTGATCAAGCGCGCGCTCAATGCCTCCGCCGGCAACACGCTCGATGCCCAACTCGATCTCGAGCGCGACCTGCAGCGCGAGGCCAGCCTCACCCCCGACTACGCCGAGGGCGTGCGCGCCTTCATGGAAAAACGCAAACCCAGCTTCACCGGACGAAAAAAGCCTGTGTAAGGCACCTGCCCGGCCGTGGCCGGGGGTCACCTATGCACCGGCTGGCGGACTGCCCGGTCTGCGGATTAAACTGTCACAAAGCCGTGGCATAGTTTCCACCATAGCCGGACAGCCACGGCATGGAGGGGCAAAATGTCTAAACTCGTCAAAGCGCTATTCGGTTTCATCGCGATCGTGACGATCGCTTGCGGATTTGCCGGCATGGCCGGCGCCGAGGATTGCCCGCGCGGTACGCTCGACAAGGCCTACTGCGACCGCAACGGCGACCTGGTCGCCGACACGCCAGCCAAACCGATCAACCCGTCGACCATCATTTTCTCTTACACGCCGGTGGAAGACCCGGCCGTCTACCAGAAGGTCTGGGACGGTTTCATCAAGCACATGGAAAAGGTGACCGGCAAAAAGGTCGTCTTCTTCCCGGTGCAATCTTATGCCGCGCAATACGAAGCGATGCGCTCGGGCCGGCTGCACGTCGCCGGCGTCAACACCGGCGGCAATCCGATTGCGGTCAATTGCGCGGGCCTCGTTCCCTTCGCGATGATGGCGGCAAAAGACGGCTCGTTCGGTTACGAGATGGAGATCATCGTTCCCGCCGACAGCCCGATCAAGACGCCCGCCGACCTCAAAGGCAAGAAGGTCGCCTTCACGTCGCCGACGTCCAATTCGGGCTTCAAGGCGCCGTCGGCGATCCTCAAGGCGGACTTTAACCTGACGGCCAAGAAGGACTTCGAGCCGACATTCTCGGGCAAACACGACAACTCGATCCTCGGCGTCGCCAACAAGGACTATGACGCCGCCGCCATCGCCAACTCGGTGTTGAAGCGCATGGTCGACCGCAAGGTGGTCGACCCGAAGAAAATCCGATCGATCTACAAGTCGCAAACCTTCCCTACCACCGGTTACGGCTACGCCCACGACCTCGACCCGAAGGTCGTAGCCAAGATCAAGGAAGCGTTCTTCACCTTCCCGTGGGAAGGCTCAGCGCTTCAGAAAGAGTTCAAGAAGGAGGGCAAGTTCATCCCGATCGACTACAAGAAGGACTGGAGCGTCATCCGCAAGATCGACGCGGCCAACGGCGTCAAATATACTTGCAAGTAACGCCTCGCCGCGCCTAGCGGTCAGGGCTATGCGTCGCCGGACGGCATGATCCGTGCCGTCCGGCGTGCGCGTGTCGGCGACGTCCGGGAGGACACGTGCTTCGCATCAAGGGGCTCAGCAAGCGTTACCGCACCGGTGACCTGGCGCTGAAGGCAATCGATCTCGATCTACCCGACGGTCAGGTGATGGCACTGATCGGCCCTTCGGGCTCCGGCAAATCTACGCTGATCCGCTGCATTAATCGCCTGGTAGAGCCGACCGCCGGTTCCGTCACCCTCAACGACGTCGACGTCACGGCGCTCGGCGGCGCCCAGTTGCGCCGCATACGGCGCAAGATGGGGATGATCTTTCAGGAATATGCCCTGGTCGAGCGTCTGAGCGTGATGGAGAATGTGCTCAGCGGCCGCCTCGGCTATGTCGGCTTCTGGCAGAGCTTGTTTCGCCGCTTTCCGCAAGCCGACATCGACGAGGCGTTCCGGCTGCTCGAGCGCGTCGGCCTCGACCATATGGCCGACAAGCGCGCCGACGAACTGTCCGGCGGCCAGCGCCAACGCGTCGGCATCTGCCGCGCGCTGATCCAGAACCCGGAATTGCTGCTGGTCGACGAGCCGACCGCCTCGCTCGACCCCAAGACCTCGCGCCAGATCATGCGGCTGATCAAGGAACTGTGCGAGGAGCGTCGCCTGTCGGCGATCATCAACATTCACGACGTCATGCTGGCGCAGCAGTTCGCCGAGCGCATCGTGGGCTTGCGGCTGGGCGAGATCGTCTATGACGGACCGCCGGACGCCGTCACCGCTGAAGTGCTCACCGCGATCTACGGCGAAGAGGACTGGTCAGCCACCATCCGCAAGGTCGAGGACGCTGACGAAGCGGCGAGCGAGACGGAGGCCGACGTCATCGCACTCGATCCCCGCCAGCCCGCGCGCGACCGCCTGGCGGGCCTAAGGTGATGGTCGCACAACTTACCCGCTCGTTCCCGCGAAAGCGGGGACCCAGAGCTCCGGGCATGGGGACCTGGATTCCCGCTTCCGGGGGAATGAGCGGAGTACGGAACGCACCATGAGCGTCGCGGTCGCCGCCCCGCGCCGCTGGCGCAAACCGCCGCTGATCAAGCGGGCCTGGCTGCGCTGGACGCTTGGCTTAAGCGCCGTGCTTTATCTCGCGCTTGCGCTCGGCACCACCGACGTCAATTGGACGCGCGTCTGGGAAGGGCTGCCGCGCGGCGCCCAATTCATCACCGCCTTCTTTCCCCCCGATTTCACCAGCCGCTGGAGTGAGATCGTCGACGGCATCTCCGAAAGTCTCTGGATGACGGTGGTTTCCACCGTGATCGGCGTGGCGCTGTCGGTCCCGGTCGGCATCGGGGCCGCCCGCAACATCGCGCCGCGGCCGGTCTATTATTTCTGCCGCGCCATCCTGGCGGTGTCGCGCAGCTTCCAGGAAGTGATCCTGGCGATCTTCTTCGTCAAGCTGTTCGGATTCGGACCTTTCGCCGGCTTCGTCACCTTGTCCTTCTGCACCATCGGTTTCTACGGCAAGCTGCTCGCCGAGGATATTGAGGACATGGACCCGTTGCCGGCGGAAGCGGTGCGCGCGACCGGCGCGAGCTGGCTGCAATGGATCAACTACGGCGTACAGCCGCAGGTCATGCCGCGCATGATCGGCCTCGGTCTCTACCGGCTCGACATCAATTTCCGCGAATCGGCCGTCGTCGGCATCGTTGGTGGCGGCGGCATCGGCGCCACGTTGAATACGGCTTTCGACCGTTACGAATTCGATTCCGCCGCCGCCATCCTGCTGGTCATTATCGCCATCGTGATGGCGGTGGAATATTCCTCTGGCCATCTGCGGCGCTGGGTGCAGTGATGGCAGTCGCGCTGCGTAACGGCACCAAGGTCTGGCAGCGGCGTGAACGCGGCGCGCAATTCGCGGTCTGCGGCGCCTGGCTCGTCGCCGCCGCGCTGTTCGTCGCATGCTTCCAGTTCATCTCCGACAAGACCATCTGGGCCTTCGTCTGGGACGCACCGCATCAGGCCGGCGATCTCGCCGCGCGCATGGTGCCGCCGGACTGGAGCTTTATTGCAGAACTGAAACAGCCGCTTTGGGACACGATTAACATCGCAACGCTCGGCACCGTGATGGCCCTCGTGATCGCGGTGCCGGTCGCCTATTGCGCCGCCTATAACACCACGCCGAGCGTCACGCTGGTCCGCCCGCTGGCGCTCTATATCATCGTCGCTTCGCGCTCGATCAACTCGCTGATCTGGGCCCTGATGCTGGTGACCATCGTCGGGCCAGGCGTGTTCGCCGGCATCCTCGCCATCGGTTTCCGTTCGATCGGGTTCTGCGCCAAGCTGTTGTATGAGGCGATCGAGGAAATCGACGAAACCCAGGTCGAGGCCGTGCGCGCAACTGGCGCGAGCGGAGCGCAGATCACCGCCTACGGCATCGTACCGCAGGTGCTGCCGGCTTTCGCCGGTATCAGCGTGTTCCGCTGGGACATCAATATCCGCGAGTCGACCGTCGTGGGCCTGGTCGGCGCCGGCGGCATCGGCCTGCCGCTCAACGGCGCCATCACCACGCTCGCCTGGACGCAGGTCTCGCTGATCCTGCTGGTAATTATCGGCACCGTCGTCGTGAGCGAATGGGTGTCGGCGAAGGTGCGCCATGCCATTATCTGACCACGCAATCGGCGCCACGTGGCTTGGAACTTTCGTGCGCGCGCACGCGTAAGAAAATGCGTGCGCCCGGTAATGCCGCCACGGACATGATGGCCAACGCCACCGGTCGTTGGGACGCCCAGTTAGAGCGGTTGGCGTCGGGTACAAGTGCAATCGGCGGGGCAGGCGGTGTTCGAGCGGATTCAGGACAATCGCTGCGCGGCCGGCGCGGCCATGCGTTGACTTGGCCGAACTGAGATCGTTAGCATACAAGCAATCTCGAAAGGCTGGTCACGCCGATGAAGCCCGCACCGTTCATCCGTCACGTTCCGCGAACGGTTTCCGAGGCGCTGGAGATTCTCAGCCGTGTGGCACCGAAGGACGGGCGCGTGCTGGCGGGCGGACAGAGCCTGGTGCCGATCATGGCGTTCCGGCTGGCGAAGCCCGCCCACCTGGTCGACATCAATGAGATTGCCGAACTCGGCAAGATTGCCAGCGACGGCAAGACCCTGAGCATCGGCGCTTGCGTGCGCCACGCGGCGTTTCACAAAGCTGTGGCCGAGGGCCCGCTCGGCGCCCTGCTCTCTCATGTGGCACGCCACATCGCGCATTACCCGATCCGCACCCGCGGTACCTTCTGCGGCAGCGTGGCCCACGCCGACCCGGCCTCGGAATGGTGCCTGGTGGCGGCAACGCTCGATGCCACCATGGTTGCAAAAAGCACGCGTGGCGAGCGGCTGATCGCGGCGAAGGATTACTTCGAAGGCATCATGTCGACGGCGCTGGCCGAGGACGAATTGCTGGCGGAAGTTCGGCTGCCGCTGCTGGCACCCGATACGAAATTCGGCTTCAACGAGTTCAACCGCCGCGCCGGCGATTTCGCCATGAGCGCTGCACTCGCTACCTACCGGCTCGACAACGGCAAGATCGTCGACGCCCGCGTCGGCATCGGCGGCGCTGAGCATTTCCCCCGCCGTATTGCGGAAGCGGAAACCACGCTCGATGGCAATGCGCCGAGCGACACGGTATTCCGCGCGGCCGCCGAAGCGGCGGCTGACGCCATTGATCCGATGGAAGACCATCAGACCACGGCCGAATACCGGCGCGATCTCGTGCGCGCGGTGGTGCGCCGCGCGCTGGAGCATGGCGCATGATCCCGAAAAGTGGGTACCGGTTTTCGGAAAAGATCATCCGCAGATGGAAAATGCCATGAGCGGGCACGGCACCAAGGGCGCAGGGATGAAATGGGTTGGCCGCGCGATTAGGCGGCTGGAAGATCCGGCGCTGGTCACCGGGCGCGGCCGCTTCACCCATGACCTTCCAGCGGCCCATTGGGTGCGCTTTGTGCGCAGCCCGGTGGCAGCGGGAAAAATCAAAAAGATCGAAGCGCCGCCCGGCGCGATTATCGTCACCGCCGCCGACCTGAAAGGCGTCAAGCCGATCAAGCCGATGCTGCACAAGTTCAACTACAGGCCGGTCGGCCAGCCGATCCTGGCGGACGGTGTTGTTCGTTTCACCGGCGAGCCGGTCGCCGTGGTCGTGGCGGCGAACGCGGCAGAAGCCGAGGACATCGCCGACCAGGTCGAACTCACCATCGACGAAACCACCCCGGTGATCGACGCGCTGGCGGCACTCGACGCCGGCGCGCCGCAGATTCACGCCGAGGCGCCGGGCAACATCATCGTCGAGGGCGTCGTGGCGACGCCCGACTTCGACAAGGTGTGGGCCGGCGCGCACAAGATTGTCAGCGTCGAGGCCCGCTCCAACCGACAGAACGCCACGCCGATAGAAGCGCGCGGCGGCCACGCCGCCTATGACACTGCCACTGGCCGCGTCACACTGACCTGCGCCACACAGGCGCCGCATCTGACACGCACCGCTATCGCCGATGTCCTCGGCATGCCGGAAGCCGACTTGCGCGTGATCGCGCCCGACGTCGGCGGCGGCTTCGGGCAAAAGTTGTCGCTCGTCGCCGAATATGTCGTGCTGGTTTGGCTGGCGCGCAGGCTTAAAAGCGCGGTGGCCTGGACCGAGGACCGGCGCGAAAACCTGATCGCCGGCTTTCATTCGCGCGACCAGTACGTCGCTCTGGACGCCGCTTTCGACAAGAACGCCAAGCTGATCGCGCTCAAATCCGAGATCGCAACCAATGTCGGCGCTTACTCCTGCTACCCCACCACTTGCGGGGTCGAGCCACTGATGGCCTTGGCGGAAATGCCCGGGCCTTACGACTTCCGCGCCTATTCCTGCCGCGCCCGCGGCGTCAGCACCAACACCTGCACCATGGCGCCCTATCGCGGCGTGTCGCGCCCCGTCATCACCTTCGCGCTCGAGCGCGCCATGGACAAGGCAGCAGCAGCCCTCGGGCTTGATCCGATCGACATCCGCCGCCGCAACCTAATCGACAAATTCCCGTATACGTCGGCGGCCGGATTGGTGTTCGACGAGGCAAGCTACCGGCAGACGCTCGAAATCGCGGTGAAGGCCGTCGACGTGCCCGCCTTCCGCAAACGCCAACAGGAAGTACGCGCCAAGGGGCGTTATCTCGGCATCGGCTTTGCGACGTTCTCCGAGCGCACCGGCTACGGCAGTCCTGCGTTTGCCGCGCGCGGCATGGAGATCACGCCTGGCTGGGAGACCGCGGTGTTGTCGATCGATCCATCCGGTTACGTCGAGGCGCGCATCGGCTCCTCGCCGCACGGCCAGGGCTTGCGCACCGCGCTGGCGCAGATCATCGCCGATGAGATCGGCGTTACGCCGCAACTCATCAAGGTGATGCACGGTGACACTGACAACACCCCCTATGGCTGGGGTACTTTCGCCAGCCGCTCGCTGGTGATCGCCGGCGGCGCTTCGCTCATTGCCGCCAAGAAAGTGCGTGCCAAGCTGATCAAGATCGCCAGCCACCTGCTGGAGGCGGCACCCGACGACATCGTGCTGGAAGACGGCGAAGCCAAAGTCGTCGGCACCGACCGCGCCATTACTATCGCCAAAATGGCGCGCGAGGCCTACACCCAGACGCACAAATTCAAGGGCGATATCGAGCCCGGCCTGACTGAGACCGGCACCTACGATCCGTCCGGCACATTCTCCAATGCCTGCCACGTCGCGATTGTCGAGGTGGACGTGGAGACCGGGCGCACGGCAATCGAGCGTTACGTGGTGGCTGAGGACGCCGGCCGCATCATCAATCCGATGATCGCCGAAGGCCAAGTGCATGGCGGCATCGCGCAGGGCATCGGCAACGCGCTGCTGGAGGAGATCATCTACGACGAGACCGGCAATATCCTGACTTCGACGCTGGCCGACTACATGCCGCCGACCGCGCGCGAGATCCCGCCGATTGAGTTGCACCACATGGAAACGCCGAGCACCCAGTCGCTCACCAAGGCCAAGGGCCTGGGCGAAGGCGGCGCCATCGGCGCGCCGGCGGCAGTGATCAACGCCGTCAACGACGCGCTCTCGCCATTCGGTGTTGAGATCGACGAGATGCCGGCGACGCCGCAGCGTATCCGTGCCGCCTTGCGTGCCAAGGAAAAAGCCGCATGAGTGAGAAGACCACCATCACGCTGACCATCAATGGCCGTGAGCACGCCGTCGCAGTCGAGCCGCGGCGCACGCTGGTCGATGCGATCCGCGAGGACTGCGGACAGACTGGCACCCATATCGGCTGCGAGCACGGCATTTGCGGCGCCTGCACGGTGCTACTTGACGGCGAGCCGGTGCGTTCGTGTCTCATGTTCGCCGTGCAGGCCGCAGGCAAAAATATTCGCACCATCGAGGGATTGGCAAATGGTGACGCGCTGCACCCGATGCAGCAGGCCTTCATGGACCATCACGGCCTGCAATGTGGTTTCTGCACGGCGGGCTTCCTGATGCTGGCGGTGGGCGTGCTGGAACGCGAGCCCGACATCAGCGACGAAGACCTGCTCGACGTGCTGTCGTCCAATCTCTGCCGCTGCACCGGTTATCAGAACATCATCAAGGCCGTGCGCGCGGGAGCAAAGGAGATGCGGGGCAAATGACGAAGCCGGCCAAATTCATCGGCCGCTCCGTACTCCGTCTTGAGGATCGGCCGCTGCTCCTGGGACAAGGGCGCTTTGCCGCCGACATTTCCTTCCCCGGCCAATGGCACATGCGGGTGGTGCGCTCACCCGTCGCGCACGGCAAGCTGCGCAAGGTCGACGCCACGGCCGCCCTCGCCTTGCCCGGCGTGCACGCCGTATGGACCTTTGCCGATATCGCGCACATCCCGCCTATTGCTTTCCGCCTCACCGGCCTCGTCGAACTGGAGCCTTACCGGCAATACGCGCTCGCCACCGACACGGTGCGCTATGTCGGCGAGCCGGTGGCGGCGGTCTTTGCCGACGATCCTTACATTGCCGAGGACGCTGCCGAGCTCGTCGCGCTCTATATCGAGCCACTGCCGGTAATTCTTGATGCCGCTGGGCCGCCCGGGCGCTTCGACGCGGAGCACAGCACCGAGACGACGATCATCGAAAAAAACTCCGGCGACGTAGAAGCGGCATTCGGCGCCGCGCATCAGATCATCGAGCTCGATCTCGCGATCGGGCGCCACAGCGGCGTGCCGCTGGAAACGCGCGGCGCCATCGCGCGCCACGACGAAAACAACAACATGCTCGAAATGTACGGCGCCGCCAAGGTGCCGCACTGGAATCGCGACCGGCTGGCGCCGATGTTCGGGCGCAAGCCCGAGAGTGTTCAGCTCTACGAAGGCCATGTCGGCGGTGGCTTCGGCGTGCGCGGCGAATTGTATCCGGAGGACGTGCTGGTCTGCGCGGCGGCCTTGCACTTCAAAAAGCCGATCAAATGGATCGAGGACCGGCGCGAGCATCTGATGGCGGCCAATCATTCGCGCCAGCAGCGCCATAAGATTAGAGCAGCCATCGATGCTGAGGCCCGCATCCTCGGCATCGACAACGAGTTCTTCCACGACAACGGCGCCTATATGCGCACCCACGCCGCCACCGTGCCGGACCTCGCAGCTGCCATGCTGCCCGGGCCCTACCGCGTGCCGGCCTACCGCGGGCGCGGCCATGTCCGGCTGACCAACAAGACGCCCTGCGGCACCTACCGCTCGCCCGGCCGCTATGAGACCACCTTCGTGCGCGAGCGGCTTATCGACGCCATAGCCGCCAGGACCGGCATCGACGCCATCGAGGTCCGCAGGCGTAACCTGATCCCCGCCAGCGCCATGCCCTATGACTGCGGCTTCGGCACCCTTGGCACCCACCTGACCTACGACTCCGGCGATTACGCCAAACTGATGGACAAGCTCTTGGCCGCCGCCGACTGGCCGGCGATGCAGCGCGAGATGGCACGCCGGCGTGCCGGCGGCGAAATGGTTGGCGCCGGTTATGCCATGTTCGTGGAGAAAAGCGGCCTTGGCCCCTTCGACAAGGTGCGCATCGAGGTGGCGCCGAGCGGCGCGATCGAGGTGGTCACCGGCGCCGCCTCGATCGGGCAAGGTGTGGAGACCGTCATCGCGCAAATCGCCGCCGATACCCTCGGCGTCGACTATGCCGGCATCAAGGTCACGCACGGCCAAACCGACCGCATCGACAAGGGGCTGGGCGCCTTCGCATCGCGCGTGACGGTGATGTGCGGGGAGGCGACGCGGCAGGCGGCCGTGAAGCTGCGCGAGGAGGCGCTCGCCGCCGCTGCTACGCTGATGCAGACCTCAGCGGACGCGCTCGACATCATCGACGGCGAGATCGTGCGCACCGGCACGCCCGGTCCGTCGATGTCGCTTGCGGCGCTCGCCGCCCAAGCAGAAGGCTTGAGCGCGGAAGCCGAGTTCACGTCGACCCACATGGTCTACCCTTACGGCGCGCACGTCGTGCAGCTCAAGCTCGATCCCGACACCGGCGGCGTCACCATCGAGCGTTATCTGGTGGCCTTCGACATCGGCAAGGCGATCAACCCGATGCTGGTGGAGGGCCAGATCCTGGGCGGCATGGCGCAGGGTCTGGGCGGCGCGCTCTATGAGGAATTTGTCTACGCCGACAACGGCGAACCGCTGGCGGTGACCTTCGCCGACTACCTGATGCCGACCGCGCATGAAGTCCCCGGCGTCGAGGTGCTTCTGACCGAGGACGCGCCCTCCCCGCTCAACCCGCTCGGCGTCAAGGGCGCCGGCGAAAGCGGTATCACGCCGGTGGGCGCGGCGATCGCCTCGGCAATCGACGACGCGCTGCAGCGACCGGGCAGCGTGACGCAATTGCCGGTCACGCCGCAGCGACTGAAGACGCTGATGGCAGCAGGGTGATTGATGTTAGACGGTGCTATCGCTCCGCCGGCGCCAACGCGGGTTCGGACGCGCGGGCCGGCGTTGCGCTCAACCAATCACCGCGTTCTTCCAAAGTGTCGCGCAGGAATTCCAAGTCATAGCCGGCGCCGTGCGCGACCGCCAAGGCGGTGTCGACGCCGACGCGCGGCGCCGCGGCCTGCGTCCACAGGATCGTGCAGCGCGTGCCGGTGCGGCAATAGAACAAGATCGGCCCCGGCAGTTGATCCATGAGTTGAGAGAAGGTGCCGACGACGTCATCATCGGTCACGTTGCCGTTCTTCACCGGCTGATAGTGAAACGCCAGCCCGTGCCGGCGTGCCGCCGCCTCGGCTTCTGCGTTCGGAAGCTGATCCGGCGCTTCACCATCGGGGCGGTTATTGACGACCGAGCGGAAGCCACGGGCCGCGATTTCGGCAAAGTCGGCCTCGACGAGCTGCGGTGCGACCGCCAAATCCGGCTCGAGCTGAATGATGTCGACCACGGGAGCGCCCTCTGAAATTGCACCGGCCGGCCATGCCGGACAGCGGAAAACTGCTTTCTCGGGCTTAGAAATGCGCTCCGAAGGGGACGCCGCCAAGTGGATTTAGAAAATAAATCTATAATTCCAATATCTTGCCGGACTTTCGAATAAATCATTCGGCAGATGGAGAGCGCGGGGAAAATCCTTCTCGCTCGCGCCCGGCCGCGACCGCCTCAATCAAGAGCAAGTGCTTTCTATCGGGCGGTCGCCGGAAAGTCCGCCTGGTTGCCCGCCCGGGGGAGCTTCGACGCGGCTGGCGCAAGGCGTTGAACTACTCCCGGTCCCGGCCGGTGATCTCAGCCTGCCAGGGCGCGACCTTACGCTCGACCAGGCCGATCAGGCTGTTCAGGCCGATCGCCATGATCATCAGGATGATGATCGGCACGAACATGGTAGCGGTGTCGAAATTATTGGCGGAATTGATGATCACCGCACCCAGGCCGGAGATGGTGGTGAAGAATTCCGCGATCACCATGGCCACGACCGCGCGCCCGACCGCCAGGCGAATGCCGGCCATGATATAGGGCAGCGTTGCCGGCAATATGATGCGGCGGAGAATAACCGTGTCGGGCGCCACGAACGACTTGCCGACTTCGATCAACGTCTTCGGCACCGCGGTGACGCCGAGCCAAGTGTTGATGCAGATCGGAAACAGCGCCATCAGGAACACCACCGCCACTTTCACCTTGAAGCCGAGGCCGAGCCACAGGATCAGCAACGGCACCAGCGCCACCAGCGGCATGGCGTAGCCGGCGGTGATGTAAATGCCGAGCCCTGCTTCTGCCACGCGGAAGCGGCCGATGATAAGGCCAAGTGGAACGCCGAACACGATCGCGAGACAATAGCCGAGCGCGAAGGGGCGCAAGGATTCGTAGAGCGCGGATTGCAATTGCCCGGTGACCAGCAGATCCCAGAACGCCACGGCGATCGCACTTGGGTAGGAGCCGAAAACCGGATTAATATCGCGGCCGAAGATTTCCCACAGAATCAGCACGCAGACGATCGAGGCGGTCGTGATCGCCCAGCGCGGCAGCGGGCGCCGTTCGGCGACGTCGGTCGCGGCCTGCGGCGCGGCGCTCTTTTCCTGGCTGTCGGCGAGGTCGACCATGAACGCTCAGTGTGTCGTGGGTGCGTCGTGCAGCGCGCGCCAGACCCGGTAACGGGTATCGGCGAATTCCGGCAGACTGCGCACCAGCCCGATATCGGGGCGCGGGCGGCCGAGCGGCACATCCATGACTTCCTGCACGCGGCCGTGCCGCATCACCACGATGCGGTCGGCGATCAGCACCGCCTCGTCGAGATCGTGGGTGACGAACAGGATAGTCTTGCCGGTGCGGGCGTGGATATCGAGCAATTCGACCTGCATGGATTCACGCGTCTGCGCGTCGAGCGCGCCGAACGGCTCATCCATCAGCAGCACCGACGGATCGATGGCGAGCGCGCGGGCAATACCGACACGCTGTTTCATGCCGCCGGAAAGCTGATGCGGCCGACGGTGCTGCGAATCGGTCAGGCCAACGAGTTGAAGATATTTTTCCGCCGCCTCGCGCAGCGGCGCCCCACGCATGCCCTTCATCTCCAGACCGAACATCACATTCTGCCGCGCAGACAGCCAGGGCAGCAATTCGGCGTGCTGGAACACCATGCCGCGGTCGTGGCCGCAGCCGTGCACTTCGTGACCGTCCACCGTGACGCGGCCGCCGCTCGCGGGATCAAGCCCCATGGCGACACGCAGCGCAGTGGTTTTACCGCAACCGGACGGGCCGATCAGCGCCACGATCTCGCCGTCGCGCACGGTGAAGCTGACGCGCTCGAGCGCCTGGACCTGATGCAGCTCGCCGTCCACGCGCAAAGTGAAGCGCTTGGATACGTCGACGAAGTTGACTTCACCCATTCAAGGTCTCCGCACGTGCGTCATTCCGGGATCGCACTCCCCCTGCATACACCCCGGAATGACAGAGACCATCACGACCCGGACAGTTTCAGCGCCTTGGCGCGCACGTCCGGCGCGGTGACAGTCTTCAGGTCGAGCGGCGCCTTCAGCTTGCCGGCCTTGACCAGCTGCGCCTGCAGCCAATTGAGTTTCTCCGCCGGCAGCTGCAGCGTCGGATCGACGGCGTGATGTTTGACCGCGTCGTCGTAGACGAAAGCTGGGCGCGGATCACCGGGTTTGCTGTGGATAATCTTCTCGGTCAGCGCCACCGTCTCGGCCTTGTGCGAAAGCGCGTAGCGCAGCGCGCTCATCTCGGCGGCCAGGAACTTGACCGCGTCGTCGCCGCGCGCGGCCAGGGTCTTGGCATTGGACATGATGCAGACACGCAGGAAGTTCGGCACCGCGTCGCGGCCAGCGACCAGCAGATGAACGTCTTTCGGCGCGACCGGCTCGATCTCGTTCGACACCACCGCGGCGTCGACCACGCCGCCGACCAGCGCCTTATAGCGGTCGCTGTCGCCGCCGACGGCGGCGAGCTTTACGTCCTTGGCGGAAACGCCGAATTTCGCCAGTGCCGCGCGCGCCAACATGTCGGGCATGGAGTTGGGCGCCGATACCGCGATCTGCTTGCCCTTGAGGTCGGCGACCGTTTTGATGTTGGTCTTGGCGTAGATGCCGTGCGGCACCACGACCCAGTGGCAGCCTAGGATCCTCGCATCGGCGCCTTTGGAATCGGCAGAGAACGCGCCGCCCGGCCCGCCTTCGTAGCTGTCAAGCTCGCCAGCGATCATCGCCTTGAGCGCGAGTTGATCGTTGCGGAACTCCTTGATCTCGATCGTGAGGCCCTGCTTCTTCGCGAAGTCACCCGTGGTGATCATCATGAAAATGCCGGCGTCGGCCTTGGCCTTGATCAGGCCGTGTCTCCAGACTTTGTCCTGCGCCGCCGAGGGCGCAACCGCGAAGGCGGTCAATGCGGTGGCAACAAGTGCAGCGATACCGATTGTTCGGCCGACGGCACGGCCCGTTGCAGTCATCATGACGCGTTTCCTCCCCAAGAGCTGGCGCCTTGCGAGTTTTTTATGTTTATTGCCGGCGGCCCGAGGCAAGTGTGGGCGACTAATCTATTGCTTGCAAGCGCCGTTTCATGCTTGGCGGCGCTCTAACCGCCGCACCAGATAATCGAAATTGACCGCAAACTGCTCGGGCCGGCCGATGTCGGCTTTGAGCTTGTCGATGTCGGCGCGCGGGAACTCCGGCGCCGGATCGCCCGCCGCTTCCGCGATCATCTGCACCCGCGCGGCGTTTTCGAGCATGATCGCGACAACGACCGCCTCGGCGATGCTGGCGCCGGCCGTCACGATGCCGTGGTTCTTGAGCAGCACGGCGCGGTGCGGACCGAGCGCCTTGGCGACACCCGCGCCCAACGCGGGCGTGCGGATGAGGTTGATGGTGTCGGTGTAGCGGCCGAGCGCCTCGTAAAACAGCGCGCCCGGCTGGCTGTAGGCGCGGATCGGCCGCCCGGTCGCCGACAGCGCGACACAATAGGGCGGATGCGTGTGGACGACGCAATGCGCGTCGGGGCGCTGCTTGAAGATTTCCGAGTGGATGTAGACCTCGCTGTGGCGGCGCGCAGTGCCGGCAACGACGTTGCCGTCGAGATCGATGGTAAGGATATTGTCGAGCGTGATCTCGTCGAGCCCCAAACTGTACGCCTTCATGAAAAAGCGCGACGGATCATCCGGCAACCGAAACGAGATATGGCCGCGGGTGAAATCGTCCTGGCCTTCGACAACCAGGACTTTTCCCGCCCAGATCATTTGCTGCTTGATGTCGTCGTGGGTCATGACGTTTTCTATCGCATGGCAGCCGGATCGAACTTCGGTCGGTATCCGTTCGGCGCCGCTTCGACGCGGCCGGCGAACGGCGCCCCGACATGGCCGGGGAACACCAGCGCGCCGCTTGAGGCGCAATAGTCGAGCACCTTGCGCCGGGAAATGCGCGCCTGCTCCGCGTCGGAATTCTTCGGGAAATTCCAGTCGGGATAATAGACCTGCAGCAGATGGTGCCAGACGTCGCCGATGAAGGCGGCGCGCTCGCCGCCGCTTTCGAGCTTGAAGAACACGTGACCCCGCGCGTGGCCGGGCGCCGCGTCGATCTCGATGAATTCGTTGAGCCGGTGCGGACCGCATTCCACCAGATCGGCGCGGCCGTGCTCGAGGATCGGGATCACGCATTCGCGGAAGGTGCCGAGTTCGGCCGGGCCTTGTTTGGGATCGGCGTCGATCTTGGAGAAATAATCGACGTCGGGCTTGGAGAACACGTAGCGTGCATTGGGAAAGGTCGGCACCCATTTGCCGTCCTTCTGCTGCGTGTTCCAGCCGACGTGGTCATGGTGTAGATGCGTGCACATCACCAGGTCGATCTCGTCCGGCTTGGCGCCGGCGCGGGCGAGTCGCTCCAGATAGTCGACATTGAGCATGTTCCAGAACGGGCGGCCTGGCTTGACCTTGTTGTTGCCGCAGCAACTGTCGATCAGAATTTTCTTGCCGCCGATCTGCAACAGCCAACTGTGGATGGAAAGTTTAATCCGCCCGGTTTCGGCTTCGTAGTGATGCGGCGCCAGCCAAGCTTTGTGCTCAGCCAGATGCGCGTCGGTGATATCGGGGAAAATGTCGCGCAGCGGATAGCACGGCAGATAGGTTTCCTCGATACGCGTGATGGTGGCCTTGCCTACGCTGAACACCGGCGTCTCCTCCTGCAGCGACTCTGTTGCTTGTCATTGCCTTGTTGGCGGCGGGGATAGTCCATGGCGCGGCCGACAGCGTCAAGCCAATGAATGCACGCGCACGAAACGCGAATGCCCGAGCCCCGCCGGGCCCGGGCATCCGGCGATCATCCACCGGCGATCAGCGGCAGCGCACGTAATGGGAATGACTGGGACGCTTTCCGTACTATCACCCCAGCTTCTTTAAAAGCCGTACGACCAGCCGTTGTTCCTCGGCGGTCAGGGGCGCCAGAGTGGCGGCGGTAATCTCGGCGGCGACCAGCATGGCCGCTTCGGTCACCTTGCTGCCACGCTCGCTGAGTGTCACCGCGCGGCGGCGGCGGTCGTTCGGATCGGCCAGCGCGGTGACGAAGCCGCGCCCGCTCAGGCGGTCGACCACGCCCTTGATGGTGGCGGCGTCGAGATAGATCAACCGGCCGAGGTGGTTCTGCGAGCAGGGCCCCACCTCGTAGAGCTTGGCGAGCGCGGCAAACTGGGTCTGGGTCTGGCCATCGATCATGCGCGCGGTAAAGATCGAGGTGTGGTGCTGCATGGCGACGCGCAGCAGGAAGCCGACCTGGTCGTCGAGCACGTAGCGGCCCCGCTCGGGCACCGCCGGCGCCGGCGCTACAACTTTCAATTTGTCGCGTCGCATCAGTCCGCCGTTCCTGCTGACCTACCCGCAAATTTATCGCGCCAATTGAAATCATGTCCGGGATCGCGACCGGGCGAAAGCTCAAACTTGCCCGGCCCTTGAAATCCCCCGTTATAGTCCATTCTACACCGTCAAATAGGTGCGCTGCACGTCCTGATTGTCGTCAAGTTGCGCCATGGAGCCGTGCCAGCGGATGTGGCCCTGCTCGATCACATAAACCCGGTCGCAGACCAGCCGGGCGAAATGGACGTTCTGCTCCGACAGCAGGATCGACAGCCCCTCTTTCTTCAGCGCGACGATGGTGTTGGCCATCTGTTCCACGATCACCGGCGCCACGCCTTCCGAGGGCTCGTCGAGCAGCACCAGCAACGGATTGCCCATCAGCGTGCGCGCCACGGTTAGCATCTGCTGCTCGCCGCCGCTCATGCGCCCGCCCAGGCGGTTCGGCATCTCCGCCAGGTTGGGAAACAGCGCGAACACTTTCTCCGGCGTCCAGGACGGCGCCGGCCGGCCGTCGGCGAAGCGGCGCTCTCCCTGGCGGCCAACGTCGAGGTTTTCCATGACGGTGAGATCGACGAAGATACGGCGGTCCTCGGGCGTGTAGCCGAGGCCGCGGCGCGCAATCTCGAAAGGCTTCAAACCGGAAATGTCGGCGCCGTTGAAGCTCACTTTGCCCCGGCGCTTGGCGACGAGGCCCATCACGGATTTGATGGTGGTGGACTTGCCGGCGCCGTTGCGCCCCATCAGCGCCACCACCTCGCCGCGACCGACCTCGAAGCTCAGGTCGTAGAGGATGCGCGCGGCGCCGTACCAGGCGCTCAGCGCCTCGACGGTCAGCACGGGCTCGCTCATGGCGCGGCTCCGGCGAAGGTCTTGCCGCTGCCGAAATAAACCTCGCGCACCTGGGCGTCGCCGCGAATGGTGGCGGCGTCGCCGTCGGCAATCAGCCGGCCGCGCGCCAGCACGACGATGCGGTCGGCGAAGGCGAACACCACGTCCATGGAATGTTCTGTGAACAGCACCGAGATGTTGCGCTCGACCACCAGCCGCTTGACCAATTCGATGAGCGCGTGACGTTCCCGCGCGCCCATGCCGGCGGTGGGCTCGTCCATCAGCAGCAGGCGCGGATCGTTGGCGAGCGCGACGGCGAGCTCGACCCGCTTGACGTCGCCATAGGCAAGCTCGCGGCTGGGCCGGTCGGCGGCGTCACGCATGCCGACCTGCGCCAGAAGATCGAGCGCGCGTTCGCGATGCAGACCGGCGGCCGGGCGCCAGAGCCGATAGATTTCGCGCGCGTGCGAGATCAGCGCCATCTGCACGTTCTCGATCACGGTCATCGAGATGAAAGTGGCGGCGACCTGGAAAGTACGCCCGACGCCGAGCCGCCAGATCTCGCGCGGGGCCATACCGGCAATATCCTGGCCTTCCAACAGGATCGCGCCGGAATCGGGCGCGAGCTGGCCATTGATCGTGTTGAAGCAGGTGGACTTGCCGGCGCCGTTGGGTCCGATCATGGCGAGGAATTCGCCGCGTCCGATGTCGAAACTGACCTCATCGACCGCGCGCACGCCGCCGAAGGCCTTGGACAGTGAACGGACCGAGAGCACGCTCATGACTGCGCCCTCGATCTGCTGAACAGTTGCGCGAATGCGCCGACGATGCCGCTCGGAAACGCCAGCACCAAGAGCAGGATGATACCGCCCAGCAACGCGCGCCAATATTCGGTCTGCCGGATCACCATGTCCTGCAGCACGGTGAAGACCGAGGCGCCGACGATCGGGCCGGTCAGCGTCTGGATGCCGCCCAACAGCACCATCACCAGGCCATCGATGGATCGCCCGACATGGATCGTTTCCGGGGAGATCGAGCCCTTGGCGAAGGCGAACAGGCCACCGGCCACGCCGCAGACGCAACCGGCCACGGCGAAGCCGAGCCAATGCACGCGTTTGACGTCGATGCCGATGGCTTCCGCGCGCAAGGCGGAATCGCGACCGGCGCGCATGGCATAGCCGAACGGCGCAAACAGGAAACGCCGTAACAGCAGCACCGCGATCACCGCCAAAATCAGCGTCAGCAGAAAATAGACCCACGACTTGTCGAATGGCGGCGGCGGCCACACGCCGATCACGCCGTTGGAGCCGCCGGTAAGGCCTTCCCACTGGAAGACGGCGGCCCAGACGATCTGCGCAAAGGCCAAAGTCAGCATGGCGAGATAGACGCCGGACAGCCGCACGGCAAACCATCCGAACAGCAGCGCGCCAGCCAGCGCGACGACGGGCGCCGCCGCCAGACCGACGCCCATCGGCACGGCGAGCCATTTCACCAGCAGCGCCGCGCCATAAGCGCCGAGGCCGAAATAGGCGGCGTGGCCGAACGAATGCATGCCGCCGGGACCGGCGATGAAATGCAGCGAAGTGGCGAAGATCACCGCAATCAGCACGTCAATGCCGAGGATAAGTGCGTAAGGCGAGGTTTGCGCCAGTAGCGGCAGGCACAGCAGTCCCGTCAGCACGGCGGCGCCCAATATCTTCAAGAGCGGGCTTGCCGGGCGGATCGGATGTTCCGGTTCCGCGACAGAGCGCACCATGCCCTGCGCGCGGCCGAGCAGGCCGTAAGGCCGCGCGATCAGCACCACCGCCATCACCAGGAATTCAGCCACCAAAGTCAGCTTGGAGAAATTGAAAGTGGCGAAGCCGAAATCGACCACGCCAATGCCGATACAGATGGCTTTGACCTCGGCGATGACGACGGCCGCCAAGTAAGCCCCGGTGATCGAGCCCATGCCGCCGACCACCACCACTACGAAGGCGTCGCCAATCGCGACCAAGTCGGTGGCGAGGTTGGCAGGCTCACGCGCCACCTGCAAGGCGCCACCGAAACCGGCGAGCGCTGCGCCGAGCGCAAAAACACTTGTGAACAGGATCGCCTGGTTGACGCCGAGCGCACCGACCATCTCGCGATCCTGCGTCGCCGCCCGCACCAGCCGGCCAAAGCGTGTGCGCGCCAAGGCGAAATGCAAAATCAGCAGCACCGCCGGGCCGATGAAAATGAGAAACAGGTCATAGCTCGGCAGACGGCGGCCGAGGATTTCCACTGCGCCGCGCAAGCCCGGCGCGCGCGGGCCGAGCAGATCCTCCGGGCCCCAGATATAGAGCGCGGCGTCGTTGATGATCAGCAACAACGCGAAGGTGGCGAGCAGTTGAAACAGCTCCGGCGCGCGGTAAATCCTGCGCAACAGCACGACCTCGATCACCGCGCCGATGACGCCGACTACGATAGCGGTGGCGGCAATGCCGCCCCAGAAGCCGAGCGCGCCGCCGATATGGGTGGCGAACGAATAGGCGATATAGGTCCCCAGCATATAGAGGGACCCGTGCGCGATATTGATGATGCGCGAGACGCCGAAGATCAGCGACAGCCCTACCGCGACAAAGAACAGGCCAGAGGCGGTGGAAAGGCCGTTGAGCGCCTGGAACAGGAACGCGCTGAGAGTCATCGGAGCCGTGTAGCAGGCGCTCTTACCCTCTCCCCTTGTGGGAGAGGGTGGCGAGCGCGGGAGCGATAGCGGAGCGCGAGCCGGGTGAGGGGTCTGTCACTCTCGTGAGGCTATAACCCCTCACCCGCCTCGCTCGGCTTCGCCTCCGCGAGGGCACCCTCTCCCACAAGGGGAGAGGGAAGCAAGCCCGTGGCTGCGTTCGCTCAATCCTTCGCCGGGCGCATCTTCCTGACCTCGGCGTCGGGCGGCATCACCGAAGCGCCGTCGACATATTTGAAGTCGACCATGGTGCCCTTGCCGTTCTCCAATGCGGTCTTACCGACATAGCAGCCCATGGTGGCCTGGTGGTCGATCGCCCGGTAGTAGAAGGGCCCGAACGGGCTCTCGACCTTGAGGCCCTTGAACGCCGCCACCAGCTTCTCGTTGTCGGTGGACTTGGCCTTGGCGATACCGGCGGCGAGCGACTTTATGGTGGTATAGCCGACCACGGCACCGAGCCGCGGATAGGTATTGAATTTCTTTTGGTAGGCGTTGAGGAAGGCAAGATGCTCCGGCGTCTTGATCTTGTCCCAAGGATAGCCGGTGACGATCCAGCCGACCGGCGCTTCGCCCTTAAGCGGATCGAGATATTCCGGCTCGCCGGTGAGCAGGCTCACCACCGTGCGGTTCTTGAAGGTGCCGCGGGTGTTGCCCTCGCGCACGAATTTGGCGAGGTCGCCGCCGAACAGCACATTGAAGACGGCGTCGGGCTTGGCGTCGTCGATCGCCTGCGCCACCGCGCCGGCGTCAATCTTGCCGAGCGGGGGCGCCTGTTCGGTGACGAACTCGACGTCGGGCTGCGCCTTCTTCAGCAGCGCTTTGAAATTGGCGGCGGCCGACTGGCCGTATTCGAAGTTCGGATAGACCAATGCCCAACGCTTCTTCTTCGCCGACACCGCGCCCGGAATCAGCATCGCGACCTGCATGTAGGTCGAGGCGCGCAGGCGGAAGGTATATTTGTTGCCGTCCTGCCAGGTTATCTTATCGGTGAGCGGCTCGGCGGCGAGGAAGAAGTGCTTTTTCTGGCCGGCGAAATTGGTCACCGCCAGGCCGACATGGGACAGGAACGTACCGGCTAGCATGGCGACGCCTTCGCGGCTGATCAGCTCCTCGGCCGCGCGCACCGCCGCGCCGGGATTGGCGCCGTCATCGCGCGAGATCACTTCCAGTTTCTTGCCGAGAACGCCGCCCTTGGCGTTGATCTCGTCGACCGCCATGGCCATGCCGTTCTTGTAAGGCTCGAGGAAGGCGGGAAAAGCCTTGTAGCTGTTGAGCTCGCCGATCTTGATGGTGCCCTGCGCCGAGGCCGGCGCGGCGAAGCCGGCGGCGAGGGTGGCGGCGAGCGCGAGATAAAACACATGGCGCTTGCTGATCATGACTTGGCTCCCTGCGTGATGGCGGACCGGCGCGCGGACGCTGGCTCCGCTCATGTCCAGACAACTGTCCTCATCGCCTCCGGCGGGCGAAGTTGTTTGTATACAAATAATCCGACCCCCGCCCCGAGCTTGTCAAGCGAGCGGGACGGATCGGCGTGCGTCATGGCCGCGCATATTGCGTGCATCGTCTGATTAAGCGAAAGGCAGGACTGCGGCGTACCCATGCGTTAGCCGCGCGGCTTGTCGCGGAAGCGGTCCATCAGCGGCTTATCCTGGCCGCCGTCGATTTCGATCATGGAGCCGTTGACCATCTCCATCAATGGTGAAGCCAGCATGACGACCAGGTTTGCAACCTCCTCAACTTCGGCGATGCGGCCCATGGGGATCGAGGCGGGCGCGAGCTTGTCGGCCTCCTCGCGCGCGATCTTCATGTCGCGCGCCATGGCGTCGACCAGACCGGCCCAGCGCTCGGTGCGCACCGGGCCAGGATTCACCGCCACAAAGCTGATGTTGTCTTTGCCGTATTGGCCAGCGAGCGAGAGCGTGAGGTTTTGTCCGGCGGCGTTGGCCGCGCCCGGGCAGATTTCCCAGTACGACGGTTTCACGCCGTCATTGCCAATTAGGTTGACGACGCGTCCACCACCCTGCTTGACCATCAGCGGCAGCACGTAGCGCAGGCAGCGCACATAGCCCATAAATTTGAGCTGAAGCCCTTTTTCCCAGTCGTCCTCGGTCAGATGCTCGATGACGCCGCCGGCCGCAGAACCGGCATTGTTGACCATGATGTCGACGCGGCCGAGCGCCTTGGCGCCCTGCTCAATGAAATTTTTCGCGTCAGAATCTTTTCGGAGATCGGCGGGGATGGCGATGATCTTGCGCCCGGTTTCCTTTTCGATCGCGCGGACCGTTTCTTCGAGCGGGCCCATGCGGCGCGCGCAGATGGCGACGTCGACGCCCTCGCGCGCCAAGGCGAGCGCGATGCCCTTGCCGATGCCTTCGCTGCCGCCGGTGACCAGCGCCGTTTTGCCTTTAAGTTTGAGGTCCATCGCAATGCTCCCTTTTGAAATTCTCAGCGCGTTCGTTTCTTGGGGCGCTCTTTCGCCGCCTTTTCGTCCTGCCCGACTCCCAGCATGATCGACCAGGCATTCATCGCGACAGATGCCAAAACCGCGACGTACGATGCGGTTATCAGATACATGCCCCAATTTGAGTGCGCGACCAGGCCCGCTCCTCCGGCGATTCCCAACAAAAAGTCGCCGTGAAAAATGGCCGCTCTAGTCGGCGTCATGCCGCCGCGCCTGCTGAGTTCGCGATGCAGGAAAAAATATCTGTACGAGTTTCTGACCGGAAAAGACCACCCAAAGAGATTGAGTAGAGTCAGCTCGAGCCCAAGCTGCGCGATTGGCTGCGGCGTTAGAATAAGCGCCGCCTCGACCAGTGTTATGACAAGAAATATCGAGTTGCTGCGCGCTCGCATTCGATAGACCAGATTTTCAATGATCTCGTCGAGATGCAGCGATGTGACGACATACAAGAGACCCAACAGCGCGGCCGACGACGTGCCGAGCATCACGTAGAGATCGCGCCAGAGCTCGGGCTGGTAAGCCGTTTCCATGGTCATGCCCCGGGCAAGTGCGCCAGCCAGCGGCCGGCTTCCGCCGAGGCAAAAAGTTCGGCGAGTGCCGTGTTGAACTGCGCCGGCTCCTCGGCGGGGATGTTGTGGCCGGAGCGCGGGATCACCAACAGGCCGGCGGTCGGCACGATGCGCTTGAGAAACACGCTGCCGTCGATGCAAGGGTCATCCTCGTCGCCGACGATCACCAGGAGCGGCACCGCAAAGTGCTTGAGCTCGCCTTCCATTTCCCACAGCGTCGGACGCTTGAGCTGAAGATTGAACATGGTCAGGGCGTGACCTTCCGACGAATGCTCGGCCAGCATCGCCGCGAATTCGGCATGGCCGCGCGGGTCTTTGTTCTTCTGCGCCTGCCGCATCGGCGCGTCGGCATATTTCGCCGCGGCCTGTGCAATAGGCTCTTCGGCGAACATCTTGCCGGTTTCGGCGGCGAGCGCCTTCATGGCCTCGCGCTGCTTTGCATCCGGCGTCGAGCCCCAGCCGCAGCCGGCCGCCACCACCGAGATGCAGCGCTTGGGATAATGAATGCCCACATGCAGCGCCGTGTAGGCGCCCATGGAATGGCCGACCACGTGGGCCTTGGCGATCTTGAGCGCGTCCATCAACGCGATCACGTCGTCGCGGAAGATGTCCTGGCTATAGTGCGCGCCGTCTGTCGGCACATCGGAGGGCAGATAGCCACGCTGGCTGTAGGTAATGCAGCGATGCGCGCGCGTGAAATGGCGCATCTGCGCCTCCCAGCTGCGCCAATCACCCGCGTATTCATGCACGAAGACCACGGGCGTGCCGCTGCCCGCTTCCTCGTAATAGAGCCGGGTGCCGTCGCGCGCGCTGATGTGCGGCATTGCCTCCCCCGCTGGCCGAATGGCAATTATTTGCACGCAAATGAAAACTGGTAAAGCGGCTTCGCTGCGCCGGCCTCAACCTCGCAAGATTGCCTTGGCGGCATCGCCGACCGCCTCGACCTTATCGTCGGTGTCCAGGAAGCAGACGATGCGGCAGGGGCAACCTTCCAGGCCCTCGTAGCGCCAGGGGAAGGCGCCGATCAGGCAGCGCTTGCCCAGCATCATCTCGATATCGCCGCCGAGATTTTCCGCATGCAGCAGGCCTTCCTGGAACGCCCAATTGTGAAATGGAAATACGTCGGCCGAGACCTTCCGGCCGGAGAGCTTGTGCGTGTATTCGAAGGTGCCGAAAAACTCCGCCGGCGTCTTGCCATGCTTCCTTGTGAACTCCTCGGCCAAGTCCGGGCGCATGGTGCGGATCGAGGTGTTCATGGCGTGGTCGCAGGAGCCGGTGTCCATCGCCCACCATTTGATCTTTTTCTTCAGCATCCAGTGCAGCGTGTCGAGATTGGGGCCCGGGTGATAGCAGAAGTATTTTACCAGATCCTGCTGCGGCTGGCCTTCGTAATGGCGGTGCCAGCCGGTGTGCAGGATGAGGATGTCGCCTTCGCGAATGTCGGCGCCTGAGGATTCGATGATCTCAGGCGTAATCACCGCCCAGTCGTGCATGTGCTTGGAGATGTCAACGACGACGCCGCGGTTGACCAGATAGTCGAGTGGTAGGTGCGCCATGTCGCCCTTCGGATTATCTGTCGCATGCATCGCGCCATCAAAATGCGTGCCGACATGCAGCGCGGTGTCGATACGCTGCGCGACGATGCGGACGGTCTGCAGGTTCTGCGCATAGTACATCTTGTTGCCGGCATAGCCGACCCAGCCGGGCGTATGCACGTTCATAACGTGGGAAAGATCGACGATTTTCATTGCAAGCTCCTCAAACGCGGAAATGAGTCGATCATATCAGGCCGCGCAGCGCCAGACGCGTGCCGAGCACCAGCAAGGCGATAAAGAACCAAAGGCGGAAAGTGGCGGGCGGGATGCGGCCGCGCACCAGTTGTCCGAGCGGCATGCCGATCAGCGCCGCCACCAGCGCCAGCAACGCCGGCCAGGCGAGCGATAGGCGGATCTCGCCAGCATGATAGAGCGCCAGCGCCAATGCGACGGTGCAGAACGTAAAGGACAGGCCGAGCGCCTGCACCAGCCGGTCGCGCTCGAGTTGGAGTGCCTGGATGAAGGGCACCATCGGCATGGCGAACACGCCGGTCGCGACTGTAACGACACCGGTCGCAATGCCGACCACCAGGCCGATCCAGCCTTCCGCGCGCGGCGGCACGAAGAAATGCACCTTGAACAGGCCGAGCGCGGCGTAGGTGGCAAGCGCCAGCCCGAGCCCGACGGTGGCCTGCGCGCCGTTGCCGCGCGGCAGCGTCAGCGCGCCGACAATGGTGCCGATGCAGACACCGGCCAGCATTGGCCACAGGCGCCGCAGCAGCGCGCGCAATTCGCCGCCGGCGAGACCCTGCCAAACATTGGTCGCGAGCGAGGGCACCACCAGGATGGCTGCCGCCTGCGCCGGCGTCACCATCAGCCCGAGCAGTCCGATCGCCACCGTCGGCAGACCCATGCCGATCACGCCTTTGACGAATCCCGCAAGCAGGTAAGCGCCAGCAACGGCAGTCAGAAATTGTGTTTCCACCCGGCGTCTCTCCTGCAAGGCGGGCGACCATGCGCGATTGCCGCCGGTGCGACAATGCGGAATGCCGCAACCCTCGCTTCAATTTTCGCGAAGCTTGTTTGTTCGCCAGGCGCTTCAATATCATACATTTCCGGCAGGTCAGGTGCCGCGCACGGACGTTTTCGTCAGCAAGGTTGCGAAATTTTTCGACGGCACGCGTCGCATCGTCAGCCATGGCGGGCGCATCAAGGGCCGTGGGCAGCGGCCCAAAATGGTCGGGGCTCCAACGGTTTGCAAAGGCAAAAAGTCCACCGAATCCCGCAACCGGGCCACGGGAGAAAACGCCGCGGCATGAGCCGTTTCGCGGCACTTTTCATTGCCCGCGACCTCGGGCATTCTGGCAGCAACGAAAACCAGACGCGTCCAGGGAGGACAACCACATGAAACGCATATTGCTTGCCGGCGCCGCATTGCTTGTGGCAGGCCTGATGAGCGGCACTGCCAATGCGCAAGGCACCCTCAAGATCGGGCTGATCATGCCCTATTCCGGTCAATTCGCCGACGCCGCGACGCAGATGGACAACGGCGTCAAGCTGTACGTGAAAGAGCATGGCGACAAAGTCGCCGGCAAGAAGCTCGAATTCATCCGCAAAGACGTCGGCGGCATCAATCCGCCCACCGCCAAGCGCCTGGCGCAAGAACTCGTCACCCGCGACAAGGTCGACATTCTGGCGGGCTTCGTGCTGACGCCCAACGCGATCGCGGCCGGCGCCGTCTCGGAGCAGGGCAAAAAATTCATGGTGGTGATGAACGCTGCCACCTCGATCGTCACGACCAAATCGCCCTTCATGGTGCGTACCTCGATGACCATTCCGCAGCTCAACGACACGCTGGGGATCTGGGCGGCCAAGCACGGCGTCAAGAAGGCCTACACCATGGTGACCGACTACGGGCCCGGTCATGACGCCGAAACCTGGTTCCAGAAGGGCATCAAGTCGGCCGGCGGCGACGTGGTCGGCTCGGTCCGCATACCCATCGCCAATCCGGACTTCTCGGCCTTCGTGCAGCGCGCCAAGGACGATAACCCACAGGGCATTTTCGTCATGATCCCCGGCGGCGCACAGCCCGGTGCCTTCGGCAAGGCATTGGCCGGACGCGGCATAGATGCAAACAAGACCAAGGTGATGGGCCAGATGGAAATCACCGACGAGCACGCGCTCAAGAGCATGGGCGACGTGGCGCTCGGCATCATCACCTCCGCCAACTACGACTACAATCTGAAATCGAAGCGGAACGCCGCGTTCGTGAAGGCCTACAACGCCGCGTACAAACGCAACCCCGACTTCTTCTCGGTCGGCGGTTACGACGGCATGCACCTGATCTATTCAGCGCTGAAAAAGACGAAGGGCAAGACGGACGCCGCCGCGCTGACCGGTGCGGCCAAGGGCATGAGCTGGGAAAGCCCGCGCGGCCCGATCTCGATCGATTCGCAGACCCGCGACATCGTGCAGACCGTCTACATCCGCAAGGTGGAAAAGGTCGGCGGCAAGCTGGTCAACGCGGTGATCGACAAGGTCGCGGAAGTGAAGGATCCCGTGCACGCGGAGATGATGAAGAAGTAATCGCCGGCCGCCGTTGCTCGGAAATGGATGGGGCGGCCGCAGGCGGTCGCCCCATTCTTTTTCCGGGGACTTGCCGCACGCCGCGCATTCCCGCGCCCGCGTGAATCCAGTTATGATCGCCATCGTCCAGTTATTTGATCCTCGGTCCCCGCTTTAACGGGAACGAGCAGACCAGCAGGACAAAGCCAGCCAATTCAGGACACGATAGCACCGCCATGCTTCCTCCCGTCTTCGGTGTTCTGTTCGACGGCATCGCCTATGGCATGCTGCTTTTCCTGCTGTCGGTCGGCCTGTCGGTGACGCTGGGCCTGATGAATTTCGTCAATCTCGCCCATTGCGCATTCGCCATGCTGGGCGGCTACGTCACCGTGCTGCTGATGAAGCAGTTCGGCTGGCCGTTCTTCGGCACCTTGCCGATGGCGTTCTTCATCGCCGCGGCGGTGAGCGTGGTATTTGAGCGCGGGCTTTACCGGCGGCTCTACCGGCGCAGCGATCTCGACCAGGTGCTGCTCACCATCGGCATCGCCTTCATCTCGGTCGCGGCCGTGGCGTATTTCTTCGGCACCAGCCAGCAGCCGATCCAACTGCCGGACTACCTGCGCGGCTCCTTCAACGTGCTGGGCATCAACATTGGGATTTATCGGCTGATCCTGATCGGCGTCGGCGTCGCCATCATGGTCCTGCTGGTGGGGGCGCTGGAATTCACTCGCTTCGGCGCGCAGGTGCGCGCGGCAGTCGACAACCAGCGCATGGCGAGCGGACTCGGCATCAATGTCGAGCGAACTTTCGCTTTCACCTTCGCGCTCGGCTCGGGGCTCGCAGGCCTGGGCGGCGCGCTCGCCATCGAGTTGGTCGGACTCGATCCGAATTTCGCCTTTAGCTTCCTGATTTATGTGCTGATCGTAGTCTCGGTCGGCGGGCTCGGCTCCATCGGCGGCTCGCTGGCGGCCGCGATCCTGATCGGCGTCAGCGACATCGCCGGCAAATACTACGTGCCGCAACTCGGCGCTTTCCTCATCTACCTGGTCATGCTCGCCGTGCTGATGTGGCGGCCGACCGGCTTGTTCGGGAAGCGCTAGCCATGTCCGCCATCTCCGAAACGGCCGCCGCGCCGGTTACCTTTCTCAAGACGCAGACGCGCTGGCGCGGTTTCGAGACCGCGTTCTGGCTGGCGACGCTGCTGCCGTTTTATTTCTTTCCCGACTATCTCCAGCTTGCCAGCCAGATCGCTATTACCGCGCTGTTCGCGCTCTCGCTCGATCTCATCCTCGGCTACGCCGGCATCGTCTCGCTCGGCCACGCCGCCTTCTTCGGTGCCGCAGCATATACCGCGGCGTTGTTTTCCAAATTCGTCTGGGGCGAACCGTTGACCGGCCTGATCGTCGGAACCGCGGCCGCCGCCCTGCTCGGCTACATTTCGAGCTTCGTGATCGCGCGCTTCCGTCATCTGACGCTGATCATGATCACGCTCGGCCTCGGCTTGCTGCTGCAGGAGGCGGCCAACAGCGCGGGCTGGCTGACCGGCGGCAGCGACGGCTTTCAGGGCATGAACGTCTGGCCGTTACTCGGCCGCTTCGACTGGGACCTCTACGGCTACACTGCCTACAGCTATTCGCTCATTGTCCTGTTCGTCGTGTTCCTGGGCGCGCGGCGGCTGATTCACTCGCCGTTCGGGCTGGCGCTGCGCGGCATCCGCGAAAACCCTGTGAGAATGCCGGCGATCGGAGCGGCCAGCCGCGCCCATATCCGCACCGTCTACACCATCTCCGCCGCCATGGCCGGCATCGCCGGTGCCCTGATCGCGCAGACCACTTCGACCGTTGCGCTCGATTCGCTCAGCTTCGAGCGTTCCGCCGATCTGCTGGTGATGGTGGTGCTGGGCGGCGCCGGGCGCCTTTACGGTGGACTGGTCGGCGCCATCATCTTCCTGGTGGCGCGCGATCAGTTCTCCGGCATCGCGCCGCAGTACTGGTATTTCTGGATCGGGCTGCTGCTGGTCGTGGTGGTGATCTTCCTGCCCAACGGCATTCTCGGCGGCTTGTCGCAGATCACCGCGCGATGGAGGCGCTCGTGACCAGCACCGCCCTTTCTACCCGCGGCCTGTCCATGAGCTTCGGCTCGCTCGTCGTCGCCCGCGACATTGCGTTGGAACTGCCGCGGGGCGCGCGCTACGCGCTGATCGGACCAAATGGCGCCGGCAAGACCACGCTGATCAACCTGATCACCGGCATGCTGGCGCCCAATGCCGGTCAGATTTTTCTTGGCGACGAAGACATCACCAGGCTCGAGCCACAGCAAAGGGTGCGGCGCGGGCTCGCCCGCACCTTCCAGATCAACACGCTGTTCGCCGATCTCAACGCGCTGGAAGCGGTCACACTCGCGGTCTGCGAGCGCCGCGGCATTGCGGGCGAATTCTGGCGCAACATTGCGGTACACCGCGAGGCGATCGAGGAAGCGCACGACATCCTGGTCAAGCTGCAACTGGGCGAGGATTGCTATCAGCCGACGCGCGAACTGCCTTACGGGCGTCAACGGCTGTTGGAGATCGCGCTGGCGCTTGCCACCAGGCCCAAAGTGCTGCTGCTCGACGAGCCGGCGGCCGGCGTGCCGCCGGAAGAAAGCGGCGACATATTCGAGGCGGTGGCGAGCCTGTCCGATGATCTCACGCTGTTGTTCATCGAGCACGACATGCATGTCGTGTTCCGCTTCGCCAGTCACATCATCGTGCTGGTGGGCGGCGCCGTTTTCGCCGAAGGCTCGCCGGCCGAGATTGCCGCCGACCCGGGCGTACGCGAAGTCTATCTGGGGACGCGCAAACATGGTTGACAAGAATGGCTGAGCCGCTGCTCAAGCTCGATAGCGTGACCGCGGGCTACGGCGACGCCGTGGTGCTGCACGACATTTCGCTGGAATTGCCCGAGCACGGCAGTCTGGCGGTGCTCGGCCGCAACGGCGTCGGCAAGTCCACGCTGCTGCTCACGGTCATGGGCTATACGCAATTGCGCGGCGGCCAGGTGAGCTGGCGTGGCGCCGACATGTCGCGCATGCCGCCGCACCGCCGCGCCGCCGGCGGCATCGGCTGGGTGGCGCAGGAGCGCGAGATTTTCCCATCGCTGACGGTCGCGGAGAACCTCACCGTCGCGGCGCGCGCGGGCGGCTGGACGCTGGAGAGCGTGTTCAAGCTGTTCCCCCGCCTTAACGAGCGCAGCCGTAACATGGGCAACCAGTTGTCGGGCGGCGAACAGCAGATGCTGGCGATCGCGCGCGCGCTAATGACCAACCCGGCGCTGATGCTGCTGGACGAGCCGTTCGAGGGACTGGCGCCGGTCATCGTCGACGAATTGATCGCGGCGATCAAAGCGATGCTGTCGGACCGCAGCATCGCCATCATCCTGGTCGAGCAGCACACCGATATCGCGCTGGAGTTGACGGCTGAGGCCATCGTGCTGGAGCGCGGTGCGGTGGCGCACCGCGCGGCCTCGGCCGCGTTGCAAAATGACACTGCCACCCTCGAGCGGCTGGTCGGCTTGCGCGTCAGCGCGACGGCGTGACATTCTAGGCTGTCATATTGAGAGGCGCGTCATGGCCGATCCGATGATTCCAAGTGAACGCAGCGACTTTTCCGCGATCGTCGACCGCCCGCCGCTCAAACTGCCGGGCAACAACCGCATCATTTTCTGGACCATCGTCAATTACGAGGTCTGGGACATTTCAAAGCCGATGGCGCGGCAATTGCTCCCCGCCCCCACCGGCGTACCGCTGATGCCGGACGTGGTGCATTGGGCCTTCCATGAATACGGCATGCGGGTCGGGTGCTGGCGCTTTCATGAGCTGTTCAAGAAGCTGAAGATCAAACCGACACTCGCCGCCAATGCGCGCATCTGCGAGGATTATCCGCGCGTCGCGGAAGAAGCCAAGCGCGACGGCTGGGAGTTCATGGGCCACGCCTATGAGCAGGGGCCGATCCACAAAGAGGCCGACCAGCGCGCCATGATCAAGCGCACCATGGACATCCTCACCAAGTTCACCGGCAAGAAGCCGGTGGGTTGGCTCGGCCCCGGCCTGACGCAAACGCTGGAAACGCCGGACCTGCTGACCGAGGCGGGCGTGAAATATATTGGTGACTGGGTCTATGACGACGAGCCGACGGTGATCCGCACCACCAACGGGCCGCTGGTCACGCTGCCCTACACCATTGAACTCAACGACATCCCGATGATGCTGATCCAGCATCACGAGAGCGACTATCTGCTCCAGCGCACCATCGACCAGTTCGACCGCCTCTATGCCGAGAGCAAGAAACGAGCAAAGATCTGCGCGCTCGCGATCCACCCCTATATCAGCGGACAGCCGCACCGCATCAAACATCTCGAAGCGATCTACAAACACGTCAACAAGCACAAGGGCGTGCTGCACTGGAACGGCGCGCAGATTTATGACTGGTATCAACGCATCGCCGCCAAACAATTGAAGGCCGCAGAATGAACTTTCCCAAGCCGCCCGTCGGCATGTTGCCGAACGACCGTCTCGCCTATTCGCCTATTTCCAAGCGCAAACCGCTCAAGCTGCCCAAGGCTGCGCGCATGGTGGTGTGGACCATCACCAATGTGGAGGAATGGGACCCGACCCAAACCATGCCGCGCACGGTGTTGACGCCGCCGGCCGGCAGCTCGCCAATGCCTGACATTCCAAACTGGTGCTGGCACGAATACGGCAACCGCGTCGGCTTTTGGCGACTGTTGCAGGTCTATGACGAGTTCAAGATTCCCGGCGTGATGAATATCAACGGCGTGGCGGTCGAGGCCTTTCCCGACATCGTCAAGTCGTGCGCCGAGCGCAAGTGGGAATTTATCGGCCACGGCTTCACCCAGCGCAACATGCAGAAGGTGGAGAATGAACGCGCCGACATCAAGAAGAGCGCCGATGTCCTGGAGAAAGTGACGGGCAAGCGCCCGCGCGGCTGGCTCGGACCCGGCCTGACCGAGACCTGGGAAACTCCCGACATCCTGGCCGAGGAAGGCTACGATTACGTGGCGGATTGGGTACTCGACGACCAGCCGGTCTGGCTGAAGACGCGCGGCAAGCCGATCCTCAACATTCCCTACACCCAGGAATGCAACGACGTCGCCATGATGCTGATCCAGCATCACAAGGCGTCCGAGTTCTACGAGCGGGCCATGGATCAGTTCGAGCAGATCTACAAGGACGCCAAGGGCTCGGCGCGGGTGATGGCGATTTCGGTGCATCCCTACATCATGGGCGCGCCGCACCGCGCCAAATATTTCCGCAAGATTTTCGAGAAGATCCGCAAGAAGAAAGACGTGCTGTTCTGGACCGGCGCGCAGATTGCCGACTGGTATCGCAAGGCCGGGCCGAAGGCACCCTGACGCGATGCCCATGCACCCGCGCGAACGGCTCGAATACGCGTCGATCGAGAACCGCCCTCCGCTAAAATTTCCGGCCGGCATACGCCTGGTGATCTGGCCGGTGCTGTCGCTGGAAGAATGGGACATGGGCCGCCCGATGGCGCGCATGGTGATCTCGCCGCCGCAAGGCCAGCCGATGCAGCCTGACCATCCGAACTGGAGCTGGCATGAATACGGCATGCGCGTCGGCTTCTGGCGTCTGCGCAAAGTGCTGACGGACTTGGGCGTGTCGCCGACGGTGCCGATCAACGCGCGCGTCTGCGAGACCTATCCGACCGTCATCAAAGCCTGCATGGACTCGGGCTGGGAGCTCAACGCCCACGGCTACGATCAGGTGCCGATGCATAAGGTCGAGGACCAGCGTGCCGTGATTATGCGCGCCATAGACTTGATCGAGAAGTTTTCGGGAAAACGCCCGCGCGGCTGGTTCGGTCCCGGCCTGACGCAGACCTTCGACACGCTCGATTACCTGTCCGAAGCTGGCGTCGAATATATCGGCGACTGGGTGCTGGACGACGAACCGGTGACGCTGAAGACCACGCACAAGCCGGTGGTGGCGCTGCCCTATAATTTCGAGATCCATGACATCGTGCTGTGGGCGCTGCAGCACCAGGCATCGGACATGATGTATGCGCGCGCGCGTGACCAGTTCGAATGGCTTTACGCCGAGGCGGCGCAACGGCCGAAGATCATGGCAATTTGCTGCCATCCGTTCCTGTCCGGCGTGCCGCACCGCATCGGCCACGTGCAGCGAATGTTCAAGGAACTTTTGTCGCGCGAGGGCGTCGTCGCCTGGGATGGCGCGAAAATCCTCGACTGGTATCTGACGCAGAGCAAATGATGTCCGACAGCGCCGGGCTAATTTCTCCCCTCTATCGTTCGGCCTTCGTGCCGCACGATCTGAGCGCGCCGATCGCCGGCACACCCGGTGGGCCGCTCACTGGGCTCACCGCCGCGATCAAGGACATGTACGACATCCCCGGCTACACCGCCGGCTGCGGCAACCCGACCTGGCTCGAGACCCATCGGCCCGCCGAAAAGACCGCCGGCGCGGTACAGCGCATCCTCGATGCCGGCGCCACCGTGATCGGCAAGACCATCTGCGACGAATTCTTTTTCAGCGTTACCGGCGCCAACTTCCATTACGGCACGCCGGTCAATCCGCGTGCACCGGGACGGCTGCCGGGCGGCTCGTCGAGCGGCTCGGCTTCGGCGGTTGCGTCCGGCGCTTGCGATTTCGCGCTCGGCAGCGACACCGGCGGCTCGGTGCGCATCCCGGCCGCGTTCAACGGGCTTTATGGCCTGCGGCCGACCCATGACCGTGTCGACCTTTCGGGCCTTCAGGCGCAATCGCCGACTTTCGACGTGCCCGGCTGGTTCGCAAACAGCCCCGGCATTTTCCGCAATATCGGACCGGTGCTGCTGGACGCGCGCCGCGTGCCGGCAAGCCTCGAACGCTTGATCGTGCTTGAGGACGCCTTCGCGGAATGCGACAGCGATATCGCCGACCTGCTGCGCACTGCGCTGGAATTCATGGTCGAGGATTTACCGCCAGTGGCGCATGCGCGCATCTCGCTGGAGGGGTTCGATCCCTGGCGCGAGGCCTTTCGCATCATTCAGGGCTACGAGGTGTGGCAGACCTTCGGCGATTTCGTCACCCGCTATCGGCCGGCGATGGGTCCCGGCATTCGCGAGCGCATAGAATACTCCGCCACCGTGACGACGGCCGATGCCGCGGCCGCGCGCGCGGTGAAAGCTCAGGCGCGCGACCATATCCTCAAAACCGTGCAGCCGGGCACCGTCCTGGCGCTGCCGACCGCCCCCTGCATCGCGCCGCCGGTTGACCTGTCACAGGACGATTTCGACCATTTCCGCGTGCGCGTGATGCGGCTGACCTGCACCGCCGGGATGGCCGGGCTGCCGCAGATGAACCTGCCCATCGGCACCTTGTCCGGCTGCCCGGTCGGGCTGTCCTTCATCGGCTGGCCGGGCGGCGACGAGGTGCTGCTCGATCTTGCCTGTGTATTGTCGCGTCACTGCGGGTTGGCGGCCTGAGCCCTTTTGTGCTTTGACATGGCGAGCAAACCGATCGCGCCATGACAGCAGCATCACTCGACAAGAAGAGCATCGCCGTGCAGACGGCGCGAATGTATCTCGACACCGGCGCGGTCCGCTTCATGGAGGACAAGCCCTTCATTTTCACCTCCGGCTGGGCGAGCCCGGTCTATAACGACTCGCGCTGGCTGATCTCGTTTCCGGACGTGCGCACGACGCTGATGGATTTCGCGGTCGCAACCATCGACCGCGACATCGGACGTGACAAGATCGACGCGGTCGCGGGCGGCGAAACTGCCGGCATTCCGTTCGCCGCCTGGGTGGCCGACCGCCTGCATTTGCCGATGCAATATGTGCGCAAGAAAGCCAAAGGCTTCGGCCGCAACGCCCAGATCGAGGGCAAGCTCGACCCCGGCCAGCGCGTGCTGCTGGTGGAAGATTTGGCCACCGACGGACGCAGTAAGGTGAATTTCGTCAAGGCGCTGCGCGAGGCCGGCGGCCAATGCGAACACTGCATCGTGCTGTTCTTCTACGACATCTATCCCGAGGGTAAGAAGATTCTCTCAGATCTTGGCGTCACGCTGCATTACCTGACCACCTGGTGGGACGTGCTCGCGGTCGCCAAGGCCAGCGGCAAATTCGATGCCGGGCTGCTGGCCGAGGTGGAGAAATTCATGCACGATCCGGCCGGCTGGTCGAAAGCGCATGGCGGCGTGGCCAGTGCGGCGGAGTGATCGTCAAGCTTGCCCGCTTAACTTGCGCTTGCGCCGCGTGACCGCCAGATCGAGCGCCGACAGAAACCGCGAGATATCCTGACGCGTCAGCGGCGGCGGACCGCGCGTCGTGGCGCCGGCCGATCGTAGATCGGTGAGCAGGTCGCGGGTGGCCAGCGCCATGCCGATCGAATCCTCGGTGAATGGCTTGCCGGTCGGTCCGATCACCGCCGCGCCATTGCGCACGCACCGGCCGGCCAGTGGAATGTCGGCGGTGATGACAATGTCGGCCTCGGTGACGCGCTCTGCAATCCAGTCATCGGCGGCGTCGGGGCCTTCGGCGACGATCACCCTTTCGATCAAGTCGCTGCGCGGCACCGCCATGAAGGCGTTAGCCACCACATAGACTTTAAGCGCGTATCGCTCAGCGACCCGATAGATCTCCGGTTTGACCGGGCAGCCATCGGCGTCGACGAAGATGCGAATGGCCGGCGGCTGAGGCTCTTCCATGACTTCGCTTAGCGTGATCCAATCCGCGGATAAAGACGAAACGGGAGGCAGCAATGGCCAAGGCACGCAAGAAAGTCCAGCCGCGGCGCAAGCCGGCGAGCCGTAAGAAAAGCGCGTGGCGCACGGTGAAAGCGAAACCGCGCGCCAAGGCCAAGCCACGGCGCCCGCAAAAATTCGCGGTCAGCCACCATCGTGAGGAAGATTTCGACCAGGGCCTGCGCTCTTACGCCAGATACCGCGATCTCGGGCTGGCGCCGGCGACCGGCGGCATGGTGCAGGCGCATGTCATCCGGATGATTCCGCCGTTCCGGCCGGAGGAGGTCTCGACGCCGCATTATCATGATGTCGACTTCCAGATGATCTATGTGCTGAAGGGCTGGATGACGACCGAGTTCGAAGGCGAAGGCACGCACACGTTTTATGCGGGCTCGTGCTGGATCCAGCCGCCGAAGATCAAACACACGGTGCTCGGTTATTCCGACGATTGCGAATTGCTGGAGATCGTGCTGCCGGCCAATTTCGAGACGGTAGCGCTGGCGGGGTGATTCGAGCGTCGCTTCGCTATCCGCTCATGCCCGCGAAAGCGGGCATCCAGAGCTGGCTCCCCGCTTTCGCGGGGACGAGCGGAATTACTCAATGGCTTTCCGGCTCGATGTCGTCGTCCGACAGCACGCGCAGGGCGGCGCCTTCGACGTCGCTGTACTGGCCGCTGCGCAGCGCCCACAGGAAGGCGATGAGGCCAACCAGACCCAGGCCCACCGCCATCGGCACAAGATAGACGAGCACGTTCATGGCCGGCCTCTATTTTGTTGGCGCATGATCTTATCCGAAAACCGGTTCCCACTTTTCGGGATCATGCGCGGTAGCGCGCGCAAGGCGTTGAGCGTCACCGTGATCGAAGAGCCCGACATGGCCAGCGCGGCGATCAGCGGGGTCACCAGACCAACAATGGCAACCGGCACCGCGATGGTATTATAGATGGCGGCGAACCAAAGATTCTGCGTCATCAGCCGACGGGCGCGGCGCGCCACAATGACCGCGTCCTGCACCGGCTTGAGCGGGTCGCCGAGGAATACGGCGTCGGCCTGCGCCTGGGTCAGGTCAGCGGCGCTGACCGGCGACAGCGAGACATGGGCGGCAGCGAGCGCGGGCGCATCGTTGAGGCCGTCGCCGACCATCAACACGCGGCAGCCTGTGGCCTTGAGGGATTCGATGAAGATGATTTTTTCGGCCGGCGTCAATCCGCCCTGCCATTGCGTGATGCCGAGTTGGCGGGCGACCGGCGCCACCGCGTCGTTGCGGTCGCCGGACAGAATGCGCAGGTCGAGGCCGAGCCCGCGCAGCGCCTCCACCACGTCCTTGGCGTCGGGTCGCAGCGTCTGGGCGATCGTGATCGCGGCCGTGCGGCCGCCGTGGGAGAACACGATGAGTGATGCGCCGGGCATCGCAGCGACGTTGGCAAGGCCGCAGAATTCAGCACTGCCGAGACGCGCCTCGGCGCCGTCGACCAGGGCGCGCACGCCCTGCCCGGGTTCTTCGATGGCGCCCTCGAACGGCGTTCGCACCGCGGCTTCGTGCGCCAGCGCCAGTGCCAGCGGATGACGGCTCGACAAAGCGAGGCGCGCGGCCGTTTGCAGGAGCTCCGGAGCAAGCCCGCCGGCATCAACCACGCGCGGCTCCGGCAGTGTCAGCGTGCCAGTCTTGTCAAAGACAACAGTGTCGGCATCGGCCAGCCGCTCGATAGCGTCACCGGCATTGACGATGACGCCGGACTTAAACAACGCTCCGGAAGCGACAACCTGCACGGCCGGAATGGCGAGCGACAGCGCGCAGGGGCAAGTGATAATGAGCACCGCGATGGCGGTAACGATCGCATCGTGCAAGGACGCGCCCGCGATCAGCCACCCGGCAGCAGTGAGCGCGGCGGTGACATGCACCATCGGTGCATAGACACGGGCGGCGCGGTCGGCGAGCCGGATGGCGCGCGACTTGGCCCCCGCCGCCTTTTCCAAGAGCCGTTCGATCTCGTCAATTAGCGCGGCGCCGCCAGCGGCGGTGACTTTCAGGGTCAGCGCGCCGGAATAATTCAGGCTACCGGCATAGACCGTGGCGCCGGAAGCGACCACGCGCCGCGCGGTCTCGCCGGTGATCAGGCTTTCATCAAGTTCGGAATGGCCGGACTGCACCATGCCGTCGGCGGGCACACGCTCACCCGGCCGCACCAATAAACGGTCGCCCGCTTCAAGCGCGGCCACCGGCACGCTCACGACCTCGTCGCCGGCGAAGCGGTGGGCGGTGTCGGCCTTGAGCGCAGCCAGGTTGCCGGCGACGGCGCGGGTCTTGCGCCGCATGGCGTGCTCGAGCGTGCGCCCGACCAGCAGGAAAAACAGCAGCATGATGGCCGAATCGAAATAGGCGGCTTTCGCATGGTTGGCGGTCTCGACCACCGACATGGCGAGCGCCAGCACGACGCCGACGGTGATCGGCACGTCCATGTTGAGCGAACGCGCCTTGAGCGCGCGCCAGGCGCTCCGGAAGAACGGCTGGCCGGCATAGGCCGCGGCCGGCAGCGCGATCAGCGCCGATGCCCAATGGAAGAAATCGCGGGTTTCCGGCGTGATGTCGGTGGCGTTGCCCGACCAGACCGAGACCGACAGCAGCATGACGTTCATGGCGGCAAAGCCCGCCACCGCCAGATAGCGCGTCAGACGGCGGGCTTCGGCCGCTTCTTCCTGTTCGGCGCGCAGCGGCACAAACGGGTGGCCGCGATAGCCGTTGGCTTCCAGCGTCTCGATGATGCGCGCCGGTTCGAGCGCGCCGTCGGCCCAGGCGACGTGCAGCCGGCGATTGGTGAAGTTGAGCCGCGCGTCGGTCACGCCCGGCAGCTTCTTCATGGCGCCTTCGATGCGATTGATGCAGGCGCCGCAGTGCACGCCCTCGACTGCCAGGTCCAGGCCGCAGGTGCCGTCGGCAGCCAGCTTGGCATAGAGCGAAAGGTCGACCGTGTTCGTCATGGGATTAGCGCAGCGTCACGCGGCTGCGCGAGCGGAACACGCGGCTCTGATCGCGGTAGAAATCGACGATCAATTCCCACTGGCCGAAATGACCGCGGGCCTGCCCATGAAATTCGCCGGCGCCAATGCGGCTGAGATGAATGACGTGGTCGAGCCGGGCGTCGGCTGGATGGGCGAGCATGGCGTCGGCGGAAAGCCCGGTGACCGGCACGCCTTGCGCATCGCGCACGCTGACATCGAGCACCGCCTCGCCGGCGCGGTCGCGCGTAAGTTTGCCGTCGACGTGCCAGCCCAGCGCCTGTTGGCGCTTGGCCCGCGCGACTTCGCTCTCGAACTTCAAGCCGGCTTTGTATGAACTCTGCGTTTCCAGGCCGCCGAAGGTGGAGGTGGCGGCCTGCACCAGCCAGCCGTTGACTGCGAAAACGACGCAGAAAAAGCCGACGAGCCATAACAGCACGTGGCGGCCGGTGAGCTCATAGGGCTTGTCGCGTTGCGGCCGTTTCATCGCTTTGGCTCCGCTTCCGGCCCGAAGAAGTGGTCGCGCATCTCGGCAACCTGGCCCGAATCGATGTCGGTCAGCCGGAACAGAATCGTGGTCGAGGGCGCCGGCGGGATGCCGCTGAAATCGGTCACGGTCAGGCGCACTTCGCGGGTTTGATCGGGACCGACTTCGACCACCTGGCGGCCATCGGCGCGCTCCGGCAGCCCGACGAACTCGACCTCCGACGCCGGCAAGCCGACGACGCCGACAACGCCGACAAGGAAGTTACGGTACTTGAGCTGCTTGTTGACGATGCGGATGGTATAGGCGTTGCGCAATGCGCCGTCGGACAGCCGCACATACATCGGGTTGCGGTCGTGGATGACGCTGATGCCTTCGCTGGCGCGGGTGGCCAGCGTGAACAACATCATGCCGCCGGCGATGGCGATGATCGCGACATAAAGCGCAGTGCGCATGCGCACGATCTTGATGAAGGGCTTCTTGCCCTCCTGGCGGAGTTTTACATTGATGTCGGTGTCATAGGCGATCAGCCTGGTGGCGCGGCCAAGCTTCTTCATCACGTTGTCGCAGGCGTCGATGCAGAGCCCGCATTGGATGCAGCCGAGGCTGGAGCCGTCGCGGATATCGACGCCGGTCGGGCAGACATGCACGCATTGCAGACAATCGATGCAGTCTCCGGCCGGCTCGCCGTGGGCGCGCATTTGCTCGGCCTTCTTCACCGAGCAGCGCGGTTCGCCGCGGTCGTAGCGGTAGGTGACGTTGAGCGCGTATTCGTCGGTGAGCGCGGCCTGGATGCGCGGCCACGGGCACATGTAGAGACAGACCTGCTCGCGCATGTGGCCGGCGAGCGTGTAGGTGGTGAAGGTCAGGATGCCGATCCAAACATAGGCCACCAAAGGGGCGTCGCCGGTAGCGAGCGACTTCACCAGCGTGGGTGCGTCGGCGAAATACAAGACCCAGACGCCGCCGGTCCACCACGCCACCATCAGCCAGAGAAAGTGCTTCACGCCCTTGCGCGCCCAGGTCACAAGCGTCCAGGCTTGGCTGTCGCGCCGCATGTGCTCGCGGCGGTCGCCTTCGATCAGGCGCTCTATCCCGAAGAACAGATCGGTCCACACCGTCTGCGGGCAGAGATAGCCGCACCAGACGCGGCCGGCGATGGCGTTCATCAGGAACAGGCCGATCGCCGCCAGGATCAACAGGCCGGTGAGGTAGTAGATTTCCTGCGGCCAGATCTCGATGAAAAAGAAGTAGAAGCGCCGCGCCGGGAAATCGACCAGCACGGCCTGGTCCGGCGCATTGGGGCCGCGGTCCCAGCGCACGAACGGCATGATGTAATAGATGCCAAGGGTGACCAAGAGCACCGCCCATTTGATGCGGCGGAAGGTGCCGTGCGTGCTCTGCGGATAGATTTGCCGCCGCGGCGCGTAGAGCGGGATGTCATCGTCGGGCGGCGGACCGCCGATCTCAGCTTCGGCAACCAGGCGCGCCAAGGCCGGCGCGCCGGGCGCCGGCTGATCGAGGGACATGGCGCGCACTTGCGCGGTCACTTCTCACCACCTCCGAAGGTGTAGACGTAGACCGTGAGCGCCTTGATGATCGGCTCGCTCAAACGGCCTTGCCAGGCCGGCATCACGCCGCCGCGCCCATTCTGCACGCCCTGCATGATGGTCGCTTTGTCGGGGCTGTAGAGCCAGATCTTGTCGGTCAGGTTGGGCGCGCCCACCTCGCGATTGCCCTTGCCTTCCGGGCCGTGACAGACGGCGCAATTGTCGGCAAACACTTTCTTGCCGAGGGCGAGGTCGATGCCTTTTTCGGTCGGAAGGCCCGAGAGCGAGCGAACGTAGCTCGCCACCGCCGAGATCTCATTGGGCTTCAGGATATTATCGCGGCCGAAGGCGGGCATGTTGCCTTCGTGATCCTTGGCATCGCCCGAGCGCGCGCCATGACGGATGGTCTGCTCGATCGCGGCGAGTTTGCCACCCCACAGCCAGTCGTCGTCGTTCAAGTTGGGATAACCCTTGGCGCCGCCGCCGCCGGCGCCGTGGCAGGGTGCGCAGTTGTCACCGAAGGCAACGCGCCCCTGCGCGCGCGCAAAATCCGAGAGTTGCGGATCCTTGACGATGTCCGCCACCGATGCGGATGCCAGTTTCGCCACCATCGGCCCGCGCGCAGCCTTGAGCGCAGTAAGATCGGACTCAACCGCGCTGCGCGAATGCCAGGCGAACACGCCTTGCGTGGACGACGAAATCAGCGGCCAGGCCGGATAGACGACCCAATACGCGATCGCCCAGATAATGGTTGCGTAGAACGTCCACAACCACCAGCGCGGCAGCGGCGTGTTGAGTTCGCGCAAGCCGTCCCACTCGTGCCCAGTGGTGGCGGTGCCGGTTAGTTCGTCGATCTGTCTAGGTTCTTCGGCCACGATTCAGTCCTCCCGCAGCGGGATACGCGCTGCTTCGTCGAACTGCTTCTGCCTCCGGCGCGACGGCCACAGCGCATAGATCAGCACGACGATGAAGATCGCAACGAAATAGATGAGCCCCCAAGTCTGGGCGAACTCGGCGAAGGCGCGGTAGGTCGGATCCATGGGGGTCACCGGATGTTGGCTTTGTCGTCATAGAGCTTGAAGTTCACTTCGGTGCCGAGCATCTGCAGATAGGCGATCAGCGCGTCGGCTTCGGTGATATGACTCGGGTTGCCGTCGAAATCGCGTATGTTCACTTTCGGATAGCGCTTGGCGAGATCGGCGGCGTTGGGACTGTCTTGCGTAGCCTGCGTCACGACGTCCTGCCCGGCGTCGGCAATGTCCTGCTTGGTGTAAGGCACGCCGAGTACGGCCTGCACTTTCAGGTCGCCGTCGATGTGGCGGTAGTCGAGCGCAGTCTTCTCGAGAAATCCGTAGTCCGGCATGACCGAGCCCGGCACCACCGAGCGTGGGTCGCGCAGGTGATCGCGGTGCCAATCGTCGGAATACTTGCCGCCGACGCGCGAGAGGTCGGGACCGGTGCGCTTTGAGCCCCACTGGAACGGCCGGTCATACATGCTTTCGGCGGCGAGCGAGTAGTGCCCGTAGCGTTCGACTTCGTCACGCAGCGGCCGGATCATCTGCGAATGGCAGAGGTAGCAGCCCTCGCGCACATATATGTTGCGGCCGGCAAGCTCGAGCGGTGTGTAAGGACGCACGCCGTCGACTTTTTCAATGGTATTCTTGAGATAGAACAGCGGGACGATCTCGACCAGTCCGCCGATCGCGATCACGATCAGGATGCCGATAACGAGAACGATGGAGTTTTTCTCGAAGATGGCGTGTTTTTGCCAGAGCGACATTTTCGTCCCCGCCCTATTCCGCCGGCGCCAGCGCGATGCCAGCCGGCTCGGCCTCCTCGGCCGAGTTCACAGTTTTCCAGAGATTCCAGACCATGATCAGTGCGCCGGCGAGGAACAAAGCGCCGCCGAGCGCCCGGATGACGTAGAACGGGTGCATGGCCTCGACGGTTTCGACGAAGGAATATTCGAGGAAGCCAAGCGGGGTGTAGGCGCGCCACATCAAGCCTTGCAGGATGCCCGACACCCACATCGCGGTGATGTAGAGCACGATGCCGATGGTCGAGATCCAGAAGTGCCAGTTGACCAGCTTGAGTGAATAGAGCCGCCTGTTCCACAGCCACGGCACCAGGCAATAGATCGCGCCGAACGAGATGTAAGCGACCCAGCCAAGCGCGCCGGAATGCACATGCCCGATGGTCCAGTCGGTGTAGTGCGACAGCGAGTTGACGATCTTCACCGACATCATCGGGCCCTCGAAAGTCGACATGCCGTAGAAGGCGACCGACACCACCATCATGCGCAGCACCGGATCGGTGCGCAGCTTGTCCCAGGCGCCGGACAGCGTCATGATTCCGTTGATCATGCCGCCCCATGACGGCATCCACAGCATGATCGAGAAGGTCATGCCGAGCGTCTGCGCCCAGTCCGGCAGCGCGGTGTAGTGCAGATGATGCGGGCCGGCCCAGATATAGAGAAAGATCAGCGACCAGAAGTGAATGATCGACAGCCGGTAGGAGTAGATCGGCCGATCGGCGCGCTTGGGAATGAAGTAGTACATGATGGCGAGGAAGCCGGCGGTGAGGAAGAAGCCGACCGCGTTGTGGCCATACCACCACTGCACCATGGCGTCCTGCACGCCCGACCAGACGATGTAGGACTTCGAAGAGAACAGCGACACCGGGATGGTGGCGTTGTTACCGAGATGCAGCACCGCGATGGTGACGATGAAGGCAAGATAGAACCAGTTGGCGACGTAGATATGCGGCTCCTTGCGCCGCATGATGGTCGCCAGGAAGACAAGGAAATAGATCACCCACACCACGGTGAGGAACAGGTCGGAATACCATTCCGGTTCGGCGTATTCCTTTGACTGGGTGATGCCGAGCAAATAGCCGGTGCCGGCGATGACGATGAAGAAGTTGTAGCCGAGCACCACGAACCAGGGCGCGAGATCGCCGGCCAGGCGCGCACGGCAGGTGCGCTGCACGACATAGAACGAACTCGCCAACAGCACGTTTCCGCCGAAGGCGAAGATCACCGCCGAGGTGTGCAACGGCCGCAAGCGCCCGAAGCTGATCCAGGGCAGATCGAAATTGAGGAAGGGAAACGCCAACTCGCAAGCAATGTAGAGACCGACCGTGAAGCCGGCGATGCCCCAGAATACGGCGGCGACGGTCGAAAACTTGACCGGGCCCATATTGTAGTTGGGCCTGCCGTCGATTTCGAGCGGCACCGGGTCGGCCGGGCGCTCGTAGTAGCGGTTTACGATGGCGAACACCGCGGCGATGCTGGCGGCGGTGAAAAGATAGGCATGGAAAGCATATTCCGGCGTGTAGGCCTTGGCGGCGATCACGATCGCCAGGAATGCCAACGCGGTAAAAGCGAGCGCCGCGCCTCCCTCGCCGAGGGTCATGGTTTTCTGAGGAGAAAGCACGTTCGCCATGCTGGAGTTCCCGTTTTTGGCTGGCCTTGGGAGGAGGGTGTCGCCAGCCAATATCGCGGCCGGCGGCCCTTTCTTCTTTGATGCAGGTCAAAGAAAGTGGGCTGGAACCAAGGGTTTCCAACCAATATCGGTGGGACCGGGCTCGGCGCCGACAGGGCGCTTCATCGGGCGCGCGCCGCGCGTTCGCTTCCCCCACGCAGCAAGAGGCAAAACGACACGCGCCCCGCGTCCCTCAGGCCGCGGAGCGCTGTTCGGCTCCCCCTAGAACTCCCGAGGGCACGTGATCTTTTCCGAAAACCGGTTCCCACTTTTCGGGATCACGCGCTATGCAGCAGCCTTGAATTCAAGCTTCTTGGTCTGCGGCAGCGCGGGCTTCACATCGTCCCCAGAAATGTTCCTTGCGGCAGATCAAGGCTTTGATGAAACCCGCGGCCACGCAGCCACAACCGGCGGGTGACGCGGCTGTTGCACCGGCGCCGCCTCCTCCGGCTCGACGGTCATGCCCGAGGTCGGCTCGATCCAGACCAGGTGGTCCTTCACGCCTTTCACGCCAGGGATGTTCTCGGCAGCCACCTTGAGCGCGGTGCGCTGACGTTCGTCGATAATCATGCCCCACAACTCGACCACGCCGTCGCGCACCACGACATTGGTGGTCGCGGCCGGCGCCCATTGCTCCTTCTGCAACTCCGCCAGCAGTTGTTCGCGGATGGCGGCATCGCCGCCGGCCGGGGCCTGCGCCGTGCGCGCCAAACTGACCATGGCGTGCATGAGGTTGGACCGCGTGACGATTCCGACAACCTGGCCGCCACATGCGATTGGAACCCGCTTGATGCGATGCCGCTCCATCAATTCAACGATGTCTTCGATCGGCGTAACTTCATCGACAAAGTGCACGGGTGTTGTCATCACCTCGGACACCTTGCTGCCATGCGAATGGCTGTACTCGGCCGCGATACGGCCGGGGCCCATCAGGAATTCGAGCCAGCGCGAGCGCCGGCGCTCGGTCCTGGTCTCGCGACGGCGCAGGAAGTCGCCTTCGGAAAGCACGCCGACCAGCGTGCCGCGTTTATCGATCACCGGCAGGCCGCTGATGTGATGCTGGAGCATCAGCCGCGCCGCCTGCAACACCGTCGCATCCGGATAGATCGAGATCACCTCGCGGGTCATCACGTCTTCGGCTTTCATGGCAAGCCTCCAATATTTGTGAAATTCAGTGCCACAGGCGGTCGAGAGCGGCATTGACGCAGGTCAATTGGAATAGTGGGCAGCCAGAGTGGGCAGCGCGAACGAGCGAATTGCATTCGCAAATCTCTTGGCGCTAGGCTTGATCTATCGAACGGCGCCTGCATACCGCTCATCAACCACAATAGCCGGCGCACAACTGTCACGGGGGAGACCATGCACAAGGACACATTCGATCGACGTACCGTTCTAGCCGCCACGACCGCGCTCGGCGCCGCCAGTCTGCTGCCCCGGGCCGCACGCGCGCAGTCTCCCACCGGCCCGGCCACTTCGCTGCCCGCGCGCGGGGAATTCGTGGTGCGCGGGGCTCATGTACTATCGATGGACGAAAAGATCGGTGACCTGCCATCTGGCGACGTGCATGTCCGTAACGGCGCCATCGTTGCAGTCGCGCCCTCTGTGCAGGCGCCCGGGGTGCAGGTGATCGAGGGCAAAGGCATGCTCTGCTTGCCGGGCTTTGTCGAAACCCACTGGCACCACTGGACCAGCGTGCTGCGGCCGCTGATGCGGCAGGACGATCCCAAGTCCACCTATTTCCCGGTCACCTTCAAGTGCGGCGTGCAATATACGCCGCAAGACAGCTACCGCAGCGTGAAACTCGGCGTCAGCCAGGCGCTCGCCGCCGGTATCACCACCACGCAGAATTGGGCGCATAACGTACGCAGCCCCGCCCATGCCGACGCCGAGGTGGCGGCCATGCGCGATGCCGGCATTCGCGGCCGCTTCGCCTATGGCTGCCCACTCGGTCTGTCCAATGACAAGCCGATGGATTTGGCCGACCTCGCCCGCATCAAGCGCGAAGTCATCGACAAGAACGACCTGCTCACGCTCGGCATCTGCTCGCGCAACGTCGACGGTAGCCTCGGCGGCACGCGTGGTGCCATCAATCCCGCGATGGCGAAAAAGGAATGGAGCGCGGCGCGCGAACTTGGGCTGCCAATCACCCTGCACACGTCCGGGACCGGCGCCATCAAGACCCTTAACGAGGCTGGCCTGCTCGGCCCCGACCTGCAACTGGTACATCCGCTCGGCAGCGATGCGGCGGGCCGCGAAACGCTTGCCAAGCACGGCGTTCACTACAGCAGCTCGCCGGTCGGCGAAGCGCGCCGGGCGGGCGAAATACAAGTCGCCGAAATGCTCGACGCCGGCGTCAAAGTGAGCCTGTCGATCGACCACACCACGACCTATGACTGCGACTTCTTCCTGAGCATGCGGATGCTCTACACGATCAACAAACATCGTTTCGGCAAGAAGTCCAAGCTGACGATGAAGCGGATGCTGCAGCTTGCCACTATCGACGGCGCCCGTGACCTCAACCTGGCCGACAAGGTTGGCTCCCTGACGCCGGGCAAGCGCGCCGACCTGATCCTGATTCGCTCGTCCGACAGCAACCTGGCGCCGATCGGCGACCCTTACGACGCGCTCGTGCAACTCGCGCAGCCGAACAATGTCGATACTGTCGTGGTCGACGGCCGCGTTCTGCTCCGCGGCAGCAAGTTCATCGCGCTCGATCACGAAAAGGTCATCAAAGACGCCGTGGACGCGCTTGCCGGACTCAAAAGCCGGGCGAAATGGCCGAGCTGACGCAATAGACAAAAGCCCCGGCCTGCAAGGCCGGGGCAAGATAGCCGAACCAGTCAGGGAGGACATCGTTCGGCGTTACGTCTGGCGCGTGGTCTTCTGCCAATTCAGGCCTTAAGCGACCATGCGGCTCAAGCATTCAGTCGGTTAAGCGCACCGCGGCTGCGCAGCACAATGCGGCGCGAAGCCGGGACCGCGATGGCGCCGGAATTCTCCAGCTGAGTCAACGTGCGTGACACGGTTTCGATGGTAAGCCCAAGGTAGTCGGCGATGTCCTGGCGCGACATCGGCAACTCGACCTCGCTGGCGGTGGAATTGCGCGCCGCCATTTCCAAGAGGAAGCCTGCCACGCGTTCCTGCGCGGTCTTGATCAGCAGCATGATGTGGTCTTGGGCGCGTTGCAATTCGCCGGCGGCCATGGTCCACAGCTGACGGGCGACGTCGTTGTCGCGGCTGGCGAGCGCGACCAGCGCGCTGCGCTTGATCACCACCACTTTGCAGTCGGCGACCGCTTCGGCGGAGAAGGTATGCTCGTCGCCGACTTCGAGGCCGAAGATGTCGCCGGGCAGATAGAAGGCGCCGATTTGACGGCGACCGTCGTTGAGCACCTTGTAGGTCCGCACGGTACCGCTGACGAGCTTGTAGAGGTATTCGGCCGGCTCGTTCTCGCCGTAAATCTCGGCGTTGCGGGAAAACGGCATCGGCGCTCCCATCATTTCGATCGAGGTGCCGACGCCGGCCAAATTGCCTGGCGCGGGGCGTGCAGCCCGAGCCGCCCGCGGGCGCGTAGAGGTCTGGGGGATCATCGTCTGGCTGAGCATGGCCGTTTCTCCCGATTTGATATTTGTCGATACCTCTGGAACCGGACGGCCGAAATTCAGATAATCCCCATAGGGGCTTTCCCGGAGGCAGCCCCGCGCCCCAGCCGAGGCACATGACAGAAGCCTTTGATATTTCAACTGCATTTATGGCGGAGGAGCGCGGCAGGGTGTTGCGCTACGGGCTTGCGCCCACCTGCGTTGCGCTGGCGCTGGCGGTACGCGAATTGCTAGTACCGATCCTCCACGACGACTCCCTTTTTCTTTATTTCGTGCCGGCTGTGCTGATTTCGGCCGGTTTCGGCGGGCTCGGACCCGGCCTGCTGGCGACGGGCTTGAGCATCGTCGCCGCCTATTTTGTGCTCGCCAACGCATCGGCACTGACCAATTTGACCGTTGTGAACGGGATCGCATTCGCCGCGATCGGCATCGGGGGGGCCTGGGGCGGCGAGCTGCTGCGCCGGGGCCGCCGGCGCGCCAACCTGATGGCGCGGGAAACACTCGCACGCCAGGCGCATCTGCAATCGATTCTCGACACCGTGCCCGAGGCCATGATCGTCATCGACGAGCATGGCGTCATGCAGTCGTTCAGCAGCGCGGCCGAGCGGCTGTTCGGCTACAGTACCGCCGAAGCGGTGGGACAGAACGTCAAGATCCTGATGCCGGCGCCCTACCGCGAAAACCACGATGGTTATATGCAGCGCTACAAGGACACCGGCGAACGCCGCATCATCGGCATCGGCCGCGTGGTGGTCGGCCAGCGCAAGGACGGCTCGACTTTCCCGATGGAGCTGGCGGTCGGCGAAATGAATTCGGGGGAGCAGCAGTTTTTTACCGGCTTTATTCGCGACCTGACAGAACGGCAGAAGACCGAGGCGCGCTTGCAGGAATTGCAATCGGAGCTCGTGCACATTTCGCGGCTCACGGCCATGGGCGAGATGGCCTCGACGCTCGCGCACGAACTCAACCAGCCGCTATCGGCAATCACCAACTACCTCAAGGGCTCGCAGCGGTTGCTGCAAGGCGCGTCCGACGAGCGTACGACCACCGTACGCGATGCCCTCAACAAGGCGACCGACCAGGCCATGCGCGCCGGCCAGATCATCCGCCGCCTGCGCGATTTCGTGTCGCGCGGCGAAAGCGAACGGCGCGTCGAAAACATCACCAAGCTAGTGGAGGAAGCAAGCGCCCTGGCGCTGGTCGGCGTCAAGGACAGCGGCATTCGCGTCACGTTCCAGTTCGACCTATCGATTGAATTGGTGCTCGCCGACCGCGTACAGATCCAGCAGGTGGTGCTCAACCTGATCCGCAACGCCATGGACGCCATGGAGGAATCGGAGAAACGCGAGCTGATGGTTTCGGTGATGCCCGACGGCGACAATCTTGTGCGCGTGAGCGTATCCGACACCGGCCTGGGGGTCGCGCCCGAGATTACCGAGCAATTGTTCCAGCCGTTCATCACCACCAAGCGTCACGGCATGGGCGTCGGCCTGTCGATCTCGCGCGCCATCGTGGAGGCGCATGGCGGACGCATCTGGGTGGAGCCCAATCCGGTGGGCGGGACGATCTTCCATTTCACGCTCGCCGCGGTCAACGAAGGGGATGTCGACGATGCAGCCTGAGCCCGTCATCTTCGTGATCGATGACGACGAGGCGGTGCGGCAATCGCTCGAGTTCCTGCTGAAGACGGCGGGGATGACGGTGCGCGGCTTCGACTCCGCGACAGCGTTTCTTGAAGTGCTGCCGCAGATCCGCTCCGGCTGCATCATCACCGATGTGCGCATGCCGGACGTCACCGGCATCGACCTGTTACGCCGCGTCAAGGAGCTTGGCATCGACGTCCCGGTAATCGTCATCACCGGTCACGGCGATATCTCGCTGGCGGTCGAGGCGATGAAGATCGGCGCCGTCGATTTCCTGGAGAAGCCCTTCGATGACGATGCCCTGCTGGCCGCGGTACGCAGCTCGCTTCATCGCACCGCCGATACCGCCCAGCGCAACGCAGAGCTCACCGAAATCCGCGACAAGCTCGCCGCGCTGTCGAACCGCGAACGGCAGGTACTGGAAGGACTGGTGGCGGGCAAGGCCAACAAGGCGATCGCCTTCGACCTCGGCATCAGCCCGCGCACGGTGGAAATTTATCGCGCCAATCTGATGACCAAGATGGCCGCCAACAGTCTGTCCGACCTTGTGCGGATGGCAATGATAGCCACCATATTGGAAAATCCGGGCACGACTTGATCGCCTGGCTCGAAAGATCGTGGTTAGCCGCGGACGCCGAGGCCGCGCATGAAGCGCTCGCGAATCTGCACCGGATCGCGTTCGGTGGTGGCGACCGCGGGCGCATCGTCGATGCGCGCGGCGATCAGGCTCGGCCCGCCGTCCTTGAGCGCTGTGGCGAACAGGCGCTCGAATTCGTCTTCGTCGGCGGCCCAGGCGCTGTTGGCGATGCCGGCACCGCGCGCGACCGCGACCAGATCGGCGCTGGCGGCGGTCGCGGTCGGCTGCGCCCCAGTGATCTGATAGATGCCGTTGTCCCACACCACGATGGTGAGATTCTTCGGCGCCCGCATGGCGACGGTGGCGAGGCAGCCGAGCTGCATCAGCAGCGAGCCGTCGCCTTCGAGCGCCACCACATGACGGCGCGGCTGCGCGATCGCCGTGCCGAGCGCGATCGGAACGGCGAGACCCATGCTGCCGAGCATGTAGAAATTCTGCGGCCGCTTGCCGCTCGCCCACAGATCGAAATCGGCATTGCCGATGCCGCCGATCACCGCTTCGTCGCGCTTGAGCTGCGCAACCAGGCGCTCGGTCAGCGCGAAGCGGTTCATCATTTTTGCATTATGGGCACGCGCCATCGGCTCACGCTCCGAACACTTTGCCGCCGGTCAACAGCGGCGACAGGATGAAAGTGACCGGCTGTTGGGTGGCGACCGCCTGCTTGATGGAGCGATCCACGACAAAGGCGAGTTCGTCCTGGTGCGCGATGGTGTGATGCTCGACGGCGAGCGCATCGAGCACCGGCCGCATGGTCTTGAGCACCAAAGCCTGGCCGAGATTGAACTCGCCGAGCGTGCCGCGCTCGGACACGAAGATCAGCGCCGGGATCTGGCACGGCAAGATCAGCGAGGCGAGCGTATTCGGGATGGTGGCGAAGCCTGAGGTCTGCATCAGCACCGCGCCGCGCATGCCGCCCATCCAGGCGCCGGTCAGGATGCCGAGCGCTTCCTCCTCGCGCGTGCACGCAAAGCAGGTGAAAAACGTGTCGGCGTCCAGCGCCGCGATCAGCGGGGTCAGCACCCGGTCGGGAACGTAGACCACCAGCCTGACGTCGTTGCTCTTGAGACTTTCGAGCACGGTCTCGTGCCAGGTCGCCGCGCGCACTTTCATGTCGGTTATGCTGCCAGCGCGTTTAGCGCCATTGCCCAATCAACGCAATATCTTAGCGTGGTCCGCGCCGCGCGCTAAGCAGAAATAATACCGGCGCCTAATCGGGGACTTTCGCCGACGGCACGGTCAGCCGGATAACCGATTTCATGGTCAGGCCCTGCACGATCACCGTGAACAGCACGACGGCATAGGTGGCGGTTAGGATGATTGGCCGCTCGGCGCCATAGGGGATCGACAAGGCCAACGCGATCGAGATGCCGCCACGCACGCCGCCCCAGACCAGCACCGGGATCGAGCCCTTGATGAAGCGCACGTAGAAACTGAGGATGCCGAACGGAATGGCGATGGCGAGAACGCGGGCCGCGATAACCAGCGGGATCACGCTGAGCGCAATCCAGCCGAAACGCAGATCGATGCCGACCACGATCAGCTCGAGTCCGATCAGCAGGAACAGCATCGAGTTGAGAATGCCGTCGATCAGCTCCCAGAAGCCGAACAGGTAGCGCTGCGTGGTTTCGCTCATGGCGTACATGGGGCCGCGCTCGCCGATCAGGAGGCCTGCGACCACGACGGCGATCGGGCCGCTGGTATGCAAGCGGTCCGCCAGCGCATAGGTGGCGGTGACTAGCGCCAGCGAGATGAACACTTCGACGACATATTCGTCGATCGAGCGCATGGCATAGAAGGCGACATACCCCGCCAGCAGGCCGATCACGGCACCCCCGAGTGCTTCCAGCAGGAACAGGCCGGTGGCGCCGGCAATCGAGAGATGGCCATCGCCGCCCGCCGCTAACGCCAACAGAATCGTGAATAGGACCACGCCGACGCCGTCGTTGAGCAGCGCCTCGCCGGCCATTTCGGTTTCCAGCAGTTCGGGTACCCGCGCCGACTTGAGCAGGCTGAGCACGGCCACCGGATCGGTCGGGCTGATCAGCGCGCCGAACACTAGCGCCCATGCCAGAGTAACGTCGAAACCGAACAGCTGCGCCAGGCCCCAGAAGCCGACGCCGACGGCAAAGGTCGAGATCAGCACCCCCACCGTCGCCAGCATGGCGACGGAGCCCAGGCGCCGTTTCAGGCGCTTCCAGTCCACGTGCATGGCGCCGGCAAACAGTAAAAAGCCGAGCACGCCGTGCATCAGCACGTCGTAGAAGTCGATCTTTTCCAAGGTGCCGCCGACATCGGCCACCAGCCCGGCACTGGGAAAGGCGATATTGAGCAACAGCAGAACGGCCGACGCCAGCACGCCCACCAGCAACAAGCCGATATTGCTCGGCAGATTCAGGTACATCAGGTTGAGCCATCCGAAACCAGCGACCAGCACCAGCAAGACGGCGAAAAGATCGAACAATGACGTCATCTTGTGACTTCTCGTTTCGCGGCCGCCGCCTGCCGCCGGAGCGCCTCAGCGTGAACTGTTCGCAATTCGTCCGCGCGCCATCAATGCCAATCGACGGCGCCGAGCAGCATGCCGATATGACCGTCGCCCCACATCGGCAACAGAATGCGGGAATAGCCGGCGGCGTCTTCATGATAGGTCGGCGCCCGCGCCTCGACTGTGGCACTGCATTGCGCGCGCAAATAGCCGAACGGCGTCCGCAAATTCAATTCGTCGATGAACTTGCCGATCACGGCTTCGCCGTAGCGCTGCGCCAATCCGCCGCCGACAGTTCGGAAACGGAACCGCTCCGGCAACGCGAAGACATCGATCAGCAGCAGGCTATCCGCCAGATCGGGCAGCGCCGACAGACTCACGTCATCCCAAAACGGCATGTCGTTGTCAGCGCGCTTCAAGCTCTCCCAGTAGGCTAGAACGCGCGCCAAGCTGCGTTCGGGCGCGTTCGGAAGTGGAAACGGAGCTGATGGGGCCGGCATGAGCGCTCCCTTGATTCACGGAACGGCTTTGAGGCGTGGCCGGCTATCCTAGCGCGGCGGCGCGGCTTGTGAAGGCGATATCAGTTTTCTTAAGCCGTCATGATCTTGTGCGGCCAGCGCAAGTTGACGAACGGTTGTTCGCGATCATCCGCATTCTGGAAGCACTGCGCGACTGCGGATTGACCGCGACCATCGCCGCGGCACACGCTTCAGGCGGAACGGGCCGCCCTGTTCGCCGTCATCGCGGCCTTAGGGCTCGGCACGTTCGGATTCTTGGCCGAGATCAGCGTGCTCGCTTTCGCGATCTGGCGCGATCGCGCGGCCTGAATCAAGTATTCTGTTTAACTTTTTGCACGTGCCACACTATAATATCGTACCTTTATCGATAGTATGAGTATTACCACCGATCTCATGCTGGTCGAATACAATAACACCGTACCACGACCACGGTGCATACTTAATAGCGCCTAAAATACTACGATAAATACTGTATATCGCACAGAAGTTCTTAACTTCGCCGTGCCAGGGTCCCGCCCATCCGCGTCCCAGATGGGAGAGCACCGCGTATGACGAATGCGGACGATTTTACCGCGCACGTTGCCCGCGTGCGCGAACGGTTCGCTTCCACGCTCAACGACAAGATCGCCGACAGCTTCGCGGCGCTCGAAAAAATGTCGGCGGGCGGCAGCGATACGATCGAGGTCGTGATTATTGCCCATCGCCGGATGCATGAGATGTACGGCATCGCGCCGACGCTCGGCTTCAACGCGACCGGCAAGGCCGCGGGCGGCGCCCGCGCCGCGATCCGCGAGGCGGCCAAAGTCAAGCGCGCGCCCACGCCGGTCGAAGTCGCGACTTTGAAAATCGAACTCGAAAAATTGCGCGAAGCGGCCAACGCCGATCTACGGAATTTCTCAAAGAGGGATTGTGATGTCCCGGCACTCTACCGCTAAGGCGCGCCGGACTACCGCCTGATCTCTGAGAAGCAACCTGGCGACTTTATGGACGGAAATGAAATGGACGCCACACAACAAAACACCAGCGCAGCCGCCGCCAACAGGGAGGCGAAACCGGACATGAACATTCTTATCGTCGACGATTTAAAGGATCAGTGCGAGCTGACCGAAGCGGCCTTGCGCAGTGCGGGCTACAATGACGTACGCAGCGCCACTTCGGCGAATGAAGCGTTCAAGATTCTCGATATTGGCCGCAACACTAGCAACGGCAAGGATCCGGTCGATATCGTGCTGCTTGACATCGTCATGCCGGAGACTGACGGCATCGAGGCTTGCGCCTATATCCGCAGTCAAGAACGCTACGGGGACTTACCGATCATCATGATCACGTCGCTCGACGATATGGGCAGCCTGGCAAGCGCCTTTGTCGCCGGCGCCAATGATTACATCACCAAGCCGGTCAATCGCATCGAGTTGCTCGCCCGCGTGCGGGCGGCACTCAAGCTCAAGGAAGAGCTCGAGCAGCGGCGCGAGCGGGAACGCGAGTTGTTGAACTTCCTGTCAAGCTGGGGCGACCGTCGCGCCACTCTGTGGATTGACGAAACCACCGGGCTGTTCGTCGGCGAAGTTGCGGAGGCCTATCTCACATCGAGCAGCGAACATGGCGACGACGACTTGGTCTCCGTGATCACGCTTGCCGTCGATCGCCTTGATGTGGTGAAGGATTCACTGGGCGAGGAAGCCGCGCGTGCCATTCAGCTGCGGGCTGCCAAAGCCGTTCGCGCGGCGCTCGCCACCGTCGGTGTGGTGGCGGCGTCCTATCGCAACGGCTTGATCGTCGTTATCGCACCGGATTTCGGACCGGCAAGCGGGAAAAAACTGGCGCAGTCGATGTGCACGGCCATCGCGCAACTCGGCTTCGACAATCACGAATTCACCGCCGCCGACCATGTCACCGCCAGCGCCGCCGTCGTGAGCGGCCACGTCAAACGCGGGCCCGAGCGGGTCAAGCTGCTGATGCAAGCGATGGCCAGCGTTGAGCGTAGCACCGCGGAAGGCGGTGACCGCATTGTGACCATGATCGCCTAGCGGCAGCACAGCCGCGCTCGAGGCGGCCGCGTTGATGATCGGGATTGCCGCAGTGATCAGGCTTGCGCGCCGAAGCGTGGTTGTGCGGACGGCGGCGCACCCTGCAGACAGGCGCGCACCGAGGCGGCCAGCGTCAGCGGATCGAACGGCTTGGCGATCACTCCGGCCGCACCAAGAGACAGGAAGTGCTGCACCTCGTTCGTTTGGGCGCGCGCGGTCATGAACACAACCGGGATGCTTGTAGTGCGCGAATTTTTGCGCAAATGCGCAAGCATCTCCGGGCCGTCCATCACCGGCATCACCACGTCCATCAGAATGACGTCGGGGCGCCAGTCGGCGGCGGTCGCCAGCGCATCCGGCCCGCTGCTGCAGCTGACAACGGTCAGCCCGGCGTCGAGCGCGAGCGACATCTTCACCACTTCGCGGATATCCGGCTCGTCTTCCACGTGAAGGACCCGATAGGCGTTCATGCGATCCCCCGATCGAAACCAGCGCGACCAAGCACGGCGGCTAGTGGCCGCGCTTCGCGAAACCGCGCTGGTTCAACTTCACATGAGCGCGTGAACGATGAGTGAAAGAAATAAGGGAATTTGTATGACTGCCGCGGCAAGCCGCACTAAAGGTGCGGAATTACCGGAACGATAGTTTTACAAAAATTGAAACGACGTCCTTCGCTTCATAGCTGGTATTCAATATGCGTAGAGGTATCTAAACACTATTTCGCGTCTGAAATTATTGGATAATTCTCGTGCGCGCAAAGCAAGTTGAAAACTCCTTCGTCTAGATGTTGACACTCTTGACTTGTATCAAACATCATCAATTCTATTGTGGATATAGACGACATCGATATCGCGCAGTAATTGTAACGGTCTCCGACGTTTGGCGGCAACATTTACTGGAACGGCGATGCAAAATGACGAAGTAAAGCCCAGCACTGGGGGTTTCGACTTCCAAGCCTTCATTGCCAAGCGCAGTGCTGGAACCCTAACGAAGTACCAGCACCAGCAAATCATCTATACGCAGGGTGACCCTGCCGATGCGGTTTTTTACATCGCAAACGGCTCGGTTAAAGTCACCATCGTTTCCAAACACGGCAAGGAAGCCGTCATCGCAATCCTCGGACCTGGTGACTTTTTTGGTGAGGGCTGTCTGGATGGGCTTCTCCTGCAAAACTCGACAATTACGGCCACGACCGCCTGCGATATCGCGCGGTTCGATCGGAAAACGATCATGGCTGCTCTCGACGACGATCCGGCGTTTTCCCATCTGTTTTTGACCTTCGTACTGGACCGCAATCAGAAACTACAGGCAGATTTGGTCGACCAGTTGTTCAATTCGAGCGAGAAGCGGCTGGCGCGGATTCTTATGACGCTGGCGAGTTCCGGGCTCGATGACCAATCGAACATGATCACCATACCGATCACCCAGGAGACGCTCGCCCACATGGTGGGCACCACGCGCTCGCGCATCAACCAATTCATGACCAGATTTCGCAAGCTCGGTTACATCGAATACAACGGTAAAATCAGAGTCCATAATTCTTTGTTGAACATAATTTTAAATGGCCGGCAGCACGGCGACGCGAGCTGACACGCGCGCCGGTAATACGATCCCTCCTGGCGGTGTCGATGTATGGGCAACGGTCGCATCCGGCATGATGCTACCGGGCCGGGCATTTTCACATAGTACAATTTTGTACAGCGGTGCTGCGATATAACTGTCATAGTTTCTTCTACTGAAATCGAGGGGTGGCGTGGCGTTGCGCGCGTTGCGTGGCTTGCGCGGGAAAACGTGTTGCCCGCGTGATCCAGGAACGTGACTCGCGGAACGTGATTGTGCGTATCGCTGACTCAATAGCTGACGGCGCAGACTTTAAGAGGCCGAATGCAATTGGGCAGCATTGCCTTGCAGCAAGAGGAAGCGCTCATGAAATCGCCAATCGTTAAACGCTCGATCGTTATTGGTGGGCACAAAACCAGCGTCAGTCTCGAAGATGCTTTCTGGCGCGGGCTCAAGGATGTTGCGCGCACGCAGCGCATGACCTTGTCGACCATGGTAGGCGAGATCGACAAATCCCGCCATCAAAGCAATCTTTCCTCGGCCATCCGTTTGTTCGTGCTCAGTCGGTTGCGCGCGCCGGCACAGAATATTGCGCCCAATGGGCACGACCGGGTCGAATCCGAGCATCGCGACCGCGCCGAGACCGAGCATATGGTGCCGCAAAGCGTCCACACGCGCGTCTGAGCCCATGCAGGCCATGAACGTCGGGATGCCCGCCGGCGCGGCCGAAACTTTCCGCACGCTCGAGCCGGAGTTCTTCCGTCTCGCGGTCGATGCCTGCCCGAACGGCATCGTCATCGTCGACTGTGACGGTGACGGTAGCATCGTGCTGGTCAACGGCGAAGTGGAGCGCCTGTTCGGCTACGGTTGCGGAGAATTGCTCGGCCGATCGATCGAAATTCTGCTGCCTGAGAAACTGCGCAGCAAGCACGCCGGCCTCCGCCACGCGTTTTCGCTGCATCCCGAAAGCCGCCACTACGCGACTGGCCGCGAGTTCAACGGCCGACGCAAGGATGGCAGCCAATTTCCAATCGAGGTCAGCCTCAATCCGATCAGAATGGGCGACGAGCTGATGGTGGTCGGCGCCATCGTCGACATCAGCGAACGCGTGCGCCTACAGCGGCTAAAGGATGAATTCGTCGCCATCGTGAGTCACGAGCTGCGCACGCCGATGACCTCGATCGCCGCTTCGCTCGGCTTGTTGCTTGCCGGCACATCCAGCAGTCTGCCGCAGCCCGCCGCGCATCTGCTCGAAATCGCGCAGGCGAATTGCCAGCGGCTGGTGCGCATGGTGAACGATATACTCGACCTCAAAAAACTCGATGCCGGGCAGATGCGCTTTTTGTTTCAGCGCTGCGACGCGCGCACCTTGCTGGAGAAGGCGGTCGAGGGCAACCAAGGATTCGCCGACGGCTGCGGCGTCGGCATTCAGCTCGAGGCGCCGGCTGAATCAATCGACATTTATGTCGACCCCGACCGCTTCATCCAGATCATCACCAACTTGCTATCGAACGCGCTCAAATTCTCACCCCCCGGCGAAGACGTCGTCGTGGCGCTTGAGAAACGCGGCACGGATGTTCGCATCGCGGTGCGCGACCACGGCCCCGGCATCCCGGCCGAATTCAGGCCGCGGATATTCGAGAACTTCGCCCAAGCCGATGGTGGGAGCCGGCAAAAGGGCGGCAGCGGCTTGGGCTTGAGCATCGCGCGGCAAATCATCACGCGCATGCAGGGCCAAATTGGCTTCGATGACGCGCCGGGCGGCGGCACGATCTTTCATATCGATCTGCCTGGCGCCGACCATGTAGAGCCGCGGCAGGATGAGCCGGTCGCGGAGGCCGTCTACGCGCCCGCCCGCGCCATCGGTTGATCGCGGCGAGCGGGAGAGTTCAGCGCGGCGTTGCGGCATTAGCTTTCGATGCTCGGCCCCTGGCGGCGTGCAACCGCATCGTTCCTATTGGCGCGGATGCGTCTCCAGCTCTCGCGCCCGTTGCGGCGGGTTCTTGGCCTGCAAGGGATTGAGCCCGAACTGGTCCATCCACCAATCGGCGGTCCAGTTGCCCATCATGTGCAGGTTCTCGAAGGCGCAATGCTGGCTGCCGCCGTCCTCGTCGGTGAAGATCTTGAGTTCCTTCTTGGGCGAGCCGCAGGCTTCATAGAGCCGGTGCGCCATGGCCACCGGAACGATGTTGTCGTCCTCGCCGTGGGTGATCATGATCGGCATGCGGATTTTCTCGGCCACGCCCTGCAGCCGGTACTCGATGCATTTCTCCATCGCCTTATCCATGTCCGGCCGGCCCAGCACCCAGGGCAATTGCCAGATCGCCGAGGACGAGATCGTGCCGCCGCTTTCCAGCACTTTGCGGCGATGCACCCAAACCTCGTGATAGTCGAAATGGGCGCCCCAGGCGAAGCAGGCGGCGTAGCGGTGCTCGAAGGCGGCAATGCGCGGCGCGTAGTAGCCGCCCATGCTCATGGCCATGATGCCGATGCGCTTCTTATCGACGCCCGGCCGGCGGCTGATGAAATCGAATGCGGCGGTGCCGGCTACCTCGTAGTCCGAGCGGCTGGGAATCTTGCGCAGCCGCAGCGTCTCGCCCTGCCCCGGGCCGTCCACGCACAATACGCCGATGCCGCGTTCGCGCAGGAACAATGCGCCCCAGAGCACGGTGAGTTCCTTGCAAGCGTCCAGCCCGTCGAAGAAGACGACGACCGGGTCGTTGCCGGTCGGATTGGCCGGCGGCACCCAATAGGCCGCGAGGCTGGCGTTCTCGAAAGGCACGTCGACTTTCTCGAAGCCGGGGACACGATACTGCATGCCCTTGAGGAAATGGGGCAGCAGCGTCTCGTATGACCCAGTCTTGCGCGGATCGGTTGGCGGCACGAAGCGCTCGGTTTCATAGCGGTAGATGGCGCTGCGCACATAGGCGCCGGCCGCGGTGTGGTAATGGCCCTTAGCCCATTCGCGGTTCGCCAGCGCCAGTGTCCGCTCCGCCATCCACAGCCAGGCGTCGTGCCAAGCCTCGCCGTCGCCGACCTTGCCTTGCAGGCGGCGGCCGATCTGATTCAACTCCTGAAAATTGCTGCCGCCCATGGGCGCCACGCTGATTACGCTGCTCATGAGCTGCGACCACAGATAGTGATCCGGGAAATAGCGGAACCAGGTGCCGACGACGTTTTCTTGGGCCATGGCGGGGAACTCCTTGTTACGGCACGGTGCTAATTCGCCAGATAGAGGCAATTCTCTTCGGCGAAGGCGAGATCGACGGAGCTGTTCTCAGGCGTGGTCACGGAGCGCGGCGCCCGCACGGCGATCTCGTTGCCGTTCGCCGCCACCAGATATTCGACGTAGCTGCCCATGTTGATGCGCCGTTGCACGACGCCGGCGATGACGTTGCGGCCGGCCTCCGCGGGCGAACCTTGCGCAAGGACGGAGATGCTCTCGTTGCGGATGCAGACGAAGCCGCCGGCGCCCGCCTGCGGATGCTGCTCCTGATAGTAGGCGGATTTCAGCGGCACGACGCGGTCGCCCACCTCGGCTTCGACCAGGACACGTTTGCGCGCGCTGTCGACTTCGCGCACCCGCGCCGGGAAGATGTTGGCGGAGCCGATGAACTCCGCAACGAAGCGGTTCATCGGCCGGTCATAGATTTCCTGCGGCGACCCGATCTGCTGGATACGCCCCTTGTCCATGACGATGACGCGGTCGGAGACCACCATGGCCTCTTCCTGGTCGTGGGTAACGTAAACCGAGGTGATGCCGACTTCGGCCTGCAGGCGCCGCAGTTCCAGCCGCATGCGCTCGCGCAGCTTGGCGTCGAGATTGCTCAGCGGCTCATCGAACAAAAGAACCTTGGGTTCGTAGACGATGGCACGCGCCAGCGCCACGCGCTGCTGCTGGCCGCCGCTCAGCATGGTGGCCGGGCGGTCGATCTGGCCTTCCAGACCCACCATGGCCAGTACGCGCTGTACGTGCGCCTTCGCGTCCGCGCGTGACAAATGCATGTTGTGCAAACCGTAGGCGACGTTTTCCGCCACCGTCATATGCGGCCACACGGCATAGGACTGGAACACCATGCCGAAGCTGCGCTTCTCGGGCGGAATATGAACGCTGTGGGCGGGGTCGGAAACGGTGCGTCCGTCGATGACGATGCGGCCGCTGTCGATGGTCTCGAAACCGGCAATCGCGCGCAAGGTCGTAGTCTTGCCGCAGCCGCTCGGTCCCAGCAGGGTCAGGAACTCACCGTTGCTCAGGCCGAAGCTGACATGATCGACGGCCTTCGTTTCCTTGAACGCCTTCTCGATGTCGTCGACTTCGAGAAACGCCGCCGCTGCCGGAGCTTTTATCACGCCACTCCCCTTGCCCGTGTGCGGACGAAAAGCTGGAACACGATCACGACCGCCAGGATCATGCCGGTCTGCATCATGGCATAGGCGGCGACCTTGCCGCTGGTGGCGTGTTCCATGAGCTCCCACAGCGCGACCGACATGGTCTCGCTGCCGGTCTGCCACAGCAAGATCGACATCGGCAGTTCGCGCAGATAGATCACGAACAGCAGGACCCAGGCCGCCGCCATGCCCGGCTTGATCAGCGGCAGCGTGATGCGCGCCAGCGTGCGCGCGTAGCCGCTGCCGCAGGCGCGCGAAGCCTCTTCCAGCTCGGGCGAGAGCGAGAGCAATACGCCGCCGACGCTGCGCTGGGCCAGCGGCAAGAACCGCGCCAGATAGGCGATCAGCAGCACCACCAGCGTGCCGTAGAGCGGCGTCTGGATCGCGATCAGCAAAACGCCCATGGCGAAGGCGACTCCGGGGACGCCGACCGGCAGCGAGGTGGTGAGATCCACGGTGCGCCTCCCGGGCAGCCGGCTGCGATAGATCGCTTGCGACACCAGCAGGCTCAGAATCACGCCGATGGTCGCGCCCGACAGCGACAAGATGAACGAGTTCTGGATGCCGGACATCGTTTCGGGGATGTAGTGCAGCACCTCCGGATAGTTCGCCCAGGTGAATTGCCGCGCCAGGAAGCGGCCGAGCCAGACATTCTGCAGCGATTGCAGCACCAGCGCGATGATCGGCAGCACCACCGCAACCAGGAAGAACGCGATGTTGATGCCGAAACCGGTCCAGCGCCAGCGGCCGAGATCGATCACCGCCGGCCGGTAGCCGCGGCCGGTCACGGTCGTGAAGTTGCGCCGCAGGATCAAGTAACGGTGCAGCAGCACGCAGGCGATGGTGACCACCGCCAGGATCGTCGCCATGCAGGCCGCCAGGCTGTAATCCGGCTCCGCCCGCTGGATGACCTCGAAGATCAAGGTGCTGAGCGTCTCGTAGTTGCGCGGCACGCCCAGCGTCAGCGGCACGCCGAACTCGCCCGCCGATGATACGAAGGTCAGGATGATGGCCGACAGAATCGATGGTAACGCGAGCGGCAAGGTAACACGCAGCATTGTATAGGCGGTGCCGCGGCCGCAGGAGCGCGAGCTCTCTTCGAAGGCCGGATCCATCTGCGAAAACGCCGCCGACGTCATCAGGTAGACGATGGGCGTGAAGAAGATGCCCTGCACCCAGATGATGCCCGGGAGGCCGTAGATGTTGAACGTATCGGCGCCAAGCCCAAACCCATGAAAGGCGACGCTGTTGAGCAGGCCGGCGCGCGGCGCCGCTAGGTAGGTCCAGGCGATGGCGCCGACGAAGGGCGACAGATAGAACGGGATGGTGTTGCAGATATGCAGGAACGGCCGCGCTGGTACGTTGGTGCGGGTGTTGAGCCAGGCCAGCAGCACGCCGGCTACCGACGCAAAGATCGTGCTGCCTGCGCTCGCGATCAGCGTCGTGCCGATGGCGTAGCGGATCACATCGTTGGTGAAGACGGTATTGAAATTCTGCAGCGTGAAGATAATCGGCTCGCCAAATTGCTGAGTGTACACGCTCCGACTGAGGATGGCCGCAATCGGAGCCAGCACCATCAGGCATACCGCCCAGCTCGTGATTCCCTGCACGAGGGATTCACTGCGTACTCTTGCGAACGGTGCCATCAAAACAGCGAGCCGGTTAGGTGGTCGGCAATCCCTCCGTTTATTTGCCGAAGATCTTGCGGAAATCTTCGCGCATGGGATCGAGCTGCGCCTTCGTCAGGTTGGACCAGTCGACCGGCACCGCATTGATCTTGCCGAGATCGGGCACGAAGGGCTTCACCTCGTCCGGGATGGTGACGTCGGAGCGCAGCGTGGCGATGGCTTCCAGCTTGATCAGGATTTCCTGACCCTTTTTGCTGAAGATGAAGTCGTTCCACAGCTTGGCGGCGTTGGGGTGCGGCGCCTTGGCGAGAATGCCGCCGTAGTTGCCGTCCTCTACAATGCCTTCCTTGGGCCAGGAGACGTTGAGCTTGGCCTGCTTGCGCACCTGATAGGCGCGCGGCCCATAACCGAGAATGGCGATCGGGAATTCGCCGGCCATCACGCGGTCGCGGATGTCGGTCGAGCGCAGCAGGAAGAACGGCTTCTGCGCCTTGATCTTCTCAAGCCATTCGTCGGTCCACACCTTGTTCTTGCGCAGGCCGTAATAGGCGTCGAGATAAGCGCCTGACTTGCGTACGTCGCCGAAGATAATCAGGCCTTTGTATTTGGGATCGGTGAGCTGCGCCCAGGATTGCAGGTCCTCCTTGACGTAGGCCGGATTCCACAGCAAGCCGAAGATGATGATGGCCACCGACTGGAATTCGCAGCCGCCGTCGAGCACGCCGGCCTTCTTGCGGTAGGTGAGGTTCTTGTATTCGGGTGAGCAGTATTTCATCAGCTCGCCGCGCTTCTGCAGGTCTTTCCAGTAGGTCGCGAAGTTCACCGCCACCCAGTCGACCGTCACCTTGCCGGCTTTCAATTCTTCGCCGGTGCGCGACACCACGGCCGACGAACTGCCGATATAGCCCTGCATCTTGAAGCTCGCCGGCAGCTTGTAAAAGTCGCGGAAGGCCTGTTGCAGTTCCTTCTGGGTGGTCGGCGCGAAAAGATTGGTGGCGTAGACGAGCGCGCCTTCCTTCTTGGCGGCATCGATGGTGGCCTGATCGGCGGCCAACGCGGCCGTGCCGCCGGCGCCCAAAGTCAACGCGAGGGCAAAGGCGATTGGTGCGAGACGCCGACGGACTCCGCTCCTGGATTTCATGGTCACTGTCCTCCCTATGTTCGTTTTCGACGCTTTTTTGAGCGCGGCTTTTTAGTGAGGAATGATAGTGACTTATGAGTCGGCAGGTCAAATACCGTTCCTGTCTCACGGTGATACCGCATTGCTATCAGCGTCGGCTCCCGACAAGATAGCGGCGGCCGACGAAGCCGGCCGCAATGGGAGGTTTCGCCATGGATTTGCGCCAGCTTCGGAGTTTCATGGGGGTCGCGCAACGCAATGGGTTCCGGCGGGGCGCCTTGTCGCTGAACATCGCCCAGCCCGCGGTCAGCCGGCATATCAAGCAGCTCGAAGCCTCGCTCGGCGTGAAACTGTTTCATCGCACAAGCGGTGGTGGCGTCACATTAACCGACGCCGGCCAATTGCTGCTGCGCCATGCAGAAGAGCTGTTTCAAAAGCTATCGCAAATCCGCGACGAGCTTTCGGCGATCTCCCAGCACAGTGAAGCGGTGCATATCGGCGCGCCCTCGTCCATCGGAGAAATCCTGTTCGCGCCGCTGGCGCACCGCGTACGCGAGCATGCACCGGAAATCCATCTCACGTTCACCGAAAGCTCCTGCCGCCTGCTCGGATTGGTCAAATCCGGTCATGTGGACCTGGCCGTGCTGTCCTGCACGCGCGAGCTCAACAACGCCGAATGGACCTCCCAAAAGCTGGTCGGCGAACGCGTCTGTTTGGTCGGCAGCCCCGACGCGCTTGGCAATCTGGAAACCATCGATGCCGAGCAGGTCACGACCATGCCGCTGATCCTCACGCCCCTGCCCAACGCCCAACACCAGTACTTGTGCGACGTGGCCAAGCAATACGGGCGCAAGCTCAACGTCGTTGCCGAAGCCGAATCCATGATCGGTCTGATGGCGATGGTCGATCGCGGCCTGGGATGCGCGGTGCTACCGTTCAGCGCGGCATCGCTGGTCCGCCATGCGCATCCAGTCTCGACCTGTGAGATTTCCGGCTTCTATTCATGGCGCACGCTGATACGCCGCGCCGATTGCGTGCTGTCACCCGCCGGCCAGAAGGCCTGGAACATGATCATCGGCGAAATGCAAACGCTGAGCGCGGCCGGCGTGTTCGGGCCGCCGGTGGAGAGCGAGCAACCGCCCTACGGCGCGCTGCCGGTATTTGCCGGGACCAGCCGCGACAGCCACAAGACCATATTGCCAGCGCACCAATAATCCGCGAGCCTACATCCAAGACAAAAACGAATAGCGGGAAGGATGCGTTCGTGAGGCTTGTGCTGTTCCAGACTTCGCCGGACGCGGAGATCGTTCCCGGCGTGCTTACCGACAGCGGCGTGGTCGATATTTCGCCCGCGGTCGCGAAAAGCTACACGCCGCAGTTCACGATGCAGGGCATCATCGACGGCTTCGATAGCTTACGCCCGGCGCTCGAAACGCTTGCGAAGGATGGCGACGCGCTGCCGCTCGAGCGCGTGCGCTTGCGGCCGCCGCTGCCGCGACCCGGCAAGATTCTCGCCTGCATTGCCAACTACTGGGAACATGCGCAGCGCGAGGCCCGGCCGCTCAACATGTTCATGAAGAACCCCGACGCGGTGATCGGGCCCGGCGATACCATCGTGCTGCCGGAATTCACCGTGCCGTGGATCTTCATGCATGAGGCCGAACTCGCGTTGGTCATCAAGGGTCCGGCCAAGATGATGAAGGCCAAGGACTGGCGCAGCGCCGTGTTCGGCTATACCGCCATGATCGACGTGTCGGCGCGCGAGCAAGGCCGCCGCACCTGGCCGGCGTCGCCGAATACGAGTTGGCTCGGCAAATCGTTCGACACCTTCGCGCCGATCGGCCCCTGCATCACCACCGCCGACGAGATCGCCGATCCCAACGATCTCATCGTACGGTTCTGGAACGACGGCCAGCTCCGCCACAACTACAACACCGACGACATGGAGCACCGCGTCCCCGAACTGATCGAATTCGCCACCACGGTGATGACCATGAATTCCGGCGACCTGATCGCCTGTGGCACCAATCACGAAGGCCTTGGCGCGCTGCAGGACGGCGAGACGGTGGAAATCGAGATCCAGAACATCGGCAAGATGGCATTGACGGTGTCCGACCCGCTCAAGCGCAAGTGGGAGCGCGGCATCTACATGGGCGTCGATTCCACCAATCCCGACGCGGTCAAGCGTCACCGGCCGCAAGGCGGCACGTCAACGATCAATAAAACGGTGTAGGCATGGACACGAGAACAGACATTGCGAAAAGCGAAATCCGCGACGGCATGAAAATCGACTGGGACACGCCCATCACCATGGACGATGGGCTGGTGCTGCGTGCCGATGTGTTCCGCCCGATCGCGGACGGGCAGTATCCGGTAATCCTGACCTACGGACCCTACGCCAAGGGGCAGCCGTTCCAGGTCGGCTACAAGGGCAGTTGGGAACGGCTGATCAAGGCGGCACCCGAGGTGCTGGAAGGCTCCAGCAACAAGTACATGAACTGGGAAGTCGTCGATCCCGAGCGATGGGTGCCGGACGGTTATGCGTGCGTGCGCGTCGATTCCCGCGGCGCCGGACGTTCGCCCGGCTATCTCAGCGTCCAGGCACCGCGCGACCTCGAGGACATGTACCAGTGTGTCGAATGGGCCGGCACGCAGCCGTGGTCGAACGGCAAGGTCGGCATCGCGGGTATCTCTCATTACGCCAAGAACCAATGGCGTTTGAGCCCAATGAAGCCGCCGCACCTTGCCGCTCTGTGCATCTGGGAGGGCGGCTCCGATCATTACCGCGAGTTGTGCCGCCACGGGGGAATCCTCAGCGATTTCATCAGAAGCTGGTTCAATCGCAGGATCCTTCGGGTACAGCACGGTGTCGGCGAGCGCAGCGTCAAGAGCGCGGTAACCGGCGAGTACGCCGCCGGGCCGGAAACGCTGTCGGAGGAAGAACTCGCCAAGAACCGCGCCGACACGCCGGCCGCGCCCAAGAAGCGCCGGTTGTGGGACGAATACTACGCGGAACGCACCGCCGACTTTTCCAAGATCGAGACGCCGCTGCTGTCGGCGGCCAACTGGGGCGGGCTCGGCCTGCACAGCCGCGGCAATTTCGAGGGCTGGATGCGCGCCGGCTCCAAACAGAAGTGGCTCGAAGTGCACGGCCACACCCACTACACCCATTTCTACAGCAACTACGGCCTGTCGCTGCAAAAGCGCTTCTTGGGCCATTTCCTCAAGGGCGAGGACACCGGCTGGGACAAGCAGCCGCGCGTGTCGCTCAACATTCGGCATCCGGGCGAGAAGTTCGAGTTGCGGGCTGAGAACGAGTGGCCGCTCGCGCGCACGCAATGGACCAAATATTTCCTGCAGCCGCAGGGGCTTGGACTTGGCACCGACGCGCCGAAAGGCGAGACCACGCTCACCTATGAGACCACCGGCGACGGCTTCACCTTCCGCACCGCGCCGCTGACCAAGCCCATGGAAATCACCGGTCCGTCCGCCGCCAAGCTGTGGCTCTCGTCCGATACCAGCGATGCCGACCTGTTCGTGGCGTTGCGGGTGTTCGACCCGGCCGGCAAGGAGGTCACCTTCATCGGCGCCAATGACCCGCGCTGCCCGATCAGCCTCGGCTGGCTGCGCGCTTCGCATCGCAAGCTCGATCCGAAAATGTCGCAGCCCTATCGGCCCTGGCACAGCCATGACGAGGAATGGCCGCTTAAGCCCGGCGAGCCGGTTGAACTCGACGTCGAGATTTGGCCGACCTGCATCGTGATCCCGGCGGGCTACACGATCGCCTTCACCATCCGCGGCAAGGACTTCGAACTGGACGGCACCGACGCGGCGCCGGACAACGCGCCCTACCCGATGAAAGGCGTCGGCCCCTTCCTGCACATCGATCCCGACGACCGGCCGCCGAAAATCTTCGGCAGCAAGAACACTCTGCACTTCGTTGCGGACAAACAACCTTACGTTCTGCTGCCGGTCATTCCACCGAAGGCCTGAACGTGACCACGACAAAAGGCGAAATCAGCGACGGCATGCAGATCGACTGGGACGCGCCTATCGAAATGGACGATGGGCTGGTGCTGCGCGCAGACGTGTTTCGCCCGGTCGGCGGCGGCAAATATCCCGTCATCCTCAGCTACGGTCCCTATGCCAAAGGGCTCGCCTTCCAAGAGGCCTACAAGGGCAACTGGTCGCGCCTGACCAAAGCCGCGCCCAATGTGCTGCAAGGGTCGAGCAACAAGTACCAGAATTGGGAGCTGATCGATCCGGAGAAATGGGTGCCGGACGGCTATGTCTGCCTGCGCGTCGACTCGCGCGGCGCCGGCCGCTCGCCGGGTTATATGGACGTCTGGTCGCCGCGCGAATCTCGCGACATCTACGAATGCATCGAATGGGCCGCCGCCCAGCCCTGGAGCAACGGCAAGGTCGGCGTCAACGGCATTTCCTATTACGCCATGAACCAATGGACGGCGGGCGCGTTGAAGCCACCGCATCTCGCCGCGCTGTGTATCTGGGAGGGCTCGTCCGACTATTACCGCGAGGTCTGCCGCCACGGCGGCATCCTGAGCGATTTCTTCAGCAGCTGGTGGCCGCGCCAGGTGGTGCGTGTGCAGCACGGCCAAGGCGAGCGCAGCCTCAAGAGCATGGTGACGGGCGAGCCGGTGGCCGGCCCGGAGACGCTGCCGGAAGCCGAGCTTGCCAAAAACCGCGCCGATTCACCGGGAGAAACCAAGCGACGCCGGCGGTGCGACGATTATCATGCCGCGCGCACCGCCGAATTCGCCGACATCGAGGCGCCTTTGCTGTCGGCCGGCAATTGGGGCGGCATGGGCCTGCACACGCGCGGCAATTTCGAAGGCTGGCTGCGCGCCGGCTCAAAGCAGAAATGGCTGGAGGTGCACGGAGACACCCATTTCACGCATTTCTACAGCAATTACGGCGAGTCGCTGCAGAAGCGCTTCTTTGGCCATTTCCTCAAGGGCGAGGACACCGGCTGGGACAAGCAGCCGCGCGTTGCGCTCAACATCCGCCATCCGGACGAAAAATTCGTGCTGCGCGGGGAAAACGAATGGCCGCTTGCCCGCACGCAATGGACCAAGTACTACTTGCAGCCCGACGGGCTCGCGCTTGCCGCGACGGTACCCCAAGACGACAAAACGCTGAACTACGAAACCAGCGGCGATGGCCTCACCTTCCGCACCCAACCGTCAACCAAGAGCCTGGAGATAACCGGCCCGGTCGCCGCCAAATTATGGGTCTCGTCGGAGACGACCGACGCCGACATCTTCCTGGTGCTGCGGTTGTTCGATCCTGCCGGCAACGAAGTCACCTTCATCGGCTCCAACGACCCGCGCACGCCGATCGGCATCGGCTGGCTGCGTGCCTCGCACCGCAAGCTCGACCCGAAAAAATCGCTGCCCTACCGGCCCTGGCACAGCCATGACGAAGAGCAGCCGCTGACTCCCGGCAAGCCGGTCGAACTCGATATTGAAATTTGGCCGACCTGCATTGTGGTCCCGCCCGGCTATCAGCTTGCGCTCACCGTGCGCGGCAAAGATTACGAAGTCGACGGCACCGATGCGGCCTTGCCCAACGCGCCCTATCCGATGAAGGGCGTCGGCCCCTTCCTGCATATCGACCCGGACGATCGCCCGGCGGCGATCTTCGGCGGCAAGAACACCCTGCATTTTACGGCCGGCAAGCAGCCTTACGTGCTGCTGCCGATCATTCCCGAAGCGTGACCCGGTAATCGCATTATTCTTCTGTCATTCCGGGGCGCGCACGAAAGTGCGCGAAGCCGGAATCCATAATCCCAGCGCTGCGGAACATGGATTCCGGGTCCGCCGCTTCGCGGCGTCCCGGAATGACGAAAGTGATTAACTTGCTTACCGCGCCGGCTGCAGCACCTGCTCGAGCCAGTCCCACATATAGGCCGAGCAGATGCTCTGGTTGTCGATCTGGCAGTGGTGGTAGCCGCCCTCCTCGCGGGTGAAAACCTTGAAGGTTTTCTGCTTGGAGCCGACGGCGTCGAAGCACGCCTGCGCCTCGCTCATGGGCACCTGCTCGTCGCCCTCGCCGTGCAGCAGCAGGAACGGACAGGTGATCTTCTGCACCGCGCCGTCGAGATCGAAGGCCTCGAGCTTCTTGAGCACTTCCTCCTGCGATTTGGCGTTCAGCACCCACATGATGTGTTGCGTCGCCACTGACAGCGCCGGCGTATCCGCACGCGCGATGCGTTCGTAGCGGTCAGCCCAGATCTTGCGGTATTTCCACTGCGCGCCCCAGGCGATGCAGCAGGCGAAGCGCTGCTCGAACGCCGCCGCGCGCGGCGCGTAATAACCGCCGAGGCTGATCGCCATGACGCCGATGCGCTTGTCGTCCACTTCCGGCCGCGCCGCCAGCCAGTCGAACGCCGGCGTGGCGTAGTGCTCGGTGTCATGGCGCAGAAAGAGCTTGCGAAAGCGGATGCTCTCGCCGTTGCCGGGGCCGTCGACGATCAGGCAGGCAATGCCGCGGGCGGCGAGATCAGCGACGCCTTTGAGGTATTGAATCTCCTTGGTGACGTCGAGCCCGTCGAAAAACACCATGGCCGGTACCTTGCCGCTTTTATTGGCGGGCTCCGCGTGCACGTAGATCGCCGGCAGGCTGGCGCCGTCATAGGGAATTTCCACGTGCTCCAGCCGCGGCCGCTTGAAATATTTGGCGGCGTCGCGCAGGCAATCGACCCCGCGCATGTAAGCGTCGAGCCCTTCCTTGCTCTTGGGCTGCAAGAAGCGCTCGCCAACGTGATAATAGGCGCTGGCGCGCTGCAGATATTGCGCGCCGCTGGTCGTATGACCCTCGGCAATACGCTCGCGCCCGCGGTCCTCGACCTTGCGGGCCTCGCGCGCCCATTCGCGGAACCAGGCGTCGTCGTCGCCGACGCAGTGCTTGAGGCGCAGTCCGATGCGGTTGACCTCGCCGATCTCCGCCCCGCCCCAGGGCGCCATGTTCAGCCCGATCAGCAGCCCATGCGACCAGCGGTAATCTCCCGGAAAGTAAGTGAACGACAATTCTCCGGCTGGTTCATTCATAGGAATACCTCATAGACGCCCCAACAACCGCTTGGAGCCTTTGGTTCGGGTGTGAAGAAGTCCGCTTGGAAACTGGCGGAGGGAGAGGGATTCGAACCCTCGATACGGTTTCCCGTATACACGCTTTCCAAGCGTGCGCCTTCAGCCACTCGGCCACCCCTCCAGTCTCGTCGCTAGGTCATGGCGGCGGACGCATCATTATTCAAGCCACGACGCGCGACTTTGCGCCTGCTGCAGCGCCGGCCCGCCCCGGCAATAGCAGGCGAAAGCATATGGCGACACGCACCAAGTTTGCCAAACTCACCTGCATATACTAGCTATTTATATGTTTATTTTTCTTTTTTCGCCGATCCTTGTAGCTTAGGCATAAAAATACTAAACATTTTGGGTCGAAAACGGCGGCACTTCGAGTGGGGCCGAGGCCGGGGAATCGCGATGGAAGGCAATGTTTCGGCGCTCCATTTGGTGCTCACAGCAGACCCGGTGCTGCTGCAGATCGTCCTGCTTTCCCTCGAGGTCAGCCTAACCGCCGTCTTGTTTTCCGCGCTGATCGGCGTGCCGGTCGGCGCCTTCATCGCGCTCAACCGCTTCCCGGGACGCCAGGCCGTCATCGTGGTGCTCAACGCCCTGATGGGCCTGCCGCCGGTCGTGGTGGGTTTGGCGATCTATCTGCTGCTGTCGCGCTCGGGCCCGCTCGGCGACCTCGGCTTCTTGTTCACGCCGCAGGCCATGGTCATCGCGCAGACGGTGCTGGTAACCCCCATCATTGCTGCGCTTTCGCGCCAAACCATCGAGGATTTGTGGGTCGAATATCACGACGAGATGGCCGCCATGAACGTCGGTCCACTGCGCCGCCTCGCCACCCTGATCTGGGACGCGCGTTTCAGCTTAGTCACTGCATTGCTTGCGGGATTCGGCCGGGCAGCGGCCGAGGTCGGCGCCATCCTGATCGTCGGCGGCAATATCGATGGCTTCACCCGCACCATGACCACGGCCATTGCGCTGGAAACCTCGAAAGGCGACCTGCCGCTCGCGATCGGGCTCGGCATGGTCCTGATTTCCATTGTGATTCTGATCAACGCGTTGGCCTGGGGCGCGCGCCGCGCCGGCGAACGCTACGCGGGATGACCATGCGGACACCCGCCCTCGACCTGCCGGTAATGCTCATAGATGTGCGGATCGTCGCTGGCGACGTGACCATCCTCGACCAGATCTCGCTCAAGCTCGAAGCCGGACCACCCACTGTTTTGATTGGACCGAATGGCGCCGGCAAGACCACGCTGCTGCGCGCGGCCATGGGGCTTATCCCCGCCACCAGTGGGCTGATCACCTGGGCGGGGCGCGAATATTCAGCCCCGACCCGGCGCGCCATCATGTTCCAGCGCCCGGCCATGCTGAGGCGCAGCGCCGCCGGCAATGTCCGTTACGCGCTGGCCGCGGCCAAGGTGCCGCGCGCGCAGCGCGAAGCCCGCGTCCGCGAACTGATGGCCGATGTCGGGCTGACGGGCCTCGAGCGCCGGCCGGCGCGGCGCCTGTCCGGCGGCGAACAGCAGCGGCTGGCGCTGGCGCGCGCCTTCGCCCGCGATCCCGCCGTGCTGTTCCTCGACGAGCCGACCGCCAGTCTCGACCCCGCCGCCACCAAGGCGATCGAGGACATCGTGCGCTCGATCACCGCCCGCGGCGTCAAGGTGGTGATGTCCACGCACGATCTCGGCCAGGCCAAGCGCATCGCCGGCGACGTGGTGCTGCTGCATCGCGGCCGCCTGATCGAAAACAGCCCGGCCGAAGAGTTCTTCGCCGCGCCGCGCACCGACGAAGCAAGAAAGTTCATCGCCGGCGAGTTGCTGGTGTGAAGGGGAAGCGAGGCAACATGCGCCGCCGTCGTCCCGGCCAAGCGAGCAATAGCGAGCGCGAGCCGGGACCCAGTAACCCCGGTCGTCGTGGTGCGGAAAGACCGGGGTTACTGGGTCCCCGCCTCCGCAGGGACGACAGCCGAAAATGAATCGCAAACCAAAAACCACAAGAGGAGGGTTTCCATGCTTCATCGTCGCCATCTGATTGCCGCCGCCGCGCTCGGCGCCGTGGTGCTGGCCGCACCGCCGAGCTTCGCGCAGGATAAATCGATCGTGGTCGCGTCCACCACATCGACGCGCGATTCCGGCCTGTTCGATTATCTGCTGCCCAAGTTCAAGGCCAAGACCGGCATCACCGTGAAAGTGGTGGCGCAAGGCACCGGCAAGGCGCTCGACACCGGCCGCCGCGGCGACGCCGACGTCTTGTTCGTGCACGCCAAGGCGGCGGAGATGAAGTTCATCCAGGAAGGCTACGGCGTGAAGCGCTATCCGGTGATGTACAACGACTTCGTCGTGGTCGGCCCCAAGAGCGACCCCGCCGGCATCAAAGGCATGAAGGACGTCGGCAAGGCGCTCACCACCATCATGAACAAGAAGGCCGATTTCATCTCACGTGGCGACAACTCCGGTACCAACAAGGCCGAGCTCAGGCTTTGGAAGGCGTCCGGAATCAACATCGAAAAGCAGAAGGGCCCCTGGTACAAGGCGATCGGCCAGGGCATGGGCGCGACGCTGAACACCGCCGCCGCCTCGAACGCCTACACGCTGACCGACCGCGCCACCTGGATCAACTTCAAGAACAAGCGTGACCTTGTGATCGAGGTGGAAGGCGACAAGCGCCTGTTCAACCAGTACGGAATCTTCCTGGTGAACCCGAAGAAACACCCGCACGTGAAGGTCAAGCTCGGGCAGGAATTCATCGATTACGTCACCTCGCCGGAAGGCCAGGCCGTGATCAAAAGCTACAAGGTGAACGGCCAGCAGCTGTTCTATCCGGACGCCAACACGCCGGGCGCGTGAGGCATAGCGCCCGATGCATATTGCTGCTGTCATCGTCCGCGAAGGCGGACGATCCGGTAACCACGGCACTTTTTGGACGACACAGGCTGTGCACCACTGAGGAAATCGTGGCTACTGGATTCCCCGCCTCCGCGGGGAATGACAGCGGTACTTGCGGCGCTTACGCCCAAAATACGATCGGCGCCATCGCGATGACCACCTCCGCCACGACCATCCAGCTCTACGCTGCCGGAAGCTTACAGGCAGCGTTGACGGAGATTGCCGCGGCGTTCGAGGCCGCGCGTGGCAGCAAGGTCGCGGCTCATTTCGGCCCCTCCGGGCTGCTGGCCGCCGACATCGCCGGCGGCGTGCCAGTGGACGTGTTCGCATCCGCCAACATGACGCATCCGCAAGCGCTGCATGAGGCCGGCAAAGCGGGGCCGGTGATATGCTTCGCGCGCAACACATTGTGCGCGCTGGTGAGGCCGGGGCTTCCGGTCAACGGCGCAAATTTGCTCGACCGCCTGCTCGATGTGGTGGTGAAAATCGGCACCTCGACGCCGCGGGCCGACCCGTCCGGCGACTACGCCTTTGAAGTCTTCCGCAAGGCGGAGGCGCTTAAGCCGGGCGCGCAAGTCACGCTTGAAAAGAAGGCGCTAATGCTCGCCGGTGCCAAGGACAGCGCGCGGGCGCCGGCCGGGCGCAGTCCCTATGGCTGGCACGTAGCGGAAGGCCGCGCCGACATCTTTCTGACATATCGCACCAATGCGCTGGCCGCGCAGAAACAATATCCCGAGCAGCAAATGGTGGAATTGCCGGGCGCGCTCGCGGTCGGCGCCGACTATGGGCTGATCGTGATCAACGGAACTTCATCGGCGGCCCGGCAGTTTGCGGAGTATATTGTGTCGCCGGACGGGCAGGCGATGCTGGCCGGCTACGGATTTTCGTCGGGGGGCCTAGACAGTCAAAGGAGACCGCCATGAAATTCAGCGCACGCAATCAGCTCAAGGGCAAGATCGTCGAGGTGAAGAAGGGCGCCACCACCGCCCATGTCCGCATCGACATCGGCGGCGGCCACATCGTCACCGCCTCGATCACCAACGAGTTGGCGGACGAATTGGGCCTCGCCACCGGCAAGACAGCCTATGCCATCGTCAAGGCCAGCAATGTAATGGTGGGGGTGGATTAGGCAGGACTGTCATTGCCCGCGAAGGCGGGCAATCCAGTACTCACGGCGCTCCGGTGATTACTGGATCGTCCGCCTTCGCGGACGATGACACCTGAACAAGTGTAGAGACCATGATCACCCGCCGCACCTTGCTTGCCACCGCCTCCGCCGCGCTAATCGCGCCGCGGATCGCGCGCGCGGCCGGCGTGACCGACGCCACCGGCCGCACGCTGCCGGTTCCTGCGAAAGTCGCGCGGGTATTTCCCGCAGGTCCCCCGGCCGCCATTCTGCTCTACACGCTGGCGCCCGACCTGCTGCTCGGCTGGCCGCGCGCCAACCGGCCGGAGGAATGCGCCTATATGCTGCCGGACATTTGCACGCGGCCCGAAGTCGGCCGCCTCACCGGCCGCGGCAATACTGCCAATCTGGAAACGGTGATCGCGCTCAAGCCCGATCTCATTCTCGACGTCGGCTCAACGCGCGCAACCTTTGTCTCGCTGGCCGAGCGCGTGCAGGCGCAGACCGGCATTCCTTACGCGCTGCTCGATGGGCGCTTCGACGCCATCCCCGAGACTTATCGCAAGCTGGGCGAACTGATCCACCGGCCGGCCGATGCCGCAAAACTCGCGGCTTACGCCGACCATACACTCAAGACGATTCAAGCGCGCATCGCCGACATCCCGCGGGACAAACGGCGGCGGGTCTATTACGCACGCGGGCCGCGCGGGCTGGTGACGGGCCTGGGCGGCTCGATCAATGTAGAGACCATCGAGCTGCTGGCGCAGAACGTCGCCGGCGGCACCCATGGCGGGCTCGCCAATGTGTCGATCGAGCAGGTGTTGCTGTGGAACCCGGAAGTGATCGTCACCATCGACCGGTTCTTCGCCGCGATCGTTTACCAGGATCCGGCCTGGCGGGCGGTCGATGCGGTGAAGAACAAGCGCGTGCACCTGTCGCCCAAGATGCCGTTCGGCTGGGTGGATTTTCCGCCGGCGGTCAACCGGCTGATCGGGCTGTGGTGGCTGGCGAAGATTTTGTATCCGGAGCGCTTTCCGGAGGACCTGACCAAACTGACGCGGGAGTTCTACACGACGTTCTATCACCGCACGCCGACGACTGACCAGATCGCGCATGTGCTGGCGGGGCGGGGGTGATTTCTTCAGAGCGTCTATGGTCGACGACCGTGAGGCACCCACGCTTCCCTCTCCCCTCGTGGGAGAGGGTGGCGAGCGCTGAAGCGTAAGCGAAGCGCGAGCCGGGTGAGGGGGCGGTGCCGCAATGTGACTCCGCCCCCTCACCCGTCCTCGCTCGGCTTCGCCTCCGCTCGGACACCCTCTCCCACAAGGGGAGAGGGTTAGCGAGATTGCCGCGCGGCCCGACTTACATCGCGATTCACATTACAATGTGCGGCATGAAATCAGGCTTTACAAAGTGACCCGCTCCGCCCTGCCTGGATTGGCGATCGCCACCGGCATCTTGATCGCCGGCCTGCTGCTCGCCTTCACGGTCGGGCGCTATCCGGTGTCGCTCGGCGATCTCGCCAGCGTGCTGTTGGCGAAGGCGACCGGCGGGCAGCAGCACGTGTCGGAAGCCGTGCAAAGCGTGGTGCTGCAGGTGCGCGGCCCGCGCGTGCTCGCCGCCGTCATGGTGGGCGCGGCACTCGCCGTTGCCGGTACCGCGTTTCAGGGCCTGTTCCGCAATCCGCTGGTGTCGCCCGACATTCTCGGCGCCTCATCGGGCGCGGCACTCGGCGCCGTGGTCGGCATCTTTTTCTCGCTCGGCATTTTCGCGATCCAGGGCCTCGCCTTCGTCGGCGGACTGATTGCGGTGGCCGCGGTCTACGTCATCGGCTCGATGGTGCGCGCGCGCGATCCGATCCTGGTGCTGGTGCTGACCGGGGTGGTGGTCGGCGCCTTGCTCGGCGCCGGCGTCGGCCTGGTGAAATATCTCGCCGATCCCTACAACCAGTTGCCCGCCATGACCTTTTGGCTGCTCGGCAGCCTGGCCGCCACCGACGTATCCGACCTATTGCCGCTGTTCGGGCCGGTGGCGCTCGGCACCGCAGTGCTGATCGCGCTGCGCTGGCGCATGAACGTGATGTCGCTGCCGGAAGAAGAGGCGCGTTCGTTGGGCGTCGCCACCGGACCGCTGCGCGTTGTCATCGTGGCGGCGGCGACGCTGGTGACGTCGGCGAGCGTCGCCACCGCCGGCATCATCGGCTGGGTGGGCCTGGTCGTGCCGCATCTGGCGCGTTCGCTGGTCGGGCCGGATTTTGCGCGGCTGTTGCCGGCGGCGGCCATTTTGGGCGGCGGCTATCTGCTGCTGATCGACACGCTGGCACGCACCATGGCAGAGGTCGAAATCCCGCTCGGCATTCTCACCGCGGTGGTCGGCACGCCGTTCTTCATCTGGCTGCTGGCGCACATGCAGAGGAACTGGTCGTGATGAAAGCAACAACTGTCGTCCCCGCGAAGGCGGGGACCCAGTAACCCCGGTCTATCAGCGATGCTCCAGCTAACGACACGCACGCGTTTACTGGATCACCCGCCTTCGCGGGTGATGACAGCCGAGAGTGTTGCACGGATGGCGACAGCCGAAGTTGTTGCGAGGACGGCGGGATGATCGTCGAGGGCCGCGATCTCACTATCGGCTACACCGACCACACCGTCGGCAGTGGTTTGAACGTCAAGCTCGAGACCGGCGAAGTGCTGGCGCTGCTGGGCCCGAACGGCGGCGGCAAAACCACGCTGTTGAAAACGCTGCTCGGCCTCATCAAGCCCAAGGCCGGCGAGGTGCAGCTCGGCGGCAAAGCGCTGGGCGCTTACTCGATCCGCGAGCGCGCGCGCTCCATCGCCTATGTGCCGCAGGTGCATGTCGGCACCTTCGCCTTCACGGTCGAGACCGTGGTGCTGATGGGCCGCTCGGCGCACGGCAACCTGTTCAGCCGGCCGAGCGCGCACGACCGCGAAGTCGCCCATGCCGCGCTCGAGCGCTTCGGCATCGCGCGATTGTCGCAACGGCCCTATACGGAGATTTCCGGCGGCGAGCGGCAATTGGCGCTGCTGGCAAGAGCCCTCGCCCAAGAGCCGCAATTCATCGTGCTGGACGAGCCGACCGCCAGTCTCGACTTCGGCAATCAGGGCAAGGTCATGCGCGAGATCAAGGCGCTGGCCGCGTCCGGCCACGGCGTGCTGTTCACCACCCACGATCCCAACCACGCGCTGCGCGCCGCCGACCGCGCCTTTCTTTTGCGTGAGGGCACGCGCATCGCAGAGGGGCCGGTCGCCAGCGTGCTCAACCGCGCGCAGCTCGAGGCGCTTTACGGCTCGCCGGTCGAACAGTTGGCCGATCCGGACACCGGCGGCGCGGCGTTTTTGCCGGGGTGGTGAGCACCAACTGCCGTCCCCGCGAAGGCGGGGACCCAGTAACCCCAGTGCATCAGCGGTGCACAAGCATACGATATGCCTGCGCTTACTGGATCACCCGCCTTCGCGGGTGATGACAGCCGAACGAGTAGCTCACACGGTCACTTCGCCGGCACCACCAGCGAATAGCGCGGATCGGCAGCGAGGACTTCGGCTTCCGGCAGCCCCAACTCCTTGCGCACCATGTTGGTGCCGAGCACCAGCGCCACGGTCTTGTAATAGGCATGGCGGCGGCTCATGCCCTCGCGGCCCATGCCGCAGTCGGACGAGATTACCAACCGCTCGGCCGGAATATATTTGAGCGCGCGGCGGATGTGATCGGCGATTTCATCCGGCCGCTCGACCTGCAGCGAATGATGGTCGATGACACCGATGCAGATTTTCTTGTCGGAGCTGATGACCTTGCCGAAGGCTTCCAGATCCATGCCGTGCGCGCTGACCAATTCGAAGGTGACGACGTCGGCGTCGACCTTGTTCAGTGTCTCCAGCGCGCCCTTGTAGCTTTGAACTTCGGTGAACATGCGCTGCTGCGAAGGATTGCCCCAGCAGGTATGACACCACACTTCGGTCTTGGCGCGCAGGCCCTTCACCGTGCGATTGAACACGTCGACGCTGAAGTCCGGGTTGATCACATCGTCGACGACCTTGCGGATCGCCAGCATGTGGATTTGCGGTTCTTCGAACTGGATCACGGGACAGCCGGCGTCGGCGAGCGTATGCAACTCTTCGTTCAGGGCGTCGCTGATCGCCAGGATGCGATCCTTGATGCTCTTGTAGTGCGTGTCGGAGACCGCGAAAGCAACGAGCTCGGGGCCGATGGTGCCGAACTTGACCGGCTTCTTGGTCATCCGCTGCGCCACCTTCCACATGGCGGCGTATTGCAAGTCGCCGCGCGTGACCGGGCCGGAAATGCCCGGCATGACGCGCGCTTCCAGATAGTCGTGCAGGATGTGGCCGGGCGGAAAGGCGACGCCGCCTTTGCCGGCCGGGGTCGGCTGCGGGTTCTTGTCGAATCCGCCCATGTGGCGCGGCGGATAGTTGGTCCAGCTCTGGCCGCCGACATCCGAGTCAAAATGCGCGTCGCCGTCGGTGACGATGTCGAGGCCGGCCAGCTCCTGCTCGTGCAGATAGACCGAAACCGTGTCGACATATTGCTCGCGGAATTGGTTGTTCACCATGGCGTCGAGGAAGGAACGCGCCCCGAGATTTTCCGTGTACCAGCTCGGCCGCGGCAGCGAGCCGGTGATGGTGGTCGGCAGCATGAGATCTTTGGTGGCGCGAAGCATGGCAGGCGTCTCCCCGGACGTTCATGGCGAGCCTTCAAGCGGGCTCATTGGTGCTTATCTTAAGGCAGCGGCTCACGGATTGGGAACCATGGCAGCACGAAATTGTCTAGATATATGTGAGGCTTGCCCACCTGAGGTGGGCAGATTTCAACGCCCGGGCCTGCTATAGTTCGATCATGAGCAAAGACAACGACAGCTACATCATCCGGCCCGATCCGCACGACCCGCGGCTGACCGAACGCGTCTCCGGCGTCGACCAGACAGGGCAGCGCGTGGAGACTTCCGTCACGGTCGAGCGCGCGTTGACGATTTTCCTCAACGCGCAGGAAATCGTCACCGCCATGACCATCAACGATTATCCAGAATACTTGGCGATCGGCTATCTGCTCAACCAGCACATGCTGCTGCCCGACGACGAGATCACGAGCGTCGATTACGACGAGGAATTGGCGGCCGTGGTGGTGCGCACCAAGCGCAAGACGAACTACGAAAAGAAGCTGAAGAAGAAAGTCCAAACGAGCGGCTGCGCGCAGGGCACCGTGTTCGGCGACCTGATGGAGGCGCTGGCGACGATCGCGCTGCCGAACGCCGAGCTGCGCACCTCCTGGCTTTACGCGCTCACCCACAAGATCAACACCACGCCCTCACTCTATCTGGAAGCCGGCGCCATCCACGGCTGCGTGCTGGCGCAGGAGGACCGGCCGCTGGTCTATATGGAAGACGTCGGCCGCCACAACGCCGTCGACAAGATCGCCGGCTGGATGTTCAAGGAGAAAGTGCCGCCGGGCGACAAGATTTTCTACACCACCGGGCGGCTCACGTCGGAAATGGTGATCAAGTGCGTGCGCATGGGCATCCCGATCCTGATTTCGCGCTCGGGCTTCACCGCCTGGGGCGTCGAGCTGGCCCGCAAGGCCAATCTGACGCTGGTCGGGCGCGCGCGCGGAAAGCGTTTCGTGGCGCTCGCCGGCGAGGACCGCATCGTGTTCGACCAGGACCTCGACTCGGTGGCGGAAGAAAGTTCCAAGCACCGGCGCAAGGCCGCGGTGGCGGATGAGTAGCGCGTTGAACGGCTGCAATTAACCGACAGCACCAGAGCGATTCAAAATGAAAGCGATCCGCGTTCATTCATTTGGCGGACCGGAAGTCTTAAAATTGGATGACGTGGACGATCCAATCCCCGGGCCGGGAGAAGTCGTCATCGACGTGCGTGCCGCAGGGGTCAATCCGGCGGACACCTATATGCGAACCGGCACCTACGCGATTGAGCCGAAACTTCCCTACGTCCCCGGCGGCGATGCCGGCGGCGTGATCTCCGCGATCGGTGCGGGCGTTCAGGAGTTTAAAGTTGGCGATCCGGTCTTCGTCGGCACTGCGCTCAGCTTCGACTTGACGGGGTGCTATGCCGAGAAAGTGAAGCGTAAGGCGAGTGAGGTGTTGCCTTTGCCCTCTGGCGTCAGCTTTGCGGCAGCCGCAGCCTTCGGCGTCCCTTATACGACCGCTCACTACGCGCTGTTTGAACGCGGCGACGCCCGCGCCGGCGAGACGGTGTTCATTCATGGCGCAAGCGGCTCAGTCGGCACATCAGCCATTCAACTCGCAAAGCGCGCCGGGTTGAAGGTCATTGGCAGCGGCGGTACCGCCAAGGGCCTGGAGCTGATCGTGAAGGAAGGGGCCGATCTTGCGGTCGACCACACAAAGAAAGGCCACCTCGATGAGGTGAAACGCTTCACGGACGGCAAAGGGCCGGAGCTGATCCTTGAAATGCTCGCGAACGTCAACCTCGCGGCCGATATGGATTTGGCGGCAAAATATGGGCGGATCGTCGTGATCGGCAATCGCGGTGAGATCACGATCAACCCCAGAGTCGCGATGATGAAGGAACTCGACATCCGCGGCATTGCGCTGTGGAACGCAACGCCCGAGCAGGTGCGGCCCATGATGAAAGACATTCTTGCAGGCGTGGCGGCCGGAGCTCTTCGCCCCGTCATCGGCAAAGAAATGCCGTTGGCAGAAGCGGCAGCGGCACATGTGGCGGTCTTGCAGCCGGGGGCCTACGGAAAGATTGTTTTGGTTCCGTAGGTTGCACGCCCACCTTCGCGATTACACAATGCTTGACCACATGACCACTCCCCTTCCCCCCACCCTCGGCCTCGTTCTCGCCGGCGGCCTCGCCCGCCGCATGGGCGGCGGCGACAAGGCGCGCATCGAGATCGGCGGCGTCAGCATCCTCGACAGGGTGCTGGCGACGCTGTCGGCGCAGTGCACCGGCATCATCATCAACGCCAACGGCGATCCGGAACGCTTTGCCGATACCGGCTGCCCCGTGATCCCCGACAACGTGCCGGATTATCCCGGCCCGCTCGCCGGCATCCTGGCCGGGCTCGACTGGCTGGCGGCGCAGGACAACGGCGTCGAATGGATCGTCAGCGTGCCGGGCGACTGCCCATTCCTGCCCGACGACCTGGTGGAAAGGCTGCACCAGGCCCGCCGCAAGATGGGAGCCGGGGTGCCACTGGCCTGCGCCCGCTCGAGCGAATGGCGCCATCCCACCGTGGCCTTATGGCCGCTGGCGCTGCGCGCCGACTTGCGCAAGGCGCTGGTCGAAGAAGACCTGCGCAAGATCGAGGTGTGGACGGGGCGGCACAGCATCGCCATCGCCGATTGGCCGGATCAGCCCATCGATCCGTTCTTCAACGTGAACACGCCCGAGGACGCTGAGCGCGCAACCCGCATTGCACTGCAACATGCCGGCGGCTGAGTTTGATCCTTGACCTGCCGCAACACTCTTTTCTATCTGTTATAGTAACAAACTATGGGTCTGGGAGAGGAACCAAGTCATGCAAACCTTCATCGTCGCCTGTGCAGTCGCCATCGTCATCGCCATTATCGGCGTGTTCGTGCTGGATAGCGTGCAGGAGCCGGTCGCTCAGGCATTCGCCACGCCATACGTGCGCGTCTGATCCGGACTCCAGCGGTCAGCCGATGAGCGCCGCGTAAGGCAGAAAACCGACGCGCGCGCCCGGCTCGATCGCAGTTACCTCCTCCGGAAATTCCAGCAGGCCGTCGGTCTCGGTCAGCGAGGTCAATATGCCCGCGCCGTCCTGCGGGTGCTTGACCGCCTCGATCTCGCCGTCGCTGGCGCGGCGCAGCGCCACCCGCACATATTCGCGGCGGTCTTTCTTCTTCTTGTAGGCGAAGGCCGCGCGTACCGGCAGCGGCATCAGTTTTTGCGGGAGCGCACCGGAGAGCTGCCGCAGCAGCGGTTTCACCACCCGCACGAAGGTGACGAACACGGCGACCGGATTGCCGGGCATGCCGACGAAGGCGGCGCTGTGGCCGCCTGCCCCGCGAATGACGCCCATCGCCACCGGGCGTCCCGGTTTGATGGCGACGCGCCAGAAAACGAGATTGCCGATGCGCTCGACCGCGCTGCGCACGTGGTCGGCTTCGCCGGTGGAGACGCCGCCCGAGGTGAGCACCAGATCGTGATCGGCCGCCGCGTTGCCAAGCGCGCGCGCAAGCTGCTCGGGCTCGTCGGCGAGAATGCCGAGATCGGTCACCAGCGCGCCCAGCCGCTCCAACAGCTCGACCAGCAGAAAACGGTTGGAGTCGTAGACGGCGGCGGCGCCGCGCACGCTGCCGGGCTCGACCACCTCGTCGCCGGTGGAGAAGATCGCGACCTTCAGCCGCCGGCGCACCTCGAACTCGGTCAGGCCCAGCGCGGCGGCAAGCGCGATGTGCTGCGCCTCCAGCACGGTGCCGGCCGGCACCACCACGCGGCCGGCGGGCACGTCCTCGCCTGCGAGCCGCCGATTGGCGCCGCGCTTCAGGCCGCTCGGCACGACGACGTGATCGCCGTCGACCGTGACGTCTTCCTGCATGAAGACCGTGTCGGCGCCCTTGGGCATCGCCGCGCCGGTGAAAATTCTGATGGCCTGTCCGGGGCTTAATGCGAGGTCAGCGCGCGCCCCGGCGGTCAGCCGGCCGGCGATGGCGAGCCTCGTGTCGTCATCGCTACGCAGGTCGGTATGACGCACGGCGTAACCGTCGACCGCCGAATTGTCGAAGAGCGGCAAATCGACCGGCGCCTTGACGTCGAAAGCGGCAACGCGCGTGCGCGCGCCATGCAGGGGTATGTGTTCGGTCTCGGCGACGGCCGTAACGCGTTCGCCGATTAACCGCTCCATGTCGTCGAGCCGCAGCAGCGGACCGGAAAACGCGAAACAGTCGTCGGTCAGCTGCGCCATCTACGGAGCCTTTTTTCGTTTGCGCATGATCCTGTCCGAATACCGGTTCCCATCCCCGATCAAGCCGGCGACAGGCTTTTTCGGGATCATGCGCTGCGCATGACTGGCGCTTCTGAAACCGGCACGGCGTGTTTCAGCAGCAAATCGGCGATGGCCTCGATGTCGTCGAGATCGATCACCGGGACCTTGGCGGCGGGCACCGGAATATCGGCGGCGATCGCCACCACGTGCGGATCTTCCGGGTGGATCAGCGGCTTGCCGTTGACGGCGCGGTGGATTTCGAGCTTGGGGAAAGGGTCGCGCTTATAGCCTTCCACCAGCACCAGATCGACCGGCGACATCTTGGCGATCAAGTCGGGCAAATCCCATTCCGCGTCCTCGCGCAGCTCGTGCAGGATTGCCCAGCGCTTGGCGGACGAGATGATCACCTCGGTGGCGCCGGCGGCGCGGTGGAAGAAACTGTCCTTGCCGGGCTGGTCGAGATCGAAGCCGTGGTGGGCGTGTTTGAGCGTGGACACCGTCACGCCGCGCGCAAGCAGGCACGGGATGACCTTGGTGATCAGCGTGGTTTTTCCCGAGCCGCTCCAGCCGGCGAGACCGATCATACGCATGGCAGTCATATAGGTCCGGGACCCCCGACAATGAATGGCGAGGTATACCACGGTGCAGGCGGCCGAAAGTGCGCTCAATGCGGGCGCAAAGTTGAAACTAGCGCGCATAGGCAGAGGCTATGGCGCCCCGCCTGTGGCAAATTATGGATTGCCGCCAAGGCCCAATGAGGGCAATTGTCCGGCCCGGCAGGCATCGAGCGGAGAGGCTGTATGTCGCAGGCTTCGGCGTGGTCGCTGCGCGAGGTATGGACGCGCAAACTGATCTATCCGGGGCATTCCCTTCCCACCGCGATAGCGCCGGTTTTTGTCGCCATGGGGCTTGCCCACCATGACGGTGTATTCGCCGCCCTGCCGGCGGCGCTGGCGTTCCTTGCCGGCTGGCTGATCCAGTTCGGCGGGCTGGTCACCGACAATTATGAGAACCTGCGGCGTGAGCCCGATGACCGCGAGCACCCGGAATTGGTGCAGGCGGTCGCGAGCGGCCTACTTTCACTTCGCGTCCTGCGCGCGACCATCGTCGCGACCTATGGGCTGGCGGTAATCGCCGGCTTGGCGCTGCTCGCCATGGCCGGCTGGCCGGTAATCGTGATCGGGCTGCTCAGCATCCTGGCGAGCTGGGCCTACTCGGCCGGACCCTTGCCGGTCGGCCGCCACGGCTTCGCCGACCCGCTGTTCTTCCTGTTCTTCGGCACCATGTCGGTGATCGGCACATATTACGTGCAGGCCGCAACGGTGCTGGGGCCCGAGCATTGGCGCCAGGCGCTGCCGATGTCTGCGGTCGTTGCCAGCCTGCCGGTCGGGGCGCTGATCACCAATATCCTGATCATCGACGACATCCGGGACAGGGACTTCGATGTCGTCAAAGGCAAGAACACCATCGCCGTACGCTTCGGCAGGGGCTGGAGCCGCGCCGAATTCCTCTGCCTGCTCGCCTTCGCCTATCTGATGCCGCTGTGGCTTTGGCTCGGCTTCGCCTTCAGCGCCTGGGTGCTGCTGCCATGGTTGACCCTGCCGATCGCCGTCTTGGTCACCCACGCGGTGTGGACGCGCGACCGTTTCGACGAACTGGTGCCGATGACACCGCACATGGCCATGCTGACGGTGGCGTTTTCGGCTTGCCTGGCGGTGGGATTGGCGGTCACCGGCTGAGTGAAAACGTCCTTGTCCAAGAGCCTTCACGCGAGATCAACAAAACGCCCGGCACTGAGGCCGGGCGTTATGCATTCGATCGTACTATCGGCTATTCGGCAGGCTGGGTACGGGCACCCTTCGGACCCATTTCCTCTTCGACCCAGAGCGGATGATGCTCTTTGGCCCAGTTGAGATCGACGGTGCCCTCGCTCATTGCCTCGAAGGCGCCTTCCATCCCGATTGTGCCGAGATAGATGTGGGCGATGATGAGAGCAATGAACAGCACGCCGACCACGCCATGGAAGACCTCGGCCAGCTCCATGTCGCCAATCCCCATGCCGTAATAGAACGGGAACATCAGCATGTAGCCGGAGATGATCATCGCCACGCCGCCGAGCACGATGAACCAGTAGAGCAGCTTCTGGCCGGCGTTGAACTTCCAGGCGGGCGCTTTGACGTGGCTCTTGCCCATGCCGCCGCCGACCTTAAACCATTCGATGTCGGCCGCGGTGGGGAAGTTCTGCCCGATCCAAATCAGGAACACCAGCACCACGCCGATGGTGAAGGCGAAGCTGAGATAGTTGTGCGAGTACTTCCCCCATTCCGACCAGGCGCTGAAGGCCTCCGGGCCCATCCACGGCAACAGCACCGCACGGCCGAACGTGATGTTGAGGCCGGTGATGCCGAGAACGATGAAGGTCGAGGCGGTCAGCCAGTGCACGAAACGCTCGAAGCCGTTGAAGCGCACCATGGTGCGGCCCGAGCGGCCGCCCTCGATCTTCATGGTCCCGCGCCACATATAGAAGATGACGAGCAGCACCAACATGCCGAGGATGGCGATGCCGCCAACCCATTTCAGCGTGACGGTGTGAAAGGTCTGCCATTCGCGGCCCGCCGGATGGATCAGGTTGGCCGCCTTTTTGTCCGGAATGCTCACGTCACCGCGGATGACGCCGCCTTTGAGCTGCTGCATGAGCTGCTGCTCGCTGGTGGCGGCCGTCGGACCGCCCTGCGCGGAAACCGGCACGGGCGTGACTGTTGCAACGATGAATGCGAGCGCGAGAGCGCAGGCGATGAAGCGGACCGCAGCAATGATCTTCGCCATAGCATCCTCTCCCCTTCTAACCAGTATTCTTGTTATCGAAACCGGCGGCGCGGGGTCTCCGCGCCGCCGACGTTAAATCAGCTCGCAATCGTTTCGTGGTAGGCGGTCTGCCAACCCCAGGCGCCGGACCCGTAGCCGCGGGTCTTGACCCGCTCTTTGTAGATCTGGGCGATGACGTCTGAGTCGCCGGCGAGCAGCGCCTTGGTCGAGCACATCTCGGCGCACAGCGGCAGCTTGCCTTCGGCCAAGCGGTTGGCGCCGTACTTCTCGTACTCCTCCTTGCTGCCGTCGGCTTCCGGACCGCCGGCGCAATAGGTGCACTTGTCCATCTTGCCGCGCGAGCCGAAGTTGCCAACCTTCGGATATTGCGGGGCGCCGAACGGACAGGCGTAGAAGCAATAGCCGCAGCCGATGCACAGATCCTTGTTGTGCAGCACGACCGCGTCCGCCGTGGTGTAAAACACGTTGGTCGGACACACCGCAGCGCAAGGCGCGTCGGTGCAGTGCATGCAGGCCATGGAGATCGAGCGCTCGCCCGGCTTGCCGTCGTTGAGCGTGACGACGCGCCGGCGGTTGATGCCCCACGGCACCTCGTTCTCGTTCTTACAGGCGGTGACGCAAGCGTTGCATTCGATGCAACGATCGGCGTCGCAAAGGAATTTCATGCGTGCCATGTCAATTCTCCCTTACTGGCGCCGTTAGGCCGCCTCGATGCGGCACAGGGTGACTTTGGTTTCCTGCATCTGCGTGACCGAATCGTAGCCGTAGGTCCCGGTCATGTTCGACGCTTCGCCGAGCACGTAGGGGTCGTTGCCCTTCGGATACTTGTCGCGCAGGTCCTTGCCCTGCCAGTAGCCGCCAAAGTGGAACGGCATGAAGGCGACGCCGGCCGCGACACGTTCGGTGACCATCGCGGCCACCAGGACCTTGCCGCCTTCCGGCGAATGGATCCAAACCTTGCTACCGTCCTTGATGCCGAGCTTGCTGGCATCGGCCGGATTGATCTCAGCGAACATCTCCTGCTGCAATTCGGCGAGCCATTTGTTGGAACGCGACTCGTCGCCGCCGCCCTCGTATTCGACCAGACGGCCGGAGGTAAGGATGGTCGGGAACTGCTTGGAGTGGTCGTTCTTCTGGATCGACGCATACAAGGTCGGCAGGCGGTAGGCGTGACGATCCTTGTAGGTGGCGTATTTCGGCAGCAGGTCGCGCCGGTTGGTGTAGAGCGGCTCACGGTGCACCGGGATCGGATCCGGGAAGGTCCACACCACGGTGCGAGCCTTGGCGTTACCGAACGGGGCGCAGCCGTGCTTGATCGCGACGCGCTGGATGCCGCCCGACAGGTCGACTTTCCAGTTGGTCTTGTCGCCGGCGACCTTTTCGATGGCCGCCGTTTCTTCCGGCGTCAGGTCCTTCTCCCAGCCGAGCTTCTTCAGCATGGCCATGGTGAATTCCGGATAGCCATCCTTGATCTCGGAGCCGACCGAATAGGAGCCCTCGGCCAGCAGGTTTTGCCCGTTGTGCTGGACGCCGAAGCGGGCGCGGAACGTGAGACCGCCATCCGCCACCGGCTTGGAGGGATCGTACAGGATCGGCGTGCCGGGATGCTTCATCTCAGGCGTTCCCCAGCACGGCCACGGCAGGCCGTAATATTCGCCCTTGCACGGGCCGTCCTTGGCCAGCAGCGTGGTCGCGTCGAAGGTATGCTGGTTGGCCATCTGCAGCTTCATGCGTTCCGGCGACTGGCCGGTGTAGCCGATGGTCCACATGCCCTTGTTGTACTCGCGGGTGATGTCCTCGATCAGCGGCTCGGTGCCGTTGACCTTGATGTGCTTGAACAACTCCTTGTCGAAGCCGAGCTTCTTGGCGAACAGATACATGATCTCGTGGTCTGGCTTGGCCTCGAACCACGGCTTGAACACCCGATCGCGCCATTGCAGCGAACGGTTCGACGCGGTGACCGAACCATAGGTCTCGAACTGCGTGGTGGCCGGCAGCACGTAAATGCCGTCCTTGCGATCCGGAATGACCGCGGCGAAGGTCGGCACCGGATCGACCACGACCATGAGGTCGAGCTTCTCCATCGCCTTCTTCATCTCGGGCAGACGGGTCTGCGAATTGACCGCGTGGCCCCAGTACACCATCGCCCGGATGTTGTTGGGCTGGTCGATATTCTTCTTGTCCTCGAGCACGCCGTCGATCCAGCGCGAGACCGGGATGCCGGCCAACTCCATCAGCTTCTTGGTGGCGAAGCGGCCCAGGATCCAGTTGTAATCGACGTCCCAGACGCGGGCCCAGTGCTTCCACGAGCCCGTGGCCAGGCCGTAGTAGCCCGGCAGGCTGTGCGAGAGCACGCAGAAGTCGGTGGCGCCCTGCACGTTGTCGTGGCCGCGGAAGATGTTGGCGCCGCCGCCGGCCTTGCCGATGTTGCCGAGCGCCAGTTGCAGCACGCAGTAAGCGCGGGTGTTGTTGTTGCCGATGTGATGCTGCGTGCCGCCCATGCACCAGACCAGGGTGCCGGGCTTGTTCTCGTGCAGCATCTTGGCAACGCGCTCGAGCTGCTTGCCGGGCACGCCGGTGACCTTTTCGGTCTCTTCCGGCGTCCACTTCATCACTTCCTTCTCGACCTGGTCGAGGCCCCAGACGCGCTGCTCGACGTATTCCTTGTCGACCCAGCCATTCTTCATGACGTGATAGAGGATGCCCCAGATCAGGGCGACGTCGGTGCCCGGGCGGAAGCGCACGAATTCGTCGGCGTGCGCCGCCGTGCGCGTGAAGCGCGGGTCGCAGACGATGAGCTTCGACTTGTTCAGCTCCTTCGCCCGCAGGATATGCTGCACGGCGACCGGATGCGCCTCGGCCGGATTCGAGCCGAACAGGATCATCGCCTTCGAATTGTGCATGTCGTTGTAGGAGTTCGTCATCGCGCCGTAACCCCACGTATTCGCGACGCCCGCGACCGTGGTGGAGTGGCAGATGCGCGCCTGGTGGTCGCCGTTATTGGAGCCCCAGAACGCATAGAACTTGCGGAACAGGTAGGACTGCTCGTTGTTGTACTTGGCCGAGCCGAGCCAGTAGACCGAGTCGGGACCCGACTCCTGGCGGATCTTGAGCACCTTGTCGCCGATCTCGTTGATCGCCTGATCCCACGAGATCTTCTTCCACTGGCCGCCTTCCAGCTTCATCGGATATTTCAGGCGGCGCTCGTTGTGCGCGTGCTCGCGGACCGAGGCGCCCTTGGCGCAGTGCGAGCCCATGTTGAACGGGCTGTCCCAGCCGGGCTCCTGTCCGACCCAGATACCGTTCTTCACTTCGGCGATGACGGTGCAGCCGACCGAACAATGCGTGCAGACCGATTTCGCGCGGGTGGCGCCGGACACCAGAGGTCCTGCCGCCGCCGCGTCGGCCTTCTGCACCGCGCCCGGCATCAGGCTGGCCATGGTCACGCCGCCGGCGAGCAGACCGGACCGCGCCAGGAATGTACGGCGGTCAACGGCAGTGCCGGCAACCGACGCCAGCCCTTGCGTCAAACGGGTAGTCCTTGCGGTGCCGTTGGATTTTTTCCTGAGCATTGCTCCCTCCTGAAGTGGGGTCGTTCCGGCCGGCGCAGCGCGCGCGGGCGGTGAATTCGATTAGCTGGTCAGAAGCGCGCGAGCCTGTAGTAGGTCTTGACGCTTTCGGTTTCGCGATAGCCGGCGTGCTGCTGCTTGCCGTCATCCTTGCCGGCGACTTTTTCTTTTTCGCAGGCGCCGGCGGCGGTGGTCGCTGCGGCCGCGCCGACGGCAAGGCCCGCACCTTTCAGCAAGCTACGGCGGTCGAGTTGACCGTTGCGTTTCTTGTCCGTGTGCATGGTCAGTCCTCCAGTAATCCGGGCGCACGGCCGGAGACGGCCGTGCTCGCCACGCGTGCGAAGTGGACGTGAATGAGGTCGCTGGACAGGAAGAGCCCGGCGGCGGTTGCCGTCGTGCGGGTGCGCCGTTTTGGAGCAGGGTCCGCGAAAGCCATCTTTCCTCCCCAGGAAGACAGAATTTCGGAGCTAATGCCGCGCTCGAATTATTAGTTACATTGACGAGACTGGTATTAGAACATTTTGAAAGTATAGCGGTAGCCTATGGATAGACAATGGGCCTTACGCTTATTTATGGGGCATTCATCGGTCACATTCAGGTGTTGGGCACGACGTTAATGTTGCACCGCAACAACGACGGCCACGCTTTAAATGTCCTTATCTTCCACATGCCCCCCCTGAGCACCGCCGAGTTCCGCAGCGCCTGGCTGCCGCGGCGCGGCACCTGATTCATCCCCAGGTGCGTCACTATTGCCTAATGCCCCGCCGCCGCTTTCGCCGCCAGCCGCGGTGGAATCGGCGGACGCGCCGGCGCGGTCCTCTTCTTTTTTCTCGGCTACCGATTCGTCGCCGGCATCCGAAGGCTCGAGCTTAGCGAGCGCTTCCTCAGCCTCGTCGACATGGCCTTTGCCGACCTGGTAGCTCGTCTTTACGGCGGAGATCACGCTGTCGACGAAACTGTAGTCGTCGTCATAGTCGTTGAGGCGGTCGAGGTTGGCGAAAACCGGATCGCTGAGCCAGAGTTTGCGCAACGCGGCGTTCGTCAGCGCTTGCGGCACGTTCTTGCCGAGAAAGACCGTGTAGTCCGATTCCGCGGTGAGCTCGTCGATCGGCGGCAGTACCGGCGTTTCTTCGCCTTCGGCCGGTTCCGCGACTTGATCCGCGCCGGAGGGCGCAGCCGCTGGGACTTGCCCCGCGGGCGTAACCGGTTGGTCGTCGCGGCGCGCTTCTTCGGCTCCCTCGACCGCGACGCCCCGGCGCGCGGCAAGCTTGCGCTGCGACCAACGATTCAGTTTCGCGCCGAGATCTTCGCTCACGACAGGACCCGTCCGGGATGCGGTTTTCGACCGTGCTCGTCGTCCTTGTGCCGTCTGTTCTTGCGTTTCACGAACGGCTTGTCGACGTGGTGCAAGGTGACGAATTCGCGCAGCCACTCCATCACCTCGGGTGGCATCGGCACGCCCTCGACGACGTCGTCATTGCCCTCACTGTAGCTCATCGCTTCGTAGGGGCAGACCGTCGCCATGAACGGCTCGAATTCCAGACCTTCGGCGTCGGCATCGCGTCGCAAAACGACGTATACGGATGGCGAATCCTGCGACAAATTGGTGCGATAGCCATCGGTTTCGCCGCGAAAAAGTTCGATGTCGAGGACGCCGCCGTAATATTGAGTCCAGCCTTCGCCCTCGGCCATCAATTTGCCGCGCTCCAAATCAGCGCGCGGCAACACGCCGACCGGCCGCCAAAGGTGATCGTCCCATTGGTTATCGGTTGCGCGTCTTTCGATGACGACGCTCACCGGCATCACGGCGTCGGCCGACATGCTTGCTACCGTTCTGCTCTCGATGCGGTCAGCACGGACGAGACAGTCTCGATCGGTCCGACCGAGGCGCCCGCTTAGTACCGGTTGACGCGGTAGAAGTTCTTCACGTCTTCGGCATTCGGATTGTAGCGCGCCTTCTTGGCTTCCTGCATGGACTCGGCGGCTTGCGCTTCGGTGGCGAACGGCGCAGCCGCGGCCACCGCCAGACCGGCGCCGGCACCAACACTGAGGCCAAAGACGCGCAGGAAGTCGCGACGCCCGATCTTGCCTTTGTCTTCTGCTTTCATCGCCAGTTCTCCTTACTTGAAGCCGTTCGATGCGGTCCCGCGCGTCACGCCGGCAGCGCGAAGGCTTGCGTTTCGATATCGACGAACACCCGGCCGACCGCGGCGACGTGCCGGTAGAAATCAGCGCTCTCCGCATTTTCCATATCGGAAAACAGCCGACCAATCCAGGGCGCCAGGTGCTTCTCAAAGATCTCCTGGTCGCTGCCGGCGGGCGTCGGGAAGGCGCGGCTGATGATGCCGGACATGATCTCGAAAAGAATGGCGGCGTGATCCTCCGGCTCCACCACGCCCTCGCTGCGGGCGATGCCGAGCCTGTTGAGGTCGTCGCGCAACCGCGCCAGCGGACGTTCCTGCAGGAAGCCTGACAGATAATAGGAACCGTAGGGCAACAGCTCGCCGCGGCCGATGCCGATGAAAAGGTTGAAGTACTCGTGTTCCACCGCGTCGGCGTCGGCCCTGCCGGCCGCATCGGCGAGCGCAATATGGGCAAGCCCGAGCGGGCTTGGATCACCGCGCAGCTCGGACAGGCGCTTGAGCAGGCCTGCGTCCGGCGCGCGCGCCAGCAGCACCGCCAGCAGCGCATATTCCTGCGCACGGGCGAGATCGACCTCGTCGACGGCGCCGGTTTCGTTGGCTTCACCGTAAAGATCGGGCCGCAGGATTGCGCGCACGACCCCGGTCACTGCCTCGACCGTGAGCACGCGCTCGGCCGGAACGCGGGTCCAGTTGGAAACCGAAGGCTGCGAAATGCCGATACGGCGCGCCAACTCGGTGACGCCGCCGACGGCGCGGATCGCCTCCTGCAGTCCCGGATCGGTGGCTTGTTGCTTCATCAGTGATCCTGGTCCGCTCAATCCGGTCGATTTCGGTTTTTAGCGCGACCGGCGGCAAAGGGCCATGGGCCCATAATTAAGGCCTATAATGTGGCGTTAGTTCGCGAGTGCGGCGGCTGTTGCGCCGCAGCATCGCGGCTCAGCTCACCACCTCCAGATGGCGGATCGGCAGTCCAGTCACCAGGTTCTGCGGCTTTAAGCGGAGGGTGTTGTCCGGTGTCATGGCGAGGATCAGATAAACCGGCTCGCCCTTGACCTTGTCGAGCATGACGGAAGGGTCGCGGAAGCTGAGCCGGAACAGTCCGGCCACCCGCGACATGGCAGCCTCGTCCATCTCCTCGCCGTTCCACAGCGCATCGCCAATTTTAGTGGCATCGGCGTCGAGCCCGACATACCAGGCCAAGGTCGCCTCGCGCAGTTCGGTGAGCGGCTCAATGTCCACTTCGACGCCCAGCACATGCGCTATCCAGCACCGCATCGCCTCGGCCAAGGCGGTGAGGCCGGCGCGGCCGCCGGTCAGATCAAGCGCCATGTCGTAGCGGTCGCTGCGCTCCCAATAGGTTTCGGCGTTGTCGTCGTTGAGCACGTCGATCGCGGCGTCGGCCGGCAGCCCGAGCATGGACACCAGCGGCGTCACCGGCGATTGGCTGCCGCCGCCGACAGTTTCCTCGTCTGCCGCCAGCAGCGAGCCTTCGTGCACGGTGACGCGCTGGGTGCGGAAGAACAGTTCGGCCGCGCGCACGACGCGGGCGTCCTTAACGCCGTCGAGGGCGTTGCGCAGGATCACGTGCACGAACTGATTGACGAACAGCGGCGGGGTGTTTCCGACTCCGCGCCGGACCAGGTCGACATAGGCCGCTTCCAGTGACTTGTGGCGCAGCAGGTGGTCGCGGAAGGCGATCAGCAGCTGCCAGTTCTCGCGCGCGTCGGTGTCGGCGATGGCCGCGATGTCACTCTCCGAAACCGGCGTACGCGGGTCCGCTAACAGCGCGGCGTGCAGCGTGCGCTCGACCGCGCAAGCCTCCGGTGGCGGGATCAGCTCCGGCCGCGCCAGATAGACTTTGAGGAAATCGTCGGTCACGGCGAGTCCGCCGCCTTCGTCACGGTCGAGCAGATGATGTCCGCAGGAGAGCCAGAAGTCGGTCATTTGCGGTCCTTGTCGGCGAGCGAGATAAGATCGACCTGCTCGGCCGGCTGTTCATCATCCTCGCCTTCGACTTCCATGAAGGAGAAGGCGCGCGCGGGCTTGGCGCCCTCGCGCGGCCGCAGCGTACGGAACGCCTCGCGCACGTTGCCGTCCTCGTAGGTGCGGTGCACAGCAATCAGCGTGTCCTGCGGCTGGCTGCACAACGACTCGGCGAAGGCGACTTCTTCTTCGGCGGCCACGGCGGCCGTCTGCAAGTCGGGCGCGCCGAAACGCTCGACCAGTTGCGTCGCCAGCGCCTCGACCAGATTGGCGCGGTCGGCCTCGCTCGCTTCCACGATCTGCACCAGCGTCGACCAGCCGAGCAACTCCACGCCGAGAAAGCCGCTGCGGAAGGCCGAGCGTGCCTTGCCCTCAAGCGTAGACGGATCGCCGCCCCAGAACGCAAATGCGCCTGACACCGCCCATTCGCCCGGTTCGGCTGCCGGCTCGAATACAAATGTATCCGACGGATCGAGCCTTATGGTGCGCAACAGTTTCAAATGCGCGGCTCCTTGTTGACAGAATCGTACCAGGCCGGCTCGATGAGCTGCGGCAACAACACGTTGCGTTCAACGTCGCTGGAAGCCACGCGGCGCAACAGCAGATCACCGTTGTCGTCGAAGTCGCGGCGCAGACCCTTCTCGCGCGGCAGGTGCTCGATATAGCGCTTCGCCACCGCGCCGAAACCGCTTTCCTGCCAGGCGTCGATAGCGACCATGAAATTGCGTGCGAAGCTTTCCACCAGATGGTTGCTCGCCGTGTTGGTGAAACCTTCCTCGTCGAGCGCCGTGATCGACGGGTTCAGGCCCGGGTCGGTGTTGGCCATCGAAGCGGTGCGGATCATGGCGCCGAACACCAGCCAGGGCGGAACCTCGTCTTCGCCGGCGCCTTGCGGCCATGCCAAACGTCCGCCGCCCACCAGCCCGCCATTGACCAGGATGGCGTCCGGCCAAGCGATGTCGATGGCGGTTTCCGGCTCGGCGATGGCGGCCAACGCATCGACCAGCGCCACCATGCCGGCATAGAGCGCGCGGCGCGCGGTGCGCAGCGGCTCCTCCGGCTCCAGCACCAGCGCGAATTCGGCCAGATCGAAGCGGCCGACATGCACCAGCGTGCCGGCGCCTTTTTCGGGCGCCAGCGCGATTGCGTGGCCGAAAGCGTCACCGAATTCACGCATACGCACCGGCGTGAATGGCGGCGGCAGCGTCAGCTCCGGCTGTAGCGACATCCCTGAACCAGCCCGCGTTTGCAGCGGCATCGAACCCGCCCTTACTTTCTTGTTTGAATACCTATAATTATAGCTCTAAAGAAGCCGTGGCCAGACCCGCCCATGCCGCGGTTTTCGCGATAATGCGGCGCCCAATGGGCGTTTCGCTGGGAACGGCGGGCCAGCACATAGGTAAAGAGCCAAGATGGCGGAGCGGTCGCGCAAAATACTGATCTGCTCCTGCGAAGACACCATGCCGCTCGACGGCGCGGCGGTTCGTCGCGTCTGCAAGGGCGCCGAGGTGATCGAGGGCCGCCAGTTCTGCCGCGCCGAGCTCGAGCGTTTCCGCAAGGCCGCGGCGGGCGGCGGGCCGGTTACCGTCGCCTGCACCCAGGAAGCGCCGGTGTTTTCCGAAGCGGCGGGCGAGACGGCCGACATCAGCGAACTCACCTTCGTCAATATTCGCGAGGCCGCCGGCTGGTCGAAAGACGCCAATGCCGCCGGCCCGAAAATGGCGGCGCTGCTGGCAGCGGCGGCCGAGCCGCCGCCGGAAATTTCCTTTGTCAGCCTTTCAAGCGAAGGCGTGACGTTGCTCTATGGCAGCGACGCGCGCGCGATCGACGCCGCAAATCTGCTCAAAGACCATCTCGACCTCACCGTGCTGATCAAGCAGCCGAGCGAAGTGTCGCCGCTGCGGGTGACCGAATTCCCGCTGGTCAAGGGCGCCATCCGCTCGGCCAAGGGTCAGCTCGGCGGTTTCGAGGTGACGATCGACGATTACGCTCAGGCATCGCCGTCCTCGCGCTGCGAATTGAAATTCGGCCCGGCGCGCAACGACGTGGTCACACGCTGCGACCTGCTGATCGACCTCTCGGGCGGCGCCGCGCTGTTCCCGGCCGCCGATCTGCGCGACGGCTACTTGCGCGCCGACCCGGGCGATCCGGCGGCGGTGTTGCGGGCGGTGCTGAAGGCGCGCGACCTGACTGGCAGCTTCGAGAAGCCGCGTTATGTCATTTACACCGAAGACCTGTGCGCACATTCCCGCTCCGGTATCGTCGGCTGCCGGCGCTGCCTCGATCTGTGCCCGACCGGCGCGATCGCGCCCAACGGCGATCACGTGGCGATCGATGCAGCGGTCTGCGCCGGCTGCGGGCAATGCGCCGCCGCTTGCCCGACCGGCGCCGCCGCTTACGCGCTGCCGCAGTCGGACGCGATGTTGCGCAAACTGCGCGTGCTGCTTGCCGCTTACCGCGAAGCCGGCGGCCAACAGCCGGTGATCCTGTTCCACGACGGCGAGCACGGCGCCGAGATGATCGAGGCGCTGGCGCGCTACGGCGACGGCTTGCCGGCGAACGTGCTGCCGGTGCAACTCAACGAAATGACGCAAATCGGGCTGGAAGCGGTCGCCGGGGCTTTCGCTTATGGAGCGTCGGCCGTGCGCATGCTGATCCGCGCCAAGCCGCGCCACGACGTCGCCGGTCTTTATAAGACCGTCGCGCTGGCCGAACCGGTCCTCGCCGGCCTCGGCTTTGACGGCGTCCGTGTCGCCACCATCGAGACCGACGATCCCGACGCGCTCGGCGAAACCTTGCGCGCGATCGAAGCCATGGACGGCGCGCCCAAGCCCGCCAGCTTCGCCGCCGTCGGCAAGAAGCGCGAGGTGGTGCGGCTTGCCTTGCGCGAGCTGCATGCGGCGGCGCCGGCGCCGACCGATGTCATCGCGCTGCCGGAGGGCTCGCCGTTCGGCACGCTCGACGTGAACGTAGAAGGCTGCACGCTGTGTCTCGCCTGCGTCTCGGCCTGCCCGACCGGCGCATTGAGCGACGATCCGGAGCGGCCGATGCTGCGCTTCGCGGAAGACGCTTGCGTGCAATGCGGGCTGTGCAAGGCCACCTGCCCGGAAAAGGTCATCAGCCTCAGGCCGCAGATCGATTTCCGCGCGGCGACCGCCGACAAACGCGTGATCAAGCAGGAAGAGCCTTACCTCTGCATCAGTTGCGGCAAGCCGTTCGGCGTGAAGAGCTCGGTCGAGCGGGTGATCGCCAGCCTCGAAGGCAAGCACTGGATGTATAAGAATTCCAAGAAGCGGCTCGACGTCATCCGCATGTGCGCCGACTGCCGCGTGAACGCCATGGCCGAGGAGAACTTCGATCCGTTCGCCGGGCCCAGCCGCCCGACCGTGCGCACCACCGAGGACTATCTGCGCGAGCGGGAAGCCAGCGAGCCTGAAAGCGAGAGCTAGGCGCACGATGTGCGGACCGCGATGCCTTCGCGGCTTTCCTGCGCGCCGCCAGCTTCAAAGATGTCAGCATAACGCCGGTGACATTCACCCACGCACTGCGCGACGCCGACGATTTATGGGACCTGGCGATGGGCAGTTTCGCCCGCGCCTCCTCGCTGATCCGCGTGCAGACAGCGGCGGTGCAGCACAGGATTCGGGTGGCGGTCGCCGAGGCGGCTCAGGCTTATACAGGCCCGGACGGGCTTGCCATCCCGGTCGCATTCCTGGTCGCTGCCGCTACGAAGCCGTAGCGTCAAACCAGCGCATTTCGACCCCGGTCGCGGCACCGCCTTTGGAGATGCGAAACGCATCGCCGGCAAGGAGTTGCGATGGCGACACGGTCTGATCTCAAGGTGGAGTTCGCACTCCTGGCGCTGCTCGCGCTGTTGTGGGGGTCGTCCTACCTGTTTCTAAAAGTCGCCGTGACGGAAATCCCGCCGATCACGCTCATCGCCATGCGAGTCGCGGGCGCCGCCGCCTTTCTACTCGTCGTGATGCGCGTGCGGAACGAAAGATTGCCGCGCGACGCCGGCACGTGGCGCATGTTCTACCTGCAGGCGATCTTCAACAGTATCGGTTCATGGACGGTGCTGGCCTGGGGCCAGCAATATGTCGACGCCAGCCTGGCGAGCGTCCTGAACTCGACCTCGCCGATCTTCGTGTTTCTTTTCACGGCGCTGGTCACGCGGCACGAACCGCTCGGCGGCCGAAGGCTATTCGGAGCGCTCGTGGGATTTGCCGGTGTGGTGCTCATCGTCGGGCTGGGCGCGTTGCGCGGACTCGGGACACAGGTCGCAGGCCAACTCGCTTGCCTGCTGGGCGCGGCGCTCTATGCCGGCGCCGCGATCTACGGCAAGCGCTTCAGCCATATCCCCGCCGTCGCGACCGCGACCGGCACGATGATTTGCGCGACGGCGACTCTCGTTCCCCTTGCTTTTGTGGTGGAACGTCCCTGGGCAATGCATCCTTCGGCCGTTGCTCTCGCCGCGACAGCCGCACTGTCGGTGCTGTGCACCGGTGTTGCCCTGTTGCTCTACTTCCGCCTCGTGCGCACCATCGGTTCGATGGGTGTTGCCAGCCAGAGCTACCTACGCGCCGGCGTTGGCGTCATTCTGGGGGTCATGCTGCTCGGCGAAACCATCGCGCTGCCGGCGGCGATTGGTATCGCGGCGGCGATCATCGGCGTCGCACTGATCAACTGGCCGGCGCGCCCGGCCACGCGTACCACCGAGAATTATATCCGCGAGCGGGAAGCGGCGGGACGCAAGGGCGAGAGCTGACGGCAACTATCGGCTCGATAAATCGATGGTCACGATGGCGCCGTTTCTTAATCGTTGCTATTTCCGATAAACGCGGACATTTTTTTGTCGACGAATATGAATCGCCCGCCGAAAAAATCCAACGCGAATTCTTGATATTGCGCAAGCAGATCGTCAGAAAGATTGAATGCGACCTTCAGTCCATGCGCGTCAATAATATATGCGTCAGCAACATCAGTTTTTTCATGTACGCCTATACAAGGGCCAGGAACGAAGCCGGGGTCGCTCGAACTATTCTGCCAACTGATGCTTGGAAGATATTGTTCGGGATTAGTTTCTTCAGGTAGCGTTTTCATCAGACGCTCGATTTCTTGCGCCGCCCTCAACGTAATGCCGGGGAGAGTCATCTTTTAACTTAGCCACTCGAGAGAATTCACTTCTTCATCGTCGCCTTCGCCAGAAACTCCATCAGCGCCTTGCGGTCTTCGGCCGAGCCGATGGTCTGCTCCGGCATCTTGGTGCCGGGCGTGTATTTCATAGGCCCGACCTCGAACATTTTCGACACCGTCTTCGGCGTCCACACAATGTTCATATGCTTGAGCGCGTCGGAATAACGATAGCCGGGCAGCGACGCGATCTTGCGGCCGAAAATGCCATGCAGGCTGGGGCCGGCCTTGTTGCCTTCGCCCGGCGAAAGCGTGTGGCAGGCGACGCAATGGCGGAACACCTGCGCGCCGTGGTCGCCGGCATAGGCCTTGAGCGGATCGTCCGGCGCGCCGACCACGATGGTGTCGATCGGCTCGCCCTTGACCGCGTCCCAGCGCCGGATCATGCGGTCGGTGCCGCCGGTCAACAGCGTGCGGTTGTCAGGAAAGAACGCCACCGACCACACCGGCAGGCCGGGACCGATCAGCGTGCGCAGGAGCTTGCGCGCCTTGCGGTCGATCACCGCCACCGAGCCGCGCACGCCGGCGGCGGCGATGAGCTTGCCGTCGGGCGAGAGCGCGACTTGAATGACCGGCGTCGGCGCGGCCTCGACCTCGGCGCGCATCTCGCCCTTGGGCGACAGGAAGAACACCTTGCCGGTGGCGCCAGCCGCCACGATCTCGCCGTCGGACGCCACCGCCACCGAATTGAGCGGGCTCGGCATCCGGCGCACGATCACGCCGTCGCCGTCGAGCGACCAAATACGCAACGTGGTGTCATAGCCGGCGCTGATCAGTTGCTTGCCGTCGGGCGAGAAGGCGACGCCATTGACGTTCTGCGCATTGCCTTTGAGCACGCGGCGCACGCCGCCGGCGGCGAGCGGCCACAGCCGGGCGGTGTGATCCCAGGACGCCGAAGCCAGGGTCTTGCCGTCGGGCGACACCGCGAGATCGACGATCGGCCCGGTGTGGCCGTTGAGGATCGTGTCGGGCTTTTGCTTGCCCGACGTCCAGATGGCGATATGCGCGTCGGCGCCGCCGGTAGCGATGCGGCCGTCCTTGAGCCAGACGACCGCGTTCACCGCGTCGTCGTGGAAGCGCATCACCTGTTCGGCGACGTTACGCTTGAGCGACCAGCGGATGGCCGAGGTGTCGAAGCTGCCGGAGACGGCCCGGGTTCCGTCCGGCGAAACGGCGAGCGCGCGCACCGGGCCGCCATGGCCGCGCAATTGCGCCTGCGCGGCGCTGAAGGCCAGCGGCAGCAGCAGCAGCAGCAGCAGCAGCAGCAAGATGGCGCACAGGCGATTGATACAAAAAGACATTTCGGTGTTCCGGGGCTCCTTCTTAGGGGGGAATTTAGCCTTCAGTGGGGCTTATGCCGAGCATATTGCCGCGCTCTCATGCCGCGGACTTGCCTTACCCAGCCGGCGAAACATACGCATAGACCCTGCGGGGCATCCAGGCTCGTATGGCGAAATTTCAGGTCCTCATGAAGTTCCTCACTTACAATCTCCGCAATGCACGCATCCGGGAGGAAAACCATACCGACGTCTGGAATAACTGGCGTTTTCGGCGTGAAGGCGTCGTGGACCTGATCAGAAAGGCAAATCCCGATGTGCTGGCGCTGCAAGAAGACAGCGACGAGCAACTGAAAGATATCCGGAATGCGCTCAATAAATCTCATACGGCCTATTACGATCCTGCCTTCTACGAGGCCGACACGGCGTATGACGCGCTCCTCGTCCGCAACACGATAAAGGTTTCCGGCTGCGGAGCATTCTGGATTTGCGGCGACGGCAAGACGCAAGCGAAAATCGACGGTTCAATCTGCTTTCGTCACGCCACCTTTGTCCGGTTGCAGCTTGCAGAGGGGCCGCTGCTTGCCGTCAATGTGCATCTCGATCACGCAGTCGATCGCGTGGTGAAGCAAATGGAAACCGAGGTGTTCATCGGCCTGCTGGGTAAGATTGCAGGAACGCCGTCGGCGCGAACGATCGTGATGGGCGATTTCAATAGCACGCCGGATATGGAGCCGCATCTCTTGCTGGAAAGCCATGGCTTGCGGGATTCGGCCCGGCTTCAAGGCAACGAGGACGCAACGAGCATCCATTGGACCAAAGACCCGGCGTCCGAACGGATCGATTACATCTGGCTGTCCGACGACCTCACCGGCAAGCTTGCGGCCTACAAGGTCATCAATGGCGCCTATCGCCGGCAGGACGGCAGCCCCGGCCATGCGTCGGACCATTCCGCCGTGTTCGCGCAGTTAGATATTTAGGCAAGCCTCGGCACCGCCGCCGCGCGGAAACAATCCTAATCGGCCGGCTGCATGCCGAGCGCGGCGATGCGCTTTCGTGTCGTATCGTCGCGCAAGGCGGCGAGAAAGGCCTGCACCGCCGGCCGCTCCCGCCGGTTCTCAACCACCAGAAAATCGTAATGTTCCGGCGCGACGGCGAGAAAGCCGAGGCCGTAGAGCTTGGCCACCGGCTCGATGGCGAGACCCCAGTCGGCGCGGTTTTGCGCGACCGCCGCGGCGACGGAGTTATGCGATTTCGGCTGGTTGGCGTAGCCGGGCGGCCGCGCGGTTTCGAGCAGCTTGTCGATCAAGACGCGGGTGCCGGAGCCCGCATTACGGTTGACCATCAACGTGTTTGGATCGGCGAGCGCGGTTTTCAGCGCCTGCGCGGCGCTTTTGCCCTCGAAGCGCGCATCGCCGGGGCGGAACAGGATGCCCTGCATGCGCTGCCAGCCGCGCACCAGCGTGAGGCCCGACGTCGCCAGATGCACATTATACTCTCCGCTCTGCGGATCGATCAGATGGACCGGCGCGACGTCGCATTCACCGCGGCTCGCCGCCGCCACGCCGCCGAGGCTGCCGACCGCCAAGACGCGCGCCGAGTAGCCGTGCTCGGCGAGCGCGCCGACCACCACGTCGAGCGCCACGTCGTGGCTGCCCATGATGACGAGATCGGGCGCGCGCGCCGTGCTGCCGATCAGCGTCACCGGCACTTCGCTGCCGGCATCGAGGGAAGCCGCGAGCGCGTCGATCTCGACGAAGCCGTCGGCCTGCGAGAAGCTGGTGACCGAGCCTGAGGTTTTCCCGGTCGGGAACGCCACCATGCCTTCCCCGCTGTCGATCAGCGACACCAGCAAAAACTCCTTGCGCCCGAGCTCGGAGGCAACCCGCACCGGCACGCGCGCGACAAGCGTCTCGGCCGCTTCCGGCGCCAGCCCGGCCAAGGCGCGGATCACCGGCGCCACAAAAGCATGGAAGGTGAAGATTGCCGAGGTAGGAAAGCCGGGCAGCACCACGATCGGCTTGTCGCCGACGACGCCGAGGCAGAGCGGCTTGCCGGGCTTGAGCGCGACGCCGTGCACCAGGATGCCGGGCTTGCCCAAACGCGAGACGATCGTATGCGACAGATCGCCGGCGCCTTTCGACGTGCCGCCCGAGAGCACCACCATGTCGCTTTCCGCCAACGCCTTGCGCACGGCTTTTTCCAGCGCCGCTTCGTCGTCGGGATAAGCGCCGAGGACGAGCGGCTCGCCGCCGGCTTCCGCGACAGCCGCGGCGATGATGGCGCCATTGCTGTCGTAGACGCCCGCGGGCTTGAGCGCTTCGCCCGGCGCCACCAACTCATCACCGGTGGAGAGCACCGCTACTTTCGGCCGCCGCACCACCTCGACATGCGAGAGACCGCAGGCGGCGAGCATGCCGATCTCGCGCGCGCCGATCGCTGAGCCGCGCCGCAACAACGTCTCGCCGCGCGCGATGTCGGAGCCCGCATAAGAGACGAACTGTCCCGGCGCGGCGGTACGGCGGACTTCGATTGCCGGCGCGCCCTGCTCGATCAACTCGGTGTGCTCGATCATCACCACCGCATCGGCGCCGCGCGGCATCACGCCGCCGGTGGCGATGGTGGTGGCGGTGCCGGGCATGACTTCGAGCGCCGGCGCATCGCCGCAGGCGATGACTTCGGCATTGAGTGCGAGCCGTTTGGGGTTGCCGTCGCTGGCGCCGAGCGTATCGACGGCGCGCAGCGCGAAACCGTCCACGTTGGAGCGGTCGAACGGCGGCGCATCGACCGCCGCCACAACATCATGCGCCAGCACGCGCGTGCGCGCGTCGGCAAGCGCCACGCGCTCGCCCTTGAGCGGCGACAGATCGAGATGCTTTTCGAAACGGGCGCGCGCCTCCTCAGCCGAAACGACTTCGAGGAATTGCTCCTGGCGCGCGGCGGCGCGCACGCGCGCCAGCAGCGCCTCGGTATCGCTTGGCCGCGGCCGGCGGTCTCCGCTCATGGCCATGGCCTCACGATGACCGTCGTACCAGCGGCGTAGCCTTCGCTCTCGGCCGGCACCAGAATCCAGCCGTCGGCGCGCGTCAGCGACGACAGCGGCAGATAACGACTCGCCAGCGGCTCGACCTGGTCGGGGTTGCCGGCGCTACGCCGCACCGGCACCAGTTCGGCGAGGCCGACGGTAGAAGCGACCTTGCGCGCAAGCGGCAGATGATCGACCGGCTCATTGTGCCTGCCGGCGGCGAGACGCTCCAGCACGCGCCGCCCGACCGTCAGCCAGACGGCGAGCGCCGCGTCGAGCCGCCCCGGCAGCAGCAAAACGGGACACCGCCCAGCAAAACCCAAGGCAGCGGTTTCGCCGGGCGCCAGCGCGATGCCGTGCACCGCAAGGCGGGCGTCGCGCGCCAGCACCTGCACGCTGGTGTCATTGCGTCCGCTGCCGGTGCCGCCGATGCCGACGATGCAGTCGGCGCTGTCGGCGCCGATGGCGACGTCGAGGCCGCGGCCGGGCTCGTCCAGGCGCGCGGCGCCGCCGCGGCGTTCGATGTCGGCAGCCACCAGCCGCGCGGCGGCGGCAATGATCGCGGTGCCGCGCAGCGGCAACACGCGAATGCGCGGCGCGCGCACGGTGATGCGCGCGATCCCGGCGGCGGCAAGACCAGCGAGATCGGTAATGCGCAGACGCTCGCCGGCGCGGCGCAACGGAATGGTCGGATCGCAATCGCCGCCGGCCGGCAGCATACCGTCGCCCGGATTGACGGTGACCAGCGCTTCGGCGCCGCCGGCCCCGGTTTTCACGGCGTCGAAGGGCGCCACGCTGTCGGTTTCGGGCGGCATGGCCTGGCCGGCTTCGACACGCGACGGCATGTGGGTGAGCATGGCGGGCGCATAACCGCTGGCGCCCAGCGTCAGGTCGGCGGCAAGCGCCCAGCCGTCAGCCAAGGCGATCGGCGATGACGGACGCGCCGGCGCCGACGCATCGGTCGCCAGCGTGCGGCCGGCCGCCGAAGCCACATCGAGCGTGCGCGGGGTGACTGGTTTTATCTCGTCATCAATGAGCGCCAGCACCTCGGCAAGCGGCGTGAGGCGCGCAATCAACTGCAAAGTTTCGGTATTAGCAGCCATCCATAAGACCTTGACGTTGCCGGCAGCGGCTTGTCCAGTCTAGCGTAATCAATGGCTTAGGTCGTCCGGGAGGCCGCATGTTCACTGCTACCAAAGACAAAGCCCTGCTCACCACCACCACCGGGGCGTTGCCCCGGCCTCACTGGTACACCGAGAACCTGCGCGGCATTCCGCTCAGCCAAGGGTTTTCGCGGCTGGCCTATCGCGAGCAGCATTTCGATTGTCTCGCCTGCCATGTGGCGGCCCAGCACCGCGCCGGCATCGATATTTTCGTAGACGGCGACACCCGGCTCGACGACGACGTCGCCGGGCGCTCCTGGGTGAGCTACGTCACCGAGCGGGTGGAAGGCATCGGCGCGCCGCGGGTGGAGGTGCCGCCGGCCGGCTTCATGGCCGACAAGGGGCCGGGCGACCTGATGTGGGAGGTGATCGAGACCCGCATGACGCCGCCGGTCACGGGCAAGATCGGCAAGACCACGCTGCAGCTCGACCGCGCCTACAAGGCGATCGCGCCGATGACCGACAAGCCGGTGAAGCTCGGCTCGATCTCGGCGCAGATCCTGGCGCTCATGCTGATCAACGAGCACTACAAGAACCGGCTCGATCTGTTGATGGATTTGTCGGCGGCGCTGAACAAGGAATATCACGCGCTGGCCGACGCCGGTGCGCCAATTGTGCAGATCGAAGAGCCGGCAATTCATCAGATCATTGCCGACCCCAAACAGGCGATCAGGCCGGAGCAGTGGGTGGAGGCGTTCAACGTCGAGGTAAAAGGCCTGCGCGACAAATGCGAGGTGTGGTGCCACACCTGCTGGGGCTCGCCGGCGGCGCAGCGGGTGGCGAGCCAGGACCAGTCCTACAAGGCGGCGCTGCCGTTCTTTGACCGGCTCAACATCGACGTGATCACGGTGGAGGGCGCGTTCAACAACGGCATGGACCTCGAGCATTTCGGCAAGATGATCGGCAAGGACAAGAAGATCGCGCTCGGCGTCATCAGCCACCGCACGCTGCAAGTTGAGCGGCCGGAGGAGATCGCCGACCTGATCCGCCGCGCGCTGAAATTCATCGAGCCGGAGCGGCTGATGCTGACCAGCGACTGCGGCTTCGGGCGGCAGTCGATGAGCCGCATGCACGCGTTCTACAAGATGGTGGCGCTTTCGCGTGGCGCCAATATCGTGCGCAAGGAACTCGGGCTGGAAGAAGCCTATATTCCCGCCGCCGACCGCAAGCTGTCGATGGTGCCGGTCGGCGCATGACGGAAATAGTGATCGACCTGCGCGGTTTGAAGTGCCCACTGCCGGCCATGCGGGTGCGCAAGAAACTATCCGGCCTGCAAAGCGGCGACGTGATCGTGGCCGAATGCACCGACCCGCTGGCGGCGATCGACATTCCCAACCTGCTGCGGCAGACCGGCGATACGCTGGAGAGCAAGGCGGAAGCGGACGGCGTGCTGACCTTCCGCATAAAGAAGATGTAAACCCGCCGCGTTCTTGCGCGCCTGTGGCAAAAATCAGCGGCTTCTAGAGGGAAAATCAAGGCGGCCTCAAAGCCTGCGCGGCGGCGCGCGGCTAGCTTGCCCCCATAGCGGCCCCGCCATTCCGGCGATCGGGCTCGAACCAAAGGGGCTTCTCATGAACGTCAAGGCTCAGACCACCGCGCCGGTGGTACCCACAACAATACCCGACCTTGCCACCCTCAAAACCCGTCAGCAGGCCGCCTGGACCTCCGGCAACTACGGCCTGATCGGCATGACCCTCAATATCGTCGGCGAACAGCTCGCCGAGGCGCTCGACCTGCGCAGCGGGCAGAGCGTGCTCGACGTCGCCGCCGGCAATGGCAACATCACGCTTGCCGCGGCCCGGCGCTGGTGCAACGTGACCTCCACCGACTACGCGCCGAACTTGTTGGCGAACGGCCGCGCGCGCGCCGAGGCCGACGGGCTCACCAATATCGAGTTCAAGGAAGCCGACGCCGAGGCGCTGCCGTTTGCCGACAACGCCTACGACGCGGTGGTGTCGACCTATGGCGTGATGTTCACGCCCAACCAGGACAAGGCGGCGGCCGAGATGGCGCGCGTGTGCCGGCGTGGCGGCAAGATCGGGCTCGCCAACTGGACGCCGGAAGGCTTCATCGGCCAGGTGTTCAAGACGCTGGGCAGGTATCTGCCGCCGCCCGTCGGCGTGAAGTCGCCGGCATTGTGGGGCACCAAGGTGCGGCTCGACGAGCTGTTCGGCAAATCCGCCGCCACCATCACCGCCGAGTCGCGCATGTTCAACTTCCGCTACCGGTCGGCCGAGCACTTCATGGACTTCTTCAAGACCTATTACGGTCCGATGCTGAAGGCCTTCGGCGCGCTCGATCCGGCCAAGCAGAAGGAGCTGTACGCCGACATGATCGCGCTCATCGAGCGGATGAACGAGGCCGACGACGGCACCATGGTGGTGCCGAGCGAATACCTGGAAGTGGTGATCACCAAGCGGTGATCGCGCCCGACCCAACCTCCTTAGACAACCGCCCAAGACTTGAACCGCCGGTACATCGTGCCGGCGGTTTTTTCCGGGCAAGGGGCTGGAAACCGCAAATCCAGCCGCGGTCTGCGTGTTTGCCCCCGAATTCCGCATCCGCGGCTCCGCGCGTGCCCGAATGACGATCAAGATAAAATCCGCTATGAAGGGCGGCGAAAAAAGCGGGAGACGCCCCATGACACTCGTGGCCGAAAAGCCTGTCGCCGACACCATTAAGGCCCAGATGAACTACATCATCGATACCGGTACGCCGCCGGTGAACTACATCGACTGGCCGGAGGAAGAGCACAAGGCCAACCCGCCGCAATACAAGCAGCACGTGATGAAAATCCGCAACGGCCGGCCGCTGCGCAATACATTCGAGCTCGACACCCACGGCTTTGTGTTTGTCACCCACGAGACGAAGGTGAAGGACTTTGCAAGCGAGGACGAGCGCAAACGCGTCTACGATCCCGAATGCGCGGAACTGATCAAAAAGTACTCCGGCGCCAGCGAGGTGCATGTGTTCGACCACACCATCCGCATCGGCGACGAACAGGGCCGCACCGCGGCCAACGCGCGCCCGCCGGTCAAAGGCGTGCACAACGACTACACCGAGAAGTCGGCGCCGAAGCGTCTGCGCGATATATTCGGCGACGAGGAAGCGGAAAGGCGCATGCGCAAGCGCTGGGCCATCATCCAGGTGTGGCGGCCGATCCGCCGCACGGTGGTGATCGATCCGCTCGGCATCTGCGATGCGCGCTCGATCCCGCAGACAGGTTTCATCCGCGTCGAGCGCCGCTATCGCGACCGCACGGCTGAGGTCTACCACATCGCCTACAACCCGGCGCATGTGTGGTACTGGTTCCCGCGCATGGAGCGCAACGAAGCGCTGGTGTTCAAGGTGTTTGATTCCGACGCGAGCAAGACCGCGCGCTTCACCGCGCACTCGGCATTCGACGACCCCAACACCCCGGCCGACGCCTGGCCGCGAGAAAGCATCGAGACGCGGACGTTCGCCTTCTGGGATTGAGCAGGCGCCGCCGCCCGCTCCGCGCATTATGCCTTGCCGTTCTATTGCGGCGGCAGCAGCTCCGGCAGGTTCCAGCGCATGGTATGCCGGCCGTTCTTAAAAGCCGCGACCGGCTGCGCGATCTCAGCCACCGCCTGCTCCGGTGTCTGCGCGTTGAGGATGACGACGTCGGCAGGATTGCCGACCGCGAAGCCGTAGTCCTTGAAATTCAACAATTGCGCCGAGCGCGTCGTCACCATTTCGAAGCATTCGCGCAGCTGCGCCGGCCGGTCGACCTGCAGAACGTTGGCGTAGAGATTGGCAATCCGCATCAGCGAGCAGTCGCCATAGGGCGTCGCCGGGTTGAGTACGTTGTTGGTCGACAGCGAGCACTTGACGCCGTGCGCGCACAGCACATTGGCGTCGGCCACGCCGCGCCGCACGCTATGGTCCTGGTCGCGGCCCATCAGAAATAAGTCGGTCGCCGGCAGCACGGTAACCGCGATACCGCTGTCGGCGAGTTGCTTGGCAATCGCGGAAAGCTCCGCGGGCGGTAGAAGTGACAATTTCGCCATGTGGCCGGCGACCACGCGGCCGCCGCGCTTGTACTGGTCGGTCAGCTCGCGCACCAGATGGATGTACATGTGATCGGCGGTGTGGCCGACGTCGAGATGCATGTCGATGTCGACGTCGAACTCGCGCGCCAGCTCGAAGATGCGGCGGATCTGGCCGGGGCCGTCCTTGTCGTAGCGCGGCGCGCCGCCGATCACCTTGGCACCGCGCTTCAGCCCCTCGACCAGCAGTTCGTCGGTGCCGGGAAAGCTGATCAGGCCTTCCTGCGGAAACACGCAGATCTCGATGTCGATCGCCCATTTGTATTCGCCGATCAGGGCCTCGACGCCGTCGAAGCCGCGCATGCCGATGCCGGGATCGACTTCCAGCTGCGTGCGCATGCGGGTTGCGCCGTGCTTGATGCATTCTTCGAGCGTCGTCTTGGCGCGCGCATGCACGTCCTCAACGGTCATAGTTTTTTTGACCGGCGTGACGCCGAACACCGGGCTCAAGGTGGCGCGCTCCTGCGGCGCACAGCGCTCGATGATGCGCGATTTGTCGAGATGGATGTGGCTCTCGATCAGGCCGGGACAGGCGAGCAGGCCATGCGCGTCGTAGACCGCGGCGTCGGCTGCAACGTTCGGCGCGATCGCCACGATGCGGCCGCCTTTGATGCCGATGTCGAGCGGCGCGTCGGGACGGCCGGCCAGTCGTGCGTTGCGGATAATGAGGTCCAAGGGAATCGCCGGTCGGGAACGATGTCATCGGTTGAGCCAGCGCCGAGCGAAGCCGAGCAGGCCCTGCGGCAGGAAGATGATCATCACGATAAAGACCACGCCGAGCGGGATCAAATAGGGGAACTGGTCGCCGAAGATGCGCGACAACAGCTCGCGCAGCAGCTGGAAGAAACCGGCGCCGACGATCGGCCCAACCAGCGTGCCGATGCCGCCCATGACGTTGAAGATCACGGTGTCGCCCGAGGTGAGGAAGTAGACGAAATCGGGTGCGGCGAATTCGTTCTGGATGGCGTAGAGCACGCCAGCAAGCCCGGCGAACAGGCCGGACAGCATCACCGACACAATCTTATAGCGCTCAACGGGATAGCCAATGGCGCGGGTGCGCCCTTCGTTCTCGCGGATCGATTGCAGCACCATGCCGAACGGCGATTGCGTCACGCGCCGCAAGATCAGATAGGACGCCGTTACCACCGCCAGCACGAACCAGTGCATGGTCGTCGTGGTGAAGCTTGCGTCAAAAACGAACGGGATCGTCAGATGCGGGCGGGTGAAGATCAGGCCGTTCTCGCCGCCGGTGACTTTCGTCCAGGTGAAGATGATGACGTAGAAAATTTGGCTGAAGATCAGCGTGGTGATGGCGAAATAGATGTCGCGCAGCCGGGTGGAGAAATAGGCCACGAACAGCGCGGCGCCGGCGGCGCCGGCCAGGCCGAATAGTATAGCCAGCCACAGATTGGGCGGCCCCACGATCAACAGCGCCGCCGCCGCGCCATACATGCCGAGGCCGAAAAAGGCCGAATGGCCAAACGAGATCATGCCGGTGTAGCCGATCAGCAGATCGGACGACATGGCGAGCAGCCCCCAGATCAGGACTTCGGTCAGGAAGCGGCGCCAGAATTCCGGCAGCACCAGCGGCGCCACGATCAGCAGCGCCATCACCGCGCAAAAGCCGATCCAGTAAACGGCGGTGTGGCTCAATTTCGATTTGAGCGGCATCGTTTTTTCGGTCGGCGCGGTTGTCATTTCGGTGTCGGTACGAACAGGCCGGTGGGCCGGAAAAGCAGCGTGAGGATCAGCACGATGAAGGAGACGATCACCGCCTGCGAGGGATCAACCCAGATCGCGGCATAGGCTTCCAGCAGGCTGACGAAGATGGCGGCGGCGATGGAGCCGCCGAGATTGCCCATGCCGCCGACGACGACGACGATGAAGGCCTTGAGCACCCAGTCGAGCCCCATGGTGTGGTTGACGCCGACCAGGGGGGCGAACAGCACGCCGCTTGCCGCCGCCATGCCAGCGCCGAGCGCGAACACGCCGGTGTAGACCCACGGCACCGGAATCCCCATGGCCTGCGCCATCACGCGGTCTTGCGTGGTGGCGCGGATCCAGACGCCGAACTTGCTGTATTTGAGGAACAGCCAGAAGCCGCCGATGATGGCGGCCGACAGGCCGGCAATCATTATGCGGTACCAGGGATATTGCAGATAGAAGAAGTCGAAGTGGCCGCTGAAGGGCTCAGGAATCCTGCGCGCCACCGGGCCGAACTGCCAGAGCGCATAGTTCTGCAGGATGAGCGAAATGCCGAAGGTGACCAGGATCGTGTTCAGCGGATCGCGGCCGATCAGCGGCCGCAGCGTCACGATCTGCATGGCCGCGCCCAGGATCGCGACGATCAGCGCGGATAGGATCAACGCCAGCCAGAAATTTCCGGTCGCCGCGATGACCAGGACGCCGACATAGGCGCCGAGCATGAACAATTCGCCGTGCGCGAAATTGACCACGTCCATGATGCCGAAGATCAGCGTCAGGCCGGACGCCACCAGCGCCAGTATCATGCCGGTGACGATGCCGTTCACCGTCTGGATCACCAGCAGATCGAGCGGAATATTCTGAAAAAAATGGACCACCGCGTCCATCGCTCACACCCCCAGATACTGCTTGATGACCGGATCGCCGACCGCGATTTCGGAGGCGGCGCAGTGATGGCGCACGAGCCCCTTTTCCATGATGTAGACACGCTGGCTGGCTTCCAGCGTCAACGGCACGTTTTGCTCGACCAAAAGGATGGCGACGCCTTCCTTGTGCAGCACCTCGATGATTTCGCGGATTTGCGAGACCATGCGCGGCATCAATCCTTCGGTCGGCTCGTCAAGCAGGATGATCTTGGGCTCCAGCATCATGGCGCGGGCGATGGCGAGCATCTGCTGTTCGCCGCCCGAGAGTGTGCCGCCGGCTTGGTCGCGCCGTTCCGACAGAACCGGGAAAAAATTGAACACCTTGTCGAGCAGTGCCCGGCGCTTTTCCTCGGTCACGCCGTGCCGGTCGAGGCCGGTGCGCAGGTTCTCCATCACCGTGAGCAGGCGGAAGATGCGCCGGTCTTCCGGCACGTAGCCGATGCCGAGGCGCGCGAGCTTGTGCGCCGGCATGCCGGTGATCGCGTTGCCGTCAAGCAGCACCGCGCCATGACTCGGCTGCACCAGGCCCATGATGGTCTTCAAGGTCGTGCTCTTGCCGACGCCGTTGCGGCCGAGCAGGCCGACCACCTCGCCGGGGCCCACCTTGAGCGAAACGCCGTGCAGGATGTGGCTCTTGCCGTAATAGGTGTGCACGTCCTCGAGCAGGACGAGAGGCTCGGTGCTGTCGGCGGCGGCGCTCATGTCTTGAGGTAGACCTCCTGCACCTTGGCATTGCGCTGGATTTCCGCCGGGCTGCCGTCGGCGAGAATTTCGCCGTAGTGCAGCACGGTGATGCGGTGGCAGAGCTCCATGACCACCTGCATGTCGTGCTCGACGATCAGGATGGTCAGATTCTTGGCGACACGGCGCACCAGTTGCATGGTGTCGTGGGTTTCGGCCGAGCTCATGCCGGCTGTCGGCTCATCCAGGCACAGAAGCTGCGGTTCGGTGGCGAGCGCGATGCCGATCTCGAGGTTGCGCTGCTCGCCATGCGACAGGTTCGACGCCAATTCGTGGGCCTTGCTCAACAGTCCGACGGAATCGAGCGCGGTTTCCGCCTTCTCGTTGATGTCGGCGAAGGCGCTGTGATGCGAGGCGATATTCCAGGCGTGCCGGCGCGACTGCGCGGCGATGCGCACGTTTTCCAGCGTCGTGGCGTTCGGCAGGATATTGGTGATCTGGTAGGAGCGCGCGATGCCCTTTTGCGAAATTGTGTTGGAGGGCAATCCGGTAATGTCCTCGCCGTTGAACAGGACGCGGCCGGACGTCGGCCGCAGTACGCCGGTCAGGCAATTGAAAAAGGTGCTCTTGCCGGCGCCGTTCGGTCCGATGATGGCGCGCACTTCGTCGCGCGCAACCTCGAAATTGACCTGGGATAGCGCCGCCAGGCCGCCAAAACGGACGGACAACCGTTCGGTCTTAAGTACAGGAGCCGACGCCGCTCCCCGGCCATTCGCCGGGGAGCGTACATCGATCGAAGGTTCCACGCGCACTTACGTCGCAGGGAACTTGCAAGCCGGCGGCACGATCGTCTTGTCCTTCGCCACCGTTTCGAGGATGTGATACTTGCCGCCTTTGACCTCGTACAGGAATTCGCTGAGGAACGCCTGATGGTCGGCCTTGCGTAGCGTCTTGTCCCCTTGCGGGAAGTCGTCGCTTTGCTTCATCTCGAGACCTTCGAGCGCGTCGATCAGCTTCATGGTGTCCTTGCGGCCCTGGAACTTCGACTTCTCCATGCCGTGCTTCAAGGCGTTCATCGCCTCGAAGTTCGACTGCACGTAGCGGTCGGGCAGCGGGCCTGACGGATCGACCTTCTTCAGCCGCGCCTTGGCGTCGTCGAAGAAGTGATGGTGATAGGGCGTGTCGAGCTGGCCCTGGAACACCGGGATGTAGCGGTTGATGGCGACGAAGCCGTCGATCTTGTTGCCGAGCGCCGGCAGGTTGGTGGATTCGCAAATGGCGCCGTCACCCGCCCACTTGTACTTCTTGGTCAGGCCGAGATCGTAGGCCTGGTTGCCGATGGTCACGCCGTCCTTGCCGAAGAAGATGCCGAACAGCCCGTCGAAATTACCTTTGATCTTCGACAGGAACGGCGTCATGTCGGCGGTACCGAGCGGAATGCCGGTAGTGCCGGCCACTTCGCCGCCATTCTTCTTGATCTCGGCGGCATAGGCGTCGCGCGTCGACTGGCCCCAGGAATAGTCGGCATAGGCGATGTGCCACTTCTTGCCCATCTTGGAGAGCATGGGCCCGAAGGCGACCGCCTGCGCCGGCGCGTAATCGTGGACGCGGAAGCTGAAGCGATTGCAGTGGCTGGTGGTCAGCGTGGTGTCGAGACAGACGCTGATCATGTTGACGATCTTGGCATGCTCCCACACCGGCATGCAGGCCAGGCAGATATTGGAGAGGAAGCCGCCGACGTGGACGTCGATATTGTCCTCGGACACCATCTTCTGGGTCTTTTGGCGCGCAACGGCGGGCGAGCTCTGGTCGTCCGCGATCGTCAACGCGACCGGCCTGCCGTTGATGCCGCCCATCTTGTTGATGCGGTCGACCGCCATTTGCAGGCCGACCAGCGCGGTCTTGCCGCCGGCGGCGCCGGCGCCCGACAACGGTTGCTCGGAGCCGATCTTGTACGGCGCGGCGGCGCCGAAAGCGGCGCGCCACGGCGCCGGCACCAGCATCATGGCGCCGAGGGCGCCACCGCCCCAGCCGATAACGCGGCGGCGCGTGACCTTGCCGTCGTACCAGAATTCTTCGTCTTTCGCCCAAGACCCGTCTTTCCACTTTTCAGTCATCGTTAGTCCTCCCACTGGATTTCACGTGTCCATAGAAAGCGCTCGCCCGCGCGAATGCGCGAGCGACGAAGCATCATCCGGAAGCGTTCATTTGAATCGCTGTAACGACCGCCCGCATCGCCTGCGCCGACTTGACGTCGGCGACAAACGCGAGGCCAGCCACCGCACGCCAGCTTTTGCCGGCACGACGCGGCATTGCGTCTCCTCCCCTCCTGGCCCTTAACGGGCTCTTGGCGCGTGATTTATGTCATTAGCAAACGCGACCCTGAGGGAAGTTTCAACCGCTATTTTCCAGTTGTTGTAAGCGTTTTCGCATCGTCGTAGGTTTGCCCGGGAAATGGGCAGCCGAGGATAACGCTCATGGCCGTTATATCGCTGCGCCGCGATAGCGCGTCGCCCGGCAGCGGGCTGGCGGCGCGGCTTGCAATCCGCGCCGGCGAGCATCGCGGGCCAACCGCGGGGCTGGCGCCCGGCTTTGTGCAAGGCAACCTCGCCATCTTGCCAAAGGCCGTGGCGGCCGACTTCCTGCGCTTTTGCCAGCTCAATCCCAAGCCGTGCCCGTTGATCGGAACTTCCGCGCCGGGCGATCCGCGCGTGCCGGACATGGGCGAGGATCTCGACATTCGCACCGACCTGCCGCGCTATCGCGTCTGGCGGCACGGCGAACTGGTGGCCGAGCCGGAGGACATCACCGACTTCTGGCGCGACGACCTGGTGAGTTTCGTCATCGGCTGCTCGTTTTCGTTCGAGGAAGCGCTGATGGCGGAGGGCATCGCGCTGCGTCACATTGAGCGCCGCTGCAACGTGCCGATGTACCGCACCTCTATTGCCACCGCCGCGGCCGGTCCGTTTCACGGACCGATGGTGGTGTCGATGCGGCCGCTCAAACCCGCCGACGCGATCCGCGCGGTGCAGATCACCACGCGCTTTCCCGCCGTGCACGGCGCGCCGGTGCATATCGGCAAGCCGGAGCTGATCGGCATCGAAGATGTGATGAAGCCCGACTACGGCGACGTAGTTCCGGTCGAGGCCGACGAGTTGCCGGTGTTCTGGGCCTGCGGTGTAACGCCGCAGTCGGTGATCGCGACGGTGAAGCCGGATTTCTGCATTACGCATTATCCCGGCAGCATGCTGGTGACGGATCGCAAGAACAGCGAGTTTGCCGTGGGGTAGTCGCGCCCGCCGATTTCGGGCTCGCACATGTCGGACAGCCCCGCTAACGAATTACATTGCTGATGCACGGCACGACTGCGATCTCGCATCGGGCGCTATAAGGGGAAACAATGTCGATCGTCTCTGCCCGGGCGAGCGCGGCCGATGCGGCTTTTGCCGCCGTGAAGGATTTCTATTTTCACTCGCGTTACGGCGAGCGGCGCGGCGACCCAAGCATATGCGACCTGACGTTCGGCAATCCGCATGAAATGCCGCTCGACGGGATTGTCTCGGTGCTTCGTCATCGCGCTGTGCCGCATGACAAGAACTGGTTTGCCTACAAGACGAGCGAACAAGAGCCGCAGGCCTTTCTCGCCGACAGCCTGAGCCACGAATTATCTCTGCCGTTCGAGGCGCCCGACATGGCCCTTACCGCCGGCGCATTCGCCGCCATTATGGTGGCTTTCAGGCTTGTGCTGGACGCGGGCGATGAGGCGATCTTCTCCGAACCGGCCTGGTTCTGCTATGAGCCGATGCTGCTCATGGCCGATGCGGTTCCCCGCAAAGTCAAACTGAAGGCCATGACCTTCGATCTCGATCTCGCGGCAATCGAGGCGGCCATCGGCCCCAAGACCCGGCTGGTGATCGTCAACTCGCCACATAATCCGACGGGCCGGATTTACGATGACAAGACGCTCAAGGAACTCGCCGATCTGCTGGAACGCGCGTCGGCGAAATTCGGTCGGCGCATTTTCCTGCTCTCGGACGAGCCATACCGGCGTCTGCGCTTCGACGGCCACGCATTTACGTCTCCGGCCGCGTTCTATCCCTGGACGCTGATTTCCTACAGCTACGGCAAAGTACTGCTGGCGCCCGGCCAGCGGCTTGGCTATTTGGCGATTTCGCCGCTGATGCCGACCGACGAGCGTCAGGCGCTGCGGGATTCCATGTTTTCGACCCAGATGGCGCTCGGTTGGTGCTTTCCCAACGCCTTGATGCAGTATGCGGTCCCCGATCTGGAGAAGCTCTCAATAGATCTGGCGGCGCTGACGCGGCGACGCAAGCTTCTCACGGCGGCGCTCACAAAAGGCGGGTATGAAGCCCTGGTGCCGGAGGGCACATTCTATCTCTGGGCCAAATGGGCAAATGGCGACGACGGAGAGCGCCAGTGGAACAAGCTAGCGGATCGCAACGTCTTCGTTTTGCCCGGCTCAATCATGAACACACCGGACTATTTTCGCATCAGCCTGACCGCATCGGACTCGATGGTCGAGGCTGCGCTGCCGGTATTCTAAAGAATTATGCCGCATCCCTTCCCGCGTTCTTGTCGAGCAGGCCCGCTTCAATGAGCGCCGCACGGATGGTCGCGATTTCCCCGCGCTCGAGCTTGACCAGCGGCGGGCGCACCACCGCGCGTGGCGGCTTGCCGAGCAGCACCAGCGCTTCCTTCATGCGGTTGTGCATGTCGACGAAGGGATCGGCGTAGAACGCACACATCAGCGGCTCGGTGCGGTCGTTGAGGCGCTTGGCCTCTGCCAGGTCGTTCCCCTGCACAACGCGGAACATTTGCGCCTGCAAATCGGCGATCACGCTGCCCGAACCCGACAGCAGGCCGTTGGGACCGGGCACCAACGAGGGAAACAGCCAGGCCGAGTGGGTGGTAAGCATGTTCACCGGCCGCGGCAGGATCCGCAGCATATACTGTTTGGTTTTGCTCTATTGTTCTCAGGTATAGTTCGGTGGTAAAATGCAAAATTCGGAGGTTAATACCGATGTTACAATCATTTGACCGTGAAAATTGCGCTTGCAGTTCTTAAATGCCAAGCCGTATCCGCACGTGAAAATTGATGATTTTCTCGAACCCGGTTTCGCTAAAGAAGTTGCAGCTGCATATCCCAGGTTTGATCTGGCGCTCGCGCAAGGCGGCAAAGCCTTCAATGCCGTTAACGAACGGAAAAAAATTCAAATTACCGATTCAACTCGTTTTCCGACACCAATCGCTCGGCTTAATGAATTACTCGCATCGCAGGAGTTCGTTTCTGATCTTTCTTATGTGACCGGCATTCCGAATCTGCTTGCTGACGAACAACTGACCGGTGGCGGAATGCACATGACCGGGCCTGGTGGGCGACTCGACGTTCATGTCGATTTCAATTTCATCAAAGACCGCCAACTCCATCGCCGTCTCAACCTGCTACTGTATCTTAATCCTGTCTGGGACGAATCGTGGGGCGGCCACATTCAATTGTGGGATAAGGACGTAAAAAACTGCCAACAGGCATTTGCGCCCCGCATGAACATGTGCGTCATATTCGAAACAAGCGAAATCAGTTTCCACGGCGTGACGCCTGTTGCCGCGTCGGCGCCTTACACACGCATTTCGTTCGCGACGTACTATTATACGCGAGAAGCTCCTGCAGGCTGGAAAGAAAGTGTACATAGCACGATTTTCAAAGCGAGACCTGAAGAGCGGTTTCGAGGCGCCGTCCTCATGCCGGTTGAAAAAATGCAACGTGGCCTCGCCAAACAAATTCAAGTTCTTAAACGGGGAGCGAAACGATTAATTGGCGGGTGATCCACCCATTTTATAGTATTCAATCATTGGAGCGGAAGTTGGAGTTGACTGGTGAGTTTTTTGCGAAAGCAAAGCGAAAATTATGGACAATTGCACTGGGTGAAAAATCCTGGATAGCCAATCACGGCGATTTTCGCGCGCGAGAACAATATGGCTTAATCCCTCGCGCGAATTATCTCTACGGCATGCTACGAGCCGCCGACGTTGCGAAATATTTCGGGAAAAAAAGGTCACGGCCGTTGAGTTCGGCGTGGCGAGCGGCAGCGGTCTTTTCAATATGATCGACCTTGCGCCGTCGGTCACGAGAGAAACCGGGATCGAATTTCGAATAGTCGGGTTCGACACCGGACGGGGCTTGCCCTCGGTACAGGGTTACAAAGATCACCCAGAGATTTGGAGTGCCGGAGACTTTACTACGGATGATCGGGACAAGCTTTTGCAAAGATTAGGGAACCGGGCAGAAGTGATTTGGGGCGATATCGCTGATACAGCGGATGCTTTCAGCAACGCTGTCGACCCATCCGCTCCCATTGGCTTCATTTCCGTTGATGTTGACATTTACTCGGCGACGAAAAGCGCATTGCGGTGCCTTACAAATCACCCTGAGAAATATAATCCTGCGATTTCTATGTATTTTGACGACACGAGTTTTTTCTTCGCGAATGAATGGTCTGGCGAACTCGCGGCGATTGCCGAATTCAACCAAGAAAACAGTCTACGAAAGATTGGGCGTGACCGGAGTTTGCCAGGACATCGCCCCGTGAAAGCTGAATCCTGGTATTCGAAAATGTATGTGTGCCATATCCTGGACCATGAGGCGCGGCAGAATCCGCGGAACAGGCCGCAACTCGAAATCGGCGCTCATGCCGAATTCATTGCGTCACAATATCTGTTCTAGTTTGAAGCATTTCAGAGAATGACGGCTGCGCTCCGCTAACATATTTGAATGTTACAAAATTTACGCCGCGTCGCGGGCGTTCTTGTCGAGCAGCCTCGCCTCCACCAACGCCTGCCGAATGCGCGCAATCTCCCCGCGTTCGAGCTTGACCAGCGGCGGGCGCACCACGGCGCGCGGCAGTTTGCCGAGCAGCACCAGCGCTTCCTTCATGCGGTTGTGCATGTCGACGAAGGGATCGGCGTAGAACACGCGCATCAGCGGCTCGATGCGGTCGTTGAGGCGCTTGGCCGCCGCCATGTCGTCTCCCTGCACGGCGCGGAACAGCTTGGCCTGCAAGTCGGCGATAACGCTGCCCGAGCCCGACAGCAGGCCGTTGGGGCCGAGCACCAGCGACGAGAATAGCCAAGCGCTGTGCGTCGTCAAAACGTTCACCGGCCGCGGCAGGTTCTGCAGCGTGCGGATGTGCCATTCGTGATGCGGCACGTTGCCGATCCAATCCTTGATGGCGCGGATGGTCGGCACCTCCTCGCACAAGCGCAGCAAGGTTTCCTTCGGATAGCCCTGCCCGGTGGCGAGCGGATACTGGAACACGATTAGCGGCAGATCGGTGGCATCGGCAATGCGCTTGAAATGGGCGAGCGCCATCTGCGGCGATTGCCCGAGCGTGAACGGCGCCGGCGGAAACACCAGAAGCGTCGAGGCGCCACCTTCCTCCGCCATGCGCGCAAGGCGCGCGGCTTCGATGCTGCCGTCGGCCCAGATGCCGTTAATGAGCGGCAGCTTAGCCCCGATCTCGTCCTGCGCGATCGCGAGCACGCGGCGCTGTTCGTCGAACGAACAGGAGCCGACCTCGGTGGAATGGGCGTTGATGGTAACGGCCGACAGACCTTCGACTGATGCCACGTCGCGCAGGTGCTTGCGGAAATTCGTCTCGTCGATGGCGAGATCATTGTCGAACGGCAGCAGCACCGCCGGGATCACGCCGTTAGGGATGTAACCTGCGTGTCTTGGCATCGGGGCCCTCCTCCGTTCGTTCCCGCGCAAGCAGGAACCCAGGGTAACAAATTCCGGAGCACGCCGCACTGGGTCCCCGCTTGCGCGGGGACGAACGGAATTTTGCTTTACTTCACCGGTGCCGCGTCGGGAATGAAGCGCTGCCCGAATACGGGCTCCTTGTAGGGCGTCGGCGGCAATTGCCAGGTCCCCGTCGAGGGCGGCCGCACTTCGGCGTCCACGTGCACGTCGAGCAGGAACGGCTTGTTGGCTTTCACCGCGTGTTCGAGCGCACCCTTGAAATCCTGCGACTTGGTCACAGTCATCGCTTCGACACCGGTGGCGCGCGCCCAGGCGGCGAAGTCGGGATTGTACGGCTTCTGGTTCGGGCCTTCGTGGAACATGGTGCCGAGTTCGCGGCCGCCGAACATGCCGAGCTGAATGTCGCGGATCGAGACCCAGCCGAAATTGTTCCAGATCACCCACACCACCGGGATGTCGTATTCGACCGCGGTGCACAGCACGTGCGGCACCATGGAGAAGCAGCCGTCGCCGGTCACCGCGACGACCGGCCGGTCGGGATGGGCGAGCTTGGCGCCGAGCGCGCCGGCGGCGCCGAAGCCCATGCCGGAGAAGCCCCAGGAATTCATCATGGTCTGCGGGCGGCGCGCCTTCCAGAACTGCATGTACCAGTTGTGGCTGACGCCGACGTCGCAGCACAGGATGGCGTCGGGCGGCAGCACGTCCTGGCAATCGGCGACAATGCGTTCGGGCCGGAGCGGCGAGGTGTGCAATTCGAAATTGGGCGCGACGAATTTTGCCCATTCGGCCTGCCACTTCTTGATGTCCGCCTGCCAGGCCTTCAGCGCGTCGCGCTTTGGATTGCGCCGCCCGACCTCCGCCAACAGTTGCTGCAGGAAGGTGCGCGCGTCGGCCAGTACGCCGATATCGGGCGGATAGTTGCGCCCCAGCTCGGCCGGATCGACGTCGGCATGGATCAGCTTGGTCTGCGGGAAATTCCACGAATAGCCGGGCAGCCAGGACGACGCCGAGCGGTCGTCGAAGCGCGCGCCGATCGCGATCACCAGATCGGCGCGGCGGCCGGCTTCGTTGGCTGGAAATGCGCCGTTGCGGCCGATGAAGCCGAGCGACAAGGGATTGGTCATGTCGAGGCAGCCCATGCCGTTGGGCGAAGAGATCACCGGAATACCGAGCGTTTGCACGAATTCGGTGAGCTCTTTTGACGCCTCCGACAACGTGACGCCGTGGCCGATGAAGATCACCGGCCGTTCCGCCTTCAGGATCAAATTGACGCAGGCGGTAATTTCGTCGGGCGAGGCGCCGCCACGCTGCGCATTGAGCGGTGGCGCGGCCGGCGGCAGCTCGACGTCGTCTTCTTCCTGGAACACGTTGAATGGCACGTCGAGGTTCACCGGGCCGGGCCGTCCCGATAGCATCGTGGTCATCGCCTGGCGCAAGGCGAGCGGCAGCATATCGACGCGCGTGGGCTGGAAGCTGCGCTTGACCACCGGGCGAATGATGTTGGGGAAGTCGGCCTGGAAGTGTTTGTTGATTTCCTGGAATGGCGAGCGGTTGAACTGCGAAGTCGGCACATTGGCGGTGATCGCGAGCAGCGCCGAGGAATCGGAAATCGCGCAGGCGAGCGGCATCACGATGTTGCAGGAGCCCGGTCCGCACGAGGTCAGCGTCGCCACCGGCTCATGGCGCACGCGAAAGTAAGCGTCCGCCATGTGCGTGGCCACCTGCTCGTGGCGCGGCGAGATCATCTTGATGCGGTCGCGCGCGGCATGCAGTGAATCGAGCATGCCCACGTTGCCGTGGCCGCAGATACCGAACACATAAGGGATCTTGTTGGCCACCAGATACTCGGTGATCAGGTCGGCGCCCTTGGTCCGCGGCATCTGTCTTCACCCATGACGTTGGCGACGTTTCGGCGCGGCGGCCGGCCGGCCCCGGCAAATCCGCGCTTTTGCGGTTGCGATAATCGGTGCGGGACTTTAACGATATCATGCCGTATCGACAATATCGGGCGGCCGTTTGTTCGGCTTCAGTGGTGGCGTCAATGAAGGCAGCACCGTTTTCGTATTCGCGCCCCGCCGATGTCGACGAAGCCTGTGCGTTGCTGGCGGCCGACGACGGCGCCCGTGTCATCGCCGGCGGGCAGTCGCTGGTGCCGATGATGGCGATGCGGCTGGCGCGGCCGACGCACCTCGTCGATATCAACCGCATTGCCTCATTATCCTATGTGCACGAGGACAAAGCCGCCGTCGCCATCGGCGCCTGCACGCGGCAATGCGTGCTGGAGCACGATTCCGTCGTGGCCAAGCGGATTCCGCTGCTGGCACGGGCGATTCCGTTCATTGGCCACGCCGCCACCCGCGCGCGCGGTACCATCGGTGGCTCGCTCGTGCATGCCGATCCGGCGGCAGAATTGGCGCTGATCGCGGTTACGCTCGATGCGATCATGACTTACCGCGCCGCCGGCGCCGATGCCGAGCTGGCGGCGCGCGATTTCTTTGCCGGGCTGATGGCGACAAATCTGCCGGAGGGTTCCTGCCTCACCACCGTGCGGTTTCCGGTTTGGCATGGCGAAAGTAGGATCGGCGTCGGTTTTCACGAGGTGAATGCGCGGCGCAGCGACTTCGCCTTCGTGGCGGCGGCGGCGCAGGTCGAACTCGGCAACGATGGAAAGTGCAAGCGCATCGTCATCGGCGTCGGCGCCGCCACCGAATCTCCGCTGCGGCTCGAAGGCGCCGAAAACGAATTGACCGGCGGCACGCTCGACCAAAAGAAAGTGACCGAAGCGCTGCGCGCGGCGCTCGCCGATATCGAGCCGCTCGCCGATCTGCACGCTTCGGCCGAATACCGCCGCCGCGCGGCGGCGACGCTGGCCGCGCGCGCCATCGCCGACGCCAAAGCGAATGCGCAAAACCCCAGCTCAAATGCGAGCAAAGCCCGTGCGCATTAAGCTCACCGTCAACGGCGCCGACCACGACCTCGACATCGAGGAACGCACCACGCTGCTCGACGCCTTGCGTGATTATCTTGCGCTCAAAGGCGCGCATGCCGGCTGCGAGCACGGCGTCTGCGGCGCCTGCGCCGTGTTACTCGACGGCGTGGCGGTGCGCTCGTGTTTGATGTTTGCGCCGCAGGCGGAAGGCTCCGCAATCACGACCGTCGAAGGCGTCACGCCGGCGCCCGGCGAGTTGTCACTCATTCAAGATGCCTTCTGCGAAACCCACGGCATGCAATGCGGCTATTGCACGCCGGCCATGATCCTGGTCGCGCACGCGCTGCTCGCCGATAATCCTGAGCCGACGCGCGAACAGATTGTCGAGGCGATTTCGGGCAACATCTGCCGTTGCACCGGCTACGCGCAGATCGTCGAAGCCATCGCGCTCGCCGCCGAGCGCATGCGCGGCGTCAACCGGCCGGCGGAGTTGCGCAAATGAGCGAGAGCGAATTCCGCTTCGTCGCCACCGACCGCCGCGTGCGCGAGGACCGCCGCTTCGTGGCCGGCAAGGGTAATTTCGTCGCCGACATCGACCTGCCCGGCACGCGCCACGTCGCGCTGGTCACTTGTCCGCACCCGGCCGCGCGCATCAAAGCAATCGACAAGGCGGCAGCGCTGAAAATGCCCGGCGTCCATTACGTGCTGGACGGCGCCGAGCTTGCGCAAGCGACCGACCCGTTGCTTGCCGGCCTCGACACGCCCAACGTGCCGCGGCGGGCCATGGCGGCGGAGATCGCGCGCTATTCCGGCGAATGGGTCGCCGCCGTGGTGGCCGACTGCCGCGCGCAGGCGGAAGACGCGGCGGAAGAAATCAACGTCGACTACGAGCCCCTGCCCTTCGTGCTCGACGCCGAGCGGGCGCTCGAGAAAAGCAGCCCGCTGGTGCACGAGAAGCACGGCTCCAACGTGCTGCTCGACAAAACCTTCGTCTGGGGCGATGTCGACAAGGACTTCGCGGCGGCCCCGCACAAATTATCGTTGCGCGTGAAATGGGCGCGCTCATCGACGGTGCCGATCGAGACCTTCGGCGTGATCACGCGCTGGGATCCCTGGCGTGAAATCCTCGACGTCTGGGCCTCGATCCAGCTACCGCGCTATCCCGACCAGATCGCTGCCGCACTTAAAATTCCGGCCACCTCGGTGCGCGTGCATCACGACGTCGACGTCGGCGGCAGTTACGGCGTCAAACGCGGCATCAAGCATACGGTGGTTACGGGCTATCTGTCGCGGCGGCTCGGCTTTCCGGTGCGGCTGATCGAGGACCGGCTGGAAAACATGCGCGCCGGCGACGCGCACGGGCCGGAGCGCCTGTTCGACCTCGAATACGCCTTCGACGATGACGGCGTGGTGCATTCGATGAAACTGCGCGCGCTGGAAAACGTCGGCGCCTATGCCGGGCGATCGCCGTTCCAGCTCGGCAAGCCGATCGGCGCCATCGTCGGGCCCTACAAGATCAGAAGCGTGCAGTACCGCGCCATCGCGGTGGTCAGCAACAAGGCGGTGCAGGAGGCGGTGCGCGGCTTCGGCCAGGGGCCGACCAATCTGGCGCTCGAGCGCGCCATGGACGAGATCGCAAGCCAGCTCAAGCTCGATCCGCTGGAGGTGCGCCGGCGCAACATGATCCGCCGCGACGAATTCCCCTACACCATCCCGAGCGGAACGGCCTACGACAGCGGCGACTATGAAACCGTCATCGCCAAGGTGCTGGCCGACACCGATTACGAGGCGCTGAAGCAGGAACGCGACGCCTTACGCAGCGACGGCAAGCTCGCCGGCATCGGCATCGCGGCCTGTCTGGAGCCTTCCGGCGGCAACGCCACGTTCGAGGCACTGCTGAACCCGAAGATCACCACCTCCACGTTCATGGATTCCTGCCGTATCGCCGTGGACGGCAGCGGCGCCATCACCGCCACCATGCACACGACCTCATCGGGCCAGGGCCACGAGACGCTGGTCGGCACCGTGGTCGGCGAGGTACTGGGCGTCGATCCCGAGCTGGTGCGGGTAACGCGGCCGGATTCGCTCAATTCCTTGCCGAGCGGCACGCCGGTCGGCAGCCGCATGGCGATCATGCTGGGTGGCGCCGCCTTTCATGCCGCGCGCAAGTTGAAAGAAAAGCTCACGGCCATCGGCGCCCACGATCTCGGCATTCCGATTGAGCGCGCGGTCTATGAAAATGGCAACGTCTACGAGCGCGACAAGCCGGCCAACAAACGCGCCTGGGCCGATCTCGTCACCATCGCCCACCGCAATTTCCACCGCATGCCGCCAGGCTTCGAGCCCGGCCTGGCGACGAGCGACATCTACCAGGTGCCGACCGGCGGAACGCTGCCGAACTCCGGACGGACGCGTGCAGATGTATCCCTGCTTCTCGTTCGAATTTCATTTGATCCTGCTGACCATCGACCCCGAGCTCGGCACGCCGCAAATCCTGCGCTACCGTGTCGGCCACGACTGCGGCACGCAGATCAACCCGAAGATCGTGCGCGGCATGACCATGGGCGGCATCGCCCACGGCATCGGCGCCGCGCTGTTCGAGGAATTCGCCTATAACGACGACGGGCAGATGATCGCCCAAAGCTTCATGGACTACCTGCTGCCGTCCTCGCACGAGGTGCCGGACATCAAGATCATCGATCACGAGACGCCGTCGCCGCACACCGTGCTGGGCCAGAAGGGCACCGGCGAAAGCGGCTATCTCGGCGCGCCGGCGGCGATCGCCAATGCGATCAATGACGCGCTGCGCCCCTTGAGCATTTCCCTCAACACGCTGCCGCTCAAGGTTTCTAAACTCGGCGACATGATCGCGGACGCGCGCGCCAAGGCCGGCACATGATCGTCGAGGGTGCCGATCGCATGCGCGGGAGATAGGTTCGACACTAGTCGTAGGGGGCATGTTTGCAGCCGGTACGCGTCGCGCTTTTTGCACCGGGACTAAAGGAGCGCGTCATGACCAAGGCCATGGAAAGCGGCACCGACGCCGTGATCCTGGACCTGGAGGATTCCGTGCCGCTGGCCGACAAGGCGGCGGCGCGGGCGCTGGTCGCCAAGACCATCAGCGACGCGGCCGGCCGCGACGGCGGCCCGGCGATCTGGGTGCGGGTGAATGCGGCTGCGACCGCATTCCTGGACGACGATTTGCAGGCCGTGGTGCGGCCGGGCCTCGACGTGGTCCTGCTGCCCAAGGCGGAAACGATTGAAGACGTGCAGCGCACCGCCGCCGCCATTGAACGCCACGAGACCGCGCACAAGATAAAGCCGGGCGGTGTCGCGATCATCCTGATGATCGAAAGCGCGCTCGGCGTGCGCAACTGCTTCGACCTGATCAAGGCTTCGCCGCGGGTGGCCGCCACCTGTTTCGGCAGCGCGCGCGACGGCGACCTGCAAACCGATCTCGGCTGCGGCTGGTCGATCGAAGGCACCGAATTGCTCTATGCGCGCGCCAAGGTGCTGCTCGACACCCGCGCCGCCGGCAGCCAATTCATTCCGTTCGACGGCGTGTTCAGCGATCTCAATGACGAAGCCGGCTTGATCGCGGATTCCAAACTGTCGGCGCGCCTCGGCTATGTCGGCCGCACGGTGATCCACCCCAAGCAGATCGCCCCGGTGCGGCAGGCCTATGCGGTGCCCGAAAGCGAGGTTGCCTATTATCGCAAAGTGGTGGCTGAATTCGAGGCGGCCGAGAAAGCCGGCAGTGCCGCGATCACGGTCGACGGCAAGCTGGTGGATTACGCGATGTTCCAGCGCGCCAAGCGCGTGCTCGACCTGGCGAAACGCGACGCGGGATAATAAGCGCCATGGATTTTTCTTTCACGCCGGACCAGGAAACGCTGCGCAATCACGTCAAGGAACTGCTCGATGACGTGTGCCCGCCCGAATACGCCAAGGCTTGCGACGACGAAGCGCGTCCGCCGCGCGAAGCCTATCAGGCGCTGGCCGAGCACGGCTGGTTCGGCCTGATCCTGCCGCCGGAATACGGCGGCACCGGCGGCTCGGCCATCGACCTCGCCATCCTCCTGGAGGAAACCGGCCGGCATTTCGAAGAGCTCGCCATGTGGCTGTTCCGCACGCTCACTTACGGCGGCTACGCCGTCATGAAGGACGGCACGCAAGAGCAAAAGCGCGAGCTGCTGCCGAAAATATTGCGCGGCGAAATCTCGTTCTGCTTCGGCTTGAGCGAGCCGCAATCGGGCTCCGACGCCGCCGCGCTGACCACGCGCGCCAGCAAGGACGGCAATGGCTACGTCATCAACGGCCAGAAGGTCTTCACCTCCGGCATGGACATCAGCGACTACTGCCTGCTGGTGACGCGCACATCGACCGGCGCCAAGAAACAGCAGGGCATCACCACCTTCCTGGTCGACACCAAGACACCCGGCATCGAAGTCAAGAAAATCGCAACGCTCGGCCACCGCGCCATCGGCACCACGCAGGTGTTTTATTCCGACGTGCGCGTGCCGGCTTCCGCCGTGCTGGGCGACGTCGATCAGGGCTGGGCCGCGGTCGATTCCTATCTCTGGTACGAGCGCTTGTGCCTGTCGGCCGCGCGCAGCGGCGCGGCGCTCGCCGCCTTCGATTACGCACTGGCCTACGCCAAGGAGCGCAAGCAGTTTGGGCAGACTATCGGCAGCTTCCAGGCGATCTCGCACAAGCTCGCCGACATGAAGGTGATGCTCGACGTCTCGCGCATGCTGGTCTACCGCTTCGCCTGGGCGATGGCGCAAGGGCAAGCCACGCGCAGCGACGCCGCCGTGCTCAAGCTCTATACCGGCGAGACCTACAAGGTAGTGTCCGATCTCGGCCTGCAGATCCTCGGCGGCTACGGCTATTGCATGGAATATCCGATGCAGCGCTTCTTTCGCGACTCGCGGCTGGCGGTGATCGGCGGCGGCACCTCGGAAATCCAGCGCAACATTATCGCCCGCAATCTCGGGCTCTAGCGCGGACGAGCCATGTCATACCCGCTCGCCGGCGTCAGAATCCTGGAACTGGGCCAGATCATCGCCGGCACTTACGGCAGCCAGCTGCTGTCCGACCTTGGCGCCGAGGTGATCAAGATCGAGACGCCGGACGGCGATCTCGGCCGCACCCCCTCGGTCGGCCCCTACAAGGGGCTGAGCGCGCTGTTCCTCACCTTCAATCGCAACAAGAAAAGCATCGTCATCGACCTGAAGAACGAGGCCGGCCGCCAGGTCTTTTACGACTTGGTCAACATCGCGGACGTGGTGATCGACAATTTCCGACCCGGCGTGCTGGAGCGGTTGAAGATCGATTACGCCACGCTCTCGGCGATCAATCCGCGCATCATCCAGTGCTCGGTCACCGGCTTCGGCTCCGAGGGCGAGTACAAGGATTATCCCGCCCTCGATCTCGTCATCCAGGCGATCAGCGGCCACATGGCGATCACCGGCGAGCCGGGGCGGCCGCCGGCGCGTGTCGGCATTCCGCTCGCCGATCTCAGCGGCGGCTTTTTCTCCGCGCAAGGCATCCTCGCCGCGCTCTACGACCGCGAGCGCACCGGTAACGGCCGCTACGTCGAGCTGTCGATGTTCGACGGCATGCTCAATCTGCTCAGTTACATCGGCACCATCTGGCTGACCAAAGGCGAATTGCCCAAGCCGCCCGGCTCCGCGCACGAATATTCGGTGCCGTGGCAAGCCTTCGAGGCGAAGGACGGCTACATCGTTGTCGCCACCCGGCAGGAAGTCTTCTGGAAAAAACTGTGCGAGACGCTGGAGTCGCCCGGCCTTGCCGACGACCCGCGCTTTGCCACCAATCCCGACCGTGTCGCCAACCGCGCCGCTCTGGTGCCGGAACTCGAACGCATCTTCCGCAACCGCACCGTGGCCGACTGGCTCGCGCGCCTGCGCGCGGCCGAGGTGCCGGCCGCGCCGGTCAACAATCTCGACGGCGCCTTCGCCGAGCCGCCGGTGGCGGAGCGCGAGATGATCGTCGAATACGATCACCCGCAAGTCGGCAAGGTGCGGCTGCCCGGCAACCCGATTAAGATGTCGGGCATGGGCAAGACCATCTCCAATCCGGCACCGCGCGTGGGCGAGCACACCGACGCGGTGCTTGGCAGCTTGCTCGATCTGTCGGGCGATCAGATTGCCGCTTTGCGCGCCAAGGGTGCCGTCAAATAGGAAGGAACGTCCGTATGCGTGGCTTGTATTGGGAACAATGGGACGTCGGCGCGGAATTCGAATCCCCTGCGCGCACCGTCACCGAAGCCGATGTCGCGATGTTCGCCGGGCTGTCGGGCGACTACAATCCGCTGCACGTCAACGAGGAATATTGCAAGCAGACCCAGTTCGGCACCCGCATCGCGCACGGGCCGCTGGTCTACGCCATCGCCGCCGGCCTGCTGTTCCAGCTCCACCTTTACGACGACACGTTGATCGCGTTTCTCGGCTTCGACAGCCTGAAGTTCACCAAGCCAGTGAAGCCCGGCGACACCATCCACGCCCGCATCAAGGTGCTGGAGAAGCGCGAGACGTCCAACCCCGAGCGCGGCGTCATGAAGCGCCAGTTGCAGGTGCTCAATCAACGCGGCGAGGTGGTCCAAGAGGGCGTGCAGGCCTTCCTGCTCAAGCGCCGGCCGGCCTGACGATTCGGCGGCGAACAGATTTTGGTCGCAAGGATTAATGTCGACGCCGGCCGCCATGGCTAAAAAAGCGCCAATGGCGGCGTTTCATTCCTCGCCGCTGCCGGCAGAGCTGCTATCGCTTGCCGGCCGGGCTGTTGAAACGCCGTAATTTATCGCTATACCAGCGTTGCCGGCGCTGCACTTGATTGCATCGGACCTATCAATTCGTCGAATGCGCCGGCAACTGGAACGACCGTTGCGTGGCGTTGACCGGTAAAGCTTTCATTGAGGTTCGGGTGTACCGATCGGCATGGCGCAACTGAAATCCAAACGACCGGCATTAGCGCCGCTTGCTCCTGGCAGCGAGGAAGCGAAGCTTCGCGACGCTATTGAGACGAAGCTCACTTACGTCCTGGGCAAGACCGTCGAGAACGCCGGCGACTACGATTGGTACCAGGCAACGGTGCTCGCCGTGCGCGATCGCCTCGTCGACATCTGGATGCAGTCGCGCCGCGAAGCCACACGCCTGAAAAAGAAACGTGTCTACTATCTCTCGATCGAATTCCTGATCGGTCGGATGTTGCCCGACACGCTGACTAATCTGCGGCTGGTGGAACCGGCGCGGCGCGCGCTGGAAAGTCTTGGCCTTGATCTCGATCGCCTGCGCGACGTCGAACCCGATGCCGCGCTCGGCAATGGCGGATTGGGACGGCTGGCGGCCTGCTTTATGGATTCAATGGCAGCGCTCGCGATCCCTGCCTATGGCTACGGCATCCGCTACGAGAACGGCCTGTTCGAGCAACGCATCCGCGACGGCTGGCAGGAAGAGTATCCGGAGACCTGGCTGGCACGCGGCAATCCGTGGGAATTCGTGCGCCCGGCCAGGAAATACACCGTCGGCTTCGGCGGCATGGTCGAATATCTCGGCGGCGGCGAGGTCACCGCGCGCGCCGTCTGGTATCCGGCGGAAACAGTGCAGGCGGTCGCACACGACACCCTGTTTGGCGGTTGGCGCGGCCGCCATGCCAACCCGCTGCGGCTTTGGCACGCGCAGGCAGCCTCGCCGATCCATCTGTCGGCGCTCGATCAAGGCGACGTGGTGGGCGCGACGGCGGCGCGAATGCGCGCGGAAGCGATCTCACGCGTGCTCTATCCCAATGACGCCACGACGCAAGGGCAGGAACTGCGGCTGCGGCAGGAGTACTTTTTCACCTCGGCTTCCCTGCAGGATATCACGCGACGCCATGTCGAGGAATTCGGCACGCTCGATTCACTCGCCGACCACGCCGCCGTGCAGCTCAACGACACCCACCCCGCGATCGCCGTCGCCGAACTGATGCGCATCCTGGTGGACGAGCATAATGTCGTCTGGACCAAGGCTTGGAAGATCACGCGGGCGACGCTCTCCTACACCAATCACACCCTGCTGCCGGAGGCGCTGGAGACTTGGCCGGTCGACCTGCTTGGCCGGCTGCTGCCGCGCCATTTGCAGATCATCTACCTGATCAACTGGTTCCACCTGAAGGCGGTCGAGCGCGCGGGCTGCGAGGATCCGGAATTTCTGGCCAACGTGTCGCTGGTGCAGGAGAACGGCGACAAGCGCGTGCGCATGGGGCATCTCGCCTTCCTCGGCTCCCATTGCGTGAACGGCGTATCCGAGCTCCACACCAGGCTTCTGCGCCAAACCGTCTTCCACGATCTCGCCGGCACCGTGCCGACGCAGATCATCAACAAGACCAACGGCATTGCCTTCCGACGTTGGCTTTACGACGCCAACCGCCCGCTCACCGAGTTGCTGGTCAAGACGCTGGGCGAGCGCGTGCTCGACGATCCCGAAACGTTGCGGGAGCTCGAGCCGCTCGCCACCAATGCGGATTTCGTCGCGCGGTACAGCAAGGCGCGCGCCGCCAACAAAGGCAGGCTCGCCGATCTGCTGCAAGATCGGACCGGCGTGCGGCTGCCGCCGCAGGCGCTGTTCGACGTGCAGATCAAGCGCATACACGAGTACAAACGGCAATTGCTCAACCTGCTGGAGACTATCGCGCTCTATCAGGCGATCCGCGCCGCGCCCGACAAAGAGTGGGTGCCACGGGTGAAGATCTTCGCCGGCAAGGCGGCGGCGAGCTATGATCGCGCCAAACTGATCATCAAGCTGGCAAACGACGTGGCCAACGTGGTCAATGCCGATCCGATCGTCGGCGACCGGCTGAAAGTGGTATTCGCACCGAACTACAGCGTCAGCCTGGCCGAGGCGATCATCCCGGCCGCCGACCTGTCAGAGCAGATTTCCACCGCCGGCATGGAAGCCTCTGGCACCGGCAATATGAAGCTCGCGCTCAATGGCGCGCTCACTATCGGCACGCTCGACGGCGCCAATATCGAAATCCGCGAGCGTGTTGGCGCCGACAATTTCGTGATCTTCGGCATGAACGCGCAGGACGTGGCCGACAAGCAAAAGGCCAGGTTCAAGGGCGCCACAGCGGTGGACGCTTCGCCACGGCTGGCGGCCGTGCTCGAGGCGCTGCGCGCAGGAGATTTTTCGCCTGACGATCGCGCGCGCTATTCGCCCATCGTGCAAGCGCTGCTGGCCTACGACCGCTTCATGGTCGCCGCCGATTTCGAAGCCTATTGGGAAGCCCAGCGCGCCGTCGACAAAATTTGGCGATCGCCGGCCGACTGGTCGCGCATGATCATCCTCAACACCGCGCGTATGGGCTGGTTCTCATCCGACCGTACCATTCGCGAATATGCCCGCGACATCTGGCGCGTGCCGGTGAGCTGACGCGTCAGTCGCTGAAGCTGCGCCCGGCCTGCGCGAACGCACGCGCAACTCTTTCCAGCCCGTCATGCATTTCCAGATCTTCCAGCACAACCGGCAGCCGGCGCCGCCAATTCGGGTGCTGGTCGACGGTGCCCGGTACGTTGATCTGATCGCGTACCCCCAGCACGTCGTCGAGCGCGATCACCGCCAGCCGCGAGGGCGTCGCGCCCAGGAACGCGGCGACCGCCGCGATATCGTCCGGCGCATAGGACGGCGTCCAGCGGGCAAGCGCATCGCGTAGCGCAGCTTGCGAGCTCGCGCGCGCCTCGTCGCTTTCGCCCGGATCGACGCCGATCGCGCGCTTGACGCGCAGGTCGTGTCCTTCCAGCCAGCCGCGGAAACTCGCCATGTCATGGGTGTTGAACGTCGCCAGCGCCTCGGCCGGATAGCTTTCCGGCGGTCGCAAGCGCCCGTCGGCCTCGCGCTCGAACAGCATTACGCGGCAGCCCCACAGTCCCCACTGCGACAGCGTCTCGCGGAAATTGTCCGGCACCGTGCCGAGATCCTCGCCGATCACGATGCTGCGGAATCGATTGCTCTCCTCGCTGATGACGCGCAGCAATTGTTCGAACGGAAAGCGCACATAGGTGCCGTCGGCGGCGCTGGCGCCACAGGGAAACATGAAAAGCCGCTTGAGACCGAAAACGTGATCCAGCCTTACCGCTCCGGCATGCCGCATGATCACGTCCATCAACCGGCGCTTGGCGGCGAAATCATGCGCGGGCAGCGCGTGCGGATTGAACGGCGCCAGCCCCCAATCCTGCCCGCCCGGATTGAATTCGTCGGGCGGCGCTCCGATCGACACGTCGGCGAGCACGACATCTTGCTGGATCCAGGCGTCGGCGCCGTGGCGATCGATGCCGACGGCGAGATCGGTATAAAGACCGACCGGCATGCCATGCTGGCGCGCCGCCTCCTGACAGGCGCCAAGCTGGCGGTCGGCGATCCATTGCACAAATTCATGGAATTCGCAGTCCACCTCATGCTCTTGCCGGAAGGCCTGCAACCGGGCGTCGTCGGGATGGCGCCACGCCACGGGCCATTGCGGCCAGGGCTCGGGTGCAAAGCGTTGGCGTAAAGCTTCGAAGCAGGAAAAGCGCAGCAAAGTTTCGTTGTGCTGCTGCCGATAAGCCGCGAAATCGGCGCGCCGCTGCGCGCTCGCGGATGCGCGGAAACGTTCATGCGCGAAATGTAAGCCGGAGAGCTTGACGCGCGCGACGCGTTCGTAGGCGACCATGTCCGTTGCGCGCAACGCCGCGATTTCATCTTCAAGCCCGGCCGCCGCAACGCCGGGGAATTCCACGATAGCCTCGACGTCGATGTAAAGCGGATTGAGAAACAGCCGGCTGTTGGGCGCGTAGGGACTGGCCTGTTCGGCGCGATCAGGAAACAGCGCGTGCAGCGGATTCAAGCCGATGGCGGACGCCCCGCGCGCGGCGGCAAGCGCGACCAGATGTGACAGATCGGTGAAATCGCCGTGCCCCCAGTTACGGCGCGAGCGCAGCGCGTAAAGCTGCACCGCAATCCCCCACAGGCGTCGGCTGTCGCCCTGAAACGCGTGTTGCGGGGCGGACACCGCCGCATCGACATGGTTCGGCCGTTCGCGGCCTGCTGAAATTGCGGCGATCAGCCGCGTCAAAATCTCCGGGCTGGCGGTATGCCGCCTGCCCAAACCGTCATAGTATTCCGGTTCTATGCCCCAAAGCCGCGCTGTTGCCGCCAGATCGTCCATTGCGGGCTCTTTATTGCTCGTTATTACGGCAACCGGCGCGATACGGGCAGGAGTCCATTAAGCCTTGAGGAACTTTGGGCTTTTTTTGTAGTTCTTCTGAAACTGCATTTGTGGTTCTTTTTAGGGGATTAACGCCCAAGACCGCAAAAATGAAACAGCCCGGAGCGAAGGGTCCCGTCAAGGCATGAAGCCGTATTCAATCGCCGACGCCTGGGACATCGCTCCGACCGATCCGACCGGTCCGCGTTTTCGCATCGAAGAAATTTACCCTTCCGTCGATTGTGGCCGCTATCCGGTCAAACGCATTGCCGGCGAAACCGTCGACGTCTGGGCCGATGTTTTTCGCGAGGGTCATGACGTCATCGCCGCCGCCTTGCTGTGGCGGCCGGAAGACGGCGCCGAATGGCGTCGCGAGCCCATGCAGCCGCACAGCAACGACCGCTGGCACGGGCGCTTCACGCCGCCGGAGCCCGGCCTTTACCTGTTCGCGATCGAGGCCTGGACCGATCAATTCGCGACCTGGCGCAAGGAATTCCGCCTCAAGCAGGAAGCCGGCCAGGACGTCTCCGTGGAGGCGCGCGAGGGCCATGAGCTGTTGACCGAGTTGATGCCGAGTGAGCGCGAACCGCGCCGCGCGGTAGAGGCGGCGGCGCGCAAATTCGCCTCGGGCAAGAAATCCGCGGTGCTGCTCGACGACGCGCTGGCGGCCGCGATGGAACAATCCGACAAGCGTCCTGACCTCACCCGCAGCCCCATCATTCCACTGACCGCCGACCGCGAACGCGCGCGCGCCGGAGCCTGGTACGAGATGGTGCCGCGCAGCCAGGGCAAAACGCCCGGCAAGCACGGCACTTTCGACGATTGCATCGCGCGCCTGCCGGAGATCGCCGCGCTCGGCTTCGACGTGCTTTATTTCCCGCCCATCCATCCGATCGGCCACACCAACCGCAAGGGCAAGAACAATACGCTTCATCCCGCGCCCAGCGATCCGGGCAGCTTCTATGCCATCGGCAACGAGCAGGGCGGCCACGACGCGGTGCACCCGGAGCTCGGCACGCTCGCCGATTTCCGCCGGCTGGTCGCGGCCTGCGCCAAGCGCAAGATGGAAATCGCGCTCGACTTCGCGGTGCAATGCTCGCCCGATCATCCATGGCTGAAGCAGCATCCGGAATGGTTCCGCACCCGCCCCGACGGCTCGATCAAATATGCCGAGAACCCTCCGAAGAAGTACGAGGACATCGTCAATCCGGATTTTACCTGCGCGGACCGCATCGCACTGTGGGAGGCATTGCGCGACGTCATTCTGTTTTGGGTCAAGCAAGGCGTGCGCATCTTCCGCGTCGACAATCCGCACACCAAGCCGTTTCCATTCTGGGAGTGGCTCATCCGCGAGGTGCGCGCCCGCCACCCCGACGTGCTGTTCCTGGCGGAAGCCTTCACGCGGCCGAAAATCAAGAAGGCGCTCGCCAAGCTCGGCTTCTCACAGTCCTACACTTATTTCACCTGGCGCACCGAGAAGCAGGAGCTGCAAGCCTATCTCAGCGAGATTACCGGCCATCCGGAGCGCGATTATTTCCGCCCCAACTTCTTCGTGACGACGCCCGACATCCTGCCGGTCCAGTTGCAGGCCGGCGAGACGTGGCTGTTCAAGGCGCGCTTCGCGCTCGCCGCTACCCTGTCGTCAAATTACGGCATCTATAACGGCTTCGAGCTGATCGAGCACGAGCCGATCCCCGGGCGGGAGGAATACATCGATTCTGAAAAATACGAGATCAAGACGCGCGACTGGGACAAGCCGGGCAACATCAAGGACTATATCGGCCGCATGAACGGATTGCGCCGCGCTAACCCTGCCCTGCTGCAAACCTCAAACCTGCGCTTCCTTCAGGTCGACGACGACAACGTCATGGGCTTCGTCAAGGAGGCCGACGACGGCAGCAACGCGGTGGCGGTGGCGATTTCGCTTGCAGGCAGCCCGCAGGAGTTCTGGCTGCATTTCGGTGACATCGAGATCGGGCCGGCCGACGCGCGCCGCCCGGTGCGCGCGATCGAGAACCTCGTCACCGGCGAGCGCCACCTGCTCGAATGGAACGGCCGGCGCCTGCGCATCGATCCGGCGGATGAACCCGCTTTGCTGTTCCGCTGTCATGTATAGAGTGCCGCGATGAACATCCTGCCCACCGTCGACACCGACAGCGCGCAGAAAGCCGACGACGACGGGCTGTGGTTCAAGGACGCGATCGTCTATCAGCTGCACGTCAAGGCATTCCAGGACTCAAACGGCGACGGCGTCGGCGATTTCGCCGGACTGACCGAGCGCCTCGACTATCTGCGCGATCTCGGCGTCACCGCCGTTTGGCTGCTGCCGTTCTATCCAAGCCCGGGCCGCGACGACGGCTACGACATCTCCAACTACGGCGACATCAATCCCGACTTTGGGAACATGAAGGATTTCCGCCGCTTCATGCAGGAGGCCAAGCGCCGCGGCCTGCGTGTCATCACCGAGCTGGTGGTCAATCACACGTCCGACCAGCACGACTGGTTCAAGCGCGCCAAGCGCAGCCCAAAGGGTTCGAGCGCGCGCAACTGGTACGTCTGGAGCGACACCGACCAGAAGTACCAGGGCACCCGCATAATCTTTACGGATACAGAAAAGTCGAATTGGGCCTGGGACGACGAGGCGAAAGCCTATTACTGGCACCGCTTCTTCTCGCACCAGCCCGATCTCAATTTCGACAATCCGCGTGTCGTCAAGGCGGTGCTGCAAGTGATGAAGCGCTGGCTCGACAGCGGCGTGGACGGCTTCCGGCTCGACGCCGTGCCCTACCTGTGCGAGCGCGAAGGCACCAACAACGAAAACCTCCCCGAAACGCACACCGTGCTCAAGCTCTTGCGCGCCGCGCTCGATCAATACGCGCCCGGCAAGGTGCTGCTGGCCGAGGCCAATCAATGGCCGGAAGACGTGCAGCAGTATTTCGGCGACGGCGACGAATGCCACATGGCCTACCACTTCCCTCTGATGCCGCGCATTTACATGGCGATCGCGCAGGAGGACCGCTTCCCGATTGCCGACATCATGCGGCAGACGCCGGAAATCCCAGAAAACTGCCAATGGGCGATGTTCCTGCGCAATCACGACGAGCTGACGCTGGAAATGGTGACCGACGTCGAGCGCGACTACCTATGGTCGACCTATGCCGCCGATCCGCGCGCGCGCATCAATCTCGGCATCCGCCGCCGCCTCGCCCCGCTCATGGATAACGACCGGCGCAAGATCGAGCTGATGAACTCGATCCTGATGTCGATGCCGGGCACGCCGATCATCTATTACGGCGACGAGATCGGCATGGGCGACAATATCTATCTCGGCGACCGCAACGGCGTGCGCACGCCGATGCAGTGGACGCCTGACCGCAACGGCGGCTTCTCGCGCGCCGATCCGGCGCGACTTTATCTGCCGCCGATCATGGACCCGGTCTACGGCTACGACGCCGTCAACGTGGAGGCGCAGACCCGCTCGCTGTCCTCGCTGCTGAACTGGACCAAGCGGCTGATCGGCGTGCGCAAGTCCACGAAAGTGTTCGGTCGCGGCACCCTCACCTTCGTCCGGCCGGCCAACCGTGCGGTGCTGGCCTATGTCCGCCAACTCGGCGACGAAGCCATTCTCTGCGTCGCCAATATTTCGCGCTCGGCGCAGGCGGTCGAGCTCGACATGAGTCCGTGGAAGGGCCGCATTCCGCAGGAAATGCTGGGCCGCACCAAGTTTCCGCGCATCGGCGAACTGCCCTATTTGGTGACGCTGCCGCCTTACGGCTTTTTCTGGTTCTCGCTCAAGCAGGAAGCCGAGAACGAGCCTGAAACGGTGCTGCCGCGCGAGATCACCACCCTTGTGCTGGGGGATAGCTGGGATTCGCCGTTGTCCGGCTGGACCCGGCGGACGTTTGAACACGAAGTCTTGCCGAGCTTCATGCCAGATCGCCGGTGGTTTGCCGACAAGACGTCCCGCTCGATTGCCGCGAAAGTCTCCGCCGCCATCCGGTTTACGCACGCGCAAGACAACTTCGTTGCCGCGATCACCGACGTCACCGGCAGTCACGGCACCAGTCGCTACTTCCTGCCGTTGACGATCCGCTGGACGCGCTACACCGCCATCGACAGGGGCCCGGCGAGCGTGTTGGCCGCGGTGCGGCGCGGACCGCGCGAAGGCACCTTGCTCGACGCCACCGCCGAACATGAATTCATCGTCGCATTGCTGGCGAAGATTCACGCCGGCGAGACGGTCGGCGACGGCGGGCAAAGCATCGAATTCCGGCCGACCAAAGCTTTTGCCGAAGCACCGCTGCCGGAGATCAAGACGGTCAACGCCGTCGAGCGCGAGCAATCCAACTCGAGCGTGATCGTGGACAACCAGTACGTCGTCAAGATCCTGCGCCGGATCACACCCGGGATTCATCCGGAAATCGAGATCGGGCGGTTCCTGGCCGACGTCGCACATTTCCAGAATGCGCCGACATTGCTCGGCTCGGTGGAATTGGTGGAAGGCGAGAATCGCACCGCGCTCGCGGTCGTAAACGCTTTCATCGAGAACCAGGGCGATGCCTGGAGCATCACCAGCGCCTCGCTCGACCGCTTCATCGACGAGCAGCGATTGCTGCCCGACGAAGCGGTGACGGAAACGTCTGAAACGGCCTCGATGCTGCAGCGGATGCGGCAGATCGGGAAACGCACCGCCGAGATGCATTTGGCGTTCGCCGGCGGCACCGGCATCCCCGCCTTCGCGCCGGAGCCAATTTCCGCCGCTGACGCTGCGCATTGGACCGACGCGCTGATCGCACGCGCACAGAATGTGTTCGTGCTGCTGGAACGCAATCTGAAAGGCCTGGCGGATCCGGCTTCGACCTTGGCGGAGCGCCTGCTCGGATACCGCGACGCCATCAACAAACACATCGAAACGGGCCGGAATGCCCGTTTTGACGGCATCAAGATCAGGCATCATGGCGATTTCCATCTCGGCCAGGTTCTCATCGCCAAGGACGATGCCTATATCCTGGACTTCGAGGGTGAGCCGAAACGCTCGCTCGAGGAACGCCGGCGCAAGGAGCCGCCGGCGCGCGACGTCGCCGGATTCCTGCGCTCGATCGACTATGCCACCAGTTCGGCGATCTATCGCGCGCCCAACCTCAGCCCGGAGGATCGTGCGACGCTCACCCTTCGCATTCGTGACTGGGGCGATCGCTTGATGGCCGCGTATTGGGAATGTTACCGCGAGACGCTCGGCGAGGCGCGCCTGTGGCCGGCCGACGAAACCCAGAGCAAGGAGCTTCTGGACCTCTTTCTGCTTGAAAAGGCGCTTTACGAAATCGAATACGAGCTGACCAACCGGCCGTCGTGGGCGCATATCCCACTGGAGGCGACATCGCGGATACTGCAAGAGCGCGGGGTCATCGCCCCATGAGCGTGCTCACCGCAGCCGCCCGCGAGATCATCGCCGGCCGCAACGCCGATCCCTTCGGCTATCTTGGTCCCCACACCGAGAACGAGAAAACCGTTGTGCGCGTCTTTCTGCCCGACGCCCGGCGCGTGGTCGCCATCGGCGAAAACGGCGAACGCGAACTCAAGCAGATCGATCCGGCCGGGCTGTTCGCCGGGCCGCTCGACAGCGCAAAGCGCTATCGCTTGCGCGCCCAGTTCGGCGACAGCGAAGTTGAACTGGAGGACCCGTACCGGTTTGCGCCGCTGCTGTCGGATTACGACCTCCATCTGCTCGGCGAAGGAAATCATCTGCGGATTTATGAAAAGCTCGGCGCCCATCTGATGACGCTGGATAACGTCGCCGGCACCGGCTTCGTGGTGTGGGCGCCGAATGCGCAACGGGTGAGCGTGGTCGGCGACTTCAATTTCTGGGACGGCCGCCGCCATGCCATGCGCGTGCGCGGCAACGGCTACTGGGAAATCTTCGTGCCGGGCGCGCACACCGGCGACAAATATAAATATGAGATCGTCGCCCGCGACGGGCGGTTGCTGCCGCTCAAGTCCGATCCGGTCGGATTTGGCACGGAAATGCGCCCCTCGACCGCTTCGGTGGTCGTCGACGATCAGAAGCTGCCGCGCCCCAAGCCCGCACGCGCCAATATCAATGCGCTCGACCAGCCGATGTCGATCTACGAGGTCCATCTCGGCTCCTGGCGCAAGAAAGGCGAGCACGGCCAATTCTGGCTGAGCTACCGCGATCTGGCCGAGCAGCTTCCCGCCTATTGCGCCGACATGGGGTTCACCCATGTCGAATTACTCCCCGTCATGGAACATCCCTTCGACGGCTCTTGGGGTTACCAGACCATCGGTCTGTTCGCGCCTTCCAGCCGCTTTGGCACGCCGGAAGAGTTCGCCCTGTTGATCGACGCCTTCCACAAGGCCGGGGTCGGCGTGCTGCTCGACTGGGTGCCGGGACACTTCCCCGACGATCCGCACGGCCTCGCGCAGTTCGACGGCACCGCACTCTACGAGCATGCCGACCCGCGCCAGGGCCGCCACCTCGACTGGGACACGATGATCTACAATTACGGCCGCGTCGAAGTGACCAACTTCCTGTTGGCCAACGCGCTGTTCTGGCTCGACCGTTACGGGGTCGATGGCTTGCGCGTCGATGCCGTCGCCTCAATGCTTTATCTCGACTACAGCCGGCCGGCTGACGCCTGGATCCCGAACAAATTCGGCGGCCGCGAAAATATCGACGCCATCGAGTTCCTGCGGCGCACCAACATCGAGGTGTTCAAGCAATATTCGCATTCGACCACCGCCGCCGAGGAATCGACCGCATGGCCGATGGTGTCGCGTCCGGTCGATTGGGGCGGGCTCGGCTTCGGCTACAAGTGGAACATGGGCTGGATGCACGACACGCTCGAATACATATCCAAGGACCCGATCCACCGCCGCCATCACCACGGCGACATCCTGTTCGGGCTGCAATACGCGTTCTCGGAGAATTTCATTCTGCCGCTGTCGCACGACGAGGTCGTGCACGGCAAACGCTCGATTCTCGGCCGCATGCCCGGCGACCGCTGGCAGCGCTTTGCCAACCTGCGCGCCTATTACGGCTTCATGTACGGCCATCCCGGCAAGAAGCTGCTGTTCATGGGCTCGGAATTCGGCCAAGACACGGAATGGAATCACGACGTCGGCCTGCCCTGGTATCTGACCGAGCAACCGGAGCACGCCGGCGTGCAGCACTTCGTCCGCGACCTCAACCGCCTCTACCGCGACACGCCGGCGCTGCACGCGCTCGATTGCGACGCCGCCGGCTTCGAATGGCTGGTGACGGACGATGCCGCCCACTCAACCTTTGCCTGGCTGCGCAAGGGCCGGGGCGAGACCGAGCGCTGCGTGGTGGTGGTGAATTTCACGCCGGAAGTCCTGCACGACTATCGTGTACGCGTCCCCTTCGCCGGAAACTGGCGTGAAGTATTGAATTCCGATGCCGCAATCTACGGCGGCAGCAACGCCGGAAACGCCGGTGTAGTGTCCACACACGCCGCCCATGACAGCCCGGAGCTTCGCCTTGTCGTCCCACCGCTTGCTGCCATCTACCTCGTTCCTGAGGTCTAACGGGCACGTTTCAGCGGGTGCGCCACTTCCCCTCGGCGCCAACTGGGACGGGCGCGGGACCAACTTTGCCCTGTTCTCCGCCAACGCCACCAAGGTCGAGCTCTGCCTGTTCGACCGTGCCGGCCGGCGCGAGACCCAGCGCATCGTCATGCCGGAATGCAGCGACCACGTCTGGCATGTCTATCTCAGCAACGTCACGCCCGGCCAGCTTTACGGCTATCGCGTGCATGGACCCTACGAGCCGAAGGCCGGGCACCGGTTCAATCCCAACAAGCTGCTGATCGACCCCTACAGCAAGCGGCTGGCCGGCCAGTTCGCCTGGAGCGACGCGCACTTTGGCTACCGCACCGGCAGCAAGCAGGAGGATTTGTCGTTCGACCGGCGCGACAATGCCCGCGGCATGTACAAATCCGTGGTGGTCGATCTGGCGCATACCTGGGCGCATAAGCACGGGCGGCAGACCGCTTGGGAAGACACCATCCTCTACGAAGCGCACGTCAAAGGCCTGACGCAGATGCGCGAAGACCTGCCGGCGGAGACGCGCGGGACTTATCGCGCCCTGGCCGAGCCCGGCATGATCGCGCATCTGCGCAAGCTCGGCGTTACGACCATCGAACTGCTGCCGATCCACGCCTTCGTCGACGACCGCCACTTGGTCAACCGGGGCTTGCGCAACTATTGGGGCTACAACACGCTCAGTTTTTTCGCCCCTGAACAACGCTACACCAGCGGCGACGCCATCAACGATTTCCGCGCCACTGTAGCGGACCTGCACGACGCCGGCATCGAAGTCATTCTCGACGTCGTCTACAACCATACTGCCGAGGGTAATCACCTCGGCCCCACGCTCTGCTTCCGCGGCATCGACAACGCCTCTTACTATTGGCTGCTGCCCGACCAACCGCGCTACTACGAAAATTTCACCGGCACCGGCAACGCGCTCAAACTTGCGCATCCGCGCGTGCTGCAAATGGCCATGGACTCGCTGCGGCTGTGGGTCGAGGCCTATCACGTCGACGGCTTCCGTTTCGATCTCGCCACCACGCTCGGACGCCAGCCCGCCTTCGACCGCAACGCGCCGTTCTTCGCCGCCATTCGGCAGGATCCGGTGCTCTGCAACATCAAGCTGGTCGCTGAGCCCTGGGACGTCGGCGACGGCGGCTACCAGCTCGGCGCCTTCCCCAACGGCTGGTCGGAATGGAACGACATCTATCGGCAGACCCTGCGCCGCTTCTGGCGCGGCGATGACAATGTCGCCGGCGACCTCGCCCACAGCATGACCGGCTCGTCCGTGCAGTTCCAGCACGACGGCCGCAACCCCCGCAGCAGTATCAACCATGTTACCGTGCATGACGGTTTCACGCTCGAAGACCTGGTGAGCTACGATCACAAACACAATGAAGCAAACGGTGAAGACAATCGCGACGGATCGAACGACAGTCTGAGCGGCAATTGCGGCGTCGAAGGCGCAACCGACGATCCGGCCATTCTCGCCATGCGCCGGCGGCGCAAACGCAATCAGCTTGCCTGCCTGTTCCTCGCACAAGGCGTGCCGTTGCTGCTGGCGGGCGACGAGGTCGGCAACAGCCAGAACGGCAACAACAACGCGTATTGCCAGGATAACGAAATCGGCTGGGTGGATTGGTCGAAGGCCGGCAGCGAAGACGACCTCACCGGGCTCATTGGCGAGCTCGCCCAGATGCGCCGCAACTTTCCCCAGCTCAGGCCGCGCTACTGGCTGGACGGCAAGAAGGCGAACGGCTCCTATGACGTGAAATGGCTGACGCCGAAGGCCACCGAGATGACGGAAGCCGATTGGAATCTGCCGCACGCGCGCTTCTTAGCTTACGTGCTGGCGGCGCCGGTCGAAGGCGGTAAGCCGCTGTTCGTCGTGCTCAACCGCACCGAAATGCCGGTCGAGATCACTTTTCCGGAATGGCCGGGCGTGACCGGCTGGCGTTGTGTGCTCGACACCTCGGACGGGCACGAGCCCGCGGTAACGCTGCCTCCCGGCGCCAACTGGGGCGCACACGTGCGCTGCGTGCTGGCATTTGCGGGCGAGCCGTGAGCGCGCCTTCGCGCTTTGGTCCGCTGCTGTCTGACCGGGGTGTGACTTTCCGCCTCTGGGCGCCGGGCGCCCGCACGGTGGACTTGCTGCTCGAGCCGCACGACAGTCTGCCCATGAGCAGCCACGGCGAATGGTTCGAGACCCACGCGCCGGACGCCGGCCCCGGCACGCGCTATCGCTTCCGCATCGACGGCGAACTCGATATTCCCGACCCGGTGTCGCATTTCCAGCCGGAGGACGTGGACGGGCCGAGCGAAGTGATCGATCACGGCGCCTATCAATGGCAGGCGACGGACTGGAAAGGCCTGCCGTGGCAGCGCGCGGTTATTCTCGAAACCCATGTCGGCACCTTCACGCCCGCTGGCACGTTCCGCGCCATGATTGACCGGCTCGACCATCTCGCCGAAACCGGCATCACCACGCTCGAACTGATGCCGGCTGCGGATTTTCCCGGGCGCTGGAACTGGGGCTATGACGGCGTGTTGCTGTTCGCGCCCGACGCCAGCTACGGCCAGCCGGACGACCTCAAGGCGCTGGTCGACGCCGCGCATGCGCGCGGCATCATGATGTTCCTGGACGTGGTCTATAACCACTTCGGTCCCGAAGGAAATTACCTGCACCGCATTGCGCCGCCATTTTTTTCCGACGAGCATCATACGCCCTGGGGGGCGGCCATCGACTATCGCGTCGACGAAGTACGCGCCTTCGCGATCGAGAACGCGCTGCATTGGCTGCGCGACTACCGCTTCGACGGTTTGCGGCTCGATGCCGTGCACGCCATTCCCATGGCCGGCGCGCCACATATCCTCATCGATCTGGCGAAAGCGGTGAATGAATTCGCCACACAGAGCGGCCGCCATATCCATCTTGTGCTGGAGAACGACGACAACGCCGCGCGCTTCCTCAGCCCCACGCCGAAGATTGCCGGCGGCTTTTATCGCGCGCAGTGGAACGACGACTATCACCATGCCTGGCACGTGCTGCTGACCGGCGAGCGTCAGGGCTATTACCGCGATTACCAGGACGCCGGCGACCTCATCGCGCGCACGCTCGCGCAAGGGTTTGCCTATCAGGGCGACCCCTCGCCTTTCCGCGGCGGCAAAAAACGCGGCGAGCCGAGCGCGCAATTGCCGCGCGTGGATTTCGTGAATTTCGTGCAGAACCACGATCAGATCGGCAACCGTCCCATGGGCGAACGGCTTAGCGTTCTGGCAAATCCCGAGGCGCTCGCAGCGGCGCTGGCGGTGCTGCTGCTGCAACCGGGACCGCCGCTGATGTTCATGGGCGACGAATGGGGTGCGCGCGAACCGTTCCCGTTCTTTTGCGACTTCAAGGGCGAGCTGGCGCAAGCCGTGCGCGACGGCCGCCGCCGCGAATTCGCCGAAGCTTATGCCGCCCACGGCGACGAAATCCCCGACCCGTTGTCACCCGAGACGCGCGACGCCGCCGTGCTCGACTGGGACGCGCGCGACAAGCCCGCCCAAGCCAAGCGGCTGGCGCTGACCCGCGCGCTGCTCGCCGCCCGCAAGAAATTGGTGGCGCCGCTGGCCGCGGCGATGGTGACGCCCGGCGAAGTCCATTTCGAGTCAGGTCTGCTCACGGCGCGCTGGGCCACCAGCGAAAAGAGCCTTTTGCTGCTTGCCAATCTCTCTGACGCCGCAAAGCCGAAACCGGACACGCGATGGGGCGAACCGGTCTGGGGCGATACGCCACCGGGCGATTTGCCGCCATGGTCGGTCTACGCCTCGGTCGGAGACGCCTGATGCCGCCCGCGGTTCCGCTTGCCACCTACCGGCTGCAGTTCACCAAGGCGTTCGGCTTCGACCACGCCGCCGCGCTCGCGCCCTATCTTAAAGACCTTGGCATCACGCATGTTTACGCCTCGCCGTTTCTCAAGGCGCGTCCCGGAAGCACGCACGGCTACGACATCGTCGATCACGACCGGCTCAACCCCGAACTCGGCGGCGAGGAAGGCTTCGCGCGCCTGAGCGCAGCGCTCAAGCAGAACGATCTCGGCCTGATACTCGATTTTGTCCCCAACCACATGGGCGTCGGCCATGCCGACAACGCCTGGTGGCTCGACGTGCTGGAATGGGGCCAGCGTTCGCCCTATGCCGCCAGCTTCGACATCGACTGGGAGGCGATCCCGCACCGCCGCCATCCTGGCGTGCTGGCACCGATCCTCGGCCGTCCTTATGGCGAAGTGCTGCAAAACGGCGAGCTTGTGCTCAAATACGACGCGACCGCGGGCAGCTTCGCGGCCTGGTATTTCGATCACAAGCTGCCGATCAATCCGCAGCGCTATAGCGAGATGATCCGCACGATCGTGGCGGCGGCGGATGAGGCCGACACACCGGCCGGCCGCGAGTTGCTTGCGCTTGCCGATGATTACCGCGATCCGCGCGCGCCGTCCTACCGCGAAGCGCCCGCGCTCAAGCAACGCTTGGCGGACATCGCCGGCGCCGCGGCCGTCATTGAGCGCGGTCTCGCCGCCTACCGCACCGACACCGAAGCCGGCGCCGCCGCCTTGCACCGCCTGCTCGAGCGCCAGCATTATCGCGTCGCCTATTGGCGCGTCGCGGTCTCGGCGGTGAACTACCGGCGCTTCTTTGACATCAACGATCTCGCCGGCTTGCGCGTGGAAAATCCGGCGACCTTCCGCGCCATCCACACGCTGGTGGCGCGCCTGATTGCCGCCAGCGATTTGCAGGGTCTGCGGCTCGACCACATCGACGGCTTGCGCGATCCGGTGCAATACACCCGCCGGCTGCGCGGGCTCATCGGCAAGATGCGCAGGTCCACGCGCCGCGCCGGTGCGTTTTACGTGGTCGTCGAGAAAATCCTCGCCGATGGCGAGGACATGCCGCGCTTCCCCGCCGTCGCCGGCACCACCGGCTATGAGTGGCTCAACGTCATCTCGCGCGTGCTGCTCGACGGCAAGGGGCTCGACCGCTTGGAACGCACCTGGCGCACCTTCACCGCCGAGCGCGCCGAGTTTCCCGCGATCCTGGAGACCGCCAAGCTGCGCGTGATCGACTCCATGCTGGCGAGCGAATTCACCGTATTGTGCCGCGCGCTGGCGCGCATCGCCGCCGGACATTTCTCGACCCGCGACTTCACCATCGACCGCTTGCGCGCGGCCTTGCAACTCACCGTGCTCGAATTCCCGGTCTACCGCTCTTACGTCACCGCCGCCGGCGCTGCCGCAGGCGACCGCAAAACGATCGAAGACGCCATCGCGCGCGCGCGGGCGCGCTGGTACGGGCCCGACCCGGAGATTTTCGATTTTCTTCGCGACGCGATCACGCTCGACCTCGCGGCGAACGCCGGCTATAGCGCGCCGCGCGTGCGCAATTTCGCGCTCAAGCTGCAGCAGTCCACCGGTCCGTTGATGGCCAAGGCCATGGAGGACACCGCGTTCTATCGCTACCACCGCCTGTTGGCGCTCAATGAAGTCGGCGGCGATCCGGCCGCGCGCGAACTTCCGCTCGACGAATTCCACCGGCGGCAACAGACCCGCGCCGACGCCGCGCCCAGCGGTCTTACCGCCACCGCCACCCACGACACCAAGCGTGGCGAAGACGCACGTGCGCGGATCCTGGCGCTGTCTGAACTCGCCGAGGATTGGGACGCCGCCGTGCAAGGCTGGCGCGAACTGAATGCGCCGCTGGTGCGGCAGGCCGGCGGCCACCGCTGTCCGTCAATCGGACATGAATACATGCTGTATCAGGCGCTGATTGGCGCCTGGCCGGAGGCGGTCGATGCGGCCTTCGTCGCGCGCATGCAAGCCTATGCGCTCAAGGCGGCGCGCGAGGCCAAGCAGGAGACGAGCTGGACCAATACGAACGAGGCTTACGAAGCGGGCTTGCAGGAATTCGTCAGCAAGCTGCTCGACGCCAATGCCTCTGCCGCCTTTATCGCCTCGTTCGGCGAATTTGCCGCGCGCACCGCGCTGCTCGGCGCCGTGAACGGTCTTTCGCAACTCGCCTTGAAGGCGCTGACGCCGGGCGTACCTGATTTCTACCAGGGCACCGAATTCTGGGATTTCGCCTTGGTCGATCCCGACAACCGCCGCGCCGTCGATTTCGAACGGCGCCGACGCGAATTGGCGGACGCGCCGCCGGATTGGCCCGCGCTCACGGCGCGCTGGCAGGACGGCCGCATCAAGCTCGCCTTGACCCGGCAGCTGTTACGTCTGCGCCACCGCTTCGCCGACCTGTTCCAGCGCGGCTCCTATGAGCCGCTGGCGGTCGCCGGCCCGCATGCCGAACACGTCATCGCCTTCGCGCGCGGTTGGAAGCGCCAGCGGCTGGTCGTCGCGGTCGGGCGGCATTTCGCCCCGCTCAGCGACGGCGGCCGGCAATGGCCTACCAGTTGGGACGGAACCATCGAGCACCCGGCGGCGGCCTATGAGCACCTGATCGGCGGCGAGCCCGGCCGGCGCGCGGGCGAACTGAGCCTCGCCGCCCTGTTTCGCGATCTGCCGGTGAGCGTTTTGCGCCGGGTTTAATTGGGATTTGGCGGAGAGGGAGGCTGCCTACGCCGTCTCCCGGTTTCCATGCCAGTCTATCACGGTCAATAAGCATTTGAAAATCAGCGATTTTTGTCTTCCGCTGCTTAACCGTGTCTATCGATGTCGCTGGACGTTGCGCGTTTGATCGTGGGTAATTTCGTGGGTACAGATGGCCCCCACGAGAGGATGACGATCATGAGCGAGCGTGGCATTCACCGATTAAAGGCGGGCTTCGTCGCGAGCAAGAAGATCGCCGATGGGATGTATCCTGACGGCGGTGGCCTCTACCTTCAGGTCAAAAATAACGGGCGCTCGTGGCTCCTGCGGTACATGCTCGCTTCGCGCCAGCGCTACATGGGCCTAGGTCCGGCGGCCGATATCTCGCTCAGCGAAGCTCGCGACCTTGCCGCCGATGCCCGTAAGAAGATCGCAAAGGGGGCTGACCCAATAGATCAGCGCCGCGCTGCTCGTGAGCAAGCTCGTATCGAGGCGGCCTCGGCGGTCACCTTCGAAGCGGCCACCAAGTCATTCCTTCGATTCAAATCGGCTGAGTGGACAAACAAGAAGCACGTCGCCCAATGGGAGGCGACGCTTGCGACCTATGCCTTCCCCATCATTGGCAAGCTGCCAGTACGATCCATCGATACGAATATGGTTCGCAAGGTGCTCGAACCGATTTGGACCGAAAAGACCGAAACGGCGACACGGGTCCGCCAGCGCATCGAGGCTGTTTTGGATTCCGCTTTTGCACCCATGAACCCACGGCCGGACAACCCGGCCCGTTGGAAGGGGCACTTGGATAAGCTGTTGCCGCAACCCAAAAAGGTCAAGAAAACCGAGCATTTTGAAGCCTTGGACTATGACGAACTACCTGAGTTCTTTGGCATGCTGCGACAACGCGAAGCGGTCTCCGCCAAGGCGCTCGCGTTCACGATCTTGACCGCCGCGCGAACGAGTGAAGTCCGGCACGCGAGACTCGAAGAGGTCAACGTCAAACAATCCGTGTGGGTCGTTCCACCTGAGCGCATGAAGGCGGGCCGCGAGCATCGCGTGCCATTGACCAAAGAAGCTTTGGCGCTGTTGCCGACGGACCGGAATACGGGTCTCCTCTTCCCGAACGCCGGTGGCGAAGCCCTGAGCGATGCGGCAATGCGAAAGTATCTTCAGGAGGACATGGAGCGCCACGGGCTGACCGTCCACGGCTTCAGGTCTACCTTCCGGCAATGGGTTAAAGACCGCACCAACGTTCCCGGCGAGATCGCCGAAGCGGCGCTTGCCCACGTTAACGGCGACAAGACCGAGGCAGCTTACGACCGTTCGGATGCCTTGGAGCGCCGTCGGCGGTTAATGCAAATGTGGTCTAGGTTCTGCGTTGCCGGCGCACCCGCGAACGGCCGTGTCATTCCGATGCGAGAGGCCGTTAACGCCTAGGGTATCCTGAAGACTTTTGCAGACAGCTATTGATTCGTTATTTCTCACCGTGCTACTAGAAATTGCCGGGTCGCGCGGCGGATGTTCGCGATCCAATGGTGCCAGTGTGCTTAGAAAACTTGCGCCCATGCGCAAGTCCTGCCGCCGCAGGTTCGGATTGGACAACGGACCGCGCCGAGAGGCGTAGGATGGGTAAAAGATAAACGGCGGCGACGCCGTTGTGATCCAAAGGGCGGAAGGCGTAGTAGCCCCGCGCATGAAGGGTCGCCAAAGTCGGCGGCAACTTCGAAGGATCGGCCCTTCGTCTGACTCCCCAATCTCCATAACGAATGCGCGCTTTCGGGCGCGCTATGGAGATTGTGTCGTGAGTGCCAAACGCAATGCTGAGATATTTTCGCCTTCCGAGCAGCGCCAATTCGACATTGGCGACTGCGTCTTCTCGATTCCGGAGTGCGCCGCTCATCTAAAGATCAGTCGAGCGTTCCTTTATAAGCTGATTAGTGACGGCAAGATTTCGCCGGTTAAGATCGGCGCCCGTACTGTCGTGCAGGGCGCTGAAATTCGCCGATTTATGAAATCGTTGGCCGCATAGGTGCGACAATGGCAAGTGGTCGCATCATCCCCGAGCAGTTCCGCTTCTACAAATGCCGCGACGTGATCCCGCTTCATCGTCCGTTCGAGACGAGAGACGGGAAGCCAGTTGGCAAAAGCCCTATCGAGAAGAATTGGGTCACGAAGCCACGACTGGTTTCGGAGACCGTGATAGCGCGATGCATTGAGGAAGGTCGTAACATGGGCCACCGGCCTGGCGTCGGTGATCTTTTCATCGATGTGGACGCGCGATCTGGAGGTCTCGACAGCCTCGCGGCTCTGCTCTGGGACGGTAATATCGACGAAAGCATCTATCCGCGCGTCCTGACAGGGGCGAATGGCATTCACATGCTCGGCGGCAAGCCGCAGCATCTTCGTATTGCGAAAAAGCACCCTGATTTTCCCGGTATAGAGTTCTTGACCTTCGGCACGCAGATTGTTTGCGCAGGCTCGATCCATCCGCTGACGCGTAAACCTTACCGTTTCGCCAAGGGGTTTCCACAGATTGGCCGGGTCCTACCCCAGTGGCCGCAGCAGTTGCTTGACCTGATCGCTCGGCCCAAATGTGAAGAGGCGGCGCAGGGCGGTGTCGGTGGCGAATACACCATTGAGCAACTGAGGCGCGCGCTTACGCAACTTGATCCGACAGAATTTCGAAACCACGAGGATTGGTTGCGTCTCATGATGGCGTGCCATAGCGCGACCAAGGGATCGGGGTCGTCAGAGTTTGTTGCTTGGTCAATCAGTGACCAAAACTATGCGGATCATGCGGACGAAGTTCTTCATCGCTGGGATTCGCTCGATGCCAACCGTTCCGATGGCGTGACGTTTCGGACGCTGAACCAGATTCTTGTTCGCCACGGAGCTGGCCAATTCGCGGTGCAAGGCGACCCGGCGGCAGATTTCGACGGCGATCCTATCGAGCCTGAAAGCCTGACAATCGGCCATGAGGAGAGTGCCACCCCGGCCACGGCGAATATCGTACCGAAGCTTTACGATTTCAAAGACCCGGCGAATATCGCGCCGCGCGAATGGGTCTACAAGCCTTACTACCTTCGGAAGTTCATCGGTCTTACTGCTTCAACGGGCGGCGTTGGCAAGTCGCGTTTGGCTATGGCCGAGGCTGTGGCAATGGCGAGCGGCCAGAACCTTCTCGGGATCGAACCATTAAAGCCATTGCGGGTTTGGTACTGGAATGGCGAAGACCCAGAGGACGAAATCGACCGAGGCTTTGCCGCGATCATTAAGTACTACGGATTGAAGCGCGAAGACATGGACGGCCGGCTGTTCCGCAACTCCGGGCGTCTGGTGCCGATAAAGATTGCGCGCACGAAGAACGGCATGACTCAAGTTGCAACTCCGGTCGTGAATGAACTTAAAGCGGCGATCAAAGATAACGGGATTGAGGTGCTGATTATTGACCCGTTCGTCGCGTCGCACGCTGCGACTGAAAATGACAACAATGCGATGGAGATGGTTGCAAAGAAGTGGGCGCACATCGCTGACGAAACGAACTGTTCGATCATGCTCATCCATCACAATCGCAAGACTGGCGGCGTGGTCGGCACGATTGAGGATTCGCGCGGTGGATCAGCGCTGAATAATGCCGCGCGTGTCCGGCGTGCCGTGAACAAGATGAGCGCTGCTCAAGCGAAGGCGGCGAGCATCGAGGAGGGGCGGCGCGGTTACCACTTCTCTGTGGACACGTCGAATTCGAACCTTACCCCGCCCGCGACCTCGTTGGATTGGTATGAACTCAAATCAGTCAACCTCGACAACATGACCTTGGAGCAGGACAGCGACCACATGGGCGTTCCGGTAAGCTTCGAGTACGTGACGGGGGGCGAAGTCCTAGAAGCCACCGAGGAGCAAACAGCTAACGTGCTGGCCGCGATCCGCGTGCGTGACAAATGGCGTGCGGATATGCGGAGCCCCGATTGGATAGGCAACCCCATAGCCGGAGCAATGGACCTACTGATCGCTGGGGACACGCACAAAAGAGACCGGAATAAAGTCAAGAACATGATCAAGGACTGGCTCGCTGACGGCACGCTAATCGAGTTCGAAGCCCACGACGCCAAGCGAACTCGGCGTGCATACATCAGAGCCGCGTGAGCTTGCCCCAGTCTGCCCCAGTTTACTGAGGCAAAGACTGGGGCGATCCACATGCCTCAGTTCAGTCTGCCGAACCTTATAGGCAGACTGACTGTGGCAGCGAGGCAAGACGAGGAGTCGTCGGGACGGCGCGGCGGTCTAACTGAGGCAAAACATGCTTAGGATGGGTGGGGGCCTTCGGGTCCTTCCCGGGCAAAAGCCAATGAGGGCATTACGGAGCCGCGACCCGACGCACTAAATCAATTATTGCAAGCGGGGCCATGGGCCACAGGACTGGAGTGGGTTATGAGCCGACGGATTACTCAAACCACCGAATCGGACCGACAGTCAAAGAGGGTGCGCGTCGCCCTGCATCGCGACGTGTTCCACCGGCTGTGCCGATTGGCGGATCGAGAGCTGTTGAGCGTGTCGGCAGCCGGGGCCATGCTGATTGAGTTTGGCTTTGAGGTGCAAATTTCAAGAGACCGTTTGGAGCGGATCACCCCCGCTGTCGCGAGAGCCGCCTATCCAATTCTGACACCCTTGGAAAAAGATGATACCGAGCGTGTCAAAGTGGCGCTGGATGGGCGTCAATTCAATCGACTTTGCAATCTCTCTCGTCGTGAGTTTGAATCGCTTGCCACGATGGGCGGACGGATGATCGAAATGGGCATCGAGCGATATGGCGACCGCTACGGGCATCGGTGGTGAGTGGGCCGACCCGAGCTTTATGCAGCGTTGGTCGGACCGGCAACGTCGAGACCGAACGAACGCACCTCAACTCGCCCGCTGTCGTTCTCTTTGATTGATGATGCAATACCAGAAAGCCATGCGACGAGCTTGGAAAAATCAAGAAGTTGCCTGCTTTTGGCATCTCGCCAGCGGCGGGGGCCATGATTGGTAATTACAAAGACGCCGTGCCTGCGGGTCGCGGGTTTGAGGTAGTCGCTTGCGAGCTGAACTCGTAATGCATCCTCAAGCTGACGCTTAGTCCACTTCTTGCCGCCATGCTTGACTTCCATCCCAACCTCGCAATGCGCCGAATTCGATGCGATGATTATGTCAGGCCGGTCCTTGTTCGCGACCTGTGCTTCGCGATACGCAAGGAATCTTTCGCGCGCACGGGCATTCATCTGCTCGACGAGCCAGTTACGGGCTTCATCTTCGTCCCTCGCGCGTTGAATCAAAGGCCGTGAAGTCACGTCTCCCTTGTCCATCTGAAATTGAATGTCACGAAGTACGGTCATCACAACGCGTAGCAAGTCTTCTCCAGTCTTAACAGGCGCGGAGTGTTGCCGCTCGAACGTGACGACTTCGGCTGGGCTCCATTCCGACAACTCGCTGTCGCGTTCCGCCTTACCACGCGCGAGTTCTTCAAATCGTTCGCGGCGCATTTTAAAGACAGGACCAACCGCTAGGCGTCGTACAGCGAGGTAGGCATCCTCTCCATGCCTATCAAGTAGCGCGCCGAGTACGGCGCTCCGTGCACGCTCTGCGTGATCGCGCAAATCAGGTGAATAGCTACCCTCGTGCACAACGTCGTCTTCTGGCCGCACGTAGCGATAAGCGAGAAGGAGCAACTGTTCTAGACCGGCAACCTCCAACCGCGAAAGCAATCCCGGCACAACCGGATCGTTTCGGTCAAATAAGAATGCCAGCGTTTGCTGAGCGCGTTCACTCCGTTGTTTTGGCTTCGGCCGCGCGAACCACGAGGCCAAATCCGATAGAGCGTCCTGTAAATCGACGAGTAAAAGAAGCGCGAGATAGCGCATGGCACGATCCGCTGTTCCTTTCCTTTCGTGCTGCACCAAGCGCCGCCGCGCCATACGCGCAAGCGTCTTCAATTGCTTCTCATTGAGATCGAGCCGCGAAACCAACTGAAGCCCGCGCTCTCGTTTGGTTAGGTCATTCGGCTCCGGCCCTGCGATGATGGCAAAAATGATATTTTGGAGCGCCGGCTGGATCGCGGTGTCGTTGTGGCTGTAGCGATAGAGAAAGTCCGGATGGCTCGGCCCCGGAGTTCTCCACTCTTGTTCAAGCGCGCGCCTTACAATCGGCAGGACCGCCTGCGGGTAGGCAGCGATCAGACTGTCGATCCATTCCGGAAAACCTTGCTCTGAAAGGCAACCATGTTGCGCCGCAATTTTGGCCTCCGCTTCTGAAAGTCGAGAGGCCCAGTCGATTACGTCAAAGGCTTCGATGGCGACGCCATGATAGGCCAAAACGGTTGTGTTTTTAGTTGTGATCTGGCCGCCCTTCTTGTGCTTGGGCCGCTCCGGCTTCGTGACACGCCATAATGCCTTCATTCCATCGCGATAGGCTTCGGCAACTTCTTCGCCGAAGCCTTCTTTCAACAACCGCCATTGCTGGTAGGCATCTTCGTCCTGCCGGCCTGTGCGATATCCAAGCCATTGGCTCAGGTGCCAAAGCCGAAACGCCCCTGATTTCCACGAAGCAAGCGCCTTTGGGTCGCGAAGCTGATCGAGGTGGCTTCGCACATAATTGCCGAACGTCACCCACGATGCTTTGGCTTCCACTTGTTCGCGATCATGTTCTCGTTGGCGTTCGCGCCGCCGGGCCTCGTGCTCTTCCATTTCTCTATTGACGGGGCGGGGCGCGAGATAGCTGTCAAGATCGGAACCCAAGCTCTCACTGCCGGCTACAAGCTCGCGCAATCGAGGCAGATAAGCGTCAAGCTGCTGTTCGTCTCGTAGAATTGGAACGATAGCACTTAGAAGAATACGTTTGTCGTCTTCGCGTAAGCGCTTTCCAAATTCATCGAAAAGACGGTCTAAATCTGATGGCACGATTTCCCATAAGGTCGTTCCGTGGATAAATACTTGCCATATGCGAATTGGATTCCGATCTAAATCGCTAGTACTTTGGCGTTGCTCAGCAAGATCGGACCAGAAAAGCGCATGCTTTAAATCAGAATTTTCCCCAACAAGCTTGCGTAACGGCGGCCCGTCATCGGTCGAGTGATTGCGCTCTGCTCGCTCGACAACCATTAACAGGCGGACAACGTGTTCGAGTGAGCCGTGACCGCCAAGCGCCTTCACTTCGGCCTTGGCGATTGGTTCAAGGTGCTTTGCGAGTTCCAGATGCCTTGCCGACACGCGCAGCCAGCTTTGAGCAAACGGTGGCGCGAGGCAGAGTTCGGCGAGCGCCGCGACAAACTCCTTACGCGCGCTGGCATCCGGACACGCCTCATAGAGGTCCACAATCGCATAGTCAAAACCGTCCAGCCCACGTCCGCTGGTTTTCTGCTGATGCTCATCGATGAGCGTGATCAACTCCGCGACGGTGAGATATTGCGGAAACAGAACTCGTGCAAAATTCGAGGCCAAGCGAGCGTTCATGGTCTTGCGGTTGTCCACCACCCCGCGCGCCAGTGCCCTCAACCCCGCCCCGTCACCGCACTCTTTCATCGCTTGCAGAGCGACAATTCTATGATGATCGTTTAGCGATTTGTCGCTCGCGGCCTCGCGCGCGAGATCAAGACACGCGCCGATGGCGCGGTCGCGAACCATGCGAAGCAGGTCCATGCGGAAGTCGTTGCGCGGATTGATAGCCCATGCCTCGCGAATGGTGTCGGCCAAGCCTTGCTCAGTGAATAGCCACAACGCCCGATTGTCGAGGCTATCGTCTGAAATTTCCGCGTGAGCGTGTTTGGCCGCAAACGAGAGTAACAGCCGCTTCTTTGCGTCGAGCGGGAGCGAGCTTGGATCGCCTTGCCGAATAAGCGTAAGCGGCTCGCGACGAATTATTTCGTCGCGAAAATCCGGATGGCGCAGCGCGAGCCATGCTGCTGCCGGCCGTAGCGAGGGCACAAGCGTTTCGACACCGTACCGCTCGCCAAAAACAAAATTCCACACTTCGTCGCGTGGGCAGTTGGCATGCAAAAGCCGATCAAACCACTGCGCCGTTAGGTACTCTTGCGTTGTGCGGTGGTGAAAGCGGATACGTCCGTACGTCGAGGGAGCAAAAACCCCCCTGCGCAACAGCGCGGTTTGTTCAGCAGAATTCCAGTCGTTCAAAATGAGGGATGGTTCCAGCGCGCCGCCAGTAAGGCTTGGATCGGGGTCATGGCCGGGAGCACGTAACGTGAAAGATTTTCCGAGTGTAAGCGCTGCCGCAATGCGCTCTGCACCTTCGCGCGCTTTTACTGCGGGTAAGACACTGCTGTCGGGGCGGAAGGCATCAAGCTCGTTGAGCTTTCGCGCAATTCCATGCTCAACCATTTCGACAAGGCTGCCGAAGCAGCCATGGGCCTTCCAATAGTCGGCAAGATCAATAACGTCGCCGGGCCTTTCGGTGAACGCGTCAAGCCCGCTCTGGTCAATACCTTTCATAAATTCATCGCCGTTGGCTACGCCGAACGCTATCGCCAACGTGCGGCATTGATCCTTCGACAGCGGAACGATTTGAACGACAAGCAGTTCGTTCGGTTTGCGTTCGTCCGGTTCAGTGCGGCCTGTGCGAGCTTCTTCTTGGCGATTGAAAATCGGGTCGAGCAGCGGATTTTCAAGCGCGGCACTTTCCTTTGGTTGTTCCCACGCGGGTAAAATCTGATCGATAAGGCCACGATCCTCCCGTCCCTTCCAGTCGGTTACGCGGCAGGAAATAAACACTCGGGCGCGATCCACCGTGCGTTCGAGATCGCGCCGGAATCTCTTAAGAGCGGTCTCGAAGCTCTTGCGATTAAGTCGGGCTTCATCAATGGAATCGAGAAAGAAAAACGCTTCCCCAGCCCCGTCACGCCAGTTTGCAAAACTCTCAGCGCTCGATGGCTCAAGTGCGGCTTCAAAGCCAAGGTCCGCCAATTCTTCGATACGAACAAAAAAGGCAGGTCTGCCGGAAGCCGATAGTTGTTGCTGCTGATGTCTAAATTCTTCGGTCTTGCCGCTGGAGGCTTCGGCCAAAAGCACCACGCGGCGATGATCGAGCAGTTGCGGCCAGTCAATCCAGCCTGCAAATTTCCGTCCCCAGACACCCACATCAAGGATCGGCTCTTGATCCTTTTTTAGCGGTACGAAGCAGCGGTTTAATTCGACGAAAGTCATCGCGGTTACCGATCAGGCCAAAATGACTTCTGTTCACGCTCGGAGGCCGACCTATTGCGGCACGCGCGTCGAATTTAGCTACGAGACTGATCTTTGCCGGCCAGTTCAGCTTTCGGCAATACGGTAGCCAATTCCCGGCTCGGTCAAAATGATGCGAGGATCGTCAGGGTGGTCCTCGACCTTTTGCCGCAATTGCCCGATATAGACGCGGAGATATTGCGTATCTTCCGTGTGTGCGGGCCCCCACACAGCAGTGAGGATTTGCTTGTGAGTGACGACGCGCCCCGCGTGCCTTGCCAGAAATGACAGAAGCTCAAATTCCTTTGGTGTCAGCTTGAGTTCGGCACCGCCGCGCGTGGTCCGGTGCCGCACGGCGTCTACTTCAAGATCGCCAACCCGCAGCAACGGGATTTCGGCCTTGCGCTGCATACGATGGCGGAGCGCAGTCCGCATTCGCGCGAGCAACTCGCCGACATTGAACGGCTTGTTCACATAATCGTCGGCGCCGAGATCAAGGGCCTCGATCTTTTCTGTCTCACGCTCCCTCGCCGACAGTACAATGATCGGCACGTCCGACCACTCTCTTGCCCGCCTAATCACATCTTTGCCGTCGCCATCGGGAAGCCCAAGATCAAGTAAGACGATATCCGGCACTTCAGAAGCGATGCGCTTGATGCCCTCAGCCACCGTCCCCGCGCTCGACATTTCGTAGTTGTTCGCCTCAAGAGCCGGCTTGAGAAAGCGCAAGATTGCCGCTTCGTCATCAATCACAAGGGCGCGAGAATTGCTGCTCATTCGACCGCTTTCTTACGAGGAAAGACCAACGTGAAACGGGCACCCCGCTCGTTAGACACCGGACTTTCGGCTCCAATCGAGCCGCCGTGAGCATCCATGATGCCTTTTGCGATACTGAGACCCAAGCCGGTGCTTTGACTGCCATCGGCACGGGATGGCGTGGTGCCGCCTCTAACGAATTTATCGAAAATGTGGGGCAACACATCAGACGGAATCCCCGGCCCGTCATCGGTGACGCGGATCGCTACCGCATCTTCTGTGACGTCCGCGTCTATTGAGACATGCGTTTCCTTTGGTGTGTGGACGACGGCGTTGGCAACGACATTGCCGATGGCCTGCTCGGCCAGTGTCGCGTCCGCTCGAACAAGCGGCAGGTCCGCAGGCAGACTTATTTCAAGATGCTGAATGGCACCGCGTCTTCGAGCCGCGCTCACGATCCGCTCTATAATCTCCCGAAGATCGATCCAATCTTGCCGAAGTTCCAAGGCTCCAGCGTCGATGCGAGTAGTGGCCAACAGGTTGCGGACCATCTCGTCCAAACCATCGGCTTCCTGCTTGATTTGCCCGAGTAGGTCCTTTCGTGTCGCCGGATCGATTTTGTCCCCATAGTCGAGCAGGCTCGTCGCCGATCCGAGAATTGACGACAGCGGCGTGCGGAAATCATGTGAGATTGAGGCAAGCAGCGTGTTTCGCACGCGCTCTGTTTCAGTTGCGGTCTTTGCAGTGACCATCTCGCTAGCGAGTGAAGCTCGCTCTATTGCCGCCGCCGCTTGCTCTGAAAGCGCATCGAGCAACGCCCGCGCCTCGGAATCGAGCGGGGGCATTCCTTTTTCCTTCGCAATTCCGATAACGCCGAGAATCTTGTCGCCGATCCGTAGTGGAATAAAAAGCCATGGGATCGTCGGCAAAGTCGCCGTGTCGGCGCCGGCTGGCTCGGAATGACTGTATGCCCACCGCGCTGCTGTGATTGCCGCCGCATCAAGCGCATCCTCCGGCGGCCACGCGGCCGTCAATGTCAGATCGCCCTCACGCGCCAGCAACACCACAACCGCGCGGCCAAGACTTGCATTGATTTCGCTTGCTGCACCTTCAGCCACAGAATCAAGCGTTGCTAGTCCTGATAGCCGGCGCGTGAATTCGTAGAGACGGCGCATCGCACGCATTCGGTTCGCCGATATCTCTGCCTGCTGACGCACGCGCCCCGCGAGAGCTGAAGTGATAACGGCGACGCCAAGGAAGATCACCAACGCAAGCAGTTCGTAGGGCTCGGCGATGGTGAACGTGTAGAGAGGCTGGATGAAAAAGAAATTGTAGACCAGAAAAGAAAGAGCGGATGCATAGATTGCGGGCCAGATGCCATAGCTCACGGCGATCAGCAGGACCGCCATTAGAAAAACCATCGAAAGGTTCGGAATTGGCGTCAGCGCGGTTAGTAATTCGCCAAGTGCCAACGCCGCAGCGACAGCAACCGTCGCATACAAGAACGGCATTGGCGCAAATGCTATATTCGTCAGTCGAGGCAACCGCATTCGCGGCGCCGGCTCGGTCTCGCGGGTCACTAGATGAATGGCGATATCCTGCGTACGCCGAACTAGTTCGTGGGGCAGTGAGCGTCGGAACAAATCGCTGAAAAATCCGCCGCGTGAACGGCCCACTACTATCTGAGTGACGTTCTCAAATTTTGCGAAGCGGAGGAGTTCGGCAGGCAGGTCATTGCCTGTCAGAGTTTGCGTTTCGGCACCGAGGCTTTGCGCCAAGGTCATCGCTTCGTCCAGCTTTTGACGCAGGCCCTCCCCTAAGCTTGAGCCCGGCCGCTCCACTGTTACGGCGAGCCAAGGGGCATCCATCAAATCGGCCAACCGTTTGGCGGCGCGTACAACGGCCGGGGAGCCCGGATCAGGCCCGATGCACGCCAAGATGCGTTCGCCCGCAGCCCACGGTCCCTCAATGGCTTGCGCCTGCATGCGCTCGATGAGGTCCGCATCGATGCGTTCGGCAGCCCTCCTCAATGCAAGCTCGCGCAAAGCGGTCAGATTTTGACGTTGGAAGAAGTGTTCTACGGCCCGCGCTGCCGTATCCTGAACATAGACTTTGCCCTCGGCTAATCGCCTGAGCAATTCATCGGGCGGGAAATCAACGAGGACGATTTCATTGGCTCTGTCGAAAACGGTGTCAGGCACAGTCTCGCGCACCCGTACCTTCGTAATCTTTTGGACCACATCGTTGAGGCTTTCAAGGTGCTGGATATTGAGCGTGGTCCAAACATTGATACCGGCGTCAAGCAGCTCGTCGATATCCTGCCACCGTTTCGGATGCCGGCTGCCGGGCACATTGGTGTGCGCGTATTCATCGACCAGCAACAAATTGGGCCGGCGGGCGAGCGCCGCGTCCAAGTCAAATTCGCGCATGATCTGATTACGGTAAACAATCGGCTTGCGCGACAACGTCTCCAATCCGTCAAACAGTTGCTCTGTCTCGCGACGGCCATGCGTCTCGATTAGGCCGGCCACAACGTCGCGTCCGCCCGCCTGCTCCGCTCGGGCGGACGTAAGCATTGCGTAGGTCTTGCCGACACCGGGCGCCGCGCCGAGAAAAATCTTCAGGTGCCCTCGCCCTTCCTTCTTGGCTAGGGCGAGCAGCGCATCAGGCGAAGCTCTTTGCGCTTCGTCGCCGGGCATTCAGCTCCTCTCATACGCAGTCTATGACTGCAAATTGTCCAGCGCGAGATTGAGGTTGAGCACATTCACGCGCGGCTCGCCGAATAGACCAAAAGTCCGATTCCTGATCTGGGCTTCGACCAAAGCGCGGACCTGCGGCTCGGCGAGCCCACGCGCCTTGGCGACGCGCGGCACCTGAAACAAAGCGGCCTCGGGCGAAATGTCCGGATCGAGACCGCTGCCGGAGGTCGTCACGAGATCGGTTGGCACCGGCATATTTGGATTCTCTGCCTTGAGCTTGGCCACTTCGGCCTTAACGCGCTCGATCAGCGCCTTGCTTGTCGGGCCAAGATTTGAGCCACCGGACCCGGCAGCATTATACGGCGCATCGACGGTCTTGTTCGGGTCTTTGGGGTCCGGCGCCACGGTCGCGGAGGGCCGGCTGTGGAAGTATTTGTCGCTCACGAATTGCTGGCCAATCAGGCCCGAGCCCACGACTTTGCCGCCCTGCTCGATCAAGCTGCCATGCGCCTGATATGGGAAGACGACCTCGGCAACGCCGGTTACGGCAAAGGGATAAGCCACCCCGGTAATGAGTGTGAAAGCGATCAGCATCACGATGGCCGGCCGGATTTCTTTAAGCATGATTGATCCTCCTCAGGCCAAGTGCAACGCGGTGACGGCGAGGTCGATGGCCTTGATGCCGATAAACGGCAGAACGATGCCCCCGAAACCGTAGATCAGCAGATTTCGCCGCAGCAACGGCGCCGCACCTATTGGTCGATACTTCACGCCCTTCAGCGCCAGCGGAATGAGCGCGATGATGATCAGCGCATTGAAGATGATCGCCGATAAAATTGCGCTCTGCGGCGTAGACAGGTGCATCACGTTGAGGACCTGAAGCTGCGGATAGAAGGCAACGAACATGGCCGGGATGATCGCGAAGTATTTCGCCACGTCGTTGGCAATGGAGAACGTCGTGAGCGCACCACGCGTCATCAACAGTTGCTTGCCGATCTCCACCACCTCGATCAGCTTAGTCGGATCGGAGTCGAGATCGACCATATTGCCGGCTTCCCGCGCGGCCTGCGTGCCGCTCTGCATGCACACGCCGACATCGGCCTGAGCCAGCGCCGGGGCGTCGTTGGTGCCGTCGCCGCACATGGCGATCAGCCGCCCTTGCGCCTGCTCGCTGCGGATGTAACGCAGCTTGTCTTCTGGCGTCGCTTCCGCGATGAAATCGTCAACGCCGGCTTCGGATGCGATGGCAGCAGCCGTGACCGGGTTGTCGCCCGTTATCATCACCGTCTTGATGCCCATGCGCCGCAGCTCGGCAAATCGATCCTTCACGTCCGGCTTCACCACGTCCTTCAGATGGATGACAGCAAGGAGACGGCTTCCTTCGGCCAACCCGAGCGGCGTACCGCCGGAGCGCGCGATCTTGTCCACCGCCGCACGAAAGGCCGGAGGCTCGGCGACGCTCAGGCCGGCCTGTTCGCGAGCAAACCTGAGGATCGAGTCGATGGCACCTTTGCGCAGTTTTCGATCACCGATATCAACACCAGAAAGCCGCGTCATGGCCGAGAACTCGATGAACTTGGCATTGGCCGGCGCGGCCTGGCGCCGCACGTTGTACTTCTCCTGTACGAGCGTGATGATGGAACGGCCTTCGGCGGTCTCGTCCGCGTCGCTGGCCAGCAAGGCCGCTTCCGCCGCTTCGCGCTCGGACACGCCCGGCACCGAAATGATCTCGGTTGCGAGCCGGTTGCCAAACGTCACGGTGCCGGTCTTGTCGAGGAGGAGCGTGTCAACGTCGCCGGCTGCTTCGACCGCGCGGCCGGACATCGCCAGCACATTGAACCGCACGAGGCGATCCATTCCAGCAATACCGATGGCTGAGAGCAGAGCGCCAATGGTCGTAGGGATGAGCGTCACGAATAGTGCGACGAGTACGACAATCGAAATCGCACCGCCCGCATAGGCCGCGTAGCTCGGAATGGTCACCGTCGCGAAAACAAAAATGATGGTCAGCCCGACCAGTAAAATTGTGAGAGCGACCTCGTTCGGCGTCTTCTGGCGTTCGGCGCCCTCGACCAGCTTGATCATGCGGTCGAGGAAGGACGAGCCGGGCGATGACGTAATGCGGATGACGATGCGGTCGGAGATCACGGTGGTGCCGCCGGTCACCGCCGAGCGGTCGCCGCCGGATTCACGGATCACCGGAGCGGATTCGCCGGTAATCGCGGCCTCATTGACCGATGCGATACCCTCGATCACTTCGCCGTCGCCGGGAATGACATCACCGGCTTCGCAGACCACGAGGTCGCCGGCCTGTAAGTCTTCGGCCGGGACACCTTCGTATAGTTCGTAGTTATCGGGCATGAGGATTCGCTTAGCGCGCGTCTCGGTGCGAGTTTTGCGCAGCGTATCGGCTTGCGCCTTGCCGCGCCCTTCCGCCACCGCCTCGGCGAAATTCGCGAACAGAACCGTGAACCAGAGCCAAACCACGATTTGAAGTTCAAAAGCGATGCTCTGCCCGCCAGTCGCAAGATCGCGGATCAGAATCACCGAAGTCAGTAACGTGACCATCTCCAGCACGAACATGACCGGATTCTTGGCGAGCGTGCGGGGATCGAGCTTTACGAAGGCTTGGCCAATCGCTGGCGCTGCAATCTTCAAGTCGAAGAGCGTGGACACTGGCATCCGTTTGCGCAGTTTCGAGGTTTCCATGGATGGTGCTCCGAATTGGATGCCGCGTCAGAACACGCTGTGCGCCAGCATCGCGATATGCTCGACGATGGGCCCGAGCGCGAGCGCGGGGAAGAAAGTGAGGCCGCCGATGATCAGGATCACGCCGATCAGTAGGCCGACAAATAGGCCGCCATCGGTCGGGAACGTCCCCGACGAGGCTGGCACGATCTTCTTGCCGACCAGCGAGCCGGCAATCGCCATCGCCGGGATGATGACGAAGTATCGCCCGATCAGCATGGCAAGCCCGCCGGTCGTGTTGTACCAGAGCGTGTTTCCCGTCAGTCCCGCGAACGCCGAGCCGTTGTTGCCCGTCTGCGAGGAATAAGCGTAGAGGATTTCAGAGAAACCATGCGGACCGGCATTGGCGGTCGATGCAACCGCCGAAGGGATCAGCACCGCAATAGCAGTAAAGCCGAGGATCGAGAGTGGCAGGCAAAGAACGGCAAGCATCGCCATCTTTACCTCTTTCGCCTCGATCTTCTTTCCGAGATATTCTGGCGTGCGCCCGACCATCAACCCGGCGACAAAGACGGTGATGATGACGAAAAGGAACATGCCATAGAGGCCGGAGCCGACGCCGCCGAAGATGATTTCGCCGAGCTGGATGAGAAGCATGGGGATCAGTCCACCGAGCGGCGTAAAGCTGTCATGCATCGCGTTGACGGAGCCGTTGGAAGCCGCCGTCGTGGTCACCGCCCACAGACTTGAATTGGCGATACCGAAGCGGACTTCCTTGCCTTCCATATTGGCGGGGTCGATCCCGAGCGCTGCGAAGTTCGCGTTGCCGGCGGCTTCCGCCCAGTAGGTCACAGCGAGGCAGGCCGCCAAAACAATCAGCATCGCTACGTACAGCGCCCAACCCTGCCGGGGGCTCTTGACCATACGACCGAAAGTGTGAGTGAGCGCCGCCGAGATCAGCAGGATGAACAGCACCTCAACGAAATTGCTAAACGGAGTCGGATTCTCATAAGGCACCGATGAATTGGCATTCCAGAAACCGCCGCCATTGGTCCCGAGCTGCTTAATCGCGATCTGCGACGCGGCCGCCCCTTGCGACAAGACCTGCTTGGCGCCTTCGAGCGTGGTCGCATCGACGGAAGCGCCGAAGTTCTGCGGCACGCCCTGCCAGACGAGAAAAATAGCCGCGACAATCGAGATGGGCAGCAGGATGTAAAGCGTGCAACGGGTGAGATCGACCCAGAAATTGCCTACGGTCTTTGCCGATGCGCGCGCGAAAGCACGCACCATAGCGATGGCGAGAGCAATGCCCGTTGCGGCGGAAACAAAATTTTGCGTGGTGAGCCCGACCATCTGAGTCAGATAGCTCAGCGTCGTCTCGCCGCCGTAGTTTTGCCAGTTCGTGTTGGTCGCAAAGCTCACCGCCGTATTGAACGACAGATCGGGCGTTACTGCCGATTGGTCAGCCGGGTTGAGCGGCAAAATTGCTTGCAGACGCATCAGGCCGTAAACGGCAAGAAAGCCGGCCGCATTGAACAGCAGCATGGCCACCGTATAGGTCAACCACCCCTGCTCGCGTTTTTCATCTACCCCCGATACTCGATACAGCGCCGCTTCTACCGGCCGAAGCATCGGCGACAAGAACGTGCTTTCGCCTTGGAACACACTCGCCATGAACCGGCCGAGCGGCACCACGAGCGCGGTGAGCACCACAAGATAGAACAGGATTTGAAGCCAATCGTTGACAGTCATAGCAGCCTCTCAAAACCGTTCCGGTCGTAGCAGAGCGTAGGTTAGGTAGATCGTGAGTCCCGCCATCACGAGGCTGGCGAGCGAATAATCGAGGGTCATGGCGCCACCTCTAAAGATGATCGCAGACGACGGCGTAGCCGATGGACAAGGCAAAAAAGCCAAGGCCGATGGCGAGCATGGTGAGATCGAGCATGGTCGCTCCCCTTGTTGTCCGAGCAACACAGCAATTAGGCAGGCGGCCATAAGGAAGCGATTGGAATCGCGGACATGAAATATCAAGAAGGCATAAAGGACATTTCGGCCCTGTCCGGCCGCTCAAAATCGACCTTTATGGTCCCTTTGCATTTTGGGGCCGACTTCCAAATCGAATTCCTATGAGCCTGAGCACACATCGGGGCGTGGAAGCCACGAGCCTCCACGTAAACGAGGAGAACTCCGATGTCTGCTCTTGTACTCGAACAGCGTGCTGCCCCGCGCCTGCGGGCCAGCAGGGTGCGCAAGCTCCTCGCACGCTTAGCGCGCGCGCTCGATAGCCTCGTCAGCGCACGCGCGGCACGCGAGGTGCCGGAATGGCGGATGCGCGAAGTACAAAGTGAAATCGAACGCCTCAGCGCCTCCCTTGCCTCGCAGGGGAGCGCTGTAAGTGAGCGCCAAGTTTGCAGATAAAAGCGCGTCGCGATGACGTTTGTGGGTAGTCTTGTGGGTACGTCAGTTCTTCAGAAAATATTCTAGCTACTACAATAATTTAGCCAAAGCTTTGGCGGAGAGGGAGGGGATTCGAACCCCCGATACGGTTACCCGTATGCCGCATTTCGAGTGCGGTGCATTCAACCGCTCTGCCACCTCTCCGGAGCCCGAAAAGGGCCTGAAAAAGCCCAAATTGGACGGTGGCTATCTAACCAAGCGCGCAGGGACAGACAAGGGCGCGCGTTAGTATTATATTGCGCTGCCTAAAAGGAGCCCGGCCGCGAACCGGCACGACAATGCCCACCGCCCTGCGCTTCGGCCGCATCCGCAAGGAATTGCGCGGCGTTTTCCCGACGCTCTGCCTTGTCGGCGCGGCAACCGTTCTGCTTTACGCCATCATTCGTATCAGCGGCCTTAGCCACGGCTCAGTGGTTTATCTTGTCCCCGTGGTGATTGCCGCCGCGCGCTGGGGCGTCGTGCCGGCGATCGTGGCCGCCGTATGCGGCGTGGTGGCCTCCGCTTTCTTTTTCTTTCCGCCGCTCTACAGCCTGCGGATCAAGGACCCGCACGAAGTCCTCAATCTAATCCTGTTCATCTTCGTCGCGGTGGTGGTCAGCCAGCTCGCGTCCCGGCTGAAGCGGCAATTGGAGCTGGCGCGCCAGCGCGAGATCGACATGCGCGATCTCTATGCCTTCTCGCGCCGGCTGGCGGTCGCCTTCGACGTATCCGACATTCATGCCGCGATCGAGGATCATCTCGCCAGCGTCATGCAGCGCAAGGTCGTCCTGTTCGCCGGCGCGCGCGAGGCGTCCATCAGCAGCGGCCGGCGTGGCGGCGTCACGGTTCCCAGCCAGGTTCTAGCCGAGGCGGTCGAGGCGGCGTCTGGCCACCGCAACAGCGCGGCGGGCGTGACCGTCACCGCCGACAGCGGGGAAGTGTGGCTGGTCCGTGCCGTGTCAGCCAGCAATCTTGAATTCGGCGTGATCGCGATTAATTTCGGCCGCGAGTCGCAAGAGCGCATCGACGATTTGCGCATGCGCGTCGAAGCCGTACTGGCGGATGCCGCCGCCACGCTCGAGCGGCTCGGCGTCGCCCACGCCATCAGCGAGGCACGGATGCGCTCGCGGACCGACGACTTGCGCGAAGCGCTGATCGGATCGGTCAGCCATGAGCTGCGCACGCCGCTCGCCGCGATCCTCGGCGCCGCTACGGTATTGAGCGCGGCGCCTGCGCTTGCAGGCGAGAAGGACCTCAAGGCGTTGGCGCATGCCGTGCGCGACGAGGCCGAGCGGCTCAACAATGACATCCAGAATCTGCTCGATGCCAGCCGCATCAGCAGCGGCGGCGTCAAGCCGCGCGTGGAATGGGCGGAGCCTGCCGACATCATCAATTCGGCAATCGAGCGTTGCCACCGTCGCTTGTCCGATCGCAGCTTCGTCTGCGATCTGTCGCCCAATCTTCCTCTGGTTCACGGCGATCCGGTGCTGATGCAACAGGCGCTGGTACAGGTCTTGGACAACGCGGTGAAATATTCTTCGCCCGGCACCCGGATCACGGTCGCGGCGTACGCGCGGGACGGGCGTCTGATCGTCAGCGTCAGCGACGAAGGCAGCGGACTGACGCAGGCCGAGCGGACGCATATCTGGGAGCGTTTCACCCGCGGTGAGCGCCACGCCGCCACCACCAGCGGTTCCGGCCTCGGCCTGTGGATCGCCAACGCCTTTATCGCCGCCAATGGCGGAACGATCAACGCCGTCAGTGCCGGTCTCGACCTGGGCAGCACCGTGACGATCGAACTCCCGGTGGCGCTAAGCGCCGTACCACAACTGGAAAGCGATGCAGATGAGTGACTCCTCCCCCGTCGTGCTTATCGTCGACGATGAGATCCAGATCCGGCGCTTTCTGCGCACGGGTTTCGAGCTCAACGGGTTCCTTGTGCACGAAGCCGGCACCGGTGCCGAAGCGATCCGTGCCGCGACGTTGCGCCCTGTCGACCTCATCATTATCGATCTCGGCCTGCCCGACATGGACGGCTCCGACGTCGTCGAGCGCATTCGATCCTGGTCGACCGTGCCGATCATTGTGCTATCGGTGCGCGCGGCCGAGGCGCAGAAGGTGCGCCTGCTCGAGCTCGGCGCCGACGATTATGTGGTCAAGCCGTTCGGCATGGCGGAACTGATGGCGCGGGTACGCGTAGCGCTCAGACGTCAAATGCGCGCAGCAAGCGGCGAACCGACGGTCAAGATCGGCCCTCTAACCATCGACCTCGGCGCCCGCGCCGTACTGCTCAACGGCGTCCGTCTCGCATTGACGCCGAAGGAATACCGGCTGCTGCAAGTGCTGGCGCAGCACGCCGGCAATGTGGTCACCCATCAACAACTGCTCAAGGAAGTCTGGGGCACGACCCACGTGCAGGACACCCACTACCTGCGCATCTTCGTGCGGAAGCTGCGCCAGAAGATCGAGTCGCAGCCTGATAGCCCACGCATCCTTGTGACCGAGCTCGGCGTCGGTTACCGGCTGGCGCAATCGGCGAATGATGCCGAGGCCGGTGCGCCGGCCGCCACGGCGGTGTCCACCGGCCGGCAGTCGTAGAGTAACGCCTCCGCTTTCCTGGCCGCATGCCAACCGCTTGGGCGGCGGCGGCGCGCATCGATTTCACGCCGAATTTATATCCGCGGGCGATAAAGCTATTCGGCGTGACCTTTAAGCCGGGAAACGTAGGGACGAGATTCGCAGCCGGACGCTAATTCCAAGTGAGACCTAGAACGATGGCCTCCCTCGTTTCGGCGGTGATCAATCTGTTCGGCCTGGTCGCGATTTCCGGCGCAATCCTGCTAACCGCGCTCGTGCTGCGTAACCCGCTCGGTCCGAAATGGCTAAGGAATGAGACTGTCGCTTACGCGGCCGCCCTTGTCCTGACGGTGGGTATTTGTGTGGTGATTCCGAATGCGGCCACCGGATTTATCGATGCGAACATCCATTACAGCGTCGCCGTGATTTTAACCGGCGCCGTTCTCGTCGCCTCGAGCTACATCCTCTGGAAGGCATTCAACATCAGGGAGCGGCTCGAGCGAACGGAAACGGGCCGTTCTCCTTTCGCGCGCGAACGGCCGCAACTGGAAATTTACGTCCCGGTCGCGTTCGAGCAGGCCAACAAGCTCGCCTAGGAACTCGGCAGCCGGACATCGTTAAACGGATCAGGCACGCGTGCCGTTCGGTTTTGCGGCTGCGGTGGCGCGCAAGCGGCCAACTGCAATGTATTCGTACACCATGATCGCGATGCCCGCGCCGACACCGGCGATGTCGAGCAGCGTACCGCCGGCGAAAGCGCCGGCCGGCACCAGTGCGGCCAAGCCGGCGGCCGCGAACAACAGCCGCCCGGACGGCGTGATTGCGCGCATGAAGTAGCCAACGCTCGCGCAGGAGACCAACCATACGCCGAACATGGCGGTGCAGACCGCAACGGCGATTTCCAGCGGCTCGCCGATCAGCAACAGGCTCGGCGAATAGACGAACAAGATCGGCACGATGAACGCGGTCCAGCCGAAGCGCGTCGCCGCGAATCCGGTGCGCATCGGATCGGCTCGCGCAATCGAGGCCGCGGCAAAGGCGGCGATCGCGATCGGCGGCGTGATCATCGACATCATGCCGAAATACATGACGTAAAGATGCGCCGCGATCGGCTTGACACCGACCTCGATCAGCGACGGCGCGACCAGCGTCGCCAGCAACACGTAGACGCCGACGGTCGGCAGCCCCATGCCGAGGATGATGCAGACGATGGCCGACAGCACCAGCAATATGAACAGATGACCGTGGCCGATCTGAACCAGGCCCAGGGTCAGTTGAAAGCCGAGCCCGGAAATTGACAGCACCCCGATGACGATGCCGGCGGCGCCGGTAATCAAAATGAGGTCGAGCGAGCCGTGGCCGGTCTCGCGCAACGCGTCAATCAGCTGGCGCGGCCCCGGCCGCTTGCCCTCGAAGCCAAAGACGAGCGCCGCAACGAGCAAAGCGAGGATCGCCCACATCACGGCGTCTTCAGGCTGAAGGTTGAGAAAGAACAGCGCGTACAGCAAAACGGCGAAGGCCAGCGGAAAGTACCAGCCTTCGCGCCATATCGCGCCGGCGCGCGGCACCGCATCCCGGTCGACCGGGGGAATGCACTCTTTGGCCGCTTCCAGGTCGGCCTGAATAAACAAGGCAATGTAATAGAGCAGGCCGGGCACGATCGCGGCAATGACGACCGTGGTGTAGGAGGTCTCCAGGAACTCCGCCACCAGGAACGCGGCGGCGCCCATCACCGGCGGCATCAATTGCCCGCCGGTCGACGCCACCGCCTCGATCGCGCCCGCCTTGTGCGCCGGGTAGCCGGCGCGCTTCATCAGCGGAATGGTGACGATGCCGGTCGCCACCACATTGGCCACCGCGCTGCCGGAAATCGAGCCGAACAGGCACGAGCCGAGCACCGCGATCTTGGCCGCGCCGCCACGGAAGCGGCCCATCAGCGCCATCGAGATGTCGGTGAAGAATTGCATGCCGCCGGTGTGTTGCAGCACCGCGCCGAACAGCACGAAGGCGATGACGATCGTCGCCGCGACCTTGACCGGCAGGCCAAGGATGCCGGTGTAGTTGGCGGCGAGCGTCAACGATAGCTTGCGCCAATCAGTCTGGATGCCCGAGCCGGGCAGGTAATTGGCAAACAGCGCATAGCTGATAAAGACCAGCACCAGAATGGGCAGCACCGGGCCAGTGGCGCGGCGCAAGGCTTCGATCAACAAGACGATGAGAACAACGCTGACGACGACGCTGTCGGTCTGTCGCAGGTAAACAAGATCGACGATGCGCGGATAAAAGGCCGCGAGATAGCCGGTGGTGGCCAAAGCGACGACCGCCGCCGTCGCGTCGTACCAGGGCAGCTCTGTCTTTTCCTTGCCCGCGAGCGGGAATTTTAAAAATGCCAGCGTCAGCGCGATCGCCAGCATGCCGGCGAGATATTGCTGATCGTAGAGCGCAATCCCGACGCGGTTATAGACGTCGAGCGCCCAGCCGACGCCGCCAAGCGTGAGCAGGATCGCGAGCGCGTCGATGAGATGCTTCGGATAAGGCAGGGCTGCCCTCGTGAATGAGAGCAGCCCTTTCCCGCGCGTTGCAGGGTTTTCGGCCATGCCGGCACCGAAGCGTCAGGCCAGGTGCACGCGCCTCATTGCGCCTTCGGCGGCCACTGTCCGATTTCCTTGTAGAACTTGATGGCGCCCGGATGGTATTCGACGCCCTCGATCGCCTGCGCCATGGCGTCAGCCTTGAACAGCCGCAGCGGCGGGAACACTTTGCCAAACTCCGCGGCATGTTCGTGCATCGCCTTCACCAGCTTGTAGACCACGTCATCCGGAGTCTTGGTGCTGGCAAACAGGTTGACGCCGTAGCTCACCAGATAGCCCGGCTCCAGCAGGCCGACATTCGCCTTGCTCGGTTTCTCATAGCGCAAATAGGCGACTGGCACCTGCTTCTTTATGGCGGCAACGTTCGCCGGCGTATTCTCCGCGGTCAGCGCACGCACGCCGCCCACTGCGGCGTCGGCCACCCGGATTGGGGCGGCGCCGAGCGCAAACACGAAGAAGTCGGTACGACCTTCCTTGAACGCGTTGACGTTCGAAATGATGTTGGCGACGCGGACGCCCTGGACGTCATTCAGCGTGATGCCCCCGGGGGCCAGCGCCGCATTGGTCACGGCGGTGAGGGTCTTCTGGCTGGTGAAGCCGACCGGGCCGCGCGCGCCTTTGAGATCGGCGAGCTTCTTATACTTGCTGTCCTTCTTGACGAAGATCGTGTTGCGCAGCGGATAAAGAATAACGACGGAGCGCAAATTCTTGGTCGGCCGGCCTTTGAAATAGTCCCCGCCGGTGACGCCGAGGCTCGTCTCATAAACGTTTGCGATGCCGAACGGCACCTCACCGGCATTGACGATCGGCAGGAACTGGCTGGAGCCGCCCAATGCTTGCAGCGTCATCTTCAGGCCGGCTTTTTCGGCCAGCACCTTGCCGATGGCGGCGGCGGTCGAGTTGTAGATGGAGCCCGCCGGCGGGACGGCAATCGCGATCGGCTGCTGCGCCGAGGCGCCGGAAACCATTCCCAGCACGGCGAGCGCGGCCAGCGCCGCAAGCATTTTTCGATGAGACATTAGCGTCCTCCCCACTTTGTCGATTTGCCGCTTGATGCGGTTTGACGAATTCGGCCGTGCCCCGATGTCTCCCTAAGACCCGCGGGCGCGGCAGGCGACAGCTTGGATACTACGACGGTTCGAGGTCAAGTTGGCCACACCGGGGAAAGGTTTGGCGCCCAACGGCCACGGCCCACCGGACATCCCGTCCAACCGCCTAGGATCGGCCTCCCCGGCGTTTTCTTGACAGTTTGGCCCCGCATCGCCATAAGCATGGCCAGCGCGGGCCTTTCGGTCCGCGCGCTTTTTCGAGGGCGCCTTAAGCCCTTAAAAACACACAATAAACCGACTGAAAGAAGCCGGTCCGGAACCCTCCGAGCACCGGAAACGAACACGAGGGAAGAACGATGTTCGCAGTCATTAAAGCCGGCGGCAAACAGTATCGGGTTGCCCCGGAAGACGTAATCCGGATCGACCGGGTCAAAGGCGAGCCAGGCGAGGTCGTCGAATTCGGCGAGGTGCTGCTGCTCGGCGGCGACACGCCGCAGCTCGGCGCCCCGACGGTGACCGGCGCAACCGTGGCGGGCGAGGTGCTCCAGCACGCCCGCGGCGACAAGGTGATCGCCTTCAAGAAGCGCCGGCGCAAGAACTCGCGTCGCAAGCGCGGCTATCGGCATGAGTTCTCGCTGATCCGCATCACCGAGATTCTCACCGAGGGGGCCAAGCCCTCGAAGACGCCGCCCGCGCGGCCCAAGCGCGAGGCCAAGAAGCCGGAAGCCGCGGCCGAGGCCGCCGAAGGCGAGGCCGAGGAGAAAAAGCCGGCCAATAAGGCCAGCGCCAAAAAGCCGGCGGCAAAAAAGCCAGCGAAAACCGCCACCAAGGGCAAGGCCGCGACAAAAGGTAAGAAGAAGTGAGATGATTCCGTCACGGAATCGGTGTAGGTACTAGAGCAGAATTCGAGAGACCAACATGGCGCATAAGAAAGCAGGCGGATCATCGCGAAACGGCCGCGATTCGGCGGGCCGGCGGCTCGGGCTGAAGAGCGCGGGCGGCGAGAGCGTGCTCGCCGGCAACATTATCGCGCGCCAGCGCGGCACCAAGTGGCATGCCGGCCGCAATGTCGGTCTCGGCAAGGATCACACCCTGTTCGCACTCGTCGATGGAAAGGTTCAGTTCGCTACCAAAACCAAAGGCCGCAAATACGTGTCGGTACTTCCGATGACGGAGGCTGCGGCCGAGTAAGACGGTGGACATAAATCGAGGTCCGCCGGTCATTCAGTCAAACCGGCGGGGCTCTTAGGGCTCTGAGAGGGGGAGACGGGTGACCGGCTCCCCCTCTTCGCTTTTTAACCAGGAGCCCGTGCCATGACACTCTGCGAAGCGATACCAAGAGAGCCTCACCGCGAAGGCAGTATCCCCGTCCTCGAGACCAAGCGGCTTGCCCTGCGCATGCCGCGTCTCGGGGACGCTAAAGCGATGGTGGCGCTCGCTAACGACCGCCGCATCGCCGAAAACACGGCGCGCATTCCGCATCCCTACAAGCTGGCGGACGCCGAAACCTTTATCAGCAGGGCGAACAGAGGCGCCGCCGGGGCTGTGTTCCTGATCACGCTGCGTGGCGGAGCCGTCATCGGCGCATGCGGCGTGACCGCGCTCGATGACCAGACCGAGCTCGGCTACTGGCTGGGCGTGCCCTATTGGGGCAAAGGCTACGCCACCGAGGCGCTGCACGCGGTGATCGACTACGCCTTCACCGACTTGGGCCACGAGGCGCTCAATGCCGGCGCCCGCGTCACCAACCCGGCCTCGCGCCGGGTGCTGGAGAAGTGCGGCTTCCAATGGACCGGCGTCGGCCTCTACCGCATCCGCGCCATCAACTCCTCGGCGCCGATCGACCGCTTCCGGCTCGAGCGCGGCATCTGGTCGGCGATTAAGGGCTGGGGGCGGATGAAGAAGGTGTCGTGAGCACGCACGCACCGTACGCGATCGTCATGGCCGGCCTTGTGCCGGCCATCTCGTTTATCAAGGCAACGCACCCTTGATCGGGATCGCCGGGACAAGCCCGGCGATGACGGCCGGAGTTTGCTACCCCGAGCCCGGGACAAGAAACAGCACACCCCCTAGCGCCAGCCGCCAACTTGGGCAAAAATCTCCTCCAAATAATGCCTTTGGGAGAACGCCATGGCCTACAACCTCGATCAATTCATCGCCGATTGCCGCAGCACGCTTGCCCGCGATCCCGGCCCATCCGGGCGCGAACAGGTGCGCCTCAATCTCGAAAAGCTCCTGAACAACCCTGACTTCATCAAGGGATATTGCGGCGACGACCAGCCGCGCGGGCTCAAGGTGCTGTACGAGGATCCCAAGCTCGGCTTCCAGGTGCTCGCCCATATCAACGACAAGGCGCGGGTGTCGCCGCCGCACGACCACGGCCAGTCCTGGGCGATCTACGGCCAGGCCACCAAATACACCGACATGACCGAGTGGGAGCGCGAGGACGACGGGAACGATCCCGAACACGCCAAGCTCAAGCCGGCCAAGAAGTACCGGCTGACTCCCGGCAAGGCCGGCATCTATCAGGACGGCGCCATCCACTCGATCGATTATCCCGACTACGCGCGCTTCGTGCGCGTGACCGGCACCAACCTCGACAAGATCAACCGCATCAAGATCGACCTGAAGAGCGGCGTGGTCGAGCAGATGACGCCGCAGCAGGCGACATGAACCTGCACGCGGCCGCGTCCACGGCCAACGCCCGCCCCGTCAGCGCCGCCGCCGTCAAAGCCATGCTCGGCGACGGCCAGGAGCTGGCGCTGATCGACATGCGCGAGGAGCTCACCTTCTCGCAAAATCACCTGCTGTGGGCGCGCAACGTGCCGCTGAGCCGGCTGGAGCTGCGCTTCGCCCGGCTGGTGCCGCGCAAAGGTACGCGCATCGTGCTCGTCGACGACAACGACGGGCTTGCCGCGCGTGCGGCCGCCATCCTGGCGCGCGCCGGCTATAGCGATCTCTCTTTTCTCGACGGCGGCATTGCGGCCTGGGAAGCGGCCGGTTTCGTCACCTTCTCCGGCGTGCACGTGCCGAGCAAGGCCTTCGGCGAATTCGTCGAGCACGACAGCGGCACGCCGAGCGTGAGCGCGCAGGAGCTCGATGCGCTTATGCGCGACGGCACGAAAATGGTGGTGCTGGACAGCCGCCCGTTCGACGAATATTCGCGCATCTCGATTCCGACCGGCATCAACGTGCCGGGCGCCGAGCTGGTATTGCGCGCGCGCGAGATCGCGCCCTCGCCCGACACCACCATCGTGGTCAATTGTGCCGGCCGCACCCGCAGCATCATCGGCGCGCAGTCGCTGATCAATGCCGGCGTGCCCAACAAGGTGATGGCGCTGCGCAACGGCACCATGGGTTGGCATCTCGCCGGCTTGACCTGCGCCAACGGCAAGTCCGACCGCGCGCCCGACGTATCGGGCGCAACGCTTGCCTGGGCCAAGGAGGCGGCGGAAAGCGTGGCGCAAAAATTCGGTGTGGCTTACACAGATCGCACGACGGTCGAAGCCTGGCGCAAGGACGCGACCCGCACGACCTATGTCTTCGACGTGCGCGACCCGGCCGAATACCAGGCCGGCCACTTCCCCGGCGCGATTCCCGCACCGGGCGGGCAACTGGTGCAGGCGATCGACATTTATGCCGGCACGCTGGGCGCCCGCGTCGTGGTCAGCGACGACAAGGAAGTACGCGCGCTGATGACCGCGTCGTGGCTCAAACAGATGGGCTGGCAGGATGTGTTCGTGCTGCCCGAAGCCGGCAGCGAGAAAGGCGCGCCCGCCCCGCTCCTGCTCGGCACGCCGGCGGCCGATCGCGCTATCGAGCCGGCCGCGGCGCAAGCGATGGCCAACGCCACGGTGATCGATCTGTCCACCAGCCCGCATTACCGGCGCGGCCATATTCCCGGCGCCTGGTTTGCCATCCGTTCCCGCCTAGACCGCGCGCTCAAGACGATCGCGCCCTCCGGCGCAGTGATCCTCACCTCCGAGGACGGCGTGCTGGCGAGCCTCGCCGTGGCCGACGTTCAGCCGCTGACGAAAGGACCGGTGCATTGGCTGAAAGGCGGCAACGCCGCCTGGGCCGCCGCCGGCTTGGCCGTAGCCACCGACGAGAAGCTGGCGGACGAGCTGCTCGACGTCTGGCTCAAGCCCTATGAGCGGCCGAGCGACAACGAAGCGGCCATGAACGCCTATCTGTCGTGGGAAGTGGACCTGCTGGAGCGCATCCAGAAGGACGGCACCACCCATTTCCTGCACGCGCGCTAGGTGCAGAACACGCCGCGATAGTCTATATCGCGGCCATGAAATTCCTCGACGAGGCCAAGGTCTATATCCAGTCGGGCGCGGGCGGGAACGGCTGCGTGTCGTTCCGGCGCGAGAAGTTCATCGAGTTCGGCGGGCCGAACGGCGGCGACGGCGGCAAGGGCGGCGACGTGATCGTCGAGGCGGTCAACGGGCTGAACACGCTGATCGACTACCGCTACCAGCAGCACTTCAACGCGCAGCGCGGCGGCAACGGCATGGGCAAGGACCGCCACGGCGCCAACGGCAAACCCGCGGTGCTGAAAGTTCCAGTCGGCACGCAAGTGTATGAAGAGGACGGCGAGAGGCTGCTCGCCGATCTCACGGACGTGGGCCAGCGCGTCACCATCTCCAAGGGCGGCAATGGCGGCTTCGGCAACGCGCATTTCAAGTCGTCGACCAACCGCGCGCCGCGTCACGCCAATCCCGGCCAACCCGGCGAGGAAATGACCATCCGGCTGCGGCTGAAGCTGATCGCCGATGCCGGCCTGATCGGCCTGCCCAATGCCGGCAAGTCCACCTTCCTCGCCGCTGTCAGCGCGGCCAAGCCGAAGATCGCCGACTACCCCTTCACCACGCTGCATCCGCAGCTCGGCGTCGTGCGCGTGGACGAGCGCGAGTTCGTGCTGGCCGACCTGCCCGGCCTGATCGAGGGCGCGCACGAAGGCACCGGCCTCGGCGACCGCTTCCTCGGCCACACCGAGCGCTGCAATGTGCTGCTGCATCTCGTTGACGGCACGGCCGAGGATCCGGGCGATGCCTACCGCGTCGTGCGCGGTGAGCTGGAATCTTACGGCCACGGTCTCACCGACAAGCCGGAGATCGTGGCGCTGTCGAAAGCGGACGCGCTGACGCCCGAACAGATCAAGGCGCAAACCGCCAAGTTAAAGAAGGCCTGCAAGAAGATCCCGCTTGTGCTGTCGTCGGCCTCGGGCCAGGGCGTGCCAGAGGCGCTGCGCGCGCTGCGCAAGGTGATCGACGAAGCGCGCGCGCGTGGGGAGGAATCCCACGCGAAAGAAGCGGCCTGGCAGCCGTAACCCGCTTTGGTGCCGCCTCACTTTTGTCATCGCCGGGCTTGACCCGGCGATCCCGATTAGGAATGCAAGGCGGTGGACACGAAGCGGGATGGCCGGGACATAGGCGTTCTGAAAGAACGCCGTTCTTCGAACGTCTATGCCCGGCCATGACTGTGATTAATTTCGTTCGGAGGAAATGCCCATGCAAACGCGCGCCGCGGTGGCCTGGAAGGCGGGCGAGCCGCTCACCATCGAGACCATCGACATCGAGGGCCCCAAAGCCGGCGAGGTGCTGGTCGAGGTCATGGCCACCGGCATCTGCCACACCGACGCCTACACGCTCTCGGGCGCCGATCCGGAAGGCATTTTCCCCGCCATCCTTGGCCACGAAGGCGCCGGCGTGGTGCGCGAGGTGGGCGCTGGCGTCACGAGCGTGAAAGTGGGCGACCACGTCATCCCGCTCTACACGCCGGAATGCCGAAGTTGCAAAACCTGCCTGTCACGGCGCTCCAACCTATGCACCGCCATCCGCGCCACGCAGGGCAAGGGCCTGATGCCGGACGGCACGTCGCGTTTCAGGTGCGACGGCGATCCGGTGTTCCACTATATGGGCTGCTCGACCTTCGCGAACTTCACCGTGCTGCCGGAAATCGCCGTGGCGAAAGTGCGCGAGGACGCGCCCTTCGACAAGATCTGCTACATCGGCTGCGGCGTCACCACCGGCGTCGGCGCCGTCATCAACACCGCCAAAGTCTGGCCGGGCGCCAATGTCGCCGTGTTCGGGCTCGGCGGCATCGGGCTCAACGTCATCCAGGGCGCCCGCATGGTCGGCGCCGACAAGATCATCGGCATCGATCTCAACCCGGCGCGCCGCGCCATCGCCGAGAAATTCGGCATGACCCATTTCGTCAATCCGAACGAGGTCGGCGCCGACAAGGTGGTGCAGGCGATCGTCGATCTGACCGGCGGCGGCGCCGACTTCTCGTTCGAATGCATCGGCAATGTGAATGTCATGCGCCAGGCGTTGGAATGCTGTCACCGCGGCTGGGGCGAGAGCATCATCATCGGCGTCGCCGGCTCCGGCCAGGAGATTGCAACGCGCCCGTTCCAGCTCGTTACCGGCCGCGTCTGGCGCGGCACCGCCTTCGGCGGCGCGCGCGGCCGCACCGACGTGCCCAAGATCGTGGACTGGTACATGGAGGGTAAGATCAATATCGACGATCTAATCACCCACACCATGCCGCTCGATCAGATCAACGACGCCTTCGATCTGATGCACGAAGGAAAATCGATCAGGAGCGCGGTGGTTTATTAAGTGCGCTAGCGGCCTGCCGGCACCAGCGCGGGCGGCACGATATGATTTGGCGCAATGCGCTTCGGCGCGGGCGCGGCGGAAGGCGCGGCTGCTTGTGGCTTTGCCGGCGTGCCCTTGGTGCAGAGCCGGCGCGGCCCGCCCGACGGCTGATAGGTGCAGTCCGCTGGATTGAACGTGAAGTAGGCCTGCTTGCAGGCTTCGACGTCGCACTTGTCGGACACCACTGGCGCGGCGGCGGCAGGCGGCGTGGCCGTTGCGGGCTCAGTCGCGGCGGCAGGCGGCGCAGCCGGTGCCGCGGGCGCAGCAACAGGCGGCGCTGATGTGGCGGGCGGTGATGGAGCGGCCGGCTCAACCTTCGCTTCCGGCTTCGGTGGCGTCCCTTTGGTGCAAAGCCGGCGCGGCCCGTCCGACGGCTGATAAGTGCAATCGCTCGGCGTAAACGTGAAGAAGGCACGCTTGCAGGCCTCGATATCGCACTTTGGTTTTGCTTGATCGGATGCCGCCGCGTCCGCTTTCCCTTGATCCGGGTAGGCCTGCTCTTGCTTGAGCTGCTCTTGCTTGGCTTGCTCTTGCTTGGCTTGCTCTTGCTTGAGCTGTTCTTGCTTGGCCTGTTCTAGCTTGGCCTGCTCTTGCCTGATCTGCTCCTGCTTGAGCTGTTCTAGCCTGGCCTGCTCTCGCTTGGCCTTATCTTGCTTTTCCTGTTCCGCATTGGCCGCATTGGCCGCTGCAACGGCCGGGTCGACCGCCGTTTGTGCCGGCTGCTGCGGCGGCGGTGTGCCCTTGGTGCAAAGCCTGCGCGGCCCGTCCGAAGGCTGATAGGTGCAATCGCCAGGCGTGAACGTGAAAAAGGCGCGCTTGCAGGCCTCGATATCGCACGTGGGCGCCGCCTGGCCGGTCTTGGGCGCGGCCGTCTTGTTCGCGGCATTGGCGGCGTCCGCCGCAGCGACGGCCGGGTCGATCGCCGCCTGCGTCGGTTTCGGCGGCGTACCCTTGGTACAAATCCGCCTCGGCCCGTTCGACGGCCGATAGGTGCAGTCGGACGGCGTGAAGGTGAAATAGGCTTGCTTGCACGCCTCGATATCGCATTTGTCGCTGACCTGCTGATCGGCGTCGGTCGCTGCGTTCGGATCGGCTGCCGCGACTTCCTGTGGCGGGTTGCCCTTGTCGCAGAATCGGCGCGGGCCTTCGTAAGGCTGCCACGAACAATCCGACGCGCGGAAGCTGCGATAGGCGGCCGCGCAGGCGTCGATGTCGCATTTCGGCTGCTCGCTTTCCGGCGGCTGCTGCGTCGCGCTTTGTTCGGGCGTCATGATGGCGGGCGTAGTGACTTTGCGCGCGGGCGTCGCCGCCGGTTTGACCGCCGCGACCTGCGGCCCGCGCGCGGCCGGTTGGGCCGGGCTCGGCTGCGTGACGACCTTGACCTTGCGCACCACCGGTGGTGGCAAATGCGCGGCGAGCTTGGCCGCCTGTACCGAGGCCTCGGTCTCATGCATCGGCGGCAGCGGCGCCACCGTCCAGTCGAGCCCGAACACGACGCTGCTGCCGGCGACCAGCAGCACCGCGCAATAGAACAGGAACGACTTGGCTTGGCCCGGATGTGACGATGACATGGCGATATTGGAATTGCGGACCCGCGTTTCGGGTTCCCTTGGGTCAAGAGTGCGTCAAGACGGTGGCGCCGCGCAAGACTTCGGTATGACTGGCGGTGCCCTAGTGTTCCACAGCACTCGAAATGACCCTATTCTCGCCCTCAAAGCGCACATCGCGATGTTAGATTGCGAATCGGTTGGCGGGGGCCAACCGGGGAGGCCTGCGAAATGATGATGCGCTTGGCTGCCGCGCTATGCGGCGTATTGATGCTGCTTGCCGTTTCGCCTGTCGCAAAAGCCCAATCCGGCATCGCCTCGGTCTACGCCCATTCAGGCGGCCGAACCGCAAGCGGCGAGCCGGTTGCGGCGGGCGCGCTGACCGCGGCGCATCGCACGCTGCCCTTCGGTTCGTTCGTGCGCGTCACCAATAGGCGCAACGGGCGCAGCGTGGTGGTGCGCATCAGCGACCGCGGTCCGTTCGTGCGCGGACGCATCATCGACCTTTCGCCGGCGGCCGCCCGGGCGCTCGGCTTCTCCGGCCTGGCGCCGGTGACGGTGGACGCCACGAATGGCTAAGCGTGCGGCCGCTTCGTTAGCGTCCGATGACGACTGGAACGACGAGCGCCAAACTGACTGAAGTTTAGCCTACGTGGCTCGCGACCTGCGACGGCGGATTGGCGCCGAGCACCGGCCGCAACGGGATCGCGGTCGGCAGCACCGGCCGATAGCGCTCGAACAACATCCGCCGCTCGAAAAACGTCGAGCGAAAGAACGGATAGCGCCGGTGCACCTGATCCGCGACTTCCTTGTAATTGACCGTCATCAGGGTGATGGGCTTGCTGAGCAAAGGATAGGTTCGCGGTCCGCAGATCGAGCGGTGCCTGAACACCCGCTTATAATACGCTTGATGCTCGGCCCGCACGGCAACGAGGAAGTGTTCGGCCTCGAATTGCTCGGCCGCCAGCCAGCAAAGACGAAGCGTGACATAGGGTAGGCCCGGATGAAGGCGCGAAAGCCGCGGATCCGTCACGAAACGCGTCGGATCGACAATCGTATTTCCTGCTGCCAGTTCCGGCTCGAGCAGATCGGAAAACACGGACAGACTCGGAAATACCGGATCGTCCTTTGATGCGACGTGAATGCGGATTGAACTCGCGAGCTCGCCGTCGACGTAGAGGCCGAAAATCCAGACGTTTTTCTTGTCGTCGTATGGATCGGTGAATGTCCTCGATGGATTGGGCGAGATCGCGCCTTCGCGCAGATATGCATCGTAGCGTAGACGCGCGATTGCTTCGCGGTCCTCGTCGGATTCGATAATGCGATAGTCGATTCTGTCCAGAAGCTGCGAAACGCGGTCAGAGAAACTGCTCTGCGGTACCGCTTCATACGAATACGCTAACGCAACTGCACTCATCGTCTCCCTCCTCGCCGGCCACAAAACGCGCGAGCGAGGATAAAGTTAACACTTCGTTAACATGCACACAACGATTTAAGAGTCTGTTATGGTTAACCGATTGCGCCGATGCGCGTCACAAAGCGAAATGCGTGTCTCGTATGGTTAATGGTTTGTGCCGATTACGCGCCGGAAGAAAAAATAAAACGCGATATCGCGGCCGGAACGCGCGACAGCGCACAAGACGCGGCGGCGCAGCCGCTTATTGCGCCTGAACGCTGATTGATTTCACAGAATAATGAGGCGGAAAGCTTAGAGCGATGACCGCTCGGTCTCAGGCTACCCTGCTACCGGCGCCCAACGGTACCGACGACGCGCGCAGAAGCGTGCGTAGCGCAGAAGCCGGCAGCGGAATGCCAAACAGATAGCCCTGGACCTCGTCGACTTGGTCTTCGGCAACAACCAACGCAAGTTGTTCCGCTGTTTCTATTCCTTCGACTGCGACGCGCAAGCCGAGTTCAGCGCTCAGCCGCACGATGCCGCGCAGCAAAGTCACCATCCGCGGGTCGCTCGTAAGGTTCTGAACAAACGACTGATCGATCTTGACCTTATGCAGTGGGAAGCTGTGCAAATAGCTCAAGCTGGAATATTTGGTACCGAAATCGTCCAGCGAGACGCGCACCCCTAGGCGTTTCAGCTCGTGCAACGCCGCGCGGCTGTTCGCGGTGTCTTGCAACAGCATCGTCTCGGTAATCTCGATTTCCAGCCGATTGGCCGTAAGGCCGGATGCCGCGAGCGCTTCACGGACAAGCAGCGGAACGTTACTTCGGGTGAAGTGAAGTGAAGAAAGATTCACGGCGACGCTGATGTCGCCTCCCCACTGCCGGCATTCGACGCACGCTTTCCGCAGCACCCATTGGTCGATCTCGGTAATGATGCCCATCTCTTCAGCGACCGGGATGAACTCGGCAGGCGAGATCAGGCCGCGCTCCCGGTGCGGCCAACGAAGCAACGCCTCGCAGGCCAAAATACGGTTGGTCTTCAGATCGACGATAGGCTGGTAGTAGATATCAAAATCTTCGTTCGCCAGCGCGTTGCGCAGATCAAGTTCAAGACTACGCCGCGCCCGCGCGTCTGCTTCCATTTGAGGCTTGAAGAAACGCCAAGTATCGCGGCTTTCAGCTTTGGCGCGGTAGAGGGCCATATCGGCATTCCGCAAGATTTCGTCGGCATTCTTCCCGTCGGTCGGCGCGATCGCGATACCGATACTGGCGCTGATCATCACCTCGTTATCATCGATATCGTAGGTGGTCCCGACCGCATGCAGGATCCGCTCGGCAAGCGCCAATACCTCATTTTCATTGGCGATCGGCGATTGCAGGACGATGAATTCATCGCCGCCGAAGCGGGCAACCAAATCCGAGCTGCGCACGGTGTCGCGCAAGCGCTGGGCGACCGCCTCCAAAAGCAGGTCACCGCGTGAATGGCCGAGTGTGTCGTTGACTTGCTTGAATTGGTCGAGATCGATGAAATGGAGGGCGAACGCTTGACCCCTGGTACTGTTGCTGAGGGCCTTTTCCAGCCGCGCCTGCAGAATGACGCGGTTCGGCAAGCCGGTCAGGGCGTCAAAGCGCGCCATTTGATTGATCTTGGCCTCGGCGATCTTGCGGTCGGAAATGTCCTCTACCAGCATCACCATGCCGCGATCTTCCATCGGTTCAATGGTGAATTCCAGCGTTCGCGCATTCTGCATTTCGATGGAGAATTTCTCAGCGGCATGCCGCGATAACCGGTCTTCCAGGCTTCGGCTAATCTCCATTGCGTTTAGCTCTGACAATTTCCGCATGCCGACGCATTCTTCGACCAGATCGGACAGCTTGACGTGTTTTAAGTCGCGCGTCTGCGGCAGGCCAAATTGCTCGTTGAATTTGTGATTGGCGACCAAGATGCGGCGTTCCGCATCGAACATGCACAATCCGTGCGGCATGTTATTGAGCGCCGTATTGAAGCGTTCGGCGAGCAGCGATACTTCGCGTGCGGAAACGACTGCATCGAGCAGGTTACGGCGCAATCGCTCGCAAATGAACAGGACGGCAACGAAGAACATGGCGAGCAAAGGCGCAAACGCGAGATAATAGCCATCTCCATACAGCACGAGCCCCGCGATCATCGGGACTGCGACGCTCAGGATTTGCACTATGACCAGGCGGCTGCTGCCGAAATTCCGGCCGGTAATTCCGATGACGTACGCGATGGTGATCGAGAAGCTGACGAGGGGCACATACGGATCGTTTGTCTCCGCGGCGCCCAAAAAACACCACGCGCCGAGAATTGACAACGCCGAAGCCGCGCCGGCTCCATACCGGTATTCCCAATGCCGCGCTTGCTTACTCGTCTTGATAGTATCGCGCGCCTTGCGGTGAGCGCGCATGTCGAAAGCGCGCGCGGCAGCAACCAGGGAAAATGCACCCGCACAAGCAAGCAATAAGGAATCGCCGGTTTTCCAATAGGTGAGGAGGATCGATCCCACCGCCATGAAATAGCCGACCAGTAGAGTTCGTCCCTCTTGATAAAGAGAGTCCACCAGCGGAATGTATATTTCCGCTGGGATACTATATCCTTCCAAAGTCCGGCGTGGTTTTGGCAAGGATTTCATTTTTTGGATCGCGACCGGGTTTCGGTGCAGCTCAATTCGTTTGCGCACCGGCAAAAGAACGTTGAAGAGGTTCTTGTCTCTCGATGCGCCCAAGAACCCCACCTGGATACGTGCCCATGACGCAATAGACACCGCCATAATTGGTCACAGAGATTATTTTTGAATTGACGGTTTCGCAGCCTGGAATCTTGGCACTAATAGGCAATTAAGCGATCCAATGAGATTGGATCTCTTTCGGCAATATTTCAGAAAGCATAAGAAAGCGCGGCGGATTGGCGCCTAACCGACGTTGCGATCATCCATCGGCCGTGACGGATCGACGGAACCGCCCGGTACCGGCACACCATTGCCGGGATCGCATCGTACGCGCGGCCGCGAAAGTCGTCCGCGTCGCTATCGTTAGTTGCGCGCGGCTTTATGCAGCATGGCCTGGAACGCGCTGAAGACTTTTCGCATTTGCGGCGGCTTGTACGGAAACAGGCCGGGAGGGTCCATCGAATGGACGATCATCCCGGTCCCCACTTCAAACACCAGAAGCTTGCCGTCCGGTGTCTCGCCGCAATCGATCGGCAAGTATTCCAGTCCCGTGCGGTCCGCAATCGCCTGAAAGGCCGCCGCGTGTCGAGCCGCGAATTCGTCATCGAAAGTATCCATGAAGCGGGCTTCCTCGGCGCGCTTGGCCGCGTCGTCTCTCATATTGGCGTTGAGGTAATGGATCATCCAATGCTGCGATATCGCCATGTGGCAGACAAACGGACGGCCGTCGATAATGGCAATGCGAGCTTTGCGATATTGTCCGTCGGGATTGCGGTAATCCACGAAAGGAGCGATATAGAACTCGGCGTCCGGCCATTCGCGCAGATAGCCGTCGATGGCCGATGCATGATCAAGCTTCACCAGTCCCATTCCGGCCTGCGACCAGTACGGCCGCGCGATGATGGGAAAGCCGCCGCCGTCGAGAATGGATTCAATCGCGACGTCGCCGGCGTCGATGCCCGCCAGTTGCGCGCGCTCGATGCGCGCGTTCATCGGGATGACGATGCCCGGCGCGGATTTCAGCAGCTCCCAGGTGCCGGCCCGCGTCAGCCGCGCGATCCGGTCCGGTGCGTTGATGACGGGGCACGGCCATGAGCGGACAAGTTCGGAAATTTCCCGCAGCACCGGCGCGGTTTCGTCCGATTCATCGATGGCGACCAGCGCGACGTCATGCTCGGGCGGCTCCGGCAAGACCGTGCCCGGCACGACATACATCATGTCGAGCACGATGCTGGAACCTTCCAGCATGAACTCCAGTGGCGTATTGGCCATGAAATCGCCGGGCGCCATGAAAGCCAGCAGCCGCAGCGGCCGTTGTGCGTTGACGGCCGCCGGCCGCCGGTAAACGCGCTGCAGCTTCAGAGCGGCCGCTTGCAACGCGCGGCGATCCTGCGGCCGGCCCTGCAGCTGCGCGATGGTGGAAAGATCGAGCAGCGCGGCGGCGTCGCCCGGCTCCGCCTTGACGCGAAGAACCAGCGAGTTCCACACCGGCGCCAGGTCGGCGCCATCGAAGGCCATTTGACAAAGCGCCGGCAAACCGATCGGCGTCGCCGGGCCTTGCTCGTTTGCAAGCGCCAAATTCGTGTTCGTTGAAATGACCCGCTCTCCTCTGGCTCAGGCCGCGCGGCTTTTTGCCGGCGTGGCTGCGAATTTCGACACCGCTTGCACCAAGGCGTCGATATCGCGCGGCTCGGTGCGGTGATTGACGATCGCGGCTCGGATCGCGAGCCGGTTTCCGATCACGGTCGTGGACGGCGCCGCAATCCCGGACTCGTGCAGGTCCGCGACGATTTTCGCGTTCAGCCGGTCGGGATCGGCTCCGCGATGGCGGAAGCACACGATGTTGAGCGAAACCGGCGCCAGTAGCTCCAGGTCGCGCGAAGCTGCGACCTTGATCTCGAGATAGCGCGCCAGTTCGCAGGTCCGCGAGATCATCGCGCCCAGCGCGTCGGTGCCGTGGACCTTGAGCGTGAACCAGGTCTTGAGCGCGCGAAAGCCGCGCGACAGGTCGGGACCGAAATCGCATGGCCACACGGACCCGGCCGCGAGACCGCGCGTTTCGCGCCGCAGATACGCGGCCGGCGAGGCGAATGTGGCGCGGTGCAGCGCGCCGTCACGCACAAGGATAAAGCCGGCGTCGTATGGCACCTGCCCCCATTTGTGGAAATCGAGCGCGATCGAGCAGGCCTGCTGGATGCCGGCAAGCCGCGGTGCAATGTCGGGCGCCATGATGGCGAGCGCGCCGATGGCGCCGTCGACGTGGAACCAGAGCTCTTGCTGGCGGGCGATGCCCGCGAGCGCCGCCAGGTCGTCGATAGCGCCGGTATCGACCGTGCCCGCCGTCCCGATCACCAGGAACGGCGTCAGGCCCGCGGCGCGATCCGCGGCGATCGCGCGGACGAGCGCATAGGTGTCGATCTGATGGCGGTCGTTGGTGGGGATGACATGCAGCGCCTCGCTGCCGAGGCCGGACAAATCCATGGCCTGGGAAATGCAGCCATGGGCGGCCGCCGACGCATAGGCGACGAGGCGCTTGCCGCTCGCGCCTAATCCTTTACAGCGCACGTCGACACCCAGTGAGCGCGTGCGCGCAATCAGCACGCCGAGCAAATTCGCCATCGATGTGCCGGTGACGAACAACCCGGTCGAGTTGTCGGGGAATTCAAACAGCGCGCTCAGCCAGCGCACGATCTGGCGCTCGACCTCGATCGGAACATGATCGCGGCCGCCGAGATTGGCATTAAGGCCGGCGGCCAGCATGTCCGCCAATATGCCGGAGACGTTGCCGCCGCCGTGCACCCAGCCCATGAAGCCGGGATGGCAATTGCCGGTGGCGAACGGAAGGATGTCGCGCATAAACTCGTCATGCACCGCCGCCAGATCGGTCGGCCCGGCCGGAACGGAGTCATTGAAGCGGGCGCGGACGCTGTCCGGAATCGGCTGCCACACCGGACGGCCGCGGATATGCTCGATGTAGTCGAGGATATCGTCGAGCATCCGATGACCCTGCGCGCGCGCACTTGGCCAATCTGGCGGATCTAAACTGCCGCCCGAATCAGAGAGTGGTCGCTGGGCCATGGTGCGGCGAGAGTTCCAGCAATGCGTTAACAAAATATTATGGTTAATGAATCGTTAAGAGCGCCGCGCGCGCTCAGTAAGGTCCCGCGCCGGGGTAAAGCAAACGCTGATACACGGGCACGTATAGGAGCGACAAGCGCTCATCGGCGCGGATCGCTCCAACGGAGCCGGACCGTTTACACGGTGGACAAACAGAAAGGCCGCCTCGCGGCGGCCTTTCCGAATTGCGCTGAGATCTTTCGGTCAGATCGCGGCAGCCGCTTTTTGCTTGCGGCGCCGAGACAACAGCCCGATCAAGCCAAGGCCCCCGGCAAAGAGCGGGAGACTGGCGGGAATCGGTGTGATCCCGATCTCGCCGTTGACTGCGGTGATTTTGACGATCATGTCGTCCCAATCTGAGTCTGGTGGAGGGCTGCCGCCGCCGTCGTCGAACAACGCATAGACAACGGAGGAATTGCTCGGGTCTATGTAAAATGCGATCGAAAGATTTGTAGCGATTGACCCGCCGTTGATTGCCAGGTTGCCAGTGCTGATGTCTTTGAACAAAAATGGCACCAGCCCAGGAGGGGGCCAACGTCGAAGGGCAATGGCCCTACGGTCGACCCAAGCCCACTGGTCTTGTTGGTGAACATCGGAACACCACCGTAAGTAAACGATGCGGCATTGACGTTCGTGTCGCCCGCCTCGAATCCGATGTATTCAAAAGTCAGGAACACATTCTCCGGCGCTATTTTTAAACCGCCGATATCACCGCTGGCAAAATATGTGATGTGGGTACCAGCGCCGAACCCGGGGCTGACGTTCGGATTAAAATTTCCGGTCAAAGCGATATCATGGCCGCCGTCAATGCTGAATGTCGCAGCGCTTGCGCCGCTCACCGACACCAGCGAGGCGACCAGCACCGCCGCGCTTAAAGAGCGAACACGGCTGGCCGTCATTGCCGCTCGCGTGACGAGAGAAGTCTTTGCAGAGCTTCCCCTCGCATTTCCAAACAACATGAAGAGCACTCCTCGTCGACGCCACAATGAAACGTCTAGCGGAAGCAACAACCCGCCACAATAGGCGGAAAATACCCGTTTATTCTGTATTTATTCTTGGCGCTCATGCGTTGCGGTAGCCGGATATAGCCAATTTTGCGGCGTCTATCTGGGTTAATTTGCCGCGCTTCGGATGCCTGCAACCGGTTGGATTGGTTCACCACTGTCCACAGCCGCGGCGGTTTGGCAGCGAATATTGATTTCGTTTGCGCCACCGGGCGCGAGGCGGCAGCCGTGATTCGAGCCGCGCGCGGTTGATCCGCCACCGCTTTGAGCACTAGTTTCGACGCCGATGAAGATCGTGCAGTTCTCGCGCTTCGGTCCCCCGCAAGACGTCGTCGAATGCGTCGAGGCCGCCGACCCGCCCACGCCCGCGGCGGACGAGGTCGCGCTCGACGTCGTCGCCTTTCCGATCAATCCGGCCGACCTGCTGATGATCGAGGGCCGCTATGCGATGCGCCCGCCGCTGCCTTCGCGCGTCGGCGCCGAATGCCTCGCGCGTGTCACCGAAGCCGGCAAATCCGTCACCGGTCTGCGCGCCGGCGACCTGGTGATCCCGCTCGACCGCGACAACTGGGTGCAGCGCAAGGTCTGCAAGGCCGCCAGTGTGATCAAGTTGCCGGCCGGCATCGATCCGCTGCAGCTCGCCATGCTCAAGGTCAACCCGCCGACCGCCTATCTCATGATGACAAAATACGTGACGCTGTCGGCGGGCGATTGGCTGCTGCAGACCGCCGCCAATTCCGGCGTCGGCCACTGCCTCATTCAGCTCGCCAAGGCGGAAGGCTTGCATACCGTCAACATCGTGCGCCGCGCAGCGGTGGCGGACGAACTCAAACAACTAGGCGCCGACGTGGTGCTGGTGGACGGCCCCGATCTCGCCCCGCGCATCACTGCCGCCACCGGCGGCGCAGCCGTCCGGCTTGCCATCGACGCAGTCGGCGGTGAACAGATCGTGCGCTTCGGTGACGCGCTCGCCGACGAGGCGACGATCGTCAACTACGGCCGGCTGTCGGGCGAGAACCCGCAGTTGAGCCCGCACCAATGCGTGTTCAAGCGGCTTTGCCTCATCGGCTTCTGGCTAACGCCGCGGCTGCGCACCATGGTGCGCGAGGAGATCGCTTCGCTCTATGCCAGGCTCGCCGCGCGCATTGCCGACGGCACGTTGCGCGTGCCGGTGCAGGCGACCTTCGCCATGGAGGACATCAAGCAGGCGGTGGCGCTCTCCAACGCCTATCACCGCGCCGGCAAGGTGCTGGTGACGCCGAATGGGCTAGTCGGCTGAATGAATTAAGGCGCGGCCCCCGGCCATTATTCGCGCCGGGCGTGCGGAGTAAGATGGCCGCTCGATGATAGCCGCCAACGGAGGCTCATCATGCGCCCGCTTTGCACATTGGTCATCCTGCTCGGTTTGCTGACGCCCGGCTACGCCGCCGACGACGGCAAGAGCACGACGCCAAAAGACGAAAAGCTCTGGAATTTGCCGAAGGTCGACCTCCAAGACGACTTCACTCTGCAATTCGATTCCAGCAATCCGCGCGGATTGGCGACGCCGAATCCGTCCAGCCAATATCAGTTGCGGCACCAGAACGAAGACCAGCCGTTTTTCGGTCTGTCGATTTCAACGCCGCTGCGCAACTGAGACACCGCCGCCGACGCACTCAAGCGCCAATGGCTCAACGCCCCCACCACCGACATCGCGGCGCACCATGACATCGCGGTGCACCATAAAGACAAGTTTGACGCCGGCCGCGTCACCGGCCGGCCCCGGCTACGTGATTGCGTTATCGAAAGAGAATCGGAAGACCGCGCGACCGATTCATTAATTATATTAAGGTTAATGGAATGGAGACCGGATTGGCATCTCCACCACTGATTGCACTTGCCCGGGAGCCGGGTAAAAATCCTTGCGTGTCGCGTTATCAGGCGCGTGGGCCCGAACAATTTTTACTCGCGGATTGATTGCTGATGTCACTCGTGTTGCCCCCCGGTCTCACGGACGCCCAGGCCACCATGTGGCTGGACCAGCAGCTATTTCCCGGCAAGCCGATTTACAACACGGGTCAATATCTGACGATTCGAGGTCCGCTCCGCGTCGATCTGTTCGAGATCGCGTTGCGCGAGACGATTGCGGAAAGCCCCGGCCTGCGGATATTGCCACTGTCCGCTCCGGCTTTTGATCTGGCGTTGCTCGATTTCCGCGACAAGAAGGATCCACTTGCCGCAGCGGACCAATGGATGCGGCGCAAGATGCGCGAAGCAATACCATTGGCGGAACCCGCGCTCTGTCGCTTCGCGCTGATCCGGGTCGGCGAGGAACGCACGTTATTTTTCCAGAAAACCCACCACATCGTCATGGACGCGAGCAGCCGTCGGCTCATCGGTGCTCGCACCGCTGCCCGCTATCACGCCTTGCGGTCCGGCAAGTCGTTACCCGCGCTCGACGTCTGCACACCCGAGGATATGTTGGATGCCGAGCGCCGTTATGCCGCTTCGACGAACCATCAGGCTGACCGTCACTATTGGCTGGAGCGCTTCGCCCGTTGGCCCGGGCCGCTCATCGAAGGCGACCGGCGCAATACGGAACGCGCCAAGTCCGGACGGCCTGCACGTACCGAATTCAAGTTAAAGCGTGCCGATTTTATGCGGCTGGAAACCGCAGCGCGCGCTTTGGGCTCATCGGCGGCGCGCGCGATTATCGCTCTGACCTACGCCGCTTTCGCCCGCCTGTACGATCGTTATGACCTGGTGCTGGGTGTCGAACTCGCATTCCGTTCCGACCCCAAACTGAGGCAGGCGGTCGGGTATTTGGCGCGGCCCCTCCCGATGCTTTTGATGCTCGATAGTGCCAAGACCGTCGCCGATGCCGTGCGTCACGTCGACCAAATACGCGCGCAAGATTACCCGCACCGGTACTACCCTCTTCAGGAAATTGTCGGGGAACTTGGGCTCACGCGAAGAGGGCAACACGGCCTGTTCGACGTCATCGTCAACTATATTCCGGTCGCTTACGATTTCGCGTTTGAGGACGATCCCGCCGAAATCACCAATCTGTCTTACGGATTTACGGTCCCATGGATGGTGACAATCGCCGACTATGGTCTTGAGCGCGATCTCGACGTCGCCATCGATACCGATCAAGGCCTGATCCCGGCGGATATGGCGGCACGACTGGCTTCTTATATCGAAACCTTGCTGTCGCGCGGCATGGATGATCCCGCTTGCCCAATCGCCGCATTGCCGGTCATGCCGGAAGCAGAGCGGGCGCGGGTTCTGGATTTCGCCGCCGGCGAGACCGTCGCGATACCGGAGCGAGATACGCTTGCGACGCTCTGCGCCGCGCAGGCTGAGCGGACGCCTGACGCCGTCGCCCTGGTATGCGGCAAGCAGCAGCTGACTTTTGCCGAACTCCACGCGCGCGCGGCCCGCCTGGCGCGGCGGCTCGCGGCTCTTGGCGTCAAGCGCGGCGTCACCGTCGGTATCGCACTGCCGCGCGATCCCGCGCTGGTCATTGCGGTCCTTGCCGTTCACAAGGCGGGCGGCGCGTATCTCGCCCTTGATCCCGCATATCCGGCCGAACGGATACGTTTCATCGTCGCGGACGCGGCGACGCCGGTCATCGTGACGACCGCCGAACTCGCGCCGACCTTTAAAGACAGCGGAGCGCGCCTTTTGCTCGACGCCGAGTCGACGACCGCCGATGCGGAAATCGCCGAGCCCGTTCTGGCGCACGCGGACGATCTCGCCTACGTGCTCTACACCTCCGGTTCGACCGGGCGCCCCAAAGCGGTCGGCATCGAGCATCGCCATCTCGTCAATCTTGTCTACTGGGGACGCGCGATCGTCTCCGACGAGGAATTGCGCGGCCTGTTGTTTTCGACCTCGCTCAACTTCGATCTTTCGGCGTTCGAGATGTTCCTGCCGCTCGCCTTCGGCGGCTGCATCGTCTTGGTGGAAAACCTGCTCGCGCTTCAGTCCGCACCGCAGCGCGACAAGGTCCGCCTCATCAACACAGGGCCGTCCATGTTCGACGCGCTGCTGCGGACGGCGGAACTGCCGGCGGGAGTGACGACCGTTATATTGTGCGGCGAAAAACTGACGCGCCGTTTGGCCGATTCCCTGTTCGAGGTCGCACCCGGAGTGCGGCTGCTCAATTTCTACGGTCCTACGGAAACGACGGTGTATTCGAGCTGGGCCCCGGTCGATCCAGCGGCCCGTTCCGAGCCCACGATCGGGCGCGCGATTTGGAACACCACGCTTTATGTACTGGACAGCGGGCACGCCTTGGCGCCGGTCGGCGCCGAAGGCGAGTTGTTCATTGGCGGCGCAGGTGTTGCGCGCGGTTATCTCGGCCGCCCCGAACTGACCGCCGACCGCTTCCTGCCCAATCCATTCGGGCCGGGACACATCTACCGTACCGGCGACCGCGTGCGCTGGCGGCCGGACGGCGAGCTCGAGTTTCTGGGGCGCGTTGACGACCAAATGAAAATCAACGGCATTCGTGTCGAGCCGGGCAAAATCGAGGCGGCTCTTGGAGCGTTGCCTGGGGTCGCCGCGGCTGTCGTCACGCTCCACGAGGACGCCAGCGGACGTCGCCTCGCCGCCTATCTCGTTCCCTCCTCCGACACGGTGCCGGCGACGGAGACGATACGCACAGCACTCGAGCGGACATTGCCGCGCGGCATGGTGCCCGCGGCATTCGTCTGGCTGGAAGCGCTACCTATGACGCCCAACGGGAAACTTGACCGCAAGGCGCTCCCGGCACCCCGCGCGAAAACATTCAAGTCGCCAGCAACGGCCCGCCGCGGACCAGATTGGAACGCGAGATCGCCGAAATTTGGGAAGACGTGCTGGAAACAACGCCGGACGGGGTCCAGTCGGACTTTTTCGACCTCGGCGGCGATTCTCTCGCGCTGGTCAGCCTGTTCGCCGCCATCGAAGCCCGCTTTGGGCGGCAACTTACCCTTGATTCACTGGCTGGGGGCTTGACCATCGCCGGGCTGGCGCAACTGCTCGAAAAATATGAACCGCCGCCAGTGGAGACGGGTTCCGTTGTGGCGCTTCAGCCAGATGGGCACCTGCCACCTTTCTTCTGCGTTCACGGCATCGGCGGCAACGTGCTGCACCTGCACCGGCTCGCCGTGCATATGGGATCGACTCGCCCATTTCTCGGACTTCGGCACCCGCCCGGCGCGCCGCTTCCCGACTCCATCAAACAGATGGCCGCGCAGCACATTGCCGCGATGCTGGAACGCCAACCCACCGGACCGTACTACCTCGGCGGCCACTCCTATGGCGCGATGGTCGCTTACGAGATGGCAATCCAACTGCTGGATCAGGGCCATGAGATCGGCTTGCTTGCCATTATCGATCAGCGAAAGCCCGGCTGGCGGTTGACGATCGCCGACGCGATTCCGGTCTTGCCCAAAATCCTCGCCAAGTTGCCGGCCCGTCTCCACCACGAAATTTTCGAGGTGCCGACGACCAACCGAGTCCGGCACTTGCGGCGAACATTTGTGCGGTGGTCGAAAATGGCGCTTGGCCGTCGCATCGAAGCCACCGCCATGTACGACCTTCGCGAGCCAAAGCAGATCTTATGGTACCAGACGATGATCGAAGCGCTGCGAAGCTACCGTCCGGCGCCGGTGCGCGTGCCGATCACGCTTTTCCGCGCGAAAGAGCAGTTGCTGTCCCACTTGGCCTTGGATTCGACGCTTGGCTGGGGCGAGATCGCCGACAGCGAGGTACGCATTCATGTCGTGCCGGGCGACCACCTGTCCTTGACCGCGGAGCCGTTCGTCCGCGAGCTGGCGAGGCAATTGTCTGACGAACTCGACGCGGCGCAGGGCGTGCCGCGCCGCCTCGAACTGGCTGCGGAGTGACGTGATTTCAGCGCGTAAAGCTCTGGACTCTTCCGAAGCTCGATGTGCAAGACGACCTCATGGTGCAGTTCAACTCCAGCAATCCGCGCGGATCGGCAACGCCGAATCCGCCCAGCCAACATCAGTTGCGGCAGCAGAACGAGGGCCAGCCGTTTTTCGGCCTGTCGATTTCAACGCCGCCGCATAATTGACGGCTGCTAATCGTAGGCGGACAGCATCTCTATCTGCCAACATTGGCCTCAATCGACCTTATGGTGAAGAGCGCTGCAAAATAGCGCTTCTCGAACCATGAGCGGCCGGGTCTCTCGTATGTCATCACCGGGCCGGCGCGCAGCGCCGTGACCCGGTGATCCCGCTAAGGGAGGTAGTGCTGCTCCACTTTTAGCGGGACTGCACCGAGCCACTACAGCCTCCCGAAATGAAGGTCGCGATCTCGTCCTTAAAAACCTTGATCTCAAATTTCCCGTGCTGTAGAACAAATAGCGAACATACTCTTCTCTCGTGCAGCAAAATCGAGCAATTGCCAATGTTGGACGATGACGGTTTGCCACTCGACGAAGTTGGCGCTTGGGCGAAAGAAAAGCACAAGCGCCTTCGGAAGTACGTAGATATTACGCGGGCGGTTCGAAGGAAATTCGTCGAGCGCTCTGGCGGAGCAACATATATTGATTTGTATTGCGGAAGCGGTCGATCGCTTATTCGTGACTCGCAAGAAAAATCGACGGGAGTCCAATCGTCGCTTTCAAGTGCGCTCGGGACGGCAAGGTACAATTTTCCGAAATCCATATTGCCGACGTTTCTGAACAAATTTGTCTTGCCGCAAAAGCGCGACTTCGTGCGACTGGCGCAACCCCGATAGTTTATGTTGGCAAGGCGGAGCAAACGGTCCGCGAAGTCGTAAACCGCTTGAACCCTAACGGATTTCATTTCGCGTTTCTTGATCCATACAATTTAGACGACCTGCCATTTGCAATTATTGAGACTTTCAATCGTTTGCAACGGATCGACATGCTCATTCATGTTAGCGCTCAGGATTTGCAGCGCAATCTGGACGCTTACACAAAAGACGACGATAACCGTCTAGAGCGTTTTGCTCCGGGATGGCGTCAGCATGTCGACTTAAATCAATCTCAGCGCAGTATTCGAGCGGCAATTCTTGGATATTGGGCTAACAAAATTGAGAAGCTGGGATTGTCTTCCGCTGAGCACGCTGAACTTATTACAGGATCGGAAAGAAATCAGCGGCTATACTGGCTCGTTATGGTGAGCCGCCATAAGCTAGCAAAGGAATTTTGGGACAAAATCCGAAATGTATCGGGTCAAGGTGAGTTGCTGTAATTAGTGAGCACGGAGACTGATAATGGCCGCATCCGACATCGAATGGACCGAGGCGACCTGGAATCCAATAGCGGGCTGCTCCGTGCTCTCGCCCGGCTGCACCAACTGCTACGCCATGCGGATGGCAGCGCGCTTGCAAGCGATGGGCATGGCGAAATATGCCGGCACCACGCGCAGGTCTGGCAAGCGCCATGTCTGGACTGGGCGCGTGAACTTCGACAAGTCAGCGCTCGCCGCACCGCTTTCCTGGAAGAAGCCGCAGCGCATCTTCGTCAATTCTATGTCGGACTTATTTCAGGATAAGGCGGACGAAGCAGTCGTTCGCAAAGTGTGGCGCGTGATGGAGCAGGCGCATTGGCATTCGTTCCAAGTGCTGACCAAGCGGCCTGGGCGCATGCTTGAGCTGTTATCCAAGCCCAGCTTCCCGACGTTGCCAAATGTTTGGCTCGGCACCTCGGTTGAAAACGAAGAGTGTCTTGATCGCATCGATCTGTTGCGCCGAGTGCCCGCGCGTATCCGCTTCATCTCATTCGAACCGTTACTCGGTCCAATCGTCGATCCGAATTTGAATGACATCCATTGGGCCATCGTGGGCGGCGAATCCGGCCCGCGCGCGCGGCCGATGCCGGCGTGGTGGGTCGAGGAATTGCGAGATAGCTGCGAGCGTCAGAACGTTGCGTTTTTCTTCAAACAATGGGGCGGGAAGCGGAAAAGGAAGACCGGGCGGATTCTTGGAAACCGTACTTATGATGACTATCCGGTCATTTCTGAAAGCGTTTACTAAATAGAGATTCCATCGTCGGTGCGCTCGAACCCCTGACGGACCGCAAAACCCATGCTAAACCCCCGGCACACTGAAACACCCCGCCGGGACCATGTCGAAAACGCCGTCGCTCAAGGACTTCCGCCGCATCGTCGTCAAGGTCGGCTCCTCGCTGCTGGTCGACCAGGGCGCCGGCGCCTTGAAGCGCGACTGGCTTAACGGCCTCGCCGCCGACATTGCGGTGCTCCACAAAGACAATTCCAATTCCGCTCCGGCTAACGCGCCGGCCCGGTTGCGCGACCTGCTGGTGGTCTCCTCCGGCGCCATCGCGCTCGGCCGCGCGGTGCTGAAGCTGCCGGCCGGCAGCCTCAAGCTCGAGGAAGCCCAAGCCGCCGCCGCGGTCGGGCAGATCGCGCTGGCGCGCGCCTGGGCCGAGGCACTCGGCGCGCACGGGCTCACCGCCGGCCAGGTGCTGGTCACGCTTGGCGACACCGAAGAGCGCCGCCGCTATCTCAACGCCCGCTCCACCATCGCCAAGCTGCTGGAGTGGCGCTCAGTGCCGGTGATCAACGAGAACGACACCACCGCAACCAACGAGATCCGCTACGGCGACAACGACCGGCTGGCCGCGCGCGTCGCCACCATGATGAGCGCCGACCTGCTGGTGCTGCTGTCCGACGTCGACGGGCTCTACGACAAGCCGCCGAGCGAGCGCGGCGCCAAGCGGCTCGACCTGGTCGCGCGCATCACGCCGGCGATCGAGGCCATGGCCGGCAATCCTGCGTCCGAGTTGGCGCGCGGCGGCATGCGCACCAAGGTCGAGGCCGGCAAAATCGCCACCAGCGCCGGCACCCACATGGTGATCGGCTCCGGCCACGTCGACCATCCGCTGCAGGCGATTATCGACGGCGCGCCTTGCAGCTGGTTCCTCACGCCGGCCAATCCGGTGACCGCGCGCAAGAAATGGATCGCCGGTTCCTTGGAGCCGCGCGGCGCGCTGATGATCGACGCCGGCGCGGTGCGCGCGTTGCGCTCGGGCAAGAGCCTGTTGCCGGCGGGCGTCATCAAGGTCGAGGGCGGCTTCGAGCGCGGCGATGCGGTCGTAGTGCGCGGGCCGGACGGCGCCGAGGTCGGCCGCGGGCTCATCGCCTACGACGCCGGCGACGCCGACCGCATCAAGGGTCGGTCATCGGCCGACATCCTCTCCATCCTGGGCTTTACCGGCCGCACCGAGATGATCCACCGAGACGATCTGGTGCTGGGCGGGGACTAAGCCATCCTCGGGGGCCGACGATCGCCGAGCTTCGGCCCTTCTACGAGCATGAAAAAAATCGGCCCGGCCGGGAACCCGCGCAAGGTGACGGCGTTATCTTGCACCACACGCGGCGTGTCCGATTGTGGCGCGGACATCTGCGAGGCGATCTTGCGATCGCCCTCTAACCCCAGCTCTCGGCTGGGGTTTTTGTTTTGGGGCCGGACGCGACCAGCCGTCGCGCGACGATTTGGCAGGTTGTTTGTGGGCGCTAAGCAGCTTCAACTGCGCCCATAAAGTCGCGGCGGCCGGGGGCAGCCTTCTTCCTGCACCCCACCCCGGCACACGCCGCGGCAAGAGTCGATGGCGCGTGATAGCGCCGGAGACGACTATCCCCCAAGGGGCCCTCCGGGGCCCCTTTTTTTTGCGCGTGATCAGAGAGTTGGCCGCTGTCGGCCAATGGCCGAGTCCGCCTGTGGTCACGGGTGGCAGGACGCGTTCAGCGGCCGAGGGCCCGCACAAACGCGTCTCGGCGGGTCGGCCAGTGGCCTAGGCCTTGCGGCGGCGGGCGCGCGGGCGCCGCCGGCGGGTGACCGGCTTTCGCTGCGGCGGCTGCGCCGGCAGCGGAAAGAAGGTGCCGTCCGGGAATTCGAGATAGCGACTGACGACCTGCACCTCACCCTCGCCGCCGCGGCGGCCTTCGATCACGAATTTGGTGCCGACCGGGAAGCGGCTGGGCAGCTCGGAACCATACGCCATGACATCCTCCTGCGATGCCGGCACCCTGCCACCGCAATGTGTAGGTCAATTGTTCGACGCCGCTGTCTGGCCGGTTATCCACGCTATCCCCAAGTAAGATGGGACGGCACTGTTACAGTTAGGTGTTGTGCACAACGCTGGAACCCTTGACTTTTTGCCATTGGAGGCAATTTCTGAGGCATGCCTAAAGACCCACAGGGCCGTAAGAGACCCGCCGATGTGATCGGCAATGCGGTGCATGTCATGCGGTTGGCGACCCATGAAATCGAGGCAAAACCCCCATCAAACCGCGCCAAAGGGGGGAAAATAGGCGGTCCCGCGCGCGCCCGAAAACTCTCACCGGAGCGCCGCGCTGAAATAGCCAAAAAGGCCGCCAAGGTCAGATGGTCCGATAAGACTTAGCCTGATAAGAGTTCTTGCTTTTGCCCGCGAGTCTGTTAGACTGTGGGTATGGACCGTTTTCTCGACCATATCGCCGCCCAGCGCGGGAAGATCAAAAAGCAGCTCGCCAAGCTCCAGGACGAGTTGGATAAGCTTGATTATTCCGAACGTCAGTATCGTGCGAGCGGCGCTGTTAGTTCACAGGTGGCTAGCGAATTGCCGCTGACCGCATCTGTGAATGAAAGCGCCGTCACGCGCGATGTCATAAGCGGTTCAGTCATTCCTGGGCATCTAAAAGGCACAATAAAAGATAGGGTTTTGGCGATTTTGGGCAAGAATCCGGAAGGAATGACCTCAAGCCAACTGCTCAATGTATTGCAAATTACGGGCCTCCCAGCGCTGGCGAGAGAAAGCCTCTCGCCGCAGCTCTCGCGATTGAGGAATGCCGACCGAAAGATCGACCTCAACCACGGGGTATGGACCCTGAAACATGAAAGCCAGGGCGCGTAACCGCCCCGGCCTTCAAATTGTCCGGCCTCACCAGCCGGTCGTCCCGAGTGCCCAAGGACTGGGCCTGTAGTCCTAGAAAGGCGGTGAGCTAAATGCCGAAAGTCGTCGGCATCATAATAGCTTAGAAGGCTCGGGCGGGAACCCGGTGGTGCGGGTTCTCGTCCCGACCTTCCATATAGCAAATCATTGATTCGCCGTCAAGATTCGTCCTGGCGGGCGGTATCATATTGTCTGTCGTGCTAGACTCAAACTGAACTTAATGCTTGACAAGAGTCTAGCAAGATGTATTATCCGCGCTATGAACAAGCTCCCGTTCGAAAAACGCAGGCAAATCCTCCACGCAATGGTGGAGGGCAATTCCGTTCGCGGTATTGCGCGGTTGGTGGACGTGTCGCCGGTGACGGTGCTGCGCTATCTGGCGCTTGCCGGGACGGCTTGCGCCAAGTTTCACGATAGCGCCGTTCGCAATCTAAAAATTCGGCAGGCACAAGCAGATGAGACCTGGTCTTTTATTTTCGCGAAAGAAAAAAACGCCAATCCGGACATGAGGGCGGCCGGTACTGCCGGTTCGGTATGGACATGGACGTGCCTTTGCGCCGACAGCCGCTTGCTGATCTCGTATTACGTCGGTGGTCGTGACGCTGCCAGCGCAAACGAATTTATGCACGATGTTGCGAGCCGCATTAATGGCCGTTTTCAGCTAACGACCGATGCTTTTAGTTCGTATTACAACGCCGTTTCGGATGCCTTTGAAGACATTGATTACGCCCAATTGATCAAGCTTTACGGCGAAAGCCCCGATCAGGGGCCGGAGCGAAAATACAGCCCCGCCGAGTGTATCGGGACGCGCAAGCGAAGGGTGTTTGGCAATCCTGACCCCGCTCACGTTTCGACCAGCCTAGTCGAAAAACACAATCAAACGATGAGGCAACACATGAAGCGCTATGCGCGGCTGACCGCTGCCCATAGCAAGAAAATGGAAAACCATGTCCATATGGTCGCGCTCTATACGACTTGGTACAATTTCGCGCGCATCAATTCGTCTGTGAGAGTGTCGCCTGCTATGGCGGCGGGTATTGCTGATCACCTCTGGGAGATTAGCAACATCGTCAAACTGATCGACGCGGTGGAGACCGGCGAATTTTAGTGTGCAGGTTGTGGGTAAAACGCCGACGAACGCGAGCATTGAACCCGCGCTGATGATATCAGCCAAACGTCAGGCGGCGGAGACCGATTCGCATCTGCCAAGAAGCATCGGTCTAAGCCTGGCGGCGGGAGCAGCTACGCCCCACCCGTGGACAGACCGCCACGCACGGCAGTAGCACCAAACTGGGAGAGCTTCGGCTCTCCCTCTTTTTTGCTCAATCAGGCAGCTATTCGCCAGACCTGATCTAAGCAATTTCAACGACTTAGCATTATATTCCAGTTAACACTGTACGCTATGTACAGCGCATATCTGGGGTGCGCCGCAAGTCCCCCATGTGGAAAGTTTCCAGCATCGCTGAAACCTCCTCTCTGATCGATCGTTTTTCATACTGTAACAGTGCCGATGGGACCTATGCCCGCGGGACCCGACCTCGCCCCCGCGACCCCGACGTGATAGGAAAACCATCCAGAAAAGGGGCTGACGGGCCGCTTGCGACCATGACCGCACCGCTGAAAAGCATCGAAGGGGCCGGCGATATCGCCGCCGCTATGGCCGATATCGGCCGTAATGCCCGGTCGGCGGCCCGGGTGCTGGCGCTCGCTCCTGCGGCCCAGAAAAACCAGGCGCTTGCGGCCATGGCGGCCGCCATCCGGGCCGAAACGCCGGCGATCCTGGCCGCCAATGCCGAGGATATTGCGGAGGCTCGCGCGACCGGCATGAGCGGCGCCTTTCTCGACCGGCTGATGCTGGATGAGGCGCGGGTGGAGGCGATGGCGACCGGCGTCGAGGTGATCGGCCGGCTGAAGGATCCGGTCGGCACCGTCATGGATGCCTGGACGCGGCCCAACGGCATGACCATCGAGCGCGTCCGCGTCCCCCTCGGAGTTATTGGAATCATTTACGAAAGCCGGCCGAACGTCACGGCGGACGCCGGCGCGCTGTGCCTGAAGTCAGGCAATGCCGCCATTTTGCGCGGCGGCTCCGACAGCTTGCGCTCGAGCCGCGCCATCCAGGCCGCGCTCGAAAAAGGTCTTCGCGCGGCCGGCATTCCCGCCGCCGCCATCCAACTTGTCCCCACGCGCGACCGTGCCGCAGTCGGACTGATGCTCGGTGGCCTCGACGGCAATATCGATGTGATCGTGCCGCGCGGCGGCAAGGGTCTGGTCGCGCGCGTGCAATCGGAAGCACGGCTGCCCGTTTTTGCGCACCTGGAAGGCGTCTGCCACGTCTATGTGGACAAGGCGGCCTCGCTCGATATGGCGAAAAAGATCGTGCTCAACGCCAAGATGCGCCGAACGGGCGTCTGCGGCGCGGCCGAGACCCTGCTGGTCGACCGCGCTGTAGCGGCAACCCACCTCAAGCCGCTGATTGCTCTGCTGATCGAGGCCGGCTGCGAGGTCCGCGGCGACAAGGAAACGCAAACCGCCGACAAGCGCGTCAAGCCGGCAAGCGAGGATGACTGGTCGGCTGAATATCTCGACGCCATCATCGCCGCCGCGGTGGTGGACGGAGTGGACGAGGCGATCGCCCATATCGAGCGCTATGGCTCGCACCATACTGACGCTGTCGTCACCGACGACGCCAAGGCGGCGGAGAAGTTCCTGGCGCAAGTCAACTCCGCGATCGTGCTGCACAATGCCTCGACCCAGTTCGCCGACGGCGGCGAATTCGGCTTCGGTGCCGAGATCGGCATCGCCACCGGCCGGCTGCACGCGCGCGGACCGGTGGGCGTCGAGCAGCTCACGACGTTCAACTACCGCATTCGCGGAAACGGCCAGATTCGCCCGTGACCGTGCCAGTCCCCGTAAGTTCCGAGCGCCTGCTCCCGCCGCATGCGCCCGGCATGAGGATCGGGTTGTTCGGCGGAACTTTCGATCCGCCGCACCAAGCCCATCTCGGCGCCTCGTTGCTGGCGCTCAAGCGGCTCAAGCTCGACAGCGTCTGGTGGCTGGTCACCCCCGGTAACCCGCTCAAGAGCACCAACGAACTCGGCCCACTGGCTGGGCGCGTCGCCGCCGCACGCGCACTGACCCATCATCCGCGCATCGACGTGACCGGTCTCGAAGCTGTCATTAAGACGCGATACACCTATGACACGATATTATGGCTTAAGGCCCGCTGCCCTCGGGTCCAATTCGTCTGGATCATGGGCGCGGATAACCTACGGAGCTTTCACCGCTGGCAGCGATGGCGCGGGATAGCAAAGCTGGTGCCGTTCGTGGTGATCGACCGCCTCGGCCCAAGCCTTTACGCCGGAGCCAGTCCGGCGGCCCAGGCGCTACGCCACGCGCGCATTCCGGAATATGCCGCCGCTTCCCTGCCCGACCGCAAGCCGCCGGCCTGGACCTTCCTGCACGGCCTCAAATCGTCGTTGTCGTCGACCGCGCTGCGCGCCCTGCGCCGGCGCACGGGAACGCGCCCTGCCGCCAAAAGCAAGACCGGCAAGGCTGGCAAGAAACGGGTGAAATAGCTATCTTCAACGAGACCCCGCTTCGAGGCGGGGCGAGTGCAACGAACTGAAAGGATCAGAACCCCTGCCCACATCTGCACTCTCGCGGGCGGCGCATCGCACGCCCGGCTCCGTCTCCCGGCATCCAAGCGCCAAGGAGACGCTCCGCATCGTCCTCGCGCGCCTGGAAGACATGAAAGCCGAGGACAATTTCACCATCGACCTCACCGGTAAATCTTCGATCGCCGACTTCATGGTGGTGGCCTCCGGCCGCTCACAGCGCCATGTCGCGTCGATTGCCGATCAGGTGGTCAACGACATCGAGAAAGCCGGCGTGCCCAGGGTCCGCGTCGAGGGTTTGCGGCAAGGCGATTGGGTGCTGATCGACGCCGGTGACGTGATCGTGCACGTGTTCCGACCGGAAGTGCGGGCCCACTACAATCTGGAAAAGATGTGGTCGTCTGGCAGACATTAGTTCGTGCGCGCATGATCTTTTCCGAAAACCGGTACTCACTTTTCGGGATCATGCGCGGGGCCAAGCTGATACACTCTTCAGCGCGATGCGCATCATCGTCGCCGCCATCGGCCGCCTAAAGCAGGGCCCGGAAATCGAGCTGTCCGAGCGCTACCGCAAACGCGCGGCGCAAACCGGCCGCCAGCTCGGCCTGCGCGACGTCGAAATCGTGGAAATCAGGGAAAGCCGCGCCGCCGACGCCGGCAAGCGCATGCTGGAGGAATCAATCGCGCTCGCCAATGTCATTCCGCAGGGCGCGGCGATGGCGCTGCTCGACGCCCGCGGCGACAATCTCGACAGCGCCAGCCTGGCCGCGCAGCTCGCGAAATGGCGTAGCCAGGACCGGCCGGCGGCAGTGTTTCTGGTCGGGGGACCGGATGGGCTCGCCGCCAGCCTTCAGGACGAGGCCGAACTGAAACTTTCGTTTGGCGCCGCCACCTGGCCGCACCAATTGGTGCGCGTTATGCTGCTGGAACAGCTCTACCGCGCCGCCACTATCCTTACCGGCCATCCCTATCACCGGGCCTGAGGTGGCTAAGATTTAATGCGCGGGTCCCGATTTGGTCTTAATCGGGGGCAATAACTCGCGCCCACAATGTCCTTGCTGTCGCAACCCGCGGGCGTAACTTGAGCGAAATGATTTGGGGGCCTAGCCGTCTCGATCCGCGCTTCGCGCTCATTGCGGGGCTTGGTCTTGCATTGCCGCTGGGGCTGAGCACCGGGGTCTCGGCGCAACAGCGTCCGGTCGTCACGGCGCAGAACGACAAGACCGAAAAGCTCGACGCGCTCAAGCAGCACGACCAGGAGCTCAAGGCCACACGCGAGCAGCAGCGCAAATCGGCCGAGACTGAGGCCGCGCTCAAACGCGAGATCGAGCAGATCGGGGCCGACCGCCGCAAGCTCAACAAGGATCTGATCGATACCGCCGCAAGGCTGCGCGGCGTCGAAGCCAAAATCGAAGCGACGCAGGTGCGGATCGAGCCGCTCGACGCCAACGAGCGCAGCATCCGCAAATCGCTTGATGGGCGCCGAGCGGTAATCGGCGAAGTACTGGCGGCGCTGCAACGCATCGGCCACCATGCACCGCCGGCACTGATTACACGCCCGGAAGACGCGCTGCAGGCAGTGCGCACGGCGATGGTGCTGGGCGCTGTGCTGCCGGAGATGCGGCACCAGGTGGAAGCGCTCGCCAGCGATCTCAGTGAATTAGTGGGCGTGCGTAAGAAAATCACCGACGAACGCGACCGGCTGAAGGGCGAGGTCGCCTCGCTCGGTGACGAACGCGCGCGCATGCGGGCGCTGATCGGAGAGCGCCAGAAGCAACAGGCCGAGCACGAGAAGGCGCTCGACGCCGAGCGGACGCGCGCCAGCGGGCTGGCGAAGAAGGCCGACAATCTCAAGGATTTGATCGCCAAGCTCGAGCAGGGGCTCGACCCCGCCACCCGGGCCGCCCGCGAGGCGGCAATTCGCGGCGCCACGCGCCCGGCATTCGCGGCATCGCACGATCCGGGGCGGTTGGCGCCGGCGGTCGCCTTTGCCTCGCTGCGCGGGCAAATTCCGATTCCGGTTAATGGCGTCAAATTGAAGGATTATGGGGCGCCCGACGGCATCGGGGGGGTCGAAAAAGGCCTTTCGATCGCAACCCGCGCTGGCGCCCAGGTTACCTCACCGGCCGACGGCTGGGTGGTATATGCCGGTCCGTTCCGGTCCTATGGGCAACTCTTGATCCTAGATGCCGGCGGCGGGTATCATATATTGCTTGCTGGGATGGAACGGATATCAGTCGATCTCGGACAGTTTGTGCTGACCGGAGAACCCGTTGCGGTGATGGGGAATGGTTCCCATATCGCCGCCATCCTCGCGACAGGTTCCAGCCAACCGGTTCTCTATATCGAGTTTCGAAAAGGCGGTACTCCCGTCAATCCAGGCCCATGGTGGGCTGCTGGAGAAGGTGAAAAGGTTCGCGGATGATGCGCAAGACCTCACTCATACTACTCGGCGCCGCGGCAGGAGCGGCAATGGCGCTGCTCGCAACACAGCCTCGCATGATCTTTTCCGGCGCCAGCGCCAAGGCGGCGGCGGCGGACACCTACCGGCAGCTCAATCTGTTCGGCGATGTATTCGAGCGCGTGCGAGCCGATTACGTCGAGAAACCGAACGACGGCAAGCTCATCGAAACGGCGATCAACGGCATGCTGGCCGGTCTCGATCCGCATTCGAGCTACATGGACCCGAAAAGCTTCCGCGACATGCAGGTACAAACCCGCGGCGAGTTCGGCGGGCTCGGCATCGAAGTCACGATGGAAGAAGGCCTGATCAAGGTGGTGGCGCCGATCGACGATACGCCCGCCGCCAAGGCCGGCATCCGCGCCAATGACATCATCACCGAGCTCAACGGGGAGCAGGTGCAGGGCCTGACGCTCAATCAGGCGGTCGAGAAGATGCGAGGGCCGGTAAACACCAAGATCACGCTCACCGTCAGGCGCAAGGGAATCGATAAACCGCTCGAGGTGTCGATTACGCGCGCCGTCATTCGCGTGCGCTCGGTGCGCTCGCATGTCGAAGGCGAGGACGTCGGCTATATCCGTCTGACCCAGTTCAACGAGCAGACGACCCAAGGCCTGAAGAAGGCGATCGCCGACATCAAGGCCAAAGTCGCGGACGACAAGCTCAAGGGCTACATTCTCGACCTCCGCAACAACCCAGGCGGCCTGCTCGACCAGGCCATCTCGGTGTCGGATACGTTCCTGCAAAAGGGCGAAATCGTCTCCACCCGCGGCCGCAATGCCGAGGAGACGCAGCGCTTCAACGCCCGTTCCGGCGATCTCACCGGCGGCAAGCCGGTGATCGTGCTGATCAATGGTGGTTCGGCTTCCGCGTCCGAGATCGTCGCCGGCGCGCTGCAGGACCACAAGCGGGTCACCGTGGTCGGCACCCGTTCGTTCGGCAAGGGCTCGGTGCAGACCATCATCCCGCTCGGCTCCGGCAATGGCGCGCTGCGGCTGACCACGGCGCGCTACTTCACGCCGTCGGGCCGCTCGATCCAGGCCAAGGGCATCACCCCGGACATCCAAGTGCTGCAGGACGTGCCGGAGGACCTCAAGACCAAGACCGACACCAAGGGCGAAGCCTCGTTGCGCGGCCATCTCAAGGCCACCGGCAAGGAGGCAACCGGCTCGCAGGCCTACATTCCGCCGGACCCGAAGAATGACAAGGCGCTGCACCTGGCGGATGATCTGCTGCACGGTACCCAGGTCAATTCGGCGTTCCCGCCGAATCCCAAGGCCCCGATCCCGAACTGACCGGCGCTTAATCGCCTAAAATTAACGGGGCGGCCTGCAAGGGCCGCCCCGTTCGTTTGCGGCGAGCCCTGGGTGAATCGTCGCGTGGTAAACTCCGGCGATGATTCGCGAGGATCTCGGCCGTGGCAGCGGATGATCTGAACGCCCCCCTCGGCCAGGGCAAACGTAAGCAGCTGCCGAAGCTGCCGGCGAGCGCGCAGCAACTGCTGGCGGGCGCGCTCGGCTTGTTCGGGCTGGCGATACTGGGTTGGGCGCTGTTCGGCGACAATCCGCTGGGCGGCGAGCCGGTGGCGGTGGTCGCCACCATGCAGCGAGAGGGCGGCCAAGCCAAACCCGGGGCTAGCGGCGACGACCGCCAGCATTCCCGCCATGACGGCGAGGCCGGCGGCGCATCCACCGTGGCGGCGGTAGTCGTTAAACCGAAGGCCGCACCGCCGCCCGGCAGCAAGACAGTCACGATAATCGACGGCTCCAGCGGCCAGAGCCACAACGTTATCATTCCCGGCAAGACCAGTGGCGGCTCGGCGAAAGCGCCGGTCGACCAAAAGCTCCTGGAAACGACCCGCCACGGCCGGATTCCGAAGATCGGCGCCGACGGCGCGCGGCCGCTCGCGCTCTACGCCCATCCGCGCGCGGTGCCGCCGAATAAGAAGGATTGGCCGCGCATCGCGATCATCGTCGGCGGGCTTGGCATCAGCGCCTCCGGCACCGCCGATGCGATGGCCAAACTGCCGGCGTCGGTCAGTTTCGCGCTGACGCCCTACGGCGACGATCTCGAACAGCTGGCGGAGAGCGCACGCGCGGAAAAGCACGAAGTGTTGCTGCAGGTGCCGATGGAACCGTTCGACTATCCCGACAACGACCCCGGCCCACAGACGCTGCTCACCTCGCTTGGCCCGGACCAGAATATTGACCGGCTGCACTGGCTGATGAGCCGCATCCAGGGCTATGTCGGCGTTGTCAGTTACATGGGCGCGAAGTTCACCGCCTCCGAGCAGGCGTTGTCACCGGTGCTGCGCGACACCGCCAAGCGTGGGCTGATCTATGTGGACGACGGCTCCTCGCCGCGCAGCGTCGCCAGCCAGCTCGCCGGCAGCCAGAACCTGCCGTTCGCCAAGACTGAAATCGTGATCGACAAGGTGCCGACGTCGACCGAAATCGATCACGCGCTGGCGCGGCTGGAACTGATGGCGCGCGAGCGCGGCACCGCAGTGGGCCTGGCCACTGCGCTGCCGGCGACCGTCGCGCGCATTGCGGCCTGGGCGAAAAAAGTGGAAGACCGCGGGTTCGTGCTGGTGCCGATCACCATGGTGGCGGTGAAGGCGAAGTCGTCGTAGCGTCATTCGAGTGTGCACAGATTGTGCGCGTGGAATGACGGAGTGTCGATGTCTCCCTTCGAAACCCTCCCCTACCGCCCCTGCGCCGGCATGATGGTGCTCAACCGCGACGGGCTGGTGTTCGTCGGCCGGCGCTCGAGCGGGCCGGAGCACATCGACGCCACCCATGTCTGGCAGATGCCGCAGGGCGGCATTGACGAGAATGAGGACGCCTACGCGGCCGCGCTGCGCGAGCTGCACGAGGAAACCAATATCCGCTCGGTCGAAAAGCTCGGCGAGATCGCCGAATGGCTGGCCTACGACATTCCACGCGATATCGTCGGGCAGGCATGGGGCGGAAAATACCGCGGGCAAAAACAGAAATGGTACGCGCTGCGCTTCACCGGCGACGACAGCGAAATTGATATCATCAATCCGGGCGGCGGCCACGATCCGGAATTCATCGCTTGGCGCTGGGTCGCGATGGACGAATTACCCGACCTGGTGGTGCCGTTCAAGCGCGGAACCTATGAGCGGGTGGTGGCGGAGTTCGGCAAGTTTGCGAAGGGTTGATCGCGCGATCCAAACTCCATTCATTCCCGCGCAAGCGGAAATCCAACTCTTTCAGATGTTTGATGCCTTGGGTCGCCGCGTTTGCGGGGACGAGCGGCAATGTCAGTGCATCGCCGTGCCGGTGACGTGGCGATCGATCTCTTTGTAATGATCGAGCCGCGTGATCAGCTTGTCGAGCGCGTCGCCGGGCTCTGTCTTCTCGATACGGCTTTCCATCTCGGAAATGTGCGCGGCGATCATGCCGCGGTCGAAAGTCTCGACCGGCTCGGCTACGTCGGCCAGCACGGTCAAGCCTTCGGCCGAGACTTCGGCGAAGCCGCCCAGCACTACGATCCGCTGACCGCCGCCAGCCGCGTGCACGGTGAGGATGCCGGGCCGCAGCGTGGTGACGAACGGCGCGTGCCCCGCCAACACGCCGAAATCGCCCTCGGCGCCGGGCACGTCGACCTGTTCGACCTCGCCCGAGAACACCAGCTTTTCCGGCGACACCAGTTCGAAATGCAATGCCATTGTCAGACCTTAAACTTGCCGCTCTTGATCGCGAAACCCAAGCCGAGCCCGATGACGCCGCCGATCAACGTGAGGATCGCGATGTGCTCGACCTGACCGCTGGTCACCGGCCCGCTACCGCGGGCGACCTGGTTGCCGCGCACTTCGACACTGACCGGCCCGAACTTAATCTCCGCCATCTCCGGCCGGGTGAGATAGCCCGCAAGCGCACCGATCAGCAGCCCGACGACCAGGAATGCGACCAGTGTGTTCGACTGCTTGCTGGCGGCCATGGTTTTAGGCCGCTTCCGCCGCCAGCTTCTTGCCCTTCTCCACCGCCTCTTCGATAGTGCCGACCATATAGAAGGCAGCCTCCGGCAGGTGATCGTACTTGCCCGACACCAGGTCCTTGAAGCCGCGGATGGTGTCCTTCAGGTCGACCAGCTTGCCCGGCGAGCCGGTAAACACTTCGGCGACGAAGAACGGCTGCGACAGGAAGCGTTCGATCTTGCGCGCGCGCGACACCGCCAGCTTGTCCTCTTCCGACAGTTCGTCCATGCCGAGAATGGCGATGATGTCCTGCAGCGCCTTGTAACGCTGGAGCACCTCCTGCACCGAGCGCGCCACGGCGTAGTGCTCCTCGCCCACGATCAGCGGCGAGAGCATGCGCGAGGTGGAATCGAGCGGATCGACCGCCGGATAGATGCCTTTGGCGGCGATGTCGCGCGACAGCACGGTGGTGGCGTCAAGATGCGCGAACGAGGTGGCCGGCGCCGGGTCGGTCAAGTCGTCGGCCGGAACGTAAATCGCCTGCACCGAGGTGATCGAGCCCTTGGTGGTGGTGGTGATGCGCTCCTGCAGCGCGCCCATGTCGGTGGCGAGCGTCGGTTGATAGCCGACGGCGCTTGGAATGCGTCCGAGCAGCGCGGAGACTTCCGAGCCGGCTTGGGTGAAGCGGAAGATGTTGTCGACGAAGAACAAAACGTCCTGGCCCTGATCGCGGAAATATTCGGCGACCGTGAGACCCGAGAGGCCGACGCGGGCGCGGGCGCCCGGCGGTTCGTTCATCTGGCCGTAGACCAGCGCGCATTTCGAACCCTCGACCGAGCCCTTGTGCGGGTCCTTGTTGACGCCGGATTCGATCATCTCATGGTAGAGGTCGTTGCCCTCGCGGGTGCGTTCGCCGACGCCGGCGAACACAGAATAACCGCCGTGCGCCTTGGCGACGTTGTTGATCAGTTCCATGATCAGCACGGTCTTGCCGACGCCGGCGCCGCCGAACAGGCCAATTTTGCCGCCCTTGGCGTAGGGCGCCAGCAGGTCAACGACCTTGATGCCGGTAACCAGGATCTGCGCCTCGGTGGATTGATCGGTGTAGGACGGCGCTTCCTGATGGATCGCACGCAACGTCTCGCCCTTGACCGGGCCCGCTTCGTCGACCGGGTCGCCGATCACGTTGATGATGCGGCCCAGCAGGCCGGGGCCGACCGGCACCGAAATCGGCGCGCCGGTGTCTGCGACGTCCTGGCCGCGCACCAGCCCTTCGGTCGAATCCATGGCGACGGTACGCACAGTCGATTCGCCGAGGTGCTGGGCGACTTCCAGCACCAGGCGGTTGCCGTGGTTCTTGGTTTCCAGCGCGTTGAGAATCGCCGGCAGGTGGTCCTCGAACTGCACGTCGACGACGGCGCCGATGACCTGGGTGACTTTTCCGACTGCGTTGGGTGTGGCCATTTCGTCCTCGTTACGGGAATTAAAGCGCTTCCGCGCCGGAGATGATCTCGATCAGTTCTTTGGTGATCATCGCTTGGCGGGTGCGGTTATAGGTCAGCGTCTGCTTGCGGATCATGTCGCCGGCGTTGCGGGTGGCGTTGTCCATGGCGCTCATGCGCGCGCCCTGCTCGGAGGCGGCATTTTCCAACAACGCGCGAAACACCTGCACCGACAAATTGCGCGGCAACAGCTCGGCGAGGATTTCCTCCTCCTCCGGCTCGTATTCGTAAAAGGCGGCCGCCCCGACGACTTCTTTGTCCGCCTCGAACAGCGGCGGAATGATCTCCTGCGCGGTCGGGATCTGCGCAATCACCGATTTGAAGCGCGAGAAGAACAGCGTGCAGACGTCGAACGCGCCATCGTTGAACAGCGCGACGATCTTGCCCGCGATCATCTCGGCATGCTCGAAGCCGAGTACGCGCACCCCGCGCAATTCGACCGTCTCGATGATCTGCTTGCCGTATTGGCGGCGGAGCTGGTCGTGGCCCTTGCGGCCGACGCAGAGAATTTTTACCTGCTTGCCCTGGCTCATCAGGGCGTTGGCCTTCTCGCGCGCCAGCCGCACGATCGCGGAGTTGAACGGTCCGCACAGACCGCGCTCGGCGGTGCAGACCACCAGCAGATGGACGTCGTCGCTGCCGGTGCCGGCCAGGAGCTTGGGCGCCGAATCGCTGCCGGCGACGGCGGACGCGATCGAGCCCAGCACCTTGCCCATGCGTTCGGCGTAAGGGCGCGCGGCTTCGGCCGACGCTTGCGCGCGGCGCAGCTTGGAGGCCGCCACCATCTGCATGGCCTTGGTGATCTTCTGCGTCGCCTTGGTGGCGGCGATGCGGACCCGCATGTCCTTAAGGGAAGCCATCGCGAATTAGTCCGTCTTTCTCAGCTGCGGCATCAGGTAAAAGTCCTGGCGTAAGCTTCGACCACGTCCTTGAGCTTGGCGGCGTCGGCATCGGAGAGATCGCCGCTCTTGCCGATGCCGTCGAGCAAATCGGCGTGCTTGGTACGCAGCAGCGTCAGCAGGCCGTGTTCGAAGTCGCGCACGCGCGCCACCTCGAACTTGTCGAGATAGCCGTTAGTGCCCGCCCAGATCACGCAGACCTGCTCTTCCATCTTCAGCGGTGAGAACTGCGGCTGCTTGAGAAGCTCGGTCAGTCGCGCGCCGCGCGCCAGCAGGCGCTGCGTGGTGGCGTCGAGGTCCGAACCGAACTGCGCGAAGGCGGCCATCTCGCGATACTGCGCGAGCTCGCCCTTAATCTTGCCGGCGACCTTTTTCATCGCCTTGGATTGCGCGGCGGAGCCGACGCGCGACACCGACAGGCCGACGTTCACCGCCGGGCGGATGCCCTGGTAGAACAGGTCGGTCTCCAGAAAGATCTGGCCGTCGGTAATGGAAATCACGTTTGTCGGGATATAGGCCGAGACGTCGTTGGCTTGCGTCTCGATCACCGGCAGCGCGGTCAGCGAGCCTGCCTTGTTCTCGTCGTTCATCTTGGCGGCGCGCTCGAGCAAGCGCGAATGCAGATAGAACACGTCGCCGGGATAGGCTTCGCGGCCGGGCGGGCGGCGCAGCAGCAACGACATCTGGCGGTAGGCGACGGCCTGCTTGGACAGGTCGTCGTAAAAAATCACCGCGTGCATGCCGTTGTCGCGGAAATACTCGCCCATGGTGCAGCCGGCGAACGGAGCCAGGAACTGCATGGGCGCCGGCTCGGAAGCGGTGGCAGCGACCACAATCGAATAGTCGAGCGCGCCTTGCTCCTCCAGCACCTTGACGAATTGCGCGACGCTCGAGCGCTTCTGCCCGACCGCGACATAGACGCAGTAAAGCTTGATCTTTTCGTCGGGCTGGGCGTTGAGCGGCTTCTGGTTGAGGATGGTGTCGAGAAGAATTGCGGTCTTGCCGGTTTGCCTGTCGCCGATGACCAGCTCGCGTTGGCCGCGGCCGATCGGGATCAGCGCGTCGATCGCCTTCAAGCCGGTGGCCATCGGCTCGTGCACCGACTTGCGCGGGATGATGCCGGGCGCCTTGACGTCGACGCGCGCGCGGGCGTCGGTCTTGATCGGGCCCTTGCCGTCGATCGGATTGCCGAGCGCGTCGACCACGCGGCCGAGCAGGCCCTTGCCGACCGGCACATCGACGATTGCGCCCGTGCGCTTGACAGTCTGGCCTTCGGCGATTTCGCGGTCGGAGCCGAAGATCACGATGCCGACATTGTCGCTTTCGAGGTTGAGCGCCATGCCGCGCGTGCCGTTCTCGAACTCGACCATCTCGCCGGCCTGCACGTTGTCGAGGCCGTAGACGCGGGCAATGCCATCGCCGACCGACAGCACCTGGCCGACTTCGGAGACTTCGGCTTCCTGGCCAAAATTCTTGATCTGCTCTTTCAGGATGGCGGAAATTTCTGCGGCGCGGATATCCATCAGCGGGCCTCTTTCATCGCGAACTTGATCGCGTTCAGCTTGGTTCGGAGAGATGAGTCAACCATGCGGCTGCCGACCTTGACGATCAGACCGCCGATGATGGCGGGCTCGACCTTGACGTCGAGGTCGATGTCCTTGCCACCCGTCACGGATTTGAGCGCGCTCTTGAGCGCGTCGAGAGTCTTGTCGTTGAGTTTTTCGGCGACGGTGACCTGGGCGGTGACCTCGCCCTTGTGGCAGGCAACCAGCGCGCGGTAGGCGCGAGTCATGTCGCGCACCGCGAACAGCCGCCGGTTGGTGGTGATGACGCGCAGGAAATTGGCGGCCAGCCCCTTGATGCCGGCCTTGTCGAGGATCGCCGACAGCGCCTTGAGCTGCTCGTCGGCGCCGAACACCGGGCTGCGCACCAGGCGCATAAGGTCGGGATTGTCGGTAACGAGCGCATCGAACTGGTCGAGGTCGCTCCTGACCGCGTCCACGGCCTTGCTTTCGAGCGCCAGCTCGAACAGGGCGTTGGCGTAACGGCCCGCCATGCCGGATACGATGGGTTCTTCGCCTGTCACGGGAACGCTCTTTTGCTTAACTCATTCACAGGCCGGACGCCGTCGCGGGATCGGCGGCGCAAACGTTTGGAATCCAAGAGGGAATTCCGATCTCAGAAGACGTCGCGGGTGCCCGCGGAAACCCCCGTGAGATCGAGGGGCTAGCTAACACAGGGGCTAAAGCGGCGCAACAAGACGCCTCCAGGCACCTTACGCCGGTATGCGGCGGCAATCCGCGCGATGCAGGGGCAAAATTACATGGCCGGGATGCCTCGCCATGCGTGCCGGCGCGCTATAGCGTGCGCCCCGCGCGGTCGAGCGCGGCTCATGCGGCGGCGACCAGACCTTGCATGCCGCCGGGGCCGCAGCAATGCCGCACGTTCAAGCCAAAACTGCCGACGCTGCCGCCACGGCCAAGGTCCTGGTCGTGCTGCTCGCCTTCGCCTGGGGTTTCAACTGGATCGCGGCGGCGGTCGCACTGCGCGAGGTCTCGCCCTGGAGCCTGCGTGTCGCCGGCTCCGGCATCGGCGCGGCAACGCTGTTCACCGCTGCCATCATCACCGGCCATAAACTTAAAGTGCCGCGCGGCGAGCATGTGCACATCATGGTGGCCGGCTTCCTGAATGTCGCCGGGTTCCAGGTGTTGTCCGGCTTTGCGCAATTGAGCGGGGCGACTTCGCGCGCCATCATTATCACCTATTCGATGCCGATCTGGACCACCATGCTCAGCCGCGTCGTGCTGGGTGAACGGCTCACGCCCATCCGTATGCTCGCCTTTGCGCTCTGCGTCTTCGGCCTGAGCATTCTGGTCTGGCCACTGTTCGCCACCGGGTTTCCGCCCTTCGTGTTTTATTCGCTCGGCTGCGCGCTGACATGGGCCGCCGCCACCGTCTACATCAAATGGGCGAAGCTCACGATCGAGCCGCTGGCCAACGCGGCCTGGCAATTATTGTTCGGCCTGATGTTCATCACCGCCGGCTCGTTCGCGTTCGAAGGCTATCCGCACCTGTGGCCGCTGCACACCGACACGATGCTGGCGGTGCTCTTTGTCGGCGTTTTCGGCGTGGGCTTGGCGCATTTCCTGTGGTGGTCGATCGTCGGGCGCCTGCCGGCCATCACCGCCTCGCTCGGCTCGCTGCTGACGCCGGTGATCGGCGTTTCCGCCTCGGCCATCATCCTCGGCGAGCGGCTCACCGTGCCCGACATCATCGGCTTTACGATGATCTTCGCGGCCGCCGCTTGCGTGCTGTTGCAGCCGAACGTGAAGCACACGGAGATGCCGGAGTGACGCCTAAGCCACATGACGCGGCGGCCAGCGCCAAGCTGCTGGTCGTGGTCATGGGGCTGGCTTGGGGCATCAATTGGGTCGCCGCCCGCATCATCCTGGAAGCGCTGCCGCCGTGGACCATGCGCGCAGTCGGCATCGGCCTCGGCACCTTGACGCTGTTTGCCGCCGCGGCCATCCGCGGCGTGCCGCTTACCATCGTGCACCGCGACTGGCCCAAGGTCGTGATTGCCGGCTTTTTCAACGTCGCGGTCTTCGGCGCGGGCTCGGCCTATGCGCAGGTCTATGGCACCACGTCGCGCGCTATCGTGATTGCCTATTCGATGCCGATCTGGGCGGCCCTATTGGCGCGCCTCGTGCTCAAGGAACAGCTCAACACCATCAAGCTCGCCGCCTTGGCACTATGCGCCGCAGGGCTGGCCATCCTGATCTGGCCTTTGGCACACGCCGGATTTCCATTCAGCGCGCTGTTCGCGCTCGTATGCGCCTGGAGCTGGGCCTGCGGCACTATTTTTCTGAAATGGGCGAAGATCGCAGCGCCAACTCTGGCCGCGGCAGCCTGGCAATTGTTGTTCGGCTGGCTGATGCTGGCTGCCGGCATGCTGATCTTCGAGGGATTGCCGCAGCTGTGGCCGCTGCCCGGGCATATCGTGGCGTGGATCGGCTACAACGGCTTGGTCGGGATGGGGCTGGCCTATTTTCTCTGGTTCGTCGTGGTCGAACGGTTGCCCGCCACCACCGCCTCGCTCGGCTCGCTGCTGGTGCCGGTGGTCGGCGTCATTGGGTCAGCGTGGCTCGTGGGCGAGCGGCCGAGCCTGACCGACGTCGTCGGCTTTGCCTGCATCTTCGCGGCGGCAGCCTCGGTGCTGCTGCAGCCGAACGTGCGGCATACGGAAATGCCGGAATAGCGATCACAAGAAACTCTGCGGATCGACGTCGACTTCCAGCCGCACATTGCCGCGCGGCTTGGGGGCTGCAGCGAGCCACTGGCGCAAATAACCCGAGAGATCGAAGCCGCGTGGCGCCTTGACCAAGAGGCGAAAACGATGGCGGCCGCGCACTACAGCGATCGGGGCCTCCGCCGGCCCCAGCACGCGCACCTGCTCATCCTTGGGCGCGTGCGACACCAGCGAGCGGCCGTAGCTTTCGGCACCGTGGCGGTCGTTGGCGCTGATGACGAGGCTCGCGAGCCGGCCGAACGGCGGGTAGTGCGTGCGCTCGCGCAATTCGATCTCGCTGGAATAGAACGCCTCGCGGTCGCCGGAAATGAGCGCGCGCATGACCGGATGCTCAGGCTGATGCGTCTGCAGAAAGCCGACGCCCCGGCCCTCCTCGCGCCCCGCACGCCCGACCACCTGATGCAGCAATTGGAAGGTGCGCTCGCCAGCGCGCGGATCGCCGTTGCCCAGCCCGAGATCGGCGTCGACGATGCCGACCAGATTGAGCTTGGGGAAATGGTGGCCCTTGGCCACCAGTTGCGTGCCGATGACGAGATCGAAGCGGCCTTTCGCCACGTCGTCGAGTTCCTGGCGCAGGCGCTCGATCGATTCCACTAGGTCGCTCGACAGCACTAGGATGCGCGCGCCGGGAAACAGCTCGGCCGCCTCCTGCTCCAGCCGCTCGACGCCGGGGCCGATGGGCGCGAACGTATCGGTGGCGTGGCAGTTCGGGCATTCGGCCGGCGGCGGCATGGAGAAGCCGCAATGGTGGCAGACCAGCCGCTTCCTGAAGCGGTGATCGACCAGCCATGCGTCGCAATTCGGGCATTGCAGGCGGAAGCCGCAGGCACGGCAGAGCGTAAGCGGCGCAAAGCCGCGGCGGTTCAAAAACAACAGCGCCTGTTCTTTGCGCTCAAGCGAAACCTGCACGGCTTCGGCCAGGCGCGGCGAGATGAAGCGGCCGCGCGGCGGCCCCTCGCGCCGCATGTCGATCGCCTCGATTGCCGGCAGATGGGCGCCGCCGAAACGCTCGGGCAGATGCAGATGGCGGTAGCGGCCGCGCCGCGCATTGACTTCCGATTCGACCGAGGGCGTGGCCGAGGCCAGTACCACCGGAATTGTCGCAATTGAGCCGCGCACCACCGCCATGTCGCGGGCGTGATAATGCGCGCCGTCCTCCTGCTTGTATGCGGGGTCGTGCTCCTCATCCACGATCATGAGTCCGAGATCGGCGTAGGGCAGAAACAGCGCCGAGCGCGCGCCGACCACCACCGACACTTCGTTGCCCGCCACCGCCGCCCACGTGCGCGCGCGAATGCGCGGGCTGAGCTGCGAATGCCATTCGGCCGGGCGCACGCCGAAGCGCGCGGTGAAGCGGTCGAGGAATTGCGCCGTGAGCGCAATCTCCGGCATCAGGATCAAGGCCTGGCGTTTGCGGCGGATGTTCTCCGCCACCGCCTCGAAATAAACTTCGGTCTTGCCAGAGCCGGTGACGCCGTCGAGCAGCGTGACCGTGTAGCCGCCCTGTTGCACGGTGGTGCGCAAGGCATCGGCAGCGGCGAGCTGGCCGAGCGCCAAATCGGGCTTTGCAAAATCCGGGTCGGGCGGCTCGGCGACCGGGTCGGGCGGCAGCACGATGGTCTCCAGAGTGCCTTCGTCGATCAGCCCGTCGATGACACCGGCAGAGACGCCGGCCTCGCGCGCGGCATCGCCTTTCGCGCGGGTCAGTCCATCGCGGAACAGCGCCAAGACGCGCGCACGCGCCATGGTCATGCGTTGCGGCGGCGGACCGGCGAGCCGCACGCCGACGCGTTCGCGTCCGGGACCGAGGTGTTCGCCCATACGCAGCGCCATGCGCAGCACCATGCCGCGCGAGGCCAGCGTGTAGCCCGAGACCCAGTCGACGAAATTGCGCAGCTCGGGTTTGAGCGGCGGTACGTCGAGCTTGTCGCCGATGTCTTTCAGACGGTTATGCAGGCGCGGATTGGGCTTGGGGTTCTCGGCCCAGACTACGCCCAAGGTTTCGCGCGGGCCGAGCGACACCGTCACCACGTCTCCTGGCGCGAGCTGCTGCCCGGCCGGCACCCGGTAGGAATAGGCCTGATCGAGCGCGACCGGCACCAGTACATCGACAACGCGCATGCTCATAAGTTTGGTCTGGCCAATTCCGCGCCCTTAAGGAAGAGTGAAGAAAGCAGTGCCACTCTCGCACCCATGAGCGAATTCGCCGCCAGCCCGGACGTTAAAGCCGAAATAGCCCGCTGGCTCGGCTATCTCGGCGCCGAGCGGCGGCTGTCGGAAAAGACGCTGGAAGCCTACCGGCGTGATGTCTCTCAGTTTCTCGGGTTCCTCGCCGAACATCTGGGCGGGGCACCGTCGCTCAAGCAATTGGCGAAGCTCACGCCCGCCGACGTACGCGCCTTTATGGCGGCGCGGCGCGCTGGCGGCGCCGGCAACCGCTCGCTGATGCGTGGGCTGGCGGGTGCGCGCTCTTTCGCGCGCTTCCTGGAACGCAACGGCAAGGGCAAGGTGGCGGCGCTCGCCGCCGTGCGCACGCCCAAGCTGCCCAGGACTTTGCCAAAACCGATCGCGGCCGACGCCGCCAAACGCATGATTGAAATCGAGCTGCGCGCCGGTGAAGTGCGCGACCCCTGGATCATCGCGCGCGACGTCGCCGTGCTCGGCCTGCTCTATGGCGCGGGCCTGCGCATTTCGGAAGCGCTCAGCTTGCGGCGCAAGGATTTCACCGAAGGCAGCGACGCCCTCACCGTGACCGGCAAGGGCGACAAGACGCGCATGGTGCCGCTCTTGCCGCAGGTCGCCAAGCTGATCGCCGATTACGTTGCGCTCTGCCCCTTCGATCTCGCTCCGGAGGCACCGCTGTTTGCAGGCAGCCGCGGTGGGCCGCTCTCCCCACGCATTATTCAACTCACCATGGCGCGCCTGCGCGGCGCACTTGGCCTGCCGGACAGCGCGACACCGCATGCGCTGCGCCATTCCTTCGCCACCCATTTGCTGGCGCGCGGCGGCGATTTGCGCGCAATCCAGGAACTGCTCGGTCATGCATCGCTGTCAACCACGCAGATCTACACCGCGGTCGACGCCGAGCGTTTACTCGATGTTTATGCGAGCGCCCATCCGCGAGCATAGCTGTTCACGGCTCTTGCGCATCGCCGACTTTTCATATCAACGTCGCGGCCCAGTCCAGGACGGAGGCGGCGGTGAGCGCACACGAAAACATGGAGCACGCCGAGCATGCCCAGCATGCCGCGCATTCCAACAGGAAGATCGCGCTTTTGATCGCGGTGCTGGCATTGTTCCTGGCATTCTCGGAGACGCTGGGCAAGAGCGCGCAGACCGCGGCAATCGACTTCAATGTCCAGTCCAGCGACCTGTGGGCCTTCTTCCAGGCCAAGACCATCCGCATGACCGTGCTGCGCACTTCGGCCGAGCGCTTGCAGCTCGACGCCGGCGCCGTCGCCGACGAAGCCGCCAAGGCGCGCATGCTCAAGGCCGCCGACGAGTGGAAAAAGACCGCCGCGCGTTATGACAACGAGCCGGCATCCAACGAGGGCCGCAAGCAGCTCGCCGAGCGCGCAAAAAAGACCGAGCATAAGCGCGATCTGGCGATGGCGCGCTATCACCACTACGAGGTGGCCTCCGCGGCATACCAAATCGGCATCGTGTTGGCCTCGGCGGCAGTCATTACAGGCATGATCGCGCTCGCTTACCTGGCGGGGCTGCTCGGCGTGGCGGGCCTGGCCTTCACCGCAATCGGCCTGTGGGCGCCGCACGCGGTGCATTTGTTCTGAGCGCATGATTCCGAAAAGTAGGTACCGGTTTTCGGAAAAGATCATGCGCAACAAAAAAGCTAAGCTGGGCGGCTGCGATAGGCGCGGCGGCGCAGGCGCATTATGCGGCGCAGAAACTTGCCGGCACGCTGCGGTTTCAACAGCCAAGTCAGTCGCAAGGCGCGGCGGCGGATCGGTTCGGTCTGCGCATCCGCCCAATCGCGCGCCCACAGGAACCAGTCGTACATGCGGCTGAACCAGGCCATCTGCAAAAGCTTGTCGCGGGTGGCGTCGAACACGAAGGCGGTGACGCCGAGACCCAGCAGCTTAGCAAGCACCAGCACGCCGGCGACGCCGAGCCAGTTGCGCGTGGCCAGCAAATAGACTTCCAGGAACTTGAGCGGCAGCAGCACGATGAACGGCACGACGAATACGCCGAGCGCCGCCCATGGCGGCAGTTCCGCGATCGTGCGCTGGATCAAAATCTTGAAGCGGCCCCAGGGGACGACATTGACCGCGCGCGCGACCAGAGGCTCAAGGTGATCCCACAGCCACGCTTCCAGCAGGAAAAGCAGGGCGAGGACGATCCAGAGCGGGCGCAGCAGGCGGCGGTTCATGGCGGGATAGATAGGGTCGCTTGCCGCCGCAATTAAGGCGGCACCGGTCAGGCCGCGATCTGCCGTCGCTGGGCGCCCAATTCAGCGAGACGCGGCGTTTCGGCGCGCGGGCCGACCACCAGGCTGCGGGCCGCAAGCTTCACTTCCTCGGCCGGCGCGGGCTGCGGCTCCGCTTCGGCCGCCGCCAGGTCCGAGGGCGCCGCCGCATAGCGGTGCGACCAGATGATGCTGAGGAGGGCGACGGTGGCCGACCACGCCGAGGCGGTGACCGAAACGGCGTCACGGCCGGCGGTGAACAGCTTGCGGATCAGCAGGTCGCGCTCGATCGAGGCTGGCAGATCGAAATGCATGCTGAAGAAATCGTCCTGGCGGCGCACCACGTCGCCCGCCACGAAGCCGACCTCGGCGATATAGACCCTCACCCGCTCGCCGATCGCCGGCGGCGCACGTGCGCCGTCGGTGAAAATGGCGGCGCCGGACATCGACAAATCCTTCGTATGCCCAGGCACCAGCGCGCCGGCGGCATTGAAGATCGAAATTGGCTCATCGATGTTGAAGCGGGATTCGACGCGCCTCATCGGCGCCTGCAACGACAGCATGCAAACAAGACAGAGTACCGTGATATTGATGGCGCCGAGAATGGCGACGGTTACCAGCAGGCCGTTGGTCTTCACGATTTGATATTCAGGAATGGTATTGACGATCAGTCCCGCGCCGGTCAGCGCCATCAGCGTAGCGGCCGACCAGAAGACGCCGCTCTGGTATGCGCGATGCGCGCCATCTTGGCCTTTCGGCGTGACCTTGAAGAGATGGCCGAACGGCCGCACCAGCGTCTCCGCCACACGCGGCAGCAGCCGGAAGCTCTGGAACGTGCCGAGCACATAGGCGGCGAGCGGCGCAAAATGTGCCGGCGCGAACAGCCATATGCCGCCGACGACCGCCAGGATGGTCGGCAGGAAGTAGTACAGCTCGGCTTCCGGCGTCACGTTGACGAACGGCAACAGGCCCGTCCACAGGAACACCACCGGCGCGATCTGTGCCAGCATCAACGCCGGGCTCTGCGACAACCAATGCAGCGGCAGGAACATCAGCCGCTGCGCGAAGCCGAGACCGCGGCCGAGTGGCCCGGCCGCCAGATATAGCATCTGTATGCCGCCGCGTGCCCAGCGCTCGCGCTGCACGAAGAACGCGTCGAGGCTTTCCGGCGCCAGCCCGTAGGCCAAGCGTTCGTTAAGATAACGCGTGACGAAACCGCGCCGCAGCAGCGTCAATGTGAGCAGGATGTCCTCGGTGATTGATTCGGTCGGAATTCCACCACCCACGGCGTCAATGGCTGCGCGCCGCGTCACCGAATTCGAGCCGCAGCAAAATGCCGCATCCCAGGCGTCGCGACTAGGCATGATCGATTCGAAAAAGAAGCTCTGGTCGTGCGGTAGTGTCTCACGCAGCGCCAGATTAGCCTGCATCGGGTCGTAATTGTAGAAGGCGTGCGGCACCTGCACGATGCCGACCTTGGCGTCCGCGAAGAATCCGAGCGTGCGCATCAGGAAGCCGGCTTGCGGAACGAAATCGGCGTCGAACACGGCGATAAACTCGCCATCGGTCAGCTTGAGCGCATGATTGATATTGCCGGCCTTGGCGTGCGCGTTTTCGGGCCGCGTCTGGTAGCCGACGCCCTTGGCATCGCAATAATCCTTGAGCCAAGCGCGGCGACCGTCGTCCAGGACCCAAATCTTGTACTTGGGATAATCCAGGCATAGCGCGCCGGTGATGGTTTTTTCCAGCACCTGGAGCGGTTCGTTGTAGGTCGGAATGAAGACATCGACCGACGGCAGCGTGCTCAGGTCTGCCGCGCGTAGCGAACGTTCGTGTCGGTCTGCTTCGAGCGAGCGCGCGCCGAGACGCAGGAACGTCAGGAACAGGACCGAGGCGTCGAGCAGCGCCAGCAGTTCGATCACGAGACAGAGCCAAATCCAGCCCACTTCGTACCACGCGCCGCGCGCCGGCAGCACGGTGTCGAACACCCGCCATGTCACATAACGCGCGAGGATCAACCCGACCAAGGCGACAATGCCGGCGCGCGCCCAGGGTTGCGCCATCGGCAGCGTCGAGCCGGCCAGATAGACGGTCGCGATGACGAACACGGTGGGAGCGGCAAGCTCCCAGTAGGTATATGTCTCAGCCCACACTTTTTATTTGCCCACGGTCACGGCGGTGCCAGTCAGGCGGCGCACCAGCGACGGCAGGCCGACGCCAAGACGCGGGAAACGGACTTCCGCAAGCCGGCCGATGTCGCAGAAATTGCGGGCGCGGTCTTCGGACCACACGTCGGCGGGCAATTCGACCTCGACGGTGATTGAGCCACTGCTCGGCTTCACCACGCGCGCCGCCAGCAGCCGGTCATCGGTGTGCGCCGCCGAGCCGCGTTCCTGGCGGACCTGGCCGTAAACCCAGACGTCGCTGCCGACGAGACGGACGGCGGCGCGGTCGCCGTCATTGATCTGCTCGAAGTCCCGTTCCGGCATCTCGACGGCGACGAAGCGGCGGCGGCAATCGGCGATATCCATTACGGTTTGGCCCTCGACGACAGTCGACCCGGGGCTGGCGGCCGTCGACCAGACGACGTACCCGGCCGGCAAGGCCAGCTCGAAATGATTGGCGCGGGCTAGCCGATCGAGTTCCCCCTTGAGGGATGTGGCCATCTGCTCCGCTTTCAAGGTCTGATTGAGCAGTTCGGTTTCCAGGTCCTGCCGGCGCAACCGCAGGCGGTCGCGCTGCTGCTGCGAGTAAGGCGCGTCGTTGGCGCCGTCGCGCAGGAAAATACCGTGCTGGGCCGACTCCAGCTCGCCTGCCAGAAGCTTGACTCGCGCTACAGCCATATCGCAGCGCGTGTTGGTGGCCTCCTGCGTTGCGAGCGCCTCCGCCGAGCGGATTTGCGAGGCGGTACCGAGCTCGACCAGCTTCTTCATTCGGCTGCCGACGTCACGGCGCTGGCGTGCTTCGGCCAGGCATCCATTGCTTGCGGCCTTCGCCTCATCGATTTCATTGGCGATGCGACGGATCATGCCGACCCGATAGGCGGCGGCACGTTCGCCCAATTCGCGATCGGAACTCTCGATCTCATGCAATTGCGTACGCGCGAGGTCGGCACGGCGTTTGGCAAGCGCGTTCTGCTCGCGCAATTCGAACAGGTGACGTTGGTCGGGCGCGAGCACCTCGACCAGATTGACGGTGCGCGATTTCGTGATGAAGTCGCCACGGCGCGGAAGGTGTTGCGTCAGCCGACCTGCGAATGGTGATGTGATGCGTACGAGCTCGGAATTCACAAACGCCGACGAGGCCACGCGCGAACTGAGGTAGGGGCTGAAAGCCCAGATGCTGACGGCGAGCAGCGTCGTCGCCAGCGACAAGCGCACGACGCGGTTGCGAACGATCCGTTCGATGAAGCCAGCGTGAGGCATCGCAAAAATCCAATCGTCGCGACGAGGATTGCTCTTACAACTCCAGCCGTTAATGCATCCTGATCCTCATCAACGCATATCAATTGAAGCCAATGCATTTCGATCAGATGCTATACCAACATACCGGCGCTCGGACTGGTGAGCCCATCACCTGCAATTGCGATCGATCTAAAAAACGCAACACTAACCTTGCGGCAGACTGGAAAGCCGCCGCCGCGTCATGACCGCACCCGGCCACCGTCGACGTTGAGCGTCTGCCGGGCTTAGTCCGACGTTCCTACACCGCCGAGCGCACCCGGCCGCCGTCAACATGAAGCGTCTGCCCCGTCATGAACGCGGCGTCGTCGCTGGTAAGGAACGACACCGCACCGACCAGGTCCTCCGGCACTTCCACCCGCTTGATCGCCTGCAGTTGCGCGACCGCTTCGAATTCCTCGTCCATGGTCTTGAACACCGGGCGCGGCGCGCGCACCACCGTGCCGGGCGAGCGCGTCAGTCCCGGCGCGATGGCGTTCACCGTGATGCCGTCGGGCGCGAGGTCGGTCGCCGCCGCACGTGTGAAGCCGACCACACCGCCCTTGCTCGCCACGTAATGCGCAAAGCCGGTGACCACCGAGCCGAGCGTCGAGGACGCCATGTTGACCACGCGGCCCCATTTGCGCGTGCGCATACTGGGTATGAAGGCCATGGTGACGAGGAAGGTACCGTCGAGATTGATCGAGAGCGCCTGGCGCCAGTCGGCGAAGGTCATCTCGGGGAGATCCTTCTGCGGGAAAATGCCGGCGCAATTGATCACGATGTCGACGTGGCTGAATGTCTTGCCGACCTCCTTGGCCATGGCGGCGACGGCGCTTTCCGACGACACGTCGTATTTGACCGCGATAGCGTCACGACCGGCGGCTTGCACCATTTTCACTGTGTCGCCGCCGTCACCGAGATCGACAATGGCGATATCGACGCCGTCTTCCGCCAGCCGTTTGGCGAAGGCCTGCCCGATGCCGCCGGCCGCGCCGGTGATGACGGCGACTTTGTCCTGGTGACCCTTGGCCATGGTTTCCCCCTGCGAATAATGTTCTTGAGCGTCTTATCCATCATTTGTCATCACCGGGCCGCGCGCAAGCGCGAGTCCCGGTAATCCCGCTTAGGAGCGCACCGCCTCCCTAAGCGAGATGGCCGGGACAAGCCCGGCCATGACAAGGAGGAGCATCGCGCGCGCCACACACTCTGCTGTCGTCCCCGCGGAGGCGGGGACCCAGTACACACAAATAGCGCAGTGATTACTGGATTGCCCGCCTTCGCGGGCAATGACAGTGGAGTTTGTTGAGAGCCCGGACCAAGCCCGGCAATGACGCTGCGAATATTGCGCGCGCGTTGCGCTACATATGAATCGCGCGCTTATCCACCGCCATGGCGGCTTCCTTGACCGCCTCGGACAACGTGGGATGCGCGTGGCAGGTGCGGGCGATGTCTTCCGCCGAGGCACCGAACTCCATGGCGAGCGCGGCTTCCGCGATCATGTTGCCGGCGTCGGCGCAGACGAGCTGCACGCCGAGCACGCGGTCGGTCTTGGCGTCGGCAAGAATTTTCACGAAACCGTCGGTAGTCATGTTGACCTTGGCGCGGCCGTTGGCGGTCATCGGAAACTTGCCGACCGTGTAGGCGACGCCGGCGCTTTTGAGCTCGTCCTCGCTTTTACCGACGGTAGCGATCTCCGGATAGGTGTATACCACGTTGGGGATGGCGTCGTAGTTCACGTGCCCGGCCTGCCCGACCAGGATTTCCGCAACCGCCACGCCTTCGTCTTCCGCTTTGTGCGCCAGCATCGGACCGGTAATGACGTCGCCGATCGCCCAGATACCGGGCACGTTGGTGGCGTAGTAATGATCGACTACGACGCGTCCGCGCTCGTCGAGCTGGACGCCGGCCTCCTTGAGGCCGAGGCCTTCGGTGTAAGGCACGCGGCCGATGGCGACCAGCACCACGTCGGCTTCGATGGTTTCCGGCGTGCCGCCTTTCGCCGGCTCGACGGTCGCCTTCAGGCGCGGGCCGGAGTTGTCGACCGCCGTCACCTTGGACGACAACTTAAACGTCATGCCCTGCTTTTCGAACAGGCGTTGCGCCTGGCGGCGCACCTCGCCGTCCATGCCGGGCAGCACGCCGTCCATGAATTCCACCACCGTCACTTGCGACCCGAGCCGGCGCCAGACCGAACCGAGCTCAAGCCCGATTACGCCGGCGCCGACGACCAGCAAATGTTTGGGTACCTCCGGCAGCGCCAGCGCGCCGGTGGACGAGACGATGCGCTTCTCGTCGATCTCGATGCCCTTGAGCCGCGCCACGTCGGAGCCGGTGGCGATGACGATGGATTTGGTATCGAGAGTCTGCGTCTTGCCGTCGTCGCCCTTGACCTCGACCTTGCCGGGCGCTGCGATGCGCGCCGCGCCGTGGAAGGCATCGATCTTGTTCTTCTTGAGCAGGAAATCAACGCCTTTGACGTTGCCGTCGACGCCCTGGTCCTTGAACGCCATCATGGCTTTCAAGTCGAGCTTGGGCGCGACACCGATGCCCATCTTGCCGAACGAATGGCCGGCCTCCTCGAACAATTCGGACGCGTGCAGCAGCGCCTTCGACGGGATGCAACCGATGTTGAGACAAGTGCCGCCGAACGTGGCGCGCTTCTCCACCACCGCGGTCTTGAGACCAAGCTGCGCCGCGCGAATGGCGCAGACATAGCCGCCGGGGCCGGTGCCGATGACGATGAGGTCGTAGGCCATCCGCTCACAAATCCAACACGAGCCGCGCCGGATCCTCCAGGCACTCCTTCACCCGCACCAGGAAGGTGACCGCCTCGCGGCCGTCGACGATGCGGTGGTCGTAGGACAGCGCCAGATACATCATCGGCCGCGCCTCGATCTTGCCGCCGACCACCACCGGCCGCTCCTGGATCTTGTGCATGCCGAGGATGCCGGACTGCGGCGCGTTGAGGATCGGCGTCGACATCAGCGAGCCGTAGACACCGCCGTTGGAGATGGTGAAGGTGCCGCCCTGCATGTCCTCGATCTTGAGCGCGCCGTCGCGGGCGCGGCGGCCGAAATCCGAAATCGTCTTTTCAATATCGGCGAGCGACATCATGTCGGCGTCGCGCACGACCGGCACCACCAGGCCCTTCTCGGTGCCGACGGCAACGCCGATGTGATAATAATTCTTGTAGACGATGTCAGTGCCGTCGATCTCGGCGTTGACGGCGGGGATTTCCTTCAGGCCCTGGATACAGGCGCTCACGAAGAAACCCATAAAGCCGAGCTTTGCGCCGTGCTTCTTTTCGAACAGCTCTTTGTACTGATTGCGCAAGGCCATCACGGCGCCCATGTCGACCTCGTTGAAGGTCGTCAACATGGCGGCGGTGTTCTGCGCGTCCTTCAGCCGGCGCGCGATGGTCTGGCGCAGCCGCGTCATGTGCACGCGCTCTTCGCGTGACGCATCGTCGGCAGGCGACGGCGCCCGCATTTGCACGCTCGGCACCGGGGTCGGCGCCGACGCGGCACGCTCGATCGCGGCCATCATGTCGCCTTTGGTGACCTGGCCGTGCTTGCCCGAACCCTCGACCTTGCCGGCATCAACGCCGCTTTCGGCCGTCATCTTGCGCACCGACGGTGGCATGGGCATCTCTGCCGGCTTAGCGGCGGCAGGCCCGGGTGCGGGTTTCGGCGGCTCGGCCGGCTTGGCAGCGGCCGCTGGCGTCGCCGCTTTGGCGGCCCCGGCGCCGTCCTTGATCTGGCCAAGCAGCGCACCGACGCCGACGGTCTCGCCGTCCTTGGCCGCGATCTCCGACAGCACGCCGGCGGCGGGCGCCGGCACTTCCAGCGTGACCTTGTCGGTCTCCAGTTCGACCAGCGGCTCATCAACGGCGACGGCATCACCCGGTTGCTTGAACCATTTGCCGACGGTCGCTTCGGTGACCGATTCGCCGAGGGTGGGCACGCGGATGTCGGTCATGAAATTATCCCAGTGCCTCGTCGAGGAATTGCTTGAGCTGGGCCAGGTGCTTGGACATCTGGCCAACCGCGGTCGAGGCCGAGGCCGGACGGCCGGCATAACGCGCGCGGCGGTGCTTGGCGCCGATCTGGTCGAGCACCCAGGTCAGGAACACATCGACGAAGAACCAGGCACCCTGGTTGCGCGGCTCCTCCTGGCACCAGACTATCTCGGCATGCTTGAAGCGCGCGAGCTCGGACACCAGCGCCTTGGTCGGGAATGGATAGAGCTGCTCGATGCGCAGCAGGTAAATGTCGTCGATGCCGCGCTGCTCGCGCTCTTCGTAGAGGTCGTAATAGACCTTGCCGGTGCACAGGATGACGCGGCGGATCTTGTCGTCGGGCACGAGCTTGATCTTCTCGCCTGGCAGCGACTGCGCGTCGTCCCATAGCAGGCGGTGGAACGAGGTGCCGTGCGCCAATTCGTTGAGCCGCGAGACCGCGCGCTTGTGGCGCAACAGGCTCTTCGGCGTCATCAGGATCAGGGGTTTACGGATCTCGCGCTTCAATTGCCGGCGCAGTGCGTGGAAGTAATTCGCCGGCGTGGTCAAGTTCGCAACCTGCATATTGTCTTCCGCGCACATCTGCAGGTAACGCTCGAGCCGGGCCGAAGAATGTTCCGGCCCCTGGCCCTCGTAGCCGTGCGGCAGCAGGCAGACCAGGCCGCACATGCGCAGCCATTTGCGTTCGCCCGACGAGATGAACTGGTCGAACACGACCTGGGCGCCGTTGGCGAAATCACCGAACTGCGCCTCCCACAACGTGAGCGCGTTCGGCTCGGCAGCGGAATAGCCGTATTCGAAGCCGAGGACGGCTTCTTCCGAGAGCATTGAATTGAGCACCTCGTAGCGCGCCTGGTCCGGTCCCAGATGATTGAGCGGGGTGTAGCGTTCCTCGGTCTCCTGGTCGAACAACACCGAATGGCGCTGCGAGAAGGTGCCGCGCTCCGAATCCTGGCCGGACAGGCGAACCGGGTGACCCTCCCTGAGCAGCGAGCCGAAGGCGAGCGCCTCGGCGGTCGCCCAGTCCAGCCCAGCGCCGGTCTCGATCGCCTTGGCGCGGTTGTCGAGAAAACGCCGGATGGTGCGGTGGACATGGAAGCCGTCGGGCGGCTGCGTGATCTTCTTGCCGATGTCACGCAGCACGCTCGCGTCGACGTCGGTATGGCCGCGACGCGGATCGTCAGCATCGCGCGCGGCCTTCAGACCGGCCCAGCGGCCGTCGAGCCAGTCGGCCTTGTTCGGCTTGTAGCCGCCGCCGGCTTCAAATTCGGCGTCGAGCCGGGCGCGCCAGTCGGCCCGCATTTTCGCGACTTCGCCCTCGGTCACGACACCTTCGGCGATCAGCTTCTGGCTATAGATTTCTTGCGTGGTCGGATGCGCGCGGATTTTCTTGTACATCAGCGGCTGGGTGAACGAAGGCTCGTCGCCTTCATTGTGGCCGAAGCGCCGGTAGCAGAACATGTCGATGACCACCGGCCGCTGAAACTGCTGGCGGTATTCGGTCGCCACTTTCGCCGCGAACACGACCGCTTCCGGATCGTCGCCGTTGACGTGGAAGATCAGCGCCTCGATCATCTTGGCGACGTCGGACGGATAGGGCGACGACCGGGAGTAGAGCGGATAGGTGGTGAAGCCGATCTGGTTGTTGACGATGAAATGGATCGAGCCGCCGGTGCGATAGCCCTTAAGATCGGAAAGCCCGAAGCATTCCGCCACCACGCCCTGGCCAGCGAAGGCGGCGTCGCCGTGCATGAGCAGCGGCATGACCATGGTGCGCTCTTCGGGTGTGGCGTTGTGCTGGTCCTGCTTGGCGCGCACCTTGCCGAGCGTCACAGGATCGACGATTTCCAGATGCGACGGGTTGGCGGTGAGCGACAGGTGCACCTTGTTGCCGTCGAACTCGCGGTCGGATGAAGCGCCGAGATGGTATTTAACGTCGCCGGAGCCTTCGATCTCATCCGGTGTCGCCGAGCCGCCCTTGAACTCATGGAACAGCGCGCGGTGCGGCTTGCCCATCACCTGGGTCAAGACATTGAGGCGGCCCCGGTGCGGCATGCCGAGGCAGATTTCCTTCACGCCGAGGTTGCCGCCACGTTTTATGATCTGCTCGAGCGCCGGGATCAGCGACTCGGCGCCGTCAAGACCGAAGCGCTTGGTGCCGGTGTATTTGACGTCGAGAAAATTCTCAAAGCCTTCCGCTTCAATCAGTTTGTTGAGGATGGCGCGCTTGCCCTCGCGCGTGAAGGTGATCTCCTTGTCGCGGCCCTCGATGCGTGCCTGAATCCAGCCCTTCTGCGCGGGGTTGGAGATGTGCATGAATTCGACGCCGAGTGTCTGGCAATAGGTGCGGCGTAGGATGGCGAGGATCTCGCGCATCGTCGAAAATTCGAGGCCAAGCACCATGTCGAGGAAGATGCGACGGTCCATGTCGGCTTCTGCGAAACCGTAAGAGGCGGGGTCGAGCTCCGCCTCATTCGGCTGCGGCGTCAGGTCGAGCGGATCGAGCTTGGCGTGGAAATGGCCGCGCATGCGGTAGGCGCGGATCAGCATCAGCGCGTGGACGGAATCGCGCGTCGCCTGCATCACGTGGGCGGAGGAAAGCTCGACGCCCTTGGTCTGCGCCTTGGCGGAGATCTTGTCGCCGATTCGCTTTTCGGCTTCCGCCCATTGGCCATCGAGCGCGGCCACCAGTTCGCCGTCCGGGCGCAGCGGCCAGTTCGGCTTCTTCCACGAGGCACCGCGCGAAGCCTTAGCGACGTCGGTGGCTTCGTCCTTCAGGCTCTGGAAAAAGTCGCGCCACTCGGCGTCAACCGCGGCGGGGTCCTTTTCGTAACGGCCATAGAGATCTTCGATGTAAGCGGCGTTGCCGCCGTAGAGGAAGGATGTGCGGGCGAAGGCGGCATTGGCGTCCTGGCGGGACATGGCGGGTCTATCCTTGCGGGGCTAAAAATCCCCGCGGCTACGGCGGCGAAGCCCCAATGGACCCCGCTGCCGCCCAGCGGCTTTATTGTCTTAACGCTATTTATGACGCCTGTAAGTCTACAAAAGACCTAAGGACTGAATCTGGATTTCAGCACTTCTACCAGGGTCTTCCCGATTCGGGCCGGCGACGGTGATACCTTAATTCCCGCCGATTCCATTGCCGCAATTTTGGACTCGGCGTCGCCCTTGCCGCCAGAAATGATGGCCCCGGCATGGCCCATGCGGCGGCCCGGCGGCGCGGTGCGCCCGGCGATGAATCCGACCATGGGCTTCTTGCGGCCGCGCTTGGCCTCGTCTTTCAGGAACTGGGCGGCGTCCTCCTCGGCCGCGCCGCCGATCTCGCCGATCATCACGATCGACTTGGTCTTCGGGTCACCTAAGAACATCTCCAGCATGTCGATGAATTCGGTGCCCTTGACCGGGTCGCCGCCGATTCCGACCGCTGTGGTCTGGCCGAGGCCCTCGCGCGAGGTCTGGAACACGGCTTCATAGGTGAGCGTGCCGGAGCGCGAGACGATACCGACCGAGCCCGGCTTGAAGATGTTGCCCGGCATGATGCCGATCTTGCATTCGCCGGCGGTCATCACGCCTGGGCAGTTCGGGCCGATCAGCCGCGACTTGGAGCCGGACAAGGCGCGTTTGACCTTGACCATGTCCATCACCGGGATGCCTTCGGTGATGCAAACGATGAGCGGGATCTCGGCCTGGATCGCCTCGCAGATGGCATCGGCGGCGCCGGCCGGCGGCACATAGACCACGCTGGCCTCGCAGCCGGTTTTTTCTTTCGCTTCGGCAACGGTGTCGAACACCGGCAGGTTGAGATGGCTGCTGCCGCCTTTGCCGGGCGAGGTGCCGCCCACCATCTTGGTGCCGTAGTCGAGCGCGGCCTGCGAATGGAAGGTGCCGTTTTTGCCGGTGAAGCCCTGGCAGAGGACCTTGGTGTTCTTGTCGATGAGGATGGCCATCAGGCGGCCTCCTTCACGGCTTTGACGATCTTCTGCGCGGCGTCGTCGAGATCGTCGCCGGAGGTCACGTTGAGCTTGGACTCGGCGATGATCTTCTTGCCGAGATCGACATTGGTGCCTTCCAGCCGCACCACCAGCGGCACCGTGAGGCCGACTTCCTTCACCGCCGCCACCACGCCCTCGGCGATCACGTCACACTTCATGATGCCGCCGAAGATGTTCACCAATATGCCCTTCACGTTTGGATCGGAGGTGATGATCTTGAACGCCGCCGCCACTTTCTCCTTGGTAGCGCCGCCGCCGACGTCGAGGAAGTTGGCGGGCGCCATGCCGTAGAGCTTGATGATATCCATGGTGGCCATCGCAAGGCCTGCGCCATTGACCATGCAGCCGATCGAGCCGTCGAGCGAGATGTAGTTGAGGTCGTATTTGGAAGCCTCGACTTCCTTCTCGTCTTCCTCGGTCAGGTCGCGCAGGGCGACGATTTCGGGATGGCGGTAGAGCGCGTTGTCGTCGAAGCCGACCTTGGCGTCGAGGCAGATGAGCTTGTTGTCCTTGGTCACCACCAGCGGGTTGATCTCCAGCAGGCTCATGTCTTTCTGTATGAACGCGGCGTAGAGCTTCGGGAGAAGATCGCCGACCTGCTTGGCGAGATCGCCGGTGAGCTTGAGCGCCTGCGCCACGAGACGCGCGTGATGCGGCATGATGCCGGTCGCCGGATCGACGGAAAAGGTGAGGATTTTTTCCGGCGTCTTGTGCGCGACTTCCTCGATATCCATGCCGCCCTCGGTGGAGACCACGAAGGCGACGCGCGACGTCTCGCGGTCGATCAGCGCCGACAGATAGAACTCGCGGTCGATGGCCGAGCCTTCCTCGACATAGAGCCGGTTGACCTTCTTGCCGTGCGGGCCGGTCTGGTGCGTCACCAGTGTCGAGCCGAGGATGCGCGTCGATTCCGTCTTCACGTCGTCGACGGATTTCACCACCTTGACGCCGCCGGCCTTGCCGCGTCCGCCGGCGTGGATCTGCGCTTTCACTACCCAGACCGGGCCGCCCAGCTCGTTGGCGCCCTTGATCGCCTCGCCGACGCTCATCGCCGGCACCCCGCGCGGCACCGGCACGCCGAATTCGCGCAACACTGCTTTCGCCTGATATTCGTGGATGTTCATTCGACTACCCTAGACCCCGCGTCCCGGGCGAGACGCGCAAATTATTAGCCGCCCAGATTGGGCGCGATCTTCTTGCAGGCTTCGACCAGCCCTTGCACGGACTCGGCCGACTTCTCGAAGGCGGCGCGCTCCGCCCCGCTCAAGTCGATCTCGACAATGCGCTCGACGCCCTTGGCGCCGATCACCACCGGCACGCCGACATAGAGATCCTTGATGCCGTATTCGCCGTTGAGCCAGGCGGCGCAGGGCAGCACGCGCTTCTTGTCGAGCAGATAGCTCTCCGCCATGGCGACGGCAGAGGCCGCCGGCGCGTAGAAGGCCGAGCCGGTCTTCAAGAGGTTGACGATCTCGGCGCCGCCATTGGCGGTGCGCTTGACGATCTCGTCGATGCGCGCCTGCGTAGTCCAACCCATCTTCACCAGGTCGGGCACCGGGATGCCGGCCACCATCGAATAGCGCGTGAGCGGCACCATGCTGTCGCCGTGACCGCCGAGCACGAAGGCGGTGACGTCTTCCACCGAGACGTTGAACTCGTCGGCGAGGAAATAACGAAAGCGCGCCGAGTCGAGAATGCCGGCCATCCCCACCACCTTCTGGTGCGGCAGGCCGCAAGCTTTCTGCAGGGCCCAGACCATGGCGTCGAGCGGGTTCGTGATGCAGATAATGAAGGCGTCGGGTGCGTATTTCTTGATGCCGGAGCCGACCTGATCCATCACCTTGAGATTGATGTCGAGCAGATCGTCGCGGCTCATGCCGGGCTTGCGCGGCACGCCGGCGGTGACGATGCAGACGTCGGCGCCTTCGATGGCATCGTAGGTGTTGGTGCCGATGAAACGGGCGTCGAAATCATTGACCGGCGAGGATTCCGCGATGTCGAGCGCCTTGCCCTGGGGAATGCCTTCCGCCACGTCGAACATCACGACGTCGCCGAGATGCTTGAGGCCGATGAGGTGAGCGAGCGTGCCGCCAATCTGGCCGGCGCCGATCAACGCAATCTTGTTACGCGCCATGGTGGGAAATCTCTTCGTAGGATGCTGCCGCGGGGCGCGGCCGAGTGGTGGTTAACCACCTCTGGTGCGATGCGGCAAGGAGCCGGACGTCGGGTAGCGTGCCGTGTATACATTATACCAGCACCGTCCACGGCGGGAGTCCAGCCCATTTTTGGCGCCCTGCCCGCTCACCTCCGCGAAAGCGGAGCTCAGAATCATTGTGCAAAAACGAGCAATGGATTCCCGCTTGCGCGGGAATGAGCGGAATGCCTGGCAGCCGTCCGCACTATCGGCGCTTGCGCCGCGACAAGTCCTGCATGATCTCGAGTTGGATCTGCTGGATCTCCGCCAGCCGCTCCCATTGCCGGTTGATCAGGTGGTCCATCTTCTCGTGCAGATGGCGGATTTCCAGCTCGGCCTTGAGGTTGACCCGGTAATCGTTCTCCCCGCGCATCCGGTCCTTCGTCTCCTGCCGCTTCTGACTCATCATGATGATCGGGGCCTGGATGGCGGCGAGGCATGACAGCACCAGGTTGAGCAGGATGAAGGGATAGGGATCGAACACGTCGCGCGACGCCACCCAGACGTTGAAGGCCATCCACACCGCCAGCACGAAAAAAAAGCTGCCGATGAAGGTCCAGCTGCCGCCGAAGTCGGCCACCAGGTCGGCGACCGTCTCGCCGAAGGTACGACGGCCCTCCCACGCGGTTTCGACGTCGCGGGCCACCGTCTCTTCGCGCGCCAGGCTCTCCACTACCTGTCGGTCGAGCTCGGACAGTTCGCCGCGCTCGCGCTCCAGCAGGTTGGCAACATAGCGGGTGCGGTAGTCGCTGACGTGGCGCTCGCAGATGAGATCGCCCGGCTTGAGATCGGGATGATCGGCGGCGATCAAACTGGCGATTTCCGGCCGCACCGCGTCGAAACGCATGGCGTCGCGGGCGTCCTCGCCGCAAACGGTGCATTTCGGACGCGCCCGCTTGCGCGACGTTGCCGGCGGTGGGATTTTGGCAGGCGCCGGGTTTGCTGCTTGGTCGCTCATCGCCACGCTCCCGGATATGCGATCGGAGATCCCGATCTTATCCTGTTTTCTAAGTCTCCACGATGCCGCCGGTGTCTCCAGTGTCCGCGCCCGAGCGCGCGCCGTGCGGGAGTGCGAGATAGCTTTCCGAGCGCATCTCGATCAGCCGCGAGACGGTGCGCTTGAATTCGTGCGCTTCGTAGCCATCGCTCGCCAGGTAAAGGTCCGGCGGCTCGGCGGCAGCGGAGGCGATCAGCTTGACCGCGTTGTCGTAGAGCGTATCGATCAGAATGATAAACCGCTTGGCCGCGTTGCGTTCCGGCAATGCCATTACCGGGATATTGTCGACAATCAGCGTGTGGAATTCCCGCGCTAAGCGTAGATAGTCGTTGGCGCCGAGCGGCTGCTCGCACAACTGGGCAAAGGCAAAACGCGCCACACCCATAGCCGCCTCCGGTACCCGCAGCACACGGCCTTGCAAGGCGATGTCGCGCGGCTCGCCAGCGAGCTGCCCGGTGAGCTTCTGCCAGGCCATGTCGAGGGCAACCTCGGCATCCTCGTCGGCCGGCGCGTACCAGACCGCAACGCCTTCCAACTTCTCCAGCCTGTAATCGGTGCGCGCTTCCAGGCGAACCACATCGACATGTTGTTGCAGCAGGCGAATGAAGGGCTCGAACAGCGCCCGGTTGAGTCCGCCGGCATAGAGATCGTCCGGCGCCACATTGGAGGTCGCCACCAGCAACACGCCGAGTTCGAACAGGCGGGTGAACAGCCGGCCGAGGATCATGGCATCGGCAATGTCGGTGACGTGAAATTCGTCGAAACAGAGCAGCCAGGTTTCTTCCGCGATCTGATCGGCGGTGAGCCGGATCGGATCGGTTTCACCGATCTCGCCGCGCTTGATCTTGTGGCGAAAAATGCGCACGCGCGCATGCACGTCGGCCATGAACTCATGGAAATGGGCGCGGCGTTTGCGCTGCGCCGTGCTGGTCGCGAAGAACAGGTCCATCAGCATGGTCTTGCCGCGGCCGACTTCGCCGTAGACGTAAAGGCCCTTCAGCGGCGCGGCGTTATTTTGGCGCCGGCCGAATAGCCAGCCGAGCGAAGATGATTTCCGCGCCAGCCGGCGCTGGTCGATGTGGCGCTCGAGCGCAGCCAGCCGGCCCGCCAGCACCGCCTGGCCGGGATCGGCATCAATCTCTCCGGCGGCAATAAGCGCCGCGTAGCGGGTGCTGAAGGTTTCAGCCATCAGGGTGGCGTTTACGCCGTTTGGTGGGAGGCAGAGGACCGGCGCGCGCTACCTAGGGTGAACCGTGCCGCCTGTAAAATCGGCGCTGCCCGCAAATAAACCATGTTGCGCAAGAACTGTGCGGTAACCCTTTGTTAGTCATGCGTTTTTCGCTGGTGAGGGTCCCCGCGCAAAACCGTTCGTCGCTTTTTTGCTGCAATGCACCATATAGATGGATGGTGGCGATTCGTGAGGAATTCGCGAGTAGCCGTCGGGATGGAAGCGCGACCAGGCGGGCGGACAATGTTGAGGAGACCTGAAATGCAAGAGCCTTTGCCGGAGGGCGGCGCGATCCGCAAGCTATGGGTCGGTGAGACCGACGCCTATCGCGACCATTTGCTCCGGCTCGACCAGGACAGCCGGCAGCGAAGGTTTTCTGGCGCGGTATCCGACGACATCATCGCCCGCCATGCGGCCACGGCGCAGGGGGTCGGCGTCGTGGTGCACGGTTTCTTCGTCGACGGGACCTTGCGCGGCGCCGCCGAGTTGCGCCATTTCGACGCGCCGTTCGGCCGCGAGGCGGAAGCCGCCTTCAGCATCGAGCACCCCTGGCAAAGCCAGGGCGTCGGCAGTGTGCTGCTGGAACGGACGCTGCTGACCGCGCGAAACCGCGGCATCAATTCGCTGCACATGCACTGCCTCACCGATAATCGGCGGATGCAGCAGCTCGCCCGCAAGTTCGAAGCCGACCTGCATTTCGACTTCGGCAGCGTGGTCGGAGAGGTCGATGCGCCGCACTCGACGCCGCTGTCGCTGATGCGTGAAGCCATGGCCGACGCCCACAGCGTCACCGCCAGCATTCTCGACGCGCAATCGCGCTTCCTGCGCCCGGCGTAGCCTACGCCTCCAGCGGATAACTCTCCTCGACCACATAGGGCCCGCCGCCGACCGAGTTGCGCGAGGAAAACAGCACGAAACGCTCGACCTTGAACGGCGAGGTGCGGAAATAGCCGCGTGCCGAGAGATAGTCCGCCACTTGATGGCTCGACGAGTCGCGTAAGCGCGCCAGCGTCACATGCGGCGTGAACTTGCGGCCTTCTGGCTCCAGCCCGATCCTTTGCATCAGGCGTTCCTGCTCGGCCTGCACGTCGAGCAAAGCGCGTTCCGGCGCGACCTGCGCGACCACCGCGCGCGGCTTGCGGCCGCCGAACGAGGTCAGCCCCTCCATGTGCAGTTTAAAGCCGCCGCGCTTGATGCGCCCGAGCAGCTCGGCAACTTCATGGGCGGTCATGTCGTCGACGTCGCCGATGAAGCGCAGCGTCAGGTGATAGTTCTCCGGATCGATCCAGCGCGCACCCGGCAATCCGCCGCGCAGCGACGACAACGCCTGCCCGACATCGGACGGGATTTCAACACCGGTGAAGAGACGCGGCATTGCAAGTCTGCTTCTCAGTTGCGCGATGCGCGCGTGGCCCGCGCCCGGACAATCAGCTTTTCGACACTCGGCAGCATGCGCTTGACGATCACGTCGACGCCGGCAGCGTTGGGATGCATGCCGTCACCCTGGTTGAGCTTGGGATCGGCGGCGACCCCGTCCAAGAAGAACGGATAAAAGACGACGCGATGAGTCGAGGCAAGCGCCGGATAGATGGCGTCGAAAGCGCGAGCATAGTCGGCGCCCATGTTGCGCGACGCCTTCATGCCGGCGAGCAAGACAGGAATGTGACGGGCCTCGAGTTGTCCCAAAATTTTGTCGAGCGCCGCCTTCGTTACGTTCGGATCGACGCCGCGCAGCATGTCGTTGGCGCCGAGTTCAAGAATCACCGCGTTGGTTCCTTGCGGCACCGACCAGGCGAGCCGGTTGAGGCCGCCGGTGGCGGTGTCGCCGGACACTCCGGCATTGGCGATTGTTGCGGCGATGCCCTTGGCCTGCAGCGCGCGCGCTAGCCTGGCCGGAAAGGCGGCATCGACCGACAGCCCAAGACCGGCGGTGAGCGAATCCCCCAGCGCCACGATCTTCACCGGGCGGTTGGCGGCGGCGGCAAGCGCCGGGGCAAAAACACAAGCAATCGTGAGCACCACCGCCGCCAGGCGCTGGACCCGGGCGTAGCTGTTCCCATATGAGCGGGGGCGTGAAACGTGAGGTCCCATGAAAGATAACTCCCAGGCGGGGCCGGCGATCGCGCTTGCCGGTGTCAATCTCTCGCTCGGGCAGGGGGCCGCCCGCGTTCATATCCTCAAGGATATCGACCTGGATATAGGTATTGGCGAGGCGGTTGGGCTAGTCGGGCCCTCCGGCTCAGGCAAATCCACGCTGTTGATGGTGATGGCCGGTCTGGAGCGGGCCGATACCGGTCGCGTGGCAGTGACCGGTGAGGACTTGGGCCGCCTCGACGAGGACGCGCTGGCGCGCTTCCGCGGGCGGCATGTCGGCATCGTCTTCCAGTCCTTTCACCTGATCCCGACCATGACCGCACTCGAGAACGTCGCGGTGCCGTTGGAATTGGCAGGCCTGGAAGACGCGCAATCGCGCGCACGCGACGAGCTGACCGCCGTGGGCTTGGGCGACCGGATGCAGCATTACCCGGCCCAGCTCTCCGGCGGCGAGCAGCAGCGTGTCGCAGTGGCGCGCGCGCTGGCGCCCAATCCGGCCATCGTGGTGGCCGACGAGCCGACCGGAAATCTCGACGAGGACACGGGCAAGCAAATCATCGATCTGTTGTTTGCAGGGCACACACGACGCGGCACCACGCTGGTGCTGGTCACCCATGACGTCGCGCTTGCCAAGCGCTGCGCGCGGGTGGTGCGGCTGCGCTCCGGCCACATCGACGGGGTGAGCGCGTCATGAGCATCGCCGCGGTGGCAACTTCACAAAACGGCCGCTGGCTGCCGCTGCGCTTCGCCTGGCGCGAATTGCGCGGCGGCTTGCACGGCTTTTATGTATTCGTCGCCTGCATCGCGCTCGGCTCCATGGCCATTGCCGGCGTCGGCTCGGTGGCGGCAAGCCTCGCCAACGGGCTAGCGCGCCAGGGCCAAGTCATTCTCGGCGGCGACCTCTCGTTCACCCTGGTCCAACAGGAAGCGAAGCCCGGCGAGCTCGCCTTTCTGCAAAGCCGCGGCAAGATCTCGAGCGCCGCCACGCTGCGCGCCATGGCGCGTACCGCCGGGCAAGCCACGCTGGTGGAGATGAAAGCGGTCGATGCCGCCTATCCGCTGTTCGGCAAAGTCGTGCTCGACCCGCCCGGCCCGCTCTCCGCCGCGCTCGCACAACGCGACGGCGCCTACGGCGCGGCCGCCGACCCAACCCTGATGACCCGGCTTGGCATCAAGAAGGGCGCGCGGGTGACGATCGGTAATGCCACATTCGAAATCCGCGCCACGCTCGGCAACGAGCCCGACAAGCTCGCGGGTGGCATCGGCTTCGGGCCGCGCTTCATGGTGAGCGAGGCCGCCTTGCGCGCCACCGGATTGTTGCAGCCGGGCAGCCTGGTGCACTGGCATTACCGCTTGCGCCTGCCGGCGAACGATACCACCGACGCTGCCGCCAACGCGGCGATGACGCAGGCGCGCGAACAATTCCCGCAGGCTGGTTGGGACATCCGTACCCGCTCGAAAGCCTCGCCGCGGCTCGCGCGTAATGTCGAGCGCTTTACGCAATTCCTCACCATCGTCGGCCTAACTGCGCTGTTGGTCGGCGGCGTCGGCGTCGGCAATGCGGTCAAGAGCCATCTCGACCGCCGCCGCGATGTCATCGCCACCATGAAAGCGCTGGGCGCCACCGGCGCGCGCGTGTTCACCGTCTATCTGACGCAGGTGTTGCTGCTCGCTCTTGCCGGCGGCGTCATCGGCGTGGCGCTGGGCGCCGCCCTGCCCTACCTGGTGAGCTGGAGCCTGGGCGCGCTCATTCCGCTGCCGATCGAGCCGGCGGTGCATTTAAGCGAACTGGTGCTGGCGCTCGTCTACGGCCTGCTCACCGCACTGGCGTTTGCGTTGTGGCCGCTGGGGCGCGCCCATGATGTGCCGGTCGGCGCCTTGTTCCGCGACGCGGTGGCACCGCAGCCGCGAATGCCGCGCAAGATCTACATGGCACTGACCGCCGCCGCGGTGATCATATTGGCGACGCTGGCGGTGCTGCTGGCCTATGACCGGCGCGTGGCGGTGATTTACGTTGGCACCGCCGCGGCCGTGTTCGCGCTGTTGCGGCTGGTGGCGGCGCTGCTGATGTGGCTCGCCCGCCGCGCGCCGCATGCGCGCTCGACATCCTTGCGCATGGCAATCGCCAATATCCACCGGCCGGGTGCGCTGACGCCGACCATCGTGTTGTCGCTGGGCCTCGGCATCGCCCTGCTGGTTACCGTGATCGAGATCGACGGCAATTTGCGAAAGCAGTTTTCCGCCGAGCTGCCGGCCAAGGCGCCGTCGTTCTATTTCCTCGACATCCCATCGGACCAGGCCGAGCGCTTCGATGCCTTCGTGCGCGCGCAGGCGCCGTCGGCAAAGGTGGAGGAAGTGCCGATGCTGCGTGGGCGCATTATCTCAGCCCACGGCACCCCGGCCGATAAATTGAAGCCGAAGGAGGATGCCTGGGTGCTGCAGGGTGACCGCGGCATCACTTATGCGCGCGACGTGCCCAAAGGCTCGCGCGTGGTCGAAGGGCAATGGTGGAAGCCGGATTACGCCGGACCGCCGCTGGTCTCGTTCGAGAAACACATCGCCAACAGCCTTGGCCTCAAGCTCGGCGACCCGGTCACCGTAAACGTGCTCGGCCGCAACATCGTCGCGCACATCACTAATATGCGGGCAGTCGATTGGCAGAGCCTGAGCATCAATTTCGTGATGGTGTTCTCGCCCAACGCCTTCCGCGACGCGCCGCACACCCACCTCGCGACCCTCACCTATTCCGACGGCGGCACGCCGGCGCAGGAAGGCGCAGTCATCAGCGCGGTCGCCAAGACGTTTCCCATGGTGACCAGCGTGCGCGTGAAAGAGGCGCTGGAAGCAATCGGCGCCATCGTCGCCAACCTGGTGCTGGCGATCGATGGCGCCAGCGCCATCACCCTGCTGGCGGCGGCGCTGGTCCTGGGCGGCGCGCTGGCCGCCGGCCACCGCCACCGGGTCTATGACGCGGTGATCCTGAAGACGCTTGGCGCCACGCGGGTGCGCCTGATCGGAGCCTATACAATCGAATACCTGCTGCTCGGCGCCGCCACCGCGCTGTTCGGGGTGTTGAGCGGGTCACTCGCGGGCTGGTTGATCGTGAGCGAGCTCATGCGCCTGCGATTTGTCTGGCTGCCGTGGCCGGCTCTGGCGGCGGCGCTCGGCGCGGTGGCGGTCACGGTGGCGCTGGGGCTCATCGGCACCTTCAGCGCGCTCGGGCAAAAGCCCGCTTCCGTATTAAGAAATCTATAGTTTTTGCGACATTCCGCCGCGTGGGCCCGCTTTTCCGGTCCGAACTCGGTAGATTTCAGCTATAGTCCCGCCGGACACGGGATTGTTAACGATCCGCAATGATGCCAGTCATCATCGCGCCATATCTGGCACCAAAGCTAAGTACGCATTAGATTAGGTTCCGAATACGGGCGTGGCGGCTGTTGCCGGGGCGCCTGACGCAACCGGTCCATAGCGGACACAGAGAGGAAACTACGATGTCGGACTTCGACCGTAATGTTGCCGCCCGCCAGGGCTATGGCGCCGGACAGGCCGCCGCGATCGACGCGGGCCTGCGCGCCTATATGATCCGCATCTACAACTACATGGCTGCCGGCGTCGCGCTGACCGGCATCGTGTCGTATCTGACCTTCAATGCCGCGGCCGTCACCAACGAAGCCGGGAAGATCACCGGCCTGACCCCGTTCGGACAGGCGATCTTCGGCGGCCCGCTGATGATCGTGCTGTTCATCGGCACGCTCGGCATGGTGTTCTTCCTGAGCTTCCGCATCAACAAGCTTCAAGTCGGAACGGCGCTCACGCTGTTCATGGTCTATGCCGGGCTGCTCGGGCTCATGCTGTCGTCGGTCTTCATGACCTATACCGGCGCGTCGATCACCCGCACCTTCTTCATCTCGGCGGCCTCGTTCGGCGCGTTGAGCCTGTATGGCTACACGACGCAACGCGATCTTTCCCCGATCGGCTCGTTCCTGATCATGGGCCTGTTCGGACTGATCCTGGCGATGGTCGTCAACATCTTCCTGAAGAGCTCGGGCCTCGACTTCGCCATCTCGGGGATCGGCGTCTTGATCTTTGCTGGCCTGACCGCCTGGGACACCCAGAAGATCAAGGAGATGTACAGCGTCAACGATGACGGCACCGTCGCCGGCCGCAAGGCGGTGATGGGCGCGCTGACGCTCTATCTCGACTTCATCAACCTGTTCCTGTTCCTGCTGCGCTTTATGGGCGACCGCCGCTAAGCGACAGCGCAGAACAGATCGGTTCAACGCCCCGGCCTCGTGCCGGGGCGTTTTTCTTTTGCTAGCCTGCGCGCCCCATGAGCCCGTCCATCCGCCCCGCAACGCAAGCCGATATTCCGGCCATTACCCGCATTTATGCCGATGCCGTCGCGCACGGCACGGCCTCATTCGAGCTCGAGCCGCCGAGTGAGACCGAGATGACGCGGCGCATGCAAGAGCTGACAGGCAACGGCTTTCCCTATTTGGCCGCGGACGTGGACGGCACGCTTGCCGGCTATGCCTATGCCGGACCTTATCGCGCGCGGCCGGCCTACCGTTTCACGGTCGAGAATTCGGTCTATGTCGCTCCCGAAGCCCAAGGCCGCGGCGTCGGCCGCGCGTTGCTGCAGGCACTAATCGAGGCGGCTGAGGCCGGCGGCTACCGGCAGATGATCGCAGTGATCGGGGATTCCGAGCAGGCTGCCTCGGTCGCGCTGCACGCGGCCCTGGGCTTTGCCTTCATCGGCACTTTTCCGAATGTCGGTTTCAAGTTCGGCCGCTGGCTCGACACCGTGTTGATGCAGCGGGCGCTGGGGAAGGGATCGACGACGACACCTTAGTCCTCTGCGGTCATCGTCCGTGAAAGCAGACGATCCAGTAATCACTGCGCGCCCGGCGTTGACTGGTTCCTCCGCTTTCGCGGAGGACGACCGCCGAAAGTGCGGCTACCGTGCTAGTTCACCACCGCAAACTGCGAGCGGTCGATGGCGCGCAGCACGCGGTCGAGCTCGTGGCCGCGGCGCACGATCAGGCCGGTGGCCGAGATCACGCTATAGGCGCCCTGGCGGCGGGCCAGCTTCGGATTTTTTTCGATGCGGTAGAGCGGGACTTCCGATGAACGGCGGAACACGGAAAACACGGCGCGGTCTTTGAGGAAATCGATGGCGTAATCGCGCCATTCGCCGGCGGCGACCTTGCGGCCGTATAGGTCGAGAATGCGCTTGAGCTCTCGGTGGCTGAAGGTGACTTGGCTCAAGGGGGCGGGGGAGCGTCGCGCCGGGGATCCGCCCCCGAGGGACTGGCTGGGATCGACTTCGCCGGAACCGAACGTCATGCGGCGCCTCCTTTTTCCAGGGGCCCATGATCGCGCCATGGATCGACGACGGCAAGAGCTTCATCCCGGCCAGAAAGGCCGAAGAAACGCGCAAAAACGCGCGGCGATCGATCACGAACTCGTTAAAGGAACCATAATAACGCCCAAATTCGGTCAATCGCCGGACATGCTGGGGTGGGAAAAGGTCAGAGTTGCCTCAAGGCCCGGTCCGGTTTGAGCACCGGATTCCTCAGCCCCCCAGCCCCCCGGGGCTCTGCCGACCGGGCCAGTTGAGTTCCACGTAAGGTTCAATCCCCTAAGCCTTCGGGCCGGTCAGTCGCCGGCCCGATTTTTATTTTGCATGCAGCCGCCCTCACGGCCGGGCTTGTGCCGGCCATGGTGGAAGTCAGTCTGTTTGAAAATCTTTTAGCGCAGCGCGGCAGTGGCCGCGCCCAACACCAGGCCGGGCTTGGCGATGGCGCCGCTCTGCACGATCACCGCGACGTGGTCGACGTCCTTCAACGAAAAACCGCCATCGGGAATTTTAGCGAGCGAAATGCTGAAGTCTTCCGCCTTGCCGTTCCAGTCGCCGAGATGCACCCAGCGGCGCACCACGTTGTAGTAGTTCAGCGTGCGGCCGCGGTTCTCGCCGCGCCCGATTTTCACCTGCGCCTTATTGGTGACGGGACACAGCCAAACCTCACCGCTGGGGCCTTCACTCTTGGCGGCTGGCACATGCACGCTCACCTTGCCGTCGGCGACCGTCAACTCGATCGGTAAGGTCAGCGGCGCGGCATTGCGGCGCGTTTTCGCGATCGCGTTTTCGATCGCCGCCTTGTCGCTGCCGAGCGCGTGCATGACGCCGTTGATCACCACTTGCGGCGTATAGACTTCACGGTCACCGCGGGTAATGGCGTAGCTGCGTTGCCGGTTGGAATTGCCGTGCAGGGCCAGCGTGTCCTTCCAGCCGATATAATCCCAATAGTCGACCGGCAGGCTTAATGTGATCAGCGAGGAATCCTTCGCGAGCTGGCCCATCAGCCGGTCTGCGGGCGGACAGGACGAGCAGCCCTGGCTGGTGAACAGTTCCACAACGGCGCGGGGCTCGCCCGCCGCCGCCGGCGTGACGGCGGCGCAAGCGAGCGCGGCGGCAAGAACGATGGTGCGGTGGTTCATGACCGGCTTCCGTGATTCGCCCGTGTCTGACAACACGTCATATAGGGCGCCGAGTTCGATCACCAGCCACTCACTTCACGGTGAGCGTAAATCACCCTTTTCGCAGTGTGGCGTGATCGCCGCCTAACCGGCCAACTGGCGCAGCACGTACTGCAAAATGCCGCCATTCTTGAAGTAATCCAGCTCGTCGAGCGTATCGATGCGGCAGATCAGCGGCACACGCTTGAGCGTGCCGTTGCCGGCAACGATCTCGGCGATCAGCCGCTGGTGCGGCTTGATCTCGCCGTGCAGGCCGCGGATCGTGACCTGCTCATCGCCCTTCATGCCCAGCGACTGCCAGGACGTGCCTTCCTCGAACATGAGCGGCATGACGCCCATGCCGATCAGGTTGGAGCGGTGGATGCGCTCGAACGTCTGCACGACCACCGCGCGGATGCCGAGCAGCAGCGCGCCCTTGGCCGCCCAGTCGCGCGAGGAGCCGCTGCCGTATTCCTTGCCACCGAACACGACGAGCGGGACGTTGTCAGCCATGTACTTCATGGCGGCGTCATAGATCGCCATGCGTTGCTTCGACGGATAGTGGACGGTGAAGCCGCCTTCTACGCCCGGCACCATCTGGTTCTTGAGCCGGATATTGGCGAAGGTGCCGCGCATCATGACTTCGTGATTGCCGCGGCGCGTGCCGTACTGGTTGAAGTCGGCCGGCTTCACCTTGTGGCCGACCAGATACTTGCCCGCCGGCGAATCGATCTTGATCGAGCCGGCCGGCGAGATGTGGTCGGTGGTGATCGAAGTCGCCGAGCAATGCCAACACGCGCGCGTCGATGATGTCCTCGAGCGTCGCCGGTGTTTTCTTCATGCCCTCGAAATAGGGCGGGTTCTGCACATAGGTGGACTTCTTGTCCCAGTCGTAGGTCATGCCGCCCTTGACGCTGATCTTGCGCCATTGGGAATCGCCCTTGAACACGTCGGCGTATTTCTTGGCGAAGATCTTCTTGGTCACGTTCTTGGCGACGAACTTGCCGATCTCCTTGTTCGACGGCCAGATGTCCTTGAGGAAGACTTTCTTGCCTTTGGGATCGTTGCCGAGCGGCTCTTTCACGAGGTCGGACTGCATGGTGCCGGCGATCGAATAAGCCACCACCAGCGGCGGCGACGCCAGATAATTGGCGCGCACGTCGGCATTGACGCGGCCTTCGAAGTTGCGGTTGCCCGACAGTACCGCAGCGGCGACCAGATCGTTCTCGTTGATCGTCTTGGAAATCTCCGGCGGCAGCGGGCCGGAATTACCGATGCAGGTGGTGCAGCCGTAACCGACCAAGTTGAAGCCGAGCTTGTCGAGATCCTTTTGCAAGCCGGAATGCTCGAGATATTCGCCGACCACTTGCGAGCCGGGCACCAGCGAGGTCTTCACCCAGGGCTTGACGGTAAGGCCCTTGGCCGCCGCATTGCGCGCCACCAGGCCGGCGCCGATCATCACGTTCGGATTGGAGGTGTTGGTGCAGGAGGTGATGGCCGCGATCACCACGTCGCCGTGACCGAGGTCGTAGTTCTTGCCCGCGACCGGCACGCGCTTCTTCAACTCCGCCGCCTTGCCAAATTCCTTGTCCATCGAGGCGGCAAAGCCCACCTTGACGTCCTTGAGCGCGATGCGGTCCTGCGGGCGCTTGGGGCCGGCGAGCGAGGGCTCGACAGTGGCGAGATCGAGCTTGAGCACGTCGGTAAAAATCGGGTCAGGCGTGGTCTTAGTGCGGAACATGCCCTGGGCCTTGGCATAGGCCGCGACCAGCGCGATCAATTCCTTGGGACGGCTGGTATCCTTCAGGTAGCGCATGGTGTCGTCGTCGATCGGCGAGAAGCCGCAGGTGGCGCCGTATTCCGGCGACATATTGCCGAGCGTGGCGCGGTCGGCGATGGTCAAATGCGCGAGGCCGGGGCCGAAGAATTCGACGAACTTGCCGACCACGCCGCGCTTGCGCAGCATCTCGGTGACGGTGAGCACCAGGTCGGTGGCCGTGACGCCTTCCTTGAGCTTGCCGGTGAGCTTGAAGCCGATCACCTCGGGCAGCACCATCGACAGCGGCTGGCCGAGCATGGCGGCTTCCGCCTCGATGCCGCCGACGCCCCAGCCCAGCACCGACAGGCCGTTGACCATCGTCGTGTGCGAGTCAGTGCCGACCACCGTGTCGGGATAGGCGATCTCCATCGAGGTCTCTTTGCCGTCGAGCTTGACCTTGCCCTTGCGGCTGAACACCACGCGCGAGAGATATTCGAGATTGACCTGGTGGCAGATGCCGGTGCCAGGCGGCACTACGGAGAAATTATCGAACGAGCGCTGCGCCCATTTCAGGAACTTGTAGCGCTCCAGGTTCTGCCGGTACTCCTCCTCGACGTTCTTCTTGAACGCCGAATTGCTGCCGAAAAAAGTGACCGCCACCGAATGGTCGACCACCAAGTCGACCGGCACTTGCGGATTGATCTTCTTGGGGTCGCCGCCGAGGCTCTTCATGGCGTCGCGCATGGCAGCGAGATCGACCACCGCCGGCACGCCGGTGAAGTCCTGCATCAGCACCCGCGCCGGGCGGAAGGCGAATTCGTGCTCCGAACTCTTGGTCTTCAGCCATTCGGCGAAGGCTTTGATGTCGTCCTTGGTGACTGTGCGCCCGTCCTCGTTGCGCAGCAGGTTCTCCAGCAGCACCTTCATCGAGAACGGCAGGCGCGAGGTGCCCTTGAGGCCGTTTCGCTCGGCGGTGGGAAGGCTGTAATAGGCGTAGGTCTTGCCGCCGGCTTTGAGGGTTTTGCAGCAGCGGAAACTGTCGAGAGACGTCATGTCGGCTGGTTCCATTCCCGGAGCGGGGACATTGGCGGGTCTTGCGTAAGGGATTGATAACGCTAGTCTTTTATTGGGCGGCGAGCTTTACGCTTGAAATCCTTTACGTAACGCCGTCGGTGCGGGCTTATAAGGTCTTTTCGTAGCCGACGCCACTTTTACCGGGAACGCCAGCAAAGATGCGCGAGAATTCGGGGTTTTCAGCGCCCGGCCCGGCCGGCCGGCGGCTTGGCGGCGGGACGCGGCCCGCTTGATGCAGCTCTCAGCCGACAATCTGGTCTGCAGCCGGGGCGGCCGCGAGGTGTTCCGGGGCTTGAGCTTCAGCCTGCCCGGCGGCGAAGCGCTTTTGGTGACTGGACGCAACGGCGCCGGCAAGTCCTCGCTGCTGCGCGTGATCGCCGGCCTGGTGCATCTCAGCGGCGGCCGGCTGGCGCTCGACGGCGGCGATCCGGAAGCCGCGATAGGCGAACAGTCGCACTATCTCGGCCATCAGGATGCGCTGAAACCGTCACTGACGGTGACGGAGAACCTGCAATTCTGGACATCGTTCTTGGGCGACGGCGGCGATGCCGTCGAACCAGCGCTGGAGGCGGTCGACCTCAGCCGCCTCGCCGACCTGCCGGCGGCCTACCTCTCGGCCGGGCAGCGGCGGCGGCTGTCGCTCGCGCGCCTGGTCGCGGTGAAACGGCCGCTCTGGCTGCTGGACGAGCCAACCTCAGCGCTCGACACGGCCTCGCAAACGCGGCTGGCCGAGATGATGCGCGGCCATCTTGTCGGCGGCGGCATGATCGTCGCCGCGGCGCACGGACCCATTGGCCTCGAGCGCGCGCGCGAACTGAAAATGGGGCCGGCATGAGCGCGCTTTTTGCCCTCATCGTGCGCGACATACGGCTCGCCGTGCGCGTCGGCGGCGGCGCGCTGATGGGCGCGCTGTTCTTTCTGACCATGGTGGTGATGGTGCCGTTCGCGGTCGGCCCCGATCTCAAGCTGTTGGCGCGCATCGGCCCAGCCATCCTGTGGCTGGGTGCGCTGCTGGCGAGCCTGCTCGCGCTCGACCGGCTTTTTGCCACGGATTACGAAGACGGTTCCCTCGATTTGTTGATGACGAGCGGCATGCCGCTGGAACTGGCGGTGGCGGCGAAGGCAATTGCGCATTGGCTGACCACCTGCCTGCCGCTGGTGATCATTACGCCGCTGCTCGCGCTCATGCTCAACGTCGAGATCGGGGCGATGGGCGTGCTGATGCTGACGCTTCTCACTGGCACGCCGGCGCTGACCTTCATCGGGCTGATCGGCGCGGCGCTGTCGGTCGCGCTGCGGCGCGGCGGTCTGCTGCTGGCGGTGCTGGTGTTGCCGCTGACTATTCCGGTGCTGATTTTCGGCGTAGCGGCGGCCAACGCCGCCATTACCGGCACCGCGCCGTTCGGCCCACCTTTTACCATTCTTTGCGCGCTAAGCTTGGCTAGCCTGGTGCTGGGGCCGGTCGCTGCCGCGGCAGCGCTGCGTTATGGACTGGAGTGATGGCGATGGCCGCCCCCGTTACGTTCACGACCCGTGGTTGCCCGTAACGTTGCCTATGAGTAAATAGCCGCCATGCCCATCATCGATCTCGCCAACCCCTCGCGCTTCTTGACATTCGTCAATCGTGTGCTGCCCTGGCTGGCGGCGGCAACGGTGCTGCTGTTCATCGTCGGGCTGGTGCGCACCATGAATGCGCCCGACGACTACCAGCAGGGCGCCACCGTGAAGATCATGTACCTGCACGTGCCGGCCGCCTGGCTCGGTATGATGGGCTGGGGGCTGATGAGCGCCGCCGCGCTTGGCACGCTGGTATGGCGGCATCCGCTGGCCGACGTCGCCGGCAAGGCGGCAGCCCCCATTGGCGCCGCCTTCACCTTCATTTGTCTCGTCACCGGCTCGCTCTGGGGCCGCCCGACCTGGGGCACCTATTGGGTGTGGGATGCGCGGCTGACCTCGATGCTGGTGCTGCTACTGCTGTATCTCGGCGTCATGGCGCTGTACTGGACCGCGGAAGATCCCGGCCGCGGCTCGCGCGCGGCGGCGATCCTGTCGCTGGTCGGCGCCGTCAACCTGCCGATCATCAAGTTCTCGGTCGACTGGTGGAACACGCTGCACCAGCCGGCCTCGATCATGCGCACGGGCGGCTCGGCCATCGACCCGTCGATCTTGTGGCCGCTGCTGATCATGGCCGTCGCCTTTACTCTTTTATTTTTCACGCTGCATCTCGCCGCCATGCGCAACGAGATTCTGCGCCGGCGCGTGCGCACCATGAGATTGATGCAAGCGCAGGAATTGGCGGAAGCCACATCATGAATCTCGGGCCGCATGCCGACTTCATCGTCGCTGCCTATGCGGTGACCGTATTCGTGGTGGCCGCGCTCGTCGCCTGGGTCGTGCTCGATTACTCGGCGCAGCGGCGCATCCTTGGCAATCTCGAGGAGCGCGGCGTGACCCGGCGCTCCCGGCGGAGCGGAAAATGAGCGCGACGCCGAGCGAAACCCCGCGCATGACCCGGCGCAGCATCTGGTTGCTGCTGCCGCTGATTATATTCTTGGGGCTGGTGGCGCTGTTCTATGCCGGCCTCCTCGAGGGCGATCCCTCGCGGCTGCCCTCGGCGCTGATCGGAAAGCCGGCGCCGCACACCGTGCTGCCGCCGCTCGCCGGCGTCGAACACAACGGCAAACCGGTGCCGGGCCTGAATAACGCGACGTTCAAGGGCAAGGTGACGCTGGTGAACGTGTGGGCGTCCTGGTGCGTGCCCTGCCACGACGAGGTACCGTTCCTGGCGGCGCTGGGCAAAGACAAACGCATCCAACTCGTCAGCATCAATTACAAGGACACGGAGACGAACGCGCGCCGCTTTCTCAACCGCTACGGCAACCCGTTTGCCGCCACCGGCCGCGACGAGAGCGGCCGCACCTCGATCGACTGGGGCGTCTACGGCGTGCCGGAGACCTATCTGGTCGGACGCGACGGTCGCATCGCCTACAAGCTGGTGGGCCCGATCACCGCCGACAACCTCGGCGCGACGCTGGAACCGCAGATCAAGAAGGCACTCGAACGCTGAGCGCCGGGGGACGCGCTCCCACGCGCCGACGGAAACGGTCCAAAGCAAATTTGGAACGCCATCGGCCGGCCGCCGCCGCCCGTCGATATGGATGCTTTGCGTAATGGTATTTTAATCACTCTTACGCACTTTCAAGCAGCGTCTTGCCAGCCACGTAACCGCCCCTGGAAAGCAAATCCCGGTTTTCGAGGCGGTTTTAGGATCGTTCGCAATGCGTATCGCGCAGATTATTGCCGAACATTTCAGCGCCACCAGTCGGCCGCGCCTCAGCCCAGTCTCGGCCGCCGCCTGTTTCATGACCATTGTGCTGCTGGCGGCCGGCACCGCCGCGTCGTTCGCCACCGGATTCAGGCTCGCATCGCTTCCCAACGTCGTCATGCTGATCATCGGCATCCTGGTCGTGGACATCCTGCTCATTCACTTCGCTCCCCGCCTGCGGCTGGTCGAGTCCGTGCAGGCGGTGCTTTACGGCGTCCTATATCTGGTCACGACGTCGGTGTGTGCCGTGCTCGCCGCCTATTCGTTGCAACGTCTTGCGTTCCCTATGCGCGATCAGTTTCTCGAGCACGTCGATTTGGCGCTGGGCTTGAACTGGTTCGCCTACGCACAATGGGTCGACAAGCATCACGTCGTGCAAACGATATTTCACGCGGCCTATTACAGCATCTGGCCGCAGACCCTTCTTCCGGTCCTGCTGCTGCCCTTTTTTCATCGGCTCGACGAAGCCCGCATTTATATCCTCGCCTTTGCCGTCGCCTTGACGGTGACGATTTTCATTTCCGCCCTCATGCCGGCCATCGGCCCGATCGTCTTTTTCGACCGGTCGGCCTTCGACGTTCTGCGCTTTACCGGCGCGACGCCGCTCGACCAGTTGATGCACTTGCGCAAGGCGGGACCGCTGATCCAGAACGAATTTCCCGGCGGCATCGCCACCTTCCCGTCGTTCCACGCGACGATGGCCGTGCTGACGCCGCTGGCGCTGCGGGCTCACCGACGCATTTTCGTCGCCTTGCTGATTCTAAACGCGGCCATGCTCGGCAGCACGATCACCGAGGGCGCGCATTATTTCATCGATATCATCGCGGGAATCGGCATGGCATTTCTTGCTTACCCGCTGGCAAGGCGCATCATCGGGATGGAAGACCGCCTGATCCAATACCGGTGGGCCAGCCGCGGGAAATCGGCCGCGCAGATGCCGGCTTAGTCCGCCTCGCTGGCTTGCCTGTTCCCGCGTGCGTATTTCGTCAATAATGGATATTGCAGCGCGCCGAACAGGAAGGTGAGCGGCACGACGCCGAATAATTTGAAACTCACCCAAAAATCGGTCGAGAAGTTGCGCCAGACGATTTCGTTGACCACCGCAAGCGCAAAGAAAAAGAACGCCCAGCGCCACGTCAGCTTGCGCCAGCCCTCGTCGGTCAAATCGAATACCGAATCGAACAGCACGCCGAGGAACGATTTTCCGAAGGCAAGCCCGCCGATGAGCGTGCCGCCGAACAGCAGATAGATGATGGTCGGCTTGAGCTTAATGAAGGTCTCGTTGTGCAGGACCAGGGTGAGGCCGCCAAACACGATCACGATCGCGGCGGTGACCAGCGGCATGATGGCGATGTGCCTGGTCATGACATAGGAGACGGCGAGCGCGATTAGCACGGCCACCATGAAAGCCGCAGTGGCGGTGAATATACCGAAGCGGGCATTGGCGGCGAAAAACAGCACCAGCGGCCCGATGTCGAGCACCAGCTTGAGGATGGGATTGAGTTGCGGCTTGGCGCGTTTGTCGGCGGTCATGGGCGGCTTCTAACGCGTGCGTATGCGTTTGTCATTCCAGTCCCACCACCGCCCGCGCGAAGTCACGCGCGGTGAAGTCGCTGAGATCGTCGACGCCCTCGCCGACGCCGATGAAATGCACTGGCAGGCCGAATCGTGACGCAATTGCGACCAGGATGCCGCCACGCGCGGTGCCGTCGAGCTTGGTCATGACCAGGCCGGTCACGCCGGCGATCTTGCCGAAAATCTCCACCTGATTGAGCGCATTCTGGCCCACGGTCGCATCGAGCACCAGCAGCACCGCGTGCGGCGCACCGGGCTCGACTTTGCGCAGCACGCGCACGATCTTTTCCAGCTCACCCATCAGTTCGGCGCGGTTCTGCAGACGGCCGGCGGTATCGACCAACACCACGTCCACGCCTTGTGCTTTCGCCGCGGTGACGGCGTCGAAAGCAAGACCGGCAGCATCCGCGCCGGGCTCGCGCGCCATGATGGTCGCGCCGGTGCGCTCACCCCAAATCTTGAGCTGATCAACGGCGGCAGCGCGAAAGGTATCGCCGGCCACAAGCATCACGCTCTTGCCTTCGTTGCGAAACCGCGCAGCCAGCTTGCCGATGGTGGTGGTCTTGCCGGAGCCGTTGACGCCGGCGACCAGAATGACGAAGGGCCGCGCGGTTATTTCCAGCTGCCTGGCGACGGGGCCGAGCACTTTTTCGATCTCGCCGGCCAACAGCGCCTGCAATTCCTCCGGCGCGATGCCTTTGTCGTAGCGGCCCTCACCCAGCGCCGCGGCCATGCGCTCGGCCACCTCGGGGCCGAGATCGGCGCGGATCAACTCGTTTTCCAGGTCTTCCAGCGTCTCGGCGTCGAGCTTACGGTTGCGCACCAGACCGGTGATGGCGGAACCGAGCGATGACGAGGTGCGCTTCAAGCCCCCGCTCAGGCGCTTCCACCAGCCGCCGCTTTGTGTGCTGTCGTTCATGATGCGTCCATGGCGCGCCCGTGATACCCGTTCCGGCTCTATTTGGTAACTGAATATGACCGCGGAAGAGATGCTCGCCCGCCTGCTCTATCGCGACGGGCTGATGCTGGTGATCGACAAGCCGGCAGGCTTTGCGGTGCACCGTGGGCCGAAAGGCGGCGACGCCCTGGACGCGCATTTCGACGCGCTGCGCTTTGGGCTGCCGCGCGCGCCGGCGCTGGCACACCGGCTCGACCGCGACACATCGGGGTGCCTGGTGCTCGGCCGTCACCGCAAGGCGTTGGCGCTGCTGGGCAAGCTGTTCAAGCAGGGCAAGGTCGGCAAGACGTATTGGGCGGTGGTCGAGGGTTCACCCAGCGTTGAACAAGGCCGCATCGATATTGCGCTGGCGAAGCGCGACGAAAGCCGCGGCTGGTGGATGAAACCCGAACCGCATGGGCTGCCCTCGGCGACCACCTGGAATGTGATGGGGCGCGGCGGCGGCATGACCTGGCTGGCGCTGGAGCCGCTCACCGGGCGCACCCATCAGCTGCGCGTGCATTGCGCCGAGATGGGTTGGCCGGTTGTCGGCGACACCATCTACGGCAGCGCACCACGCATGGGCGGGCCAGCGCTGCATCTGCACGCACGCGAAGTCACGGTGCCGATCTCCAAGAACAAGCCGCCGGTGAAAGTTATCGCGCCAGTGCCGGAGCACATGCGCGAATTGCTGGCGGCATGCGGCTGGACTGAAGGTCAGTAAAGCTCCGCCTTGATGCGCTCCGGCAACGCGCTGTCATAAGGCTCGCCGCCGAGCTCGTTCGCGGTCAGCTCGGCGAGCAGGGTGCCGGTGCTCGGCAGGCTCTTGCGGTCGATGCAGCTCGCATCGTCCCACAACTTCGCGCGCACCACGGCCTTGGCACAGTGGAAGAACACGCTCTCGATATGCACGAGCAGCACGCTGCGCGGCAGCTTGCCGTTGATGGCGAAGCCCTGCATCAACTCGGGATCGACCGAGATGGCGCCGCGGCCATTGACGCGCAGGGTCTCGGCAATACCCGGGATCAGGAACAGGAGCGCCACCCGCGGGTCGCGCAGGATGTTGCGGTAGCCATCGAGGCGGTTGTTGCCGGGACGGTCGGGAATGGCGAGCGTTCTGTCGTCGAGGATGCGCACGAAGCCGGCAGGGTCGCCTTTCGGCGAGCAGTCGAGCCCTTCGGGGCCCGCGGTCGCCACCACCACGAACGGTGCGGCTTCGATCAGCTTGCGGTAGCCGGCACTGAGGCGATCGACTTCCTTGCGGATCGTGGTCTGCTTGCGCTCGCCATAGAGCGTTTCCAGTTGCTCCAAGGTGGTCACCAGATGGTCGCTCGCGCTCATGGCTTTCCCCTTTAGGCTGCCAGCAACTGCCGCCCGTCGTGACCGGCAATCGTCAGATCAAGAATTTCACCCGGCATGACCGGCATGGCAAGCCGCACGGCCAAGAACTGCTCCGTGCGACCGAGGGCGCGCGATTCCGCGAGCACCCGGCGGCGCGCACCGACTTCGCGCGCAAGATAATGAGCCAGCGACGCCTCACCATTTTCCCGCAGGCGGCGCGCGCGTTCCTTGATCACGGCACGCGCGATCTGTGGCATACGTGCCGCCGGTGTGCCCGGGCGCGGTGAAAACGGAAACACGTGCAGTTGCGTGAGGCCGCACTCATCCACCAGATCGTGCGAGCGCAAAAACATGTCTTCGGTCTCGGTCGGGAAGCCGGCGATGATGTCGGCGCCGAAGACCACGTCGGGCCGCAGCCGGCGCACCTGCTCGCAGAATGCGATGGCGTCGCTGCGCGAATGGCGGCGCTTCATGCGCTTGAGAATGAGATCATCGCCAGCCTGCAATGAAAGATGCAGATGAGGCATCAGGCGCGGCTCATCGGCGAGCGCATCGAAGAGATCCGCATCGGCCTCCACCGAGTTGATCGAGGATAGTCTTAGACGGGCAAGCTCCGGCACCGCGCGCAAGATGCGCTTGACCAGCGCGCCCAGGCGAGCCTCGCCATCGCGATAGCTGGTGATATCGACGCCGGTCAGCACGACTTCGCGATAGCTATTCTCGGTGAGGCGGCGCACCTGCGCCACAATGTCCTCCACCGGCAGCGAGCGCGAATTGCCGCGGCCGAACGGAATGATGCAGAAAGTGCAGCGGTGGTCGCAACCATTCTGCACCTGGACAAAAGCGCGGGCGCGGCCGTCGATGCTGTCGATGGCGTACGGCCGCATCTGTTTCACCGCCATGATGTCGGTGACAGAAACTTTTTCGTTGGTCTGCCAGAGGCGTGCGTCGAGCTTTTCCTCGTTGCCGACGACGTGGTCGACTTCCGCCATGCTTGCGAACAATTCCGGCTCGGCCTGCGCCGCGCAGCCGGTGACCACGATGCGCGCGGCAGGCTTTTCGCGCCTGATGCGGCGGATGCTCTGGCGCGCCTGGCGCACCGCTTCCGCCGTCACCGCGCAAGTATTGATCACGACCGCGTCATCAAGCCCGGCATGACCCGCCTCACGCCGGATCACTTCCGACTCGTAGGCGTTGAGCCGGCAACCAAAGGTGATGACGTCGACACTCATTGTTGCACCATCATGGCACCGCCGCCTTGAACAAGGCTGGATCGAACTTACCCTCAAACTCAAACTCGACCGGACCGGTCATCAGCACGTGGTCGTCACTCTCGCGCCATTCGATCATCAAGTCACCGCCCGGCAGCGTCACCTTCGCCTTGCGCTCTGTGCGCTTGAAGCGCGCGGCGGCGACCGCGGCCGCGCAGGCGGCGGAGCCGCACGCTTTGGTCAAGCCGGCGCCGCGCTCCCAGGTGCGGATGACGATGTGGTCGCGCGAGACGATATGGGCGAGCGTGATGTTGGCGCGCTCGGGAAAGATCGGATGGTTCTCGAGCAGCGGCCCCAGCCGCGCGAGGTCGTGGGCGTTGACGTCGTCGACCCAGAAGATCGCGTGCGGATTGCCCATGTTCACCACCGACGGCGTATGCAGCACCGGATTGTCGATGGGGCCGATCTGCAATTCGATGCCGCGCGTGTCGCGGATTTCCTCCGCCAGCGGAATCTCGTTCCACTTGAAGCGCGGCTTTCCCATATCCACCGTGAACATGCCACCTTCGCCCTTCCAGCAATTCAAAATGCCGGACGTGGTCTCGAAGGTGAGCGTGCTCTTGCCGCTCTGCCTGGCGACGATGTCGGCGACGCAACGCATGCCGTTACCGCAGGCGCCGGCCTCCGAGCCGTCATTGTTGTAGATGCGGATGAAGGCGTCAGTACCGGGCGTGCGTGGGGGATAGAGCGCCATCAGTTGGTCATAAGGCACGGCGCCGGGCTGCGCGGCCGCGCGCGCCTCCTCCGGCTCGATCTTGGCCGCGCCGGCGCGCAGATCGACCACGACGATCTCGTTGCCGACGCCGTTCATTTTCACGAAGGTCTGATTGGCGAGCGCGCCCATCGAATTGTACCGAATTGTGCCTTGACCGGGTTTCGCCCGGTTTATATGGCGAATAGACGCGGATTGGCCAGAGGCCATGCTAGAATGAGGGCGCAATGCCGGGACCGCGAACGACGGAGAAGGCTGATGCCGTGCCCACGCCTTGCAGCACCGCTTCTGCTGGCCTTGGTGCTCAGCTTCGCCGCCGGCCCAGTTGCGGCGAAAAACCCGGAAGTGGCGGCCACGCCGCTGCCAACGGACGAGCAGATGCCGCCCGCCGCCTCGCCGGGTCCGGGCCCGGCAGCGCCGGATCAGCTCCAGCCGGGCGACGCCTTCGGCGCGCCGGTGGTGCTGCCGGAGCGCACCATCATCTACCTGCAAGGCCAGAGCAATTGGGACAGCGCGCAGGACACGCTGGTCGATTATTTCAAGTCGCTCGACGAGTATCTGGCCAAGCTTGGCCTCAAGCCGAGTGGTCCGGCGATGACCATCTATACCGAAACCAACGATGACGGCTTCCGGTTTCGGGCCGCGGTGCCGGTCGCGCAAGCGCCAAAAAATGCGCCCAAGGGTGACATTGCCGTCGGCAAGGCGCCGTCCGGCAAGGCGATTAAATTCGTGCACCGCGGCACTTACGAAGCGCTGGATTCGACCTATGAGGCGATCACCGACTATCTCGACGACAAAGGCCTCGACGCCCAGGACGTTTTCATCGAGGAATACACCTCCGGTCCGCTGCGGCCGGGCGACGGAAAACTCGTGATCAATGTGTTCGTACCGGTGAAATGACCATGCAAAATATGCGCATCCTGTTCTCAGCTTTCGTAATCGCTGCGGCGGCGCTTGCCTTGCCCGCACAAGCGGCGGAGAAACTCGTCACCGTCACCGGGCAAGGCACGATTTCGGTGGCGCCGGACACCGCGACGATCCGCATCGGCGTTACCAGTCAAGGCAAGACCGCGAAGGACGCGAGCGACAGCAACGCCAAGCAAATGACCGCGGTGCTGGCGGCCATCAAGAACAGCGGGATCGGCGAGCGCGACATCCGGACCTCGCGGTTGTCACTGCAGCCGCAATACGAAAACAAGAGCGGCACCACCCACCTGCTCGGCTTCCGAGTGACCAATCAGCTCACGGTGAAGATCCACGACATCGGCAAATTGCCGGCGATTCTCGACCACGCCATCGCGGCCGGCGCCAACGAGATGTCGGGCATCGAATTCGTGGTTTCAGAACAATCCAAGCTGCTCGACCAGGCGCGCGATGCAGCCATCGCCGACGCCCATCGCAAGGCCGAACTCTATGCCAAGGCGGCCGGGGCCAAGCTCGGCCGCGTGGTGGCGATCATCGAGGAAGGCGCGTCCGCGCCGCCGCGGCCGCTGGCCGCCATGCGGGCCGGCGCCGCTGCGGTTCCGGTGGCGCCCGGGGAACAGACCCTGCGGGCGACGGTATCGGTTAGCTACGAATTGGCGCATTGATGGAGCTCGCCTTGACTTGAAGGGGACCCACCCCTAGGTTCCGGCCGTCTTCGATTAAGACGTGAATTAAAGCTCCGCCGCCCGGTCCATTGAGAGGCCGGAGGCCACCGCCCGACAGCGCGATGCGCCCTCGGGCGTAAAGGTGTTGTTGCATAGGCCCGTCGGAGACGGACCGTTCTTAGGACGCGAAATGTTCGATAGCCTGTCGGAAAAACTCGGCGGTATTCTCGATCGCCTCACCCGCCGCGGCGCGCTGAGCGAAGCCGACGTGGACGCGGCCTTGCGCGAAGTGCGGCGCGCGCTGCTTGAGGCCGACGTCGCGCTCGACGTGGCGCGCGCCTTCACCGAACAGATCAAGAAGCACGCGGTCGGCGTCGAGGTGATGAAGTCGGTCACCCCCGGCCAGATGGTCGTCAAGATCGTGCACGACCAGCTGGTCGAGACGCTGGGCGCGCAAGGTCAATCCATCGACCTGCACGCGGCGCCGCCGGTCGCCATCATGATGGTCGGCCTGCAAGGCTCGGGCAAAACCACCACCACCGCCAAAGTCGCCAAGCGGTTGACCGACCGTCAGCGGCAAAAAGTGCTGATGGCTTCGCTCGACGTGCGCCGCCCGGCGGCGATGGAGCAGCTCGCGGTGCTCGGCCGCGACACCCAGATCGACACGTTGCCGGTGGTCGAAGGCCAGACGCCGCCACAGATCGCCAAGCGCGCGCTCGAAGCGGCGCGGCTCGGCGGCTACGACGTGGTGCTGCTCGACACCGCAGGCCGCACCACGCTCGACGACGCCATGATGAGCGAGGCGGCCGAGGTCAAGAAGGCCGCCAATCCGCATGAAGTGCTGCTGGTGGCAGACTCTTTAACGGGTCAAGACGCGGTCAATCTGGCACGCGCCTTCGACGAGCGCGTGGGCTTGACCGGCATCGTGCTCACCCGCGTCGACGGCGACGGCCGCGGCGGCGCGGCGCTGTCCATGCGCGCGGTCACCGGCAAGCCGATCAAGTTGATCGGCACCGGCGAGAAACTCGACGCACTGGAAGAGTTTGAGCCGTCGCGCATCGCCGGCCGCATCCTCGGCATGGGCGACGTGGTGGCGCTGGTGGGGAAGGCCGCCGCACATATCGATGCCGAGAAAGCCGCGCGCGCGGCCGAGAAGATGCGCAAGGGCGCCTTCGATCTTTCCGACCTGCGCGATCAGCTTTCGCAGATGCAGGCCATGGGCGGCATGAGTGGGTTGATGGGCATGCTGCCGGGCGTCGCCAAGATGAAGAACCAGCTCGCCAACGCCAATATCGACGAGAAGGTCATCAAGCGGCAGGTCGCGATCATCGATTTCGATGACGGCGCGTGAGCGCCGCAACCCCGACATCCTCAAGCATAGCCGCAAGAAACGCATCGCCGCCGGCTCCGGCACCAGATCGGAAGACATCAACAAGCTGCTCAAGATGCACCGCACCATGGCCGACATGATGAAGGCCATGGGCTCAGGCAAGCGCGGCCCGCTCGCCGGCCTTGGGCAGATGATGGGCTTCGGTGGCGCCATGCCGTCGCCGGAAGAGATGAAGAAGCTCGCCGAAAAAATTCCGGGTGGCGCGGCCGGCCTGCCGCCGACCATGCCGGGCGGCCCTGGTTTGCCGAACCTGCCACCAAATTTTCCCGGATTGCCCGGCGCAGGCGGAAAGTTTCCCGGATTGCCGGGACTTCCCGGCGCCGGAAAAAAGAAATGAAATCGTATTAGTCAGAAAGGAATGCTCGAATGTCTCTCGTTATCCGCATGGCCCGCGCCGGAACCAAGAAGCGGCCGTTCTATCACATCGTCGTCGCCGACTCGCGCTTCCCCCGCGACGGCCGCTTTATCGAACGGCTCGGCTATTTCAATCCGCTGCTGCCGAAGGAAAAGACCGAGCGGCTCAAGCTCGATCTCGACAAGGTGAAGGACTGGATGAAAAAAGGCGCACAGCCGTCCGACCGCGTGATGCGCTTCCTCGACGCTGCCGGCGTCTCCAAGCGCGAAAAGCGCAACAATCCTGTCAAGGCGATCCCGCGCAAGGAGCGCAAGGCGCAGGCCGAAGAAGCGCTCAAGGCCAAGGAAGCCGCAGACGCCGCCGCCAAGACCGCCGCGACCGCCAAGGCCGCCGCGGACAAGGCCGCCGCAGACAAGGCGGCCGCCGAGCAGCCGGCGGCGAGCTGATGCGCGCGGCCTGAAACGCCGTGGCCGAGCGCATCCGTGTCGCCCGCATCGGGGCCGCGCACGGCGTCCGCGGCGAGGTCAAGCTGTGGCCGTTCACGCAAGACCCCACGGCAGTTGCGAACTACGGCCCGCTGGAGACCGAAGACGGCGCGCGCCGGTTCGAGATCGAAAGTCTGCGTCCGACCAAGGATTTTCTGGTCGCGCGCATCGCCGGCGTCGCAGACCGCGACGCGGCCGAAGCCTTGCGCAATCTCGATCTGTTCGTTGCGCGCGAGCGGCTTCCGGAGATCGAGGAAGCCGACACCTACTACTATACCGATCTGGTCGGGCTTTCGGCGGTGACGGCGGACGGCGCGACACTTGGAACGGTGACCGCGGTGCATAATTTCGGCGCCGGCGACATCATCGAAATCGCGTCCACGGGCGGCGGCGCGCCGCTGATGTTGTCGTTCACCGAGACCGCGGTGCCGAAGGTCGATCTGAAGGCGAAGCAGATCGTCGTCGTGCCACCGGCGGCAAGCGACGCAGACGAGTAAAAACAATGTGGCGCGCGAGTGTACTGACGATCTTTCCGGAGATGTTTCCCGGGCCGCTGGCGCAAAGCCTCGCTGGCAAGGCGCTGGCCGCCGGCATCTGGTCGCTCGACACCCACGACATCCGCAATGCGGCCACCGACAAGCACCGCACCGTAGACGACACGCCGGCCGGCGGCGGGCCCGGCATGGTGATGAAGGCCGACGTGCTGGCGCGGGCGCTCGATGCCGTGCCGCACGACACGCGGCCGCGCCTGCTGATGAGCCCGCGCGGCGTGCCGCTGACGCAAAGCAAGATTGCCGCGCTCGCTACCGGTCTTGGCGTGACCATCGTTTGCGCCCGCTTCGAGGGCGTCGACGAACGGCTGATCAAGGCACGCGGATTGGAAGAAGTTTCGCTCGGCGACTTCGTGCTGTCCGGCGGCGAGATCGCCGCGCTCGCTTTGCTCGATGCCTGCGTGCGCCTTATACCGGGGGTCATGGGCAAGGAGGCCTCGGCCGCGGAGGAAAGCTTTGCCGACGGGCTGCTGGAATATCCGCAATACACGAGGCCGCCGGTGTTCGAGGGCGAGCCGATCCCCGAGGTGCTCATTTCCGGCGACCACGCCAAGGTGGCCGCCTGGCGGCGGGCCGAGGCCGAGCGGCTGACCGCCGCTCGCCGCCCCGATCTGTGGGCGACCTATCTCGCCCGAAAAAGCGCCCAAAAAGGCCCGAAAACCAGCGGGTGACAAGCGATAAGCTTTGTAATACAAGCTCGCCGACCCATGCAGGACGGTACACAAGCCCGCGCGCCGGATGCTGGCGCCGCCGACGGAGACTTAGGCCATGAACATCATCCAGCAACTCGAAAAAGAGCAGGTCGAGAAGCTCTCGGCCGGCAAGGACATTCCCGACTTCGGGCCGGGCGACACCGTGCTGGTCAACGTCAAGGTGGTGGAAGGCGAGCGCAGCCGCATCCAGGCCTATGAGGGCGTGTGCATCGGCCGTTCCGGCCGCGGCCTGCACGAGAACTTCACCGTGCGCAAGATTTCCTACGGCGAAGGCGTCGAGCGCGTGTTCCCGCTTTATGCGCCGATGATCGACTCGATCAAGGTGGTGCGCCGCGGCAAAGTTCGGCGCGCCAAGCTCTATTATTTGCGCGGGTTGCGCGGCAAGAAGGCGCGCATCGCGGAGGCGCAAGGGCCGACCGGCGCCGAGGCCGAGACGGCCGCCGCCGAGGAGTGAGGCGTCGCCATACCGCCATGCAAGAAGGGGCCGCCGCGACGGCCCCTTTTTCGTGAGCACCGGCCGCGCTTTGCCGTTCATTGTCGGGACCGCCGTAAATGGCTATATAAAGGCCATGGTTTCCAAGGCTCAACGTATCGTCCTCGCCGACCACGCCCGGCTGCCCTGGCGCTTCTTCGGGCGGCTGATGGCCTGCGTGCAAGCGCGCCTTTGAGCGGCCGCCGGCGGCGCCGGACGTCCGCTAACCAATTTCTTCATCTTCCGAACAAGGCTCACGAGTCATGAAACCGCGTACCCTCTACGACAAGATCTGGGACGACCATCTGGTGGACGAGCAGCCGGACGGCACCTGTCTCATCTATATCGACCGCCATCTGGTGCACGAGGTGACCAGCCCGCAGGCGTTCGAAGGCCTGCTGCTGCATAAGCGCAAGGTGCATGCGCCGGAAAAGACGCTGTGCGTCGTCGACCACAACGTGCAGACCACCAACCGCCATCTGCCGAAGGAAGACCCGGAGAGCGTGGCGCAGATCGCCTTCCTGGCCGAGAGCGCCAAGATTTTCGGGCTCGAATATTTTGACGAATACGACAAGCGCCAGGGCATCGTGCACGTCATCGGCCCCGAGCAGGGCTTTACTTTGCCCGGCTGCACCATCGTATGCGGCGACAGCCACACTGCGACGCACGGCGCCTTCGGCGCGCTCGCCTACGGCATCGGCACTTCGGAAGTGGAACACGTGCTGGCGACGCAGACGCTGATCCAGTCGAAGTCCAAGAACATGCGCGCGGTGGTCGATGGCAAATTGCCGGCCAGCGTCACCGCCAAAGACATCATCCTCGCCATCATCGGGGAAATCGGCACCGCCGGCGGCACCGGCTACGCGCTGGAATATGCCGGCGAAGCCATCCGCGCGCTGTCGATGGAAGGCCGCATGACCGTCTGCAACATGTCGGTGGAAGGCGGCGCCAAGGCCGGCTTCATCGCGCCCGACGAGAAGGCCTACGAGTATCTGAAGGACAAGCCGAAAGCGCCCAAGGGCAAGGCCTGGGACCAGGCCATGCGCTACTGGGAGACGCTCAAGTCCGACGACGACGCACATTTCGACCGCGAGATCAGGCTCGACGCCGCGTCGCTGCCGCCGCTGGTGACCTGGGGCACCAGCCCCGAGCAGGTCGCCTCGATCACCGGCCGCGTTCCGGTCGCCTCGGATATCCGCGACGACCACAAGCGCGCAGCGGCCGAGCGCTCGCTCGGCTATATGGGCCTGAAGGGCGGTGAGAAGATCACCGACATCAAGCTCGACCGCGTGTTCATCGGCTCCTGCACCAACGGGCGCATCGAGGATCTGCGCGAGGTGGCGCGCGTGGTCGGCGACAAACACCTCAACGAGAACGTCGGCGCCATGATCGTGCCGGGCTCCGGGTTGGTGAAGGAACAGGCGGAAGCCGAAGGCCTCGACAAGATCTTCAAGAAAGCCGGCTTCGACTGGCGCGAGCCGGGCTGCTCCATGTGTCTGGCCATGAACCCGGACAAGCTGCAGCCGGGCGAGCGCTGCGCCTCGACCTCCAACCGCAACTTCGAAGGCCGGCAGGGCCACAAGGGCCGCACCCATCTGGTGTCGCCGGCAATGGCGGCGGCCGCGGCGATCGCCGGCCACTTCGTCGACGTGCGGGAGTGGAAATAGCGCGACACGCTACGACAGAAAATTGAAAGGCCCGCCAGATTCGGCGGGCCTTTTAGTTTCACGCGCGCAATGCCGTCACCAGCAGCGCCAGACGCGACGCCAATAACGATGGTGGTGGCGCCACTTCCGCACGCGCACCCAGCCGCAGGCTGGCCGCACGTAATAGTAGGACCGGTAGTAGGGATAGTAGGGTCGATAGTAGTAGGGATAACCCCAGCGGAGATAAACGCGGGGTCGCCACCCCCATCCACCCCGGTAGCGGTTGCCCCACCCGCCGTGCCAACCGGACACGCCGTGCAAAGTGGATGCGCCATGCCAGTGCCGCGCTTGCGCGACGCCCGGTACAGCCACCGCCACGCTGGCGGCAAGAAAAATGCCTGCGAAAAATCTCGTGAGCTTTGACATCGATGTACCTCCGATGCCACCCCAGCAGTTGAGCGTATTATAACGGAAAAACCTGCTGCGGTGTTACTGCCACCAGCATTGCATGCGCGGCACGATCACGGTCCCGCTGACGCGATATTCCTTGGCCAGCCAGGAGCGGCAATAGCGCTTGGCGTTCGGGCCTGGAAAGCTTATGCGCGGATGCACGATGATACGTGCGCGCGTTTCAGCATAGCGCTGCGACTTCGATTGTGCGGCTGGTGCCGGTGCCGTGGTGCCGACGGTCAGCGCGAAAACACCTGCCAACAGGCCAAAACCGGTCGCATTGAGGCGCATACGGGGCTCCCTGCCGTACGTAGTGGTCAACCGTCGCCCATCGGACTTGTTCCGTCAATGCCTTGGCGGGCGCGCGGTCCTGCCCTAGATGATTGGTATGGCAGGCCAATTTGACGATCGGCAGGTGCGGCGGGGGACGCCTTCGCTCGCCGATATCGAGGCGCTGGCAGCACAGGCCTATGCGCGGCTGCCGGCGCATTTCCGCGCGCTGTGCGAAGACCTGGTCATCCGGGTCGAGGACTTCCCCACCCCAGAGGTGCTCGAGACCATGGGCCTCGCCAGCCGTTACGACCTGCTCGGCCTGTTCCAAGGCATCGGGGTGCCGTTCCGGCCTGACGTCACCGGCCAGATGCCCAACATGATCTGGCTCTACCGCCGGCCGATCGTGACCTATTGGCACGACCGCGCGGACAGCCTGACCGCCATCGTCACGCACGTGCTGGTGCACGAGATCGGCCACCATTTCGGCTTTTCCGACGAGGATATGGAAGCGATCGAACAGCAAGCGGAATAAGCAAAGGAGTCGAACACATGAAAATCAACGGCGCCTGCAATTGCGGCTACATCAAATTCGAGGGCGAAGCCGATCCGGACAAGGTTTGGATCTGCCATTGCACCGACTGCCAGGGCGGCACCGGCTCGGCATTCCGCGTTAACACCCCGGTTCCTGGTGCAAGCTTCCGAATGCTGTCGGGAGAGCCCACGATCTTCATCAAGACTTCGGCCGAGAGCGGCACGCCGCGGGAGCAGGCGTTCTGTCCGACATGCGGTTCACCGATTTATTCAACCACCGTTGGCGACGGCCCGAAGCCGTCCTACACCGTACGGGTCGGACTGCTGCGCGAGCGCGCCCAATTGCCGCCAAAACGGCAGAACTGGTTCCGCTCGGCGCAAAGCTGGGTGACTGGGCTTGCGTCGGTGCCGCGCAACGAAAAAGCCGCTCCGTAAGCGGCGTGAATGGCTTCCATCAGATAGTGTGGTTTGACCGCAGGGCCGCTTCGGGGAACAATCCGTATTCGCAGCCACGAGGGGACCAACGGCGATGATCGTCACGGTTTTCCGTTCCCGCCTGATGCCGGACCTGCGCGAGGAATACGTCGCGCTGGTCGACCGCATGGTCGAGCTTGCCAGCAGCATGCCGGGCTACATCTCGCACAAGGGTTTCTTCGCCGAGGACGGCGAGCGCTGCACCATCGTCGAATTCGAATTGGAGGAGACGCAGCGCGCCTGGCGCATGCACCCGGAACATCGCGATGCGCAACGTGCGGGACGCGACATCTATTACGAGACCTATAGCCTGCAGATTTGCGAGCTCAAACGTGAGGCGAAATTCGACCGCAATGCCAGCGGCGAGGTGGCGGCGGAATAGCTCCGCCGAACGCGCATGGCCGGGGCCGCGCTCCGGCTATTGACCGGGCCGGCGCAGGCCTTATGAAAAAGGCCATCCGAGCGGCCGGGAGTACCAGGAGTCATGGACAAGTTCACCACCCTCGAAGGCGTCGCGGCGCCGCTGAAGATGATCAATGTCGACACCGACATGATCATCCCCAAGCAATTTCTGAAGACCATCAAGCGCACCGGCCTCGGCAAGGGCCTGTTCTCCGAGCTGCGCTTCAAGGACGACGGCAGCGAGAACCCGGACTTCGTGCTCAACAAGCCGGCCTATCGCAACGCCAAGATCCTGGTCGCCGACGACAATTTCGGCTGCGGCTCGAGCCGCGAGCACGCACCCTGGGCGTTGATGGATTTCGGCATCAAGGCGGTGATCTCCACCTCGTTCGGCGACATTTTCTACAACAACTGTTTCAAGAACGGCATTTTGCCGATCCGCGTGTCACCGGAAGATCTGGAGAAGCTGTTCGAGGACGCCGAGCGCGGCGCCAACGCCACGCTCACCATCGACCTGGAGAAACAGGAAATCCGCGGGCCCGACGGCGGCACGGTCAAGTTCGAGATCGATCACCACCGCAAGCACTGCTTGCTCAACGGCCTCGACGACATCGGGCTGACCAAGCAGAAGCACGACAAGATTGTCAGCTACGAGGACAAGGCCAAGGCGGCACGGCCGTGGGCGTAGGCTCACGGGCACGCTGACAATGATCCAGGATTGTCATGGCCGGGCTTGTCCCGGCCATCTCGATTAGGACGGCACGGTGCCAGCCCAAGCGGGGTCACCGGGACAAGCCCGGTCACGACAAGCCAAACTTCAGGCTCGCGCTTCGATCGCCTCGGCGATCGCCACCGTGCGGCGCGCCATCTCGGCATGCAGGCGCTCGACCATGCGGCCGTCGATCGAGACCACGCCCTTGCCCTTGTTCTCCGGCAGGTCGAAGGCGGCGATCATTTTGCGCGCCTGCGCCACCTCCTCCGCCGACGGCGAGAACGCCGTGTTGCAAGGCGCGATCTGGTTGGGATGGATCAGGGTCTTGCCGTCGAAGCCGAGTTCGACGCCTTGCGTGCATTCGATCGCGAAGCCGTCGCTGTTGGCGAGATCGTTATAAACGCCGTCGAGGATGTCGACGCCGTGGATGTGCGCGGCGGCGACGCAGGTGGACAGCCAGGCCAGCATCGGCGCGCGGCCGGGCACCAGGTGCGCGCGGGTGTCCTTGGCGAGATCGTTGGTGCCCATGACCAGGACCGCCAGCCGTGATTCTGAATCGCGCGCTTCGGCGGCGATCGCCAGGATGTTGAAGATGGCGAGCGGCGTCTCGATCATCGCCCAAACCCGGGTCTTGTGGTCGGTGCCCATGTCGAGCAGGCGGCGGCCGATCATCTCCAGCGTGTCCGGGTCTTGCACCTTCGGCACCAGGATGGCGTCAGGCGCGGCGTGGGCGGCGGCGTTGAGATCCTCAGCGTGCCAGGGTGTGTCGACGCCGTTGACGCGAATGACCACCTCGCGCGTGCCGAAACCGCCTGCCTTCACCGCCGCGGTGACCTGCGCGCGCGCGGCCTCTTTGGCGTCGGGGGCGACCGAATCCTCGAGGTCGAGAATGACGCCGTCGGCGGCGAGCGTCTTCGCCTTTTCCAGTGCGCGGGCATTGGAGCCCGGCATGTAGAGCATGCTGCGGCGCGGACGGATGGTCATCGGCATGGGTCCTTGTTTGCGAGCCGTAATCTACCGTCCGGGCAATCCGCATGCCACCATTCCGCCGATGAACAAGGTTGCCGAAGACCTATGGCTGGCCGGCGTGGACGGCTTGCCAATGGCGATCTGAGCGTGAATAGGAAGCGCAGGACCAAGCGGAGCACCGGACGATGAATTTCCCGCAACGCCTGATTGACGGCTATGGCAGCTTTCTGAGCGAGCGGCTGCCGCGCGAGCAGAGCCGTTTCCGCGCGCTGGCGGAAACTGGGCAGCAGCCGGAGATCATGGTGATCGGCTGTTCCGACTCGCGGGTGTCGCCAGAGGTGATCTTCGACGCGCGGCCGGGCGAATTGTTCGTGGCGCGCAACGTCGCCAATCTGGTGCCGCCCTATACACCAGACGGCGCGACACGCGCGGTTTCGGCCGCGCTCGAATTCGCCGTCCAGGCATTAAAGGTGAAGCACATCGTCGTGCTCGGTCACGCCCAGTGCGGCGGCATTCGCGCCTACGCGGAAAATGCCGCGCCGCTGTCGCCGGGTGATTTCATCGGCCACTGGATGGCGCTGATTGCGCCGGCGGCGAAGGCGGTCGGCGCGCGCGGCGACCTGCCGCTGACGGACTATCTGACCAAGCTCGAGCAGGCGTCGCTCGTCCAGACGATCGACAACCTGATGACGTTTCCCTGCGTCAAGATTTTAGCCGACCGTGGCAGGCTCAGCTTGCACGCGGCCTATTTCGGCGTGGCCAGCGGCGAGTTGTCGGTGCTGGACCGGGAGCGCGGCGAATTTCGCCGCGTGTCGGCGGAAGCGCACGCCAAGGCGTTTCAGGCGCCGCGGTTTTGAGGTCTAGGCCGCCTTCTTCTTGGCTTGAATCAGCTTGCGGTTGATCAGCACTTCGGCGATCTGCACCGCGTTCAAGGCAGCACCTTTACGCAGATTGTCGGAAACCACCCACATCTCCAGACCGTTGTCGACGGTCGGATCGGTGCGGATGCGGCTGATGTAAGTGGCGTCCTCGCCCACCGCACTCGTAGGGCGTCACGTAGCCGCCCGGCTCGCGCTTGTCGATCACGATGCAGCCAGGCGCCTTGCGCAGAATTCGCGCGCCTCGTCGGCGCTGATCGGATTCTCAAATTCGATATTGACCGCTTCCGAATGGCCGACGAATACCGGCACGCGCACGCAAGTGGCGGTGAGCTTGATTTTGGGATCAAGAATCTTCTTGGTCTCCATCATCATCTTCCACTCTTCCTTGGTGTAGCCGTCCTCCATGAACACGTCGATATGCGGAATCACATTGAACGCGATGCGCTTGGGAAACTTCTTCGGCTCGATCTCGTCGACGGTGAACACCGCCTTGGTCTGCGAGAACAGCTCGTCCATGGCGTCCTTGCCGGCGCCCGACACCGATTGATAGGTCGCCACCACCACGCGCTTGATCTTGGCGGCATCGTGCAGCGGCTTGAGCGCGACGACGAGCTGCGCGGTCGAGCAGTTCGGATTGGCGATGATGTTCTTCTTGGCGAAGCCGGCCGCGGCGTCGGCATTCACCTCCGGCACCACCAGCGGCACGTCCGGGTCCATGCGCCAGGCGGATGAATTGTCGATCACCACCGCGCCGGCTGCGGCGATCTTGGGCGACCATTCCTTCGACACCGCGCCGCCCGCCGACATCAGGCAAATGTCGACGTCGGAGAAGTCGTAATGATCGAGCGCCTTCACTTTCAGGGTCTTGTCGCCGAACGAGCACTCCTGGCCCATGCTTTTGCGCGACGCGAGCGCGACCACCTCGTCGGCGGGGAACGCCCGCTCGGCCAGGATATCGAGCATTTCGCGCCCGACATTGCCGGTGGCACCGACCACGGCGACCTTGTAACCCATTGTTAACTCTCCGAAAAAATTCGGTGTTCCGGATCGAACTACCACAACCGGACGACAAGCGCTTCTAGGCGAGAACTGACCCCAAGACAACGGGAGGCTACGGGAGGCAAAAGGGCATGCATCCAGCCCTGCGGTCCTGGCGCGACGACATCACCAACGCCATTGTGCGCTGGTTTGCATATCTATGTGGAATTGCGGTGCTTTCCATCGCTGCTGCGCAAGTTTTTCAAGCGCCGCCAGCAACAAATGCCGGCAGTCCGGCGCAACGGGCGGAATGGGTGGAGATCGATAAGCCGTTCCCGGCTTTCGCGCTCGCCATTCCGGAGGCCGCCGACGTTCCCGCGCATTACGCCATTCTCCGCCACCGCCAAGGCGACGCCCGCAAAGACATCCTCACGCTCGGCGAACCGGACAACGCCGATCCCTATCTCCGGGTCGAGATCTACCGGCCGGGGCGCGAGATCAGCCGCTTTGCCGCGCCGGCCGCCACAATCACCGCCGATGCCGCCGTGCTCGGGCCGGTGGACCTTCAGCTCTCGGCCAAGCCGCTGGTGAGCAAATTCGGCCCGTTGACGATCATCCCCTTCACGACCTCGAAAGGCGCCGTCCGCCATTGCCTTGGCTTCGTGCGCGCTTATGACGATCCGGTGCTGCAAATGTCAGGCTGGTTCTGCCGCGGCGGCGAATTCATCGAGCGCTCGACCCTCTCCTGCGCGCTCGACCGGCTGACGCTGTTGTCAGCAGGCAGCGAGCCGAAGGTCGGCGCGCTGTTCGCGGAGGCCGAACTGCATCGCAGCTTCTGCGGCCAACGCGACCCGATTTTGGCCGAGACGCCGAAATACAAGTTGTTATGGAAGGCGCTGCCCAACCGCCCGATACCGCGCCGCATCGGCCGTTAGCACGGCGCCTTTGGCCCAAATGACACACAAACCCGGCCCTTCATTGGTTTTAAGGCTTTATCCTGGACAATTGCCCATGCTTAGGCCCTATTGCCGGGAACCGAAGCTGGGTAGACTGCATTGCAACTGAAGGGCTTTGGCCAGAGGGCATCATGCGCTTGAAACATCTCGCGGTTGCGTTCGCTTTTGCCGGGGCCTTGGGCCTGCTGGCCGCTCCGGCCGGCGCGGCGCCCAAGAAGAAATCGTACTCCAATTACGATCGCACCGTGTCGGTGACCCACGACGAAAACGGCCGCACCCGCACCCGCATTATCATCCAGAAGCGGTCCTATCTCGACCCCGGCACCGAGCCGCTGCCGAGCGAGCGCAACGTGCTGGATTATGTCGATACGCCGACCCAGCGGGCTTCGAGCGTGCTGGACAACACCGCGTTCGGCGACCGTGGCACCCTGCCCGGCCCGTTCACGCTACCGAGCCGCAACAATCCCTGGCTGCAGTTCTAGGCGGCCAGCGTTTCCAGCTCGGCCAGGATCGCGTCACCCATCTCCGACGATGAAACGACTTTCGTGCCGTCCGACTTGATGTCGGCGGTACGTAAGCCCTTGGCCAGCGTGGCGGCGATAGCCTGGTCGATCATGTCGGCCTGCTTGCCCAGGTTGAACGAATAGCGCAGCGCCATGCCGAACGACGCAATCATGGCGATCGGATTGGCGATGCCCTTGCCGGCGATGTCGGGCGCGGAACCGTGCACCGGCTCGTAGAGCGCCTTGCGCTTCTTGGTCTTGGGATCGACCTCGCCGAGCGACGCGGACGGCAGCATGCCGAGCGAGCCAGTCAAGGTGGCGGCGATGTCGGACAGCATGTCGCCGAACAGATTGTCGGTCACGATCACGTCGAACTGCTTGGGCCAGCGCACCAGCTGCATGCCGCCGGCGTCCGCCAGCATGTGTTCGAGTTGCACGTCCTTGAACTCGCGGTCGTGCAGCGCAGTCGTCACCTCGTTCCACAGTACGCCGGACTTCATGACGTTGCGCTTTTCCATGGAGGTGACCTTGTTGCGCCGCTTGCGCGCCAGCTCGAAGGCGACGCGATCGATGCGCTCGATCTCGTAGGTGTCGTAGACCTGGGTATCGATGGCGCGCTTCTGGCCATTGCCGAGATCGGTGATGGTCTTGGGCTCGCCAAAATAGACCCCGCCGGTCAATTCGCGCAGGATGATGATGTCGAGGCCCTCGACCACCTCGCGCTTGAGCGAGGAGGAATTGGCGAGCGCCGGATAAACGATCGCCGGGCGCACATTGGCGTAGAGATCGAGGTCCTTGCGCAGGCGCAAGAGACCGGCCTCGGGGCGAACGTCATAGGGCACCTTGTCCCATTTCGGCCCGCCCACGGCGCCGAAGATGACGGCGTCGGCGGCCTTGGCCTTCTCCATGGTTTCGTCGGTGATGGCGACCCCATGGGCGTCGTAGCAGCAGCCGCCGACCAGGGCCTCCTCGGTCTTGAACTTGTCGGGGCCCTTTTCGTTGAAGAAGCCGATGACGCGTTTGACTTGCGTCATCACTTCCGGGCCGATGCCGTCACCGGGGAGAAGCAGGAGATTGTGGGTGGCCATTTTGGTACGCCTCACGAGGGATTGACTGCGCGGATTGCTAAAGCCTCGCCACGCCCTTGGCAACTGGGCGCGGGCGGCCAACACTGAGTGGAATTACGCCAATATCGAGGAGATGCCGTGCCCGAACGCCGTGCCAGGGTGGTGATTGTCGGCGCCGGTTTCGGCGGGTTGGAAGCCGCCAAGGCACTGCGGCGTGCGCCCGCCGACGTCACCGTGGTCGATCGTCAGAATCACCATTGCTTCCAGCCGCTGCTCTATCAGGTGGCAACCGCAGCGCTGTCGCCGGCGGACGTGGCCTGGCCGATCCGGCACATCTTGCGCACGCAAGACAACGTGACGGTCCTGATGGAGGATGTCAGCGGCGTGGATACGCGACTGAAGTTGCTGCACACCAATTTCGGCGACATACCCTTCGATTATCTTGTGATCGCGACCGGCGTCATGCATTCCTATTTCGGTCACGACGAATGGGTTGAATACGCGCCAAGCTTGAAGCGCATCGACGACGCCACTCGCATCCGCCGCACAATCCTGATCGGTTTCGAGCAAGCGGAAATCGTGACCGACACGACCGAGCGGCAGCGCCTGCTCACATTCGTCATCGTCGGCGGAGGCGCGACGGGGGTGGAAATGGCCGGCGCAATCGCAGAAATCGCAACGCAGACGCTCGCCGCCGATTTCCGCCGCATCGATCCGCGCACGGCACGCATCGTGCTGCTCGAAGCCGGACCAAGGCTGCTGCCGACATTTCCGGACAAACTGTCGAATTATACGGCCAAGGTGCTCGCCCGCGCCGGTGTCGAGGTCAGGCTGTCAACGCGCGTGACGAATTGCGACGCGCGCGGCGTCGACATCGAGGGCGGCAGGATCGACGCTGGGACCACGATCTGGGCCGCCGGCGTGGTGGCGCCGCCGGCCGCACGCTGGCTCGACGCCGAAGCCGACCGCGCCGGGCGGGTAAAAGTCGAGCCCGATTTGTCGGTGAAAGATCACCCGGGTATCTTCGTCATCGGCGATAGTGCGGCCACCGCCGACCGCCACGGCCAGCCGGTGCCAGGTGTCGCCAACGCGGCGAAACAGATGGGCAAATATGTCGGCAAGCAGATCGCGGCACGCATCGATGGGCGTCCGGCTAGCGCACCGTTCCGCTATGTACATCTCGGCGACCTCGCGACGATCGGTCGCCGCGCCGCCGTCGTGAAATTCGGCCCGCTGCAATTGACCGGCTTAATCGGCTGGCTGTTCTGGAGCGTAGCGCACATCTATTTCCTGATCGGCTTGCGCTACCGCTTTATCGTCGCGTTCAATTGGTTCTGGGACTACCTGACGTTCCAGCGCGGCGCGCGGCTGATCACGGGGGCCGATCCGGAGGAGTGAGCTACAGCCCGCCGAACCAGTTGTAGCCCTGGTTCTCCCAGTAGCCGCCGTGGTCGGTATTGGTGACTTCCATCGCCACCACGTATTTCGGCTGTTTGAAGCCGAGTTTTGTGGGCATGCGGATCTTCATGGGGAAGCCGTAAGCACGCGGCAGGAGCTTGTGGTCGAACTTGAAGGTCATCTGCGTCTGCGGATGCAGCGCGGTCGGCATGTCGATGGTGTTGGTGTAGCCCTCGGCACACTTGAAGTAGATGTATTTGGCGCGGGTGTCGGCGCCGATGCGCTTCAAGAAATCCGACAACACGGCGCCCTGCCATGAACCGATGGTGCTCCAACCCTCGACGCAGCAGTGACGCGTGATCTGCGAGACTTCCGGCAGCTTGTGCAATTCGTCGAGCGTCCACGGCTTCTTGTTGTCGACCAGCCCCGCGACCGCGAGCTTATAGCTGGCGGGGTCGACCTTGGGCGCCTCTTCGATGTCGTAATAGGCGTTGAACGGGAACGGCCGGGTGATGGCGGCCTCAGAGTAAGTCGGCGCCAGTTTGGTCTGGCTGAACAGCAAGGCCTGCGCGCCATCGTTGAACGTGGACACCTTGCGCAACACGTTCTCTGCGGTGTCGCCGTCGATGATGTTGCAGCCAGTGAGGAAGGTGAGCGCGCCCAGGCTGGCGGCGCCGCGCAGGAAGCTGCGGCGCATAGGATCGGGCATTAACTTGCCGGCGTCCTTGATCAGCAGCTTGGAATCGACGCCGGGGATGATCTTGCGTTGTTTCATAGCGCGATCCTAATGCCCCGCGATCATCGCGCGCAGGCTTTTCGGCACGACCAGCGCCAGCAACACATGCACCACCAGGAAGGCGACGATCGCCGCCATGGCGAAGAAATGCACGTAACGCGCAATGTCGTAGCCGCCGAACAACGTCGTCAGTTCCTGGAACTGCACCGGCTTCCAGATCGAAAGCCCGGAGAGCACGACCACCACGCCGATGATAATGATCCCCACATAAAGGACCCTCTGCACCGCGTTGTAGTGCGAGAGGTCATCATGGGCGAGCTTGAATGTGAGCGCCGCCTTGATGTCGGCGATCACCTGAGACGGATGGATCGGCCACAACTTGCGGCGGAAGCGGCCGGTGGCCAGCCCGAGCGTCACATAGACGATGCCGTTGATCACCAACACCCACATGGCGGCGAAGTGCCATAGCAGCGCGCCGCCCAGCCAGTTGCCGAGCGCGATCGAGCGCGGGAAGGTGAAATCGAACAGCGGCGAGGCGTCGTAGATCTGCCAGCCGGACCCGATCATCACCAGGATCGCAATAGCGTTGATCCAGTGACACACCCGCACCCAGCCCGGGTGGATGGTGGCCGATGGCGTGGTCGCGGTCATGGTCTCAGCGGTCATCGATAGCCTGCCTGCACGCATTCTATCCGGTCGGCGTCCGACTGGATATACGGCGCGGCCGGGCCCGCGGACGCAGGCCCGGCCGCGAGCCGGACTTACTTCTTCATGTCGTCCTTTTTCATCGTGTCTTTCTTCATGCTGTCCTTGGACATCGAATCCTTCTTCATCGTGTCCTTCTTCATCGAGTTCTTCTTTCTTCATCGAGTCCTTCTTCATGTCATCGGCGTATGCTGCCGGTGCCAGGGCGACGCCGGCGGCAATCGCGGTCGACAGGATGGCGGAAAGTAGGATGCTCTTCTTCATTTTGGTCCTCCAGAGGATTTGCATTTGCATCCAACCCGCTAACACAGCATTGACACACATCCTCATCAGGACCCGTTGTCCGAACCTAGCGTTCGGCTCACGGTTTTGTGAGAATGGCGGGGCCGGAAAAATCCAAGGAAGGAGCCTGTTTTGTGAGCAATCCCTCCGCGCTGAAGACCAATCCGGGCAATTTTTTTGAGGATTTCCGCCTCGGGCAGGAAATCCGCCACGCCACCCCGCGCACCGTCAGCACCGGCGACGTGGCCCTTTATCAAGGCCTGTTCGGGCCGCGATTCGCCGTGCAGTCGTCCGATACCTTCGCCAGGACAATCGGCTATCCGCGCTCCCCGCTCGACGACCTGCTGGTGTTCCACCTGGTGTTCGGCAAGACCGTGCCCGACATCTCGCTCAACGCGGTGGCCAATCTCGGCTATGCCGATTGCCGCTTTTTGAAACCGGTCTACCCAGGTGACACGCTCAATGCGGTGTCGGAGGTGATCGGCTTACGGGAAAACGCCAACCGCAAGACCGGCATCGTCTACGTGCGCTCGCGCGGCTTCGACCAGGACGGTAGCGCGGTACTCGACTATGCGCGCTGGGTGATGGTGCGCAAGCGCGACGAAGCCGCGCCCGCGCCGGACGAAAAGATCCCCGACCTGCCGAAGGCGGTGGAGCCGGCGCAGCTCGGCGCCGCCTGTCCCAAGATCGACGCCAATGCCTACGACACCGTGCTGGCCGGCAGCCCGCACCGCTTCGGCGACTATAAAGCGGGCGAAAAGATTGACCACATCGATGGCATCACGGTGGAGGAAGCCGAGCACATGATCGCGACGCGGCTCTACCAGAACACGGCGCGCATCCATTTCAACCAGTTCGCCGAGAGCAAGGGCCGCTTCGGCCGCCGCCTGATCTACGGCGGCCACGCCATCTCGCTGGCGCGCGCGCTCTCCTTCAACGGACTCGCCAACGCCTTCCACGTGGCGGCGATCAATGGCGGCCGGCACGTGGCGCCGCTGTTTGCGGGCCTCACGGTGTTCGCCTGGTCCGAGGTGCTGGCCACCGCCGAATTGCCCGGCCGCAGCGACGTTGGCGCGCTGCGCCTACGCACCGTCGCCACCAAAGACCGCCCCTGTCCGGGCTTTCCTTTCAAGGATGGCGACGCCTACGACCCGGCGGTGATCCTCGATCTGGATTATTGGGTGCTGCTACCGAAGTGAGCACGTCACGTCCGAGAATTGCATACAACTTACATTTACGCGCGAGAGCCGTTGACCTGTAAGTCCTCGTATGCATCCGTTCGGGCCGAATTGCGCCGTTCATGCCGGCGCTCGTCCGGGGGATCGCAGCCTGTCACGACATTCCAAAATTATCGCCACGCGCACCGTTTTGCTGACGGCCGTCGCCATGCTGGCGTTCGCGGCCAACTCATTGCTGTGCCGACTTGCGTTGGGACATCGACTCATCGATGCGGCAACCTTCACGACCGTCAGGATGATCTCCGGCGCGCTGACGTTAAGCCTGATCGTGCTGCTTCGCCGGCGGCCGCGTGATGGCAGCACTGCCAATTGGCGTTCCGCCGTCATGCTGTTTACCTATATGGCGTTCTTTTCCTTCGCCTATCTCTCGCTCAGCGCCGGCACTGGCGCGTTGGTGCTGTTCGGCGCGGTTCAACTGACAATGTTCATCGTCGCGCTGCGCGAGGGTGAACACTTTTCATTGTTGTCGTGGGCCGGGCTCACCGCGGCCATTCTCGGACTGATCTATCTGGTGTCACCGGGCCTGACCGCGCCCGATCCCGTAAGCGCCGTCCTCATGGCGATCGCCGGAATTGCATGGGGGTTCTATTCGTTGCTGGGCCGGGGCGCCGCAGACCCGCTGGAAGCGACGGCAAGGAACTTCGTCTACTCGGTGCCGCTCGTGCTCGTCGTCAGTCTTTTCTTTTTGCGCGATTTCAGCAGCTCTCCGAATGGCCTGGCCTTGGCGGTGGCCTCCGGAGCCATCGCCTCCGGCTGCGGCTATGTCATCTGGTATGCGGCGCTAGCCGGGCTGACCGGCACGCGGGCAGCGACCGTTCAGCTCACTGTGCCAGTGATCGCGGCCTTCGGCGGAGTTGTATTGCTCTCGGAACAGATTACGTTGCGTTTGTTGATAGCCTCCGCCGCTACACTGGGCGGTGTCGCCATCGTGGTGGCGCAGCGTGCGGCAAAGGCCTCGCAATCATGAGGACCAGGGGCAGTCCCCGCTCCTGAATTTGGCCCCAATGCTGATTTGCGCTTACGTCCGGATCGGCATCGTATAGCAAACTGCGTCGCCATCGAGGACGACGGTGCCATCGTCACGAACAACGCGGGTCTGAAGCTCGGTAATGGGCTTGTCGGGGCGAACTTTGCGGACCTCCACTTCGCCAGTGATGGTATCGCCGGGGCGAACCGGCGCCTTGAAGCTCCAGTTCACTTGCAGGAACACGGTGCCGGGGCCCGGCAGATCTTCGGCGACGACAGCGTTGAGGATTGCGCTGGTGATGCCGCCCTGAACCACGATGCCGCCGAACTGGGTCGCCTGTGCAACCTTTTCGTCATAGTGCAATGGATTACGGTCACCGCTGATTTCAGTGAAAAGCTCGATGTCTCGGCTCACGACCGTCCTTGATCTCCGCGCTGTCTGACCCACCGCCGGCATCCCATTTGGCCATACTTCGTCCACCGTCACTGTTGTTTCCTCGTTATGTTGCGTTTTACCCAAGCCGATACATAGTTCAATCGTCTGCTTTACGCACTCGCCTTTAAATGATCGACGAGCTGACGCGCGTAGGGCGGCATGGTTTCGATGTCACGTACGCAGATGGTCAGCTCGCGCAGCGCCCAAGGATCGGCGAGGCGGACGGCGCTGATTGCCATGTTGGGCGCGGTGCGCCGCACCGTGGCCTCCGGCACGATGCCCACGCCGACATTGCACTCGACTAGCCGGCAGATGGCGTCGAAGCTGCGCAACTGCACCCGCAGGCGCAAGGGCCGCCCGATGCGATTGGCCTTGTCGGCGAGGAAGCGTTGGATCGCGCTGGCGCGGTCGAGCCCGACCATGTCGTAGTCGAGCACCTCGGCAAAGCTGATGCGCGCACGCCCAGCAAGCGGATGATCGCGCGCCACCACCAGTACGAAACGGTCGCTGCGAAACGGAAAGGTGTGCAACCCCCCATGATCGACGGTTCCGGCGACGATGCCAATATCGCCGGTGCCATCGGCGATCAGGCCGACGATTTCATCGCTCAGGCGCTCCTCGAGGTCGACGCTGATGTCGGGATAGGCGGTGAGGAACGAGCTCAGCGTCTCGGGCAGGAATTCGGTGAGCGCGTTGGTGTTGGACAGCACGCGCACCTGGCCGGCGAGCCCGCGCGCATAGGGGCTCAAGTCCTCCCGCAAGCGCTCGCTCTGGGCCAGAATGGTCCGCGCGTGTTGCAGCAGCGTGCGCCCGGCCTGGGTCGGCGCCACGCCCTGGCGGCTGCGCACCAGGAGTTCGGCGCCGAACCCCAATTCCATCTTGCGGATGCGGGTACTGGCGGCCGCCAGCGCCAAGTTCGCGCGCGCCGCGCCATGGGTGATGCTGCCCGCCTCGACGATGTGGCGGAATAGGTTGAGGTCGATGAAGTCGAAGCGCATGGAATGGGCTACCTTCTTATTTGACGAAGGCAGGCTACGTAAACGACATATTGCACCGCATTATCTTCAAGTTCAAGCTTCGTTTTTGTTGAAGGTCTCCGGCTCTGAACGCCGGGGACCGGATAAGCCTTTTTGCCGTCCGGTGCGCTAAAAAGTCGACCGGGCACGAAGAGGTTTTGGTTTTCGCTGAATGGTGCGTTGCGGCGCGGGCGCCGTTTGGTTAGGAACCGCACGCGATCGTCGGGGCACGTTGCAGGCGTTCTGGAGAATGACGATGGCCGAACTGGAAGCGGGAACAACGACGGGCGCGCGACGGCCGCGGCCACTGTCGCCGCATCTACAAGTCTACAAGATGACGCTGACTTTCGTGATGTCCGGCTTCCATCGGTTGACCGGGTTTGCTCTGTATTTCGGCATATTGCTGATCGCCTGGTGGCTGGTCGCAATCGCTTCCGGTCCCAATGCGTATGCCAATGTCGAGTGGTTCATGGACACGCTGATCGGCCGGCTGATCCTGTTCGGCTACACGTGGGCGCTGATCCATCACATGCTCGGCGGCATCCGCCACTTGATCTGGGACACCCTTCACGGCTTCGAGCCGGCTGAGCGCGAAATGCTGGCGATGGCAACCATCATCGGCTCCGTCTCGCTCACGCTTTTGGTCTGGGTGCTTGGTTATCTCGCCATGGGAGGCCCCCGATGACGCAGCCGCCGATGCGCACGCCGATGAGCCGCGTGCGCGGCCTGGGCGCCGCGCGAACCGGCACCGGACAGTTCTGGCATCAGCGCGTGACCTCGGTCGCGGAAGTGCCGCTCACCATCGCACTGGTGTTCATCGTCGTCTCGCTGCTTGGGCGCAGTCATGCCGCGGTCGTGCAAATTCTCGGATCGCCCCTGATCGCCACCATCATGCTGCTGTTCATCGTCAACAGCGTCTACCATATGTGGATCGGTATGCAGGAGATCATCGTCGACTACGTACACGACGAAAAGCTCAAATTCTTGAGCCTGATGGCCAACACGTTCTTTAGTTTTGCCATCGGTTTTGCCTCCGCCTTCGCCATCCTCAAGCTGTCGTTTGGGGTCTAGCGCATGGCGGCGAATGGACAAGGAAACGGCGCCCCGGCGGTCAACGGCCGCGCCTATCCGATCGAAGACCACAGCTACGACGTGGTGGTGGTCGGCGCCGGCGGCTCAGGGCTTCGCGCCGTGGTCGGTTGCAGCGAGGCGGGCCTGCGCACCGCCTGCATCACCAAGGTATTCCCGACCCGCTCGCACACGGTTTCGGCGCAGGGCGGCATCGCGGCCGCGCTCGGCAATATGGGCGAGGACGACTGGCGCTGGCACATGTACGACACCGTCAAGGGCGCCGACTGGCTCGGCGACCAGGACGCCATCGAATATCTCTGCCGCAACGCGCCATCGGCGGTCTACGAGCTCGAGCATTGGGGCCTGCCGTTCTCGCGCCGGGAGGACGGCAAGATCTATCAGCGCCCGTTCGGCGGCATGACCACCCATTACGGCAAGGGTACCGCGCAGCGCACCTGCGCCGCCGCCGACCGCACCGGCCACGCCATGCTGCACACCATGTATGGCCAGGCGCTGCGGCACGCCGCCGAGTTCTACGTCGAATATTTCGCCATCGACCTGATCATGGATGACGAGGGCGGTTGCCGCGGCGTCGTGGCGCTCAATCTCGACGACGGCAGCATCCACCGTTTCAGCGCCAACATGGTCATGATCGCTACCGGCGGCTATGGCCGCATCTATTTCACCTGCACCGGCGCCCATACCCAGACCGGCGACGGCAACGGCATGGTGCTGCGCGCCGGCCTGCCGGTACAGGACATGGAGTTCGTGCAATTCCATCCCACCGGCATCTACGGCGCCGGGTGCCTGATCACGGAAGCGTCGCGCGGCGAAGGCGGGTACCTGGTCAATTCGGAAGGCGAGCGCTTCATGGAGCGCTATGCGCCGTCGGCCAAGGATCTCGCCTCGCGCGACGTGGTCTCGCGCGCCATGACCATAGAGATTCGCGAGAAACGCGGGGTTGGCAAAGACAACGACCATATCCACCTGCACCTCGACCATCTCGATCCCGCGGTATTGCATGAACGGCTGCCGGGCATCGCCGATCTGGCGCGTATTTTCTCCGGCGTTGATATCGCGCGCGAACCGATCCCGGTGCTGCCGACCGTGCACTACAACATGGGCGGCGTCGCCACCAATTATCACGGCGAGGCGCTGACCAAGAAGAACGGCAACGCCGACACCGTCATTCCCGGCCTGATGGCGCTCGGCGAAGCGGCCTGCGTGTCGGTGCACGGCGCCAACCGGCTCGGCTCGAATTCGCTGATCGACCTGGTGGTGTTCGGCCGCGCCGCCTCGCATCGCTGCGCCGAAATGCTTACGCCCGGCGACAGCCAGCCGGAACTGCCCAAGGATTCCGCCGACCGCGCGCTCGCCCGCCTCGACAAGCTCCGCTTCGCCTCGGGCGGCACGCCGACCGCGGAGCTGCGGCTCAAGATGCAGAAGGTGATGCAGAATAATTGCGCGGTGTTCCGCACCGGCGAGGTGCTGGAGGAAGGCCACAAGCTGATCCACGACGTCTATGCCGGCATGGAAGACCTGCGCATCACCGACCGCTCGCTGATCTGGAACTCCGACCTGGTCGAAACGCTCGAGCTCGAAAACCTGATGGCGCAGGCCGTCGTCACCATGGATTCGGCCAAGAACCGCACCGAAAGCCGCGGGGCGCACGCGCGCGAGGATTTTCCCGAGCGCGACGATAAGGACTGGATGAAGCACACGCTGGCATGGATGGACGACAAGGGCGCGGTGAAGATCGATTACCGCCCGGTGCACACCTACACGCTCACCAACGACATCGCCTATATCGAGCCGAAAGCCCGCGTCTACTGACGAAGGCGCATTGAACGGACTGCCGCCATGGTCGAATTCACGCTGCCTAAAAATTCAAAGATCACGCAGGGCAAGACTTGGCCGCGCACGCCGCATGCCACGCATGTGACCGAGTTCCGTATCTACCGCTGGTCCCCGGATGACGGGCAAAATCCGCACCTCGACACCTATTTCATCGACCGCGACGACTGCGGGCCGATGGTTCTCGATGCGCTGATCTGGATCAAGAACACCATCGATCCGACACTCACGTTCCGCCGCTCCTGCCGCGAGGGCGTGTGCGGCTCCTGCGCCATGAACATCGACGGCACCAATACGCTGGCCTGCACCAAGGCGATCGACGAGGCGCGGGCGCAGGTGCGCATCTATCCGCTGCCGCACCAGCCGGTGGTGAAGGACCTGGTGCCGGACCTGAAGAATTTCTACGCGCAATACGCCTCGATCGAGCCCTGGCTGAAGACGGTGTCACCGACGCCGGAGAAGGAGTGGAAGCAAAGCCACGAGGACCGCGTCAAGCTCGACGGCATGTACGAATGCATCCTGTGCGCCTGCTGCTCGACCTCGTGCCCGAGCTACTGGTGGAATTCGGACCGCTATCTCGGTCCGGCCGCGCTGCTGCAAGCCAACCGCTGGGTGACCGACAGCCGCGACGAGGCCACCGGCGAGCGGCTCGACAACCTCGAGGACCCGTTCCGTCTCTATCGCTGCCACACCATCCTGAATTGCTCGAAGGCCTGCCCGAAAGGCCTCAACCCGGCCAAGGAAATCGCCGCGCTGAAGAAGGCGATGGTGGATCGGCAGCTTTAGTCCAGCGGCCTTCAGTCGGCCTCATCCTGAGGAGCACTGCGAAGAAGCGCGTCGCGAAGGGTGAGGCGGATAGTCGCTGAACTGGATTACGCCGGTCGGCCGGTCTAGTTTTTAATCATGGAAGAGCCCGCGCTCAGCTTCGAAGGCGTCACGCTGTCGCCACAGAAGGAAGTCGTGCGCGTGTTCTACAAGGAGTTGTGGGACCACGCCGACAAGAGCCTGATCCCGCAGATCTTCCATGAAGGCTTCACTTTCCGCGGCTCGCTCGGGCCCGTGCTGGTGGGTCACGATGAATTCGCCGGCTACGTCGATTACGTGACCGGCGCGCTCGGTGAGTACACCACCGATATCATCGCGATGATCGAGGAGGATAACCGCGTCAGCGGCAAGATGCGTTTCCACGGCTTCCACCGCAAGGAGCTGTTCGGCGTGGCGCCCAGCGGCCGTCACGTCTGGTGGACCGGCATGCCGATTTTCACCTTCGAAGGGCCGAAGGTGCGCGACCTCTACGTGCTCGGCGACATCCATGGCCTGATCGGCCGGCTGAAGGGCCGAGAACCCGGGCCCGACTGATCCCGCCGCGACAAACAACAACAACTTGTAAGCCCGATCGCACCGCCGTTATTTGCAGCCGGTGCCGACACAGTATTTGTTGAGTTCCGGGAACGGCTTATAGGCAGCATTGCCGCATTGTTCCTGGCTCGCCTCGACCAGCTGGTTGAGATGGCCGCCGTAGAAATAGGCGACGCGCATCGAATTGCCGATTTCACCCGAGGTGGCGCCGTGCGCGGTATAGCGGACGCAGGCCGTATAGAGCTGATCCTTATCGACCGGCCGCAGCGTCGGATCGGAAACTAAAGCGCCGCTCACGCGCGCTGTGTCGTTGCTCGCAAACAATTTCTTCAACGTATCGATGATTTCCTTCTTGTATTCTTTGGGAAACACATTGGGATTTTCCGGCTTGCTGTCCGACGAACAAGCCGCCAGCACCATGGCAAGGGCTGAAAGCAAACTCAGGCTTGCCGCGCAGCGACTCATGGGACCTCAAGGTAATTTGAGTTTGCGCTTGCGCTGCCCGAGCGTGCGCAGCCGCAGCGCGTTGAGCTTGATGAAGCCTTCGGCGTCGCGGTGATCGTAGGCTACCGCGCCCTCCTCAAAGGTCACCAGGTCCTGGTCGTAGAGCGAATATTTGCTCTCGCGGCCAATCACCGTGACATTGCCCTTGTAGAGCTTCAGCTTGACGCGGCCAGTGACGAATTCCTGGCTTTTGTCGATCGCCGCCTGCAGCATCTCGCGTTCGGGCGCGAACCAAAAACCGTAATAGACGAGTTCCGCGTATTTCGACATCAGCTCGTCTTTGAGGTGGGCGGCGCCGCGGTCGAGCGTGATCTGCTCGATGCCGCGATGGGCGGCGAGCAGGATGGTGCCGCCCGGCGTTTCGTACATGCCGCGCGATTTCATGCCGACGAAGCGGTTCTCCACCAGATCGAGCCGGCCGATACCGTTGGCCCGGCCGAAATCGTTGAGCGCCTTGAGCAGCGTCGCCGGTGACATTTTCTTGCCGTCGATCGCCACCGCGTCGCCGCGCTCGAAATCGACTGTGATGATGGTGGGCTTATCCGGCGCCTTTTCCGGATCAACGGTGCGCGAATAGACGTAGTCGGGCACTTCCTGCGCGGGGTCCTCCAGCACCTTGCCTTCCGACGAGGTGTGCAACAGGTTTGCGTCGACCGAGAATGGCGCCTCACCGCGCTTGTCCTTGGCGATCGGAATTTGATGCTGTTCGGCAAAGGCGATCAGCTTCCCGCGCGAGGTCAGATCCCATTCGCGCCACGGCGCGATCACGGTCACGTCCGGTTTCAGCGCATAATAAGTGAGCTCGAAACGCACCTGGTCGTTGCCCTTGCCGGTGGCGCCATGGGCCACGGCATCGGCGCCGACCTTCTCGGCGATCTCGATCTGCTTCTTGGCGATCAGCGGGCGCGCGATCGAAGTGCCGAGCAGGTATTGCCCTTCGTAGACCGTATTGGCGCGGAACATCGGAAACACGTAATCGCGCACGAATTCCTCGCGCAGGTCCTCGACGAAGATGTTCTCCGGCTTGATACCGAGCAGCAGCGCTTTTTTCCGCGCCGGCTCGAGTTCCTCGCCCTGGCCGAGATCGGCCGTGAAAGTCACCACCTCGCAGCCATAGGCGGTTTGCAGCCATTTCAGAATGATCGAGGTATCGAGCCCGCCCGAATAGGCGAGCACGACCTTCTTCGGCTTCTGCTTGTCGCCTATGGGCATTCGCGTTGTGCGGCGCTGCCGCCGTCCCTGCTCGCACCCGGCCCCGCGCCGGGGATGCGATTGATGCCGTTCAATCCCCTACCGGGCAGACGCGGTCAAGCCCGGCCCCAACGGCGGGGATTGCGGCGCCTATATCGGCCCTGCTACTCGGTCACGTCCTTGTAGACGTCCATATCCGCGCTGCCGGCCAGGATCGCGCGCCAGCCCTGCAGGAAGGTGCGCACCATCGGATCGCTCGCCACCCTATGCCGGTTGAGCTCGAGCGCGGCGTGGGATTCGTATTCGACTTCGATGACGAACTGGGCCGGGTCATCGACGTTTTGCAGCACGCGGAAGCCGACGGCGCCGAGCGTGCGGTAAAACGGCCCCGCGCTGCGCACCAGCGCCGGAACCTGGGCCGGCTCGCCCAGCGCCCGCAGCTTGATCTGCAACACCCGTTTGACGCTTTCCTCAGGCTCCGCCACAGGCTCCTCCCGCCGACTCAGTCCAATGCCGCGCTACCATAACCGCACACGGCGGTAACTCCACAACCGTCATGCCCTTACGGCTCTGGCTTCCGCTTGCCACCAAACAATCCGGCGATGAAATCGTGGCCCGGCGTCGCCAGCCGCTCGATGGCGCGCTCAATCGCCTCGTCCGACAGCCGCGTACGCGGCCAGCGGTAGATCAGGCCGTACACGATCCAGATGACTAGAAAGGTGAACACGCCGGCGAATATGGCATCGCTGACGAAATGCGCCCCCGCCATCACGCGGATGGTTGCCATACCGGCGGTGAGCGCGAACGCCGCGCCATAGGCGAGCACGCGCCATTGCGGAGGCGCCAGCGCCGCCGGCGCGAAGGTCCAGGCCGCGCCGGCCACGTCGCCGGAAACGAACGCGCAGTTGCTGGGACATTCACCGCGCGGATCCCACCAGGGGACGAAATGCTTGTCGCCGCCGAATTGCGTGACGTCGATGGGCCGCGGCCGTCCCCAGTGGTCCTTGAGCACCACATTGACCATGAGTCCGGGCGCAAGCAGCAGCGTCGCGACCAGGAACACGGCGGCACGGCCCGAGATGAACATTTTTCGCCGCGGCAGGATCAGCTTGACCACCAGCGCCGCCACCGCCGGGGCGACCAGCACGGTGCCGATCCAGAGCCCGGCATTGCGGGCCAGCATCAGCGGCGGATAGATGCGCCAGGCAAAAACGTTTTTGCTGACGTCGACATAGTCATGGAAATGCTGCGCGACACGCAAGTCGAGCTGCGGATAGAGCCCGAACGCCACGCCAGTGACGATGGCGATAGCGAGCGCGATGATCAGCCCGGTGCGGTTCATGATTCAGCTTTTCCATTGCGCATGATCTTTTCCGAAAACCGGTACCCACTTTTCGGGATCATGCGCTGCGCACAGGACGGCGGTCTAGCCGAGCACGGCGGCGAAGGGAAGTCAGCGCTCGCGCCAGCGCCCGGCCTTGCGGCCGGCGATCAGCCAGTACACTCCGCCGAACACAATGCCCGCAGCGGCGGCGATTTGCGTCCCCCGCGAAATCGGCGGCGGCGGATTGTCGATGGATTCTTCATAGGACAGCGGCGCCAGCCCGCTGGCGGAATAGCCCAGCAATAGGACGGCTGCGCCCGCCACCGCGTAGATCAGCAGCGAACGGACTTTGGCGATCTCCGCAACGGCGATCAGGATTGCCAGCGGCAGCAGGGTGACCGCGCCGGTGAAGGCGGCGCCGGCAACCACAAACACGGAGAACGTGCTGCGCTCGACCACATCGCCACTGAAGCCGTGCCATGCCGGGCCGAGCAGGCCTATGGCGATGGCGATGCCCGCGGCGAGCGTCGCCAGAATGACGGCGACGATGATGACGATGATGCGGCCAAGGAGCGCCACTAGTCGGTCATCGCCATGGCGCGCAACGCCATGCGCTCGCGCGCCGAGAGCTTCTCGCTGGCGCTCTTGAGCTGGCCGCAGGCGGCCAGGATGTCGCGCCCGCGCGGCGTGCGCACCGGCGAGGCATAGCCGGCATCAAACACAACTTGCGAGAATTTCTCGATCTGCTCCCAGTCCGAACATTCATATTTGCTACCCGGCCAGGGATTGAACGGAATGAGATTGATCTTGGCCGGAATGCCCTTAAGCAACCGCACCAGCGCCTTGGCGTCCTCGATGGAGTCGTTGACGCCCTTGAGCATAACGTATTCGAAGGTGATGCGCTTGGCGTTGGAAACACCGGGATAGTTGCGGCAGGCTTCCAACAATTGCGCGATCGGGTATTTGCGGTTGAGCGGCACCAGCTCGTTGCGCAACTCGTCGCGCACCGCGTGCAACGACACCGCCAGCATGCAGCCGATCTCGGACCCGGCGCGCGCGATGTTCGGAACCACGCCGGAGGTCGAAAGCGTGATGCGACGCTTGGAGATGGCGAGCCCATCGCCGTCGGCGACGATCAGCAGCGCGTCGCGCACCGCCTCGAGATTATAGAGCGGCTCACCCATGCCCATCATGACGACATTGGTGATGCAGCGCTCGCCCGTGGGCACCACACCGTCGGTCGGGCGCACGCCGCCCGGCCAGTCGCCCAAACGATCGCGCGCCGCCATCACTTGGCCGACGATCTCGCCGGCGGTGAGGTTGCGCACCAGTCGCTGGGTGCCGGTGTGGCAGAAGGTGCAGGTGAGCGTGCAGCCGACCTGGCTGGAAACGCACAGCGTGCCGCGCTCGGTATCGGGGATATAGACGCATTCGACTTCGTGCGGGCGTTCGCCCTGCGTCTCCCCCGGCAGCCGCAGCAGCCATTTGCGCGTGCCGTCGACCGAGACCTGCTCGGCCACCACCTCCGGCCGCTCCAACGTGAAATGTTCGTTTAGCGCCGCCCGCAGTTCCTTCGATACGCTGGTCATGGCCTCGAAATCAGTCAGCCCGCGGAAATAGATCCAGTGCCATAGCTGCTGCACGCGCATCTTGCGCTGGCCATCCGGCACGCCGAGCGTACCGAGCGCACAGCCAAGTTCGGCCCGCGACAAGCCGATCAGCGACGGCTTGGCCGGCGCCACATAGCGCTCGAGCGGCGTCTTCTCGACGAAAGGCGCCGAGGCCGGTGCAGTGTCGATTGTGGCCGTCATGGTTTCAGGTCGTCATGTCCGCGCGCGGGTACATTGACGACAATATAGGGCGCCGGCGGCCTACTTGCACTCCACCGCCACCTTGTCGAGCGCGTCGGAAATGCCCTTGAGCGAATAGGTGTCGGTGGTCTTGGTGTTGTGGGTGGAGATGCTCTTGATCACCAGGTCGGAGCCCTTGCGCATGGCGTCGACCATCTGCGCCTCTTCGGCGGCGTTCTTGACCCAAGCCCCGTCGTTCTGCGTGTACATGACGTAGCTTGCCGAGCCGATGGTGGCGGAAGCGTCGACGCCGGGTTTCTGCGGGTAGCCGACGATGACCGAGACTTCGTTCTTGACCTTCTCGGCCGGGCGCGTCGAGACGAAGGCATAGGAGGGATCGCGGTTGCGGCCGGGCGGATCGGTTACCGCCGAGGTCGGCTTGGACAACGCGAAGCAGACCGTCTTGCCGCCGGGGCTCGCCTTATACGCTCCCCAGTCGCCGAACTGGCCGAGCAGCGTGGCCTGGTCGGTGGGACTTGGCTTGTCCTGCGCCGACGCGGCGGTCGTGAATGCGCAAGCCGAAGCAGCCAGGATGGCAATCGTGGTGCGGAGCAAAAAGGTCATGTTCATCGGGCCCTACCGGTCACAGTGACAACAATCGTGGAACCGCCCCCGCCGAAGCCGGACATATCCGACGTCGGCCCCTCGAGTGCCGAACTCGGGCAAACCCGCGTCCGGAGAGAATTGCCAGATACTAGCTCAATACGAGCGAATATCGACAGTGTGAAGGCGGCAATGCGCCGCTGCCCGCGCAGGTTAGCCGCGGAAAGTTAATGCCGCCAGCCCGGCCGCCGGCCGCTTCGTGCTAGAAATACCGCCCCATTCCTCCCTTCCGATCCGGCCGCTATGAAAGCCCTGCTCTGCACCCGCTACGGCACGCCAGACGATCTCGAACTCGCCGACATCGCCGACCCCAAGCCGGGGCCGGGCGAGGCGGTGGTGCGGATCGCGGCCGCCGCGCTGAACTTCTTCGACACGCTGATCATCGCCGGCAAGTACCAGTACAAGCCGGCCATGCCGTTCTCGCCGGCGGCGGAATTCGCCGGCGTGGTCGAGAGCCTGGGCGCGGGCGTTACCTCGCTCAAACCCGGCGACCGCGTGCTCGGCTATATGACCCATGGCGCGGCGCGCGAACGTGCCGCGGTATCGGCCGACAAGCTGATCAAAATTCCCGGCGCGCTCGATTTCGACCGCGCCGCCGGCCTGTGCATCACCTACGGCACCACGCTGCACGCGCTGAAAGATCGCGCCAGGCTGAAATCCGGTGAAACGCTGGTGGTACTCGGCGCTTCCGGCGGCGTGGGGCTCGCCGCCGTCGAGCTCGGCAAGATCATGGGCGCGCGCGTCATCGCCTGCGCCTCGTCGGCGGAGAAGATCGCCTTCGCGCGCCAGCACGGCGCCGACGACGGCATCGACTACGGAAAAGAAGATTTGAAGGAGGCGCTGCGGCAGGTCACCGACGGCCACGGCGCCGACGTGATCTATGATCCGGTCGGCGGCTCCTACAGCGAGGCGGCGCTGCGCTCGATCGCCTGGCTCGGCCGCTTTCTCGTGGTCGGCTTCGCCGCCGGCGAGATTCCCAAGCTGCCGCTCAATCTGGTGCTGCTGAAAGGCTGCGACGTGCTCGGCGTATTCTGGGGCTCATGGATCGAGCGCGATCCGGACGGCCACCGCGCCAATACCGAACAGCTGCTGGCCTGGGCGGCGGACGGCAAATTGTCGTCGCACGTGCACGCGGTCTATCCGCTTGCCGAAGCGCCCGCCGCGCTCAAGGCCATCGCCGCGCGCAAGGTGATGGGCAAGGTGATCTTGCGGCCTTAATTGCGTGCCGCGAATTCGGCGAGCTTGTCGCGCGCGGCGTCACGATGCACCGGACGGATATGATCCGACACCAGCTTGATTGCGGTCGCCAGCACGGCCGCATCGTCGGTGAAGCCGAGCACCGGCAGCATGTCTGGAATGGCGTCGGCCGGCACCACGAAATAAGCGATCGCGCCGATGAGCGTAAGCTGCACGTGGCGCGGCGTGGCACGGTCGAAGGCGCAGTAATAGGCGGCGAGCAGGTCCTCGGCGAAGGGAATGCGCGCCGCCACCGCGCGCAGCTTGCGCCAGAAATCGTGGCGTAAGGAGCGCGGATTGCGTGTGCCGGCGGTGTCGCGGCGCCAAAATGCCGTGCGTGCGAAGGCCATGCCGCCTAGATGGGTCTCAAAAATGGCGCCCGCAAGACCGCGCCCGCGCGGCCATTCAGCATCAGCCGACCCGCGCGACGAGGCTATGATAGGTTTTGCTAGAAACCCGGCCGGCCCCCTCCTCCTCGAACAGGATCGTCTGTCCGGAAAGCGCGTCGCGCACGACCGCGCTATCGAAGGCGGAATAAAGCCGGCCATACTCGTCGCGATAGTCGGCGCCTTTGGTGGTCCGCCAGTAGAGCAACAGCACGCCGCCCGGCTTGAGCAAGCTCATCATGCGCCGCACCGCCGGCGCGATTTCGTCGCGCGGCAAATGCATGATAACCGCCTTGCAGAGCACGTTGTCGAAACGATGCTCCGCAACGCCGCGCAAATCCGGCAGCACGGCATGCTCGAACGTAATCTGCGGATGCAGCGCGCGGGCTTGCGCCAGCAGACCCTCCGACGCGTCAATGCCGACAACGGGAAAACCGTTGGCGTGGAGCCAGGCCGTCTCGCGACCGCTGCCACTACCGATATCGGCGGTTAGCCCCGGCCCGAAATAGCGGCGAATCAGCGCATGCAGGTCGCTGTCGGCGGGCGGTTCGCGCCATCGCTTCACAAAGGTCTGCGGGTCCGCGTCGTAAACCTTGAGGGTTGCCTGGTCCATGGTCAGCCCCCGATCTTATCCATTGCCTCGGCCAGCTTCACGTCCAATTCCGTTACCCCGCCGGCATCATGGGTCGACAACGTTACCTCCACCGTCTTGTAGACATTGAACCACTCCGGATGGTGATCCATCTTCTCCGCCACTAGCGCCGCCCGGGTCATAAAGCCGAAGGCCTGGTTGAAATCCTTGAACGTGAACGTCCTGGTGATGGCGTCGCGGTCTTCCACCTCCGACCAGCTGGAAAGCTTGGCCAATGCGGCCTTGCGGGCATCCGCGGTCAATTTTTGCGCCATTACAAAGACCTCTTCGGCCAAACGCGCCACCCTCGAAATCGCTCCGCCGAGCCCCTAACTATAGGGCACGACACCGGTCTTAACGAGGGCTTCCATGTCCTGGTCATTGAATATCGGCAGGGTGGCGGGCACCGTCGTCCGCGTCCACCTGACGTTCCTGCTTTTTCTCGCGTGGATCTTCGCCGCCAGCTATGCGGCCAGCGGCGCGGCCACGGCCTGGAACACCCTCATTTTCATCGTGCTGCTGTTCCTGTGCGTGCTGCTGCACGAATTCGGCCACATCTTCACCGCACGCGCCTTCGGCGTGACCACGCCCTATGTGACGCTGCTGCCGATCGGCGGGGTGGCGCAGCTCGAGCGCATCCCGGAAGAGCCGTGGGAGGAATTCCTCATCGCCATCGCCGGGCCGATGGTCAACGTCGTCATTACCTTGCTGCTGGTCTATGTCGCCGGCGCCAGCCTACAGCCGAGCGCGGCGGCCGCGGTCGACAGCACGCACATTTCGATGATCGACCGGCTCGCGATCGTCAATCTGTTCCTTGCGCTGTTCAACCTGATCCCGGCGTTTCCGATGGACGGCGGCCGCGTGCTGCGCGCCGCATTGGCAAGCAAGATGGGCTATGTGCGCGCCACCGAAATCTCCGCCTCGATCGGGCAAATGGTCGCCTTCGCCTTGGGCTTCATCGGGCTGCTGTACAACCCGATCCTGATTTTCATCGCCATCTTCGTCTATCTCGCCGCCTCTTCGGAAGCGCACATGGTGGCGCTGCGCGCGGTCTCGCGCGGCGTGCCGGTTAGTCACGCCATGATGACACGGTTCGCGACACTGCTTCCGGACGCGCATATCGACGAGGCGGTGCAGACTTTGCTGGCCACCAGCCAGGGCGAGTTCCCGGTGGTGGACGGCGCCGGCAAGCCGGTCGGCGTGCTAGACCGCGGCGCGCTCATCCGCGCCCTCAAGACGCTGGGGCCCGACGCGCGGGTTGCTGACGCCATGAGCCCGGAATTCCCCACCATCGGCCATCGCCTCACGCTCGAGCAGGCGTTCAAGCTATTACAGGAGAAATCGGCGCCCGCGGTGGGCGTCACCGATGCCGCCGGAAAGCTCATCGGCCTGGTCACCAACGAGACCATCGCCGAAATGATGATGCTCAACGACGCGGCCCCGCGCGGCTGGCGCCCCGGCCCTTGGAGCCGTCCGGCGGGCGCTTAACGGCGTTCAGAAGGCCGCCTCAACGCTAGTTGCTTCCTGCCGCTTCGTGACTATATTGCGCCGCAACAGCGTCGCGTCGCGGGTCCTGGGGGCCCGCGCTTTGGTTTCTGGAACCCTTATGAATATCCGCAACGTCGCCATCATCGCTCACGTCGACCACGGCAAAACGACCCTGGTCGACCGTCTTCTGCAGCAATCGGGCGTGTACCGGGCGAACGAGCGCCAGGTCGAACGCGCCATGGATTCCAACGACCTCGAGCGCGAACGCGGCATCACCATCCTGGCCAAGGCGGCCTCGGTCGAGTGGCATGGCACCCGCATTAACATCGTCGACACCCCCGGCCACGCCGATTTCGGCGGCGAGGTCGAGCGCATCCTCAACATGGTGGACGGCGCGCTGGTGCTGGTCGACGCCGCCGAAGGCCCGCTGCCGCAGACCAAGTTCGTGGTTTCGAAGGCGCTGAAGATGGGGCTCAAGCCCATCGTCGTGATCAACAAGGTTGATCGCTCCGACGCCCGTGCCGTGGAAGTGGTCAACGAGGTGTTCGACCTGTTCGCCGCACTCGACGCCACCGACGAGCAGCTCGACTTCCCGATCCTCTACGGCTCGGCCAAGCAAGGCTGGATGGCGACCACGCTGGAAGGCTCACACGACGACGGCATGCAGCCGCTGTTCGATCTTATCCTCAGCCACGTCAAGCCGCCCATCGTGGAAGCCGGCCCATTCCGTTTGCTCGGCACCATTCTCGAAGCTAACCCCTATCTCGGCCGCCTCGTTACCGGCCGCATCACCTCCGGTTCCGCAAAACCCAACCAGCCGGTGAAGGTGCTCGACCACGACGGCAAGCTGATCGAGACCGGCCGCATCACTAAAGTGCTGGCCTTCCGCGGACTCGAGCGCGTACCGGTGGAGGAGGCGGAAGCTGGCGATATCATCGCCATCGCCGGACTGCCGAACGCGACCGTCGCGATGACAATCTGCGATCCGTCGGTTGAAACGCCGATACCCGCGCAACCGATCGATCCGCCGACACTGGCGATGATTTTCCGCGTTAACGATTCCCCGCTTGCCGGAACCGAAGGCAGCAAGGTCACCGGCCGCATGATCCGCGACCGGCTGCTGCGCGAGGCCGAAGGCAACGTGGCCTTGCGCGTGCGTGAAAGCGACGAGAAGGACTCCATGGAAGTCGCCGGCCGCGGCGAATTGCAGCTCGGCATCCTGATCGAGACCATGCGACGCGAGGGCTTCGAGCTGTCTGTTTCGCGGCCGAAGGTACTAATGCGCGAGGACCCCATGACCGGCGAACAGTTGGAGCCGATCGAGGAGGTCGTCATTGACGTCGACGAAGTTCATTCCGGCATCGTGGTGCAAAAGATGTCGGAGCGCAAAGCCGAGATGCTGGAGATGAAGCCCTCCGGCGGCCACCGCCTGCGGCTGGTGTTCCATGCGCCGACACGCGGCCTGATCGGCTACCAGGGCGAATTGCTTACCGACACGCGCGGCACCGCCATCATGAACCGGCTGTTCCACGCCTACGCGCCACACCGGGGTCCGATTCAGGGTCGCCGCAACGGCGTGCTGATCTCCAACGATCAGGGCGAGGCGGTTGCCTATGCACTGTGGAATCTTGAAGACCGCGGCCCCATGATGATCGAGCCCGGCTGGAAGGTGTACCGCGGCATGATCGTCGGCGAGCATACCCGCGACAACGATCTCATCGTGAATGTGCTCAAAGGCAAGCAGCTCACCAATATTCGCACCACCTCCAAGGACGAGGCTGTCCGCCTCACTCCGCCGATCCGCATGACGCTGGAGAAGGCGCTCGCCTATATCGAGGACGACGAGCTGGTCGAGGTAACGCCGACGTCGATCCGGCTGCGCAAGAAGCTGCTCGACGAGAACGACCGCAAGAAGGCTGAGCGCCAGAAAGAAGCCGAGGCGGTGTGATGTTTCATACCTCACCCCCGCAGGCGGGGGAGAGGTACCGCGGTCGCGCTTTTGACTCGCAAGTCGAACAGTTCGAATCAATCAGCGCGAATAACTTCCGTCGCACACGTATGCGCCGAAGCGTCCCAAAGCGGCACACCGCCGCAAAGCCGCGCACGCAAGCGCCCCCGCGCGCGGGATATTTCGGGCTCTGACTCTTGATTATCGCCCAGCTGTGACCAGTAATCCACACCATTTACGGATCATTAATCATAGGGCTTGAAGGGCGCAGGGTTCGTTGCTTCTATTCTGAAATGAGCACGACCCTCATAGAGATTCGCCGCGCCAAGGCGTCCGACGCGACCGAGGTCGCCGAGACCCATGACGAGGCATGGCGTACGGCTTATCAGGGTATTATTCCCGGCAACGAGCTCGACAAGCTGATCAACCGGCGCGGGCCGGACTGGTGGGATTCGGCTATCCGCAAGGGCAGCCGTATCACCATTTTGCAGTTCGGCGAGCAGATCGCCGGCTACGCCAATTACGGCCGCAACCGCGCCCGCAGCCTGTTCTATGACGGCGAGGTCTACGAGCTTTACCTGCGCCCCGAGTTCCAGGGCCTCGGCTTCGGCCGCCGCCTGTTCTCGGCCGCGCGCAAGGATCTGATGCAGAGCGGCCTCAAGAGCCTGGTGGTGTGGGCGCTGTCCGACAATGGGCCGGCGGTGGAATTCTATCGCGCGCTCGGCGGCCGCGCTGTCGCACGCTCCTCGGAACGCTTCGGGCCAAAGACGCTCGACAAGGTCGCCTACGCCTGGCAGGGCTGACTTCAAATTTTCAATAAATCCGAAATGCCTTGCCCCGCTTTCGCGGGGACAACGCTCTAGATATTCGGCGCCGGCAGCCCGTTCTGCACACACGCCGCGCGCAGAGTGTTCAGCAACAGGCATGCGATGGTCATCGGCCCGACGCCACCGGGCACCGGCGTGATCGCGCCGGCGACTTGCGCGACTTCCGCATAGGCCACATCGCCCACGATGCGCGACTTGCCGCCCTCGCGCGGCACGCGGTTGATGCCGACGTCGATCACGGTGGCGCCCGGCTTGATCCAGTGGCTGCGCACCATTTCAGGCTTGCCGACGGCAGCGATCAGCAAGTCCGCGCGCCGGCAGACTTCCGGCAAATCGCGCGTCTTGGAATGGCAAATCGTTACGGTCGCATTGTCCTGGAGCAGCAATTGCACCACCGGCTTGCCGACGATGTTGGAGCGACCCACAACCACCGCCTCCATGCCGGCGAGCGAGGGATGCACGCTCTTGGCCAGCAAGATGCAGCCGAGCGGCGTACACGGCACCATTGCGGGCAAACCAATGGATAGCCGGCCGATATTGAGCGGATGAAAGCCGTCAACGTCCTTAGCGGGATCGATGGCGGCGATGATACTTTGCGGATCGATCTGCTTCGGCAGCGGCAATTGCACCAGAATGCCGTTCACGGACGCGTCGGCGTTGAGCTCAGCGATGACAGCGCGCAGTTCAGCCTCGCTGGTGCTCGCCGGCAGCTTGCGATCGAAGGCGTGCATGCCGGATTCGGCCACCGCCTTGGATTTGTTGCGCACATAGACCTGGCTGGCAGGATTCTCGCCGACGAGAACAACCGCGATGCCGGGCACGATGCCGCGGTCGCGGCGCAAGCGATGCACGGCGTCGGTCACCCGGCCGCGCAAGTCCGCCGAAACCGTCTTGCCGTCGATGATCCGTGCGGTCATGGCCTCTGTCCTAGCGTGCCGCGGCCATCTTCTCCAGCGCCGCGATGAGGGTTGGGCCATCGCCCGCAATGGCGAGCCGTTTGACACGCGCTGTGGCCCCGGCAGCCACGGTGACGTCGCGCGGCGGCACGCCTACGCCTTTGGCGATCAGTCGAACGAGCGCCGTATTGGCTTCGCCCTCGCTCGGCGGCGCAGTCACGCGCGCTTTGAGCACCGCACGGCCATCGGCCAGGCGCTCGATACCGCTTATGGCGTCGCGGCCGCCTTTCGGCGTCAGCCGCACCGCCAGCGTCACCCCGCCGGCGACCGCCGCCCACGGTTTCGTCGCGTTATCGGCAGTGCTTGATCGAGTTGGAGAACCGGAAGCCACTTTTCAGGATCATGCGCTAGAAAACGTTCGGATAGATGTAACGGACGATGACGTTTTCGATGAGCAGGATGATCAGGATCAGGATCACCGGCGAAATATCGATGCCGCCGAGATTGGGCAGCATGGAGCGGATCGGCCGCAGCACGGGCTCGGTGATGCGGTAGAGGAACTCGCCGATCGACGCCACCACCGAATTGCGGGTGTTGACCACGTTGAAGGCGATCAGCCAAGACAGCACGGCGGCCGCGATCAGCAGCCAGATATAGATCTGTAGCACCAGCAGGATAATGTCGAGTACCGAGCGCATGAGTGTTCGTCCGTTCGAAATGTGGGCGGAAAGTAGCGGGTCGCATGGCCTTGAACAAGCCGACCAGCGGATGCTGTGTACCGCGGCAATCCTTGACAGGCCCGACCCCTGGCCCTAAATGGCGGCCACTCGCCGCGATTTTTCGCGCAACGACGCTGAATCGTTGCCATTTGGCGGGGCCGTAGCTCAGTTGGGAGAGCGCCTCGTTCGCAATGAGGAGGTCAGGGGTTCAAATCCCCTCGGCTCCACCATCCAGCCCCTTCGGGGCAATTTTTCAGCAGCCGGAGTTTTCAACAAGGAGCGGCGGTCGCCGAAACCCGGCCGACCTCACTTCGCGGCCGTAGCGTCCGGTGCTTTCATCGGTCGAACGCGGTCGCCGTCTTTCAAGAACGCTCCGGCGCGGGCCACGACCACGTCGCCGTCGGAAAGCCCTTCGCTAATTTCAGCCTTTCCTGAGTTGATCAGGCCGACCGTCACGCCTCGAGTTTCGACCCGGTTGTCACGCACCACCTGGACGACTGTGCCGTCCTGTCCGTACAAGACCGCCGACAATGGAACGGCTGCGCCGCAGCTTCGTCCAACATCAATCGTCGCCCGGCCGAAGGCGCCGACCCGCAGCGAACGATCGTTGCCGACGAACACGCGGACCTCCCCGAGCTGCGTCCGCGGATTGATGGCGGTCGAAGAGACCCGCACCTTCCCCGCCAATCCGCCGACGCCGATGATCTCGACGAGTGCAACTTGATCGGGAGCGAGGCGGGACAACGCATTCGCTGGTGCTTCGGCCAGGAGTTCCAGTTCTCCGGATTTTACAATGCGAAAAAGCGGTTCCGCTTGGGCCGATGCCGTCGTCCCGATCACCGCCGACACAGCGCTGACGACGCCCGCCGCCGGCGCCCGCACCGTAACAAGCGCGTTACTTTTCGAGCCTTCCGGAGGCGCCAAACGCGCCAGCACCTGACCCGATACGACCGTCGCGCCAGGCTCGACGAGGACCTCCGCGATCTGCAATCCTTCCCGCTCCGGCCGCACGAGAATTTCAGTCCGTGGAACCAGGATCCCGGTGACCTGAAGTTTGTCGACAAAGCACATCTGCTTTGCCGGGACGACGGTCACTGCCAGATCGGGGTTCGGACCCAGATTGCCCGGTTCCGCAGCCGACGACTGCAAGGTGGAGCCGAAATCTACAAGAAGTATTGCGGCAACGATTGCGGCCGCGCGCGCCAACAAACCGGGCGACAATGAACATGCCGAAGGCGGCCGGATGTCCGTGCAGCGGCAGCGCGGCTTAATCCAGACGGCGAACGGAAAACGCATTCGGGCCGCCGTCTTGCTTAGTGTAAACATCGCGGACCAACCACCATTCCTCGGCCATCATGGCAGTTCTGTGCGCAGGGCACTAGCGACGATCGGGGTGACCCTGTCGCCATTGCGCAGCGAGCTGCCGGCATTGGCTACGACCATGTCGCCTTCCTGCAGCCCCGAGCGAATTTCTGTATCGGTGTCTGAATGCAGCCCGACCTGAACACGGCGCGTCTCGATGACATTTCCATGCACAACCTGAACGCTCGTGCCACCGGTTTGGTACGTGACCGCCGAGCGCGGAACCGATATCCCGCAGCTTCGATCGGCATCGATCGTGGCCTGCGCAAACATTCCGACCCGAAGCCCCGAAACCGGCTCCAACGCAATGCGCGTCGGGCCAAGTTGCGTATTCTGATTGACCGCGGAAGGCACCCGCCGAACCCAGCCGGACAACTCGCGACTGTCATCAATGAAGATTCGCGCTCTTTGTCCGGGGGAAAGTGCAGGCAAATGGATGCTCGGAATTTCCGCCTCGAGTTCGATTTGGTTATCGACGGCGATGAGAAACAGCGGTTGCTGCCGCAAGGAGGAGGCCGTCGCACCCACGACCGCAGCGCTGCGCAATACCACGCCGGACACAGGCGTCTTCAAGGTCATGGTGCTTTTTGCCGCGGCACCGGGATTTGCAGCTTCGCCGTTCGCGCGCGTCAACCGCGCGAGGGTTTGACCCGCCCTCACCTGGTCACCTTCGCCCGCCAGCACTTCGGCAACCTGATAACCCGGGGCCTCGATCGTCACGACCGCCTCTTTACGGGCAACCAGAAAGCCGGTGACGTGAATGGCTTCGGAAAAGCAGGCGTTCTTCGCGCGAACCACGACCACCTGTGCCGCCGGCAGCGAATCGGCATCGGCGGCGACAGCACTTCCGACTGGCGCGGCGACAATGTTTGATCCGCCAATGAGGATCACCCCTGCAGCACAAATTGCCGCCACAGAAAGAGGTTTCACGGCCGGCACCTGATTTTCCGAATCACCACGGCTCCATCATCGGCTGCAAGCTTATTGCACATCATCTTATTGCAACTGATCTTATTGTGATCTTATTGCAATTGCCGCACCACCCGGAAGCCGTTGCCGGAATATCGTACGTCGACATCGTACCTGAAGCGCGAATTTGACCGCACATATTCTGACTCGCTGTCAAACGACCCGCCGCGCAAGACGCGGAGCTGGCATTGCCCCTTGGTCCAGGCCGCACCGTTCGTCGGGGCGCCGCGGTAATCGTCATTCCAGCAGTCCTCGACCCACTCCGCCGCATTGCCCGCGGTGTCGTAGAGGCCAAACGGATTTGGCTTGTAAGTGCCGGCCGGAAACGTCTGTTCGGCATCACCGGTGCTGCATTCGCGACAGTTGGCGTGGCGTGCGCCAATGGCGCGTCCCCACCAAAAGGCCGTGCTGGTTCCGCCACGAGCCGCATATTCCCACTCAGCTTCCGTCGGCAATCGATAGACTTGACCCGTTTTCTGAGACAGCCAGGTCGTGAATTCTTTCGTATCGACCCAGCTCACATTGATGACCGGGCGGCTGCCGCGCCCCCAGCCCCGATCGCCGGGGCGGAACTTGCAGCCATGTTCGCTCACGCACTGATCCCATTCCTCGAAAGTTACCTCACGAATTCCGATGGCGAATGGCTTCGCAATACGGACCTCGTGAACCGGTTTTTCGCGGTCGTTTTTTGGCGATCCCATTTGGAACGAACCGGCCGGCACGACCACAAGCTCGGGGCATTCCGCACAGTCGCGGAACGTATCACCGGGCTTGAGATCCTTGCGGACCGGCTCACGCGGCGGCGAGAGAGTTGCATGCGCGGGTGGCTTTGGTGGCGCCGCAGCGGGCGGCAGCGTTTGCGCAGGCTTTCTCGGAGCCGGCGGAAATGTCGATGAAGATTTCGGAGGTGGCGGAAACGGTGAGGATGATCCGGCCGGCGGCGAGGTCATAACCACTCCCGACGATTTTGCGCGGAAGTTAAATTCTTCAAGAAGAGAAGACGCAACCCAAGGAACCTGTTCACCGCGTGAGGCACGCGACACGGCGATGCGGGTGCGGTTGAACATCTGCTCTGCGCTCAAGTTCGGTGTATCGAGTTCCTTGATCAGATCGCTGGCGAACAGACTCGTTGCCCCACTGTTGCTGTCTTCGACCAGCTTGCCGGGTGCCGCCGAATACAGCACGAGCGTACCGGTAGGTGCCTCAACCGGAGCAAGCCCAGCGGGCGATGCTCGAAATCGACGTTCGAATGGATTTCTTCGCGCGGCATCGATTATAACAATTTTTACTTTCGCTCCTTTGCGCTGCACCTCGGCGAGTAGCGCATCGACGCTGACGCCATCGCGACGCACGTCAGCCTCGGTCCATATTTGTGCATTGGTCGGGATCAGATAGGTTCGCCGGCCGACCTGGAGCCCGACCCCGCTAAAGTAAAAGAGCGCGGTCGTGCCATTCTTGATCTTGCCGGTGAAGGCATCGATCGCGCGTTGCATGTCCTTCTTGCCGACGTTCGTCTTGAATTCCACGCTGAAATTGTTGCGGCGAAGTACTTCCGCCAACTTCGTCGCGTCATTGATCGGAGTGGGCAGCGGCGCTCTGGCGTCAGGATACTTCGCATTTCCGATGACGAGCGCCACACGATCATCTTTGTTCTGGGCCAATGCGGACGTCGCCAGCATCACCGATGCAAAAAAAATACTCAGCCAAAAAAGAGGGACGCGCATCCCGGTTTCCGCTTTGTTGGCGCAGTTGTGCAAACCCATGTGCGTAATTGCTGCTTTGTTTCGCATTACAATTGCGAAGGAGATCCGGTCGTACGAATAATGCTGGCTCCCGGCTCTTCGGCCCCTATCCGAACGCTTGAAAGCCGTCGATCTCCTCCTCCTAACCTCCCGATTTTTCGTTAACTTTCAAATTCTAAACAGATTGCCGGTCCCCGACAACCGTCAGAAAAGACGCGCGCCGGCACCCCTTGCTGATATTTGGCTCTACCCTGTCCGGCGATCGGCCAATTCGCCGGTTGCACTCCTTTATAGGATCGCCTTCGGAGGCCGGTGGCGCGCCCGCAATCCGAAGGCAGGCGTTTATTCTGCGGGACGGCCGGCTTTTCTGGTGCGATCCGGCTCCTGTTCGTCCCCCGGTCCCATGACATGTTTGAATAGGCGCCACGTAAAGCCACCCACGTCGTCCATGACCGTGAAAAAGGCCGGCACGAAAAGCAGCGATAGAAACGTCGACACGATAAGTCCGCCGATAACCGCAATCGCCATCGGAGCCCGAAACTCACCGCCGGCGCCGAGCGCCAAGGCGCTTGGCGCCATTCCCGCCGTCATCGCGATTGTCGTCATCACGATCGGTCGGGCGCGCTTTCGACCGGCTTCGATGATGGAGGTCGTACGGTCTACTCCCGTGCTCATCGATTCCACGGCAAAGTCGACCAGCATGATCGCATTCTTGGTGACGATGCCCATAAGCATCAAGATTCCAATGACCACCGGCATGGTAATCGGCGAGAATGTCACAAGCAGCGCCAAGATCGCGCCGGCGATAGACAACGGAAGCGAAAACAAAATGGTCAACGGCTGCTGCAAACTGGCGAAAAGAACCGCGAGAACCACATAGACCATCACCAGGCCGTTTCGCATGGCCGAGCCAAATCCGCCGAACAGTTCCGCCTGCAACTCCGCGTCGCCTCCCTCGTTGACCGTGACGCCGGGCGGAAGATTTTTCATAACCGGTAGCGCATTGATGGCGGAGCTCGCGTCACTGAGGGTCGAACCGGCGACAAGATCGGCTTCGACCCTCGCTTCGCGTTGGCGGTCATAACGCGAAATGCTGACAGGGCCTTCACCAAACGTTATGTCGGCAAGTGCATTGAGCGGCACTACGCTGCCACGCTGGGACGGCACTCGAATCTGTTCAAGAACCTTCCGATCGGCGCGTGCCTTTTCATCGAGCAGAACACGAATAGGGACAATCCGGTCGCCGTCGTTGAACTTTGCAAGCGCCTGAGCGACATCGCCGACCGTCGCAACTCGGATGGTTTCCGACAGCGTTTCGGTAGAAACGCCCAAACGAACAGCCAGGTCTCGGCGCGGGTAAATCCGAAGCTCCGGTCGATTGAGCGTCGCCGACGACAAGACGTTCGTCACCATCGAGAGCCGCCGCATCTGAGTGGCGATCTCCGACGCAACATTTGCCACGGTGTTGCTGTCCTGTCCCGTGACAATCAACGTAATGTTGCGCTGTCCGTTCTCGTCAACGAACCAGTAGCGAATATCGGGAATATCGAGAAGATCTTTGCCGATCTCATGTTCAAGCTCATGCTGCGAAAGCGACCGTTTCGATTTCGGCACGGAGTTGACGATCAGCGTGGCGTTACGAACTCCCATCACGCCGCTTGGAATTCTTCCACCGTTAACAAAGACGTTCACCACCTCCGGCCGACGACGCAGACGGCTGGCAATGAGATCGGTTACGCTTTCTGTATCGGCGAGTTGCGAGCCGGGCGGCAGCTCAATGGCAAGCGTCGAGCGCGAAATGTCGGCGTCTGGCAGAAAACCCAACTTCAGTAACCCCGAGCTCGCCAGTGACAGGGCGAAAAAAATCAGACCGGCGGCGATGGTCAAGAAGCGATGCTTTACCGCCCAGGTGAGCGCGTGGGAGTAGAGCGTCATAATACGCCCTTCGGACTCTTCCTTATAGCGATGCGGTATCAGGAAATAGGCCGCGAGCATCGGCGTTATCATGCGCGCGCAGAGCAATGAAAACATGACCTGCACCGAGACCGTTACGCCAAATTGCTTGAAGAACTGCCCCGGAATCGACGGCAGGAAGCTCGCCGGTATGAAAACCGCGACAATGGTAAAGCTGATGGCGATAACGGCGAGGCCGATTTCATTGGTCGCGTCGAGCGCGGCCTGATACGGCGTTTTGCCCATCCGCATGTGACGCGCAATGTTTTCGATTTCGACGATCGCATCGTCGACCAAAATTCCAGTGCTGAGTGTGATCGCCAGCAGGCTCACCATGTTCAGCGAGAAATCGAGAACGTACATGGCCCAAAAAGCCGGAAAGATCGACAGCGGCAACGTGATCGCCGCGATAATGGTCGCTCTCCAGTCTCGCAAAAATAGAAAAACCACGACCACCGCGAGGATAGCTCCTTCGTACAGCGTATCCACCGCCGAGTAATAATTTCCGAGCGTTTGGGGAACGGATGAATCGATCAACTTGAGATCGACTTCCGGATGTTCCTTTTCGACGGCCTTGACACGAGCCGCAACGACTTCGGCGACGGTAACGTCGCTCGCCCCCTTTGCGCGGAAAATGCTGAAGCCCACGACCGGTTTGCCGTCGAAGCGCGCAAAGGTACGCGGCTCGGCGACGGTATCGGTTACGAGGCCTAGATCATCCAGGCGCACTTCACCGCCGGACGGCAAGCCGATCTTGGTCGCGGCGAGGTTGCCGAGCGTTTTCGCGCCGGCAAGGGTGCGGATCGCCTGATCGCGGCCGCCGATTTCGGCGCGCCCGCCAGCGAGATCGACGTTGCTGCCGCTGAGCTGACGGCTGACGTCGAGCGGCGTCAATCCCACCGCCTGCAGCCGAACGGGGTCGAGCCCGACCCTTATCTCGCGTTCGACATTGCCGATGCGGTCAATGCTGCCGACCCCCCGCAAGCCTTGCAGCTCACGGACGACGACATCCTCGACAAAATACGAAAGCTGCTCGGGAGTCTTGCCGGGCGCGATCGCGGCATAGGTGAGGATCGGCAGACCGGCGATATCGACCCGTTGAATCCTCGGTTCATCGATGCCGCGCGGAAGATCGCCGCGTGCACGCGTTACCGCGTCTTTGACGTCGTTGAGCGCGCGATCGGTGTCAGCCTCCAATCCAAATATGATCGTCGTGGCCGACACCCCGTCGGTAATCACGGAGTTGATGTGGCGGGCTCCCGCAACACTGGAAACCGTGTCTTCAATTGTTCTGGTGACCTTTGATTCAAGCTCCGCGGGACCAACGCCAAATTGCGCCACCACGACGGAGATGACAGGCGGATCGACATTCGGCAGGCGCGTGATCGGCAGTTTATTGAAGCTGATAAATCCGAGCGCAACGATCGCCCCGGCGATGACGATTGGAGGCAGCGGATTGTGTATCGACCACGCTGAGAAATTAACCGCCATTGTCCCCTTTCGATCGACCGGACCCGTCGGGGGGAACCCCTTCGCGGGCGCGGACCGAGCCCACTATGGCCCTTCTAGCGTAAAGTCTATTTGAGAGTTGCTCATGGCGCCAGCCGGAAGAAGACCAGACAGGGCCCGTCAAGGCCGCTCAGGCTGCGGCTATTCGCCCGGCCGGGCTTCGTATCAAGGCTTCCGCGCGCCGGAGAAAATCGCTACCGTCGCCCCGGTTATGGGTCCCTCCGGAATTCCCGAACTAAAGTGTGCCGCATGAAAAAGTTTTTTGTAGGCAGCATCGCGGCCGTGTCGCTTTCGGTTCTCGTCGCGACATCGGCGGCCGGCCAAGTCGCCAATCCGCTCCAATACGCTCAATTAAAAATCCGGAGTGCCGATTCCGTAGCAAACGTGAATATGTCGGCGGTGCCCGCTATCGACCGTAACAAAGTTCGGCAAGTCCAAAATGCGCTCAAGGCGAAGGGCTTCGACCCGGGCCCTCTCAACGGCGTGGTCGGAACGAAGACCAAAGAAGCCGTGCAAAACTTCCAGGATCGCTTTGGAATTAAGGCAACCGGCACGATCGACAACCAAACGCTTTTCGCACTGGGAGTGGTGGGAGACAAGTCGGCCGCCGTTGAAAAAGAACAACGCCCACAACCGGAACCTAAGCAGCCCCGCAAGAAACAACCCAGCGCCTCGAAAAAATCGGCGAAGAGCTCCGAGCGCAATACCTACACGGGTGCGCGCCAAAGCTCTAGCTGGTGTGCGATTTACGGGACCGGTGCAGAGAATTGCGGTTTCACTTCGATGCAGCAATGCCGGGCTGCAGTTAGCGGCGTCGGCGGCTCATGCATTCCTAAATGACCGGCGGCCTGCCCGGGCATTTTGCAGCTCTTTGGATTTGGACTGCCCCGAATGTCAGCCACGCCGAGGCAAGCTGGTCGGTGAAAACCGTGCTTTTCAGCCGGGCGTAATTCATCTAGATTGTTGCGATCGGGGCGCGAGAGCGGAGCATCGCACATGCCAGTGGGGAGTAAGCGGATCAGGGCCGCGTCGTCGGTCATCGCATTGCTGTTCGCGGGCGTCGCGCTCACTACAAGCGCTGCGGTTGTCCAGGCGCAGAACAGCACCGGATTGACTCCCTCTCCGCCGGGCGCGGAGGTCTATTTTATCGACCTCAAGGACGGCGCCAAGATTCCGGAAAAACTGAAGATTTTTTTCGGCCTGAAGAATATGGGCGTTGCGCCTGCCGGTTCGGACCTGCCAAATTCGGGCCACCACCATTTGCTGGTCGATACCGAATTGCCGCCGCTCAATCGTCCAATTCCCAACGACTTCAATCACCTGCACTTCGGCGCCGGCCAGACCGAGACGGAACTCTCGCTCAAGCCGGGCCCGCACACTTTGCAGCTGCTCATGGGCGACAAGAACCACATTCCGCACACCCCTCCAGTGATGTCGGCGCGTATTCACGTCACCGTGGTGCCGAAAGGCGGGCCGACGCCGTCGGCTCCAGGCGCCCAGGTTTATTTCACCCAACTCAAGGATGGCGCGGCCGTTCCCCCGAAATTTACTGTCTATTTTGGGCTCAAGAATATGGGGGTGGCGCCGGCAGGCTCGGACCGCGCCAATTCAGGCCATCATCATCTGCTGGTCGATACCGACTTGCCGCCACTCGACCAGCCGATCCCGAACGATTTCAATCATCTGCATTTCGGCGCCGGGCAGACCCAGGCCACGATCACGCTGAAGCCGGGCGAGCATACCCTTCAGCTGCTGTTTGCGGACAAGGACCACATTCCACACAACCCGCCGCTGTTTTCCAAGCGCATCACGGTGCGGGTTGCCGACCCGTCGCTGCGCACAGCTTCGCCGGAAGGTGCCAAGGTCTATTTTGTCGGCCTGCATGACGGCTCGGTGGTTCCCCAGCACGTCACCCTTCACTTCGGTCTCGAAAACATGGGTGTCGCGCCGGCAGGTATCGCAAAGCCCAATACCGGTCACCACCATGTCTTGATCGACGCCCCCCTGCCGCCGCTCGACCAACCGATCCCGAATGACTTCCATCACCTGCACTTCGGCGCCGGGCAGACAGAGGCAACGGTTACCTTGCCTTTGGGCAAGCATACGATTCAGTTGCTGCTTGGCGACGCAAAACACATACCGCACAATCCGCCCGTGTATTCCAAGCCGATCACGATCACCGTGGTCAAAGATAAAAACTAAACCTCCAGGAAGCGGGCCGACAGAGGTTGAAGTCTGACATTCGGAAACCTACAACTTGCCTTTCGGGGGAGAGTTTCGTGAAAAAGCTCGTCATTGCCACCATCGCGGCAGCGTCGTTGCTCGGAGCGGCGACTTTGCCGGCAACGTCCCAGGTCAAACTCAAAGAATCGCCTGATATCACAAATTTGAACATGGACGCGGTGCCCAATCTCGGCCGCGACATCGTCCGGAAAATCCAGGCTACGCTCGAGGCTAAAGGCTTTGATCCGGGCCCGATCGACGGAGTCATCGGCCCCAAGACAAGAGCCGCCGTTCGCAAATACCAAGATCACTTTGGGATAAAGGCAAGCGGCGAGATCGACAATCAGACGCTTTTCGCCCTCGGCACGGTGCAATTCGTTACGGGCCGTTGATTGCTGCCCAGGGCGTATGGCCCATAAATCGGCCCACGCCGGCTTAATTTCGGCCGGTAGACCACACGGTTCCACCCAATCGATACGCAGCTGCGTTGCAAACGCCGCTCAGGACGCGGCTTCGACCGGCTGGTTAGCCGACGTGCGGCCGATCCAGTGATCGATGAAAGCGGCGAGCCAGTTGCGCGAAGCGAGATCGTGCACCGCGCGGTCGGCGATGTGGTCGGCGCGCGAGCGCGCCCCGGGCATTTCCAGGCGCTCGGCCCCGCGCACCAGCCAACGATACATCATGGCGTGGGTGACTTCGGGGTGGAACTGGAGCGCGTAGCCGGTGCCGTAGCGGAACGCCTGCACCGCGAAGGCGCCGTCGCCCTCGGCCAGCAGCTCGCCATCCGCCGGAAGATCGAAACCCTCGCGGTGCCACTGATAGACGTGGTCGGGCCAGTCCGAACAGACTTCGCGGCCGGCCGCGGTCGGGCGGATCGGGTAATAACCGACTTCGGCATGGCCGTGCGGATGCGGATAGACGCGGGCATCGAGATAGCGCGCCATCATTTGCGCGCCGAGGCAGATGCCGAGAAACGGTTTTTTCTCCCGCAGCGGCACGCCGATCCAGTCAGTTTCGGCCTTGAGGAAATCTTCGGTGTCGTTGGCGCTTTGCGGGCCGCCGAAGATCGCCGCGCCGGCATGCGCGTCCATGGTCTCGGGCAGCGGGTCGCCGAAGCGCGGGCGCCTGATGTCGAGCGGAAACCCAAGCTTCGCCAGTACCTGGCCGACCCGGCCGGGCGAGGAATGTTCCTGGTGAACGATGATGAGGACCGGCTTCAACATGGCGGTTCGACGCCAACTCCTAGCCGCTTTGCCGCATTTTGCAAAGATTGTGCGGCGAACGGTGGCTATGTGCCCTGCGCGGACCTGCGTCGGCTCTGGCGAGAACCCACCAGACGCAGCAGCAGGCGGCGTGGGACCAGAGGAACGACAGCCGCAACCAGTTTGTTGGCGAGCCCGGGCACCACAATGCGCTGCCCGCGCATCAGCCCGCGATAGCCGGCTTCGGCCACGCGCTCGGCGCTCTGGGTGAGGGGCCCCGGCGCCGACCTGCGGCTGACGCCGGCGCGCTCGGCGAATTCGGTCGGCACTGGACCTGGTGCCAACAGCGTCACCCGCACGCCGCGGCCTTTCAGCTCGCTGTGCAGCGCCTCGCTCAACGACAAGACGTAACTCTTGGTCGCGTAATAGACCGCCATGCCCGGCCCCGGCAGGAAGCCGGCCAGCGAGCCCACATTGAGCAGGCCGCCGCCGTGACGCGCCAGACTGTCGATGAAGGCGAGCGACAATTCAGTGAGCGCACGCACATTGACGTCGATCATCGCCAGCACTTCGTCGCGGTCGCGCGCGCTGGCGAGGCCGATCAGGCCAAAGCCGGCATTGTTGACCATGAATTGCGGCTCGACGCCCTGCGCGGCGAGCGTCTCGCCGATTACTCCGGCGGCACCGGGGCGTTGCAGGTCGGCGGTGATCACCAGCGGTTTGCGCAGCCCCGTCGCGGCAATTTCGTCGGCGAGCGCCTGCAGCCGGTCCTCGCGCCGCGCAACAAGCGCCAATTCATGACCGTGGCGGGCAAACACACGCGCCAGTGCAACGCCGATCCCGGCCGAGGCGCCGGTAATCACGGTGACGGGCCGCAAGCCGCTCATTGTTTCGTGTCGCCCCCACCGGCGCGCGACGCCATCACTTGTTCGCGCAGGGCGATGCGCTCGTTGCGCGAAATACCCAGCAGGTCCGCCGCACGCCAAATCAGATTATCCTCGAATTCGGTGACGACCCCGTCGGCGCAGACGATCTGCCACAACATTTCGACGATGCGCGCGCGACCGCGGTGGTCGAGCGTGCGGTTGAGATTTGCCGTGAACTTGTAGAGATCGATGGCCTCCCGCTCGGCTTCGGTGGCCTTTTCGATCAGCGCGTCGGCGGCGGCGTTATCGAGATTGAAGCGCTGCATGATCACCGCATGCAACTTGTCGCGCTCCGCCTGCGAGACCGAGCCGTCGATGGTGGCGGCATGCATCAGCAGCGCCGCGGCCGCGAGGCGATAGTCGTTCTCGTCGTAGCGCTCGGGGTGCTTGCCACCGTCGCCCTCGCCCGCAATCAGCTTCATGAACGAATCGAACATGCCGCAGTATTCCTCAACGAAGCGCCGCCCTCCATGCCTATCTAAGAACAAAATCGGCCGTCCGGTAGCCCGGACGGCCGAGCCTTTGAGCGGATGAGGATCAGGCGGTCTTGGCCGCTACGTCCTCCAGCGTTCGATTGCGCGGCTCGACGCCCCAGACCAGGACAACGAGAATCTGCACCACCAAGAGCCCGATCATCAGCCAGAGCACGCCGGGTAGCTTGTAGTGCACCATCAGATAACCAACCACAAAGGGCGAGACCACCGTCGCCGCCCGGCCAATGGTGTTGCAGATGCCGTTGGCGGTCAGCCGGATCTCGGTCGGGAACAGTTCCGGCGTATAGACCCCGAACAACAGCGCGGTCAGCACATAGATCGCCACGATCAGCACGAAACCGACGGTCAACACCGTGGCCGGATCGGAGGCGGCATTAAAGCGCGCATAGATGTAGCCGACCACGATGGTGACGACGGAAGCACCAATGATGGTCCAGCGCCGGCCGATGAAATCGGCGGCCCAGGCGCCGACGGCGCAGCCGATCAGCGACGCCGCCGATAGCACCAGCGTGTAGGCAAGCGAATGGGTGATGGTGAGCCCCTGGCGCAGGAAGAACTGCGGTAGGAAAATCACGAAGCCGAAGATCAGCGTGTTGATGGTGATCAGTACCCAGGAGCCGACAATCATGCTTTGCAGGATCGGCGGCTTCAGCATGGCGGTTGCGGTTACTTGCGGCACTGGTACGGCCGCAGCCGGCGCCGGCAACGCGCCCTTTTCCGCGGCGACTTCTTTCTCGATCGATTGCATCAGGGCTTCTGCATCCGCGGTGCGACCTTTCGATTCCAGCCAGCGCGGGGATTCCGGCAGCCGCTTGCGCAGGTACCAGACAATCAGCGATCCGATGCCAGCAATCACGAACATCGGCCGCCAGCCGAAATTCGGAATAATCAGGTAGCTGAGGATCGCAGTGACCGGAAATCCCGCCACCACGATGAAGGCCATGAAGGCGAGCCAGCGGCCGCGCGTCCGCGGCGGCACGAACTCGGTCAGCGTCGAATAGCCGACCACGATCTCGGCGCCGAGGCCCAGCCCTTGGATGAAGCGGCAGATGATGAGCTGATCCATGCTCTGCACAAAAGCGGCGGCGAGCGAAGCGAGGCCGAAAATCAACAGGTTGATTTGATAAGTGAAGCGCCGGCCCATGGCGTCGCCGACATAGCCGGTGATGAGCGCGCCCAGCGTCATGCCGATGAAAGTCCAGGATAGGAATTTTAGGTTCTGAGGCAGCGTGGAGAAATGCGTGCTGATGGCCGAGGCGAGCACGCCGCCGGCGACATAGAGATCGTAACCGTCGAAGAACATGCCGGCGCCGACCAGCCAGAAGATGCGGTAATGGAACGACGAGATCGGGAGCCGGTCGAGACGAGCGCCGGCGTTCACGGACGTAGCCATGTTGGATTCCTCCCCCTAAGAGCCAAGCAACGATCGGTCTTGTACGCCGGTTCGGGCAGGATCGTAGGCGAGGTGCCAAGGCCGCGCTACGGGGGGTGCCCGGTGCAGAAAAATTTTCAAAACATCCGGCAATATTCACATCGCGCTATGTTTGAAATATTCCCTGGACGCACGTGATTATTTCCGCGCGCGATTCCGCGCCGGAGTTTGGGCATCGCCTCGCCTCCTTCAAGAGTCGGGGAAGTCGTCCCCAAACGAGAAGTGCGAGGGAGTGGAGCACCGAAAGGCGCAACCACCAGTCTCTCGCCTTGCGGCGAGCCGCGCCTTTTTTTCCAGGCGCGTCGCCTTCCGGCGCTCCACCTGCGGCGATTTTCGTCCCCGGCGCCGTAACTTCCGGGCGGGACAAGAGGGGGAGCCCTTGGGCTCCCCTTATCCGGCGGGCTTCCGCCCGCCTTCGTTCCCGCCACGTCCAGCCCTTAAAGGGCAGCCGGTCGTAATGCCGGCGGACGGCTGGCCAGGGCCTCCCGATCCTGCGGTGACTAGCCGCAGCAGCGGGCGCCGCCACCACCCCACGTTTCGCAGTGTCCTGCAGAACGCCCCTCGCGCGGGGTGGTTGGGTAAAGAAATATAGGCGATAGGAATAAAGTCAATAGGCTTTTTTGAATTTTCGAAGTGCAGCGGCGGCTTCAAAAAAGCTCTTGCCATGGCGCAGTAAAAAAGCTCTTGCCATGGCGCAGTCCAAACGTGACCCAAATCGGACATGCCAACCGTGCTGCCGAATGTCCGCTTTCGGGGATAAAGCGGACATGGCGCGGACGCACCGCGATGTCCGCTTATGACCCTTAGCGGACATTCCAATTACGTCCGCTGATGTCCGCTTTTGGGGGTAAAGCGGACATCGAGGTGAAAGGTATTTACTTCCGCTTATGACTCAAGGCTGCATCGGGCACTCGTTCCAGATTCAAAAAGGATAGTTTGAGGGGCGCAAACCTATGGCAAAAGCTTACTGGGTACAGACGTATCGGTCGTCTGCGAAAAATACCGAAGCTTGGGAGGCGTATCGCAAGCTCGCCGCACCTGCATTAACGGCTGCTGGTGGGCGCTACCTCGTCCGTAACAAGCCAGCGAAAACTTACGAGGCTGGCATTAACGAGCGCGTGATCCTAATTGAATTTGACAGTCTGGAGAAAGCCATCGCTGCCCGAAGTAATCCCGCCTACCAGGAGGCGCTCGAGGTGCTCGGTACCGGAAATGTCGAACGCGACATACGCTTGGTGGAAGGCGATTGACCGTTGGTGAGAGTTTGGTGAGGGCATAAGTGAATGCACTAGGGCCGACGCTCAATGTCCGCTTTTGGCACTTAGCGGACATTGATCTTGCTCCGCCTGATGTCCGCTTCCGGGGGCAAAGCGGACATCGATGTAAATGGCTCTTACTTCCGCTAATGACCCAAAGCGGACATCGGGTGACCACTCTGAGTTTCGGGCTCGAATTAAAAATATCCGTCTAATGGTCTGTTTTGAACAGACGAGCTGCCTTGAAGGTGCCTAGCTTACCTCCATCACCGAAACAGGTTCGGACCTCGGTGACAAGGCATGCTGTTGCGGAGCCCGGTTAGTCCATTAGCTGGGCTCTCGCTTTGTGACGCGCCAGTAGGCGGCCTCCTTCATTTTCAAACCGAGTATCCGATGAATTCTTTTGGCCCTTAGCGGGCATGCTCGCCGTGCTGCCGAATGTCCGCTAATGACCCACAGCGGCTATAGAAAATGGCCGAGCGAATGCCGATCGCGAGGTTGGAGCGAGAGGATCGTCACTTCTGCAATTGAGCGAAGTTGGCGTGAGCGACCACCAGCCAGCGATCACCATTGCGGCGGAATACAGTCAGGCGCGGCGCGCTTCGTTGCATGGTCTCGCCACCGGCTGATGCTTTAAGGCTGATCACATAGCGAACCACCATGAGGTCGCCATGTTCCGTCGCAAACACGTCCTGCACGCTGATGATTGAGCCGATCTTCGACATGCCACCGGCAAGATATTGCGCTTGGTCATAAGCTTTGCCGTCGGAGCGCAGGATCTGAAATTCCGGCGCCAGAAACTTCCGCACAATCGCAGCGTTTCCACTCGCCACCGCGCTGACCCACGCTTCCACTGCCTTTTTCGCTTTCTCATCGAGCTGGCGACTCTCCGTACTTACGTCGGCGCGCGCGGATGTGGCGTGTAGTTGCCAACTGACGCCGGCTGCCAATATGAATGCCGCGGATAAGGCGATCACGCGTCGACCGCCAAGAGACTTTAGCCAGTTTTTCATCGCCCGGTCCTCAGATGATCGCAAGGATAGTTTATTGCGATTGCAAAATATCCGAAGTTGTTCTTGAGGGTACAATTCCCTGCGATCAGGGAAATATACAGGAATTTCCGAAAATTGCCCGCCTCGTAAGACTTTGATGGCAGACACGCAGCGGTTTAGAGTCGTCTACCTTTGGCGCCACGGAGATTGACGGCAGCACATGGCCGGCCCGGCATTTCAGCCCGCCTCATCGCTGACGATGACGCCTCTTACGTGGGCGATGCTGCTGCTGTTGTCATTATGCTGGGGCGGATCGTTCTTCTTCATAGGCGTCGCGGTCACAGAACTGCCGACCTTCACCATTGTAGCGCTGCGCGTCGGGTTGGCCGCCTTGGCGCTCTGGGTCGTGGTTCTCGCGAGCGCGACCGGTATGCCGGGGAACCTGCGCTTCTGGCGGGCGATCGCGCTCATGGCGGTGATCAACAGCGTATTGCCATTTCTCCTCATCGTGTGGGGACAATCACACGTGCCGTCCAGTCTCACGTCGATCTTTATCGCGACGACTCCGTTGTTCGGTGTGCTGCTGGCGCATTTCATGACCTCTGACGAGCGCATGACCGTGCCGCGGGTCGTCAGCGTCGTCTGCGGCTTTGCCGGTGTCGTCGTGCTTATCGGGCCGGGCCTGCTCGGCGACCTCGGCACCGACCTTTTGGCCCAGTTGGCGATCCTCGGCGGCGCTGTGTGCTACGCGCTATCGGGCGTTTACGGGCGCCGCTTTTCCCGTGACGGCGTTTCACCGCTCGCCACCGCGACCGGTCAGCTCACCGTGTCCACGGTGCTGTTGCTGCCGCTCGCGCTTTTGATCGACCGGCCATGGACGCTTCCCATGCCAAGCCTGGCCGCGTCAGCGGCGGTGCTCGGCGTCGCCCTGGTCTCGACGGCCTTCGCCTTTCTGCTTTATTTCCGCATTCTGGCGACCGCCGGCGCGAACAATCTGCTGCTGGTGAATTTTCTCGTCCCGGTCAGCGCGATCATGCTTGGCGTTTCGATCCTCAACGAGAGCCTGAAGACAGAGCACATCATCGGCATGGTGCTCATCTTTATCGGACTGGCGTTGCGCGACGGAAAATTGCTGGCGCTGATCCGGCGTCCGGCATAGGTGGAAACGGCGAACGTCATCTGTCTTGCGTCGCCCGAACTTAGCTGCGGACGCGATGAGAGCGGCCCGCCGCAGCATCTTTGGTAAATGAACTCGTACAAACAAGCCTTTCGTCTCCAGGTTCCGCTTAAGACCTTACCCATTATTCAGTTCTATCTTTGGGCTTCCGCAAAGGTAGGAACCAGATGCAGGAACGCCGCAAAATTGCTCGTACGCGCGTGCTTAAGGGCGCCAAGTTCGTGCTTGGCAAGTCTTCCGTGCGGGATTGTGTCGTTCGTAACTTGACCAACACCGGCGCCGGTATCGATGTCCCGAACACAATCGACCTGCCGGAAGACCTGGATTTGACGTTTGACGGCAACCGCACCGCTCGACGGTGCCGCCTTGTATGGCGGAAACTAAGCAAGACCGGCGTGGAATTCACTTAAGATCCGCCAGTGCCTCCTGTCGGCACTTCGCCGACATCACAGCTTTCCGCCGAATGTCCGCCCTCAATAAGCGCGCCGGTGCGTGCCCATGATCGACGGCACCCAAGCGGCCGCCAGCAGGCCGGCGCCAACCAGGTCGATCCAGATCGAGGTGGGGAACAAGAGGCAGAACGCGGCCGCGCCGAACACGCCGCGCTGCCAGAGCGCGATGCGCCCGTGCACCGGCTCGGCATTCTGCACCATCATCGCCAGCGCCAGATAGCCCAGCATATAGCCGATTGTGCCGTTCACGATGTCCCAAGCCGAGCCGTAGAGCAGCAGCTCCGGCGCATAGACGAAGCTGAACGGGATCAGCACCAGCGTGGCGCCGAACTTGAGCGCGGCAAAGCCGGTCTTCATCGGGTCGGAGCCTGCGATGGCCGCGGCGGCATAGGCCGACACGCAGACCGGCGGCGTGATGTTGGACAGGCACGCCGCATAGAACACCACCAGGTGCGCGGGGATTTCCGGCACGCCGAGTTGGATCAGCGCCGGCGCCGCCACCACGGCCAGAATGATGTAGGAGCCGGTGGTGCTCGAGCCCATGCCGATGATGATGGAGATGATGGTCACCAGCACCACGGTGAGGAACAGGCTGCCGCCGGCGAATTCGATCAGCACGGCGGAGAACTTCAGCCCCAGCCCTGACAGCACGATGCCGCCGATGATGATGCCGAGCGTGCCGATGGCTGAGCCGGCCGAGGTGTTGTTGTGCGCGCCGGTGATCAGGGCATCGATCACCTTGTGCGGGCCCATCATGGTTTCCTTGCGCCGGTACGACAGCACGAACGCCGAAACCGTGCCCCAGAAGGCGCCGTAATCTGGCGAATAGCCCATGAACAGCAGGCCGAGCACCACGATCAGTGGAATGAGATAGTGCCAGCCGCGCGCGAGCACAGTGGAAACGCGCGGGATTTCTTTCTCGTCTAAACCCTTGAGGCCGCTCTTCATCGCCTCGAGGTCGACCATGTAGAGCAGGAAGAAGAAATAGAGGAACGCCGGGATCACGTTCATTGCCGCGATCTTCAGGTACTCGGTCTCGGTCAGCGTCGCCAGGATGAACACGCCGGCGCCCATGATCGGCGGCATGAACTGGCCGCCGGTCGAGGAGATGGCCTCGATGGCGCCGGCATGATGCGGCTTGAAGCCGATGCGCTTCATCAAGGGAATGGTGAAGGTGCCGGTGGAGACGACGTTGGCGACGGAGGAACCGGAAATCGATCCGAACAGCGCCGAGGTCACGACCGCGATCTTGGCGGGACCGCCGCGCCATTTGCCGGTGAGCGAGGTGCCGAGGTCCATGAAGAACTGGCCGGCGCCGCTCCCCTCCAGGAAAGCGCCGAAAATCATGAACGGAAATACGAAGGTGGCGAATGTCGCGGCGACGACGCCGAACATGGCTTCCTGGGTCGAGAACGTGAACTCGATGATGCGCGTTACGTCGAGGCCGGAATGGGCGAGCTTGCCGGGAAGATATTTGCCGAAATAGAGTTGGGCGAGAAAAACGACGGCGATCAGCACCACGGTTATGCCGAGCACGCGGCGGCTGGTTTCCAGCATCACCGCGATGCCGACGATGCCCATGACGAAATCCACCTGATTGGGATCGCTCACGCGGTTGACGGCGTAGTCGACGTATTGATCCATCCAGTAGCCGACCGAAACGACGGCGGCGATCACCCAGAGCACGTCGAACAGGCTGGGCCGGGTCTTGGGCGAGGACGGCAGCGCCGGGAACAACAGGAACACCAGCACCGAGGTCAGCATCAGATAGAAGCCGCGGTTGCTCTCGGTCGAGACCAGACCGAAGCCGGACGTGTAGAGATACCAGCAGCTGAAGAAAATAGCGGTCGCCGCGTAGAAGAGCGCGACCGGACCGGAGAGCGTTCGATTGCGCCCTTTGATCGGCTTGATCCAGCTCTCGGCTTGCGGCACGGCTTGCTGCGCGGCCATGGCGGCGCCCGGCTCCATCCAGTTGGGCAAGAAAATCGGGCCGCCCGAACTATCGGGCGGCCCGGCTGAGCGAGACGTTCGCCTTATTCCTTATAGAGCCCTTTGGACTTGTAGTAGGCGATGGCACCCGGATGCATGGGAACGCCGAGCTGATCGAAATTATGGGTGTCGGGTTCCATTTGGCCCCAGGCCTTGTGACCGGCCGCGAGCCGCTTCTTGATGGCGGGCTGATAGACCAGTTCAAGAATATCCTGCACGGCCTTGGCGGGCACGCGCTCATGCGCAACCCAGTAGACGGTCAGGAATGGCAGCTTGGTCGCAGGAACGCCCTTGTACGTCGTCGCCGGCATGGTATCGGAAACGTAGAAGGGATACTTGCTCGTCACCATCTTCATCTCGCTGTCGGAATAAGGCAGCACGACCGCGCCCTTGGTTTCCGCCAGTTCCTTGACCGCCGCGGCCGGTGCTGACGACTGGCAAAGCGCATCGATCTGCCCGTTGCCGAGCGCGCGGCCGGCATCGGCGAAGGTCATGTAGCGCGCCTTGATGTCGCCAATGATGCCCACGGCCGTGAGCATGTTGTTGCAGTTGAACACCGTGCCGGAGCCGGGCGGGCCCATGGCGACGGTCTTGCCCTTGAGGTCGGACAGTTTCTTGATGCCGCTCGTCGGCAAGGTGACGAAATAGGTCGGGCCCTTATAGGCCTTGGCCACGCCGCGCAGCATGGTGCCCTTGGCGCCGCCCTTGAACGGACCTTCCGGCTTCTGCGCCATGTAGACATGGGCGCCGTAGACGATGCCCATGTCGAGCTCGCCCTTGATCAGGCGCTTGGCGTTCTCGGTGGAGCCGCCGGTGGTGACTTGAGTGATGTTGTACTGCGGCAGCTTCTCGGAAATGATCGTGCCGGCAGCGCCGACCATGTAGTACATCACGCCGCCCGGATTTGAACCGCCCCAGGCGATGTTGATCTTGTCCGCGGCTGACGCTGATGACGCTAGCGACAATGCGATCAGCATTGTCCATACAAACTTGTTTTTCATTGAGTCGCCTCCCTTTAACGCGCGGTCGGAGACCGCATCCGTACATACCAATTCAGGTCATGACGGAGAAGGGGCCGGGCGCCGATTTGTCGCGCGAGCCGATCGGTTATGCCGCACTGCGTCAGATGGAACTGGAGATCGGAAGCCGGGCCGGCGTCGAATGTATTGGGAAGAGCGCCGCCTGGCTCGCCCGGCACAATAGCGCGGCCAGATATATCAATTCTCGAAGCCGTCGCTTGCTAGCGAAGGCCGAGACTTGACAAAAAGCAGGAATGCCACGCGCGTCGATCGATGGCTGGTTCGGCGGTAACGCGGACAATTTGTCGCTATGTCCGTTGACGACCCAACACCGGACCGGAGACGCCCTCGCTGCGCCCGGGCTCCTCGGAATGAAACGGAGAGATGAAAGCGCGGAACTCTTGGTCCGCTAATCGATGCCTTTGCCTTTGCGCCAGCTCTCGTTCAGCAGCTTCAGATTGTTCTCCACGTATTTGTTGCCGGGGTCCTTGCGCTGGGCGGCGCGCAGTTTGGCGCGCGCGCGCTTGTAGTCGCCGCGCAGCATGTAGGAATAGCCCTCGTTGTTGAGGATCTCGACCGTCGGCCCGAGGATGCGGGTGGCCTGCTTATAGGCGCGGTCGGCGAGATCGAAGCGGCGCAGCTTGTCGTAGGAGGCGGCCAGCCCCAGCCAGGCTTCCGCGTCGTTGGGATGCAGCTCGACCGCGTGGCGGAAATGCTTCTCGGCGAGCCCGTAATTGTTGGCGCGGTACTGCTTCTTGCCGAGGCTGAGGTCGTCATTGGGGTCGCTGCCGAGCAGTCCCGGCTCGGAGGCGGCCGGTACGCCGAGCGGCGGCGGCACCGTTCCGGTGTTCTCAGCCGTGCCGGAGACCGAGTCCACAGAGCCCGTGGTCTGCGGATCGCCGGAATTGGCGAGGTTGTGGGTGCTGCTGCATGCGGCCAGCCAGGCGCCGGCGGCCGCAATCATCAGGATTCGGGCAATTCCACTACGCATTACAAGTGCCTGTCGGAAGCGCCAGTAAATGGGACACCGTCAAGCTAGAACAGCTAGGTTAAGAAATTCTTCACTCTCCGGGGCCCGGCGCTGCGGCTCAGATGTAATGGCCCACGTGCAGGCGCACGAACACCGGCAGCAGAATGACGATGAACAGCACCGGAAAGATGCACACCATCATCGGGATCGCGAGCTTGGCCGGCAACGCGTAGGCCTTTTCCTCGGCGAGCGACAGCCGCTGGTGGCGCATGTCATCGCTGTAGACCCGCAAGGCATCGGTGATCGAGGAGCCGAGATCGATCGACTGGTTGATCAGCGTCGCGAAGGCGCGCGCCTCTTCCAGCGCCAGCCGGTCGGCGAAGCGCTCGAGCGCGTCCTTGAGATTGCGGCCGGCGCGGATCTCGAGGTTGGTCATGTGGATGTTGGCGGAGAGCGATGGATAGCCGTCGCCGAGCTCGCGCCCGATCCGCTCCAGCGAGGCCTCCATCGACAGTCCTGAATCCGCGCACACCACCAGCAAATCCATGAAATCCGGAAAGCCCATGCGGTGCTCGATCTTGCGCGTGGAAATGCGCTTGTCGATGTAAATGCTGGGACCGACATAGCCGACAATGCCGGCGACAATCACCATGAGCCAGAAAATCGATCCGCTGTACGCGGCGACCGTCGGCAGGACCAGGAACACGGTGGCGGTCAGGCCCACCGCCAGTGCAATGCGCGCGAAGAAGAAGAAGGCGACGCCGCGCGGATCATAGATGCCGGCCTGGATCAGCCGCCGCCGCATCACCTTCATGTTCTCGTTGTTGGTGCCGGTATAGTGCTTGGTGGTGTATTCGATCAGCTGCGTCACCGCCTTCAGGCTGGAATAGCGCAGCGAGCGCCGGGAGTTCGTCGTACGCTCGGTGTCGTCGGCGATGCGCGACGCGCGCCGCTTGACCGATCCGCGCACCTGCGCGAACGCCATCAGCGAGAATGCCAGCGTGGCCGCGGCCAGGAACACCATGGTCCCGGTCAGCAGGCTGCCGTTGTCATTGAACACATCGACGAATTCTTTGGGCACCAGGTTCATGCCTTAGATCCTGAAATTGACCAGGCGATACATGATGAAGTTACCGACGCCCATCCAGCAGGCGGCCAGCCCCAGCACGATCTTGGTCAGGCTTTCATCCCACACGCTGGCATAGAAGTTCGGCACCAGAATCCAGATCGCAATGAAAATGCCGATCGGCAGCGACGACAGGATCAGCGCGGAGGCGCGGCCTTCCGCCGCCAGCGCGCGGATTTTGCGGCGCATCTTGAAGCGCTGGCGGATCACGCCTGAAAGGTTCTCGAGGATTTCGCCGAGATTGCCGCCGGTCGAGCCCTGGATTGCCACTGCAGTGACGAACAGCGGCAGGTCGTCGGTGCCGACGCGGAAATAGAGATTGCGCATCGCGGTTTCGAGATCGGCGCCATAGGTGATCTCGTCGGTGACGATGCCGAACTCACTGCCGATCGGGTCGGCCATTTCGCGCGCCACCATGGTGATGGCGATCGGCACCGGGTGGCCGGCGCGCAACGAGCGCACGATGATCTCGATGGCGTCGGGAAACTGTGCGCTGAACTTCTTCTGCCGGCGCTTCCGCATGATCTTCAGCACGAACAATGGCAACACCGTCCCGCAGAGTAGCGCGGCCAGGGCGGCGTGCAGCATTTCGCCATCGAACACATAGATGCCGGCGAAGGCCGCGATCATGCCGATGACGACGAACAGGATCAAACGGCCGAAGCCGGTCGTCAGGCCGGACTGCAGCAAGAGCTGATTGAGGTTGATCAACGGCAGGCGGTATTCACCGCCGCTGGTTAGTCCGCGCTCGCGCCGCAACTGCACCAGCACGCTTTCGCGGTCGGTCTTGTCGTCGGAGACCTTGAGGCGGCGGTTGATGTTCTTGCGGTAGGAGGCCTTGCCGTAGAACAGCAGATAGAAGCCTTCCGCGAACATCGCCGCCGAGAGCCCGATCAGCAGATAGAACAGGTAGATTGGATCGAAGTTGAACATGGCTAAGCGGCGGCGAAAATCTTCCGCGTCATTCCGGGGCGCGTGCGCGGCACGCGAACCCGGAATCCAGAAGCACGCCCAGCGGCTGTTTCTGGATTCCGGATCACCACTTCGTGGCGTCCGGAATGACGGAGGAGAGGTTTTGTGCTCATAGCTGCTGCGAGGGATCGAAATAGGTGCCGGGAATCTTGACGCCCAGGCTGGTGAGATGCCCGAGGAAGCGCGGACGCACGCCGGTCGCGGAGAAGTGCCCCTGCACGGCGCCGTCCGCGGCGGTGCCGGTGCGCACGAACTTATAGATCTCCTGCATTTGGATGATGTCGCCCTCCAACCCGGTGATTTCCGCGATCGAGGTGACTTTGCGCTTGCCGTCGGACTGGCGCTGCAGCTGCACGATGAGCTGGATGGCGCCTGCGATCTGGCCGCGGATCGAGGCCACCGTCATCGGCAGGCCGGCCATGCCGATCATCTGCTCCAGGCGAGAGATAGCGTCGCGCGGCGTGTTGGCATGGATGGTGGCCATTGAGCCTTCGTGGCCGGTGTTCATGGCCTGCAACATGTCGAAGGCTTCCTCGCCGCGGCACTCGCCGAGGATGATGCGGTCGGGACGCATACGCAGCGCGTTCTTGACCAGTTCGCGCTGGCGGATTTCGCCTTTGCCTTCGATACTGGGCGGGCGCGTCTCCATGCGGCCGACATGCGGCTGCTGAAGCTGAAGCTCGGCGGCGTCTTCGATGGTGATCAGCCGCTCCTTCTCCGAGATGAAGGCGGAGAGCGCGTTCAGCATGGTGGTCTTGCCGGAGCCGGTGCCGCCGGAAATGATGGTGGTGATGCGCGCCTTCACTGCGGCCGCCAGCAACTCGGCCATGGGCGGGCGCAGCGCGCCGATTTCGACCAGCTTGGTCAAGTTGAACGGCTTCTTGGAGAACTTACGGATCGAGACCAGCGGGCCGTCGACGCCGATCGGCCTGACCGCCACGTTGACACGCGAGCCGTCCTGCAGGCGCGCGTCGCAGAGCGGGTGGGATTCATCGACGCGGCGGCCGACTGCCGAGACGATCTTATTGATGATGCGCAGCAGATGCTGCTCGTCCTTGAAGCGCACCGGCAGCGGCTCCAGCACGCCGCGGCGCTCGACGTAGACGCATTCGTGGCCGTTGATCAGGATGTCGTTGATGCTGTCGTCCTTGAGCAAGGGTTCGAGCGGCCCTAAGCCGGTCATCTCGTCAAGGATTTCCGAGACGAACTCTTCGAGCTCCTGGCCGTTGAGCGCCAGCCGCTCCACCAGCACGTATTGCGATACCAGCCCCTGGACGTGGCGACGGATTTCTTGCTCGGGGAGCTTCTCCAGCGCCGAGAGATTGATTTCCTCGATCAGCTTGCGATGGAGGCGTACCTTGGCGTCGAGCAGCTTGTCGCTGCGCAGCGGATTGGGCGCTTCCTGCGCGGACGGCTCGGCCGGCGGCTCAGGCTGCGCAGCCCATGCCATCCCCGCGATCGCCGATGCCGACGGAACCTCGATCGCCGGCGGCTCGGGCGCGGCAGCGCGTCGAAGTGAGAAACGGCTGGCCATCACTTGGTCCTTCTAGTCCTTGTGTTGGCGCATGATCTTTTTATTGAAAACCGGTTTCGCTTTTGGCGATCATGCGCTTAGGCTTATCCCGCCAGCTTGAGCTTCTTCATCAGGGGCGCAGACTTGGCCTCCGCCTGCTTGTCGGCTGCGGCGCCGAGCACCAGCCGCTTGATTTCCGCCGTGATCTTGTTGCCGGGCTTGACCTCGTCGAGCGGGACGCCGCGGTCGATCGCCTCGCGCACCAGCGCGTAGTCATTGGGGATCACGGCGGTGAAAGCATCGCCGAGCACCTGCTTGAGGTCGGCGAACCGAAGGCCGGCCGAGAACATGCGGGTCTGGAATCGGTTGACGATAACCTCGGGCTTCGGCCCGTCCAGCCGTTCCTTGATCGCCGCCACCAATTGCTTGCCGTGGCGCAGGCCGGGCACGGTGGTTTCGCTGACGATGAACAGCTTGTTCGAGCCGAGCAGCACGCTGTCGGTCCAGGAGAACCAGGTGCGCGGCATGTCGAACACTACATAGTCGAAATTGCTGGAGACGAGGTCGAGCAGGCGCGTCACCACGTCGGGATCGAACGAGCGCATTTCCGCCGGCTGGTTGGGCGCGGCGACCACCGCCAGGCCAGACGCGTGGTACGACAGCATCACTTCCAGCAATTGCCGATCGAGCCGGTCCGGACGCGGCTCGATTTCCGCAAGATTGAGGCGCGGCTCGAGATCGAGATAGTCGGCGACCGCGCCGTGCTGGAAATCCAGATCGACAAGACAGGTGGACGGCTTGGCGCGTGGACCGCCGCTATTCAGCAGGACCATCGCGGTCTGAATCGCCAGCGTGGTCACGCCAGCGCCGCCGACTGCCGGAAGAAACGTGTAAATCTGCGCTTCGGTCGTTTTCTCGGACCCAGTCTGGGCGACCCGCGCGCAGGCGCGCACCAGGTCGACTGCCGCCACCGGCTTCACCAGAAAATCGGCGATCCGCATTTGCAGCAGCGTACGCGCGACGCTCTCGTCGAACGCTTGCGTCACCGCAACCACCGGCGGCCGTGCGCCGACACGCGCTATCAGCCGCGACAGCGCGGCCATCTCCTCCGCACGCCCGGCGTCGAGATCGACCACCACCACGGTTGCGTCGTCGACGGCCAGCGCATCGCCCTGGTCCGCGATGTTGCCCGAGACCATGACGAGTTCGATCGTACGCGAGGTGCCGAACGTGGCGCGCGTCTCACGGTCGAACTCGGGGTCGGCGGTGAGCACCACCACGCGAGTCTGGGTCTGGTTCGGGCTGGAGCCGCGGCCGAGGCGCATGGGTTATGACCGATTTCCCTTATTTGACCGGCGGCGGCGGCGCCACCGGCTGGGCGACAGCCGACGCGACCGGCGCGTTGCTGCTGGTGGGCGCCTGGTAAGCGTTAGATGTGCCGGTGCCGTTCGGCGGATAGACCCGGTTCGTGCGGTAGCGCTCGACCGCGCTTTCCATCTTCGCGCCGTTGAAGGCGATGTTCTTGTCGGCGCTGACGCGCGGCCACGGATCGACCATCTGGGTCACCTTGTCGGTGGCAACGGCGTCGCCGGCATTGAGCGCGATGCCGTCGCGGCGGTCGAGATATTCCGCGCAACCGCTAAGCGCGGCGAGCACGGCGGCGAGCGCGAGCGCGCGCATGATTTTACTGGCTGGCCGCATCGGATACCTCCTGCGCCTTCGGTATGTCGAGCATGTGTCCCGTGAACGGCCGGTCGCCGGCGATGGCAACGCGAGCGGCAGCGGGCGTTAGTTCGCGCGCCTCGGCCCGCGTCACCTCGGTCTTGCCGAGCAGGAAGAAATCGACGTCGTTTGCCGGCAGTGTGTCGTCAGTCGGCGTCCTGATGACGTCGCCGGGCCGCGTCGGACGCACCAAGTGCGGCGTGACGATGATGGCGAGATCGGTCTCATGCTTCATGTAGGCCTTCGAGGAGAACAACGCGCCCAGCACCGGGACGCTGCCCAGCCACGGCAACTGATCAATGTCGTGGTGGTTGACGGTCTGCAGCAGGCCGCCGATCACGAAGCTCTGGCCGTCGCGCAGTTCCACCGTGGTGGAGGCTTGGCGCACAGTCAGCGCCGGCGCCGCCCCCCACCGTTATGGTGGGGTCGATCTGGCTCACCTCCGGCTCGATCTTCATGTTGATGAGGCCGCGGTCGAGCACGGTCGGGGTGAAGGCGAGACTGACGCCGTATTTCTTGAACTCAGTGCTGGCACTGCCGTTAGAGTTGATCACCGAGATGGGATATTCGCCACCGGCCAGGAAGCTCGCGGTCTCGCCGGAGAGTGCGACCAGGTTTGGCTCGGCCAGGCTGCGGGCGACGCCCTTCTTCTCGAGCACATTGATCAAGCCATCGGCGGACATGCCGGCCGCCACCAGCCGGCCGATCGCGAAGCCGAATGGCGCGGCGCCCGAGAGCACGCCGGCCGCCACCACGGCCGAGCGCAGCACGTCGGTGCCGTTCGCGCCGCCGGAATCGCCGAACGCGGAATTCTTGAAGGTGTCATACGGCGGGGCGGTGCCGGACGGCGTGATCGGCAGCTTGTCCGCCCCCTGACGGTTGCCGACATTGACCAAGCTATGGCCACCGAACCGGTTCCACTGCACGCCCAACTCGCGGCCGGCGCTGCGGACGACTTCGACGAAGCGCACTTCCAGCATCACCTGCTGCGGCGACATGACCGCGACCGAATTGATGATCTCCGGCCCGAACTGGCGCGCGATGGTGACCGCCTTGTCGAGCGTCCCGGCATCGACGACTTCGCCCGACAACATGATGCGGCCGTTGACGGAAGAGGCACGCAGATGCGAACGCGGGAAGCGGCGCTTCAATTCGTTGGTCAGCCGGGTGATGTCGTAGGACACTTCCACGTCGAAAATGCCGATCAGCTTCTTGCTCTCGTCATAGACCGACACTCGCGTCGTGCCGATCTTCTTGCCGAGAATGGACAGTGAGTGGTCGGTGAGCGGGTTGACGTCGGCAATTTCCGGATCGCCAACGGTGATGTTGACGAAACTGTTGCCGGTGCGCACGTCTTGCGACTTGCCGATGGTGACCGTCACCATCGCCGTGCGGTTGTCGCCGCCGATCTGGATGGTGCGCGGCTCCGCCGCACGCGCATCGCCGACGATGCACAGCAGCGACGCCGCCAGTGCGATCAGCAGCGAAATTGCGAGATCGCGCAGCCAGCTGCCGCGCTCCGCGCTCCTGTCCGCGCGCCGCCAGGAGAATCCGACAGCGTATTCGGTCTCGTTATTGCTTTTCACGACACACTCCCCACCCCTGATTAAACTCTGCGCCCGGGATCACCGGGCAAGTTCCCCCGCTCCGCCTTTGCCATGGCATCGCTGCCTTCGACCGGAACGGTGTATTCCTGCTTCGACTTCGGCCGCGTCACCACGACCGTCGTCTTTGTCTCTTTGCCGCCGCTGATTGGCCCGCCGTTTTCCAGATCCTTGAGCGTGACCTTGCGCGTATTGACCTGCGCTGTTTCGCCGGCCTTGCGCAGCAGCAGCGAAAGGTTGCCGACCGACGCGGCCAGCCAAACCTTTTGCGCCTGAACCGTGGTGACCTCGAGCGTCACCGACTTCGCCACCGCCGCCTTGGCGGCGCGGTCGTCGGCGACCTGGTCGACCGCAAGCACGCGTGCGTCCTGCAGCACGACCTCCGTGGTCGCCGAACCCTTGTCGATCTGGCGCGTGAGCACGACGTCGACACGGTCGCCGGGCAGCACGAAGCCGCCGACGCCTTCCACGTCGTTGACGCGGATGGTCACCGCCTTCATTCCCTTGCGCACCAGCGCCGACAGCGTCGCGCGCTCGCCCGCGCCGGTGATCTTCACCGCCAGCACCGGCTCGTTGGCTTCAATCGCGGTCAGCACCACGCGGCGGCCGGCCGACAGAATCTCGCTGATCTTGTGGTAGGCGCCAGCCGGCAGCGCCTGGTCCGGCCACGGCGTTTCCTTCAGCATCGCCGCGCTGAGCTCGGTGCCGAAACGCAGCGGCTTATTTGCAACGACGATGGTTTGCGTGACCACAGGCTTTTTGTTCGCCTGCATGTTCTTCGCCCGCATATCGGCCTGGTTGTTGAGCCAGACCTGGGCGATAAACACGGCGAGCAGTCCGAAGACGACCGCGAAGCCGATCATGACGATTGTACTGGCACGCACGGAATTCTGCCCCGTTTGACGCGACCTGAATTTGCTTCAGCCCGTTCGTCACGAGACTAGTCGGTCGTGAGTATTCAATTGCTAACGGCGCGGCCGCATCTGGGACTATGCTGAAGGGCCACTGAATTACTATTGTTTACGATCGGTATCTGATCGAATGAACTTTAGAGTAACCTTGCGCCATATTAACAATACTGGATAGTATACGTCGTTACTCGGTAACGAACGATTCAGCCTAACCCATCCCTACGCGGCGCGCTTGCTGCCGAAAAAGCTGACTTTAAAAGCCCAATCGTCGCGCCGCGCGCGGGCGCGGTGGGCGATCGCAAGGTTCACGCAAGGTTATCGTGCCGTTGCCCGTCGCGTCCGGTTGCGGCAACATGCCGGCCGCGTCCAAGGACCAACGAAAAGCGCCGCCGGAACCGGTGCGCCAAAAGTGAATAGCTTCCGGGAGAAAGCGTCTGATGCCGAAACCTCGCATTAGCTATATCGATCCGTCGACCGTCACGGACCCCGCCATGCGTGCCGAATTCGAGCGTTGCGCCCGGGAGGGAACGCCGCGGCCGGAAAGCCAGGCGGTACGCGCCCACGTGCCGGCGACCTTCTGGTCGTTCGCCAATACCTGGCGCGACGTATTCAAGAACGGCGTCGCCGATCACAAGATCAAGGAGCTGTGCCGGGTCTATGTCTCGCGCTCGGTGCTGTGCGAGTTTTGCGGCAACCAGCGCTCGATCAAGGCGGCCAAGTCGGGTCTGAAGGAAGATGACTATTCCGACCTGATCAATTTCGAGAGCTCCGCGAATTATGACGAGCGGCAGAAGGCGGCGCTCGCCTATGCGGAGGCGATCACCTGGGATCTGCCGGCCGACGACGCGCTCTGGGACCGTTTGCGCAAACACTTCAGCGAACCCGAATTGGTCGAGATCGGCTACTTCGTCGCCATTACCATGGGCCAGCAGCGCTGGCTGCGCACGCTCAACATTGAGCACCACCAGGTGCTCGCCGGCACCGACGGCTCGATGGCACCGGGCTTCGAGACGCCCGAAGCACTCGAACGTTCCAAGCAGGCCGCCGGCTACTGGGCCAAGATCGCTCCCAAACCAACAACACAGGCAGCCGAGTGACCACACAACATCAGGCGACATCCGCCATTCGCCCGGCTTCCGCAACGCGGGTCGCCAAAGGCGAGCCCCGCATTCGCGTCAAGGGACTGGCCAAGCGCTACGGCAATCTCGAGGTTTTCAGCGGCATCGAGTTCGAGGTGGGCGAGCGCGAAATCGTCGCGATCGTGGGCCCGTCCGGCTGCGGCAAGACCACGCTGTTGCGTTGCGTTGACGGCCTGCTGCCGCACGATGCCGGCGAGATCTGGGTCGGCCGCGAGCGCGTTGACAAGCCGATCGCCGGCGTCGCCATGGTGTTCCAGCATTTCGGCCTGTTCCCGTGGAAGACCGTGTCGGAGAACGTCGCCTATGGCCTGCGCATGGCCGGCGTCGCGAAGGCCGAGATCGACCGCAAGGTGCCGGTGTTCATCAAGATGGTCGGCCTCTCCGGCTTCGAGGACGCGTTTCCCTACCAGATGTCCGGCGGCATGCAGCAGCGCTGCGGGCTGGCGCGGGCGCTCGCGGTGGAGCCGAACGTGCTGCTGATGGACGAGCCGTTTGCGGCGGTCGACGCGCAGACCCGCGAGATCCTTCAGTTCGAGTTGCTGCGGATCTGGGAAGAGCGCCCGACCGCCATGATCTTTGTCACCCATTCGATCGAAGAAGCGGTGTTGCTCGGTCACCGGGTGATCGTGCTCAAAGGCAGGCCCTCGAGTATCCACGAGACCGTCACCATCGATCTGCCAAATCCGCGTACCCGCGCGACACTGCGCGAGCCGCGCTTCGCCGAGCTGCGCGAGCGGGTGTGGAGCACGCTGATGCGGGAAGCCCGCGAGGCCGAATTCCATCTTGAGCGCTGAACCAGAAACAACCAAAGCACCTAGGGGGAATTAAATGTATCGCAAAACGTCAAGCCTGCTGGCCACAGCCATGCTGCTCGCCGCACTGACGATCGCCTTTGCCGCGCCGGTATCGGCGCAGAGCAAGAAAATCGTCATCGCGACACCCGGTATCCCGCCGATCTATTCGGTAACCATTGCCTTCCTGGCGAAGAAGCAGGGCTTCTTCAAGAAGCACGGCGCCGATGTGGATATCCGCCCGTTCGACAACGGCACCGCCGCCGCGCGCGCGGTGGTTGCCGGCAATGTCGACATGGCCTATGCGCCGACGCCGCCGGTAATCAATCAGATCTCCAATGCCGGCGTACCGCTAGCGGCGGTTTACGGCATGCAAAACCCCGACTGGGTTGTCGCCACCACCGAAGACGGCAAGACCTGCAAGGATCTCGCCGGCCAAGACGTCGGCGTCAACTCGATCGGCGGCGCCCGCTCGGTAGCGCTGCGCTCCATGCTGGCCGACGGCTGCAAAGACGTGAAGCTCGGCCAGGTCAAGCAGATCGCGCTCGGCTCCAGCTCGGGTCCCGCGATGATCGCCGGCCGCCTGAAATATGCTGTGCTGCATCTCGACGATCTCGCCGAGATCATTCATCAGGGCAAGAAGGTAAACGTCCTGCTGGCCATGAAAAATACCAATCCGACCAGCCACTATCTGATGCTGGTGATACGCAAGGATAATCTCGCCAAGAACCGCGATGCCGTCGTGCGCACGGTCGCCGGCCTGATCGAGGCCGCGCGTTTCATGCAGGACCCCAAGAATGCCGACGCCGTTGCCGACGCGGCCTCGCAAACCGGTCACAGCAAGGCGGTCAACTTGCTGGCGCTCAAGCAGTTCCTCGCCATCGACTTCTGGGCGACCAAGGACGACGGATTGCCGCGTAAAAAGCTCGAAGCCGTCGCCAAGCTGATGAAGAAGATCGGCGCCATCAAACCCGACAAGACGCCGGTGACCTACGAGGCGCTGGTCGATACCAGCGTCTGGAAGGATGCCAACGCGATGGTGAAGTGAAACGCAAGCCGGCAGGCATTGCGTCACAACAACAACGAACTGTCGTCCCCCGCGCAGGCGGGGGCCCAGTGCGCCCGGCGTCCGTGTTAGAGCCGCAGCACAGGGGTTACTGGATCGTCCGCCTGCGCGGATGATGACAGCGGAGTAACGAGCACCCGTGCACACAAGCATCCGCCGCCACGCGCCGTTTTGGCTCAGCATTCTGGCCGGCCTCGTGCTTTGGGAAATCGCCGGGCGCAACTCCAGCCCGGCATTTCTGGTGCCGCTTTCGGAGACACTGGTGCGGCTGTGGCAATTGATCATTGGCGGCGACTTCGTCACCCAGTTTCTCAATTCCGCCACCCTGTTCATCACCGGCTTCGTGATTGCGCTCGCCGTCGGCGTGCCGCTTGGCCTGCTGCTGGCGCGCGTGCGCGTGCTGCGCGTCGGCATCGAGCCGTACCTCATGACGCTCTACGCCACGCCGATGGTGGCGCTGATCCCGTTCATCCTGTCGCTGATGGGTTTCGGCTTCGCGCCCAAGGTGCTGGTGGTGTTCCTGTTCGCGGTATTCCCGGTGCTCTACAACACGGTGGAAGGCGCGCGCAGCATCAAGCCGGAACTGATCGAAGTGGCGAAATCCTACCGCTCCAGCGAATGGTCGCTGTGGCGCGAGGTGATGTTGCCCTACACGCTGCCCTACATCATGACCGGCGTGCGCCAGGCCATCGGCCGGGCGCTGGTCGGCATCGTGGCGGCGGAATTCTTTTTGTCCTCGACCGGCCTCGGCCAGCTCATCATGGGCGCCTCGCAGAATTTCGACACCGCCGGGGTGTTCGCCTCGATCCTGGTCATCGGCCTGATCGGCGTCGGCCTGATGCGGCTGGGGCTGAAGCTCGAGAACCATTTCGCCCGCTGGAGGCAGTAGCCGATGAGCCAGTCCAGCATCGGCGTTCCGGCGCCCGTCGCAGTGGCAGCCGGCGCGGCGCGCACGAGCAGGCTGCCCGCGACCTTCTTGCCGCGGCTCTTGGTCGGGCTCGGCATTCTGCTGGTGTGGGAACTGGTGGTGCGCGCCTTCGCGCCCGCCTACGTCGCCAAACCCACCACCGTCATTGCGGCGATCCCGCGCGTGATGGTCGATCCGGCGTTCCTCACCGCCACCGGTCAGACGCTCGGCGCAGTCGCCGAAGGGCTGGCTATCGCGCTGGTCGTCGGCACGGCAATCGGCCTGCTGATGGGGCGTAGCGTTTTGTTCGAGCGCGCCGTCCGCCACTACGTCAACGGCTTCTACGCCATGCCGATGATCATCGTGCTGCCGCTATTCTCGCTGTGGTTCGGCTATTCGGGCGCCGCGCGCATCGCCACCGTCATTTTCGCGGCGATCTTTTCCATCATCATCAACGCCGCGGACGGCGCGCGCTCGGTACCGCGCGATTATCTGGAAGTCGCCCGCGCGTTCCGCTCCAACCGGCTGCGCATTCTGGCCGAGATCGTGCTGCCGTCGGCGGTGCCCTATCTGCTGGCCGGCATCCGCCTGGCGGCGGGACGCGCGCTGATCGGCGCGGTGGTGGCGGAATTCTTCCTTTCGATCGGCGGGCTCGGTTATTTTATTCTCTATAATTCGCGCACCTATCACCATGACGCCGCATTCGTCGGCGTGCTGCTGCTGGCCGGCTTCGGGGTCGGCTTCGAATTGTTGGTGAATGGGTGCACGCGCCGCTTCCTGCCCTGGTATCGCCGCGACGAAAAAGCGGATTAATCAAGAGGACGCCCATGTCATCCGACCCCCGGCTCAAGGCCGCAATCGCCCATTGGGGACCGCGCTTCGTCGCCAACGGCGTGACGCTGACCGATTTCGAGGAAGTGACCGGTTCGCTCAAGAGCTACGACGACTGGTGCCGGGCGTGGAGCGAGCGCGCCGCCCATCACGAGCAGCTCGGCCATGAGGCGCTGACGCGCAGGCACGTCCTCACGGCCGGCGAATGCTTGCAGCGCGCCGGCGTCTACTATCATTTCGCCGCGTTTCTTTTCGTGCACGACGTGCCGCAAATGAAGATCGCGCACATGAAGGCGGTCGAATGCCGGCAGGCCGCGTTGCCGCATCTGCGCCCACCCGGCGAGCGCGTGACGATTCCCTACGAAGGCAAGATGCTGGCCGGCATCCTGCGCAAGCCCACCGGCTACGACAAGCCGCCGGTGGTAGTGATGGCGGTGGGGCTTGATTCCACCAAGGAGGAGACCGACGCTTATGAGGCGCCGTTCCTGGCGCGCGGCATGGCGACGCTCGTCTTCGAGGGCCCCGGCCAGGGCGAGGCGCAATACGATTTTGCCATCCGCGGCGATTATGAAGTACCGGTCAAGGCGGTGATCGACTACGTGGCGACGCGGCGCGACCTCGACGCATCGCGTGTCGGCATGTGGGGCGTGAGCTTAGGGGGCTATTACGCGCCGCGCGCCGCCGCTTTCGACAAGCGCATCCAGGCCTGCATCGCGCTCGGCGGTCCGTTCGATTTCGGCGCGCCCTGGGAGGGTCTGCCGGAGTTGACGCGCGAGGCGTTCCGCGTGCGCAGCCATTGCGAGACGCAGGACGAAGCGCGCAAGAACGCCGCCACGCTGTCGCTGGTCGGCATCGCGAAACAGATCACCTGCCCGATCTTTATCGTGAACGGCCGGCTCGACCGCATCGTGCCGGCGGCGGATGCGGAACGATTGGCGCGCGAGGTCGGCGGCCCGGTCGCGCTGATGATGATCGAGGACGGCAACCACATCGCCACCAACCGCGCCTACCGCTGGCGCTCGCAGAGCGCCGACTGGATGGCGGAGCAGTTGCGCTAACATTACCATTATATGCTGTCGTCCCCCGCGGAGGCGGGGGACCCAGTACGCCGCAGCGTATCGGCCAATCTCACAGATTGCGGTTACTGGATCGCCCGCTTGCGCGGGCGATGACATTGAGTGTGTGTCGCGACCCTAGGCCTTCTTCGGCAGCGCCACGATCATGTCGAGCTCGATGCGGGCGCCGGGTGACGACAATTGATTGATGCACACGGTGGTGCTGGCCGGACGCCAGTCGCCGAAATACTTGGCCATGGTGGCGTGCATAGCGTCGGCATCGCGGAAGTCGGTAAGATACTTCGTCACTTTCACCACGTCGCGCCAGGTGGCGCCGGTCTCGTCGAGGATCGACTGGATCGCCGCCATGGCGCGGTCGGTCTGCTCCTCGATCGAATGCGGGTGCACGTGCTCGGCGTCCACGTGCGGATGCTTGTGATAGAGCGGCGACGGCGTCGCGCCCGACAGGAACATCAGGTCGCAGGCGCCGACGATGCGCACCGCCGGCGCGTAGGGCATGGTGTGCGCCTGTTCCGGCTTCGGGTGCACAGGCTCCAGCTTAAAGCTTGCTTGCTGCTTGGTCATCACTGTCATGCGCGCCTCCCTCAAGGTCCGGCCAGTTTGGGACCGAAAAGGAGCCGCGTGCAACACGGCATTCGTCATGGCCGGGCTTGACCCGGTGATGACAACCGAGAATTACGCTAACGTGCGCCGGCAGCCGCCCAAGGAGCCCCCGTATGCCGTCCACGATCCTCGATTCCGCGGTGTTCCGCGGCATATTCACCACCGAAGCGATGCGCAACGTGTTCTCCGACGAGAACCGGGTGCAGAAATATCTCGACTTCGAGGCGGCGCTGGCGCGTGCGCAAGCGCGGCTGAAGATCATCCCGCAGGAATCCGCCGACGAAATCGTCGCCCACTGCGACCTTAAATTCATGGACATGGCCAAGCTGAAGGAGGCCACCGAGAGGATCGGCTATCCCGTGCTGCCGGTGGTTCAGCAACTGGTGGCGGCGTGCAAGGACAAGCTCGGCGAATGGAGCCACTGGGGCGCCACCACCCAGGACATCACGGACACCGCCACGGTGATGCAAATCCGCGAGGCGCTCGACATTGTCGAGACGGACATCAATGCGATCGCCGACGCGCTTGCCACGCTCGCCAAGAAATATCGCGACACGCCCATGGCCGGGCGCAGCAACCTGCAGCAGGCGGTGCCGATCACCTTCGGCTACAAGATGGCGACCATGCTGGCCGGTTTCGAGCGCCACAAGCAGCGCTTGGCGGAGCTGAAGCCGCGCGTCTTGGTCGGAGAATTCGGCGGCGCCGCCGGCACGCTGTCCTCGCTCGGCAAGGACGGGCTGAAGGTGCAGGTCGAACTGATGAAGGACTTGCAACTCGGCCAGCCGGCGATTGCCTGGCACACCGTGCGCGACTGCATCGCCGAGGTCGGCTGCTTCCTCGGGCTGGTCACCGGCTCCTGCGGGAAAATCGCCTTCGACGTGAAGCTCTTGATGCAGACCGAGGTGGAGGAAGTCTACGAGCCGTTCCACCAGGGCCGTGGTTCTTCGTCAACGATGCCGCAAAAGCGCAACCCGATCTCGTCCGTCTACATCACCGCGCAGACCGCCATGGTGCGGCAACTGGTGGCGGCGCTGCTGGAAGCGATGATCGAGGACCACGAGCGCTCGACCGGGCCGTGGGAGATCGAATGGATCGCGCTGCCGGAGATCTTCATGCTGTCGGCCGGCGCGCTTTCGCAAACGCGTTTCCTGATCGAGGGCCTGCAGGTGAACGAGAAGAAGATGCGCGCAAATCTCGACATCACCAACGGCCTGATCATGTCGGAAGCGGTCATGATGGGACTCGGCGCCAAGATGGGGCGCAACCGCGCGCACGACGTGGTCTACGACGTCTGCCGCGAGGTGGTGAAGAGCGGACGCCCGCTGCTCGATCTGCTGGAAGAGAACAAGGAGATTTCAAAGCACGCCGACGGCAAGATGCTGGCGAAGCTGGTCGATCCGGCCAATTACCTCGGCGTTGCAGGCGAAATGGTCGACCGCGTGCTGAAAATGCGGAAGTAAGCTGCGCGGTACGGCGGGCGCCCTCTCTCCTTTGGGGAGAGGGGGCGAATGACTCTCGGATTAGTTTGAGCGACAAGGTAAATGCGATTTTCAATAAAACAGGGGGCGCGCCATGAAAAAACTGACATGTCGGGACCTTGGTGGGCCTTGTGATGCGGAGTTCACCGGGGAATCGTTTGATGAGATCGGCAAGAAAAGCCGTGAGCACGTCATTGAGCAAATGCAAAAGGGCGACGAGGTGCATCTTTCCGCTGCAAACAAAATGAGAAGCGCAACGCCAGAACAACAGAGAGCTCTGATGGTCGAGTTCAAGCAGAAATTTGACGAAGCTCCGAACGTCTAGAATCGCGCTGGGTCCCCGCCTGCGCGGGGACGACGCTCAGTGCTTCGGCATCGTCTTCCAGATCGCCAGCGCCACCAGCAGCGTCGCGGCGCCTAACCCCAAGAACAAGACCGGCAACGTCACGCCGGCCTTCTGCAACAAAGCCACCACCACCGTCGCAACCGTCATGAACGCCGCGTTGAGCACGTTGACGGCGGCGATGGTGCGCGCGCGGTAGGCCACGTCCGACCAGGCCTGCACCGCGGCGAAGGCCGGCACGACAAACAGGCCGCCGGCCACCGCCATCCCGAAAAGATCGATGGCCGCGTGCAGGCCGAGGCCCGAAGTCAGAACCACAGTCGGTTCCCGCAGTGCTGACGCCGCCGCGTGACCGTAGCTGGCATAACCGAGATCGAGCGCGAACAGCGCCAGCAACACAGCGCCGACGAACGTGGTCATCAGCACGATGCGCCCGCGCGCAATCGCTGCGGCCAACCCCGAACCTAAGCCGACCGCGATCGAAAACAGCGCCAGATAGGCGGTGACCGTATCCTCGTCGCCGCCGATCAGCACCTTGATCAACGGCGGCAGCAGGGACAGCACCACGATGCCGGTGAGCCAGAACCAGCTCGTCACCATGGCGCCCCACCACAGCTTGCTGTCAGCCCACAAGTGGCGGAGCATTGCGGCGGTCGAGGCCACGATATTGAGCGTGACCTTCAGCTGCGGTGCGCCCCTGCCGCTCGGTGGAATGAGCAGCGCCGAAAGCCAGCAGGCGAGCGCGAAGGCCATCACCAGCGCCCCGAACAGGACGGCGTCGCCGCCGTGGCGCGAAGCAATCCCCGCGGCGATTGTGCCGGTCAGGATGGCGATGAAGGTCGCGCCTTCCACCAGCGCGTTGCCCGCCGGCAATTCCTCGTGCCGCAAATGGTCGGGCAGGATGCCGTATTTGACTGGGCCGAACAGCGCCGAGATGATGCCGAAGCCGGCGAGCGCGACAAACATGATGACCACGGAATGGCGCTCATAGCCGTGGACCGACAGGCCGGCGATGAACATCTCGGCGAACTTCAACACCTGCGCCATGCGCGCCTTGTCGAAGCGGTCGGCCAGTTCGCCGCCGAGCCCCGACAGGAAGAAGAACGGCGCGATGAACACCGCGCTGGCTAACGTGATCAGCGCCTCGCTGTTGTCGCCCGCGACCCGGAACAGGATCAGGAAGACCAGCGCGGTCTTGAGAAAATTGTCGTTGAAGGCCGCGAAGAACTGGCACCAGAACAGCGGTGCGAAGCGCCTCGACAGCAGCAGGGGCGGCGAGCGCATACGGGTTATAACGGAAGCCGGATCGAGGATTGCAGGTCGGCGAGCAGGATGCGCAGGTCGAGCTCGCGAAATTCGCGGAACGACCGCTTCACCCAGCGTTGCAGCTCGGTCTTAACCTCGCGCGGAAGAGGGGCGGCCGCCAGCCGCTCATCCGAAAACGAAAACGGCGGCGTCTCGACGTGTTTGCGCACGCCCGGCACCAGCACCGGCAGCCGCACAATCACCTCACCGCTGCCGGCAAGCAGGTACTTGTCCCGATGTTGCGCGCTGCCGAAGATCTCGTTGTGAACCGGCGCCAGCACGACTTGCGGAAAGCGGCTGCGCAGGCCGCGATAGGCGGCGACCGAGGTTGCGTCCGGGGCAATCACGAACAGGATGGCCGGTGCGATCGCGCGCTTGAGCGCCTCCTCGGCGAAGCCGATCTGCTGGGCGAGCAGAAAGAACTTTTCAAACGACCCATGGCCGAGATCGACCACCTTGGCCGCGCCGTCCTCGGCGACAAGCCGATCGAACAGAGCCATCTGCCCCTGGACGTCGCCGATGGTGGACACGGCCGTGTGCTCGGGCAGGAATTGCGCCAGCGTGTCGCCGCCGGCATTGAGATCGAACGCCGCGACCGACCGCCCCTCCTGGGCATGGAAATCGGCGAGCAGCCGTGCCAGCAGCGTCTTGCCGACGCGTGAACGCGGCGAGGCGACGATGGTGACTGAACTGCGGAACGGCATCACGTCACCGCGGGCCGTCCGCGCATCGGCGCGGCTTGAGACGCTGGAGCCGGAGCGGTTTTTAAGCCGGACCCTGACATGGCCCGCGCGCTAGCCGGCGGCCTGACGGGGACTGCTTTCCGCTTTCGACGACACCAGATCGATGAGCTTTACCCGGTCGTATTCGCTCCAGACATTGCCGAGCCAGTGGCGAACATAGCCGCGCAGAACGAACGAATAGTTCGCCGGTTCTTCCTTGGCGGTCTTGTTGGCGATGAACGAGACGAACGGCGTGCTGGCGACTTCCACCTGCTCGCAGGCCATCTCGTTGAGCTTGGGGATGCTGATCTCGGAGGCGCCTTTGATCTGCTTGAAATAGGAGTTGTAGGTCGCCGGGTCCCACTCGAAGAACGTGGTATCGTTGATGCGGTTTTTCACCAGGAAGTAGCTGGCGTCACCCACGAAGCGGGCGGTTTCCGCGATTTCGTTGAGTGAGGCGATCGAGGGACCGAGGATATGGAACACGGAAAAATTGATCTGATCCTTCTTGGCCGATTCGATGAAGCCGATGTCGCTCAGCGCCTGCAACGTCGGCGACAACAGGCCGGCACGTACGTCGATGACGGTGACGCGGGAGTCGGCGCCGCCGAGCGTATCGAAGATCTTCATCTGATCGGCGACCGAGGTGACGTCGACGACTTCGGTGACGTCGGGATGAAACCGCTTGAGGGTTCCGCGCGGCCACTCGGTGTCGAAGGCGCGGACCGGCGTCGTATGCGCGCTGAAATAATCGAGCAAGGTGCGGGCGACGGTGGTTTTTCCGACGCCGCCCTTGTCAGCGCCGACAAGAATGACGGTTGGTTTGGCCATAAGGCTGCTCTTTAGAAGAACTGGGGGGCTTTGGGCTTCTGGCATTATCCTACTACGTTATAGGACGGCGAACATGACAGGATTATGCCCGGCAGCGCAGACAGTTAGGCGTTGCTAACGGCGTCGTGAGTTAAATCCTTCCACATGTCAACAAGATTAGCCAAGATCAGGCTCAGGGAGGTGGCCAATGGCAACAATATTCAACCAAGACACGGTGACCGGTGAAAACTTGGGCAGCGGCGCGAGCCGCCAGCGGTTGCTCACTACCGTACGCGTCCCGGGGACCGCCATTCTGCTCGACCGCCTGACGCTACAAGCCGGCGGTGAGTTGGCGCTGACGGTACCGGCGACCAGCCTGGCCTGGCTTCAGGTGCTCGACGGCAACGTGACGCTGGCGCACGGCGGCGACCGCCAGACCGTGACGGTCGCGCATGTCGCGTTCCTGCCGCCGGGTTTTGTCGGCACGTTGCGCGCAGACGACGGCGCCACCCTGCTGCATGGGGAAATTCCCGATGCCGCGCGGCTCGATCCGCGCTTTGTGCAGGAACCACCGCAATTCCGCGTCACCGATTGGACGCGCGAGCCGGTGCTCGATTCCGAGCACGACGCGCGCAAACGCATCTATCTGGTGACACCGAAGCTGTTCGGCACCAAGGCGGTGAAAGGCGAGATGATCATTTATCCGCCCGGCACCGCCGCCGCCAATCATCATCACGAAGGCGCCGAGCATTTCATGTATGTGCTGCGCGGACGCGGCACCGTCTATGCCAATGAGCAGCCGTTTCCAGTGCGCCAGGGCGACGTCATCTACTATCCCGACCGCGAGCGGCATTTTCTCGAAGCCGCCAACGACGGAGAGATGGTGTTTGCGGAATTCTTCGCGCCGGCCGAACACAAGACCGTGTGGGTCAACCCGGCCGAAGTGTGCACCTGGCTGCCGACAGGTCGCGACATCCACGGGCGTGCGCCTGCGCGCGAAATCGAGGCGCACAAGTCGGACCAGGTCGCAAGCCCGCAGGACGTGTAGGTAAAAGCCCGCCTCCCCGACAACGAGCTAGCGCGCCAGCCGCCGCGCCACCTTCATCTGCTGGACAGTGTCGCCGGCGAGATGGGTCCAGATAATGGCGTCGCGGCACAGCTTGTCGGTGTGGTGATCCATGCGGCAGCCGTCGGCGCCGCGCACGTTCATATAGAGCTCGGTCACCTCCTGCACGACATAGGTTGAATAGTTCATGGCGAGACCCGCGTTAAACGAGTGGATCTTTTTGTCGTGCTCCCAGGCGACCCGCATGACGAAGGAGCGCAACGCCTCGGTCAGCATGAACATCTTGTTGATCTGCAACTGCACGTTCTGCTGTGCGAACAGCACTTGGCCGCCTTGCTTGTCGGACTTGGCATAACGCATCGCCGTCTCGCAGGCATCGGCGCAAATGCCGAGCGCATTGGCGCAGAGCTCCAGATCACCGAAAATATCGCCGCCGGTGCTGTCGCCGCCTTGGCCGCCGGCCTTGCGCACCGCGCCGCCCACGTCGCCGACGATATTGGCATGCGGCACGCGCGCGTTCTCGAAAATCATCTCGCCATTCTGGTAGAAGCGCCAACCGCTTTTGTTGAACACCTTGCCGATACGGAAGCCGGGCGTGTCGTGCGGCACCAGGAACATGGTGGTGCCCTGCCTAAGCGGCACCGTCGCATCGGTGCGGGCGTCGATGAAGAACAGCTTGCCGACCGGCGCGTTGGCAATGAACGCCTTTTCGCCGTTGAGAATCCACTCGTCGCCCTTGCGTTCCGCCTTCAGCTTCAGTCCCGCCTTGGGGTCGTCATCGGGCGGCAGGCGGTTGTCGGAGCCGGCGCCCGGCTCGGTGATGCCCTTGCCGAGCACGAAAGTGTCGTCCGCAACGAAAGGCGGCAGGAAGCGCTGCTTCTGCTCCTCGGTGCAGGACTTCGAGATCAGATGGCTCCACTTCCAGTTCTGGCTGAAGGCCTTCGAGATCGCGCTGTCCGCCTTGGCAAGCTCGGTCATCACCAGCGCTTGCGTGACAAAGTCGGTGCCGTGGCCGCCCCATTCCTTCGGCACCGCCAAGGTGCGGAAGCCGAGCTTGGAGCCCTTCTTGATGATGTCCCAATCCCAGGTCTCGCGCGCCGTTTCGATCGCGTCGCGTTCCAGCGAGATTGGCCGGATCTCCTCGTCGGCGAATTTGCGCGCCGTTTCCTGCCAGTGGCGCTGTTCGTTGCTCAGTGAGAAGTCCATGGGTCGGTCCTTATCTCTTGGTCCTGATTCGCGCCCTTGCGCGAGGCGATAGCGATGTCATTCCGCCGCGCGCGGCATTGCGTCGGAGGGACGGCGATAGCGGAAAATGGCTTCGGCAATGCGCAACTTTGCGTCGCCGGCGCCGTTGCCGGTGTGCAGACAGACGCGCGCATCGTGGACGTATTTCTGCAATGGCATGTCGCGCATGACACCCATGGCGCCGAACACTTCCGCGGCGTGCTTGGCGGCTTCCAGCATCGCCTCGCCGGTGAACACCTGCGCGATGGTCTGCAGCGGCAGGTCGGGCAGGCTGCGGTCGGCATAGGCTTCCGGGTGGTCGGAGGCCCAGGCGGCCTGCCAGATCGCCGCGCGCGCCACTTCGATCCTGATCGCGGTATCGGCCAGCTTGGTGGCGATCGCCTGGTGCTCGGACAAACGCCGCCCGCCTTGGATGCGGATCTGGGCATAGTCGACCGCGGCCTCGTAGGCGGCGCGAGCGATGCCGAGGTTCAAGGCCGGGAACAGAGGATTGCCGCGGCCGGACATATCGGCGTTCGCAAGGAGATCATCGGCCTTTTCGTCCAGCAGATGATCCGCAGGCACCCGGCAATCTTTGAGTACGAGATCGCCGCATGGTCCATGGGTCCAGGGCCGCTCGTGGGCGCGCAACGTCAGGCCGGGAGCATCGGCGGGCACCAGTACAAAGCGCGTGCCTGGCTCACCGGCAACTTTGACTTCGATGGCGAATAGCCCGGCGAGGGGCGCGTTGGCGACGCAGTCCTTGTTGCCATTGAGCAGCCACGCGCCGTCGCTTGCCTTGGCCGCCGTGGTCTTGACGTCCCGCTCGATCGCGGCCGGCCGGTTATAGTTCACGCCCAGCCGCGTGTCGTTGCCCGCTTCATGATCGGCGACCGCAAGATGATAGCGATCGTTCTCCAGGAATGCCGGCAGGAATTGATCGCGTTGGGCATCCGTCATCGCTTGGTCGAAAAGGACATGACCGAGCCGCGATGTCTCCGAAAATAGCGCGGCGATGTCGGCATCGCCCGCGGCCAGTTCCTCGGTCACGATACAACAGGTCAGCGCATCGGCGCCCACGCCGCCGCGGTCTTCCGACAGCGCCAGCGTGCGCATGCCGAGTTGCGAGACCTGGTCGATCAGTTCCATCGGCAGGCTGCGATCGCGCACGTCGATACGGTCGGCCTTGAGCATGACCGGCTTGATCTCGCGTTCGACAAAGTCGCGAAGCGTGTCGCGGAATTCCAGCTGTTCGGGACTGAGTTGAAGATTGTACATTTCGCTTGCCTTCCGCTTTGACGGTCTTTTTTGGGTGTTTCCGTTAGTGTCGCGCGATATTATTGCACGGCTTCGGCGATGGCGTTGCCCATTTCCTGCGTGCTGGCCTTGCCGCCGAGATCCACAGTCAGATGCTTGGCTTCGGCGATGACCTTTTCGACGGCGTTCTGAATGCGCTGTGCGGCATCCACCGCTTTCGGCTCGTTGCGTTTGCGGCCGAGCCACGCCAACAGCATATGCCCGGACGTGACCATCGCATAGGGATTGGCAATATTGCGGCCGGCGATGTCCGGCGCCGAACCGTGGGTGGCCTGCGCCATCGCCTGCTGCTCGCCGACGCAAAGGCCGGCCGCGAGCCCTAGCCCGCCGACCAGCCCCGCTCCGATGTCAGTGAGAATGTCGCCGAACTGGTTGCTGGTCACGACGACATCGTATTGTTGCGGCGCCATCACCAGCTTCATCGAAATGGTGTCGATCATCGCTTCTTCGAACACGACGTCCGGATAATCGCGCGCGACCTTGCGGCATTCCTCGGCGAACATTCCGCAAGCCAGCCGGTAAACCGGCTCCTTGTGCGCGGCGGTGACCTTCTTGCGCTTGCGCTTGCGGGCGATCTCGAACGCCTCGCGCGCGACCCGGTTCGATCCCTTGCGCGTGATGACGCGCATGGCGACGGTGATGTCGTCGTTCGGCCTGAATTCGGGGGCGCCGGCCACCACCGTTTCCGAATAGAGCATCCCTTCGGAAATTTCGCGCACAAACACGATATCCACGTCCTTGTGAATCGACTTTATGTTCGGATAGGAGCGCGAAGGGCGGATGCTGGCGAACAACTCGTATCTCTTGCGCACCGGCGGCATCACCCAGGTGGGATCGTTGCGCGGATAAGCGGCGTGCCCGATCGGCCCCATGATCCAGCCGTCGAGCTCCCACAGCGCCTTTTCCGTCGGGGCGGGCAGAGTTTTGCCGTGCTGGTCATGCCCGTGCTTGCCGATCGGCAAAGTCTGCCAATCGATGGCGAGGCCGGTCCGCGTCGCCGCAGCCTTCATTACCTTGACGCATTCGGGGACAACTTCGTGCCCGATATCGTCGCCGAGCAAAATTCCGATCTTCAAGCCAGCGTCTCCGGTTGGGGAAGTCCCATTCGCGCGCCGCCATCGGCGCAGTCCCAGGCGCCACCAGCATGGTTTCGGCAATGCAGGATCGGGCCCCGCGGCGTGTTGTGGGGTGGAAATTGGTCGAAAAGAACCTCGGTCTTTGCGCAGCGTACGGGTAAAGCTAGCCCCGCAGCGGCGCGTGTTGCAACGGCCGCCGCGGTTTCCGGTGCGATTTAAGCGTTTTCACAGGGCGATAATGCCGCGCCTTCAACGACAAAAATCGCCAGTTATGCGCAACCCCGCTATCTGCATTGTCCTCGACGGCTATCCCGCGGTCAGCCCGCCGTCCAGCACAAGCGTCTGGCCGGTCATTGAGACGGCGTCGGGACTGGCGATGTAACAGACAGCCGCGGCCACCTCCTCCGGCGTGATGAAGCGACCGAGCGGAATGCGCGCGAGCATTCGCTCGAGCGTCTGCGGGTCGTACATCTTCTGGCGCGTGGGCGTGAGCGCGGTCGACGGCGCGACCGCGTTGACCCGGATGTTATGGTCGGCCCATTCGATCGCCAGCATGCGGGTCATCTGGATCAGCCCACCCTTGGCAATTCCATAGACCGAGCGGTCGGCAAATCCGGTAAGACCGTGGGTCGAGGCGATGTTCACAATGCAACCTGGACGGTTGCGGGCAATGCAATGGGCGGCGAATTTCTGCGACAGAAAATACGCACCCTTCAAATTGATCGCGACGACATCGTCCCAATCGGCCCAGGCGACGTCGACCGCTGGTTTGACCAGCGCACGGCCGGCATTGTTGACCAGAACATCGATGTCGCCGAACGCATCGACCGCCGCGCCGAAGCCTTTCGTGATATCGGCCTCGACCCGCAAATCGAGTTGCACCGGAACCACTTTGCGGTTCTTAACGGCCGGATCGCGCAACAGTTCGTCGAGCCGCCCGACTTCGTGGCTGGATACCGCGAGATCGTACCCCGCGCGCGCCAAGGCACAGGCAATGACATAACCGAGCCCGGTCGCCGCACCGGTGACAAAGGCGGTATGGCCAGCGGGTGATGTCAACGAGCGTGATCCATTTCTGTTCGCGACATTATAGTAGCACGCTTCCGCCGGTCGCACGCCGCGGTTTCCGACAGAAGGATCGCAAGCCGGCAACAGTTAGCGCAGCCGCCAATGTTGACTGTCTCTTGCGAGGAAACAAACCGGGTTGGAATGCTGGTGCCGGCGGAGGGATTTGAACCCCCGACCCCCCGCTTACGAAGCGGATGCTCTACCGCTGAGCTACGCCGGCTAGGCGCATGAACCCGAAAAACGGCAACCGGTTTTCGGACAAGATCACGCGCAATTAAAGAGTCCACCCGCGCCACAGATATCGGCGCATGCCCCTTATTGCAAGCAATACACCCGGACCACTTGCGCGGGGCTTAACGGAAAAACTGCCGGATTCGCTGCCAGGCGTCGCCAACCGGCGGCGTTGTCGGCTCCGGCACCGGATCGCCGTCGAGGCCGGAATCCGGGCCCGGATCGTCGGGCGCGTGCACCAGCGGGATCACGGGCTCGACCGGCTTGGGTTCGACCGGCTTGGCCTTGGCAGCCGGCTTTTCGGCGGGTTTGGCCGGCTTGCGCGCCGGCCGACTCGGCTGCAACTTCGGCGCCGGCTCCGACTTTACCTCGGGCGCGGCGATCTCGATCGCCGGCTCGGCAGCGAGCGGCGGCGCGACCTCGATCACCGGGCGGCTGACGCCGATCTCGGCCAGCGGCAGCTTCCATTCGAAACCGTCGAGCCGGCCGTTCGGCGTCACCGGCAGCCAGCGGTCGGAGACCACGCCGTCCGCGGTCCACACCGGATCGCCGGACGCGCGCATGGCGCGCGCCATCCATTCACGCACGCGGCCTTCGTCGCCGTGTTCGCTCTGCTCGATCTCCGCCATCAGCGCGGCGACGCGCCGCGTCGGCGCCGACAGGTAAGGCGCGAGCGCGTCGCGCGCGGTCTTGAACTCACCTGCCTCACGTGCCGCGCGCGCCACCGCCAGCGCGCCTTCGAGCTGGCCCGGCACTTTCGCCGCCAATTTCTGCATCCGCGTGAGACGATCGCGCGCGGAATCGCCGAAGCGCAGATTGGCATAGGCCTCCGCGATGTCGGGATGCGGATTGATGGTCCACGCCGCTTCCAGAATTTTCGCGGCCTTTCGCTGCTCGTTTGATTTCAGCCAGCCGCCGCCCGGCCAGCGCCGCCGCCGGCACCAGATCGGGCGCGAGCTTGACGGCTTCCAGCACCGCCGCGCGCGAGGCATCGCGGTCGAGTTCGTCCAGCGCTTGCGCACGCGCGGTCAGCAGCACTGCGCGCTTGCGGCGGTAGTCTGCCTTTTCGAGCGTGGCTTTCATGTGATCGAGGGCGACAAGTGCGCCTTGCCAGTCGGCGGCGGTGCAGCGGTCATCGAGCACGGCTCGTCCTGCCCAAGCCAGCGAAGGCTCCACTTTGGCCGCCTCCTCGGCCACCAGGCGCGCGGCACGATGGTCGTTGCGGCGCTGCGCTTCGATATAAAGCCCGCGCAGGCCGAGCAGCTTGGTGTCGTCGCGCTTGATCATCTCGCGGAAGGCGCGCTCGGCGCCGCCGCGGTCGCCGGCCATCTGCGCCGACTGCGCGGTCAGCAGCATCGTGAGCGGATCGCCGGGCGAAAGCCTTGCGGCATCGTCGGCCGATTTGTGCGCCAGCCGCAGATCGCCGGCGCCGATCGCGATCAGCCCGCGGGTGAGTGCGAGATAACCTTTGACGGCGCGGCGGTGGCGGAAGAACAGCGACACCTGGTCGGGCGAGCGCAATATCCCGCGCAGAATCGACCACAACAACAGGATCGCCAGCACCAGCACGACGACTGCGAGGCCCGCCACCAGTATAGAAACCTTAATTCGACCATGCCCCGGCCAGGTCTGATCGAGCCACAGCCAAGTGATCACTACCTCGCCGGGGCGGTCGGCGACCCAGGCAAAGCCGAACGCGATCAGCGCGACCGAGAGCAGGAACAGGACGACCCGGATCATGCCGTCCTCACCGTTTGCCGAGCTTGCCGGCGGCGTCGGCCGCGAACGCTCGGGCGGCAGCAAGCGCCTGCTGGCGCGCTTTCGCCTTGGCGATCCATGCTTGCGCCGGCGCGCGCGCAGCCTCGGGCAGCTTGCCGATGTCGGCGAGCACACCGTCGATGTCGGCATGCGCGGCCGCAACCTCGATGCGCGCCAGCACGTCGGCGGGCGCATCGCCCGCCGACGCATTGATCGGCCCGATCTGCACCAGGCTGCCGGCGTTGGCCTGCAGGCGTTCGAGAAAACCGCTCGGCGCTTTTTGCGTGCCCGAAGCTTTGAGCATGGCGGGGATCACCACAGTGAGTTGCCGCGCCAACGCGGCTTTACTTGGCACACCGCTCGCCGCGAACGCTTCGAGCGGCGCCAAGGCTTTGGCGTCGGCGCCGAGCGATTTCGCCTGCGCCAGCTCGGTCTTGTAGGGCGCGCCGCCGATTACCACGTCGCGCAATGTCGCCGCGCTCAGCGCCAGCCGCGCCGTGCTGTCGATAGCCGGGGTCTTTGCAATCTCCTTGGCGATCTGTTCGCGCACCGCGGTCACCGACTGTTCCAGCACGGCGATACGCTTTTGCACCTCCGCGAGCTGGGCGGGATCGATCGCGGACGAGGCCTGCGAAGCCGCGTTCGTTACGCTGTCGTGCAATTCGCTTACCGCCTTCTCGGCCGCCGCCGCACTTTGCTCTGCCTGGTTGGCCTTGGCGGCGATGGCGTCGCTGCGCTTGGTGAGCGCGGCGAGCGCCACGCCGAGCGATTTCATGGCGTTGTCCGCGGCCGTCATCCGTTCCGCCACGGCCGCATCGCCGGGCGGAACCTTGGCGATGTCGCTTTCGATCTTGCTCAGGCGCTGGCGCAGCGCATCGACGGCTTTATTGTCGGCTGCCGGCGCCGGACGGTTTTGCAGGTCCTGCACCTGCTTTTGCAGGGCAGCGATCTCGGCATTCTGGTCGTTCGATTTAACGGACGCCGGCGGCAACAAACCGAATTGCCACACGGCGGCCAGCACGCCGGTCGCAACAATCCCGCCGGCCAAGCCGGCGCCGATCGCCATGCCGAAACCGCCGCGGCGGCGCGCCGGCTCATGATGTTCGGGGGCTTGCGGCGTTTCCTCGACCGGCGCCTCGGGTTGGCCCGCAGGCTCCGACGGCGCCGCGTCGGGCGGCGGCGCGCTTTGCGTCGGATCGAGCGCGCCTTGCGCCTTGCTAGCGTCGGCCGCTGCCGCCGCCACTTCGGTCGCGGTGAGGTCGATAGTCGGCGCCGCGCGCTTGTCTGTCATCCCAACAGCACCTTTGCTTTGCGCATGACCTTTTCCGAAAACCGATGCCCACTTTTCGGGGTCATGCGCGTACGATTTACCACCAGCCCACAATCACGAAATAACGCAATTGCCGCACCGGCGCCACGTTAACCCGGCGACAGGGGCACAAGTTCAATCAGCGCCGCCTCTTCCGGGCGCGGCGCGATGGCGACGCGCCCGGCGCCGGCGGTACGCAGCGGCTCGGCCACCTGCGCCGACAGGCAATAATGTCGCACGTCCATGGCTTGCTCCGCGACGCCGGCCGCGCGCGCGCCGGCCACGTAGTTTTCGGCGCTACGCCTGGAGAAATGCAGCACCGCCTGCACGTCGCCGCCGGCTTCCAGCGCGGCCACCAGTTCGTCCGGAAACGGCGTGGCGACGGCGCGGTAGACCACGCGCATCTCTGCCGCGACGCCGTGAGCGGCGAGTTCGGAGATAAGATCGGCGGCGCGATCCTCGCCGGCAAGATAAAGCAAAGGCGCCGAGGCATCGGCGTGACGCTCACGCAGCAACTGCACCAGATCGCGCACGTCGCCGCCGGCCGAGGTGACATTATTGAAGCCCGCCTCCTGCGCGGCTTGGGCGCTGCGGCGGCCGACGGCATAGACCGGCAATTTGAGCAACGCGGCGAAAGCCGGATTGCCGGAGATGGCGCCGGGCGCGTTGGCGCTGGTGATCACCACCGCGCCCCAACTGCCGGCGAGTTCGGCGGCGACCGGCTCGATCCGCATCAGCGGCACTTCCCATACGTCATGCCCGCGCGCGGCCAGGATGGCGGCGGTACGTTCGCCTTGCGGGTGCGGACGGGTAACGACGACGCGCATGTTTCAATCTATTCCAGTTCCGCTCATTCCCGCCGCCACCTGCGCGGCGACGGGCGGACGAATTCTCTAGTCGAAGAAGCCGGGGCCGGCGCGATGCTTGAGATCGCGCCCCGCTTCGGTTCCGATGGTGACCGCGTCCTTGCGATGACCGTGGCCGGCGATGTCATGCGCGGCGGCGCCGTCCGGCCGCGCGATCAGGCCGCGGAATTCGATCGTGTCGCCGGAGACCGTGGCGTGCCCGCCGATCGGCGTCTTACAGGAGCCGTCGAGCGCGGCGAGGAAGGCGCGCTCGCAAGCGACCGCGGTCGAGGTGTCGGCGTGATCGATGCGCGCCAGCGCCTCGCGCACGCGCGTGCCGTCCGCGCACGTCTCGATGCCGATGGCGCCCTGCCCGCACGCCGGGAGAAATTCTTCCGCAGTCATGATTCTGGTCGCGTGCTCCGTCAGCTTGAGCCGGTTCATGCCGGCGAGCGCCAGAATCGTGGCGTCGACATGACCCTCGTCCAGCTTGCGCAGTCTTGTCTCCACGTTGCCGCGCAGCGGCGTCACCCGCAAGTCCGGCCGCAGGCGCTTGGCGATGGCTTGCCGCCGCAGCGAGGCGGTGCCGAGCGTGGCGCCCCGGGCCAAGTCTTGCAACGATTTGGCCTTGCGGCTGATGAACACGTCGCGCGGATCCTCGCGCTCCAGGCAGGCCGCCAGCATCAATCCGGGCTGCGAAATGGTCGGCATGTCCTTGGCCGAGTGCACCGCGAGATCGACGCGGCCGTCCAGCAAGGCCTCCTCGATCTCCTTGGTGAACAGGCCCTTGCCGCCCTCCTCCGCCAGCGGCCGGTCCTGGATGGTATCGCCGGAGGTACGGATAATGACGAGTTCGATTTCCTCCGCTTTCGCGCCCAGCGCACCGGCGAGCCGCGCCGCGACGGCGCGCGCCTGCACCAAGGCCAGTGGGCTGCCGCGCGTGCCGATGCGAAAAAGGGCGGTGGATTGCGCCATATAACCTCTCGATGCTAGGGCACCTTTTAGTTCACCCTCCCGGGAAAAGGGAGAGCCGGAGCCATATATGATCGTTCTCGGTATCGAGACGACCTGCGACGAAACCGCGGCGGCAGTGGTCGAGCGTTTCGAGGACGGCAGCGGCAATATCTTGTCCAATATCGTGCTCAGCCAGGAGAACGAGCACGCGGCTTTCGGCGGTGTGGTGCCGGAGATCGCCGCCCGCGCCCATGTCGAGGTGCTCGATCTTATTATCGCGCGGGCCATGAACGAGGCCGGGCGCGACTATGACGACATCGACGGCGTCGCCGCCGCCGCCGGCCCCGGACTGATCGGCGGCGTGATCGTCGGCTTGACCACTGCCAAGGCCATCGCGCTGGTCAAGAACAAGCCGCTGATCGCGATCAACCATCTGGAAGCGCACGCATTGACCGCGCGGCTCACCGATGCCACGCCGTTTCCCTATTGCCTGTTCCTCGCCAGCGGCGGTCACACCCAGATTGTCGCGGTGCGCGGCATCGGCGATTACGTGCGGCTCGGCACCACCCACGACGACGCCATCGGCGAAGCTTTCGACAAGACCGCCAAGCTGCTCGGCCTCGGCTATCCCGGCGGGCCGCAGGTCGAGCGCGAAGCCGCCGCCGGCGATGCTGCGCGCTTTGCGCTGCCGCGGCCGATGCACGGGCGCAAGGACGCCGACTTCTCCCTCTCCGGCCTGAAGACAGCGCTGCGGCTGGAAGCCGAAAAGATCGCGCCGTTGTCGGACCAGGACGTGGCCGACCTATGCGCCTCGTTCCAGCAGGCGGTGGTTGACGTGGTGCTCGACCGCTTGCGCGCCGGCTTGCGCCTGTTCCACGCCCGCTACGGCGCGCCGACCGCGCTGGTTGCCGCCGGCGGCGTCGCCGCCAATCAGGCGATCCGCACGGTGCTGCATCGCCTGGCGTTCGAGATCGGCACCGTGCTGGTCGCGCCGCCGCTGGAATTGTGCACCGACAACGGCGCCATGATCGCCTGGGCGGGCTGCGAGCGGCTGGCGCTGGGCATGACCGATGCGCTCGACGTGGCGCCGCGCGCGCGCTGGCCGCTCGACGAGATCGCCGCCGCCGAAGGCGCGCGGCAGCGCACGGCGGCCTACAAATGACGATCCAGACAATTTCCGTGCTCGGCGGCGGCGCCTGGGGAACGGCGCTGGCGCTCAATGCCGCGCGCGTCGGCCGCGACGTCACGCTGTGGGAGCACGATCCCGCCAATGCCGACAGTCTCGAGAAGAAACGCGAGAGCCGCTTCCTGCCCGGCATGCGGTTGGAAGACTCGATCAAGGTCACGCGCGATCTGGCCGAGGCTGCGCGCAATGATGCGATCCTCTTGGTGGTGCCAGCGCAGGTGGTGCGCAGCGTGGTCACACAGCTTGCGCCGTCGCTCAAGGAGCGCACGCCGCTGATCGTCTGCGCCAAGGGCATCGAGCACCGCACCCGCAAATTCATGAGCGAGATCATCGCCGAGTGTGCGCCCAATGCCGTGCCGGCGATCTTGTCGGGCCCGAGCTTCGCCGCCGACGTGGCGCGCGGATTGCCCACGGCGGTGACGCTCGCCGCCCCCGACGCCGACACCGCGGCCGCGCTCGCGCAAGCGATCGGTTCGGCCACCTTCCGACCCTATCACTCGACCGATTTGCGCGGCGTCGAGCTCGGCGGCGCGGCCAAGAACGTGCTTGCTATCGCTGCGGGGATCGTCGCCGGCCGCGCGCTCGGCGCCAGCGCGGCCGCCGCGCTGATTACGCGCGGCTTTGCCGAGTTGACGCGCTTCGGCAAGGCCTATGGCGCCAAACCGGAGACCATGATGGGCCTGTCCGGGCTGGGTGATCTCATCCTGACCTGCTCGACGCCGCAGTCGCGCAACTTCTCGTTCGGCGTCGCGCTCGGCAAGGGCGAAACGCCGGACGACGCCGGACGCGGCAAGCTGGTGGAAGGCGCCTTTACCGCGCCGGTACTGCTGGAGATGGCGCGCGCCAAGAACGTCGAGATGCCAATCGCCGCCGCGGTCGCCGCCGTGCTGGCCAAGGAGATGAGCGTGGACGAAGCCATCGCCGCGCTCTTGGCGCGGCCGATCAAGGCGGAAGCATGACATGGCCAACTGGTTGATGAAGTCCGAGCCCGACAGCTGGTCGTGGCTGCAACAGGTGAAGGCCGGCGCCAAGGGCGAGGCCTGGTCCGGCGTGCGCAACCATCAGGCCAAGCTCAACTTGATGAAAATGAAAAAGGGTGACCGCGCCTTCTTCTATCATTCCAATGTTGGCAAGGAGATGGTCGGCATTGTCGAGGTGATCCGCGAGGCCTATCCCGATCCCACCGCCAAGGCGGGCGAGCCCTGGGTGGTGGTGGACGTCAAAGCTGTTGAGGCGCTGTCCAGGCCGGTGACCATCGACGACGTGAAGAAAGAGCCGAAGCTGAAGGCGATGGTATTGATCAACAACACGCGCCTGTCGGTGCAGCCGGTGACGGCGGACGAGTGGAAGACCGTGTGCAAGATGGGAGGCCTCAAGTGACCTTCGCGGGCATCAACCACATCGCCGTGCTGGTGGCGGCAGTGGCCGCCTGGGGATTCGGCGGCGTCTGGTACCGGCTGCTGGCGAGCCCATGGATGGCGGCGCACGGCTTCACCTCCGAGCAGATTCGCGCCCATCACGGCAAGGGCGCAGCGCCCTGGCCGCTGATCGTCTCCTTCGTCGCCGACCTGATCATGGCCTGGATGCTGGCCGGCGTGCTCGGCCATCTCGGCGCGGTGACGCTCATTAACGGCGTGATCTCGGCCTTCTTCCTGTGGTTCGGCTTCGTCATCACCACGCTGGCCGTCAACAACATGTTCGGGATGCGCAGCCACAGGCTCATTCTGATCGACGGCGGCCATTGGCTGGGCGCGCTGCTGCTGATGGGCGCCATTGTCGGCGCCTGGGGCGTGTAAGGCCGGGCCTTTCCGTCTGTCATGCCCGGGCTTGTCCCGGGCATCCCGATAAAGGAGGCACTGTGCCCCCTAAGCGGGATCGCCGGGACAAGCCCGGCGATGACAAGCTGAGGAAGCCCCCGCCAAAAGTCGGCCTTTCCGCGCCTTGTCGCCCCTGCAAGCGCCTCGCATAATGGCCCCCAAAGCCGTGCAAAAAATAGCCTGCGGGGACAGCCGCCGGGCAGGGAGGGTGTGCGATGTCCGAGAAGATTTATGAGGTTCCGGCCGACTGGAAAAAGCGCGCCTTTGCCGACGACGCCAAGTACCAGGAGATGTATGCCCGCTCGGTCAAGGACCCGAACGGTTTCTGGGGCGAACAGGCCAAGCGCATCGACTGGATCAAGCCGTTCAGCAAGGTCAAGAACACCTCCTTCGACACGCACAATGTCTCGATCAAATGGTTCGAGGATGGCACGCTCAACGCCTGCTTCAACTGCGTCGACCGTCATCTCGCCAAGCGCGGCGACCAGATCGCGCTATTGTGGGAAGGCGACGACCCCAAGGATTCCAAGACGCTCTCCTACAAGCAGCTTCACGCCGAGGTCTGCCGCTTCGCCAACGTGCTGAAGGCGCGCGGCGTCAAGAAGGGCGACCGCGTCACCATCTACATGCCGATGATTCTGGAGGCGGCGATCTCCATGCTGGCCTGCGCCCGCATTGGCGCCATCCATTCGGTGGTGTTCGGCGGCTTCTCACCGGATTCGCTCGCCGGCCGCATTACCGACTGCAAGTCCGATTGCATCGTCACCGCCGACGAAGGCGTCCGCGGCGGCCGCAAGATTCCGCTAAAGGACAATTCCGACGCCGCCTGCGACCGTGCCGCCGGCGTCAAGACCGTCGTGGTCGTGCGCCACACCGGCGGCAAGGTGAACATGAAGGACGGCCGCGACGTCTATTACGACGAGATCGCCAAGACCGTGCCGGCCGACTGCCCGTGCGAGGAGATGAATGCGGAGGACCCGCTGTTCATTCTTTATACGTCGGGCTCGACCGGCAAGCCGAAGGGCGTGCTGCACACCACCGGCGGCTACATGGTCTACGCCTCGATCACGCACCAATACGTGTTCGACTATCATGACGGCGATATCTACTGGTGCACCGCCGACGTCGGCTGGGTCACCGGCCACAGCTACATCGTTTACGGCCCACTTTCGAACGGCGCCATCAGCCTGGTGTTCGAGGGCGTGCCGAACTATCCGAGCACCTCGCGCTTCTGGGAGGTGTGCGACAAGCACAAGGTCAACATCATCTACACCGCGCCGACGGCGATCCGCGCGCTGATGCAGGGCGGCGACGCGCCGGTGAAGAAAACCTCGCGAAAAAGCCTGCGCCTGCTCGGCACCGTCGGCGAGCCAATCAATCCGGAAGCCTGGGAGTGGTACTACCACGTGGTCGGCGAGGATCGCTGCCCGATCGTCGATACCTGGTGGCAGACCGAGACCGGCGGCATTCTGATCACGCCGCTGCCGGGCGCCACCAGGCTCAAGCCCGGCTCGGCGACGCGGCCGTTCTTCGGCATCATCCCCGAGATCGTCGATGCCGAAGGCAATACACTGCAAAGCGCCGGCTCCGGCAACCTGTGCATCGCCGACGCCTGGCCCGGAATGATGCGCACGGTCTACGGCGACCACGAGCGTTTCGTGCAGACATATTTTTCCACTTACGTCGGCAAGTATTTCACCGGCGACGGCTGCCGGCGCGACGAGGACGGCTATTACTGGATCACCGGCCGCGTCGACGACGTCATCAATGTCGCCGGCCACCGCCTCGGCACCGCCGAAGTAGAAAGCGCGCTGGTGGCCCATCCGAAGGTGTCGGAGGCGGCCGTGGTCGGCTATCCGCACGACATCAAGGGCCAGGGCATCTACGCCTATGTCACCTTGATGACGGGCGAGAAGCCAAACGAGGACCTGCGCAAGGAGCTGGTCGGCTGGGTGCGCAAGGAAATCGGCCCGATCGCCTCGCCCGACCTGATCCAGTTCGCCCCCAGCCTGCCGAAGACGCGCTCCGGTAAGATCATGCGGCGAATCCTGCGCAAGATCGCCGAAGACGAGTTCAAGAACCTCGGCGATGTCTCGACGCTGGCCGATCCGGCCGTGGTCGACGACCTGGTCGACAACCGGCAGAACAAGCGGGCAGCGAAGGCGGGGGCGTAACGCGCTACTTTTAGCAACGCCTCATTCAAGCGCGCATCATACCCGCGCATGATACCTATTTTGCTGCCGTCGGCCGTTGGTTAACAGCCGCGGCCCTTCAACCGCTCTTTACGTTATTTCTCACTTTCGCCCGACCGCCGGGGCAGCCGCATTATATGATTGCGCGCATTGGATATTGCGGGCTGACATTATGACTCTGACTTGGGTTCTCAAACGGGCGGCGATTTTCTTCTCATCGTGCTGACCTGGGCGCTGCTCACCGCGGCAAGCCGCGCGGCTACGCGCGTGCCTTTCGAGGGCTTTTCGGCCGGCACCATCGTGGTGAAGACCCACGAACGCCGGCTTTATTATGTGCTCGGCAACGGCCACGCGTTGCGCTTTCCGGTCGGCGTCGGCAAAGCCGGTTGGCGCTGGCACGGCCGCGCCACCATCGAAGGCAAGTATGTCAAGCCGGCCTGGCGCGCGCCGCCGGAGATCACCAAAGGCGGCTGGGGTCGGGTCATTCCCGGCGGCTCCGCGCGCAACCCGATGGGCGCGGCCGCGCTCACCATGCGCGGCGGCGAATACGCCATTCACGGCACCAACAATCCGGGTTCGATCGGTGGATTCGTCTCGCACGGCTGCATCCGCATGTATAACCGCGACATCCGCCAGCTCTATTCGATGGTGTCCATCGGCACGCCGGTTATCGTTAAGCAATGACGCTGCGCCGGGCGGCGCACCTCGCCGCCGGCACGCCTGTATCGGCAGCGCTGTCTACGTGCTGCAGTAGCGCGTCACCCGCACCAGCTCGCGCGCCTTCCGCCGGAATAGCGCCGCGCCAGCCCGCGCGCCAGCAGCGCGGCTGAAACGTCGGACGTGGCAGCCGTCGACACCGCGGCATCGACACGGCCGCCATATTTATCCTGCGTCACGCCCGCGACGCCGACCGCGCCTTCGCTCAGGATACGGACCAGCGCATCGCGTGCGGCCATCGCCTTCATACGCTCGTCCGCGCAGCGCGCGCGCAGTTCAGGCGCGTCGATGCCGCGCAGCCGCACTTTGGTGGTGACGTCCATACCCGGCCAGATGCGCACCCGCGCCTCGAAGGTGTCGCCGTCGATCACGCGCACCACCTCGGCCGCATGGCCGCCGCGCAATGACGACGGCACCGGTAGCTGGCGGATCGCCGGCGCTGCCACGCCGTAGCCGGCGCTGACCGGCGCGATCAGCGCCCCGGCGGTGAGTCCGGCGGCAAAACCAGCCGCCGCCAGCAGCCAAGCGCCGCCGCGCGCAGGGACGCCGAAGGCCTTCAGCGTGAGGAACATGCTCCTAGGCATGACATCCCAAGGACGATTCGCGCAAGCACAATTAAAAGTAGTGTAACCAGATCTTGCAATCCGATACCGCCGCCCCGCTGCCCGTAAAGCTGTGAGTTAATGGCGCTTTTCGCGCGGCCCTTCGCGACCCGGACACAATTCGTGGCAATGTTCCAACCATGGCGCGTCCGCGCACCTCCCCTCAGCCGGAAGTCCCCGGCCTCGCCGCCCGCAGGATTGCCGTCGACCTTCTCGACGGTGTGCTGCGGCGGCGCATCGCGCTCGACGAGCAACTCGCCGGCAAAAGCGCCCATCCCGGCATCGCCACGCTCCCCGACCGCGACCGTGCGCTGATGCGCCGGCTCGCCGCCACCGCGCTGCGGCGGCTTGGATCATTGCGTCGCCTGCTCGGCGGATTTCTTGAGAAGGGATTTCCCGCCGACGCGCCGCGCACGGAAGCCATCCTGCTGATCGGTGCGGTGCAGATCCTGTGGCTCGATGTGCCCGACCATGCGGCGGTCGATCTTTCGGTGCGGCTTGCCCAAGCCGACCGGCGCGCCGCGCACTATGCGGGGCTGGTCAACGCGGTGTTGCGGCGCGTGGCGCAAAACCGCGAGGCGCTTGGCGCCGTCGATGCCACCCGCGACACCCCCAAATGGCTGCTCGCGCGCTGGCGCAAGACCTACGGCAACGAGACCACGCGCGCGATCGCGGCCGCCAACGGGCACGAGCCGGCGCTCGATCTCACGGTCAAGCAGGATCCCGATGCCTGGGCGGAGCGCCTGCGCGGGCGCGTGCTGCCGACCGGAAGCGTGCGCACGCTGGCGCAAGGAGCGATCTCGCTGCTGCCGGGATTCAACGAGGGCGCCTGGTGGGTGCAGGACGCCGCCGCGTCGCTGCCCGCCCGCCTGCTCGGCGACGTGCGCGGGCGTCACGTCGCCGATCTGTGTGCGGCGCCCGGCGGCAAGACCGCGCAGCTTAGCTTTGGCGGCGCGCGCGTCACCGCGGTCGATCGCTCGCCCGCGCGCATCGCTCGCCTGCGCGACAATCTCGCACGGCTTGCGCTCGATGCCGAGACCGTCGCCGCCGATGTGCTGGAATGGCAACCGCAATCGTCGCATGCCGGCCCGTTTGATGCCGTGTTGCTCGATGCACCTTGCTCGTCGACCGGCACCATCCGCCGTCATCCCGACGTGCCCTGGCTCAAGAGCGAGTCCGATATGGAGGTGCTGATCGGCCTGCAGCAGCGGCTGCTCGACCGCGCGGCGGCGCTGGTGAAGCCCGGCGGCAGTCTGGTTTATTGCGTCTGCTCACTGGAACCGGAGGAAGGCGTCGATCAAATTGCGGCCCTGCTGGCGCGCGATGCGGGTCTTGCCCGCAATCCGGTTGCCGCCTCCGAGCTAGCCGGTCGTGCTGAATTCGTCACCGGCGACGGCGACCTGCGCACGCTGCCACTGCATCTGCCCGATCCGGATCCGCGCTGGGGCGGGCTCGACGGCTTCTATGCCGCCCGCCTCGTCCGTCAGGCGCCCTAATCCACGGTCGGCAAAGGCGTATTGGCCCTGGACCGGGGCTTCGCTATCGTGGGGAATCGCGCGCAAAATCAAGCCGCGCCGCAGGGGACGAACGCCTTGATGATGCGGGTTTCGGTCGCGGAGCTAGCCAGGCTCTCCGTGTTCATCGGACGCCGCGCGTTCCGTAGCCTTGTCGGCCGCATCAGCGCCCATCCTTTCATGCGTTGGCGCTTCGGCTCGACTTCGACCGACCGCCTGGTGATCGCGCCGCAGGACCTACGCACCGCCGACGCCACCCGCGCCGCCGAAATTTATGCCGGCCGCTTCGCCTTCGCCGGCAAGGTGGTGATCTGCGACCGGCGCTCCGCCTTCGAGATGACGCCGCCGTCCGACGAATGGGCGGTCACCCTGCTGAGCTTCTCCTGGCTGCGTCATCTGCGCGCGGCCGATTCCGCCATCACCCGCGCCAACGCCCGCTCGCTGATCGACGAGTGGATCAACTCGCAAGGCGGCTGGCATCCGCTCGGCTGGCGCCTCGACATTCTGTCGCGCCGCATCGTCTGCTGGCTCAGTCAGGCACCGTTCGTCCTGCAGGAAGCCGACGCGCGGTTTTATCGCCGTTTCATCCGCAGCCTGTCGCGGCAGGTGCGATACTTGCGTCGCTCGCTCAAGGCTTCGCGCGACGGGCTGCCGCGGCTGCAGGCGGTGATCGCGCTGACCTATGCGGCGCTCTGCCTGCAGGGGCAGTCCGGTGCGCTGCGCGCCAACGTCCGCCGTCTCAGCGACGAACTCAATGCGCAGATCCTGCCGGACGGCGGCCACGTCAGCCGCAATCCGGGCGCGCTGATCGAGCTGCTGGTCGATCTCTTGCCGTTGCGGCAGTTGTTCTCGGCGCGCCATCTGCAACCGCCGGGCGCACTCAATAACGCCATCGACCGCATGATGCCGATGATGCGCTTCTTCCGCCATGGCGACGGCAACTTCGCACAATTCAACGGCATGGGGCCGACGCCTGTCGATCTGCTCGCCACCGTGCTCGCCTACGATGACGCGCGCGGCACGCCGGTGTCGAATGCGCCGCATTCCGGCTATCACCGCATCGACGCCGGGGAGACCACACTGTTGATGGACAGCGGGCGGCCGCCGCCGATCGCCGTGAACCAGGAGGCCCATGCCGGCTGCCTGTCATTTGAATTGTCGTGGAAGGCGCACCGTCTGGTGATCAATTGCGGCTTGCCGGCGATGAGCAAAGAAAACTGGCGGCAGGTGGCGCGCGCCACCGCGGCGCATTCGACCGTCACTTACAACGATACCTCGTCGTGCCAATTCTTCGACTCGCGCTGGTTCCGCCGCCTGCTGTTCGGAGTCCCGATCGTGGGCGGCCCGCGGCGTATCATCGTCGAGCGCGGGCACGACGCCGACGCGTTGAGCCTGCGCGCGACGCATGACGGCTACGCGCGCACCTTCGGCGTGCTCCATAGCCGCGCCATCAGCCTGAGCCCGGACGGGCGCGCGCTCGAAGGCGAGGACAGCTTCGCGCCTGCCAAGGGCGCCGCGCTGCCGGCCGGACCCGACGAATATGCCGTCCGTTTTCATCTGCATCCGGCGATCAAGGCCAACCGCCTGGCCGACGGCCACGGCGTCATCCTGCTGCTGCCGGACCGCGACCTGTGGTCGTTCTCGACCTATGGCGAGATGGTGGAGATCGAGGAAAGCGTTTACCTGGCCGGCCCGGACGGCCCGCGCCGCACCGTGCAGATCGTGATCTACGGCCGTGCCCGCCAGCAGCCGACGGTGCGCTGGATTTTCCGCCATACCCCGGTGACCCCGCCGGAAGAACGGGCGGCGCGGGCGGAGGAGCCGGAATTGCCGCTCTGATCGGCGCTTCGTGAAACCTGTATAAAGCGCGCCCGGCGAATACACTTTTGCCCGCTTGGTGTGCTAGCTCGTGCGTCATGCCCAGCCACCCGCGCCGCATCACCCGCGCTTTGCTGTCGGTGTCCGACAAGACCGGCCTTGCCGATTTCGCGCGCGCGCTCGCCGGTTACGGCGTCGAGCTCATTTCCACCGGCGGCACCGCCAAGGCGCTGCAAGACGCCGGGCTGAAGGTCACCGACGTCTCCGCCCTCACCGGCTTTCCTGAAATGATGGACGGGCGGGTGAAGACGCTGCATCCGAAGGTGCATGGCGGCCTGCTGGGCATCCGCGCCGACAAGGAACACGCCGCGGCCATGGAGAAGCACGGCATCAAGCCGATCGATCTCCTAGTGGTCAATCTTTATCCGTTCGAAGCCACCGTCGCCAAAGGCGCATCGTTCGACGACTGCATCGAGAATATCGACATCGGCGGGCCGGCGATGATCCGCGCAGCCGCCAAGAATCTCGCCGACGTCACCGTGGTGGTCGAGCCCGCCGACTATGAGAAAGTGCTGAGCGAGCTCGCCCAGCACAATAGCATGACCACGCTCGAACTGCGCCAGATGCTGGCGGCGAAGGCTTACGCGCGTACGGCCGCCTACGATGCCGCGATCTCCAACTGGTTCGCCGACACGCTGCATGACGAGGCGCCCGAGTATCGCGCCTTCGGCGGAAAATTGCTGGAAGCCCTGCGCTACGGCGAGAACCCGCACCAGAGCGCGGCGTTCTACCGCAGCCCGAGCGACCGCTTCGGCGTCGCCACGGCGCGCCAATTACAGGGCAAGCAGCTCTCCTACAACAACATCAACGATACCGACGCGGCTTACGAATGCGTCGCCGAATTCGACCCGCGCCACGGGCCGGCCTGCGTCATCGTCAAGCACGCCAACCCGTGCGGCGTGGCGGAAGGCGATAGCCTGCTCGAGGCCTACAAGCAAGCGCTGGCCTGCGATCCGGTGTCGGCATTCGGCGGCATCGTCGCACTCAACCAGAAGCTCGATGCAGAAGCGGCAAAAGCAATCACCGAGATTTTCACCGAAGTGATCATCGCGCCGGACGCCACCGACGAAGCGGTCAAGATCGTCGGCGCCAAGAAGAACCTGCGGCTGCTGCTGGCCGGCGGGTTGCCTGATCCGCGTAGCAGTGGGCTTACGGTGAAATCGGTGGCCGGCGGACTGCTGGTGCAGTCGCGCGACAACGCGGTGGTGGACGAGATGCAGCTCAAGACCGTGACCAAGCGCGCGCCGAGCCAGAAGGAGCTTGCCGACTTGGCGTTTGCGTTTCGCGTCGCCAAGCACGTGAAATCGAACACCATCGTCTATGCCAAGGACCGCGCAACCGTCGGCATCGGCGCCGGGCAGATGAGCCGCGTCGATTCCGCGCGCACTGCCGCGCGCAAAGCGCAGGACGCGGCCGAGCAGGAGAAACTGCCGGAGCCGCGCACCAAGGGCTCGGTGGTGGCATCCGACGCCTTCTTTCCGTTCCCCGATGGGCTTCTGGTGGCGATCGAGGCCGGCGCCACTGCGGTGATCCAGCCCGGCGGCTCGGTCAACGACGACAAGGTGATCGCCGCCGCCGACGAGCACAATGTCGCGATGGTGTTCACCGGGACGCGGCATTTCAGGCATTAACGGCGGTCATCGTCCGCGAAGGCGGACGATCCAGTAATCACTGTTCCGTCTGTGGTTACTGGATGCCCCGCCTTCGCGGGGCATGACAATCGAGGATCACTGCCGCGCCAAATCGCCCAGCAAACTCGCCGCCACCGACAGTTTCGACAGCGTCAGCCCGGAGCCGGCGATCTCGTGGATGGCGGTGCGGATGCGCTCAACTTCCGCCTTGCGGGGGCGAACCCATTCCTCCACCGCGCCGGCGCCGGCCACGCCGTTGCCGACCATGGCGGCCGTCAGCCGCCGCTCGGCGTCGCCGATCGAATCGAGCGCGCGGTCGAGCGCCAGCCGGTCGAAATAATCGGCCAGCACAATGTTGCCCACCGCGCCGGCAACGCGGTCGAGCTGGAAGAAGGCCTCGGTGGCAAAATAGGTAGCGGTCACCTCGCTCACCGGCTTGGCCGAACGGTCGGCCACCAGCACGATGTCGGGCGCGGCTTTCAGCACGCCGAGGCTGGCGATACGCTGAGCGAGCGCATCGGGCACGCCAGCGGTCATGAGCTCGGCCATTCGTCCTTCGCGCGCAACGGTGGCCTGCTTCGGCAGCGCGCTATCGAGCGCAGCTTCCACCTGCGCGATGCCGTCGCGGTAATGGGCAACGATGGTCTCAAGCCCTTGCGTTAGGTCGACATTACGCAGGAACCACACCAGCCGGTCGAGCAATAGGTTCTGCACCGCGGCGTAGAGACCGAGCTGCACCTCACCCGACAGCTTGTTGTCGAGCGCGTCTATCGCGCCGTTGAGCTCGATCATGCCGTAACTATTGCGCACGGCCGCGAAGGCGGCGGCGATCGATGAAGCCACCGCACCGGTCTGGTCGGCAAGGCGCACGATCAGCGTGGCGCCGCCGCGGTTGATCATGGAGTTTGTGAGCTGCGTCGCGATGATCTCGCGCCGCAGCCGGTGCGCCTGCAGCGCGTCGGGGAAGAGGTCAGACATTTCCTTGGGGAAATAGCGGTTGAGTTCGCGCCCGAGATAGGGATCATCCGGCACCGCGCAGTCGAGCAATTCGGAATAGAGCGAAAGCTTGGCATAGGCCAGCAGCACCGCCAGCTCCGGCCGGGTCAACGGCTCGCCGCGCTTGCGCCGTTCCTCCAGCACCATCTGGTCGGGCAGAAATTCCACCGCGCAGTCGAGCTGGCCGGCCGTTTCCAGGGTCTGCATCAAGCGCCGCTGGAAGCCGAGATCCTCCAGCCCGTGCCGCGCGGCGAGAGATAGCGCCAGTGTCTGCTGATAGTTGTTGCGCAGCACCAGGCGCGCGACCTCGTCTGTCATTTCGGCCAGCAGCGCATTGCGCGCCTCGATCTTGAGCGTGCCGGTGCGCACCGGCGCGCTGAGCGCGATCTTGATGTTGACCTCGACGTCGGAGGTGTTGACGCCTGCGGAATTGTCGATGGCGTCTGTGTTGAGCCGCACGCCGTTGAGCGCCGCCTCGATGCGGCCGCGCTGGGTCATGCCGAGATTGGCGCCCTCGCCTACCACCTTGCAGCGCAAGTCCGAACCGGTGACGCGGATGGCGTCGTTGGCGCGGTCGCCGGCGTCCGCATCGTTTTCCGTCGACGCGCGCACGTAAGTGCCGATGCCGCCGAAAAACAACAGATCGACATCAGCCTTCAGGATCGCCTTCATCAGCTCCTGCGGCGTCACGCTTGCCGCCACGCCGAGCAGCGTCTGGGCTTCGGGTGAAAGCTGGACCGTTTTCGACGTGCGCGGGTATACGCCGCCGCCCTTTGAGATCAGCGTCTTGGCGTAGTCCTTCCAGCTCGACCGCGGAAGCGCAAACAGCCGCTGGCGCTCGGCGAAACTCTTGGCCGGATCTGGATCAGGATCAATGAAGATGTCGCGGTGATCGAATGCGGCCACCAGCCTGGTGGTGGTCTCGCGCAGCATGCCATTGCCGAACACATCGCCCGACATGTCGCCGACCCCGACGGCGGTGAACGGCGTCTCATGGATGTTGATGTCCATCTCGCGGAAATGCCGCTTCACCGCCTCCCAGGCACCGCGCGCGGTGATGCCCATGGCCTTGTGGTCGTAGCCGGCCGAGCCGCCCGACGCGAAGGCGTCACCCAGCCAAAAATCGTGCGCGACCGAAATCTCGTTGGCGATGTCGGAAAAGGTGGCGGTGCCCTTGTCGGCGGCGACGACCAGATAGGGATCGTCGTCATCGTGGCGCACCACGCAATCCGGCGGAATGATCGCGCCGTCAGGTCCGATATTGTCGGTGATGTCGAGCAGTGTGGAGATAAAAAGCTTGTAGGTGGCGATGCCTTCCGCCTGCACCACCTCGCGCGGCGCTCCCTTCGGCATCAGTTTGGGCACGAAGCCGCCTTTGGCGCCGACCGGCACGATCACCGCGTTCTTGACCTGCTGCGCCTTCACCAGGCCGAGAACCTCGGTGCGGAAATCCTGCCGCCGGTCGGACCAGCGGATGCCGCCGCGCGCCACCTTGCCGAAGCGCAGGTGCACGCCTTCCACGCGCGGCGAATAGACGAAGATTTCGTAGAGCGGGTGCGGCAATGGCACGCCGGTGAGCTTGCCGCTCTCGAACTTGACCGCGATTAGCGGCTTGGGCTGGCCATTCTCGTTGGCCTGAAAGTAATTGGTACGCAGCGCCGCCTGCACGGCATTGACGAAATGGCGCAGGATGCGGTCCTCGTCCAGGCTCTCGACGCCTTGCAAGGCCTCCTCGATGCGCGCGGTGATGTCCTTCTCCCGGCTCCCGCGATCCTTGGCGGCTTCCGGGCGTGGATCGAAGCGGGCGTGGAAAAGCTCGACGATGTTGGCGGCAATGCTGGCGTGCTTGGTGAGCGTCGCCCACATGTAGTCCTGCGAGAACGGCACGCGGATCTGGCGCAGGAAACGCGACAGCGTGCGGACCAGGGCCACGTCGCGCCAGCCCAGGCCGCCGGCCAGGGTCAGCGCGTTGTAGCCGTCGTTCTCGGCGCCGCCGCGCATGATCATCAGGAAGGCGGCTTCGAGCCGTGCCTTGGCCTCGCTTAGATCGACAACGCCGCCGTCGCCGCGCGTCAGCAGCATGTCGTGCATCCAGACGCGGGCGCCGCCCGCAGGCGTGATGCGATACGTGCGCTCGTCCACCACCTTGAAGTCCATGTTCTCCAGCACCGGCACACGTTCAGACAGCGGCAGCGGGCGCTCGAAGCTCCACACCTTCAGGCTGACATCGCTTGGCTCGTCGATCTCCCGGTGGCGGAAATCGACGCCAAGCGAGCGGTGCTCGGAAAGTCCTTCAATGGCGCGGATGTCGCCGGCGGCAGCGGCCGGCTGATAGAAGTTCTGGAAACTGAGACTGAAGGCGTCGCGATAGCGTTTGAACAGTTCGAGCGCCTTGCCGGCTGGATGCGCGAGCGCCAGCGCCTCGTTGAGACCGTCGGTCCAGTTACGCACGATCGCCGCGATTTCGCGCTCGAGCGTGGCGCGGTCGACCTCGGGCGTCGCGCCGCCCGAGCGGCCGATGATGAAGTGCACGCGCACCATCGGCCCTTCCGGGAAGAACGGGTAGAACGCCGACACCCGGCCGCTGAAAGCGAGCGCGAGATAATCGCCAATTTTCGTGCGGATGGTGCTGTCGTAGCGATCGCGCGGCACGAACACCAGCACCGACACGAAACGGTCGAAGCGGTCGTGCCGCGCCAGCACGCGCATGCCCGGGCGCTCGCCGAGCTGCAGAATCGCGAGCGCAAAGCGGTAGAGCGTGTCCTCATCGACCTGGAACAATTCATCGCGCGGATAGGTCTCCAGCACGTTCGCCAGCGATTTGCCGGAATGGCTGTTGGACGCGAAGCCGGCGCGCCGCTCGATAGCGTCGATCTTGCGCCGCAAATAGGGCACGCCGTGCGCCGCGCGGACATAGGCGGTGGAGGTAAACAGGCCGACGATGCGGAATTCGCCCGCCAGATTGCCGGCGGCGTCGAAGTGCTTGATGCCGATATAGTCGAGATAGACGCGCCGGTGCACATGCGCGTGGATATTGGCCTTGGCGATAATCAGCAGGCGCGGTTCTTTCAGAAAGTCCATGATTTCCGGCGTCAGTTCCAAGAGCTCGTCGCCGCGCTTGAGCACGCGCAGCTCGCGGTCGCGCATGATGCCGAGCGCGCTGTCCTGGTCGGCCTCCAGCTCATTGCCTTTGAGGCGGTAGTTGCGCACGCCGAGGAAGGTGAAATGGTCGGCCAGCAGCCATTGCAGGAACTGGACCGCTTCCGCGATCTCGTCCACCGGCAGCGGCGGCGGATTGGTCTTCAAATCGTCGATGATGCCGTTGACGCGGTCGAGCATCGGCCGCCAGTCCTGCACCGCAAGCCGCACCTCATTGAGCACACTTTGCAGCGCGCGCACGATGTCGGCGCACGCCGCGGCGTCCTCGATGGCATCGAGATGAATATGGATGAAGCTTTCGCGCGCGCTGTCGGCGACGCCGGCCGCGCCGAGGGCGACGAGCTTGCCCTGCTGGCGCCGCACGCCGAACACCGGATGCACGACCAGCCACACGTCGAGCCGGCGCTCGGCGAGCTCGGCCATCACCGAGTCGACCAGGAACGGCATGTCGTCGTTGACGATCTCGACCACGGTGAGCGCCTTGTGCACGCCGCCCGCTTGCAGCTGCAGCGTGTCGCAGCGGATCTTCGGCGCGCCCGGCGCCCGTTGGCCCAGGAAATCGAAAGCCCGTTCGGCGAGCTCGGCGAGTTCGGTGGCGGCATAACGCACCACGTCCTCGGGCACCGCCTGGCCGTAGAGCTGTGCAACGAAAGTCGCCGGGATATCGCCGCGACGTTCGCTCAGTGCGACACGGGCTTGCTCGATGACAATGCGAGCAGCGGATTCGTGCTCGCTGCCGGGTAGCTCAACGGCCATGTCGTCCTCGCAGGCTTCTATTTTGGCGCATGACATTTTCCGAAAACCGGTTCCCACATTTCGGGATCATGCGCGGTCGGGAATCAGTCGCGGCTTGGCGCAGGAGTTTTCACCTTCCCGGCCTGTCCGTCGAGAGCAACACACCATTTGGTGACGGCCGCGCGACGCGCTTTCACGGCGTCGCGCGCTCAAGGCTTAAATCGCTGAAACAAAAGACAAAAGCAGACCCGTCCGGTCGTATCGCGGGGCTAGAGAACATTGTAGGCTTGGCGCAAACAAGGCACGAACAAGGGACGTGGAACATGGCCAAGGCCACAAGCAAGGCCACAAGCAAGGCCAGCAACAAGGCCAGCAACAAGGCCAGCAACAAGGCCAGCAACAAGGCCAGCAACAAGGCCAGCAACAAGGCCAGCAACAAGGCCAGCAATAAAGCCAATAAATCATCGAAAGCTGCAGGCAAGCCAGCGTTGCGCGCCATCAAGGGCGGCAAGGCCAATGGCAAGCCCGCGCCAGCCAAGGCGTCGACGGGCAAGCCCTCCGAAGCGATAGCCAAACCGGCGCCGGCGGCCGCCGACGACGCCCCGGTGATCGCGCTCAATCTGCCGGCGGTGAAACTGTCGCCGGCCATGAGCGCCTATTTCAAGAAATGCCAGGACCGGCTCGGTTTCGTGCCGAACGTGCTTCTAGCCTACGCCTTCGACATGGCGAAGCTGGAAAGCTTCGTCGCCATGTACAACGACCTGATGCTGGGCGACAGCGGCCTGTCCAAGCTCGAGCGCGAAATGATCGCGGTGGCGGTGTCGTCGCAGAACCGCTGCTACTACTGCCTCACCGCCCACGGCACCGCGGTGCGGCAGTATTCCGGCAACCCGCTGTTGGGTGAGCAGATGGTGATGAATTATCGCGTGGCGCGCCTCTCCCGGCGCCAGCGCGCCATGCTCGACTTCGCGGTCAAGCTGACGGTGCAGCCTTGGAGTGTCGAGGAAACCGACCGGGAGCGACTGCGCCGCGCCGCATTTTCCGACCGCGACATCTGGGATATCGCGGCGGTGGCCGGCTTCTTCAGCATGTCGAACCGCGTCGCCTCCGCCACCGACATGCGGCCGAACAAGGTCTATCACGGGCAGGCAAGGTAACTTCCATCTTTCCGCAAGCACCGTTGTCGTCCCCGCGCAGGCGGGGACCCGGTAGTCCCTGTTTGTCCCATCGTAAATACCGGGGTTATTGGGTCCCCGCTCGCGCGCCCGGAGCCTACGCTCAGACGGCGCGAAGCGCCGATCCGAGTGGGCGCTTGGCCGGGACGACAGCAAAGTGATAATCCAACGTCATGAAACGCTTTGTCGGAATCGTTTCCTTCGTCGCTGTCCTGCTGCTCGGCGCGCTTGCTTACGCGCAGGTCGTACCGGTCGACCGGCAGCCGGCGATCGCGCCCGCGCAAAGTGTTCTCGCCCACAACGGCATGGTGGTGGCGCAGGAGAGCCGCGCCGCCCGTATCGGCGTGACGATCCTCGACCGCGGCGGCAACGCGGTCGACGCCGCGGTGGCGGTCGGCTTCGCGCTCGCGGTCACCTATCCGCGCGCGGGAAATATCGGCGGCGGCGGCTTCATGGTGATCCACCTTGCCAAGGAACACCGCGACATCGCCATCGACTATCGCGAGACCGCGCCGGCGGCGGCGAGCGCGACCATGTTTCTCGACGCGCAAGGCATGCGCGATCCGAAGAAGTCGCGCGACTCAGGGCTGGCCGTCGGCGTGCCCGGCACGGTGGCGGGCCTTGCCTTGGCGCACGCGAAATACGGCTCGGGCAAATTCACACTCGCCGATCTGATCGCGCCGGCCATCGATCTCGCCGAGAAGGGCTTTCGAGTCGAAGATGACCTGGCGGATTCGCTGCCGCGCGCCGCCAAGCGTCTCGCGCGCTGGCCGGCGTCGGCGTCGATTTTTCTCAATGGTGACCAGCCGCTGCATGAGGGCGACCGCCTGATCCAGCTCGACCTCGCTGATACCCTGCAGCGAATCGCCGATGGCGGCCCGAGCAACTTCTACAGCGGGCGCACCGCCGAGCAAATCGCGCAAGCCGTGCGCGACGCCGGCGGCGTCATGACCGTCGCCGATCTGAACAAATATCGCGCGGTCGAGCGGCCGGTGGTGCGCGGAACCTATCGTGGCTACGAGATCGTTTCCGTGCCGCCGCCCTCCTCCGGAGGTGTGACGCTGCTCGAGATGCTCAATATTCTCGAAGGCTACGATCTCGCCAAGCTCGGGCGGGGCGTGGAATCGTTTCATGACATGATCGAGGCGATGAAACGCGCCTATGCCGACCGCACCCTTCTCGGCGACCCTGACAGTATAAAGATGCCGATCGCGCGCCTTATCTCGAAAAAATACGCAGCCGCGCTACGCGCCGGCATCACCGACAGATCGACGCCGGCCGCCGAAATCCGCGCCGACAACAAGCGCGCCACCGGCGAAGGCCGGAACACCACGCATTTCTCCATCATCGACCGCGACGGCAACGCGGTGGCCAACACTTACACGCTGAATTTCGGTTATGGCCTCGGCTTGGTGGCAGCCGGCACCGGCGTATTGCTCAATAACGAGCTCAACGATTTCGCCGCCCGGCTCGGCACCGCCGCCGCCACCGCTGCCCATGGCCTCGTGCTCAAGGCCAACCGGCCGGGGCCGGGCCGGCGGCCGTTGTCGTCGATGACGCCCACCATCGTGCTGAAGGACGGCAAGCCGTTCCTCATTACCGGCTCGCCTGGCAGCCGCCGCATCATCACCGCGGTGCTGCAGGTGATCACGAACGTGATCGACTTCCATATGGGCATCGCCGACGCGGTGAGCGCGCCGCGCCTGCATAACCAGTGGCGGCCGGACGAAACCTACGCCGAGCCGGGCTTCGACGCGGACGTGCTCGACGCCTTGCGCGCGCGCGGCCACAACATCGTGGCGACCGCGCCGCATACCGCGGCGAATTCGATCGAAGTCGTCCCCAAGGGCGAATTCAGCCCGCAAGCCTATGTCGGCGCCGCCGACCGCCGCACGCGCGGCTCGCTGGCGGCGGGATACTGAACGGCGCGCTTGATACGCGTCAAAGCCGGCCCGATCGCGACGAAGTTTAATAGAGTGGCACGCATCAACGCCGGATCGGCAGCAACGCATTGGCCTGGACCGCACGAACCGAGCAGCAAGCGGCAGCCACGGATGCCCCGTCCGCCGCACCGGTCTCGCTCGCCGTCCTCGAAGTCGCGCTCCTCATGCGCCGCCAGCGCGACCCCGAGCGTCTTCGCGACGTTGTTTCCGAGTTCCGCCGTGGCCTTCAGCGCAAACAGCCGGAGGCGGGCGTGGTGTTCCTCATTCATCGCGGCGTTTCTTGCGTTGCCGCCCGCGCAAAGCGCGCAAGCGTATCGATCACCTCCTGGTCGGTGGTCTGTCGGAAATCCGAATAAAAATAGCCGATGGCGCCGAACGATTCGTAATCCTCCAGGCACACGACTTCGTCGGCTTCCTCCTGCATTTCCGCCAGGCTTTCCGTGGGTGCCACCGGCACCGCCAGGATGAGCTTCTTCGGCTTGCGCGCGCGGGTGGCGCGTAGCGCAGCGCGGGTGGTGGCGCCGGTGGCGACGCCGTCGTCGATGACGATCGCGATGCGGCCGGCGACATCGATGGGCGGGCGGCCACCGAGATACCGTTTTCGCCGTCGCTCGATTTCGGCGAGCTCGGCGTCGCAGACGGCCTTGAAGTCCGTCTCGTCCACGCCGGCGAGCATGATGACCTCTTCATTGCGCACGATGAGGGGCTTTTCGCCGTCGACCACCGCGCCCATGGCCAGTTCCGTCTGCATCGGCACGCCGATCTTGCGCACCAGAATTAGGTCGAGCGGCGCGTTGAGCGCGGCGGCGACTTCCGCCGCCACCGGTACGCCGCCGCGCGGCAGCGCCAGCACCACTGCGCGCTCATCTTTGTAGCGCAGCAGCGCTTGCGCGAGTTGCCGGCCGGCGTCGGTGCGATTGACGAAAGGCATCGCGCTCTTCAGGCGCCGACCGGACCGCCGTGGCGCTTCACGTCACCCTTCATCCGGTCCACCTGATCCTGCAATTGCCGGCGCGCCCTTTTGAACGCGTCATTGAGCGCGAAATTGAGATCGGCATAACGCTCGTCGTCCTGCCGGGTGCGGTCGATATTGACGTCACGACCCTCCGGCAGGGCCAGATGAATATTGATCTCATACAGACCGCCGGTGCGATGGTGACCGCTGGGCGCTTTGACCACCACCCGGCCCGCGGTCAGCCTCCCGAAGCGGCCCTCAAGCTGAGCGATGTGTTTGTCGATGGCGCCCCGGGCTTCCTGATTGGCGTCCATTCCCTGGAAATCGACTTCGATTGGCGTCTGCATGATTTCTTTCCGGCATTCGTGACGGTGATGTCATTTGGCGCGCAAACCGCCAGTTTTTCATTGATGTGGCTCAAGGAGCGCGGGCAATACGCCGGCTTGATGGCGCCCCTATTACGCGCAGGACCCGTGCCGCTTCCCCTCCGCCCTTGGGTCTCCCCTGGGGCGCTCGGATGACACGACGACGGGTCCTTCCGCCATGGATCGCTGGCGGACCGGTTCTTTGCCACATGACAAATCCACGCCCCCAGGCGCTTTATTGCCACAGATTGCCGGTCTTCCCTCCAAACGGCGGTAAAAACATAAGACCTGGCCGGATGACCGTCCACATTGATTTGAATCAAAGTCGCGCAAGAAACCCAATTCGCGCGTTGTTGCGTTAGCTCAAAAGCGAAACCAACCAGGCGGCTATGGTTCTAAAAAATTGCAGCGGCCTAGCGGCCTGTTCATATTTTGCGAGGTGACGCTCATGGCGAAGCAGAAGACAAAAATGAAAGAGGGCGCCGACGACAGTGCCGACCGGCTGACCATGTCGCCGGAGAAGGTCTTCTTCATCATCACCAAGGCGCGCGAGTTCGATGCCAAGGATGAGGTGACCGAGGAAGACCCGGGCTCGAATCCGACCGACGACTTCGAGGCCGAGGTACTCGAAGATCATGGCGACGACCCGGTAGAGGAGGAGATGATAGCCTTCATGAATTCGCTCTCGGTCGACGAGCAGGTCGATCTGGTCGCCTTGATGTGGCTGGGGCGCGACGACTCCACCGGCGAAGATTGGCCGGCGCTGCGCGAGGAGGCCGCACGCGCCCACAACGAGCGCACCGCCGAATATCTGCTCGGCACGCCGCTGCTCGGCGATTTTCTCGAGGAAGGTCTTTCGAAGCTCGGCTATTCCTGCGAGGATTACCAGGTCAACCGGCTCTGAAGGCATGACGGCAACTTTCACGCCCGGCGCGCGCGACGTTCTGCTGGTCGTCGATATCCAGAACGACTTCTGCCCCGGCGGCAATCTGGCGGTGCCGCGCGGCGACGAGGTCGTGCCCGCGATCAACGCGCTGGCGCGGAAATTCGCCCACGTCGTGCTAACCCAGGACTGGCACCCGGCCGGCCACCAATCTTTCGCATCCTCGCATCCCGGCAGAAAACCGTTCGAGACGATTGAAGTCGCCTATGGTCCGCAGATCCTGTGGCCGGACCATTGCGTGCAGGGCACGAAAGGCGCCGCCTTCCGCGACGATCTGCACGTCGACCGCGCCGAGCTGGTGCTGCGCAAGGGCTATCACCGCGAGATCGATTCTTATTCGGCGTTCTACGAGAACGACCGCAAGACCCACACCGGGCTTGCCGGCTACTTGCGCGAGCGCGGCTTCACCCGCGTGTTCCTCGCCGGCCTCGCCTTCGATTTTTGCGTGCGCTATTCGGCGGAGGACGCCCACCGCGAGGGCTTCGAAACCATCGTGATCGAGGACGGCTGCCGCGCCATCGACATGGAGGGCTCGGCGCGGGCGACACGCGATCTGTTCAAGAAACGTGGCATCCTCAGCATCAACGCCAGCGACGTCACCGGCTAAGAGCTCTCCGTTCGTCCCCGCGCAAGCGGGGACCCAGATCACAAATGACAGTCCCGAAATTGCTTCCTGGATTCCCCGCTTGCGCGGGAATGAACGGAGCGTGACGCGTCCAATCAGGATTTCATTGCGCGCTCGGCTTGCAGCGATTTCGTCGCACGCGATTGAGAATCCTCGCGCGCGGTCTCGAAGCCAAGCTCGTCGGCGATAGCGCGGATGCGCGTTTGCTCTTCCGGAAAGCGCATCACCGCGTGCCGCACGCCCTGCGCCGCGACCACGCCGAAGAGCGCTTCCAGCAATTGCCGGCCCAGGCCGTGCTCGCGCAGATCGGCGCGGATGATGACCGCGCATTCCGCCGCGTCGAAATCGGGATCGGCGACGGCGCGCGCCAGCCCCGCCACCCGCTCGCCCTGCCACGCCACCAACGTCATTTCGCGGTCGTAGTCGATCTGGCTCAGGCGCGCCGCGGTCTCATGCGTGCGCGCGCGCAAGGGCACGAAGAATTGGTGCCAGAGATCGCGGTTGTCGACTTCGTCGGCGAAGCGGCGCAGCGCCGGCTCGTCTTCCGGCCGGATCGGACGCACCGCATAGCGCCCGCCTTCATGGGTCAGCACTGTACACTCGAAGCGCTGTGGATAGGGCCGGATGGCGAGGCGCGCTTGCGCCGGCTCAGCCGCCGCTTGCACGCGGATGCGGGCGTCGACAGCGATCACGCCTTGCGTGTCGCACAGCAGCGGATTGATGTCGATCTCGGCGACCTCGGCGTGGTCGGCGACGATACGGCTGAGCTGAACGAGAACATTGACGACGCCGTCGATGTCGGCGGCCGGGCGGCCGCGGTAGCCTTTCAGCAGCGACGCAACGCGCGTGCGCTCGATCTGCGCGCGCGCCAGCGCGGTATTGAGCGGCGGCAGTTCCAGCGACTCGTCCTTGATGATCTCAACCGCGGTACCGCCCTGCCCGAACAGGATCACCGGCCCGAAGGTCGGATCGGTGGTGACGCCCGCGATCAGCTCGAAGGCGCCCGGCCGCACGATCATCTCCTGCACGGTGAAACCTTCCAGCCGCGCCTTGGGCAGCGCTTTGCCGACGCGCGCGTTCATTTGCCTGGCGGCGGTTTCTACCTCCGCTGCGCCGGCAAGATTGAGCGCCACCCCGTCGACGTCGGATTTGTGGATGACGTCGCGCGAGCGGATCTTGAGCGCCACCGGCGCGTTGACTTTTGCGGCGGCTTCGCCCGCGGTTTTCGCGTCTTTCACGTTTTCAGTGCGCGTGAAGGCGATACCGTAGCAGGCCAAGAACCCCGCAATCTCGGCCGGATCGAGCCATTCGCGGCTATCGTTGAGCGCCTGCCTAATCAAGCCGCGCGCGCGCTCGATATCGGCCGGCGGCGTCGGCGCCAGCGAGTCCGGCGTCTCCAGCAGCAAATCCTGACTCTGGCGGTAGCGCACCAGATACATGAAGGCGCGCACCGCCCGTTCCGGCGTCTCGAAGTCCGGCACCTGCGCCGCCACCAGCGCGGCACGCCCTTGCGCCACGTTGGCCTCGCCCATCCAGCAGGCGAACACGTTTTTCTTACGCGCGTCCGGTTGCGCCAGTGCACCGATCAGGCCTTGCGCGGCGTCGGCGGACGAGGCAACCGCCGTCGGGCAGTAGATCACCAGCAGCGCATCGACATCGGCATCCGCCATGAGAATGCCGACCGCATCGCCATAGCGCTTGGCATCGGCGTCACCGATGATGTCGACCGGATTGGCGCGGCTCCAGGTCGCCGGCAGCACGGCGTCGAGCTTGCGCAAAGTGTCTGGAGCAAGGTCGGCGAGCCGCCCGCCTTCCGCGATCAGCCGGTCGGTCGCCAGCACGCCGGCGCCGCCGCCATTGCTGACGATCGCCAGCCGGTCGCCCCGTTGCGCCGGCATCCGCGCCAATGTCGCAGCGGCGTCGAACAGCTCTTCCAGCTCGTTGACGCGCAACATGCCGGCGCGCCGGAACGCCGCGTCATAGACGATGTCGGCGCCGGCCAGCGCGCCGGTATGCGACGAGGCTGCGCGCGCACCTTCTGCCGCGCGTCCGCCTTTCACCACGATCACCGGCTTGACGCGCGCGGCACGGCGCGCCGCCGACATGAACTTGCGCGCCTCGGTCACCGCCTCGGCATAGATCAGGATCGCGTTGGTCGCTGCGTCGAGCGCGAAATAGTCGAGCAGATCGCCGAAATCAACGTCGGCCATGTCGCCCATGGAGACGATGGCCGAGAAGCCGATGCCGCGCGGCAACGCCCAGTCCAGCACCGTGGTCGCCATCGCGCCCGACTGGGTCAGGAACGCGATGTTGCCCGGCAGGATCGCGGCGGGCGCGAAGGTGGCGTCGAGGCCGATGCCGGGCACCGCAAGCCCAAGACAATTGGGGCCGACGATGCGCAACAGATGCGGGCGCGCGGCGGCGAGCAACTCGGCCTCGCGTTCCTTGCCGACCTTGGCTTCCCCCTCGGCAAAGCCGGCGGTGAGAATGACGGCGGCGCGCGTGCCACGTTCGCCGAGCTCGGTAACCAGTGACGAAACGGTGTCGGGCGGCGTGGCAATGACCGCAAGATCGGGCGTCAGCGGCAGGCTACCCACGTCGCCATAAGCCATGATGCCGTGCACCGCCGCCGCATTCGGATTGACCGGCAGCACCGGGCCGCTGAAGCCGGCCTGCAGCAGATTGGCCATCAGCGCCGAGCCGACCGAGTGCGGCTTGTCGGACGCGCCGATCACCGCGATCGACTGCGGGGCGAACATCTTGTCGAGATTGCGGATGGACATGGGCCGGCGACCGGAATTGACCTGCGGGAGCAATCTAAATGCTGCGCATCCCCGCGATTTGACACAGCACAATTAATCGAGGCCTACCGCGCCATCGGATGCAGCGGGCGGCTCAGCTGTTCGAAACGGCGGGCAAGCCAGCGCGTCTCCCCGCGGATGGCGCGATAGACCCAGACCTTGCCGGCATTATTAATCAGAAACCAGACCAGCGCGTAGATCCACACAAGGAGCGCATTGTCCCAGCCGATCGGCGCCACGAACCAGCCGTAGACCGCCGCCAGCGTGCCCAGCACCTGCGTCGCCTCGCAGGCGACAAACAACCGCCAGTTCGGCCACGGCTTTTCCCAGAACCAGCCGGTGTTGCGCGTGAGGTAGATGGTGAGGTGCCCAGCCACCAGCAGCTTGAGGAAGATCAAGGTCTGCACCGTCGGGCACGGCAAGTGCAGATAGCGTTCGGCGAACCAGAACAGGCCGAAGCTCGCGACCACCCCCAGCAAACCGAGGAACACGCTCATGGTCAGCACGCGCACCATGTCCCAGCGCACCGGCCGCTCCGCCACCGGCACGTCGTCATAGGCGATCATCATGATCGGCACATCGTTGAAAATCGCCAGCAGCACGATCATCACCGGCGTCACCGGATAGAAATCGAATACGATGATCGACAGCGTCATGAACAGCAGCACACGCACGGTCTCGGAGATGCGGAAGGTCGCGTAACCGGTCATGCGCTCGAAGATGCGGCGCGCCTCCTCGATCGCCCGCGCGATCACCGGCAGGCCCGGCACGGTGAGCACCAGGTCGGCGGCGGCGCGCGCGGCGTCGGTCGCCCCGTTCACCGCGATGCCGATGTCGGCCTGCTTGAGCGGCGGCGCGTCGTTGACGCCGTCTCCGGTCATGCCGACGATGTGGCCGGCGCGTTGCAGCGCGCGCACGATCTTGAACTTGTGCTCGGGAAACACCTCGGCGTAGCCGTCGGCGGTCTCGATGCGGCCGCCGTCGCCGTCGCCTCCATCATGGGTGAAGATCTCGCGCGCCGAGACAATGTTCGTGCCCAGGCAGAGCGTACCGGCAATTTCGCGCGCTATCGCGGTGTTGTCTCCCGTGACCATGCGCACCTGCAGACCCATGCGCTTGGCCGTCGCTATGGTTTGCGCCGCGTCGTCGCGCGGCGGATCGAACAGGGGAACGAGCCCCAGGAAGCGCCATTTCCCGTCATCCCCGGTCTTTGCGACGCCGAGGGTCCGGAACCCCCGACTCGCGAGTTCGTCCGTGGCCGCGCGCGCCTCTTGTGCGACCGCGGCGTCCGGCTTGGCCAGATCGAGGATGACCTGCGGCGCGCCCTTCGCGACACGGAAAGTGCTTTTCCCTTTTTGCACGTCCGCCACGGCACGCTTGCTCACCGGATCGAACGGTTCGAACTTGAGAACCCGGTAATCGGCGAGCTGGTTTTTATCGCCGACGCCCTTGAGCACCGCGGCATCGATGGCATCTGGCGCGTCGTGCTCGCAGGTGAGCGCGGCCGCCAGCAGCAGTGCCGCGCGGTCCGCGCCCCCCATCGGCGCCAAATCGCCCAGCGTCAGCTCGTTCTTGGTCAGCGTGCCGGTCTTGTCGCAGCATAGGAGGTCCACACCTGCCAATTCCTCGATCGCAACCAGGCGCGAGACGATGGCCTTCATGGCGGCGAGCCGCGAAGCGCCTACCGCCATGGTGACCGACAGCACCGCCGGCAGCGCCACGGGGATCGCCGCCACCGTCAGAACCAGGGCAAAGAGCAGCGTATTGATCAGCCCATTGCCGCGAAACAGCGCCACCAGCAGGATGAGTGCGACCAGGCCGAGCGTGATCAGAATGAGGAAGTTGCCAATGCGCAGCACCGCCTTCTGGAAATGCGAGCGCTGCACGGCGGTTTCGACCAGCTGCGCGGTCTTGCCGAAATAGGTCTTCATGCCGGTGGCGGTGACGACCGCACGCATCGCGCCCTGCCGCACGATCGAGCCGGAAAAGGCCGTGTCGCCGGACTTTTTGTCGACCGGCAAAGATTCGCCAGTGAGCGCCGACTGGTCGACGCTGAGGTAGTCGCCGTCGCGCAGTTCGAGGTCGGCGGGCACGATATTGCCGAGCTTGACCAGCACGACGTCGCCGGGGACAAGCAGGCGCGCGGCGAGATCCTGCCATTGGCCGTCGCGCAGCACGCGCGCCACCGGCGCCAGCCGCTGCCTGAGCGCGGCGATCGCGGTGTCGGCCTTGTATTCCTGGAAGAAGCCGACGCCGGCGTTGATCAGCAGCATAACGACGATGATGGCGAGGTCTTCCCAGCGCCGCGTCAAGCCGGACAAGAGGGCCGCGATCTCGATCATCCAGGGGATCGGGCCCCAGAAGTAACCGAGGAATTTGCGCAGCGGGCTGACGTGCTCCTCGCGGATCGCGTTCTCGCCGTATTGCGCGAGACGGCTGCGCGCCTCGTCACTGCCGAGGCCGGTGAGGTCGGGCCGCGGCGGGGCGCTGCTGTCGCTCGCTTTGCGAAGCTGCTGCCCATTCATGATACGAACCTATGTTTCGAATGCGGCGATTTCCGGCCGCGACCTGTAAGTAACCTCACAATTGCTCGATCAGCTTGGCCGCGCCCAGCAGCGCCGGCGAGGAATGGGTAATGACGTAAGTCGGAATCGCCGCTAGGTAACCGTGGAAGCGGCCCTTGGCCTCGAAGCGCTCGCGGAAATCCGACTGCGCGAACGCCGCGCCAAGCTTGGGCACGATGCCGCCGGCAATATAGATGCCGCCGCGCGCGCCGATGGTGAGCGCCAGATTGCCGGCGATGGTGCCGAGCATGGCGCAGAACATCGCCGTCGCCTCGCGCGCGCGCGGTTCTTCCTCTCCGGTACGCGAATCGGTGATCTGGGCGGCGGTGAGCGGTGCTGCCGGCTCTTTGGCCAGTTCGCACAGCGCGTTGTAGAGATTGACCAACCCCGGTCCCGATAGGAAGCGCTCGGCCGAGACGTGGTCGAAGCGCTTGCGCATGAGCTCAAGCACCGCCGCTTCGCGCTTGTCGGCCGCCGCCATGGTGACGTGGCCGCCCTCGCCTTGAAGAGGAACGAAACGGTTACCTTGCGGAATCAATACACTCACGCCCAGCCCGCTGCCCGGCCCGATCACGCCGATAGGCGCGCCTTCGACGGGCGCGCCGCCGCCGATCTGCTGGCGGTCGGCCGGTGCGAGCTGCGGCACGGCCAAGGCGTTGGCAACGAAATCGTTGATCACGTGCAACGCCGTAAAACCGAATTGCTTGCCCATCGCTTGAATCGAAAACGTCCACGGGTTGTTGGTCATCGTCACCATGTCGCCGGTCACCGGCGCCGCCACCGCCACCACGGCCAGTGTCGGCTTCGCCGGCGGGGCCTCAGTGGTGAGATAATCTTCAATGGCGTCGCTCAAGGACGCGTAGTCGTCGGTTGCCACCACGCGCGTGCGCGTGATCGCCCCGCCCGGCCCCACCAAGGCGAACCGGGTATTGGTCGCGCCGATATCGGCAATCAGTCCTGTCGCCGTCGCGTTCATGCCAAATCCTGGCCGCTCTGCACCAATGATGCAGTCCTAGCGGACAAATGCCGCCGGCGCATCACGTAACAAGGCCGCGTCGTCCTCGGGGCTCGACGGATTAATCGGCAAGCCGGCGCCGAGTTCAAACCCACCCCAGATGGCGACACCGGGAACAATACGCAGCTTCCAATGCCAATGGGGCGCCGCGCGTTCGGTTTTCGGTGCGGTATCGACGACAAAATTATAGGACGGGTCGTCCAGGGCCGCTTGCAGCAGCCGCAGGCTGCGGCCAAGCAGATCGGAGAAAGCCGGCAGCGCCTTGTCGGCGAGCGCGGCGAACGAGGCCTCATGCTGCTTCGGCACCACCCAAAGCTCGAATGGATGCTCGGCGGCGAACGGCACCAGCGCCACGAATTTGTCGTTCTCGTCGACAATGCGCGTGCCGCTCTCGCGCTCGACTTCGAGTTCAGCGCACATCGCGCAGCGTCCGTGCTCGGCAGTGTAGCGCCTGGCCCAATCGTCGATGGCGGCGATTTTGGGCGGCACGAAATCGAGCGCGATGACCTGCGCGTGCGGGTGCGCGAGCGAGGCGCCGGCGCGGGGTCCGTAGTTGCGGAATAGGATCGCGGCCTTGATGCCGTCCTGATCGAGCAAGGCGCGCGAGCGCGCGCGGTAGGTTTCGACGGTTGCGTTCAGCTCGACCGCGCTCAGGGTTGCCGGCTCGGCGTCGTGCCACGAGCTCTCGATGATGACTTCGTGCGCGCCATGGCCCGAACGCGCCTGATGCCCGCCGTAGGCCGGGACCAGCGCCGCCGACTCGGCCTGCACGGCCGGAAACTTGTTGGGCACGACGCGCACGCTCCAGCCCGGCGCCTCTCGCGCGGGTGTCTCGGCAATGATGCCGGGAAGTTGCATTTCGTTACCGGGGCAAAACGGGCACGCCGGATCGAAACGTGGCCGCGGTTGCGCGCGTTCGCCGCGCTCGCGCATTTGCGGGCGGCGGCTGCGTTGCGGCGCCACGATGACCCACGCGCCGGTGGTGCGGTCCTGCCGCAACTCGCTCATGCGGGAACCCCCGGCGTCAGCGCTGCGCCGCCCCTTTGAGCTGGAAACGCGGCTCGAACGAGCCGATGAGATCGAGCCAGTCTTCCATCAGGCGCGGCATCAGGAAGCGGCTGCGCACGCTCTCGCGCGCCTTGCGCCCCAGCCGTTCGCGCAAGGCAGGACCCTTCAGCAGCGCGACGATGCGTTCCGCCGTGTCCTCGACATTGTCGACCAGATAGCCGTTCACGCCGTCTTCGATCTGATGCTTGATGCCGCCGACATTGCCGCCGATGACGGCGGCGCCTTTCCACATTGCTTCGGTGACGGTCAGGCCGAAGCCTTCGCGGATTGATTTTTGCAGCACCACGGCGGCGCGGCGCTGTAGCGCGTTGACCAGCGCGGTGTCTTGCACCGAGAGGATGCGGATGCGGTCCTCGGCGCATTTGCACAGCGAGGCGAACACTTCCTGGCCTTCCGGATCGTCGGTCGCCACGTTGCCGACCAGCACCAGCGTGCAGTCCACTTGTTTGCGCGCGATCCGGAAGGCGTCGATCACGCCCTGCGGATCCTTCCACTTGTCGAAGCGCGAAATCTGCACCACCAGCGGCAGGTCGGTCGGAATGTCGTAATGCGCGAAGCGGTCGGCGATCTCGGCCTCGGACAATTCATTGTTGGTGCTGGAGAACGGGTTGATTGCCGGCATGATGAAACGCTGCGGCGTGCCGAGTTTCTGCGCGTATTCCGGCAGCGACATCACCACCGCGTCATATTGCTCAACCAGCGGCGCGAGGTAGTTCCAGACGTCCTGATTCGGCTGGCTCAAATCGACGTGGCAGCGCCAGACCCAAGGCGCCTTCTTGCGGAAGTGCTGGATCAGCGGCAACGGCTGCGGGTCATGCACGATGACGACGTCATGATCGAGATGCAGGCGCGCGGCGTTTTCGAACACCACTTCTTCGTAGATCCGTACCTTCAAGTCTGTGAGGTTGATGTCGCCGCCCTGCAAGGCATTGTGCATCTTCTTGGTGACGCTGAAGAAGTCGGGGCGGCCTTCGATTACGCGCCAACCGGTCTTGATGCCCGACGCGTTCATCAGCAGCGTCAGCGAGGACAGCAGCTCGGCGACGCCGCCGCCGTAATAGGTCGAGTTGACGTTGACGACGTGGATGTCGCGCAGCGCTTCCGCCTTCTGGAGCAGCCGCTCGACCGTCTCGGCGCCGATCAGCGGCTCGTAGTCCTCGATCGAGGTCAGTTTGAAGCTTCGCGGGGCCTGTGGATCGTCCGGTACCAGCATCAATAAAGCTCCGCACGCTGCCCGTTTTGCCAGGTCGTCTTTCCGACGCCGTTTATCAACGTGTCTACTACGACAATATAATGAACATAGTCGCCATGATGGCGATTGGTCGCGTTGACTTGAGTCAAGTTTTTCCCAAGACATTTCAATATTTTCGCCCTGATCCGCCGGATAATGCGGGATGCGCGCGGGATCGGCATGGACATAGCTAATCAATTGCAAAAACTGCCCGCCGCCCCGCAGGCGCTGCCCGCCGATGAGGTGCTGGCGCAGTTGGGCGTCGCGGTCGTCGGCGGTCTTGCCGACGAGGAGGTCAAGCGCCGGCTCAAGACCTTCGGGCCGAACACGATTGTGTCACGGCGCAAGGCCAGCGCCTTGGTGGTGCTACTGCACCAGTTCCGGAGCCCGGTGGTCTATCTGCTGAGCGCGGCGGCGGCGCTGGCGTTCTACTTCGGCGAATTGGAAGAAGGCGCCGCGATCGCGGCCGTGCTCGCGGTCAATGCGCTGATCGGCTTTCTGACCGAGCTGAAAGCCGCGCGCTCGATAGAGGCCTTGCACGCGCTCGGCACCCGTTCGGCACGCATGCGGCGCGACGGCCACACCCGCATGGTCGTGGCCGAGCAGATGGTGCCCGGCGATATCGTCCTGTTGGAGGCCGGCGACGTCATTTCGGCCGACATGCGATTGGTCGAAGCCTCCAACCTCGCCGCCGATGAATCGACGCTGACCGGCGAATCGGTCGCGGTCGTCAAGACGACACAGCCCGTCGCCGCCGGCGCGCGGCTCGCCGACCGCGCTTCGATGCTGTTCAAAGGCACCGCGCTCACGCGCGGCAGCGGCGTCGGTGTGGTGACGGCAACCGGTTTGCACACCGAGCTTGGCCGGGTGTCGCAACTGGTCGAGGAGGCAGAACCCGGCAGCTCGCCGCTGGAAAAAAAACTGGCGCGACTATCCGGCCAGCTGGTCTGGGCCACCTTGATCCTCACCGCGCTGATCGCCGGCGTCGGGCTCACGACCGGCAAGGACGCCTTCCTCATGGTCGAGGCGGCAATCGCGTTGGCGGTGGCGGCGATCCCGGAAGGCCTGCCGATCGTCGCCACGCTCGCGCTGGCGCGCGGCATGTGGCGAATGGCGCGGCAAAACGCGCTGATCGAGCGGTTGTCGGCGGTGGAGACGCTGGGCGCCACCACCGTCATTCTCACCGACAAGACCGGCACCTTGACCGAAAACCGCATGACGGTGCACCGGCTCTGGGTGCCCACGGGGGAAATCGAACTTGAGACCGGCGCCGGCGAAGGCGCCGAACACGTTCAGCTCGCCGATGACGCGCAGCTTTCTCTGCTGCTGGAGATCGCCGTGCTTTGCAACGACGCCTCCCTCGAAAGCGCGGACGAGGAGGGCAGCGGCGATCCCATGGAACTGGCGCTGTTGCGCGTCGGATTTCGCGCCTGCCTCCAGCGCTCGGCGCTGTTGCGAGACAGCCCGGTCGTGCGCAAGCACGCCTTCGACACCAGCGCCAAGATGATGGCGACCGTGCACCGGCGCGGCGACCGTTATCTGTTTGCGGTCAAGGGCGCGCCGGAAGCGGTGCTCAACGCCGCGGAGAAAGTCATCTCCGATGCCGGCGACGCCGCCATGGATGACGAGACCCGGCGGGAATGGTACGGCCGCGTCGAGCATCTCGGCCATCACGGGCTGCGCGTGCTGGCCTGCGCCATGAAAACCGGCGCGCAAGCCGACGCCGCGCCTTACGAAGGGCTGACTTTTGTCGGCCTCGTCGGACTGGAAGATCCGGCGCGCGCCGACGTGCCGCAAGCCATCCAGGACTGCCGGCAGGCCGGCATCCGCGTGGTCATGGTCACCGGCGATCACGCGGTGACCGCGCGCAGCATCGGCCGTGCCGTCGGCCTCGGCCACGCCGCCGCCAATGTAATGGAAGGCGCGCAGGTGGCGGACTTGGCAGACGGCAAGGACGCTGCGCTGTTCGACGTCGGCATCTTCGCGCGCGTCAGCCCGAGCGAAAAGCTGGCGCTGGTGCGCGCCTATCAATCCGCTGGTGAGATCGTCGCCATGACCGGCGACGGCGTCAACGACGCGCCGGCGCTGAAACAGGCCGACATCGGCGTGGCGATGGGCCTGCGCGGCACCGACGTGGCGCGCGAGGCCGCCGACATGATCCTGCTCGACGACGCCTTCCCCACCATCGTCAAGGCAATCCGCGAGGGCCGCGTTATCTTCGGCAATATCCGCCGCTTCGTCGCTTACCTGTTATCCTGCAATCTGAGCGAGGTACTGGTGGTGGGCCTCGCCATTCTCTCCACGTTGCCGCTACCGATCCTGCCGTTGCAAATCCTCTATCTCAATCTCGTCACCGACGTGTTTCCCGCCTTCGCACTGGCCATGGGCGAAGGCGACCCCGGCATTCTCAAGCGCCCGCCGCGCGATCCGAAGGGGCCGATCCTGGCGCGCGCACACTGGATCACCATCGTGCTGCAGAGCCTGGTGCTGACCGCCGGCACCTTCGGCGCGCTGGCGCTGGCGCAGCTATGGCTCGACCTCGACAGCCGCTCGGTCATCACGGTCACTTTCCTCACGCTCGCCTTTGCGCAGCTCTGGCATGTCTTCGACATGCGCCATCCGCGTTCGCGCCTGCTGCGCAACGAAGTCACCCGCAATCCGTGGCTGTGGGCGTCGCTCGCCCTGTGCACGGCGCTGCTGGCGGTGCCACCCTATCTGCCGCCGGTGGCCTATGTGCTGCATCTCGCGCCGCCCAGCCCGGCGATGTGGGCTATCATCGTTGCGTTGAGCGCCGCGCCGATGATCGTGACGCAAGCCGTCACGCTCGTGCTGGCGGCCTGGCGATCGAGGACTTAAAGCATGACCGCGACCCTGGTGCCGTGGCTGGAATTCGCGCTCTGCGCCGCCTTGATTGGCATGGCCGGCCCAGTGCTCACGCATTACGGCGACGTCATCGCGCGGCTGACCGGGCTATCGCGCACGTGGATCGGGCTGGCGCTGCTCGCCACCGCCACCTCGCTGCCCGAGCTTTTCACCGGCATCAGCTCGGTCACCGTGGCGGCTGCGCCCAACATCGCGGTCGGCGACGCGCTTGGCAGCTGCGTGTTCAACTTGGTGATGCTGGTGCTGCTCGACGAATTGAGCCGCGGCGAGCCGATGTACCGGCGCATTGACCAGGGCCACGTCTTGACCGCCGGCTTCGGCGTCATCCTGATCGGCGCCGCCGGCGCATTTCTGCTGCTCAGCCAGAGCGCGCTAAACTTGCAATTCCTGCACATCAGCGGCTACACGCCCTTCATCATCGTGCTCTATTTCGTGGCGATGCGGGCAGCCTTCGTCTACGAGCGCCGCACGCCGAGGCCGCCGCAAATAATCAAGGAGGAGCGCGACATCACGTTGCGCACGGCGGTCATCCGCTATTCGGCGGCCGCCGCGGTGGTGGTCGTCGCCGGCGCATGGCTGCCGTTTATCGGGCGCGACCTCGCCGACGTCATGGGCTGGCGCGAAAGCTTCGTCGGCACGTTGTTCATCGCCGGCGCCACCTCGGTGCCGGAACTGGTGGTGGCGGTGAGCGCGCTGCGGCTCGGCGCCGTCGACATGGCGATCGGCAATTTATTGGGCAGCAACCTGTTCGATATCCTGATCCTGGCGATTGACGATATCTTTTACCGCAAGGGCCCGCTGCTGGCGTCCGTCTCGCCCGTGCATGCAATCACGGCTTTCGCCGCGGTGATCATGTCCGGCATCTTCGTGGTGGCGATGTTGTTCAAGCCGGAGACGCGCGTGCGCGGCACCATCGGCTGGGTCAGCATTTCGCTGCTGCTGGTCTATCTGTTCAGCGCCTATGCCATTTACCTGCACGGGCATTGAGGCGGCTCGGGGCCACGGCGCAGACAAAATGTTCGGCTGAGAAAACTGGAGCGGGCGAAGGGATTCGAACCCTCGACCCCGACCTTGGCAAGGTCGTGCTCTACCCCTGAGCTACACCCGCATCCGGTAGGTACTTAATATCAGGCCGGAAAAACGCGATACCGGCTGCCAAGTGCGTTCCTATAGCCACAAGCCCGGGACCTTGCAACCGCGGCCCAAAACCGGGCGTTAACGGCGCCGGGCCCGGTGTTTCGGGCGCGTTTTGGGCAGCGGACCCACGAAACGCGGGTTCAGGTTGCAAAAGCCGCGGTTGCCGGCGATCACATAGGGCACGCAGGCCTCCAGCGACCAGTAGACGCAGTCCTTGATCACGTCGCCCGGACCCATCGGACTGATCGCGCACCAGGGCGCCTCGCGCGCGCTGGCGCCGCGCGCACCGAACGCCAGGGCGGCGATCGCGACGGCGATAGCCAGGATCATGCGGTGCATCTTCAACCTCGTCGGTTCCCGCGCGATACTAACACCGTTCATGCCCGGAATGTTTCGCTGATGGTAACGACCCCCGACCAGCTGTTCGCCGCGCTCGATGCGCTCGGCATCGCGCATGCGACCATCAAGCACCCGCCGCTGTTCACGGTCGAGCAGAGCCAAGCGCTGCGCGGCCAGATCCCCGGCGGCCACACCAAGAACCTGTTCCTGCGCGACAAGAAATATGAGCTTTACCTGGTGGTGGCGGAGGAGGACGCCGAAATCGACCTCAAGGGTCTGCACCGCCTGCTCGGCGCCAATGGCCGCTTTTCCTTCGGCTCGGCCGACCTGCTGCGCGAGGTCTGGGGCGTCGAGCCCGGTGCGGTGACGCCGTTCGGCGCCATCAACGACCGTGAGGGCCGGGTCACGGTCGTTCTCGACGCCGCCATGATGGCGCACGACACCCTCAATTATCATCCGCTGGTCAACACCATGACCACCTCGATTCTGCGCGACGATCTGGTGAAGTTCTTGTCGTCCACCGGCCATGAGCCCCGCATCGAGCGGGTTTCCGGGCACCGCCCGGACGCCCCCTGACACGATTGCATTTGGCAGCCGGATGACCCATCTAATCCGGCATGGATCTTTGAAGGCGAGGAAAAATGCTGCAGAACGGCGGGGAAATGACGGCGGCGCCCGAGGTGGTCAAGGACACGACCACGCAGGACTTCATCAAGGACGTGGTCGAGGAATCCATGCAGCAGCCGGTGCTGGTGGATTTCTGGGCGCCCTGGTGCGGGCCCTGCAAGCAGCTCACGCCCGTGCTGGAAAAAGCAGTGAAGTCGGCCAAGGGCAAGGCCAAGCTGGTCAAGATGAACATCGACGAGCACCCGGCGATCCCCGGGCAGATGGGCATTCAGTCGATCCCGGCCGTGATCGCATTCTCCAAGGGCCAGCCGGTCGACGGCTTCATGGGCGCGCTGCCCGAGAGCCAGGTAATCAAGTTCCTGGAGCGCCTCACCAAGGACAAGATCGTTTCCGCGGACAAGAATCTGCTGGAAGCCGCCGATGCGGCGCTGGCCGAAGGTAATGCGACCGCCGCGGCGGAAGTCTACGCACAGCTCCTAAAGGAAGACGCCGGAAATGTTCCGGCGCTGGCCGGCTTGGCGCGCTGCTACGTCGAGACCGGCGCGATGGAGCAGGCCAGGCAAACGCTGGCGCTGGTGCCGGAAGCCAAGCAGAACGAGGCGCCGGTGGCCGCCGCGCGCGCCGCGCTCGAAGTGGCCGAGCAGGCGAAGTCGGTCGGACCGCTCGAAGAGCTGGAACAGAAAGTCGCGGCCAACCCGCTCGATCATCAGGCGTGCTTCGATCTCGCCGCCGCGCTTAACGCGGCCGGTAAGCGCGCGGAAGCGGCCGAGCACCTCCTGGCGATCGTGAAGAAAGACCGCAATTGGAACGACGACGCGGCGCGCAAGCAACTCGTGCAATTTTTCGAAGCCTGGGGCTTTGCCGATCCTGCGGCCGTGGAAGGCCGCAAGCGGCTGTCGTCGATTTTATTTTCGTAGCTCTAGGTGTCATCGTCCGCGAATGCGGACGATCCAGTAATCACAGACATGCGAAATGATAGACGTCGGTGATTACTGGATGCCCCGCCTTTGCGGGGCATGACAACAGAATGGTATGGAGCAAGCACCATGCCGATGAACGCCCACTATCGCGGGCCGATCGACCTGCCGGAAATCATTCCGGTGTTTCCGCTGCCGGGCGCGCTGCTATTGCCGCGCGGGCAGATGCCGCTCAATATTTTCGAGCCGCGCTATCTCGCCATGATTGACGATACGCTACGCGACGGCCACCGGCTGATCGGGATGATCCAGCCCGACGCCGCCCACGGCGAATCCGGCAAGCCGCCGCTTTACAAGATCGGCTGCGTCGGCCGCATCACTCAGCTGACCGAGAGCGGCGACGGCCGCTATCTGCTCGAACTCACCGGCGTCGCGCGCTTCCGCGTCGAGCAGGAATTGCCGGTGAAGACCGAGTATCGGCGATGCCGCGTCACCTACGCGCCGTTCATCGACGACTTTGTCGCGCGCAAGGGCGAGGACGCGGTGGACCGCGCAGCGGTGCTGACCGCGTTGCGCGATTTCATGAAAGCCAACAATTTGGAGGCGGATTGGGAAGGTATCGATCAGGCGCCGAACGAGGCGCTGGTCAATGCGCTGTCGATGATGTCGCCCTATGGCCCGCCGGAAAAGCAGGCGCTGCTGGAGGCACCCGACCTGAAAACTCGCGCCGAACTGCTGGTCGCCATCACCGAGATCGAGCTCGCCAAGAAGAACACCGAAGGCGAGTCGCAGTTGCAGTAGCAGGTACACCACCGCCCGGCCGTGCTATAAAACCCGCGAAATCGCCGGGAGCGCCTTCATGTCCACCGACCCGACCCCCGAACGCCCCGCCGGCAGCGTCGATCCCAAGCTGTTGGAAATCCTGGTTTGTCCGCTGACCAAGGGGCCGCTCGAATACGACGCCGCCAAACAGGAACTGATCTCGCGCAAGGCCAAGCTGGCCTATCCGATCCGCGACGGCATCCCGATCATGCTGCCGGAGGAAGCGCGGCGGTTGGAGTGACACCAATGTTATTGGCGTCATCGTCCGCGAAATCGGATGATCCAGTAATCACAACCCAAGACACGGAGTACTGGATGCCCCGCCTTCGCGGGGCATGACAGTGAGGGAGGAAAGGAAACAACCATGATCAAAATCTGGGGCCGCAACACCTCGTCCAACGTGCAGAAGGCGATGTGGGCGGTGGGCGAGCTCAAGCTCGAATGCCAGCGCATCGACGTCGGCGGCTCGTTCGGAAAAAACAAGGAGCCGGCCTATCTGGCGATGAACCCGAACGGCCTGGTGCCGACGCTGGAGGAAGAAGACGGCTTCATGCTGTGGGAATCAAACTCCATCATCCGCTATCTCGCCGGCAAGCACGACAAGGCGGGCGGGCTGGAGCCGAAGGACGCGCATGCGCGCGCGCGCGCCAACCAGTGGATGGACTGGCAATCGTCGGTGGTGGGGCCGGCGATCACGCCGGCGTTCTGGGGCCTGATCCGCACGCCGGAAGAAAAGCGCGACCTGGCGGCGATCAAGACCGCGCAGGACAAGACCGTCGCCGCCATGAAGATCATGGACGCGCAACTGGCGAAAACAAAATTCCTCGCCGGCGATGCGTTTTCCTACGGCGACATTCCGGTCGGCGTCATGTGCTACCGCTATCGCCAGCTCGTGCCCGGCCGCCCGCCGACGCCGAACCTCGACCGCTGGTACGACGCGATTGCATCGCGCAAGGCCTTCCAGGATCACGTCGGCAGCATTCCGTTGTCGTAAGGCAATTTCGCCGCTGCAAACTCGGACTGTCATGCCCCGCGATAGCGGGGCATCCAGTAATCGCAAGCTCGTCAGCCAACGCACGATCGGTGTTTACTGGATCACCCGCCTTCGCGGGTGATGACAGCGGCAATTGTTGCGCGGCCTATGGACACTACAGCGCCTCGCCCCGCAGCAGCTTCGGCACCTCGCCGGTGAAGCCCGCCGCCTCGCGGATGAACAACTGCTTGAGCGGCGGCAGGCGTTCGACCAGCCCGAGCCCCAAGTCGCGCACCAGCCGCAATACGTCGGAGCGGTTGGAAAACAATCGATTCAAGCCGTCAGTGGCGACGCCCATGGTCATTGTGTCGAAGCGCCGCCAGCGCTGATAGCGCTCCAAGACATCCGGCCCACTGGGATCGAGCCCGAGGCGCGCGGCGTCGGCGACCACTTCCGCCAAGGCCGCTACGTCGCGCAGACCCATGTTCAGGCCCTGCCCGGCAATCGGATGAATGATGTGGGCGGCGTCACCGACCAGCGCCAGCCGCTCGCCAATGAATGCGCGCGCGGTGAACAGCCCGAGCGGAAAGGCGCGGCGCGCGCTGATCACTTCGATGTCGCCGAGATGCAGGCCGAAGCGGCGCTCCAGCTCGTCGTGAAATTCATCGTCAGGCAACGCCACGATGCGTGTCGCTTCGCGCGCGTTTTCGGTCCACACGATCGACGCGCGCTTGCCGGTGAGCGGCAGGATCGCGAACGGTCCCGCCGGCAGGAAGTGCTCCTCGGCGCGGCCGTGATGCTCGCGCTCATGCGCGACCGTGCATACGATCGCCGACTGATCGTAATTCCATCCGTGCGTGGCGATGCCGGCGTGTTCGCGGATCGACGAACGCGCGCCATCGGCGCCGACCAGCAGCCGCGCCGAGATCGTCGCGCCGTCGGCCAGCGCGACGTCGATCGTCTTTGCGGTATTTTCAAAACCCTTGACCGCGGTCGCGCGCAGATCGACGCCGAGCGCTTTCGCTTTCGCCACCAGCGCATCGACCAGCAGCCGGTTCTCGATCATGTGCGCGAACGGCTCGCCCTCTTCCACCTCGCCGCCGAAGGTGAGGAAGGTCGGCCGCACCGCGTCATTGAGTTTGGAATCGGTCACCACCATGTCGAGGATCGGTTGCGCCGTATCCGCGACCGCGTCCCAGACATCGATCGCCTCGAACAACCGGCGCGCGGCGGCGGCAATGGCGGAGGCGCGCGGGTCCTTCGATTGCGTCGCGCCGAGCGCCGGATCGGCGACCGCGACCGAAAAGGCGTCGCCCAGCCCCTGGCGCAGCGCGATCGCCAGCGCCAGGCCGGCAAAACCGGCCCCACCGATCACCACGTCGCGCTTTTCGTCACCCGCCATCGGGCCCTCCAGAGAGCCGCTATCCTAGTCGTTTCAGGCACTTGCGCCAGTCCTGGGTTTTTTTGACGCAAATCAACAAACAGCCATCATCTTAGACTAAAGTATCATGTGTTTAGGGGCGTATGGACCGGGTCGGTCCGGCCCACGACCCCGTGCAAGAAGGGGCGATCAATGGCAAGCGATACCCATACCCTCACCAGCAAGAACCAGATCATGATCTGGGTAGCCCTCGCTGTGGTTGTGCTCGCCGTGGTGTATTTCACGATCTAGCGACGAGCTTTATCGGCGCACCTCTTGACGGTGCGCGGATGCACGGGCGGCAGGCGATCTGCCGCCCGCTCGTTTTTCGCCACGGCGCGCGCACGGCCGCCATGCCTTGACTTCGCGCGGCGCGCAAGCGTCATTGGCAGTTCCGCAAGGAACGCGCCCGCAGCCCATGTCCTCCGCCGTCAGTGACCTGCTTAATATTCTCGATCTCGAACCGCTTGAGGTGAACCTGTTCCGCGGCCGCAGCCCGCAGGTCGGCTGGCAGCGCGTGTTCGGCGGCCAAGTGATCGGCCAGGCGCTGGTCGCCGCCGTGCGCACGGTCGATGCCAGCCGCCCGCCGCATTCCATGCACGCTTACTTCCTGCTGCCCGGCGATCCCAAAGTGCCGATCATCTACGACGTCGATCGCATTCGCGACGGCAAGAGCTTTACGACGCGGCGCGTCAGCGCGCGCCAACACGGCCGTCCGATCTTCTCCATGCTGGTATCGTTCCACACCGACGAGCCCGGCCTCGATCATCAGATGCCGATGCCGAAGGTGCCGCCGCCGGAAGATCTGCCGAACGAGTCCGAGATGCGCAAAAACATGCTGCCGACCATGCCCGATCCGGTGCGGCGCTATTACGAGCGCGAGCGGCCGATCGAATTGCGCCCGGTCGAATACGATCGCTACGGCGGCAAGAAATATCCCGACGGCCGCTTCCATATCTGGATCCGCACCACTGGCCGGCTGCCTGACGAGCTGGCGATCCATCAATGCGTGCTGGCCTACGCCTCCGACATGACACTGCTCGATGCCGCGTTGGCGCCATTTGGACGCACGCTGTTCGAAAAGGAATTCATGGCCGCCAGCCTCGATCATGCGTTGTGGCTGCACCGGCCGTTTCGAGCGGACGAATGGCTACTCTACGCGCAGGATTCGCCCAATCTGCACGGCTCGCGCGGCTTCGCCCGCGGCCTTATATTTACGCGAGACGGCACGCTGGTCGCTTCCGTCGCCCAGGAAGGCCTGGTGCGCCTGCGGCGCGAGTCTTAAGCGCATGGTCCCGAGAAGCTTGTCCGGGCTCGAACGGGGATGGGCGCCGGTTTTCGGACAAGATCATGCACCACGTGTAACGTCGCGGTGGCCATGAAGAGATCGATTTCCGCATTCGCCATTCTGTTGGTGATGACGGCGGCGGCGCTCGCTGCCTCCGGCAAGCGGCTGGCACCCGTCGGCGCGTTCCGCGGCGCGCCGGGCGAATACACGCGCTTCTCGGCCGCCGAGCTGACGCGCGGCTTTCTCGCGCTCGCCTTCGGCTCCGACCTGCGCATCGGCGCAGCGCCACGCGGCATCCGCCGTTTCGATCATCCGATTCGTGCGCGCGTGATTGCCGGCGGCAGCGTCGACCGCGCCGCGGCGACAGCACGCATCATCGAGGAATATGCCCGCGAAGTTCCCAGCCTGCGTTTGAGTCTCGTGAGCGCGCCGCCCGCCGATATCGAAGTGCGGCTGATCGACGAGAAGGATTTCAAATCGGCGCTACACGCCGCCTTCGGGGCCAAAGTGGCGCGGACCTTCATCCGGCGCACCGATCCGCAATGCATGACCAGCGTGAAGTCGAGCACCGAAGGCGATATCCTGCGCTCGGTCTCTTTCATCATCGTCGACAAGGGCACCGAAGTGTTTCTCGACTGCGCCTATCACGAGCTGCTGCACGCCTTCGGCCTGTCCAACCACGACCAGCACAATCCTTGGACCACGCTCAACCAGCGGCGCATGGTCGGCTACTTGACCGTCTATGACCACGCCCTGCTCACCTTGCTCTACGACCCGCGCATCAAGCCGGGAATGACCGCACAGCAGGTGCGCGCCAAGCTGGCGGCCGTGATTGCCGACCGCGGCCTGGCTGCGCCGGCCCACAACAGATAAGACAGCAGTGCTGTCTTAAATTGCCCGTTATGGCAGCGACTGCCTGTGGGCACAGCAATAATGCCGCTTAAACTTTGGGCCATCTGTCGATAACCTATGCAAACTAACCCGTGCCGGCATCCATCGGGGCGGGTTCGTTGTTGTGCGGCGCACGATCCCAAGAAGCTTGTCCCCGGCCCGAATGAGGATGGGCAACGGTTTTCAGAAAAGGTTTTGCGCCAACGAAAAAATCATCGCCGGGAAGGAAGCCATGAAGCTGATCATCGCCGTCATCAAACCGTTCAAGCTCGACGAGGTGCGCGACGCCCTCACCCGTATCGGCATTCACGGCATGACCGTGAGCGAGGTGAAAGGTTTCGGGCGTCAGAAGGGCCACATGGAGATTTATCGCGGCGCCGAATACGCCGTCAATTTCCTGCCCAAGGTGCGCGTCGAGGTCGCCATCGCCAGCGAGCAGCTCGACCAGGTGATGGAAGCGATCGCCGCCGCCGCCAAGACCGGCCAGATCGGCGACGGAAAGATTTTCGTCATGCCACTCGAGCAAGCCGTGCGCATTCGCACCGGCGAGACCGATACCGGCGCGCTTTAAAAACAATTTCGGGGGGAACGACAATGACACGGGCGCATGCACGCCTCGCCGTGACGACGGCCGCGCTCGCGGCGGCACTGACTGCTTCACCCGCTTTTGCACAAACATCGAAGATCGACGGCGCCGACACCGCCTGGATGATTGGCGCCACCGGTTTCGTGTTGATGATGACGATTCCGGGCCTGGCGCTGTTCTACGCCGGCATGGTGCGCAAAAAGAACGTGCTCGCCACCATGGCGCAATCGCTCGCCGCCACCTTTCTGGTATCCATCGTGTGGGCGTTCATCGGCTACTCGCTCGCCTTCACCGGCGACGGTGCGGTGATTGGCACGCTCGACCGCATCTTCTTGCAAGGCATGTCGATTGATTCGATCTCGCCCTTGGCCAAGACCATTCCCGAAAGCCTGTTCATGATCTACCAGATGACCTTCGCCATCATCACGGTGGCGCTGGTAGCGGGTTCGGTGGCCGATCGCTTGCGCTTTTCGGCCTATCTTATTTTCTGCGCGCTGTGGCTGCTCTTGGTCTACGTGCCGATCGCGCACTGGGTGTGGGGCGGCGGCTTCCTCGGCAGCTATGGGTTGATCGACTTTGCCGGCGGCACTGTAGTGCATCTCAATGCGGGCGTGGCCGGTTTGACGGCGGCCTACGTGCTCGGCGCACGGCGCGGCTACGGCCATGAGAATATGGCGCCGTTCGATCTCGCACTGGCGGTGATCGGCACCGGGTTATTGTGGGTCGGCTGGTTCGGATTCAATGGCGGCTCGGCGTTGGGCGCCAATTCGCGCGCGGTCATGGCGATCGTCGCCACGCACCTTGCCGCCAGCACCGGCGCCATCACCTGGATGGCGCTGGAGTGGTGGACGCGCGGCAAGCCCTCGGTGCTCGGCATGATTTCCGGCGCGGTGGCCGGACTCGGCACCATCACGCCGGCGTCCGGTTTCGTGCTGCCGATGCAAGCGGTGCTGATCGGATTGATCGCCGGCGCAGTCTGCTTCTGGGCCTGCACCTGGCTCAAGACCAAATGCGGCTACGACGACTCGCTCGACGTGTTCGGCGTGCACGGCGTCGGCGGGCTCACCGGTACCTTGCTGGCCGGCGTGCTGGCGGTCGGCGCGCTGTCGGCAAGCCCAGAACTGCCGGGCGGCATCCACGGGCTGATCGAAGGCAACCCGCGTCAGGTGCTGGCGCAAGCTTATGGGATCGGCGTCACTATCCTGTGGTCGGGCGTCCTCACCTTCATCATCCTCAAAGCGGTCGGCGCGCTGGTGCCGTTGCGCGTACGCCAGGAGGATGAGGTGATGGGCCTCGACGTCAGCCAACACGGCGAGGCGCTGCAATAGCGCGCTCGGCTGGTCGCAAACCGAAAAGTCCTGCCCGCGCCCGCCGCGGGCGGTTTTTTGCGCCAAATCGACTGACTAATTTTTGTGCAGCGGCTCAAAACCTTGACCGGTCTTTGGGCGGTGGCCCTCGGCGGTATTCTGATCGGGTGCCGGTCCATCAGAATCTTCCCATGTAATCAATAGCATAGACTGGAAGCCAGCACTTGGCACGGCGTTTGATTCCCTTTCAGCGGCCCTGCCTGCGAAGCAAGCTTCGTGGGCCCGGCTCAGTGAAACCCGCCCGCACTGCGTAACGATCAAAACGGGCTCAAGCGGGGATTGAATCCATGAAAATCGTCATGGCCATTATCAAGCCTTTCAAACTCGACGAGGTCCGTGACGCTCTGACCTCCATCGGGGTTCAAGGACTGACCGTCACCGAGGTCAAAGGATACGGGCGTCAAAAGGGTCACACGGAAATCTACCGTGGGGCCGAATATGCGGTGAGCTTCCTCCCCAAGATCAAGGTGGAGGTGGCGGTGGCATCCGACCAGGTCGACAAGGTCGTCAGCGCCATTAGCGGCGCTGCCAAAACTGGGCAGATCGGCGACGGCAAGATTTTCGTCTTCGGCCTGGATCACGCCGTGCGTATCCGCACGGGCGAAACCGACGCTGCGGCGCTCTAGTAACCCCCACCGCAAACAATACGGACAGGAGTAAGACCATGACGTTGAAGAAAATCTCCGGTGCGGGGTGGATCACACTTGCCGCACTCATAATCGGCTTGATTTTGGCCGACGGTGCGCTGGCGCAGACGACCGCGCCTGCGCCGGCGGCCGCACCGCCGCCACCGAAGCTCGATACCGGCGACACCGCCTGGATGCTGGCTTCGACCGCTCTCGTGCTGATGATGACCATCCCCGGCCTGGCGCTGTTCTACGGCGGCATGGTTCGCAAGAAGAACGTACTGGCGACGGTGATGCAGAGCTTCGCCATCACCTGCTTGGTGACCGTACTGTGGATGATCATCGGCTACAGCTGGGCCTTCACCGAAGGCAGCCCCTGGTTTGGCGGCAATTCCCGCTTCTTGCTGATGGGGATGGGCGTCGGCGCCTTGAGCGGCACGATTCCTGAGTCTGTGTTCATGACCTTCCAGATGACGTTCGCCATCATCACCCCGGCGCTGATTTGCGGCGCATTCGCGGACCGCATGAAGTTCTCGGCGATGTGCTGGTTCATGGGCCTGTGGTCGCTGTTCGTGTATTCGCCGATCGCCCACTGGGTCTGGGGACCCGGCGGCTATCTCGGCGGTATCGGCGTGCTCGACTTCGCCGGCGGCACCGTCGTGCATATCAACGCGGGCGTCGCCGGCTTGATGTGCGCGCTCGTGCTCGGCAAGCGCAAAGGACTCGGCACCGAGAACATGGCGCCGCACAACCTGGTGCTCACAATGATCGGCGCCTCGCTGCTGTGGGTCGGCTGGTTCGGCTTCAACGCCGGTTCGGCTGTCGCCTCCAACGGCGCCGCTGGCATGGCCATGGCGGTCACGCAGATCGCCACCGCCACTGCGGCATTGGCGTGGATGTTCGTGGAATGGGCATTGAAGGGTAAGCCCTCGATCCTCGGCATCTGCTCCGGCGCAGTCGCAGGTCTCGTCGCCATCACGCCGGCTTCCGGTTTCGTCGATCCAGTCGGCTCGCTGGTGATCGGCGTGGCCGCCGGCATTGGCTGCTACTGGGGCGCCACCAGCCTCAAGCACATGTTCGGCTACGACGACAGCCTGGACGCCTTCGGCGTGCACGCGGTCGGCGGCATCATCGGTGCTTTGCTCACCGGTGTGCTCGCGCGCGCCGCCATCAGCAAGCCCGGCCTCATCGACGGCAACGCCTACCAGGTGGTGCTCCAGATCTACGGCATTCTCGGCACATTGATCTACGACGCCATCGGCACGCTGATCATCCTGTTCGTGATCAAGATGATCATGGGCCTGCGCGTCAGCGAGGAAGTGGAACGCGACGGTCTCGACCTGTCGCTGCACGGCGAGGTGGTCCCCTAACGGGCGCGCGTGATCCCGAAAAGTGGATATGGTTTTCGGACAAGATCACGCGCCAATGAAATGACAAGCTAGCGGTAGGGGCGGAAACCCGGCACTGTCCCTTCCGTCGAGGCCCCGGTCCAGCAATGGGCCGGGGTCTCTCTCTTTTTGTGTAGATGTCTGGCCGCCCGCCATTGGTTAACGGGGTCTTAACCTCGCTCTATCTATTGTGGCCAAGTCCTTGCGTCGCGAGCGATTGAGCTCGCGCTTGGTTCCGTATGCCCATGATGACCGCCCAGCGCGAGCCTTCTCCTCCCCCTGCTCCGGCGGTCGAATCCCGATCGCCGTTCGTGCGGCTGACCGAACTGATCGCCGGCATCGAACCGGGCAAGTCGCCGATCAATCTCTCGGTCGGCGAGCCACAGCACGCGATCCCATCCTTTGTAGGCCCGGTCCTGGCTGCGCATCTCGATGAATTCGGCCGCTATCCACCCAACAAGGGTATCGAGCCGTTCCGTCAGGCGGCAGCGCTTTGGCTCGGCCGCCGCTACAAGCTGCCGCGCGCGGTCGATCCCGACAGCGAAGTGCTGGTGCTCAACGGCACGCGCGAGGGTCTGTTCCTCGCCGCCATCGCCGCCAAGCGCTGGGTATCTCCGCGTTCGGCTAAGCCGACGATGCTAATCCCCAATCCGTTCTACGCCGCTTATGCTGCCGGCGCTTTGGCTGCCGGTTGCGAGCCGGTCTATCTGCCGGCAACGAAACGATCCGGCTTTCTGCCCGACCTCAACGCGCTCGACGAGGCACTGCTCAAGCGCACCGTCGCTTGCTACATCGCCTCGCCGTCGAATCCGCAAGGCGCGGTGGCCGACCGCGGCTATCTCGACACGCTCGCAGGGCTCGCCCGCCGCTTCGGCTTCCTGGTGTTCGCCGACGAATGCTATTGCGAAATTTATACCGAGCACGCGCCGCCCGGCATGCTGGAAGCCTCCGCACCTGATTTTGCCAACGTCGTCGTGTTCCACTCGCTGTCGAAGCGTTCGAACCTGCCCGGTATGCGCGTCGGTTTCGCTGCCGGTGATGCGCACTTTCTCGGCGCCTTCCTCGAATTGCGCAACGTGGCGGCGCCGCAGGTGCCGGCGCCAGCGCAGCACGTCGCCGTTGCCGCCTATGGCGACGAGGCGCACGTGGAGGAAAACCGCAGGCTCTATGCCGCCAAGTTCGATCTCGCCGACCAGATCATCGGCAGCCGCTACGGCTATGAGCGTCCGGCCGGCGGCTTCTTTCTCTGGCTCGACGTCTCGCAATACGGCGGCAGCGAGACCGTGACCAAGCGCCTGTGGCAAGAGGCCGGCGTGCGCGTCGTGCCCGGCCGCTATCTCGCGCGCAATCAGGCCGACGGCAGCAATCCGGGCGCGGACTACATTCGCGTCGCCATGGTGCAGGACAAGACGAGCACGGCGGAGGCGCTGCATCGCCTCGTCGCGCTCCTGGGGTGAGAGGGGTAGCGCAGGGCATGCCGGCAGCGGATCGCAGTTTCGACATCATTGCTTTCGTCTCGGAGCATTTCCGCGACATCCTGCGGCGGCGCCTGAGCGAGCTGTTCGGGCTCGCGCTGCTGACGATTGCCTTGCTCGGCGCCATCGCGCTCGCCACCTGGTCAGTGCAGGACCCGTCGCTCAGCCACGCCACGCAGAAGCCGATCCACAATCTGCTCGGCTTCGCCGGCGCCATTTTCTCCGATCTCGCCATGCAGTTGCTCGGCTTGGCCAGCGTGCTGCTGCTGCTGCCGGCCACACTGGTCGGCTGGCGGCTGCTGTCGCACCGGCCGATCGGCGAAATGTGGCGCGGCCTGGTCTTTATTCTCACCGTGCTGCTTGCCACCGGTTTCGCCTCCACGCTGCCAAGCAGCCATGCCTGGCCACTGCCGACCGGATTGGGCGGTGTCGTCGGCGACGCGCTGCTGCAGGTCCCGGCCTTTGTGCTGGGCGCATCGCTTTCGGGAATCATACTGATCGTCCTCTCGGCGATCCTGGCGCTCGCGACCACCGCGACGCTGGCGATCGCCACCGGCTTGCGCTGGCCGCGGCCGCGCGCCGCACGCACAAAACTGCGCGACGCCGACGAGGACGAAGACGAAGAGGCCGAAGACGATCACGCCTCTGCCTGGCTCGGCCTGATCGCACATGCGCTGCTGAGCTGGAAAGCGCGCGCCGGGCGGCTGTTCCGCAGCACGCCGCGCAACGCCCGGCCCGCCGCCAGGATGCCGGCCACCGGCGCCCGTTTGGAGCCGCGTTTCGACAGGCCGGGTTTTACCGCCGAGCCGGAGTATGACGAGGACGAAGACGACGAGACACCGGCACCGCGCCGCCGCGCCGCACCGCGCGTTCCCGCGCGCCGCGCCGGCGGCGGCTATGCGCTGCCGTCGCTCGGTCTGCTGGCGGCGCCGCGGGCGTCCGACCGCACCACGCTGTCGAAGGACCTGATCGACTCCAACGCGGCGGCGCTGGAAACCGTGCTGGGCGATTTCGGCGTGCGCGGCGAGATCATCAATGCGCGGCCCGGCCCGGTGGTGACGTTGTACGAGCTCGAGCCAGCGCCCGGCATCAAGTCGTCGCGCGTGATCGGGCTCTCCGACGACATCGCCCGTTCCATGAGCGCGGTGTCGGCGCGCGTCGCGGTAGTGCCCGGCCGCAATGCCATCGGCATTGAATTGCCCAATCCCACGCGCGAGAAGGTTTACCTGCGCGAGCTTCTCACCGGCCGCGATTATAACGAACACGCCGCCAAGCTGCCGCTCTGCCTCGGCAAGACCATCGGCGGCGAAAGCGTGATCGTCGATCTGTCGCGCATGCCGCATTTGTTGATCGCCGGCACCACTGGCTCCGGCAAGTCGGTCGCCATCAACACCATGATCCTGTCGCTGGTCTATCGCCTCTCGCCGCACCAGTGCCGCCTGATCATGGTGGACCCCAAGATGCTCGAGCTCTCGGTCTATGACGGCATCCCGCATCTGCTCACGCCCGTGGTCACCGATCCGAAGAAGGCGGTGGTCGCGCTCAAATGGGCTGTGCGCGAGATGGAGGAACGCTACAAGAAGATGTCGAAGCTCGGCGTGCGCAATATCGAGGGTTACAATGCGCGCCTGGCCGAAGCCAAGGCCAGCGGCGAAAAGCTCACCCGCACCGTGCACACCGGCTATGACAAGGAGAGCGGCGAGGCTATCTACGAAAAGGAGGAGCTCGACCTCGAGCCGCTGCCCTTCATCGTCGTCGTAGTTGACGAGATGGCCGACCTGATGATGGTCGCCGGCAAGGACATCGAGGGCGCCGTCCAGCGCCTGGCGCAGATGGCGCGCGCCGCCGGCATCCACTGCATCCTGGCGACGCAGCGCCCGTCGGTCGACGTCGTCACCGGTACCATCAAGGCCAATTTCCCCACTCGCATCTCGTTCCAGGTCACCTCCAAGATCGACAGCCGCACCATCCTGGGCGAGCAGGGCGCCGAGCAGCTGCTCGGCCAAGGCGACATGCTCTACATGGCCGGTGGCGGCCGCATCAGCCGCGTGCACGGACCCTTCGTGTCGGATGACGAGGTCGAGAAGGTGGTGCGGCATCTCAAGACGCAGGGCCAACCGGAATACCTGGAAGAGGTGACGGCGAGCGACGACGAGGAGGGCGAGGACGGTGCTGTGTTCGATTCAACCGGCATGGGTCTGGCCGAGGGCGGCGACCTCTACCAGCAGGCCGTCGCCATCGTGCGACGCGACCGCAAGGCCTCCACGTCCTATATCCAGCGCCGGCTGCAGATCGGTTACAACCGCGCCGCCACCATCATGGAGCGCATGGAACAGGAAGGCGTCGTCGGCCAGCCCAACCACGCCGGCAAACGCGAGATCCTGATCCCCGAGGACGGTCAAGAACGTTATTGAGCCGTCCTGACCGCCCTTGTTGCTATTGAGAATCGCTCCATTCGCGATTAAGCGGGAAGCACCGGGCCGCGAAATAGCCACAGGCGGTTCCTAAACGATGCCGGTGCCACGCGGGGCGCGCGAGGCGGAGAACCTCATGGGATACGGAAAGGCGCGAACCAGCGGCCGAAACCTGGCAATTGCCGCGTTGTTGGCCGGCTTGGCAGCCGCCCCGGCGCTGGCCCAGAGCGTGCCGCTGCCGACCCCGCGCCCGCGCGCCCAGCCGGCGGCTGCCACCGGCTCGATCCCCGCCCCGGCCAAGCCCGCGACCAAGCCTGCGCCCGGTCGCCGCGCCCAAGCGACGCAGACCCAGCCGGCGCCCAACCCGATCTTCAATCCATTCGCCGCCCTGATGGGCAAGTCTGGTTCGACTACCGCGCTCAGTCCCGATCAACGCGCCATCATCCAGCGCGTCGACGGTTATCTCTCCAACACGCAGATACTGTCGGGCAATTTCGTGCAGGTCGGCCCCGACGGCCGCCGCAGCCAGGGCGAGTTCCACATCCAGAAGCCGGGCCGGGTGCGTTTCGATTACGATCCGCCGAGCCCGATCGACATCGTCGCCGACGGCCAGTCGGTGGTGGTGCGCGACCGCAAGCTGGCCACGCAAGATCTCTATCCGCTGTCGCAGACGCCACTGCGCTTCCTGCTCGCTGACAATGTCGACCTGATGAAGGACACCAATCTGGTGGCGGTCTATGCCGACGACGTCTTCGTCACCGTCGTGATCGAGGAGAAGAACGGCCTGGTCGGCACCAGTCGGCTGATGATCATGTTCAGCGCCAAGGACATGCAGCTCAAGCAATGGACGGTCACCGACCCGCAGGGCTACGACACCACGGTCGCGGTCTACAATCTCGACACCAGCCACCGGCCCGATCCGAAGATGTTCGCGATCGACTATACGAATTATCACAATTAGCTGATTGCAGTGCCTCGCTTTTGTCATGGCCGGCCTTGTGCCGGCCATCTCGCTTAGGGACAAACGCCTTGCCAGCCTAAGCGGGATGCATCGGAAGTCGGGCTTGCTCGAATTCCGCACTAATTAAGTGGCGCAAATCGGGTAAATCCGACTTGCGCACAAGCCCGCGCATGACAGTGACAAACACCTTCGCCGACGTTAGTTATTTCCTATGCCTCTCAAGATCACCACCTGGAATATCAACTCGGTCCGCCTGCGCATCGATCTGGTGGCCAAGTTCCTCAAAGCAGCGCGCCCCGACGTGCTCTGCCTGCAGGAAACCAAATGCCCCGACGACGCCTTTCCGCTCAAGCGCTTCAAGCGTCTCGGCTACGAACACGCGGCTCTCAACGGCCAGAAGGGCTATCACGGCGTCGCCGTGCTCTCGCGCCTGCCGTTCGAGTCAAGCGAGATCCAGAGCTTCTGCGGCAAGACCGACTGCCGCCACGTCTCGGTGGTCTTGGGCGAGCGCGCGCGGCTTCGCGACGCAATAACGCTGCATAATTTCTACGTGCCAGCCGGCGGCGACGAGCCGGACCCCGAGCGCAATCCGAAGTTCGAGCACAAGCTTTCTTTCCTCGACGAAATGCGCGCGCATCGAGCCTTGCGGCCCGAGCGCGCGCAGCGCGCCATCCTGCTCGGCGATCTCAACGTGGCGCCGCTCGAGCACGACGTGTGGAGCCATAAGCAGATGTTGAAGGTCGTCTCGCACACGCCGATCGAATGCGAGAAGCTGACCGCCGCTCGCAAATCCGGCGGTTGGATCGACAGTATGCGCGTGCTCACGCCGGAACCGCAAAAGCTCTACACTTGGTGGAGCTATCGCGCCGCCGACTGGCGCGCCGCCAACCGCGGCCGCCGGCTCGATCACGTGTGGACGTCCGACGCGCTCGCCGACCGTGTCTCGACCATCAAGATCGCCAAGGATTACCGCGGCGCCGTGCGTCCCTCCGACCACGTACCGGTGACGGCGACGATTGAAGTCTGAACTCGCACTGCCTGGATCAGCTCATGGTGAGGAGTGTCGCGTAAGCGAGCCTGACGGTAGTGCTCAAGTAACCAGATTAACGGTAGCCGGTTAGCGGCCTCGGCACGAGTTCCTCTGAGATCAGCTCACGCGACAACAAAAACCCAAGCAATCCTCGCTCAGCTTACAGATTGCTTCGCGCGCCTTGTCGAGGACAGCTGAACGCGCCCGGATTCCACTTGCCGTCCGAATACGGCATCGGGTCGATTGCAGGCCACCATCATCTCTGGTTTGTTTGATCTGAGTCGTGAAAACCGTGTCTCGGGAGACAGTTTTACTCGATGACGGCCATCCACCTCGGCTCCCAATCGCAAGCGACCATCAACTGGAGCCGCCGGCGCTTTCTCATCGGAAGCACCGCCGCCGGCATTACGCTCGCGCTGGTGCCACTGGCGGCGCATGCCTCATTTGTCGACGACGAGACCATGCCGGCCGCGCCGGGCTGGTCGGGCGACGGGTTCGGGCACCCGCGAAACCGAATCGACGGCTACGCCAAAGCCACCGGCGCAAAGCTCTATGCCAGGGATTTTCGTGCCGCCGACATGGACGGTTGGCCGGACGAGACCGATCACGCGATGTTGTTGCTGGCCTCCGACGCGACCCGCCGCTTCGTCAGTACAGATCTGACGATGCTCGCCCCGGACCTGCAACCAGACAGGGTGGTGACGGCCGAGGATCTGGAGGCCGCCCGGATCCGGGCTAAGGGCTACTTCACGGACGATCTGATGTGCCCGAAGGGCCAAACGCCGGCCTATCTGGGCCAGCCGGTCGCGTTGCTCATCTTCCGCGGTTTGGAAAAGTTCGTGACCGCACGGCAAGTCCTGCGCGGGGCCAAGGGGGTAATTGTCTTCAGCGAGCAAACGGGCGCGGTCGCCAAGCCGCCCTACGGTGCGAACCGCTTCACCCGCATCGGCGGATCCGACCCGTCCGGCCCGGATGTGTACTCCCCGGCCAGGGACGGTTGGGTCGTGCCGCCCCGTTTCCGTCGCGGACAATACCCCTCCTGGCCCGAAGCCGACGCCACCACCACGCGACGCGCTGAAGAATATGGCCGCAACATTCGCGCGGACCTGGACGGCGGACGGGCGGGCCGGCTGTTCAAACAGCACTTTCAGACCCAGTCGACCGATCACTTCTTTATGGAGCCGGAAAGCGGTCTTGCCTGGCACGATGCCGCCAACGATCGCCTATCGCTGGTGCTCGGCGTGCAGGCTCCGGCAGACACGCTTAGGGCAATCGCCGACTTGTTGTCTGACGCCGGGACGCCCTACGCCATCAAGGACCTGGAAGGCCATTTCGCCTACTTGGGCGGCGCGTTTGGCGGCAAGGACATGCCATTGCTGCCGAACTATGTGGCATTGGCGGGCCTGTTCGCCGCCGGCCGGCCGGTGCGGCTTGCGCTCGATCGTTTCGAGCAATTTCAGCTCGGCATAAAGCGGCACGCCGTCACGATCGACAGCCAGCTGGGGGTCAACCTGGAGACCGGAACTTTCACGGCATTCACCTGCGATCTCTCACTCAACAGCGGCGGCACCGCAAACTACTCCGCCAGCGTCGCCGACGTAGCGGCGATATCGTCGGCCTCCATGTACTACATACCCAAGAGCGACATCAGCACCGTTGCCACGCATTCCCGCGGCGTGACGGCAGGATCGATGCGCGGCTATGGCGGGCTGCAGTCGATAACGGCCATGGAATGCCTCGTCGACGACGTTGCCGCGCAGTTGAACATGGATCCGATCGACCTGCGGCGGAAGAACACCATGCGGACCGGCTATCGCAACCTGACCGGGGCGGTACCGGCCGTCACGATAGGCAGCGCGGAGCTTTTGGATCGGCTCGAGCGAGCGCCGCCGTGGTCCGGGCGCGACAAGGATCGGCGCGCGTTCGAGGCCGCCCATCCATCCAAGGCCTTCGGCGTCGGCGTTGCCTGTGCCATGTTCAAATACGGCACAGGCCATGACGGCGCGCTGGCGACCGTGTCGTTCGATGCCGACGGGCGCATCGAGGTCGCCGCCAGCACCATCGAGATGGGCCCCGGAACCTCCACTGCTGTCGCGGTGCGCGTTGCCGATCACCTCGGGCGCAGCTCCGATCACGTCACGCTCGACTCGACGGGGCCGCTGTGGGAGCCGTTGGGTCTCGTGACAACCGGCGATCCGCTGGCAATGAGTCAGCAGGATCAGGATGCGGCCGCCGCGAATCCGCGCTGGGTCCCGGTGATTACCAGCCGCGCCGGTGCATCGGTCGGCGCGCCTGTGACGACACAGGTCGTGGCGGAGGCCGCGTATGCGCTCCTGCGCTACAGCCTGTGGCCCGCGGCGCGAGCAATCTGGCAAGCCGGCGACAACGTGGCCTTCGGCGACCTGAAGTGGATCGACGGCAAGCTCACCGCGGAGGGCATGGAACCGTTGTCCTTCGCCCGGCTGGCGGCGCGCTGCCATGCGTCCGGCAAGACGACCGGTGTCATGGTTCACGCCTTCAGTCGCTGGCAGTGGGCCAGGGCCGAATTCGCCATGGAAACCGACAAGGGAACCGGTATCTGGAATGGCGCCATCGACGCCCTGGCGTTGCGGCGCGGCGGGGTTTGGCGGGTGCAGGACCGCCGGAAGGTGGACTTCCCGCCGGCATCGACGGAACGAGTAAGCGAGACTTATGCAGCGATCTGCGGAGCGGTCGTGGCGCTTTCCGTCGACCGTACAAATGGCGCGATAAAGGTTCTGCGCGTGCATGAGGTGCTGGATTGCGGCAGATCCATCGTGCCTGAGCTGGTGTCGGGCATGGCGCAGGGCGGCATCGCGATGGGACTCGGTCATGCGCTAACCGAGTACCTGCCATTGTATGAGGACGGTCCGGGCAACGGCTCCTGGAACGTCGACCGGTACAATGTCGTGCGGGCAAGAGACGTTCCGGTATGGGATATGACTCTCGAAACCTTGCCGCCGGTCAAAAACGACGACGCGCCGCGAGGGATGGCAGAGATCGTCATGGTTCCGGTCATTCCGGCAACCTTGAACGCGATCCATGACGCGACCGGCAAGCGTTTCACTCGGCTGCCGGTGACAGCTGACGATATCCTGAAGATGCGGTGACATGGAAAAGGTGCAGATCTCCCTGACCGTCAACGGACGGCAAACCGGTCCCCATACGATTCCCGCCGGCTTGGCGATGGTCGATTTCCTGCACGACTATCTTGGCCTGACCGGTACGAAATTCGGCTGTGGCATCGGCGTCTGCCATGCCTGTGTGGTGATCGTCGACGAGCCCGACGGAACGAGCCGAACCATGTGGACATGCATCAACCGCGCCGCGGCCTTTGCCGGAAAACGGGTGAGGACCGTCGAGGGGCACGCGAAGGAGGGACGCCTTTCCGACGTTCAGCAAGCATTCGTCGATCATTTCGCCTTCCAGTGCGGCTACTGCACCTCCGGCTTTATCAATGAAGCGACGCGTCTGTTGGAGGATCTTGCCCGCAATCCCGTTTCCAGGGATGGGTTGGAGAAACGGATCGAGGCCTCGCTCGGCGATCATATTTGCCGGTGCACCGGTTACGTCCGCTACTATGAGGCGGTGCGCGACCTGATCCTCGCGGATCCGCGGTTGATGACGAGATAGGCCGTGTGGCGCTGGCTCCTACGACTGGCGACCCTGGTTCCGATCGCGGCCTATCGGCTTTTCGCCGCACTGTAGGGTGTAGCCTCCGACGCCGATCATTCGCTTGCGCGTGACCCGGCGACGGCAACGGCGGAAATCTAAATCGGCGCCAATTCCGTTTTGTCTTCGCGTTGTACGGTGTCCACAAAACGGACGGCCTTGTCGTAGACCAACAGCGCCACGCAGCCACCGACGCTGCCTGCGGGATAGGAGCCGGCTTCGTCATATTGGTCGCCCTCCAGCACGAGCATGTGCTCATAGCCGACATGCTCGTGCTCTGCGACGCGGGCGCGGGGCTGATAGCGGAGCAGCACGGCGCTGGGGCCGCCGTTCGGTTCCCGGTACAGCCAATGGGCAGTCACACCGGGGCGGAAAGATTGCCAATCGCTCTCGCGCAGGGTGCGTGCGTATTCCTGAAGGTTGGGGAAGACCAGAGGGGCCGATAGCGTAAGCATGTCAGTCATCTTGAATGACCCTTTAGGGCTTGTGCCGGCGCAGCAGTCTCGGATCCGGACGCGGATGGCGAAGCAGTTCCCTTCCTGACGTCGAACCAGCTGTCCTCGATCCAGCCCAAGCCAAGCATGAGCCAGGTGGTGAACACGAAGGGCGCGGAGAGCGTTTGGACACCCAAGTCGGCGATCGCCGGCATCATGATGGTGGCGAGGAGCGCACCCAGAATGGAAAGCCTGAGCTTGCCGCCACAAAACACGAATACCGCCACGGCAGTGAGGACGCCGTTAAATCCGTAAAGGCCGAGGTTGACGCTCGTCGGGTCGACGTCGCGGTAGTAGTAAGCCACCATGGTGCTGATGATGGCGCCGAAGACCGCCAACATGCCGTGTCGCCAATTGCTGAGGAGCACGCCGGCGGCGAACAACAAGCCGGACAGGATGGTCGGCGAGAAGAGCGCCTGGCCGAGGCTGAGGAGTACCGCCTTCAACGGATGAAACGTCGCGGGCGTGAACGCACTGAATTCGATCGGCTGTAGGACGGCAAGATCGGGCGCCAACGCATACAGGGCCCAAAAAATGATCAAAAACGGCAAGACGAGGATCGGGAACGGCAGGATCGCGAGAAAGGTCCTGACCATCACGATGGCGATCGCCACGCAGACAACGAGGACGATCCACATGCCGACATTGGTCCAGCCGGTGTGAAAGAATGCCGGAATGGCAAGCGCAATCAGGCAGGGGTTGAGACCCGGAAGCCCAGTCGAGAGGACAGCGCCTCTTTCGCCGAGCAGCATGCGGCCGGCGGGCGCAATAATGCCGGCCACCAGAAGATAGGCGGCGCTAATCGGTGACGCGACGAGAACGGCCACCAGGAAAAATAGGCCCGTCAGCTCGTTGCTCTGAAAGCAGAGTTGCGAGCAGCCCCGCAGCACGAGTTGCCAGTACGGAACCTGACCGGGCGCTACGGGCGGGAAAATATAATCGACGGGCTCTTTCATGCACGGGCCCTATGCCGACGCGCGTCGCCGCGAGCATCTCGCACGGCTATGCAGCCATGTGCGCACTCGCGCTTCCGCGCAACTCCTTGGCCATCATCTCGAGCAGGACGTCCGACTTGCAGGTCCAGCCAACGATGCCGCCCTGCGCCACCAATGATTTGAGAGCGAACTCCTTGAACTCCGGGAAATAGCTATCGGTGCCGTCCTCGACCAGGATGCAGTCGTAGCCGCGGTCGTTCGCACAGCGCATGGTGGTCTGCACGCAGACCTCGGTCGTCACGCCTGTAATCACCAATCCGGAGATCTTCCGGCGCATCAGATACTCGTCGAGATCGGTGAGGTAAAACGCGTCCTTGCCGGGCTTGGAGATGACGTGCTCGTGTTCCCGAGGCTCATTCTCGGCAATGAACTCCGTCCCCGGTTCGCCGTCGATCAAGATCCGCCCCATCGGACCGAAGTCGCCGATCTTGATCTTCGGGTTGCCGCGGTTGAGCTTGGCGGTGGGAAGGTCGGAGAGATCCGGTTTATGGCATTCCTTGGTGTGGATGATCGGCAGGTCAGCCTTACGAAAGGCCGCCTGCAGCTTGCCGATGACCGGAATGCAGGGTTGGATGTTCTTGATGTTGTCGCCCAAGGATTTCAGCAAAGCCTCCCGGCATGCAGAAGTCCCGCTGCATGTCGATGCAGATCAGAGCGATGTGATCGAAATCGAACTGAACGGGATACGGCTTTGCCTCGATAAATGGCATGTCTCTAATCCTCTCGGCGGTGGCTTGCATCGTCCGACCGGACCGCGTCATCGGACATCCGGATCGAGGACAGATCATGAACGAAACTATTTAAAATTAGCTTGAAAAAACCTGAAGCATGCAACCAAAGCCGCTAAGTGCCCTCGGGTCATAAGGAGGCATTCCGAAAAGCTCACAGGGTTTTCTGTTAACCCGACCTTCGGCGGACCACGCACGCAAGCTTTTGGCTGCCCGTTTATGAGGTTGCGGCGCTACTCCTTCCCCTCCAGCACGCTTTTCACGGCGGTCAATTCGTGCGTCCAGGAATCCACCCGCGCGGCCATAGCGTCGCGCAGGCGCTGGGCGGCGGCCGGATAGCCTTCCAGCATCTTGCGGAACAGATTGCGCGGAATCCGCACCAGCACGGTCGGTTCTTTGGCGATAACCGTAATCGGGCTGGTCGTTTCGGTCAGCAGCGCCAGTTCGCCCAACAGCGTGCCGGGTCCGACAGTATATTCCGCCGCGGTCGAGGCGGCCCCGTGCTCCACCACCAGCGAGCCGTCCTGCACAATATAACCGCCGTCGACCAACTCGCCGGCATAGAACAGCACCGCGCCGCTTTGCAGCTGCCGGGTGTCGGCGCCGATCGCGAGCACGCGCAGCGCCTGCTTGCCGAGCACCGCCAGCGTCGGCACCGTCTCGAAGAACGCGATGTCGTCCTCGATGGCCATGGACGATATCGCTCCTATGCGAAGCTGCGCGGCTTGTTCACGGCACCAGCTTGTAGCCGCCGGCTTCCGTCACCAAGATCTGCGGCGCGGCGGCGTCCTTCTCGACCTTCTGCCGCAGCCGATAGATGTGCGTCTCCAGCGTATGGGTGGTGACGCCGGAATTGTAGCCCCACACTTCCTGCAGCAGCGTCTCGCGCGACACCGGCTTCTGCCCGGCGCGGTAGAGATAGCGCAGGATGGCGGTCTCCTTCTCGGTCAGCCGCACCTTGCTGCCCTTGGGCGTGAGCAGCAGCTTCGAGCTCGGCCGGAACATGTAGGGCCCAATGGCGAATACCGCGTCCTCGCTCGCCTCGTGCTGGCGAAGCTGCGCGCGGATGCGCGCCAGCAGCACGGCAAAGCGGAATGGCTTGCTGACGTAGTCGTTGGCGCCGGATTCCAGCCCCAGGATGGTGTCTGAGTCGGTGTCATGGCCGGTGAGCATGATGATCGGCGCCTTGAAGCCGTTCTTGCGCAGGATGCGCACCGCTTCACGGCCGTCCACGTCCGGCAGCCCGACATCCATGATCACCAGGTCGATCTGGCCGCCCTTGGCCGCCTGTACCGCCTTGGTGCCTGAGTTGACCGCGATGGCGTCGAACTCCTCGTGCAGCGCCAGCTGCTCGACCAGGGCGTCGCGCAGCTCATTATCGTCGTCGACGATCAGGATGGTTCGTTTGCTGGCCATGAAACTTGATCGCCCCGGCGCCCCGCGCGCCCTAGCAAATAAACACGGTGCAGTAGATGCAGTTAGCACCCGCAGGCCAAAACGCAAGCAGGCGCGCATGGATCATTTAGTTAACAATATCAATATATTATACGAAAACAAGGCCGCTAGCCGCCGATCGATTGCTTAATGCTGCACGCTATCTTCGCCCGGAGATCATGACTTCGCTCGCGCCATCTGCTCCCGCCACAGCGGCCACGCGTCTGGCCGTCGCCCTTGCGGCGTCTCTCGCGCTGATCGTCGCGGCGCGCGGCGATCCGGCGATAAATACGCGGCTTTGCGCGGTGCCGGTGCAAGACGGCACGCCGACGACCGCCGACATCGGTAACGCCTGGCGCATGGTCTTCAAGGTGCTGATGCTGCCGGGGGTGCCGCGCCCGGTGATCTATCCGCTCAATCGCGGCGGCGTTTGGACGATCGACGAGCATCGCCGCTATGTGCCGTTCGGCGGCGAGTTTCCGGCAAGCCTCTTCGACCACTACGCGCGAGACCCGGCAACGCGCCGTATCGCCGGCGTTTCTAACTTCCACGGCCTCTTCGTTATCGATCCGGGCGAGACGCAATTTACGCGGATCGCAGGCACCGACGCAAAGCCGTTGCGCGGCCCCTACGACGCCAAATTCGTCGTGCGTTTCGACAAATTCGTCGTCGCCGACCAAACCGGCTTTTATACGCTCGGTCACGACAAAAAACTGTCGCCACTGCCGTTTGCCTATTCGGCGCGGCGCGACACGGGTTACGAATTCACCGATCTGCCGCCGCTCGGCGCCTTGGCAATCATAGAAGAGCGGTTTCATGAGCCGACTGTCATCTTTATTCGCTTCGACGACGGCGCCGTCGTTAAGCTGCTGACGCTCGAGCGTTTCGAGTTGATTAAGAGCATGAAGATATTGCCAGACGGCAAGATGCTCGCGGTACAAACCAATCGCCGCCGTCTGACCGCGCCGTTGCCGCGCAAGGCGACTGGCAATGCCAAGCCCGTGCCTCACATCGAGCCGGCGCGCAGATATCTCTCGGCCTTGCGCGGCGGTGCACTCGGCCGTCACGTCTATCGCGCTGACGTGCCGAGCATCGGCAAGACGCTGCTCTATAGCGAGAAGGGCCTGTTCGAACTGCGCAGCGACGGCAATCCGGTGCCATTGTCTTTTCCTGGTGATGCCCGCATCCGCGAGGTTGCCGCTTTGCCGGCCTCGCATCTCGCTGTCTTGTTCGCGGGCGGTACTGTCTTTGCGCTGGACGCGTTGGGAAAGGTAAGCGAAGTCCCGGGCGGCCGACGCCTCGGCGATCAATTTCTGAACTACAACAAGGGGGTCATTCCCGGCCGCAACGAGATGCTGGTCAACGGAAAGGATGTGCTTTTTCTGATCGTCGATCGCATGCTATCGGGAAATGACGTCTGTCCACCCTTGAAACCGTGATGCGACGATCATCGCTCCTAGTGTTGCGCGTGCGGCCGCGCCCCGGCCGCTCCACCCAAGGCTGGCTCACCGCCGGCGGCATCGCGCTGCCGGTGGCGCTCGGCCGCACCGGCATCAAGGCCAACAAGCGCGAAGGCGACGGCGCAACGCCGCGCGGCCGCTTCCGCGTGAGGCGGCTGTGGTGGCGCGCCGACCGGCATTCGCGCCCGGCTACCTTGTTGCCGGCGCGCCCGATCAAGCCGGATGACGGCTGGTGCGAGGACCCCGCCGACCGCCGCTACAATCAGCGGGTCACGGTGCCGCCCGGGAGCAAGGCCGACCGCCTGACGCGCGCCGACAATCTCTACGACTTCATCATTGAGCTCGACCACAACACGCGGCCGCGTGTCGCAGGCCGCGGCAGCGCGGTGTTCATCCACGCGGCGCAGCCGGGCTTTAAGCCGACCGCCGGCTGCATCGCGCTTCAACTTCCGGCCCTGCGCCGCCTGCTCGCGCGCCTCGGTCCGCAAACTCGAATAGTGGTTGAGTAAAAGTTACCGCCACAATCGACCAAAAGTTAAGCATAGCCGCATGCCGCCGGACCAAATTCGGCGGTGTTAACAGAACGGCGCGGCCTCACTGATAAAAGTTGTACCCGGTGCCGTTTTCGCGCGGCCACCCGAAAACAAGAAATGCTTGCGACAGGGACAACCATGGACACTGCCGCCGCTCAAAGCACAGCGACGCCGCGACCGCCGGAACTGATTGGCCGCGTGGCGACCGTTACCGGCTCACAGGCGACCGTCGAGCTCAACGCGCTCGCGGCGAATGGAGATCGCCCCACGGTCGGAAAATTTATGGGTCTGAAGACCGGCGGATTGCTCACGATCGGATTGATCAGCTCGATTGGCGAGCGGCCGACCACAAGCGGCGATAATGGACTTCACGGCTTTGCCCAACTTGATCTCATCGGCGAAATTCGCGGGGGCGACAAAGATGCCACGCGCTTCCAGCGCGGCGTCACCGAATATCCAAGCATAGGCGACGCCGCCTTTTTGCTCACTGAAAATGACTTGCGATTGATCTATGGCGTCGCCGATCACAACCGAGCCCATATCGGCGACCTCCAGCAGAACCCGAACATTGGTGTACACATCGATATCGATCAGATGGTGAGCCGCCATTTTGCGCTCCTCGGCACGACCGGCGTCGGCAAGTCGAGCGGCGTTGCCGTCATTCTCCGAAATATTCTAGAGACGCGCCCTAATCTACGCATCTTCCTGGTTGATCCGCACAACGAATATACCAGCTGTTTCGGAGACCGGGCTCAAGTCGTTACGCCGCGCAATCTGCGGCTGCCGTTCTGGCTGTTCAATTTCGAGGAAACCGTTGATGCCTTTTTCGGCGGGCGCCCCGGCGTTGACGATGAAACCGAGATCCTGTCCGAAGTCATCCCGCTGGCGAAGGCCGCCTATCTGCAATACCGCGGCGCGCCCGCCAGCCCATTCGCCAAGCGGCGCGATCCGCGCGACGTCGGCTTCACCGCCGATACGCCGGTGCCCTACCGCATCGAGGATCTGATCACCCTGCTCGACGAGCGCATGGGCAGGCTCGAGAACCGTTCCTCACGCGCCGTTTATCACAAGCTGATCTCACGCATTCAGACCTTCCGCAATCATCCGCGCTACGCCTTCATGTTCGAAAACGCCAATATCGGCGGCGACACCATGGCGGATATCCTCGGCAACCTGTTCCGGTTACCGCCAGAAGGCAAGCCGATGACCATCATGCAGCTTGCCGGTTTCCCGGCCGAGGTGGTGGACGCAGTTGTGTCGGTGCTTTGCCGCATGGCCTTCGACTTCGGGCTGTGGAGCGATGGCGTGGCGCCGCTGCTGTTCGTCTGCGAAGAAGCGCACCGCTACGCGCCGGCCGACAAGAAGACCGGCTTCGGCCCCACCAAACGCGCGCTCTCGCGCATCGCCAAGGAAGGCCGCAAATACGGCGTATTCCTCGGGCTGGTAACGCAGCGCCCGGCCGAAATCGACCCGACCATTATCTCACAGTGCTCGACGCTGTTCGTCATGCGACTGGCCAACGACAACGACCAGACGCTGATCCGCTCGGCGGTATCGGATGCGGCAGCCAATCTGCTGAAGTTCGTCCCCTCGCTGGGTGTCCGCGAAGTCTTTACCTTCGGTTCCGGCGTGGCGCTGCCGACGCGCATGCGTTTTCAGGAACTTCCAGCGAATTTGCGACCAAACAGCGAGGCCTCCGGCGATATCGGCTCGGTCGCCGGCAACAATTTCAGCCGCGAACTGCTTTCATCGGTGATCGAACGCTGGCGGAGCGCCAGCATGACTTGCCGCTTGGCAAGCTACGATGAGGTGCCCGATTCCGGCTCGCCGCCCGATGCGCCGGCGCTGCAGCCGGCGCAACCGGCCACTTCTGCAATTCCGGGCACGGCGCCGCCCTCGCCGCGCGGCGAAGCCTTGCGCGCCAGCCTGCTGAAAAAGCCACTCGATCCTGGCACCATCGGCAGCGCGCCCGGCAGTGCGTCGAGCCAAGCACCGAGCCGCGCGCCAGCCGCACCGGCGAGACCGCCCAGCCATCCGCCGCGGTTCAGGTAACTCTCACAAGTAATTTTGTGTCGTCGCCGCGAAGGCGGGGACCCAGCAACCCCTGGCTGTCCGCATCTTCGACTCCGGGTTTACTGGATTCCGGCGCGCGCTCGCTAACGCTCGCTTGGCCGGGATGGCAGCGGAGGCCGATCCCCGAAAATCGCGCTGCCGACGCGCACATGCGTGGCGCCTAACTGAATTGCCGTGGCAAAATCCGCGCTCATGCCCATCGACAAAAGCTTCAGGCCGTTGCGCCTCGCGATCTTGGCGGTGAGCGCGAAATGCGGCCCCGGCGCTTCCTCCAGCGGCGGGATGCACATCAGCCCGGAAATCGTCAGGCCATATTTTTCACGGCACGCCGTGAGAAACGCGTCGGCGTCGGGCGGCAGAACGCCGGCCTTTTGCGCTTCGGCGCCGGTATTGATCTCGACGAACAAGAGCGGCTGCCGCCCCTGCTTGGCAATCTCTTTTGCCAGCGCCTCGCACAGGCTGGGACGATCGACCGAATGAATGGCGTCGAACAGCGCCACCGCTTCCTTGGCCTTGTTCGATTGCAGCGGGCCGATCAGGTGCAGCGTCAGTCCCGGATGCTTTGCCAATAGCGTCGGCCATTTGCTCTTGGCTTCCTGCACGCGATTCTCGCCGAACACGCGCTGGCCGGCGGCGATCACCGGTTCGATGACGTCGGCAGGAAACGTCTTCGACACCGCCACCAGCGTTACGTCGCTGACGTCGCGCCCGGCGTCCTTGCAGGCGCGCGCGATCTCGGCGCGAACGACTTCGAGGCCGGTGGTGGGTGGCGCAGTCATCATTTGCACTCGTCATTGCCGGGCAAAAGGCGCGAAGCGCCGTCTCGATGCCAAAAGCCCCGGCAATCCCGCTTGTGGACGCATAGTGCCTACCTAAGCGAGATCGCCGGGACAAGCCCGGCGATGACAGCCGCCCGATGAACGGCTACGCCCGCTCAGCCGCGCGGCTCGACCCGAACACCGTCATGCACGCGGTCGCTCGGGTGCAGAACCACCTGCTCGCCGGCCTTAAGCCCGTCGACGACATGCGCGGCGTGCAGATTACGTTCGGCGATCTTGACCAGGCGGCGCCGCGCGCGGCCGTCGGCAACCACGAACACCGCCCAGTTCTCGCCCTCGCGAAATAAGGCGCCCAACGGCACCTGCAAGACGTCGTCGCTATGCCACACCACGACCCGGGCGATGACGCGGTAGCCGTGCCCCAATCGCCGCCATTCTGATTCGGGTCCCGTGAATTCGAGGATCACCTTGACCCGCTGCTCTTCGATGCCGAGCGCGGAGACCTTGGTAAAGCCGGTCGGCTCGATGCGCTTGACCCGCGCCGCGAGCATCTCGTCGCCGCCCCAGCTTTCGATGCGCGCCGGCGCGCCCGGCTTGATGCGCACCGCATCGCGCGAGAGGAAATCAACGGCGATTTCGAGATCTTGCGGATCGCCGATATCGACCAGCGGCGTGCCTGGTTGCACGACCTGTTCGCTTTCGGCAACGATCTTGAGAACGACCCCGTTGATCGGCGAATGCACCTGAATGCAGCAGGAGGCCGAGCGCGTGTCGGCGTTGACTTCGCCCGGCTGGATCAAGTGCGCCTTGGCGCTTTCCAGCTCGCGGCGGCGCACCTCCAGCGTCGCCACCGAGCTGGCCACCGCGGCCTCCGCTGAGATGACGTCGAGCTTCGCTTTTTCCAGGGCGCGGTCGGAGATCGTCTTGCTGACCGCCAGCCGTTCGGCGCGGCCGAGATCGTTCTTCGCAAATTCAAGTTGCGACTTTGCCTGCTTGATCTGCGCCTGCGCCAGGTCGACCGCGGCTAGCGCTGCGTGCACCGCCGCCTGGTTGACGCGCTGGGAGCGGACGTCGAGAAACGTCGGTTCGGTCGGCTCGATTTCCGCAACCAAAGTCTTGTTCGCCACCACGACGTCGCCCACCTCGCGCGGCGAGCGCAGCATCTTGCCGCCGATCGGCGCCGACACCGTGTAGACCTCGCGGATGCGGGTAATGCCCTCGTCCTCGACGGTGACTTCGAGCGGGCCGTGCTTGATCGCCGCCATGTCGACCGGCACCGGCTGCGGCAACAGCGCCCAGACGACCAGGGCGACGACCCCCAAGCCGATCAGTGCGGCGATGATGCGCCTGCCGGTCTTTCCGAACACGAATTACTCCCGTGTCTTGAGGACTTCGATGAGGTCGAGCCGGTCGATGCGCCGGCGCACAATCAGGCCTGATAACAGCGCCGCGACCAGTACCACGACTGAGGCCCAGGCGTAGACCGAACGTTCGACCACAAGCGGAACACGATAAAGCTCGCTGTTGAAACCCTGGACCATCGCATAGGCGAAACTGTAGCCAAGCGCCCACCCCAACGGTTGCGCCAGTAGCGTGAGAATGGCGAGCTCGGCCAACAGAATGCCCGACACCTCGCTCTTGTGAAAACCGAGCACGCGCAGACTGGCGAGCTCGCGGTCCTGCTCTGACAACGAAATGCGGGCGAAATTGTAGACCACGCCGAAGGCCACGATCATGCCGAGCGAGACATAGACCGTGATCATGACCAGGAGATTTTCACCCATGGTCTCGCGGAATTTCTGCAACGACACCCGCTGCAACCCGATGAAGCTCGCCACCGGCGTGCTCTTGAGGCGGCGAAACAGCGCGTCGCCGCGCGCCTCGTCATACAGCAAATAGACGCCGCTGATCATTCGCCCTTCGCGTAGCAGCCGGTTGACGGCCGTCAGATCCATATAGGCCGTCAGCCCGAGATAGCCCTTGATGATGGCGGTGACCGGCAGACGCGCGCGCCGGCGGTCGCGCTCAAGCAGCTCGACCTCGACGATGTCGCCGACCTTGACCTCGAGGATTTTCGCCAGCGCGTCGCTGAGCGCGATGCCGCTCTCCGGCAGCCGGATCGGCGCGAAGTCCGCCCCCAGCACCCGGCTCAGGTCCGTTCCCGGCGGCTTGCCGGTGATGGCGATGCGCCGCTCGACATGGCCGTGGCGGATCTTGACCGGCACCGAGCGGAACGGCTCAGCCGCCATAACGCCAGGCAAGGCAGTGGCGTCGAACAGCGCCGCCATCGGCCGCTCATGCACGAATGTGATGGAGGCATCCTGCCGGTCGGCGCGATGATAGGTGACGTCGATCATGAACTCGACCGAGCCAAACGCCCACAGCGAGCCGACCAGCACCGACACCGCCAGCGCGATGCCGAGAATGCTGCTGGCTGTGCGGACCGGCCAGCGCGTCAAATGGCGCGTCACCATGATCAGCGACTGCGGAATGCGTAAGGCCTTGTAGAACGCGTCCGGCAGCAGGCGGCGATAGATGTCCGGCGCCGGCGGCATCATCGCCACCGCCGGCGGCAGCCTCACCACGTCGCGCACCGCCTTCAGCGCGCCGACGCCCGCGGCGACAAGCGTGATACCCGCGGCGATGACGTAGGTTGCCGGATCGAGGCGGAAGACCAGAAACGGGAAATGATAGAATTCGGCATAGAGCCGCGTCATGCCGAAGCCGAGCCAGGTGCCCGCAACGAGCCCGATCGCGACGCCGATACAGGCAATGCCGAGGGCGAATTCGAGATAGTGCCAGCCCACCGCCACGCTGCGGTAGCCGAGCGCCTTCAACAGCCCGATCTGTTCGCGTTCGAGCAGGACCAGCCGCGACAGGATCATGTTGACCAGGAAAGCGGCCACCAGAAGAAAAATCGGCGGCAAAATGCGGCTCATCGCCTTGAGCTGCGAGAGTTCGGCGTCGAGGAATGCATGCGAGATCTGGTCGCGGCGCCCGTGCGCGCCGAGCCCGCCATAGCGCGCGAGCAGCGCATCGAGCCGCTCGATCACCGCCGGCTCGGATGCAGCGCGCGTGAGCTTGAGATGCACGCTGGAAAAGGCGCCGGTGAGATCGAAAGCCGCCGCCAGCGCTTTTTCCCGCATCCACACGATGCCGAAGCGCTTGTCGTTGGGCAGCAGCTCGCCGGGGCCAAGCGCATAGATGAATTCCGGCGACAGTGCGGTGCCGACGATGCGCAAGGTTCGTTTGCGGCCGTTGAGGATCGCCTGGAAGGTCGAGCCGATGTCGAAATGGTTGGCCTTGGCGAACGGCTCGCTGACCACTACCTCACGCTCGTCGTCCGGCAGCGGCAGGCGTCCGCTGCGCAAGTGCAGAAGATTGAGCTTCTGCTCGCGAAAATCCGGGATCGACACGAACATCGCGGACGCCGGCTCCACCACCTGCGGCAGATCGAGCAATGCGATCTTGGCGATGCGCGTCTCCACCGCGGCGACGCCGGGGATCTGCGCAATCTCGTCCTCGAAAACCTTGGGCGCGCGGGTGAGATCGGCGAACACGTCGGCGAAGCGGTTGCGCTCGTAATAGGCCGCGCGCGTCTCCGCCAACGACTGATACGCGCCGACGCCGAGGATGAGGGTCGCCGCGCCCGCCGCCATGACGAACGCGATCGCCAGCGCCTGCGGCCACAGCCGCAGCAGGTCGCGTAGGAGCTTGCGGTGCAACGCGCTCATGGCCTCACCACGTAATAGCCGCCGCCGCCTTGCGCGCGGCGTTAACATTGGTTGAGACGATGCGGCCGTCGCCGAAATGCACGACGCGGTGGCCGATGTCCTGGATGGCCATGTTATGGGTGATGATGAGCGTAGTGGTGCCGAGCTGTTCGTTCACCTGCGTCAGCGCTTCCAGCACCAGCACGCCGGTTTTGGAATCGAGCGCGCCGGTCGGTTCGTCGCACAGCAGCACCTGCGGCCGCTTGGCGATGGCGCGGGCAATCGCCACGCGCTGCTGCTCGCCGCCCGAGAGCTGAGCGGGAAAATGATTCATGCGGTCTTGCAGGCCGACGATGGCGAGCGCTTCTTCCGGGCGCATGGGATCGCGCGCGATTTCCGTCACCAGTGACACGTTCTCGCGGGCGGTCAGGCTCGGCACCAGATTGTAGAACTGGAACACGAAGCCGACATGGTCGCGCCGGTAGAGCGTCAGCGCGCGGTCGTCGAAGCGGGAAAGCTCGTGGTCGGTGAACCAGACTTCGCCGGCGGTTGGCCGGTCGAGCCCGCCGATGATGTTGAGGAAGGTCGACTTGCCCGAGCCCGACGGCCCGAGGATGACCACGAACTCCCCCGCCGCGGCCTCGAAATCGACGCCGCGCAGGGCCTGCACCTGGATGTCGCCAATGACATAAACCTTGGTCAGGTCCTTGGTGCGGAAGACGGGTTCGGTGGCTGGGGCAGATGCGGCTTGGGTCATCGGGCCTTCTTAGCGCTCACTTGGGGCAATCTGACGAAATGTGCCGCCGCATCCTTTGCGATGGCTCAAGCCCGGCGCCGGCAACGTTGACCCGCCGGCCCCTTCCATGTCACCTCCCGGGGCCTTAGAAAGCCCCTAAATGACCGCCGAATCGCGCAAAAACGACCGCTATAACGCCGGCCAAGCCGAGGCCAAGTGGCAAAAGGTCTGGGCCGACCGCGGCATCTTCGCGACCAAAAACGACGACCCGCGCCCGAAATACTACGTGCTGGAGATGTTCCCCTACCCCTCGGGGCGCATCCACATGGGCCACGTGCGCAACTACACCATGGGCGACGTGGTGGCGCGCTATATGCGCGCCATGGGCAACGCGGTGCTGCACCCCATGGGCTGGGACGCCTTCGGCCTGCCGGCCGAGAACGCGGCCGTGGCCGGCAAGCTGCACCCGAAGAAATGGACCTACGACAACATTGCCGCCATGAAGAAGCAGCTGCAGTCCATGGGGCTGTCGCTCGACTGGGCGCGCGAACTCGCGACCTGCGATCCGGCCTACTACAAGCACCAGCAGAAGATGTTTCTCGACTTCCTCAAGGCGGGGCTGGTCGAACGTAAGCAATCGAAGGTGAACTGGGACCCGGTCGACCAGACCGTGCTCGCCAACGAGCAGGTGATCGACGGCAAAGGCTGGCGCTCGGGCGCCGAGGTCGAGCAGCGCGAGCTGACGCAGTGGTTTTTCAAGATCAGCGATTACTCCGAGGATTTGCTAGAGGCGCTCGATCATCTCGACCGCTGGCCGGAAAAAGTGCGGCTGATGCAGAAGAACTGGATTGGCCGCTCGGAAGGACTGCTGGTCCGCTTCATGCTCGACGCCGCGACCACGCCGAATAAGGAAAGCGAACTGGAGATATTCACCACGCGGCCGGACACCTTGTTCGGCGCCAAGTTCATGGCGCTGTCGCCCGATCATCCGCTGGCCACGGCGGCGGCGGCGAAGAATCCGCAACTCGCCGCGTTCATCGCGCAGTGCCACCACATGGGCACCTCGCAGGAAGCCATCGAGACCGCCGAGAAGCTCGGCTTCGATACCGGCATCAAGGCGGCGCATCCGTTCGATCCATCGTGGAAGCTGCCGGTCTATGTCGCCAATTTCATTCTGATGGATTACGGCACCGGCGCAATCTTCGGCTGCCCGGCGCACGACCAGCGCGACCTGGACTTCGTCAACAAATACGGCCTCGGCAATACGCCGGTGGTGTGCCCGCCGAATCAGGATCCGGCTACTTTCGTCATCACCGACATCGCCTATGACGGCGACGGCCGCATGATCAATTCGCGCTTCCTCGACGGCATGAGCATTGCCGAAGCCAAGGAAGAAGTGGCGAAGCGCCTGGAGAAAGAAACGCGCGGCAACCGGCCGGTCGGCCAGCGCCAGGTCAATTACCGCCTGCGCGACTGGGGCATTTCGCGCCAGCGCTATTGGGGCTGCCCGATCCCGGTGATCCATTGCGAGAAATGCGGTGTGGTATCGGTGCCGGCGAGCGACCTGCCGGTGACGCTTCCCGACGATGTCTCGTTCGACAAGCCGGGCAATCCGCTCGACCACCATCCCACCTGGAAGAATGTGAAGTGTCCCAAGTGCGCTGGTCCCGCGCGGCGCGAGACCGACACCATGGACACCTTCGTCGACTCGTCGTGGTATTTCCTGCGCTTCACCGATCCGTGGAACGAGAAAGCGCCGACCACGCCCACGGTGGCGAACGCCTGGATGCCGGTGAACCAATATATCGGCGGCATCGAGCACGCGATTTTGCATCTGCTCTATTCGCGCTTCTTCACCCGCGCCATGCACAAGACCGGCCACGTCAATCTGGACGAGCCGTTCGCCGGACTGTTCACGCAGGGCATGGTGGTGCACGAGACTTATCGCGCCAAGAACGGCGACTGGGTGGAGCCGGCGAATGTGAAGATCGAAGGCATGGGTGACGGGCGCATCGCGACTCTCGCCGCGACCGGTGCGCCGATCGAGATCGGCGCCATCGAAAAGATGTCGAAGTCGAAGAAGAACACCGTCGACCCCGACGACATCATCGACGCCTACGGCGCCGACACCGCGCGCTGGTTCATGCTGTCGGACTCGCCACCCGAACGCGACGTGATCTGGACCGAGGAAGGCGTACAAGGCGCCTGGCGTTTCGTGCAGCGCTTGTGGCGGCTGATCGGCGAAATCGCCGACATCAAAGCGCCGGCGGCGCGCCCGGCGCAGTTCGGCGAACAAGCGCTCAGCGTGCGCAAAGCGGCGCACCGCGCGCTCGCCAATGTCTCCGACGACATCGCGCGGCTACGCTTCAACCGCTGCGTCGCCCACATCTACGAATGCGCCAACGCGCTCTCCGACGCCATCGGCTCGGCCGAAACCAAGCCCGCGCCCGACTTCGCCTGGTCCTTAAGGGAAGCCGGCGACATCCTGGTGCGCCTATTCCACCCGATGATGCCGCATCTGGCCGAGGAATGCTGGGCCGCGCTCGGCCACGAGACCCTGGTCGCCACCGAGGCCTGGCCCCAGGTCGAGCCTGATCTGCTGGTGGAAAACACCATCACCCTGCCGGTCCAGATCAACGGCAAAAAGCGCGCCGACGTCACCGTTGCCCGCGACGCCGGAAAAGACGCTATAGAGGCTGCCGTTTTGGCTCTCGATGCGGTAAAAAAGGCGCTCGACGGCAAAAGCCCGAAAAAGGTCATTGTCGTCCCGCAGAGGATTGTGAATGTGGTGGCCTGAAACCAAGCGCTGGACCGGTTTGGCGGCCGTTTTGGCGCTCGCCGGTCTTACCGCCGGCTGCTTCCAGCCGCTCTACGGCGACCGCGCCACGGTCGGCGGCGCCGGGCTCAATGTCCAGCTTGCCGGCGTTGAGATCGCGCCGATCGACACGCCCAACGGCACCCGGCTCGCCCGCATCGGCGTCACGGTGCGCAACCAGCTCATGTACGACGTGACCGGCGGCGGGGCCGCCGCGGCGCCGACCCACAAGCTCGTCATCAAGTTGTCCTCCAAGCAGCTGCAGGTGATCGTCGATATCAACACCTCGCGGCCGGAAATCCAGAACTACGGCATCGACGCCAGCTATACCTTGACCGACCTGCGCACCGGCAGGCCGGTCATCACCGGACAGACCTTCTCGCGCGTGTCCTATAACATCCCCGGTCAGCAGCAGCGCTTCGCCGGCGTGCGTGGCTTGCGCGATGCCGAAGACCGCGCCGCCAAGGTGATCTCCGATAACATCCACGCGCGGCTCGCCTCGTTCTTCGTGGCGGGGACGTGAGGCCCTCCGGTTGCCATCGCCGGGCCTGTCCCGGCGATCTCGCTTAGGAAGGCGCGGTGCTCAACTGATCGGGATCACCGGGTCGCACCGCTTCGCGGCGGCCCGGTGATGACAAGAAAATATGACCGCCATCAAAGCCTCCGAAGTCGACCGCTACATCGCCCGCCCCGATGCAGGCGAGCCGATCGTGCTGGTGTTCGGACCGGACGCCGGCCTGGTGCGCGAGCGCGTCGACGCGCTGGTGCGCGCCTCCGTCGACGATCCCAACGATCCGTTCGCTTTTGTGCGCATCGAAGGCGAAGACCTCGCCGCCAATCCGTCGCGGCTGGTCGAGGAAGCGCATACCGTGCCGCTGTTCGGCGGCCGCCGCGCCGTGCTGGTGCGCGCCGGCGCGCGCAACATTTCCGCGGCGGTCGAGACCGTGATCGCCGCCCCCTCGAACGAATGCCGCGTCATCATCGAAGCGGGAAACTTAAGCAAGTCGGCGCCCTTACGCACCCTGTGCGAGAAGGCCAAGGTCGCCGCCGCCCTGCCCTGCTATGTCGACGGCGAGCGCGATCTGACTCGGCTGATCGACGAGGAGATGCGCAGCAGCACTCTCACCATTGCGCCCGATGCGCGCGCGGCGCTGATGTCGCTTTTGGGCGGCGACCGGCTCGCCTCGCGAAACGAGATCCGCAAGCTCGCGCTTTATGCGCAGGGCCGGGAGCGGGTCGCGCTCGCCGACGTCATGGCGGTCACCGCCGACGCGTCCGCGCTGGCGCTGGACGGCGTGATCGACGCCGCCTTCGCCGCCCGCACCGCCGAGGTAGAGATCGAATTCACCAAGGCGCGCGCCGGCGGTTCCTCGCCGGCGGCGATTCTGTCGGCGGCGATCCGCCAAGTCGCCAACCTGCACAAAATGCGCCTCGCCATCGATGGCGGCGACAGCGCGGACTTCGCCATGAAACGCGCCGCGCCGCCGGTGCATTTCACCCGCCAGGCCCAAGTGAGCGAAGCCTTGCGGGCGTGGACGGCGCCGCGGCTGCTGCGCGCCATGCAGCAGCTTGCCGAGGCCTCGCTCGAAGCCCGCCGCAATTCGCCGCTCGCCGACGCCATTGCCCAAAGAACGCTGTTGTCGGTCGCGGTGAGCGCGCGGCGACGGGAAGGCTGATTTTCAAGGCCCCCCGGCCCCTTCGGCGAAGAGTTGATCGCGATCGTTCAAATTCGAAAGCCGCCGTTCATAGCTGATCAATGTTTTTCTCATAAAATTTTATTAATGAGCACGGTTGCCAATCTCTCGTCACGCAAAGACGGACACGACTTGCCGGTCGCGCGCTCCGAGCGCGAGTTGCGTCGCGTACGCGAGGCACGCATCAAATTCTGGCGCGTCTTGATCGTGTCGACTTTCTTTGTCGTCGTGCTGGGCGGTAACCTGTTCGTCGGCGCTGTGTTGATGTTCAAGGTGCTTCACACGTCCACGGCCGACACTGCGGCATCCATGCGCATCGGCCGCATGACGGTCCCGCTGCTCGACGGCGTATTTTGCCGTCACGTGCTGATCGACAACGAGACCTCGCAAACCAGGGAAGAAAAAATTTCCCGTTGCGACGACAAAGACCCGCCCTCGCGCCCTGGCAGCACGCAGTTCAGGTGGGGCAGGCAATAACCGCGCGCCCGCTGGGGCCTGTCGCCGCGAAAACTGGGACGACGGTGATGCCTTACAAACTCATCTGATAGCTGTGCGGCACCCAGCGATAGACGCCGTCCTTGCCCTTCTCGATATAGCCGATGCCGGGTGACGGCATGTGGAAGCCGGCCACCAGCAGATCCTCCTTGTCGCACATGTCGAGGATGCGCTTGCGGGTCGCCGCCGCCTTTTCCTTGTCATCGTCGACGTCGAGCTGCAGCTCGGGCCGCTGGATCGCCACCACGTAATGATTGCAGGTGTCGGCCCAGTTGATCATGCGCTTGCCTTCGCTCTCGATGGTGAAGGCCATGAGCCCGGCCGAATGGCCGAAGGCGTCGACCGCGCGGACGCCCGGCACCACCTCGTCGCCCGGCTTGATCATGGTGGCGCGGTTGGCGAGCGGCACCACGATCTTGACGTAGAGCTCGCGGTTGAATTTGCGCGCCTCGCGGATGTTCTCGCCTTTGTTCCAGTAGTCGAAATCGGCCGCGCCGAAGACGTAGCGCGCGTTGGGAAACACCGGCTGGCCGGCCTTGGTCAAGCCGCCGATATGGTCGGGATGGCCGTGGGTAAGCACCACCACGTCGACGTCCTCGGGCTTATAGCCGGCCTCGCCCATGCGCTCGACCAGATGGCCGGCCGGCAGCCGGTTCTTCAGCTGCTCGTGCTCCGCGCGCAGCGAGCCGTTGCCGGTGTCGAACAGCACCAGCTCCTTGCCGGTGTTGACCAGGAGCGGCGTGAAATTGTGCTCGTAGCGGTCGGTGTCGATGCGGTTAGCTTTCGCCAGCGCCTTGACCGCGTCGGCGTTGGCCTCGCCGCCGAACGCCGGCGTCAGCCCCGAGCGAACCGCCGTGCTGTCGACGATGGTCGTGACCTCGAAACCGCCGAGCTTGAAGCGGTAGGTGTGGGGGTGAATTTCACCTTGCATTGATGCAGGCACCGGGTGTCCTCCCTTTTTACTTCGGCGTGTCGGGGCGATCCTTAGCAGCGGTAGACGGCCAGTTCCAGCGGGGGTTTGCTGCTCGGTGCGCGACACAATGCCGTCGCGACCTCCAGCACGGCGGCGCCCTTACCTGGAGCCGGCAAGACAATTTCACGCGGCAAAAAACGCGCCGGTACGGGCGCTTGTCGACCGGCGCCTTGAGTTCTTCTTTGGGCTCTTGCGGCTTGCCGTGCGGCGACTTTTTTGGCGTTTCTTTGGGCGCCGCTTCATTCGATGCTGAATCTATGGCTCGCTACTTCTTTTTTTTCTCGGCCTTTGGCTTTCCATCCACGCAGGCATCGATGTCGTCCGCGCGTTTGCTCGCACTCAAATTGGGGTGCATTTTGTAGGATTGCTTGCAGCAGTTTCTGTAATCCTTCGGCCCATATTCGCACACGATGCCGCCTTGCGCGCTAGCCGGCTCGCTCTGGCCGATTGACATCAAAAAGACGATGACCAAGGCAAATCCGCAGGCCGTGGCGATCCTGACGATCGATCCCATTGCTACGCCCCTCTGTTTAGTGGTGTGGCCAAATCTGCCTGCCCCGGCGCGTGAATTCAAGCGCCTCCGTGACCCGCCGAACACACGGCGGCCCCGCCTAGCGGAGGCCCTCTGTCCAGAACGCCAAGAATTCCGGCCGACGAACTGGGAAACGGTCCGCGAGACTAGACAAACGCTGTGCCGGATCGGCGTGCCGCGATGTCCGCGAATGACCCAAAGCGGTCATGCCTTTCGACGTCACTGATATCCGCGATGCGATTGTTGCAAAGCGGCAAATGAAAATCTTTTGCTCAGCATGGGTCTTTGCCGATTTGTCGGGAATCTCGGCTGTGGACTCATATTGCGAGCCAAGCCGGCGTAACATAGGCTTTCGGCACAAGAAAATATACGCCGGAAAAAAGAACACGTTTTACGGGAGGATTGTTATGAAGCGATTGTCGGCCGCGTTCACGCTCATAGCGCCACTGTTACTGTTCATTGCGACATCTGCCGCGCATGCCGCGCCTTGCATGATCGTGACGCTGACGGGCACGCAAAGTGGCCCGCCAGCCTTCAATGGTCTTGCCGGCGCCGGCACATTGGTTCGCTACGGTGACGACAGCAACAATTGCAGCGCGATTAAGCTGCAGTTCGACGCCGGGCGCGGCACCACCATGCGGCTCTCGCAACTCCACGTACCACCCGGACAACTCAAGGCGATCTTTTTCACCCATATGCATTCGGACCACACCGACGGCTTCGCTGGTCTGATGCAGTTGCGTTGGCACTTCAATTCCAAGGGACCGAAGATCGACATGGTGTGCAGCGACGATGTCGTCTCGGCGCGCGGCTTCACGATCAGCTGCAAGAAGTTCGCTGCCCATATTGCCGACGCATTCATCCAGTCGGGCGAAATCGCCCAGCGCATTTCGGAAAACAAGACCCGGCTGCCGGGCGGACCGGCCGATCTAATCCACGTCATGACATTCAAGGCAACGAATGAGCCGCAGGTCGTCTGGACCTCTGGCGACGTCAAGGTGAGCGCCATACGCTCGACCCATATTGCCGGCCATGCCTCCTATCGCGTCGATACGCCCGCCGGCAGCGTTGTGGTCGGTGGCGATGCCGGCAACGACGTGAGCAAACCGCCGCGCCCATCATCGACCTCCGCTCAGGTCGAAATGCTGGCCAAAGGGGCCGACGTGCTGGTGCATTCAACGATTCACCCGGTCATGGGACCGGACAAAGGCAGCAAATTCCCACCGCCGATCTACTACCGCCAGAGCACGGCAGAAGACCTCGGCGCGCTGGCAATGCGGGCAGGTGTCAAGCATCTGATGCTGACTCACCTGCTCCCGCCGATCGGCGCGAAAAACCAGGGCCCCTACAAAATTCCGGGCGGGGCGCTCACCGAAGCGAGCTACAAGAATGCGGTCGCTGCCAGCGGCTACAAAGGCGACACCATCGTTGGGACCGACCTCGCCAGCATCCGGCTTCCGGCAAAATGACATCGTGCCGTGCCGGACTCGTGAGCGTGGTGCTTATTAATCCCGGCTCGCGCTTGTAAACGCTCGCGCGGCCGGGACGACCGAATGGAATCACCGATCCAGCTTCTTGAGAATCGTATCGAGCTGATCGAGCTCCGTGCATTTGATATGCAATGTGCCGCCCTTGCCGCGGTGGTCGATAGCGACATCAACCCGAGCGGCTCGGTGTAGCTTCTTAGTTAAGACAACGTAAGCAAAAGGTTCTCGACCGTTGCCCCGCGTGGAAGCGTGGAAGCGATACGTCGTATCAAATCTATCGCACTCGCGCCCGTCGCACGCGCGCGGTTTTCACTTCCAGCATTTGCATCAAATTTTATGAATTGTTTCACGACGCGTTTTACGGCGAATTTGAGGCATGTTGGTACAATAACACTCCTCGAAGGTAGTTTGATGACCAAAGGCTTTGATGTCCTCAGTAGCCTCGTGTTCTCAGAGCATCGACGGGTCAAGCACTTCTTCTTCGGCGCACTACAGCCGGATTGTGATCGCATTCATTTATTGCATCGTCTTTTTGACCGCCATTGTCTGGACCGGCGGTATTGAAATTTATGGCGTTTCCATCAAGGCCATTGAGCCCTCGGATCTCGAAACCGACGTGGTGGTCATATCCATACCGGACGTCGTGGTCGTATCCATACCGAATGTAGGATTTCCGAAGACGGACCTCGCGGAAGCGGAATCGTCGGATAACGCCGCCGCGCCGCCCGGCCGGTCCGATACAAGCCTCATCACCGGGAGCACGGCCGAGTTGCCGCGTCCCGCTTCGCCGCCGCCCGGCCATGTTTTAATGCCGGAGCCGGCCGCGCCGACGGCCGAACAGAAGTTGCAGCGCGCGATGAAACCTGCGCTCGCCGGCGGGCAGCGGAACGCCGTGAATCCATTTACGTATAGCCCCCGTAAAGTCCTGTCGAAATTCGCTGCCGCCTATCGATCTGTGCTGAAGCTGCTCGCCATCATGGAGTTGCCGCGCATACTGCAAGATGCGGCCCTTACTCACGCGATGATCGTCGGCACCGCATCAGCTTATGACCCTTATAGTGGCGGCAAGGATGCGGGCGGCGTCGAAACCGCCTCCGGCGAGCTGTATGACAGCACCGGCTGGACGGCGGCGATCCAGACCGGTTTGCGCGAGCAGTTTGGCGGCGTTCGGTATGGCAAACTCTATCGGCCCGCCTACGCGCTGGTTAGAAGCGGCAACAAGCAGCTCATCGTCAAAATCAATGATGTCGGGCCACTTCGACCTGACCGCGTGATCGACCTCAACGAACGCAGCATGCGCTATTTCGATCCGTTCCTGCAGCGCGGCCTCATATCCGATGTGACGGTTATGCTATTGCCCGGTGAGGACTGGACGCCAGGCCCCCTTGGCGGCGAACAACCGATCAATTTCGCCAGCGCGTACGCCAGTGAACCACCGCCAGTGCAACACGCTCAACAGCAAGCCACTCTGAAATTGTTTGCAGACCGGACATACGATGGGCATGGCGACATCGACGTGAATGACCGCGTGCAGACTTGCCAAGGAGCTGGGGCGTGCATATCGCCCGTAGCATTGCATCTCAGTCCTCCTCATGACCGCTCACGACAGCTTCTACCATCGCTTTAACGGCGACGTCCTGTTGCAACCCGCTTTCGCGGGCGATGACATCAGTGTCCGCTGCGCTTGTGTGCCGAATAGACCGGCTACCGATCCAGCTTCTTGATAACCGTATCGAGCTGATCGAGATCGCTGTACTTGATTTGCAGCGTGCCGCCCTTGCCGCGGTGGTCGATGCTCACCTCGAGCCCGAGCGTATCGGACAGCCGCTTCTCCAGCGCGCGTGTGTCTGCGTCCTTAGCGCCGGCAGCGCCCTTGCCCTTCACGGCGCGCGCCTGGGCGTCGCCGTGCTTGCGCAAGTCGTCTTCAACCTGGCGCACACTCCAGCCTTTGGCGATGATCTCTTTTGCGATCTGCTCGGCGTTGGGCTGGCCGATCAGCAGACGCGCGTGGCCGGCTGACAACTTCGCCGAACGCACCAATTGCTGCACCGGCTCCGGCAATTTCAAAAGCCGCAGTGTGTTGGCGACATGCGGCCGGCTCTTGCCGACAATCTGCGCGACATCGTCCTGGGTGCGGTTGAAATCGTCCATCAGCGCCAGATAGCCGCTTGCCTCTTCCATCGGATTGAGGTTGGCGCGCTGGATGTTTTCGATCAGCGCAAACTCGAGCGACTGCGCGTCGCTGGCGTCGACGATCGCGATCGGCACGTCGTGCTGGCCGGCGCGCTGCGCGGCGCGCCAGCGCCGCTCGCCGGCGATGATTTCGAACGTGTCGTTGCCACCGGGCGCCGCGCGCACCACGATCGGTTGGATGATGCCGCGCTCGCGGATCGAGCCAGCCAATTCATCGAGCTCGGCGTCGGTGAAATCGCGGCGCGGATTACGTGGGTTGGCTTTTAAGTTTTCGATCGGTGCGCGGCGCGGCTTGCGGCCCTGCTCGTCGGGCGCGCTTTCCTCGCCGACGTCGCCGATCAGCGCAGCCAGGCCGCGTCCCAATCGCCTATGATCCGCCATCTTCGCCGCCGCTCCTGACTCTCTCGGCACGCCTCGCCTCTTCTTATTGTTTGCCGTCTTTTCTTGTTTGTCATGGCCGGGCTTATCCCGGCCATGACGGCCGTTAGCTTGCTTTCAATTCCTTCTCGCGTTGGATGATTTCGGTGGCGAGGCGCAAATAGGCTTCGCTGCCGACGCATTTGAGATCGTAGACCAACACCGGTTTGCCGTAGGACGGCGCTTCCGAGATGCGCACGTTGCGCGGAATGACGGTGTCGTAGACCTTGCGGCCCATGAACTGGCGCACGTCGGCGACCACCTGGTTGGAGAGATTGTTGCGCGCGTCGTACATTGTCAGCACGATACCGTGGATCGTCAGTCTCGGATTGAGGCTGTTCTTCACCTGCTCGACGGTCTTGAGCAGTTGCGACAATCCTTCGAGCGCGAAGAACTCGCATTGCAGCGGCACCAAAATCGAGTCCGCGGCCGCCATGGCGTTGACCGTGAGCAGATTGAGCGACGGCGGGCAGTCCACCAGCACGTAGCTGAAATCGTAAGCGCGCGCGCCGGCGTTGAGCGTGTTGAGCGCGCTACGCAAACGGAAGGCGCGGTCGCGCGCCTGGCCGATCTCGAGCTCGAGCCCGGAAAGGTCCATGGTCGAGGGCGCGATGAAAAGCTGCGGCACCGCGGTCGGCAGCACCGCGTCGCGCATGGGCGCCGCGCCGGTGAGCACGTCGTAGGTCGACGTGCTTCGCGCGCGGCGGTCGATGCCGAGGCCGGTGGAGGCATTGCCCTGCGGGTCAAGGTCGACGATCAGCACGTGCTCGCCGATGGCCGCCAAGGCAGTGCCGAGATTGATGGCGGTGGTGGTCTTGCCGACGCCGCCCTTCTGGTTGGCGATCGCCAGCACCCGTGGCCGCGGCGCCGGCTCGGGCCGGACCGCCGGTTTGTCGAAGGGGACGGTCTCGGTGGCGCTGCTGCTCTGCGTATCGGTCATAAGCGGGACGTCCAGTTTGCTGTCTGCCGCCCGACCGCCATCCTCGGGGGATCCTCGGTGGCGGTCAGGCCATCGTCATGGCCGAACATCGGCCCTTCTACGAGCCTGAAGGCCCGTTATGACCACGACGCAACCTTCAGGCGCGGTCTTACTGGGTACTTTTGCGGCTTCGATAGTCCAATATTTAGCGGCTTCGGTCAATTCAGCGTCTACATCTTGACCTTTGGGGAACAGGCCGATGGCGCCCTGCGCGATCCAAGGAAAGGCCTGATCGCACAGGGTTTTCAATGGGGCCAACGCCCGGGCGGTGACGACATACACCGTTTCCTTGCAGCTTTCCCCAAAATTCTCCGCCCGCACCGGATGAACCGCCGCCGGCGCCCCCGTCACCCGCACCGCCTCGCGCAGGAACGCGGCCTTTTTGCCATTGCTTTCAACGAGATGGACCTTTGCACCAGGCGAATTGGCGAGTGCGCAGGCAATCGGCATCCCGGGAAAACCCCCGCCGGATCCGAGGTCGAGCCACACCCGCGCCTCCGGCGCCAGCGGCATGAGCTGCAGCGAATTGGCGATGTGCCGAGTCCACAGCCGAGCAAGCGTCGAGGATGCCACGAGGTTGGTCGTTTTTTGCCAGAGCAACAGCACGTCAACGAACATGTCCAAGCGTTTTTCCGTTTCACGTGAAACAGGCGTGAGCTTCAAAGCGCGCGCTTTGTCGGCGGCGAAATCGAGCGCGCCCTGCCCGCGCTTGCTCACGCGATTTTTTTGGCCGGCTTTTTGCCGCGCCGAACATGCGCAACCAGCAATGTCAGCGCCGCCGGTGTCACGCCGTCGATGCGGCTTGCATGACCGATCGTGCGCGGACGATGTGTTTGTAATTTCTGTTTCACTTCGTTTGATAGTCCCGGCAGCGCCGCGTAGTCGAAATCGTCCGGCAACGCGAAACTTTCGTCACGCCGATAGGCCGCGACGTCGGCCGCCTGGCGCGAAAGGTAGACGTCGTACTTTGCATCGATTTCGATCTGCTCGGCGATCTTGGGCGCGAGCGCACCGAAGCGCGGCCAGACGCGCGCGAGATCCGCAATCGAGATATTTGGATACGACAGCATTTCGAACGCTGTGCGGCGCTGGCCATCCTTGTTGAGCGTGATTCCGTGGCGCTCGGCCTCTTTCGGCGTGAGTGAAACCGAATTGGCGAATTCGCGCGCAGTCTTCAGCGCCGAAGATTTTTCAGCGTGCACGCGCGCGCGCTCAGGCCCGACGCAGCCGGTCGCGATGCCTTTGTCGGTGAGACGCTGATCGGCATTGTCGGCACGCAACTGCAAACGATATTCGGCGCGCGAGGTAAACATGCGATAGGGCTCAGTGATGCCGCACGTTACGAGATCATCGATCATCACGCCGATGTAAGCTTGCGCGCGATCAAGCACGATCTCATCGCCGCCACCGGCCACTGACGCCGCATTGAGGCCTGCAAGAAGTCCCTGTGCCGCAGCTTCTTCGTAGCCTGTCGTGCCGTTGATCTGGCCCGCCAAAAACAGTCCGCGCAAACGTTTCGTTTCGAGCGTGGCGCGCAGCTCGCGCGGATCGACGTAATCATATTCGATGGCGTAGCCTGGCCGGATGAATTGCGCTTTCTCAAGGCCGGGAATGGTGGCGACCAATGCGTGCTGCACGTCTTCAGGCAGCGAAGTCGAAATGCCGTTCGGATAAACCGTGGCGTCGTCGAGGCCTTCCGGTTCAAGAAAAATCTGGTGGCCGTCACGCTCGCCGAACTTGACGATCTTGTCCTCGATCGACGGGCAATAGCGTGGGCCTGTGCTTTCGATCTGGCCGGAATACATCGGCGAGCGGTGCACATTGGCGCGGATGATGTCGTGGGTCGCGGCGACGGTGCGCGTGATACCGCATTCGATTTGCGGGTTTGCAATGTGCGCCGTCAAAACGGAAAACGGCTCCGGCGGCGCGTCGCCAGGCTGCATCTGCATTGCCGACCAATCGATCGTGCGGCCGTCGAGACGCGGCGGCGTTCCCGTCTTCAGACGGCCGAGCGCGAAGCCCGCGCATTCCAACGTTTTCGATAGTCCCATCGCCGGCGCTTCGCCGACGCGGCCGGCGGGAATTTTATTTTCGCCGATGTGGATGAGCCCGCGCAAAAAAGTGCCGGTGGTTAACACCACGCAAGCAGCTGAAAGCGCGCGGCCATTGGCGAGCTTGACGCCGGCAACGCGGCCGTTGGCAATAATGAGGTCATCGGCTTCGGCTTCGATCACGTCGAGATTGGGCGTGGCGCGGATCGCGGCCTGCATGGCCTGCGCATAGAGCTTGCGGTCGGCCTGGGCGCGGGGGCCGCGCACGGCCGGGCCTTTGCGGCGGTTCAACACGCGAAACTGGATGCCGCCGGCATCAGCAACGCGGCCCATAAGGCCGTCCAACGCGTCGATTTCCCGGACCAGATGGCCTTTGCCGAGGCCACCAATGGCGGGATTGCACGACATAGCGCCGACGGTGGCGAATCGGTGCGTCACCAGGGCGGTGCGGGCGCCCATGCGGGCGCTGGCCGCCGCTGCTTCGCAGCCGGCATGGCCGCCGCCGATGACGATGACGTCGAAGGAGTCCATGGCGGCGCGTTGTAGCGGAGGGGGCCGGACCGGTCAAAAATATCGCGTTTTCAGCTATGTTTCACGTGAAACATAATCGAAAAAGGTGCTATAATACCAGTAGATGCGCGATTCCTCGGGCCCGAACAGGTCCAGTTCGGCCCGCGAGCACCTGAGCTCGGAGAGCGACGATGTCGGGATGTCGGCTTGGGCTGGCAGGCTGGGGTGCCGCGGTCTCCTAGCGGGCGGCGTGGGACACCGGGGCAGGGGCTTTGGCCAGGTCATGGCGGCTGCCGAAATACAGCGTGCCCGCCCCGATGGCGATCACCAAGATGAAAAGCCCGATCCAGCCGATCGCGTTGGGCTCCTGCAGGGCCTTTTTCCACGCGGGCATGTCGGACATGTCGCTCCCTCGCTTTGCTCAGCCCAAGCCGTTTCGCGGCCTGCCACGCCAGCAAGCTCCATCAAAACGGGGGCAGGCGCGAGACGACCCGTTGCCACGGCGGCTGTTTGCTACAGCAATGATGCGCGTCATTCCGGGACGCAGCCGCGAGGCCGGAACCCCTAAGCCCGAATGCGGCGTATGGATTCCGGGGACGCCACGAAGCGGCGGGCCCGGAATGACGACTCGCTATTTGCCGATGCAGAAATCGCGGAAAATCACATCCAGGATGTCCTCGACATCGACCCGGCCGGTAAGCCGCCCCAGCGTCCGGGCGGCAATGCGCAGCTCCTCGGCCAATAGGTCCTCGCGACCGGCCAGTTCCGGCTTCAGCGCCCGCCGCAGAGCCGCCAAGGCGCCCTCCAGTGCCCGCCGATGGCGCGCGCGGGTCACCAGCGCCGGCTCGGCCCCGGCCAGGTAGCCGTCGGCATAGCGGGCCAATCGGGCGAGCAGTGCGTCAAACCCTTCGCCGGTGGCAGCCGATAGGTTGAATATATGTTCATTATTATCGGACACAGATTCACTTCTTTGTGGAGTGTCCGTTATCCCTTGGTTAACCATGTTTGTTAACCGTTCGTTAGCCATAAATGTGGCTTCAGTTCTACGATCAGATTGTATTTCGGATTCACTTCTTTCACCGGGCGGCCGCACCAAGTCGATCTTGTTGCGGATCAACCAGACCGGCGGGCCAGAGGCGCCCGGCCCGGCGCCGTCAATTTCTCGTGCGCTCGCATCCACCACCCACAGCACCAGGTCGGCGGCCTCGGCGCGTTCACGCGCGCGCCGCACGCCTTCCATTTCGACCGGGTCGTCGGTGTCGCGGATGCCGGCGGTGTCGAGCAGCGTCACCGGCAGACCGCCGAGGTCGAGCTGCACCTCGATCACGTCGCGCGTGGTGCCGGCAAAAGGCGAAACGATCGCCGCTTCGCGCCGCGCGATGCGGTTGAGCAGCGTCGACTTGCCGGCATTGGGCGGGCCGGCGATGGCGACCACCAGACCTTCGCGCAATCGCTCGCCGCGATGGCCGTCGGCGAGCGCGGCGGCAATTTCTTTTTCGAGCGCGCGCGCAGCCTCAAGCGCCGGCGTCACCAGATCCGCCGCCACGTCCGCCTCGTCGGAAAAATCGATGCGCGCCTCGATCAGCGCCAGCGCGCGGATCAGCCGATCACGCCAGGTCTCGGCGCGGTTGCCGAGCAGCCCTTGCATCTGGCGTAGCGCCTGGCGGCGCTGGCCTTCGGTCTCCGCCATCACCAGGTCGGCGAGGCCTTCGACGGCGGTGAGATCGAGCTTGCCGTTCTCGAAGGCGCGGCGGGTGAACTCGCCGGCCTCGGCCGGGCGCAATCCCTCGATCTTGCCGAGCGCGGCCAGCGTGGCGGCGATCACCGCTCGGCCGCCGTGCAGCTGCAGTTCGGCGGTGTCCTCGCCGGTCTCGCTGTGCGGCGCCGGAAACCACAGCGCCAGCGCCTCGTCGATGGGCTCGTTCGTTTGCGGATCGCGCAGGCGCGCGAGGGCAGCTTTGCGCGGCGCCGGGATTTTACCGCTGAGGGCCTTCAGCGCTTCGCCGGCGCGCGGCCCCGAAACGCGCACCACGGCAATCGCCGCCGGCGGGCGGCCGGAGGAGAGGGCGAAGATGGTGTCGCGTGCAGCGGACATCGCGGCGCACGGAAGCGCCGCGGCGAGGGCGGGTCAAGGGGCACGATTTTTAGTTAAGCCACCGCCACGCAATCGATCTCGGCGTCGAACGGACCGGGCCACGAGTGAATGTGCATGAAGATACGGGATGGCGCGTCCTTCGGGAAATACCGGTCATAGACCGCATTGAACGTCGCGAAGTGCATCGGCCCCGGCGCGCAATAGACGTTGCACTTGACGACTTTCGCCAGCGACGACCCGGCGGCCTCCAGGCAATGCTTAAGTTGATCCATCACAAGCTGGCACTGCCGCTCGAATGCAACCGGTTTGATCTCACCCGTTTGCGGATCGAACGGCGGCAGCCCTGACAAGAACACGAAGCCATTCGCCTTCGAAACCGGATGGACCACGCCCTTCCGGTAACGCTCCAAATAACCGGAGATGGGTTCAACGCGCATGCGCTCGATCATGACTGGCTCTCCCCTTCATGCCGTCACTCTAGCGTAGGCCCCGGTACGAATAGTTCGGCCGATGCCGAACTCTCGCTGCTTGCGGCTTTCGAACCGCCGCAGGTAAAATCCGGCATGGCCGCAGCCGCCAACATGGTCGAAGTCGCAGCACTGGTCGGCGACACCGCGCGCGCCACCATGCTGGCTGCGCTGATGGGCGGACAAGCGCTCACCGGCAGCGAGCTTGCGGCGATCGCCCGTATCACGCGACCGACCGCCAGCGAGCATCTCACCAAGTTGGTCGCCGCGCGGCTGCTCACCGCCACAAAGAAGCGGCGCAATCGTTACTATCGCATTGCCTCGCCACTGGTGGCCAAGATGCTGGAAAGCATCAAGGCCGTCGCCGCGATCGAGACGCCTCCGCGCCATCAGCCCCGCTCGGCCGAGGACGACGCCCTGCGTTTCGCGCGCACATGCTACGATCATCTCGCCGGCCGGCTCGGCGTCGCCATTGCCGACGCTTTGGTGGCCAAGCGCTACGTGGCGCTGAACGAGGAAGGCGGTGAGGTGACCGCCGCCGGCAAGCGCTTCCTCACCGGGTTCGGCGCCGACCTCGCGTTAAAGTCCGGCACCCGCCGCATCTTCTGCCGGCCGTGCCTCGACTGGAGCGAGCGCCGCTATCACGTCGCCGGTCATATCGGCGCAGAATTCCTGCGCTGCTGTCAGGAAAAAGGCTGGCTCGCCCGGCAGCGTGGCAGCCGTGCCATTTCAATCACGCAGGCCGGGCATAAAGGGCTACGCACCTTGCTCGGCATCGAGACCCAACGCCCCCGCAGCTAACCGCTACGGAACCATTTCGGTTTCAGCGCGGTTTGCGGCCCCGCGATGGATGCATAAGATGCCGCCAATGACGGACACGCGGAACGGCGGCGCAACGCCTATCCTTGATAACAAATCGCCGGCGGCAGCGTCGGTGTTTGCGCCGGACGCCTTGTTGCGGGAAGCGCGGCGGCAAAAGGGGCTCGTGCCGGCGGACGTGCCGGCGGTCTGTATCCTCGATCCCGACGGTGACATTCTGCGCAGCTTGCACAAGACAGACCGTGCCACGCGGTTCGAGGGCTGGCCCTGTTACCACACCGAGCTTTTTACCTTCCCGCTCGCCGGACAAACGGTCGGCATTATTGGCTGCGTGGTCGGTGCGCCGTTCGCGGTGTTGGTCGCGGAAGAACTGTTCGCCTGCGGCTGCCGTCTGCTGCTCAATCTAACCTCGGCAGGCCAGGTCAAACGCGCGGGCTCGACACCGTATTTCGTGGTGATCGATCGCGCGCTGCGCGACGAGGGCACCAGCTATCATTACGCCGCGCCAGCCGAGTTTGCCGAGGCCGATGCGTCGCTCGTTGCGAAAGCCGTCGCGGCATTGAAGGATAAAGGCTTGCGCGTCCTGGTCGGCGCGAGCTGGACCACCGACGCGCCCTTCCGCGAAACCGCCGATGCCATCGCGGCGGCGCGTGCGAAAGACGTGCTTGCGGTGGAAATGGAGGCGGCAGCGCTCTACACGTTCGCGCGCGCACGCGGCAAAGCGGTTCTCTGCTTGGCGCATGTCACCAACACCATGGGCCAGGCCGAGCAGGATTTCGAAAAAGGCGAATCGGACGGGACGACCGATGCGTTGCAAGTTCTCGCGGCCATCGTCACCGGACTGACGTAAGCTTCCGCCGCGTATCATCTCACGATAAGAGCAGCTTTCCGCCGCCAAAGGCCCATCGGCACAAGCCCCAAAGCAAGATCGCGAACAGCAGGTGCGGCACGGCGGCACCGACAATCATTTTTGCGCTGACAGCGAAACCAAAGAAGCCCCAGCCGACAAAGGGGAAGAAAAATACCAGCACCAGAAGCCATAACGCGATGGCCAGCCACAGGGCGCGCATAAAAGTGAGCGCGTCACGGAACAGAATGACGTAGAGTACCGAAAACGCCGTGGTCCATACTGTGTGAAACAGCAGGCCGACCGGCAGCGGCAACGTGCGACCCAACAAGGTTTCCGCGAAGGCCAGGCCAAGCGATTTCGGCAGCGGCGAGACGCCCGACTTAATCCCTGCCGCCATGAAGGCCGCGGTGAGCATCGAGACGCCGATACCAACCCCGATCGCTTTCGCCCAGTCCCGTCCGTCAAGCGCATGCCATTTCATCGCGACCTCTATTATGTCGATGCAGCTCCGCAGCAGCTGGCGCCCCCGCCATTCCGCTCCGCCTGCACGGGCGGGCAGGGGACTGAGCCAAAGGAACAGAACACGCAACAGTCGCCAGACTTCGGCTTGAGCCGCCGTCCGCAACCAGTGCAGTTGTAAAAGAACTGGCAGGCGTCCGTGGGCATCCGCTCAAGCTTCGCGGTGCCGCAATGGGGGCAGGTGATGACCGACTCTCGATTCATCAAAACTTTCCCTAAGTGCGCTCCGTCAACTCTTCGGCGCCGACGGATACCCGGCGTTGGTCGTCGCCGTGGTCAGCGCCTTCACGTCGGTCTTCGCATCATCGTAAGTGACGACTGCGGTCTTATTCTGAAGCGAAACAGCGACTTTACTGACGCCTTGAAGGGCTTGCAGGCTGGCTTTCACGGTATGGGGGCAGGCCGCGCAAAACATGTTCTGAACCGCCAGCGTGACCGTCCGCTCGGCGGCGAAGCCACGCGACGACACGACGAGGGCGATTCCGAACGCAAGGGAAGCGATGAGCCTGGCCATCTGCGTTTCTCCATTCATCAAGACAGGACATAAGGCGCGATAAAATCGAAGCCGACCGCGGCGACGATCAGTAGCGTCGCCGCGCCCAGCGCGATCCGGACGATTTCGATTTGGCAGCGGACGGGCGCAGGCTTCGTCCTCGGCGCAAGCGGCCTTTTCCGAGCGGCGAACCAGCCAATAGCCGGCTGCGAGGCAGGCGACCGCCGCGGTAACGAAATAGGGCTGGAAGGGCGCGAGCCGCGTGAAGTTCCCGATCCAGGCCCCGCTGATGCCGAGGCCGAACAGCGCCACCGGCAGAATGCAGCAGGAAGACGCCGCAAGCGCGCCAGCAAGCCCGCCGACTGCCAGCAATTTCAGACCTTGCTGAGAAAGCCCCTTTTGCGACTCCTGCTTGAGCGTCATGACAGGAAGATGCATCCTGTAGCCACTACAGGTTCAAGGGAAATAGCCCATGGCATCGATCACGGCTTCGCGAGGGCGCAACCTCAGCATCGGCGGGCTCTCGCAGCGGACCGGCGTGAACATCGAGACCATCCGTTACTACGAGCGCATCGGCCTCTTGGAAAAACCACCGCGGACCACGGGGGGCCACCGCAGCTATGCGTTGGAGCATGCCGACCGGCTGCGCTTTATCTGGCGCGCGCGAGAACTGGGCTTTGGCATTGAGGACATCCGCACGCTGCTCTTACTTTCCGAGCGGGGACACGCGTCCTGTGCCGAGGCGCGGGGGTCGCGGCGGCCCATCTCGCCGATGTGTGCGCCAAGAAAAACGACCTTGCGAAGCTCGAAAAAATTTTAGCCGAGACCGTAAGCCAATGTGACGCGCAATGCAGCGGCAACGCCACGCCGCTCTGCCCGGTACTCGAGGTCTTGGAATCATAGTCAGGACGACGCCGCGACCGGGTTAAGCGGCCCCAACAACCGGTATGAAGCCGCGCCATGCGTCATCAAGATTTCTCGCAGGCATGGGCGCAATCGGCCTTGTGCCGGCGTAGTATCTCCGGCGGAGGAAACACATGAAAGCAATGCTCCTGACAAATCACGGCGGGCCGGAAATGCTGCGTTACGGCGATGCCCCGGATCCGGTGGCCGGCCCCGGCGAGGTGGTCGTTGATGTGCACGCCGCCAGCGTCAACGGCGCCGATCCGAAAGTGCGGCGTGGCGGTGGCAACTACCAGCTCAGCAAATTCCCCCACATCCTGGGCCGCGATTTCTCCGGTGTGGTCAGCCAGGTCGGCGCCGGCGTCAGCGATCTAAAGGTCGGCGATGCGGTGTTCGGCGTGCTCGACCAGGGTATCGAAGGCACCTATGCGGAAAAACTCGTCACCAAGGCCGCGCTGGTTGCCAAGAAGCCCGACACGCTCAGCCACGCCGAGGCCGCGGCGCTCGGGCTGATCAGCCTCACCGCGCTTACCGGGCTGGAAGATGCCGGCAAGCTGAAAGCGGGCGAGACCATCCTGATCCAGGGCGGCGCCGGCGGCGTGGCCGGATTTGCCATCGAGTTCGCCAAGCATATCGGCGCCACGGTGATCACGACGGCGAGCGCGCGCAATCATGATTATGTGCGCAAGCTCGGCGCCGACCGGGTGATCGATTACAACACCGAGGACTTCACCAAAATCGGTCCGATCTGCGACATGGTGTACGACACCGTCGGCGGCGACGTGCGCGCCGGCTGCTACAAGGTGCTGAAACCCGGCGGCAGGCTGGCGTGGACCTCGTCGGCGCCTAAAGGCTATCAAGTGCAGCGCAACGACGTCGCCACCATGAAGCCCGACGCCAAGCGCGACCGGGCGCATCTCGAGCGGATGCTGGAACTTTTGAAGGCCGGCGCGGTGCACGCACCGGAAATCACCCACTACAAGCTCGCCGACGCGGCGAAAGCGCACGAGATCAGCGAACGCCGCCATCTCAGGGGCAAGCTTATCCTTGACGTCCGATGACATTTTTCTGATGTGATTTGGCCCGACGACCGAGGCTTGTCATGGCCGAAACAAATATCACCTTCGACAACGCCGCTCCCTACGAGCGCTTCATGGGGCGGTGGAGCCGCGGCGTCGGCCGCGGCGCGCGCTTCAGTTAAACTTCGCCATCAAATCGACCAGCTGGGCATCCTGCCCCGCGAAGCCATGATGCGCCTTGGCCTTGCAGGCATTGCCCTGAGAAATGCCGCCGGAAACCCAGACGACGCGCGCCTTGCCGGCCGCCCATTTGATGAACGGTGCGACGCCGGCCGGCTGCGTCACGCGGCAGCCGTCGTTGCGGTGATGGATGACCAGCGTCTTCGGCAACTTGGCGGGCGAGCCGAGGATGTTGGCGACATTGTCGCTGCTGCCGGATGCGTTGGTGAGAAGGCCGGACGTCAACACCAGGGCGTCGGGACGCGCACCGCGCGCGATGCCTTGCGCGGCGCGTAAGGTGCCGCGGCTGGTGCCGATCACCGTGACCGGACGCTTGATCTTGGCCATGAACGCCACCGCCTGCGCCAGATTCACGTCGGCATCGACCACCAGCACCGCCAGGCCTTTCGCCGCGAACGCCGCGCGATTGCGCACCAACGAGTTGCCGGCAAGACGTCCGATCTTGCCATTAGGGCCGGCTTCGATCTGGCCGCTGGCGCCGGGCATCAGGATCACGCTCGCCACCGGCGCGGACGGCTTGAGCAGCACCGCCTTCGAACCGCCGATGTCCACCGTTTCGGCGGCGCGCGCCGTGCCTCCGCCCGCCATGACACCGAGCCAGGCGAAGATTGCGGTCGCCAGGCACAGTGTCAGGCTGATGCGCCTGCCGAAATGCTTGCTCATGTTGATGTCCCTCTAAGCCAACCCATGCCGTTGCCGATCGTACTGCCGGTTCAATCCTTGGTGCTGTCCGGCACGATAATCGCGTTGCAATCGCGCCGGCCGGATTCGAAACACAGCGCGCTTTTTCTGGCGTCGACCAGCGCGTTGACTAGCCATATGCCGCCACCGACCACGAGCACGCCGGCGACCAAAAGAAAGATATTGGTGGCGCGGCGATCGCGCTCGTCTTCTTCCTCGTCGCCGGTCCGGTTTTGCTGGTCCATCGTGATCACGTTCAAGCCGCAGCAGGCAGAACAATAACGTTAGCACCTCACTACCACCGGCGCTTGGGCCTGGGGTTCGCCTCACCATCAATCCGGGTTAGGCTGCGGCGATGGCTTCATCGCAAGACACCGCGCCCAGCAACCGCCTCGCCGGCGCAACCTCGCCCTATCTGTTGCAGCACGCGCACAATCCGGTCGCCTGGTGGCAATGGGGGCCGGAAGCGCTGGATACCGCCAAGCGCGAGAACAAGCCGATCCTGCTGTCGGTCGGCTACGCCGCCTGCCACTGGTGCCACGTGATGGCGCACGAATCCTTCGAAGACCAAGCGACCGCGGCGGTGATGAACGAGTTGTTCGTCAACATCAAAGTCGACCGCGAGGAGCGGCCCGACATCGACCAGATTTACATGAACGCGCTGCATCTGCTGGGCGAGCAGGGCGGCTGGCCGCTGACCATGTTTCTTACGCCCAAAGGCGAACCGGTGTGGGGCGGCACGTATTTTCCGAAGGATTCGCGTTTCGGCCGGCCGGCGTTTGTCGATGTCTTGCGTGAAGTGGCGCGGCTGTTTCGCGAGGAACCGGCCAAGATCGAGCAGAACCGCAAGGCGCTGCTGGCGCGGCTGGCCGACAAGGCGCGGCCGACCGGCAAGGTGACCATCAGCCCGGTAGAGCTCAACGGCGCCGCGCGGCAGATCGGCAATGCCTTTGACGCGACGCTTGGGGGCTTGCGCGGCGCGCCCAAGTTTCCGCAGCCGGCCATGCTCGAATTCCTGTGGCGGGCCGGGATGCGCACCGGCGATGCGCACTTCTTCGAGATCGTCGAGCACACGCTCGAGCACATGAGCGAGGGTGGCATCTACGATCATCTCGGCGGCGGCTTCTCGCGCTATTCGGTCGACGAAAAGTGGCTAGTGCCGCATTTCGAGAAGATGCTCTACGACAACGCCCAGCTTCTGGAGCTGCTGGCGCTGGCCTGGGAACGCAGCGGCAATCCGCTGTTCGCCGAGCGCGCCCGCGAGACTGTCGAATGGCTCAAACGCGAGATGGTCACGGGGGAGGGCGCCTTCGCGGCCTCACTCGATGCCGATTCCGAGGGCGAGGAGGGCAAGTTCTACGTCTGGTCGCTGGCCGAGATCGAGGCGGCATTGGGGGCGGATGCTGCTGATTTCGCTCAGGAATATGACGTGAGCGCGGGCGGGAATTTCGAAGGGCACAATATTCTCAATCGTCTCAATCACTTACCGCGCAACATGGGTGCACAAGAGGCTTTGCTCGCAGGTGCAGCAAAGTTTTCCATGTTGCGCGGTAAGTTATTGGAAATACGTAATAAACGAGTCAGGCCTGGGCTCGACGACAAGGTTTTGGCGGACTGGAACGGCCTGATGATTGCTGCGCTGGTCAATGCCGGCATTATTCTCGACGAGCCATCATGGATCGGCATGGCGCGGCGGGCCTTCGATTTCATCGCCCGGTCGATGACGCAAGACAACCGGCTCGGTCACTCCTGGCGGGCGGGCCAAACGCTGTTTCCGGGCCTAGCCTCCGACTATGCCGCCATGATCCGGGCGGCACTGGCGCTGTACGAGGCGAGCGGCGAGCGCGCTTTGCTCGAACGGGCGCTCACCTGGCAGCACGCGCTCGACACCCACTATGCCGACCGCGAAACCGGCGGCTATTACCTCACCGCCGACGACGCCTCCGACCTGCTGCTGCGCCCGCATTCGACTGCCGACGACGCCACGCCCAACCCCAATGCGGTGGCGGCAGGCAATCTGGTGCGGCTGGCGGCGCTCACCGGCGAGCATCACTGGCGCGCCAAGGCCGACCGGCTGATCGAGGACATCGTGTCGGCGCAGGCGCGCAACCTGTTCGGCCATGTGGCGCTGCTCAATGCGCTCGATCTGCGCCTGCGCGCGGCCGAAATCGTCCTCACCGGACCTGACGCCGAGCCGCTGGTCCAGGCCGCGCTGAAATTGCCGTTCCTCGACCGCATCGTGCTGCGCGCTGCGTCCGCCGCCGACCTGCCGGCCGCACACCCGGCGCAGGACAAACTCAAGGCCGCGACCGCCAGCGCCGCCTTCATCTGCGTCGGCGAACGCTGCTCACTGCCGGTCAGCGAGCCCGGGCAGATCGCCGAAACCGTCACGGCCATGCGAAGCCCTTGATCTCGCGCCCGCAAAGAAGAAAAATCGCGGCACCGGGGTGTGTGGATCGGAGCAGGGTCATGCGGATTGGGACGGGGCTTTTGGGGGGATTGGCGCTTGCAGGCGTGCTGGTGTTGTCGGGGCCGCCGGCGAGCGCAGCCGACTGGTGCGGCTTCCAGCAGAAGGCGGGATCGCGGGTGCAATGCGGCTTTTCCAGCCTGCAGCAATGCAAGCAGGCGCTGGTCGACAAGAAGAACGGCGACAAGACCGTGACCTGCCTGCCCGATCCGGCTTTCGGCTAAAGCGTTAGCTCGCGCGGCGCCGCGCCGGCGCATCTTTCGGCAACCAGCGGCTCCACGGCTCGGAGCGATCAGCCCGTCGCTGATCCACACCGGCTGGATGACATTGTGCGCATCGAAGCGGCCGATCACCGCCGGCTTGTGCAGATGCTGGTTCTCCGGGTCGAGCAGCACATCGAAGCCTGATGGCGCGCGGATGCGGCGGCCGGCCAGCGCTGTACGCACCGCGGAAGGTTCGGTCGTTCCCGCCGCGGTGACGGCTTGCACCCAGAGCTGGAAGCCGATCCAGCTCGCCTCCATGGGATCGTTGGTCATGGCAGCGGGATCGCCGGTGAACTCGCGCCATTCCGCGATCAGCGCATGATTCTCCGGCGTGTCGAGGGTGTGCAGGTAATTCCACGCCACCATGTGGCCGATCAGCTTGCGCTCATGCAGCGCAGGCAGCTCAGCTTCGCCAAGCGACAGGCTCATCACCGGCAGGATATCGGCGTCGAGCCCCTGGCGCGCGCGCTCACGGAAGAAATGCACGTTGGCGTCGCCGGACAGCGTGGCGATGATGACGCCGTCGCGGCCGGCAAATTTACGGATGTTGAGGACGGTCTCGTTCCAGGCCTTCTCGCCGAATGGCGTATAGAGCTCGTTGACCGCATCGGGGCCGACGCCGCGCGAGGCGAGGTAATTGCGGATGATGGCGTTGGTGGTGCGCGGATAGATGAAATCGGTCCCGAGCAGGAAGAAACGCCGGCGCCCCAGTTCCAGCAGATAGTCCACCGCCGGCAGCGCCTGCTGCTGCGGGGTGGCGCCGGTGTAGATCACGTGCGGGGATTGCTCCTCGCCCTCGTACTGGCTGGGGTAGAATAGCAGGCCGTCATATTTGTCGAGCACCGGCAGCACGCTTTTGCGCGACGCCGAGGTCCAGCACCCGAAGATGGCGGCGACCTTGTGTTCACTCAGCAGCGCTTCGGCCTGCGCGGCATAGGCTTGCGTGTCCGAGCGCGGGTCCATGATCGCGGCTTCCACCGGACGGCCGAGCAGGCCGCCTGAGCGGTTGACCTTCTCGATCATCATGACGAGTAATTGTTGGAGGGGCCGCTCGCTGGCGGTGAGCGTACCCGACAGCGAATGCAGAATGCCAACCTTGATCGAGCCATGGTCGAGATCGGAGAAATAGCGGGTGACAGATGCCGTTAATGTCTGCGCGCGCGCGATCAGGTCATCCGTGGTCGACAGCACGGCGTCGCCCGCCATGGCGACGTCGGTCACCACCGCGCGTACGCCCGGCAGCGCCTGGCCGACGGTTTCGGCCACTTTCATGGCCTCGCTGCCGATTACGTCGAGCTGCTCAATCTGCTGCTCCATGAGCTGCGTGATGGTCTCGTTGACGTGGCCCATGTCGGCGACGCTGCGGTCGACGGCCACGATCGCCTCGGCGGTTTCCTTCACCGCCTCCTGGATGCCGTGGATTTGGGCGCCAACCTCTTTGGTGGCCTGATCGGTCAGCCGCGCCAGTTCCTTCACCTCGGCCGCCACCACCGCGAAACCACGGCCCGCTTCGCCGGCGCGGGCGGCCTCTATTGTTGCGTTGAGCGCGAGCAGCGAGGTCTGCCCGGCGATAGTCTGGATCAGCTTGATGACCTGCTCGATACGGTTAGCCGCCCCGTCGAGGTTGCGCATGGTCTCGTCGGCGCGCGCGAGCTCGCTGACCGTGCGCTGGGTGGCGGCGCGCGTGGCCTCGACCTGGCGGCCGGAATCGATCACCAGCGCCTGCACGTCGCGGGCGGCGCTGGCGACGCCGGCCACGTCCTCGGCGGCCTGGGCGGCGGCGGCGGTGGAGGCGGTCACCTGCTGCGCCGTCAGCCGGTTGGACTGCGTCAGCTCTTCCGCAGTGCCGCTGATGCGTTCGCCAGCGCTGGTGAAGGCGTTGACCACGTCATCGATCGCGCGCCGGAAACTGCCGGTGAAGAACTGTCGCCCGGCGTGATGCAGTCGCGCTTCGGTCTCACGCCGGCCGCGGTCGACGACGAGCGTGTCGGCTTCGATGAGCGCGCTGCGGATGGTTTCGGCGGTGGCGCCGAATTCCTGAATGGCGCCGTCGCCGATCAGCTCGGGCAGGCTGGTGTAGCGGTCGCCGCCGGCGATCTTGCCGATCGAGGCGATGATTTCGGCAAGGCGGGCTTCCGCGAAGCAGCCGACGACGACGGCGCCGAGAGCGCCAACCGCGAGCGCCGCCGGCACCGACGGCCACAGGCTGAAGGCGATGACGGCGATGGCGCTGACGAAGAATGCCGGGAGCGCAATCCACAGCGCCGGGCGCGGGAATCGATGGCGGCTGTGCGACGGCATTGCGGGCCTATGGAGGAAAAACAAATTCAGCGATTAAAATCGCGCGAATTTGGTTTCAACTTCCTTTCGCACCCGCAGCAAACCCCGCATCAAATAAGGGCAAACGCGCACAAAGATTGTGCGCACCAAAAACAATGGCCGGCGCGCGGCCGGCCATTGCAATCGTCAGGTTGTAAAACCGCGGTCAGGTATTCATCGACTCGAAGAACTCGCTGTTGCTCTTGGTGTTGCGCAGCTTGTCGAGCAGGAAGTCGATGGCGTCCATGGTGCCCATCGGATTGAGGATGCGGCGCAGGACGTACATTTTCTTGAGCACCGCCGGGTCGGTGAGCAGCTCTTCCTTGCGGGTGCCGGAGCGGGTGATGTCCATGGCCGGGAAGGTGCGCTTGTCGGCCACCTTGCGATCGAGGATGAGCTCGGAATTGCCGGTGCCCTTGAACTCCTCGAAAATCACTTCGTCCATGCGGCTGCCGGTGTCGATCAGCGCGGTGGCGATGATGGTGAGCGAGCCGCCTTCCTCGATGTTGCGGGCGGCGCCGAAGAAGCGCTTGGGCCGCTGCAACGCGTTGGCGTCGACGCCGCCGGTCAGCACCTTGCCCGAGGAGGGCACGACGGTGTTGTAGGCGCGGCCAAGGCGGGTAATCGAGTCGAGCAGGATCACCACGTCGCGCTGATGCTCGACCAGGCGCTTGGCCTTTTCGATCACCATTTCGGCGACCTGCACATGGCGCGAGGCCGGCTCGTCGAAGGTCGAGGACACCACCTCGCCCTTGACCGAGCGCTGCATGTCGGTGACTTCCTCCGGCCGCTCGTCGATCAGCAGCACGATCAGATAGCACTCGGGGTGATTATGCGTGATCGAGTGCGCGATGTTCTGCAGCAGCACGGTCTTGCCGGTACGCGGCGGCGAGACAATCAGCGCGCGCTGGCCCTTGCCGATGGGCGCGACGATGTCGATGACGCGGGCGGAGAGATCCTTCTTGGTCGGATCCTCGAATTCCATCCGCAGCCGTTCGTCGGGATAGAGCGGCGTCAGGTTGTCGAAATTGATCTTGTGGCGCGCTTTCTCGGGGTCTTCGAAATTGATGGTGTTGACCTTGAGCAGCGCGAAGTAGCGCTCGCCTTCTTTCGGCGAGCGGATATGGCCTTCGACGGTATCGCCGGTGCGCAGGCCGAAACGGCGGATCTGGGAAGGCGAGACGTAGATGTCGTCGGGGCCCGAGAGGTAGTTCGATTCCGGCGAGCGCAGGAACCCGAAACCATCGGGCAGCACTTCGACGACGCCTTCGCCGATGATGTCGACCTCCTGCGTGGCGAGCTGCTTGAGGATCGCGAACATCAGTTCCTGCTTGCGCAGGGTGCTGGCGTTCTCGACCGAGTGTTCTTCAGCGAAGGAAAGGAGATCGGCAGGCGTTTTGGACTTTAAGTCCTGGAGTTTCATTTCCCGCATGCGGGTGTAGTCCTATTTGAAAATAGACCGGCGGCGTGTTCGCAAAAACGAAAACCGACGCGGGTGCTAAGGAGAGGTAGGGATCGCAGGTCTGGAGAGGCGTTTTGGGAAGGTATCCCGGAACCCGATGCTGCGACCGGCCCCGAACTTTGGGTGCCGGAACGCGACTGCATCCGCCTGCGTTCGGGGGGATGCGCGCAAGATAAGTTGAGCCGGGCTTTCGCGCAAGAGGCTACCCTGCCGCCTGTGCAGGATTAGCGCGTCACCCGAACGGCTTGACGGTCGCCATGATCACGATGACGATCAGGATGACAGTCGGTATCTCATTGACAATACGATAGAATTTCTGCGATCGCGTGTTGCGGTCGTGGTCGAATTCGTTAACCCAGTGGCTGAAAAGTCCGTGGGTAACCGTCATCACCAGCACCAGGGCGAGTTTGATGTGGAACCAGGTGGCGCCCAGGAATTGCCCCTGAAACGCCAGCGCGATGCCGAGTACCCAGGTCACGAACATGGCCGGGGTCATGATGAACTTGAGCAGGCGGCGCTCCATCACCTTGAAGGTCTCGGACTGCTCGGAGCCCGCTTTGGCGGCGGCGTGATAGACGAACAGCCGCGGCAGATAGAGCATGCCGGCCATCCAGGCGATGACCGCGATGATGTGGAAGGCTTTGATCCAGAGGTACAGGTTCATCGCCCGGTCCGCTTTCCTTGGCGTCATTGCCCGCGAAGGCGGGCAATCCAGTAATCACGGCCTTCACTAAATTCGCAAGCGCTGCGGCCTACTGGATGCTCCGCTTTCGCGGAGCTTGACAGTCTGATGTCCGCTGCGCCGCTCATGCACCCCTAACCCGCTTCAACATCCGTTCCACATGAGCAATCGGCGTCGGCGGCTGGATGCCGTGGCCGAGGTTGAAGATCAGCGGCCCTGAACCGAACGCCTGCAACACCGCGTCGACTTCACGGTCGAGCGCGGCGCCGCCCGCAAGCAGCGCCTGCGGATCGACATTGCCCTGCACCGGCACGTGCTTTTGAATTTCATCACGCGCGAAGCTGCGGTCGATCTCATTGCCGAGGCTGACGGCGTCAACCTTGGTCTCTTCGACATAGCGCGGAATATTTTTGTCCGCGCCGCGCGGAAAGCCGATTACCTTGGCGCCCGGTTTTTTCTCCCGCAGCTTAGCGACGAGTTGTTTGGTCGGCTGTACGCACCACCGTTCAAAATCTTCGGCCGGCAGCGCGCCGGCCCAGGTATCGAAGATTTGCACCAGGTCGGCGCCGGCCTCTAATTGCCTTGCAAGATAGTCAGCGGAGGCGTCCACCAGGCAATCGACCAAATACTGGAAGACCTCTGGCTCGCGCGCGGCCATTTTCTTGGCCGGCGCCTGATCGGGTGTTCCTTGGCCGGCAATCATGTAGGTGGCAACCGTCCACGGCGCGCCGCAAAAACCGATCAGCGCCGTTCGCGCACCCAACTGCGCTTTTACACTGCCAACCGTCTCGTAGATCGGCAGCAAGATATGCGTATTGGCATCTCGCTGGAGCGACAGCATATCTTTCACATCGAGCATCGGCTCCAGCCGCGGCCCTTCGCCTTCGACAAACCAGACCTTCCGCCCCAGCGCCAGCGGCACCACCAGAATGTCGGAAAACAGGATAGCGGCATCAAAACCAAAGCGCCGTATCGGCTGCAAGGTCACTTCCGCCGCAAGTTCCGGATTAAAACAAAGATCGAGGAAACCACCGGCTGTCTCCCGCACCGCACGATATTCCGGCAGATAACGACCAGCCTGACGCATCATCCATACTGGCGGCACCGCTTCATGCTTGCCTTCCAGCACGCGAAGCAATGGCTTTATCCCCACGTCCTCGTTTTGAACGCCTTCTTCCATAAACTCTTATAAGACTCTTTGTAGTGGTTATTGGACGGTGAATTGGACTCATGCCTTCCGATCAACAGTCTGTCCACCGGCTGCCAAGAGTTGACTGAGATTTCCATGCTATCCCGGATAATCTCATCCACAACGATACCGGTGGTTTTACGGGCTTTTTGGCAAAGTATCCCATCCTTTCCCCAAGGTGCCGTCCACATCCATACCTAAAGGCGTAGCTTCGCCTGCTGCGGCGTCCCGCGACCAGCGATGTGGACCGTAGTTGGACAGTTAATCCGGGCGGCTTGCGTGCGGCTGAAAGCCGTGGCCTTCTCCGCTCCTGTCCACAGGACGCTCTGTATTTATACCGATGCCTAACACCGGCTATTTTCATCTCCATCTGGTTTCCGACGCAACCGGCGAAACCTTGATCACGGTGGCACGCGCGGCGGCCGCCCAATACGCCAATGTCGCGCCGGTCGAGCACCTCTATCCAATGGTGCGCTCTAAGAAGCAGCTCGAGCACGCGCTGGCCGAGATCGCCGAGTCGCCGGGACTGGTGCTCTATACGCTGCTGGAAGAGGACCTGATCCAGTCGCTGGAGCAGAGCTGCCGCGAGCTCGGGCTGCCCTGCATGTCGGTCTTGGGGCCGATCCTGCGGCTGTTCCAGTCCTATCTCGGCGCCGAAACCATCCACCGCGCCGGCGCCCAGCACGTCCTCAACGCTGAATATTTCCAGCGCATCGACGCGCTCAATTTCAGCATGCTGCATGACGACGGCCAGCATGTGGAAGGTCTGGAGGACGCCGATGTGGTCCTGGTCGGTGTCTCACGTACGTCGAAGACGCCGACCTCGATTTATCTCGCCAACCGCGGCGTCAAGACCGGCAACGTGCCGCTGGTGCCGGGCGTGACGCTGGCGCCGCAGGTAGAGAAGTTGATGCGGCCACTGGTGGTGGGCTTGTACGCCAGCCCCGAGCGCATCGTGCAGATCCGCGAAAACCGGCTGCTTGGCTTACGCGCCCATCGCGACGACGACCGCTATATCGACAAGACCGCGGTGGCGGAGGAGGTAGCCTATTCGCGCCGCCTGTGCGCCAAGCACAACTGGCCGAGCATCGACGTGACGCGCCGCTCGATCGAGGAAACCGCCGCTGCGGTGATGCGGCTGTTGACCGAGCGCCGCCGCGCGCCGGCCAGTTGACCCAATGCCGCTCTGGCTTGCCCCCCAGCCGCTGGTGCTTGCCTCGCGCAGCGACGTGCGCGGCAAGATCCTGGCGGCCGCCGGCCTGCGCTTCGAAATCAGGCCGGCGCTGATCGACGAGCGCGCGGTGGAAGCGCAGGCGGGCACACTTGATGCGGCCGCGGCGGCGCGGCTGTTGGCGGGCGCCAAAGCGAAAGCCATCGCCGCCACGCTGCCCGGACGACTGGTGCTGGGCGCCGATCAAACGCTTGCAAGGGGCAACACGCGCTTCGGCAAGCCGGCCGACCGCGAAGCCGCGGCCGAGCAATTGCGCGCGTTGCGCGGGCGCAGCCACGAACTCCAATCGGCGCTGGTACTGGTACGCGACGGCGCCGTGCTGTTCGACTGTGTCGATGCCGCGCAGCTCACCATGCGCGATTTCTCCGACAGTTTTCTCGACGACTATCTCGACATGATGGGCGACACCGCCATGACGAGCGTCGGGGCCTATCAGCTCGAAGGCATCGGCATCCATCTGTTCGAGCGCGTGAAAGGCGACCATTTCACCATTCTCGGCCTGCCGCTGCTGCCGCTGCTGGCATTTCTGCGGCAGAAGGGATTTGTTGCTGGATAGCGCATGATCCCGAAAAGCTTGTCCCCGGCTCGAACGGGGATGGGAACCGGTTTCTGGACAAGATCATGCGCCAATAGAATGTGCTTCATGTTTGTTCTCGGTCTCACTGGCTCGCTCGGCATGGGAAAGTCGACCACGGCGGCGATGTTCGCCGAGGAGGGCGTGTCCGTGCACGACGCCGACGCCGCCGTGCACCGGCTCTATGCGGGTGAAGCGGTGTCTTTGATCGAGGCCGCGTTTCCCGGCACGACCCGCGACGGCAAGGTCGACCGCGCCGAACTGGGACAACGCGTGTTCGGCGATGACGCCGCCATGCGCAAGCTCGAGCAGATCGTGCATCCCCTCGTTAGAAAGGCCGAGCAGCGTTTCCTGGCCGAGGCGGAGCGCGAGGGCGCCAAAGTGGCGGTGCTCGACATTCCGCTGCTGTTCGAGACCGGGGCGGAATCCCGCTGCGACGCGGTGGCGGTCGTTTCCGCGCCGGCGGACCTTCAGCGCGTGCGCGCGTTCGAGCGGCCGGGCATGACCGAACAGAAGTTTCAGGCGATTCTCGCCAAGCAGATGCCGGATGCCGACAAACGCGCGCGCGCCGATTTCGTAGTGGATACCGGGCAAGGCTTCGATCACGCCCGTGGCCAGGTGCGTGAAATCCTGCGCAAGGTCGCTACAATGCAAGCGCGGCGGCGCTGATTCCCGCGCCCGGAAAACCACTATGCGCGAGATTGTCCTCGACACCGAAACCACCGGCCTCGATCCCGGACAGGGCCATCGCCTGGTCGAGCTAGGCTGCATCGAATTGCTCAACCGCATCCCGACCGGCGCCACCTTCCACGTCTATCTCAACCCGGAGCGCGATGTGCCGGCGGAAGCCGCCGCCATCCACGGATTGACCACCGAATTCCTCAAGGACAAGCCGCTCTTTGCCGATATCGTCGATGACTTTCTCGCCTTTGTCGGCGAGGAGGCGCCGCTGGTGATCCACAATGCCGGCTTCGATCACGGTTTTCTCAACGCCGAACTCAAGCGCGTGAAGCGCGTGTTGATCGCGCGCGAGCGGCTGATCGACACGTTGATGCTGGCGCGGCGCAAGCACCCGGCGGGTCCCAACCGGCTCGACGATCTGTGCGCGCGTTATGGCATCGACAATTCGCGCCGCACCAAGCACGGCGCGCTGCTCGACGCGGAGATCCTGGCCGAGGTCTATGTCGAATTGATCGGCGCGCGCCAGGCCCAGCTCGGGCTGGCCGGAAATGGCGAGCGGCGTGGCAGCGGCGGCGGCGCAGTCACATTGCGCACACGGCCGGTGGCGCTCGGCGCGCGTGTGAGCGATGCCGAGCGCGAAGCGCACGCCAAATTCGTGGCGAGCCTGGGCGACGACGCGCTGTGGCGGGAATACCGGTCCGACGAAGCCTGACGCTCTAGCTTTGCGGCGCCGGCTGATTGGCGGCCTGCTGGGCCATGCGCTGGCGATAGAGACTGACGAAATCCACCGGGTCGAGCAGCAGCGGCGGGAAGCCGCCGTGACGGACCGTGCTGGCGACGATCTCGCGCGCGAACGGGAACAAGAGGCGCGGGCACTCGATCAGCACCACCGCGTTCATGCTTTCCGGCGGTACATTGCGGATGCGGAACACGCCAGCGAAGGACAGCTCGAAACTGAACATCACTTGATCGCCGGTTTCCGCCTTGCCCTCGAGCTTAAGCGTGACCTCGATGTCGCTGCCCTCCAGCGGCTGGGCGCTGACATTGATCTGGATCGAAATTTGCGGCTGCTGTTGCTGTCCGCCCATCAGCGAGCGCGGTGCGTTCGGATTCTCGAACGACAAATCCTTGATGTATTGCGCAACCACGTTGAGTTGTGGCTGCGCATTCTGTCCCGCCGCGGCCGCTTGGGCCGCTGACTCGTCTTGGCCGCCATTGGACGTGTTCATGAAATCTCCCTCGCCCCGGCCGCTTTTGGCGGCGCACGGTCTTTCCGAAAACCGGTTCCCATCCCCGTTCGAGCCGGGGACAAGCTTTTCGGGATCATGCGCTGGCGCGCGGCGGTTGGCTAACACAGGGTTTTCGCGCGAACAAGGACAGCGATGTATCGAGACCGGCTTACCGCTCGCCGTCGTTTCCGCGGCGGTCGGGCAGCTCGCGATCGGGCACCCGGTGCCACTGCTCGGGCGGAAGATCGACCACGCCGTCGCCGCGTTGCGCGGGGGCGCCGCGTCGAACCGCCGTGCCCAGGACCCGGCGCAGCGGCGCCACCAGCAGCAGCAACCCCAGGGCGTCAGTTATAAACCCAGGAATAAGAAGGAGAATTCCCGCCAGCAGGGTCAGGCTGCCGGTACCATCGGCTTCCAGCGCGGTGAAGCTGCCCGCGTCCAGTGCGACCCGCATTCGGGCGATATGGTTACCACCGGCATGGCGCAGGATCAGCGCGCCGGCCAAAGAGGTTGCCGCCACCAGCGCCAGCGCTCCCAGCAGGCCGATCTCCGCCGCCACCGCGATGAACGCGGCCAATTCCATGACCGGCAGCGCCAGAATTGCCAGCAATAACCATTTTGCCACATTCATCAGTGCTTCTAGTCCCTAGCTAAGGTTGGCGTAGGCGTCCCGATCGTTTAAGGTCTGCCCGAGAGCCAGAAAACGCGCCGAATCTTCGGCGCCAGGCCTATGGATCGGCGCGCCCGCCAGCTTACATAGTATCAGCAGGGTCGGTCGCCACGCCGTCGATCCGGCCGGGTGGCAATGGGGCCGACCTGACATTGCGGTTACCGAAAGCATGCGAGACGTGTTCGACATCTACACCATCATCTTTCTGGCGCTCGCTGTGTTCATTTTTTTGCGCCTGCGCAGTGTGCTCGGCCAGCGCACCGGGCGCGAGCGGCCGCCGTATGATCCTTATTCCGCGCGCGAGCCGGTGCGGCCGGCGCCGGAGAAAGTCGTCTCGCTGCCCAACCGCGCAACCGAAGCCGCGGCGCAAAAGCCGGCCGAGCAGACCGAACCGGTGGCGCCGGGCGAGCGCTGGAAGGGCGTCGCCGAGCCGGGTTCGACGCTCGCCGCCGGGCTCGACGCCATCGCCGGCGCCGATGCCAGCTTCGATGCCAAGCACTTCCTGACCGGTGCCCGCGCGGCCTACGAGATGATCGTATCCGCCTATGCGGAGGGCGATCGTCGCACGCTGAAGAACCTGCTTGGACGCGAGGTCTATGATGGCTTCGAGTCCGCCATCAGCGAGCGCGAGAAACGCGGCGAGACAGTGGAGAACCGTTTCGTGTCGATCGACGAAGCCGAGATCACCGGTGCCGAACTGCGCGCGCGCGCCGCCCAGCTCACCGTACGCTTCCAGTCAAAGCTGGTGTCGGCGACGCGTGACAAGAACGGCAACGTCGTCGACGGCAATGCCGAAAAGGTGACCGACGTTACCGACGTGTGGACGTTCGCGCGTGATGCCTCCTCGCGTGATCCGAACTGGAAACTGGTCGCCACCGAAGCCGGGCAATGAACGCATGCTTCAGTTGTCGTCCCGCACCGTCGCCGGCGCCGCCTTCGGGCTTTGCCTGATCGCGGGCGCGTCCGTGCCGGCGCAGGCTCTGCATTTTCGTCACGCCACGTTGCAGCCGCTGACATTCGCTACGCTCGACGGCTGGAAAACCGACGATCAGTCCGCGGCCTTTGCGGCATTCATGAACAGCTGCAGCGCCATCCTGAATGGCACAAAGGCGATGCGCAAAGCGCGGCCCGTCTACGGCGGGCTTTTTAATGCCTGTGAGAAGGCGACGGCGCTCGCCGCCGGCGGCAAAGTGGATGCCGCGCAGGCGCGCAAATTCTTCGAGGATAATTTCAAGCCGGTGCGCATCTTGCCGGCCATGCACACCTACGGCTTTTACACCGGCGCCGACGGCTTCTACACCGGCTATTATGAAGCCGAAGTCGCCGGCTCGCGCGTCAAGACCGATGAGTTCAACGTTCCGCTCTACGGCGTGCCGTCGAAACTCGCCGGCAAGAGGAGCAAAGTTTTCTCGCGCTACGACCGTGACGATATCATGCGCGGGGCGCTTAAGGATAAGGGATTGGAGATCTGCTGGATCAAAAATCCGGTCGACGCCTTCTTCGCGCAGATCCAGGGCTCCACGCGCATCAAGCTCGATGACGGCGAATTGCTGCGGCTCAATTACATCGCCAGCAACGGCAAGCCCTACACGCCGGTCGGCCGCATCCTGATCGAGCAAGGCGTCTACACGCCCGAAGAAATGTCGATGGACAAGATTCGCGAATACATGGAGACCAAACCGGAAGAGGGCAAAGCGCTGCGCATGAAGAACCGCTCCTTCGTGTTCTTCTCCAAGACGCAGCTCGGGCCGCATGACGAATGCATCGGCGCGCAGGGCATTCAACTGACGCCGTGGCGCTCGCTAGCGGTCGATCCCTCGGCTCACGTCTACGGGACGCCGATCTGGATCGATGCCAAATTCCCGATCAAGAGCGATGTGCCGCAGGATGCTTTCCAGCATCTGATGGTCGCGCAGGACACCGGCTCCGCGATCCGTGGCGCTGCGCGCGCTGACATCTATTTTGGCCACGGCGAGGACGTTCCCCACGTCGCGGGCCGCATCAAGCAGTTCGGCAAGTTCGTCATGCTGATGCCGAAGGACATTTCGGTGAACGACGACAAGCCGGCCATGATCGCATTGCCGCGGCCGCGGCCGAAGGAGCTCGCCGTGCAGGAGGCGATGGCGAAAGGCAAGGGCGCACTGGTTACCGGCAGCGTGAAAAACCCGGTCGTCCCGACGCCAAAGCCGCGTCCCTGACCCCATCCGCCATGAGCTCCCGCGACGGCCGCCGGCGCCGCCTTCTCACCCAGGACGAGCGCGTGCTGTGGACCATGTTTACGCGCGCAATCGAGCCGTTGCGCGCGGGGCCGCCGCCGGCGGAGGCCGCCGGATCCGAATCGGCACAGATGGCCGCATTGGCGCAGCCGGCGAAACCGCTGGCCATGCGCCCCGGAGCGCCGCCGCCCGCCGCCGCGAATCCGCCGCCACCGTCGCTGGCGCCGCTCGGCCGCCGCCTGCGCCAGCGTGTCGCGCGCGGCAGGGAGTCGATCGACGGCAAGCTCGATCTGCACGGCCTCACGCAAAGCGAAGCACACGCTTCGCTGCTGCATTTTCTGCGCTCGGCCAGCGCGCGCGAGGCGCGGATGGTGCTGGTGATCACCGGCAAGGGCGGGCGCAGCGACGGCGGCCGCGGCGTGCTCAAGCGGCAGGTGCCGCACTGGCTGGGGCTGCCCGAGTTTCGCGTCTTTGTGGTCGGCTTCGAGGACGCCCATGTCGCCCATGGCGGCGAGGGCGCGCTCTATGTGAGAATACGCAAGAGCAGGGGTCGCTGAGCGCCCACGTCGCACGGAGGTACGGCCATGGCCAAGAAGAAGAAATCGAAGAAAGCAAAGAAAACAAGGGGCAAGAGCCGCAAGCCGGCGCGTAAGCGCGCGCGGCCGATGGCAAAGAAGGCAATCACGAAAAATAAGCAAGCGGCGCGAGCCGAGCGCGAGCTGGAGGAAGGTTTGGAGGAGTCATTTCCCGGCTCCGATCCGCTCGCGCTGACCGACCCGACGCGGTCGATCAAAGAATAGAGCAATCGGCTGATCGCAGTCAGAGGACGTGCGGTTCGCTGAAGACCTCGGGCTCGATCGGCTTTCCATCTTTGGTCGTCGCATGCTCTTCGAAACAGGGGATGCCGGCGGGAACGATCGTGCCATGTCGCGCGACGCTTAAGAAAATGTGTTTCGCATTGCTTGCGGAATATTTGAACCAGTTCGGATCGTCGAAAGTGCCGCCGTAGAGTCCGGCGACGTTGGCGAACCGCTCAAACGTCAGAAACAACTTGGTGCCGCACGCGTCGCAGAAATGGACATAGACGATCTTGCCGCTTCCTTCCGAGCGGTGCGAGTAGATTTTCGGCTGGCCTGTCATCACCTCAAGGGCCGGCATTTCGAAAATCGGTTCGACGAGGTAAGCCGAGCCGGTTGCTTTCTGGCAGAAGCGGCAATGGCAGAACGTCACGCGGAGCGGTGGAGCGCTGACTGCGTAGCGGATCGCGCCGCACAGGCAGCCGCCTTCATGCCTTGTCATCGTCGTCGCCTCCGTTAGGAGTAAGCTTAGCCGATCAAAGGATAAAGCGCGAGAGGTCGGCGTTCTTGGCGAGATCGCCGATGTTCTTCTGAACGAAAGCCGCGTCGATCTTGACGGTTTCGCCCGAGCGGTCGGGGGCGCCGAAGGACACGTCGTCGAGCACGCGCTCCATCACCGTCTGCAACCGCCGCGCGCCGATGTTCTCGATCGCCGAATTCACCGACACCGCGATGTCGGCCAGCGCGTCGATGGCGTCCTCGGTGAAATCGAGCGTGACGCCTTCGGTCGCCATCAGCGCCACGTATTGCTTGATCAGCGAGGCTTCCGGCTCGGTCAGGATGCGGCGGAGATCGTCGCGGGTGAGGGCTGCCAATTCGACGCGGATCGGTAGCCGGCCTTGCAGCTCGGGCAACAGGTCGGACGGCTTGGAAATGTGGAAAGCGCCGGAGGCGATGAACAGGATGTGGTCGGTCTTCACCGGCCCGTGCTTGGTGGCGACCGTGGTGCCTTCGATCAGCGGCAGCAGGTCGCGCTGCACGCCCTCGCGCGAGACGTCGCCGGTCATGCGGCCCTCGCGCGTGCAGATCTTGTCGATCTCGTCGAGGAACACGATGCCGTTCTGTTCGACCACGCGGATCGCCTCCTGGGTCAGATGATCGGTGTCGAGCAGCTTGTCGGATTCCTCGGTGACGAGGATGTCGTGCGATTCATCCACGGTGACGCGCCGGGTCTTGGTGCGGCCGCCGCCGAGCTTGCCGAAAATATCGCCGATCGAGATGGCGCCCATTTGCGCGCCCGGCACGCCGGGGATTTCGAACATCGGCATGCCGGAGCCGCCGGACTGCACCTCGATTTCGATTTCCTTGTCGGCGAGTTCGCCGGCGCGCAGCTTTTTGCGGAAGCTCTCGCGGGTGGAGGGGCCCGAGCCCGGCCCGACCAGGGCGTCGAGCACGCGCTCTTCGGCGGCGAGTTCGGCCTTTGCCAGCACGTCCTTGCGTTTCTTTTCCCGTGTCAGCGCGATTGAGATTTCCACGAGGTCGCGCACGATCTGCTCGACGTCGCGGCCGACATAGCCGACCTCGGTGAACTTGGTGGCTTCGACCTTCAGAAACGGCGCGCCTGCAAGCCGCGCCAGGCGGCGCGAGATCTCGGTCTTGCCGACGCCGGTCGGCCCGATCATCAGGATGTTCTTGGGCAGCACTTCCTCGCGCAGCTTGTCGTCGAGCTGCAAGCGGCGCCAGCGGTTGCGCAACGCGATGGCGACAGCGCGCTTGGCGTCGTTCTGGCCGACGATAAAGCGGTCGAGTTCGGAAACGATTTCGCGGGGGGAGAAGTCGGTCATGCGTCACGTACCATTAGAAGGGCGCGGCCGTCGGGCGTGTCCACCAGGCGGTCCTTGCAAAGGCCGGCTTTTTCATAGGCGCGGATCGCGCGCGCGTTGGCCGGATCGGGGTCGGTCACCACGCGCGGGGTGCCCACCGCCAGCAGGCCGTCGACGAAAGCGCGGATAAAGGTCGAGCCGTGGCCACGCGCGATCATGTCGGGCTCTCCGATGAACTGATCGATACCGCGTGCGCCGCGCGGTTGCACACCGAGACCACCTTCAGGCCAAGCGGCGGGATCGTAGCATTGCAGATAGGCGAAGGGGCGCTCGTCCCGCGCGACGACGAACTGGTCCATGGCCGGGTGGCCGAGGTCCTCGCTGATCAGCCCGAATTGCGTATCGGCGTCGCCCCACCACTGCGCGACATGCGGCGCGGACAGCCAGCGCCGGATCGTCGGCAGGTGAACGGCGGTCATCGGATGGAACTCGTAGAGTGCGCGCGCCATCAGGCGCCTTTCAAGGATTCGATGGTCACGTTGCGGTTGGTGTAGACGCAAATCTCGGCGGCGATGTCGAGCGACTTGCGCACGATCTGCTCAGCATCGAGCGGGCCGTCGAGCAGCGCGCGCGCGGCGCTGAGCGCGTAATTGCCGCCGGAGCCGATGCCTGAAACGCCGTTTTCCGGCTCCAGCACGTCGCCGGTGCCGGTGAGCACCAGTGATACGTCCTTGTCGGCAACGATCATCATGGCTTCCAGCCGGCGCAGATAGCGGTCGGTGCGCCAGTCCTTGGCGAGTTCCACCGCGGCGCGCAGCAACTGGCCGGGATACTGCTCGAGCTTGCTCTCCAGCCGCTCGAACAGCGTGAAGGCGTCGGCGGTGGCGCCGGCGAAGCCGCCGATCACGTCGCCCAACCCGTCCGTACCTTTGCCGAGCCGGCGCACCTTTTTGGCGTTGGCCTTGACGATGGTCTGGCCGATCGACACCTGGCCGTCGCCGCCGATGACCACGCTGCCGCCTTTGCGGACGGTGAGGATGGTGGTGCCGTGCCAGGGGCCGTAGTTGGCGGGATTATCGTTCATCGAAAAGCTCATCGTCGGAGTTCCGGTGCTCATGTAGGTGCATCGCAGCGCGGTTGCAATTGAGGCTGCCATCCCTGTGCTGTCCGCCAGCCGGCGATTAAGGCAGGCCAGGAGCAAGGATCGGCATGAGCTGTTCAGCGGCGGTGCGGTTGCCGGCTTCATTGAGGTGGATAGAGTCAAGGAAGAATGGCTGTGAATTCCGGTCGAAAATATGAGAAAGGTCGGTTATGCGGTCGGCCGGCCCACCTGCCAGCGCGTCACGGTACATCCGAGCGGCGAGAATATCGAACCGCGGGTAGACACGGCCAAGGGTTTGCGCCAACCGCACCACCGGCCCGTGCCGGTTTGTGCGGGCGAGCAGCATGGGCTGGAGCGCGAATTGGCAGCGAAGCGCGGTCGTGCGGCAGTAGTCGTTAGCGGCCGCGATGCCCTCGCGCAGCGTATTGTTCTTCAGCGCAGCCGGCAGCGCCTCGTGGTCGAGCCACTGCAATAATTGCGGCGAAGGTTCGCTCCACATCGTCCGCAAGCGTGCCGCCGCTTTGGTCAGTTCGAATGCCGCGACGGCGACGGACCATGGCCCGGAACGCTTGCTTACCGCATGGAGGTAGGCATCGTATGCGTCGTTACCGCCGGTATAAAACACAACCTGGTCGATCGCGTAAGTGGCCCGGAAGTGCTTGAGCAGGGCCAACTCTTTTTTCAGCGTCACGCCCTCGATGCCGAAATTATAAACGGTGACGTTGGCATGTCCGGCACGGCGCAAGACAACTTGAAGCTGCGCGGGGATCGTGTCGCCATTGTGGACCCGCCAGCCCCATACTGCGGAGCCGCCGGTGACGGCAATGCGCCATTCGCCTGGCGTGTTTGGCGCTGGCATTGCTGTCCGCAATCCTAATGCATTGAGCGTGATGCCATCCCCGTGCCATGGTCGATATAGACGCACGCCGTCGGGTGTCTTGTAGAAGCGCGCGTTGCTGAACATATGGGCCGGCCAGGAGTCCTTGCGCGCCAGCAACGAAGTGTCCTCGAGCGGGGCGATGTGGTCGGCGAGATGGACGGCGAGCGCGCCCAATTCCACGCCGGCGAGTACGGCGAAGGGGAACACACACGCGAGGGCATAGAAGCAGGCGCGACGCAGGCGACCTTGTGCCAGCACCGCTGCGATCACGGCGAGCAGAAAAGCAACGAATGTCAGGCTGATAACGTTTACGCGGAAAGTGAGCTCGGTGCGGCCCGTAATGAATTTGATGCCAACCGGACTGACGATGAGCGCCGCTCCGGCCAGCCCCGCCGCAAGGACATACTCGATCAGCCTGTTCGACCGCGTCATGTGTATTTCTATCTGGTTGCGGATAAGACGGACTCGGCAAGCGCAGTCATGCGATTGCTCTTCTGCGCGGATATGGCCGGTAATTTAACGGGCGCGTGACGACCATTGCAAACCAAACGCAGGGTGCCGGAAATACGGCTTGGCAGACGTCATTTGGCCAAGCCGCGGCGGCGCAGCTCGCTCATCACCACATCGGCGACGAAAGCGCCACCGGCGACGCCGAAATGACCGTTGCATTTGGCCGGCTGGACATAGAGCGTGCAATAGCTGCGCGATCCAAGCGCGGCGAGCAACGCCGCGGCGGGATCGAACACCGCGACATGGCGCGCGGCCAGCGCGGTGAGCAGCGGCTGGTATTCCGGCGCGCCGTATTTGGCGCGCGCGCGGAAGCTGCTGGCCCCCGGCAACATGACGACCAACGTGCGCTTGCCGCGGCGCTCGGCGTCGCGCACGAAGGCCTCGGCAATCGCGACCGTCAAGGCTAGCGCCCCGGAGGGATGATCGGCGCGATAGAAATCGCCCCAGGACGGCGACCCGGTGATCCGGGTCCACAGGCGGGGCATGAGCGCAATGCGCTTGGCGGTGAGCAGATAAGGGAAGCCCAATGTCACCGGACCGTCGCGCGTATCGGGCAACATGTAATCATGCGGCACCACGCTGGCGGGGTCGCGCAGCAGGCGCAGATAACCACCTTCGTCGATGCGCGGCCGCTGGATCCATGCGAGGTGGCCGGCGCTGTCGAGCAGGTAACGGCCCTTGAGCACGAGCGGCGTTTGATTGAAGCCGATGAGCTGTCGGTACTGATTGACATTGCGCATCACGTTCTCGGGAAAAATGCCGAGCAGCGCGACCGGCGCGTCATCTTTAGTCATGCGCGTGAAGCGCAGATAGGCTTGGTCGGTGCCGTAGCCGGATACGCCGTAATTGGCGACGCGGCAGCCGAGCTTGCGCGAAAGCTGTTCGACCCAACCCTGGGCGAGCGGGATATCGTCGCCCCAGACGAATGAATTGCCATAGACCGACGCGCAAGCCTTCGCGCCTTGCGGAAAGTCCGGGTTCGCTTTGGCGCCGGTTGCGTCGCGCGGCGGCGAAACCGCCTCGCGCGGCGACGGCCAGCCCAGCTCGTCGTCCCAGTTTCCGGCGGCCGCCAGCCATTGCTTATGCGCCGCGGCGAGGTCCGGGTCCCAGAGCAGGAAGTGCGCCCGCGACGCGATCACGACATGCAGGAAGATCGCACACGCGCCCTCCATGATTGCGAGCAAGATGAGGATCGCGCTCGCCCACAACAGCAAGCGGCGGCCCATCGAAGGTTGCGATTGCGAGACCACTTCCGTCTCAATCGAGTTCGAACGAGTTGCGATAGTCTAGCTTGAGGGACGGATCCTGTTCGTCCTTGCGCAGCACGCAGTTGCCGACTGCCAGCATCTCGATATCCGTTCCCATGAAACAGCGGAACGCTTCCTCCGGCGTGCACACGATCGGCTCGCCGCGGATGTTGAAACTGGTATTCACCAGCACGGGGCATCCTGTCATCGCCTTGAAGCGCGCGATAAGCGCATGAAAGCGCGGATTGGTCTCCGGGTGGACGGTCTGCACGCGGGCGGAATAATCGACATGGGTGACCGCCGGAATGTCCGAGCGCGGCACGTTGAGCTTGTCGATGCCGAAAAGCTTTTCTTCGTCGGCGCTCATCGCCCGCCGGTGCGCGGCCTTTACCGGCGCGACCAGCAGCATGTAGGGGGAATCCGCGTCAAGCTCGAACCACTCCGCCACGTCCTCGCGCAGCACGGCGGGCGCGAAGGGGCGGAAGCTCTCGCGGTATTTCACTTTGAGATTGAGGGTTTTTTGCATGGTCGGCGAGCGCGGATTGCCGAGGATCGAGCGCGCGCCGAGCGCGCGCGGACCGAATTCCATGCGGCCCTGAAACCAGCCAACCGCCTGGTCGGCGGCGAGCGCCTGCGCCGCGCTGTCGATCAAGGCGTCGTCCTGGCAGACCGCGAAGCGCGCGCCGGCGGCGGTCAGGCGCCGCTCAATTTCGCTCTGTTCAAAAGCGGGGCCGAGATAGGCGCCCTGCATGCCGTCGGGGCCGTTGGTCGGCGCCCGCGGCAATTTCTCGTGCTGGTGACAGGCGGCGAGCGCGGCGCCGACCGCGCCGCCGGCGTCTCCCGCCGCCGGCTGGATCCAGATCTGCTTTACGGCGCCGTCGCGCAGCACCTTGCCGTTGGCGACGCAATTGAGCGCGACGCCGCCGGCCAGGCACAAATTCTTCATGCCGGTCTCGGCGGCGAGCGAGCGCACCAGCCGCAACACCACTTCTTCCGTCACCGCCTGCACGGAGGCGGCGAGATCCATTTCGCGCTGGGTCAGCCACACTTCCGGTTTGCGCGGCGGTCCGCCGAACAGCGCGTCAAAGCGCGCGTTTGTCATGGTCAGTCCGGTGCAATAGTCGAAATAGTCGAGGTCCAACCGGAAAGTCCCGTCCGGCTTGAGGTCGATGAGGTTGTCGAAAATCGTCTGCGCGAATTTCGGCTCGCCGTAGGGCGCCAACCCCATGACCTTGTACTCGCCGGAATTGACCTTGAAGCCGGTGTAATAGGTGAACGCCGAGTAGAGCAGGCCGAGCGAATGCGGGAAGTGGATTTCCTTGGTGATCGAAAGGTCGCTGCCGCGTCCGACACCGGCAGAGCTCGTCGCCCATTCGCCGACGCCGTCCATGGTCAGCACGGCGGCCTCATCGAACGGCGAGGGGTAGAAAGCGGACGCGGCGTGGCTGTAATGATGCTCGGCGAACAAAAGCTTGTCGGGAGCGCCGAGATCCTTGTCGATTGCGCGCAACTCCTTCAGCAGCAGGTCCTTCTGAAAAAGCTTTTCGCTCAGCCACACCGGCATGGCGGTGCGGAACGACGCAAAGCCGCGCGGCGCGAAAGCGAGGTAGGTTTCCAGCAGGCGCTCGAATTTGAGGAAGGGCTTGTCGTAGAATGCGACGCGGTCGACGTCGCGCGCCGTCACGCGGGCGTCGGCCAGGCACCATTGGATTGCGTTGATCGGAAAGCCGGGATCGTGCTTCTTGCGGCTGAAGCGTTCTTCCTGCGCCGCGTTGACGACCACGCCGTCGCGCACGATCGAGGCGGCGCTGTCGTGGTAATAGGCGGAAATGCCGAGGACAATCATCCGCCGATCAGAAGATCGTGTAGATGAACGGCGCCACCGCGGAGCCCTTGGTAAGGATCACGAGGCCGCCGAAGATCAGCATCATGAAGACGATGGGCATCAGCCAGAATTTCTTGCGGGCGCGCAGGAATTCCCAAAGCTCGGCGATGAACGACACGGGCGGCCCCTAGAATTGCTTGCTCATCGAGCCCGGCGCGGGACCAGGCGGCTCGCGTTCAATCCAGTACGAGTCCGCTTTCGGGTCGCGCTTGAGCCGCAGCAAATCTTTGCCGAGCGCCCGCACCAGCAGCGCCATGGGCAGGATCGCGCCATAGAACATGACCGCCATGATCACCGGATTGACCACGTGGTGCATCAATAGACCGAGCCGGAACCACGCGCGGTTCAAGGGCTGCAACAGACGCGGCGCGAAAAAAGCGGCGGCGAAAAAAGCGGCAGCCACGGCCAGCGCCCACAAGCGCACCGAGCCGCCGTGAATTGGCGGCAACAGCGCCACCAGCACAAAAAACCCGCCAAATACCAGCCCGAACGAGCGGTTCGAGCCCATGACGACTTTTCTATGTGACACAACGGGTTCGTTCGCTGCCATGATTCATCCGCTCGGCCAATGTGGCGGCACCATGGGGCCCGCCGCGCGGTTAAGTCAACCTGGCCTGTCCGCCGAACCATGCGCGGACGCGCCCCGGTCCGGCCGGCCCGCGGCTGTGGCGAATCCCGGCAACCCCTGATAAAAGGCGCGCGGCTCAAGGGGTTTGCCAAGGCAATTGAAATGCGCAAGGCCACGGTAAAACGCAAGACCAAGGAGACCGACGTGGAGGTCGCTGTCGACCTCGACGGCAGCGGGCGCAGCGACGTTACGACCGGCATCGGCTTCCTCGACCACATGCTCGATCTTTTGGCGCGGCATTCGCGCATCGACATTACGGTCAAGGCCAAGGGCGACCTGCACATCGACCATCACCACACCACCGAGGACGTCGGCATTGCGCTCGGGTCCGCGGTAAAGCAGGCGCTCGGCGACATGAAGGGCATCACGCGCTATGCCGATGTGCATGTGCCCATGGACGAGGCATTGACCCGCGTCGCGCTCGATATTTCCGGGCGGCCGTTCCTGGTGTTCAAGGCCGAGTTCGTGCGCGACAAGGTCGGTTCGTTCGACACCGAGTTGGTGCAGGAATGGTTCCAGGCTTTCGCCACCAATTCGGGCATCACGCTGCATGTGGAGACGCTGTACGGCACCAACGACCACCACATCGCGGAATCGTGCTTCAAGGCGCTGGCGCGCGCGCTGCGCGCCGCGGTGGCGATCGACCCGCGCGCCAAGGACGAGGTGCCGTCCACCAAGGGCTCGCTGGGTGGGTGAGATTCAGTTTATCGTCGTCATCCGCGAAAGCGGATGACCCAGTAACCCCGGTCGTCGTTTTATCGCTCGAATCGGTGATTACTGGATGCCCGCCTTCGCGGGCATGACACGCGTTTTGTGAGGACAGCCTTTGGGCTGAATTGTAGATGCCCACTTACACCGTGCACGCACCGCCGCCGCGAGCGGGCGAAATGGAAAGCGATCCCGAGCGCTTCCTGTTCGTGCGCGACGGATTTTATTTCTGGGCCTTCCTGCTGGCGCCGCTGTGGCTGCTGGCGAAGCGGCTGTGGCTGGCGCTGCTCGGCTATGTGGTGATCACCGGACTGATGGGCGCCGGCTTTTATTGGATGGGCACGCCGTCGTGGCTCAAATTTTTCGGCAGCCTGCTGGTGGCGCTGTTGGTGGGCTTCGAAGCCGGTACGCTGTGGCGCTGGATGCTTGCGCGCCGCGGCTGGCGTACGCTCGGCTTCGCGGTCGGCGACGATCAGGAAGTCGCCGAGCGGCGTTTCTTCGGCGAATGGATCAGGCGCACGCCGCCTGCGCTGCCGCCGGCTCCGCAACCGCACTATACCGCCCCGGTGCGGCGCGGGCCGCCATCGGGCTCCGACGTCATCGGTTTGTTTCCGGAGCCCGAGCGATGAGCGTCGCCATCGTCGACTACGGTTCCGGCAATCTGCACTCGGCGGCGAAAGCCTTCGAGCGCGCCGCGCGCGAGAGCGGACACGCGCAGCCGATCACGGTGACCAGCAAGCCTGAGCAAGTCGCTGCTGCCGACCGCGTGGTGCTGCCGGGCGTCGGCGCCTTTGCCGATTGCCGGCGCGGGCTCGACGCCATTACCGGCATGGTCGAGGCGCTCAACGAAACGGTGCTGCAGCGCGGCCGGCCGTTCTTCGGCATCTGCGTCGGCATGCAGTTGATGGCGGAACGCGGGCGCGAATATCAGGTGACGCCCGGCCTCGGCTGGATCGCCGGCGAGGTGGACAAGATCACGCCGTCCGACGCGTCCTTGAAGATTCCGCACATGGGCTGGAACACGCTCAACATGCTGCGGCCTCATCCGCTGCTCGCCGACATTGCGCTTGGGCCCGATGGCTTGCACGGCTATTTCGTGCACTCCTACGAGCTGAAACCCGCGCAGCGCTCCGACCTGGTGGCGCAGGCCGACTACGGCGGCCCGCTCACGGCCATCGTCGGGCGCGACAATATGGTCGGCACGCAGTTTCACCCGGAAAAGAGCCAGCGGCTGGGATTGGCCTTGATCGCGAACTTTTTGAAATGGACTCCATGATCCTCTTCCCCGCCATCGACCTGAAGGAAGGCCTCGCCGTCCGCCTGGAGCAGGGCGACATGGCGCGCGCGACCGTGTTTCACCGTGATCCGGCACAACAGGCGAATGCGTTCGAGATCCAAGGCTTTAAGCATCTTCATGTGGTCGATCTTGACGGTGCTTTTGCCGGCAAGTCGATGAACGGTGCCGCGGTCGAACGAATCCTCAAGACCGTCAGCATGTGCGTGCAACTCGGCGGCGGCATCCGCGACACCGCGACGGTGGAAGCGTGGCTGGAGAAAGGCGTCAACCGCGTCATCATCGGCACCGCGGCGGTGCGCGATCCGCCCTTCGTCAAGCAGGCCGCGCGCGACTTTCCGGGCCAGGTTGCGGTCGGGCTCGACGCACGCGATGGCAAGGTGGCGGTGGAGGGCTGGGCCGAGACGTCCGAATTGTCGGCGCTGGAGGTTGCGCGCCGCTTCGAGGACGTGGGCGTCGCGGCCATCATCTATACCGACGTAGCGCGCGACGGCATGCTGCAGGGATTGAACCTGGATGCAACAATCGCGTTGGCGGACGCGATCTCGATTCCCGTCATCGCCTCGGGTGGCTTGGCGTCGATCTACGATATCAAGGCGATGCTGGAACCGCGCGCCGCCAAGCTTGAAGGCGCCATCGCTGGCCGCGCGCTCTATGACGGGAGCCTCGACGCGGCAGAGGCGTTGCGGCTCATTCGCGCGGCGCGTGCGCGTTGAGAATGGAGCCACGCGGCTGCGCCTCGGCGCGATAGATATCGTTGCGGCAGACCACGCGCGTATCGATGCCGGCGATATGTTTCATCGCCAGCAGGCCGGCGCCGGCGCCGACAATGAGTGCGGCAAGACCCGGCAGCGCGTGCGGCGAAAAACTCGGCGTTGCGTAGAGCACGAGCACGGCGTTGCCGCCCGGCACCATGGCGGTGCCGAGCCCCATCAGTGTGCCGCCGAAAACATTGCGCAGCCAGGACCGCTGCGGCCGCCAATCGAGGCGGAAGCTGCCGCGCTGCAAGGTCGAGACCAGCATGCCGGCGAGCACCGCTAGCAAAATAATGCCGCGCGGCGCCGGCAATGCGCCCATGCCGATCGCGCCCTGCACAAGGTTCTGCAGCGTGATGGTGTAGCCGGGCGTGCCGATCAGAAGGAAAATCACCGCGCTGGCAATGCCGATCAGCAAGGCCGCGGTCGACAGCCGGTATTGCGGCGCCAGGATCATATGCTTAAGACCGAGATGCCGTGGGCGATGGCGCCAGATGCGCGGCACTTCGTAGAGGGCCCAAGCCACCAGAACCGCCGAGATCAGCAGCGCGAAAGTAAGCACCGAGCCGAGCAAGGCCGGCGCCTTGGCCGGGCGCGCCAGCCATTCGAGATCGACCAGAGCCAGGAACGTCACGATGCCAATGGCGAAGCCGCCGATCGTGACGGCCATGCGCACCTCGCCGTCCGCCAGCCGCGCCATGGTGGAATAGGCGCAGGCGCCGTTGATGGCGGCACCGAGCCCGAACAGGAAGCCGCCGAGAAAAGTGGCCGCAGTCACCTGCCAGCCGCCGATATGGCTTGCCGCCGCCGGCATCAGCCAGAAGAAGGGCAGCGTCAGGGCGATCACCCAGAGCGCCGATTTGGTGATGCTCCACAACATGTGGGCGGAGCGCGCGCTCATGATCTCGGCCACCGCCCGCACCGTGCAAATGCTTGCCCGATGCGCGGCAAAGCCCATCAAACCCGCGAACAAGCAGGCGACGATGAGCGGGACCGCTTGCATCAGCATGGGCCAGATCCGGCGTGAACTGGATATTTCCGCGATGCTAGCTTAACTGTTGCTGCGCCGGTATCGGCTCGCCGAACACAAGGTCGTTATGCTCAAAGCCCGCGTCATTCCCTGCCTCGACGTGAAAGACGGCCGCGTGGTCAAGGGCGTCAATTTCGTCGACCTGCGCGACGCCGGCGATCCGGTGGAAGCCGCGATCGCCTATGACGCGGCCGGCGCCGACGAACTCACCTTCCTCGACATCACGGCCAGCTACGAAAACCGCGACACCATCTACGACGTGGTGACCCGCACGGCGCAAGCTTGCTTCATGCCGCTCACCGTCGGCGGCGGCGTGCGCACCATCGAGGACATCCGCAAGCTTTTGACCTGCGGCGCCGACAAGGTGTCGATCAATACCGCGGCGGTAGCGCGCCGCCAATTCGTCAAGGAGGCGGCGGAGAAGTTCGGCAACCAGTGCATCGTGGTGGCCATCGACGCCAAGAAAGTCTCCAAGCCCGGTGAGAAGGACCGCTGGGAAATCTTCACCCATGGCGGCCGCAATCCGACCGGGCTCGATGCGGTGGAGTATGCCAAGGAAGTCGTGGCGCTGGGCGCCGGCGAGATCCTGCTGACGTCGATGGACCGCGACGGCACGCGGGCCGGCTTCGACATTCCGCTCACCCGCGCGGTGGCAGACAGCATCCCGGTGCCGGTGATCGCCTCCGGCGGGGTCGGCAATTTGCAGCACATGGTCGAGGGCATCCGCGACGGCCACGCCACCGCGGTGCTGGCGGCCTCGATCTTCCACTTCGGCGAGCACTCGGTGCGCGAGGCCAAGCTTTACATGGCCAAAGCCGGCCTGCCGATGCGGCTCGATTCGTAATTTCCAGTCATTCCGGGACGCCGCGCAACGGCGGGCCCGGAATCCGTACACCGCGGTGCTGGGATTATGGATTCCGGGCTTGCGGCCTTCGGCCGCGAGCCCGGAATGACGAGGCGGGGCAGAGATGCTAAACGACCCGAGCAAAGGGAATCGCCAAAGGCGCTGCCATGAGCAAATTCACACTGGCCGATCTGGAAAAGCGGGTGCACGAGCGCGCCAAGGCGAGCGCGGCGGAATCCTATACTCGCGCCTTGCTGGACAAGGGCGTCGCCCAATGCGCCAAGAAACTGGGCGAGGAGGCCATCGAAACCGTGCTGGCAGCCTTGCAGGACGACAAGGGCAAGCTGATCGCGGAAGCCGCCGACCTGCTCTATCATCTGATGGTGGTGCTGGAGGCGCGCGGGGTGACGCTGGCCGACGTGGAAGCGGCGCTCGAGAAGCGCACGGCGCAGACGGGGCACCAGGAAAAGGCCTCGCGAAAGTAACGTCATGGAACAGCGCACCAACGACGTCCTGTCGCCCTACCACACGTTCACGCGCGAGCAATGGGCGGCGTTGCGCGAAGACGCGCCGATGACGCTGACCTCGGACGAAGTCGCGCGCCTGCGCTCGCTGGACGACCGGCTCGACATGGCGGAGGTTGAAGAAATTTACCTGCCGCTGTCGCGTCTGCTGTCGATGTATGTGGCGGCGACGCAGCGGCTGTTCCACGCCCAGCAGCGCTTCCTCGCCACCGAGGACGTCAAGATGCCGTACGTCATCGGCGTCGCAGGTTCCGTGGCGGTCGGCAAGTCGACCACCGCGCGCGTGCTGCAAGCCTTGCTGGCGCGCTGGCCGAACGTGCCCAAGGTCGACCTCGTCACCACTGACGGCTTTCTTTATCCCAACGCCGTCCTCGAGCGCGAAGGCCTGATGGAGAAAAAGGGCTTTCCCGAAAGCTACGACCTGCCGGCGCTGCTGCGCTTCCTCACCGACGTGAAAGCGGGGCGGCGGCCGGCGCGGGCGCCAATCTATTCGCATCTGATCGCCGACGTGATGCCGAGCCAATGGATCGAGATCGACCGGCCGGACATCCTCATCGTCGAGGGGCTGAACGTCCTGCAGACCGGCCGCCTGCCGAAGGACGGCAAGGCTATCCCCTTCGTATCGGACTTCTTCGATTTCTCGGTCTATCTCGATGCCAGCGAGGACGTGCTCAAGGCCTGGTATGTCCACCGGTTCCTGACGTTGCGCAGCACCGCGTTCCGCGATCCGAAATCCTATTTCCACCGCTATTCGAACCTGTCGGACGCCGAAGCGGTCGAGACCGCGTCGTCGATCTGGGAACGCATCAACCTGGTCAACCTGCACGAAAATATTTTGCCGACGCGCCAGCGCGCCCACCTGATCCTGAAGAAGGTGGAGAGTCACCAGGTCGAAGAAGTATCGCTGCGGCGGTTGTGATTTCTCGACTGTCGTCCCCGCAAAAGCGGGGACCCAGTAATCCCGGCCTCTCGATAAATCGATAGCTTTGCGTCTACTGGATCGTCCGCCTTCGCGGACGATGACAGTGCGTGCATACAGTTGCGCCTACGCCGCTCTGCGGCTCAAATCGAAATGCTCTAGATAGCGCTGCTTGATCGCCGACACCGGCAGCACGATCACCACGTCGGTGGTGCCGAATTCGTGGTCGATCACCGCACCGTCGCCGACGGTGCCGCCGAGCCGCAGATAGCCCTTGATCAGCGGCGGCAGCATGCGCAGCGCTTCCTTCGGGTCGATCGCCTCTTTCGACATGCGGTTCATCTCGACGTAGCGCTCGGTGAGCGCGCGCGCCCGCCATGCTTCCGGCGCGCGCGCATAGTGATGCAGGAACGACAACGGCAGCGCCAGCCGCTTCGGTTCGGTGCCGTCGAGGCTGGCGCAGCCGATCATCACGTCGAGCCGGTTCTGCAGCACATAGGCCCAGATGCCGAGCCACAGCAGTTCGACCGTGCACTTGTTGCGGTAGGGCGCGAGCACGCAGGAGCGGCCGAGCTCGAGGAATTGCAGATGGTTGTGGCGTTCGATCAGCGCGCCGATGTCGAACTCGCCCGCCGTGTAGAAGCCGCCGTATTCTTCCGCCAGCGGCTGGCGCAGCAGCCGGTAGGTGCCGACCACCGCCGGCTTGTTGGGCGGATGGTTGGCGCGGGCGGCGTGATCGATGACCAGCAGGTGATCGCAGATCGCGTCATAGCTGTCGATGTCGCGGCGTGCGAATAGCCGCGCCGGATTGGGAACGGCCGAGCCCTCCTGGTAGAAAACCCGGTAGCGCAATTTCTGCGCCTGCCGCACCTCGGCGGCGGTCTGCGCCAGCCGCACCTCGAGCGAGCCCATGCGGCCGAGGCTCTGCGACGGCCGGTGCGTGCGCGCGGCCCAGGCTTGCAAGCCGCCATAGGATTGCAGCGCCGAGATCAGGCCGGGGACGCCGGCGCCCGGCGGCAGCGGGCGAAAGCGCTCGAATAGCCCACGGGGCGGAATCAGGATGTTGGGGTTTGCCATGGAGGATCCAGGTCCTTTTGGCGCGAAAAAGCTTGCGATAGGCCGCGGTTCAAGGTCTGCGAATCACAAAACGAATGCCGCTCCCCCCGTACAGCATGGGGCCAATACCGATTTATGACAATGTGGGAAAACGCCGTTCAGGCCGCAAGCGTGTTTGAGCCGGCGTCCGGCGCCGCTTCGATCGCTTGCCGCAACCGTTCGGGATCGAGCGGCTTGACCAACAGGCCGTTCATGCCGGCGGCCAGCGCTGCCTCGCGGTCTTCCGCATAGGCATTGGCGGTAATCGCCAGCATGCGGGTCGGCTTCGTATTGTCTTTGTCTTTGCCGTCGCCCTCGGCTTCGGCGGCGCGGATGCTGCGCGCCGCTTCGAGCCCGTCCATCACTGGCATCTGCACATCCATCAGCACCAGGTCATAAGGCTGCCCGGCCGCGCGCGCGGCCAGCCAGGATTCGACCGCGGCTTCACCGTTGCCGGCGATGGTCGGGCGATGGCCGAGGCGCGTGAGCAGCGCGCGCGCAAGTAGCGCGTTGATGTCGTTGTCCTCGGCCACCAGGATCGACAGGCCCCTGGCGTTTGCGGGCGTGGAATTTTCGGCGTTCTCGTCGGCGATTTCGGCGGCCGCGTGCTCGAAGGCATCGTCGTCGGAGAGGCGCGCGGCAAACGAGGCGGCGCGCACCGGCTTGACCAGATAACCGGTGAAGCCGGCGGCTTTCAGCGCCGGCAGTTCGTGGCGCTCGGTCGGCCGGATCAATACAATGCGCCGCGTCGCGCCCAGCTTGGCGAGCGCGCCCTGCGCGATCATCGCCGAGGCCAGCGGATAGTCGACCAGCAGCGCGTCCCAATGCCGCTCCGGCAAGAGCGCAAGCGCGATCGTTTCGTCGGTTGCCGCGCAGGTGCGCGCGCCCCAGCGGCCGAGCCGGCGCGCCAGCAGCGACGCTTCGATCTCGGCGGCGGCCACGATCATCACCGAGGTGGCGCGCAAATCGGGCGCCACGAATTCGCTTCGGTTCTCGTCGGCGAGCGCCGTCGGCAACGGCACGGTGAAGCTGAAAGTGGAGCCGACGCCGGGCGCGCTTTCAATGTCGATATGTCCGTCCATGCGCTCGACGATGTGCTTGGAGATGGCGAGGCCTAGGCCGGTGCCGCCGAACTTGCGGGTGGAGGAGCCGTCGGCCTGCTCGAAGTCGCGGAAGATGCGCGCCTGGTCCTCGCCCTTGAGGCCGATGCCGGTGTCGCGTACCTGGAAGTTCACCGCGCCCGTCGCTTCATCCGGCTCGACGATGACGGCGACGCCGCCATGTTCGGTGAACTTGATGGCGTTGCCGGCGAGATTGAGCAGCACTTGGCGCAAGCGCGCGGCATCGCCCACGAGCTGTGCGGGCAGGCGCTCGTCGATAAAACTGGCGATCTCGATGCCCTTGGCCTGCGCGCGCGGCGCCAACAGCTCGACCGCTTCCTCGACCATCGGGGCAAGCGCGAACGCACGCGCCTCCAGGTCGAGCCGGCCGGCTTCGATCTTGGAGAAATCGAGAATCTCCTCGATCAGCGACAACAGCGTCTCACCGGACGTCTTCGCCGCCTTGGCATAGGTGCGCTGTTCCGGCGTCAGCGGCGTTTCGAGCAGCAGATCGGCCATGCCGAGCATGCCGTTGAGCGGCGTCCGGATCTCGTGGCTGACCATGGCGAGAAAGCGCGACTTGGCGCGGCTGGCGGCCTCGGCTTGGTCGCGGGCAGTGGCAAGAGCATGCTCGGCCTCGACCCGGTCGGTCACATCGCGGCCGACGCCCTGCACGTCGCTGCCGGCTTCGCTGCGCACCGCGACTTCGCGCCAGGCGATCCAGCGGCCGCTGTCGCCACACGCGATCTTCTGATCGTGCATGTGGGTGCCGTCGGCGAGCACGGTGACGGCGCCCTGCTCGAGCACGCGCAGCTCCACTTGTTTACCGATAAGCGCATCGCGCGACCGGCCGGCGAGCGCGCAGAAAGCATCATTGGCGTAGGTGACGCGCGCTTCCGCGTCGCGGCGCACGATCAAATCGCCCTGCGCCTCCAGCAGGCTGCGCGCGCGCTCTTCCGCCTCGCGCAGCTCCCAATTGTCGTCGGACAATTCCTCGACGCTCGTTTCGAGCGCGCGGATTTGCTTTCGCCGCGCGCGCCGCAGCACTAGCAGCCAGGCGATCGCCGTGCAGGCGGTGGCCAGCAGTACGCCGGTGCCGGCGGCGTAGGTATTAGGGTCGTAGTTCGGCGCCTGCACGCGGATACCGGCGAAAAAGCCGATCACGCCGGAGAAAAGTGCCAGCGTGGTCATGGCGGCGCGGCCGAACAGCACCAGCGCCGCCTTGTTGCGCGATTTTTTGCGGGCGGCACGCACGAGCCCGGATGATGCCGATTTGGATCGCATGGTCGGCGGCATTTGACCGCGTGAATATTGCGATTTCATTCCCCGCGGCGGGCGCGGGTGGCGCAGGGTGCCGCGCTCGCGCCAACGTGGTGAAAGAAGAGTTAAGCCGGCGGTATCGGGGTCGGGCGCGGGCGGCGTTCAAGCCGCCCTTCGCACCTCGTCGGCGAGTGCGCGGTAGGACAGTGCCTCGGCCAGATGCACGCGGCCGACCTTCTCGGCGCCGTCGAGATCGGCGAGCGTGCGGGCGACCCGCAGCACGCGGTGATAACCGCGCGCCGACAGGTGCATGGCGTCTGCGGCGTCGCGCAGCAGCGTCATGCCGGCGGCATCGGCATGCGTTACCTGCTCCAGCACTGGGCCGGAAGCCTGCGCATTGGTGTGCACGTTCGGTAACCCCAGCGCTGCGTAACGCTCGGCTTGGGTGTCGCGGGCGCGGGCGACGCGGGTGGCCACCTCAGGTGAGCCTTCCGACGGCGGCGGCAGGATCAGGTCGGCGGCGGTGACCGGCGGCACCTCGATGTGCAGGTCGATGCGGTCGAGCAGCGGACCCGACAGCCGCGCCTGGTATTCGGCGGCGCAGCGCGTATTGGGCCCGCGCTTGCAGGCGAAGCCGGGATCGGACGCGCGGCCGCAGCGGCAGGGGTTCATGGCGGCGACCAGCATGAAGCGCGCCGGATAGGTGATGCGGTGATTGGCGCGGGCGATGGCGACTTCGCCGCTCTCCAATGGCTGGCGCAGCGAGTTCGAGCGCTTGCGCGGCGAATTCCGGCAGTTCGTCGAGGAACAACACCCCGTTATGGCTAAGCGAAATCTCGCCCGGCCGCGCGCGTAAGCCGCCGCCGACGAGCGCCGGCATGGAGGCGGAATGGTGTGGTGAGCGGAACGGGCGCTTGTTGGTGAGCGCGCCCCCTTCGATCTCGCCGGCGACGGAGGCGATCATCGACACTTCCAGCAATTCTGCCGGCGTCAGCGGCGGCAGGATCGAGGGCAGCCGCGCTGCCAGCATCGACTTGCCGGCGCCGGGCGGCCCGATCATCAGCAGGTTATGGCCGCCGGCGGCGGCGACCTCGAGCGCGCGCTTGGCGCTTTCCTGACCCTTGATGTCGGCAAGGTCGAGCGGCACACCGGCGATTTCGCGGATCTTGGGGCTCGGGCGGGAGAGCACCTGCGTGCCCTTGAAATGATTGGCGAGCTGAATGATCGAGCGCGCGGCCACGATCTCGATTTCCGGTGACGCCCAGGCCGCTTCCGGGCCGCAAGGCGCCGGACAGATCAGGCCTTGTCCGCGGGCGTTGGCGCCAATCGCCGCCGGCAGCACGCCGGCGACGGCGGCAATGGAGCCGTCGAGGCCGAGCTCGCCCAGGACGGTGTAGCCGGCGACGGCATCCTGCGGGATGGCGCCAATAGCGGCCATCAGTCCGAGCGCGATCGGCAGGTCGTAGTGGCTGCCTTCCTTCGGCAGGTCGGCGGGCGCCAGGTTGATGGTGATGCGGCGCGCCGGCAGCGCCAGGCCGGAGGCGATCAGCGCCGCGCGCACCCGCTCCTTGGCTTCGGACACGGCCTTGTCGGGCAGGCCGACGATATTGAAAGCCGGCAGGCCGGGCGCCACCTGCACTAGCACGTCGACGGCACGGGCCTCGATGCCCTCAAAGGCAACCGTTGCAACGCGCTGGACCATGCCCCGCTCCACCACCCCGATACGCGTAAGAGTAGCGGAAACTGGGGAAAACGGGTCATTATATACTTGACGTACCGTGCAACACGGTATATGGTTGAACCATAGGTAGTTTAGCCATGTCCTTACCTCGCATTTATACCGATGAAACAGCCGCCAGAAGGCATCTGGAAGCCCTTTTGTGGCCGGATGGCCCGAATTGCCCTCATTGCGGGAACGCTGATCCTGCCCGTATCCACAAGTTAAAGGGCAAATCGACCCGTCCGGGCGTCTACAAGTGCCGAGAGTGCGAGAAGCCCTTCACCGTCACGGTCGGCACCGTGTTCGCTGATAGCAAGATCAAGCTGCACAAGTGGGTCTATGCGACCCACCTTCTCACCAGCAGCAAGAAAGGCATCAGCGCCCACCAGCTGCACCGTATGCTTGGCGTGACCTACAAGACCGCATGGTTCATGGCCCACCGTATCCGTGAGGCTATGCGCCCCGGTGAGTTCACTCCCATGGGCGGCTCAGGAAAAACGGTCGAGATCGACGAAACGCTGATCGGCTTTCAGGAAGGCGCAAACAGCAAGACACACCGCCACGGTGGCCAGTTCCGCAATATCGTCCTGACACTGGTAGAGCGCGGCGGCTCTGCCCGTAGCTTCCATATCGACGGCACCACGTCCGCCACTCTGGTTCCGATTATCCGCACGAACATCAGCCGTGAAAGCAATCTGATGAGCGATGAGGCCAGCTGGTACAAAGGCATAGGCTCAGAGTTTGCCAGCCATGGCACTGTTGAGCATCGCGCCAAGGAATACGTGCGCGGCGAGATCACCACTAATACGGTTGAAGGCTACTACTCGATCTTTAAGCGCGGAATGAAGGGCGTTTATCAGCACTGCGCTGAGAAGCATTTACACCGCTATCTGAGCGAATTTGATTTCCGCTATTCAAACCGCGTTGCCCTTGGTGTTGATGATGCAATGCGCGCTGATAAGGCGCTGCAAGGCATCAAGGGCAAGAGGCTGACTTATCGACGGCCTCACTGAGCCAAAGACGCTTTGGCAGAAGGCAAGGAGATTTCTGAGATGGAAACGACGTTACAGATGACCGTCGTTCTTGGCGGTCTGGCGCACTGGCGGTTGCGGCTGGGCCGCATCACCGCTCATGCCGCCGCCAGTAATTATCCCAACGGTAGGGTCGGCGGCGGTGGGCGCATAGATGCCGCAACCGGCGCTGTTTGAATCGAACGGACTCGGCGCATCCGCAGTAGCGCGGTAAATCTTGCTAGAATCGGACGTATCTCTCATGGCAATTTTCTCCAGCCCTCGAACGATTGCTGCGCACTCACGTTCGGGGTAGCACCTGGGTTAGACGTGAGGGTACCTTCCGAAACAAAACCATAACTCGCGTCCGCGCTTTCGATCAAACCTCGTATCAATTTGTAGTTAGCCTGCGGTTGGCCCCCAAGTATTGCTTGAGGAGAATAGGGTTCCAGCGTCTTTAGTTCCGCACCATACGACTTATTGATTTCGGTTAACAGGCGGTAAAGCTCGGCACTTGGCTTCTCAATATTTAGCCCTATCGCCTCCGCTTTACGTCTATTTATGGTATAGTCATGACTTCCAGAGTCTGAGCACAGAAGCTGGATGATGGTTTTTTGCTTCTTTGGGTCTTTGACTTGGCGCCCTATTAATTCTGTCGCCATGGCGCGGATTTGACCACCAAGACGAAAAATTTCTCCAAGCACGATGGGATGGATACGGGATGCCAAGTCAGTCCAGACAGCGGCGATGGCAGCTGATCCCTTTACGTCCTTTTTTACCTCTTCGAGATAGCCCCGCACCGCCTCCGCACTGACCGGCATCTGCATTTTATTTCCGTTCGCCGAAGTAATTTCCGGCGATAACGGATGATTATCAAGGCTTGGATCAATAGGGCCTAGCGCAGCCTGCTTTGTCATGACAAGGCGATCGGCACCCAACGCCATCAGAGTGCCGGCGCTCATCGCCTTGGTCGGTATAATGACCTCAATCTCATCACCGAAGGAACGAATGAGATTGATAAGCCGCCACGCCGCCGACGTTTGTCCGCCAAACGTATCGAGAATGAGGGAAAGTTTTGGGACCGGCCCGATGCCGTCCAACATCGAAAAGAACGGGCCTAGCGCATCTGCTGCAATCTGCGTTTGCCAGCCGACGCGTTCGCCGGTAACGAGCGCGATGACTTGCGTATTACGTTCGACCTCTATTTGCTTGTAGATCGGCTGCCTTGTGGCGTGATCCATCTACATTCAGCCCCAACCCCGAATCATTATTTCTTAGTACACGCGGGGGTGGAGCGGCAACAGGACTAGTCTATAACGTTTCGCTTGCCCCACTCGTTTAATGCCTCCGGGTCATCCGTAGGCATGGGATTGGCCTCCCCGCCATTATCTGCGGGCTTACGGGGCTTCGGCGGCGTTTTCAGCATACGCCGCAGCACGTCATCCCGCTTTTCATCGCCTTTGGCCATTTCCGCCGCCTGTGGACGCCTTGGGGATAGACACCGCTTAAACCCCGTAACACTTGCGATTTTCGCGCCAGGGCACGATTGTTGGGGCACTAGATTCGACTGAAACCATTTCTGGTCGTCGCCAATCTAGTTGGCGCGCAAATCCGGCGCTCAGTTCCTAGGCCGCGAGGTCTAGGAGATCGCCCCTTAACGGGGCTCGGAGAGGAGGCCGCTTGAAAGCTGCCTAGGCCGCCAACGGCTCTCCCTCCGGTCAACTGCCCTCGGTGTTCGGAGCCCGGGGGACGACCAACGGTCCGTCAGCCACTCGGTGCTGGCGGGCCGTTGTGCTTTTGGCCAGAAATACCAAGGGTTATTCGCCCTTCGGTTTTCCCGGCCAAATCAGTTCGGGTACAGTAGGCGTACGCTTTTTGACTGTCACCGGTTTTCCCGTTGCTTGTGGAAATATTCCGGTAGCTGGAAGCTGGGGGAATGACCCTTATTCGCCCCTACCCGGCCACCTCCAAATCACGGTACGCTTTCTCCATATACGCCGGAAAACGACAAGGACATTTGCAGAACAAAGCGACTTTTGGTAGGTTTTTTTCAAAGGCGCAGACAGGGTGTTTTGGCCATGATCGACAGCAAGGCATTGGCAAAGGAAGTGGCGCGGGCGCGGCGCGCCCGCAGCGAGGCGGAAGACGCCTGGTGCGCGTTGGAGGAATTGTTGTGGGAGGTCGGCCGCGGGCCGCGCACCTGGCGGCGGCTGGCCGAGGTCGATGCCGGCGAGCCAACGGTGCTAAAGCACTGATTGCCGCGCCTACATCTTCTTCAGTTGTCGGCACCGCGTAAACGCTTTGCCCATAATTCGCGACGCATTGTGGGCAATGGTCGTCAGTTCCCGCCGCATTGCCGTTGTTGGAGCGCTCGCAGGCAGCGCGATGCTGCTCGCATCAAGCGTTACGCTCTTGGCGCAAACGGCGCCGGTGTGGACGGTGCCGGAAATCGGCGCCCTGCCGCACGACGCGTACGGCCGACAGGTGCGGGACGGACGTGATCTTATCACCGCGACCTACGCCCATATCGGCCCGAACGTCCCGCGTCGCTCTCAGCGTTACGCCGGCAACAATCTCGCCTGTGGCAATTGTCACCTTCAAGCCGGCACGAAAAAGTTCGGGCTGGCGCTGTTCGGTCTTTACGGCGATTTCCCGCAATACAGCAGTCGAACCGGCAACGAGATCAGTATCGAGGACCGCGTCAACGCCTGCATGACGCGCAGCATGAATGGCCGCCCGTTGCCGCGCAAGGCGCCGGCCATGCGGGCCATCGTCGCTTACATCAAGTTTCTCAGCACCGGCGTGCCGGCCGGTAAGCGATTGCCCGGGCTGGGTGCGGGCAAGATGCCCGAGCTCGACCGCGCCGCCGATCCGCAGCGCGGCCATCCGATCTACGTGCGCGTCTGCGCGCCGTGCCACAACACCAATGGGTCGGGAATTCGCAACAGCATTCCCTCCTCCGATCTCGGCTACATGATGCCGCCGCTGTGGGGCAGCGACACGTTCAATGACGGCGCCGGCCTCGCGCGGCTTATAAACTTCGCGAACTTCATTCATTTCAACATGCCGCACGGCGTCGACTATTTCGACCCGCAGCTGAGCGTCGAAAATGCGTGGGACCTGGCGGCCTATGTCGTGTCACAACCGCGGCCGCACAAAGCCGGGCTCGAACACGATTTTCCCAACTTGTTGCAGAAGCCGGTCGATGCGCCCTATGGGCCCTACGCCGATCATTTCAGCGAGCAGCAACATAAATACGGGCCGTTCGCACCGATCCGCGCCGAAATCGCGCGGCTCAAAACCGCGAAAACCGCTCCAGCGAAATGATCAAAAACGGCGCGTTACTTCTTCACGCGCGCCCGCATCACCTCGATCTTGTCCCAGATCAGCGCCGCGATGTCGGGGCCGCCGACATTCTTAACCGCGCGAATTCCCGTGGGGGACGTGACGTTGATCTCGGTGATGTAGTCGCCGATCACGTCGAGGCCGACGAACAGCAGCCCGCGCTCACGCACCGCCGGGCCGAGCCGCGCGCAGATTTCTTTTTCGCGCTTGGTCAGCTCGGTCGCCTTGGGCGAGCCGCCGCGCACCATGTTGGAGCGCAGATCGTCGGCCGCCGGGACGCGGTTGACCGCGCCGGCATATTCGCCATCCACCAGGATGATGCGCTTGTCGCCTTCCTTGAAGGCGGGCAGGAACTTCTGCACCACCCATTGTTCGCGGAAGGTGACCGCGAACATGTCGTAGAGCGAGCCGAAATTGAGGTCGTCTTTGGTGACGCGGAATACCGCGCCGCCGCCGAAACCGTAGAGCGGCTTCATCACGATGTCGCCGTGCTTGGCGCGGAACGCCTTGATCTCGGCGAGATCGCGCGTGATCAGCGTCGGCGGCATCAATTCGGGAAACTCGGTGACGAAGATCTTTTCCGGCGCGTTGCGTACGTGCGCGGGGTCATTGATCACCAGCGTGCGCGGATGGATGCGCTCGAGCAGGTGGGTGGTGGTGACATAGGCGAGATCGAAGGGCGGGTCCTGCCGCAACAGCACCACATCAAAGGCGGTCAGCTCAACCCGGCGCGGATCGGACAAGGTGAAAAAGTCGCCGGCGACGTCGCGCACACTCAGGGTCTCGACGCTGGCGAAGACGTGGCCGTCGAGCAGAGCCAGCCGGTCGGGGGTATAATAGGCGAGCGTATGACCGCGGGCCTGCGCTTCCAAGAGCAGGGCGAAGGTTGAATCGCCCTTGATATTGATCCGCTCGATCGGATCCATCTGTACCGCGATTTTCAGGCTCATTTCATGCTCATGCTATTTCGGCGCATCGCCGGGCTAAAAAGCCAAGGTAAACAGTACGTTAATACATTGCCGCCACTATAGGGACAATGTGCTTACCGGGTGGGGGGCCGGCTGTGACGCTGCCGAAACTTTCTATTGCTGCCAAGCTCTATGCGATCTTTGCCGCGATGGCCATGATCACGGTGGCGTTGTCGCTCGTCGCCGTATTCAACGCGCGCAGCCATGCCAGACTCACCTCAGAGTTCGAATCGGCCAACGTCGGCACCTGGAATGTCGAGCGCGTCATCGGACTGATCTATGCTGTGCAGTCGGCGGCGCGCGGCGTCGTCATGTCGCCCGATTACAAGGCCGCTGGCCCTTACCTGGCCGACCTGAGCAAGGCCAATGACGCGATCGACACCGTCTTCACCGATTGGCAGCACGGCGTCGGAGACGATGACGCCAAGATCTTCAAGCAATTTTCCATCCGCCTGTCCGCCTTTCAAAACTTCGCGCCGGAGCTAGCGCGCATTGCCCAGGAATCCGGGCCGCAGACGGCGCGCGACTGGGCCGACAAGAATTTTCCGTCCGACACCCGCAACGCGTTGACCCGCGATCTCGACGTCCTGCGCCGGCATTATACCGAGCGTGCCCGCCAGACATATCTCCAGATCGACCAGGGCATCCAGCGAACGGCGATCGTCGTTTCCGCGTTCGCCGGGCTCGCGGTATTATTCGCTTTCGCCGGCGCGCTGATGATCATGCGCGGCGTGGCCAGGCCGATCACCGAGATCACGCGGGTGACCGAGGCGGTCGCCGCTGGCGACGCCGCCATGACGGTGCCGTTCAGCGAGCGCAGCGACGAGATCGGCGCGCTGGCGCGCTCGATCGCCGTGTTCCAGGGCGCCATACGCCATAACGAAGAACTCAACCACGCCGTTGTCGGCGACGCCCAGCAGCGCGCGCAGCGCCAGGAGCAGATATCGGCCGAGATCGCGCGCTTCTCCGCCGACATAGAGGCAACGCTCGCCGAGCTCGGCCGCATTTCCGATCAGATGCTGGAGGCGTCGAGCCAGCTCGCCGGCGTCGCTGATGACGCGTCGGCCAAGACGACGCGGGCGGCGGCGGCATCCGCGGAAGCATCCGGCAACGTCCGTGACATCGCCTCGGCGGCCGACGAACTGTCGGCGTCCGTCAACGAGATTGATCGCCAGGTAGCGCAGTCCAACGCCGTCGCCACCAAGGCCGTCAACGAGGCCGAGCGTACCAATGTCGCGGTCAAGGAGTTGGACGAGGCGGCCGCGCGCATCGGCGACGTGATCAAGTTGATCACCGACATCGCCGAGCAGACCAATCTCCTGGCGCTCAACGCAACAATAGAGGCCGCGCGCGCGGGCGAAGCCGGCCGCGGCTTTGCGGTCGTCGCCGGTGAGGTCAAGGCGCTGGCTGGCCAGACCAGCCGCGCCACCGAGGAGATCGCCACACAGATCGCCGGTATGCAGCGCGCCACCACGCGCTCGATCGACGCTATCACCTCGATCGAGGCGATCATCCGCGAGATCGGCGACATCAGCGGGACGATCGCGGCGGCGGTGACCGAGCAAGGCGCCGCTACGGCGGAAATAGCCCGCAGCGTCGAGATCGCGGCCAAGCGCACGGTGGAAACCGCCGACGAGGTCAATCTCGTGGGCAACGCCACCGAAGACACCCGCACCAGCGCCAGTTCGGTGAAGGCGGTGGCGGATGATCTCGGCAGCGTGGCCGGCCGCATTCGCGCCCAGGTCGACCAGTTCTTCGAACGGCTGAGCGCGTAAACCGTCAATTCGTCTCGAACGCCGCCGGGATGTGGCGCGGCAGCTTGCCGGGCGCCACCAGGATTGCGTCGAAGCGCATGTCACGCGCGGCGTCGTCGGGATGCGCGGCGAGCCAGACCTCCGCCGCCGCCGCAATGCGGCGCTGCTGACGCGCCTGCAGCGATTCCGCCGCCTCGTCGAGATTGTTGCGCGCCTTCACCTCGACGAAGACCATCAAGGAACGCCGGCGTGCGATGATGTCGATCTCGCCGACCGGCGATTTCCAGCGCCGTGCCAGAATGCGGAAGCCCTTGGCGATGAGGAAGGCGGCGGCACGGCTTTCCGCCGAAATGCCGATGCGGAAGGCCGCGATTTTTTCAGGACGCGCTTCGCGCTTTTGCCGCACCGGCCGCGGCGCTTTCGCCAGTGGCGTGGCCCTGGGCGCGCCGCGGCTGCCGGCACTACGGCGCGCCATCGCTGGTGTCCTTGCTGAGTTCGAGCGCGCGCTGATAGACCGCGCGGCGGGGCTGGCCGGTCGCGAGCGCAACCTCGCCGACGGCGTCCTTGAGCGAGACACGCATAAGCGCGCCGCGCAGTAGCGCGTCGACATCGACGTCCCCGGCTTGCTCCTGCGGCGGCGCCACCACGATGACGATCTCGCCACGGGTCTCGCGGCCTTCGGCGTAGTCGCGCGCGAGCGTTGCGAGATCGCCGCGGCGGACTTCCTCGTGCAGCTTGGTCAGTTCGCGGCAGACCGTCGCGGCGCGCGGCCCGAGCCCCGCGGCCAAGTCGGCGAGTGTGGCAGGCAAACGCTGACCACTCTCGAACAGCACCAGCGTCGCCGGAATGCTGCCGAGCGCCGCGATGCGCTTTTGCCGCGCCGCCTGCTTAGCCGGCAGGAAGCCTTCGAAAAAGAAGCGGTCGGTCGGCAGACCCGAAAGGGTCAGCCCCGCCAATAACGCGGACGCGCCCGGCAGCACCGTGACGTTGTGGCCGGCCTCGGCCGCCGCGCGCACCAGCTTGTAGCCGGGATCGGAGATCAGCGGTGTGCCGGCATCCGAAACCAGCGCGACCGCTTGCCCCCCGCCCAGGCGCGCCAACAGTTTCGGCCGCGCCAACACGGCATTATGCTCGTGATAGGGCGTCAGCGGCGTCGCAATGCCGTAGCGCTCGGTGAGCTTATGGGTCACGCGGCTGTCCTCGCAGGCGATGACGTCGCAGCCGGCCAGTACGTCGAGCGCGCGCAAAGTGATGTCGCCCAAGTTTCCGATCGGGGTGGCGACCAGATATAGCCCGGCCGCCGGCTTCGGCGCCTCCACCTCTGCGCCGTTCAGCGCATAGCGGCGGGGACGCCCGCCGGCCGCGGCTTTGCTGGACTTCGCCATGCCGGTTACTCTAAAGGGCCGCTCCGGCGGCGTCATTTCGCGACAAATTCCCTTGCTCTTTCATTGCCTTAACTTTTGTGGGATAAAATCGCGGCTTGTCATCGGACTGATAAGTCAACGGGTCGCGTGGGGAGGCCATGTCGGGGACGCCGCCGGACCAAGAGGAAACACCGATGCTCAGCCGGCGTAGCGTGACCGCGGCGCTGGGCGCCGCTGCTGCGGCCGTGCTGTCGGCCTGCAGCGGCGACAAGCTCGGCAATTTCGGCGGCGATTTCAAAAACCCGTTCACGCCGCAGCCCCCGACCCAGCCGGCCGCCGCCATCGGCAGCGGCCAGGTCCGGGTCGGCCTGGTTCTGCCGCTGTCGGCGCAAGGGAACGCCGGCGTGGCGGCGGTCTCGATGAAGAACGCGGCCGAGATGGCGCTCGCCGAATTCCAGAATCCCAATATCCAACTGCTGGTGAAGGACGACGCCGGCACGCCGCAAGGCGCGCAAGCCGGCGCCCAGCAGGCGATGAGCGAGGGCGCCGAGATCATCATCGGTCCGCTGTTCGCGCAGTCGGTGCGCGCGGTGGGGCAGGTGGTGCGCCCGCGCGGCATCCCGGTGATCGCCTTCTCCACCGATTCCAGCGTCGCCTCGCGCGGCGTCTATCTGTTGAGCTTCCTGCCCGAGACCGACGTCAAGCGCATCGTCGATTACGCCATTTCGCGGCGCAAGCGCTCGTTTGCCGCCTTGATGCCGGATAACGCCTATGGCGCGGTGGTGCAGGCGGCGTTCCAGCAGGACGTGCCGCGCCGCGGCGGCCGCGTGGTGGTGCTGGAGAAATATCCGCTCGACCCGAGCAAGCTCGCCGAGCCGGTACACCGCGTGGCGCAAGCCGCGGCCCAGGTTGACGCGGTGTTCATTCCCGACGGCGCCGACGCCGTGCCGCAGGTGGTGCAGGCGCTGGCCGCCGACCGAGTCAACCTGCGGCGGCTGCAATTGCTCGGCACCGGACTGTGGGACGACCCGCGCATCTTCTCGGACAAGCTGTTGCAAGGCGGCCTCTACGCCGCGCCGGAGTCGAGCGGCTTCCGTAGTTTTTCGTCGCGCTACCGCGCCCGCTTCGGGCAGGACCCGGTGCGCACGGCGACGCTCTCCTACGATGCGGTCGCACTCGTCGCGGCGCTGGTGAAGACGCAAGGGCCGCAGCGCTTTTCGGAAGCCGTGCTGACCAATGCGTCGGGCTTTGCCGGTATCGACGGCATTTTCCGGTTCCGCCCCGACGGCACCAATGAGCGCGGGCTGGCGGTACTGCGGGTCGGCTCGACCGGCGGCCAGACGGTGAGCCCGGCGCCGCGCTCGTTCGGGTCGGGGACTTAGTTTCTTCGGCGCATGATCTTTTCCGAAAACTGGTTCCCATCCCCAATCGAGCCGGGGACAGGCTTTTCGGGATCATGCGCTGTTAAGCCGCCAGATCGGCGACCACCGCGTCGAGCACCGGAAAGCCGCTTTGCGTCACGCGCAAACGGCCGTCGGCGGTGGTTTCCACCGCGCCTTCCTGGTGCAGAATGGCGACGCGCTTAGGATCGATCTCGCGGCCGCAGAGCGTGCGATAGCGCGCCGGCTCGATGCCTTCGGCGAGTCGCAGACCCATCAGCAGATATTCATCGGCGGTCTCGCCGGGGGTGAGCGTCTCATCGACGGTGAGCCCGCTGCCGGCGGCTTCCACGCGCATTAGCCAGCTTTCCGGGCGCTTTTCGGTTTCGGTCGCGAAGCGCCGGCCGCCGAGATTGAGCCGTCCATGCGCTCCCGGTCCCACGCCGGCATATTCGTGCCCGCGCCAATAGATCAGATTGTGCCGGCACTCGGCGCCCGGACGCGCGTGATTGGAGATTTCATAGGCCGGCAGGCCGGCGTCGGCACAGACTTGTTGCGTTAGGTCATAAAGATCGCGCCCCAAGTCTTCGTCCGGCACGATCAGTTTGCCGGCCTTGTGCAAGTCGAAGAACGGCGTGTCGGCCTCGATGGTCAATTGATAGAGCGAGAGGTGTTCGGCGGCTTCCGCGATGGCGCGCTTGAGCTCGGCGGCCCAGGCGTCGGGCGTCTGGCGCGGGCGGGCATAGATGAGATCGAAGGAATAGCGATCGAAGATCGAGCGCGCGACCGCAACTGCGTTGAGTGCTTCCTGCGCGCTATGGAGGCGGCCGAGCTCCTTCAGTGCGGCGTCGTCGAGCGCCTGCACGCCGAGCGAGACGCGGTTGACGCCGGCGGCGCGATAGCCGCGAAAGCGGGTGGCTTCGACGCTGGTCGGATTGGCTTCCAGCGTGACTTCGACGTCGGACGCGACGCTCCAATGTTTGGCGATGGCGTCGAGGATCGCCTGCACCGATGCCGGCTGCATCAGCGACGGCGTACCGCCGCCGAAGAAGATGCTTGCCACGCTGCGCGCGCCGATGTGGGCCGCGGTGGCCGCGAGCTCGCGCTCGAAGGCGCGCACGAAGCGGGCCTCGTCGATGCCGCCGTGGCGGACGTGGCTGTTGAAGTCGCAATAGGGGCACTTCGACAGGCAGAACGGCCAGTGCACATAGACCGCGAACGGCGTGGTTGATGTCATGTTAACCATCATAGGCCGCGCCGGCCGCAGCGGCCAGCGCTGATGCGACGTCGCTGCCGCCAAGTAATTAAAATTGTAACGAATTCGCGCGGCGCAAGAGAGGCGCTTCTAATCGCGGCGCAGGCACGCCCGCGCCAGCTTCACGAAAGCGCGGGCGCGGTGCGAGAGGCCTTTGCCTTGCGGCGGCAGGCCGTGTTTTTCTTGCGCCGTCATCTCGCCGAAAGTTCGGTCGAAGCCGTCGGGCCGGAACAGCGGATCGTATCCGAAGCCTTTGTCGCCGCGCGGCGGCCAGACCACGACGCCATCGACGCGGCCTTCGAATTCCTCCACGTGGCCGTCGGGCCAGGCGAGACACAGCGCGGCGATGAAATGCGCGCGCCGCTGCTCGGGTGTCTTGGCACCGCGCTCGATCAGCAGTGTCTGGATGCGGTTTATGGCGAAGCGGAAATCCTTGCTCTCGCCCGCCCAGCGTGCCGAACGGATGCCGGGCTCGCCGTGAAGCGCATCGACAACCAGACCGGAATCATCGGCGAAGGCGGGATGCCCGGCCGCCTTGGTGGCGGCCATTGCCTTGATGCGTGCATTCTGCGCGAAAGTGTTGCCGGTTTCCTTCGGCTCGGCCAAGCCAAGCTCGCCGGCCGATTGCGCTTCGACGCCGAAGGGCGCCAGCAGCTCGCGCAGTTCGTTGAGCTTGCCCGGATTGTGGGTGGCGATGACGACGGGTGAGGTGAGTTGGCGTGGCATTGCGCTGTCATGCCCGGCCTTGTGCCGGGTATCCCGCTTAGGAAGGCACTATCGTGCGTCCCTTATCGGGATGGCACCGCAACTCGGGCAAGCCCGAGTTGCGCAATTAAACGGGCTGCAAGTCGGCTATAGCCGACTTGCAGTGTCAAGCCCGGCCATGACGCACCAAATTACGCCACCGCCAGTTTCTGCAAATCGACCAGCTTGCCGATGCCCTTGCGTGCCAGCGCCAGCAGCGCCAGGAACTGATCTTCGCTGAACGGGGTCTTCTCGGCGGTGGCCTGCACCTCGACGATGTTGCCGTTGCCGGTCATGACGAAATTGGCGTCGGTCTCGGCTTCCGAGTCCTCGGCGTAATCGAGATCGAGCACGGCGGTATTCTTGTAGACGCCGCAGGACACCGCCGCGATGTTGTCGCGCAGCACTTGCGCCTTGAGCATGTCGCGCGCCTTCATCCAGGTCAGGCAATCGGCGAGCGCCACCCAGGCGCCGGTGATGGAGGCGGTGCGGGTGCCGCCGTCGGCCTGGATCACGTCGCAGTCGATGGTGATCTGCCGCTCGCCCATGGCCTGCAGATCGACGACCGAGCGCAAGGAACGCCCGATCAGCCGCTGGATCTCGACGGTGCGGCCGCCCTGTTTGCCGGCGCTGGCCTCTCGGCGGGTGCGCTCGGAGGTGGCGCGCGGCAGCATGCCGTATTCGGCGGTGACCCAGCCGCGCCCCTGGTTTTTGAGCCAGGGTGGCAGCCGCTCCTCCAGGCTAGCGGTGACCAGCACATGGGTATCGCCGAATTTCACGAAGCACGACCCTTCGGCGTATTTGACCACGCCGCGCTCGAGCGAAACGGCGCGCAACTCATCGACTTCTCGGCGGCTGGGCCGCATAACGCCTCCCTGGCGCCGGCGTGGCTGCCGGCTTGTTGATTGCCGCTCACCATAACCGGATGCCCGGCTTGAACAAGGTCGTGGAAATGGTCACTTTGAGCAGACACACCTATTTTCCGGGGTCGAAATGCCGACGCAGACACAGGCTGCAGTTAGCCGCATCAATCCGCCAGAACTGGGATCACCCCCTGGCTATTCCCAGATCGTCGAAGTTGCGGCCCGCCACATGTTTTTTATCGCCGGGCAGGGGGCCCTGAATGCCGACGGCGAGGTGGTCGGCAAGGGCGATTTTGCCGCCCAGGCCGAGCAGGCCTTCCGCAATATCGGCATCGCTCTCAAGGCGGTAGGTTGTACGGCGAGCAATCTGGTCAAGCTGACCGTGTTCCTGCGCGACATGAACAATCTCGGCGCCTACCGGGATGCACGCAATCGCTTCTTCGCGACGGTGAGCCCGCCGGCGGCTCCGGCGATCACCTTGGTTGAAGTCTCGCGGCTTTACGGTTCCGATTTCCTGATCGAGATCGAAGCGGTCGCTGCAGCGTGAGCTAATGGAGTAGACCGTGGCCTCCCACGACGTTCCGATCGGTGCGACACAAGTAAGCCTCGCGGCGCTCAACGAGCGCTCGCGCGAGATATTCCGCTCGATCGTCGAGAGCTATCTGGCCACCGGCGAGCCGGTCGGCTCGCGCAATCTGTCGCGCATCCTGCCGATCCCGCTGTCGCCGGCTTCCGTGCGCAACGTGATGTCGGACCTGGAACAGCTCGGCCTGATCTACGCCCCGCATACGTCCGCCGGCCGGCTGCCGACCGAACTGGGTCTGCGCTTTTTCGTCGACGCGTTGATGGAAGTGGGCGACCTCACCGAAAGCGACCGCAAGTCCATCGAAGCGCAGGTGGCCGGCTCGGGCGCGGGCAAGTCGATGGAATCGATTCTCACCGAGGCCTCGCAAATGCTGTCGGGGCTGACGCGCTCGGCCGGCATCGTGCTCACCGCCAAGAGCAATGTGCGGCTCAAGCACATCGAGTTCGTGCGGCTGGAGCCGGAGCGCGCGCTTGCCGTGCTGGTGGCCGAGGACGGCCAGGTCGAGAACCGGGTGCTCAATGTACCGACCGGGCTGCCGACCTCGGCGCTGGTCGAAGCCGGCAATTTTCTCAACGCCCGCATCCGCGGCAAGACGCTGGCCGAATTGCGCAACGAGATCGAGAGCGCGGTCAAGGAAGGCCAGGACGCGCTCGACCAGCTCACCCAGAAAATCATCTCTGCCGGGCTCGCCAGCTGGTCGGGCGGCGACACGGAGGACCGCCAGCTGATCGTGCGCGGCCAGGCCCATCTGCTGGAGGACCTGCACGCGGTCGAGGACCTGGAGCGAGTGCGCCAGCTGTTCGACGCGCTCGAGACCAAGCGCGGCGTGATCGACCTGCTCGGCCGCGCCGAGCGGGCCGAAGGGGTACGTATCTTCATCGGCTCGGAGAACAAGCTGTTTTCGCTGTCCGGTTCCTCCACCATCATCGCGCCCTATCGCGACAACAAAGGCAGCATTGTCGGGGTGATCGGGGTGATCGGGCCGACCCGGCTCAATTACGCCCGCGTCATCCCCATGGTCGATTATACCGCGCGGATGGTGAGCAAGCTGCTCGGCGGATAAACGCTTGATTTTTCGGGCCTGAACCCTGATATCCCCGGCAACCGACCATTTCCGAGGTTGATTGACGATGACGGACCCGACCGCTCGCCAGGGCGACGAAGCAGTGGCCGAGACCGAAAACGGCCAGGGAAACGGCACGCCCGCGCAGGACCCGCGGGCACAGGCCGAGGCCGATCCGGTGAGCGCGGCCAAGCGCGAGGCCGCCGAATTCAAGGACAAGCTGTTACGCACGCTCGCCGAGATGGAGAACCTGCGCAAGCGGACCGAGCGCGAGGTCGCCGACGCACGGCTCTACGGCATCGCCGGCTTTGCCCGGGAAGTGTTGGCGGTGGCCGATAACATGCATCGCGCGCTGGCGGCGATCGAGCCCGAGCTGCGCGAACATGCCGACGCCAAGGTGACGGCGCTAATCGAGGGCGTCGAGCTCACCGAGCGCGAATTGCTCAAGGCGCTGGAAAAGCACGGCGTCAAGAAATTCTCGCCGCAGGCTGAGAAGTTCGATCCCAACGTGCATCAGGCGATGTTCGAGCTGGAGAGTGCGGACGTGCCGCCAGGACACGTCGCGCAAGTGATCCAGGCCGGCTACATGATCGGCGACCGCGTGCTGCGCCCGGCTTTGGTCGCCGTCGCAAAGGCGGCGAAAGCGCAGAACGCCGCCAACGACAATCCCGGTAACTGAGCGGCGCGTCGTCACGCGGGCAGCCATGCGCGCAAATGTCGCGACCGGGTGCCGCGTCCGGCTTTGGCGTTGGTCCAGGGCAAATCTGTGAATTAGTGGCGCGCTATCACTGCGCCTTCGCGAACGCGCTCAGCCGCTTAAAGCTGATCTCTTCATTGGAATAATTTGAAAGCGGCGTACGCCGACGCCGCCACGACAAAATCGGTCCACTAATTTCACTTTGGACTAGTTATAAACTATTGATTTCACAACGTTTTTTGTTGACTGCGGCTGTCACCGCGATAAATCCTGCGGCGAGCAAAATTGCTCGCGGGGAGACATCTCGATGCCAATCACACAGACGACGAACAGCATGCGTCGCATCGCGCGCGCGCTCGGCTGCGCGTTGGTGGCGTTCGCTTTCATCACGGCGGCGACGCGCGCCGACGCTCAATCGCTGACGAAGGGCGCGGCCAACTACAAGCCGTTCGTCGTCGAGCATATCGGCAAGGCGCTCAGCGGCGCCAAGGAGATCCAGACGGCGTTGAAGGCCGGCGACGCGAAGGCTGCGCAGGCTGCCTGGATCAAGTCGCGTAAAGGTTGGGAAGCGATCGAGCCGATCACCGGCGAGTTCTTCGGCGACCTCGACGAAGTCACCGACGCCTGGCCCGATGCCAAGCAAGGCTATCACGCCGTCGAAGCGGCGCTGTTTGCCGGCAAGCTCGACGAAATCGGAGGGCGGGTCGACAAGCTGGTCGCCAACCTCGCTGAATTCGAAAAACGGGTGAGCAAACCAAGCTTCAAGTTCACCCCGCAAGGCCTGCTCAACGGCATGACCGGCCTCGCCTATGAGATCGGTGAAAACAAATCCAAGGGCGGCGAATCGCCCTATGCCCGCACCTCGCATATCGACATGCAGGAAAACGTCGAGGGCATCGAGGCGGTCTACAAGCTGGTGTTCGAGGCGCCGCTGAAGAAGGTCGATGCCAAGCTCGCCCAACGCATCCACGAGAAGATCGAGGATGTCGAGAAGCTGGTGCAGGTGAAGGACCTCAAGCAGCTCGACCAGCCCGCGCTGCATAAAGCCGGCGAAGAGCTGGCCGTGCTGATGCAGAGCGCGGCACCCAAGCTCAAGCTGACGAAGCCGAAGCTGGGAGACTGAAGCCATGTGGTGCCGCGCTTCCATCGATAAAGCGGCGGCGGCCGCCTGCGCGGCCGCCCTGCTATCGCTCACCGTCGCGGGGGCGGATGCGCGGCCGATCGTCACCAAGGAAGGCGTGCTGCCGTCCGGCACCGAGCTCTACGAAGAACAGCTCGACCAGCCGACCGAGCTGTTTTCCTTCGAGACCGCCGGCGGCAAGCGCTCTTACCTGTTCAATCTCGGCGACATGCTGTTTTCCTCGCCTGCGATCTTCGGCGGGGTGGCGCGCAAGGCCGGCATGAGCTGCAACACCTGCCACCAACAGGGCGCCGGTAATGCCAAGCTCTATGTCCCGGGCCTGTCGATCCGGCCTGGCACCTTCGACACCAGCGGCGCGCTGTTCAATCCCGCGACCGATAACGGCGTACTCGACGCGGTGACGCCACCGAGCCTGCGCGGCGCGAAATACCTGGCACCCTATGGGCACGACGGGCGCTTCGCCTCTTTACGCAACTTCGCGCGCAATGTGATCGTCAACGAGTTCGCCGGGCCCGAGCCCTCGCCGCAGGTGCTCGACGCGCTGGTGACCTATATCCGCGAGATCTCCTTTCTGCCCAATCCGAAACTCGCGCCCGGCGGCCGTCTAAGCCAGCAAGCCTCCGACGCCGCGCGCCGCGGGCAAGTGCTGTTCAACAAACCGTTCCGGCGCGACGCGGCGACGAGCTGCGCGAGTTGCCACCGGCCCGATGGCGTCTTCGTCGACCACCAGGTGCATGACGTCGGCTCAGGCGGCTGGTTCAAGACGCCGACGCTGCTCAATGCGAATTTCAACGCGCCCTATTTCCACGACGGGCGCTTCGATGGTTACGACCAGGTGGTCGGTTATTTCGATCGCCACTACGATCTCGGCTTGAGCAAGGACGAACGGGCCGACCTGATCGCTTATCTCGACGCGGTCGGCAGCGCCGCTAAGCCCACGACCCGCAACACCGTGCAGGCTGAAGTCGACGAAATCGCGGCCTTTGTCAGTGTGCTGGAGGTGGCAATCGCCGAGCACAACAAGGACGTGATTGCCTTGACGGTTGATTCGGTCGGCAACGAATGGCGCGAATTGGGCGAAAACTTTCCGGCGGCCAAAGACACCAGCGTCAATGGCGGGTTTGCCGAGCGCCGGCGCGCGCGCGGAGCGGTTAGCGGCCTGGTGCTGACGCTGCGGCAGATCGCGATGGCGGCGGAAGCCGACGATTTCGACGGCGCCGCGCAAGCCTATGCCGACTACCGGGCGCAGGCAGTACGGGCCGGCGCCGATCTAAAGGTCGCCGAGGCCTGGTCGCTGTTCAATCCGACGGTGCGGCAGGCGCATTTTGCGGCGTTGCAACAGCTCGCCGACTTGGCAACCAACGCGGCGAAATGACCGTCCGCTCCGGGCGGCTGTAATTCACGTAAAGTAAGGGGCAATGATAAATGCGGGGCGATCAGCGGAGTGACATTGTGCGGCGTGGGCTTCTAGCGCTGGCGGCGGCGACAATTCTTGGAACCGGCGTAACGAGGGCGGCGGCCGCGGAAAAGGCCAAGCGGCCGGCGTCGATCTGGGAGCAGGACGCCTTCAGCGGCGACTGGCACGGCTTGCGCACGGCGCTGGCGGACCAGGGCGTCACGGTCACGGCGCAACATATTGCGGAAGGTTTTAACGTTGCGTCCGGTGGCATCTATCAGCGCTCCAGTTACGAGGGCCGGTTCGAATTCTCCATCGACAACGACCTGGAGAAGTTCATGGGCTGGCGCGGTGCCAGCACCCATTTGACGTTGTTCAATATCCATTCCGGCAACGGCGATAAAAACGTCGCCTACAATGTCGGCAGCATCGCCGATCCCAGCAATATTAACGCCCATGCGACCACGCGTCTGTTCACCGCCTGGTTCCAGCAGGGCGATCCAAGCAAGGATTTGTTTTCGCTCCGCATCGGGCAGATCGCCGCCGATGACGAGTTTTTCACCAGCGACACCGCCGGCGGCCTGCTCAACGGCACCTTCGCCTGGGCCGGCATTCTCGCCGCCAACATGACCAATGGCGGTCCCGCCTATCCGCTGGCGACGCCGGGCGCGCGTCTGCAACTTAACCCAACCGATAACGTGTCCGTGCTGGTGGGGGTATTTTCCGGCGATCCGGCCGGCAAGGGTTGTATGGACGACCCGCAAGTGTGCAACGCCCACGGCACCACGTTCAGCTTCTATGGTGGTTCGCTGTGGATGGGCGAACTGCATTACAAGCTTAATCAGGGCGAACACGCCATTGGCCTTCCCGGCATCTATAAGATCGGCGGCTGGTATGCGACGACGGATTTTCCCGACCACCACTTCGGGACCGATGCGACCGGCGCGGTCGTTTCGCTCGGTGTCGATCCCACGGCTGATCCGATTCAACACCGCGGCAACTGGGGTCTTTACGCCCTCGCCGACCAGATGGTGTGGCGCCAGGGCGATCGCAGCGTGAACATGTTCGTGCGCGGCGGCTTCTCGCCTGCCGACCGCAACATGCTGTCCTGGTATGTCGATGGCGGCGCCGGCTTCACCGGCCTGCTGCCGGGCCGGTCTGCCGACGTGCTCACCTTCGGCGTGGCCTATGCCGAGATCAGCAGCGATGCGGTTGCCGCCGACCAGGACGCGCTCGCCGCCAACGGACCGCCGTCCTTCATCCGCGACCACGAAGTAGTGCTCGAAGTGAGCTACGCCATACAGATCGCGCCGTCGTGGATCGTGCGGCCGGACTTCCAGTACATCATCCATCCCGGCGGCAACGTTGCCCATCCGGACGATCCCACTGTGACGGTGAAAGACGCAGTGATCGCCGGGGTACGCAGCACCTTCACTTTCTAGGCGCGGGCAGTGTCAGCGCGGGTCGATGCCGTCGCGCACGGCGCGAAAGCGCGGGAACAGTTCATCCCAGCTGTCCTTGGCGGTGACGCCGATAATGCGTAGAAAGCCGCCGCCGCCGAAACGCAGCCACTGCACCAGCGCGAGCGGTGCGCCGCCCGCGCCCCTGGCGCTGGCGCGAACCTCGTAGCCCTGTACGCCGTTGATCCGCATCGCCTCCCCCGACGTGATGGCGAGACCGGGGAGCGGCGTGCGTATCAGCACATCGCGCGCGAACTTGGGACGCAGCTCTGGGGTACGGGGCGCGCCGCGGCCGACCTGGACGATCATGTAAGGGTGCGTATTGAGATCTTCGCCCGGCCCGTCGATCAGGACCACTATCCCCTGGGGCGTGACCTTCAGCACGCGGAAGCCCGCCAGCGTGGTGAGCTTGAACGGCAGCAGCCTGAGCAGTTCCGCCACCGGCGGCTGGCGAAAACTGACGCTTGTCAGCGCGGCGCGGACTTCACGTTCGGGATAAAGGCGGGTGGCGCCCTCCGGCATGCGCACGGTGACCAGGGCTGCGATATGGCCGATCTTGCTGTCGGAGGCGTTGGCGAGCAGGTACCAGCTGCGTAGGTCGGTGCCCTCGACCGTTTCATGGCCGGTGATGAGGTATCCGACGCCGCCGCGGAACATAAAAAGCTCGCGCTTGTCCACGACCAGCGTCTTCGACACTTTTGCGAAAGCGGACTTCTCCAATGCCTTATAGGCCGCCTCCGGCAAATCGAAGATGGTGATGACGACGTGGTGCGCTTTGTCCTCGAAACCGTGAAATTTCCGGCTCAGCTTGAGGCCGGGTGGCGGCTCGAGCCCGATGCGCGAGCCGGGCGGAAACTCCAGCCGGGCGCCGAAGGCGGGCGTCAACGCGGCAAAGCCGGCCCAGACCGCGACGAGGAGAATTATGGACCGGCGAAGCATGGGGCCGCTGTCTGGTTTCGGGGTGGAGCCTCTAGCCTGCCTAACCGGCTTCGCCAGGCCGCCGCAACCGGAAGATTAACCCTCGCGGGGGGCCAGGCGTAGCCGCTCGCGAATTCGTGACCGCCTGTCTTGCAGGCTCCCCGGGCCCTCCTATATGAGCCACTAAGCCGCGAAAACGCGGTTAATCGCGTATCCAGGGGGCTGGATCAGAGGGTCGCGGATGAGCCGCCGACTTTCCCACTCGGGCGCCTAGTGGCCCGGCCGGCCTGCCGCAAATTGAGAGGAAGAACCATGGGCAAGGTCATCGGCATCGACCTCGGCACCACCAATTCGTGCGTTGCCGTCATGGAAGGCAAGTCACCGAAAGTCATCGAGAACGCCGAAGGCATGCGCACCACGCCTTCGATCGTTGCCTTCACCGACGACGGCGAGCGTCTCGTCGGCCAGCCGGCCAAGCGCCAGGCGGTCACCAATCCGGAAAAGACCATCTTCGCGGTCAAGCGCCTGATCGGCCGGCGCTACGACGACCCGATGGTGGAGAAGGACAAGAAGCTCGTCCCCTACAAAATTTCCAAGGCCTCCAACGGTGATGCCTGGGTCGAAGAGGAAGGCAAGCAGTATTCGCCCTCGCAGATTTCCGCCTTCATCCTGCAGAAGATGAAGGAGACGGCGGAAGCCTATCTCGGGCAGAAAGTCGAGCAGGCCGTCATCACCGTTCCCGCATACTTCAACGACGCCCAGCGCCAGGCCACCAAGGACGCCGGCAAGATCGCCGGGCTCGAGGTCATGCGCATTATCAACGAGCCGACCGCGGCCGCGCTCGCCTACGGGCTCGACAAGCAGAAAGGCGGCACCATCGCGGTCTACGACCTCGGCGGCGGCACCTTCGACGTGTCGATCCTCGAGATCGGCGATGGCGTGTTTGAGGTGAAGTCGACCAACGGCGACACCTTCCTGGGCGGCGAGGACTTTGACATGCGTCTCGTCAGCTATCTCGCCGACGAGTTCCAGAAGGAGCAGGGTATCGACCTGCGCAAGGACAAGCTCGCGCTGCAGCGGCTGAAAGAGTCAGCCGAAAAGGCCAAGATCGAGTTGTCGTCGACGACGCAGACCGAGATCAACCTGCCGTTCATCACGGCGGACGCTGCTGGTCCCAAGCATCTGACCATGAAGCTCACCCGCGCCAAGTTCGAGGCGCTGGTCGACGATCTCATCCAGAAGACCGTCGAGCCCTGCCGCAAGGCACTGAAGGATGCCGGCATCTCCGCCGGAGAGATCAACGAAGTGGTCCTGGTCGGCGGCATGACGCGCATGCCGAAGGTGCAGGAAGTCGTGAAGCAGTTCTTCGGCAAGGAGCCGCACAAGGGCGTCAATCCTGACGAAGTGGTCGCCATCGGCGCCGCCATTCAGGCCGGCGTCTTGCAAGGCGACGTCAAGGACGTGCTGCTGCTCGACGTGACCCCGCTCTCGCTCGGCATCGAGACGCTGGGCGGCGTGTTCACCCGCATCATCGACCGCAACACCACGATCCCGACCAAGAAGAGCCAGGTGTTCTCCACCGCCGAGGATAATCAGAACGCGGTCACCATCCGCGTGTTCCAGGGCGAGCGTGAGATGGCGGCCGACAACAAGATGCTCGGCAACTTCGACTTGGTCGGCATTCCGCCGGCGCCGCGCGGCGTGCCGCAGGTCGAGGTCACCTTCGACATCGACGCCAACGGCATCGTCAACGTGTCGGCCAAGGACAAGGCCACCAGCAAGGAGCAGCAGATCCGCATCCAGGCCTCGGGCGGACTGTCCGAGACCGACATCGAGAAGATGGTCAAGGACGCGGAAGCCCACGCCGACGAGGACAAGAAGCGGAAAGCCGCGGTCGAGGCCAAGAACCACGCCGAGGCGCTGGTGCACTCGACCGAGAAGGCGCTCGCCGAGCATGGTTCCAAGGTCGGCGACGCCGAGCGCTCGGCCATCGAGAACGCCATGGCGGACTTGAAGGAAGCGCTCAAAGGCGACGACGCCGACGCGATCCAGGCCAAGACCAACGCGCTGGCGCAGGCTTCCATGAAGCTCGGCGAAGCCATGTACAAGCAGCAGCAAGGTGGTGAAGGCGCCGACACCAGTGAAAGCACGACCGGTGCCGACGGCCAGAAGGAAGACGTTGTCGACGCGGAGTTCACCGAAGTCGACGACGACAAGAACGACAAGAAATCCGCCTGACGCGAGGGCACGTCGTCCATGCGCAGGCCGCTCCAACCCGAAATGTCACCCCCGGGCGGTCCCCGGGGGTGCGGCTTTTCCGGGCGTTGCGGAGGCCCCGAATCGAGTACCGCTGTGACGGCGTTCTGAACTGAGGGCGGGAATCGGAATGTCCAAGCGCGACTACTACGAAGTCCTGGAGGTCTCGCGCACCTGCACCGAGATCGAGCTTAAGGCCGCGTTCCGCAAGCTCGCCATGCAGCATCACCCGGATCGCAATCCGGGCGATACCGGCTGCGAGCACCGCTTCAAGGAAATCAACGAGGCCTACGACGTCCTCAAGGACGGCGACAAGCGCGCCGCCTATGACCGTTTCGGCCACGCCGCCTTCGAGCAGGGCGGCATGGGCGGCGGGCCCGGTTTCGGCGCCGATTTCGGTTCGACCTTCGCCGACATCTTCGAAGGCATTTTCGGCATGGGTACGGCGCGCGGGCGGACCTCCGGCCGTGAGCGTGGCTCCGACCTGCGCTACAATATGGAAATCAGCCTCGAAGAGGCGTTTTCCGGCAAGACCGCGCAGGTCCGCATCCCGACCTCGGTCACCTGCGAAGTCTGTTCGGGCACAGGCGCCAAGGCCGGCACCAAGCCGAAACAGTGCGCGACCTGCGGCGGTGCCGGCAAAATCCGCCACGCGCAAGGCTTCTTCACGCTCGAGCGCACCTGCCCGACCTGCCAGGGTCGCGGCCAGGTGATCGACGATCCCTGTCCGAGCTGCGCGGGCGCCGGACGGGTCATGCGCGAACGCACGCTATCGGTGAACATCCCTGGCGGGGTCGAGGACGGCACCCGCATCCGGCTCGCCGGCGAAGGCGAGGCCGGTTTGCGCGGCGGCCCGGCGGGCGATCTCTATATTTTCCTGTCGATTGAGCCGCACGAATTCTTCCAGCGCGACGGCGCCGATCTGCATTGCCGCGTGCCGATTTCGATGGTTTCCGCCGCCTTGGGTGGGGAATTCGAGGTACCGGCGATCGACGGCAGCAAGGCGCGGGTCAAGGTGCCGGGCGGTACCCAGACCGGGCGCCGCTTCCGCCTGTCGGGCAAGGGCATGCCGGTGCTGCGGGCGAAACAAACCGGCGACATGTACGTTCAAGTCGTGGTGGAAACGCCGCAAAGCCTGACCAAGCGCCAGCGCGAGCTGCTGGCTGAATTTGACAAGCTGTCGTCGGACAATACCCAGCCCGAGTCCGCGGGTTTCCTCAGTCGAGTCAAGGAGTTTCTTGATGGTCTGGGGAATCGCAGCAGCCATACCGACTGACCATCTTGACCCCCCGCCCGCCGCCCTATACGGCTGATTGTTGGCATGTTTTCGCCCGCCAATTGCTTGCGTGACCTTGCATCAATGCCACCACATTCACTAGCCCGCGTCGCCAAGAAGCCACTGCGTCTCGATGACGAGATGCAGTTCATCCGTTCCTGGATCGAAAAGCCGTTGTCGACCGGCGCGGTGATGCCGTCGAGCAAGGCATTGGCGCGCGCCATGGCGCGCTATGTCGATCCGGCCTCGAGCGGTCCGGTGATAGAACTCGGCCCCGGCACTGGCCCGGTGACCGAAGCGCTGGTCGCGCAAGGCATCGATCCGGCGCGGCTGATCCTGGTCGAATTCAATCCCGACTTCTGCCGGCTGCTGCGCACGCGCTATCCGGCGGCGACGGTGGTGCAGGGCGACGCCTACCGGCTGCGCCGGCTGCTGGAAACTATTGCGCGCGAGCCGGCCGCCGCGATCGTGTCGGGCCTGCCGCTGGTCACCAAGCCGGTACGCACGCGGCTACGCCTGATCTCGGATGCGCTGGCGCTGCTGGCGCCGGGCGCGCCGTTCGTGCAGTTCACCTATGCCATGGTGACGCCGATCCCGAAGGCGCTCGCCGGCATCAAGGCCGAGGCCTCCGAACTGATCTGGATGAACGTGCCGCCGGCGCGGGTCTGGGTCTATCGCGGGCAAGAGCCGGCTGCGGCGTTGACCGCGAAAGCGGCCGTTGCGACCGCCTCCATCTAGGCTGCTTTTCGAAATAGCGGCATGGGATAAGTTTCGCGCGGCATGAGCCGCGTTGCTATGCTGCGCGCGCACGCATTTGGAGCCGCCGATGGCGACGCCCAAAATTCTCGTCATGCCGGGCTCGACCCGCACCGGATCGCATAACGTCAGGCTGGCGGCGCTGGCGGCCAAGGAATTGACGTTGATCGACGCCGATGTCACGCGCATCTCGCTCGCCGACTATCCGCTGCCGATCTACGAAGCCGATCTCGACGCCCGCATGGGCCAGCCGGCCAATGCGCTTTCGCTCAAGCAGATGATCATGGCGCACCACGGCGTGTTCATTACCAGCCCGGAATACTCGGCTTCGGTCACGCCGGTGCTCAAAAACGCCATCGACTGGGTTTCGCGCGTGCGCGAGCGCGGCGACCCGACTTATGCCGCCTTCAAGGGCCGCGTGTTCGCGATCGCCTCGGCGTCGCCCGGCCGCGCCGGCGGTCTGCGCTCGCTGATGGCGCTGCGCCAGATCCTCGAGCTTGGCTGCGGCGCGCTTGTGATCCCCGAGCAGGTGGCGATCCCCAGCGCCGACCAGGCCTTCGACGACATGGACAATATTATCGACACCGGCACCGCCAATCTGTTCCGCGCCGAATTGCAACGGCTGCTGGACATGGCGCGGCTGATGATGTGAGGAGAATTGCTTTGAGCCTGGATGCGCGCGAAAGGCTGATCGTCGCTCTCGACCTGCCGTCGGTCGAAGCCGCCGAGGACATGGTGGCGCGTCTCGGCGAGGCGGTGTGGTTCTACAAGATCGGCTTTCAACTCGCTTTCGCCGGCGGGCTGCCGTTCGCGCGCGGCCTGATCGCGGCCGGCAAGCAGGTGTTTCTCGATCTCAAGCTGCACGACATCGGCAACACCGTGGAAAAGGGCGTGCAGAGCGTGGCGCAGATGGGCGCCACCTTCCTCACCGTGCACGGCTATCCGCAGACCATGAAGGCGGCGGTCGAAGGAAAACGCGGCTCGGTGCTGCGCATCCTGGCGGTGACGGTGCTCACTTCCTATGACGACGCCGATCTCGCCGCCGCCGGCTACGAATTGAGCGTTCCCGAGCTGGCGGCCGCGCGCGCGGCGCAGGCGCGCGACACCGGCGTCGACGGGCTGGTGTGCTCGGCCGAGGAGGCAGCGAGCCTGCGCAGCATCGCGGGGCCGGGCATGGTGCTGGTGACGCCCGGCATCAGGCCGGCGGGCAGCGCCGGCGGCGACCAGAAGCGCATCATGACACCGGCGCATGCGATCGAAGCCGGCGCCGACTATCTGGTGGTCGGCCGGCCGGTACTGGAGGCGCGCGATCCCAAAGCGGCCGCCGACGCAATCGTTTCCGAGATCGAACAAGCAGCGGGAAAATAGTCGGGAGGACGGCAATGGCGAAAGGCTATTGGGTTGCCAACATCGATGTGCACGATCCGGACGGCTACAAGGCCTATATCGCGGCCAACGCCGCGCCGCTCAAGCAATTCGGCGCGAAGTTTCTGACCCGCGGCGGCAAGTCCGAATTGGTCGAAGGCAAATTTCGCGCGCGCGTCGTGGTGATCGAATTTCCGAGCTACGAGGCGGCGTTGGATTGCTATCACTCGCCGGATTACCAAAAAGCCAAGGCCTTGCGCATCGGCAAGGGCGTCGGCGAGATCGTCGTGATCGAAGGTTACGACGGCCCGCAACCGTAGGACTCCAGTATGTCAACGGGCGGCGAAATTAACGAAGCCGGCGCCTACGGGCGTTTTGACCGGATCAGCGCCATTTATGATGCGGCGCGCCGGGAATTTCCGGGCGAAACCGTCGCCTATGTTATCCGCAATCTCGTGGGCACGAATCCGTTCGTGCTGGATCTTGCCTGCGGCACCGGCATATCCACCCGCCAGCTCGCCGCCGGCGGGATCGACGTGGTTGGTTGCGATGTCGATCCGGTGATGCTGCGCTATGCGATCGGCCGTGCCGGCATCACCCGCTATGTGATCGGACAAGCCGAGGCCATTCCGTTCAAGGACGCAACGTTCGACGCGGTCGCCTGCTTCCGCGCCTATCACTGGTTCGATCCCGCCCGCGCGGTTCCGGAGATGATGCGCGTGCTGCGGCCCGACGGCCGCATCGCCATTGCCAATATGACGGGCGGCGACGGCCTCTACGAAGAATTCCGCCGGCTGGTGGCGCGTTTCGTCGGCAGCGAATTGCCCGATCACCGCAAGACCTACGATCCCAAGCGCGATTTGCGGGCGCACGGGATGCGCGTCATCGACGAGCATAACGTTCGCGAGCAGCAGACCACCACCGTCGCCGATTTTTCCGCGCAGCTGCAATCGATCAGCGCCTGGAATCTGATTCCGGAAAGCCGCCTGCCGGCCGCGCGCGATGCGCTGAGTGAATTCTGCGAGGCGCGGGCGAACGACGGCATGGTCGCGCGCGTGCTGGTCTACGATACGATCATTGCCACCCGATAGTGCCGCCGCCCGACCGGGCGCATGGAGCGGCTTCCTTTGGCGGCCCGGGCCGTCTATACCCGGCGCGTCTTTTTGGAGACGTGAGTGATGGCTGACATGCGGATCATCGTGGCGGGGGCCGGCGGGCGCATGGGGCGCACGCTGATCAAGGCGATCGCCGATGGCAAAGGCTTTGCGCTCGCCGGCGCCTTGGAAGACGCAGCGTCGCCGCTGATCGGCCAGGACGCCGGCGCGCTCGCCGGGCTCGGAGACAACGGCGTCAAGCTCGTGGCCGATGCCGGCGCGCTCATGGACAAGGCCGACGCCATCGTGGATTTCACCGTGCCGGCGGCGACGATTGCCTTCGCGGCGCAGGCGGCCAAGGCCGGCAAGGTGCACATCATCGGCACCACCGGCTTGAGCGCCGCCGACGAAGCCAAGATCAAGGACGCCGCCAAGACGGCGGTCATCGTGAAGTCCGGCAATATGAGCCTCGGCGTCAATCTGCTGGCGGCGCTGACCAAGCGCGTCGCCAAGACGCTCGATGCTTCCTTCGATATCGAAATCCTGGAAATGCATCACAACCAGAAAGTCGATGCGCCGTCCGGCACCGCGCTGCTGCTCGGGCGCGCGGCGGCGAAAGGCCGCGGCGTCGATCTCGACAAGCATAAGGTTGCGAGCCGCGACGGCCATACCGGCGCGCGCAAAGCGGGCGATATCGGCTTTGCCACGTTGCGCGGCGGCAGCGTGGTTGGCGAGCACACGGTGATGTTCGCCGGTCCGGCCGAGCGCCTGGAACTGACCCACAAGGCCGAGGACCGCATGATCTTCGCGCGCGGCGCGCTGCACGCGGCGCTGTGGGCGCGCGGGCAGAAGCCGGGGCTTTATTCGATGATGGACGTGCTAGGGCTGAAGGACTTCTAATCTTGCCGCGGCAGATATTCGTCCGACCATTTCAGCACCACGTTGAAGCTGATGCTGATGCGCGGGGTCTCGCTCAGGTTCGGATGCACGAAATGGGTCATGAACGCCGGCCACAATAAAATCTCGCCGGGCTTCGGCAGCACCGTGTATTCGGCCTCGATGTAAGGGTCGCCGCGGATAGCGCCCATGTTCACCGCCGGCCCGCGCGGGTCGTAGAAGGTGATGGCGCCGGGGCGCACGTCCTTTCGCGTCTTCAACGGCGCGCGGTCGGTCGGCACCTGCACGTAATAGGTCCCCGACAGATAGGAATGCGGGTGATTGTGCGGGTCGTGGTAATCGCCCAGCCGGTTGACATTGGCCCAGCCTTGCAGCGTCCAGTCGATCGGATAGGCCATGCCGAGCTGGCGGAAATAGTCGGCGACGGTGCGGTTGATGCAATCGCGCAGCCAGGAAACGGCCGGATGCTCGGCGGTCAGCAGATTGCGGCTGAGATAGTCGGTGGTGAGGTCGGCTTTGTTCTCGTCGAGCTTGAGCACGAAGGTGGCCAGCGCCTGGTTGGCGACGTCGGCGCCCGGCAGCGTGCGGCGCATGAAAACGGTCGGCCACAGCGCCTCGAAGCCGTCCGGTGCCTGCTCGGCCATCAAAACCTCCCTCGGGACGGCCATTCTGCCATGAAACGCGCTATGACTGGAATCGGCACAAAACCAAGGCTATATGTCGCCCGGCAATATTTGAGCGTAAAGGGCATACCCCATGAGCGACCGTCTGCTTGTGCTCGTGCGCCACGGCGAGAGCGACTGGAACAAGAAGAACCTGTTCACCGGCTGGCGCGACATCGACCTGACCGAGCAGGGCATCAAGGAGGCGCGCGACGCCGGGCGCAAATTGAAGGCGCAGGGGCTTAAATTCGACGTCGCTTTCACCTCGTCGTTGATCCGGGCGCAACGCACGCTCGACCTCATGCTGGAGGAGCTGGGCCAGACCGGCATTCCTCAGTTCAAGGACCAGGCGCTGAATGAGCGCGACTATGGCGATTTGTCGGGGCTCAACAAGGACGACGCCCGCAAGAAATGGGGCGAGGAGCAGGTGCACATCTGGCGCCGCTCCTACAACATTGCGCCGCCCGGCGGCGAGAGTTTGCGTGACACCGCCGCGCGCGTGCTGCCCTATTATATCCAGGAGATCTTGCCGCGGGTGCTGCGCGGCGAGCGCGTGCTGGTGTCGGCGCACGGCAATTCCCTGCGCGCGCTGGTGATGGTGCTCGACAAGCATACGACCGACAGCATCACGAAATTGAATCTCGCCACCGGCGTGCCGATGATCTACCGGCTCAACGCCGATTTAACGGTCGCGTCGAAGCTCGACTTAGCGGCTTGAAGCCTACGCCGCCGCCATGCCGGCTTCCCAGCCCAGCATCGCGCGCTTGCGGGTGAGGCCCCAGTGATAGCCGGTGAGCTCGCCGCTCTTGCCGACAACGCGGTGACACGGCACCACGAAGCAGATCGGATTCTTGCCGACGGCGGCGCCGACCGCGCGCGCGGCCTTGGGTGAGCCGGCACGTGCGGCAAGATCGGAATAAGTGGTGAGCTTGCCCATGGGAACCGAGAGCAGCTTCTCCCACACCCGCACTTCGAAATCGGTGCCGATCAGCACCACCCGCAACGGCTGGTCCTCGCGCCACAACGCGGCGTCGAAGATGCGGCGCGCGGTCGGCGCCGTCGCCGCAAAGTCCTCGACGTATTTCGCCTTCGGCCAGCGCGCGCGCATGTCGCGTAAAGCGCTACGCTCCTTGCCGGGATCGACGAGCGCCAGCCCTGCGAGCCCGCGCGGCGTCGTCATCACCAGCGCCATGCCGAAGGGGCAGGGATGGAAGCCGTAAGTGATGGTCAGGCCTTCGCCGCCCACCTTCCATTCGCCCGGCGACATGGCCTCGTGGGTGACGAACAAATCGTGCAGGCGGCTGGGACCGGACAGGCCGACCTCGTAAGCGGTGTCGAGTACGCTGGCCGAGGCGCGCAGCAGGTCGCGCGCGTGGCTGAGGGTGAGTGCCTGCAGGAATGCTTTTGGCGTCAGCCCGCACCAACGGCGGAACAGATGATGCAGGTCGGTGGCGTTCACGCCTGCCGCACGGGCGATTGTCTCGATCTCGGGCTGTGCCCGCCAGTTGCCGCGGATATGGGCGATGGCGCGGCGCACGATGTCGTAATCGGCCGCCGCGGTGGTGAGCGGGCTGAGGGTGCCGAAGGGGCCGGGCAAGGCCGGTTGCGCTTGAGTCATGGCTATCTGGGTCATGGTCATGACCCGCTATCTAGGACGGGCCCACAAGCCGGGCCACCCGATTTCTGGCTAGCTTAGCACCGTCCGTGTCGGGCCGCGCTTGGCCTCGCTCAGCGCGTCGGCCAGCGCCTTGGCGAAGCTCGCCTTCTCGTCGGGACCGAGGAAGCTGGCGATCGCCAGCTGCTTGCCGCGCGAGACCAGAAACAGCCGCTCGATGCCGAATTCCTCGTGCACCACCTTGTCGAGCTTGACCCAGAGCGGATTGAGCACCCATTCGCGCACCCGGCCGCGATGGCTGACCTTGCGCACGGTCAGCGCCGCCGGCGTCACCGTGACTTCCTCGTAGGCGGCGGCGTGGCGGTAGTTGAGCCTGAAAGCCCAATACAGCAGCAGCACGTCGAGGCCGAAAAAGCCGAACACCGGCCAGGCGCCGTCGAGCAAAAACAGCATGCCGGCCACGAAGCTGACGCCGCCGAAAACTCCCATCAGCACCAGGAAGCCGACGCGGCCGAGCGAGCGGTGCGGCGTGATCACGGCGGAAAAGATCGTGGGTTCGAGGTTGTCGGCGGTCATAGGCGTCAGTATACCCGAAATCATGGCCAAAAAATCGACCCGCAAAAGAAGCAAGCCGGCGGCCAAGGCACGGCCCAAGACGCGGACTAAGACACGCAAGGGCAAGGCTGAAAAATCGAAGCCGCTGCGCAAGCACGCTGCCACTGACGCCAAGGCCGGCCACGGTGCATTGCGGCCATGGACCATTGCACAGATCGCGGAAGCGTTCCGCCGTTTCCAGGCCGCCAATCCGGAGCCGAAAGGCGAACTTCAGCACATCAACCCGTTCACGCTTTTAGTGGCGGTGGTGCTGTCGGCGCAGGCGACCGACGCCGGCGTCAACAAGGCGACGCCCGCTTTATTCGCCGCCGCCGATACGCCGGAAAAGATGGTGGCGCTGGGCGAGGACAAAGTGCGCGACCTGATCAAGACCATCGGCCTCTACCGCAACAAGGCCAAGAACGTGGTCGCGCTGTCGCGTGTCCTGGTCGAGCAGCACGGCGGTCAGGTGCCGCGTACACGCGAAGCGCTGGAGGCGCTGCCCGGAGTTGGGCGCAAGACCGCCAATGTGGTTTTGAACATCGCCTTTGGCGAGCCGACCATCGCGGTCGATACCCACATTTTCCGCGTCGGCAACCGCACCGGGCTCGCCACCGGCAAAAATCCGTTCGAGGTCGAGACGAAACTGGAGCAGGGGGTGCCGGCGCAATACAAGCGCCATGCCCACCACTGGCTGATCTTGCACGGGCGCTACACCTGCGTGGCGCGCAAGCCGCGATGCGACGTCTGCCTCATCGCGGACTTGTGCCAATGGCCGGGAAAGACGGTGGCGAAGTAAGCTGCCGCGCGCGCCACAAATTTCTGTTGTCATCATCCGCGAAGGCGGATGATCCAGTAATCACGAACAGTCAATGGTTACTGGATGCGCCGCCTACGCGGGGCATGACAGCCGAAGGTTGCCGCGATCAGCGCGGTGGCTCGATCAGCTCGGCGCGCTTGTCGGTCATGTGCTTGTGGATGTGCACCATGAACGCCATGGCAAACACCGGCGTGGCCAGATTGACCACCGGGATCGACACGAACACGGCGATCACCATGCCGGCGAGGAAGACGTAAGGGCTGTTCGCTTTGCGCATGGCCTTGGCCTCATAGGGCGGGCGGAAGCGCATGGCGGCGAGCTCGAAATATTCGCGGCCGAGCAAATAGGAATTGGCCAGGAATAAAATGATCACGCCGAGGCCGGCGAAAAATATGAACGGCAGCGCGCAGAAATAAACCAGCAAAGTCAGCGCGGCGATCTTCAAGCCTTCGATCAGCGCGCGGAAAAACGGCAGCGCGCGGCCGACCGGCTCGGCGGGATAGTATTCACGCTCGACCGCCTCCGCGGTCTCGTCGACGAAGAAGCTGCCGACGAAGGCGGCAATCGTCGGCATCAGAAAGAGCGCGCCGGTGATGATGCCGAGGCCGGCCATGATTGAGAGCACCCACGCAATCGCCGACCAGGCCGCATGCGGGGCAAAGCCGGAGGTCTGCTCGGCCCAGGTGGCGCCATGCTCGGCCAGCGCCGAGAGCAGGCGTTGCAATATGACGCCGACGATGATGATCAGAATCAGTGCCAGGCCGACGGCCTTCAGGAGCACGCCGCGCAAGGCGGGCGTGAACATCTGCGCAAGCGCTTTGACGGCGGCCTCGATCATTTGGAGGAGAGGTAAGGGCACGGAGGCGCGAGGGCAAGGCTCGCCGCTGTCGTCCCAGGCTACCGAGCGAAGCGCGGGAGGCCCGGGACCCATTGATCGCGGCGTTCGTGATGCGGACAGACCGGGGTTACTGGGTCCCCGCCTTCGCGGGGTCAACACTATTGAATTAACGCGTCGCCGACAGCGTCTCGGGCGCCAGCGGTTCGCCCTCACCCTCGTCCTCCGCCGGCACCAGCGAGATCAGCCCGTCGGCATCGGGGGCCGGAATATCGACCCAGGCCATGGCCTTGTAGTCGAAGCCGTTCGCCAGTGTCGGCTTGACCACTTCGAAATAGGGCGAGATGTCGAAATCACGCGGCGCGTAAAGCGACGAATGGCGGATCTCGAGGATCTCTTCGCGCGCAGCTTCGCTTTCGAGCCGTGTCACCTTGGGCAGGATCGGATATCGCACGGTTTCGAACGCCTGCGCGATCAGCGCCGAGCAGATGATGCGTGTCGGGTGCCCGGATCCAAGCGCGATCATGCGCCGGCGCCAGCGCTGGGGCACCGGCAGCGGAAACAGATAGCGCATCAGGTCGATGATGTTCTTCAGATCGTAATCGAATCCGATGCGCTCGGCGGCATAGGCGCATACCCGCGCGCGGTCATCTTCGGTCAAACCGGTCGGCCGGCAGATGCGCGTGTGATAGCGGGAATATTTCGACAGCGGCACCGCCACCACGCCCTGTCCGATATTGGCCTCCACCAGCACCAGCGGCTCACCCGCGGGCGTGACGCGGTCGCCGATCGGTCCGACATAGAGCGCGGCATGCGACCAGGTGGACTGCGTGAGATATTTGATGACGCCGGAAATGTTGTTGCTGCCTTCGACCAGCAGCACGTCGCCGGGTTTGAGCGTCGCGCGCAACGCCTCAGGGTCGCTCGGCGTGAACGGCTCGTAGCCCGGCGCCGGCTTTTCCAGATAATTGGCGAGAACCCGCCCAACCCCGTCGACTATCCAGCCCATAACGCCCGGTTCCTTGGCGCCAGTCCTTGACGCCCAAGTATGACGCTGCATGATCTTCCCGCGCGCGGTTTTGCCGCGGCACGTCCGGTCACATTTAACGAGGACTCATTGCAATTTGGTTCATTGGTTTCACGCGCGCGTTACCATTCGTTAGCCATGAAATTTGCGGGGGCGAGCGGGTTCGGGCAATCTGGCGGCGCCCAGCGTCAATCATTCGGATACCATGTCGAGGCTTAGCCGCCGTTCGTTTCTCGCCGGTTCTTCCGCCCTGTTGGCGGCGCCCGCGCTGCGCGCCAGCAGGGCCGATTTCGACATCGACCTGGTGATCGTTGGCGCCGGCGCTGCCGGGATTGCGGCTGCCCGCCGCGCCCGCGCCGCCAAGGCGAGCGTGGCGCTGTTCGAGGCCAGCAACCGGATCGGCGGCCGCTGCGTCACCGACACCGCGCTGTTCGGCGTGCCCTTCGATCTCGGCGCCCATTGGATACACAGTCCCGGCGGCAATCCGGTAGCTGCGCTGGCGCCGCCGACCGGGCTCGAAGTCTATCCGGCGCCGCGCGGGCAGACCGTGCGCGTCGGCCCGCGCGACGCGCGCGACGCGGAACTGGAGAATTTCCTCAGCCTGATGGTTAGCGCGCACCGCGCCATTGACGAGGCCGGCCGCGGCAAGACGGATATGGCCGCGGCGCGCGCACTGCCGGCCGATCTCGGGAAGTGGCAGCAAACGATCGAATTCGCGCTCGGGCCTTATCTCTGCGGCAAGCCACTCGCCGGCGTTTCGGCCGAGGACTTCGCGCATGCCGGCGCGCGCGATATCGCATCGTTCTGCCGGCAGGGCTACGGCGCGCTGCTGGCCAAGCTCGCCGCCGGTCTCGCGCCGCGGCTGTCGGATCCGGTGTCCAAGCTCGACTGGGACCGGCGCGGCATCGACGTCTATACAAGCAAGGGCCGGCTGCGCGCCCGCACCGCCATCGTGACTATGTCGACCAATGCGCTGACCGCCGGCAAGCTGGAATTCAAGCCGGAGCTGCCAAAGCGCTATCTTGAGGCCGCCGGCAATCTTGCGCTCGGCAGCTTCGACCATATCGGCTTGCTGATGCCGGGCAATCCGCTCGACCTGCAGCGCGACGATCTGGTGTTCGAGCAAGCGGCATCCCAACGCACCGCGGCGCTGCTTGCCAATGTATCCGGCACCGATCTGCATATTGTCGAGGTTGCCGGCGATTTCGGCCGCGAGCTTTCGGCGCAAGGCGAGGCGGCGATGGTCGATTTCGCGCGCGACTGGCTGGCCTCGCTGTTCGGCCCCAGCGTTAAAAGTTCGATCGAGCGCGCCCATGCCACGCGCTGGAACGCGGAACCGTGGGTGCTGGGCGCCGCCTCAGTGGCGACGCCCGGCAATGTCGACGCGCGCCGGCTGCTGCGCCGGCCAATCGGTGGTCGTATCTGGTTCGCCGGCGAGGCCGTGCACGAAACCAAATGGGGTACGGTCGCCGGCGCCTGGGAAGCGGGCGAGCGCGCGGCGCTCGCTGCGCTGGACCAGATGGGCATGGTGAAGAAGCCGAAACCGGAGCGGCCTTCACGGCGTGAACCGCGCGGTCGCCGGCGGCAGCGCAGGTGACGAGGAGGTGATGCCCATGCGCCCCAAGGCTCTGATCGCCTGGTCGAGCGGCAAGGACAGCGCCTGGGCGCTGCACGAGGCGCGCCGCAGCGGCGACTACGACATCGTCGGCGGCTTGACCACTGTGACCGACAGTTTCGCGCGCGTGAGCATGCATGGCGTGCGCGAGGAATTATTGTCGGCCCAGCTCAATGCGGCCGGGCTGGCGCCGATCATCGTGCGCATTCCTTATCCTTGCCCGAACGACGTCTATGAGCGCGAAATGGCGGCGGCGATGCAAGACGCCAAGGCGCGCGGCGTCACCCACATGATCTTCGGCGATCTGTTTCTGGAAGACGTACGCGCCTATCGCGAGCGGCAGCTTGCCGGTACCGGGATCACGCCGGTGTTTCCGCTCTGGCTGCAACCGACCGCGGCCTTGGCGCGCGCCATGATCGCGGCCGGAGTGGAGGCGCATCTTGCCGTTGTCGATTTGAAAAAGCTGCCGGCCGGCTTTGCTGGGCGCCGCTATAATACTGATCTTATTGATGAATTTCCAGTCGGCATCGATCCTTGCGGAGAGAACGGCGAATTCCATTCCTTCGTCTCGGCCGGCCCGATGCTTGATGGAAAGATTGCCGTCAGCGTCGGCGAGACGGTGGAGCGCGATGGTTTTGCGTTTGCTGATTTGCTGCCGGGGTAATCCTCGGCTGTCGTCCCCGCGAAGGCGGGGACCCAGTAGCCCCTGTCTTTCCTTATGATGAATGTCGGTGGGTACTGGATCGTCCGCCCTCGCGGACGATGACGCCTGAGTAGGCGCGAGGGCCTTACCCCCGCAGCACCCCGCCGGTGCGCTTGGTCACTTCGGCCACGATCTTGGCGGCGAGCGCGTCGATCTCCTCGTCGGTCATGGTCTTGTCGCGCGGCTGCAAGGTGACGGCGATGGCGATCGACTTCTTGCCGGGCTCGATACCCTTGCCTTCGTAGACGTCGAACACGGTCACGCCGGCGATCAGCTTCTTGTCGACGTTCTGCGCGGCGCGCACGATGTCGGCGGCCTTCACGCTGTTCTCCACCACGAAGGCGAAATCGCGCTCGACCGTCTGGAACGGCGACAATTCGAGCAAGGGCTTCACCCGCGTCGGCCTGGCCTTGGGTTCGGGGATTTTCTCCAACACCACTTCGAAACCAACCAGCGGTCCCTCGGCGTCGAGTGCGGCGAGGCTGCGGGGATGCAGCTCGCCGAACGCGCCAAGAATATTCTGCGGGCCGATCTGGATGGTGCCGCTGCGGCCGGGATGGAACCAGGCCGGCCCCCCAGGCACCACCTGCAGCGCCTGCATGGGCGCGCTGGCGGCGGCCAGCACGGCGAACGCATCGGACTTGGCGTCGAAGGCGTCGACAGACTTGGCCGGGCTCGACCAATGGCGGCCGCTGCCGTCGGGCCTGGCAAGCGCGCGGCGCAAACCGGTCGCCGCGGTGAGTTGATCCTCCGGCCGGTCGCCCTTGAAGATTTGCCCGATCTCGAACAGCGCCACATCTGGATAACCGCGGTCGGCGTTCTTCTGCGCCGCCATCACCAGCCCGGGTATGAGGCTTGGCCGCATGTCGGAGAGCTCGGCCGCAATCGGATTGGCGAGCGCGAGCTCAGGGCTACCGCCGCCGAACAACTCGGCCTCGCGCTTGGAAACGAACGACCAGGTCACGGCCTCGACCAGCCCGCGCGCGGCGAGCGCGCGCTTGGCCTTGCGGGTGCGGTTCTGAATCGGGGTGAGCACGGATTTACGCGCATCGTCGCCGCGCGGAAACGGCGTCGACGGCACGTGGTCGACGCCGACGATGCGCACCAATTCCTCGACGATGTCGGCGCGGCCATGTATGTCGGGCCGCCACGATGGCACCGCGATCTTGACGCGCTTGGGTTGGCCGGCCGCGAAGAAGCCGAGCTTTTCCAGCACGCGACGCGCTTCGGTGAGCGGCAGCTTGAACCCGGCAAGCCGTGGCAATTCGCTCAAGGGGAAATCGATCACCGTTTCCTTCGGCGTCGGATCGCCGGTCACCACGATCTCGGACGGCGTGCCGCCGCACAGGTCGAGCACCAATTGCGTCGCCAGCTCCAGGCCCGGGATCATGAAATTCGGATCGACGCCGCGCTCGAAACGGTAACGCGCGTCGGAATTGATGCCGAGCTTGCGCCCGGTCTGCGCAATGTTGTGCGCGTCCCACAGCGCCGATTCGATCAGCACGTCGGTGGTCGTCGCAGAGCAGCCGCTGGCCTCGCCGCCCATGATGCCGGAAAGCGACTCCACGCTGTTCTCGTCGGCGATTACGCAGACGCCTTCGTCGAGCGTGTAGGTCTTGCCGTCGAGCGCGAGCAGCGCCTCACCGTTCTTGGCGCGCCGCACGGTGAGATTGCCGTGCACCTTGGCGGCGTCGAACACGTGCAGCGGCCGGCCGCGGTCGAAGGTGATGAAGTTGGTGATATCGACCAGCGCGTTGATCGGGCGCAGGCCGATGGCCGTGAGCCGCTTTTGCAGCCAGTCGGGCGAGGGGCCGTTCTTGACGCCTTTCACCAGCCGCAGCCCGAACGCGGGACAGAGCGATGGTGTCTGGTCGAAATCGAGCGCGACCTTGACCGGGCAGGGGAACGTGCCTTTCACCGGCTTAGGCGCGCTGTCCTTGTAGGTGCCGATAGAAGCAGCGGCGAGATCGCGCGCGATGCCGGCAACGCCGGTGCAGTCCGGCCGGTTGGGCGTGAGGTTGATCTCGATCACCGGCTCGGCCGCGCCCGCCCATTCGACGTAGGATTTTCCAACCGGCGCGTCGGCCGGCAAATCGATGATGCCGTCGTGGTCGTCGGAGATCATGAGCTCGGCCTCGGAGAGCAGCATGCCGCGGCTTTCCACATCGCGAATTTTGCCGACCGACAGCGTCATGTTCTTGCCGGGGATGAAGGCGCCGGGCGCCGCGAACACGCCCTTCATGCCGGCGCGCGCATTGGGCGCGCCGCAGACCACCTGGATCGGCTTGCCATCGCCGGTGTCAACCATGCATACGCGCAGCCGGTCGGCGTTGGGATGCTTCTCGGCGGAGATGACGGAGGCAATGACGAAGGGCTTGAGCAGGCTCGCTCTGTCCTCGACGTTCTCGACTTCGAGCCCAATCATGGTGAGCTTGTCGACGATTTCAGCCAACGAAGCGTCGGTGTCGAGGTGCTCTTTGAGCCAAGGCAGGGTGAATTTCACGGGCGGCTACCAGAAAAACATTGTCGGTAGCGTGATGAAGAGACAAATGGTGACAAAGGTCGCTACGCGTACGCACAGTATGTAAAGTTCACGCCGCAATAGAATCTCGTGACGCAATTCGGTGATCACGCCACCCCTTTTTCCTGGCGACCGACGAATATTAAACAAGTTGAGGCAGCGCAAGCAGCCGATAGTGAGCAGCAGATAAATCGCAATCTCGAAGACGATAATACCTTCTTTGAAACGGCTATTCGCTACCAAAGGAGCGACAAGGCCAAGTGCGGCAATCATCATGGAAACGTGCGTGAGCAGGGCGGTGACTTTGGCGTCGATGTTCTGCATCGACGTCATGATGGATTCCGGGATACTTTCCTGTTCACTGCGAATGTGCTCGAAATATTCGTTTACTGCGGAATCGCCCCAACCGCGGGTCAGCGCTTTGCGCAAAGGACGATCGAACCACCAAGCCATGGCGTTGCTCCCCGCAAAAGTCACGCGCTTAATCCCCCGGCCAGCGTCGGGAAATCAAGCGGGCGGAAGCCGTAATGCGACAGCCAACGTACATCCGCCTCGAAGAAGGCGCGCAAATCGTTCATGCCGTATTTCAGCATGGCGATGCGGTCGATGCCCAAGCCCCAGGCGAAGCCCTGGTACTCGTCAGGGTCGAGCCCGCAGTTTCGCAAGACATTCGGGTGCACCATGCCGCAGCCGAGAATCTCCATCCAATCCTCGCCCTCGCCGAAGCGGATCTCGCCCTTGTCGCGCCTGCACTGGATGTCGACTTCCAGCGACGGCTCGGTGAAGGGAAAGAACGACGGACGGAAGCGCATCTTCACGCTGTCGACCTCGAAGAAGGCCTTGCAGAATTCTTCTAGGATCCATTTCAGATGACCGAGATGCGAACCCTTGTCGATCACCAGGCCCTCGACCTGGTGGAACATGGGCGTGTGCGTCTGATCGCTGTCGCTGCGGTAGGTGCGGCCGGGAATGATCACGCGGATCGGCGGCTTCTGCGCCAACATTGTGCGCACCTGCACAGGCGAGGTGTGCGTGCGCAGCAGCAAGCGCGAGCCGTCGGCCTTGGGCGGGAAATAGAAGGTGTCGTGCATGTCCCGCGCCGGATGGCCTTCCGGAAAATTCAGCCTGGTGAAGTTGTAGTCGTCGGTCTCGATGTCGGGGCCTTCCGCCACCGCGAAGCCCATGTCGGCAAAGATGGCGGTGAGCTCGTCGATCACCTGGCTGATGGGATGCACGCGTCCGGTCTCGGCCGGCGGCTCGCGCACCGGCAGCGTGACATCGACCGTCTCGGTGTTGAGGCGGGCGTCGAGCGCGGCGGCGGTCAGCTCATCCTTGCGCGTGGCGATTGCCGTGGTGACGCGATCCTTCAAGCCGTTGATGGCCGGGCCTTGCACCTTGCGCTCGTCCGGCGTCATCGAGCCGAGCGTCTTGAGCAGGGCCGACACCGAGCCGCTCTTGCCCAGCGCCGAGACGCGCAAGGCTTCCAGCGCCGTCTCGTCTTTGGCGGCAGCGACGGCTGCGAGCAGGTCGGACTCGAGCTTTGCGATGTCAGTCATAAAAAGCCCCGGACGTCATCGTCCGCGAAGGCGGACGATCCAGTAACCCCTGCATACGAGATTACGATAGGCCGGTGGTTACTGGATGCCCGTTATCGCGGGCATGACACTTAGTGGTTACGCCGGCAACGCGGCCTTGGCCTTTTCCACGATGGCCTGGAACGCCGCCGGCTCGGTGATGGCGAGGTCGGACAGCACTTTGCGGTCGACCACAATGCCGGACTTGGCCAGCCCGGCGATAAAGCGACTGTAATTGAGGCCGAAGGGGCGCACCGCGGCGTTCAGGCGCTGGATCCAGAGCGCGCGGAACGAGCGCTTGCGGCGCTTGCGGTCGCGGAAGGCGTATTGGTTGGCCTTCTCCACCGCCTGCTTGGCAACACGGATGGTGTTCTTGCGGCGGCCGCGAAAACCCTTTGCGGCCTTGTAGACTTTCTTGTGCTTGGCGTGGGCGGTGACGCCACGTTTGACGCGGGCCATGGGAAACTCCTGTCAGTCTAGGCAAACGGGAAAAGGCGACGGGGGAAATCCGGATCAGCCGTTCGGCATCCAGTATTTCTTGATGGTGTCGCCGTCGGTCTTGAACAGCACCGCGGTGCCGCGATGCTCGCGGATGGTCTTGGTGGTCCGCTTGATCATGCCGTGGCGTTTGCCCGACTGCTGGTATTTCACCTTACCAGTACCGGTAATCTTGAAGCGCTTTTTGGCGCCCGATTTGGTCTTCATCTTGGGCATTTGGCTCTCCTCATCGGCTTAACGCGGGCGAGCCCGCGCGGCCGGAAAGTGCTCGCAAGACTAGAATGTCTGGAGCGGGTGCTCGGGATTGAGCTGGTGTCGCCGCCACGGCAGCCCTTGTTCGCCGGGCGGCGAGAGGGCGGCGTTATGGCAGACGCACATGCTGTTGACAACTGACGGTGCCCAAGCCGCCGACAGCCGCTCAATGGCGGCGAACCGCCACAAACGGCGCCGGATCTGATGTTTTTGGACAATTTTTCATGGAGCCCGGTAAGCTTTCTGGTTGCGATCATGGCTTCTTTTGGTTATATGGAATTTATACGCCAGCAACTCGGACTTGGAGCGCCCATTTTATGCAGGGAGGCGAAGTAATTCCCATGAATAAGCCGGTCAGCTTTACCAAACTTAATCAAACAAAAATGGACTTCTCCGATTTATATAATTCGCGAGACCCTAGAAATTATTTTAAATACTTAGGTCAACTTGACTACATAATCCCTCATCTTGCGCAGCCGATCTTCGGCCAGTTGATCCGCGCACGCCAGGAGCTACAGGACGAGCCGGTTACCGTGCTCGACCTCGGCTGCTCCTACGCCATCAACGGCGCCCTGATGAAATACGCGCTCGATTACGAGGCGCTACGCCAGCGCTATACCGCGCCGTCGCTGCAGACGCTGAGCAGCGAGGAGATGCTCGAGCTCGACCGCCACTTTTACCGCGCATGGCCGCGGCACGAGAGCGTGCGCGCGATCGGCCTCGACATCTCCGAGAATGCCATCCGCTATGGGGAGAAGTGCGGACTGCTCGACCGCGGCCTCGCCATGGATCTGGAAAGCCGCGAGATGACGCTGGACGAAGCCGCCGACCTCGCGGACGTCGACATCATCGTGTCGACCGGCTGCGTCGGCTACGTCACCAGCAACACCTTCGAACGCGTGTTGAAGGCAAGCCGCCGCGGCCGCACGCCATGGGTTGCCTCCTTCGTGCTGCGCATGTTCCCGTTCGACGAGATCGAGAAGACGCTCGGTGCCTACGGCCTGGTGACCGAGCCTTATGAGGGCGCAACTTTCGTGCAGCGCCGGTTTGCCACCCGCGAGGAAATGGAGGCAGCGATCCGGGCGGTGGAAGCGCGCGGCCTCGATTCGGAAGGCTGCGAGACCGAAGGCCTCTACCACGCCAATCTCTTCATCTCTCGCCCGGTCGAGGAGATCGAGCGCTGTCCGATTCAGAAGCTGGTGTCCGTGGTCAGCGGCGCCAACAAGCTGTGGCCGGTGGGCGCCAATGTGCTCGGCAGCTACGGGCCGGCGGCGCTGCGGCGCGCCCGCGCCGGGCAGCTGCAAATCCCCCAGGCCCAGGTTGCGTCGTCTTAGGTGACGCCCGGCGGCGCCCGCGCGCCGCTCAAAAACGAGAACGCGCCGGCCCGCGTCGTGCGGGGCAGCGCGTCCGGCTTGAGGGGCGTTAGCGCGGCGCCAGCAGCATCACCATCTGGCGGCCTTCGAAGCGCGGCTCCGATTCGATCTTGGCGATCGGCGCGGTGTCTTCCTTCACGCGGTTGAGCAATTTGTAGCCGAGCTCCTGGTGCGCCATTTCGCGGCCGCGGAAGCGTAACGTGATCTTGACCTTGTCGCCCTCTTCGAAGAAGCGCTTCATCGAGCGCATCTTCACGTCGTAATCGTGATCGTCGATCATCGGCCGGAGCTTGATCTCCTTGACCTCGACGACTTTCTGCTTTTTGCGGGCTTCGGCCGCTTTCTTCTGCGCCTGGAATTTGTATTTGCCGTAATCCAGGATCTTGCAGACCGGCGGGGTCGAATTGGGAGAAATCTCCACCAGATCGAGCCCGGCCGCTTCCGCCAAGGCCATGGCGGCGGTGAATTCGACGACACCTTTGTTGTCGCCGGTACTATCGATCAGCTGAACCTCGCGGGAGCGGATCTCCTCGTTGATGCGCGGGCCGTCCTTGGCGGCAGGCAGCGCGGACTTCATCGGACGACGAATGGCTTTGCTCTCCTCATGCTGTTGCAACATCGCCTGGGGTGGTTACGCCACCTCGGCTAACGAAAGATTGGTAGAAACGGCGAATAAGTCAACGCGGTTCCTGCCGGATTAACGACAGAAATGCCCAAACCGCGGCCAAATCGTTCATATTTCTCTAATTTTGTCTGGCTTGCGCCACCGGCCGCGGCGTCTTGTCGTCCCGGCCGGCGATTTCGCGGTAAAGCCGCAGCGTCTGCTCGGCGACCACTGGCGCGCTGAAATGGCCGAGCACCCAGTCGCGGCCGCGCGCGCCAATGGCGCGGCGGACCGGTTCCGGCATGGAGAACACCCGCAGCAGGGCCGCCGTCAGCGCCGCGTCGTCGTCTGATTGGAAGCGCAAGCCGGTGATGCGGTTCTCCGGCACCGCGGGCGCCGTCAGCACGACTTCGGGTCCGGCGGCAAGTTCGGATACCAGCATCGGCCGCGCCATTGCCTGCGCCTCCAGGATCGCGCGTTGCAAGCCCTCCGGCTGCACCGCCGCCGACACCACCACCGAGGCCACGGCATACGCAGCCGGCATATCGGCGACCGGCGCGGCCATGCGGATGACGTCCATGGTGCCGGTTGCCAGCACCAGGTCCCAGAGCTCGCCTGTGTAGCGCGTGCGGCCGCGGTCCTCGCCGACGAAGACGCAGAGAAAATCCTTCAAGCCTATCTCTTTCAGCCGCTTCACCGCCCGCACCACCACGTGATGGCCTTTGCGCCTTAAAATGCGGCCGGTGATCAGGATCACCTTGGTGTCGGGCTTGACGCCCCAGGCACGGCGCATGGTCTCGACGCGCTCACGCGAGACGCTTGCCGGATCGAAACGCTCGAAATCGATGCTGGTCGCCACCACCGCGATGCGCTCCCATGGCGTACCGTAGCGGTCGTGGATCAGCTGCGCGAGCTGTTCGCTGAGCGCGACGACACGGTCGCCACGCGCCATGATGCCGTTGTAAATACGCTTGAGGATATTCTGCTCGCGGTATCCTTTGTACCAGCTGGTGACGAAGGGAATGCCGGTGAGCCGCGCCGCCAGAAACGCGCTCCAGGCGGCGGCGCGGCCGAGCGCATGAATGGCATTGCAGTTGCGCTCGCGCGCGAGACGAACCAGCACGGCGGTATTGCGCAGCATCACCATCGGATTGTTGCTGGCGAGGTCAAGCGGCACGAACTCGGCGCCGGCGGCGGTGACGTCGGCGACCAGCCGGCCGGCGCGCGAAGCGACGATGGCCCGGTTGCCCGACTTGGCGAGCACGCGCGTGAGCTCGACCGCGCCGGCGTCGGCGGCGCCGACCTCGAGGCTGGGGGTCACGATCAGCACGGTAATCGGATCGCGTGTCTCGGTTGCGGCGGGCTCCAGGCGCCCGGCGGAGACGGCGCGCGCATTGGCCGCGGGGCGTTGTTCGGCGGCCGGAAAATCATGCGCAGGCAAGCTCGACATTGACGTTAGTGTCTCACCAATTTCATGCTTTGCATATGTTATGCTGAAATGCGTGCGGAAAGTGTGATGGCCATCACGTGTCGCGCGCGAGCAGCGACGTATAGACCCCGCGAATTGCTTCGGCAACGCATTGCGGCGAAAACATGAATTCGGCGAATTGTCGCGCGCGCGCCCCCAGCGCCTCATAGGCGGTCACGTCGAGCGTAAGCGCCGCGCCGACCGCGCGCGCCAACTCGCCGGCATTGCCCGGCCGCACCAGCCAGCCGGTGCGCAATTCGTCGCGCATGCGCGGCGGGCACAACAGGTTCTCCGGCAGCATCCCGATCGCCGTCGTCACCAGCGGCCGGCCCATAGCCTGCGCCCCGGCCGCCGCCCGCCCCGATAGCGGCGGCTCGAGTGAGGGCACCACCACCACGTCGGCGGCGGCCAGCGCCGCCGGCATGTCGGCGCAATGACCGACGAAGCGGCAAAGTGTGTCGACGCCGTGAACGCGCGCCTGGCGGCGAACGCTGCGCGCGTAACGCGGCTGGCCGCGTTCCTCGCCGGCGAACACGAAGACGATATTGCGGTCGCCGCCGCCGACGATTCGCCGCGCGGCATCGACCATGCTCATCTGCCCGTTCCATGGCGCCACGCGCCCCGGTACCAGCACCACCCTCATGTCCGGCAACACGCCCCAGACGCGGCGCAAGCCCGCGATGCGGTCCGCGCTCACCGCCGCCGGACTGAACTTGGCGGTGTCGACCGCGCGCGGGATCACGGTGATGCGGTCGGGCTTCAGCTTGTAGCGATCGATCATCGCGCGGGAGACGTAAGCTGATGGCGCGATCACGCGGTTGCCGCGCGCGAGCGAGGAGCGCAACATGTTGCCGAGATACGAATGCCCCGGCAGCCGGTCGGGAAACGACGTCACCAGATAGACCGGCTGCTTGTTTGTGGCGGCGAGCGCGCTCCAGGCGCTGCCGGCGCTCTGCGCGTGCACGATATCGACGCGCTCGCTGGCGATCAGTTTGGTGAGCGCGCGGGCGTTGCGCCAGATGCGCAGCGGATTGAGCGTGTCGTTCGGCATCCGCACGAACTCGCCGCCGAAGGCGCGCAATTCGTTGACCAGCGGCCCGTCGTCGCTGGCGACGATGGCGCGGGCGCCGGATTGCAGCAAGGCGAGCGCGATGTCGGCCGCGGCATTGCCGCTCGGGTTGTCGCGCAAGGTCGGCGCCACCTGCAAAATGGTGGCGCCGGCGAGCGAGCGCGGATGCGCTTGGGCGTCAGGGCTCATCGGCATTTTTCAACGCGCATGATCTTGTCCGAAAACCGGTTCCCACTTTTCGGGATCATGCGCTTGCGCCCCCTTGCGTCAGAGGCCCGCTTGCGGTGAGAAGGCGCCACACCCGTCAAAGCGTCCATCCCCGGCATCAGCCAATCGCGCATGAGCGAGCCTCGCCTGACCTCCCTGACGCTAGAATCCCCGCCACCGCAGCGGACCATCGCCGTGCGCCTGCGTCAGGGCAAGAGCCCAAGGACTGGACCGAGCCTGTTCTGGCTCGGCGGCTTCAAGTCCGACATGAAGGGCACCAAGGCCGAGGCGCTCGATGCCTGGGCCGCCAGCGAAGGCCGCGCCTGCTCGCGTTTCGACTATTCCGGGCACGGCGAATCGGGCGGCGATTTCCTGGACGGCACCATCGGCCGCTGGCTGGAGGAAAGCGTTGCCGTATACCGGCAATTCGCCCAGGGGCCGCAGGTCGTGGTCGGCTCGTCCATGGGCGGCTGGCTGGCGCTGCTGCTGGCGCGGCGCTTGGCCGAAGCCAAGGACGCGGCGCCGATCGCCGGCATGGTGCTGATCGCGCCGGCGGTCGACTTCACCGAGGAACTGATGTGGAAACAGTTTCCCGATGCCATCAAGCGCGAGATCGAGACCAAAGGCGTCTGGATGCGGCCGTCCGAATATGGCGAGGAGCCCTATCCGATCACCAGGGGGCTGATCGAGGACGGGCGCAAACACCTATTGCTCGGCGGACTGATCGGGACCGGTTGCCCGGTGCACATCCTGCAAGGTGTCAAGGACCCCGACGTGCCATGGCGGCACGCGGTCGAACTGGTGTCGCGCTGCGCGCGCGACGATGTGGTGCTCACCCTGGTCAAGGACGGCGATCACCGGCTGTCACGGCCGGAAGACATCGAGCGGCTGATCGCGGCGGTGAAGGAGTTCTAGCGAAGCGCCGCGCGCCACTCGTCTTGCACCGACGCATCGCTTTCAGTTTTCCGCTCCGCAAACGCGCCGAGTTTTTCGCGCGGCAACAGCCGGCTCAGCGCCCACACCGCGGCGCCGCGCACCAAAGGCGAGGCATCGTCGAGCAGGCGCTCGGCCTCGGGCGCAAGTGACACGTCATTTGAATTGCCGATCGCAATGAGCACATTGCGCACGAAACGGTCGTGGCCGGTACGCTTGACCGCGGTCTTCGAAAACAGCGCACGGAACTGCGCGTCGTCGAGCCGCGCGAGTTCTGCAAGCTTAGGCGCGCGCAAGGCCTCGCGCGCGGCCAGTTTCGCTTCGCGTCCGGCAACAGCGAACTTGTTCCACGGACAGACCGCGAGGCAATCGTCGCAGCCGTAGATGCGGTTTCCGATTGCGCCGCGCAATTCGCGCGGGATCGGCCCCTTGTGTTCGATGGTGAGATACGAAATGCAGCGCCGCGCATCGAGCCGGTAGGGTTCGGGAAATGCCGCCGTCGGACAAATGTCGAGACAGGCGCGGCAGCTGCCGCAGGCATCGATTTCGGCGCGATCCGCCGGCAGATCGAGCGTGGTGAAAATCGCGCCAAGAAACAGCCAAGACCCATATTGGCGCGACACCACATTTGTGTGCTTGCCCTGCCAGCCCAATCCCGCGTTGGCCGCTAGCGGCTTCTCCATCACCGCCGCGGTATCAACGAATACTTTCACGTCGCCGCCGGCATGCTCGGTGAGCCAGCGCGCCAATTGCTTCAGCCGCGGCTTGATCAATTCGTGATAATCGTTGCCTTGCGCGTAGACCGAGATAGCGCCGCGATCCTTCTGCGCGAGGACCGCCAGCGGATCGCGATCCGGCCCGTAGTTTACGCCGAGCATGATCGCCGCGCGCACCTCCGGCCACAGCGCTTTGGGCGCGCCGCGCCGCTCGGCGGTGGTCTCCATCCAGTCCATGTCGCCGTGCCAGCCGTCGGCGAGAAAGCGTTCGAGCCTTGCTCTGGTTTCCGGCGCGGCATCCGGCTTGGTGATGCCGACGGCGTCGAAGCCGAGCGCTCGCGCCTGCTCGACAAGCGCCGCGTTGATCTCTTGCGGATCGCTCAAAAATCCAGGTCGGCGTAGCTCTTGGCCGGCGGCAGCCCGGCCAGGGTGTCGGCCAGAATCGGGCGGAACGCGGGCCGCGATTTCACCCGCGCGTACCAGTGTTTGACGGCTTCGTCTTCGTTCCACGGCACTTCGCCTAGATAGTCGGCAGCCGACAGATGCGCCGCGGCGGCGAGATCCGCCAGGCTCAGCTGCTCGCCAGCAAGCCAATCGCGCGTGCGCACCAGCCAGCCGAGATAGGCCAGATGATAGCGGATATTGTGGCGTGCCGCCCGCAGCGCCTCGGTATCGGGCGGCCCGCCGCCCTGTTCCGCGGTCATGTGGCGCTTGAACTCGCGTTCGTTGACCATCGGGCCGCTGACTTCGGCGTGGAACTTATCATTGTACCAACTCGCCAGCCGCCGCACCTCGACCCGCTCGCCGGGCGCGGCCGGCAGCAGGCGGTCCTCGCCTTCCGACGGAGGCCGCGTCTCCTCGATATATTCGGCGATGATGGCGGCGCTCGGGATCGCCGGCAGGCCGTCTGCCACAAGCACCGGCAGTTCGCCGGCCGGATTGAGAGCCAAGAATTCCTCGCGCCGCTCCCAGAACCGTTCCTCGATCAGTCGCGCCTCGACGCCGTATTCCCCCAGGATCAGACGCACGTAGCGCGAATGCGGGCAGAGCGGATGATGCAGCAGCGTCAGCATTGCGGGCCGGTCGTTTGCGGCGGCATGTCTCGCCGCCAAGGCGGGGAATCGAGGCAACCACTATAGAAAGCCATAAAAGTCTAGCAACCTGTTGACTGCCCGGTTTTTTCGTTGCCCCGGCGGTGGCGTTGCGCCACAAGCGCGGAGGCGACGCCCCCGCCCGGAACTCAACGCATGGACATTGTCAGCATCAAGGCCGCCATCATCGGCGTGTTTTTTGCCCATATCGATCTGATCAAGGCGGCGGTGCTCGGCATCGTCGAAGGCCTGACCGAATATTTGCCGGTGTCCTCGACCGGGCATCTCTTGTTGATGGAACAGTTATTGGGCTGGGGCGACGACGCCTTTGGCAAGTCGTTCGCCATCCTTATTCAGCTCGGCGCCATCCTGGCGTTGCTCACCATCTATTTCGGGCGGCTGTGGGCGCTGGCCAAGAACATGTTCACCGACTGGGCGGCGGCGCGCTTCGTCATCGGCGTGCTGCTTGCCTTCCTGCCGGCGGCGGTGATCGGAGCGTTGGCCTATCACGTCATCAAGGAGACGTTGTTCGACGTGCGCATCGTCTGCATATCGCTCATCGTCGGCGGCTTCATCCTGCTCGGGGTCGACCGCTTGAACCTGAAGCCGCGCTATTTCGAGTCGACCGGCTTTACGCTGCCGATGTATTTCGGCATCGGCCTCATCCAGTGCCTGTCCATGATTCCCGGCGTGTCGCGCGCGGGTGCCACCATAGTCGGCGCCATGATGTTCGGCGCCGACCGCCGCTCGGCGGCGGAATTCTCGTTCTGGCTGGCGATGCCGACCATGGTCGGCGCCTTCGCCTTCGAAGCCTACAAGAGCCGCGCCGAGTTGTTGAACGGCGACCTCACCGCGATCGCGGTCGGCTTCGTGTTTTCGTTTATCTTCGGCTGGATCGTGGTGAAGACGTTCCTGCGCTACGTGCAGCGCCACACCTTCGCACTGTTCGCCTGGTGGCGCATCGTGGTCGGCACGCTCGGCATCTACGCGATTTATTTTATGTGATCTGCTCTTTTCGTTCACGTGATCTTATCTGAAAACCGGTTCCCATCCGCGATCGAGCCGGGGACAGGCATTTCGGAATCACGCCACCCGGCTGCGGAACTGGCCGGTTTTGCGGAAGCGCCAAAGATAACTCGGCACGATCGTCTCGAGCGGCTCCGGCTCGATGCCGAGACCTTGCAGCGTGCGCTGTTCGGCTTTCGCCTGTTCCGACACCACGCTGTCGGCGCGCAGCAAGTCGACTTGGTCGGGCGTCAATAATGGCGTCGGCAGGAATTGCAAGAACACCGCCTTCAGCTTGGCGATGAAGAACGGAATCGGCACCAGCAGCCGTTTGCGCTCGATGGTCATGAGCACATATTGCATGAGCTGCTTGAAGTTGCGCACCTCCGGTCCGCCCAGTTCGTAGATCGTGCCGGCGCGCGCGTTACCGTCAACTGCAATGGCGATTGCCGCGGAGACGTCGCCGACGAAGACCGGCTGGAATCGGGTTTTGCCGCCGCCGATCAGCGGCAGCGCCGGCGACAGCCGCGCCAGCGATGCGAAACGATTAAAAAAATCATCCTCCGGACCGAACAGGATCGACGGCCGCATGATCACCGCCGTGGGCTGCGCCGCCAGCACCAGCTTCTCGGCCGCCGCCTTCGAGCGGGCGTAACACGAGGGCGAGTTCTCATCGGCGCCGATGGCGGAGACATGCACCATGCGCGCGCCATGGGCGTTGGCGGCGAGCGCCACTTGCTCGGCGCCGACGGTATGGACGGCGTCGAAACGCTGGCGGCCGCGCTCGAACAATACGCCGACCAGATTGATCAGCACGTGCGCGTCGCGCGCCGCCGCTTCCACCGAGGCGCCGTCGCGGATATTGGCTTGCACGGCGTGGATTTGACCGACCTTGCCGAGCGGCTGCAGGTGGTTGGCGAGTTCCGGCCGCCGCACCGCCACGCGGATACGGTAGTCGTGCCGGGCCAGCGCGCGCACCACGTGGCGGCCAAGGAAGCCGGAGCCGCCATAGACGGTGACCAGGGTGTCGCTGTTGCTGCGGGCGTTCATGGCGTGCGTTTCGGGCGAGAAGGGGCCGGTAACCGCCAATTACAGGATCGGCCGGGGGCTGTACAGGGGCGCCGAGGCCGGATTTGGCCTTCAATTGACAAGCCTAAAGCGGCTCAATACCTAGTCCCGACGAGCCCAGGTGGCGGAATTGGTAGACGCACTAGTTTCAGGTACTAGCGGTGAAAGCCGTGGAGGTTCGAGTCCTCTCCTGGGCACCACCATCCCGCCGCGTGATTCCGAAAAGTGGATCCCCCGTTTTCGGAAATGATCATGCGCAAATGACTCGGGAAGCTGAATGACCATCCGCCTGCACCGCGGCGATCTGCCGGACCTCAGCGCCTACAAAGGCGCTGTGGCGATCGATACCGAGACCATGGGCCTCGACCCCAACCGCGACCGGCTCTGCGTGGTGCAACTTTCCCCGGGCGACGGCAGCGCCGACGTGGTGCAAATCGCGGCTGGGCAGAAGAAGGCGCCCAATATCGAGCGGTTGTTGGCCGACAAGGCGATCGTCAAGATCTTCCATTTTGCCCGCTTCGATCTCGGCGTCCTGGCCAAGAGCTTCGGCGTCATGGCCGGCCCGGTCTATTGCACCAAAATCGCCTCGAGGCTTGCCCGCACCTATACCGACAAGCACGGTCTCAAAGACCTGACGCGCGAGGTGCTCGGCGTCGACGTTTCCAAGCAGCAGCAATTGTCCGACTGGGGCGCCGACGATCTGACCGACGCCCAGGTCTCTTACGCCGCCACCGACGTGCTGCACTTGCATGCCCTAAAGGAGAAGCTGGACGCCATGCTGGCGCGCGAAGGCCGCACCGAGCTGGCGGCGGCTTGCTTCCGCTTCCTGCCCGACCGGGTGCGGCTCGATCTGGCCGGATGGGCGGCCGAGGACATCTTTTCTCATTCCTCGTAAGTGCTTGTGTCCCGGGCGGTTTTGATAAATTCGGCGGCCCGGTTAGGGCTGCCGGTTGCCGTGCATGGGCCATATTCGCTCGGCAAGTTGTGGCGCAGGGAATACCGTATTCCCGAAGACGAATTTGGGGTGGCATGAACCGTTTGATCGCGGCCCGAACCGATCCGCAGACCGCGCGCGCCTATTGGACCACGGGCGGCGGCGACAGCGAACGCGCGTTTCGCGCCGCCCGCCGCCACAGCCGCCTGGTGCGAGCGTTGCGAATTGCGCTTCCGGCCGTGGTGGTGGTGATCGCCATCGCCGCCGTCCTCGTCACCTATCTCAATCCGCTGCGCATGCTCGCCAAGCTGCCGATCAATATCGGCGATCTGATCGTATCCGGCACCAAGATCACCATGGAGCGCCCGCATTTGTCCGGCTTCACCCACGACGCGCGTGCCTATGAATTGTCCGCGGACGCGGCGGCGCAGGACCTGACCAAACCGGACATCGTCGAACTGCACAACATCCGCGCCAAGGTGGAGATGCAGGACAAGAGCACGCTGCAGATGACGGCGGTGACCGGCATCTACAACAACAAGGCCGAGACGCTGAAGCTCGACCGCGACATCCAGCTCAACTCGTCCACCGGCTATGCCGGCCATCTGACCGAGGCGATGGTCGATATCCGCAAGGGCAATGTGGTGTCGAATAAGCCAGTGCAGGTAAAGCTGTTGCAAGGCACGCTCGACGCCAACCGGCTGGAGATCGTCAATTCCGGCGACCTGGTGCGCTTCAACGGCGGCGTCAACATGACGTTGATGCTCAACGAGGCCGCCGCCGGCCAAGCCAAGACCGCGGCGCCGGCGCAAGCCAAGAGCGACGCGCGATGATCGTGTTGCGCAAGCTCATGCCGCTCATGGTCGCGCTCCTGTTCGTCGCTCCCGGCGCGCTGTCGGCGCAACCCTCGAAGGGCCCGCCCAACGCCCTGCAAGGCTTCTCGCAGAACCGCGACCAGCCGGTGCATATCGAGGCGGCGACGCTGGAGGTGCGCGACAAGCAGAAGGAAGCGACCTTCAGTGGCGACGTGCGCGTGACGCAGGGCGACACCAATATGCGCTGCAAGACGCTGGTCGTGTTTTACGAAGGTGGTCCCGGCGACGCCGGCAAGACCAAAACCTTGACGGCGGATAAGCCCGGGCCCGGCGGCGAGCAGAGCATCAAGCGGCTGGAAGCGCGTGGCGGGGTGGTCGTGATCCAGAAGGAGCAGACCGCCACCGGCGACCTCGGCATTTTCGACATGAAGACCAACACCGTCACGCTCACTGGCAATGTGGTGATGACGCAGGGCAAGAATGTGCTGCGCGGCGACCGGCTGGTGGTCAACCTGACCAGCGGGGTGTCGCGGGTGGAGTCGGGCAAGAACGGCCACGGCCGCGTCGAGGGCTTATTCCAGCCTGGCTCCGGGACGCCGAATCTAACGCCCGGCAGCAATGGTGGACTATTGCCGCCGCCAGCGCCGCCGCCGTCGCCGATGCGGCCAATCCATTGACCGGCAAGCCACCCGTAGCAAGCCGGGCCGCCCGCGATGGTGGGGAATCAGCTAGTGTCGCGCGCCTTCGGGCGCATGATTCCGAATCGCGGGGACCGGCTTTCGACCAAGGCCATGCGCAGACAAACACGGCTTCTCCGGGTCAGACCATGCGCCGCGAGGTAGCTTGGTGAATATCCTCTCGATGTTTTGGCGTCGGCCGCCGTCGCCGGCCCAGGCGCGGCAGCGTCAGGCGGCCGGCCAGCGATCCGGACAAGCTCCGGGACAAACGGCGCGGCAGGCCAATACCTATGCGCAGCCGCAAGTGGTGCAGCGCCGCCGCGATGGCGACGGCCGCCAGCCGCAGCGGCACGCCTATCTCGCCGTCCACGGCGTCGAGAAGAGCTTCGCCGGCCGTACAGTGGTCAAGGGCGTCACGCTCTATGTGCGGCGCGGCGAGGCGGTCGGGCTGCTGGGACCGAACGGCGCCGGCAAGACCACGGTGTTCTACATGATCACCGGCCTGATCAACGCCGACCGCGGCCGCGTCGAACTCGACGGCTATGACGTGACATCGCTGCCGATGTACCAGCGCGCGCGGCTCGGCATCGGCTATCTGCCGCAGGAGGCCTCGATTTTCCGCGGTCTCAACGTGGAGGACAATGTCCGCGCGGTGCTGGAAGTCGTGGAGCCGGATCGCCGGCGGCGCGAAGCCGACCTCAATGCGCTGCTGGAGGAGTTCAACATCGCGCGCCTGCGCAAAACGCCGGCCATCGCGCTTTCCGGCGGCGAGCGCCGCCGCGTCGAGATCGCGCGCGCGCTGGCCACAAGGCCAAGCTACATGCTGCTCGACGAGCCGTTTGCCGGCATCGACCCCATTGCCGTGGGTGATATTCAGGCGTTGGTGCGCCACCTGACCAACCGCGGCATCGGTGTGCTGGTCACCGACCACAATGTGCGCGAGACACTGGGCCTGACCGACCGCGCCTACATCATCTATTCCGGCGAGGTGCTGATGGAGGGCCGCGCCGACGACATCGTCAACAATCCGGACGTGCGCCGGCTCTATCTGGGCGAGGAATTCCGCCTGTAGGGATTGTCACCGCAAATACCTGCGCAAATTTTGTGCATTGCGGCAGTGCGGAATCGCATACCACCGCGCCGCAGAACCTGCTATATAAAAACAAGCAAGAATCGGACCAGTTTCCGCCGGGAAACCCTCATGGCTTTGTCGCAAAGACTGGAGTTTCGCCAGACCCAAGCGCTGGTGATGACGCCGCAGCTGATGCAGGCCATCAAGCTGCTGCAGCTCTCCAGCCTCGATCTGGCGGCCTATGTGGAGGGCGAGCTCGAGCGCAATCCGCTGCTTGAACGCAACGACGACAACGACGCGCCGGCACCTGCCGAGCCTGAGAGTGCCGGCGCCGAGGCGACAGCCGGCGACGGCGATGACGACGCTGGCGCCGCGCCCGACTGGATCGGCGAGGACATGGAGACCAGCCGTAGCTCCATGGAAGAAGGTCTCGGCACCGAACTCGAAAATGTTTTCCCCGATGACGGCCCGGAGAAGGCCGCCGCCCCCGAGGTGCCGCCGCCGGCCTATTCGGAATGGTCGGGTACCGGCTCCGGCGGGAACGACGACGGCTACAATCTGGAAGCTTTCGTCTCGGCCGAGACGACGCTGGCCGATCATCTTGCCGAACAGATGGCGCTGGCAATTTCCGATCCGGTCGGCCGCATGATCGGCCGCTATCTGATCGACATGGTCGACGAGGCCGGTTATCTCGCCGGCGACCTCGACACCATCGCCGAGAAGCTGGGTGCGTCCATTGCCGACATCGAGGCCGTGCTTACCGTGCTGCAGACCCTCGATCCGCCCGGTGTGTGCGCGCGCAATCTCACCGAATGCCTCGCCATCCAGCTCAAGGATCGCGACCGGTTTGATCCGGCCATGCGCGCGCTGGTCGAGCATCTCGATGTTCTGGCCAAGCGCGACCTTGCCGCCTTACGCCGCATTTGCTCCGTCAACGACGAGGATCTCGCCGACATGATCGCGGAGATCCGCAATCTCAATCCCAAGCCGGGGCTTGCCTTCGGCTCGACCACGGTGCAGCCGATCGTGCCCGACGTGCTGGTGCGGGCGGCGCCCGACGGCACCTGGCAGGTGGAGCTCAATTCCGACACGCTGCCGAAAGTGCTCATCAACCAGCGCTATTACGCGCAGGTCGCGAAGGGCACGCGCAACGACAAGGACAAGACCTATCTCGCCGGCTGCCTGCAAACCGCCACCTGGCTGGTGCGCGCGCTCGATCAGCGGGCGAAAACCATTCTGAAAGTGTCGAGCGAGATCGTGCGCCAGCAGGACGCCTTCTTCGCCAAGGGCGTGCAGTACCTGCGTCCGCTTAATCTCAAGACCGTCGCCGATGCCATCAGTATGCACGAATCTACGGTCTCGCGCGTCACCGCCAACAAATACATGGCGACCGCGCGCGGCATTTTCGAGCTCAAATATTTCTTCACGTCGTCGATTGCCTCCGCCGACGGCGGCGAGGCGCATTCCGCCGAAGCGGTGCGCCACCGCATCCGCCAGTTGATCGACGGCGAAGCCGCCACCGACGTGCTCTCCGATGATACCATCGTAGAAAAACTGCGCGCGGCCGGCGTCGATATCGCGCGCCGGACGGTCGCCAAATACCGGGAAGCCATGCGCATTCCGTCTTCGGTGCAGCGGCGCCGGGAAAAACAGGCCGCGGCATCCTGAAGCGCCGCCCGGCATGCGCATTGACCTTTGCTGGAACATTTCTAAGCTTTAGCCGTCAGGCGGGGCGGTCAATGGCGCGGCCGAATGCCGCGCCGGATAGGAGGCAATCCATGCCTTTGCGCGTTTCGGGCAAGAACATCAGTGTCGGCATGGCGTTGCGCGAGCAAATCACCGAGCGCGTCGAGGAAGCGACATCGAAATATTTCCGCGGCGGCTATTCCGGACATGCCACAATCGGCAAGGACGGCTTCGGATTCCGCACGGAATGTGTGCTGCATCTGGATTCCGGTGCGTTGCTGGAAGCAGAAGGTATGGCGGCCGACGCCTATGACAGCGCCGACCAGGCCGCAATCCGTATCGAAAAGCGGCTGCGCCGTTATAAGCGGCGTCGAAAGGGCCATCAGGCCCAGCGCGGGCGCTGAATAAGGTGCAAAATGCGGTAAATAACGGCAGATTGCAGCGCGCGCCGCCCATTGACGGCGGCTGCGACCGCTCTTATGGTCCGCGGCCTTCAACCACCCCATGCACCTCGGCGCTGTTTTTCCCGATCATCGGCCATGTCCATGACGCTCACTGATCTCATCGCGCCGAATGCGATTCTTCCGGCACTCAAGGTCAACAACAAGAAAAAAGTAATCCAGGAACTTGCCGCCCGCGCGGCCGAGCTCACGGGTCAGAACGAGCGCGCGATTCTCGAAATCCTGCTGCAGCGCGAGAAGCTGGGTTCCACCGCGGTGGGCAACGGCGTGGCGATCCCGCACGGCAAACTGCCCAAGCTCGGGCGCCTGTTCGGATTGTTTGCGCGGCTGGAAAAACCGGTGGATTTTGAGGCGCTCGACGCGCAGCCGGTCGATCTGGTGTTTCTGCTGCTGGCGCCGGAAACCGCCGGCGCCGATCACCTTAAGGCGCTGGCACGGGTGGCGCGGCTACTGCGCGACCCCGAGATCGCGCGCAAGCTGCGTGAATCGCGTGATGCCGATGCGCTCTTCGCCGTGTTGGCAATGCCGCCGGCCTCAAGCGCGGCGTAAGCCGCGGCCGTCATCATCCGTGAACGCGGATGATCCGAAACTCTCAAATCTCCCGGATTGACTTCAGCCTCGGTGAATACTGGATGGCCCGCTTTCGCGGGCCATGACAGCATCAAATGGTGCGCGGCTTCTGGATGAGCCGTTAATGCACGCTCACGGCCTCGAGTTCGTGGCTCCAGGCGTTGGCGACCGCGGCTTCGCGCGTATCGGTCAACATGATCGGCGTGCCGTCCGCGGCATGCAGCGCGAACAACATGAGGCCGGGCTGCAGTTGCGGCGCCTGCGGAAACTGCTTGGCGACATCCTCGGAACGGATCTGCTTGACATAGGCAAGCTGCCCGCCGCCGAGCTGTGCCAGCGCTTCTTGCGTGATCGCCGGATGGGTCGTGTTCTGTTCGGTCATTTTCATCTTATTGTCAGTCATTGGCCCTCAACTCCTTTCATGACGCGAGACACGGTCGAGTCCTGTTGTTTCGAGTTCCTCAGTCGTCTTGCTCGTTGATGGCGATCGACTTCACGATGCGTTCGGCCTGCGGGCGGACGAGATCGATCGCAAGCAGGCCGTTCTTCAAGTCGGCGCCCCGCACCTCCATGCCGTCGGCCAGCACGAAGGTGCGCTGGAATTGGCGCGCGGCGATGCCGCGGTGGAGATACTGATGGCTCTTGTCGTCGTGCTGACGCCCGCGGATCACCAGCTGATTTTCCTCGATGCAGACGTCGAGCTGGTTGCGGGTGAAGCCGGCGACGGCGAGCGTGATGCGCAGCCGTTCCGGATTCTGCTCGTCGCACGCCAGCCGTTCGATGTTGTAGGGCGGGTAGCCGTCGGCCCCCTTGGCGACGCGATCGAGCAGACGCTCGATCTCGTCGAAGCCCAGCAGGAACGGGCTGGATAGTGACGGAACTCGTGACATGGTCCCAAAGTCCTCGCTGGAAGCGACTTTGACGCGGGTCCTGGATAAGGCACCCACCGAACTCGGGTTTACCCGAGTTCGGCACTCTTAGATTAGCCAAAGTCGGATATACCCGACTTTGGCGTCCAGGCGGCACCTGCCGTCCGGACGCTCCTAATATGGGCAGGGCCGGTTAAAGGTTCAAGAACAAGGGAAATTCCGCCGCCGCAGCGCTATTGTGGCCGCCGACCGGGAGTTTTCATGCCCGACCCGCCGTCCATGCCGGCCCTCACCGTCCGGGCGATCCGCGCCACGCCGGTCGAGGTCCCGCTCAATTTCGTGCTCGGCACCAGCCAGGGGGCGCTGCGCCAGGTGCCGCTATTGTTGGTGGACGTGGAAACAGAGCAGGGCGTCACCGGCCGCACCTGGCTGTTCTGTTATGTGCGGGCGGCGGCCCCGGCGATCGAGAGCATCCTTGGCGAGGTGGAAACCGTCACCAAGGGTGCGGCGGCGGACCCGGCCGCTTTGTGGGCGAAGCTTGCGCGCCGCTTCACGCTGATCGGCGTGCAGGGCATCGTGCGCATGGCGCTGGCGGCGTTCGACACCGCCTGCTGGGACGCGCTGGCCCGGGCTGCGAATCTGCCGCTGGCGCGGTTTCTGGGCGCCGAGCCGCGCCCGATCCCGGCCTACAACAGCTGCGGCCTTGGGCTGATGGAAGACCTCGGCGCGCTTGCCGCCGAGGCCGAGACGTTGCTCGCGCGCGGCTTTACGGCCGTAAAACTGCGGCTCGGCTATCCGACACTTGAACGTGACATCGAAGCCGTGAAAGCCGTGCGCAAGCGCATCGGCGCCGACGTGAAGCTGATGGTCGATTACAACCAGGCGCTCACGCTCGATGACGCTTTGACGCGCGGGCGCGCGCTCGACGCCGAAGACATTTTCTGGCTGGAAGAGCCGATCCGCCACGACGACTATGCCGGCAACGCCCGGCTGGCGCGCGAGCTGAAAACGCCGGTGCAGATCGGCGAGAATTTTTCGCTTGCATCCGGCATGGCGGCCGCGCTCGAACAGGCGAGGCCCGATTACGTCATGCCCGATCTTGAGCGCATCGGCGGCGTCACCGGCTGGCGGCAGGCCGCCGAAATCGCCGCCATTAACCGTGTGCCGATGTCGTCACATCTGTTTCCGGAAACGAGCGCGCATCTGTTGGCCGCCACACCGACCTGCCACTACCTCGAATATGTCGACTGGGCGGATGCGCTGCTGGAAGAGCCGCTCGCTATCGCCGACGGGCATGCGATCATCCCGCCGCGTTCCGGCAACGGCATGGTCTGGAACAAGGACGCACTCGCGCGCTATCGCATGCGCTGAGCGCGTTAACGCATTTCTCCGCACGGATGCGGCGCGCGCAGCTCGCAGTGAGCAAGAAACGGTCAGGCCGCTAACCCAGCTTCAACTTGAACAGCTTGATGGCGTTGGCGCGGCCGATCTTCATGCGGTCGGCTTCGCTGATCTGCGCCTTGTCGAACCAAATCGCCGCTTCATCGACGGATTCGAACGGCCAGTCGACCGAAAACATCACGTGGTCGGCGCCCATCTCGGTGACCACGTTGTTGAGCGAGGGGGTGTGGAAGTTGCCCGAGGTGGTGAGATGAAAATGCTTGCGGAAATAATCCGCCACGCCCTTTTTGGCCGCGTATTTGTGCGGCGCCTTCATCCAGCCGTTACGGCCGTCGATGCGCCAGAGCTGCACCGTGATGCCTTCGCCGAGATGGCCGAGCACGATCTTCAGGCCCGGGCACTCGTCGAACAGCCCTGAGCCGATCAGCCGCAACGCGTGCACCGCGGTCTCCGCCGCGAAGGCCCAGTTCGGGCCCCATAGCCAAGGATGACCGTCGTAGAACTTGGTCCAGCTCGGCAGCGGATTGCGCGGGTGCAGGTAGAACGGCACGTCGAGCGCCTCGACCGCGCGCCAGAACGGCCGGTATTGCGGCAGGTCGTAATAGAGCACGTTCTCGGGGCTGCCTGCCTGAGAGAAACCGTTGACCAGCGCCCCCACCATGCCGAGCTCCTTGACGCAGCGGGTGAGCTCTTGCGCGGCGGCATCCGGGTCCTGCATCGGCAACGCGGCGACGCCTGCGAACCTGTCAGGGCGCGTGCGCATTTCCTCGGCGAGCACGTCGTTGGCTTCGCGCGCCACCGCGATCGCCCGCTTGACGTCGTGGATCGCTTGCACCGCGGGAGCGTTGAGCGACAGGATCATCATCTCCACGCCATGCTTGTCCATTTCGCGCAGGCGCATGTCGTGCGCGTTCAACAGACGCGGGCGCAGTTGATCCCATACATCCGGTCCGAACACTTGTGAATCGCTCAGCGTCGCTTCGATGGCGAAGTGTTCCTCAAGCGCGATCTTGCCCTGCATTGCTTTACTCCCCGGCGTTTTGCACATCATGCAATGGCGTGGCGGCGTTTGTCAGCAGGGGTAAGCCCGCGCGACAAAAAATGCCGCCGGCGCGGGGCGGCTTGCTAACCGAGTGATTACGCCGTAGTCGAGAGCGCCAACGCAGATAGGGAGCCAAACCTTATGGCCGACGTTCACCTGTTTCACAGCATCGGCTCGGGAGCCCGCGCATGACCGACGTCAGTCAAGTCGATACTCTGTTTCAGCTGCTGACCATCGCCAAGCGCAATCTCTCGCCGGGGGCGTGGGATTACCTGATGGGCGGGTCGGAAACCGAAACGACCCTGAACCAGAACCGGCGCGCGCTCGATCGCATTGCGTTCCGGCCACGGGTGCTGCGCGATGTGTCGCACATCGACACCGGCACGACGCTGCTCGGGCAGAAGCTCAAGCTGCCGATCGTGCTGGCGCCGATCGGCTCGATGCAGGACATCATTGCCGAGGGCGGCGTAGCGCCGACTCGGGCGGCGGCGCGCACCGGTATTGTCCATATGCTGAGCTCGGTCTGTGCGCCCGGCATGGAGATTATCGCGAAGGCTGCCGACTACCCCAAGTTCTTCCAGCTCTACGTGCGTGGCGACCAGCATTGGGTGGATGATACGCTGAAGAAGGCGTTGGCCTGCGGTTATCGCGCACTATGCCTCACCGTCGATCGCGCCAATTATGGCCGCCGCGAGCGCGACATCGCCAAGGGTCATAGCCCGACCGCACGCAGGGGCGCAGCCACCGAGTCGTTCCAGGCCGCCCTCAACTGGAACGATGTAGATCGGATCCGGTCCTATGCCGACGTTCCGCTGATCCTCAAGGGCATCGCGACGGCCGAGGACGCCGAAATCGCCGTGGCGCGCGGGGTCGATTGCATTTACGTGTCGAACCACGGCGGCCGGCAACTCGACCATTCGCGAGGCTCGATCGCGGCATTGCCTGAGATCGTGGCGGCCGTCGGCGGACGCGCGGAGATCATCGTCGATGGCGGTATCATGCGCGGAACGGATGTGCTCAAGGCGCTGGCGCTCGGGGCGACGGCAGTGGGCATGGGTCGCATGCAGGGCATTGCGCTCGGCGCCGGCGGCGACGGCGCGGTCGTCCGCATGATCGAAATTATCGAGAATGAAATGCGGAATGCCATGGCGCTGCTCGGCGTGGCCAAGTTATCCGAGCTCAGCCCATGCTATCTTGCGCCGGCCGAACCACTCGCTCGAAATTGGCTCGAGAGCGCCTTTCCGCTCCTGAGCGAAGGATACGGCGCTCCGGCGAGCGAGATCGGCGATCTGTCGCTCAAGTTGCCCGGTTAGGCTGGATGCGGGGACGTTTTGGTATCGTGCATCGGCCAGCGTCGACGATCGGGTGCTCCAGTATTCCGGCGGCGCGCATGGTAGTTTTCATCACGTCAACATCTGAACGCATCGGTCATTGTACAAAGGTGCACTGGCCTTTCGCTTCGTTCAGCAGGCCGTAAACATTAGATCGCACTCAATTCTGGGTAGGCTTCATCACCGTTATGTCGGGGTTTACGTTTTCGATACGCCCGGCTGCACGTCCAATACGGCCACATATGATTGTCGGAAATGGCAGCCGGCACGCTTGGCAATTGTCAGCCGGCGGTCGATAATGTTTGCTTGGGAATGAGCCACCCGGCGATCAATATGCGGTGCCATAAACCGCGGGCTCGATGGAGGAGGACGCCAAATGCAATGGACTCGCGTTGCGCGCGCATGGATCGTACCGGTCGCGCTAGCGGTTGCCGGCTATCTGCTCGCCGCGCCGATCGCACAGGCGCAGGAGGCGCCGGCTCTCGCCGCAATCAAGGATGCAAAAGAAAAGGCGCGGGTTTCCGCGCTGATCGAAGCGGCCAAAAAGGAAGGCCAGCTGTCATGGATCGGCGTGCAGATCGAGCCCGGTCACGCCAACGCGATTCTGACGGAGTTCAAGCGTTACTACGGTCTCAACGACCTCAAGGGTGAATACACCTATGCCGGCACCGGCGCGATCGTCACGCGCGTCGAGCAGCTGCTCAAGGCCAAGCGCAACAACTTCGACATTGTCTGGAACGCCTCCTGGGCCTGGTACAAGGACCTGCTCAAGCGCGGCGAAATCATGAAGTATGAATCGCCGAGCTACGCGGCCTATACCTTGTCGGACAAGCACGGCCTGTCGGTGAAGGGCTATTGGGTTTCCGACGCCTACACCTTTGCGCCGATTTTCAATACCAAGGCCGTAGCCGATATCGGCTTAACGAACTTCAATCCGACGAGCTGGAACGATTTCGTCGACCCGAAATTCACCGGCCATCTGTCGATGATTAATATCCTGATCTCGACATCGGCCGCGCCGGTCGTCATGGGCATCACCAAAGTGATGGGCGACGACTGGCTGAAGAAACTCGGCAAGGTCAAGCCGACGCTGCATACCAAGGCCGCTCAAGGGCGCGATTGGGTCGGCGCCGGCGAATTCGCCGCCACGCTGCTGAACAGCCCGAAGGATTCGCTGTCCCTGATCGAACGTCATCTGCCGACCAAGCAGGTGTTCCCGAAGGAAGGTGTGGTCCTGATTCCGTTCCCGGCGATCATCATGGCGAGCGCGCCGCATCCCGCCGCGTCCAAGCTGTTCATCGACTTCGTGCGTAGCGCCCATGGCACGCAGACCGCGATGGACGCCGGCGCACTGCTGTTCTTTGGCCGGCCAGGCGTCAAGCCGAAGTATCCCGATATCCTGCCGCGCGCCGAGGATGTGAAAGCCATCCCGTTCGACTGGGACAAGGAAGCGACCAACGCGGCGATCAAGGCCTTCCGCGTCAAAGCACGCGCGGTCGGAATCGGCGAGAAAAAGTAGACGGATATGTAAAGCTGCGGCGCCGGATGGCGCCGCACGCTTTTATTCGAGCCTTGCCGCAGCTATGAGGTGCCCGTGAGCCTGGCGTCGACGGCAGCGATCCCGTTGCGGATTCCCTTGTTGCGCAGCCGTGGCCTCGTCGCCATCTTGCTGATCTATGCGACGCTGGCGATCACCGTCGCCTATCCGCTGCTGGCCGTGCTCGCGCAATCCTTCTCGGAAGGCGCCGGGTTGTCGATCGCCAAGATCGAGGAGGTCTTCACCACCCCGAACATCATCGATGCCGTCGTCAACACGCTGATGATCAGCGTGTTCACCGTCGTATTCGCGGGTGTGGTCGGGGTTACGCTGGCCTGGCTGGTCGCGCGCTCCAATATGCCGTTCCGGCGGCTGTTCGATCCGCTCAACATGGTGCCGTTCTATCTGTCGAGCGTGGTCGGCGCGCTAAGTTGGCAGGTGGTGGCGGCGCCGCGTTCTGGCCTGGTCAACAAACTGCTTGAGCCGTTTTTTGATAAGCCGCCGTTCGACATCTATTCGGTCGGCGGCATCGCACTGGTGCTCGGGCTGTTCTATTCGCCCTACGTCTATCTGTTTACGCTCGGCAGCCTGCAAAGCATGGATGCGTCGCTGGAGGATTCCGCCCGCATGTCGGGGGCCTCCAAATTCCAGACCGCGATCAGGATCACGCTGCCGCTGTCGGCGCCGGCGATACTGTCATCGTGCATTCTCGTGTTTGTCACGGCGGCGGGAATTTTCGGCGTGCCGCTGGTGCTGGGCGTGCCGGCCAACCTGCACACGCTGTCGACGCTGATCTACACGGCGATCAACGAATATCCGGCCGATTTCGCAAAGGCTGCCATTCTCTCCTCCGCGCTGTTCATTTTCACCGCCGTGTTCACGGTCGCACAGATTCTGCTGCTGCGCGGGCGCCGCTTCACGACGGTGACTGGCAAAGGCTATCGCCCGCGCCGGGTTGATCTCGGCCGCTGGCGCTGGGCGGCGGCGGGCGTCAACGGCATCTATCTGCTGTTCGTCATTGGGCCCTTTATCGCGCTCCTGATCGTATCCTTCCAGGATGCCTGGACCGGCGTCTTCGACCTAAGCCGCTTCACATTGGCCAACTACAAAAAGGTCATGTTTGTCGACGCCATCGCCCACCGCGGCCTCATCAACAGCCTGTTCGTGTCCACCATCGGCGCGACTCTCGCGGTTGCCGTCTGCATGTTGCTGGCCTTGACGATCCACCGGACACGGCTGCCAGGCCGCGCCGGGCTGGCGCCGCTGGCCATGGTGCCGGTCACGGTTCCCGGCATTGTACTTGGGCTCGGGTTCCTGATCGCGTTCATTGCGACGCCGCTTTACGGAACGCTGTGGATCATAATGATCGCTTATGTCGTGCATTATCTGCCGACCGGCCTGCGCAACAGCGAGTCGCTGGTGCAGGCGGTCTCGCGCGAGCTTGACGAATCGGCGCGCATGTCCGGTGCAAACTGGTGGCGCGCGATGACGCGCATCGTGGTGCCGCTGGTGTCGCCTGGGATGGTTTCGCTGTGGCTCTTGATGTTCGTGACCTATATCCGCGAGGTAAGCTCGTCGATGATGCTGTTCACCTACGGCACCGAAACAATCTCGATTGCGCTGATTCAGATCATGGAATACGAGCCCTATGGCGTATCGGGCGCGTTCGGCGTGTTACAGACTGTCTTGGTGCTTGCCTGCGTCGCATTCATCCGCCAGGTTTCGAGCCCGCGTCAAATCAATGCATGACCGAACCAGCAATATGTCAGGACGGCAGTTCCACGAGGGTGGCGTGAGCGGGCATTCCGTGCCGGTGACGGTCGAACGCCTGACCATGTCATATGGTGCGGTCCAGGCGGTCGGCGGCATCAGCTTCCATGTCGCGCCGGGACGCACGGTCACGCTGCTCGGTCCGAGCGGCTGCGGCAAGACCACCACGTTGCGCTGTATCGCCGGCCTGGAAATGCCGACCGCGGGCCGCATTACGGTCGGCGACCGCGTGGTCTTTGACAGCGCGAGCAATATCTTCGTCGAGCCGGAACGCCGTAATATCGGGATGGTGTTTCAGTCCTACGCCATCTGGCCGCACATGACCGTTGGCGGCAATGTCGGCTTTCCGCTGACGATTGCCGGCGTGTCGAAAAATGAGGTGCAGGAGCGCACCCATGCCGTGCTGGAGTTGGTCGGGCTTGGCGACTTGCAGCGCCGCTCGGCGGCGGACCTGAGCGGCGGCCAACAGCAACGGGTGGCATTGGCGCGTGCCCTGGTGCACGAGCCGAGCGTGGTCGTGTTCGACGAGCCTTTGTCAAACCTCGACGCCAACTTGCGCGAGCGCATGCGCGCAGAACTTCAGCTCCTACAGTCCCGGCTGGGCTTCACTGCGATCTTCGTGACCCACGACCAGAAGGAAGCGCTGTCGCTGTCCGACTACATCGTGATCATGAACAAGGGGCTGATCGAGCAGACCGGAAGCCCACAGGAGATTTTCACCAACCCGGCAACTGCGTTTGCCGCGCGCTTCCTCGGTTATTCCAACGTGTTTACCGGCCGGGTGGCTGCGGTCGGTGATGCCGGTGTGGTCCAAATCGACTTCGGCGAGGGCTTGCGCCTTTCAGCCCTTTGGCGGTCGCCTGTTCCGCCGCGCAAAGGGGAGGACAGCACGGTGGCATTCCGCGCCGACCGGGTGGTGGTGCGGCCCGGCAGCGCGCAGTCCGGCGAGAACGTGTTCGCCGGCGAAGTCGAAACCGCGGCGTTCCTCGGCACAACTTTCGATTACACGATCAAGTCGGGCACGCTGGAGATTCAAGCGGAAGGACCGGTCGATCACCCGGTCAGCCGCGGCCAAGCAGTAAACGTACATATTCCGGCCGACCATTGCCACGCGTTCTCGGCAACAACGGTTGCCTAAAATGGGCGTACGCCGTCTCCCCTGTGTGAACGGAAAATATTTTCCAGATTGATCGGAGTTGAATGTCGGCGGGACATCCCTGCAGGTGTCCGGCATCAGCGCCTGTGAGACAGATTTAACGGCTTGAGGAACGGAGGATTTCTGGCTCATCGTAACCATCGAGGAGTGGAGATGAGACAGAAATCCGTGCACCCTGAATCGTCGTCTGAGCGGCTCGTAAAGAACATCCGTCGGGCCCCCCGCAAACGCCATTCGTCCGAAGAGAAGATCCGGATCGTTCTGGATGGCCTGCGCGGCGAGTCCAGCATTGCTGAACTATGCCGCCGTGAAGGCATTGCCGAGAGCCTCTATTACGCCTGGTCCAAGGAGTTTCTGGAGGCCGGCAAGCGTCGTCTGGCGGGTGACACGGTGCGGGCCGCGACCAGTGGCGAGGTCAAGGACCTGCGGCGTGAGGCGCAGGAGCTCAAGGCGGTGGTGGCTGAACAAGCGCTCGAACTGCGTCTGCTCAAAAAAAGCATGATCGCGGATGGGGGAAACGAGGAATGAGATACCCCGCCTCCGAGAAGCTGGAGATCATCCGTCTGGTCGAGCAATCCCATCTGCCGGTGCGCTGGACGCTGGCAAAGCTGGGTATCCAGCCTGCAAGGTTCTACCGCTGGTACGATCGCCTGCAAACCGGCGGCCCCGAAGCACTGGAAGATAAATCACCAAGTCCGAAGCGCGTCTGGAACCGCATCCCGGACGCAATACGCGAGCGGATTGTTCAGTTGGCGTTGGATGAGCCGGAGCTATCCCCACGGGAACTGGCCACGCGCTTCACCGATACAGCCGGCTATTTTGTGTCAGAGGCTTCGGTTTACCGGCTGCTCAAAGCGCACGATCTGATCACCAGCCCGGCCTACATCGTCATGAAGGCAGCCGACGAATTCAAAGACAAGACGACGGCGCCAAACCAGCTCTGGCAGACAGACTTCACCTATCTCAAGGTGACCGGCTGGGGCTGGTTCTATCTCAGCACGGTGCTGGACGACTTCTCGCGCTACATCATCGCCTGGAAGCTGTGCACGACGATGAAGGCGCAGGATGTGACCGACACGCTGGATCTGGCTCTCGCAGCCTCAGGCTGTGACCAGGCGCGGGTCGTCCATAAACCGTCTGCTCAGTGATAATAGTTCCAGCTACGTCTCCGCTGATCTGGCAGATTGGTTGGGTGCACAGAACATGGGACACGTTCGCGGCGCGCCCTACCATCCGCAAACCCAGGGCAAGATCGAACGTTGGCATCAGACGCTCAAGAACCGCATCCTCTTGGAAAACTACTACCTGCCGGGCGATCTTGAGGCCAGCATTGGCCGGTTCGTCGATCACTACAACCATCGGCGCTATCATGAGAGCTTGAGCAATCTGACACCGGCCGATGTGTACTTCGGGCGCGGTCAAACAATCTTGCTGGAAAGAGAAAGGATCAAACGAAACACAATCCAAAAACGACGCTTGCAGCACCAAAAGAAAGCCGCATAAACTAAAATCAGATGAGCCGGATCGTCCTGTAAATCAAACCGCCATCTGTCTCAAATTATCTGACGACGGACACTCTTTCTTTGAATGCTTGGAAATGTCGCGACCAACGGCCGCCGTCGCTAAAAATATCTCAGGATCAAACAGCGGAATGCCCGCGGGTTTGCGGTCTGAATTTTCCTTAGTGGGCTTCGGTTTGGATCCATCAACCATCCGCGCTTCTCCTCCATTCAAGTGGGAGCTGTCTCTCAGCTCCAACGCCCCGGGTACTGGGCCGCTGTAGGTGATGCACCAGTGTACGCTTCCTGACATAGGAGCCCAAGACAATCTGACGCCGTTGGGTCGCGACGGTTTGGCACACGGTCGCGTGAAAGCCTGCATTGGGCGTGAATTGCGGCGTTGATTAATGGCCCGCGCGCGCGCGCGCGTGAAAGAGTTCTAGGCGAGTTTGTCCGACTATCCTGGAGATAGGGTTCCGGTAGGAATAATAGCCAATTCGCGATCCCGTACGTTATGTCCGCTTCGGGTCATTCGGCGTTGCTCAGATCACTCGGATAGCGCAGGCCACGTCGGTCAGCTGCGCGGCGGTGTTCGGGTGTCCACATCGGGCGCTCCTGTGCGAATCAGGCGCCCATCAAGGAATCACAACCGATTTATCCGACTCAACAACTTCTTGGATCGGCTCTAAGTGATTGAAATAACTGGAGCGGGCGAAGGGATTCGAACCCTCGACCCCGACCTTGGCAAAGTTGTTGAATTCACACAGAGGGGGGCGGAGGGACTGCTACCGCAAACGAAATTCTCTACTCGTAGTACAAACGATTGCCGCGTAGCGCACCGCATTCAAGCGTGCTGGGAGGGATGGCGGAGGGAGTAGCTCGGCTAGTCGGTCGGCAACCCCACCCGCGTACCTCGCGCTTCATGCAGTGTGTCAGCGGATTGACTTGCCGAGCACGCGCTTAAGTCTATCGCCGGCGTTCGCGGCTGTGGCCAATCAACGTTCGACCGGAAAGCCAACGACGCTGCCCCATTCCGTCCACGAGCCGTCGTAAATCTTCACATTGCCGAGGTCCAGGACACCCCCCATCGCCGTCCACACGAGCGTGGCGCGGTGGCTGAGTCGGCAATAGCAGACAACCTCCTTAGCAGCTTCTGCGTCGATTCCCGATGCAGCGATCGCCGCGCGCATTTCAGCCGGCGATTTAAAGCTGTCGTCTTCATTGAGGAAAGATTTGTAGAAAAGGTGCTTCGCCCCCGGAATACGACCCTTGCGCTCTGCGCCGTGATCGACGCTGTTTGTCGCGGGCGACACGCGCTCGCCGAGGTATTCTTCCGGCGAACGCGCATCGAGGATGACTACCCCGACCTTGCCCAGTTTCGCGCGCACGGCGTCGCGGCCAAGCCGCGAAGACGCATCAGGCGCCGGCACCGGATAGTCGACCGGTGTAAACCGCGCAATATTTGCGGTGAGTGGACGGCGCTCCTTCGACCATTTGGTGCGTGTCCCGTCGAGCAACCGAAGATTCTTGTGGCCTGCCATCTTCAATGCCCAATAAGCATAGGTGCCGAATTGCACGGGATCTCCGTAAAGCACCAATGTCGTACCCGGCCCGACGCCGATATTGCCGAGGCGCTCCGCCATCTCCTTCGGCGTCAGGAATTCTCGGTCGGAGGAATGCCAGCAGAAGTCCTTCCAATAAAACCATAGCGCGCCCGGTAGATGCCCCTGGCGATAGTTCGATGAATTGTTTAGTGCGCTGACCTCGATGATCCGCACATTCGGATCGTTGAGGTGGTCCGCCATCCACTGCGTCGAAACGAGAGGTGATGTCGTCATATCGTTTTCTCCTGATCGCAGCGTGTTGAAGCGGTTAGGACTAGAAGATAAGCCATTGCGGAATGGCGTCCGGCAGCAGCGGCTCGAGCCAACTTTCCCGTAGCGAGTGATAGAATAACAGATGCATATCCCGCTCGTAGAAGACCACCAGCACGACCCAGCAGGCGACCGCGTAGAGTACGCTGACCAACCAGTTGTAGTGTCCCCGACGCCGCAGATAGGCGAGGACGAATCCCGGCTGTCCGATCTTCTGATCGACCATCAGGGTTACCGTGACCAGTCCCCCAAATAGACGAAAAAGTGCACGGCTGTGCCAAACTCCACCTCCCTGACGTCGGGTCCAACCTGAGATCAAATGAAGGTGATCATCAACGTCGAACAGACAATGACTTACGTGTTCCTTGGGCCGCCCAACATGAACAAGGAAGCGCAAAGATCATCCTCGACGCGATCCAGGAAGGGCTAACGTCCGAGTCCTTCGACAAAGACCCGATGAAGATCCTGTCCGACGTGCCGCACCCGCTCAGCCACGAGCAGGCGGAAGGCGCTATGAAAACGGCGACAAATCTGTCGCCGGAGATCTTGGTGCGCATTGAGCAGTTCGTCAAAAAGAACTCCGGGCAATAAAGCCGCCGCGCAGCGGGCCGAGAGTTACGTGATTTATAATACTGAACGTTTCATTAAGTGAGCGACGATCAATGTATTGAATTCTACTCCACCATCAACGAAGGCAAATTCATGTATCTGTTGCATCCTCTGCAACGAAACGTTAGACGCACGGGCGGCGAAGACATCCAATCCCATCTCGGCACATTACAATGATGGTGACTAAGAAATAGTACTCAATGGACGAAGATGGTGCCGCAACAAGTAGCCCGATCAGAAACCAGGACTTACCCACGCGCCATCAGTGTCGGCTGGCAATCCCTTTTGTCGTGCGGAGCACCTGATGCCGCACTTCATCATTTGCTAGCGGCGGCAGCCATGCCCCAAACGTCATCAGCGTTTTTCCGACCTGCACCCCTAGTATATTGGTCCTCCTTATACCAATTCATATGTTTCAAGTCGGACCGCTTCAACAGGAACGCCTCCATCAAACGGGGCGCTCGCCCTTAATTGCAATTCGGTGCATATAACGCGGCTCAGTATAGTCGGCGACGGCATAGTGCTGCGTCACGCGATTGTCCCAAAGAGCAAGGTCCCCCTTGTGCCAGCGAAAACGACACTGAAATTCGGGCATGCGCGTATGTTCGAAGAGATAACCGAGAATTGCGTCGCTCTCCTTGCGATCAACTCCGAGGAGCCGCGTAGTAAAACCCTGGCTCACGTAAAGTGCCTTCCGCTTGGTAATTGGATGAGTGCGAATCACCGGATGCGCCGTTGGCGGCCGAGCTAAGGTGGGCTCCATACGCTTTCGACCCGCCTCATCCTTCCAAAGATTTTGGCGAATATCGTCGCCAAAAGACTTCATGGCATAATGCTCCGCTTTCATACCATCGAGATATTTCTTCATTTGGTTCTGAAAGCGCATCATATGCTGCGTACATGCTGGCCCAAATGGTATCCCCGCCGGATGAAGGTACCTTTATTGCATATAATGCTGCACCCATGCTCGGCACTTCCCGTCCAGAATTATCGGAGTGCCACATCTCCTTGGTGTTGTAAGGTTGCTTGCCCCCACCGAAATCAAGCACGTCGATTGCAGGATAATCCCCCAGGGTTCCGAATGAAGCTTCTGCCGCAACGTGTAGTTCGCCGAAGAGTTGCGTGAACGCGACGAAATTCTCGTTGGTAAGCTGCTGATCGTGAAAAAATACAACTTGGTGAGTCATCAGCGCGTCGTGGACCTCTTTGAACATTCGATCGCTCAGAGGTTGAGAAAGGTCGATGCCAAATATCTCGGCGCCAATCGCGGGAGTGACCGGCTTGATTTCAATGGCGGGCGCATCATTCAAGCGATTTTTCGACTCACTTATTGATAGCGTCGTCATTTTGACCTCTTACTTTATTGTCCACGACCGCAAAACTGCGTCAGCGATAACATCTATCGAGATCATATGAAGCTCGCAACTATGCCTAGCAGAACAGTGTGTTCTAAAAAGCGCATTAAAGACGATATAAATTGCAGACTTACAATGTCTTCAGTAATTCAATACGCTAGGTACAAAATCTATGTTGCCTTCGACTGTCGAGGAATTCATCCCGGCCAGCTCTAAATTAGAGCTCATGCGGCCTTTTCCATGTGGCCTCTAATGCGCTCAATGAAGCGGACGGGAGGGAGGCACTGGTGGCGCTGAACCGGACTGCTTGGGAGTGCAAGTGAGAGAGAGTGAGAAAGAGAAAATCAAAATCGCACGGGGCTCGATGCGTCCCGGCAGATCAGGGAGGAACGGATCATGAAGACACGACTCTTGTTGATGTCACTGGCGGCGGGCTTCGCCAGCCTGCTGTTTGCGCAGGTGACCACCGCAGCCGACATCACCATCAAGTTCGCGCACAATTCACCGGCGCGCATGGACGCGAGCTTTCATCGCTACTTCGTCCACTTTTCGGAACTAGCCAAGAAGTACACCAACGGCAAGGTCGAATTTCAGGAATTCCCGGCAAGCCAGATGGGTTCCGATCAGCAGGCCGCCAAGAAGCTTCAGCTTGGCCTGATCCAGATGATGGAAATCGCCACCACCAACATAGCCCAACTTTACAGCGGTTTCGACCTATTCACGCTGCCGTTCCTGGTCAAGAGCATGGATTGCGGCATCAAGCACGTGTTGGTGGACGACAAGCTGCTGCATGACATATCCGAAGGCGCCGAGAAGAAGGCGAATATCCGTGTGCTTGCCTTCGATATTACGGGCATGCGCAACATGATGAATAGCAAACATCCGATCATGTTGCCGAGCGACTTGAAGGGCCTGCGCATTCGGGTCGCGAAAAACCAGATCCTCCTCGACACCTATCATCAGCTCGGCGCCGACGTGATCGGCGTTGCGTCAGCCGAAACCTACGGCGCCTTGCAGACGCACATGGTCGACGGCGCTGACGGCGGCGCGGGTTGGGTTTATGCGCAGAAGCTTTACGAAACGCAGAAGTACTATTCAATTACAAATCACGTGATGGGCGCTGCTGCAATCATCGTCAATAATAAGTTCTACAAGAGCTTGCCAAAGGATGTGCAAGCGGGTCTCGATAAAGCAGCCAAAGAAGCGGCGCTTAATAATATGCTCTGGGCAGAAGGCTATCAGAACAAGATCTACCAAAGCTTCAAGAAAGCAGGCCTCGAGATCGACCATCCCGACCTAACGTCGTTTCGCGACGCGGTGAAACCGGTTTTGACAAAATACGCCGACCGCGTTGGCGGTATGCAGCGCATCGAGTACGTGGAGACCTTGCAGAAGACGTGCAACTAATAGACATGCGCAAGTGCGCTCGCTCGCATTTGGGCGTCGCGGCAAGGCGAGGTTGTTTATGAGAGGGATCTGCACGAACTCGGTGCAGCCCTTCTCCTCGCTTGGCAGTCTTACGAAATCAAATCTTGCACAATGAATTCGGCTCGGCATGGCCTAACAGGCCAGGCTGTCGCATTTTTGTTTGGCGGAACCGCTAGTCCGACACAAATAGCGACTAAAATTACTTGGTAGAAATGAGATGTATAATATTATAGGCGCATGAACCTGGGTGTCGTGACGCAAGACCCGATCGACCTCAACGATTTGGCTTATTTAGCCCAAGTGGTTGAACATGGCGGCTACTCCGCTGCGGAGCGCGCGCTTGGCATACCGAAATCGCGTCTTTCTCGCCGGATATCAGAGTTGGAAGCCCGCCTGGGAGTACGCTTGTTGCAGCGTACAACACGTCGCCTGTCGTTGACCGAGGCCGGCGAGCTATTACTCAAACATTGCCGCGCTATGCTAATCGAAGCGCAAACCGGGATCGACGTAATCTCAAACCTTAAGGCATCGCCTCGAGGTAAAGTACGCGTTAGTTGCCCGATGAATGCCTCACGTGTTTCACTTGCAAAGTTATTACCAGGTTTTTTTACAAAGTATCCAGAAGTGCGAGTAGAGGTTCTGGTAACAAACCGCGTGGTGGACCTGTATGAGGACGGCTTGGATATTGCGCTGCGAATAAGAACCACTGTTGAAGAGGTAGAAGGCATAGCGACAGAGTTGTTGTGGAAAGTGCCGCGGAGATTAGTAGCAGCGCCCGCGTTGCTTAGACAATATAACCGACCATCTACGTTGGAAGATTTGCGTTCGTTGCCTACGGTGGATTTCAATTTTGGAAACGCCGTCGTGTGTGGACAATAATTGCTCCGGACGGGCAAAAACATGAGTACGAGCACGAACCGCGTTTAGTCAGCGAGGATATGGAAACCTTGCGTCAAGCCGCGCTCGCTGGGGTAGGTATCGCCGTACTGCCGATTACCGTGTGCGCCGCCGATCTTGCGGGAAAAACTCTTTTGCGAGTAATGCCAGAATGGTCAATCCCTCATAGTTCAGTCTACGCGGTAGTCCTTTCCAATCGAGGGTTAACGCCAGCAGTAAGATGTTTCCTCGATTATTTGAGTAGTAACGCGGCGTCACAAACACTGCAAATATCTCAACCAGAGCCGCCCGAGCCAACGTTTAAATAAGAGGCGGGACATTCAGTAAAAGAAACGACGTTACCATTTATGCGCCGAGGGCAAAATTATGCTTCAAGACGCAGCAATACTTAAATTTCAAAATCAGATGGACAGCGGTTGCAACAGGGTGTCGGAAGCATTTCGGCCAGCATCGCAACCGCAAGATCCACCAGGTCGATCCCGAAACCGGCAAGGTGCTGCGCACCATCGAGTTCGAACCGCTTTGTCACCGGCGTCACCTGGGTGGGCGACGAACTCTGGCACGGCACCTGGGAAGGCGAGCAAAGCGAACTGCGCCATATCGACTCGAAGACCGGCGAGGTTCTGGAACAGATCGACATGCCGGCCGGCATCATTGTGTCGGGCCTGGAGTTCGAACGGCAGCGACACGTTCTTCTGCGGCGGCGGCAACAGCGGGAAGGTTAGAGCCGTCCGCCGGCCCAGATGAACCTCTGCAGCCGGCGGCGACACCGAGGCCGCGTCGCCTCGTGTAAGCCTCGTCTTCACAAGTGAGCGCTTTGGGTCATTAGCGGAAGTTCTTGCGCCGCAAACCTCATGTCCGCTCTGGGTCATTAGCGGACAAACGCTCTCCGACTAAACTCAGCCTTTGTCCGCTATGGTCCAATAGCGACCATTTTGCTGCAAAGCAGCGAGAGGCACAGTTGGGTCGCAGCCGCCATCCCGCAGCTTATTTCCTATTTCTGATGCGGCCATGCGTACGCATCGTTCGCACGGTACTCAAAAGACGGCAGGCGAAGGGCCTTCGTGATTCGTGGAACATCGGAGGTGCTGACGTTGAACCCCTTGATGCCGCGCGCAACCATCTCGGCCCCGGCGAGCCAATCTGCTCCGTCTGGCCTGGCCCGATTATTGATCCTCTCGACCTCGCGGTCGTTCGCGTCGACGCGAGCTGCTAAATCCGCGAGACGGCCAACGAACGCAGGATAGACCTCCTTCAATTCGGCAACGAGCTTGTCGCGTTCAACTTTCGTCTTTTCGTAGGCCTGCCAACGTCGCTGATCCTCCTCCTGGGCTTTGAGTTCGCGCAGCCGTTCACTCAGCTTTGTTACGGCCACCTGCATCCTGTCGCGTCTGAATGCGGCATCTTCCATCTCGTGGCGGGCTATTGCGACCCGCTCAGCCGACAAAGCGGGATCGAGGGCCTGCGTCCGTGCGAGTTGGGCCACCTCTCCCGCCGCCGATGCCGCAGCCTCAGCCTGGCCGATCAATTCGACCACTTCGCCAGACTTTGCGCCTAGCGAGAACGCAGCGGCAATCCGATCATCGAGTGAACGTTTGGGTTTGGTCTGGATCACCGGTGCCTCCATGCGTTTGTAATTCGGTCTTGGTAATGAGCATAGGCGTCCAATCGCGCATCCCGCGCCGGATGCACGGTGTCAGCTCGACTGACCGGCGCTGGGTTCTTCCAGCGCTCGTTGAGCCACTTGTCGGCTCGATCGTACATCGTCTGCCGTGCCGCTTTATCGGCGTCGGTAAGCTGCACAAAACCTGGTCGATGCATGATCGGTATGATGCTCGCTGCTAAGGCGCGCTGCTGTGCGTCCATTAGCATCACGTTGACGACGAGGCGCTCGCCATCCTCAAGGACTTCTTTTCCGTCAGCTGTATTGGTCATTGTCGTTCTCCATCAGTTGAACTTCATCTCCACATTCCGCCACTACCGACGTATCGATAGCGTCGGGCGTTTCGGTAGCTCTCGTCGGAGTCGTCGATTTCGCCGGCCTCGTTTCGGAAGAATCCGTCGAGGTCGTAGCCGCCTTTCTTCGTGACGAGCGACGTGATGACACCCGCGACGACGTTCGCCACGTCATCGTGTCCACCAGGCGCATGGTCGATGCTGTCCTTGCCCGACCGTGCCGTGCGGCGCTCAAGGGAAGCGAGCTGATTGGTCAATCGGTCAAGATCGAGGAGGTCGACGTTACCCGAGTTGATGATCGGCAAAAAGTCGCGATACAAATCGGACTTCGCCTGCGCGGCCTGCTCGTACTTGATGTTATGCGACTTGAACGCTTCGACCGGCCAAACCCCCGCGTATTTGTCGCCGTTCAACTTCGTGACGCGGTAGGCTTTCAACAGCGCCGCGTATTCTGCGACCACGTCGGCGGGACTGAACGGCGGCTTGACCTCGCGCACGCAATCGAGGACGGCCATGTCCTTTTCTTGATGCGCGATGGCAATGGTGAAGCTGTCGGCGCTCCCACCCGAGGGATCGCAAAAGGCGAAGTAACGAGCGCCCGTGATTGGAGGCCGCTCCCGTACGCCGACCGAAATAACGGCCTCAAGCGCTTCGCGGTCGATGTAGCCTTCAATGTCGGATCTGAACTCGGCGCCATACTCAGCCGCCGCCGCAATCGGATCGTCCGCGTAAGCCTCCTTGATCACGTCTTGGTCGACCTGCGGGTTCATGGTTTGCGTGTCGGCCTGCCACACCAGCACCTTCGAACCGTCTCTGCCGAAATGTTTCTTGTACTTTTCGTACAGCAGCCCTTTGCGGGCGTAGGGTGACGAGATGCCGAGCAACAATGCACCGGGCACGGTCAACATCGAGGGGCGGACAGCACGCAGGATTTCCTTGTCGGGATTGGCCGAGTACTCAGAGCGCCAGAACGCCACCTCCTCGAAGATCGCCGCGATAACCGTCGGCCCGCGTATTGATCGATAGGAATTAGGGACGCATTGGATCACGATGCCATTCGTCAACGTAATCGAGTCCCGATCCATTGCGTCGATCAGTCGCGCGAGACCCGGACGGCTTTCGAGGATCGCTTGGCAGTAGCCTCTGACGATCTTGGCCTGATCCTTGTTGACCGCGATGATCAACATGCGCACGGTCTCGCCTGCGGCCCGAGGCCATTTGCCGTAGACGGCCATGTAGCAGCCGATGATGGCAGCGACCGCAGATTTACGCCCGCGTCGTCCGACCACTACCCACGCTTCACCGAATGGATGTCGAGGTCGGTCCTGTCGTCTCGTGCAGCGGCGATAGAATTTCCGCTCGTCGCGCGTCATCGGCTCGCCGCGCAATGCTGCCATGAACGCGAACCACGGGGTCCAGTCGTCGTCGCCTAACCAATTCGCGAACGGACCTTGCAGGACGTCGTGCAGGGGCTTCATGGCACCAGCCCCGCTTCCCGGTCTTCGCGCTGACGCCGGCGCTTGTTATCGGGATCAACTGCCGCGCGTTTTAACCGTGCGAGAGTGCGGTTTATGGCACCGGCTAGTCGAACAAGGTGCAGGGCATCGACTTTGTCTCCACGAATAATGGCTGCATCTATCAGTTCGCGTTGACAAACGAGGCTAGCGGCCTGTCGGCAGAGTTCGTCATACTTGCCGCCAGTTTCGGTCAAATATTGTTTGTAGAGATCGCGGAAACGGCGCGCGGCTCGACTGCGATGATCGACGCCGATTAATAGGAATCGGCCATTCGTTATTGCCGCACGACCTTTTCTCTTACTCGGCAACAGGCGTTTTCTTGTCGCCATGTGAGCACATCCTGCGCTGCAACCCTAGCGTGTATATAAATATCATTTGCGTAGAAACGCAAGGGCAAGGCAGAAACCACTGCGAATTGGTGGTTTTCCGGCAATGCGCGCGTGATAATCAATCACATGACCGTCCAAACGACGGCATTTCGCGAGAGCGATACAACTTTTGCATGTCAACAGAGCGAAAGTTTAATGGTGGCTTTAGACGGCACCTATGGTGTCAAATCTGAGCCGGGATCGACTATTGGGTCGGCGCTAAGAGCCGCCTCAGTTGCTCTCCAATCAGCAACCCCGTGAACCCCCTTATGTGCGTCCTCCGGTCCCGGAATTTCTCATCCACATACATATAGAAATGCAGCTTGTCCGTGTTCTTTTGCTGCGCGACTTTTTCCAACTTCTTGTGGGATAGGAACCAAACGTCTTCCGTTTGCAGGTCGACGAGGGCGACTATTTCCGCTGGGCTGTCTTTCCTAATCCACCACTCGAGCGCGAGAGCTCCGCGACCGCCAGCTGGCTTTGGCTTCAAATTGGTTTTGACTTGAATGGTCATCGCTCGTTTGCGGTTGGGAAGATAAGCGACGAGGTCAATGCCCGTATCCGTCATTAGAGCCGCGGATTCGATACCGTATTTGAGCAGCTCGTATTGAACCAACATTTCGCCGCATCGTCCGATCTGTGCTTTCGTCAGGGCCATCAATCGTCCCTCACCAATTGCGGATGCATCGTTGGCTTAAGTTAGGCCAATCCATCCGAGACCAACCGCGACTTCAGCCGGTAGGTTCGCCATAATGACCCCAAGGAAGAGGTAGGAGACGCCTGCCAATTCCAAATAGCTGTCGCCGATCAATCCCTCTTCCAATCTATCACCTACAGCCCGATCTCCCGCCTCACGTTGGGCAATTTCACTTTTAATTGCGGCGCGCAGTTCGCGACCCTGATCGACAATTCTTTGATCCAGATTTCCGACAGATTTCTCTAGCCGAGTAAACTTTCTTTCGAGTTCTGCAACTCGCTCCTCCGTTGTGCTGGGCAGACTGTTGGTCACAGTTGCAGAAAAAAACGTGTCGAACGGTTGAAGGGTCTCGTTCAAGGTCACGTTGATCGGCGGACGGCGTACGAAGATAAACCGAAACTCTTTTAACCGAATCCACATGCCTCGAAGTACGGACGACCTACCAAACGAGCGTCGCGCTCGGTTGATGCTAATTACAACGGCGCTTATGCCCAAGAACTCAAAAAGTGCTCCGGCCCAACGTACCCGGCTTTGCAGGCTGCTGCCCGGGAGGAAATAGAAGAAGACGAGGATGGCGACAGTTAGCGCAAGCCATATCCAGAACAGCTTTGTGGCGCTGAACCATCGACGGGCTTCAGATACGCTTCGTCTGAGTGTGGAGATGCACATATTTGTCATGGCTCGGGCAGATCGACGAAAAAGCAATCGGGCACTGTCAAACCATCGCGTTCGGCTTGCTCCAATACACGCCTAAATTTTTTCAAATCACGTACCCTGCGCAAATAATCAGGAGGATAACCGCGGGGAAATAACGGGTGACGACGCACCAACATGATTTCACGTGAAGTCAGGCCAAGGACGATTTTGGCATCAAGAATATCAACCCAATCATCATCGCTGAACTCATCTCGTCCCCATTGCCGAACAGGCATGCGATAAAAACCATCATTTTCACTCGATCCCCATCGTCCCATGTGTCATCTCCTCCATTTCCAGGGACATTTGTCACGCAATACAATGAAACGATTGAATAATCTCGTGTACGTTGATGATGTGTGGATGATCATAGAATGTGTGCGCTATTCGCAGGTAACGGTTGATCGAGGACGATAGGACGAAGACATGTTGCAACGTTGAGATAGCCGCGAAGTTCATCGATGATGTTCTGAACGGAAAAGCCGAAATCCGTTTGACCGTACGCATGTGCGATAATAGTCCCTGCACGTTGGTCCATATCGACAGCCAGTCCAGGTCGATATTTCTCGATCCATGGCCGGCGTCGGTTGATGCCAAATGCGCGGTTATTCGACATCCGACCGAGGCGCGTCAGATCAATCTCGAAAAATAGCTGGCGTTGGCGCCAAAAAGCGATGTGATTCAACCCAGTCAAATCGTTGACCGATGCGATTCCAGCACGACGCAGTGCTGCTGTGCCGCGTATGCGCCAGTCGAAATGTAGAACATCGATCTCGCCCGTTAACTTCGACGGCTTATCGTCATAGACGACTATGTTGTTTGGCGCGCGCCTTGGCCCGCTGTAACGCGTCCGACCCATAAAACTGATGCGCTGGGCTCCGTGATGCCTCTTGATCAGATGGCGACAAGCGAACTCATAGGCAGCCTTGCGGTCGTCTTCATTGGCCATCACCCAATCCTGACTTAGCTCGACATAACTCAAACGAACATCGTTTAGTTGAGCAAGCCAATATAGGACGGCCTGCTTAGGTTGATGGAGTTGGAGACGTTGCCGGAAAGAACTGTCCGGAAACGTGATCTGATAAGACCGATCCGTGCGCTGGATGATTTCGCCATTCAGCCTTCGATCCACATGGCCGCCGCATTGCTCTCGCAGCCAATTCAATCTTCTCTCTGAGAGCGGTTCTCGCATCCAAACAGTCACCACGTCCACATAGTGAAGGACGTCACGTGGCTGCGGATTGCAAAGCGCGCATACGCGCCGTACATTGCCTTGCGAAAGCCGATCCATTGATTAAGCCCTGTGGTGACGTTTGCATCGCGAGTGATTCCGCAACCGATCTCGCATTTCCGGAAAGGGCCCCGTCCCTGACCGAGACGGGGGTTTTTCGTTTTGGTGCCGTCGCCATGGGCCTAAGCCTCGGCCCTGACGCGTTCGCTCTTTTTGACGCGCACCCTTCGAGGGGGAGCAATCTTTTGAGGCTCGGGGACAAGCCGAACGCCCTCGCGTTCTCGCAGCCATGCTTCGACATCGGCCACGCGCCACACAAAAACGATATCGGTGAGCTTGATAGGCGGAGGGAATTGCCCGGACTTCACCCAGCGCATCAACGTCCAGGGATTGATGTTGAGCTTCTTCGCCAATGCGCGCTTGCGGATCGTATCGAGGGGGTGCGGCGACGGCTTGTCGGAATTTCTATCGAGGAGATTGCGTTCCACGACTGGTCCTCACTCGCGATGCACGCCCCGATTGACGCGCATCCGGTTTTAAGGACCCAGGTGTCCGCTGTGCTGATTGAACGTCGCGCATTAAAATGCATTTTCATGCGTGTCAATGCATGTGGTGTCCGCGTTGTCCACAGACACATCGATTAGAGCGAACCGATGTCAAAAATATGCATAGACATTTGCATAGACGACAATCGCGCGCACAGTATTGTTGCCGGCGATTATCAGAAGCCACTGATTTGTCAGGCTGGAATGTTGGTGGAGCCAGGCGGGATCGAACCGCCGACCTCGTGAATGCCATTCACGCGCTCTCCCATCTGAGCTATGGCCCCTCCAAGGGAACAGGAATCGGTCGTCAGGATAGAAGCAAATAGTTTAGGACACCTGACTCCGGGCTCCTGACTTTCGAAATCAGCTCTCCTCTTCCTTCTCGATGGTGTCGCCGATGATGTCGGTCACGTCGGCGTCACCTTCCTCTTCTTCCTCGATGAAGGCGGCGTCGTCGAGGCTCTCGTCGATCTCGACGTCTTCCTCCTCGCCCGCCGCGACCGCTTCTCCCGCCGCCGGCTTCTTCTTGCCCTGGGCCTCGGCGTCGGCGTCTTCCAGCGACACCAGCTCGACGTCCGCCGCCTCCGGCGCGACCACCTCGGCGGGCTCCGGTGCCGGTGCCGGCCGTGGGGCCGGCGCGGCGGCTGGCTCGGGCCGCGACCGCGTCGGTACCGGCGCGATCGGCACCACCTTGCCGGTATACGGCGAGATCACCGGCGTCCTGTTGAGATCGTAAAATTTGCGCCCGGTTTCCGGACAAATGCGCTTGGTGCCGAGATCAAGTTTCGCCACTGGTCGGTTCCTTGGGACAAAGCCGCTAAATCGGTGTCTCACTTGGCGAGCCGTGCGGGTCCTGTCAATAGCGCCGCCCGGCGGGTTCGACGGGATGACGGGGTCGCTTGCCGCATGGTAGGAGGGCGCTGATTTTTCAAGGATAGCGCCCGGTGAATACCGCCGTTTTGACGCCGCTGACCGCCCGCCGCGGCGGCCCCGTGCAGGGCCGTGCCCGGGTGCCGGGGGACAAATCGATCTCGCACCGCGCCCTGATTCTGGGCGCCATGACGGTGGGCGAAAGCACGGTGGCGGGTCTGCTGGAAGGAGAGGACGTCCTGCATACCGCCAATGCCATGCGCGCGCTCGGCGCCCGACTGGAGCGCGGCGGCGACGGCGTCTGGCGCATTCACGGTGTCGGCGTCGGCGGCTTTGCACAGCCGACCGGTCCGCTCGATTTCGGCAATTCCGGCACCGGCTGCCGGCTGGCGATCGGCGCGGTCGCCGGCTGCCCGGTCACCGCGACATTTGACGGCGACGCGTCCTTGCGCAAGCGGCCGATGCGGCGCGTGCTCGATCCGCTGGAGCGCATGGGCGCGCGCGTGCTCGAGGCCGCGGAAGGCGGCCGGCTGCCGCTCACGCTGCAAGGCGCGCGCGATTGTGTTCCGATCGTCTATGAATCGCCGGTGCCGTCGGCGCAGCTCAAGTCGGCGGTACTGCTGGCGGGTCTGGCGGCGCCGGGCGAGACCACGGTGATCGAAACACAAGCCAGCCGCGACCACACCGAGCGCATGCTGAAGCATTTCGGCGCCAAGATCGTGAGCCGGGTGCATGGCGACCATGGCCGCCGCATTACGTTGCAAGGTCAACCCGAGCTCAGCCCCGCCAATGTGCTGGTGCCGGCTGATCCGTCCTCGGCGGCATTTCCTCTTGTCGCGGCGTTGATCGTGCCGGGCTCCGAGCTGGTGCTGGACTCGGTGATGACCAATCCGCTCCGCACCGGGCTCTACGCCACGTTGCGCGAGATGGGCGCCAAGATCGAGACGCTTGTTACGCGCGACGACGGCGGCGAGGAAGTCGCCGACCTGCGCGTGACCGCGTCGGCGCTGAAAGGCGTCGACGTGCCGGCCGAACGTGCGCCCGCGATGATCGATGAATATCCTGTCTTGGCGGTGGCCGCGGCCTTCGCGCAAGGAACGACGCGCATGCGCGGCTTGCAGGAATTGCGCGTGAAGGAGAGCGACCGGCTGGAAGCGACCGCCGCCATGCTGCGCACCAACGGCGTGACGGTCGAGATCGAGGGCGACGACATGATCGTGCAGGGCAAGCCGGCGGTGGCCGGCGGGGCCGAGGTCGCCACCAATATGGATCACCGCATCGCCATGGCGGCGCTGGTGATGGGGCTGGCGAGCGACGCCCCCGTGCGCATCGACGATAGTGCCTTCATCGCCACCAGCTTCCCCGGCTTCGTCGAATTGATGCGCTCGCTCGGATGCGATCTGTCATGATCATCGCCATCGACGGCCCGGCGGCGTCAGGCAAAGGCACGCTCGGCAAGAAGCTCGCCGCCCATTACGGCCTGCGCCATCTCGACACCGGCTTGATCTACCGCGCCGTCGCCAAGGCGCTCATCGATGCCGGCCGCCCGCCGGGGGACACCGCAGCCGCTGTCGCTGCGGCGCAAGCGCTCGACCCGGCACGCTTCGACGAGCAAGCGCTCAAGAGCCATGCGGTAAGCGAGGCGGCCTCGGTGGTCTCCGCTGTCCCGGAGGTGCGGTCCGCGCTTTTGGCGTTTCAGCGCGATTTTGCCGCCAAGCGGCCCGGCGCCGTGCTCGATGGCCGCGACATCGGCACCGTCATCTGCCCCGGGGCCGACGTTAAGATCTTCGTCACCGCCACCCCGGAGGTGCGCGCCCGCCGCCGCGCCCTGGAATACCAGGCCGCCGGGCAGCAAATCGACGAGGCCGCGGTGCTGGCCGACATCAAAAAGCGCGACCAGCGCGATATGGGGCGGACCGCCGCCCCCTTAAGACAAGCCCCGGATGCACACTTGCTCGATACAACGAATCTCGATGTAGAAGCCGCCTTTCGCAAGGCGCTGGCCATTGTGAACGCCAATCGGCTTCAGAAGTAATGTGAGCGATCTGGGAGGGCGTTCCGGAAGTCTGTTGCCCGCCGGCAAAGTTGTCATTCAACGAGAAGTTGAATATAGTTTGACCTTAAAGTTGCCTGAAAAGGGGTCCGAGGCGGATGTGCTTTCGCGCGATCTGGACTGCATTGCAGGATGAACATACCGCGCGCGGGATTTCTTCGCTGACTAGCGCATTGCAGACTCTCGGAATTGTTGTCGCCCTGGTTGGCGCATTCATGGCCTGGGATCAGCTCCGCGACACGAGGAACGCTCTGCGCGCGACCACGGCCCTCCAGATTCAAAAAGACGGTCGGGAATTGTTCGGCTCCATGGATCCCGATACTGCGAGCTACATCTATGCCTTCGATGCCCAGAAAAAATACAATCCGGTCGTGGTGCAGAAGGCGCAAATTCGAGTCATTCAGATTCTGAACTATTACGCTTCGGCGTCGCGTCAGCACGACTACAGGACCATCGATAATAATTTGTGGCGCTCGATAGAAACCGAATTTTGCAAGGCGTTGAAGAATTACGACGTGTTCAAACAGTTTTGGGCGCAAGCCGTTCAAAAAAAGATTTATCGAGCAAACTTCATAGAGGTCGGACAAGCATGCTTGGGGCAGGCAAAACCGTGATGGTCATTTGGCGCGTTGCATTTTGTGCCGCCACTTTGACATGGGCGGCGCCGTCGGCCTTGCACGCCGAAAACGTCAACGAATTTAATTTTCCCGAGGTGCGAAACCTGTCGCACCAGGCGAGCAGTCGCCTTCTTGCAGCCGTTGGGGCCACGTTTCGCGCTTTAGCCGAAGCTGAACTAGGAAATAAGGGCGGTGCGGACGGTATGCGGCGCGAGGCGCTGTCGATGCTGCAGAACGCGTTGAAGGACTTTCAGCAAATCAAGAACCAGATGAAGCCGCACAAGTTGGATCTCGCCAAGGCCGCGCCCATAAACAACGTCAAGGTGGATGTCATATTCCGACGTCGGGGTTACGAAGTCCCGACCGATACAGCACAGCTTGCCGATATTGCGCTCAGGGAAATCGGTGCCTATATCAAGGCCGTCTCGGCGCTTGATTTCAGCGGTCAGGGAAAGGGACGGTCTGCGGTATACAGACTGAACGATGAGCTACACCGCATGATGGCCTTGGGCATCGCGATTTCGCAGCTGGCCGATACGGCAAGTTGAACTCGCCGCGACCGTGTCTGGCGGCTTGCTCCGAGGAGCCCGTTTGTATATATCCACCGCCATCCGGGCTGCCATCGACATCGTCGAGGCCACCCGAGCGGGCCGAGGGCGCGGCTGACCGCCCCTCGCTGTTGGAGGACAAAGCCCCGCTCGCGCCTCTGCGTGAGGCAGCCTGATCGAACCATCGTTCCAAAAGCACGGTCTTTGCGCCGGCCATCCGGGATTCCCGGGGGCCGCCGTTGGTCTTGCGGGACCATCGGCCTGCGCCTTTGGAGCGCCAATCCAACCCGCCGGCGCGCCGCTTACAGGAGATTTCATGGCCACTGCCACTGCTCAAGCACCCACGCGTGAAGACTTCGCCAAGATGCTCGACGAATCCTTTGGCTCCGGAAACCTGCAGGAAGGTTCCGTCATCAAAGGCACGGTTGTCGGCATCGAAAAAGATATGGCCGTCATCGACGTCGGTCTGAAGACCGAAGGCCGCGTGGCCGTGCGCGAATTCGCCGGACCCGGACGGCAGGCCGAACTCAAGGTCGGCGACGAGGTCGAGGTCTATCTCGAACGCGTGGAAAACGCGCTCGGCGAGGCGGTGCTCTCGCGCGACAAGGCGCGGCGCGAGGAAAGCTGGGGCAAGTTGGAAACCGCGTTCAAGAGCAACGAAAAAGTCCAAGGCGTCATCTTCAACCAGGTCAAGGGCGGGTTCACCGTCGATCTCGACGGAGCGGTGGCCTTCCTGCCGCGCAGCCAGGTCGACATCCGGCCGATCCGCGACGTCACCCCGCTGATGAACGTGCCGCAGCAGTTCCAAATCCTGAAGATGGACCGCCGCCGCGGCAACATCGTCGTTTCCCGCCGCACCGTGCTGGAAGAGACGAGAGCCGAGCAGCGCCAGGAACTGGTGCAGAATCTGGAAGAAGGTCAGGTCATCGACGGCGTGGTCAAGAACATCACCGATTACGGGGCGTTCGTCGACCTCGGCGGCATCGACGGGTTGCTGCATGTCACCGACATCGCCTGGCGCCGGGTCAATCACCCGACCGAGGTGCTCAATATCGGCCAGCAGGTGAAGGTCAAGATCATCAAGATCAACCACGAGACCCACCGCATTTCGCTCGGCATGAAGCAGTTGCTCGACGATCCATGGCAGGACATCGAGGGAAAATACCCGGTCGGTACCCGCTTCAAGGGCCGCGTCACCAACATCACCGACTACGGCGCCTTCGTGGAGCTGGAGCCCGGCATCGAGGGTCTCATCCACGTCTCCGAAATGTCGTGGACCAAGAAGAACGTGCATCCCGGCAAGATCGTCTCCACTTCGCAGGAGGTGGAGGTGCAGATCCTCGAGGTCGATCAGGTCAAGCGCCGCATTTCACTCGGCCTCAAGCAGACCATGCGCAATCCTTGGGAAGTGTTCGTCGAGAAGCATCCGCCCGGCTCGGTGGTCGAAGGCGAGGTCAAGAACAAGACCGAGTTCGGCTTGTTCCTCGGCCTCGACAGCGACGTCGACGGCATGGTTCACCTCTCCGACCTCGACTGGAAGCGCCCGGGCGAGCAGGTGATCGAGGAATACAAGAAGGGTGACATGGTGAAGGCGCAGGTTCTCGACGTCGATGTCGAGAAGGAGCGCATCTCGCTCGGCGTCAAGCAGCTGGCGGGCGATCCGATGGAGTTGGCCGGCGAACTGAAGAAGGGCTCAGTGGTCACCTGCGAGGTGATCGAGGTCAAGGAGAGCGGCCTCGACGTCAAGATCGTCGGCACCGAGCTCACTGCCTTCATCAAACGTTCGGACCTCGCCCGCGAGCGCGGCGAGCAGCGGCCGGAGCGCTTCGCGGTCGGCCAGAAGGTGGACGCCCGAGTCACCCAGTTCGACCGCAAGACCCGCAAGGTCGCCGTCTCCATCAAGGCACTGGAAGTCGCCGAGGAGAAGGAGGCGATCGCGCAATACGGCACCGCCGATTCCGGCGCCTCGCTTGGCGATATCCTGGGCGCTGCGCTCAACAAACAGCGGTCCGGTGGTGAGAAGGACGAAGCCGAAGGCGAACAGGCGGAAGCCGAGAAAGCCGACGAATAAGGCCGGCCGGCGCCTTGCCGAACCCGCTGATGACCCCCGGGCCCCGGCCCGGGGGTTTTGCTTTTTGACATGAACGCGCCAAAAAGCGCGTGGATAAGCCCCTGCGAGGACGAGCCGGTTGTAAGATCGAAAACGCGACTCAATCCAAGGAGCGCACCCCCATGTCGCTCGATGCCGATGCAATCGTCGACCGCCGCCGCCTGCGGCGCAAACTCACCTTCTGGCGCGTCAGCGCGGTCGTGGTCGCCGTGCTGGCTGTCGCTGGCGTTGCCTTCGCGCTGACCCCCGGCAACCGGCTGCTGCCGGCCCGCGTCTATATTGCCCGCATCAAGGTGCAGGGCCTGATCCGCGACAACCGCGACCGGGTCGAAGCGCTCGAGCGGCTTTCCAAGTCGCGCGCGCGCGCCGTCATCGTGCACATCGACAGCCCCGGGGGCACCACCGCCGGCTCCCAGCAGCTCTACGATTTGCTGCGCGCGCTGCAAGCCAAAAAGCCGATGGTGGTGGTGGTCGACGGGCTTGCCGCCTCCGGCGCCTATATCGCCGCGTTATCGAGCGATCACATTATTGCCCACGATACTTCCCTGGTCGGCTCGATCGGCGTGCTGTTCCAGTATCCCAATTTCGCCGAGGCGCTAAAGACGCTCGGCATCAAGATGGAATCGATCAAATCCTCCCCGCTCAAGGCCGTGCCCAACGGCTTCGAGCCCACCAGCCCGGCGGCGCGCGCCGCTGTGGAGGCGATCGTGCTCGATTCCTATGCCTGGTTCAAAAGCCTGGTGAAGAATCGCCGCCGGATGGACGATGCCCAGCTCGCCGCGGTGGACGATGGCCGCGTTTTCACCGGCCGCCAGGGCGTCGGCCTCAAGCTGGTCGACGGTCTCGGCAACGAGAAGACCGCGCTCGCCTGGCTGGCCAAGGAAAAGAACGTGCCGGCCAATACCCCGGTGCGCGATATCTCGCTGCAGCCGCGGTTCAGCGAGTTTTCCTTCCTCCACGTCGCGGCCTGGACCTTCCAGGCGGTGGGCCTTTCGGCCATTGCGCAGCGCATCGAGGACTGGGGTGCGGTGCAAGCGGTCGAAAGACTTAACCTTGACGGTCTGTTGGCGCTTTGGCACCCTCCCAGTTCCAACTGAGAGGGGTGTGGCGGCGTCATGATCAAGTCCGAGCTTGTCCAGCGAATCGCCGCCCAGAATCCGCACCTCTACCAGCGTGATGTCGAGAACATCGTCAACGCCATCCTCGGCGAGATCACCAGCGCCATGGCCAAGGGCGATCGCGTCGAATTGCGCGGTTTTGGTGCCTTCTCGGTCAAGCACCGGCCGGCCCGCACCGGGCGCAACCCGCGCACGGGGGCGCATGTCGCGGTCGACGAGAAGTCGGTGCCGTTTTTCAAGACCGGCAAGGAGATGCGCGAGCGCCTGAACAAGCAAGGGCCGGCGTAGGGTCCGCCGGTTTCGCGGATTTCTGAGGGTGCTATTGTCATGGCCGGGCGCTCCGCCCGGCCTTCGATATTTTTGGAGCAGCACCATTGTTCCGCAAGATCGTCACCGCGCTGATTGTCGTGCCGCTGGCCGCCCTCATCATCGTCTTTGCGGTAGCCAACCGACAGGCGGTGACGGTGTCGTTCGATCCGCTTTCGGCAACCAGCCCGGCCTATGCCGCGACGGTGCCGCTGTTCGTGCTTATCTTCATTGTGCTGATCCTCGGCGTGATCATCGGCGGCGCCGCCGCTTGGCTGCGCCAGAGCCCGTGGCGGCGCACCGCCCGCAAATTGGACGCCGATGTGCGCGCCTTGCACGAGGAGCTGGAGGGCATCCGCCGCCAGTTCGGGACGCAAGCGCCGCCGGCGCCGCCTGAGATTGGATCGATGCCGATCATTCCGCCGCCGGTTGTTTGAGACCGGTTCCGCTTTGCGGCGGCGCGGAGAAGGCGGTAGAACGCGGCCCATGCCATTGACGGTCAAAATCTGCGGCCTCAGGACCCCGGAAACGCTTGATGTGGCGCTGGAATCCGGGGCCGACCTGGTCGGCTTTGTGTTCTTCCCGCCGAGCCCGCGTAACCTCGGGCTGGAGGCTGCGCGCCGCCTGGGCGGGCAGGTGCGGGGCCACGCCGGCAAGGTCGCGCTCACAGTCGACGCCACCGACGACACGCTGCGTGATGTCGTGGCGGCGCTGAAACCCGACATGCTCCAGCTGCACGGCAAGGAGACGCCGGAGCGGGTGGCGGTGGTACGTTCGCGCTTCGGCCTGCCGGTGATGAAGGCGCTGCCGATCGCCAGCCGGCGCGACCTGTCTCCCATCCACCTTTATGCCAAGGTGGCCGACCGGCTGATCTTCGATGCGCGCGCGCCCAAGGGGGCCACCCGTCCGGGCGGTCTCGGCACGCCGTTCGACTGGACGCTGCTCGCCGGACTCAATTCCGGCGTGCCCTTCATGCTTTCAGGTGGACTCGATGCCGGTAACGTCGCCGAAGCATTGGCCATTACCCGTGCGCCCGGCGTCGATGTCTCCTCCGGCGTGGAGAGCACGCCCGGCGTCAAGGATCCGGCCAAGATCCGTGAATTCATCCGCGTCGCGCGCGCCCTCGACGCGCCGTTCAATCTCTCGCAGGCGGACATCGTATGACCGTGCAGGAACCCAATTCCTACCGCACCGGCCCCGACGAGCGCGGGCATTTCGGCATCTATGGCGGCCGCTTCGTCGCCGAGACGCTGATGCCGCTGATCCTCGATCTGGAGCAGGCGTACACGCAGGCCAAGGCCGATCCCAAATTTCAAGCCGAGATGGACGGATATCTTGCGACGTACGTTGGCCGTCCGTCGCCGCTCTATTTCGCTGAGCGGCTCACCCAACACTGTGGCGGCGCGAAAATCTTCTTCAAGCGCGAGGAGCTCAACCACACCGGCGCGCACAAGGTGAACAACGTGCTGGGCCAGATCATGCTGGCCAAGCGCATGGATAAGACCCGTATCATCGCCGAGACCGGCGCCGGCATGCACGGGGTCGCCACCGCCACGCTCTGCGCCAAATTCGGGCTGCCCTGCATCGTCTATATGGGCGCCGTCGACGTCGAGCGCCAAAAGCCCAACGTGCTGCGCATGAAGATTCTCGGCGCCGAGGTGCGCGCGGTCGAGAGCGGCGCGCGCACGCTCAAGGACGCTATGAACGAGGCGCTACGCGACTGGGTCACCAACGTCGGCGACACGTTCTACTGCATCGGCACTGTCGCCGGCCCGCATCCTTATCCGGCCATGGTGCGCGATTTCCAGTCGATCATCGGCCGCGAGACGCGCGAGCAGATGCTCGGAGCCGAAGGCCGCTTGCCGGACTCGCTGATCGCCTGCATTGGCGGCGGCTCCAACGCCATGGGCCTGTTCCACCCGTTCCTCGATGAGCGTTCCATCGAGATCTACGGCGTCGAAGCGGCCGGTCTCGGCCTCAACAGCGGCAAGCACGCCGCCTCCATCGCCGGCGGCCGGCCGGGCGTGCTGCACGGCAACCGTACTTACTTGCTGATGGACGACGACGGCCAGATCGAGGAGGCGCATTCAATCTCCGCCGGCCTCGACTATCCCGGCATCGGTCCCGAACATGCCTGGCTCAACGATCTCGGCCGCGTGCAATTTCTTTCTGCGACCGACGACGAAGCGGTGGCGGCGTTCCAGTTGGTGAGCAAGCTGGAAGGCATCATCCCGGCGCTGGAGCCGGCGCACGCATTGGCGCGCGTGTTCGACCTCGCGCCGACCAAGCCGCAAGATCACCTGATGGTGGTCAATCTTTCCGGCCGCGGCGACAAGGATTTGGCGAGCGTGGAAGTATTTCTCGAAAGCAAAAAGAAAAAGAAATGACCACGCGCATCGAAAAGCGCTTCGCCGCGCTCAAGGCCGAAGGCCGCGCCGCGCTGGTGACCTTCACCATGGCGGGCGATCCCGACTATCGGACTTCACTCGCGCTCGCCAAGGCGTTGCCGAAAGCGGGAGCCGACGTGATCGAACTCGGCATGCCGTTTACCGATCCCATGGCCGACGGCCCCGCGATCCAGGCCGCCGGCCTGCGCGCGCTGCGCGGCGGACAGACTATGAAGAAGACGCTTTCGCTGGTGCGCGAATTCCGGAAAGGTGACGACGCCACGCCGATCGTGCTGATGGGCTACTACAATCCGGTCTACATCTACGGCGTCGACAAGTTTCTCGTTGATGCCAAGAGTGCCGGCATCGACGGGCTCATTATCGTGGACCTGCCGCCGGAGGAAGACGAAGAGCTGTGCCTGCCGGCGTTGAAGGCGGGACTCAACTTCATCCGCCTTGCCACCCCCACGACCGACGATAAGCGCCTGCCGACGGTGCTCAACAACACTTCCGGTTTTGTCTATTACGTCTCCATCACCGGCATTACCGGCGCCGCGGCGCCCGATACGGCCAAGGTCACCGACGCGGTCAGGCGCATCAAGCGCCACACCGGCCTGCCGGTCGCCGTCGGCTTCGGTGTCAAAACCGCAAAGCACGCGCGTGCCATCGCCGAGGGCGCCGACGGCGTCGTGGTCGGTTCCGCGCTGGTGGAGGCCTTGCGCGCCAGTCTTGATAAGAACGGCAAGGCCAAGGTCGGCACCGTGAAGGCGGTCACCGGTCTGGTGTCGCAATTGGCCAAAGGCGTGCGGGCCGCCCGCCGCGTCCCAGGCCGAGTAACGATTCCCCCGAGAGGGCGGTTATAATGCCGTCAAAGCGGGCCTATATAGGCAGGTTATGAACTGGATCTCCAACGTCGTCCGGCCGAAGATTTGCAGCTTCCTTCGCCGCGAGACGCCGGAAAACCTCTGGATCAAATGTCCGGAGACCGGGCAGCTCGTCTTCTACAAGGACGTCGAGGCCAACCAGTTTGTCATCCCGAGCTCGAATTACCACATGCGCATCAGCGCGCCGGCGCGGCTGAAGGGTATGTTCGACCAGGGCGAGTACGAGGACATCGCCCTGCCAGAGGTGCCACTCGATCCGCTCAGGTTCCGCGACGAGCGCCGCTACGCCGACCGCCTCAAGGACGCGCGCACAAAGACCGGTTTGCAGGACGCGGTCAAACTCGGCATCGGCCGCCTCGACGGTTTGATGGTCACCATCGGCGTGCAGGATTTCGATTTCATGGGCGGCTCGCTCGGCATGGCGGCCGGCGACGCAGTGATTAAAGGCTTGGAGACTGCGGTGCAGCGGCAGACGCCGTTCATCATGTTCGCGGCTTCCGGCGGTGCCCGCATGCAGGAAGGCATTTTGGCGCTGATGCAATTGCCGCGCACCATCGTCGCGGTGCAGATGCTGCGCGAGGCCAAGAAGCCCTACATCGTCGTGCTCACCAACCCGACCACCGGCGGCGTCACCGCCTCCTACGCCATGCTCGGCGACGTGCACATCGCCGAACCCGGCGCGCTTATCGGCTTCGCCGGCCCGCGCGTGATCGAGCAGACCATCCGCGAGAAATTGCCGGAAGGCTTCCAGCGCGCCGAGTATCTCACCGAGCACGGCATGGTGGACATGGTCGTGCACCGCCACCAGTTGCGCGGCACGCTATCTGAGCTGTGTCGGCTGCTCACCAAGGCGCCGGCGGCAGAACTCACGCAACCGGCCGCCGCGTCCGCCGCGCCGGCGACGCAACAGTTGCCCGCGCCGGCTCAGTCTACGGCACAGGCACCGACGTGACACTTGCGCAGGCTGTCATCATCCGCGTAAGCGGATGATCCGGTATCCCCGGTACTTGAATATCGAAAGGCCGTGATTACTGGATGTCCGCTTTCGTGGGCATGACAGGTACAGAGTAAATGACCCCCATCGACTCCATCGTTGCCCGGCTGACCGCGCTGCATCCCAAGCGCATCGATCTGTCGCTCGAGCGCATCGAGCGGCTGCTGGTCGCGCTCGATCACCCGGAGCGTAAAGTGCCGCCGGTGATCCATATCGGCGGCACCAACGGCAAGGGCTCTGTCATCGCCTTTATGCGCGCCATGCTGGAAGCCGCGGGCCAGCGCGTGCACGTCTACACCTCGCCGCATCTGGTGCGCTTCAACGAGCGCTACCGGCTCGGTGATACCGGCGAGGGCGCATTCGTTTCCGACGCGGAGCTATCGGCGACGCTGGAAGAATGCGAATCCGCCAATGCTGGCGCGCCCATCACCGTGTTTGAGATCACCACCGCGGTCGGGCTCGTGCTGTTCGCGCGCCATCCCGCCGACGTGCTGCTGATGGAAGTCGGACTAGGCGGGCGGCTCGACGCCACCAACGTGATCGACCATCCACTCGCCACCGTCATCACGCCGATTTCGATCGACCACACGGAGTTTCTGGGGGACACGCTGGAAAAGATCGCGACCGAGAAGGCCGGCATTCTCAAGCGCGGCACGTCGGCGATCGTGGCCGCGCAACACCGCGATGCGCTCGGCATTATCGAGCGGCAGGCGGCACGCATCGGTGCGCCGCTTAAAGTTGCCGGCGAGGACTGGACCGCCACCGAAGAGCGCAACCGCCTCGTCTATCAGGATGAGGCCGGCTTGCTCGATCTGCCGCCGCCCAAGCTCTACGGCCGCCACCAGTTTGAGAATGCCGGCCTCGCCATCGCGAGCTTGCGCGCGCTCAAGCCGTTCACGATCGCGCCGGCGGCGTTCGAGGCCGGCATGGTCAAGGCCGACTGGCCGGCACGGTTGCAGCGGCTCAGTGCCGGGCCGCTGGTGGATCAGGCGCCGGAAGGCAGCGAGCTGTGGCTGGACGGCGGCCACAATCCCGAAGGCGGCCGCACCATCGCCGCGGCGCTGGCCGATCTGGAGGAGCGCGTGTCGCGTCCGCTGCTGCTGATCGTCGGTATGCTGGCGAGCAAGGATTGCGAGGGTTTCTTGAGCAATTTTACCGGGCTGGCGCGGCGCATGATCGCGGTACCGGTTCCCAACGTCGAGAAGAGCCTGAGCGCGGAAGCAGTGGCCGATGCCGCCCGCGCCATCGGCCTGCCGGCTACCAGCCGCGATAATCTTTCGGAGGCGCTCGAAGTCGCGCGCAAGCTCGACCTCGATCCGCCGCCGCGGATCCTGATCACCGGCTCGCTATATCTGGCCGGCGAGGTGCTGCGGGAAAACGGCACGCTGCCGGCTTGAAATGAAAACGGCCGGCGCGATAGCCGGCTGCGTTCAATGCGCGATTGGGAATCTCAAACCGCGCCGCTGATCCATTGATGCAGCTTCTGCTTGGGCGCGGCGCCGACCTGGCGCGAAGCGATCTCGCCGTTCTTGAACATCATCAGCGTCGGGATCGACATGATGCCGTATTTGGCGGCGACGTTCGGGTTCTCGTCGACGTTGAGCTTGACGATTTTGACCTTGTCGCCGAGCTGCGCGGCGATCTCCTCCAGCGCCGGCGCGATCATGCGGCAGGGGCCGCACCATTCCGCCCAGAAATCGACCACCACCGGCTCGGCCGATTTCAGTACGTCCGATTCAAAGCTCGCGTCCGACGTTTTGCCGACGGCCATGGCAGATACCTCTTGTTGTGGTCTGGGCGCGCGGGACGCGCCATGAATGGAAGGCGCTGAACCTATGAATGCGTCCTGTAAGCGTCAAGGCGCTCTCACGCGGGGGTGACGTGCGCCAGCGCGGCATCCATCGCCTTGGCGGAAAGCTCCATAAGATCAGGTACTTCCGTCCAGATCAGGGCGGCGCGCACGGGCTTGCCGGGGTAGAGTTTTGCGAGCACGGCGCGGTAGAGCGCGAGCTGGATGACGTAAGCCGGCGGCACGTCTTCGATTCGGCGCGGGGCCGGGCGATTCGTTTTGAAATCGCCAATCAGAACAGCGTCTTGCGTGACCGCGAGACGGTCGATCTGGCCGGACACCCGCACTGTTCTGCCGCCGGGTTGAATGCGCCCGACGATCGGAACCTCGGCCCGGCTATTAGCGCCGTAAAGCTCGTAGAAGCGCGAATCCGTCGAGCACGCGCATGACTTCCTCGGCGATGATCTCGCGTTCCTCGGGCGGCAGTTTGGCGCCGGCGCGGGCCAAGTAATCTGCGGCCGCCCAGGCGCGGCGGTCGGCGGGGATATCGGGCAGCGATTGCAGCAGCCGGTGCGCGAGCGAGCCGCGCAGGAGCGCGGCACTGGCGCCGCCGCTGGCAACCGGCCGCGCCGTCTCGTCGTCGATGGCGCTCGACGGCGTCACGCTCGATATCGCCGGTTTTTCCACCGGCGCGTCGCGGGTGAGCCAGGAGGGCAGCGTTTGTATTTTCGCGGCCGGCGTTTTCTTGGCCGCAGTTGGCGCAGACGGTGCCGGCGCCTTGCGATAGCGCAGCACCTCGCCGTCGCCGTCGTCGGCCGGCTCGGAGACGCAGTCGCCGCGCAGCGCGTCGTCCGCCAGTTGATACCAGCAGCCGTCGGGAATCTTGTTGGCGCCCTTGGCGCCGCAGATCACCAGCCGCTCTTTGGCCCGCGTCATGGCGACGTACAGCAACCGCCGGTACTCATCGCGCGCGGCGTCGTTGGCGGCTTCGCGCGCTTGCGTCATGGCGTCGGTGTCGTCCTGACTTGCGCGTCGCCCAGGTTAAGGCGCCATTGGACAGCGTGAGCAGTCTCGGCGAGTGCGGCCCTTTCGGCTCCGTGGTGGTGTCGGCCAGGATCACGGTCTCGGCCTCCAGCCCCTTGGCGCCGTGCACCGTCATCACCCGCACCTCGTCGCGCGCCAGCTCCATGTCGCGCTTGACCTCGCTCTTTGCCGCGCGCAGCCAGGCGAGGAAGCCCTGCAGTGACGGCGTCTCGCGCGCCTCGTAATCGAGCGCGAGATTGAGGAATTCGTCGAGCGCGTCGTTGGCCTCCGGCCCGAGGCGGGCGAGAAACTTTTTGCGCCCGCGCAATGGTCCCAGCACATGGGCGAAGAAGGCAAAGGGCGAAAGGCTGCGCGCATTTTGCGCTAGGCCGTCGATGGCGTTTTCGATCGATTTGAAGAATTCATCGACGCTCGCCTTGGCGCGCAACGCACTGCGCAGTGCGCCCTTGCGGTTCCAGGCCAGCTCGAACAGTTGCTCTTCAGTCAGCCCGAACAGCGGGCTCTTGAGCACGCTCGCCAGCGCCAGATCGTCGTCCTCGCAGCAGCAGGCAATCCGCCAGCGCCATCAGGTCCATCACCGCGATGTGCTCGGTGAGCACCAGCCGGTCGGCGCCGGCGACCGGCACGCCGGCATCTTTCAACGCGCGGATCACGGCCTCGAACAGCGGCCCGCGCTGGCGCACCAGCACCAGCACCTCGCCGGGTTTTTGGCCGCGGTCCGTCCACAATTTCACGTGCTTCGCGATGCGCTGCGCGAGCTGCACGCGCGGGCTTTGCTCACTCTCGGTATCGAAGGGTGCGTCCCAGCCCTCGATCTCGCGCTTGTCGGCGGGCGCGATCAGCGGCCACAGCTCGACCAGTCCGGGGGCGGCATCTTCCAGCGCTTGGTGCGGAGGAATGCCGGCGACGTCGGTCGTAACGCTTGCGTAGATATCGCGCGCCCTGAACACCTGGTCGACCGAGCCGAGCACCGCCTCGCCGGAGCGGAACGAGTGATGGAAACGCAAATAGCGCCAGCCCAGCTCGGGCGTGTCGAACTGGCGCGCGAACAGCCGGCGCATCTCGTCGAAGGCTTTGGGGGCGGCGCCCTGGAACGAGAAGATCGACTGCTTCTCGTCGCCGACCGCGAAGACGGTGCGCTTGACGTTCGCCCGCGCGCCGCCGGGCGTGAATTCGGAGGCGATGGTCCTGATGATCTCCCACTGCTTGGGGCTGGTATCCTGCGCCTCGTCGATCAGCACGTGGTCGATGCCGTAATCGAGCTTGTAGAGCACCCAGGCGGCGGAGGCGCGGGTGAACAGGGCAAGCGTCTTGTCGATCAAATCGTCGTAGTCGAGCAGCGCGCGGCGCTCTTTTTCGCGGCCGTAGCGGCTGATGACTTCAGCGGCGATGGTGATAAGCGCACGGCTGCGCTCGCGGGCTTGCAGCGCGCGCTCGCGGTCGAGCAGGGCGCCGACGCGGCCCTGTTCGTCGACCAGGCGCGCGAGCCAGTCTGGATGCTTGTCCGCGATCTTCTTGGTGACGATGGTCTTGCGCGGCTTTAGTTCCGCGGTGCAGAAGATCTTGAGATAGTGCTCGATGCGCTCGCGCCCGGTCGCATCGCGGGCGGCTTCGAGTGCCGCGCTATGCTTCTGGTCGTTGGTCGAGCCGGTGCCGAGAATTTCCATGAGCGCCGGCCATTCCGCCTCGGGAATGAGCGAAGCCGAAAAGAATTCCCGGTCGATCTTTTCCTGGCTGTCGTCGGCTGCGAGGCCGAAGCTTTTCGATAGTTCGGCGATGGCCTGGTCGAGGCTGCCGGCACGGTCGATCCAGGCAGTAATGGCGTCGCGCTGCTTGATAGCGTCGCCGATCACGTCCTTGAAGGTGGTGTCGGCGGCCACGACGATGGCCGTCTCCAGCGCCTGGCCGAGCGCGCTTTGCGTATCGGCGCTGGCTTCCAGCAGCACGCCAAGCGTCAGCCGCTCGAGCAGTTGCGTGGTCGCGGCCTCGTCCAGCACGGTGAAGCGCGCCGCCACATTGGCCTCGAACGGAAACTGGTGCAGCAGCCGCGTGCAGAAGGCGTGGATGGTCTGCACCTTCAAGCCGCCCGGCGTTTCCAGCGCGGAGGCGAACAGGCGGCGCGCCCGCGCGCGCTGGGTGGCTTCGGGTTTGGCGCCGGTCGAGAGCCTGATTTGTTCGTCGAGCGCCTTGTCGCCGAGGGCAGTCCAGGCGGCGAGCGTTCCGAACACGCGGTTGGCCATGTTGGCGCTAGCTGCCTTGGTGAAGGTGATGCAGAGAATTTTGGCGGGATCGACGCCGCGCAGCAGCAGATTGATGACGCGCTGGGCCAGCACGTGGGTCTTGCCGGAGCCGGCATTGGCGGAGACGAAGGCCGAGATATCGGGATCGGCGGCCTCGATCTGCACGCGGCGAACGTCGCGCGGGATTTCGCGAACGGCGCTCATTCTCCGCCTCCCTCGTCGGCGCCGCCGGTGAGCGACCATTCATTCACGCGTGCGAGGTGGTCGTAATCGCCGTAGTGCGTCTTCCACATCGGGTGGACGAGCGAGAGATAGGGCTTGCTCTCGTCCTCGAAAGTCGCCGCCAATTCTTTCAGCTTGGCGAGCGCGCGGTCGGCCTGGGAATCGGGCGTGCCTTCCTTGAATTTGATGGCCTCAGGTCTGCCGGCCGGCTCGCCGCCCTTGAGCGTCACATAAGCGATTTCGGATACGGAGCTTTTTGCGATGGCCTTGAAGCCGCCTTCGCGCAGGATGGCCGCTTCCAGCGTCAATTGCGGCGCCAGACCCGTGCGCACCTGCTTCTCGGTGCGCGCGGCGCCGGTCTTGTAGTCGATGATGGCGTAGGTGCCGTCGCTGCGCTGTTCGATGCGGTCGGCGATGCCGGTGAGCGTGAAGCTGCGCGCGCCAGCCGGAAAACTCAGCTCGCCCTTGATCTCCGCATGCAGCGTGGTGAGGCCGGTGCGGCGATCCATGTCCCATCCCGCGAACCAGCGCGCGATGCGCAGATAGCGCGGCCACCAGAAAGCGCGCGCTTCCGGATAATCGGCGAGCGGGGCGAAGTGCTGCTCGCCGAGTTTGAGCAGCTCCTTCATGGGATCGGCTGGCGGTGCATTTGCAAACAACTCGGTGTACTTGCCGATGGCGCCGTGGATGACGGTGCCGCGGTCGCGCGCGCCCGGTGGGGTGTCGACGGCGTCGAGCGGCTGCAGGCGCAGGATATATTTGGCGTAGATGGTGTAGGGATCGCGCAGCCAGTCCTCGATGGCGGTGACGGACAGTTTGCTGGGCCGCGCTGCGCGCGGTGGTTTCGGCGCCGGCCGCTCGGCGTGTTTCACGTTGGCCGGGGCATCGAGCGCGCGCGCCAGTTCGGCGTAGCGGGCGCCGCGCGCAACCACGTCGTTCCAACGCTTGTCGGCGAGCGCGGCGATACGCTGGACGAAGCGCGAGGCGACCGTCGGCGCGCCGGCAACCTTGGCGGCGCGCGAAAGGATGACTTCCGATGCGCCCAGGCTTTGCGCGAAGTCGTGCGCCGACAGTCCGATGCGGCGCTCGGGCGGATCGAGCCCAAGGTCGCGCCGCATCGGCCGTGACAGCCAAGGGTCGCTGCGCGTCTCCGGCGGCCAGGTGCCTTCGTTAAGGCTGCCCAGCACCACGCGATCGATGGTTTGCAGGCGGGCTTCCAGCGGCCCGTAGATATGCACGCGCACGTCGCGCATTTCCGGGCGGCGCACCACGCGGTCGCCGATGGCGGCGTGGAACAGCTCGGAATAGTCGGCCGGCGTCACAGCGAGGCCGGCGGCGGCAGAGCTTTCGATCAGTCTGTCGAATGCATCGGAAAGCGCCGTGCCGTCCTGGCCGGCGAAGGCGGCGATCGCGCCATCGGCCCCGCGGCTCAGCGCCGCAATCACGTCACGGTGGCGGCGGGCGAGGTCGGCGAGCGCGTGCGGCTTTTTCAGCTCTTCCAAGGAGCTGAGCGCCGCGCCGAGGCGGGTGATGAATTCGGCGGTGATGTCGAAGCGGTCGTCGGCGATCAGCCGGCGCGTGTCGCTATGATGAAGCTGGTCGCGGTTGAGGCGGAAGGCGGCGAAGGCGCGGTCGAGCCCGTCGCTGCCGGGGCGCGGCCTGGGGCCGCGCAGCAGCGCATGTTCGATGGTGGCGATGGGGCCGGCATTTCCGTGCTTGCCGGCGTCGAAACGAAGCAGCGGATGCTTGAGCAAAGCGAGCAGCGGTACCGGTTCGAGCCCATGCAGCGCGACTTGCGCCGTCAGCCGCGCGAACACGCCGGCGCTTGTATCAGCGAGGGCGTCGCCGCCGGAATCGTCGACCGCGACCTTCCAGCGGCCGAGCGCGGCCACCACGCGGCGCGCGAGCGCGCGGTCGGGCGTCACCAGCGCGGCGGTCTTGCCGGGTGTTTCCAGTGCTTCGCGCAAGGCGACCGCGATGGCGAGTGCTTCTTCCTCGGAATTGGCGGCCTCGATCATGCCAAGAGTTGCGAGCGCGGTTTCGGCGGCGGCGTCGAAATCCTTGTCGTCCTTGCGCTGGCGCCAGTGCTCGGTGGTGGCGGCGGGGCGAAGGGCTTCCGACACCAACGCCTCGCGGCCATAGGGTTTTGCCGGCGCGAGTTCGCTCACGTCGCCGCGCGTCATGCCGATACGCTCGAGCAGCGCATGCATGGCGAATTGGGCGTGACCGGCGGCGGGCAGGCCATCGTGACTCTTGTCGTTAGTGTTGCCGGCGATCAGCGCCCAGGAGGCATCGTCGAGATCGATGTCGAGGCCGGGCAGCACCACCGCGCCGTGCGGCAGCTTGGCGATGGTTTCGAGCAGTTTGGCGGTCGCTGGCATCGAGCCGGTCGAGCCGGCGGCGATCACCGGCGCTTGGCTGTCCGCGAGACGTTTGGTTTCGGCGTCGATCAGCTTGTCGCGGCGCTCGGTGGCCTCGATGGCGTTCTGCTCGTCGAGAATGGCGCGCCAGCGCGGATGCACGAATTTGAGGAATTCAAGCGAAAGCTTCCAATAGTCGTCGAGATCGCCGGGCACCAGCCTGTCGAGATTGTCCCACGGGACCTGGCGCGTAATCATGTCGTCCATCAGGCGGGCGAGATCGTCGGCCAGCGCCATGGCGGCGGCGGGCGTGTTGGCGATCAGCGGCGCGCCTTGCTTCGGCTTGATGACGGTCGCCCATTTCGCAATGATTTCCGCCAGCGTCAGCCGCCGCTCGAGCGCGCCGAATGCCGGCCGCAGCGCCAGCGCCTCATCGGCGAGCCCCGCGGTGGCGGCGTCGGCGAAGGCGATTTCGTCTTCGTCGAGATCGCCGAGCGCGACGATGCGCGGCAGGATGGCGGCGTCGCCGTCGAGCGTGTCGAGGAACACTTCGCGTGCCAGCCGACAAGCGCGCCGGGTCGGCAGATAGAGCGTGGCGGCGGCAAGCGCGAGGGGATCGTCGCCGGCGGGAAAGCCAGGCACCAGTCTGCCGGCGCGCAAGCTTCCGATCAGCGTCGGCAGGAACGGCGCCGAAGCGGGGATGTTGAAGACGTTGGGTTTGGCGGCCGGCATGGTTGGCACAATGTCATCGCCCGGCCTGACCGGGCGATCCAGTAATCACGAAGGGTTCGTTTGATTCCTCAGGCTACCTTAGCCGAGGTGGATACCGGATGCTCCATCGCAAGTCGGCTATATCCGACTTGCGCACTTTTTAGATGCCAATATCGGGTGTACCCGGTATTGGCCCGCGGGGCATGGCAGCAAAAAATTTGACCAATCAACAGACGCCGGCCTTGATCGCGGCTTCGGCCGGGGCAATGGCGTCGGGGGTGCCGACATGCATCCAGCGGCCTTGCAGGCGCAAGCCGTGCAGGCGGCCGGCCTTGGCGGCGCGGTCGAACAGCAGCGTGAGCGGGAACTCGCCCTCTGGCGTGTCTTTGAACAATGAGGGCGATAGGATCGCGGCGCCGGCATAGACGAAGGGTGATGAGGCTCGGTCGCCGCGCTTCTGCAGGCGACCGTCCGGCGCCATGGTGAAATCGCCGCGACCGCTATAGCCGATGCTGCCGGTGGCGGGCGCCAGCAGCAGCAGCGCGTCCATGGCGGCGGGATCGAAGGCTTGCGCGAGGCGCTCGAGATTGGGCGTCGCGCCGTCGATCCAGAGCGTATCAGAATTGATGTGGAAGAACGGCGCACCATCCAACTCCGGCAGCGCCTTCTTGACGCCGCCGCCGGTGCCGAGCAGAAGGCCGCGCTCGTCCGAGATCGCGATGCGCGGGCGTTTGCGGTCATTAAGATGGCCGATCATCTGCTCGGCGAAATGATGAACATTGACCACCGCCCGCTCGACACCCGCCGCGGCAATCCGGTCGAGCACGTGATCGATGAGCGCGCGGCCGGCGACCGCGACCAGTGGCTTCGGCATGTTCTCGGTGAGCGGGTGCATGCGGGTGCCGAAGCCGGCGGCGAGCACCATAGCGTTGCGAGGCGTTTGTTTCATGAAGATCAGAGGGACTTCAGCTTGGGGACATTAGCGCGATACCAGCCGTGGAGCGGCGTCAGCGCCGGATGGGCCAGCGCGCGTTGCAGATAGGTCCATACCCGCGGCAGGTGACGCAAGTATTGCGGCTTGCCGTCGCGTTGGTCGAGGCGGGCGAAGATGCCGAGGATCTTGGACGCGCGCTGCGCGGCGAGCGTCGAATAGGCGCGCGCGAAGGCGGGCGCGTCGAAGCCTGGCTCCTTGAGCCGCGCGCGGGTGTAAGACGAGAGCAGCGCGATCTCCATCAGTTCGGGCACGTTGACGCGCGCGTCCTGCAACAGCGAAGCGAGATCGTAGGCGGGGTTGCCCAGCACCGCATCCTGGAAATCGAGCAGGCCGACGCGCGTGACGCCTTCGCGCTCCGGCAGCCACAGCAGGTTGGGCGAATGGACATCGCGCAGCACCCAGGTGGCGGGGGCCTCGATCACCGGGGTAAGCGCGTCGCGCCACAGCGCCAGGTACATGTCGCGCTTGGCGTCGGAGATTTTCGCTTCGAGCTTGGGCAGGTACCAGTCGAGCAGCAGTTCTGCCTCGATCAGCAGCGCCTCCATGTCGTAGCGCGGCAGCTGGTAGTCGACGCCCGCTTCGACCGGCAGCGCCTCGGGCAGCCGCTCGCGGTGCAGCGCCGCCAGCAGATCGACCGCCACCGCGTAGCGTGCCTCGATCGGCGCCGGCGGCTCGCCCGCGACCAGCAGATCGTCGCCGAGGTCCTCGATCACCAGCAGGCCGGCGGCACGGTCGGCAGCGAAGATCGCCGGCGCCGAGAAGCCGCGCGCGCGCAAGCCCAGCGCCAGCGCGATGAACGGCGTCACGTCCTCGGCCAAATGCGCGATGGCGCTGTAGGGCTTGCCGTCGCGCATCGGCGGTCCATCCGGCCGCTTCGGCCAATTCATCAACATGTAGGTCGCGCCCTTGAGCGTCAGCCGTTCGTAGCAGCGCGTGGAGGCGTCGCCCTGGATGCGGCGGCGGGTCGCCGCGCCGAAGCCGTTGGCATCGAGGAAGTGGCGGATGGCGAGAATGCGCTCGGCCCTGGCGGCGAAGCTGCCATAGCCGGCGACGCGCGCGTTGCGGAAGGTCGGCCCTTGCGCCGGCGACAGCGTCAGCGCGATGTCGAGCCGGTCCGCCGGCAGGAAGCCAGCGGCGCGGTCGGGCCATTCCAGCAGGGTCACCGTTTCGTCGGCCTCGTCCTCGAAGCCGAGCTCGGCCAGTTCCGCCGGCCCCGACAGCCGGTAGAGGTCGGCATGAGTGAGCGTGAAGCGCGGCAGCTCATAGCTTTGCGTCAGCGTGAATGTCGGGCTCGGTACCTCGACGCCCGCATCGCCGGCGAGATGGCGGATCAAGGCGCGGGCGAAGGTGGTCTTGCCGGCACCCAGGTCGCCGGACAGCGTGATCAGGTCGCCGGGCTCGATCGTGGCGGCAATGTCCAGCATCAACGCTTGCGTCGCCTGCTCGTCGGCGAGCGCCACGTTGAAGCTGAAGCCGCGGGAGGTAGTGGGGAACATCGAATCATCCGCCCAAGAATAATGCCTTATAGACGGCGGGGACGGTGGTGGGCCAGACATGGAGCTTTCCGGGGATAAGTGCACTTGTTCAGGCGGCGTGACAGCGCCGAAGCGTAATGAGCCGACACACCCCACGTGTCTCGGATGACGGCGGGTCCGCAAAATTTCGGTATTCCGTTACGAACAGATCGGCCGATCCTTTCCAGCCGCTCCCGACGGCGAGCAATTCAACATGAAATTCAACACCGAATGGACATTGGAAAGGATTTGTTAACCAGCGGGTTCTTTCGCTGCGGCATTCATCGGCGAGGACGCCCATTGAAGATGTACATTAAATGACGTGTGGTATCGCTGCCCTGAACGTTGTCGTCGTGGTTTGCGCGTAGCGCCTTGGGCAGGGTCTCATGGAGGGCAAGTTTCCCGTGTCGGTGGCCGCGCAATTTGCGAGTGCTGCAAACGCGGCAGGTAAATTCAAAAGGCGTATCGGCGGTCCTGTTTGGCTGACCGTCGTCTGTGGCGTGCTGCTCTCTGTTATTGTCGTGAGCGGCGGCAGTTTTTTCCTATACAATGTTCACAATCGTATCCGCACTGTATACGAGCGGAACCTGGCAAGTAATGCAACGATTCTTGCCAAGCAGATCGAACAATTCTTCACAACAGTGGAGAATGTCCAGACAGGCATCATCAAGGATACTGCGCCACTCATGGCTAGAGGCCTTGACGGCGAACTTTTGCTATCGCGCCACGTTGTCTATCTCAAATTACGCGACAAGGCCGCCGGCATGCCCTATGTCGGCTCCCTTACGATCATCAACGCGCAAGGCCGGTTGATCAATTTTTCGCGTCGATGGCCCACCCCGAATATCAACGCCGCCGATCGCGACTTCTTCAAAGCGTTTCAATCCAATCCGAGTTTGACGTCATTCATTGGCAGGCCGATTCGTAATCGCGCCACCGGCAGTTGGGTTATTCAACTCACGCGCAAGATTTCCGGGCCGAATAGCGAATTCCTGGGTGTGACAACCGCCGCCGTAGAACTGCAATACCTACAGAATTATCTCGGCGAATTTTCCCTTGACCCTGATAACGCGGTGACCCTTTTCCGCCAAGACGGCGTGGTGCTTGCGCGTTTTCCGCAGAATGACTCGATTATTGGCCGGCGCTTCGCTTCGGAGGCAGGTCTCAAGCTCGTGGCAACGTCGGCGAATGGGGTCGGTCTAGGCGCCGGCGTGCTCAATCATGACAGTCGCATGGTGGCCGCCCATCGAGTTGCCGGTTTCCCGATCGTAGTAACCACGAGCAAGACCAATGCGGCAATTTATGCCGGTTGGCGGCAAACCGTCGCATACGTAATCGCGATATCGGTGCTGACGATTATCGCGATCGTGGCGTTTGCTTCGCTTTTCATAAGGCTATTTGAGAATTACAAAGCGCTGGTGCAGGTTCGCGCCGAGCGCGAAAAAGCAGAACAGCTGCGGGAACAAAGCCGGCGATTCGACGTCGCGCTCAACAACATGACCCAAGGACTCGTGATGTTCGACGCATCCGAGCGAGTCGTCGTATGTAACCAGCGCTACATTGAGATATCCGGCCTCTCCGCGGAATTCACACAGCCCGGCCGGACGTTGCGTGAGATTCTTCAAATTCGGCAGGCGCAGGGAGGTTTTTGGCAGGATATCGAGGAATATCGCCGCGAGCTTCTGCAAGATATGGCCAACGGCAAGACAAAAAGTCTCGTCATCGAGACTGACGATGGCCGTTCGTGCAAAGTCGTGAACGTTCCCATGCGGGGGGGCGGATGGGTCGCTACGCATGAAGACATCACGGAGCAAGTCGTTGCAAAGAAAGTGATCGAGAAGCAGAAGCGGCAACTCGATGCAGCTCTTGAAAACATGCCGCAAGGGCTTTGCATGTTCGACGTATCGCAACGTTTGATCGTCTGTAACAAGCGATATGCCGAGCTGTACGGATTGAATGACGAGCAGACGAAACCCGGTACGTCGCTTCGCGCGATCCTGGAGCATCGAATTGAACGTGGAACCGCGCCGGAAGATCATGAAAACTATATCAAGGATCGGATCAATGAAGTATCGCTAAACCAGCCATATCAGGTCGTAAATCGGTTGCGTGACGGGCGTTACGTTTCCATTTTTCACCGGCCGATGCCGGACGGCGGGTGGGTCGCCACACACGAAGACGTGACCGAAGCGAAGGCCCGAGAGGGCTCCTTCCGTTTGCTCTTTAAAGGTAATCCGGTGCCGATGTGGGTTACCGATCGCGAAAGCTTGCGTTTCATTGCGGTCAACGAGGCCGCGATCAGGCACTACGGCTATACGCGCGACCAATTCATGGCGATGACGTTGGCGGACTTGCGCCCGCCTGCGGATCGCGAGCGCTTTGCGCAACAGTTGCATACGCTGCCCGACGTCCAGTTGACTGGAAACATCCGACAACACGTGAAGTCGGACGGAACTCTAATCGATGTCGTCATATTTTCGCGAACGTTAGTTTACGCCGGCCAGCAAGCACGATTGGCCGTTATCCACGATATCACCAAGGTCACGCTGGCCGAAAACGAACTTCGTCGGACGAAAAAATTCCTCGACACGGTCATCGAGCATGTCCCTGTCTCGATTGTGGTGAAGGACGTGGCAGGGCTAGAAACGGACGCGAGCGGCGGCCAATTTACCCTGTTCAATCGAGCCTATGAAGAACTTACCGGCGATTCTCGCACTCGGTTGATCGGGAAGACGGCCTACGAGATATACCCGAAGGAACGCGCTGATATCATCGTGCAAAGCGACAATGAGGCGTTGCGATCCGCCGAGGCGGTGACCAATCGCGAGCATCCAATCCTTACGTCCAGCAATGAAACCCGTTTGGTTACGGCAAAGAAGACCGTCATTCGGAACGATAATGGCAAGCCCCAATACCTGCTGACCGTTCTTGAGGACGTGACAGAGCGGCGGCGCGCGGCACAGCACATCTCGTATCTGGCATATATCGATCCGTTGACCGATCTGCCCAACAGAACCACATTTATCGAATATCTTGCCGAAGCGCTCGACAGGGCGTCAAAAAGCGGCGAGCAACTAACCGTTCTGTGCCTTGACCTCGATCGTTTCAAAGAGGCTAATGACGTTTACGGACATCTGGTTGGCGACGGCCTGCTGTGTGAGGCGGCCCGCCGTTTGCAAACGGCCGCCGCAGGCACGTTCCTCGCGCGTGTCGGTGGCGATGCGTTCACGCTCATTGTAACAAACGGCCCGCAACCGGAGACCGCCAAGGCGCTCGCTGCGCGTCTGCTTGCTGCTTTTGAAGATGACTTCGAGATCGACGGCCATCGCATGCAGTTCGGCTTGAGCATTGGCGGGGCCGTCTACCCGAGCGACGGTATCGACGCAAAAACTCTGTTGGCCAATGCCGATGCCGCGCTATCTCAAGTCAAAGCCGAAAGACGCGGGTCGGTGCGGTTTTTCGATGCGGAACTCGGTACGCGGGTGCACGAGCGGCACGACTTGCAGAACGATCTGCGGGCCGCGTTCAATCGCGGCGAACTTTTCCTGCACTATCAGCCGCAGCAGAAAATTTCCTCAAAAGAAACGATCGGTCTTGAAGCATTGGCCCGTTGGCAATGTCCGAAGCGCGGCATGGTCCCGCCCGGCGTATTTATTCCGATTGCCGAGGAGAGCAGCCTCATCATCCCGTTGAGTGAATGGATTCTGCGCGAAGCCTGTCGCGAAGCGGCGTCTTGGCCGCGGCCTCTCAAAGTAGCGGTGAATATTTCTCCGATTCAATTTTGCCACGGCGACCTGCCAGGACTTGTCCATTCGATCTTGCTCGAAACCGGTTTGGCTCCGGATCGGCTTGAATTGGAAATCACCGAAGGCGTATTGATCGACGATTTCTCACGCGCGGTATCGATTCTCGCTAGGCTTAAGTCGCTCGGCGTACAGATCGCGATGGATGACTTCGGGTCAGGATATTCGTCACTGTCCTATTTGCACGCATTCCCGTTCGACAAGATCAAGATTGATCGTATTTTTGTAGGCAATATGGAACACAACCATCATTCCATGGCGATTGTCCGTGCGATTATTACCCTCGGGCACAGCCTCGATGTTCCGATTCTGGCCGAGGGAGTTGAGACCGAAGCTCAACTTGCATTCTTGGTGCAAGCAGGCTGCGATGAGGTGCAAGGTTATCTGACGGGCCGGCCGTCTGCGATCGAGGACTATGCCCGCGTGGTCGGCCGCAGGCCGGCCGCAAAGAAAAAACACGCCGCGGCCGGTTAATTCAAAGCGGCGCGCCATATCGGCGCGACACGGTTTGCCCTCGATTTCTATTTCTTGATCTTTCGCGGCCTCGAATATTATTTGCGCGCCTGCGACGCATCGCTGGCGCGGGCCAGATGGGCGTTACGCCGCTGTCTGCTTGGCGGCCTGCGCGGTCGGGAAGATGCAGGACACCGTGGTGCCCTGCCCAAGCGTGGAATCGATGGTCACGCTGCCGCCGTGCAATTGCACGAAGGAGCGTACCAGCGACAGGCCCAATCCGGTGCCGCGGTGGCCCGAGCCCATCGAGTCGGTCTCGAACCAGTCGAACACTTTGTCTTTGGATGCGGGCGGGATGCCGGGCCCGTGGTCGACGACCGTGAATACCACGGCATCGGGCCGCCGCTCGGCGCTGAGCATGACGGTCTCGCCCGGCGGCGAGAAGCCGACGGCGTTGGACAAGAGATTGAACAGGATCTGCCGCAGCCGCCGTTCGTCGGCGGTGAAACTGCCGATGCTGGGCGCCGCGCGGATGTCGAGCGTGAGGTTGTCCTTCACCAGCCGGTCCTGCACGCCCTCGGCCGCCGCTTCCATGCTGGCGCGAATGTCCACGTCGGTCAGGTTCAGTGTCATGGCATCGGCGTCGATGGTGGCGAGATCGAGAATATTGTTGATGAGCGCGAGCAGCGCGTTGGTCGAGTTGGTGATGTAGCCGAGATATTCATGCTGCTTTTCGGTGAGCGGGCCGAAGGCGGGATCATTGAGGAAATGCGCGAAGCCGATGATGTTGGTGAGCGGCGAGCGCAGTTCGTAGGAGACGTGGTGGACGAACTCGATCTTGATCTCGTCGGCCGCCTCCAGCGCCTCGTTGCGCTCGTGCAGCGCGCGCTCGACATTTACCGTGTCGCTGATGTCCTGGAAGGTGACCAGCGTGGCGCCGTCGGGCAGCGGCATGGTGGCCATGTCGATCGTTGTGCCATCGCGCCGTTCGATGCGCGCGGCGATCGGCTCGCGGTCGTCGATGGCGGTCACCGCGGCGCGCAAAGTTCGCCACACCGCGCCGTCGTCGTGCAGCGCCTGGCACCAGGCGGTCACCTCTTCGGCGTGCGGATGCTGGTCGAGCGCCTCTGGCGCCAGCCGCCACATGCGCTGGAACGCCGGATTGTGCAGCCGCACGCGGCCGTCTGAGCCGAACACCGCCACCGCTTCGGCCAGGTGATCGAGCGTTTCGCTCTGCACCTTGATCAGCGCGTCGTAGCGCCGGTGCATGTCGAGGCTCTCGGTGACGTCGTCATAGAGATAAGTGACGCCGCCCTCCGGATTGGGGGTAGTAACGACGCGCAAGGTGCGGCCGTCCGGCAGGTGCCACATATGCTCCTGCGGCTCGACCGCGCGATAGGCCTCGTAGAGCTGTTGCTTCCAGAGCCGGAAGTCCTGCTCTTCGGGCAGCTTGCGCAGCGAGCGCAGGCGGTCGAGCACGGCGGAATTGGTCGGGGTCTGGTCGAGGAAGTCGGCGTCCAGCTCGAACAGCGAGCGCAAGGCGGTGTTGTAGAAGGTGAGCTTGCGGTCGGCGTTGAAGATGGCGACGCCGGTGGCGAGCTGGTCGAGCACGCGGCGGTGCGCCTCGATCATGCGCCCGAGCTCGGCGCGCATGGCCTCGACTTCGGTGCGGTCGATGGCCATGCCGGCGGCCCCGCTCCCGCTTGGGCCATCGACCACGTCAAAGATGCGGCGCTGGCCGGCGATGATCGCCGGCAACCGGCCGCTATAGGTGTTGCCGGCGGCGTGGGCGATTTTAAGGTCTTCACGCGCCGCGCGGTCGAGCAGTTCGAGCTCGCGTACCACCGCGTCGGCGGCGTCTTCCGCTTCCACCGCGCGCGCGTAAGCGGAGTTGACGAAGATCAGGCGGCCGTCCGGGCCGCGTGCCCAGACCGGGGCAGGCAGCGAGTTCGAGCACGGCCCGCATGGTCTCGACGTCGCTCATGAGCTTGTCGTAGCGGGCAACGAGATCGGCCAGCTCGCGCTCGATGCCGCCGACGTCGCGCAGGCGCAACACGGCGCGGCCCGCCACGGCGCGGCCTTCCGCCTCGATCGGGCGGCCGGCGGTGGTGGTGAGCGTCATCGCGAAGCCGCGACCCTCGGCCCGCAACGCCTCGACCGCACGCTCCATCTGCTGCGCTGCTTGCGGTTCCAGCCAGGCGCCGAAGGCGAGCACACGGTCCGGCACGTCGCCGGGAACAAGGATCGATGTGTCGCCGACGATGTCCGGCTCGTCGGCGCCCGCCGCCCAGTCGACCAGCACCTGCGGCTCCGCCAGCAACAGCGCCTTGAAGCGGTCGATCTCCGCGTACAGCGCCGCTTGCTCGTCGCCCGCGGCCGTCGCGATGCGCTCTGCCTGGCGGCGGGTGCGTACCAGCACGAGTGTTGCGAACGCCGTGAACGACAGCAGGGCGATGGTGAGAATGAGCGTGGCGATGTCCTGCCGGCTGAGCGTCAAAGCGGCGCCGTGGACGGCGTCGATGACCGCGCTCCAGACGCCGGTCGCGGCGCGAGCCGGGCTGGCGCATGCGATGAAAAGGAGTGCGATGCCGAAGGCGGAGGGGAATCCGCCCCGCCGCGGACGAGAACGCAGCCTCTCGTGCGCCGTCCGGATCGTCTCCGGCATTGATGGATTGCCCCAGAAATGCGGGCGGTGTCCGCCACACCATCCGCGAATTGGGCGACTTTAACGCCGCGGGGACTCGGGCCGAAAGAGTCCAGATCGTGAACGGATGCGTTAAGTGGCCGTGCGGCGGAGCTATTTTAATGTTTCCGCCTGCCGCGCCATGTCCTCGATACTGATACGGGCAAGGGCTGCCGAGAAACTACGCTCGGCTTCGGCCAGCGCCGGCTGCACGATTTTATTGACCAGCGATGAGCCCAGCAGCGGCGGTTCACCCACTTCTTCCGCGCTGCCGGCGGCGCGCAAGATGTCCTCGGCGCTGATGTGCCGGTGCTCGCGCCCAAGTGCGTAACCGCCGCGCGGTCCGCGGATACCTTTGAGGATGCCGTCGCGCACCAGCGCTTGCAGCACCGGCTCGAGATGACGCGGGGGCAGCTTGTGGCGGGCAGCCAGCACCTTGGCGGAGACCGGGCCGTTGCGGGCGTTGACCGCGACGTCGATCACTGCGGCAATGGCGAGAATGCCCTTGCGGGACACCAGCGGCATGGATCGGCACCAGTCGCGATTACAACGAAGTGCCGTGGTATTAGGCTACGGTCGCCCATCCGTCTAGCCGAAAACGGTTATTTGCCTTATCAACTTCCAGTCGAGCCAAAACCGCCGCTCCCGCGTGCGGTCTCATCGAGCGCCGCCACCTCGGTCAGGCGTGCGTGGCTGACCGGCGCGATCACCAATTGCGCGATGCGCATGCCGCGGGTTATCGCCGCCGCTTCGGTGCCGAGATTGACCAGCAGCACCTGCACTTCACCACGATAATCGGCGTCGATGGTGCCGGGCGCGTTGAAGACGGTGACGCCGTGGCGCGCGGCCAGACCGGAGCGCGGCCGCACCTGCGCCTCGTGGCCCTCCGGCAGTGCGATGGCGATGCCGGTGGGGACGAGCGCGCGCGCGCCCGGCGCAAGCTGGAGCGGCGCATCGCTCGGCACCGCCGCAATGAGATCGAGCCCCGCAGCGTGCTCGCTCTGATAGGACGGCAGCGGCAGGTCCTTGCCGTGCGGCAGACGCATGACTTGAACATCAACGTCGCCAAAGTGCTCGGTTGGAAATTTCTTGAGTTTAAGATTTGCGACCATCACGAGCCGGTTCTTTAAGCCCTATGTCGAGCGAGCCTAGCTTGCGCCGTCGAATTCTAGAACCTTCTGCAGCAATTCATCTGTGCGTAATTCCGAATTTCGCAATTCCGGAGGACCCTATTTCAAGGCATCCGCAATACGGGCGATCAGCATCGATGCCACGTCGTCCTTGCTCTGCGGCGGCCAGGCTTCGGCGCCTTGCGCGCTGACCAATTCGATGGTGTTGCGGTCGCCACCCATGATGCCGGTTTGCGGCGAGACGTCGTTGGCGAGGATCCAGTCGCAGCCTTTCTTGACCCGTTTCTCCTTGGCATTGGCGGCAACGTTCTCGGTCTCGGCAGCAAAGCCGATCACCAGTTTCGGGCGCTTGGCTTTCAGGTGCGCGATTGTTGAGAGAATGTCAGGATTTTCGACGAAGGACAGCGCAGGCGCGGGCTCACCCGGCGCTTTCTTGATCTTCTGCGCGCCGGCGTTGGCGACGCGCCAGTCGGCGACCGCGGCGGCAAAGATAGCAACATCCGCCGGCAGCGCGCGTTCGGCCGCTCGCAGCATGTCGCGCGCGCTCTCCACATGCACGGTCTTGACGCCGGGCGGATCGGGCAGGGCAACCGGGCCGCTGACCAGCGTCACGTCGGCGCCGGCAAGCGCGGCGGCGGCGGCGATGGCGTGGCCCTGCTTGCCGGAGGAACGGTTGGCGATGTAGCGCACCGGGTCGATCGGCTCATGGGTGGGGCCGGAGGTCACCAAAACGCGCTTGCCCTTCAGCGGCTGCGCGGTTGCGCGCGCGAGCAAGGCACCGGCCGCGTCGGCGATTTCCAGCGGTTCGGCCATGCGGCCGAGCCCGCGCTCGTTCGCTTCCGCCATCTCGCCTTCGTCGGGGCCGACGATCGCAAAACCGTCAGCGGTGAGCTGGGCGAGATTGCGCTGCGTTGCCTGGTTCGCCCACATCAGCGGATTCATCGCCGGCGCCAGCAGAACCCTTGCGGACGTTGCAAGCAGCACCGCGGTGGCGAGATCATCGGCGTGACCGCCGGCGAGCTTGGCCATCAGGTCGGCGGTGGCCGGCGCGACGATGACGAGATCCGCCTCGCGCGCCAGCCGAATGTGTCCGACGTCGAATTCGTGCGCCGGATCGAACAGGTCGGTGAACACGCGTTCGCCGGTAATGGCGCCGGCGGCGAGGGGGGTAACGAAGTGTTCGGCGGCTTTGGTGAGGATGCAGCGCACGGCCAGCCCGCGCTCCCGCAAGCGGCGGATGAGATCGAGCGACTTGTAGGCGGCAATGCCGCCGCCGATGATCAGCAGTACGCGCCGGATACGCGGCGGCGCCGCCGCGCGCTTATCGGCCTGCGGTGCCGGCGGCGCGATCGTGTCGAGCGCCTCGCGCCCGGTTTCGTCCGCCGCCTCGCGCAGGATGGTGCGCACCTCGTCTTCCATGGAACGGCCATGGCGGGCAGCCCGCAGGCGCAGGAGCCTCTTGAGCTTGTCGTCGAGCTGCCGGACGGTCAGGGAGGCCATCTAAATCCTCTAAGATACCATCATATTAGCGCAATTTGATTTCATTGCAATCATCGCAATCAGTGTGCCTTCAAAAATTATTTTTGGAGGCAAGTTGACGCGGCCATGGCCTCTGTGTATTTAACCAATCAGTTATTTAACTGAACGGTTCATAACAACCATGCCGACCGACCGCCTCAGCCACACCTTCGCCGCGCTCTCCGATCCCACCCGCCGCGCCATCCTGGCACGGCTGGCGTTGGGCGAAACCTCGGTCTCCGAACTGGCCGAGCCCTTCGCCATGAGCCTGCCGGCAGTCTCCAAGCATCTCAAGGTGCTCGAGCGCGCCGGCCTGATCACGCGCGGGCGCGATGCCCAGATGCGCCCCTGCAAGATCGAGGCGAGCGCGCTGAAGGAGGCCGACGACTGGCTGGAGGAATACCGCCGGCTGTGGGAGCAGCGGCTGGACCGGCTTGAGGACTACCTGCACACGCTGCAGGCCAAGGACGGAACACAGACAAAACCGAAGGAGCGGAAACGTGGCCGCAAAAAATAGCATCAATCTCGGCTCCGATCCGCGCTCGATCATCGGCATGCGCGTGATCGACGCCCCGCGCGAACTCGTGTTCTCGGTGTGGACCGACCCGAAGCACATGGCTCAATGGTGGGGACCGGACGGCTTCTCCATCACCACGCACAGCTTCGACATGCGGCCTGGCGGCGTCTGGCGTTTCGTGATGCACGGCCCGGACGGGCGCGACTACGAGAACCGCGTCACCTTCGATGAGATCGTGCCGCCCGAGCGCATCCTCTATCACCACGGCGGCGGCGACGACGTCGAGCCGGTACAATTCCGCACCACCGTGACCTTCGAGGACCTTGGCAGGCAGACGAAAGTCACCCTGCACGCCGTGTTCCCAAGCGCGGAAGAGCGCGCGCGTGTCATCAAGGAATACGGTGCCGACAAGGGCATGGCGCAGACTTTGGCGCGGCTCGCCGCCCATGTGGAAGCGGAGGCGTGACCATGTGCTGCTGCGGCCACCTGTTAGGACAAAGTGCGCAAGACCTCGCGCAGCCGGTCCGCACTCATGCCGGAGATATCCTTCTCCGCCTGCGCATGCGCCTTTTTCCAAATCGGAAAAGCTTTGTTGAGCAAAGCGCGGCCGGCCGGCGTGATGGTCAAGAGCCGGCCGCGGCGATCTTCCTTGTCGACTGCAACCTTCACCAGCTTGCGGCGTTCCAGAGGCTTGAGGGCGGCGGTGAGCGTGGTGCGGTCCATGGCGAGCAAATTGGCGACGCTGCCGAGCTTGGGTGGCGCCGGCCGGTTGAGCGACATCAGCAGCGAGAACTGGCCGTTGGTGAGATCGAGCGGCCGCAGCGCCTCGTCGAAGCGCCGCGCCAGCGCGCGCGCGGCCCGCTGCGTGTGCAGGCACAGGCAGCAGTCGCGCACCACCGGTGTCACCTCGAACGGCAGCGCGGAAGAATTTGATATGCGGCTATTATGTTGATATCAACGTAATTGTCAATGAGCCGGCCGGCCCCGCGGGGCCGTTATCCCCGGAAACCCGCGCCAAACGGGCGCAAATGGGGGATGGGTCCAGCAAAAGCGAGGAGGATGAAAATGCACGTTCAGCCTTACCTGTTCTTCGACGGCCGCTGCGAAGAGGCGCTCGACTTCTACAAGAAGGCGATCGGCGCCCAGGTCGAGATGTTGATGCGCTGGAAGGACAGCCCCGACAAATCGATGTGCACGCCCGACAACGCCGACAAGGTCATGCACGTGCAGTTCAAGGTCGGCGACTCGACCATCATGGGCTCGGACGGCCGCAACACCGGCAACCCCAACTTCCAGGGCTTCGCGCTTACCATCAACGCCAAGGACGAGGCCGAGGTCGACAGACTGTTCAACGCGCTGTCCGACGGCGGTAAGGTCACTATGGCGCTGACCAAGACCTTCTTCTCGCCACGCTTCGGCATGCTGGCCGACAAGTTCGGCATGAATTGGATGTTGATCGTCGCGCAATAGGCGTCGCGATACCACAAACGGATATAGCGCAAGCGGAAGGGGAAAGGACGGCAGGCGATGTCACTTAAGCTCTATTTCCATCCACTCTCGTCCTTTTGCCATAAGGCGCTCACCGCCTTGTACGAAGGTGATACCGTCTTCGAGCCGATCCTGGTCGATCTGTACGACGAGAAATCGAGCGCCACGCTCCGCGCGCTGTGGCCGATTGCAAAATTCCCGGTGCTGCGCGACGAGGCGCGCAAGCGCACGATCGCCGAGGCGACTGTTATCATCGAATATCTGGACGCCTACTACCCGGGCGCCACGAAATTCGTGTCCGCCGACCCGGAGCTCGCCTGGCAGACGCGGATGTGGGACCGCTTCTACGATCTCTATGTGCACGTTTCGATGCAGAAGATCGTGGGCGACAATCTGCGCCCGGCCGGCGCCAAGGATCCATGCGGCGTCGAGCAGGCCAAGGCGGTGCTCAAAACGGCGTACGGCATGATAGACCGCGAGATGGCCGGGAAGTCCTGGGCGATCGGCGATGCCTACAGCCTGGTCGATTGCGCTGCGTCTCCCGCGCTGTTCTACGCCAACACGGTGATGCCGTTCGTCCCCGCGCAGCGCAACCTGAAAGTCTACTTCGACCGCCTGATGGCGCGGCCGTCCTACGCGCGGGCGCTCAAGGAAGCGGAGCCGTATTTCCAGATGTTTCCGATGGAAATGAAACCTCAGACCGTTGCTGAGATGCAGTGATGCTGGATCAAGCGACTCCTAGCTCCAAAGCCATGGTCTGGACCGGCTGGATCCATGAGCGGGCTCGTCATCGCCTTCATGCTGCTCGACGGCGGCATGAAGCTGGTGCCGCTCGACATCGTGATTAAGACCTCGGAGCAGATGGGCATTCCGGGCAGCCTGGCGCGCCCGCTCGGCGTCATCGGGCTGGCCTGCACGCTCCTTTATGCGATCCCGCGCACCTCGGTTCTGGGTGCGATCCTGCTCACCGGCTACATGGGCGGCGCTGTTGCCAGTCACCTGCGCCTCAGTGATCCACTTTTCACGCACACATTGTTCGGAGTCTATCTCGGCCTGCTGGCGTGGGGCGGGCTTTACCTGCGCGACGGCCGGCTGCGCGCGCTCATTCCCGTGACGGGTTCCTGACGCCACTCGCAAAGACAAGAGAGTTAAGGAGGCACGATGACCGCCACCAAGGATTTTGTTATTTCGCGCGTGCTCGACGCGCCGCGCGCGCTGGTGTGGCAGTGTTTCACCGATCGGGAGCGCATGAAGCACTGGTGGGGGCCCAAAGGCTTCAAGGTCATTGCCTCAAACATGGACCTGCGCGTCGGCGGCACCTACCACTACGGCATGACGGCGCCGGACGGTTCGCCGATGTGGGGGCTGTTCACCTATCGCGAGATCGTGCCGCAGGAAAAGCTCGTCTTCGTCAATTCATTCTCCGATGAGAAGGGCGGCGTCACCCGCCATCCGGCCGCGCCGACCTGGCCGCTGCAAATGCTCTCGACCTTCACCTTCGAGGACGCGCCCGGCGGCAAGACCAGGTTCACCGTGCACTGGCAGGCGTTGAACGCTACGCCGGAAGAGCAGGCGACCTTCGACAGCGACCAGTCGCGCGTCAGCATGACTAACGGCTGGACCGGCACCATGGATCAGCTCGAAGCCTATCTCGCCAAAGCGAAGTAAGGAGCACCCCAATGCAACACCAAACCGTTGCTCGCGAGAAATGGATCGCAGCGCGCAAGGCCCATCTCGCCCGCGAAAAGGAACTGACCAAGCTGCGCGATGAAGTCATGGCCGAACGGCGCGCGCTGCCCTGGGTCAAGATCGAGAAGAACTACGTGTTCGATACGCCGCAGGGAAAACGCACGCTGTCCGAGCTGTTCGACGGGCGCAACCAGCTCATCGTGCAGCACTTCATGTTCGGCCCGGACTGGGAAGAGGGCTGCACCGGTTGCTCATTCGGCGCCGATCATATCGACGGGCCGATGCAGCATCTTTGCCATCACGACGTCAGCTTTGTCGCGGTCTCTCGCGCGCCACTCGAAAAGCTCATGGCCTACAAGAAGCGCATGGGCTGGAAGTTTCCCTGGGTGTCGTCGGCGGGTTCAGACTTCAACTTCGACTTCAACGTCTCGTTTAAGCGCGAGGATCTCGACAAAGGCAAGGTTCTCTACAACTACGAAATGATCGAGACCCAGATGGACGAGCTGCCCGGCTGCAGCGTGTTCATCAAGGACGAGAATGGCAACGTCTTCCACACCTATTCGTCCTATGGCCGCGGCAACGAGGAAGTGATCGGCGCCTATATGCTGCTCGACATGACGCCAATTGGCCGCAACGAAAACGGGCCGCACGGCAACCTGATGGACTGGGTCAAGCGCCACGACCAGTACGACGACGCGAATGCGCAATCCTGCTGCGCGTGAAAGGACAAGCCATGTCGATCGCCAAACACAAAATCACGCCCTGCCTGTGGTTCGACACGCAAGCCGAGGATGCGGCCAAGTTCTATTGCTCGGTGTTCAAGAACTCGCAGTTCGGCCGCATCAGTTATTATCCTGATGTGGGCCAGGAAACTCACGGCAGAGCGCCTGGTTCGGTCCTGACAGTCGAGTTCGACCTCGAAGGCATGCCATTCCTCGCGCTCAACGCCGGGCCGCAGTTCAAGTTCGACGAGGCGATTTCGTTTCAGGTCCACTGCAAGACGCAAGATGAGATCGATTATCACTGGACCGCGCTGACCGTCGGTGGCGGTCAGGAAGGGCCGTGCGGCTGGTTGAAGGACAAATTCGGCTTGTCGTGGCAGGTAGCGCCCGACTTTATGGGTGACATTTTGACCGGCCCGGACCGCGCCGCCGCCGCGCGGGTGATGAGCGCCTTTATGAAAATGAAAAAGTTCGACATCGCAACAATTGAACGCGCCCGTGCGGGAGAAGGCACGTGAGCGCCGACACGACATTCGGCGAAGGCACGGTCAAGATCGTGCGCGTTCTCGACGCACCGCGCGATCTGGTGTGGCGGGCCTGGACCGATCCTGCGCACATGGCGCAATGGTTCGGCCCGCGCGGCTTCACCAGCTCGGTGCCCGAACCGGACCTGCGCGTCGGCGGAAATTTACGCATCGTGATGCATGGGCCGGACGGCAACGACTATCCGATGAAGGGCGTGTTCACCACGGTCGAGCCGCCGGCGCGGCTGGTGTTCAGCAGCATCGCGGTCGACAACGAGGGCAACCATCTGTTGGAGGGCGAGACGACGGTCGTGCTGGAAGAAGAAGGCGATAAGACCAAGCTCACCGTGCACAGCCATGCCAAGGGCCTGGTGCCGGCGTCGCCGCAGATGCTGGCCGGCATGGACGCCGGCTGGAGCCAGAGCCTCGACAAGCTGGCGGAGCTGGTGGCGGAGGGCGGCTAGGCCGTCAAAGCGCCGTCCACGCGATCCACGCCAGCAGCGCCGCGATTACCCATAACGCCGCGGTGGTCCAGCGATTGCGCCGCGCTTCCGCGCGACCGATGGCCTCCACCGTGTCGGGCGCCAGCACCAAGCCGTCGCGGGTGATGTCGTCGAGCTGGTCGAGCAGCGTGCCGGCGCGGGTGAGCAGGCCGGGAACCTGGCCGATGAAACGGCCGATTTCGCTGGCGCCCTCGACAGCGCCTTCCAATTTGCCGATGGGGCCGAGATTGCGCTCGATCCATTCGCGCACCACGGGATCGGCGGTCTTCCACATGTCGAGCCTGGGATCGAGCGAGCGCGCGACGCCTTCCACCACCACCATGGTCTTTTGCAGTAGCAACAATTCCGGCCGCGTGCGCATATCGAACAGGCCGGTGACTTCGAACAGCAGCGTTAAGAGCTTGGCCATCGAGATATCTTCGGCGGTGCGGTTATGGATCGGCTCGCCGATGGCGCGGATCGCCTGCGCGAAGCTTTCCACCGAATGCTGGCGCGGCACGTAGCCGGCGTCGAAATGTACCTGGGCGGTGCGCAGGTAGTCGCGGGTGATGAAGCCGAACAGGATCTCGGCGAGAAAGCGCCGCTCCTTCGGCCCCAGCCGTCCCATGATGCCGAAATCGACCGCCACCAGCCGGCCGTCGTCGTCGACGAACAGGTTGCCGGGATGCATGTCGGCGTGGAAGAAGCCGTCGCGCAGGGCATGGCGCAGGAAGTTCTGGATCACCGCGCGGCCGAGCGCCGGCAGGTCGAAGCCCTTGGCGGCGAGCGCGGCGCGGTCGTTGAGCGGCGTGCCGTCGACCCATTCCAGCGTCAGCACCTCGCGCGCGGTGCGGTTCCAGTCCACCGCCGGCACGCGGAACAGCGCGTCTTCCTTGGTGTTGTCCGCCATCTCGGAGAGCGCGGCCGCCTCCAGTCGGAAATCCATCTCGATCGCCACCGAGCGCGCCAGCGTCGAAACCACCTCGACCAGGCGCAGCCGCTGCGCTTCCAGCGACAGGCTCTCCGCCTTGCGGGCGGCGAAGAAGAAGGCGTCGAGATCGGACTTGAAGCGGCGCTCGATGCCCGGGCGCAGGATCTTTACCGCCACCGTTTTGCGCCCGCTTTCGGTCTCGACCTCGGCACGATGCACTTGCGCGATCGAGGCGGCGGCGACCGCCGGCCCGAAGCTGGCATAGACCTCAGCCAACGGCTTGTTGAGCGCGGCGACGACGACGGCCTCCGCCGCGGTTTGCGGAAACGGCGCCATCTTGTCCTGCAGGCTTTCGAGATCGCGCGCGATTTCCTTGCCGACAACGTCAGGGCGGGTTGCAAGGAACTGCCCGAGCTTGACGTAAGTGGGTCCGAGGCGGGTGAGGGCGGCGGCAAGGCGGCTGGAGCCGTCTTTGGCCGTTCGGCGCTCGATCAAGCGGCCGAGCGCGATGGCCATCTTGGCCGGCAACGGCAGCGGCCGCGTGTCGACCAGCGCCAGCACGCCCTCGCGCGCGAACACGAAGCCGGCGCGGGATAGCCGCAGGAGATGGGAGATCGCGGCGATCACAGCTTCCAGCCGGAATGCAAGGCTACCACGCCGCCGGTCATGGGCGTGAACGAGACACGGCGGAAGCCGGCGGCCTCCATCATCTGCGCGAAGGCCTTGGGCTTGGGAAACTTGCGGATCGATTCCACCAGATACTGGTAGGCCTCGCGGTCGCCGGTCACGGCGCGGCCGATGGCCGGGATGACGTTGAACGAATAAAGCTCGTAGAGCGCGTCGAGCCCGGGCACGTCGACGGACGAGAATTCCAGGCAGAGGAAGCGGCCGCCGAGCTTGAGCACGCGATAGGCTTCTTCGAGCGCTTGCGGAATGCGTGGCACGTTGCGGATGCCGAAAGCGATTGTTGCGCAGTCGAAGCGGCGGTCGGCATAGGGCAGCTCTTCGGCGTTGCCCAGCTCGAACGTGACGCGGTCGTCGAGCCCGCGCTCGATCGCGCGTTCGGCGCCGACGGTGAGCATGTCGGCGTTGATGTCGCAGACGGTGACGCGGGTGCCGGCGCCGCCGGCCTCCGCCACGCGGAAGGCGACGTCGCCGGTGCCGCCGGCGAGATCGAGCAGCGCGAACTCTTTATCGGAATGGGGCGGGTTGACCGCGGTCAGCAGCGCGTCCTTCCAGGCGCGGTGCAGGCCGCCCGACATCAGGTCATTCATCAGGTCGTAGCGGCGCGCCACCGAATGGAACACGCCATCCACCAGCCCCTGCTTGTCGTCCAGGGGCACGGTCTGCTCGCCGAAATGGGTCTCGTCACGCGCGCCGGCCATGGCCAATTGTCCTTGTCGGGCAGGACCATAGCGCGGGCGGGTCGGGCGCGCTATCTATCCACTTCCGTCATTCCGGGGCGTCCGCCGAAGCCCAAAGGGCGAAGGCGGACGAGCCCGGAATCCATAACCCCGGTTTGTGATTATGGATTCCGGGTCCGCTCGCTTCGCTCGCGTCCCGGAATGACGTATCGAGATTAACAATGCCCGAACTGCCCGAAGTCGAGACTGTCCGCATGGGCCTGGCGCCCGCCATGGAAGGGCAGCGTTTTGCCAAGATCGAGGTGCGCGACCGCCGCCTGCGCTGGCCGATCGCCAAGGACTTCGAAAAGCGGCTTACCGGCCAGACGGTCGAAGGGCTGGGCCGCCGCGCCAAATATCTGCTGGCAGACCTCACCTCCGGCGACGTGCTGCTGATGCATCTCGGCATGTCGGGCTCGATGCGGCTCGGCAAGGACAGTGCGCCGGGTGTCTATTACCACGAGACGTCCAAGAGCACGGCGCATGACCATGTCGTCTTCCACATGGCAAACGGCGCCACCATCACCTTCAACGATCCGCGCCGCTTCGGCTCCATGAAGCTGGTGCCGCGCGCCAAGCTCGAACACGAGCCGCTGCTGCGCAATCTCGGGCCGGAGCCATTGGGCAATGAATTCGATGCCGCCATGCTCGCGAAGTCTTGCGCGGGGAAAAAGACATCGCTGAAAGCCGCGCTCAGCGACCAGCGCGTGGTTGCCGGGCTCGGCAATATCTATGTCTGCGAGGCGCTGTTCCGCGCCCGGCTTTCGCCGAAACGGCGCGCTTCGACCATCGCCGACCGCCATGGAAAACCCAACGAGCGCGCGCAGGCGCTGGTCGACGCCATCAAGGCCACGCTGCACGAGGCCATCAAGGCCGGCGGCTCATCTTTGCGCGACCACCGCCGTACCGACGGCTCGCTCGGCGACTTCCAGCACAATTTCCAGGTCTATGACCGCGAGGGCGAGCCGTGCCCACATTGCAAGGGCAAGATCAAACGCATCGTGCAGACCGGACGCTCGACGTTCTATTGTCCGAAGTGTCAGAAATAGTTCTTTTGTTGTGACGATCAATTGTCCAAGGCATTGCCATGACGCTGGATAAATTCATCGCGTTGCATAGGCCAGCACTCGAACGCGACGAGGTGAAGCATAACCTTATCCTCGCGATCCTCACGTATGCCGTCCAGGTCCGCCCCGCTGATTTCAAGTATTGGTCCATCGGCGCACCGGGCCAATGTGCGGTAAAGTCCGCCCGTCGTCCCATTGTCATCGGCGATCTTGACCAGGGCCAATGTCAGAATCTGGCGGAATTGACTTCAGATCTCGATTATCCCGGCGTTGTCGGTCCGGAATTGACCGCGCGGTGGTTTTCCGATCGCGCCGTTGAACTCGGTCAACAATTCGAAGAGGCCATTCCACAGCAGATTCACGCGATCAACGCGCCACCGCAATTCCCCGGCTTATCGGGCTATGCACGGCAAGTGACAAATGACGATATCGCGCTGTTTGCGGAATGGATAACGGCGTTTATCCAGGAAGCGGTTCCGCACGATCCGCAGCCTTCGATCGAGGGCCTGCGGAATACGATTGCCGAAGCGCGCCATTGGTTCTGGGTCGATGCTGACCGGCCGGTTTCGATGGCGGGTATTGCCCGGCGGTTGAAGAACACGGCTGCGGTCAACGGGGTCTACACGCCGCCGAGCTTGCGCGGCAGGGGCTACGCCGGATCCGTTACCGCAACCGTGGTTGAGAAGCTCTATGCAGAAGGAAAAAATGCTGTCTGCCTCTATACTGACTTGCGCAATCCCTACTCAAATCGTTGCTATGCCCGTATCGGCTTCGAGCCTGTGTGTACGTCGCTGCATATTCCACGGATGCCCTCCACACGCGCGCAGCCATGCGCCGCTATCAACTGAGACCGCCCTAGTGGGAAACTGCTAAGTCATGAAATCAATTTTCGAGTCATTCTTTGGTCTTAGAAACCTGAGCATCAGGGCAAAAACCTATCTAACTTTAGCGTTGCTCGCCTCGAATGCGTACGCATCATATTGGCTTGCACAGAATGTTTCCCAGCTCTTTATCATTACTTTTTTCGCGGGATTTTTTGTCTTCGGAGCCTATTTGACGTCGCTTCGATGCCCAAAATGTGGAGTACAAGTAATAAAAAACGAAATACGCATTTTCGGTCGGAATACGCACATGTGGTCACCTTTTCCAAAGAAGCAGTGCCAGTATTGTGGGTACGATTTTGAAAAGCCAGAATTAGCGACGAAGACGCAAAATGGTTTGGATGACCGGGTCGAACCCGGCAATGACAGCTGAGAGGCCGGGAGAAGCGCCATGAGCTACCAGAACATCCTCGTCGAGACCAAGGGCCGTGTCGGCATCATAAGGCTCAACCGGCCGCAGGCGCTCAACGCGCTCAACCGGGCGCTGGTCGCTGAACTCAGCCAGGCGATCGACGCCTTCGAGGTCGACGACAAGATCGGCTGCCTGCTGATCACCGGTAACGAGAAAGCCTTCGCCGCCGGCGCCGACATCAAGGAAATGGCCGACAAGACTTTCATCGATGCCTATCTCGGTAATTTCGTCAGCGACTGGGACCGCGCCGCGAGGGCCCGCAAGCCGATCGTGGCGGCGGTCGCCGGTTTTGCGCTTGGCGGCGGCTGCGAGCTCGCCATGCAGTGCGATCTCATCATCGCCGCCGACAACGCAAAATTCGGCCAGCCCGAGATCAAGCTCGGCGTCATCCCCGGCATCGGCGGCACCCAGCGGCTGACCCGCGCGGTCGGCAAGGCCAAGGCGATGGACCTGATATTGACCGGCCGCATGATGGACGCCGCCGAGGCCGAGACGTCCGGGCTGGTGGCGCGGGTAGTGCCGGCGGACAAGCTGATGGAGGAGGCGATGAAGGTCGCCGACACTATTGCCACCATGTCGCTGCCTTCGGTGCTGGCCGCCAAAGAGTCGGTCAACCGTGCCTTCGAAAGCGGCCTATCAGAAGGCGTGATGTTCGAGCGGCGCATCTTCCATTCGCTGTTTGCGACGGAAGATCAGAAGGAGGGAATGAAGGCCTTTATCGAAAAGCGCAAGCCGGAGTGGAAGAACAAGTGAATAACGTTTCCTTAACGCGTTGCCGGCGAAGCTAATGAATGGCGGGGCCGGTACATGCGTTGGAGGGACAGATGTTCAGGATCTTTGGACGCTCGCTCAGCGAGCGAGGCGACGTCGCCAGCACAAAGATTTCCGGTTGCACCTTTGAAAAGCGGAATGACGCGGTCTGTTATCTGGATAAGTTGACCCAACTGCTCCGACCGGATGCTGGCTACGAAGCCGAGCAGGATTATTGGTGGGTCCGCAACAAGGACGGTATCACCCGCTATACGATTCAGGCGTAGTTAGCTTATTTTCTCACGCAGATAATTCTGATCGCCGCCGCCCGCGCATCGCCGCTCTTGCCTTCGGCGGCGGCAACGTGGTGCTTGTCCAGGAACGCGCGAATAGCGTCAGCGGAAACAAGGCGCACCGGCGGCACCGCCGGATTGGCGCTGGCCAGTACGAAATTGCGCGTCTCCATCATGCCGAGAAAATGCCCTTGCGCGTCGAGCGCGGCGGCGCCGGCAAATCCCGCCATCGGCACCGGCTGGCGCAGTTGAATGGCATGGCCGTCCGAAAGCCTGGCCTTGATCTCGGTGAGGGTCTTGCGGCCGTCCTGCTCCTTCGGGTCGGGAATGCCGATCAGCGTGATATCACCGGCCTTTGCCGCCGTGCGCGGCAGCGCCAGCGCCAGCGCCGGCAGCTTGCCGGCGCCGTAGACGCGCAAAAGCGCCAGCCCGTGCTCCTGATCTTCGGCGATGCGCTCGGCGTTGCCGAGGCCGTCGGCGACGATCACCTGGCAGCCGTCCGCGACCTTGCGCGCCGTCACGATATGGCCGTCGGCACTCACGATCAGCCCGGTGCCGTATTCAACTTTTTTTTCCAGCGCGGCAAATGGCGCTGGCCGCTCCGGGAACGGCGAGAATGCGCTCGCCATCGCTACCACCACCGGCGCGACGATGCCTTCCATCATCTGGTCGTACAGCAAGGTGAATCCGCGCACTTCGCCGTCGCGTACTTTGGCGCGCACCGAGAAATATTTCAGCCCCTGCATGCCGCTGATGAAAAAACCATCGTCGTTTAAAACGCTGCGCTCGATATTGCGGTGCGGCGTTTTCTTTTCCTGCTCGTACACCGCTGCGAGCTTCGCATCCTTGATGCGGAAGGTCTCGACCCGCACCTCGCCGTGGGCCGACGACCAGCGCGTGCCGCGCGCGGCATCGTGGGCATTCGGCATCAGCTTGGTCGGCAGGCCGATGCGCACGCCGGTCGCCGGATCGACCACCACCCGCCAGCCGTATTCCCGCACGTGGCGGTCGGCGGCGGCGACGAGCTCCGCGCGCTGCTCGTTGGTCAAGACGCCGGTGATCTTGGCCTTGTTGCGTTTCTGGAATCTACGGATGGCGCCTTCCATCGGGTCATCGCCGCCGGACGCGCCCGTGTAGTCGCCCGACCAGAACAATTCCTGCTCGATCTTCAGCTGGTCGCCGGCCGGGATGTCGGCGAGCACGCCGGCGTCAGGCGCGGGTTTTGCCGTGGCCGCTTTGGGCGCCGCCGGCGTTGTGCTTGCGATTTTCGCCGGCGCAACTTTCGCCGGCTCCGTTTTTGCGGGCTCGACCGTCTTCGGCGCGGGCTTTGCCTTGTCTGGCTCTGCTTTCGCCGGTTCAACGCTGGCGATCTTGGCGCGCGGCGCTCGCAGCGGCAGCGGAATCGGCGCAGTCTTGGCCGCCGTCTGTTTGGCGGCTGGCCGCTTCGCGGCATGCCGGCGCCTGACGGGGGCTGGTTTGCTGGCAGCCGGCTGGGCCGTCGACCAATGGAAGTACGATGACGTCGTTTCCGGCTTTTTTTCCGCGCGCTTGGCCCTGTGCTTGACGGTCGTCTCTATTGGATAGGGGACTTTGTCGGCCGCGCGGACCTGTGCCAGCGCCGGGCCCGCGCCGACGAGCACGGCGAGCATCACCAGGAAGGGACTGCAACGCATTCTTTTTAACGCCATCCTAGCTCGGAATTTGCGGTCACCTTAGCCCAACGCTGTCCATTCGCAAGGCGGCGGCTGCGTCTTCCGCGCCACTGTTGATAGCGCCAAGCCTCTGGCCCAAAAGCTCTTCCCGCCATAGGGTTAACCTTGATGCTCGATGCTCAGGAACTTGAACGCTACGCGCGCCACATCGTGCTGCGCGAGGTCGGCGGGCCCGGCCAGGCGAAGCTGAAAGCTGCGCGCGTGCTGGTCGTTGGCGCTGGCGGGCTGGGCGCGCCGGTGCTGCTCTACCTCGCCGCCGCCGGCGTCGGCACGATCGGCGTGGTCGACGACGACGCGGTGTCGCTGTCGAACCTGCAGCGCCAGGTGATTTTCGGCACCGACGATATCGGCAAGCGCAAGGTCGACGGCGCGGAAGCGATGATCGCGCGGCTCAATCCGCATGTCGCGGTCGAGACCCACATGACGCGGATCGACGCCGGCAACGCGCTCGATCTGGTCGGGCGTTACGACATCGTCGCCGACGGCTCCGACAATTTCGCGACGCGCTATCTGGTGTCGGACACCTGCTATTTCGCCAAGAAGCCGCTCGTCACTGCAGCGGTTGGTACCTTCGACGGCTCGCTTACGACACTGCGACCGTACGAGAAGGCTGCGGACGGCACGCCGAACCCGACCTACCGCTGTCTGTTTCCCGAGCCGCCGCCGGAAGGCACGGTGCCGGCCTGCGCCGAAGCCGGCATTCTCGGCGCGCTGCCGGGCGTGCTCGGTTCGCTGATGGCGCTGGAAGTCATCCGCGAGATCGTCGGCTTCGGCGAGGGTCTGATCGGGCGGCTGTTGATGGTGGACGCGCGTTCGATGCGTTTCGAGACGCTGAATTATGCCTGGGATCCGGGCAATCCGTTGAGCGGCGATAAGCCGACGATCAAGGATTTGTCGATCCATAAATAGCTGTCATGCCCCGCGAAGGCGGGGCATCCAGTAATTACGGACAATGTTGGAAGTACGGGATCATCCGCTTTCGCGGATGATGACGGTCGAGTTCGCTGAAGCCGTTCAGCTACAACATCGACGGCAGCACTCGGTCCGGCGGCCTATGCCCGTCCATGAAGGTCTTGATGTTGATGATGACCTTCTCGCCCATGTCGACGCGGCCTTCCACGGTGGCCGAGCCCATGTGCGGCAGCAGCACCACCTTGCCGGCGCGCGCCAGTTTGACCAGCTTCGGGTTGACCGCCGGCTCGTGCTCGAACACGTCGAGCCCGGCGCCTGCGATGTCGCCCGCCTCGATCAGGCGGGCCATCGCGTTCTCGTCGATCACCTCGCCGCGCGAGGTATTCACGATATAGGCTTCCGGCCGCAACAGCTTGAGCCGGCGCGCCGACAACAGGTGATAGGTCGCCGGCGTGTGCGGGCAATTGACCGAAATGATATCCATGCGGGCGAGCATCTGGTCGGGGCTCTCCCAATAGGTGGCGTCGAGCTCCTCTTCGATGCGCGGCGCCACCCGGCGGCGGTTGTGATAGTGGATCTGCAGGCCGAAAGCGCGCGCGCGCCGCGCCACCGCCTGGCCGATCCGCCCCATGCCGATGATGCCGAGGCGCTTGCCCCAGATGCGGTGGCCGAGCATCCAGGTCGGGGTCCAGCCGGCCCAGTCTATATCGGAGGTCAGAACGGCGGCGCCTTCCACCAGCCGGCGCGGTACCGCCAGGATCAGCGCCATGGTCATGTCGGCGGTGTCCTCGGTCAGCACGCCGGGGGTGTTGGTCACCGTGATGCCGCGCTGAACGGCGGTGACGACGTCGATATTATCGACGCCGTTGCCGAAATTGGCGATCAGCTTGAGCTGCTCGCCCGCCTTGCCGAGTACTGCGGCGTCGATCTCGTCGGTGACCGTCGGCACCAGCACGTCGGCGGTTTTCACCGCCTCGGCGAGCTGTCCTTGCGTCATCGGCTTGTCGTCCGGGTTGAGCCGCGCGTCGAAAAGTTCCCGCATGCGGAGCTCGACCTTGTCGGGCAGCTTGCGGGTGACGATGACCAGCGGTTTCTTCGTCTTCGGCATTGGTCCTCAACCGCGGTCACTCAAAAAAGCGATACCAGGCGCGTCATACCGCCGCTTTTGAGCGCCGATTTAGCCCTCTTTAACCGTGCTCGCCCACACTGCGCATTCCGCGCTAGGGGGCGTCAATCCGCTCATTTTCCTACCAGATGGCCGTGACAACACAAAGCATTGGGGGACTGCTCCGCCGGTACGGCGGGGCCGTGCTTATTGCCGTCTTTGTGGCTGGCCAGCCGGCCGCCGCCCGCGATGCCGCCCCGATCGCCACCGGCTCGGTGAGCGGCCTGCCGGTGCCGCGCTTCGTCAGCCTGAAGGCAGACAGGGTCAATGTGCGCGGCGGGCCCAACAAGGACCAGGACGTGCGCTGGGTCTATACCCGCGCCGGCATGCCGGTGGAGATCACCGCCGAATTCGAGAATTGGCGGCGCATCCGCGACTGGGAAGGGTCGGAAGGCTGGGTCTATCATTCACTGCTGTCCGGCAAGCGGACCGCGGTGGTGGTGCCGACGCTGAAGGACGAACTGGTGCCGCTCTATGATGGCGCCGACGTGGAGGCCGCGGTGGTGGCCAAGCTGCAGGCCGGCGTGCTCGGCTCGCTCAAGTCATGCACCGGCACCTGGTGCGAATTCGCCGGCAAGGGCTTCGACGGTTGGATCCGGCAGGACCGCCTGTGGGGTGCCTATCCGAACGAAAAGGTGGAGTAAGGCCTAAACGCGAATGCCCGGCATATTGGGCCGGGCATTCGAAACCAAATCGATCGTCAGGCTGCGCGATCAGGCCTTCCGGCGCAGCCGCACCACCACGTCGACGCTGGAAATCTCATAGCCTTCCGGCGGGGTCGGGGTCTTGCCCACCAGCACCTCGGCGCCCGGAATGTCGAGCAACCTGTCCTCGTCTTCGACGAAGAAATGATGATGGATGGTGGCGTTGGTATCGAAATAGGCCTTGGAGCCGTCGGCCGCGATCTGGCGCAGCAGGCCGACCTCGGTGAACTGGTGCAACGTGTTGTAGATGGTGGCGAGCGACACCGGCACCTTGGCGCGCGACGCTTCCTCGTAAAGTGCCTCGGCGGTGAGATGGCGGTCGCCCTTGCCGAACAGCAGCCAGCCCAGCGCCATGCGCTGGCGAGTCGGACGCAAGCCGACTTTGCGCAGCATCGCCTTCACGTCGTGCCACGGGCAACCGGTGAATTCCGCGCCGGTCGGCCTGGCGTCTGATTGAGCGGCCGGCGATGACACACGCAGTGGATTCATCATCATAAGCCTTATAAGCCAGCCGCGCGGGCCGGCGGGAAAACCCGTTTCATTTGCAACATATACGAATTGTGCCCCTAGATGCAACTCCCTCGCAATAGCGCGCGATCCCGCAATAACCGGGTTCCGGCCAATTTGCCGCGCCTTGTTGGGCGGTTGCCGGCGGCTCCATCTTTGCCGGGCCAAGCCCGGTATGTTACGAATTTCCCCTATGGGCCTTCAGGAAAACCCGCCGCGCGGGGATATCACGACAATGGATAACCGGCGCCACAGCTTCGACTACGAAGACCTTTTGGCCTGTGGCCGCGGCGAGCTGTTCGGCGCCGGCAACGCGCAGTTGCCGCTGCCGCCGATGCTGATGTTCGACCGTATCGCTGAAATCGCCGAACAAGGCGGCGAGCACGGCAAGGGCCTGATTCGCGCCGAGCTCGACGTCAAGCCGGACCTCTGGTTCTTCCTCTGCCACTTCAAGGGCGATCCGGTGATGCCGGGCTGCCTCGGCCTCGACGCGCTTTGGCAGCTGGTCGGCTTCTTCCTCGGCTGGCTGGGTGCGCCCGGCAAGGGCCGCGCGCTCGGCCTGGGCGAATTGAAATTTTCCGGCCAGGTGCTGCCGACCGTGAAAAAAGTCATCTACGGCATCGACATCAAGCGCGTCATGCGCTCGAAGCTGGTGCTCGGCGTCGCAGACGGCTGGCTGTCGGCGGACGGCAATGTCATCTACAAGGCGCTCGATCTCAAGGTCGGTCTGTTCAAGCAGGACGAAGCCTTGCAGGCGAGCGGCGCTTGAGCGGTCGATTTCGGTCGGGCGGCGGCATTTCGAGAGGCAGGCCCCCTTGCGCAATTGCCTTGGCCGGCCAATTTGTGGCCCAATCACCAATAATCAACCGGGCGGGTGAGGGTATTACGACATGCGGCGGGTCGTCGTAACCGGGATGGGCATCGTCTCATCGATCGGAAACAATACGCAGGAAGTTTTGGCGGGCCTGCGCGAAGCCAGGTCCGGCGTCGTGAAGGCCGATAAATATGCCGAGCTCGGCTTCCGCTGCCAGGTCCACGGCGCGCCCACGCTCGATCCGGCCGAATCCGTCGACCGCCGCGCCATGCGCTTCCTCGGCGGCGGTGCGGCCTGGAACCACGTGGCCATGGAGCAGGCGATCCGCGATTCCGGCGTCGAGGAAAGCGACATCTCCAACGAACGCACTGGCATCGTGATGGGCTCGGGCGGGCCATCGACCCGCACCATCGTCGAGGCGGCGTTGACCACCAAGGAGAAGGGCCCGAAGCGCGTCGGCCCGTTCGCGGTGCCGAAGGCCATGTCGTCGACGGCGTCGGCCACGCTCGCCACCTGGTTCAAGATCAAGGGCGTCAACTATTCGATCTCGTCGGCCTGCGCGACCTCCAATCACTGCATCGGTAACGCCACCGAGCTCATTCAATGGGGCAAGCAGGACATGATCTTCGCCGGCGGCTGCGAAGATCTCGACTGGACCATGTCGGTGCTATTCGACGCCATGGGCGCGATGTCATCGAACTTCAATGCGACGCCGGAAAAGGCCTCGCGCGCCTACGACAAGGATCGCGACGGCTTCGTCATCGCCGGCGGCGCCGGCGTCTTGGTGCTGGAGGAGCTCGAGCACGCCAAGGCGCGCGGTGCCAAGATCTACGCCGAAGTGGCCGGCTACGGCGCCACCTCCGACGGTTACGACATGGTGGCGCCCTCGGGCGAGGGTGCGGTGCGCTGCATGAAGATGGCGCTTCATGACCTCAAGCCGCCGATCGACTACATCAACCCGCACGCCACCGCGACGCCGATCGGCGATCTCAAGGAGATCGAGGCGATCCGCGAAGTGTTCGGCGCCAAGGCGCCGCCGATCGCGGCCACCAAGTCGCTCACCGGCCATTCGCTCGGCGCGGCCGGCGCGCAGGAGGCGATCTATTCGCTGCTGATGATGCAGAACGGTTTCATCTGCGAAAGCGCCAACATCGAGACCCTCGATCCCGCCTTCGAGGACATGCCGATCGTGCGCGAGCGCCGCGACAACGTCACGCTCGGCGCGGTGCTGTCGAATTCCTTCGGCTTCGGCGGCACCAACGCCTCGCTGGTGTTCAAGCGGCTGGACGCATAGTTTCAACGTTGCAACGATTTATGATTGTCCTGCCCCGCGAATGCGGGGCATCTAGTGTCGCAAAGTCGAGGACATACCGATGCCGGGATTGATGGAGGGCAAACGCGGGCTGGTGATGGGGGTCGCCAACGATCACTCGATCGCTTGGGGCATCGCCAAGACGCTTAGCGAGCACGGCGCCGAGCTTGCCTTTACCTATCAGGGCGAAGCGCTGGCCAAGCGCGTCAAGCCGCTCGCTGAATCCGTCGGCTCATCGCTCCTCATGCCGTGCGATGTCGAGGACATCTCAACCGTCGACGCGGTGTTCGACGAGATCAAAAAGCAGTGGGGCACGATGGATTTCCTCGTGCACGCCATCGCCTTCTCCAACAAGGAAGAGCTGAAGGGCCGCTACGCCGATTCCACGCGCGAGAATTTCATCCGCACCATGGTGATCTCCTGCTACGCCTTCACCGAGGCGGCCAAGCGCGCGGCCGCGCTGATGCCGGACGGCGGCGCCATGGTGACGCTGACCTACAACGGCGGCTTACGCGCCATGCCGAACTACAATGTCATGGGCGTGGCGAAAGCGGCGCTGGAAGCCTCGGTGCGCTATCTAGCGGTCGACTTTGGGCACCAGAAGATCCGCGTCAACGCCATCTCCGCCGGCCCGATCCGCACGCTCGCCGGCGCCGGCATCACCGATGCGCGCTACATGTTCGCCTTCCAGCAAAAATATTCCCCGCTTGGCCGCGGCGTGACGCTGGAGGAATTGGGCGGCGCCGGGCTTTATCTGCTCTCCGATCTGTCGACCGGGGTGACCGGCGACGTGCACTTCGTCGATTCTGGTTACAACGTCATCGCCATGCCGCAGCCCGACACGCTTAAAGAGGCGGGCGGCAAGGTGGAAGGAAATGGCGGGTCGTAACGCCTTCCGCGCAGGTGAAATAAAAACGGCCGGGGTTTTTCCCCGGCCGTTTCGTTTCGTATCTACAGCAGTCCCTTACTTGACTGCCTGCCGAGATCACGCAAGGTCGAAGCGATCGGCGTTCATCACCTTGTTCCAGGCCGCCACGAAGTCCTTCGTGAACTTCTGCTGCGCGTCGCCGGAGCCATAGACTTCGGCAAGGGCGCGCAGCTGGGAGTTCGAACCGAAAACAAGGTCGACACGGGTGCCGGTCCACTTCGGTTTGCCTGTTTTGCGGTCGTGGCCCTCGAACACATCTTCGTCTTCCGAGGTTGCCTTCCACGTCGTGCCCATGTCGAGCAGGTTCACGAAAAAGTCGTTGGTGAGCGTCTCCGGACGCTTGGTTAAGACGCCGTGCTGGGCCTGCCCGTGGTTCGCACCCAACACGCGCATGCCGCCGATCAGCACCGTCATCTCCGGCGCGGTCAGCGTCAGCAGTTGCGCCTTGTCGATCAGCAGTTCCTCCGCCGACACGGCGTATTTGGCCTTCTGATAGTTGCGGAACCCGTCCGCGTACGGCTCAAGCGGGACGAAGGAGTCCACATCGGTCTGCTCCTGCGATGCGTCGGTGCGCCCCGGTGAGAAGGGAACCTCCACGTTTTGCCCGGCCTTTTTCGCGGCCTGTTCGACCGCTGCGCAACCGCCGAGCACGATCAGGTCGGCCAGCGACACCTTCTTGCCGCCGGACGCGGCGCCGTTGAACGCCTTTTGGATCCCCTCAAGGGTGCCGAGCACCTTCGCCAATTCGGCAGGCTGGTTGACCTCCCAATCCTTTTGGGGGCTGAGGCGAATGCGCGCCCCGTTCGCCCCACCGCGCTTGTCGGAGCCGCGGAAGGTCGCCGCCGAGGCCCAAGCGGTCGAGACCAGTTGGGAGATGGAAAGGCCCGATGCGAGGATCTTTCCCTTGAGGGCCGCGATGTCTTTCGCATCGATCAGCTTGTGATCGACTGCAGGGACGGGGTCCTGCCACAGCAGCTCCTCCTTGGGAACCTCCGGGCCGAGATAGCGCGAGCGTGGGCCCATGTCGCGATGGACCAGCTTGAACCACGCGCGGGCGAAGGCATCCGCGAACTCTGCCGGATTCTCGTAGAAGCGCCGCGAAATTTTTTCGTAGGCAGGATCGAACCGCAATGAGAGGTCCGTGGTCAGCATGGTCGGCTTGTGATGCTTGGACTTGTCCTGCGCATATGGGATCGATTCCGGCGCATCCTTCGCCACCCATTGCTGGGCACCGGCCGGGCCCTTGGTCAACTCCCATTCGTAGCCGAACAGGTTCTCGAAGAAGTTGTTGCTCCACTTCGTCGGCGTCGTGGTCCAGGTGACTTCCGGGCCGCCGCCGATGGTGTCGTCGCCCATGCCGCTGCCGAAGCTGCTCTTCCAGCCGAGGCCTTGCAGTTCGAGGCCGGCGGCTTCGGGCTCCGGGCCCACCAGCGTCACATCGCCGGCGCCATGGGCTTTGCCGAAGGAGTGGCCGCCGGCAATGAGCGCAACGGTTTCCTCGTCGTTCATGGCCATGCGGGCGAAGGTTTCGCGGATGTCCTTGGCGGCAGCGAGAGGATCCGCGTTGCCGTTCGGTCCTTCCGGGTTCACATAGATCAGACCCATCTGCACGGCGGCGAGGGGGTTTTCGAGATCCCGGTCACCGCTGTAGCGCTTGTCGCCAAGCCAGCTGTCCTCGGCGCCCCAGTAGGTGTCTTCGTCAGGCTCCCAGACATCGGCGCGGCCGCCGGCAAAGCCGAAGGTCTTGAAGCCCATCGACTCGAGCGCGACGTTGCCGGCGAGGATCATCAGGTCGGCCCACGAGATCTTGTCGCCGTATTTCTGCTTGATCGGCCAGAGCAGACGGCGCGCCTTGTCGAGGTTCACGTTGTCCGGCCAAGAGTTGAGCGGCGCGAAGCGCTGCTGGCCGCCGCCGCCGCCGCCGCGGCCGTCGCCGATGCGGTAGGTGCCGGCGCTGTGCCATGCCATGCGAATGAACAAGGGTCCGTAGTGGCCGAAATCCGCCGGCCACCACTCCTGCGAGTCCGTCATCAGCGCGGTGAGGTCCTTCTTCAGGGCCTTCAGGTCGAGTTTCTTGAACGCCTCGGCGTAGTTGAACGCCTCGCCCATGGGATTGGACAAGGAAGAGTTCCGGTGGAGCATCTTGAGGTTCAACTGGTTCGGCCACCAGTCCCGGTTGGACTGAACGCCAACGGTCGTGTGATGCATGAAGGGGCACTGGCCCGCGCTCTTGTCGTCAGTCTTTGCGTCCATGTTTCTCTCCGATCGTGTTCTGTAATTTTCTTTGAGCCGTTCCGTATGGAACTATCGTGACGTGTCGCCGATCGGATTGCTGGCGGTTGTGGTCAGGGTCGGGCGTTTGGCCATGGCAAATCTCTCCGGCGTTGCGTCTGCTTGTTGTCGTTGGCGGGGGACGCTCTCCTTAGCGGAGGGCGGCTTATTTTACATTGCGCCAGGTCAACGATCAGGTCTAATCGTATTGTTTAGTCTTCCCGATAAGCTTATCTTATCGGCATGATCACCTTGCGTCAGTTGCGTTATCTGGCCTCGCTCGCCCGCCATCGCCATTTCGGGCGGGCGGCGGAGGACTGCGCGGTCAGCCAGCCAGCGCTGTCGATGCAGGTGCGCGAGCTTGAACGCGAGATCGGCGCCAAACTGGTGGAGCGGCGTCCGGGCGAGATCGTGTTCACCGAGATTGGCAAGGACGTGGCGGAGCGGGCCGAGGCCATCCTCGCCGCCAGCCGCGACCTCGTCGACTTCGCTCGCCATCGTGCCCTGCTGAGCGGGCAGCTCAAGCTCGGCATCATCCCGACGCTGGCGCCCTATGTGCTGCCGCGGGTGCTGCCGCGGCTGCAAGCAGATTATCCGCGGCTGCGGCTGGAGGTGCGCGAGACGCAGACCAAGCTGCTGCTCGAGGAGCTCGGCCGCGGCGAGATTGACTGCGTGATGCTGGCGCTGCCGGCCGACGGCGCCGACGTGGAGACATTACCGCTGTTCGACGACCGGTTCTTGCTGGCGGTCCCAGCCGGCGAAAAGCTGCCGGCGCGCGGCCGCGTCGGCGTCGCCGACGTCGACCAGAGCCGGCTCATTCTGCTGGAGGAAGGCCATTGCCTGCGCGACCAGGCGCTGGCGTTCTGCGCCACCAGCCGGCGCGATCAGCCTGCCGGCCTCGGCGCCACGTCGCTGGCGACCGTGATGCAGATGGTGGCGAACGGCTACGGCGTCACGCTGCTGCCCGAGGTGGCAGTCGACGCCGAGCTGCACGACGGTCGCGTGAAGCTGTTGCGCTTCGCCGAGCCGCAGCCGGCACGCAGCATCGGGCTGGCTTGGCGGCGCACGTCGCCGCGCCGCCAGGATTTCGAAGCGCTGGGCAAGATCGTTGTTGAGACGCTGCGCGTTGCGAATTCACGGCAGGTCTCGCGCAAGGCCAATTGAACGGCCTGCCGGGTCAGATCTCGCTCTCGTGTTCGAGCTTGGCCGGGTCTTCCAGGCAGTAATAGCCGGACAGCCGCGTCACGGTTTTTTCGCGCATCCAGTCATTCATGATGCGGCTGACGTTCTCGCGCGCGATGCCGGCCATGGCGGCGAGATCGCTTTGGCTGACTTTCTGGCGGATGACGACGCGCGTGCCGCCGACATTTTGGCCGAAGCCTTCGGCGAGCTCGAGCAATGCAGCCGCCACGCGCCCCTTGAGCGGCAGGAAGCTTCCCGCCGCCACGATCGCGTCGGTGTCGCGCAAGCGCGCCGCCAGCACCTTGGCGAGATAATGATAGATTTCCGGATTTTTCGCGGCGAAGGCATCGAACGCCTTCCGGCTGACGAATTGCAGCGTGCAGTCGCGCAGCGCGCTCACCGAGGCCGAGCGCGGTTTGCCGTCGATGATGGCGAGATCGCCGACGATCGAGCCGGGCCCGAGAATGGCGAGGATGCGCTCGGCGCCGCTGGCCGACGCGATGCTGATCTTGAGCAGCCCTTTTTCCAGGCGGAAGAAGCCGTCACCCGGGTCGTCGGCAAGAAACAACATCTCACCGGCCGCCAGATGCCGTTGCGCCGCGCCCGCCAGCAGGGCGGCCGACAGCCGGTCGGGCAGGTCGGTCAGTAGGTTGGTCGGTGCCGGCGGCGGCTTGGACGCGAATGCCATGATGTGCCTGAATGAAGAATCCGGCCCACCCCCATAGGGGGCGGCCGGCAGGCAATCTAGCAGAAAAAGCCGCCTTCTAGGTCATCGCTGACGCCAGCGGCCACGCGATCGCGGCCAGCGCCGTGCGCTCACTGGTTCCAGGTTACCGTTAAGTTGGTCGGGGCGGTGGTGGGATCCAGGCCCGCCTGCTGCGGATGGTAGCAGACCAGATCAACCGTCCAGGCGCCGACGATGATAAAGAGCGTGGTAATCACGGTGATAATGGTGCCGGTCATGACGAACTCCCTGAAAACTCGCCGGGGAACCCCCGGATTGACGCTGGAGCTGTTCGCTCTCTGATGGTCACCCTAGGCAGGGTCGCCGCCCTGCGCTGTGACCGGTGTCACAAAATGACGCAATTCCGCCCCCGCGCGGGTGGTCGGGGACGGGCGCTCCGGGGAATAAAAAAAGCGGCCCGTGGGGGCGGGCCGCTGAAGAGTTTTTGGAGGTTGGGGTAAAGGCCACGGCCTTCGGGGAAAAGGCCGTGGCTGGGGTAGTGCCACTGCCTCCGGGGAAGAGGCTGTGGCTGGGTCAGATCGCGTCGAAACTCTTCGCGTTCAGGCCGCCTGCGGTCTGCATCTGCTGGACCACCGGGTTCACCGACACCTTGCTGCTTTTGGCGCTCATATCGGCACGGATCAGGTCGGTGACGACCGTGACGACAGCGAGAGCCGCGGTGGCGACGGCGAGAATGGTGGTCTTACGCATGGCCTTGGCCTCCTGAACACTCGGGAGCTTCGCTCTCGATGCTTGGCAGACTAAGGGGACAACCGTTCGTCCGCTGTGACCGCCATCACAAAAGGGCGGATTTCGGGGCCGCCGGCCGTTCAGGCAGGGGGCCGGGCCAGGCCAAACAACAAGCCCAAACAAAAAGGGCGGCCGCAGAGGCCGCCCTTTTGCCGTTCGATTTGGGGGCTTATTCGGCCGCGCCGCTCGCCGGCTGCTGCTCGCGCTCGGTCTTCTGTTTGGCTTCCAGGTCCTCGCCGGTGGTCTGGTCGACCACCTTCATGGATAGCCGCACCTTGCCGCGCTCGTCCATGCCGAGGAGCTTCACCTTTACCTTGTCGCCTTCCTTGACCACGTCGGTGACCTTGTTGACGCGGTTTTGGGCGAGTTGGCTGATGTGCACTAGGCCGTCCTTGGCGCCGAAGAAGTTCACGAAGGCGCCGAAGTCCATCACCTTGACCACGGTGCCGTCGTAGATGTGGCCGGGCTCCGGGTCGGAGGCGATCGACTTGATCCAGTTGATCGCCGCCTTGATCGAGTCGGCGTCGGCGGAGGCGACCTTCACCGAGCCGTCGTCCTCGATGTTGATCTTGGCGCCGGTCTTCTCAACGATCTCGCGGATCACCTTGCCGCCGGTGCCGATCACTTCGCGGATCTTGTCGGTCGGGATCTTGAACATCTCGATGCGCGGCGCGTACTCGCCGAGTTCGGCGCGGGCGGCCGTAAGCGCCTTGCCCATTTCACCCAAGATGTGCATGCGGCCATCCTTGGCCTGGCCGAGCGCCACCTTCATGATTTCCTCGGTGATGCCGGCGATCTTGATGTCCATCTGCAGCGAGGTGACGCCGGCCTCCGTGCCGGCGACCTTGAAGTCCATGTCGCCGAGATGATCCTCGTCGCCGAGAATGTCGGAGAGCACCGCGTAGCGCTCGCCCTCCAGGATCAGTCCCATGGCGATGCCTGCGGTCGGCCGTTTCAGCGGAACGCCCGCATCCATCAGCGCCAGCGACGCGCCGCACACCGTCGCCATCGACGAGGAGCCGTTCGAACTCGGTGATCTCGGAGACGATGCGGATGGTGTAGGGGAATTCCGCCGCGGTCGGCAGCAGCGGATGGACCGCACGCCAGGCCAGCTTGCCGTGGCCGATTTCGCGACGCTTGGTTCCACCCATGCGGCCGGTTTCGCCGACCGAATAGGGCGGGAAATTGTAGTGCAGCAGGAAGGACTCCTTGTAGCTGCCCTGCAATGCATCGATCCATTGCTCGTCCTCGGCGGTGCCGAGGGTGGCCACCACCAGCGCCTGGGTCTCGCCGCGGGTAAACAGCGCCGAGCCGTGCGTGCGCGGCAGCACGCCCACTTCCGCAACGATCTGGCGCACGGTCGAGAGGTCGCGTCCGTCGATGCGCTTCTTGGTATCGAGCACGTTCCAGCGCACGATCTTGGCTTCCAACTCCTTGAACACGCCGGCGATGCGCAGCTTGCCGTAGTCGGGATTGTCGACGCCGCCGGGGAAGTAGTGCGCCATCACCTTTTCCTTCGCCGCGGCGACGGCGTTCTGGCGCTCCTGCTTGGCGGGGATCGAATAGGCGGCGCGCAGGTCCTTCTCGACCAGGCCGAGGATTTCCTTTTCGAGATGTTCGTTGTCCGGCACGACCAGGTCGCGCGGCTCCTTGGCCGCCTTTTCGGCGAGCTTGATGATGGCCTCGATCACCGGCTGGAAATGCCGATGGCCGAACATCACCGCGCCCAGCATGATGTCCTCGGACAGCTCCTTGGCTTCCGATTCCACCATCAGCACCGCGTCATTGGTGCCGGCGACCACCAGGTCCAGCTGGCTGTCGGTCATTTCGTCGAGCTGCGGGTTGAGCACATATTCGTTGTTGATGAAGCCGACGCGGGCGGCGCCGATCGGTCCCATGAACGGCGCGCCGGACAGTGTCAGCGCCGCCGATGAAGCCACCAGCGCCAGAATGTCGGGATCGTTCTCCAGGTCATGCGACAGCGTGGTGACGATCACCTGGGTTTCACAACGCCAGCCGTCGGCGAACAGCGGCCGGATCGGGCGGTCGATCAGCCGCGAAACCAGTGTTTCCTTTTCGGTCGGGCGGCCTTCGCGCTTGAAATAGCCGCCGGGAATACGGCCCGCGGCGTAGTATTTTTCCTGGTAGTCGACGGTGAGCGGCAGGAAGTCGACGCCTTCGCGCGGGGTTTTAGCCGCGACTGCGGTGGCAAGCACGGTGGTATCGCCGTAGGTGGCGAGCACGGCGCCGTCGGCTTGGCGGGCGACCCGCCCGGTCTCGAGGGTGAGCTTGCGCCCGCCCCAATCGAGTTCAACTCGATGCATATCGAACATTGCGTTTTTCTCTCATGGTTCTCGGCAAGTCCCGAAAGCCATGAGCAAGACGGCGAGATGCTGTCGCGTGTCCTCGCAAAACGCGGGATGCAACAGCGTCTGGCGATCCTGCCATGGCGTTTCGAACCTTGCTCTCATCGCAAAAGGCGGACTTTTCCGGCTCTTGCTTGTCGCCGACGGCGCGTTCGCCGCCGGATCAAATCAGCGAATGCATTCTTGCGTTCGCTACGGAATGCGCGGGGCTCACACGCCCTGCGCGGGTACAAAAATTATCGGCGGATGCCGAGTTTTTCGATCAAGCCCTTGTAGCTGGCTTCGTCGGTGCGCCGCAGGTAGTCGAGCAACTGGCGGCGCTGGCTCACCATCTTGAGCAAGCCCCGGCGGGAATGGTTATCCTTGCCGTGCGTCTTGAAATGCTCGGTGAGATTGTTGATGCGCTCGGACAGGATCGCGACCTGTACTTCCGGCGACCCGGTATCGCCGGGCTTCTTGGCATACGTCTTGATCACTTCGGCCTTGCGGCCGGCACTTACCGACATCGGTCATCCTTTCTTCGCGCCGGCGCTGCCTGTCAGCCCGGCCAGGTTAAACACGCGCTTGGGGACGATCTCGCCGTGGTCCACTTGGGCAAGAGCCAAGAGCTGGCCCGAGACCGTGACATAGACTGGCCCACGGAAAATGGGAGCGTCCCGTCCGCGCAAAACGACGGCTTGGCCTTTCTGCAGCCTCGCCGCATCTGCCCGACTGACGGCCAGCGCCGGGATGTCGTCCAGCGCGGTCTCGACGGGCATGAGCGCGTCGGCGAGGCTCACCTCGCCGGCCGCGGCTCTATGGCACATGGCCTCCAATTCTTCCAGTAAAATCATGGTTTCTTCGCCAAAGGGCCCGACGGCGACCCGGCGCAGCGCACTGACATGGCCGAAACAGCCTAAACGGCGGCCCATATCGCGGGCGAGCGAGCGGACATAGGTTCCCTTGCCGCATTCGGCCTCCAAAACGGCATGGTCGGGGTCGGGGGTGGCGCCGAGCTCCAGGCGGCTGATCTCGACCGGGCGGGATTTCAGCTCCACCGCCTCGCCGTCGCGGGCAAGATCATAGGCGCGCTCGCCTTCGACCTTGATGGCGGAATAGCGCGGCGGCACCTGCTCGATGACGCCGGTAAAGGATGGCAGCAGGGCGCGAATCTCGTCGGCGGTGGGGCGACGATCGGCGGTCTCGATCACCCGGCCCTCGGCGTCGTCGGTATCCCGTTCCTCTCCCCAGCGCACGGTGAAGCGGTAGAGCTTGCGGCCGTCCATGACGAAGGGGACGGTCTTGGTGGCTTCGCCGAGCGCCATCGGCAGACAGCCGGAGGCGAGCGGGTCGAGGGTGCCGGCATGGCCGGCGCGTTTGGCCTGGAACAGCCGCTTCACCACGCTCACGGCATGGGTCGAAGTCATGCCGACCGGCTTGTCGAGAATGACCCAGCCGTGGACGTCGCGCTTGTCACGCTTGAATTGCTTGCGGCGCGGCTTCTCTCCGCCCCCATCCTGAGGGGCGGTTGCCTGCGCGTCGGCGCGCGGTGGCACGAGGTTATCGATGCGGTCCTGGCTCACTCGTCATCCTTTTCCAGATCGCGCGCGACTTGCGGCGAGCGCAGAAGCTTGTCGATGCGCTCGGCCTCGGCAAAGCGCTCGTCAACGCGGAAGCGGAGGTCAGGCGCGAATTTCAGGTTGATGCGGTGGGCGATCTCGGCGCGCAGGAATTTCTTGTGGCGCTCGAAGGCGGCGACCACTGTTTCCGCGTCGCGCCCGCCCATCGGCATCACATAGACGGTGGCCAGCCGCAGGTCCGCGCTCATGCGCACTTCCGGCACGGTGATGAGATGGCCTTCGATCACCGGGTCGTGTACCTCGCCGCGCGTGAGCATCTCGGCCATGGCATGGCGCACCAGTTCGCCGACGCGCAGTTGGCGCTGCGAGCCGCCGCCGGGGCTTGGGTCTCGGGGATGCTTGTGGCGTGCCATAACATTCCAAAAATTTCGAAGTCATGGCCGGCCTTATGCCGGCCATCTCGCTTAGGAGGGCACGCGTCGTGCCAACCTTGTCGGGATGCCCGGGGCAAGCCCGGGCATGACGGTGGAAAAAAGCGGAGCGGCGCTAACGCAAAGCCTTGAGGTTTGGACTCACAGGCTGCGTTGAATCGTCTCCACCCGGTAACATTCGATCACGTCGCCTTGCCGCATGTCCTGGTAGTTTTCGAAGGCCATGCCGCATTCCATGCCGGCGGAAACTTCCCGCACGTCATCCTTGAAGCGCTTGAGTTGGCTGAGCTTGCCTTCGTGGACCACGACGTTGTCGCGGATCAGCCGCACATTAGCGCCGCGCTCTACGTTGCCGTCGGTGACGCGGCAGCCCGCCACGTTGCCGACCTTGGAGACCTTGAAGACTTCCAGAATCTGCGCGTTGCCCAGCATGGTCTCGCGCAGTGTCGGCGCCAATAGGCCCGACATCGCCTTCTTCACGTCGTCCACGAGATCGTAAATGACGTTGTAGTAGCGGATCTCGATGCCGGCACGCTCGGCCGACTCGCGCGCTTCCTTGTTGGCGCGCACGTTGAAGGCGATGATCGGAACGCCAGACGCTTCGGCAAGAGTCACGTCGGATTCGGAAATGCCGCCGACGCCGGCGTGCAGGACGCGCGCCGCCACCTCGTCGGTGCCGAGCTTGTCGAACGAGCCGATGATGGCTTCCAGCGAGCCTTGCACGTCGGCCTTGACCACCAGCGGGAATTCCTTGCGGCCGGAGGTCTTGGCCTGCGCCATCATCTGCTCGAGCGAGCCGCGCATGCCGGTGGCGCGCGCCGCCGTCTTCTCGCGCTTCTGGCGCGCGCGGTAATCGGCGACTTCGCGGGCACGCGCCTCATTCTCGATCACCGCCAGGCGGTCGCCGGCGTCGGGTGTGCCGGAGAAGCCGAGCACCTCGACCGGGGTCGAGGGACCCGCGCTCTGCACCGTCTCGCCGGTGTCGGAGACGAGCGCGCGCACGCGGCCCCATTCGGCGCCGGCCACCACGATGTCGCCGGGCTTGAGCGTGCCGCGCTGCACCAGCACGGTTGCCACCGGCCCGCGGCCGCGGTCGAGCTTGGCCTCGATCACGGTGCCTTCGGCGGGGCGGTCCGGGTCGGCCTTGAGGTCGAGGATTTCGGCCTGCAGGCCGATCATTTCCAAAAGCTTGTCGATGTTGGTCTTCTTGATGGCGGAAACTTCCACATCCACCACCTCGCCGCCCATGGATTCGACCTGCACCTCGTGCTGCAACAGATCGGTGCGCACGCGGTCGGGCTTGGCGTCCGGCTTGTCGACCTTGTTGATGGCGACGATGATCGGAACCTTGGCCGCCTTGGCGTGATTGATCGCCTCAACCGTTTGCGGCATGACGCCGTCGTCGGCGGCCACGACCAGCACGACAATGTCGGTGACCTTGGCGCCGCGCGCGCGCATTGCCGTGAAGGCGGCATGGCCGGGCGTGTCGATGAAGGTGATGCGTGCGCCTGACGGTGCGGTCACCTGGTAGGCGCCAATATGCTGGGTGATGCCGCCGGCTTCGCCGGCCGCGACTTCCGCGGAACGGATCGCGTCGAGCAGCGAGGTCTTGCCGTGATCGACGTGACCCATGACCGTGACCACGGGCGCGCGCTGCTTAAGCTGCGCCGGATCGTCGGCCGTGTCGAACAGGCCTTCCTCGACGTCGGCTTCCGAGACGCGACGCACGGTGTGGCCCATTTCCTCGGCGATGAGTTGGGCGGTGTCGGCGTCGATCGAGTCGTTGATGGTCGCCATTTGCCCCTGCTTCATCAGCAGGCGGATCACGTCGACCGCGCGCTCGGTCATGCGGTTGGCGAGCTCTTGAATTGTGATCGCCTCCGGGATCGTCACCTCGCGCACCAGTTTTTCCTTCGGCTCATTGGAGGCATGGCCTTTGAGCCGCTGGGTGCGGCGGCGGAACGAAGCGACCGAACGTTCGCGCACTTCGTCGGCGCGCAAAGCGGTGACTAGGGTGAGACGGCCGCGCTGCTTCTCGGCGCCGGCGCGGGGTGCCGGGCGCGGAGCGGTCGCCGGACGTCCGGCGCCGCGGCGCGCCGTGCGCGGACCTTCTTCCTCTTCGGCCTCAAGCGCGGGACGGGCCGCCGGGGAGCCGGCGCGTTTGGCCTCTTCCTCGCCGAAACGCTTCTTGGCGACTTCGTCGGCCTTGCGCTTGGTCTCTTCCTCGTGCTTGCGGCGCTCTTCTTCGTCGTGCTTGCGCGCTTCGGCGGCTTCGCGCTCGGAACGGTCGGTGACCTCGCGGCTTGCGCGGCGGCGCGCCTCTTCCTCGGCGATCTTGCGCTCCTCGGCCTCGCGGACGCGACTGTCGGCGAGGGCGTGGGCGCGCGCGGCGCGCTCTTCCTCGGTCAGCGTGCGCAGCACGACGCCGGACGGCTTCGCCACTTCGGCGGGCGTCGGAGCGGCTGTCGCGCCGGCCTTTGACACGGCGGCCCGTTTCTTGGGCGCTTCTGCCGCCGCCACCTCGGCCTTGGCCTCGGGTGCTGCCCCGATACTGCGACGTTTGACCTTCTCGACCACGACCTGCTTGCTGCGGCCATGACTGAAGCTCTGGCGCACGACACCCGTCTCCGTGCGCGGCTTGAGCGTCAGCTTGCCGCCGGAAACGCTTAATTTCTTTTCGCCAGGGTTCTTCGTTTCACTCATTCCGTAATGTGTCCTCGTGCGCCATCCGACGGCGCATTCGCGGGCGAATTTGAGGTCCGAAAGCGCTGTAAACGCGCGACGCGCGCGAGAAAAGTCTCGCCTCCGGGTCCGGCAAGCAGCGCTGCATGTACCACATTTGGGCGGTTCAATGCCAAATCCAATTGCCCGCCGGAAAATAGGTCGATGATCGCGATTTCGCGCGAATTCACGCCTGTTTTGCGGTGGCTGGCGGCATCCAGCTTGCTCTCCAGCTTGCGAGTACCGTCGCCGGCGGCGTCGCTGGCATGGATCAGCGCCGTGACCTTATCCTCACGCAGCGCCGCCTCGACCTTGGCGAAGCCGCCGACCACCTGCCCGGCTTTGCCGGCGATTGCCAATGCGTCGAGCGCGGAGCGCTCCAGCAGCCGCTCGACCGCCGCCGCCAGATCGGGCGCGACCCGCACGTCGCGCTTGAAGCCGCGGGCGAACACGTTGCGCTTGACCGCCTCTTCGACCGCGGCGCGGGTGCCGCTGATCCAGATGCCGCGCCCGGGCAGCTTGCGCTTGACGTCGGGCACGACCTCGCCGGCCGGCCCCACGACAAAGCGGATCAGCTCGCCGACGGGCTTGAGCTGACGCGTGAGCGCGCAATGCCGCTCCATCCGGGGAGCGACGGAGGTCGTCCCGCGGTCGAGCTCACTGCTATGCGCCGTCGCCAGCATGACCGGTGTCGTTTTCCCTATGCCTGCGGTTCCGGCGCTTCCGCCGAAGCGGCTTCCGCCTCGGCCATTTCTACTGGCGGCGGGGCAAGCTCAGCTTCGGTTACCCAGCCGGCCTTGAGCCGCGCTTGCATGATCAAGCTTTCCGCCTCCTCGCGGGTGACGCCGAGACCGTCGAGATAGCCGGGCTCGTGCTTGGTCTCGCCATCCTTGCGTTCGGTCCAGCCGGTGAGATCGTCGGTGGCGCAGCCGGCGAGATCTTCCACCGTCTTCACGCCATTTTCGCCGAAGGCCACCAGCATCTTGGTGGTGACGCCGGGCACCTCCTTGACCTCGTCGGCCACGCCCAGCTCGATGCGCTTGGCGTCGAGCTCGGCCTCCTGCTTGTCGAGGTACTCCCGGGCGCGCTCCTGCAATTCGCGCGCGGTCTCCTCATCGAAGCCCTCGATGCCGGCGATTTCCTTCTCGTCGACGAGCGCGAGCTCTTCGATCGAAGTCGAAGCCTTCGGACGCCAGCAACTGGCCCACCACCTCGTCGAGATTGAGCGCCTCGACGAATACCTTGGTGCGGTTTTCGAACTCGGCGTGGCGGCGCTCGGACTCTTCCTGTTCCGTCAAGATGTCGATGTCCCAGCCGGTGAGCTGGGAGGCGAGCCGCACGTTCTGGCCGCGCCGGCCGATCGCCAGCGACAACTGTTGGTCCGGCACCACCACCTCGATGCGTTCCCTTTCCTCGTCGAGCACCACCTTGGCCACTTCCGCCGGCGCCAACGCGTTGACCACGAAGGTGGCGATGTCGGGCGACCACGGAATGATGTCGATCTTCTCGCCTTGCAACTCGTTCACCACCGCCTGCACGCGCGAACCGCGCATGCCGACGCAGGCGCCGACCGGATCGACGGATGAATCGCGCGAGATCACCGCGATCTTGGCGCGCGATCCCGGATCGCGGGCGACCGCCTTGACCTCGACGATGCCGTCGTAGATTTCCGGCACTTCCTGCGCGAATAGCTTGGAGGTGAATTGCGGATGCGTACGCGACAGGAAAATCTGCGGCCCGCGCGGCTCGCGGCGCACGTCGTAGATATAAGCGCGGATGCGATCGCCGTTGCGGAACACCTCGCGCGGCAGCAATTCGTCGCGCCGCACGATGGCCTCGCCGCGGCCGAGATCGACCACCACGTTGCCATATTCGACGCGCTTGACGATGCCGTTGACGATATCGCCGATGCGGTCCTTGTACTCGGCATATTGCCGGTCGCGTTCGGCCTCGCGCACCTTCTGCACGATTACCTGTTTCGCGGATTGCGCGGCGATGCGGCCGTATTCGAGCGGCGGCAGCGGATCGGCGATGGTGTCGCCCACCTGGGCCGCCGGATGGCGCTTGCGCGCTTCCTCGAGCGTGATTTGGTTGGACGTGTTCTCCACTGCCTCGGTCACCAGCATATGGCGGGTGAGCCGCAGATCGCCGGTCTTTTCATCGATCTCGGCGTGCACGTCGGTCTCCGCGCCGTAGCGCGAGCGTGCCGCCTTGGCGATGGCGTCCTCCATGGCCGTGATGACGATGCTGCGGTCGATCGCCTTTTCGCGCGCCACTGCATCGGCGATTTGCAACAGTTCGAGCCTGTTGGCGCTGACAGCCATAGCTCAGTCTCCTTCTTTTAGCGTTTGGCGCATGATCTTTTCCGAAAACCGGTTTCCACTTTTCGGGATCATGCGCTGTCGGCATGTCCGGACTGGCCGGGGTGATGCCTTCGGTGTTGTCGCTCGTTTTTCTTCGCCGCTTTTGCTTCACGCTTGGCGGCCTTTTCGCGCCGCAAGGCCAGCGTCACCAGTTCGTCGGTGAGCACCAGCTTGGCTTCGCTCATTTCATGAATCGGAAGCAGGACGTCGGCGTCCTCGCCGGGCGCTGCGTCGTCACGATGGACGCGCGCGGCCTCGCCTTCGGTCCCGCCGAGCAGGCCGCGGAAACGCTTGCGGCCGTCGATTGCGACTTCCATCTCGATCTTGGCGAGATGGCCGGTGTAGCGATCAAAATCCGATTTGCGCACTAGCGGCCGGTCGATGCCGGGCGATGAAATCTCCAGCCGGTAGGCGCGCTCGATCAGGTCGGCGACGTCGAGTACCGGCGAGAGCGCGCGCGAGACCGCCTCGCAGTCTTCCACCGTCATGCTGCCGTCGGGCCGCTCCGCCATGATCTGCACGGTGCAGCCGTCGGCGGCGGAGACCTTTACCCGCACCGGCCGGTAGCCGAGCGCCTCGATCACCGGCTCGGCCACGCTGGCGACGCGCGCGGACAGGCCGGGCTCCGCGATCAGCCGCGGGTCGGCCTCGGTCGATGCGGCATGCGCCGCGCTCATCTCTTGCTCTTGGCTTGCGGCCATTTCAGTAACAAAAAAGAGCGGGCCCCGGGGGACCCACTCTCAAAACCGTTCGGTTAAGAGGGTGTCTTGCTTACGAGTGGAAATATAGCGGATTTCCGGGCACTTGCAAGAGCGGCCGGCATCCGGGCGGCTAACTCTTCCTTCAGAATCTACCCCTAAATTTGCGTAAACCGCAGCTTCCGTACATTCCACAGGCCGTTTTTGCAGGTTGCGTGCAATGGCTGTTTCCACCTCCCTGCTCCCCGAGTTGGAAGATGTCGTCCAGCACGGTTCGCCGGAAAAGCGGGCCGAGATGCTGCGCCGCATCACCAGCCTGTTCCTCGACGGCGCCACCGCCTTCAGCAGCGAACATGTCGCGCTGTTCGACGATGTCATCGGTTGCCTGATTGAGCAGATCGAGACCAAGGCGCTGGCGGAACTGGCGCGCCGGCTGGCGCCGGTGGCCAATGCGCCGACCGGCGTAGTGCACACGCTGGCCGAGAACGACGATATCGCGGTCGCCGGTCCGGTGCTGCGGCAGGCCAAGCTCGCCGACCCCGCGTTGGCGCAGATCGCCGAGACCAAGGGCCAGGCGCATCTGCTGGCGCTTTCCACGCGCGCGGGCTTGAGCGAAGCGCTGTCCGATATTCTGGTGACGCGAGGCGACCGCGCGGTGGCACGTTCGATTGCCACCAATCACAAAGCGCGGCTGTCGGATAACGCCTTCACCACCCTGGTCGAGCATGCCGAGCAGGACAACGTCCTGGCCGAGAAGGTGGGCTTGCGCACCGATATTCCGCCGCGCCTTTTCCGCCAGCTTCTGATGCAGGCGAGCGACGTTGTTCAGAAACGGCTGCTGGCGCAGGCCAAGCCCGAAACGCGGAACGAAATCCGGCGGATCCTTGCCAAGGTGACCGACGAGGTCGCCGCCAAAGCGGCGCCGCGTAATTACACCGCGGCGCTTGCCGCCGTGCGCGCGTTGCACAAGGAGCGCAAGCTAACAGAAGCCGATATTGCCGAATTCGCCCGCACCGGCCGGTATGAAGAGACGGTTGCCGCGCTCGCAACCTTCTGCGCGGTGCCTATCGAGGTGGTTGACCGGCTGATCGGCGGCGAGCGTGCCGACCCGGTGCTGATCCTGGCGCGGGCGGCCGACTTCGGCTGGCCGACCGTGCGCGAGATTATTATTGCGCGGCCGGGCCCCAAGCCTTCGAGCCAGACGCTCGATACGGCCTGCGAGAACTTCGAACGGCTGACCACGGCTACCGCCCAGCGCGTGGTGCGTTTCTGGCAGGTGCGCCAGGGCACCGGCGAGTAAAGGCCCGACACGCTCTTGCGTTCGGGCCGGCCCGGCTAAGGACGCGACGCTGATGCGCAAGCTCGGGACCATCGTACTGGCGATCGTGCTGCTGATCGGCGGCGCCGTGCTTTTCTACAAGGCCGTTTTTCCTACCTATAGCAGCTACCGCTACCGGATGACGGTCGAAGTCGAGGTCAACGGCAAGGTCCACTCTGGCGCAAGCGTCATTGAAGTGACTATCACTCGGCAACCTCAAGTTGGAAGTGCCCCGCCGTATGTACATCATATTCGCGGCGACGCGATATTCGTTGATCTAGACAAAGGACGCAATGTCATAGCTTTGCTCGCGGCTGGTCCGCGCGCCGAGAACGTGAATTACTCCGACAATATAGTGCCCGTCTTGTTCAATGTGCCCATTGAGCGCTGGCCGGAGCTCGGCGATATGCGTGGCACCCGCGAGGTGCCGGCCTCTCAAATGCCGACATTCGTAACGTTTGCTGATCTTAATAACCCCGAGAGTGCTCGAGTTGTGCGCTTGGAAGATTTCGAGAAGGTATTCGGCGCCGGGGTTGTCCTTCGCCGCGTGACTGTTGAAATGACGAATGAATCCGTGACGTACAAAATTGTAATCAAGCTTCCGTGGCTTTCTCATGTGGAACGTTACCGGACCGTCCCGACAAATCCATTCTCAAATACGTTGCGTTTTGGCCGACCACTCTTCACTAGGGAATCTTGAGCCATGGCAATCGGACGCGATCTGTTTACGGCCATCCTCGCAATGGACGCTTACAGTCGCGGGTACGACCAAGGCCTTGTCGTTTCAGGCAATGCCATCGGCACCGTCATGCTCGATTTTGCGTCCAGCGCGCTTCCGAATTTGCCCGAAGTGAATGCCTCCTTTTTTGCGCATTGTTACGTTGCCAACCAAGGTGGCATCGATGGCTTAATGATTGACCAAAAAATTATTTTGTACCGGGGGGCGGACAATCTTGTTTTGGGCCCGATTTACGGTTGGCTCGTCGGCGGTGGTAGCTATTCGGTCTCTCAAGCCGAAATACCGGCACACAAAATTTAGTCGCGCCTAAAAATAAAATACGCCGGCGTTCGTCCTTCGCGGATTGCCTTGGCCTCGTAACGCGTGCCGGCAAAATCGGTCCACGGTTTGCGCCAGTCGGAGGCCACCTCGGCAGTCCACACGAAATCCGGCGACCGTAACACGCGCGCCAGCGCGTAAGCCGCGTAATCGGCAATGTCGGTGGCGAAGCGCAGTTCGCCGCCGTTTTTGAGAATGCGCGCCAGGCGCGGGAGACTGTCGTCCTGAATGAAGCGCCGCTTCCAGTGCCGCCGCTTCGGCCAGGGATCGGGATAGAGCAGGTCGATGCGCGCGAGCGCAGCGCCCGGCAGCCAGTCGAGCAATTCGCTGGCGTCGCCAAAATGCAGGCGGATATTGGCGAGCTTATCGTCGTCGATGGCCACGAGCGCCTTGGCGACCCCGTTGATGAAAGCGTCCGAGCCGATGAAGCCGACGCGCGGGTTGGTTTTGGCTTGCGCGATCAGATGTTCGGCGCCGCCGAAACCGATTTCGAGGCGCACGTCATCGCGCGCGTCGGGAAACAGCGTGCGCAGATCGGCCGGCGCGGGCTTGCTGGCATCTAGGGCGATGCGCGGCAACAGCGTCTCAAACAGCGCCGCCTGCCGCGGCCGCAGCGGATGGCCCTTGCGCCGCCCGAAGAAGGCGCGCTGCGAGCCTTCGTTGTCATCACCGGGCCGCCGCGAAGCGGCGTTTCCCGGTAATCCCGGTTTATTGGACAATGTTTTTGCGTCCCTAAGCGAGATGGTCGGGACATAGGCGTTCTGAAAGAACGCCGTTCTTCGAACGGCTATGCCCGGCCATGACAGCTTAGTGCGAAGCGCCGAAGCGGGAAAAGCGTTTACTTACACGCCCGCCTGATGGCGTCGGCCAAGTCGGTCTTCTCCCAGGAGAAGCCGCCGTCCTTGTCGGGCGCGCGGCCGAAATGGCCGTAAGCCGCGGTGCGCCGGTAGATCGGCTTGTTCAGCTTGAGCGTGCGGCGGATATTGGTCGGGGTGAGACGGAACAGCTGGGGCAGGATCTTTTCGAGCTTCTTCTCATCGACTTGGCCGGTGCCGTGTAGATCGACCAGGACCGACATCGGGTCGGCGACACCAATCGCGTAAGCCACTTGAATGGTGCAGCGCTCGGCAACGCCTGCGGCCACCACGTTCTTGGCCAGATAGCGCGTGGCGTAAGCAGCCGAACGGTCGACCTTGGTCGGGTCCTTGCCGGAGAAGGCACCGCCGCCATGCGGCGCGTAACCGCCGTAAGTGTCGACGATGATCTTGCGGCCGGTGAGGCCGCAGTCGCCGTCGGGGCCTCCGATGACGAAATTGCCCGTCGGGTTGACCAGGAAGTCGGACGGCCGTGTCGGCATCCAGCCCTTCGGCAGCGCCGAGGTGACCGACGTTTCGATCAGGTCCTTGACCATGCCGGGCGTGTACTTCTTGGCGTTGCGGCTTTTCTCGTTGTGCTGGGTCGAAACCACGACCTTGGTGCAGCCGACCGGCTTGCCGTTGACGTATTTGACGGTGACCTGGCTCTTAGAATTGGGCTGCAGGTCGGCGAGCTGGCCTGAGTGGCGCTTGTCGGCGAGCACTTTGAGAATCTTGTGCGCGAAATAGATCGGCGCCGGCATGAACGAGTTCTTCTCGTAGACTTCGCTCTCGGTGCAGGCGAAGCCGAACATCATGCCCTGGTCGCCGGCGCCTTCCTCTTCGCCGCTCTTTTTCTTCTTGGCGTCGACGCCCATGGCGATGTCCGGTGACTGGCCGTGCAGCAGCACTTCGACGTCGGCGCCGTAATCGGAGAAACCGTCCTGGTCGTAGCCGATGTCCTTGACCACGCCGCGCGCGATCTCGGCGATCAGCTCGCGATTCACAACTGTCTTGTTGCCGTGCTTTTCGAAGAACGGCGACTGCCCGCGGCCTTCGCCGGCAATGACGATCTTGTTGGTGGTGGTCAGCGTTTCGCAGCCGAGCCGCGTGTTGACCGCGCTGTCGTCGGAAATGCCGAGCTTGAGGTCGTTTTCGAGGAATGCATCGAGTATTGCGTCGGAAATCTGGTCACAAACCTTATCGGGATGACCTTCGGATACCGATTCGCTGGTGAACAGAAAATTGGTGTGAGCCACTGAAAACTCCTCCCCGCGCGTTTTTGAGGCGCCGCGCTGCTACCGGTCGGGGGTGTTTCTTGCAGTGGTGGCTGGCGAGGTCAAGATGCGGGCAGTGGTGGGCACCGGAGGTGGGAAGCGCCGTGAAACTCAGCTCTCGCCTGCAATTTGCTCGACCAGATCGACAATGCGCCGGCGCAATTTGCTGTTCTTGATGCGCATGAAGGCCTTGGTCAGCGAGAGACCGTCGGAAGTGGCGAGAAAATCCGATACGTAGGCGGGCGACGGGGCTTCGCCCATGCCGACCACTTGGTGGCTGCCCACATGCGGCGCGCCTTCGAAGAAAAAGGCGACCGGTACTTGCAGAATATTGGCGATCTGCTGCAGGCGGCTGGCGCCGATGCGGTTGGTGCCTTTTTCGTATTTCTGGACTTGCTGGAATGTCAGACCAAGGGCGTCCCCGAGTTTTTCCTGACTCATGCTCAGCATCATCCGACGCATGCGCACGCGCGAACCCACGTGCTTGTCGATCGGATTGGGCGCCTTCTTAGCCATAAAAATCTCCTATGCCTCCATTGTCGTTCGTAATGTCACATCTGAAGGCCTTTATGCAATCCGTGATTTCCCATGGAACGATACACACCCTCAAAGGCGAGTATAAATTACCTATATATTTCAATGGTCTTCGTATGGTCGCAATTCGCTTACGCGGAAGAGTAGCAATGAGTTCAAACAACTCAGCGCCCGTATTGCGCGCTCATTCAATCTAAGGGTGCAATCGTCGGCGCCCGACCGCCACCAGACTGACCACCAGGAATACAATCAAGGCGTCGTCGCCAAAGCGCACATAGACCGTCGGTGGAAGCGCGCCTGGCAAGCGCGCATCGAGCACGCCTTCGATTCCGAGCGGCAGCGACGCCACGACGCGGCCAACCGGATCGATGACGGCCGAGATTCCGGTGTTGGCCGCGCGCACCAGCGGCAGGCCTTCGGCGATGGCGAGGACGCGGGCTTGCTGGAAATGCTGATAGGGCCCCGATGAGATGCCGAACCAGCCATCATTTGTGAGGTTGACCAGCCAGCCCGGGCGTTCGCCGCGCGGCACTGCGGCGCCGGGGAAGATCGCCTCATAGCAGATCAGCGGCAACATCTTCGGCGCGCCGGGAACGTCCATCACGCGCCGGCGGTCGCCCGACAGGAAGCCACCGACTTGCTTGGTCAGGTTTTGCAATCCGAACTTTTCGAGAAATGACTCGAACGGCAGATATTCGCCGAAAGGCACCAGATGCACCTTGTCGTAGATGCCGCGGATCGAACCGTCGGGATCGAGCACGTAGATCGAATTGTAAGCGTGTACGTGGTGCGCGCCGGTTGACTGCGGCGCCGCGCGCACCGCACCGGTGATCAACTCGGTGCGCGGCTTGATGAGAGCGGTGATCTGCGCCAGCGCCTCCGGCTCGCGCGTGAGGAAGAACGGGAACGCCAATTCCGGCCAGATCAAATGCGTCACGTCGTGGACGCCATTCGATCGCGGGTCGGTGGCGCGGTCGGACAGCGCCAAGTATCGCTGTATGACCCGGTCGCGAGCGGCGTAGTTGAATTTCTCGTCCTGCTGCAGATTGGGCTGCATGATGCGCAGCTTCACGTCATTGACGAAGGCGGTTGGATGCGTTTGCAGGCGCACCAAGCCGAAGGCGGCAAGGCCTGCGAGGATGACCAGGGCGATGAACGGAGCCCGATAACGATGCGGCGTATCGGCGCGGTCATCGGCAAGCACCGCCGGACTCGCGCATATCGCGACTGCGAGAAATGTGAAGCCCCAGATGCCGATCAACGAGACGCCCTGTGCCAGCGCCAGCGGCTCGGTCAGCGCATAACCGAACGTGTTCCAGGGAAAGCCGGTGAACAGATGGCCACGCAGCCATTCGGCGCCAGTGAGCGCGGTGGCGAGCGCAAGTACGCGCTCGGGGCCGCGTACCCAGATGAGCCGCGCGGCGGCAAGACCAAGCGCGGAATAGAGCGCGAGGAACGCCGGCAAGCCGGCAACCGCGAACGGTAACAGCCAGCCGAAGGTCTTGGCGTCGACCAGGAAGGCGTAGCCGATCCAATAAAGCCCGGCGAGGAAATAGCCGAAGCCGAAGCACCAGCCGGCGCCGGCCGCGCGCCAGGCGCCGCTCCAGCGACCCGCCGCCGAACCGTCCACCAGCCAGACCAGCACCGGAAACGTGAAAAACAGCACCGGCCAGGCATTGATCGGCGGCAGCGCCAGCACCGAGAAAACGCCGGCGAGAAATGCGAGGCCGGCGCGGCGCCAGCCGGCGGCGAGCACGATGGGGTGCGCGAGGCGGGCGAACGTCACGACCGGCGCGCGCTGGCGGGTTTGCCGGGGGAGCGCCGGCCATCGTCTTTTTGCGCGCCGGCGTCCTCGGTTGCCAGCATCGGCGGCGTGGTGCCGGCGAGCACCGCATCCGGCTCGCCGCGTTTGCGCGGCTCGCGCGTAATTTCGCGTCGTTCCTTCAGCCGCGTGATGCGGATGCGCTTGACCCGGCGCGGATCGGCGTCCAGCACCTCGAATTCGAACAGACCGGGGCCGGGGACGATCTCGCCGCGCACCGGCAGCCGGCCGGCGCGCGTCACCAGATAACCGCCTAGCGTGTCGACTTCTTCCGCTGCGTCGCCGACCTCGAAGTCGGACCCGACGATCGCCGCCACGTCCTCGAGATGGGCGCGTGCATCGGCGATGTAGGTGCCGTCCACCTGGCGCACCACGTCCGGCAATTCGTCCTCGTCGTGTTCGTCGCCAATCTCGCCCACGATCTGTTCGACGATGTCCTCCATAGAGGCGAGCCCGTCGCTGCCGCCGTATTCGTCAATCACCAGCGCCAGATGGATGCGCGTCGCCTGCATGCGCGCCAGCAGGTCGATCACCCGCATCGACGGCGGCACGAACAAAAGCTCGCGCACGATCTTGGCCGCTGACAGCGGCATGGCGAGGTCGATGGCCTTGAGATCGAGGCCGGCCGGCAGCGGCTTCTTGCGCTTGGCGTTTTTCGCCGGATCAACGGCGGCGCGCGCGGTCATGAACGCGATCAGGTCGCGGATGTGGACCATGCCGATCGGATCGTCGAGCGTGTCGTTATAGACCACGAGGCGCGAATGGGCGGCGCGCTCGAAAGTGCGCATCAAATCGCCGAGTTTGATGTCCTGCTGCACGGCGATGATGTCAGGGCGTGGAATCATGACGTCGCCGACCCGGCGCTCGCGCAGGCCGAGGATGTTCTTGAGCATCCGGCTTTCTTCCGGCGAGAAGCCGGATTCGCCGGGCGTCATGGCATCGAGCACGTCCTTGAGATCGGCGCGGATCGAGCCCGGCTTCCAGCCAAACAGCGTGCGCAACATGCGCGCCAGCCAGCCTTCGCCATTAGTGCGCGGCTGCGGTACCGGCACCGGCAGATGGCGCGGCTCGAAAGGGGCGCTGGAACTCGGAGGGTCGCTGTCAGGCATCGCGGTCAGGCATTGCCCGTTTCTTGCTGTCGCTCATGCGCAATGTAAGGGTCGGCGATATCAAGACGCGCAAGTGCTGCGCATTCGAGCCCTTCCATCGCATCGGCTTGAGAATCAGTCTGGTGATCGTAGCCCAACAGATGCAGAAAGCCATGCACCACGAGATGGGCCAGATGATGAAGGAAAGGCTTGCCGTCGGCGGCCGCTTCGCGCGCCAGCGTCTCATAGGCGATGGCGATGTCGCCAAGCAGCGCGGCGCTTGGCCGTGCGGCCGGAAACGACAGAACATTTGTCGGCTGGTCGAGGCCGCGCCAGGTCCGGTTGAGATCGCGCACGCCGGCATCGTCGGTGAGCAGCACGCTGATCTCGCCTTCGGCCGGAACCAGGGCGGCGGCGGCGTCGATCGCCGCGCGCACGGTCTGCGCGGCAGCGGGCTCGGCGTCCCACAGCGGCGACGGCGTTTGAATATCAATCGACGGCGTGGCTAAGCGCGGCTGCGGCGACCAGCTCATTGCTTGTCCTCGCGCGCGGTTGCGCGGTCGTAGGCGGCCACGATGCGGGCGACCAGCTCGTGGCGGATTACGTCCTCATGGGTGAAGGCGACGTGGCCGACGCCCTCGATGCCGGCGAGCAACTTGACCGCTTCGGAGAGCCCCGAGGTCTGGCCGTTCGGCAGATCGACTTGGCTCGGATCGCCGGTGACGATCATGCGGCTGTTCTCTCCCAGCCGGGTCAGGAACATCTTCATCTGCATGGAGGTGGCGTTCTGCGCCTCGTCGAGGATCACCGCGGCGTTGGACAGGGTGCGGCCGCGCATGAAGGCGAGCGGCGCGATTTCGATCTCGCCGGCTTGCAGCGCGCGCTCGACGATGCGCGCGTCCATCAGGTCGTAAAGTGCGTCATAGACTGGCCGCAGGTAAGGATCGACCTTCTCGCGCAGGTCGCCCGGCAGGAACCCGAGTTGTTCGCCCGCTTCCACCGCCGGCCGCGACAGGATGATGCGGTCGACTTCCTTGCGCTCGAACATCTGCACCGCGTGGGCGACCGCCAGCCAGGTCTTGCCGGTGCCGGCGGGGCCGGTGCCGAACACCAGGCCGTGGCGTTTGAATGCGCGGATATAGGCGTCTTGCGCGGCGGTGCGCGCGCGCACAGGACGTTTGCGCAAGTTGATTTCCTCGAACGCCGAGCGTGCGCTCGCCGGGTCGTAATCGAACAGCGAGCCTTGCGCGATCGCCTGCCTAATGGCGCCTTCGACGTCGCCTTGGGCGAGGTCGTGGCCGCGCTTGATCTGCTCGTAGAGCCCTTCCAGCACGCGGCGCGCCTGCTCGCAGGCGCTGCGCGAACCTTCCAGCGTGACGTGATTGCCGCGCTGGTCCGCCACCACGCCAAGGCGGCGCTCGATCAGCGCGAGGTTTTGTCCGTATTGGCCGAACAGGCTGGAGGCCAGCCGGTTGTCCTCGAACGCCAGCACGATCTGCGTGGTGGCAGTTTCCTCGGAAGCTGCGGCGGGCGGGATCACGGAATCCGGGGTGCGCAAGGTGTTGCTCTAAGCTCCTGCTACGGCAAGCTGCGGCGCGCGCGTTTCCTTAACCAGCGCACCGAACAGGCTGTTGCTTCCGACTTCGGTGATGGTCACGCGCGTGACTGAGCCGATCAATGATTGTGGCGCCATGACCTGCACCGCCTGCAAATATGGGGACCGGCCGACCAACTGCCCGGGGAGCTTGCCCGGCTTTTCCAGCAGCACGTCGAACTCGCGGCCGGCGAACGAAGCGTTGAAGCCGCGCTGGTGGCGCGTGATCGCGGCCTGCAAGCGTTGCAGGCGTTCGGCCTTTTCGTCTTGCGGAACTTGGGCTTCCATCTCGGCGGCGGGCGTGCCCGGGCGCGGCGAATACATGAAGGAGTAGGCGCCGGCGAAGCCGACCTCGTCGACCAGCGCAAGCGTTTCACGGAAATCCGCTTCGGTCTCGCCCGGGAAGCCGACGATAAAGTCGGACGAAAAGGCGAGATCGGCGCGCGCGCCGCGCAAGCGGTCGATCACGGCGAGATAGTCATCGCGCGTATGCTTGCGGTTCATCGCCGCCAGCATGCGGTCAGAACCCGATTGCACCGGCAGATGAACGTAGGGCATTAACGCTTCCAGCTTCGCGTGCGCGGCGATCAGATCGTCGTCCATGTCGCGCGGATGGCTGGTGGTGTAGCGCAAGCGGCAAATGCCGGGCACTTGGGCGAGTCGGCGCAGCAATTGGCCGAGCGAGCAGGGCGCACCGCCTTCGCCTTGTCCATGATAAGCGTTGACGCTCTGTCCGATCAGCGTCACCTCACGCACGCCGGCGTCCGCCAGCCGCTCCACTTCCGCGACGATCTGCGCGACCGGGCGCGAGACTTCCGCGCCGCGCGTGTAAGGCACCACGCAGAAGGTGCAGAATTTGTCACAGCCTTCCTGCACGGTGACGAAGGATGAAATACCGCGCCGCGCAATCGACGCGCGCTGCGGCGCCGCCAGGTTTTCGAACTTGTCCTCGACCGGGAATTCGGTGTCGACGATTTTGCCGCCGGCTTCCGCGCGCGCGATCATCTCGGGCAGCCGGTGATAATTCTGCGAGCCAACCACCAGGTCGACGCTTGCCGCGCGGCGGATGATCTCTTGGCCCTCGGCTTGCGCCACACAGCCGGCGACCGCGATCATCATGGAGCGGCCTTGCGCGGCGGCGGCGTCTTTGAGCGCACGGATGCGGCCGATCTCAGAATAGACCTTTTCCACCGCTTTTTCGCGGATGTGGCAGGTGTTGAGGATGACGAGATCGGCATCTTCAGGGTTGGCGGTCTCGCTGAAGCCGGCCGGCGCCAAGGTGTCCGCCATACGATGGGAATCGTAGACGTTCATCTGGCAGCCGAAGCTTTTGACGTGGACTTTGCGGGGTCTGCTCATGCCGTTTCGCGCGAACCGGGCTCTAATCTAGCGGCCGCGCCGCCATTTGTCCCGCCTATCTATATATTTGATTTTGTTGCGATTTTAAGACGTTGCCGAAAACTATTCGGCGCCGCGGGGGCTTACGACCGGCGTTTTCCCCGGAAAACACGACCCGCTCATTCGGCGGCATGGGCGGGCTTGGGCCGCCCGCGCAGTGTGGCGGCGGTGATCGCCCGCACCGCGCCTTCCAGCGTCTTGGCCGTGGCTTTGCGGTCGGCTTCGCCGTCGGCGGCCATCGGCGCGCCGTAGCTCACCACCGCGTCGACTGCGCCGCGTTCGATGAATTCCTTGATATGCGGCATGAAATCGAGATCGCCGTACCAGGCGACCAGCGGGCGGTGCTGGCGGCCCATCGGAATGCCGTGCTGGCCGGTGTAGCAGATCGCCATCGGCTGGATCAGGATCGAGCCGGCGGTGGCCGCTTGCCTAACCGCGCCGACCAGCGCCGAGCGGAACGGCAGCACGCGATTGCCATCGCTCGATGTGCCTTCAGCGAACAGCACCACCGAGGTGCCACTCGCGAGCCGCTTGACGATCTCGTTGACCGCGGCGGCGGCCTGGTGGCGGCGCGCGCGATCGACGAACACGGTGCGCTGTATCTTGGCGGTGATGCCGACCAGCGGCCATCTCCGTACTTCACTTTTGGCGACGAAGGCCACCGGCTGAATCGAGCCGATGACAATGATATCCACCCAGGAAACATGATTGGAGATGAACAGCACGGCGCAGTCGCGTACCGGCTCGCCGTCGACGCGTACGTGGATGCGCAGCAGCGCGCACAACACGCGGTAATAATTGCAGCAGATGAAGCCCCAGCCAGGCAGGCCGAGCTTGCCGAGCAGCCATTGAATTGAGATCAAGAGCGGCGTCATGGTGAAGAAGAACGCCGCGATGAACAGCGCGCGGATCATCCGCTAATGTCCGCTCTTGTCGTCCTTGAGCGGCACCGCATAGAGCTCAAGCCGGTGATCGACCAGTCGATAGCCGAGCTTGCGCGCGATCTCTGCCTGCAGGTGCTCGATTTCCTCCGACCGGAATTCGATCACCTCGCCATCGCGCAGGTTGATGAGATGGTCGTGGTGGGATTCGGTGCTGGTCTCGTAGCGCGCGCGGCCCTCGCGGAAATCGTGGCGCTCGATGATGCCGGCGTCCTCGAACAATCGCACCGTTCGGTAGACCGTCGAGATCGAAATGTGCTCGTCCACTTTGACACAGCGGCGATAGAGTTCCTCGACGTCCGGGTGATCGTCGGACCCCGCCAGCACGCGCGCGATCGTTCGCCGCTGCTCGGTCATGCGCATGCCCTTGGCGGCGCAAAGGGCCTCGATGTCGCGCCTGTCAGCTATATGCTTGTCCGGCATGGCCACGTCGTCTCTCTCGTCCCGCTTCATATCATATTGAGTTGGCGCCGTATGTGTCCATCCGACGATTAGGCCAGATCGCGGCGCAGCACCAGTGCAGCAGCCGCTTCGCCGCCGGTGCCCGGATAATAATTGGGCCGGCGCGATACTTCGCGAAAACCGGCACGGTGGTAGAGCCTGATCGCGGCTGCATTGTGCTCGTCCACTTCCAGGAACACCGCGTGCGCGCCTAAGCCTGCTAGCCGCCGCAGATGCAAGGCGAGCAGCTTGCCTGCGAACCCGCGCCCCTGCTGGCGGGCGGCGACCGCGACCGAGAGAATTTCCGCCTCGTCTTCCACCAGCCGCGACATGATGAAGCCTGAAAGCTTGCCGCCGACAATCGCGCGATGCGCGATCACATGGCGGTCAAGCAGAAGGGTTTCGACTTCCGGCTCGCTCCAGCCGCGCCGGAACGAGGCCGCATGAAGTGCCGCAATCGCGGCGGCGTCGCGGCTCGCCGCTTCGGAGAGCGCCGGCTCGCCGCGCGCAAACAGTCGGTTGACGAAGCCTATCATCGCCGCGCCAACCGGCTGGCGTCCTGCGGCTGCGCGTCGGGCGCGCGCAGGTAAAGCGGTTTCGGGGCCGCGCCGCTCTCGTTCGCGGCGGCGCCAAGCCGCACCACCCAGTCGATGTCGGGGGCCGCGCGTTGCTCGACCGCGCTCGGCGGGCGTTCACCCGAAGGCCAGCCCGCCGCCAGCAAGTCCGCCGCGGTGCCGGTCAGCCGCGGCGCGCCGGTTGCCGCCACGCGCAGCGCTTCGCGTAAGGATGCCAAGCGCGGCGCCACGATCGTGCGGCCGCCGGGGCCGAACACTTGCAGATAGACATGATCGTGGCGCGCATCGATCGCCGCCACCACCGGCAGCGTATCGTCGGCGGCAATGAACGGTGCGGCGTATGCGGCGAGCGTGGTGAGGCCGACCATCGGCTTGGCGGCCGCTAACCCCAAGCCGCGCGCCGCCGCGATGCCGACGCGCAGACCGGTGAAGCTGCCGGGCCCGGTGGTGACCGCGATGCGGTCGAGATCGGCGAAGGCGAGGCCCGCGTGCTCCATCACGCGCTTGACCAGCGGCATCAGCGCCTCGGCGTGCCCGCGCTGCATGGCGAGCGATTCATGCGCAGTGTCGGCGGCGCGCTCGGTATCAAGCACGGCGGCCGAACAGGCGCCGAGTGCGGTATCGATGGCAAGGACGCGCATGTTTTGACCCACGGCTGTCATCACCCGCGGAAACGGGAGATCCAGTAACCGCAAACGATTCGATTATACCGCAGGGCCTGCGAATACTGGATGCCCCGCCGTCGCAAGTCGGCTCTAGCCGGCTTGCGCAGGTTTAGTAGCCAACACCGGGAATACCCGGTGTTGGCGCGGGGCATGACAGGAAGCGGATTAAACCGGCCGCACTTCGGTGACGTCGGGCACGAAATGCCGCAGCAGGTTCTGGATGCCGTGCTGGAGCGTCGCGGTCGACGACGGGCAGCCCGCGCAGGCGCCCTTCATGTGCAAATAGACCACGCCTTCCTTGTAGCCCTTGAAGGTGATGTCGCCGCCGTCGCCGGCTACCGCCGGGCGCACGCGGGTTTCGATCAGGTCCTTGATGGTGGCGACGGTGTCGGCATCGTCGGCGTCGAAGAATTCATCGTCGGCGGCCTGCTCCGCCCCGCTCGCCAACAGCGGTGCACCCGACATGTAGTGCTCCATGATGGCGCCGAGGATCGCCGGCTTGATCAGCTGCCATTCGCCGTCGGTCTTGGTGACCGAGATGAAGTCGGAGCCGAAGAACACGCCGCCGACGTTCGGGATATCGAACAGCCGCGCGGCCAGCGGCGATTGCGCCGCGGCGTCCTTGGTCGGCATGTCGAGGGTGCCGGATTCGAGCACGGCCCGTCCGGGCAGGAATTTCATGGTCGCCGGATTGGGCGTGGCTTCGGTCTGAATGAACATTTTCGCTCTCCTTACGGGTTCAAGGCCCGTGGGTGAGATGAACTATAGCGGATAGATGGCCCTTGCGCAGGCCGTGGTCAACCGGCGGAAAACCGCGTGGATTCTACGCCATGGCGTCGAGCTCGGCGTCGCTGAGATTGCCCGGCACGATGGCGACCGGGATCGGGAAGTCGCCAGCGGTCTTGGCGAGGCCGGAGACCAACGGGCCGGGGCCGTCCTTGCCGGTGCCGGCGGCCAGCACCAGGATGCCGATATCGGCATCCTCGTCGATCAGCTTGACGATTTCCTGCGCCGTGTCGCCCTCGCGGATCACGCGTTCGGGCGTGACACGGGCGATCTTCTTGGCGTGTGCGGCGTATTTGTCGAGCGCCTTGTTCGCCGCCTCCAACTCCTCGGCCTTCATGATGTCGGCGACGCCCAGCCATTGCTGATTGCGTTCGCTGGTTTCAATCACGCGCAGCATGGTGAGATGCGACTTGGTGCGGCCGGCGCGCTTGGCGGCCCAATGCACCGCGCGCTCGCACTCCTCGGTGTCGTCGATGACCACGAGATATTTGCGATTGTGGCCTTTCTCGTAGCTGCGGCGCTTGGTGCTCATTCTGGCTCAGCCTCGTTGAAACATTCGCGTGGCAACGGACGCACAAGCAGCGGATGGTTGCATGGCTGCGCCTGCGCCGACAAGCGGGACCTTGCCCGAATATTGCGCAGTGCAAACAAATCCTTTTCGCCGAATATGTCTCAGCGCCGCACGAAACCGACGATATCCTTGACCGCCTTCATGGTATCGGCGGCCAGCGCCTGCGCGCGCTGCGAGCCGTCGGCGAGGACCTCGTCGATATAGACCGGATCCTGCGACAGCTTCTTCATTTCCGAGCCGATCGGCCCGAGCTTGGCGACGGCGAGATCGGCCAGCGCGGTCTTGAAGGTGGAGAACTGGCTGCCGCCGAATTCGTTGAGCACCAGTCCCTTGCTCACGCCTTGCAGCGCGGCGTAGATGCCGACCAGATTGTCGGCCTCCGGGCGCGCGGCAAGCGCCTTCTCGTCGTCCGGCAGGGGCTCGGGATCGGTCTTGGCCTTGCGGACTTTCTGCGCGATGGCGTCGGCATCGTCGGTGAGATTGATGCGCGAATAATCCGACGGCTCCGACTTCGACATTTTCTTGGAGCCGTCGCGCAGCGACATCACCCGCGTCGCCGGCCCCTGGATCAGCGGCTCCGGCAGCGGGAAGAACGCGTCGCCGAAACCGTGGGCATGGATCGACTCGGCGAAATCGTTGTTGAATTTCTGCGCGATGTCGCGTGCGAGCTCGACATGTTGCTTCTGGTCTTCGCCGACCGGCACGTGGGTCGCGCGGTAGACCAGGATGTCGGCCGCCATCAAATTGGGATAGACGTAGAGGCCGACCGAGGCGTTCTCGCGGTCCTTGCCCACCTTTTCCTTGAACTGGGTCATGCGGTTGAGCCAGCCCATGCGGGCGACGCAGTTGAACACCCAGGCAAGCTCGGCGTGCTCGGCCACCTGGCTCTGGTTAAAGATGATGTTCTTCTTCGGGTCGATGCCGCAGGCGATGTATGCCGCGGTCACCTCGCGCGTGGCGCGCGGCAACTCGGTCGGGTCCTGCCACACCGTGATGGCGTGCATGTCGACCACGCAATAGATGCAGTCGTAGCGCTCCTGCAACGCCACGAATTTGGTGATGGCGCCGAGATAATTGCCGAGGTGCAGATTGCCGGTCGGCTGCACGCCGGAAAACACGCGCTCCTTGAACGCCATTGCCTTCGCCTCTTGGAATTCGGTGGCGACCCCATGCCACGCCGGACCGGCATCCGGCAAGGGTTTTAGTTTTGGCGGCGCAGGGCCGCCATCAGTTGTCTGACCTTGGCGACGCCGAGGATGTCGAGCGTGGCGGCATAGATCGCGAGCCCGAGCGTCACCAGGACGGCAAGTAGCGTCAGCCGTCCGATGACCGAACCTGCTAACGCGGGAAACAGCCCGTGGCCCGCCATGACGCCGCCGGCAACCGCGGCGCCCATGACGATTGTGGCGACCACGATGCGTGGCAGGTTACGCGCCGCGCCGCTATCGAGCCGCAGCCAACCGCGCCGGTATAGCATGGCGCCAAGGACAGCGGCGCCGACCCAACCGGAAAGCGCGATGGCCGCCGCTGCGCCGACATAGCCGATGCGCGGAAACAGCAGCAGGCCGCCGGTAATGGCCACGGCGAGGCCGCAAAAGGCAGCCCACATTGGCGTATGAGTGTCGTCATGGGCGAAGGACGCAGCCCCCAGCCATTTTTCCAGCACATGGCCGGGCAGGCCGGCACAGATCGCGACCAGCGCGGCAGCAACAGCAGCCGTATCGCGGGCGGTGAAGGCGCCGTGCTCGAACAGCCCGCCGGCGATCTGCGGCGCCAGCAGCGCGAAACCGGTCGCCGCCGGCAGCGCGAGGCCGAGCGCAATCTCGCAGGCGCGCGACAGCGCGCCCGCATAGGCTTCGCCGCTGCCGGTCTGTCTGCTCGCGGCGATGCGCGGCACCATCACTGCGGCAATGGCCACGGAAGCCACGCCGAGCGGCAATTCGTACAAGCGGTTAGCGTAGTAAAGCCACGACACCGCCGCCGGCGAGGACGACACGATGGCGGTGGCGGCAACAAATTTAAGTTGCGGAATGCCGGTGGCGATCACGCCGGGCAAAGCGCGCCGGAAAAAAGCGCGCGTCTGGTCGGGCACGCGGATGCGCGGCAAGCGGAACCGCCAGCGATTGCCGACCAAAAGCCAGGCCGCCCCGGTGATGCAAAGCTGAGCCGCGCCGGCAATCAAGACGGCGACCGACAACACGACGCCGGTTACCATGGGTTCGCTGTCGCCGTGCGCCCAAGCGAGCGCCAGCAATATGACGATATTGAACGCGACCGTGCTGGCGGCGACGGCGCGCACGCGGCCTTCCGCGCTTAACGCCGCGGCCAGCACCGCCACCAGCGCCGCGAACGCGATATAGGGCGCGACGCTCAGCAGAAAAATGGCCGCGATGCCGCCGCGAGCGCCGTCGAAGCCCGGCGCGATCACGGCGATGATCGGGTGCGCGAAATTGGCGACAAGCAAGGCCGCGATGCCGCCGATGCAGAGCATCGCCAGCAGGCTGCGGCGGGTGAAGCGATCGGCGTTGGCCGCGCCGTCCGCGCCGGCGCGCAAACCGAGCCAGAGCGGCACGAAGGCGCCGTTGAGCGCGCCGTCGGCCAGCAGGCGGCGGAAGAAATTGACCACCTGCAGCACCACGAAGAACGCCTCGGAAACCGGGCCGGTGCCGAGCAACGCCGCGATGCCGGCGTCGCGCGCGTAGGCGAGCAGGCGCGAAACAAGCGTCCCGCTTCCGACTGTCGCAATATTGCGCGCCAGCGCCATCCACGAATCCCTTGCGAGCCCGCGCACTCTAAGCATGCGGGCGATTGCGCGTCATCATGTCTGCCGGCTTGGCTTGCCGTGCCGGGCGTGGCCACTATAGTGCGCCGCGTTCACAACAAGAGGTTTCGCATGGCTCAACCCCGCTACGACGTGCTCGGCATTGGAAATGCGATTGTCGACGTCATCGCCCGCGCCGAGGACGATTTCCTGGTGGCGCAGGGCATGCACAAGGGTGGCATGGCGCTGATCGATGAGGCGCGCGCCGCCGCGATCTACGCGGCGATGGGGCCGGCGGTGGAAAGCTCCGGCGGCTCGGCCGCCAACACCATCGTCGGCGTCGCCTCTTTCGGCGCGCGCGCCGCTTTCGTCGGCAAGGTCAAGGACGACGAGCTCGGCCGCACCTTCGCGCACGACATCCGCGCCGCCAATGTCGCCTTCGACGTCAAGCCGGCCAAGGACGGTCCCTCGACCGCGCGCTGCTACATTATGGTGACGCCGGACGGCGAGCGCACCATGAATACCTATCTCGGTGCAGCGCAGGACTTGCGGCCGGGCGACATCGACGAGGCCGCGGTGTCGAGTGCCGCGGTGACCTATCTCGAGGGTTATCTGTGGGACCCGCCGCAAGCGAAAGAGGCCTTCGTCAAGGCGGCGGCCATTGCGCACAAGGCGGGACGCCAGGTCGCGCTCACGCTGTCGGATTCATTCTGCGTCGATCGCTACCGCGCCGAATTCCTCGATCTCATCAAGAGGGGCATCGTGGACATCGTGTTCGCCAACGAGCATGAGCTGCACAGCCTGTACGAAACTGCCGACTTCGACACCGGCGTGAAGGCGTTGCAGCAGGATGTCCGGCTGGCGGTGGTCACGCGTAGTGCCAAGGGCTGCATGGTGGTCAGCAGCGAAGGCCTGGAAGCGGTCAACGCCGTGCCGGTCGAGCAGGTGGCCGACGTTACCGGCGCCGGCGATCTGTTCGCCGCCGGTTTCCTGGTCGGCCTGGCGCGCGGCCAGGACCGCCGCGACGCCGCCCGGCTCGGCAGCCTCGCCGCGGGCGAAGTGATCCAACATATCGGCGCGCGGCCTGCCGTGTCGCTGAAAGCGTTGGCGGCGGACAGCGGCCTGGCCGTGTAAAATGCCGGGCCGCAGGGGCCGGTAACTGATTGGTAACCGAACGTGGTTACCGCTTCGTGAACGACAAATTCGCGGAGCGGGCCAATGGCCGAGGATAAAGAAGAGACCGCAGGCTTACCGCCGCCGAAAGGCGCGGACGGCGAACCGTCCGCCAAGCCCGAATCCAACAGCGACCTGCCGAATATCGAATCGCCGCCGCTGTCGCCGGCGGGAGAAGCGGCCGGGGCTGCGCCCGAGCCCGCGATCGAGCCCACCGACCTGGTGGTGTGGGCACCCGAAGCACCGTCGCCGCGCCAGGGCTTTCGCTTACGGCCGCGCCACAAACGCACCGCGCTGCTCGCGGCTTCGGTGGCGCTCGCAGCCGCGCTCGGCGTCGTCATCGGCGCCATGGCGGCCAATCAATTTGCTGCGCCGGCGCGTCAAGAGGCCGCGAGCCTTTCCGACCGCACGGCGATGCAGCGCTCAATCGGCCAGCTCAGCAAGGAGATCGCCGCGCTGAAGGCAAGCATCGCGGCGGCCGACACAGCCGCGCTCAGCACGTCGCCCAAGACCGCCGAGCGATTGCCCAGTGCGCCCGAGGTCACCGGCTCGATTCCGCTGCCGAAGGCTACCGTTCCGACACCGACGCCGCGGCCCGCGATTGCCGCCAAAATGCGCCCGGCGGTGGTGCACGACTGGTCGATCCGTTACGTGCGCGACGGCTACGTCTATGTGCAGGGCTATGGTGACACCTATCAGGTGCAGCTCGGCGCGCCCTTACCCGGCCTCGGCCCGGTCGAAGCGGTCAAGCGTCAGGATGGCCGCTGGTATGTGGTCACGCCCAAGGGCCTGATCGTGTCCATGCGCGACCGCCGTTATTTCGAGCAATTCTGACCGCCATTTTTCGGCCTGAAAAGCGGCGCCCATAGCGGGCGTCGCTTTTTTATGCGCGCCACCATGCGTGCGAGGCCAGTGGCGGGCCGCCCGAAACCGTGTCAGATTCCTAGGGAAGCTCAACTTGCGTAGGTGATGGTATGGGCACGGTCTTGAAACTCGTGCTAGCCGTGGCAGCGGCCATGATTGCGACGGGTCAGGCTTCGGCGCAGGGCGCGGCCCCGGCGGCGCCCGCGGTCAAGCCGGAAATGGTGCAAAGCTGCCCGGGCCTCGTGGCATCACGGCCGCCGACGGCGATACCCGCCGCCTTCCGGCTCGCCGCGTTGCAAGCCGACCAGCTGCGCCTGACTTACATCGGCCACTCGACATTCTTGATCGAGAGCCCGCAGCTCGTGCGCATCGCCACCGATTACAACGATTATGTCCGGCCTCCGGTGCTGCCCGACATCGTCACCATGAACCACGCGCACACCAGCCATTACACCGATCAACCCGATCCCGGCATCAAGCACGTGCTGCGCGGCTGGGCCGGCGACGAAAAGCCGGCGCGCATCGACATGACCTATAAGGACGTGCGCGTGCGCAACGTGCCGACCAATATCCGCAGCTACGACGGCGGCACCGAGCGCCACGGCAATTCGATCTTCATCTTTGAAGTCGCCAATCTGTGCATCGCCCATCTCGGTCATCTGCACCACACGCTGACGCAAGCTCAGCTCAACGAGATCGGCCGCGTCGACGTGGTGATGGTGCCGGTCGACGGCTCCTATACCCTCGACCTCGACGGCATGGTCGAGGTGCTGCACGCGCTCAAGGCGCCGCTGATGATCCCGATGCACTATTTCAGCACTTTTACGCTCGACCGCTTCCTTGATCGCGTGCGCCAGGAATGGGCCGTGGAAATCGCCGAAATCCCCTCGATAGTGCTGTCGAAGTCCAGCCTGCCGTCAAAGCCGAAAGTGCTGGTGCTGCCGGGCCATTAAGGAAGAACGCATTGACGAAGGATGCATATTGCGCATCCGTTTTTGGAACCTTATCAACAGGGCCGGTTGACCGGTGGGAACCAATAAGTAGTTGTCGCGTTCTCGGTGCACGTTTTTAGGTCGAATGAAGAGGTCGTTGTATGGTGCAAACGTGGAGTAGCTGGAAGCGCTTTCCCGACGTGGAAAGTGGCGACAATGTCGAGGCGCCGATAGGGCCGGGCGTCTACGAGGTTCGCCATTCGCCGACCGGCCGCGTGATCGCGTTCGGGCCCGCCGGCAACGTGGCGCAGGCGTTGTCCGAGCTGAAGCTGGACGGCGGCGTCAGCACGTTCGCCAAGCTGTTCCGCAAGGCGCCGCTGGTGCCGCGCGTCGCCGATCTCGAATACCGCACCTACGCGGCGGCGAGCCGCGCCGAGGCCAAGACCGCCGCGCACCGCATGCTCGGCCTGCGACAGACGGCTTGGCGCCGGCGCATGGAGTCCGGCTGGGCGGCGCGCCAGCCGAGCTGAGCGGCTAGCTATTACATTGAGTGACAGGGCGGCCGGTGGTTTTGCCGGCCGTTTTTTCGCGACTCTGCCCTACAACAAGATGAGCGAAAGCTGCGGAAACGCGATCAGCACGACAAGCACCATCAGCATCACCACGGCGAATGGAAACGCGCCGAAAAAGATGTCGTTCAGCGTGATATCAGGTCGGTCGACCGCGGTCTTGATGACGAAGCACGACAGGCCGAACGGCGGCGTCAACAGCCCGATCTCGGCGCCGACCACGGTGATGAGGCCGAACCACACCAGGCTCAGCCCCATGCTATCGATTGCATTCAGGAACAACGGCACGCAGACCAGAATGATCGAGCCGGTGTCGATAATGGTGCCGAGGAACAGCAGCAGCAGCACGTAGAACGTCATCATCATGCCGAAGCCGAGATTGATGTGCTCGAGCCACTGGCTCAGCATGAACGGCAGCCCGGCGATGCCGAGCATGCGCGAATACATCGAGGCCGCGATGATCAGGAACAGAATGTTCGCGGTGATGTGCCCGGTGTCGATCAGGACTTCTCGGAAGGTCCGCCAGCCGATGCGCCGCCGCAGCAGCGCCAGCAGATAAGCGAAGAAGGCGCCGATGGCGCCGGCCTCGGCGGCGTCGAAGTAGCCGCTGTAAATGCCGCCCAGCACGATGAAAATCAGGATCACGATTGGCGCGATCTTGATCAGCATCTCGCCGATCGACATTAATTCGTGGTCGTCCATCGGCGTAACGAAGGCACCCTTGCCGATGAAGCCCGGCGCGAACATGGTCATGGCGGTGATGGCGAGGATATAGGCGACCGACAGCAGCAGGCCGGGCACCACGCCGGCCAGGAACATGTCGCCGACCGACTGCTCGGCGATGAACGCATAAATGATCATCATCACGCTCGGCGGGATGATCATGCCGAGCACCGAGGAGCCGGCCACCACGCCGACGGCAAAGCGCTTGGAATAATCGAAGCGGATCATTTCGGGCACCGACACGCGCGTGAACACCGAAGCCGCCGCGATCGAGGAGCCGGTGACGGCGGCAAAGGCGGCGTTGGCGGCGACTGTGGCGATGCCGAGCCCGCCGCGCAGCCGGCGGAACAACTGATTGGCGACCTGATAGATGTCGGAACCGAAGCCGGTCTTGCCGACGATCAGCCCCATCATCACGAAGGTCGGAATGCTGGCGTAATCGTAATGCCGGATGGTGTCGGTCACCGCCAGCGTCATCATACGCACGGCGATGGTGGCGTCGGTCTTGATGATCCAGACGCCGAGGAACGACACCAAACTGAGCGTTATGGCGACGTAGCAGCCGCCGTAGATCATCAGCACGATGAGGACGAGCGACAGAAAGCCGATGACAACCGGTTCCATGGCTGCTTGCCGTCAGACCGAGCCGCTATCGGACGAGCGCCAGTGGCCCACCGCGCGGATGATGAAGCACAGCATGGTGGCGGTGCTGCCGAGCACGACCATGCCTTTGATCGGCCATTCCGGTATCGTGAAGATACCCTGTTCGCCGATGTAATATCCGCGCTCGATCGACTCCAGCAGCAGGGGCGTGGTGCCGATGATGATCGCCAGCATCACCGCGGCGCCGAGGATGTCGAACCCGCACACGGTCAGCCGGCAGACGAGCGCGCTGCTCGCCTGCAGCCGCGGCAGATAAGTGTCGGAACGCGTGAGCTTGTTGAGCCGCACCGTGTCGGGCAATTGGCAGAACACGATGAAGGCCATCGACACCGCCACCAGCTCGTTGACCCCGTCGAGCGGCCGGTTGAAGAAGCTTCGCCCGAATGAGTCCGAGCAGATCAGGATGACGATCAGCAGCACCCAAATCGAGCCGAACGCGTTGAGCACGAAGACCGCGCGGTCAAACCAGCTCAACGTCGCCCAACTGGGCGCTTGTGCAGATTCAATGTCGCTCACGAAGAAGGCTCCGACGGATTCTCGGCAGGATGCGGCGGCCGCGGTTCTGCCGAGCCGCGGCCGCTAGCCTGTCAGGACCGGGACGGGATCAATGCCGACTCAGTTTTTGTCCCAATCACGCGCGGGTTTTTCGCCGGCCGCGCGCATCGCGTCCATATAGGCGGCGAGAATCTTCATGGCCGGGTAGCCTTGCTTCTTCTCGACGTCCTTGGCCAGATTCTGAGCGATATTGGGCATCTTCTGCGCCCACTTCTTCTGCTCGTCCTTCGACAGCGTGACGACGGTGCCGCCCATGGCCTTGAATTTCTTCATCGACACGCCGGCTTTGGCGATGGTTGCTTGCGCGACCTTGTCGCGATAATCGCGCGCGGTCGCTTTCAGCACCTTCTGCACCTGAGGCGGCAGCCCTTTCCAGACGTCCTTGTTGATGGTGAGCGATTTGTTGACGCCCGTGCCGAAGTCGGTCTCGAGATAATGCGGGGCGACTTCGGCGATCTTGAAGGTGATGGTCGCTTCCGGCCAGATGATGCAGCCGTCGGTCACGCCGGTCTTGATCTGGTTGGCGTAGGTGAGCAGGCTGCCGAGCACGCCGACTCCCCCAAGCGGCTTGATGTAGAGCGCGTTCGGACCGGCCGCGTTGAGCTTCAGGCCGTTGAGGTCGCCCATCTTCTCGATCTTCTTCTTGGTGAAGATGCCGTAGTTGTCGATTGACGAATAATTGGTCAACAGGATCTGGTTCTGGTCGTCGAACTGCTTTTGGAAGGCCGGGAATTTGTCGGCCAAATCGTCCATGATCTTGCTGACCAGGAGCGGGTTACGGCTCACGAACGGCGTGTAATAGGGCAGGTTGTTGAGCGGCAGCTTGGAGGAGTGGAACACGGTGGTGACCACGCCGATGTCGCCGAGCCGGTTCTTGAGGGCGTCCATGACGCCGCGCGGCTTGGCGATCTGGCCGCTGAAGGCCTGCTGCCAGTCGATTTGATATTTGTTGCCGTCGGAGGCGAGCCGCTTGTTCACTTCTGGAATGAAGTAGTCGATCAAGATCTTCACCCACAACGCCTTCGGCGGATAGCCGTCGATGATCGTGAGCTTGATCTTCTGCTGGGCGTGAGCCGCGAACGGCGCCGCGAGTAGCATGACGAGCGCCAAAGACAAGCGTCGGACAAACGCGCTATTTATAGGCATGAGGTTCCTCCCTGAGCCGTTTTTCCCGGCCGACACGTATATTTTCAGCAATGTAAGGCCCGCACCCCCACGCAGGCCTCGTCGGTTGAGCCATCATGTTGCGCGAAGCCGCGCATAGTCAACCTCACTGTTTGGGTCCCCTCTATCTCACTAGTTTGGACCCCATCTGTCGCGTCGTGCGTGCGGGCTGCTTGCGCGGCTTCCGGTCCGGTGGCGATGATCGTATAAGGCGATATCCAGGTCTGTTTCATGCCATACGCGACCACCCGCGATAACGTGCAACTCCATTACGAGGAAGTCGGGCAGGGCACGCCCATCCTGTTCGTGCACGAGTTCGCCTCCGACCACCGCGGCTGGGAGCCGCAAATGCGCGAGTTCGGCAAACGGCACCGCTGCATCGCCTATGCGGCGCGCGGCTACGCGCCCTCCGACGTGCCGGCCGACCCGGACGCCTACAGTTACAAGCACGCGATGCGCGACGCGGTGGCGGTGCTCGATCACTTGAAGATCGATGCTGCGCATTTCATTGGCCTGTCGATGGGCGGCTACACCAGCTTGCAGGTCGCGCTCAATCATCCTCAGCGCGTGCGCTCGCTGGTGCTGGCGGCCACCGGTTCCGGCTCCGAGCGCTGGTACACGGCCGACTTCCACAAGCATTCGCGTGCGCTGGGCGATCAGATCGAGCGCGAGGGCGCGGCCGCGGTTGCCAAGACTTACGGCATGGGTCCGAGCCGGCTGCCGTTCCTGCTCAAGAATCCGCGCGGCTTCGAAGAATTCACCATGCGGCTGGCCGGGCACGACGCGCTCGGCTCGGCCAATACCTCGCGCGGTTTTCAGGGCACGCGCCCCTCGCTCTACGAATTCGCCGATCAGATCCATAAGCTGACCGCGCCGGCGCTGATCGTGGTCGGCGACGAGGACGAGCGCTGCATGGAGCCGAGCCAGTTCCTGAAAGACACGATCCCGGCGTCCGGCCTGGCGGTGCTGCCGAAGACCGGCCACGTGGTGAACCTGGAGGAGCCCGACCTGTTCAACGCGTTGGTCGGCGATTTTCTGACCCGCGTCGAGGCCGGCCGCTGGAACGCGCGCGATCCGCGCACACGCGGGATACGGCCCTTCATGACCGCCCGCTAATGATCATATGGAACCTAGCCGCGATTCCGATCATTAACGGGGCGGCAACCATGAAGAGGATCGCGTGATGCTGAGGTGGGCTCTTATTTTTCTGATCATCGCCATCGTCGCCGGGATTTTCGGCTTCAGCGACGTGGAGGCCGCGTCCGCAACAATAGCGCAATGGCTGTTCGGCATCTTCCTGGTGCTGTTTCTCGGCGCGCTGGTGATCGGCTTGGCGATCGGCGCCAAGCTGATGCCGTAAAGCGCGCCGCACTCACGACAGCAAGTTTGTCGCCAGCCGAACTTCTGCAGCAACGCGATCGCCCGCTGCGCCGGTGCAGCGGCTTACCGGCGTAAAGACGGGTTATCGTCGCAAGGCGTGGATACGGGCGGACACCGCGGTTCTTGCCGGCACGAAACGCGGCGGGGCGCGTAATTTATTAATGGGCCAGCGGCTTTCGATATTTCGGCGTCGGGTCGCGTTAACCACGGCGGCAGGCAGCTTACCGGCGCGGGGAACTTTCTGCGAAAATCCCGATTGCCGACCGGTTGGTCCGATTTTCAAAACGCGTGCCCTGTCACGGGAGGTTCGCTGATGCGTATCGCTTTTGCTCTGATTTGCTCGCTGGTGCTTGCTTCCCTCGTCAGCCCGGCCGTGGCCGCCGACTACCACGGCGTCCGCCACCAGCGCCACGTGCGCTATGTGCCCGTCGTCGAACCCGCACCCTATTATGTTGCGCCTTACTACGTCGCCCCCTATCGCGCGCGCTACGCCCGCCCGTGCCTCTACGGCCTGCCGACCGGACGATATCGCAATGTGGAGTTTTCGGAATTCAATTATTCCGGCGTCATCGCCTATGCCGGCCACGACTGCTATTGGCGCAAAGCGCCGCGCGGCGACGGGCGGGCCTGGGGCTTGACGAAGATTTGCTTCTGAACGTGGCGACGCGGGTTAGACGTCTACGCTCGCGGTCAGCGCGTTTTCCTGGATGAACAGCCGGCGCGGTTCGACCAGTTCGCCCATGAGTTCGGCGAACACGTTGTCGACTTCCTCGCCTTCCTTGATCTTCACCTGCAGCAGCGAGCGCGCGTTGGTGTCGAGCGTCGTTTCCCAGAGTTGATCCGGGTTCATTTCGCCGAGGCCTTTGTAGCGCTGCATCGAGACGCCTTTGCGCCCGGCGGCCGTCAGCGCCTCGAACAAGCCGACCGGGCCGTGGATCGAAATTTCTTCGTCCTTGCGGCGCAGCACTGCCGGCGGCGTCGGGCGTGGGAAAGTCTTTTGCAGAGCCGGCGCGAAACTGTCGAGCTTGCGGGCATCGGCGGAGCCGAGCAGCGCCTGGTCGATGATGGCGACTTCCGTCACGCCGCGGATGGTCCGTGCGAAATGAAAGCCGTTCTCGTCAAATTTTCCGACCCAGCCGCGTTCGGTCTCGTCCGCCAGTGCATCCATGCGCTTGGCGATGTAGTCGGCGGCGGCTTTGGCGGTTTTCGGGTCGCCGGTCACTTCCGGCCGCAGCACGCCCGCGATCGAGGCTTGCTCGATCACTTTGCGGTTATATCGGCTATGCAATCCGCCCAGCAGCCCGCGGATCGTGCGCGAATCCTCGACCAGTTTGAGCAGATCGGCGCCAGCGCGCTCTTCGCCGTTGGAAAGCCGCAGCACGGCTTCCTCAATGCCGGCGGAGATCAGATAGTCCTCCAGCGCGCGCTCGTCCTTTAGGTACTGTTCGGATTTTCCGCGCGAAATCTTGTAAAGCGGCGGCTGCGCGATATAGAGGTGGCCGCGCTCGATCAGCGCCTGCATCTGCCGGAAGAAAAACGTCAGCAGTAGCGTACGGATATGACTGCCGTCGACGTCGGCGTCGGTCATGATGATGATCTTGTGGTAGCGCAGCTTGTCGGTGTTGAACTCGTCGCTGATGCCGGTGCCGAGCGCGGTGATCAGCGTGCCGATCTCCTGGCTGGACAGCATCTTGTCCATGCGGGCGCGCTCGACGTTGAGGATCTTGCCGCGCAGCGGCAGCACCGCCTGGAATTCGCGGTTGCGGCCCTGCTTGGCGGAGCCGCCGGCCGAATCGCCCTCGACGATGAACAATTCGGATTTGGCCGGGTCGCGTTCCTGGCAGTCGGCCAGTTTTCCGGGCAACGAAGAAATGTCGAGCGCGCCCTTACGCCGCGTCAGGTCGCGCGCCTTGCGCGCGGCCTCGCGGGCGGCGGCGGCTTCCACCACCTTGCCGACGATGACGCGGGCTTCCTGCGGGTGGATCTCGAACCAGTCCTGCAAAGCCTGGTTGATGACGTTCTCGACTACGGGGCGCACTTCCGAGGAGACCAGTTTATCCTTGGTCTGCGAGGAGAACTTCGGGTCCGGCACCTTCACCGACAGCACCGCGGTCAGGCCCTCGCGGCAATCGTCGCCGGTCAGCGCCACCTTTTCTTTGTGCGCGGTGCCGATGGTCTCGGCATATTGCGTGATCTGGCGGGTGAGCGCGCCGCGGAAACCGGCCAAATGCGTGCCGCCGTCGCGCTGCGGGATGTTGTTGGTGAAGCAGAGCACGCTCTCGTGATAGCCGTCGTTCCACCACATCGCGCATTCCACCGTGATGCCTTCGCGCTCGGCCTTGATTCTGACCGGCTTGGGGATGAGCGCCGTTTTGTTGCGGTCGAGATATTTCACGAACTCCTCGACGCCGCCTTCGTATTTCATCTCCTCGCGCTTTTCGACCGCGTGGCGCATGTCGGACAGCACGATGTTGATGCCGGAATTGAGGAACGCCAGTTCGCGTAGCCGATGCTCGATGGTGGCGAAGTCGAACTCCACCATGGTGAAGGTTTTGGGCGAGGGGAAGAACGTCACTTCGGTGCCGCGCCTGCCGTCGCTGTCGCCGACGACTTTCAAAGGCGCCACCGCGACGCCGTCGGCAAACTCCATGAAATGTTCCTTGCCGTCGCGCCAGATTTTGAGCTTGAGCCAGCTCGACAGCGCGTTGACCACCGAGACGCCGACGCCGTGCAGCCCGCCCGACACCTTGTAGGAATTCTGGTCGAATTTTCCGCCGGCGTGCAGCTGGGTCATGATGACCTCTGCCGCCGAAATGCCTTCGCCTTTATGGATGTCGGTGGGAATGCCGCGGCCGTTGTCGACCACGGTCACCGAGCCGTCCGGATTGAGCGTGGCCACCACTTCGGTGGCAAAGCCGGCGAGCGCCTCGTCGATGGCGTTGTCCACCACCTCGTAGACCATGTGGTGCAGGCCGGAACCGTCGTCGGTGTCGCCGATATACATGCCCGGCCGCTTGCGCACGGCGTCGAGGCCCTTGAGGACCTTGATCGACTCGGCGTCATACTCGGCATTGGACGGGATATTGCGGGCCGGTTCAGCCATCGGCGGGACCCTCAAGCGGGCTGGAAAATGAATCGGATATGGACGTTGGTCTGACACGAAAAATGGGCGTCGTACAGAGCAAAGTCATCGCTATTAACATGTTGATTCAAAATGATTTTTCAAGGGTGCGGTGGCCGAAAAATTAGCGCTTTTTTAGCCCATTGCAGTGGCCAAAACGGCCGCGCGCCAGACCGTGGCAACGGCCAAAATTCGAAGCGATCACGCGGCAACAACTAGCCGCGCGCGCTTACGGTTCCATTGCGGACCTCGAGCACTTGCGCGCGGCCGACGATGTCGCCGAACGCCGCCGGATCGGCGCCGGTCATCCACACCTGGGCGCCGAGGCCGCTCAATGCGTCGTAGAGCGCGGCGCGCCGCACCGGATCGAGATGGGCGATGACCTCGTCGAGCAGCAGCACCGGTGCAAAGCCGGTCATGTCCTTGATCAGGCCGGCATGGGCGAGCACCAGGCGGATCAGCAGCGCCTTCTGCTCGCCGGTCGAAGCGTCCTCCGCCGGCACGTCCTTGTTGGCGTGCGTCACCTTCAGGTCGGACAGATGCGGGCCGTCAAGCGTGCGGCCGGCAGCGGCGTCGCGCGCGCGGTTCTCTTTCAATAGGGCGCGGTAGCGGTCCTCGATCTCGGTCGCGCTGTGCTGGGGCAACAGTTGCTCCATCCAGCCGTCGAGCGCGATCTCGGCGCGCGGAAATTCCGGCGCCTCGTCGCGCCCGCCCGCCAAGGCCGCTGCCAGCCGCGCCACCGTTTCGGCGCGCGCCGCCGCCACCGCGACCGCAACTTCGGCGGTCTCGTGCTCGATCGCGTCGAGCCAATGGGCATCGCGTTTCGGGTCTTCCAAGAGACGGTTGCGCGAGCGCAGCGAACGCTCGAGCGCGGCGACGCGGCTGGAATGGGCGGCGTCGACCGCCAAGACAAGACGATCGAGGAAGCGGCGGCGCTCGGAAGCCGGCCCGTTGAACAGCCGGTCCATGGCCGGCACCAGCCACACCACGCGCAGGTGATCGGCGAAAGCCGTCGCCGAGCCGACCGCTTCGCGGTCGACGCGGCATTGCCGCGTGGGCGAAGCAGCCTCGGCCGCGGGCGGGTCGATGCCGGTACCGAGCGTGGCCAAGCCCAGCATGCCTTCGATCTCGGCATTCACCGCCCAGGCGCCGTTGCCTTCGGAGAATGCCAGTTCCTCGAGCGTGGCGCGGCGCAATCCGCGGCCGGGGGCAAGAAGCGAAATCGCCTCGATCAGATTGGTCTTGCCGGCGCCGTTGGGGCCGGTCAGCACCACAGGTCCTGCGCGCGCCAATTCAACTTGCGCGGCGTGATAGCTGCGGAAATTGGTCAGTGTCAGACGGCGGAGCAAGGCGGCGGTCATTGACGAGCCTTACCACCCTCTCGCTTAGCGGGAGAAGCTCACACCCTCATCGGCATCAGGACGTAGAGCGCGCCCTTGGCGTCCTTGTCCTGGATCAGCGTGGGCGAGCCGGGGTCGGCGAGCTTGAGCACGGCAACCTCGCCCTTGATCTGGGCGGCGATATCGAGCAGATAGCGCGAATTGAATCCGATATCGAGCGGATCGGCGTCGTAGTCGACTTCGATCTCTTCGGTCGCGCTGCCGCTGTCCGGATTGGTCACCGACAGCACCAGCCGGCCGCCGGTGATCGAGAGCTTGACCGCGCGGCCGCGCTCGCTCGATACCGTGGAGACGCGATCGACCGCGGCCTCGAAATCCTTCTTGTCGACGGTCAACAGCTTGTCGTTGTTGGCCGGGATCACGCGCGCATAGTCGGGGAAGGTGCCGTCGATCAGCTTGCTGGTCAGCACGACGTTGCCGATGGTAAATCGGATCTTGCCGGCGGAGAGTTCTATTCCCACCTCGCCTTCGCCGGTCTCGATCAACCGCTGCACTTCTCCAACCGTCTTGCGCGGCACGATGATACCCGGCATGCCGGCGGCGCCGTCCGGCAAGGGCAATTCGCATTGCGCCAGGCGATGGCCGTCGGTCGCCACCGCGCGCAAGGTGGCGGCCTTGGCGGTGCCGGCAGTATGCAGATAGATGCCATTCAGATAGTACCGCGTCTCTTCCGTCGAGATGGCAAACTGGGTCTTGTCGATCAGCCGCTTGAGGTCGGCGGCCGGCAGCTTGAAAGAATGGCTCATATCGCCGGCAGCGAGATCGGGAAAGTCGCTCTCCGGCAGCGTCTGCAGCGTGAAGCGCGAGCGGCCGGCGCGGATCGACAGCACGGCGCGGTCGCCGGAACCTTCGATCACGATCTGCGCGCCTTCGGGCAGCTTGCGCACGATCTCGTAGAACATGTGCGCCGGCACGGTGGTGGCACCAGCGGGGCTCACTTCGGCGGCGATCGAGTCGGTGACTTCGAGATCGAGGTCAGTGGCCTTCAGGCTGAGCTTGCCCTTGTCGGCCTTGATCAACACGTTGGCGAGGATCGGAATAGTGTTGCGTCGCTCGACCACGCGATGCACGTGGCCCAGCGACTTCAAGAGCTCTGCACGCTCGACGGTAACCTTCATGGGGAGACCCGCTCCGGCGCCTTTGAAAAGGGACCCTGAAAACCAGGCGCAACGGCAAGCCGGGCTCGCGGCATGCGAGGCCGGGGGGCAAAGGTGGCGCGCCGGCGCGAAAATCGCAAGTGTCGCGGGTCTTAGGCGGCCACGGCGTCCACAGGCGCCCTGAGACGAGGATGCCCGGGACGCGGCCGGGCATCACAGCGGATTAAGTCCACTCGGCCCGGGCGGCCTATTCCTGCAATTGCCGCTTGAGAATCTCGATCTCCTCGGCCAACGCCATGTCGTTGCCGACCAGGCCCTCGATCTTGCGTACGGCGTGCAAAACCGTGGTGTGGTCGCGGCCGCCGAACCTGCGGCCGATCTCCGGCAGCGAGCGCAGCGTCAGGGTCTTGGCCAGATACATCGCCACCTGGCGCGGCCGCACCACATTGGCGGTGCGGCGCGAGGACAACAGGTCCGAACGGCTCACATTGTATTGCCGCGCGACCACCCGCTGGATGTCCTCGATCTTGACCCTTTTCGGCTCCTGCGGGCGGATCAGATCGCGCACCTCGCGCTCGGCCATTTCCAAGGTGACGGCATGGCCGGTGAGCTTGTTGTGGGCGAGCAGGCGGTTGAGCGCGCCTTCCAGATCGCGGCCGTTATGGGTGACGGTCTTGGCGATGTAGCCGAGCACCGGCAACGGCACGTCGAAGGTTGGATGATGCGTGCGCGCCGCCATCACCCGCGCTTTCAGGATCTCGAAACGCAATTCCTCGCCGAGCGGGCCCATTTCCACCACCAGCCCGCCGGCCAGCCGCGAGCGCACGCGGTCGTCGAGGCTTTCGAGCTCCGAGGGCGGCCGGTCGGAGGCGATGATCACCTGGCGGCCGGCATCGATCAGCGCGTTGAGCGTGTGACAGAACTCGGCCTGGGTCGACTTGCCCTGCAGGAATTGCAGGTCGTCGATCACCAGCACGCCGATGCCGCGCAGCGCCTCCTTGAAGGCAAGCGCGGTCTGGGTGCGCAGCGCCGAGACGAAGCCGTACATGAATTTCTCGGCGGTGAGATAGAGCACCTTGCGCTCACCGGCGGCATTTCCGGCCCAAGTTATCGCCTGCAACAGGTGCGTCTTGCCGAGGCCGACGCCGGCATGGATGTAGAGCGGGTTGAACATCACAGGGTCGGATCGTTTGGCGGCGGCCACCTGTTTGGCCGCTGCATGGGCAAGGGTATTGGAGCGGCCGACCACGAAGCTCTCGAAGGTGAGGCGGGCGTCGAGCGGAGAGCCGCCGAGTGCTTCGTGTACGCCGGGGTCGCCGGCCAGCATCGGCCGGCCATTGCCGGGCCCATTGCCATTGACGAAGCGGCCGGCGCCATTACCGGCAGGCTCAAGCTCGGGTTTCGGCTTGGCCACCGCCGAGCGCAGTACCGCCGAGCGCACGATCAATTCGATCCTGCCGACCTTGGACTCCTGTGCCTGCCAGCAGGCCAGAACCCGTTCGGCGTAGTGCGATTGGATCCAGCTCTTGAGGAAGCGTGTCGGCACCGACAGGCGCACGGTGCCCTCCTCGATCAACTCCAGATCCATGCGCGCAAACCAGCTCGAATAGACGTCGTCGCCGACCTCCACGCGCAGGCGTTCTTTGACCCGTGACCAGCTCTCCTGATCCGCGTTGGACATTTTTTTGTTCTCGATCCGATTGAATGGTTGAAACGGACGCGGGTTGCTCGGCCTGGCGGCGATTTCGCCGCCGACGCGCCGGGAACAGGACGCAACGTCACTCAGGCGATGATGTCGTGGGCGGAGATTTCAGTCCCCGAAGGCCCTTTGGCCCGATGCGGCACGACATCGGCAGTTCGAGAAAGCGGCGACTCATCCCGCGGGCAGGGGCAGGGCGCCTCGAACTCCGGTCGTGAACGCGGACAGACTAGGACTTACGCAAAACACACTGGATGAAATGTCGGCGTAGGTGCGGGCGGGAGGGGTGACAGCGGAGGATGCCCCCGCATCGGATGCTGTAGCTTCGGCGGCACCGGTGATGATCACTGTTCCCGCTCCTGTCATAATAATACCCCCCTTTTCGCTTTGTAGCTTTCGCTTGATCCTATGACGCGCGTATCGCTTGGAAGTCGACGCATTGGCACCATCGATTATGTCGATTTTTTTGCTTTGCCCCGCAACCTCCAACGAAAACGCAACTTCGAACGCAATCTCTCCAGCTCAACGCATCGTACCACGGAAAATTCCCGGCAGCAGACGCGCACTAGTCATCCTCATCCGCCGATGAGCGTGTGGAGAAACCTTTTTCTGATGACGCCCAGAGAGTTCCAAGCGCGGTTTTAAAAAAACACAAGCGTTGTGCGGCGGCAACGAATTTCGCATGAACCGTTGCGGTATATTACCAAACGCGTGTTTCGTGGACGGTATCGCCACCTGAGATTCGCGTGGCAACGTGTTGATGAGTCGCGCAGTTTTTCACAAGCGAATTGCCGTGACGCGCGCGCCGCGGAGGTAAAATATATTCCGGCGCTATGATCTAGAAACCCCTGTCACGCAAGCATTTCCAGGTCCTCGCTGGCGCTTTGACCTTAAGTCATTATCGTGGCGTAAAGATTCTTGCGCGATTGTTTAACCTAGCCCTTGTGCGGAAACCTGCGCGCCATCGAAGTTCACGCGCGCTGACGGCGCAGCAGGTCAAGCAAAACCGCGGTGAACAAAACTTTGTCACGAGGCGATGACATTTTGATAACGGCGCGTGCGCCGCGCGCCCGGGACGCCGACGTTCAACCGCTTTTTGTCCGATTTCGATCGAAAAACGCCCGGCGCAACCGCCGGCCAGATTGTCGAAGCCGTTAGGCCTGCTTTCTGAGCTTGGCGACGCGGTGGGCAAGGCGTGAAACCTTGCGGCTGGCATTGTTCTTATGCACGACGCCGCGTTGCGCAGCACGCATGATCACCGGCTCGGCCGCCTTGAGGGCTGCTGCAGCCGCGGCGCCGTCACCTGAGGCGATCGCTTCCTCGACTTTGCGCATCGAGCCGCGCAGCGCTGAGCGCCGTGCCTTGTTGACTTCGGTCCGGCGCGCGATCTGGCGCGTGGCTTTGCGGGCAGACTTGGTATTGGCCATGAGTCTCTCGTTGAACGTGGCGCTAACGCGGAAATTCCCGACGGAAGCAGCCGGATTTTGCAAGAAATCGCGGCGGCGAGAAACCCCACCGCCAAGGCTGAGGCTTATAGTGAGGCCCCGCGCGGGCGTCAACGCCAGGAATTGATGTCTTAGGCCACCCGTTTGGCCCGGACCGTATCGTAGCCGGCAGTCACCGCGGCGCGATTGGCCGCCGACAGGGGCGCCAGCGGCGGTTTCACCCGCGAAAGCGCCGGATCGCCGTGGATATGGGCAAGCAGCGCCTTCACGCCCGACACCAGCGGCTTGCCGTCAAACAGCTTGCGAATAGTCACGGCCGCATCGAGCGCGGCCTGATCGCCCTCAGCCCAAGCGCGTGCGCATAGATCGGCGTTGCAATTTGCCGTGGCCGAGATGCAGCCGGCGAAAGCGCCGCCGCGCGCCTCGATCAGCGCCGCTTCCGTCGAGGGAAATACCGCGAAGTCCGAGGAGATCGCCGCTGCCGCGCGCGCGTAAGCCATGTCACCGGAGGAATCCTTCAGGCCCACGATGCGGTCCGGGAACGATTCCAGCAATCGCTTGATCAGCGTCAAGTGCCACGGCAGGCCGGACATGGCCGGAAAATGATAGAGATAGATCGGGATCGGCTTGTCGGCGGTCGCCTGCACCAGCGCGCCGACATAGGCGACGAGCCCGTCGTCCGGCACGCCTTTGTAGTAGAACGGTGGCAGCACCAACGCGCCGGCAAAGCCGAGCTCGGCCGCGTGGCGGGTGAGCGCGACCGCGTCCGACACCGCGGCGGCGCCGGTGCCGACCATCAGCCGGTCGAGCGGCAGCTTTTCCGCCTTGTAGGCGTTCATCACCGCCATGCGCTCCTCACGTGAAAATGAAGTGGCCTCGCCGGTGGTGCCGAGCACGTTGAGGCCGTCACAGCCATTATCGAGCAGGTAGCGCGCGAGCGTCACCGCCCGCTTGAGATCCGGGGCACCATTGTCATCGATGGGCGTGGCAATCGCCGCGATCACGCCGGAAAGGGTCTTGCGCACGGTCGTTCTCTACCTGTCTCGATCAGCCGCTGATATTGTAAGCCGCCAGCGCCGCCATGTTGACGAGTTGATTGTCCTTGGCGCCGAGTTGTACGATCTGCACCGATCGGTCGAGTCCAACCAACAACGGCCCGATCACGGTGGCACCGCCCAGTTCCTGCAGCATCTTGGTCGAAATCGAGGCCGAGTGGAACGCCGGCATCACCAGCACGTTGGCCGGCCCCGACAGGCGGCAAAACGGGTAGGGCGCCGCCAGCTCCGGGTTGAGCGCCACGTCGGCGGCCATCTCGCCGTCATATTCGAAATCGACCCGCTTGCCGTCGAGGATGCGCACCGCCTCGATCACGCGCGCCGAGCGCTCGCCTTCGGGGTGGCCGAAGGTGGAAAAGGCCAGCAGCGCCAGTCGCGGCTCATAGCCAAACCGGCGCGCGACGCCTGCGGCTTCGATCGCGATCTCGGCCAGTTCCTCGGCGGTCGGCATTTCGGTCACCGCGGTGTCGGCCACCAGCACGGCGCGGCCGCGCGCCACCACCAGCGAGGCGCCGATCACACGGTGCCCCGGCTTGGGATCGATCACGCGGCGTACATCCTCGAGCGCGACCGAGAAATTGCGCGTCACGCCCGTCACCATGGCGTCGGCGTCGCCCAGCGCCACCATGCAGGCGGCGAAATGGTTGCGGTCCTGATTCACAAGACGCTGGCAGTCGCGCACCAGATAGCCGTGCCGCTGCAGCCGCTCGTAGAGGTGATTGGTATAGATGACGTTGCGGGTCGACACGGCGGCATTGATGATCTCGATGCTCTCGCCCAGCTCGATACCGGCTTCGCGCGCAGCGTCGCGCACGCGGTCCTCGCGTCCGACCAGCAGCGCGCTGCCGAGACCTTGATGCACAAAGCTTGCCGCGGCGCGGATGACTTGCTCCTCCTCGCCTTCGGCAAACACCACGCGCTTGGGCTGCCGGCGCAATCGGTTGAACACTTGCACCAGCGTCCCTGCGATCGGATCGCGGCGCGATCGCAATTGCTCGCCATAGGCCTCCATGTCGACGATCGGCTTGCGGGCGACGCCGGTGTCCATGGCGGCTTTGGCCACCGCCGGCGGCACGAAGGAGATCAGCCGCGGGTCGAACGGCACCGGAATAATGTAGTCAGGTCCGAATTTCGGCCGCGCGCCATAAGCCGACGCCACCTCGTCCGGCACGTCCTCGCGCGCAAGCTCCGCGAGCGCACGCGCGGCGGCGATCTTCATCTCCATGTTGATGGCGGAAGCGCGCACGTCCAGCGCCCCGCGGAAGATGTAGGGAAAGCCGAGCACGTTGTTGATCTGGTTAGGGTAGTCCGAGCGTCCCGTCGCCATGATGGCGTCGTCACGCACGGCGGCCACTTCCTCGACGGTGATTTCCGGGTCGGGATTGGCCATGGCGAAAATGATCGGCTTGTCGGCCATCGACTTCACCATGGCCTGCGTCACCGCGCCCTTGGCCGACAGTCCGAAGAACACGTCGGCGCCTTTGAGCGCGTCCGCGAGCGTGCGCGCCGAGGTCTTGATCGCGTAGGCCGACTTCCACTGGTTCATGCCATCGGTGCGGCCCTGGTAGATCACGCCTTTGGTGTCGCACAGGATCAGGTTCTCGGGCCTGAAGCCGATCGCCTTCAGCAATTCCAGGCAGGCGATGCCGGCTGCTCCCGCGCCGTTGCACACCAGCTTGGTCTGCGCGATTTCGCGGCCGGTGAGATGGAGCGCGTTGATCAGCCCCGCCGCCGAAATGATCGCGGTGCCGTGCTGGTCGTCGTGGAACACCGGGATGTCCATCAATTCGCGCAAGCGCTGCTCGATCACGAAGCATTCCGGCGCCTTGATGTCTTCCAGGTTGATGCCGCCCCAGCCGGCGCCCAGGAGCCTGACGCAATTGATGATCTCGTCGGGGTCTTCCGACGAAACTTCCAGGTCGATGGAATCGATGTCGGCAAAGCGCTTGAATAGGACCGCCTTGCCTTCCATCACCGGCTTGGCCGCCAGCGCCCCGAGGTTGCCGAGCCCCAGGATGGCGGTGCCGTTGGTGACGATGGCGACGAAATTACCTTTCACCGTGTAGTCGTAGGCGCGGGTGGGATCCTCGGCGATGGCGAGCACCGGGACGGCGACGCCAGGCGAATAGGCGAGCGAGAGGTCGCGCTGGGTCGCCATCGGCTTGGTCGCCACGACCTCCAGCTTGCCGGGCCGGCCGCGGCTATGAAATTGCAGGGCTTCCTGGTCGGTGAAGGTCGGTCGGGTCGGGCCGGCGGGGAGCTTGTCGGGCATTTTAACTCCATGAACGCGACCGGGGTGCCCGGTGCGGGCGACCCTAGCGGAAGCGGGCGCGCTTGCTCAAGGCAAGCCGATTGGGCAGCGGTCATGGTTGAACGAAAGCGTGGCGCGGGTTAACGGTGCGCGTTGGGCACGTGAGAAGACCGACTGACCATGATCCGCTTCCTATTCCGCTTTGTCGGCGTGTTGTGCCTGGCCGCAGCCTTTATCCTGGTGATCTATGACGGCACCAAGTCGATCGCCGGCAACAACCTCTATCTGACCAGTGTGCGGGACCTGTGGGACCTGATCAACTCCGGCAGCTTGGCCCAGCTCAAGCCGTTGATCCAACCCTATGCCAACGGCCTCCTGTGGGACCCGCTGATGCTCGCCCTGCTGGCGGCGCCGAGCTGGAGCGTGTTCGGCATTCTCGGCATCTTCTTCGTCCTGCTCGGCCGCAAAAAGAAGCCGCTGATCGGTTACGCCCGGCCTTGAGCCAAGTGCCCTCGCGCGGCCGTGAAACCTAAGGGCGCGCCCCTGTCCGAGACGTGATCGCGCGGCGCATTTCGGATAGGCTTCGGTGTGCCTATATTCCTGCCATCCATTGCAGGAGAACCAACATGTTCGGATTCAGGAAAATTGCGATGCCCAAGCCGGGCGAGGCGCTGCCCGGCCGCGGCCAGGCGATCCCCACCGCCGCCGAGCATTTCGTCAATCACCACGCGCTCAAGGGCCCCTATCCGGCGGGAACCGAAAAAGCCTTGTTCGGGTTCGGCTGCTTCTGGGGCGCCGAGCGCAAGTTCTGGGAATTGGGCGACGGCATCCATGTCACCGCCGTCGGTTATGCGGGGGGCTCAACGCCCAATCCGACCTATGAGGAGGTCTGCTCGGGTCGCACCGGCCACAATGAGGTGGTGATGGTGATCTACGATCCGGCCAAGATTTCCTACGAGACGCTGCTCAAGACCTTCTGGGAAAGCCACGACCCGACCCAAGGCATGCGCCAGGGCAACGATGTCGGGACCCAGTATCGTTCCGGCATCTACACCTTCACGCCTGAGCAGAAGAAGGCCGCCGAAGCCACGAAGGCGATGTACGAGGCCGAACTGAAAAAGAAGGGTTTCAAGCCGGTCACCACCGAGATCGTCGATGCGGGCGAGTTCTACTTCGCCGAGGACTATCACCAGCAATATCTGGCCAAGAACCCGTTCGGTTATTGCGGGCTCGGCGGCACCGGGGTGTCGTGCCCGATCGGCACCGGCGCCAAGCTGGCGACGGCTTAAGGTCCGGCCTTTCCAAACCAAAATGGACCGGGCGCCCGCAGTGGGGCGCCCGTGCCTTTTCGCCCCAGCGGGCTTCGAAGGCGCCCGCCCGGTGAGGATTTGTTAACCATATAAAGCGTTAATCGGACCTCACTTTCCCGCCACCCGGCCCGGATTTGTCTTTATGCGGGTAGCCCGAATTTTGGTACCGATGCTGATCGCGCTGGCGGCCGCCGCCTGCGCGCGTCATCAACAAGTCTCTTACGTCACCGATCCGCAGACCGGCCAGCCGGTGCCGGTGGCGCAGCGATACGGCCAGGCATCCCAAGCGCTGCCGCAGCAATATGCGCAAAACGGCACCAGCCGCGGGATGTTCGCCTTGCCGCAGGCCGCCCAGCAGGCTTACGAACCGCCGCAATACGCCCAGCAGGATTACCAGCAGAGCGACGCGCAGCCGCAATACGCGCCCGATGCGCCGAGCAGCGGTCGCGGCCTGTTCAATTCGCGGCGCACGCACGCGCAGCCGCAATATGCGCAGCCCGCCCCGCAGCAGTCCTACGTGCTGCAATATCATCCGCCGAAAGCCACCGGCGGTCCTTACGTTGCCGCGTCTTCCGCCTATGCCGCTGCGCCGTCCGCTTATCCGCAGGCATACACGCTCGATTCCGGCGACAAGCTGCGCGTGGTGGTGTTCGGGCAAGAAGGCATCAGCGGCACTTACTTGGTCGACGCCGGCGGCAATGTCAGTCTGCCGCTGGTCGGCACCGTGCGGGCGCGCGGCGTCTCCACCCAGCATCTTGCCAGGACGATCGGCGAACGGCTCAAGCAGGGTTACGTGCGCGAGCCGCATGTGACGGTGACGATCGAGAGCTACCGGCCGTTCTTTATCCTCGGCGAGGTCACCACGCCCGGGCAATATCCTTTCGTTCCCAACATGACGGCGGAGAACGCTATCGCTGTTGCCGGCGGTTTTTCGCCGCGCGCCAAAAAGCAGACCGTCGAGCTCTCCCGCAACGCCGGCGGCCAGCAGTTCAAGGGCGACGTGCCGCTCAATTATCCGCTGCGCCCCGGCGATACCGTCGTGGTCAAGGAGCGGTGGTTCTAAGTTCTCGCCAATAATCTCGGCTGTCATCGTCCGCGCAGGCGGACGATCCAGTAATCACGACATGAGCGGTGAATACTGGGTCGCGCGCTTTCGCGGGGGATGGCAGCAGTATGCGACGCGGCTTTGCTGGCCCGTTCACTTCATATGCTTGCCGAGAAATTCCTGCGTGCGGCTCCAGGCGAGATCGGCGGCGGCTTTGTTGTAGCTGCCGCGCTCGTCGCAATAGAAGCCGTGCGCGGCGCCCGGATAGACGTAAGTCTCCGCCTGCGGCTGTTTCTTCTTGATCTCCTCAACGGTCGCCATCGGAATGCTTTCGTCCTTCTCGCCGAAATGCATCTGCAAGGGGCATTTCGGTTTCTCGTCGGCGAATTTGCCGATCATGCCGCCGTAGTAGGCGACCGAACAGGCAAAGCCCGGCAGCCGGCAGGCCGCCAGGAACGAGGCGGTGCCGCCCATGCAGAAGCCGATCACGCCGAGCGGGCCTGAGCCCTTCAGGTTCTCCGCCGCCGCGGCGACGTCGGCCATCATGTGTTCCCAGTTGAGATTGCCGAGATAGCTGCGCGCGTTCGCAATTTCGTCCGGCGTGTAGCCGCACTCGAAATCGCGCACGAAGCGGTCGAACACCGCCGGCGCCACCGCCGAATAGCCCAGTGCGGCCAGCCGGTCGCAGACCGCGCGGATGTGGTGGTTGACGCCGAAAATCTCCTGCACCACGACCATGGCGCCCTTCGCCTTGCCCTGCGGATCGGCGCGGTAAGCGCCAAGCGAATGCTTGTCGGTGGTGTTGAGGGTGAATTGCTGGCCCATTGGAAACCTCCCTTTTTTCTCAATCGAAACGGATGAAACGCGTGTCGCGCCCGGCGGGTTCTAGCACGGCGTCTCGTCCGCAGTCACGATCACGCGCCGCACGATTTTCGCAGACTGAGACCGATACCGAACCGGGTTTGTTCGCGGCCGGTCAGCACGAAGCCGCAGGCGTAGTAGAATTCCGCGGCACGCGGGTTGCCGACCACGTAAAGAAAATCTGCGCCGTCCGCCACGGCTTTAGCCGTGGCTGCTTGGATCAGCCGTGTGCCTATTCCGGTGCGCCAACGGCCCGGATCGACAAACAATCCGTCAAGTTCTGCGCTTTCGTCCTTTCGCGGCAGGACCACCGCGAACCCCGCGATTGTGCCGTTTTTCTCCGCGACAATCACCCGCCCCTCGTGGAGCTGTGCGATGGGAATTTCGATCGCGTCAGAATGAGAAAGAAGCGCGTCGCGGTCTTCTTCCCACATGAGCGATGCGCGCCATTGCAACGCCTCAAGTGTTGCATGGTCCAAGACAGTCGCCAGCCTCATAGAGATCGTGTCGGTCATGATTGCTCGCCGCGCGCCGCTAATCGGAAAAAGCCTGCGCCAGCAACTCGTAGGAATGTTTGCGCGCCGCGTGGTCGAAAATTATGGCTGTGACCATCAATTCATCGGCCCGGGTGGCGGCGATTAGTGGTTCCAGCCGCGCCTTGACCATCGCCGGTGAGCCGACGGTGAGCCGGCTCGCGTTCTGCGCGATGCGCGCGCGGTCGACCGGCGTGTAGTCATAGGCGCTTGCTTCCTCGGGCGAGGCCAGCGGCAGGTATTCGCCCTTGGCGCGGCGCACGAAATTGAGCTCGACCGTGGTCGCCAGCCGCGCGGCTTCCGCATCGGTGTCCGCGCACACCACATGCGTTGCCAGGATGGCGTAGGGTTGATCGTGGGTGAGTGAGGGCCGGAAATTGTCGCGGTAAAGCTTCATCGCCTCTACCGCGTCGAAGGTCGCGAAATGATGGGCAAATGCAAAGGCCGCGCCGATCTGGCCGGCCAGTTGCGCCGAGTAGTCGGACGAGCCGAGCAGGAAGATCGGCGGCAGAGCGACATCCGATGGCATGGCGCGCACCTTGTGGAACGGATGGCCTTCCGGAAATCCGCGCGTCTCCAGCAGCATCAGTTCCTGGAAGCGCTCGAGAAAATCGTCCTCCTCGCTGATGCCCTGGCGGCGGCGCAGCAGGTAGGACGTGGCGGGATCGGTGCCGGGCGCGCGCCCGAGGCCGAGATCGATGCGGCCGGGATAGAGCGCCTCCAGCAGCTTGAAGCGCTCTGCCACCATCAGCGGCGCATGATTGGGCAGCATCACGCCGCCGGAGCCGACGCGCATGCGGCTGGTCACGGCGGCGATCTGTCCGATCATGATGTCGGGGGCGGATGAGGCGATCGCCGGCAGGTTGTGGTGCTCGGCCACCCAATAACGCGTAAATCCAAGCCGGTCGGCGAGTTGCGCCAGATCGAGCGTATTGCGTAGCGCCTGCGCAGCGGTGGAGCCGGCCGACACCGGCGACAGGTCGAGGACCGAAAGCGGGATCATGCGTTATCCTAACACGGCCGGCGGCGGCTTCTCTCGCGTGACGATCTGCGTATGATACGGGGACGGGAGGGCCGAAAGGGAGAGCGCTCGCATGACCTCATTGCTCGAATGGAAGGTTCCGCCGTCCGCGCAGCCGCGCCCGGAAGACTACGCCTATGATCTCGAGCGCGCGCTCTCCGCGGTGATCGGGCTGCATTCCCTGATCCCGGCCGACGCCTTCACCGCCGACACCCTCGGTGTCGAGCGTGCCGGCAACGGCGTGCTGATCGACGACGGGCTGGTGCTCACCATCGGCTATCTGATCACCGAGGCCGAAACTGTCTGGCTGCATTACGGCGACGGCCGCGTGGCGCCCGGCCATGTGCTCGGCATCGACCAGGCGACCGGCTTCGGCCTGGTGCAGGCGCTTGAGCGCATGGACCTGCCGTCGCTGCCGCTCGGCTCGGCCGGCAGCGTCGAGGTCGGCGAGCGCGTGGTGATGGGGGGCGCCGGCGGGCGCACACGCTCGCTCGCCGCGCGCATCGCCGCCAAGCAGGAATTCGCCGGCTATTGGGAATACGTGCTGGACGAGGCGATCTTCACTTATCCGGCGCATCCCAATTGGGGCGGTACCGGCCTGATCTCGTCGGCTGGTGAACTGATCGGCATCGGCTCGCTGCAGGTCGAGCGCGTGCGCGAGAGCCGCAACGAGAATCTCAACATGGTCGTGCCAATCGATCTGCTGAAGCCGATCCTTTCCGATCTGCGCAAGTTCGGCCGCGTCGACAAGCCGATGCGGCCATGGCTCGGTCTCTATTCAACGGAAATCGAGGACAAGATCGTGATCGTCGGCATCGCGCCCAAGGGGCCGGCGGCGCGCGCCGAATTAAAAACCGGCGACGTCGTACTGTCGGTCGCCGGCGAGCACGTTTCGAGCATGGCCGCCTTCTACCGCAAGGTCTGGTCGCTCGGCGATGCCGGCGTGGAAGTGCCGCTCACGCTCTACCGCGAAGGCGTCACCTTCGACGTGGGCGTCAATTCATCCGACCGCGCCAAGTTCCTGAAGGCGCCGCGGCTACACTAGGGCTTCTTGCCGAGCATCTTCATCACGCCGGCAAAGACCATGAGCGCCGCCATCAGCCAGGAAATGATGGCGCCCACAGGGTCCAGTCGAAAGAGCGTGCAGACGAAGTACTCGGCTCGGCAATGCGGGTGCCCCCGCGCCATGAGATGCGCAGGCGCTCTCTAGCACGGCATGCTTGCCAAATTGTTGAACCGCCCCGTCAGGTCTCGCTTTCCTCGATCGTGTCGACGCGGCTGGCATAGAACGCCAGGTGGTCCTTGATCGCGGCCATCGCCGGAAACGGCTGTTCGTAGCTCCACGCGGCGTTGTCGGCGCTACGGCCACCCGCATGAATCGTGAAATAGCTGGCGTCGCCTTTGTAGGGGCAATAGGTGTGATGGGCGCTCGGCTTGAGCGCGTTCATGTTGACGTCGGCGCGCGGGATATAATGAACCGGCCGGTAGCCCGCCTCATTCAGCGTCAGCGCTTGCGTGGTGTCGGCGATCACCTCGCCGGCGAACGTGATACGCACGCGCGTGGCGCTGCGCTCGATGGTGATCGGATGGTCGGGGCCGGGCTCTTTCACCGGCCTAACATTGCGGTCCATTTTAACTCCGCGTTAGCCAAATAAAATAACCTGCCCGCGCCGATTGCAAACCGTTTCCGGCTTTCCCTTTGTCCCGATTGCGAAAAATTAACCGGCCGATCTTAGTAAATTGGCAGAAGCTTTAAATTAGCGTGAGCTCAACATTGACGCAAACCGTGGCGCGTTCCATGCCCAATACGTCGCAATCGCCGACCAACAAGTCGCCCGAACAAATGATTCAGGGTCTCAATATCCTGATCGTCGACAACAATTTCTACATGCGCCGGCTCACCCGCTCGATGCTGATGAATCTCGGCGCCAAGTCGGTGGTCGAGGCCGCCGATGGGCTGGCCGCGCTGGAGGCGATCCGCACCTGCGACCCGGACGTCATGTTCCTGGATTGGGACATGCCGGTGCTCAACGGCATGGAGGTGATGCGCATCGTGCGCTCGCCCGGGGTGTTCCCGCGCCCCAATTTGCCGATCATCATGCTGACCAACCGCGGCCAGCGCTCCACCGTGATCGAGGCCCTGCGCGGCGGCGCGCATGAATTCCTGCTCAAGCCGACCTCGCCCAAGGCGCTCGGCGACCGCCTGATGTCGATCGTGGTCAAGCCGCGGCCGATGGTGAAGCTCGGCAAGTATTATGTGCCGGAACCGCGCCGCATGCCGGTGCTGAGCGAGCTGCCAAAGGCCAGCTGAAGGCGCCCGCGCCTATTTTCGCGTTGCGGAAGAAATGGCGCGCCCGAGGGGATTCGAACCTCTGACCTTTGCCTTCGGAGGGCAACGCTCTATCCAGCTGAGCTACGGGCGCGTGCGCGGGCCCTGACATAAACGAAACGGCGGAACCCGGCAACGCCGGCTAGTTCCATCAAAAAAGCGCCGCCAGCCTTATGTTTCTGTGATTAAGCCCGCCGCCGGCGCGTTAGCGCCTTGCGCGGCCACGCGAATCTCTTAGTGCTGGGGGGTCGCGCACTGGGCGCGTAAGGAGTGATTTCAATGGCAGTGACCGCAGCCAAACCCAAACCCGTTACCACCCGCCATCTCGCCGCCGCCTTGTCGGAGCAGCATCAGCTGACCAAGAAGCAGGGCCTGGAGATGATGGAGGATCTTATCGCAATGATCACCAAGCACCTGAAGAAGGGCGAGCGGGTGAAGATCGCCGGCCTCGGTATCCTGGTGGTGCGCAAGCGCGCCGCCCGCATGGGCCGCAATCCGGCAACTGGCGAGGCCATCAAGATCAAGGCCAGCAGGAAGGTCGCTTTCCGCGCCTCCAAGGACTTGAAGATGGCGATCTGAGCAGTGCGATCGGGCTTCGAAGACCCCGCCGGTTCCGGCGGGGTTTTTGTTTGGATGTTGTCAATAGCGCGGCGTCATGCCCGGCAATGACGGCGGAGAGGGATGCCACCCACTCTTGCCCGGCCTCCCGCCGGTCTATAATGAGCGGCCAACCAGTCCCGGGAGGTTCCCAAGGAGGTCCCATGTCGCAAGCGGCCGAAAAACGCGGCGCCAAGCCGGCGATGCTGAAGGACACGGCATTTGACTGGCAGGACCCGCTCGGCCTCGAAGGCGAGCTCACGGAAGAAGAACGCATGGTGCGCGACTCAACGCGCGCCTTCGCGCAGTCCTATCTGATGCCGCGCGTGGTCGACGCTTTCCGCGACGAGAAATACGATCCCAATCTTCTGCCCGAAATGGGCAAGCTCGGCCTGCTCGGCTCCACGATCCCGGAAGAATACGGCGGCGCCGGCCTGGGCTATGTCGCCTATGGCTTGATCGCGCGCGAACTCGAGCGCGTCGATTCAGGCTATCGCTCCACGCTGTCGGTACAGTCTTCGCTCACCATGCACGCGATCTATGCTTATGGCACCGAGGCGCAGCGGCGCAAATATCTGCCCGAGCTCGCCACCGGAAAAATGATCGGCTGCTTCGGCCTGACCGAGCCCGATCACGGTTCCGATCCCGGCGGCATGGTCACGCGCGCGGATAAAGTCGCCGGCGGCTACAAGCTCAACGGCGCCAAGACCTGGATCTCCAACGCGCCGGTCGCCCATGTGGCGGTGGTGTGGGCCAAGCTCGACAATGTCATCCGCGGCTTCATGGTCGAACGCGGGTCAAAAGGTTTCTCCACGCCCAAGATCGAAGGCAAGCTTTCCTTGCGCACCTCCGTCACCGGCGAGATCGTGCTCGCCGATTGCGTGGTGCCGGAAGAAAATCTGTTGCCCAACGTCAAGGGCCTGGCCGGTCCGTTCGGCTGCCTCAACAATGCGCGCTACAGCATTTGCTGGGGCGCCATGGGCGCCGCCGAGTTCTGCTGGCATGCCGCCCGCCAATACGTGCTCGACCGCAAGCAGTTCAATCGCCCGCTCGCCGCCAATCAACTCATCCAGAAGAAGCTCGCCGACATGCAGACCGAGATCGCGCTTGGGCTTTCCGGCGCCCTCCGCCTCGGCCGCATGCTGGACGCTGGCAAGGCGGCGCCGCCGTCGATTTCGCTGATGAAGCGCAATAATTGCGGCAAGGCGCTCGAAGTCGCGCGGCTGGCCCGCGATATGCACGGCGGCAACGGCATTTCCGAGGAATACCACGTGATGCGGGTGCTCTCGAATCTTGAGACTGTGAACACCTACGAGGGCACGCATGACATCCATGCGCTGATTCTGGGGCGCGCGCAGACCGGAATTCAGGCATTCTTCTGATTACGCAGTCGTCGCCCTTCCGCCGTCATCCTGCGAAGCGCTCCTTCGGAGCGCACCTCAGGATGACGGGTTGAAATTTATTGCGAACCTCCATGGATTTCATTCACATCGCGTCGCTCGCTAGCGCCGGCATGCTGGCCGGCATCATCGGCGTTATGGTCGGCGGCGGCGCAGTAGTGACCATTCCGGCGCTGCTGGCCACCGGTGTGCCGCCGCAATCCACCATCGTCTGTACGCTCGCTTCCATTGCGCCGGCGGCTATGCTGGCCGCCCTTTCGGACCGCTCGCAATTGCCACCGATCAACCGGGCCTTTCTCGGCCTGATCGTCGCTTCGATTATCGGTGCCGGTATCGGTGCGTCGCTGTTGGTGCTGACGCCCGAGCGCAAGTTCGCGCAGTTGATTCCCTTTTTGGTCGCCTTTGCCACGCTGCTGTTCGCCTTTTCCGAGCGGATCAGTAGTTGGCTGCGCCAGCGCGCCGCCGGCCGCGGCCATGACATCACCTTCAGCGTCGCAGGCCTCAAGGTGCTGCTGCCGGTGTCTTTCTATAACGGCTATTTCGGCGCCGGCGCCGGCATCATGTTGCTCGGGGTGTTTTCGCTGGCGACCGGCGGCGACTACCGCTCCGCCAATGTCGCCAAGAATTTCGTCGCCAGCCTCAACGGCATGACCGCGACCCTGGTGTTCGCCACCCAGAGCGCGGTGCTGTGGCCGCAAACGCTGGCACTTATGGCCGGCACCGTCGTCGGCGGTTTGATCGGGGCCTATGTGGCGCGCGTCATTCCGCAGCGCGTGGTGCGCGTGCTGGTCGTCATCATGGGGGCGGGGCTCGCCATCGCGCTGGCGCGGCGCTACTGGTTCTAGCCCATGGCGCTTCACACCATGCTGATGCTGTTTTTCGCCGGTATCGCCGGCGGCATGCTGACCGCGATGGTCGGCGGAGCGGCAATCATCACCTATCCGGCGCTGATTGCCGCCGGCATCCCGCCGCTGCCGGCAACCACCTGTAATCTCACCGCCGCGGTTCCGGGCGCGTTCATGGCTGCGCTCAGCGACCGTAAGCAACTGCCGCCGTTCGACCGCGCTTTCGTCGGCATGGCTTTGGTCTCCATGATCGGCGCCGGTGCCGGCGCCGTGCTGCTGCTGACAACGCCCGAACGTTTCTTCGAGATCCTGGTTCCGCTTCTGCTCGGCTTTGCCACCGTGCTGTTTGCCTTTGCGCAACGCGCCGGCGATTGGCTGCGCGCGCGTGCACGACGGCGCGGCCGCGACATCACGTTCAACGTCACCAGCCTGAAGATGCTGCTGCCGGTGTCTTTCTACGGCGGCTATTTCGGCGCCGGCTTGGGCGTGTTGGTCCTGGGCGTGATGTCGGTCGCCACCGGCGGCGACTACCGCTCCGCCAATGTCGTCAAGAATCTGGTGGTCAGTCTCAATTGTGCGGCGGCCGCGTTGGTCTTCATCGTCCGCGGTACCGTGCTCTGGCCGCAGACGCTGGCGCTGATGGCCGGCACGATTGCCGGCGGTCTCGCGGGCGCTTCGCTCGCCCGCGTGATGCCGCGCGAAATCATGCGTGTCGCCGTGGTCGTGGTCGGCGCGCTGCTGACGGTATTTTTTGCGTGGCGCTATTGGTTCTAGCGCGTGATTCCCGAATGCGGGAATTGGATTTTAGCGCGCGATCGCGTTGACGCTGTGGGCGAGGTCGCAAACGCGCCGCGTCATCGCGCTGCCGGCCTGGCTCAGCGGATCGACGATCGTGAAATGATTGGCGCCAGCGATCTCCTCGTAGCGCGTCTGCGCCATGCTCTGCCGCCAGGTTTCTACGATGGCGTGGCTTTGGCGCAGGAATTCGCTCGATTCCAGCGCGCCCACCACGGCGTCGAGCATGCGGCCGGCCGGCAAGTGCCAAAAAAGCGGCGATACGTGCCGCGCTTCGGCGTCGTCGAGCCGCAGGTCCTGATTGACCGAGATGTTCACCAGCGGCGCGAGATCGAACACACCCGAAATCGCATAGGCGCACGGCACCAAATCGACCGGTGCGTCGGAGGCGAACGCCTTCCATTCCTGCGCCAGCATGCAGGCCGCGAGATGCCCGCCGGCCGAATGGCCGACCACCATGATGCGCTTGCGCTGCTTGCGCCACAGCCACAGGCAGGCGGCGCGCATCTGCTCGATGATTGTCGCGATGGTCACCTGCGGGCAGAGATCATAGCCGGCGACCGCCACGGTGACCCCCTTGGCATTCGGCCCGGCTGCCATCTGGCTGAACATTGCGGGCTCGAGCGAGCGCCACCAGCCGCCATGGATGAACAAAGCGAGTGGCGTCGAGGCGTCGTCGTCCTTGGCAGGGAACAGGTCGATGGTCTGGCGCGGCGAGGGGCCGTATTTTAGCTCCAACTCGGCGTCGCGCGCGGCCGCGCGAAAGGCCGCGCCCTCGCGCTGCCAGCGTGCGAAAATCTCCGGATGCTCGGGAACGCGGGCCCGGTTGTCGTATTCTTTTTCGTAATCGATGGGCATTTGGCCGCAGAGTGAGCCATGGCGGCGTCACAGGCAAGGCGACAGTAAATGGAAAAGCCGCTATCTCTTGCACCATGAAGATCAACGGCAAGGACACGCGCACGATCTGGCTCGAGAGCGACGGGCAAAGCGTCGGCATCATCGACCAGACCCAACTGCCGCACCGCTTCGTCACCGCGCGGCTAGAGACGCTCGCCGAGGCCGCGCGTGCAATCCAGAGCATGCAGGTGCGCGGCGCGCCGCTGATCGGCGCGACGGCGGCCTATGGCGTCTGGCTGGCGCTGCGCGAGGATGCTTCCGACGAAAGCCTGGAGCGCGCCTATGCCACATTGATGGCGACGCGGCCGACCGCGATCAATTTGAAATGGGCGCTCGACGAGATGGTTGCGGCGGTGCGCAACCGGCCGCGGGCCGAGCGGGCCGCCGCCGCGTTGCGCCGGGCCGGCGCAATCTGCGACGAGGACGTTGCCATCAACCAGGCAATCGGCCGTCACGGCCTCACGCTGATCGAGGAGATTGCCGCCAAGAAGAACGGCGGGCGCGTCAACGTGCTCACCCATTGCAATGCCGGCTGGCTGGCGACGGTGGACTGGGGCACGGCCACGGCGCCGATCTATATGGCGTACGACAAGGGGCTGCCGGTGCATGTGTTCGCCGACGAGACGAGGCCGCGCAACCAGGGTGCCGCGCTGACCGCCTGGGAGCTCGGCCGCCATGGCGTGCCGCACACAGTGATCCCCGACAATACTGGCGGCCATCTGATGCAGCACGGCCTGGTCGACCTGGTGATCGTCGGCGCCGACCGCGTCACCGCGCGGGGCGACGCCTGCAACAAGATCGGCACCTACCTGAAGGCGCTGGCCGCGGCCGACAACAAAGTGCCGTTCTATGTGGCGCTGCCGTCGCCGACCGTCGATTTCACGGTGAGCGACGGGCTCAAGGACATCCCGATCGAGCAACGCGCCGCGGAGGAAGTCGCCTGCATCAGCGGCAAGACAGCCGATGGCCGCATCGAGACCGTGCAGCTCGTTCCGGACGGCACGGCGGTTGCTAATTACGGCTTCGACGTCACGCCGGCCCGCCTCGTCACCGGGCTCATCACCGAGCGCGGCGTGATCGCGGCGAGCGGCGAAGCGCTCAGTGCGGCCTTTCCGGAACGTGCCGCAAATCGTGATAAGGTTGCGCCATGACTCTCGCCAACAGACAACCGCTTGAATTGCCCATCGACGGCCGCCAGTCGGAAACCGCGCTGGCGGTGGCGCGCGGCGCCGCCCGGCTGCTGCACGCCCACGGCTTCTGCGTGGTGAGCGAATTGCCGCTGCCCTCGGGCCGCCGCGCCGACCTGGTGGCGCTCGATGGCGGCGGCGAGCTTTGGATCGTCGAGGTCAAGTCGTCGGTCGCCGATTTCCGCGCCGACCAGAAATGGCAGGACTACCGGGCCCACTGCGACCGGCTGTTCTTCGCCACCACGGTCGAGGTGCCGTGCGAGATTTTCCCGCCCGACACCGGGCTGATCGTGGCCGATGCATTCGGCGCCCAATTCGTCTGCGAAGCGCCGCAGCACAAATTGCCGGCCGCCACCCGCAAAGCGATGATGCTGCTGTTCGCGCGCGCCGCTGCCTTGCGCCTGCAATCGCTTGCAGATCCGAACGGGCCCTACGGGGACGTGGGGTAGTCCCTGCCGCCGCAATAAACTCCGATCATTCCCGCGCAAGCGGAAATCCAGAGTTACAATTCCAGATATGCGAGAGTTTAGCCTTGGGTCCCCGCTTGCGCGGGGACGAGCGGAATAGTCATCGCGGCGCGCGCATTTTGTTTAAGACGGTCTACGCTAGCGCGGCGCCCTTTTGGCCAGAATGCGTTGCAGCGTGCGGCGGTGCATGCTGAGGCGGCGCGCGGTTTCCGAGACGTTACGGCCGCACAATTCGTAGATGCGCTGGATGTGCTCCCAGCGCACGCGGTCCGCCGACATGGGATTTCCCGGCGGTTCGATCTTGCGGTTGTCCAACGCCAGGAGCGCGGCCACCACATCGTCGGCGTCAACGGGCTTCGCCAAATAGTCGACGGCGCCGAGCTTCACCGCGTTCACCGCGGTGGCGATATTGCCGTAGCCGGTGAGAATGATGCCGCGCGCATCCGGGCGCCGGCACTTGAGCGCGGAGATGACGTCGAGGCCATTGCCGTCGCCGAGCCGCATGTCGACGATGGCGAAGGCGGGAGTCGACTTTTCCACCTGCAACAGTCCATCCGCCACCGATTCGGCGGTGGTAACGGCAAAGCCGCGCTCTTCAAGCGCCTTGGCGAGCCGCTGCAGGAACGAACGGTCGTCCTCGACAATCAGCAAGCTTCGTTCGCTCGGAACTTTCTGGCTCGCCGCTGGCTCCGCGACGTCATTCATGGCGATGTCCACGCTGTCACCCGCCTTTGTTTAACACAATGCGCATCTTAGCCTCGGCGCGCACATAATCAACATAGTGATCGCGGCACGCGATCTCAAGTTGCTGTGAATGCTAACGGGCGCTCGAAATCGCTTTGGGTCCAGCGCACACGCACAATGGCACCGCGCTCGGGAAACGCGCGGTTCTCGAAATGTAACGTCGCGCCCGAGCGTTCAAGCAGCGTCTTGGCGATGAAGAAGCCCAGCCCAAGTCCGGCCGGCACCTCGTCGGCTTCGTCCGCATTGCGGCGGCGGCTGGTCACGTAAGGTTCGCCGATGCGGTCCATGATTTCCGGCGCAAAGCCGGAGCCGTCGTCGGTGATGGTCACCTCGACCGTATCCTCGTCCCATTGCGCATCGACCACCACGCGTTCGCGCGCAAAATCGACGGCGTTTTCCAGGAGATTGCCCAGCCCGTAGAGGATCGCAGGATTGCGCGCGCCCACCGGCTCAGGCTGGCGCTCGGCCGGCAGGGCAACGTCGATGACGACACCGAAATTGCGGTGCGGCGCCACCACTTCCTCGATCAGCGCGGTGAGCGGCATGTGCTCGAATGGCTCGCCGCCGCTTGACGATAATTCGGTGAGCTTGGCGAGGATGTCACGGCAGCGCGTGGCCTGCTCGCGCAATAGCCGTACGTCGTCGCCATGCGGCGCGTCTGCACGAATCGCATTGACCAGCTCCTTGGCGATCACCGAGATGGTCGACAGCGGCGTGCCGAGCTCATGAGCGGCGGCCGCCGCCAGGCCGTCGAGCTGCGAGAGATGTTGCTCGCGCGCCAGCACCAGCTCGGTGGCGGCGAGCGCGTCTGCGAGCTGGCGCGATTCCTCGGTGATCTGCCAGGAATAGACGCCGATGAAACCCATGCCGAGTAGGATCGAGAGCCAGACGCCCATCATGTAGATCGGCGGCAGTTGCAGCGGATCGTCGCTGTCCCACGGCAGCGGGTAGTGCACGAACACCAGGACGGTGGCGCAGGCAACCGCGAATGCGCCGAGCAGCAGCGTGAAGCGCGGCGGCAGCGCGGTCGCCGACAGCAGCACCGGACCGAGCAACAGGAACGCGAACGGGTTCTGCAGTCCGCCGGTCAGGAACAGAAGCACGGCCAGTTCCGCGACGTCGAACGCCAGTAGCCAGGCGGCGCGGTCGGGCTCCAGCCGCTGCGTCATATGGAAGCGCAGCCGCAGCGCCACGTTGAGCCAGGCCGACAACGCGATCACCGCCAGACAGGCATAGACCGGCAGCTCGAAATCGAGCCCGTAATGGACCACCAGCACTGCCGTGGTCTGCCCGATGACCGCGAGCCAGCGTAACCGAACCAGAGTGTCGAGGCGCACGTTGCGGCGCGGATGATTGTGGGCGAGGCCGAGCGCGGGCATGGATTCAGTGTAAGCCAGCGCTCCAGCGCCGCAAAATCGACGGTCCCAGTGGGGCTTGCGCTTCGCAGCGCGCGGCGTCACATCATCACCGCAGCATGGACGCCAGCGACACCAGCGCCGTCAGCGTCGATCGCCTCGTCAAGCTCTACAAGGGCGTGGCGGCGGTCGACGGCATCTCGTTTCGTCTGCCCACAGGTTCGATTACCGGGCTGCTCGGCGGCAATGGCGCCGGCAAGACCACCACGATTGCGATGATCATGGGGCTGGTGATCCCTACCGCCGGCAGCGTCACGGTGCTGGGCGCGCAGATGCCGAACGAGCGCTACCGCGTGCTGCACCGGATGAATTTCGAAAGCCCCTATGTCGACATGCCGACGCGGCTGACGGTGCGGCAGAACTTGTCGGTGTTCGCGCAGCTTTACGGCGTCGCCGACATCGAGGCGCGCGTCGCCGAACTCGCCGCCGATCTTGATCTCACCGAATTCATCGACCGGCCCAACGGCAAGCTCTCGGCCGGACAGAAGACCCGCGTCTCGCTTGCCAAGGCGCTGCTCAACAAGCCGGACGTGCTGCTGCTCGACGAGCCGACGGCCTCGCTCGATCCCGACACCGCCGACTGGGTGCGCTCGCGGCTCGAAGCCTATCGCACCAATAATCGCGCAACCGTCTTGCTCGCCTCCCACAACATGAACGAGGTCGAGCGCCTGTGCGAGCGCGTCATCATCATGAAGCGCGGCCGTATCGAGGACGAAGACACGCCCGCGCGTCTGCTCGCCCGCTACGGCCGGCAGACACTTGAAGAGGTGTTCCTCGATGTGGCGCGCGGGCGCAACCGGCAGGGCGAGGCCGCGCAATGATCGCCGGCGACCGCGGCATTGAATTCTCCTTCAACCGCGTCGCCGCCATGGTGCGGCGTTACTGGTATCTCTTGCGCTCGTCCTGGCCGCGCGTCCTCGATCTCATCTATTGGCCGACGGTGCAGATGCTGATGTGGGGCTTTCTGCAGATTTACGTGGCGCAGAACGCCGGCTTTTTCGCGCGCGCCGGTGGCGTGTTTATCGGCGCAGTGTTGCTGTGGGACATCCTGTTCCGCGGCCAGCTCGGCTTTTCCATTTCGTTCATGGAAGAAATGTGGTCGCGCAACCTCGCCAACATCATGATGTCGCCGCTGCGGCCGGTGGAGTTCATCAGTGCGCTGATGATCATGAGCGTCGTGCGGCTTGCGATCGGCATGGTGCCGGTGAGCCTGCTCGCCATCGCCTTCTTCGGCTTCAATTTATGGACGCTGGGGTTGGCGCTTGTCGCCTTCTTCGCCAATCTGATGCTGACCTCGTGGTCGATCGGCATTTTTGTCGCCGGGCTGTTGTTGCGCAACGGCATGGGCGCCGAGAGCCTTGCCTGGACCATCATGTTTCTGTTCCTGCCGCTCACTTGCGTCTATTATCCGGTCGCGGTGCTGCCCGCATGGCTGCAATACGTCGCCTGGTCGCTGCCGCCGACCTATGTGTTTGAGGGCATGCGCGCGCTGGTGATCGGCCACGTGTTCCGCGCCGATCTGATGATCGAGTCGCTCGCCTTTAACGTGGTGCTGTTCGCGGCTGCGTCATTCGCTTTCGTCAAGCTGCTGCACAGCGCGCGGGTTCACGGCACGCTGCTACACACCGGCGAATAGGCCGAAAAGCCTCATAGTTTCCTAGGGTTGGTAGGCCCCGTCGCGTTGTAAACCGGACGCGAAGGACTTATCTGTAATGTTGACCCCATGACTGAAAAACGACAGTCTGCCGCGGTGCAGCAGGGGCCGGGGACAGAGTCGACGGTGATCGGTGAATTCGACGGGGCGGCAACGCTGTCCGGCGAGACCGCGCCGTTGTTCGTCTCGCCGATCTATTGGCTTTACGAGATGAGCCTGGCCGCGCTCAATCCGTCGCGCACCTTCGCCGACGCCACCCGGCTGTTCTTCAAGAATCCGGCCAATCCGCTGGCGCACACCACCTACGGCAAGTCGGTAGCGGCTGCGGCGGAATTGTTCGAGCGCTCGACGCGCCGCTATCGCCGTCCGGAATGGAATATCCATCATACCACCGTCGGCGGCGATCGCGTGCCGGTGCACGTGACCAGCGTATGGGAGCGGCCGTTCTGCAGGCTGTTGCATTTTGATCGTGCGTTCCGCCACGTGCCGCGGCGGCCGCAGCCGAAATTGCTGATCGTCGCGCCGATGTCGGGCCACTTTCCGACCCTGTTGCGCGGCACGGTGGAAACGTTCCTGCCCAACCACGACGTTTACATCACCGAATGGATCGATGCGCGCATGGTTCCGCTCAGCGAGGGCCGCTTCGATCTCGACGACTACATCGACTACATCATTTCCATACTGCACCTGCTCGGCGGCGACGTGCATGTGATCGCGGTGTGCCAGCCGTCGGTGCCGGTGATGGCGGCGGTCTCGCTCATGGAGGCGGCCAAGGATCCTTACGTTCCGCATTCCATGGTGCTGATGGGCGGGCCGATCGATACACGCATCAATCCGAATTCGGTCAACGCGCTGGCGGAATCGCGCGGCCTCGATTGGTTCCGCAGCCATGTCATCACCAAGGTGCCGTTTCCGCATCCCGGCTTCATGCGCGAGGTCTATCCCGGCTTCCTGCAGCTGCATGGCTTCATGAGCATGAATATCGACCGCCATCTCAAGGCGCATCACGACCTGTTCCTGCATCTGGTCAAGCGCGACGGCGATTCGGCACAGAAGCACCGCGAGTTCTACGACGAATATCTCGCGGTCATGGATCTCGCCGCCGAGTTCTATTTGCAGACCGTCGATACCGTGTTCATCCGTCACGCGCTGCCGAAAGGCGAGATGACCCATCGCGGCCGCCCCATCGACCCTGCCGCGATTACCCGCGTCGCGTTGATGACGGTGGAGGGCGAGAACGACGATATTTCCGCGGTCGGCCAGACCGAAGCCGCCCATCGCCTGTGCGCCAACATCCCCGCCGCCGAAAAGGCGCACTACATGCAGCCCGAGGTCGGCCATTACGGCGTGTTCAACGGCTCGCGCTTCCGCGCCGAGATTGCCCCGCGCATCGCCGACTTCGTGCTGTCGCACAATGGCGCCCGCAAGCCGGCTGCAAGCGCCGCGTCTGCCAGGGCGGCCGCCCGCTAGCGCGTGGCCGCGGCTGTTGCCGCGCCCCGCGAATCAGGTTTCCTGTCCGTAAGGCGTTGTGGTGTTTGGCGGGCCGGTCGCCCGCCCCCGATCCCGGATTCGACCCGCAAAAAGGCCCAACATCTCGTGGCTCGCCAGCGCAACATCCCCAGCGGTTTGGGCAGGCAGAATTTCGAACTCCGAGGGGGCTCAACCGCCGCGTGGATATGGCACACTTTCCTCCCGGCTCGCGCCGGGTTGGATTGGGGCCATGCCGCTGCGCGCCTTGCTTTATCGCCGGCCGAGCGAACCGTCGACGATCACCATCGTCTTCGATCGCGAAGTCTACAAGGTGCGTGTGCGCCGCCACCGCCAGGCGCGCCGCTACACGCTTCGCATCCATTCGGCCACCCGCGAAGTGGTGCTCACCATGCCGCCGCGCGGCAGCCTGAAGGAGGCGCGCGCCTTCGCGCAGAAGCACGGCGGCTGGATCGCGGCACGGCTCGACCGGCTGCCGGAGCCGGCGCCGTTCGCGCACGGTACGATGCTGCCGTTGCGTGGCATCGACCACCGCATCGTGCACTGCCAGGAGCGCCGCGGCACGGTCTGGATCGAGAGCACGGCTAAGGAGCCCGTACTGCGCGTCGCCGGCGCGGAGCCGCACGTGGCACGGCGTATTCATGATTTCCTCAAGCGCGAGGCCAAACGCGATCTGGAAGCGGCGAGCCAGCGCGCGGCCGAACGACTCGGCGTTTCGATCAAGCGGGTGTCGATCCGCGACCAGTCGAGCCGCTGGGGCTCGTGCTCGACCACCGGCGTGTTGTCTTATTCTTGGCGATTGATCTTGGCGCCGCCCTTCGTGCTCGATTATCTCGCCGCCCACGAGGTCGCGCATCTGATCGAGATGAATCATTCGCGGCGGTTCTGGCGGCTGGTCGCGCGCATCTGCCCTCACGTCACCCGCGCCAAGACCTGGCTCGACGTCCACGGCGGCAACCTGCATCGTTACGGGCTGGCGGACCAGCGGCGCTAGCGTCGGATCGGCGCATGATGTAGTCAAACCTCATGCCCGGCCTTGTGCCGGGCTTATCATTGGACATCGCCGCCATGCTGCGTCCCGGCACCTTCGCGCTCACCGCTCTGCTCGCCGGCTTGAGCGCGATCGGTCCGCTGACCACTGATATGTACTTGCCGTCGCTGCCGGACATCGCGCGGGCGCTCGACGCTTCGACGGCGCAAGTGCAACTCACCATTTCCACTTATCTGATCGGCTTCGCGGTCGGGCAGGTCGTCTATGGGCCGGTGTCCGACCGGCACGGCCGTAAGCCGGTGCTGCTCGCGGCCATTGCGCTCTATTGCGTTGCAAGTCTCGCCTGCGCGCTGGCGACGTCCATCCACATGCTGATCACGGCGCGCGCCCTGCAGGCGCTCGGCGGTGCCGGCGGTATCGTGCTGGCGCGTGCCATGGTGCGAGATATTTATTCCGGCACGCGCGCGGGGCGCGAATTGTCGGTGATCGGCTCGGTGATGGCGCTGGCGCCGGTGCTGGCGCCGGTCGCCGGCGGTGCCTTGCAGACCGGATTCGGCTGGCGCTCGGTTTTCTTTACCCTGGTCGTCGCCGGTGTGGCGGCCGCCGGTCTCGTCTGGTGGCTTCTGCCGGAAACCTTGGCCCAGCGCGCGGCCGAGCCGGTGTCGCCGTCCTCGATCGTCCGGTCCTATCGCGTAGTCGCCCGCAATCCGGCCTATCTGGCGTATCTGGGTCTGGCCACCGCAAGCTTTGCCGGCCTGTTCGCCTGGATTTCCGGCGCCTCATTCGTGCTGCAAAACCTCTACGGGCTCTCGCCGTTTGCGTTCGGTCTTGCCTTTGCGGTCGGCTCGCTCGGCTACATGACGGGCTCGATGTTGTCGGCGCATTTGACGCGGTGGCTCGGCCTCGACGGCATCATCGGCATCGGCGGCGTTCTCGTTACCGCCGGCGGGCTCGGCATGATGGTGGCGGTGGCGCTCGGCTTCGCCTCGGCCGCTTCGCTGGTCGTGCCGATGGCGGTCTATCTGGCCGGCATGGGCATGGTGCTGCCGCAGTCGCTCGCCGGCGCGATGACGCCGTTTCCGGAACGGGCGGGCGCGGCATCGTCGCTGCTCGGCTTTATCCAGCAGAGTGTCGCGGCCGTGTGCGGGGCGATCGTCGGCATACTGCTCGGCCAAAGCGCCTGGCCGCTTGCCGCCAGCGTGGCGGTCGCGGGTTGCGCGACACTCGCATTATGGATCGCGACGCGCAGCGTGCGCCATCGCCTCAGTAAACACTAGCGCCGGCCGAACAGATTGTTGATGAACCAGCTGTCGAGACTGGCCGTGCCGCTGCGCGCGGACGGTTGCGCCGCTCCGACATTGGCGGGCGGTACCGGAGCCGCGCCGACCGTGGCCGCAGGGCGTGCCGGCGCGCCGCGCTCGCGGCCACCGCCGAACAGGTTGGAGAAGAAGCCGCCACCGCCACCGCCGGGCAGGCTGGCCACCGGCACGCCCTCATGGGCGCCGCGCATGAAGCGGCTCCAGATTTCCACCGGCATGCCGCCGCCGGTGACGTGTTTGGTGGCGGAGCCGTCGTCATTGCCGAGCCAGACGCCGGTGACGAGTTGCGCGGTGTAGCCGATGAACCAGGCGTCGCGGAAATCCTGGGATGTGCCGGTTTTGCCGGCCGCCGGCCAGCCCGTGAAAGTGGCGTGCCGCGCGGTGCCGATGAGAAGCGTCTGCTGCATCATCTCGTTCATCATCGCCACGTAGCGCGCGTCGATGATGCGGCCGGGCGAACGCTTGTCGCGCAGGTAGAGCAGTTTGCCATTGCCGGCGGTGATGCGCTCGATCACGTGCGGCGTGCCGGCGAAACCGCCGTTGGCGAATGGCGCATAGGCGCCGGTGAGTTCGAGCAGCGAGACTTCCGAGGTGCCGAGCGCGATCGAGGCGTTGGGCTCCTGATGCGATGCGATGCCGAGGCGGTGCGCGGTGCGGATCACCGCTGCGGGTCCGAATTGCAGGGTCAGGCGGACCGACACCGTGTTAAGCGACAGCGCAAGGCCTTGGGTCAGCGTCACCGGGCCGAAATATTCATGGCCGTAGTTTTCCGGCTTCCAGCTCTTGATCCGGATCGGCCTGTCGTCGCGTACGCTGTCGGGCGTCAGCCCGCCTTCCAGCGCAGTCAAATAGACGAACGGCTTGAAAGCCGAACCCGGCTGGCGCTTGGCGGCAACCGCGCGGTTGAACTGGCTTTGCGCATAATCGCGGCCGCCGACCATGGCGCGCACCGCGCCGTCCGGCGTCATCGCAACCAGCGCGCCTTGGCTGACCTTGTACTTGCCGCCTTTCTTTGCCAGCTCTTCGTCGAGCGCTTTTTCGGCGTCGGCCTGCAGGCCGGCGTCGATCGTGGTCGTCACCGTAATGTCTTCGTCAACATGGCCGACCACATCATTCAGCGCGTCCATCACCCAGTCGGCGACATAATTGATCGAGCCGTTGCCGGCCTGCGCCACGATGCGCGGCGGATGCGCCAGCGCGACGCGTTCGTTGCTCTTGCTGATGAAATGAAGCTCGGCCATCACCTTGAGCACGATCTTGGCGCGCTTCTCGGCCGCATTGAAATTGCGCGTGGGCGCCAGCCGCGAGGGCGCGCGCACGAGGCCGGCGAGTAGCGCTGCTTCGGCCAGTGTGAGTTGGCGCGCCGATTTTCCAAAATAGCGCTGCGCGGCCTGTTCAATGCCGTAGGCGCCGGACCCGAAATAGACCCGATTCAAATAGAGTTCGAGGATCTGCGTTTTGGAAAAATTGCGCTCCAGCCACAGCGCCAGCAGCACCTCCTGCAGCTTGCGATGAATGGTACGCTCTTGAGTCAGAAAGAGATTTTTCGCCAGCTGCTGCGTGATCGTGGAACCACCCTGGCTGACACCCCTGTGTAAAATGTTGGCAATAAGCGCGCGCGCGATGCCGAACGGATCGACGCCGTAATGCTCGTAGAAGCGCCGATCCTCGATGGCGACGAAGGCCTGAGGAACGTAATTCGGCATTAGTTTCAGCGACAGCACCGCGCCGCCCCGATCGCCGCGGGTGGCGAGCGCGCGGGCGTGGATATCCACGATTTTGATCGAGGGTGGTCGCTTGGGGATTTCCAGCGACTGGATCGGCGGCAGGTGGGCGCCGGTCCAGGCCAGCGTGCCGATGCCGGCGATGCCGAGCCACAACCCCAACACCAGGCTCCAATAGGCCATGCGGCCGATGAGCGTGCGTTTGGGCTTGCGTGCTTTGCGCTTGCGCTGGCGTTTTCGCGGCTTTGGGCCAGCGGCGGGGCGGTCGGCGGCGGAAACGCGCAAGGGCGGGCTGGCATCGAACACCGGCTCGCGGCGGCCGCCCGCTTGTCCCCGTCCTGTTGCCATCGACGCTTACTCATTAATACGCCAGCGGCAACGGGCCGCCGACCCCCGCCGATGACGCTAAGGGGGGCGGTTTAAGGGCTCGTTAAGCGGGGATTTGCCTGCAACTACCAAGCGTTGCGTTGGCTTAGGCGGCCGCGTGCGTAACCCGCAGGCGCTAGTCGTGCGAGCCGCTGCCGGCCTGGGTGCGCACGATGCGCGACGCAGGCGCCAGCGCGGAATTGCCGAAATGGCGCACGATAAATTCGGCCATTGCTTCGGCCGCCGGATTGGGACGGCGGGCCGACCGATAAAGGACAAGGTCGACCTTTGGCAGGGTCGGAAAGCTTTCGCTGCGTCCAAGCTCTCGCATGCCCGGCAACACCGAGCTCTTGCCGACGACGCTCACCGCGATGCCGGCAAAGACTGCGGCCTGTAGGCCGCCGATGCTTTCGCTAATGCATGCAAGCCGCCAGGTGCGGCCGATACTCTCCAACGCCGCGAGTCCGTGGTCACGGAATATGTTGCCGGGCGGGAGCATTGCGAGCGGCACCGGATTTTCGCGATGTATCGAGCTGCTCTCGCCTGTCACCCAAACCAGGGTTTCCTGCGCGACCAGTTCGCCGTCCTTGAATGCCGGCATGCCGGTCACAAGCGCAAGATCGATCTCGGCCCGCTCCAGGGAACCCATGAGCTTGCTCGATAATGCGCAGCGCAGCTCGACATTGACGTTGGGATAGGCGCGGCGGAAATCGGACAAGATCGCCGGCAGCAGGTAGGCCGCATAGAGATCCGGTGTTCCCAATACGACCTGGCCGTCGAGCTTGGGCGCCGCCAGGCGCGACCGGAGTTCATCCTGCAGGCCCATGATCGTGCGGGCGTAGCCCAGGATGATTTCCCCGTCGTCGGTCAGCACCAGTTTGCGGCCGACCCGCGTAAACAGCACGGCGCCAGTGATCTCTTCCAATCGGCGCAGTTGCAGGCTGACGGCCGGCTGAGTCCGTCCCAGCCGGCGCGAGGTTTCCGAGAAACTGCCGGTCTGAACCAGGACGATAAAGGCCTGCAATAACCGCAGGTCGAGCGGCGGGAGCACGCTCAGACTATAAGACCACCTTATGATAGCGATTTAAACAATAAATTTTGTAAAATTAAAATATTGCACTGCACCTAGAGTGATTTAGCCGGACCAGCCGCTACGAGGTAAAGACATGCAAAATACGTCTCGTCGAGATTTTCTGCGCCTGGCGGCAACGGCCGCAGCGCTTTCAAGTACCAGTCTCAGCGCATTCGCGGCCGACCGCACCGTCAAGGTCGGGACGCTGAAGCTCATCCACGGCATCACGCCTTATTTCTATGAGAAATTCGCGCCGGCCGGCATCAAGGTGCAGGTCGTCCCGTTCGAAAGCCCGACCGACGGCAAGAACGCCGTCGTCACCGGCACGGTCGATTTCGGCATTTACGGCCTCGCCGCCGCGACCCTGGGCGCCGCCAATGGCGAGCCGGTCGTCGTGGTCGGCGCGGCCTGCAACCGCGGCATGGCGGTGGTCGCCGGCATCAAGTCCGGGATTAATTCGATCAAGGACCTCAAGGGCAAGAAGGTCGCGATCTGGCCCGGCTCCACGCAAGAGGTGGTGATCCTCGACCGGCTGTCGGCCGAAGGCATGACCATCAAAGACATCAAATCGATGCGCGTGTCGTTCAGCGACATGGCGCCGGCGCTCGAGCGTGGCGATATCGACGCCTATGTCGGCGCGGAGCCTGCCGCCGGTATCAGCCTGGCCAAGGGCGTCGGCAAGATTGTCGAATATCCGTATTCGACCCCGACCGGTTCGCTCAACATGGTGCTGAGCACGCGCCGTGGCCTGATCGAAAAGGACCCGGAATTCATCAAGACGTTCCTCATCATGCACCGCAAGTCGAGCGAATATGCGATGAGCCATCGCGAAGCCTTCGTCGAAATGGCGATGAAAAAACTCGGCCAGACCAAACCCTCGATCGAAAAAGCCGCGCCCAATGTCGAACTGACCTGGAACATCGACGCTCTGTTCCTCAAGGAAGCGCACTATTACGGCACGCAAATGCTGGCCAAGAAGCAAATCCGGCAATTGCCGGACTACAAGACCTTCATCGATCCGAGCTTCGTGAAAGCCATCGCGGCATCGTGAGTGACCGCATGAGTCTGCAAATTTCGGTAGCCGAGCCGGCCAGCGGCCCGGCTACCGTCAAGGAGACGACCGGACAAGAACGGGCGCCGGCGCGCGCCACGCGGCAGCGGCTGCGCTCCATCGCGCTCGCCTCCATCGCGCCGATCTGCCTGCTTTTGTTCTGGGAGGGCATGGTGCGATGGACCGGCACGCGCCTTATTCCGACGCCCTTCGGCGTCGCCACGATGATGTGGGATTTCACCTTCGGCGGCATTTATGACGACGCCTACAGCGCGAGCCTGCCGATTCATTTCTGGAAATCGGTGCAGCGGGTCTATGGCGGATTCTTCCTGGCCGCGGCGACCGGCATCCCGCTCGGCGTATTGATCGGCCGGGTGCCGCTGGTGCGCACGCTGCTCGATCCGCTGCTGTCGCTGTTGCGGCCGATCCCGGTGACGGCTTGGTTGCCGCTGTCGATGATCTTTTTCGGCCTCGGCCCCAAGTCGGCGATCTTTCTCGTTTTTCTCGGCGCGTTCTATCCAATTCTTTTGAACACAGTGTTCGGCGTAAGGACCGTGGACGTCCGCCTGTTCGAAGCGGCGGAAATGCTCGGCTGCAGCGGGTCTCAGCTTTTTCGCGCTGTCGTTCTGCCTGCGGCGCTGCCCAGCATTTTCAACGGATTGCGCTTGGGTGCTGGCTTCGCTTGGATTTTAATTGTGGTCGGCGAGATGACGGGCGTGCCGGAAGGTCTTGGCGCGGTCATCATGGACGGGCGCACGCTGTCGCGCACCGATCTCGTCATCACCGGCATGATCATTATCGGCATCACCGGCTTTTTCTCGGATCGCATCCTGCTGATGCTCAACAACTACTTCCTGCGCTGGAGCCCGCAACACCATGCTTGACACACAGAGCAGCCGCCGCGCTCTGACGACGCCCTTGTTGCGCGTCAACGGCGTCTACAAGACGTTCGCCGTCTCGAACGGGACGGTCGAAGCCTTGCGCGACATCAGCTTGACGATCGAGAAAGGCGAATTCGTCTGTCTGCTGGGCGCGTCGGGTTGCGGCAAATCCACGCTGTTGCGCATTATCGCCGGCTTCGAAAAATCGACCCGCGGCTCGGTCGCCGTCTATGGCGTCGACGTCGACCGGCCCGGCCCCGACCGCGGCATGGTCTTTCAAGACTATGCGTTGTTTCCCTGGCTGACCGTGAAAGAGAACATCAATTTCGGGCCGCGCCACCGCGGCGTCCCGGCGCCCGATATTGCCCGGCTGACTGAACGATTCCTGGCGATGGTCGGGCTGACCGCGTTCGCGGACCGTTATCCCCACCAATTGTCCGGTGGGATGAAACAGCGAGTGGCCATCGCGCGCGTGCTTGCCAACGACACGGATTTGCTTTTGATGGACGAGCCATTCGGCGCGCTCGACGCGCTGACGCGCAGCAAGCTGCAAGAAGAATTGATCGATATTTGGCAAAGCACCAAATTGACCGTGATTTTCGTGACGCATTCGGTCGAGGAAGCCGTCCTGCTTGCCGACCGCGTCATCGTCATGACGGCGGGACCCGGGCGCGTGGATTGTCACATCAAGATCGACCTGCCGCGTCCGCGGGACGTTTCATCCCCGGAATTCAACGCCTTGCGCCGGGAGGTGACCCGCAGACTAACAAGCCATATCGCGCGCGGCCGGGCGGTTGGAGCAACCGCGGACTCTTGACGTGACCGACATCACACAGCAGGGGGCCCGCGCGACGGCAGTCTATCGCGGAATGGATCGGGCAACGCTCGATGCCGCGTATAACAACAGCGCGGCCGTGGCCGACAGCGCCGAATGGCTGGCGGATTGGCGCGTTCGAAGCATGGCTCTTCGCGCCATGAGCGGAGCGCGGCTCGACGTCGCCTATGGGCAGCAGGCGCGGGCGCGCTTCGATTATCTGCCGGCCGGAATCCCCGGCGCGCCGCTCTTCGTGTTCATCCACGGTGGTTATTGGCAGCGAAACGACAAGGAAATATTTTCATTCGTGGCGGAGGGGCCGCGCGCGCACGGCATCGATGTCGCAATACTTGGATACACGCTCGCTCCGACGGCGCGACTATCGGACATTGCGCGGGAAATACAGCAGGCGCTGACGTTTCTCGAACGGAACGCAGACCAATTCGGATTCAGCCCCGAAAAAATCTATGCCGGTGGCTGGTCGGCCGGGGGACACCTGGCCGCCGTCGCTTGCCTACAGCCGGCCGTGCGGGGCGCACTGGCCATCAGCGGGATTTTCGATCTGGAGCCGATTGCTCTGACCTATATCAATGACCAACTTAAGCTCGATCAACACGAAATCGAGGCCCTTAGTCCGTTGCGCTTGCTGCGCAACGGCATGGCGCCGCTGCATCTTGCGGTCGGCGGCGACGAATTGACAGAGCTCAAGCGGCAATCTCTCAGCTTCAAGGAGATGGCCGACAGCCGCGGACTGCCTGTGGCCTTGCGGACATTGCCCGGTCATCATCATTTCTCAATACTCGACGAGCTTGCAAAGGCCGATGGCATGCTGACTGCCGAGCTGCTTCGCCTCGTATCCGGAACGGCGCCGCGCCAAGACTAGACGGTTCAAAGTTCGATTCATTGGCGGCGCAGGGGCCTGGAGGAGGGGCGAGCGGGCAATCACCCTCTCGTCAGTCCGCTCACGCCGGCGACGGCCGGCCCGGCCTGCGCGAAGTGAAATGCACGGGCTTGAAGCGGAAGAGCAGAAGGAGCGGCTGGACTCCTTGTTCTGACCGGCCATCCTCTGCGGCCGCCCGCGTGGGCGGCGCCGTCGACGCTTTGGGGGCGGTTTAAGGGCTCGCTAAGCGGGGATTTGTTCGGGAATCCCGGCTATTACGCCGATCCCACATCAGCCACGATTGAGAATTTGTATTGTCGCGGAAATGTCCCGGTAGACCCGGATCACCTATATGCGCGGTAAGGGTGTCGCGCGGCGTGCGTCGAGGGAACGATGCCGCCGCACTATCGGCCTGCACGTGCGGGCGCAACTGGAGCGATGCATGAACGGTCGGAATAACCTCATTCGAATCTTGCTCGTGGCTTTCATCGGCCTCGCAATCGGAGTAGCCCCCGCCTCGGCCGCCGCCAAATCCGGCGTGGTCCACAAGGCCACGATCAGCATGAGCCGGGCGCGCGCAATTGCTCTTAAGGCCTACCCGGGCAGGATCATGAAAGAGGAGCTGGAGCATGAGGGCGGCGGCAGCGGCCTGCGTTATTCATTCGATATGCGCCAAGGCAAAAAATGGCGTGAGGTCGGCGTTGACGCCATGACCGGTCGTGTCCTCGAAAATATCCGTGAGGGCGCCAATCCGAAGGACTAAGACGATACTGCGAGTCGGCGATCCAAAAACGCCGGCTCGCAGGCGCCTTTGAGATGGCACAGGAAAGCAGGTTCGGATCCATGAAGGTATTGGTCGTTGAAGATGACGCCGAGACCGCCGACTACATCGTCAACGGTCTGAGCGAGCACGGCCACCTCGTCGATCACGCCCGCGACGGTTGCGAGGGCCTGTACCTTGCCGGCAGCGGCGGTTACGAGGTGGCGGTGGTCGACCGTATGCTCCCGGGCCTCGACGGCGTGTCGCTGGTCAAGGCGTTGCGTGGTGACGGCGTTAAGACCGCCGTGCTGTTTCTGACCAATCTCGGCGGCATCGACGATCGCGTCGAAGGCCTCAATGCGGGCGGTGACGATTATCTCGTCAAGCCGTTTGCGTTCTCGGAACTGCTGGCGCGCGTCAACGCGCTTGGCCGCCGGCCGGTCACGCCGGCCGTCAACACGGTGCTGCGGGTTGCCGATCTTGAAGTGGATTTGTTGAAACGCAGCGTTACCCGCGCAGGCAAAGCGATCGAGTTGCAGCCGCGCGAGTTCAAGCTGCTCGAATGCCTGATGCGGAACGCCGGCCGGGTGGTCACTCGCACGATGCTGCTGGAATTGGTCTGGGACTTCCACTTCGATCCCAAGACCAACATCGTCGAGACGCACATGAGCCGCCTGCGCGGCAAAGTCGACCGTGGATTCGATTGTGAGCTCATTCGCACGATCCGCGGTTCGGGATATTCGCTCCGTGCGCCTGCCTAGAATCTTCAGTACCGCGACATTCAGGCTGTCGGCGCTTTACGTCGTGCTGTTTGCGGCGTCGGTCGCCCTCCTCGGCGTAATCGCCTATCTGGTGACGGCTGCCGCGCTGGAGCGCCGTTTGGATGCCCGCATCGAGGGCGAGATGACGAGGTTACATGCGGCGTTTGCATCGGGCGATCTCGCCAAACTTGCCTCGGTGGTGCGGGCGCATCAGCAGACGCTGCCGGCGGGACCCTTGGAATACCGCCTTCTGGGCGCGGCTGGGCAGCCGTTGGCTGGAAAATTGCCGGTCGTGCCCGCCCTAGGCTGGTCAAACGTCGAGAGAGTGGAAAGTGATGGCGACGTCAGCCGCCGCCGCGTTCAGGTGACTGCGCTCGCTGGCGGGGCACGTCTTGCCATAGGGGCCGATCGCGAACAGATCGAAGACGTAGAACAGGCCATCCTTGATGGCTTTGCGTCGGCCTTCGGCGCCGTTCTCGTGCTAGGTATTGTTGGCGGCATTGCCCTCAGCCTCGCTTTTCTCATGCGCGTCGAGGCAATCAGGCGTACGGCGGAGGCGATCATTGCCGGCGACCTCACGCAGCGGGTGCCGGTGCGCGGCACCGGCGACGACCTCGACCGCCTCTCTCAAACCTTGAACCGGATGCTCGATCGCATCTCCGAATTGATGGAGAGTTTGCGGCATATCTCGGCCGACATTGCCCACGATTTAAAAACGCCGCTCGCGCGGTTACGTCAACGGCTCGAAGCGACCCAGACGCACGTGCAGTCTATTGAAGAGCACGATGCCACCATCCAAGCAGCAATCGTCCATATCGATGAAATTCTGACAACCTTCAGCGCTCTCTTGCGGATTGCCCAGATCGAGGCCGGAACGCGCCGCTCCGGCTTTCGTGAGCTCGACTTGAGCGCGATTTTTACCACGGTGGTCGACGCCTTTGCGCCGGCGGCCGAGGATGCCGGCAAGCGTCTTGACGCCAAGATCAAGCCGGGAATCCGCGTCGCAGGTGATCGCGAGTTGCTCACGCAGATGCTTGCCAACCTAATCGACAATGCCATTCGGCATACGCCTGCCGGCACGCACATTGAAGTCTCGCTCGGAAGCGACAGCGAACGGATCATTGGAGCCGTCAGCGACAATGGGCCTGGCGCGCCGCCGGAGGAGTGCGAGCGCATTTTCAAGCGCTTTTACCGGCTTGAACACAGCCGATCGACGCCGGGCAGCGGGCTTGGTTTGAGCCTCGTCAAGGCCGTGGCCGATCTGCACGGCATCGCGATTAGCGTTCGCGATGCCGAGCCCGGTCTGCAAATCGTCTTGAGATTTCCTGAAGGGGGGGCAAATGGGGGCGACGTCAACTGGTCAATCCGTGTGATTGGTCGAATTTGAAAGCGTGTGATTGGTCGAATTTGAAAGAAAGACAGGACGAAATCCCCATGGACGAAAAAACGTTGACCAAAGTCCCTGAGGTCACCCTCATTTTCTGGATCATCAAGATAGCCGCCACGACGCTCGGTGAGACTGGTGGCGACACGGTAAGTATGACGCTGAAAATGGGCTACCTCGACGGAACGGCGATCTTCCTTGCTTTACTGGTCGCTTTGGTGATCTGGCAAACTGTTGCCAATAAATTTCACCCCTTTCTTTATTGGGCGACAATTATTGCTTCGACGACATTCGGGACCACAATGGCCGATTTTGCCGACCGCTCCCTTGACATCGGCTACACCGGCGGCTCGTCGCTTTTATTTGTTTGCCTGATGGCCGTGCTTTTCCTGTGGTACTGGTCGCTCGGCTCGATCTCTGTCGAAACGGTCAAGACGCCGAAGGTGGAAGCGTACTACTGGGCCGCTATTACGCTTTCCCAGACGCTGGGAACCGCGCTCGGCGACTGGCTGGCCGACACTGGCGGGCTCGGCTACGAGGGCGGCGCGCTCATTTTTGGCGCCGGATTGGCCTTGCTGGCAGCCGCCTACTACTGGACCAACGTGTCGCGGGTCGGGCTGTTCTGGGCGGCCTTCATCCTGACGCGCCCGCTTGGCGCAACGGTCGGCGACCTGCTCGACAAGCCAATCAAGCATGGCGGGCTTGATTTGAGCCGGCCGCTTGCCTCCGCAGTCATCGCGGCATTCATTATTGCATGCGTTGTGCTGTTGCCGCAGAGGGCGGGCACGCATCCAGGTGAAACAAAGACAGTATCGTGAACACAAGACAACAAGCAGTCCGGGGAGTGGCAATACAAACGTTCTCGCAACTAATTAAAGATTGGGAATCTTTATAACGCCGGAAAGGTCTTCCACGGGCGCCTTCGGCTAGGAATTCGGTTCCTGAAAAAAGGAACCGGGTTCATGGCTTCTGCTGCATGCAATACGTCGCCGCTAATTTATAACAGGGTGCCCAATGTCACCGTCGACTTCTGGCTGATCAAGCTGATGGCCGTGACCGTGGGCGAAACGGCCGCGGATTTTCTCAATGCGAATCTGGGTCTCGGCCTATCCATGACCTCCTGGATCATGAGCGGGCTTCTCATCGCGGCACTCATTCTTCAGTTTACGCAAAGAAAATACGTGCCTTGGATCTATTGGCTGGCTGTCATTCTTATCAGCGTGGTGGGCACCCTGATTACCGATAATCTTGTCGACAACCTCGGCGTGAGCCTCGAAACAACAACTGTTGTATTCAGCATCGCGCTCATCGGCACATTCGCCGTCTGGTATGCGTTCGAAAACACACTCTCGATCCACACGATTTATACGACAAGGCGGGAAATATTTTATTGGCTGGCCATCCTGTTTACATTCGCGCTTGGCACAGCCGCGGGCGACCTCACTGCCGAGGGGCTTGGCCTTGGCTACCTGCTAGCAGGAGTAATGTACAGCGCGGTTATATGCGTTGTTGCGATTGCATATTACGGCTTCCGGATGAATGGGATTACGACCTTTTGGATCGCTTACATCTTGACGCGCCCGATGGGTGCGTCGTTCGGCGATCTTCTATCGCAGCCGGGGAACAATGGGGGCCTTGGTTTGGGAACAGTCATCACGAGCCTCATTTTTTTATTTTGCATTACGGCGCTGGTCTTTTACATGACGCTGAGTTGTGACGGTGAGGAGACCGTGCCCGTTAGTCAAAATAGCTAACACGATTTTTGTGACAGGCCATATGGCCGGCGCGCGCCTCAGCCCGCCGCTTACTTGCCCGCCTTGCCCTCGGCCTCGGGCTTGGCAAACAGCGCAATGAGCGCGCGCTTGACGGCGGCCTGGCGGGTCGGCGAGGTGATCTGCGCGCCCAACAGGTCGGTCACGTAGAACACGTCCACCACCCGCTCGCCGAAGGTGGCGACGTGGGCGGAGGCGATGTTGAGGTTGAGCTTGGACAGCGTCGCGGTCATCTCGTACAGAAGACCGGTGCGGTCCAGCCCGGTGATCTCCACCATGGTGTAGCGGTGGGACCACTGGTTGTTGATGGTGACGGTGGGCTCGACCGCGAAGGCGCGGATGCGGCCCTTCGGCGCCGCACGCTTGGCCACCACGTCGGGTAGCCGCAATTCGCCGCGCAGCGCCTTCTCGATCGAGTCCGCGACCCGATTGGCGCGACGTTGTTCGTCATCGTCGCGCTCGAACTCGCGTGACAGCGAAATGGTGTCGAGCGCGCGCCCGTCGGTGGTGGTGAAGATCTGCGCGTCCACGATATTGGCGCCGGCCATGGCGCAGGCGCCGGCGATGATCGACAACAGCCAGGGATGGTCGGGCGCCATCACGGTGAGCTCGGTGACGGCGCGTTCGGCATCGAAGGCGACCGTCGTCGCCAGGCGCTTGCCGGCGTCTTCGGCCGCGCGCAGGAAGTTGGCGTGCTCGATCTTGTGCGGCAGGTCGACCTTCAACCAATAGGCCGGGTATTGCTTGGCGATATAGGCCTCCAGCACGTCCGGCGGCCACGCCGTCATCGCCGCGCGGAATTCGGTCTGCGCCAGGGCGACGCGCCGGGCGCGGTTGATCTCGGAGAAGCCGCCGGTGACCACCGGCTCGGTCTCGAAATAAAGCGTGCGCAGCAGCTGCGATTTCCAGCCGTTCCACACGCCGGGGCCGACCGCCTTGATGTCGGCGGTGGTGAGAATGGTCAACAGCTTCAGCCGCTCGGCCGATTGCACCACGGCGGCGAAGTTCTCGATCGTCTTGCGGTCGGACAGATCGCGCGACTGCGCCACGCTCGACATGACGAGGTGATTGGTCACCAGCCACGCGCACAGCTCGGTTTCGCCGGGGGTGAATCCGAGGCGCGGGCAAAAGCGCTTCGCCACCCGCGCGCCGGCGATGGAGTGATCCTCCGGCTGGCCCTTGGCGACGTCGTGCAGGAACATGGTGACGTAGAGCACTTTGCGGTGCGCCGGCTGGATTTTGTGGATCAGCTCGTCGGCCAGCGGGGTGTCGGGACCGCCGCCCTGGTCGATGTCCGCCAGCACGCCGATGCAGCGCAACAGGTGCTCGTCGACGGTGTAGTGGTGGTACATGTTGAACTGCATCATGGAAACGATCTTGCCGAAGGCGCGCACAAACTTGCCGAGCACGCCGGATTCGTTCATTCGCCGCAGCACGGTTTCCGGGTCGTTCTTGGAGGTGAGAATCTCCAGGAACAGTTTGTTGGCTTCCGCGTTGGCGCGCAGTTTGGCGTCGATGAGCTTGAGCGACCGCGTCACCGCGCGCATGGCGTCGGGATGGAATGCCAGATTGTGCTTCTGCGCGAGACGGAAGATGCGGATCAGGTTGACCGGATCGCGGCGGAACACGCTGCCGTTGGCGACGGTGATGCGATTCTTGTCGACGTCAAAATCCTCGCTGCCGGCCAGCCGCACCCGCTTGACCGGGCGAATGCGCGCCATCACGCGGCTCAACACCGGGATGCTCTTGGCGTGGCTGTCTTCCAGCTCGGCGCACAGGATGGCGGTCAGATCGCCGACGTCCTTGGCGATCAGGAAGTAGTGTTTCATGAAGCGCTCGACATCCTGCATGCCGGGGTGCTCGGTGTAACCGAGCCGCACCGCGATCTCGCGTTGGATGTCGAACGAAAGCCGCTCCTCGGCGCGGCCGGTGAGAAAGTGCATGTGGCAGCGCACCGACCAGAGGAAATCCTCGCAGCGGCGGAACAGCTGGTATTCCTGTTTGTCGAACACGCCGCGCTTGATCAATTCGTCCGGCTCGCGCACGCGGTAGACGTATTTGGCGATCCAGAACAAGGTGTGCAGATCGCGCAAGCCGCCCTTGCCGTCCTTCACGTTGGGCTCGACCAGATAACGCGACTGCCCGCTGCGACGAACGCGGTCTTCGCGCTCGGCCAGCTTGGCGGTGACGAATTGCTGGGCGGTGTTGCGCACCACCTCGTGGTCGAAGCGCGTCTGCAACTGGTCGAACAGCGCGCGGTCGCCGAGCAGGAAGCGCGCTTCCAGGATGGCGGTGCGGATGGTCATGTCCGCCTTGGCCTGGCGGATGCATTCGTCGACCGAGCGGGTGGCGTGGCCGACCTTCAGGCCGGTGTCCCACAGGCAGTAGAGGATGCTCTCGGCGACCTGCTCGCCCCAGGCGGTCTGCTTGTAGGGTAGTACGAACAACAGATCGATATCGGAGCCGGGCGCCTGCAGCCCGCGGCCGTAGCCGCCGGTGGCAACCACCGCCATGTGCTCGGCCTCGGACGGGTTCTGCGACGGATAGAGATGCTTGCGCGCGAACTCGAACAGCATGCGGATGATCTCGTCTTCCATCCGGCACAGCCGTTCGGCGCAGAGGCGGCCGTGGCGGTCTTTCAGCAGCAGCTTCTCGGCCTTGGCGCGGCCGGCGATGAGCGCGGCCTTGAGCCGCTGCGCCACCGCGCTGCGCAATTCGCGCTCGTTGCCGCCATGGGCCGCGGCGAGCTTCTCCAGGTCGGCGGTGATGGCGCGCACGTCGAGCAGTTCGCCCCCGCTCCGGGTTGGAGATGCGGGTGTCGCGCGCGGGCTGGATTCGAGGGCAAGCGAGGCCATGGGCCCATCCGGATAGCGGAGGCGGGACAGGAAGTCACCGTCTGAGAGCGAAGATAGTCGTGCAGCCGGGCATTTTTGAGATTCTGCGGCGATTTTGCCGCCCAAATCGGCATCGGATATGCCGCCGCCGGGCGTGGTGACACAAGGCGCGGGCGGGTTATCCTGACCGATCAGGGGTGGGAGGAAATTGAAATGCGCATGTTCCAGGTCTGCGTCTGCGGCCAGCCTTTACAGTGCAACGAGGCGCCGACGCCGGAGCCGAAGGGCACCGAAGTGCTGCTCAAGGTGCTGGCGGCCGGCGTCTGCCACAGCGACCTGCATATCGCCGACGGCTATTTCGACATGGGCGGCGGCAAGAAGCTGAACCTGGAGGACCGCGGCATGAAGCTGCCGCTGACGCTCGGCCACGAAAACGTGGGCGAGGTGGTGGCGATCGGGCCCGACGCCAAAGTCGGGAATTTGGCCGTTAAGGTCGGCCAGCGCATGCTGGCCGATCCGTGGATCGGCTGCGGCACCTGCCCGGCCTGTGTGCGCGGTGACGACAATCTCTGCCGCACCATGAAGAGTCTCGGCGTGTTCTCTCATGGCGGCTACGCCACGCACGTGATCGTGCCGCACCCGAAATACCTGTTCGACATCGGCGACCTGCCGCCGGAGCGTGCCGCCCCGCTCGCCTGTTCGGGCGTCACCACCTTCGGCGCCTTGAAGAAGGTGCCGACGCTCAAGACCGAGCCGACGGTCATCATCGGCGCCGGCGGTCTCGGCCTGATGTGCCAGGCGCTGCATCAGAAGATGGGCGGCCACAGCACGATCGTCGTCGACATCGATCCAGCCAAGCGCGAGGCGGCGAAAAAGGCTGGCGCCGCGCATGTGGTCGACGGCGCGGCGCCCGACGCCGCGCAACAGATCATCGAGTTGACCAAGGGCGGGGCCTGGGCGGTGATCGATCTGGTCGGCTCCTCGCAAAGCGCGCGCGTTGGTTACGACAGCCTGTGCAAGGGCGGCAAATACATCATTGTCGGCCTGTATGGCGGCGACTTTACAATTTCATTGCCGCCGATCCCGATGCGGGCGTTGACCATCCAAGGCTCCTATGTCGGCAGCCAGAATGAAATGAGGGAGCTGATGGAGTTGGTGCGCGCGAAAGGCATGCCGGACGTGCCGGTCGCCACGCGTCCGCTCGACGACGTCAACGCGGTGATGGACGCGCTGCGCGCCGGCAAGGTAGTCGGCCGCGTGGTGCTGACGCCGGCGTAAGCGAGATTGCCCTCGTGGTTCGAGAAGCGCCGCTGCGAGCCTCGTCCCGACGAGCGAATGCTGTGAAGCTCACGCCTGCCGAACGGCGATGACCTGCCATGCGGCGAGCTTGCTTGCTTGCGGCATGACAACGTGATCAGGTCCGTCGCATAAAATGTCTCCCGACATCACCTTCGCGCTTTCGCTCATCATGAAAATGGCCGTCACCGCCGCTTTCGTCGTGGCGGCGACCGTGACCGCCGAGCGTGCTGGCCCCTTGGTCGGCGGGCTGGTGGCGACGCTGCCGCTCGGCGCCGGCCCCGTCTATGTGTTCCTCGCTCTCGACCACGGCGCGCCTTTCATCGCGCAAAGCGCGGTCAACAGCCTCGCCATCAACAATGTCAACGTGATCTTCGCGCTCACTTATGCGCTGCTGGCGCAACGGCGCTCGCTGACAGTGAGCCTCACGCTCAGTCTGCTGCTGTGGTGCGTGCTGGCCTGGGGCGTGCATGCGGTGCACTGGAGCGTGTTGTCGGCGGGGCTCACCAATGTCGTCGTGCTCGGGACCTGCATCACGCTGGCGCGGCCCTTGCGCCACGTGGCGATCCCGCCGGTGCGCACTTACTGGTATGATCTTGCGTTGCGCGCCGCGCTGGTGGCGCTGCTGGTCGGCATGGTGGTTTCGCTCAGTTTCCGCATCGGCCCCGGCGGCAGCGGCATATTGGCGGTGTTTCCCATTATCCTCATCGGCGTCATTTTAATCCTGCATCGCCGCGTGGGCGGGCCACCCACCGCCGCGGTGATGGCCAATGCCGTGCTCGGGCTGGTCGGATTCGCTTTTGCCTGCGTGGTGCTGCATTACACCGCCGAGCCGTTCGGCGCCGCGATCGGCCTGACGCTGGCGCTGGCGACGTCGGTCGCCTGGGGCCTGACCGTGCTGACCGCGCGCCGGCACGGGATCGCTGTGTGAGTCACGCGTGATGACGATGTTCCTGACCGGTCTACTGCTCAAAATCGCCTTGACCGCGAGCATCGTGGTGGCGGCTTCCATCGTGGTCGAGCGTTCAGGGCCGTTCATTGGCGCGCTGATCGCGTCGCTGCCGACCGCGGGCGGCGCCGCCATGATCATCCTGGCTTGGGAACATCCGCCCGCTTTCATCGCGCAGAGCGCGATCGGCAGCACCGTCGCCAATGCCGCGGTGGCGGTGTTCGCGCTCAGCTACGCGGTGCTGGCGCAACGCCATAGCCTGTTGGTGAGCATCAGCGGCGCCTATGCGATCTGGTTCGGCGCCGCGTTCCTGATCCGCTACGTCGATTGGGATGCGGAAAGCGCCGCGCTGCTCAACGCCGTGGTGTACCCGCTGGCGATCATGGCCGGCAGCCGCTTTCGCGTCTCCGGCGCGGCGCGGCGCGTTCGTCTCACCGCCGCCGATCTTGCCTGGCGCACCGGCGTGGTGACGCTTTGCGTACTCATCGTGACGGCGGCGAGCTACTCGATCGGCTCGTTCCTCTCCGGCCTGTTCGCATTTTTTCCGGTGGCGATGGGCGCGTTCTTCGTGATCCTGCATCCGCGCATCGGCGGCCCCGCGACGGCAAGCGTGGCCGCGCATGTGCATGCGCCGCTGATCGGGCTCTGCTTGAGCCTGCTGGCCGTGCATTACCTCGCCGAGCCGATCGGCGTGTGGTGGTCCTACGCGGTGGGCTTGTCGATCGGCATCGGCTGGAACGGGCTGTTGTGGCTGCTGCGGCGGTGGCGCCAGCGCGCGGCGCAAAACGATGGCGCTCTCTCATAAACGGGCGGCCAAATGCCGACCTGCGCACCAATGCATGTCTGTTGTCGGCGATAGCGCGCAGGTGAGGCGGCCATGCATGGCGTTACGGCTGGCTTATGCAATACGGTATTACCGGTACATAATGACCAATCGTATTTACTGAAACTTCTGTATCCCGGTTCGGCTTTGAGCTTGGTTACGTTATTTAAACGCACTCAAGAATATTAGAACGATGCCGAGGAACTTCCGTCGCGGGAAACTGTTCGCGGCGCGTATTCCAGGATTCGGCAACGACACGTCGTCGAGTTCGTGCCAACTACACAGAGGAATTCTAATCATGAGCATTCTTGTGGTCGACGATTCCGAGGATGGCAGGGAGATCTTCGGCGCGGTGCTGGCGCAAGGCGGGTATCGGGACGTGACTGCGCTGGATTCCGCCGCGGCGGCATTTTCATACCTCGCACTCGACACGCCGTCTGCGGCTGCTGCCGACGTCAAGTTGATATTTTTGGACGTCGCCATGCCCGACATTGACGGTTTTCAAGCTTGCGCGCGCATTCGCAGTGATTCGCGCTACGTTGACGCGCCCATTGTCATGACCACCGCGCTTGATGATATTCAAAGCGTGGATCAGGCGTTCAAGTGCGGCGCAACCGACTACCTCACCAAGCCCTTGAAAGCCGTGGACCTCTTGGCGTGTACGCGCGCCAAGTTGAAATTACGTGACGATATCGAAAGGCGGAATGCGCGCGAACGCAATTTGATGCAACACGAGCCGTTCCGTTTTGCGTTTTAGCCAGGGCTTCGCCTGGCTATCGGCACCAGCTGGAACGCGCTGTCGTGGCTCGCGCGCGGCCGGTTCAAGCCCGCGCGCTGATGCGCGCTCAGGATCCGAGGAAAATCAAACGGACGAAATCGCGGTACAGCATGACCTGCCGCGAAAGCGCTTCCTTGTCCTTCACAGTCTTGGACAAGATGATGCCGCCGTCGGCGATCACCGTCATCATGTCGGCGAGATCGTCGAGATCGGCGGGAATGCGTGGCGGATAGCGCGCGGCGATCATGTCGAGCCGCTTGCGAAAGCGTTCGCGCCAACCCAGGAGCGCCGACGCGCTCAAGTCGCGGATGTCCTTGTCGAACAACCGGTCCTGGTAGCAGTATGATGCAACCAGGCAGCCGGGATGCCCGCTCGGCAAATCGCTCATCAATTCCGCCATCAGCTTGAGTGCAACGAGAAAGCCGTGCAGCGGATCCTCGTTGAGCTCGCCGGCGCGGCGGAACAACTCGTCGAACAGATCGTTCTCGCGCTCGATGTAGCGGACCAGCAGCGCCTTGGCCAATTCGCCCTTGTCGCGGAAATGATAGAAGAAGCCGCTCTTGGTGATGCCGACGGCGGCGATCAGTTCGTCGATCGACGTGCCGGCAAAGCCCTTTTCGAGCACCGCAGCTTCCGCCGTGTCGAGGATGCGTTCGCGGGTATCGCCGCCTCTGCGTGGTGCCGTGGCGTCCATGGCCGCCCTCCAGCCTGTCGGCCGACTGTACCACAAGTACAGTTGACGGGCAGGACGGCTGCCGCTGCGGCAAATTGGCTTCGACGGCCGGCGGTTTTGTCTGATTTCGGGCGCTTTCGGCACGGCGCCGGCGTGTACCACGAGTTCTCTAGATCGGCGGCGGCGTCTCTGGTTTCTCAAGCGCATTCCGGCGCGCCCCGCGCCGCCTTGAACATGGAGAACCTCGATGACTCAAAAGGCCAAGCACCCGCTGCCACAGCTCGACGGCGGCCTCTTTTTGACCGATGGCGGCTTCGAAACGACGCTCACTTTCCATGAAGGGTGGGATCTGCCGATGTTTGAAGCCTTCGTGCTGCTCGAGAGCGAGAAGGGGAAGAAGGCGATCCGCGACTATTTCGACCGTTACCTGCCGATGGCGGTCGAACACGGCGTGGGATTTGTTCTGGAAAGCCCGACCTGGCGCGCCAATCCGGATTGGGCGGCCAAGGCCGGCTACGACCGTGCGCGCTTGGCCGAACTCAATCGCGACGCCATCGCGCTCATGCGCGAGGTGCGCGCCAAGTACGAGAGTGCGCGCACGCCCATTGTCATCAGCGGATGCATCGGACCGCGTGGCGACGGCTACGATCCTAGCGCGCTGATGAGCCCGGACGAGGCGGCGGCGTACCACGGCTGGCAGATCGAGGTGTTTCGCGATGCCGGTGTCGATTTCGTCTCGGCATTCACCATGACCAATGTGAATGAAGCGCTCGGCGTGGCGCTGGCGGCGAAGAAGGCAGGCGTGCCCAGCGTGATCTCGTTTACGCTGGAGACCGACGGTCGCCTGCCGACCGGCGAGACACTGGGCGCGGCGATCGAGGCGGTCGACCGCGAAAGTGGCGCTGCGCCCGCCTACTACATGATCAACTGCGCGCATCCGACGCACTTCGCCGCCGCGCTGGACGCCGGCTCCGACTGGATCAAGCGCCTGCGCGGCCTGCGCGCGAACTCCTCGTGCAAGAGCCACGCCGAGCTCGACAATTCGCCGGAGCTGGACATCGGCAACCCACTGGAGCTGGGCGAACAATATGTCGAGCTGCGGCGGCGCTTCCCGCACATCAACGTGCTGGGCGGATGCTGCGGCACCGATCACCGGCACCTTGCGTCGATCGGTGCGGCGTGCCTGGGCCACGCGCACCCGCTGGCGGCGGCGTCGTAGCGGCATGGGCGCGCGGTTTGTGCCGCGCGCCCATCGCTATTGCAACAGACCTTCTTCCAGCGCCTTGATCTGCAGCGCCAGGTAACGCGAAAAGATGCGGCATTGCGCCAGGCTGCCGGCGGTGAACCAAAGCCCCGGCTGCGCGGTGCACCGCCACATGTTGCGCAGCTCGCCGCCCTCATCGAAACCCCAGACCGGGCCGATCTTGTCGGCGATATCGTCGCCGAGATAAAGCCGCACCGTATCCTGCTGGTTCTTGTAGCCGGTCGCCAGCACCATCAATTCGGCTGGCACGGTGCTGCCGTCCTTCAAAAGCGCGCCGCCGGCGACGAATTTTTCGACGTCGGCAAATTGCAGGAGCTTGATCGCGCCGGAGATGATCAATTCGGAACAGCCGACATTGAAGTAGTAGCCGCCGCCGTAGCGCAGATACATCATCTGGAAGCCGGTCTCGTCCTCGCCGTACCAGATTTTGAAACCGCGCGCTTCGAGCGCCTTGATCAGCTTGCGGTCCACCATTTTACCCTTGGCGGTGGAGAGCTGATAGGCGCGTTGCAGCACAGGGTAGGGGAACGAGGTCGCGAGCAAATCGCAGTCGTCGAACGGGATACCCTCGGAATAGATGGCGTAAACGCTTTGCGCTTCCTTCAGACTGACCACGTAAGTCTTGCCGCGCTGGATGATGGTGACGTCGGCGCCGTGGGCGTGGAGCTCCTGCGCCACGTCGTGACCGCTGGTACCTGAACCGAGCACCAGCGCCTTGCGGCCTTTCCAGTCCTTGGCGTTTTTAAAATCACCGGAATGCACCACGGTGCCGGCGAAATCTTTCAGGCCGGGCAGGTCGGGGTAAACGGGGATGCTGCTGACGCCGGTGGCGAAGACGAGATGGCGCGGATGCATGATGCGGGGCGAGCCGTCGGCGCGCTTGAGCGTGACGTTCCATTGCTTGCGTGCTTCGTCGTAATCGCCGCTGACGAGCTCGGTGCCGGTCCAGAAGTTCAGTTCCATGGCTTCGACGTAAGCCTCGAACCAGTTGGCCAGCATGTCCTTCGGAATATAGACGGGGAAATTCGGCGGGAACGGCATGTAGGGCAGGTGATTGACATGCACCTCGTTGTGCAGCGTCAGCGAGTGATAGCGCGTGCGCCAGTTGTCGCCGACGCGCTTGTGGCGGTCGACGATAAGCGCGTCGACGCCGAGCTGCTGCAATCGCGCGGCAATGGACAGCCCGGCTTGGCCACCGCCTACCACCAGCACGGCGGGATCGCGGTCGGCAAAGCTGCGCTGCCGGTTGAGCCGGTCGAGCCAGTTCTCGGCGCCGAAGTCGCGTATCGAGTCGATCTCCGCGCGCCGCTTGAACGCCTCTTCGTGACCTTTGAGCTCATGCAAATTGGTGTTCAGCGTCCAGGCGTTTAAGCGCGACGGGTCTCGCGTATCACGCGCCAGCCGCACCACGCCGTTGCCGGGGCCGAAGGCGGTCTCGAAGTCGAACAGCGTTTCGAGCGTTTCGCGGCCAGCGCGGCTGATCCAGCGCGGGGCGGAGCGGCTCGACGGGATGCGGAAATTCGACGGCTTGGTGCAGGCCAGCGTCTCGTGCAATTTCGCTTCGATTGCTGCGCGGCCGGTCGCTGTTTCGATGTTCCAGGTGAAGGCGAGGAGATCGCGCCAGAGCCCGTCCGAAAGGAACATGTCCGCGGCGGCGGCGGCATCCTGCGCCTGCAAGGCCGCCTCGAAGCGCGCGAGCCAAGCTTGCGCCTCCGCCGGCGCTGTTGCTTGCTTTCTCTCGGCGATATTCATCATGGCACTCTATTCACCCACATCCGCCCGTCCCGGCGCAAGCGGGCACCCAGGGCCAATGCGCGCAGTATCGTGCGACGCGGGCAAGACATGACTTAGCTCTTGCCGGTCCTCGCCAACCGCTGCTTCAGACTATACAGCGCCTCCATGGCTTCGCGCGGTGACATGTCATCGGGATTGAGCGCGGCGAGCGCCGTCAGCAGTTTTTCGTATGCATCGTCCTGCGCAGGCGGCGGCCGGTGCGGTGCAGCGGCGGTGAACAGCGGCAGATCCTCGAAACCTTTCGGCGCGGCGCGGTCTTCCTGTTCGAGCTTGGCCAGCACCAGCTTGGCGCGCTCGATGACACTGGCAGGAAGCCCGGCGAGCTTGGCGACCTGGATGCCATAGGAGCGGTCGGCGGCGCCGGCGGTGACCTCGTGCAGGAACACCACTTCGCCTTCCCATTCCTTCACGCGCACCGTCGCATTGTGCAGTCGCGGCAGACGGGCGGAGAGCGCGGTGAGCTCGTGGAAATGGGTGGCAAATAGTGCGCGGCACTTGTTGACGTCGTGCAGGTGCTCGACCGTGGCCCAGGCGATCGACAACCCATCGAAGGTGGCGGTGCCGCGGCCGATCTCGTCCAGGATCACCAGCGCCCGGTTGCCGGCCTGATTGAGGATGGCGGCGGTTTCCACCATCTCGACCATGAAGGTGGAGCGTCCGCGCGCCAGATCGTCGGCCGCACCGACGCGCGAGAACAGCCGATCGACCACGCCGATGCGCGCCGTGCGCGCCGGCACGAACGAGCCCATCTGCGCCAGGATCGCGATCAGCGCGTTCTGGCGCAGGAAGGTCGATTTGCCGGCCATGTTGGGGCCAGTGAGCAGCCAGATGCGGCCGGCATCAGTTTTGGGCGGCGGCGACAGATCGCAATCGTTGGCGACGAAGGTCGTGCCGTCTTTCGACAAGGCTTGCTCGACCACGGCGTGGCGGCCGCCCTCGACGATGAAATCGAGACTGTCGTCGACCAGCGGCCGCGAGAAATCGCGCTCGGCGGCGAGATACGCGAGGCTGCTGGCGCCATCGAGACAGGCGAGCGCTTCCGCGCAGGCTTTGATGGCGTCGGTCTCGGCGACGATGGCGGCCGACAGCCGCTCGAAAATCTCCAGCTCGATCCCGAGCGCGCGCTCGGCGGCGCTGGCAATTTTCGCTTCCAGCTCGCCCAATTCGGTGCTGGTAAAGCGCACCTGGCCGGCCAGCGTCTGGCGATGGATGAAACTGGCGTTGAGCGGCGCGCTCATCAGTTTGTCGCCATGCTGCGCAGTCACTTCGACGAAATAGCCGAGCACGTTGTTGTGGCGCACCTTCAGCGCGCGCACGCCGGTCTCCTCGGCATAGCGTGCCTGCAGCGCGGCGACGACGCGGCGGGATTCATCGCGCAAGGACCGCACCTCGTCGAGCGCGGCGTCGTAGCCCTGGCGCACGAAGCTGCCGTCGCGCTTGAAGGCCGGCAGCTCGGCGGCGAGCGCCGCCGACAATTCGGCTGCCAGCATACCATCGGGCCGCGTGCAGCCCTTTAGGGCGAGCGCGATTTCCGCCGGCGGTTCCTTCAATGCGCCGAGCGCGCGGGCGAGATCGGCGGCGGCGTTGATGCCGTCGCGGATGGCGGCGAGATCGCGCGGGCCGCCGCGCCCCACGGCCAAACGGGCAAGCGCGCGGGCGAGATCGGGCGCAGCCTGCAGGCGCGAACGGGTGTCGGCGCGCACGGCAATGTCGGCGATGAAGCTCGCCACCGCGTCGAGCCGTGCATTGATCGCCGCCGGATCGGTGAGCGGCGCCGACAGCCGCTGCGCCAAAAGGCGCGAACCGGCGGCGGTGACCGTGCGGTCTATCGCCTCCAATAGCGAGCCGCGCCGCTCGCCGGAGAGCGTGCGCATCAGTTCGAGATTGCCGCGGGTGGCCTGGTCGATCGCCATGGTGGCGCCCGCGCTTTCGTGTAAAGGCGGCGACAGCGGCGGACGCTTGCCGATCTGCGTGCGCTCGACATAGGTGACGCAGGCTGCGGCGGCGGTCAGCTCCAGCCGCGTCAGCGCGCCGAAGGCCTCGCTGGTGGCGACCGCGAAGAACGTCGTCAAGCGGCGCTCGGCGGTGGCGGCGTCGAACACGTCGCGGGTGAGCGGCGTCACCGCCGGCAATTCGCGCCAGAAGGCGCCGAGCTCCGCGTCGCCAAAGAGCGCGTCGGAAACGATGATTTCGCCCGGCTCCAGCCGCGCAATCTCGGCCGCGAGCGAGACGCGGTCGCATTCGGTGACGCGGAACTCAGCCGTTGAAATATCGATCCAGGCGAGCCCGAAGCGCGCCTCCTCGCCCACGGAGGACAGCCGCGCGCGCGCGACGCTGAGCAGGTAATTGTTGCGCTTGGCGTCGAGCAGCGTGTCCTCGGTCAGCGTGCCGGGCGTCACCAGCCGCACCACGTCGCGCCGCACCACGCTCTTTGGCCCGCGCTTTTTCGCTTCCGCCGGGTCCTCGAGCTGCTCGCACACCGCCACGCGGTAGCCGAGTGCAATCAGGCGGTGGAGATATTCGGCGGCGCGTTCCACCGGCACGCCGCACATCGGGATGTCGGCACCCAGATGCTTGCCGCGCTTGGTGAGCATGATGCCGAGCGCGCGCGAGGCGGTCTCGGCGTCCTCGAAGAACAATTCGTAGAAATCACCCATCCGGTAGAACAAGAGGCAGTCCGGATTGGTGGTTTTGATCTCGACGTACTGCTCCATCATTGGCGTGACGCGGCCGGCGTCGCCGGAAGGCGGCGCGGCGCCGCCTTGCGGCGGCTGCTCGGGTTCGTTGAGGCCGATGGGTCGCGTCAGCGCCATGAACGCAGCGTAGCAGAAGGCGAAAGCGCTTTCATCGCGCAATGTGCGGTGGTTCTGAGTTCTCCCCGTCCGCGTCCTGAGGAGTGCCCGAAGGGCGCGTCTCGAAGGACGCGGCGGCCCCATCCTTCGAGACGCCCGCCGTCGGTGGGCTCCTCAGGATGAGGCCGAGAGAGGTCGTGCGATAACTGTAATTCTTATTTCACCAGCTTCACGCCGGTGATCCGCTCGAGATTGCCGTGCCAGATTTTCTCCTTGTCGGCTTTCGGCATGTCGATGCCCTCGAGAATGCGCAGGGTTTCGCGCGTGTACATGGTGCCCTTCTCGGGATCGAACGGGCAGTCGGAGGCGAACACGATCTTGTCGAGGTCGTAGAAGGCGAGCCCCGCATGCATCGCCGGCTCGGCGGTGAAGGTCGCGGTGTCGGTGTAAAAGTCGTGCTTGAAATAATCGAGCGGGCGCTTTTTCAGGCCCTTGCGCACCGCGACCAGGTCCTCGTCCGAGGTGCGCGCGCCCATCTGATCCCAGCCCGGTCCGATGCGGCCCTCCAGCATCGGCACGATGCCGCCGAAATGGTGGGTGATGATCTTCAGGCCGGGATACTTGTCCATGATGCCGGAGAACACCAGTCGCGCCATCGCCGCCGCGGTCTCGTAGGACCAGCCGAACGCCCACCAGATTTCAAATTTGGATTTTTGCTCGCTGCGATAATCGGGGAAATTGGCGGCGCGCGCCGGATGCAGCCAGATCGGCTTGCCGAGCTTGTTCATCGTTTCCCAGAACGGCGCGAAGGCCGGGTCGTCGAGCGGCCGGCCGGCGATGTTGGTGTAGATCTGCACGCCGAGCGCGCCGTTTTTAATAGCGCGCGCCGCTTCGGCGGCGCCGGCATCGGGCGCGGTGAGAGCAATCTGCGCGACCCAGCCGGGGAAATGCGCGCGGTTCTTTTCGGTGATCTCGGCGAAACCGTCATTGATGAGCCGGCAGTACTCGTCGGCCTCGTCGGGCTTGGCGAGCATCTCGATCGGCGGCTGCGGGTAAGACAGGATCTGGGCGTAGTCTTTGAACTGGTCGACCACCTTCTTGCGCGCGTCGAGGTCGTACAGGCAGGGGACTTCGCGCATGCGCTTGCCGATGCCGGGAGGCCCGATGTCCACCAGCTTGGCAAAGAATTTCGCCGGGATGTAATGGGTGTAGGCGTCGATGCGCATTTACGCGTCCTCCGTCACTGACTGTTTTTTAATTGGCGATTCAATAAGGCGTGATGACGTTGAGCAGCGCCTGCCGGCGCTCACCGACAACGGCATCGCGCGCGCGCGTGAGTGCATCCGCCAGGTCGGCCGGCTTCTCCACGCGCTCGGCGTAGCAACCTTGCGCGCGGGCGAGTTCGTCATAGGGCGGCGGCGGATCGAGATCGGCCAGCCCGCGGCCGTCGGTCTCGCCGGCGGCGCCGTCCTTGAACATGGAGAGCGTGGCGCGCCGCACCGCGCCGTAGCGGCTGTTGTTGAACACGATGGTGAGGATCGGCAGGTCGTTCTTGCCGGCGACCCAGTGGCCGACGGTCGGATTGGAAAACATGTAGGCGCCGTCGCCGAGCGTGGCGACGATGAACTTGTCGGGCGCCGCCAGCTTGGCGCCGAGCGCCGCGCCGAAGCCCCAGCCGAGCCCGCCGGCGGGGCCGAGCGCGAACAGGCTGCCCGGCTTCTCGCGCGCGCAATGGTCGGGACGCAGCGGATATTCGTTGAAGATGACGGCGTCCTCGCCCACCACTTCGCCGATTATGCGCGAGAGATATTCCGGCGAGATGCGCTCGGCCGGAGCGGAATCCTTGGCGAGCTGGGCGCGGCGCGTGCGCATGCGTTCGGTCAGCCGCGCGCGGCGGGCGGCGATGCGTGCTTCCGCCATTTGCAGGCGCGGCTCGACTGCTGCGGCCAACGCCGTCAGCGCCTGGGTCGCGCCGGATTGAATGGCGAGGTCGCCGGGGAACGAGCGCATCGGATAGCGCACGAAGAAGGGATCTTCGCCGATATGGGCGACGCGGCAGCCGGCGGGCGGATGCTGCAAATGCGGAATCCACGGCACGTCGCATTCCAGCACGATCACCAGGTCGGCATCGGTCAGCAGCGTGCCCGGCTCGCTGCCGAAATGCATGGCATGGCTCGACGGCAGGCAGACGTTGCGCGGGCTGTGGGCGACGACGGGGATGGCGCAGCGCTCGGCGAGACGGCCGAGTACCGGCACGGCGTCGGCGGGTAGTGTGGCGGTGACGATCAGCGGCCGCTCGGCGGCGGCGATCCATTCCGCCAGCGTGGCGATCGCCTTGGGATCGGGATGGGATGCTGCTGCCTGCGACCGCGGCTTGGCCGGTGCGATCGGTTCGGCGAGCGGCGCCGACAACGGCTCGCGCGGCAGCACCAGATAGACCGGCCCGCGCGGATGCGCCATCGCCACTTCCACCGCGCGCGCCACCATGTCGCCGGCCTGGGCAGGCTGGCGCAACTCGTAATCCCCCTTTACCAGCTCGCGCACCATGCCGGCCTGGTCGAACATTTCCTGCGCCCAGTGGATCGGCCGCGTGCGCGAGCCGAACTGGCCTTTCTCGGTCACCGGCGTTCTGCCGGCGGCCAGAATCAGCGGTACGCGGTCGCGCGACAGGTTGATGAGATTGTTGAGCGTGTTGCCGGTGCCGACGGTGGTGTGCACCATCACCGCCTGCGGGCGGCCGCTCATGAGATAGGCGCCATGCGCCATGGCGACCGCGAGATTTTCGTGCGGCACCAGGATCGGCTTCGGCACCTTGGCATTTGATTTCTTGGCGCGGGCGAAGGCTTCCACGATCGGCGGGAAGTCGGTGCCGGGATTGCAGAAGAAATAATCGGCGCCGTGATCGGCGAGCGCGCGCAGGAAGGCCTCGGCGGCGATCGGCCGTTCGCGTCCGGTCGGTGAGACGGCCATCGCGTCTGCCCCTGAAGTTTCCACCCGTCCCGCTGTCTTCTTTTGCTTGGAGTTTGTTGCTGGTAGTTCTACGCGACGGGGGTAGGGCTGACAACGGAGGCGGGCGGGCACACCGCCCAGGCCCTGATTATCGCGATTAAGGGCGGGGAACCTTATTCCGCCGCGATAGCGACGTTCGCCTCGCCCTCGATTCCATCGAGGCACCGGGCCAGGCTCTCGCCCTCGGGATCGACGAGGGCCGCGGTACGCGCGCTCGCTACCGCGTCGACCGCGCGCGCCAGCGGGATTTGGCCCGCCAGCGCCGGCCGGACGACTCGCGCCTCGATGGTGGCGTAATGGCTGAGCCCGCGCGCATGGGTGTCGCCATAGCCTTTGATCAGCCGCGCGCATTCGGTGATCTCTAGTGCAAGATTGATCGAGCGCGCCGCCGCCTGCACGATCAGCGCGAGCCAGGCTTCGATCTGCCGCTGCTCCTGCTTGTAGCGATAGCCGTAGGGGCGAAACGGGCGCAGCTTGGCGAGCAACAGAAAGCGAAGGTAGCCGCCGATCGAAGTGGAATTGATCTCCATGGAAAAATAGACGCGGCCGAGCCAGCCGCGGCGCCGCGCCAGCCACAGGATCGGCCGCGCTACGGACGAGGGCATGAGCTGGGTGAGTTCCTCGATGCCGGGCTTGAGCACATCGTGCACCGCGAACGGCTCATTGATCACACCCAGTTCCTCGCGTGCGATGCGCCGCATGCGCGCCGGTGAAATCTTGGCCTGCGCCACCCGTACCACGTCCTCGTAAGACATGCGCACGGCAAGATGGCGCGCGACTTCTTTCAATAGCCGGCCGTAAGCGTGCGCCGCTTCATCGGCATCGAGCACCGGCTTGAGCCGCTGCAAATAGAGCCGCGCATATTTGATGCCCTGATATAGCACCAAGCGCCGTACGCCTTCGCCGGCGGTCGGCTGCGCCAGCGCCGGAAACATCCAGGCCACGTGATGCTCGAGTGATTGGCGCGCCGCAGCGGCATGATTTTTCTTGGCGGGGCTCCTTGCCGGCGGCGTCTTGGCGCGCGCGGCCTCCAGCCCGGCGCGGAAGCCGCGCAGGTTGGCCTCGACCGACTTGCCGTCGGCCTGGATCGCCGCTTCCAGTTGCTCGGGCGAAAGCGGCAGCCGTCCGCTGCCGGCGATGGCGCCGAGCATCACCGCGTTGATCATGGCGCCGCTTTCGCGCGCAAGCTCGGCCATATCGATAAGCAAAACATCGCGCGCGTGCAGCTTGATGGCCTTGATCAGCGTGTCCTCATCGATACGGCCGTCGCCCGTGGCGGTTTTCTCGTCCATGGCATAATGGCGGCTGAGCGAGGCGATGACGTGTGTGCGCTCGGGGGTGACGAAGCCGTTCGCCACTGTGCGGCCGGCTTCCAAGAGCTCGCTCGCCACCGCCACGTCGATGTCGCCGACACCGGGGGTGAGCGCCAGCAGCGGCCGCTTGCCGTTCAGGTCGCGGGCGGGTACCGGCAGGATCTCGACATAATAAGTGGTGGCGCCGGTGCGCTGGGCAACGCCGGGGATCGAGGTGCTCTGCACCGGAAAGCCGGCCTCCGCCGCCGCTTCCACGATCCAGTTGGTCAGCACGCCGCCGCCTTCGCCGCCGAGCGCGGCGATCAGCATCGTGATGGGACGCGGCGCGCTCATAATGCGGCCCTTGCGGCGGCCTTGTCGTTATAGCCGCCGAGCCAGCCGATCACGGTCTGGCGCCAGCGATGTACGATGCGGTCGCGCCAGGTTGGATTGCGCACGATTTCGGCGCGGTAGAAGGACGGGCACAGCACGGCGGCATCGGCGACTTCGCCGCACAGGCCACAGCCGACGCAAGATTTCGATCACGGTCGCCACCGGATCGTCGCGCAGCGGGTCGGGCGAGGGCTTCACCGTCAGCGACGGGCAGCCCGACAAGCGGATACAGGAATGGTCGCCGGTGCAGATCTCGTCATCGACGCCATAGCGCGTGCGCACCACGCGTTTTCCTTGGGCAAGCTTGCCGGCGTCCTCCGCGCGCACGCGGCGCTGACGCGCGAGCTGGCATTCGCCGTCGGCGATGATCACCTTCAGGCCGCGCTCGGCGGTCTTCATCGCCTCCTTCAGCGTGTTGACCATCGGCGCAACGCTGTAGCTGCGCACCGTGCGCAGCCATTTCACGCCCATGGCGCGCAACGTCTGCTCGATATTCATGCCGGGCGCCGAACCGTCGCGGCCGGCCGTGCTCGACGGGATGTATTGCTGGCCGGTGGCGGAGGCGTAGCCGTTCTGCATGACGATCAACACGCCGTCGCCCTTGTTGAACAGGTTGGAGGCAACGCCCGTGATCAGCCCGTTGTGCCAGAAGCCGCCGTCGCCCATCACCGCGATTGGGCGCTTGTCCATGTTGGGGCCGACCGCCGCGGCGCTGGCAAGCGACATGCCGTAGCCGAGGATGGAGTTGCCCAGCGAGAACGGCGCGAAGGTCGCGAACGAATGGCAGCCGATGTCGGCTGAGATGTGGGTCGGGCCGAGCTCGCGCTGCATCAGCTTGATGGCGGAGAACACCGGCCGCTCCGGGCAGCCGGTGCAGAAGGTCGGCGGGCGCGACGGCAGGCCGCTCAGCGCCGCAGCGGCTTTGGCCTTGTGGGCGATCAGCCCGCGCGCCGTTTCCGCGATGGTGTCGGCGTCGATGCCGGCGGGCTTGGCCGCTTGCAGGAACGCGGCCAAGCCCTCCAGCAGCACGTCGGACGAATATTCGCCGGCCTGCGGCAGCGGGCCTTTGCCGAGTACGCGCGTCTGACTGCCGGCGTGGCGCAGCTCGACATTGACCGCGTCCTCGATATAGGCGGGGTGGCCTTCCTCGACGATGAGCACGGTGCGTTTGCCGGCGCAGAAGGCGCGGATTTCCTCCGGCACCAGCGGATAGACCACGTTGAGCACCAGCAATGGAATGCGCGCGGCGCCGAACACGTCGGCCAGTCCCACGCGCTCGAGCGCGCGCAGCACGCTGTTGGTGAGCCCGCCCATGACGATGATGCCCACGTCGGCAAGATCGCCGTCGACCACCTCGTTGAGCTTGTGCTTGGCGATAAAGGCGCGCGCCGCCGGCAGCCGCTCCTCGACCTTCAGCTTCTCCTGCGCGAAGATGACCGGCGGATGCGCCAGCCGCTCGTAATTGAAGCGCGGCGGGCCGGAAATGGGGTTGAGCGCGGAATAGGCTGCCTTGACATTATCCTTGGCGACGAACTCGCCGGTGGCGTGGCAGGCGCGGATGCGCAGCTCCAGCATCACCGGGGCGTGGCTCGCTTCCGACAGCTCGAAACCCTGCTCCACGATGCGCACGATCGACGGCAGATCGGGGCGCGGGTCGAGCAGCCACATGGACGATTTCAGCGCATAGGCATAGGAGCGTTCCTGGATCACGCTGGCGCCTTCGCCATAGTCCTCGCCCAGGATGATCATGGCGCCGCCAGTGACGCCGGGCGACGACAGGTTGGAGAGCGCGTCGGCGGCGACGTTGGTGCCGACGATCGACTTCCAGGTCACCGCGCCGCGCAAAGGATAGTTGATCGAGGCGCCCAGCATGGCGGCGGCGCTGGCCTCGTTGGCGCAGGTCTCCACATGGACGCCGAGTTCGCCCATGATGTCGGCGGCGTCCACCAGCACGTCGAGAAGGTGGGATACTGGCGCGCCCTGATAGCCGCCCACATAAGAGACGCCCGACTGCAGCAACGCCTTGGTGACGGCCAGGATACCTTCGCCGCGGAAGGTCTCGCCGTCGCCGAGCTTGAGCGCCTGCACTTCCTTCTTGAACGAGCGCTCCATGGTCCGCCTCCGGAAACGCTGTTTATCACATCCGCGCAGGTCGCAACGCCGGGCCGGCGGCATGGACATCGCCGGCAAAACGCGATTTCATGGCGGCCCTCCCTGGGGGCGACTGCGATTGAGCCGAAAAACGGCGATATTGTAAAGATAGTTTGATATCAAACTAATTGGGCGCGAGGCCAGGCCGGGGGAGGGCTCGGGCCGGTGCCGGGGTAGGGGGAGCGTTTGGGCAAGCGCAGGCAACGGCCTCGCCGCGGCAAGAACGGCACGGCCGCGGACGGCTCGATCGATTTCGGCCCGCTGGCGGGCTGGATCGGCTTTAATTTGCGCCTGGCGCAGGAAGCCTCGTTCCAGGCGTTTTCGCGCCGTTCGCGGGAAGTGGGCGAACGCCCCGGGCGCTTTGCCACGCTCACCATCATCGCGCGCAACCCGGGCATCAGCCAGACCGAGCTCAGCCAGGCCAATGGCCGCGACAAGTCGAGCGTCACCCCGGTCATCGAGGACTTGGTGCGGCGCGGTCTGGTCGAGCGCAAACGTGTACACAGCGACCGGCGCGTCTGGCGCCTCACTTTGACGGCGGCCGGCAAACGCACGCTGGCGACGCTGATGCGCTGCGCGCGCGTGCACGACCGCAACCTCGACCGCATCATCGGCCGGCGCGACCGCGCCCGCTTCCTTGCGATCTTGAAGAAGCTCGCGGCGGAGATTGATTAGGTCTGGAACTTCGCCAGCACGTCTTGCGGCACCGGATGCGACGTCATCTTGCCGTCGGCGCCGCGCACCACCCAGACCCGCGTCTCGGAACATTCGGCGCAGGTTTCGCCGTTCAGACTCAACTGGTGCTCGACGTCAAAACTGGAGCGGCCGAATTTCACGCTTGAGTTGACCGTCACGTCGTCGCCGAAGCGCGTCGGTTTCAGGAATTTCGCGCGCGTGCGCACCAACGGAAAGCCGGCGAACGGCAGCGTCTTGAACATCTGGAACTTGGTCATGCCGAGAGCGCGCTCGAACAGTGCGGCGGTCGACGCGTCGAAAATCTCGAAATAGCGCGGATAGAAAATGATGCCGGCGGGATCGCAGTCGCCCCATTCGATACGTACCGTACGGCTGTTGCTGAACATTACGGGCTAGCGCGGCGCCAGCCGCAGCGCGCCGTCGAGGCGGATGACCTCGCCGTTGAGATAGCTGTTGTGGATGCAATGCATCACCAGCGCCGCGTACTCGCGCGGTTCGCCCAGCCGCTTGGGGAACGGCACCGCGGCGCCGAGCGAATCCTGCACCTCCTGCGGCAGCGCGCGCAGCATCGGCGTGCCGAAAATGCCGGGCGCGATGGCCAGCACGCGGATGCCGAACTGGGCAAATTCGCGCGCCGCCGGCAGCGTTAGCGCGGCGACGCCGCCCTTGGAGGAAGAATAGGCGGATTGGCCGATCTGGCCCTCGAAGGCGGCGATCGAGGCGGTGGAGACGATCACTCCACGCTCGCCGTCGGCGAACGGAGAAAGTCCCTGCATGGCGGCGGCCGCCAATCGCATCATGTTGAAGGTGCCGATGAGATTGACGCGGATGACGCGCTCGAAGTCCGCGAGCGGCATCGGCCCGTCGCGGCCGACGATGCGCTGGGCCGGCCCGACGCCGGCGCAATTGACGAGGATGCGCGCCGGTCCGTGATCGGCGGCGGCCTTCTTGACGGCGGCCTCGGCAGCGCTGCTATCGGCCACGTCGCAGGCAATCGCGATACCGTTGATGTCGATCGCCACTTCGGCGGCGGCCTTGGCATTGACGTCGATAATTGCGACCTTGGCCCCGGCGGCCGCCAGCGTGCGCGCGGTGGCCGCGCCCAGGCCCGAGGCGCCGCCGGTGACGATGGCCGCCTGTCCCTTGATGTCCATTGCGCGCTGCCTCCGGGTTATTGCGTGTGCGGGCGGCGAAATCGTTGGCGGGCGCTTAGGCCTCCGTCAAGGGTCCCTTCGCGGCGCCGGCTATGGTTGGATATCCCACCATTTTGCCGGCTGCGGTGGGCTGCAGCGGCGCTGCCGCGGCATCTGTCCATTTGGGCGCATTTGACCCTGCCCGACGCGGGCCGTAAATACGGAGCCGCAACCGGGAAGCACCGCATGGCGCGCATCTCCTCTCTCGCCGAGGCCATCGAGGCGACGGTCCGCGACGGCGACACGCTGGCGGTGGAAGGTTTCACCCATCTCATCCCGCACGCCGCCGGCCACGAGATCATCCGCCAGCGCCGCAAGGGGCTGACGCTGATCCGGATGACGCCGGACCTGATCTACGACCAGTTCATCGGCATGGGCTGCGTCGACAAACTCATATTTTCTTGGGGCGGCAATCCGGGCGTCGGCTCGCTGCATCGCTTCCGCGACGCGGTCGAGAACGGCTGGCCGCACAGACTGGCGATCGAGGAACATTCCCACGCCGCCATGGCCAACGCCTATGAGGCCGGCGCCGCCGGCCTGCCCTGCGCCATCTTCCGCGGCTATATCGGCGGCGACCTGCCGAAAGTGAATTCCAACATCAAGCGTGTTACCTGCCCGTTCACCGGCGAACAGCTGGCTGCGGTGCCGGCGCACCGGCCGGACGTGGCGGTGATCCACGCCCAGCGTGCCGACAAGGCCGGCAACGTTATGATCGAGGGCGTGCTCGGCGTGCAGAAAGAGGCCGTGCTCGCTTCCAAGCGCTCGGTGGTCACGGTGGAGGAGATCGTCGACGATCTGGGACCGCGCAGTCTCAACGCGACAGTGCTGCCGCACTGGACGGTGGGCTATGTGGTGGAAGTTCCCGGCGGCGCCTTTCCCTCGTATGCGCAAGGCTATTATCCGCGCACTAACTCTTTCTACAAGCAGTGGGACACCATCTCGCGCGAGCGCGAGACGTTCCTGAAATGGATGGACGAGAACGTGCTCAAGAAAGGCCCCGAAGTGTTCGCCGAGCACGTGCGCAAGTTCCGTGACGCGGCGGAGTGAGGCAATCATGGCCGACTACAAGCCAAACGAAATGATGACCATCGCGGCGGCGCGCGCGCTGAAAAATGATGACGTCTGCTTCGTCGGCATCGGCATGCCCTCCGCGGCGGCCAACCTCGCCCGCCTCACCCACGCCCCCGGCATCACGCTGATTTATGAATCCGGCACGCTCGCCACCAAGCCCAACATCCTGCCGTTGTCGATCGGCGATGGCGAATTGTGCGAGACCGCGCTCACCACGGTGTCGGTGCCCGAAATGTTCCGCTACTGGCTGCAAGGCGGCCGCATCAAAGTGGGGTTCCTGGGCGGCGCGCAGATCGACAAATACGCCAATCTCAACACCACTGTGGTCGGCGCCTACGACAAGCCGAAGGTGCGGCTGCCCGGCGGCGGCGGCGCGCCGGAAATCGCCACCAGCTGCGGCGAGATCTTCATCATCATGGCGCAGTCAAAGCGCAGCTTCGTCGACAAGCTCGATTTCGTCACCTCGATCGGCCACGTCACCGGCGGCGACTCGCGCGCCAAGCTGGGCGTCAAGACCAAGGGCCCGACCAAGCTGATCACGGACTTGGCGCTGTTTACGCCCGACCCCGAGACCAAGGAAATGACAGTGGTCTCCATCCATCCCGGTGTGACCCGCGAACAGATTCAGGAAAACACCGGCTGGCCGGTCAAATTCGGTGCCAAGGTGGACGAGACCGCGGCCCCGACCGCGAAAGAGCTGGAAGTCCTGCGCGAATTGCAGGCGCGCACCGCGCGCGCCCAAGCCGAGGCGGCATGATGGCAAACCGTGAAGCCTTCCTCTGCGACGCTGCGCGGACCCCGATCGGGCGCTTCGGCGGCGCGCTCGCCAAGGTGCGCACCGACGATCTCGCCGCCGTCCCGATCAAGGCGCTGCTCGCGCGCAACGCCCAAGTCGATTGGGAAAAACTCGAAGAGGTCTATTTCGGCTGCGCCAACCAGGCCGGCGAGGACAACCGCAACGTAGCGCGCATGGCGCTGCTGCTGGCGGGGCTTCCATCAAGCGTGCCGGGCGTGACGCTCAACCGGCTATGCGCGTCGGGCATGGAAGCGGTCGGCACCGCGGCGCGCGCCATCCGCGCCGGCGAAATGGACTTCGCCATCGCCGGCGGCGTCGAATCCATGACGCGCGCGCCCTTCGTGCAGGGCAAAGCGGAAGAAGCGTTCTCGCGCAAGGCCGAGATCTACGACACAACAATAGGCTGGCGCTTCGTCAACCCTTTGATGAAGGCGCAATACGGCGTGGATTCCATGCCGGAAACGGCCGAAAACGTAGCGGAAGAATTCCAGATCGGCCGCGCCGACCAGGACGCCTTTGCGTTGCGGTCACAGCAGCGCGCGGCCAAGGCGGGTCGCTCCGGCTATTTCGCCGACGAAATCGTGCCGGTCGAGATCGCGGGCCGCAAGGAAACCGTGAAAGTCGACAAGGACGAGCACCCGCGCGAAACTTCATTGGAGCAGCTCGCCAAGCTGAAGACGCCCTTCCGCAAAGACGGTACGGTGACGGCGGGCAACGCCTCCGGCGTCAATGACGGCGCCGCCGCCGTGATCGTGGCGTCCGAAGCGGCGGTGAAGGAACATGGCCTGACACCGCGCGCGCGCATTCTCGGCATGGCCTCGGCGGCGGTACCGCCGCGCATCATGGGCATCGGTCCGGTGCCGGCGACGCGCAAATTGATGGCGCGCCTCCAGCACAAAATCGGCGACTACGATTTGATCGAGATCAACGAGGCCTTCGCCTCGCAGTCGCTAGCCTGTCTGCGGCAGCTCGGGCTGGCCGATGATGCCGAGCACGTCAATCCGCATGGCGGCGCGATCGCGCTCGGCCATCCGCTCGGCGCATCGGGCGCCCGCCTGGTGCTGACGGCGGCGCACGGTCTTAACGAGCGCGGCGGCAAGCTGGCGCTCGCCACCATGTGTGTCGGTGTCGGGCAGGGCGTGTCGCTGGCGCTGGAACGGGTCGCCTGACAAGAAGGACAAGAACAATGACGTTGATCTATCCGCGGGAAAGCCTGAGCGCTTTTCCCAAGCACCTGAGCCCCGAATACCGCAGCACGGTCAAGCGCTCGCCGTCGAAGCCGCTGATCCTCGTGCCGCACACGCTGTCCGAGCTCTCCGGCCCGGTCTATGGCCATAACGCAGTGCAGGAAGGCGACGCCGACCTCACCAAGCAGCATAAGGGCGAGCCCTTGGGCGAGCGCATCATCGTGCACGGCCATGTGCTCGACGAGGACAAGCGGCCGGTGCCCGACACGCTGGTCGAGATCTGGCAGGCCAATGCCTGCGGCCGCTACGTCCACAATGTCGACCAGCATCCGGCGCCGCTCGATCCCAATTTCACCGGGGCCGGGCGCACCGTCACCGACAAGAACGGCTATTACCGCTTCATCACCGTGAAGCCGGGCGCCTATCCGTGGGGCAACCACCACAATGCCTGGCGGCCGAACCACATCCACTTCTCGGTGTTCGGCCACTCGTTCCTGTCGCGGCTGGTGACGCAGATGTATTTCCCCGGTGACCCGCTGTTCCCGTTCGACCCGATCTTCAATTCGGTCACCGACGAGAAGGCGCGCGCGCGCATGATCTCGAGCTTCGACCTGGAGAACACCATCCCCGATTGGGCGCTCTGCTTCCGCTTCGACATTGTATTACGCGGGCGCGAAGAGACGCCGCCGGACAAGCACTAGGGCAGGAATTCAATGTCGGACATCACACCTTCGCAAACCGTCGGCCCGTTCTTCGCCTACGGGCTCAGCCCCCACAGCCGCTGTCATTGGGCGCCGAACAATATCTACGACTGGAAGGAGACGGTCGGCGCCAACCTGGTGACACCGGACGCCACCGGCGAGAAGATCCGCATCGAAGGCCGCATCACCGACGGCGACGGCCTGCCGATCAACGACGCCATGATCGAGATCTGGCAGGCCGACAGCCAGGGCCGCTACGCCAGCCCGGCCGACAAGCGCGCGCGCACCAATGCCCTGTTCAAGGGCTTCGGACGTTCGGCCACCGACAAGGACGGCGTCTATAGCTTCGACACCGTCAAGCCGGGCGCCGTGCCGGGGCCGGACGGCAAGCCGCACGCGCCGCACATCGTGGTCTGCATCTATTCGCGCGGCATGTTGCGGCAGGTTTATACGCGGCTCTATTTCTCCGACGAGGCGGCAAACGCCGGCGACGCCATCCTGGCGCTGGTGCCGGAGGAGCGGCGTGGGACTCTTATTGCCCACAAGGAGGGCGGCAAAGGGCAGACCGTCTACCGTTTCGACATCCGCATGCAGGGCGACGGCGAGACGGTTTTCTTCGATATTTGAAGACGCTAGCGGCCGGACGGCCGTCCCACTTCTGCCCACGATTATGGCTTCGCGAGTGGGCAATATCCCATAAAATTGCCTTCCTCTAGATTTTGCTCTACCGCGCGACTGCGATTTTTAGCGATTTTTCGGATTGAATACCGCCCACCCACTTTGCCCATCTTTCCCAATGGAACTTTTATTGTTGACGCCCGCCCGCGGACTTGGTTCGCTTGCGGCCACAGCGGCCGCCTGAGAGCCGCGCCTGCCGGGGGAGAGGCGTCCGCATGAACGAGCAAATCCTTCAGGAAATTTCCGATTTCTGCCGCACGCAGGGGCTTGCCGAATCCACCTTCGGCCGCCGCGCGGTCAATGACGGCAAGCTCGCCAGCCGCCTGCGCAATGGCGGCCGCATCACCACCGACACGCTGGAGCGCATCCGCACCTTCATGGCGCGCAACGCCGACGGCGCGCCCGGGCGCCGCCGCGTGCTGTTCGAGGGCCCGCCCGGCGGCCTGCCAGTGGTGACGCCGGCGGCGCCGCCGGTCGCTTCCGGACTCGCCAGCGATGACCCCACGCGCAATTTCCGCTTCTTCGACAACCGGCAGAAATATCTGCTGTTCGTGAACACCTGCAGCGAGAAGTGGGAAATCGCCAACCGCGTCGGTCTCGAGCTTGCCAATATCCATCCGCGCCCGCCGGCGGTGCGCGTGTTCGACGCCGGTCTCGGCGACGGGACGGTGCTGGCGCGCGTGATGCGCACCATGCACGACCGTTTCCCCACCATGCCGTTCTACATCGTCGGCAAGGAAATCAGCCTGGAGGACATCCGCCTCACGCTGCACAAGATGGCGGACCGTTTCGTCGAGCACCCGTCCACCGTGCTGGTGCTGACCAACCTCGCCTATGCCGAGGCGCCCTGGCTGGCGGTGAAGTCGGTCTCCGCCGCCACCAGCCTGGTGTGGAAAGAACTGGCGATGGACGGCGACAGCGCCCACCGCTTCGAGGAGCAGATCACCGCGCTCGAGCCGTTCCTGGCGCAGAACTGGAAGGCGGGCGTTTCACCCAAAAGCGGCAACCCGGTTTATGAGCGGCCGGTGATCCTGGTGATCTACCGCAATGACCACAAATTCCTGCTCGACCAGATCGTGCCCAAGCCCGGCGGCACCGTCGCCGATTATGATCTGGTGATCGCCTCGCAGCCCTATCGCGCGCGCGCTTCGCTCGAGTTCAAGGCCAAGCGCGTGCTGGCGCCCCTGGCGCGCGCGCTCGGACCGGCCGGTCGCATGATCGCCATTCATTCCCACGGGCACGACCCGGGCATGGACATCATCCACAAGGTCTGGCCCAACGACAATCCGTTCGCGCACAGCCGCCACGACCTGCTCAAGGCGCTCAAGCACGAACTAGGGGCCGGTGGCCGCGATCTCAATTTCAACGCCTATTCCGACCAACGCTCGCTGTTCCGCTACGACATGCACACGCTGCCTTCGGAAATTTCCAATTCGATCGGTACCTCCACGCTGCTCGCCGCCTGGAACGCGGCGATCTACGTGGCGCAGATCGAGGACGACCGCCTGTCCGACGTGCACAGCGACCGCCGCTATATCGAGGCCACGCGCGAGGCGCTGCAAAAGAACGGCGGACTGTGGTTCTACGATGAATCTTTCGTGATCTCGCGCCGGCGCGAGTGAGCTGTGAGAGTGGCCCGCGTGCAGCACACTCCGTTGGTTCCCGCGCAAGCGGGAATCCAGAGCTGCGATAGCGGCGTCGGTAATTTGTTCTCCTGGGTCCCCGCTTGCGCGGGGACGAGCGGTTGAGAGATGAACGCCGGATTTGCGCGCACCTTCTCAATCGAAGCCACACGGCCGGGCGCGGCCGAAATTGCCGCGCTCGCCGAGATTTTGCCGCCCGCGACGCCGGTTTATTTTTCCGCCGTTCCAACCATCGCGCCGCACGAATTGGTCGCCGCGGCGGCGTCGCTGCGCCGGGCAGGTCTCGAACCGGTCGTCCACATTGCCGCGCGCCGTGTACGTACCGCGTCCGACTTGGCTGATCTGCTCGGCCGCCTGCGCGGCGAAGCCGATGTGAAGCGTCTGCTGGTGATCGGCGGCGACGTCGATACGCTCGGGCCATTTCCCGACGCCTTGTCGGTGATCCAGAAGGGTGCCTTGCGCGAAGCCGGCATCGAGGAGATCGGCATCGGCGCCTATCCGGAAGGCCACCCGCGCATCGCGTCCGGGCGCCTGGAAGCCGCGCTCGACGAGAAACTCGCCGCCAGCGCGGCGCAAGGTTTGCGCACGCACATCGTCAGCCAGTTTTCGTTTTCGCCCGAGCGCATCCTCGCCTGGCTCAAGCAAATGCGCGCCTGCGGCGTCGCGCAGCCGGTGAAGGTCGGCATGGCGGGACCGACCAGCATGCCGGCGCTGCTGCGTTATGCCCGGCGTTGCGGCGTGGCGGCCTCCTTGCGCGGGTTGATGTCAGGCGCGGGCGGGACGCTGATCGGCCAAGTCGTCGGCAATGTTGGGCCCGACCGCATCATCGCAGCGTTCGGCGCGGCGGGCGGGCTGGGCGATATCGCGCCGCATTATTTTTCGTTTGGCGGCGCGCTTGAAACCGCGCGCTACGCATGCGAAGCCGCGCATGGAAAACACGGCGCCGGCCGTGCTATGGCTCAATAAACAAACTTAGGCGCGCCCCAAGCGCCGGGATATTTCGCGGAGGAAACCATGTCGCCACGCAGCAAGCCGCCATTCCGCGCCGACGAGGTCGGCAGCATCTTGCGCACCGCGCCGATCAAGGAGGCGCGCGCCAAGCGCGAGAAGGGCGAAATCACGCAGGCCGAGCTGAAAGAGGTCGAGGACAAGGAGATCGAGAAGATCATCAAGAAACAGGAAGAGGTGGGCTTGAAGCTCGCCACCGACGGCGAGTTCCGCCGCTCCTGGTGGCATTTCGATTTCTACGGCGGGCTCGACAACGTGGAGATCTACGAACTCGACCACGGCATCCAGTTCCAGGGCGTGCAGACCAAGCCGCGCTCGATCCGCGTCAACGGCAAGATCGGTTTCTCCGATCACTACATGCTGGAGCACTTCAAGTTCCTGAAGGCGCACACCAAAGTGACGCCGAAAATGTGCATTCCCGCGCCCTCGACCTTTCATTTCCGGCTCGAGCCCAATGCGGTGAGCAAGGACGCCTATGCCAGCCGCGACGCCATCTTCGACGATTTGGCGGTGGCCTATCAGGACGCCATCAAGGCCTTCTATGCGGCCGGCTGCCGTTACCTGCAGTTCGACGACACCGCGTGGGCCTATCTCTGCTCGCAAGAGCAGATGCAGCAGGCGCGTGACCGCGGCCTCGACGTCGATCACCTGCAAGAGACCTACACCAAATGCATCAACAAGGCACTCGAGACCAAACCCGCCGACATGGTGATCACCACACATGTCTGCCGCGGCAATTTCCGCTCCACCTTCATTTCGTCGGGCGGCTACGAACCGGTGGCGGAAACCTTGCTCGCCAAGTGCAACTACGACGGCTACTTCCTGGAATACGACACCGACCGTGCCGGCGGCTTCGAGCCGCTGCGCTTTTTGCCCAAGGGCAACAAAATCGTGGTGCTCGGCCTCATCACCACCAAGCAGGGCCGGCTCGAGCCGCGCGCCGACGTCAAGAAGCGCATCGAGGAAGCGACCAAACATGTCGCGCTCGAGCAGCTGTGTCTCTCGCCGCAATGCGGCTTTGCCTCCACCGAGGAAGGCAACGTGCTGGCCGAGGACGAGCAATGGGCCAAGCTGCGCATGGTGGTGGAACTGGCGGAAGAAGTTTGGGGCAAGTAATCACGGCTGTCGTCCCCGCCAACGGGTCCGCGCAAAGCGCGGCCCGATGACAAGCTCCGGCGGGGACCCAGTAACACCGGCCTAAGTGTTTTTTCAATGGACGGGGATTACTGGATGCCCCGCCTGCGCGGGGCATGACCCGCCGAGTAGAAGGCGATGCCGCTTGACCCCGACAAACTGCTGGCGCTCGACATCCCCGCCGTGGAGCACAGCTACGGTCCCAAGGACTGCATGCTCTATGCGCTGGGACTCGGTTTCGGCCAGGACCCGCTGAACGAAGACGAGCTCGCCTTCGTCTACGAGAAAAATCTCAAAGTGCTGCCGACCTTCGCGCTGGTGCAGGGCTATTCGCCTTACTGGCTGCGCAATCCGGACGCGGGCGTGACCTGGAGCAAGGTGTTGCACGGCGAGCAGGGCCTGACGCTGCACAAGCCGGTCGCACCGCAAGGCGTCGTGATCGGGCAAACCCGCATCGTCGATGTGATCGACAAGGGCGAGGGCAGGGGCGCGCTGGTGTTTGCCGAACGGACAGTGACCGACAAGGCCAGCGGTGAATTGCTCGCCGCGCTGACGCAGACCGCCTTCTGGCGTGCCGACGGCGGCTTCGGCGGGCCGAAACGTGAAGCGCCGCCGCCGCATCCGATCCCCGCGCGCGCGCCCGACCTCACCTGCGATCTGCCGACGCGGCCGGAAATGGCGCTTGTTTACCGGCTGTCCGGCGACGTCAATCCGCTGCACGCCGACCCCGGCTTCGCCAAGTCCGCCGGCTTCTCGCGGCCGATCCTGCACGGGCTTGCAACCTTCGGCATCGCGGGCCATGCCTTGCTCAAGTCGGTGTGCGGCTACGATCCGGCGCGATTGATTGCGATCAAGGGCCGCTTTTCGGCGCCGGTCTATCCGGGCGAGACCATCCGCACCGAGATATGGCGCGATGGCGCCGTGCTAAGCTTCCGCGCCCGCGTGGTCGAGCGCGACTTAATAGCGATCAGCAACGGCCGCGCGGAAATTGCTGCGTAGATGAGTGCCGCATGAGCAAGACAGCTTCGGGACAAGACGACGGGCTCGCCGACATCCGCGACGGCGTGCGCGCGCTGTGTGCCAAGTTCCCCGGCGAGTATTGGCGGGCGCTCGATCGCGAGCGCGCCTATCCGAAGGAATTCGTCGCCGCGCTCACCGAGGCCGGCTATCTCGCCGCGTTGATCCCGGAAGACTATGGCGGCAGCGGGCTCCCGATCAGCGCCGCCGCGGCGATCCTCGAAGAAGTGCACGCCGCCGGCGGCAACGGCGCCGCCTGCCACGCACAGATGTACATCATGGGCACGATCCTGCGCCACGGCAGCGACGCGCAGAAGCAGGACTACCTGCCCAAGCTCGCCAGCGGCGAGTTGCGTTTGCAGGCGTTTGGCGTGACCGAACCGACCTCCGGCACCGACACGCTGTCCTTGCGCACCACGGCGCGCAAAGAGGGCAATCATTACGTCATCAACGGCCAGAAACTCTGGACCTCGCGCGCCGAACATTCCGACCTGATGCTGCTCTTGGCGCGCACCACGCCGCGCGAGAAGACGAAGAAGCGTACCGATGGCTTGTCATTGTTCCTGGTGGACATGCGGCTAGCGCAAGGCACCAGCATGACCATCACGCCGGTCCGCACCATGATGAACCATTCGACCACGCAGATCTTCTTCGACGACCTGCGCGTGCCGGCGGAGAACCTGATCGGCGAGGAAGGCCAGGGCTTCCGCTACGTTCTGTCGGGCATGAACGCCGAGCGCATCCTGATCGCGGCGGAATGCGTCGGCGACGCCAAATGGTTCATCGACAGGGCAACGTCTTATGCGAAAGAGCGCGTGCTGTTCGATCGCCCCATCGGGCAGAACCAGGGCGTGCAGTTTCCAATCGCGCGCGCCTACGCGCAGATGCGCGCCGCCGAATTGATGGTGTATGAAGCCGCGCGCAAATATGAAGGCGGCGGTGAGGTTGGCCCCGAGGCCAACATGGCCAAGCTGATCGCCGCCGACGCCTCCTGGTTCGCCGCCGACATGTGCGTGCAGACCCATGGCGGCTTCGGCTTCGCCGAAGAGTACGACATCGAGCGCAAGTTCCGCGAAACCCGGCTCTACCAGGTGGCGCCGATCTCGACCAACCTAATCCTGTCGTATCTGGCCGAGCACGTGCTCGGCCTGCCGCGGTCGTATTGATTCTGTGCCGACTGCGCGGCACGGTTACCTCTCCCCGCGTGCGGGGAGAGGTCGGCGCGCGGAGCGCGCCGGGTGAGGGGGCGTGGCCGAATGCGGGGTGCCAACAAAATTAAAACGGGGCTGGCACGTCGACTACGGCGAGACTCGACAAGCGCTGAATTGCGTCTTTGGAACAAGCTCCGTGCGCGCGCAATCGATGGCAATAAATTCGTGCGTCAGCAGCCGATCGGCCATTACGTCGTTGACTTCTTATGTCGTGAAAAACGATTGGTCATCGAAGTCGACGGTGGTCAACACGACGGCAGCACTAAGGACCGGCTGCGCGATCAATGGCTTCACGAGCACAACTATCGCGTTCTGCGGTTTTGGAATAACGACGTCATGAATAATATGAACGGTGTGCTGGAAACAATCGCCGACGCTCTACGCGCCGAAGCGCCCCCTCACCCGGTTCCCGCCTCCGGCAGGAACCGACCTCTCCCCGCAAGCGGGGAGAGGTAAGCATGCTTCCGCTCTCCGGCCTTCTCGTCGTCTCGGTCGAACAAGCGGTCGCCGCGCCGACCTGCACCTGCCGGCTGGCGGATGCGGGCGCGCGCGTGATCAAGGTCGAGCGCCCGGAGGGCGATTTCGCGCGCGGCTATGACGCGCTGGTGCACGGCGAGAGCGCCTATTTCGTCTGGCTCAACCGCGGCAAGCAGTCGGTGGTGCTCGACCTCACCAAAGCCGAAGACAAGACGCTGCTGGAAGCCATGCTCGCCAAGGCCGACGTATTTGTGCAGAACCTGAAACCTGGCACCATGGCGAAGCTCGGCTTCGCGATCGAACGCCTGCGCAAGGATTACGCTCGGCTGATCTGCTGCTCGATTTCCGGCTACGGCGAGAGCGGCCCTTACGCCAGACGCAAGGCCTACGACCTTTTGATCCAGGCCGACAGCGGACTGTCCTCGGTGACCGGCGGGCCGGAGGCGCCGGCGCGCGTTGGCGTCTCGGTGGTCGATGTCGCCACCGGCATGAACGCCCATGCGGCCATTCTTGAAGCGCTGATCGCGCGTGGGCGCAGCGGAGAAGGCGCCAGCATCAGCGTGTCGCTGTTCGACGCCATGGCCGACTGGATGACGGTGCCGCTGCTGCAAACCGAAGGCGGCAAGCCGCCGCAGCGCTTGGGTCTCGCGCATCCCTCGATCTCACCCTACGGCGTGTTTAAGAGCGGCGACGGCGCCGACATCCTGATCTCGATCCAGAACGACCGCGAGTGGCGCGTACTGGCCGCTGAGGTCATGGGCGACAAGGCGCTCGCCGCCGATCCCGATTTTGCCACCAACCTGGAACGCGTGAAGCGCCGGGCCGACACCGACGGCCGCGTGCAGAAAGCTTTCGGGTCGATGGATGCCGCCTTGCTGGAAAAGAAGCTGGCAGCGGCCGACATCGCCTATGCCCGTGTCAACGACACGCGCCTGCTCGCCAAGCATCCGCATTTGCGCCGGATCACGGTTCGGTCGCCGAGCGGGCCGGTGTCGATGCCGGCGCCGGCGCCGTTGCGCGCCGGCCAGGAACGCAGCTACGGCCCGGTCCCGGCGTTGGGCGAGCATACCGAGATGATCAGGAAAGAATTTTCAAAACGCTGAGCGGTAGGCTTACTCGTTTCCCTCTCCCCTTGTGGGAGAGGGTGCCCGAGCGGCGGCGAAGCCGAGCGAGGGCGGGTGAGGGGGCAAGCGCCTATCGAAAACATTATCCCCCTCACCCGGCTCGCGCTTCGCTACGCTTCAGCGCTCGCTACCCTCTCCCACAAGGGGAGAGTGGAAAAAGAAGGGTGGGGGCCGCGCCGCCCGGGTTATTCGAGCACCGCCGCCTCTTCCAGCTCTTCCTCGCTTGGCGTGCGCCGGCTGGCGCCGATTATGAAAATCAGCGGAATCATCGCCAGCGTCAGCACCATCAAGAGCCAGTAGTCGTTGATATAGGCGATCATCGCGGATTGCCGGGTGACCATGGCGTCGAGCATGGCGCGGCCCAATTCGCTATGCGTGTCGAGATGCGAAGCGACATCCGGCATCTGCAGCGCATCATTGAACGGCGTCACGGATTCGCTCAGCCGCGCGTGCATCTCGGTGGTCTTGTCGGTCAGGTTGGCGATGACCATGGAAATGCCGACCGACGAGCCGATATTGCGGACCAGGGTCAGGATCGAGGTGCCGCCGTTGCGCATGTCGGCCGGCAGCGTCAGGAACGCCGCCGTCGTGATCGGCACGAACAGCAGGCCGAGGCCGATGCCCTGCACGATGCTGATCACCACGATCGTCGACTGCGTGGTGTCGAACGAAAATCCGGTCATCTGGTAGAGCGTGCCGCCCGACAGCAGCAGGCCGGCGAGGATCAGCCAGCGCGTCTCGAAATGCTTCATCAGCCGCGGCGCCACCATCATTGTGAGCAACGTGCCGACGCCGCGCGAGCCGAGCAGGAAACCGGCGGTCTGGATCGGATAGCCGAGCAGGATCTGCATGAACGGCGTAATCAGCGCCATGGTGCCGAACAGCACCACGCCGATCACCGCCATAAACACGCAGCCGGAAACGAAATTGCGGTCCTTGAACATCTCGAAGCGCACGAACGGCTCGGGCGTCGTCAGCGAATGGGCGAAGAAATAGTAGAAGCCGGCGATCGAAACGATGGTCTCGATCCAGATCTCGCTGGCGCCGAACCAGCCGACCTGTTCGCCGCGGTCGAGCATCAGTTGCAGCGCGCCGATGCCGATGGCGAGCGCGATGAAGCCGAACCAGTCGAAGCGCAGATGCTCATGGCGGTGGGTTTCCTCCATGAATGTCAGCATGCCGATCACGGTGATGACGCCGATCGGCAGGTTGATCAGGAACACCCAGTGCCAGGAATAATTGTCGGTCAGCCAGGCGCCCAGCGTCGGGCCCATGATCGGCCCCAGCATCACGCCGATGCCCCAGATCGCCATGGCGGAGCCGCGCTCCTCGACCGAATAGGAATCGAGCAGCACCGACTGCGACAGCGGCACCAGCGCCGCGCCGGCCATGCCCTGCAACAGGCGGAACAGCACGATCTCCTCGATGTTCTGCGCGAGCGCGCACAGGAACGAGGCGACGGTGAAGCCGGCCACGCAAGTCACGAACAATTTCTTGCGGCCGAAGCGGTCGGCCAGCCAGCCGATCGGCGCGGTCATGATGGCGGCGGCGACGATGTAGGAGGTCAGCACCCAGTTGATCTGGTCGAGCGAAGCCGACAGCGAGCCCTGCATGTAGGGCAGCGCGACGTTGGCGATTGTTGTGTCGAGCGCCTGCATGATGGTCGCCGTCATGGCGCACACAGTCACCAGCATGCGCCGCAGGTTCGGCGACATCGCTGCGACGCGCGGACTCATTTTGCGTCTTTGGCAACGGCTGCGAAGAACGGCAGCCGGCTGTGGCCGGTGTCGATCTCCACATTGACGCTCATGCCGGAGCGTAGCAGGTGCGTGTCCTCGTCCTTGTCGAAGGCGATGCGCACGGGCACGCGCTGCACCACTTTGACCCAGTTGCCGGTGGCGTTTTGCGGCGGCAGGATCGAGAACTGCGCGCCGGTGCCGGGACTGACCGCGATCACCGTGCCCTTGAAGGTGTGGTTGGGGAATGAGTCGACGTCGAGCGTCGCCTTCTGCCCGACGCGCAAATAGGTGATGTCGGTTTCCTTTGGATTGGCCTCGACCCAGGGGGCCTGGTCGTCGATCACGCTCAGCACCGGTGTGCCGGCAGCGACAAAGCGGCCAAGCTGGATATTGTCCACCTGCGTGGCGGTGCCCGTCATCGGCGCGCGCACGATTGTGTGGTCGAGATTACGCCGGGCGTCGTCGAGCGCGGCCTTGGCCTGCGCATAGGCGGGGAATTGCGCGAGCGGCAGCTTGCCATCGCCGAGCAGCTGGCTGAGCGTGGTCGCCAGCTGCTGCTTGGCGAACTGCGCTTGCAACTGTGCGGTCACGTAGGCCGAGGAGGCGGTATCGACATCGGCCTGCGAGGTCGCGTGCGACGCCAACAGTTTATGCTTGCGCTCGACGTCGGATTGCTTGAGCGCGACGTTCTTCTTGGCAAGTTCGACCAGGGTGGTCAGCGAAGCGAGCGTGGTCGTGAGCTTGCTGTAGTCGACGCGCGCGGCGTCGAGCTTGGCTTGGGCCTGCTGCAGCGCCAGGCGATAGGGCTCGGCGTCGAGCGTGAACAATTCATCGCCCGGCTTGACGTGCTGACCCTCGACGACGGCGACATGAACAATCTTGCCGGAGATGTCGGGCGTGATCAGGACCTTCTGGGCGCCGACATAGGCGTTGTCGGTGGAGATGTAGCGGCCGCCCATGATGTAGACGCCGGCTCCGATGAGCGCGGCGATCGCCGGCAGCGCGACCAGCAGGATCATGCGCAGGCGCTTACGCCCGGAGCGCGCGGGCTTCGCCGGCGCTTCGCTGGTCTTTAGTTCGGCCGGCCCCGTCTTGGCTTCGGGCGCCGGAACGATCTTCAACGTGTTCTCACTCATGACGCTTCGACTTTGGCTGTCTGCGGTTCGCTCGATTGGCGGCTGATGGCGGCGCGCAGATTGTCCTTCATCAGCTGCAGGTCGCTCAGCAGCCTCTCATGGGCCTTGCCGTCTAATCCGGCGAGCACGTCGTCCATCAGGTCGCGGCCCAGCTCGACGAGCTGCTCGAGCAGCGGCCGCGCTGCCGGCGTGAGATAAAGCCGGTTGGCGCGCCGGTCGTTCGGATCGGGGCGGCGTTCGATCAGTTCGTTCTCGGCCAGGCGGTCGAGCAGGCGGGTGAGCGAGATCGGCTGCAGGTCGAGGATTTCGGCGAGCTCCGATTGTTTGAGGCCCTCGGAGCGGTCGAGCCGCATCAGCACGACCCACTGGGCGCGCGAGATGCCGAACTGGCGGGCGCGCTGGTCGGCATAGGTCCGCAGCATGCGGGCTACGTCCATGATATTAACGGCAATTTCGCGGGTGACCGGGATATTGGGCATGGTTCCGGCTTTCCAATAGCACCGTTATAATAAGCTAGCTTATAATAAGTTCAATAGGCCTTTTGGGTGAAGGACTGGGTGGTTTAGGGGGGCGGCTGGTCGGCTGGTTAGAGCCGTCGGGCCGTCCGCCACTGAGCGCGGAACTTTGCCCCGGTGCGCGGACCAGGCCGGGCACGCACGCGGGCCAGGCTGGATACTTCTGTGCGCAAGAAAGTGGGACGGGCGGGACAAATGCCGTGCCGGTCACGTAAACTGCAAATAAGCGCTTGCCTGACAAGGCGCTAAAATCACCTGGGAGGATTCCAAATGACGACACCCGATGGGAGTGGGACGAAAAACGTAATCCGCCGCCGCGACGTGCTTACCGGCGCGGTAGGCGCGGCCAGTATGCTGGTCATCCGGCCGGGAACGGCCAATGCCGCCAAATGGCCGGACAAGCCGATCACCTTGGTCATCATGTACGCGGCCGGCGGCGGCACCGATGTCGTCATGCGCCTGATCGCCAAGGAGATGGCCGTGGCCAAGGGCTGGAGCATCGAGCCGATCAACAAGCCCGGCGCGGTCGGCGGCATCGCCACCAATTACGTGCTGCAGCAGCCGGCCGACGGCTACACCCTGCTCGGCGCCGCCAACTTCAACAAGTTCGTGCGCGTGATGGGTCACACCGACAGCAAATGCTGGGAGGACTGGACCATCATGCAGGCGGCCTCGTCGCTCGCCAGCTGGTCAGTGCGCGAGGAGTCCGAATTCAAGACCGTCGATGACGTTGTCAAGTTCGGCAAGGCCAATCCCGGCAAGCTCACCATCTCCACCTCGGGTACCGGCGGCATCTGGCACGAAGTCGCCATGCAGATCGCGCGGCAACTCGGCATCACCGTGCATTTCGTTCCCTACAAGGGCGGCAAGCCGGCGACACTCGCAGGTCTCCAGGGCGAGACCATGATCGCGGGCGGCGGCGTGCACGAGCACATCGAGCTCATCCGCGCCGGCAAGCTGCGCAACCTGTTCCAGTGCGGCACCGCCGATATCAAGCTCAAGGACGGCAAGGTGCTGCCTTCGATCGGCACGCTGCGGCCGGCGACTAAGCCGTTACTGCCGCTGGGCGGCAACTACAATCTGCTGATGCGGCGTACGGTCCCGGTCGAGGTCCAGAAGGAGATCACCGACGCCTTTGTCCACGCCGCTAATTCACCCGCCTTCACTGCGGTCTGCGACAAGAAGTTCTTCGAGCGTCATGTCCTCACCGGCGAGGCGGCCGACAAGCGCGCCGCCCAGCTCGAGGTCAACACCGCCTTCCTGTTCAACGCGAACAAGGACCAGATCGGCGGCAAGGTGAAGACGGCCAAGGAGCTCGGCCTGCCTTCGCCCGAGGACTTCGACAAGTGGTGGCCGCCGAAGGGCTACAAGCCGGTCGGCGCGTAATATCTGCTTCGGCGGGCGGGGCATGCCCCGCTCGCCGCAATCCTGACAATCAAAAGCAGCGGCGCCTTCGAGGGTCGACGTGATGGCCAGCGACGAAGTGGCTGACGACGAAAAGCGCGTCATATCGGAAGACGCCAATGCGGGTCTCGCCACCCCGATCATGGATTTGTCGGCGGCCGTCGTCGTCGCGGTCATCGCGATCTTCCTGGCGGTCGCATCGCTGCGCCTGCCGGTGCCGGGGGGTGTTGTCTTCACGGCGCCCGGCTTGTTGCCATTCCTCACCGCGGCGAGCTTGCTGGTGATGGCGCTGCTGCTCGGCTATTCGGCGATGACCCGCCGGCGGGTCATACCGCGCGCGCTCGATCGATTCGAGATCCCGACCGATGCCATGCGTTCGCTCACGCTTGGCGGCATCATCGTGCTCTATGTACTGGCGCTGCAGGTCGTGCCGTTCGAGACGAGCTTCAACATCGGCTCGCTGCATTTCTACATCGGCGCCTTCGAGCCGGTGTCGATCGTCTTCCTCACCGGCCTGCTGCGGATCTACTGGCGGGCGCCGTTGTGGGCCTGCCTGGCGGTCAACGTCGTATGGATCTCGTTCCTCTCGATCGTGTTCCGCATGCTGTTCCAAACCCCCTTGCCGTGAGATCCGCCCGTGATCGACGCATTCCTGCAGGCGCTGTCACCCTATCTGCTGCTGGTCACGCTCGGCGGAGTCGTCCTCGGCATCTTCTGGGGCGCCATGCCGGGACTGTCGACCACCATGGCGATGATGCTGCTGATCGGCTTGTCGGTCGGCATGAAGCAGGAGGTCGCGCTCGCCTTCATGCTCGGAGTCTATACGGCCAGCACCTTCGGCGGCGCCATCTCGGCGGTGCTGATCAACATTCCCGGCACGCCGGACTCGGTGCCGACCATGATCGAAGGGCATACGCTCGCCAAGCGCGGCCTGGGCGGCCAGGCGCTCGGGCTCTCGATCACCGCGTCGTTTCTCGGCAACTGGATCGGCATCCTGCTGCTGGTGGCCTGCATGCCGGTCATCCTCGCCATCGCGCTGCAATTCCGTTCCTGGGAGATGTTCCTGCTGGCGGTCATCGGCATTTCGATCTGCGGAACGATGACTTCGGGCACCATGCCGCTCAAGGGCTGGATGACCGGCTGGCTCGGCATGCTGCTCGCCTTCGTGGGCTACGACACGATTCACGGCGTGCCCCGTTTCACCTTCGATATCCCTGCGCTGTATGACGGCATCAGCTACGTCGCCATCCTGATCGGCCTGTTCGGCCTGGCCGAGATCATGAAAGTCTTGCCGCAGCGCGAGCACACGGCGATGCCGGAAAACGTCGGGCGCGCGATTCCCTCGGTCGGTCTGCTCATCAAAAATATGCCGGCGGCGCTGCGCTCGGGCCTGATCGGCACCGTGATCGGCGCCATCCCCGGCGCCGGCGCCAACATTGCAGCCTTCCTGGCCTATGACGTCGGCCGCCGGCGCGCCAGCCCGGAAGAAAAGGCAAAATGGGGCAAGGGCAGTTTCCAGGGCATCGTCTGCGCCGAGGTCGCCAACAACGCCTGTGTCGGCGGCTCGATGCTGCCGACGCTGACGCTCGGCATTCCCGGCAGCGCGCCCGCCGCGGCGATGATGGCGGCCTTGCAGCTCAAGAACGTGCAGCTCGGGCCCACCATCGCTATCGACCAGCCCGGCCTGATCGAGCTGATCTATGCGCTGCTCGTCGTCGCCAATTTTCTCATGTTTGGCGCGGCGCTGGCGCTAATCAAGCCATGCGTGAAATTGTTCTCGTTGCCGCGCGGGCTGCTGATGACGTTGATCATCCCGATCTGCATCATCGGCGCCTATGCCGTGCGCACCAACATGTTCGACGTCTGGATCATGGTGGCGGGCGGCTTCATCGGCTACGCCTTCTATATGTTCAAGTTCCCGGCCGCGCCGGTCGTGCTCGGCGTCATCCTGGCGCCGCTGGCCGACGAAAACCTGCGCCGCGCGCTGCTGTTGTTCGACAACAACGGCTTTGGCTACTTCGCCAAGCAGTATATCGGCCACGTCCTCGTCGTGATCATAGCGCTGGTCTTCATCGAAGGCTTGCGGCGCGGACGCCGCAACCGCAAGCTGGCAACGGCGGCGACCGCGGCCACACCCGCCGACGCACGCTAGCGCGCCGCCGGCGGCGTCGCGATTCCAAGATAACGCAAGGGACGAAACGACAATGGACATCGGCTTCATCGGGTTGGGCAATATGGGCGCGCCGATGGCGCGGCGGTTGATCGAGGCCGGCCACAAGCTCACCGTCTACGACACCCGCAACGACGCGGTGGCGCCCTTCGTGGCGCTGGGCGCGCAGCTTGCGTCCTCGCCGCAGGACGTCGCCGACCGGGTCGAGACCGTGATGGCGAGCCTGCCGTCGCTGCAGGTTTCCGAAAAAGTTGCGACCGGGGAAGGCGGCGTCATCCACGGCAAGCGCATCAAGCGCTTTATCGATCTGTCCACCACCGGCTCGCGTGTCGCGGCCAAGATCGCGGCCGAACTTGCCAAGAAGAACATCGTGCAGATCGATAGTCCCGTCTCCGGCGGCATCGGTGGCGCCAACAAAGGCACGCTGGCGGTGATGGTGTCCGGGCCGCAAGCCGAAATCGATCAAGTAAAAAACGCGCTCAGCGTATTCGGCAAGGTGTTCGTCATCGGCGACAAGCCCGGCATGGCGCAGACCATGAAGCTCGCCAATAACTTCCTCTCCGCTACCGCCATGGCGGCGACCACGGAAGCGGTGGCCATGGGCGTGAAGGCGGGCCTCGATGCGGCGGTGATGATCGACGTTATCAACGCCGGCTCCGGCCGCACCACGGCGTCCGACCAAAAGTTTCCGCAGACCATCCTGCCGCGCACCTTCAACTACGGGTTCGGCACCGCGCTGATGCTCAAGGACGTCCGGCTCTGCTTCGAGGAGGCGAAGGCGCTCGACGTGCCGAATGCGGTCATGCGGGCCGTCCTCGATCAATGGGAGACGACGAATAAGGAATACGGCGGCGACAGCGACTTCACGGCCATCGTCAAGATGATCGAGAAGCGCGCCGGCGTGACCGTCGGAGGGGGAAACAAGAAATGAGCGACGACGTGCACGAGGTCTATGCGGTGCGCTACGCCGAGCACGCGCGCATGCGCAGCGAAAACTATATCTTCGGCGACCCGCACGACGAGATGACCGCGATCGCCTATTATGTCTGGGTGATCAAGGGGCCGTATGGCGTCTTCGTGTGTGACACCGGCTTCGACGAGAAAGCGGCCAAGGAGCGCGGCCGCAAGATCATCCATCCGGTCGGCGAGGGCTTGCAGGCGCTGGGCGTCGCACCCGACCAGGTCGATCACGTCATCGCCACCCACATGCATTGGGATCATGCCGGCAATTACGACCTGTTTCCCAACGCGCGCTATCACGTGCAGGACACCGAGATGGGCTATTGCACCGGCCGCTGCATGTGCCACCCGATGTTGCGTATTCCGTTCAGCGAGGACGACGTGCACGCCATGCTGCGAAAGGTCTACGACTACCGCGTCGAATTCCACGACGGCGTCGAGGAACTGGCGCCCGGCATCACCGTGCACAAGATCGGCGGTCATTCGAAAGGCCTGCAATGCGTGCGGGTGAAGACGAAGCGCGGTTATGTGGTCGTCTCCTCCGACTGCTGCCACTTGTATTCGCACATCGACGAGGGCCGCGTGTTCCCCATCACCTATAGCGTCGGCGACACGCTCGAGGGCTACAAGACGCTGCTCAAGCTCGCCAGTTCGCGCCAGCACATGGTGCCGGGACATGATCCGGAAGTGTTGAAGATCTATCCGGCGGCGACGGCGAACCTGGCGAACTGGATTGTGCGTCTGGATGTGGAGCCGAAGGTTTAATTTTGGCGCCGGTGTAGCGAAAGCGTCCGCTTATTCCCGCGCAAGCGGGAATCCAGTGCGAGGTGTGGCCTCATAAGCCCACAGGAAATATCGACGTGGATGCGCCGCCCAGTGTCCGCTATCTGGGGCAAAGCAGACAGTCATGCAAAAGTCCGTGACTTCCGATTTTGACCCGAAGCGGACATGCGCGGCCAATATTGTTGCGATGCTGGAGCACGGTTCTCGATCCGCAATGTGTTAAAGTCTGATACGCGGCGATGCGACCGTTCGGGAGACGATAGACGATGAGGCTCATCCAGTTCCGCGAGCCGGGTCCACCCAGCGTCCTGCAATGCCTCGATATACCCGTCCCGGAGCCGAAGGCGGGCGAAGTGCTGATCCGGGCGCACGCGATCGGTGTGGGCATGCCCGATGTGCTGATCCGCTCCGGCACTTACGGCTTTATGCCGCCGCTCCCGGCGACGCCCGGTACAGAAATCTCCGGCGTGATCGAGAAGGTCGGGCCGGGCGTTACGTCGCGCCGGCCCGGCGAGCGCGTATACGCCACGGCGCGCGAACGTCCCCACCGCGGCGGCCATTATGCCGAATACATTGCAACGCCGGCCGACGCGACATTTCTTCTTCCCGAGAGCATCGATCTCGATGCTGCGGCAGCGCTGGCCAATTATCAGGTCGCCTATCACATCCTCAATGATGCCGTGCGGCCGCGGAAGGGTCAGAGCGTGCTCATCTACGCGGCCGCCGGAGGCATGGGGAATGCCCTGATCGACTTGGCGAAGCCAATGGACCTCGCCGTGATCGGCGTCGTCGGCAGCGAGGAGAGGGCGCACTTCGCCCGCGAATTGGGGGTCGACCACGTCATCAACCGCAAGAACGAGAACTTCGGCAAGCGCATCGACGAGATCACAGGCGGCCGCGGCGTTGACATCATCATCGATCCAGTCGCCGGGCCGACCATTCCCGATAACATCGCGTTGCTCGCGCCCTGCGGCATGCTCATAATCTATGGTGTTCTCGGCGGAAAGGCGCAGATCGATCTGCAGCCGACATTGCGCTCGAGCAAGAACTCGCCGGCGGTGCGTCAATTCACTATCCACACTTGGGACCACCTCGTCGAAGAGCGCCACGCGGGCATGCGCGCCATCATCGACATGCTTGTCGCCGGCAAACTTCATCCGCGCATTCATGCGCGCCTGCCGCTCGCGGAGGCGAGACGCGCACATGAGATGCTTGAGAGGGGCGCGGTGCTAGGCAAACTGCTGCTGCATCCGTGATGTTACCCTGTCAACCTCCGGGGTAATCAGCTCATACGACGGAGTTAATAATGTTCGATATCCGGCTTAACGATGAGCAGCGGGCGTTTCAACAACTGGCGCGCGAATTCGCCGAGAAGGAGATCAAGCCTATCGCGCTTGAACTCGACAGCCGGCCGAACTGGGAAGACCGTATCCCATGGGACGTCCTCAAAAAGGGTTCCCAACTTGGATTTAGAACCTTCGTGCTGCAGGAGGAAAATGGCGGCGCTGGCGCCTCCGATCACCTGACCGCCTGTCTGATCGCCGAAGAACTAGCCGCCGCCGACACCGGCACCGCCTATTACTTCATGCTGACGGCCAGGCGTGCGCGTGACTGGTTTGAACTGCGCATGACGCAAGAGCAGCGGGACTATTTCATCCCAAGATTCCTCGCAGACGACACCTATTTCACGACGGTCGCCATTCATGAGCCTGATACGGACTTGGGCTTCGATTACTACACCGAAACACCCGCAGACGTTGCCTTCCGCACGCGCGCGGTCGAGCAGCCCGACGGCTCCTGGGTCATCAACGGCGCTAAAAACTTTCAGACCGTTGGCTATCTTGCGAAGCTGCTCGTCGTCATGGCGCAGACCGACGACGGCTCCCGGGCCTTTCTCGTCGAGGGCGATTCACCCGGCCTCGTACGACATCCCATGTCAAAGATCGGCCGACGCGTAGGTGACAATGCGGAGATCTTCTTCGATGAGGTGAAAGTGCCAAAAGGCCGCATCTTGGGGCCTCCTCCTCCGGGACGCACCGATATGGGCACTCTTGTCACAATCGCCGCGTTGACGCTCGGGCTTGGCCGTGCGGCGCTTGAGGAAACAATTAAATACACACAGGAGCGAGTCTCAGGCGGCAAGCCGATTGTCCAGCACCAAGCCGTCGGCCTGGCGCTTGCCGAGATGGCAACCAACCTTCAGGCGGCGCGACGCCTGATCTGGACGGCAGCGTGGGCCAAGGACCACCCCGAAGCGTTTGAAGACGGCAGCGTTGAGCACCAGCCTTACGAGTATATGGCGAAGGTGTTTACCGGCAATGCCGTGCAGCGGCTGACTGAGCAAGCCATGGAACTGTTCGGCGGCATGGGCGTCATCTCGGGCATGCCGATTGAGAAATACGTGCGCGATGCGCACGTCCAGAAACACATCTCGTTCCAGGTTCCATTCAAGTTCAGGATCGCCGAAACGCTGACGGGATACAAACGCAAGGTCAATCCCTTGCTCATTGGCGGTAACTAGGGTTGGTTGAATTTTACCGGATGCGAGGGCGATGAAGGTAAGATTGGTTTCTCGGCCTTATGAACTTTTCAAAGCTGGAATGTCACCTTGTGGCCCTTAGAGGACATCTCAAGCGCACCGCCCAATGTCCGCTTTCGGGGGCAAAGCGGACATTGACCAACCGCCACTCACCGATCTCGATTCACGAGTACACACTCGAGGTCGCCGCGGGTCCCCGCTTTCGCACGGACGACATTCGAGAGCTACACCAACCCTAATTCAGCGAAGGCATTGCTGTGATGCTCCGCGCTTGCTGGCGCGAAGCAGCAGAACACCACGCGCGTGAGCCCGCGCGGGCGGGCTGCGATCTCGGCGGCCACGGTGCCGACCGCGATGCGCGCGGCCAGATCGGCGGGAAAGCGGTAAATGCCGGTGGAGATCGCCGGGTAAGCGATCGAGGTGAGCGCGTTCTGCGCCGCCAGATCGAGCGCCGTGCGGTAACACCCCGTCAGCAGCGCCTCCTCGCCATTGCCGCCGCCGCCCCAGACCGGCCCGACCGCATGGATGACGTGGCGGGCCTTCAGCCGATAGCCGCGGGTGATCTTGGCCGCGCCGGTCTCGCAGCCGCCCAGCGTTTCGCATTCCGCCAGCAGTTCGGGTCCCGCCGCGCGATGGATGGCGCCGTCAACCCCGCCGCCGCCGAGCAATGATCTGTTGGCGGCGTTGACGATCGCGCCCACGTCGAGCGTGGTGATGTCGGCGACCAGGATGTCGAGGCGCGTTGCGCCGACCTCGGCGGAGAGGATGGTCATGGCGAAATCTTAGCGCTCTGCCGTCGTCCCGGCCAAGCGAGCGTCAGCGAGCGCGAGCCGGGCCCGAGTAACCCCGGTGGTGACGATGCGGAAAAACAGGGGTTACTGGGTCCCCGCCGTCGCGGGGAAGACAACAGAAACCTACCCCCGCTCCGAATACACCTCGGCGTTGAGGTCGATGCTGCTCTTGATGCCGATGTCGGCGTAATGGGCGTCGAGAAACCGCCGCGCCGCGCGCTGGCCGAGCTTGCACAGCAGCCGGAACGAGTCGTAGTCATTGCGCGACTTGCTGGCCGACGAAAACCGCTCGCCCAGGCCCTCGAGCACGATGCGGTGCACGTTGATGCGGCGGTATTCGTTCTTGCCCGTGCCGCGCGGTAGGCGGCCCATGTCGATCAGCCGGTTGACGAATTCGATCGCGCGCAACTCCGCCATCAGCGGGGCGTTGAAGGTGATCTCGCTGACCCGGTTCATGATCCCGCGCGTGTAGGTGGGGATTTTCTTGCGCACCAGCGGATTGATCTGCACGATCAGCACGTCCTCGCAATCGGTCGAGCGGAAGAACGGGTAAAGCACCGGGTTGCCGAGATATCCGCCGTCCCAGTAGTGCACGCCGTCGATCTCGACCGCGCGGAACACCGCCGGCAGGCAGGCTGACGCCATCACCGCTTCGGCGGAAATCTTCTCGGGTGCGAAAATATGCAGCCGTCCGGTCTGCACATTGGTGGCGGCGACGAAGATCGGCCGCGGGTCGGCGCGAAGCCCGTCGAAATCCACGAAGCGCTCGGCCAGATCCTTGAGCGGATTGATGTTGAGCGGATTGAGATCGTAGGGCGAAAGATATTGCGACCAGGCCGAGAGCCAGTTGAAGCTCGGCGAGCCTTCGCTCGGCACCAGCGAGAACAGCTTCTCGGTCACCGCGCGCTGCAACGGCGGCAGGTCGCCGCCGACACTCGCCGCCCGCCAGAAATCTGCCAGGCGTTTGCGTGCTTCTTCGGCACCGCCGCGTTTGAGTCCGTCGGCCAGCATCACCGCGTTGATGGCGCCGGCGGAAGTGCCGGAAATGCCCTCGACGCTCAGCCGGCCGTCCTCCAGCAGATGATCGAGCACGCCCCAGGTGAAGGCGCCATGCGCGCCGCCGCCCTGCAGCGCCAGATTGATGCGCTTGCGGCCTTTCGGCTGCTCCGACTTGCCCCCCCCGAATGCGCGCGAGAGAAATTCGATCATTCGGTTACTGCGCGGTCCAGCCGCCGTCGATGGAATAGGCCGAGCCGGTGATCGTCGCCGCCGCGTCGCTGGCCAGGAACACGGCGAGCGCGCCGATATTTTCCGGCGAGGTGTAATCGAGCATCGGCTGCTTCTCCGACACCAGTTCGGTCTTGGCCTGCTCGAACGATTTGCCCATCGCCTTGGCGCGCGCCTCGATCTGCTGCGCCACCAGCGCCGTCAGCACCCAGCCGGGGCAGATGGCGTTGCAGGTGATGCCGGCGTTGGCCGTCTCGATCGCCACCACCTTGGTCAAGCCCACGACGCCGTGCTTGGCCGCCACGTAAGCCGCCTTCTGCCCGCTCGCCACCAGCCCGTGCGCCGAGGCGATGTTGATGATGCGGCCCCATTTGCGCGTCTTCATGCCGGGCACCGCGGCGCGGATGCTATGGAACGTGGACGACAGATTGATGGCGATGATGGCGTCCCATTTCTCGACCGGGAAATCCTCGATATTGGCCACATGCTGAATACCGGCATTGTTGACCAGCACGTCGAGCGCGCCGAATTCCTTTTCGGTCGCAGCGACCATGGCGGCGATCTCAGGCGGCTTGCTCATGTCGGCGGGCGAATAACGCGCCTTGACGCCGAACTCCTTCTCGATGCCGGCACGGGCTTTCTCGATCTCGGCTTGGTCGCCGAAACCGTTGAGCATCATATCGGCGCCGTCCTTGGCCAGCGCGCGGGCGATCGCCAGCCCGATGCCGGAAGTGGAACCGGTGACCAGCGCGGTCTTGCCTTTCAACATGGCAGTCCTCGTTACCTGCGGCCACGGGGCCGAATATGCGGTTGGAACAGGGGCGGGAACCTGCTCCCATTTTTGCTGCAATGCAATATATAGGGGCCTGTTCGGTTTTCACGCTTCGACGTTAGTCGCGGTACACTTCCGGATTCGAAAGGCGGAGCAATTGGCCCGAAAGACAAACCTGCGCGCGGTGTTCCCGGCGCCAAATCACGACCACGACCGCTGCGCCAGCGACGGCATCGCCCATGCCGAGTCGATCTGCGCCAAGCGCGGCGAGCGCCTGACGCCGATGCGCCGGCGCGTGCTGGAGGCGCTGCTCGCAAGCCATGCGCCGCTCGGCGCCTATGAGTTGATCGACCGGCTCGCCGCCGCCGGCGCGCGGCCGGCGCCGATCACCATCTATCGCGCGCTCGACTTCCTGCGCGAGCAGGGCCTCGTGCACCGCATCGAAAGCCGCAACGCCTTCATTGCCTGCGTGCGCAATCACGACAGCGGCGATCCGGTGGTGTTCCTCATTTGCGAGAAATGCGGCGCGGTCGGCGAGGCGGCCTCCGCCGCCGTCGCCGACACCGTCAAGTCGGCCTCGCGCGCCGCCGGCTTCACGCCCAAGACGCCGGTGATCGAAATCTCCGGCATCTGCGCGCATTGCAAAAGCGCGACGTAATTTCTTCGCCCGTGAGACGACCACGCTTCCCTCTCCCACAAGGGGAGAGGGCAAGAGAGATTGCCTCGCGCGCATTTCACTATCTTGAGCGCCGCATGGCCTCTTGCGCCTGAGCGCGCTAGAACCACTGCGCTCGCCGCCCGGGAATTCCATGTCCGCCCCGTCTACAACGCATCACCACACCACCCGCCCGCTCGACGCGCTGGCGGCGAGCATCATGGTGGTGCTGTGCCTGTCCTGGGGCTTCAACCAGGTCGCCACCAAGCTGGCGATCCACGACATCCCGCCGCTGGTGCAGGCCGCCATTCGTTCTGCCGGCGCGACGCTGATCATCATCGCCTGGTGCTGGGCGCGCCGTCTGCCGCTGCTCAAGCGCGACGGCACGCTTGTTGCTGGGCTTATCGTCGGGCTGTGCTTCAGCGTCGAGTTCACGCTGATCTATCAGGGCCTCGCCTACACCACTGCCACGCGCGCGGTGCTGTTTCTTTATCTGGCGCCGTTCTTCGTCGTGCTCGGCGCGCGCATCTTCCTGCCCGTCGATCGATTCAGCCCGCAGCAATGGCTAGGCCTCAGTCTCTCCTTCGCCGGCATGCTGCTCGCCTTCGGCGTGCCGCCGCCGGCGCTCGATCCGCGCCAGGCCGTCGGCGACGTCATGCTGGTATTCGCCGCCATGTTCTGGGCCGCCACCACGATCCTCACCAAGACCACCAAGCTGGTCGCCATCTCCGCCGAAAAAGTGATGCTCTATCAGCTCGTGGTGTCGGCGCCGGTGCTGGCGCTGGCGGCTATCGCCGCCGGCCAGCACATCACCCATATGCCTTCGGTGGTCGCCGCCGGCGCGCTCGCCTATCAGACCTTCTGGATCGTCAGCGTCACCTTCGTGCTCTGGTACGCGCTGGTGGCGCGCTATTCCGCCAACCGGCTCTCCGCCTTCACCTTCCTGACGCCGCTGTTCGGGGTGGCCGCCGGCCATCTGGTGCTGGGCGAGCCGCTGACGCCGGCCTTTGCCGCCGCAGTGACGCTGGTCGCCGGCGGGCTGGTGCTGGTGAACAGGGCGCGATAAAGCCCGTCATTGCGGGCCTCTTTTACTTGCGTTGACCGTGTCATATTTGTCTGGCACCCCGATGGTCCGGAAAAGCCCAATGAGCACGCAAGCACGCCATAAAACGGTTCCCGTCGATGTCGCCGGCGTCATGGTCGGCGGCGGCGCCCCCATCGTCGTGCAGTCGATGACCAACACCGACACCGCCGACGTGGAGGGCACCGCGCGCCAGGTGGCGGCGCTCGCCCGCGCCGGCTCCGAGCTGGTGCGCATCACCGTCGACCGCGACGAAGCGGCGGAAGCCGTGCCGAAGATCAAGGAGCGGCTGGCACAGATGAATGTCGCCGTGCCGATCGTCGGCGACTTCCATTACATCGGACACAAGCTCCTGGCCGATCATCCGGCCTGCGCTGAGGCGCTCGACAAATATCGCATCAATCCCGGCAATGTCGGTTTCAAGAACAAGCGCGATCCGCAGTTCACGCAGATCGTCGAGATGGCGCTCAAGTACAAAAAGCCGGTGCGCATCGGCGTCAACTGGGGCTCGCTCGATCAGGAATTGCTCACCAAGCTGATGGACGAGAATTCCAAATCGGAAAATCCGCGCGGCGCGCGCGAAGTCACGCACGAGGCCATGGTGCAGTCGGCGCTGCTGTCGGCCGCGCGCGCGGAAAAGATCGGCCTGCCGAAAAACCGAATTATTTTGTCGGCGAAAGTGTCGGCGGTGCAGGACCTAATTGCGGTCTATGCCGAGCTCGCCAGCCGCTCCGACTACGCGCTGCATCTCGGCCTCACCGAAGCCGGCATGGGCTCGAAGGGAATCGTCGCCTCCAGCGCCGCTATGGGCGTGCTGCTGCAACAGGGCATCGGCGACACCATCCGCATTTCACTGACGCCGGAGCCGAACGGCGACCGCACGCGTGAAGTGCAGGTGGCACAGGAACTGCTGCAGACCATGGGCCTGCGCACGTTTGTGCCGCTGGTGGCGGCCTGCCCTGGCTGCGGCCGCACCACCTCGACCACCTTCCAAGAGCTGGCCTCCGACATTCAGGGCTTCATCCGCGACTCTATGCCGGCATGGAAGACGCGCTACCCGGGCGTGGAGACATTGAACGTTGCGGTGATGGGTTGCATCGTCAACGGGCCGGGTGAATCAAAGCACGCCGACATCGGCATCTCGCTGCCCGGCACCGGCGAGCAGCCGACCGCGCCGGTGTTCATCGACGGCAAGAAGGCCGCCACCTTGCGCGGGGCCACGCTGAGCGCCGATTTCAAGCAGATGGTGATCGACTATATCGAGCGCCGTTTCGGCACCGGCGCAAGGACAGCGGCCGAGTAGGCACGACCGATGACGCGTTTGTCGTCAAAATGGACGTTCTTTTACAAACGCATATTTCCAGCTCTCTTTGTCGGATTTCTGATCTTATTCACTATCGTCCCGCTTTTTACTGGCGCCTACTCTGGCAACTTTCCGCCGCTGCCGTTCACTATCGTTCCCATCGGGATGCTGATCATTTTTTATGTCGTCATGAAGAAATTCATTTTTGACCTCGTTGATGAAGTCGTGGATCTTGGTGATGCGCTGCTCGTCAAGAATGGCGATCGGGAAGACCGCATCGCGTTGTCCAATATTATCAACGTCAATTACACGCCGCTGATGAACCCGCCGCGCGTTACGCTGTCGTTGAGAAACGCCGGCCTTTTTGGCAAACAAGTGTCCTTTTGCGCGCCGGTCCGTTTCATTCCCTTCGCGACCAGCCCTCTCATCGACGGCCTGATCGAGCGGGTCGATGTGGCTCGGCGCGCGCAGGGCTGAAAGCGATCGATTCCGCTCGGCGCCGCTTGAGCGCAAACGAAACGAGGGCTACGCTGCTTGAAAGCGAAACCGTTTCTGCTTGGCTTCTTTGCGGCCGTCGTCGTCATCGCGGCCGTGTCGATCTATGTGAGCATGTCGGTCGACAAAGCGCAAAAGACGTTTGCTGCCGTCGCCTCGCCGGATGGCAAATACAAGGCGGTCCGCCTGAGTATCGCGCGCGGCGGGAAGGAGCCGTTTTGTTTCGACACGATCTCGATTTTCCTGTCGGTCTATCCGGACAATTTCGCCGAAGGCGACAAGACCTACGAGGTCTATGCGGCTCCGTGCGCGAGGCCTGCGTTGCGGGCCGAATTGCCGCAGATCAAATGGCTGTCGGACCAGTCCGTTCAAGTCACCTATGCGGCCAGCGCTGCCGCGTCGGACGCGGTGAAGATGCGCACGAAACCCCTCGACGCCTCGAAATTCGTGCATTTGACGTTTGTCGCGGCGCAATAGCGGAGCGTTGACTCGGCGCGGCGTCGTTTCCCACTTGCGCCCGGTATGACAGAAGAGTCTCAATAGGACGTAATTCGAGGGCGTGTTATCAAGCGAGGTAGCCATCATGAACAATGAGCTGCAAGCGCCGGCTCTCGGCATCGCCGTCGGCGTGGTTTGGGCCCTTGGCGTGTTTTTCGCCGGCATCGCCGCCATGTTCGATTGGGGCGGTGCTTTCGTCACCGTGTTGGGCTCGTTTTATCTCGGCTACGGTCCATCGATCGTCGGCGCCATCATCGGCGCGATCTGGGCCGTTATCGACGGCTTCGTCGCGGGCTTCGTCATCGCCTGGATCTACAACAAGCTGGCGGCGTAGCGCTGCAGGTCGCTGCCGTCGCGGGGACGACAGCGAAAGGGCATGCGCGGATGCGCGTCACATCCACCCACCGCCGTCCGAGCCGCGGTTCGCAAGCGAGGCTTCCTCCAGATCGAGCTCGTATTCGATCCGCCGCCTTGCGTCGTCGCTGATCTTGCCCACGCGCAGCAGCCGGTAGATGAATGCGCGCTCGGTATCGATCAACTCCCGCTTCACCGCCGCCGACAGGCGCATACGCGCAAGCCCGTCGCCCATGTCCCGCGGCAGGATCTGGTTGCGGCTGAGATTGCGCGTGCGCAAGAGCTCGACCACATTTTGCGGCAGCTTGCGCTCGGCAGCGAATTTTTCCAATTGCTGGTCGACCTCGCGCAACGCCTGCTGGCGCGCGGCGAGTTCGGCCTCGATCTCGCCCTTGCGCTCCTGGCTGCCGAGGTGCGAGAGGCCTAGCCCGCGCACCACGCTGGGCAACATCAACCCTTGCCCGATCAACGTCACGATGATGACGCCGAACACCACGAATATAATGAGGTTGCGATGCGGGAACGGGGCGCCGCTGGCAATGGTGTAGGGAATGGCCAGCGCCGCCGCCAACGACACCACGCCGCGGATGCCGGTGAAGGCGATCATGAATGGCGCCTGCCAGGGCGGCGAGGGGTCATGCCGCCGCACCGACGGGATCAGCCAGCGCGGCAGATAGGTGGCCGGAAACACCCAGACGAAGCGCGCCACGATCACGATCGCCGTGGTCACGGCGGTCGCGATCAGCAGATCGGGAATCGAGAAGGCGCGCGTATCATCGAGCAGTACGCGCGCCTCCAAGCCCGTGACCAGGAACACCATGCCTTCGATCAGGTAGACGATCAGGTCCCAGAAGAAGATGCCTTGCAGCCGCGTCGCCGACGAGATCAGCAGCGGCCCGTTCCAGCTCACGTACAGCCCGCAGGCCACCGTCGCCAGCACGCCGGAGCCGCCGAGATGGGCCGGCGCCCAGAAGGCGAGGTAAGGCGTCATCAGCGACAGCGTGATCTCCACGCGCGGGTCGCGCGCCCATTTTCGCAAATGCAGGCTGAGCCAGCCAACCACGATGCCCCAGAAGATTTCGCCGACCACGATGGCCGCGAAGGTGCCGGCGGCTTCGCCCGGCGAAAAGGCGCCGGTGACGACGGCGGCGACCGCGAAGCGATAAAGGATGAGCGCGGTGGCGTCGTTGGCCAGCCCCTCGCCCTCCAGCACCACCACGATGCGGCGCGGCAAGCCGAGCCGGCGCGCGATCGCCAGTGGCGCCACCACGTCGGGCGGCGCCACGATGGCGCCAAGCACGAAGGCGGTCGCCCGGCCGAAGTGCAGCAGATAGTGCGCGGCCGCCGCCACCGCGCAGCTGGTGAACACCACGCAGCCGAAGGCGAGCAGCGCGATTGGCCGCAGATTGAAGCGGAACTCGCGCCAACTCATGGCGACGCCGGCCGAATAGATCAGCGGCGGCAGGATCACCAGCAGCACCACTTCCGGCGCCAGCTCCACCTTCGGCAGGCCTGGCGCAAACGCCATGCCGATGCCGGCAATGACCAGCAGGATCGAAGGCGCGATGTTGAGCCGCCGCGCGGCGACGGCGACCGCCGCCAGCACCGCCAGCATGAACAAAAGCGTCTGCATGATCGCGGTCATCGCGTCGACATCCTTGTCAATTCAGGGCGACGACATCGCGCTCGCCGCGATGTTCACCATCAGGGCGAGCAGGGCCGTGTTGAACAGGAATGTGATGATGCCATGCGCCGCGACGGTGCGGCGGATCGGCTTCGAGGATACCGCCACGTCGGACACCTGCGAGGTCATGCCAATGACGAATGAGAAATACACGAAGTCCCAATAATCCGGGGCAGCGTCGTTGGGAAATTTGAGCGCGGTCGTCTTGCCGGCGCGCACGCTATAGTATTCGTGTGCGTAGTGGAATGCGAAGATCGTGTTGATGAATGCCCACGACAGCAGGATAGTTATGGTTGCAAGCCCGAGCCGCCAGAAGCCGCGCAGGCCGGCATGGCTGCTCACCAGCAGAATGACGATGGCCCCGAGGCTTGCGAGCGCTGCAGCGACGGTGAGAACCAGCACGCCGATGCGGCCCTCGTCCTCGATCTCGGCCCGGTGCCGCAACGATGTATCTGTGCCGGTGATAATCAGCTGGAAGGCGGCGATCAGATAAAGCAGCACGGTGACATCCCAGCTCACCAACAGCCGCTCGGACAGCGACGGCATGCTGCGCAGCGCGACCGCGACGATCACCCCGATCAGCACCGCAACGAAAAGACGCGGCCGTGCGCGCACGATGTGCACAATGCGAGGCCAGCGGCGGTGCAGGATGGATTGCGGGGTAGCGTCGGGCGGCATGGTGCGAAACTCAATTTAGCTGCACCGCGCGGCGATGCGAGCGGCGGTGAGTTGATTATCGGTCTTCGCCGCGAGCGGCGCCAGCGCGGCGTCGGCCTAGAGGGAACCTGCGCCCGTGATGGCCATTTGCCTCACCGTCACATCCCCGGTAGATGGGCTTCGGAATGCGATAATGTCGGCCGCATGGTCCTGCCAGGCAAAGCGAGGAGAATGACCACCGCCTACGATATCTTGCGGTTGCCGCGGCTGGCGCGACCGTTGCGCGCCGTGGCGCTGGTGCTGCTGGTGTTGCTGCTGCTGCCTTACGCCATCACGCCGATCTATGCCGTCGTCGAACCGGTCTCCACCGTGATGCTGTGGCGGCGCATGACCGGCGAACCGGTGGCGCGCACTTATGTGCCGCTGTCACATATCTCGCCCAATCTGATGCGGGCGGTGATCGTGGCGGAGGATGGCAAGTTCTGCCGGCACTACGGCGTCGATCTCGCGGAAATCCGCTACGCCATCAAAGAAGCCGACGACCTCGACGACATGCGCGGCGGCTCCACCATCACCCAGCAGGTGGCGAAGAACCTGTTCCTGTGGCAAGGCCGCAGCTATCTGCGCAAGGCGCTGGAATTTCCGCTCGCCCTGTGGATCGATCTGGTGCTGTCGAAACGGCGCATCCTGGAGATCTATCTCAATATCGCGGAATGGGGCCCGCGCGGACAGTTCGGGGCCGAGGCCGGCAGCCGGTATTCCTTCGGCAAGCCTGCCGGCAGTTTGTCACAATACCAGGCGGCGCTGCTGGCGGCGGTTTTGCCCAATCCGCATGACCGCAACGCGCACCGGCCGGGCCCGGGCTTGCGGCGCCTCGCCGGCCTTTATGTCGCCCGCGCCCGCAGCACGCCCGGCGCCGCGGCTTGCCTGCGCCGGACCCCCTAGCCTTGGCCGGAACCATCCTCTATAAGCCCGCCCGACACCGACATTCGCGATTTTCCAGGAGTTTCCGCCCATGGCTGTGCCGAAGAGAAAAACCTCGCCGTCGCGCCGCGGCATGCGCCGCTCGGCCGATGCGCTCAAGCGCCCGGCCTATGTCGAGGACAAGGATTCCGGCGAGCTGCGCCGTCCGCATCACATCGACCTGAAGACCGGCATGTACAAAGGCCGCCAGGTGCTGAAGGTGAAGACCGAGGCGTAAGACAACGCCGTCGCCGGATCAGGCCCCGGCGGGAGGAAGCGACCCATGTTCCTCGTCGGTTTTCCGCTGCTGCTGGTCTCGTTCGCGATCTACAACATCGTCGCCTTCCTGATGCCGGGCGTGACCTGGGCCGGCGTGATCACGACCGTGCACATGGTTTCCGGCGCTGACTGGAACATGTCGGCCGGCGACCTGCTGATCGCGTTCGCGGCGTTGCTGCTGTTCGGCGAAATGCTGAAAGCGACCCGCATCGGCGTGCGCACCGTGGTCGACCACGGGCTGTCGCTGATCCTGTTCCTCGGCATGGTGGTCGAGTTCTTGCTGGTGCCGCAGGCCGCGACATCGACCTTCTTCCTGCTGCTGGTGCTCAGCTTCATCGACGTGCTCGGCGGCTTCGCGGTGACGTTGCGCACGGCCCAGCGCGACCTTACCGTGGAAGGCATCGATCGCGCCTACTGACCGTGCCAGCATCGCCATCACAATGAGCCGCGATTTCCAACTGCCCGGCCGCTCGCCCGTCATCGCCAGCGAAGGCATGGCGGCGACCTCGCATCCGCTGGCGACGCTCGCGGCCATCGATGCGCTGCGCGCCGGCGGCAACGCAGCCGACGCGGCGGTCGCGGCCTGCGCCGCGCTCTGCGTGGTCGAGCCGGAGAGCACCGGCATCGGCGGCGACTGCTACACGCTGGTGTCGCAGCCGGGCAAACCGGTCTGGGGCTATAACGGCTCCGGCCGCGCCGCCGCCACGGCTTCCGATTCTGCGCTGCGCGAGAAGGGCATGGAAGCCGTCGGCATGACCTCGGTGCACGCGGTCACCGTGCCAGGCGCGATCGAGGCCTGGGAGGAGGTCCTGAAAGCGCATGGCCGTTTCGACCTCGCGCGCGCCTTGCAGCCCGCGATCAGATACGCCGAGGGCGGCTTTCCGATATCGCAGCGCGTGGCCTGGGACTGGAGCCGCAATGCCGCCAAGCTCAAGGCCGATCCCGGCGCCACCATGCATTATCTTTTCGACGGCAATGCGCCGAAGGAAGGCGACATCGTGCGCCTGCCGGCCTTGGCGCAGACGCTGAAAACCATCGCGGCCAAGGGCGCGCGCACCTTCTACGAAGGTGAGATTGCCGACGACATGGCGGCGACGGTGGCCGCGCGCGGCTCGTTCCTGACGGCGGAGGACTTCGCTCGCCATACCGGCGATGCGGTTGCGCCGATCTCGACCAACTACCGCGGCCTCGATCTGCTCGAAATCCCGCCCAATGGGCAGGGGCTCACCGCGCTGGTGCTGCTCAATATCCTGGAGAACTTCGATATCGCTGCGCTCGATCCGCTGGGACCCGAGCGCTTTCATCTGGTGTTGGAGGCCGCGCGGCTGGCCTATGCAGTGCGCGACACGCATGTCGCCGACGCCGCGCATATGCGCGTCGCCGTGGCCGATCTACTCGACAAGGGTTTCGCCAAGCGGCTCGCCGGCAAGATCGACCTCAAGCGCCGCGCCAAGCTGCCGACGGCGCCCACGCCCGGCAAGGACACCGTCTATCTCAGCGTGGTCGACCGCGACCGCATGGCGGTGTCCTTCATCAATTCGCTCTTTTCGAATTTCGGCACTGGCATCTGCACCGAGAAAACCGGCATTCTGCTGACCAACCGCGGCGCCTGCTTCACGCTGGAGGCCGGGCATCCCAACGTCTTCGGTGCCGGCAAGCGGCCAATGCACACCATCATTCCGGCGATGGCCATGCGCGACGGGCGCTGCGACATGAGCTTCGGCGTCATGGGCTCGCATTACCAGCCGATGGGGCACACGCAGGTCATGACCAACATGCTGGACTACGGCATGGACGTGCAGCAGGCGCTCGATTGTCCGCGCTTCTTCTTCGAGGACGAGCAGACCATTGTTGAGCGCGGCACGAAGCCTGCGACCATCGAGGGGCTCAAACAGCGCGGCCATAATGTGGTCATGGCGCCGTCGCCCTGGGGCGGCGGGCAGATCATCAAGATCGATTGGGACCGCGGGGTGCTGATCGGCGGCTCGGATCCGCGCAAGGACGGTTGCGCGATCGGGTATTAGCGCCCGGTCAACCCGGCGGCGGCGCGATAGGCGGCGATGGCCTCGTGCGGGGTGGCGCGCCGGCGCGCGCGAGTCTGCGGGTGTTGATCCTTCACAGCCAGGAGATGGGCAAGGAACGGGGCCTGATGGTGGCGGGCAACCGCTTCGCGCAGCGGCGCGGCCGGCGCCAGGGCGACCAGGGCGCGGCTTTCGCCAGCTTCGCGCGCAGGCGCCGCCTCGCCGCCGGTCACGCCGGACTGGCCCGAAGACGCCTGCTTGATCTCACCAATTCGCATAACACTGCCTGTCTCAATACGGGACAAGGAACCCTTGCTCGCCTTGTACGTGGCAAGGGCCGTGCCGCAGCGAAAAGCCGCCTCTTAGACTCGCGCGATCCCGGCAATTTTCAAATTGTTTAAGGATTATCCGTAGCTTGGCCAAAGCAGCCATCGGGCGGACCAACGCTCGACATGGCGTGGCGTTCCCGAAAAGGGGCGAGCGTGACCCGTTTCGATCCTTCGACCGGCGGTCCGGACGTCGCGGAAATTCTTCGCTCGGTCGGCGAGGCCGCCTATGAATGGCGGCTCGATAGCGACACGCTGACCTGGAGCGGCAACGCCGCCGCGGTGCTTGGCGTTGCAGACACCGCGCAGATCGCCAGCGGCCGCGCCTACGCCGCGCGGGTCGAGGCTGCCGACGGCCAAAGCCGGCTCGATGCGGTAAACCAGTCCAGCAAGAGCGATGACGGCGCCGGCGTCGCCTATCAGGTGCAATACGTCTTCAAGCGTGCCGACACCGCCGGGGAAATCTGGCTGGAGGACACCGGCCGTTGGTTCGCCGGTCCCGACGGCAAGCCTTTGCGCGCGCACGGCGTGGTGCGCGCCATCGAAGAGCGCCACGAGCGCGAGCGCAAATTGATCGCGCTCGCCAATTTCGACCCGCTCACCGGCGAGCTCAACCGCGCCCAGCTCACCGAAGTACTGAGCGCCACGCTCGACGAAGCCGTGCGGTTTCGAAGCGCCTGCGGCTTCCTGCTGGTCGCCATCGATCATCTCGCCCGGCTCAACGAGGCTTACGGCTTCGATATGGCCGAGGACGTGATCGCCGAGGTCGCCAAGCGCATCCGCGCCCGCTTGCGCGGCAAGGATCATCTCGGCCGCTTCTCGGGCAACAAATTCGGCGTGATCCTGACCAGCTGCGCCGCCGACGAATTGGCGGTTGCCGCCGATCGGCTGCTGGCGGCCGTGCGCGACGAGCCGATTGCCACGGCTGCCGGGCCGGTAGCGGCAACGGTGACGATCGGCGGAGTGACGGTGCCCCGCCATGCCCGCAGCGTACCCGAAATCTTCACGCGCGCGCTCGACGCGCTGCACGCCGCGCGCGCCCGGCGGCACGGCTCGTTCATCGCCTACCGGCCGAACGTGGAGCGCGAGAACCTGCGCCGCGAAAGCGTGCGCGCGACCGACGAGATCATCTCCGCGCTCAACGAGCGGCGTATCGCGCTGGCCTTTGAGCCGGTGGTCGAGGCGGCGAGCCGCAAACTCGCGTTCTACGAATGCCTGATGCGCGTCAATCGCGCCGACGGCAGCATCGCCCACGCCAATGAGATCATCCCGGTGGCCGAGCGCATTGGGTTGGTGCGCATGCTCGATCATCGCGTGCTTGAACTGGTGGTGGACGAACTGGCCGCCGCGCCCGCGCTTCAGGCCAGCGTCAATGTCTCGCCCGCTTCCACCGTCGATCCGGGCTGGTGGGCGGGCCTCGGTGCGCTGCTGCGCGCTAACAAGAGCGCGGCCGAACGGCTGGTCATCGAAATCACCGAGACCGCGGCAATTCAGGATGTGGACGACGCGCGCGGCTTCGTCACCCGCGTCAAGGATTTTGGGTGCCGCATCGCCATCGATGATTTCGGCGCCGGCTACACTTCGTTCCGCAACCTGCGCAAGCTCGGTGTGGATATCGTCAAGCTCGACGGCGCGTTCGTGCAAAACATGATGAAGTCGAGCGACGACCGCGCCTTTGTGCGCACGCTAATCGATCTGTCGCGCCGGCTCGGCCTCAAGACCGTGGCCGAATGGGTGCAAGACGAGGAAGCGGCCAAGCTGCTGTCGGAGTGGGGCTGCGACTATCTGCAAGGCGCGCTGATCGGACTTGGCAGCGACGCGCGGCCCTGGGCCGGCGATCAAGGGCGCGCCGCAAGCGCGTAGCGCCTATTCCTTCCCGCCGATCTTATCCAACCGCTTCTGCATCTCGTCGAGCTGGCGCTTGAGTTCGTCCATCTCGCCGCTGCCGCCGCTTTCCGGCTTGTCGCCCGACGGCTTGTTCTGGCCGCGCGCGAAGGGGGCGAACATGGCGAACGTCTTCTCGAACATTTCCATGTTCCGGCGCACCTGATCCTCGAGCGGCCCGAAGCCGACGCCGCCGAAGGCTTGCGCCATCTGCTCGCGCAACTTGCCTTGCTGGCTGGTGAGCGACTGCATCGATTGTTCGAGAAAGCGTGGTACCAGCATCTGCATGCTGTCGCCGTAGAAGCGGATGAGTTGCCGCAGAAAGGTGATCGGCAGCAGGCTTTGACCTTCCTTGTTCTCCTGCTCGAAGATGATCTGCGCCAGTACCGAGCGTGTAATGTCCTCGCCGGTCTTGGCGTCGTAGACGATAAAGTCCTCGCCACTCTTCACCATGGTGGCGAGGTCTTCGAGCGTGACGTAAGTGCTGGTGCCGGTGTTGTAGAGCCGCCGGTTGGCGTATTTCTTGATTGTGACCGGCTCTTTTTCCTCTGCCATGTCGTTCACACGGTTTCCCTGCCCAAGGCTTGAGCATAGCCGCTTTCTGCTTCCCTGGGCCACCGTTTTATCGCGCCGCGGCAGGACCTGCGCCGCGTTGCGGCAACCCTTGCGGTATATCAAAAAAGGGCCAATTCTCAGGCGTATATGTGAACCCGCCCATTATTGACAGGGTCGCGGGGGAGCCTAAGGATGCGGCAGCGCCAAAAAAGCCCCTTTGCCCCAACCGACCGTAACAGGAGTTTCTGATGGCAGACGATATCGTCATTGTGAGCGCCGCCCGTACGCCCGTCGGCGCCTTTAACGGGGCATTCGCCAACTTAGCCGCCCATGAGCTGGGCAAGACCGCCATTCAGGCCGCACTCACCCGCGCCGGCATCGAGGCCGGCCGCGTCAACGAGGTGATCATGGGCCAGATCCTGACGGCCGGGCAGGGCCAGAACCCGGCGCGGCAGGCTTCCATCGCTGCCGGCATCCCGGTCGAAAGCCCCGCCTGGGGCGTGAACCAACTCTGCGGTTCCGGCCTGCGGTCCGTGGCGCTCGGCTTCCAGCAGATTGCCAATGGTGATGCCGATATCGTGGTCGCCGGCGGCCAGGAATCCATGAGCATGGCTCCGCACTGCGCCTATCTGCGCGCCGGCGTGAAGATGGGCGACTTCAAGATGATCGACACCATGATCAAGGACGGCTTGTGGGACGCCTTCAACGGCTATCACATGGGCAATACCGCAGAGAACGTCGCCAAGCAGTGGCAGATCACTCGCCAGATGCAGGACGAGTTCGCGGTCGCCTCGCAGAACAAAACCGAAGCCGCCATGAAGGCCGGCAAGTTCAAGGACGAGATCGCCCCCGTCACCATCAAGACCCGCAAGGGCGAGACCGTGGTCGACACCGATGAATTTCCCAAGGCGGGCGTCACACTCGAATCGATCGCCAAATTGCGCCCGGCCTTCGACAAGGAAGGCACGGTGACCGCGGCCAGCGCCTCCGGCATCAATGACGGCGCCGCCGCGGTGGTGCTGATGACAGCGAGCGAGGCCGCCAAGCTCGGCAAGACCCCGCTGGCGCGCATCGTGTCGTGGGCGCAAGCCGGCGTCGATCCGGCGATCATGGGCACGGGACCGATCCCGGCCTCGCGCGCCGCGCTTAAGAAAGCCGGCTGGAAGAAGGAGGACCTCGACCTGATCGAGGCCAACGAGGCGTTCGCTGCGCAGGCCTGCGCGGTCAACAAGGATCTTGGCTGGGACACCTCCAAGGTCAATGTCAACGGGGGCGCCATCGCGCTCGGCCATCCGATCGGCGCCTCCGGCACGCGCATATTGACCACGCTGCTCTACGAGATGCAGAAACGCGACGCCAAGAAAGGCCTGGCCACGCTCTGCATCGGCGGCGGGATGGGCATCGCCATGTGCGTCGAGCGCTAGCGAAGACGCACCGGGAAAATGGTGCGTGGAGCGCTTGGCAACGATATTTTGATCTGTGTCATGGCCGGCTCGATCCGGCCATGACCCTTAAAGAAAGCTGCCGGGAGGGGACGATATGTCACGCGTAGCGTTGGTTACTGGTGGGACACGCGGCATCGGTGCCGCAATTTCGAAGGCGCTCAAGGCTGCCGGCTACAACGTCGCGGCCGTGTATCACGGCAACGACGAGGCGGCGCAGAAATTCAAGGCCGAAACCGGCATTCCGGTGTTCAAGTGGGACGTGTCGTCCTTCGAGGCCTGCGCCGATGGTGTTAAAAAAGTCGAAGCCGAGCTCGGCCCGATCGAAGTGCTGGTCAACAATGCCGGCATCACCCGCGACACCATGCTGCACCGCATGAAGCCGGAGCAGTGGACGGCGGTGATCGACACCAATCTCGGCTCGCTGTTCAACGTGACCCGGCAGGTGATCGAGGGCATGCGCGAGCGCAAGTTTGGGCGCATCGTCAACATCTCCTCCATCAACGGCCAGAAGGGCCAGATGGGCCAATGCAATTACGCCGCCGCCAAGGCCGGCGAGATCGGCTTCACCAAGTCGCTGGCGGCGGAAGGCGCGCGCGCCGGCATCACTGTCAACGCCATCTGCCCGGGCTACATCAACACCGAGATGGTGCAGGCGGTGCCCAAGGACGTGCTGGAGAAGAATATCCTGCCGCAGATCCCGATCGGCCGACTGGGCGAGCCGGAGGAAGTCGCGCGCTGCGTGGTGTTTCTTGCCAGCGACGACGCGGGCCTCATCACTGGTTCCACGCTCAGCGCCAACGGCGGGCAGTATTTCGCTTAGAATTTCGGCTTCCAATCCTTCGGCGCCAACTCGAAGCCGCCGAAGTCGAAGCCGGGCGCCACCGTGCAGCCGACCAGCGTCCAGTCGCCTGAGGATTCGGCCGCCTGCCAGGCGCGCGCCGGCACCGTGACCTGCGGCACTTCGTCGGCGTGAATATCGGCGCCGAGCCGGATGATCTCTTCCTTTGAACCGTTGACAATTTCAAGCTTGAGCGGTGCGCCGGCGTAGTAGTGCCAAACCTCCACAGTATCGATGCGGTGCCAATGCGAACGCTCGCCGCGAGCCAGCAGGAAAAGGATAGCGGTGGAAGCGGCGCGGCCGTCAATCAGCCGCGAATCGCGGAAGGTCTCGCGATAGTGCCCGCCCTCGGGGTGCGGCTTGAGATCGAGCTTGGCGATGATCTCGGCGGCGGTGGACAAGCTAGAACCGGTCCTTCCGACCTCTGATTTCCGCAAAAACCTGCGCCGCCGGCTTGCCGGCCATGCCGATATCGACCGCGAGGTCGGGAACGTCGGCGCGCAGGAACGGGTTGGCCAGCTTCTCGTCGCCGATAGTTACGGGAATCGTCGGCTCGCCCTCCGCGATCAGGCTGGCAACCTGCGCGGCGCGCGCATCCAGCACCGGATTCTCCTTGTCGATCGAGAGCGCAAACTTGATATTGGCCGCGGTGTATTCGTGCCCGCAATAGATTTGCGTCTCGTTCGGCAGGTCGCGCAGCTTGACGAGCGAGCGCCACATCATTTCCGGGTTGCCCTCGATCACGCGGCCGCAGCCGATCGAGAACAGCGTGTCGCCGACGAAGGCGAGCTGGTCCTTCGGGAACCAATATGCGATGTGGCCGAGCGTGTGGCCCGGCGTCTCGATCACCTTGGCGGCGAGATTGCCGACCACCACCCCGTCACCCTCATGCACGGTCTCGTCGACGCCCGGGATCTTGTCCTTTTCCTTCTCCGGCGCCACCACGCGGCATTTGTGTTTCTTCTTGAGCGCCGCGATGCCGCCGGTGTGATCATGGTGATGGTGGGTGACCAGGATGTCGGTAAGCTTCCAGCCGGTCTGCTTCAGCGCGGCTTCCACGGGCGCCGCCTCCGGCGCGTCGATCGAGGCGGTGGCCCCCGTGTCGGGGTCGTGCAGCAGCACCCCGTAATTGTCACTCAGGCACTTAAACAGGCGGGTTTCGGCGGGCATGGCGTCTTTCCTCGTCGGTCCGTCGTTAACCGTAGCATTCGGGCGCACTGTCTGGCACAGCAGGCAGATTGAGGCGAGAGCGATTTACAAAGAGTTTCGTGGTAATTTTGCCGCATGTCGATCGACGTCGTCGACCTGCGCAATTTCTACGGCCAACGGCTGGGCGTGGTGGCTCGCCGCTTCATCGGCCGCGGTATTCGCGCGCTCTGGCGCGATACCGCCGGCCAGCGCCTGCTCGGCATCGGCTACGCCACGCCCTATCTCGGCCTGTTCCGCGAGGAGGCCGAGCGCTGCCTCGCCTTCATGCCGGCCGGGCAGGGGGTGGTGAAATGGCCGACCCTGCGTCCGGCGCTGTCGGCACTGGTGGACGAGAACGAACTACCGCTGCCCGATAGCGCGGTCGACCGCATCCTGCTTGTGCATGCGCTGGAAACGAACAACGATCCGGGCGCGCTGTTGCGCGAGGTGTGGCGGGTGCTCGCCTCGGGCGGCCGGCTCCTGGTGGTCGTGCCGAACCGGCGCGGCGTGTGGGCACGCCTCGACACCACGCCTTTCGGGCACGGTCGGCCCTATTCGCGCTCGCAGATCAATCAGCTCCTGCGCGAAACTTGGTTTACGCCGACCGGCTGGAGCGAGGCGCTTTATGTGCCGCCGGTCGCACGCGGCTGGTTTCTGCGCTCGGCGGTAGCCTGGGAGCGCACCGGCGCCACGCTGTCGGCGCCGTTTGCCGGCGTGCATTTGGTGGAAGCGACCAAGCAGGTCTACCGCGCGATCCCTGCCCGCCGCGTCAAGCGCCGGTTGGTGCCGGCATTGGAACCGGCGCTGGCGCCCTCGCCGGGGGGATGATCAATTTGTCATGCCGGGGTGCGGGCGAAGCTCGCGAACCCGGAATCCAGAAGCATTTTCCGAATTTATGGTTTGATTCCGGGTCCGGCTCTTCGGGTCGTCCCGGAATGACAGAGACAATCAAACCGCTGAGTGACGGGAAACGCGTAGGCGCTTACTCGCCCGGCTGCTGCGGCTCGTCGCCGCCGTCGCCTTGCGGTTCCGCCGCTTGTGGATTGCCGCCGCCGATATCCGGACGTTCGGGTCGGAAACCGCCGCTGCGATGGCGCCGCCGCCGGCGAAAATTGTTGCCGTAACGGTCCTGATTGTTGCGGTCGCCTTGGTCGTGGCCGTTGCCGCCGGTATTGGGTTGCGGCTGGCCGCCGCCGGTGATGAAGGCCGGCAAGCCGGCGACCTCCTGTCCGCCTTGCGGTCCGCCCTGGCCCGGCTGCGGTTGCTGCGCGGCTTGCTGCGGGCGGCCTTGCTGGGCCTGATCGCGCGGCGGAAACGGCTGGGCGTCGCGCGGAAGAAAAGGCTGCGATTGCCCCTCGCGCGGCGCGAAGCTCGGCTCGTTCTGGCCCATGAAGGGCTGACCGTCTTCGCCGTCGTCGTCGTAGCTTTCCTCGCCGCCCTGTTGTCCGCCGGCGGCCTGCTGCGGCTGCTGATTGTAATAGGGGTTCTGCTGGCGGAACTGTTCCTGCGCAGCGGCGATCAGGCGGAAATAATGTTCGGCGTGCTGATAATAATTTTCGGCGGCCACCGGATCGCCGGAGCTCTGCGAGTTGCGCGCGAGCTGGATGTATTTTTCCGCGATGTGCGAGGCGGAACCGCGGATCTTCACGTCGGGTCCGTTCGATTCATAGACCCGCGTCAGCGGATTTTGGCTTTTGCGGTGACCGCCGCGTCCCCGCATGCGCTTTTGACCATTTCTCATGATTTGCCTGTTCGCTGACCTTTCGCTCTTCGCTCTTAACCGCGGCACACGCCGCCAATCTTTGCACTACACTTTAAACCACACAGAATCCCACTGCGCGGCGTTTGCACGCGCCGGATTTCCGCGCGAATGTTCGAACGTTTTGCGATTCCTTATCGCGATTGCAACAGCAACCCCAAAAGCCGCAGCATTAGCCCGCGGCGTTGCCAACCTCTCGTTACGCGCATCATCCCAATTCAGAAATTTGATGCGCCCAACCGGTGAAGCATCCGGACCCGTATCTGGCGGTTTCGTTTTGCCGGTTTAAGGCCGGCCTTTCGTCATCCGCCTTTTTTGCGCCGCCGCCGCACAGAGCCTTAAGACTCAGGGGGTTTTCGTGGTGCAAGTCACGGGTCGATTCCGTAGGCGGAAGCTAGTCGTTTCCCGGTCATTTTCCAAGCGGTTTTTTCAGGCCATCGCGAGCCCTGCGCTTTTCACCATGGGCCAATGCAGCACGCTCATGGCCGCTTTAGGGCGCATTCGTTGCATTTACCGCGGCGGTAAGCGCGCGCGGAATTCCCGCCAAATCCTTGCGAGCGGCGGTAACGTTCAGGCCGGCATTGGTAAACAGTGCACGCACTGCCGGCTCCTGCCCGGCGCCCAACTCCACGATCAGCCGGCCGCCTGGCGCTAGCAGGCCGCGGGCAACGCCAGCGATGGCGCGGTAACCATCCAGGCCGTCGTGGCCGCCGTCGAGCGCCAGCGCGGGAGCGTAGTCGCGCACCTCGGGCGTCAAGGCCGGGATATCGCCGCGCGCCACGTAAGGCGGGTTCGACACGATAAGATCGAAAGCCCCCTGCACGCCGGCGGTGATGTCGGAAGCGACGAAATTGCAGCGCGCCGAAAACCCGTTGCGGTCGGCGTTCTCGCGCGCAACCTCCAGAGCCGCAACGCTGATATCGGTGCCGAGACCCACGGCGTTGGGTAGCTCGCTCAATAGCGCCAGCAGCAGCGCGCCCGATCCGGTGCCAATATCGAGGATACACAACTCTTTCTTTCGGCCATCGCGATCTATTGCGTCGAGCGCGGCTTCAACCACAGTTTCAGTTTCTGGCCGCGGCGTCAGCACGGCTGGGGTGACACTTAACGTGAGTGTCCAGAATTCCTTGCGGCCGCGGATGCGCGACACCGGCTCGCGCTGCAGCCGCCGCGCGGCCAGGGCCGCGATCGCGGTAATCTCGCGCGATTCCAGAGTGCGCTCCGAGTCCGCAAGCAACCGCGCGCGATCGATACGGAGCCCATGGCAGAGCAGGGCGCGTGCATCGATTTTCGCGTCCTCCACGCCGGCCAACCTGAACGATTGCGCCATCAGCTGCGTCGCCTCGGCGACCGAAACACCAGCCTTCAACCCGGGAATAACCCTCACTGCTTGGCGCCTTCCGTCGCCAAAAGTTCGGCCCGATGCTGGGTCACCAGTGCGTCGATGATTTCGTTGAGCGCTTCGCCTTCCATCACCTGCGGCAGTTTGTGGAGCGTCAGGTTGATGCGGTGATCGCTGACGCGGCCTTGCGGGAAGTTGTAGGTGCGGATGCGTTCGGAGCGGTCGCCCGATCCGATTTGGCCGCGCCGCTCGGCCGCACGTTCGCTGTCGCGCTTGGTCTTCTGCTGGTCGTAGAGCTTGGCGCGCAGCATGGTCATTGCCTTGGCGCGGTTCTTGTGCTGCGAGCGCTCCTCCTGCACGAGCACCACGATGCCGCTCGGCAGGTGGGTGATGCGGATCGCCGATTCGGTCTTGTTGACATGCTGACCGCCGGCGCCTTGCGCGCGCATGGTATCGATCTTCAAATCCTTTTCGTTGATGTCGACATCGACTTCTTCCACTTCCGGCAGCACCGCCACCGTGGCGGCCGAGGTGTGGATGCGGCCGGAAGCCTCGGTGTCAGGCACGCGTTGCACGCGGTGCACGCCGGATTCGAATTTGAGCTTGGCGAAGGCGCCGCGGCCGCGGATCTCTGCGACGATTTCCTTGAAGCCGCCTTTGCTGCCTTCGCTCATGGACAGGATTTCCGTTTTCCAGCCCTGGCTGGCGGCGTAACGCTCGTACATGCGGAACAGGTCGCCGGCGAACAAGGCCGCCTCGTCGCCGCCGGTGCCGGCGCGGATTTCGATGATGACGTTGCGATCGTCCATCGCGTCCTTCGGGATCAGCGACAGCCGGATCCTTTGTTCGAGATGCTCGCGGCGTTCCTGCAATGCCGGTTTTTCCTGCTCGGCCAGCTTGCGCATGTCACTGTCGGTCTTGGGGTCGGCGATCAGCGCGTCGAGATCGGCGATCTCCGCGGTGACGTCGCGATAGGCCTTGATTGCCGCGATCACGGGCCCAAGCTCGGCGAATTCGCGCGACAGCTTGACGTAGGCGTCGGGAGTCAAATTGGTAGCCAGCTCGCTTTCCACCAGCGCATGGCGGGCGAGCAGGGCGTCGAGCTTCTGCTGCGGCAGCGCGATCAAAGTTGCAGGCCCTCGGCGGCTGCGAAGCTTTCCAGCTTATGGCGGATGGACACGCTGCCGACCGGCTGTGCGAGATATGGCAGGATCGCCTCTTCGCCCTTGCGGCAATCAAGCTCGATGAGCAGCGCCTTGACCGGGCCGACCGCCGACGGCGACAGCGACAGCGAGCGATAGCCAAGGATCGCCAGGGCCAAGGCGCCGATCGGCTGCGAGGCGAGCTCGCCGCACAGCGCCACCGGCTTGCCGTGCTTGTGCGCCTTGTCGGCGATGTCCTTGAGCGCGCGCAGCACCGGTGCCGACAGCGGATCGAAGCGCTCGGAGACGCGGGTGTTGCCGCGGTCGGCGGCGTAGAGGAACTGCATCAGATCGTTGGAGCCGACCGAGAGGAAATCCACGCGTTCGAGCAATTCGTCGAGCTGGAACAAGAGCGAGGGCACTTCCAGCATGGTGCCGATCTCCACCCGCTCGGGCAGCGCATGCCCGTGCCGGCGCAGATGGGTGAGCTCGAGCTCCACCAGCGCCTTGGCCTGGTCGAATTCCTCCACCATGGCGATCATCGGAAACATCAATTTCAATTCGCGGCCGCCGGAGGCGCGCAGCAGCGCGCGCAACTGGCTGCGCAGCAGTCCCGGACGGTCGAGCCCGAGCCGAATCGCGCGCCAGCCGAGCGCCGGATTCTCCTCTTCCACGTTGCGCATATAGGGCAGCACCTTGTCGCCGCCGATATCGAGCGTGCGGAAGGTCACCGGCTTTTTGCCGGCGGCATCGAGCACGGCGCGATAGAGCGAGTGCTGCTCGTTGGTGCGCGGGAAGGTGTTGGCCACCATGAACTGCAATTCAGTGCGGAACAGGCCGATGCCGGCGGCGCCGGTCTCTTCGATATGCGGAAGATCGATCGCGAGGCCGGCATTGATCATCAGCGCGATCTTGCATCCGTCCTTGGTCACGCAAGGCTTGTCGCGCAGCGCGTGATATTGCGCCTGCCGCCGCGCGCGCAGCTTGACCCGCTCGGCATAGGCCGCCTCGATGTCGGGCGGCGGGCGCATGTGCACGTGGCCGGTCGAGCCGTCCACGATGACGGCGTCACCCGGCTCGACCAGGCCGGTGGCATTGGCGATCTCGCCGACCGCCGGAATGCCGAGCGCGCGCGCCACGATCGAGACATGCGAGGTCGGCCCGCCTTCCTCCAGGATGAGGCCGCGCAATCGCTTGCGGTCGTAGTCGAGCAGCGCCGCCGGGCCCATGGAGCGCGCAACCACGATGGCGTTCTCCGGCAACCGCTCCTTCGCCGGCGCATGGTCCTGGCCCATCAACACCCGCATCAGCCGGTTGGCGAGGTCGTCGAGATCGTGCAGGCGGTCGCGCAGGTAATGATCGGAGGCGCGCAACATGCGGGCGCGGGTATCGGACTGCACGCGCTCGACGCCGGCTTCGGCGGTGAGGCCGGTCATCACCGCCTCGCGCATCTTGTGCAGCCAGCCCTGGTCGTAGCCGAACATGCGATAGGCTTCGAGCACGTCGCGATGCTCGCCGGCATCGGCGACGTCGCGGTGTTCGACCAGCCGGTCGAGATCGGCGCGCAGGGTGGCGATGGCCGCGTCGAGCCGCTTCAACTCGCGCGGCACGTCGTCGGCAATGACGTTTGTAATGACCACGCGCGGCTCGTGCAGCACCACGTGGCCGAGCGCGATGCCGTCCGACAGCGACATGCCGGTCATGTGCAGCGTGTGGCGGGCGGCGGGCTCGGCGCCGGGGCGGGCGAGCGCGGACAATTCGCCGGAGGCGATCATCTCGGCGAGCACCATCGCCGTGGTTTGCAGCGCCTCTTCTTCCTCCTCGATGTAGGTGCGGCGCGCGCGGTTCTGCACCACCAGCACGCCGAGCGTGTTGCCGGCGCGCAGCACCGGCACGCCCAGGAAGGAATGGTAGATTTCTTCGCCGGTTTCCGGGCGGAACGAGAAGGCCGGATGACTTTGCGCGTCCGACAGGTTGATTGGCTTGGCCTCACTGGCGACCAAGCCGACCAGGCCCTCGTCGGATTTCAGCACGGTATTGTGGACGGCTTCGCGCTTGAGGCCTTCGGTGGCGTATAGCTCGAGGGTTCCGTCCACACGCAAGACGTAGACAGAGCACACCTCCGCCACCATGTTGGCGGCGATCAGCACGACCACCTTGTCGAGGCGTTCCTGCGCGCTGACCGGCTCCGCCATCACCTCGCGAAGCCGGCGCAACAGCACGCGCGGACCGCCGAGCGCGCCACGCATTATTGAGGTCCTTGTCTTGGCCAGCGGCCTTCGGGCCGCAGCCTCGTCCTACGGCCCAATCATGTACGAATAGCGACCGTGGGGACCCAGGGAGCCCGCGGCCGCGTATGACTCAGGCTATAGCGAATGGGCCATGCAAGGGGCAAGCTAAACCCCCGCCGGGCCTGGGCGGCGCGCTCCGGCCCCTCAAGCCTTCAGCTTCAGCAGCGCGTCGGCAGTGCCGTGGGTGAGCTTGGCCATATCGGTCGGCGCGAGCGAGATGCTGTTGAGAAATCGGCGGCCGGCCATATTGGGTGCGTAGGGGTAGTCGACCGAAAACATGATTCGGTCCATGCCGAAGGTCATCTGCGCGGCCAACAGGGGCGGTTCGGTGAAGATGCCGCTGGTGGTGATCCAGACCTGGTCGAGGATGGCGCGGCTGATCGGCCGTTGCAGGTGGCCGATGTCGAGCGCGAACACTGCGTCGGCGCGCGCCAGCATCACGGGCAGCATCTCGCCCATATGGCCGATGATGATCTTGAGTTTCGGGTGCTTGTCGAGGGTGCCGGCCAGCACTAGGCGCAAGAGGTGGATCGCCGTCTCCGAATGCCAGCCCCAGCCGGCGGCTTCGAGCACGCGGCCGGCGCCTTGCTCCAGGCCGGAGTAATAGGCTTCGCGCACCGGCGCCGGCGCCAGATGCGGATGAATATAGATCGGCACGTCGAGCTGCACGGCCGCCGCGAGTAGGCCGTCATAACTCGGGTGATCAAGAAAGCGGCCTTCCGTGGTGCCGTGGATCATCGCGCCCGAGAAATGCAGTTCCTTGACGCAGCGCTCGAGCTCGGCGGCGCAAGCCTCGGGGCTTTGCATCGGCAGCGCGGCGAATCCCGCGAAGCGGTCGGGCCTGCCCGCGACGACTTCCGCCAGATAGCCGTTCAACTCGCGCGCGATGGCGACGCCGTCGGCGCCCGGGACCAAGTCGGGGCCGGGGCCGTTGTTGGACAGCACCTGCACGGTGATGCCGGCCTCGTCCATCGACTTCAAGCGGACCTCGCCGATCTCGGGCAACAGCTCCATGGGGTTCGGCCGGCCAGCGGGCGGAGGCCGCCGCGGCTGGTAGCCGCGGGCCTTGATGGCGGCCGGATCGATGCGCTTCACCAGCGCCGGTACGTTGAAATGCTCTTCAAGTGCGACGACACGCATGGTGGCGATTCCTTCCCGAATTACTTGTCCAGCTCGTAGAGCGTATGCAGGGTGCGCACCGCCAGCTCCGCATAGGCGGCGTCGATCAGCACCGAGAACTTGATCTCGGAGGTCGTGATGGCGCGGATATTGATGTTGCGCTCCGACAGCGCCTTGAATGCCTTGGCCGCCACGCCGGCATGGCTGCGCATGCCGATGCCGATGACCGAGACCTTGGCAATATCGGTCGCGCCGTCGAGGCGCTCATAGCCAATCGCGCCCTTCGCCTTCTCGATAGTGCTATGGGCGCGCTCGTAGTCCGCCGACGGCACTGTGAAGGTCAAGTCAGTGGTTTTGCCGTCGGCCGAGACGGTCTGCACAATCATGTCGACATTGATGTTGGCGTCGGCCAGCGGCCCAAAGATCGCGGCGGCGACCCCGGGCTTATCCTGCACGCGGCGAATCGAAATCTGCGCCTCATCCTTGGAGAAGGCGATACCGGTGACGGCTTGATGTTCCACGATGTCTCCCTCGTCGCATATGAGCGTGCCGGACGGCGGCCTCCGGGGATCAATGTCCTCCGGCTTTTCGAAACTGGAGCGCACGAAGATCGGCACATTATGCACCATGCCGAGTTCGACCGAACGCACCTGCATGACCTTGGCGCCGAGCGAGGCGAGTTCCAGCATCTCCTCGTAGGCGACCTTGTCGAGCCGGTGTGCTTGGCGCACCACACGCGGGTCGGTGGTATAGACGCCGTCGACGTCGGTATAGATGTCGCAGCGCGCGGCGCCGATGGCGGCGGCGATCGCTACCGCCGAGGTGTCGGAGCCGCCGCGGCCGAGCGTGGTGACGCGCCCGGTTTCCTTGTGCACGCCCTGGAAGCCGGCGATCACGGCGACCTGCTGCTGTTCCTTGAAGCGCTTGATGAGTTCCGCGCCGTTTATGTCGATGACGCGGGCGGCGCCGTGCGCATTGTCGGTCAGGATCGGGAGCTGCCAGCCTTTCCAGGAGCGCGCGTTGACGCCCATGCCCTCCAGCACGATGGCGAGCAGCCCGGCGGTGACCTCCTCGCCGGTCGCCACCACCGCATCGTACTCGCGCGCGTCGTGCAGCACGGCGGCCTCACGGCACCAGGCCACCAGCTGATTGGTGACGCCCGCCATGGCGGAGACCACGACGGCAACGTCATCGCCGGCGGTGACCTCGCGCTTGACGTGGCGCGCCACGTTGCGGATGTGGTCGAGATCGGCGACCGACGTTCCGCCGAATTTCATCACCAGCCGAGCCATTGACGTTCCCGGGCGCCACCATTAGGCGCTTAACATACGGCCGGCGCAGGGCATGATGGCCCCAACGCCGGCCCGAAAAACCGCGTATTCATACCGGCGGGCTGGCTAGACTGCAATATTCAGGCTTAATCGTAGGGTTTCACTCATTTCAAGGTGCCGGAGATGCGGTATATCGAGCGGGTCCTACAGCCGGGTGAGACCGTCGTTCATGCCAGCAAAATCCATTGGATCATCTACATTCCGGGCGTGGTCGTCGTGCTGGCCGCCGTCGCTTTCTTCTTAGTGGCGCTGGGGCACCCGAGCCAGGTGCTCTGGCTGGCGCTGTTTGTCGCTTGCGTCGGGCTTGGATTCTTCATGCTGTTCTTGGCCTGGTTCAAGCGCTGGACTACGGAGATCGACGTGACCGACCGCCGCATCGTCTTCAAACGCGGCTTGATCTGGCGGCACACCGTCGAGATGAACATGGACAAGGTCGAGAGCGTCGACGTCGATCAATCGGTACTCGGCCGTCTGTTCGACTATGGCGACATCATCATTCGTGGCACCGGGACCGGGCTTGAGCCGTTGCGCAACATCGAGGCCCCGCTCGAATTCCGCAATCACGTGACGGCACGGTGACCTGATGGCGACGAAACGCCACGCTGCGAGCGTCGACGCCGCCGAGGTCGAGCGTTTCTCGCGTCACGCCGCCGACTGGTGGGATCCGCGCGGGCCGATGGCGGCGTTGCACAAGTTCAATCCGGTGCGGCTCGGCTATATCCGCGACCAGGCGGCGGCGCGTTTTTCCCGCGATCCCAAGAAGCTCGACTGCCTCAAAGGCCTGCGCATGCTCGATATCGGCTGTGGCGGCGGCATCCTGTCGGAGCCCTTGGCGCGGCTGGGCGCGCAGATGGTCGGCGCCGATCCGGCAGAGGACAACATTGCGGCAGCCCACGCGCATGCCGAGGACGAAGGTGTCGTCGTCGATTATCGCGCCACCACGGCGGAAGACCTGGCGGACGCCGGTGAGCGCTTCGACGCGGTGCTGGCAATGGAAGTGATCGAGCACGTCGCCGACGTGCCGGCATTCATTGCAACTTGTGCAGAGATGGTGAAGCCGGGTGGCTTGCTGATCGCCGCTACGCTGAACCGCACGCTCAAAAGCTTCGCGCTCGCCATCGTTGGCGCCGAATACGTGTTGCGCTGGCTGCCGCGCGGCACTCATCAGTGGGACAAATTCGTCACCCCGCGCGAGCTGGAAGCCGCGGTCGAAAATACCGATTTGCGTGTGACGGGCGAGCGCGGCGTGATCTACAATCCGTTCGCCGACCGCTGGCAGCTATCCTCCGACATGGACGTGAACTATATGCTGGTCGCCGCGCGCGATAGCGCGTGATCTCGAAAACACCCGCCTCTGAAGTCAATACCACGCAATGCTCTGGGCCATTTTCACGCTGATCGCTGCGGCGGCGCAGACCGCGCGCAACGCCATGCAACGCGAGCTGACCGCCACGCTCGGCACGGTCGGGGCCACCCATGTGCGCTTCCTGTTCGGCTTTCCCTTCGCCTTGTTGTTCCTGCCCGGCGTGATGTTCTTTGCCGGCTACAGCCTGCCGCATCCACCGGCCGCATTCTGGCCCTGGGTCATCGCCGGCGCCGTCGCCCAGATCGCCGCCACCGCGACCATGCTCTCGGTGATGGGCGAGCGCTCCTTCGTGGTGGCTTACGCCTATATCAAGACCGAGCCGGTACAGGTCGCGCTGTTCGGCCTGATCTTTCTCGGCGACAAAATCACGCTGCTGGCGGCGGCGGCGATCCTCATCGCCACCGTCGGTGTCATCGTCATTTCGCTCAAGCCCGGCGCCGGCCAGGCCGTCACCAAGCGCTCGACCTTCATCGGGATCCTGTCGGGCGCGCTGTTCGCGATGGCCGCGGTCGGCTACCGCGGTGCCATCTTGTCTTTGGCGCTGCCGCATTTCGTCATGGCGGCGACTTTCACGCTTGCCGTGGGCCTGGTGTTGCAGGCGGTGATGCTGACCGTTTATCTGGTCCTGCGCGATCCCGGGGTGTTGGCGGCCATTGCGAAAGCGTGGCGGCCGTCATTGTTCGCCGGCTTCATGGGCGCTTTCGCCTCGGAGTTCTGGTTTCTCGGCTTCGCCATCACCACCGCCGCCAATGTGCGCACACTGGCGCTGGTCGAGGTGTTGTTCGCGCAAGGCGTTTCGAAATTTATCTTCAAGCAGCCGACCACCAAACGCGAAGCCGCCGGTATCGTGCTGGTGGTGATCGGCGTCGCGCTCTTGGTGTGGGCGTACTAGACGTGCACTGCAGGATGGAACTTTTTCAGGGCCAAGGTCGTTGTTTCAGCGGGTGTCGCTTTCTTGCGGCGCACCGCGATTTCCGTATCGAGATTCAACATTGATAGGCAACGGCGAGGGGCGACATGGGCTTTGAATATGGCGGCTTACTAGGGCTTATCATTCTTGCGCTCGACATCTGGGCGATCGTGACGATTTTGAAGGGCGGGGGACCGGCCGGAAATAAGGTGTTATGGATTCTCTTGATCCTAATCCTGCCGGTAATCGGCTTGATTATCTGGCTGTTGGCCGGCCGCAGCAGATAGCGCCGGTCTTCCTCACTATTGCCGACAAGGGACCCACCGCGCCGGCAGGCTAATTGCGCTCGTCCGGCAAAATCGGCAGCGGGTGGAATTCGATGCCTTCGTCGGCCAGGTCCGCGGCCTCGTCGGGCGAGGCCACGCCGTAGATCGAGCGATGCTCGGTCTCGCCGTAATGCATCTTGCGCGCTTCCTCGGGAAACTTGGGCCCCACATTGTCGGCGTTTTTGACGAGGTGGTCGCGCAGCTCCCTGAGCTTGGCGCGCACTTCCTGCTCCTGCGGCGAGATCATTGCCACCGGCGCGGGCGCGGCCGCCGCAGCGGCGGGCGCCGGCGCTTCGGTGGTGGGCGCTTCCGCCGCAGCCTTGTGTTTCGTCGAGCCCGCCAGCCGCGGCGCCATGATCGCCTTTTCGACCTTGGCCGAGCCGCAATGCGGGCAGGCCACCAGCTTGCGCTTGGCTTGCTTGTCGTAGGCGGCCGAATCCGCAAACCAGCTTTCGAAGCCGTGGCCGTGATCGCAGACCAGTGAATAGCGGATCATTCGGCGCCCGCTCCCGGCACGATATGCAGATGCGTCGGCTCGGCTAGCGGCTCCACAATCTCGAACCGCCTGCCGTGCTCGAGCGAGGGAATACGTGCGCGCGCTTTGGCAACTTCGCCCACGTCGATCTCCGCCATTACCACACCCGGTTCGGTGCCGCCTTCCGCAAGGATGCGGCCCCAGGGGTCAACGATCAGTGAATGGCCGTAGCTCTCGCGGCCGCTCTCGTGTTTGCCGCCTTGCGCGGCGGCGAACACGAAGCAGCCGTTCTCGATCGCGCGCGCGCGGATCAGGACATGCCAGTGCGCCGCCTCGCCGGTCTGCTTGGTGAAGGCGGAGGGGATCGCCAGCATGGTGGCGCCGGCCTCGGCCAGCGCGCGGTAAAGCGCGGGAAAACGCAGGTCGTAGCAGATGGTGATGCCGAGCCGGCCCCACGGCAGGTCGGACAGCACCGCCAACTCGCCCGGGCGGTAAGTGCGCGACTCGCGGTAGCTCTCGCCACCGGAGAGGTCGACGTCGAACATGTGGATCTTGTCGTAGCGCGCGACAATATTGCCCTTGGGATCGATCAGAAAGGCGCGGTTGGCGGCGCGGTCGGGGCTGATCTTGATCGCCAGCGAGCCGACATGGACATAGATGCCGAACTTGCGCGCCAGCTCGCGCAAGGTGGCGAGCGAAGCGTCCTGCTCTTCCTCGACGATCGTCGCAAAAAGCTGCTCGCGCTTGGCCGCCAGAATGTTGGTCATCTCCGGCGTCAGCACATAGTCGGCGCCGGCGGTCTTGGCCTCGCCGATCATGCGCGCGGCAGCGTCGATATTGGCGCCGGCATTGAGCCCCACGCGCATCTGAATCATGGCGGCTTTGAAGGTCGCTGGCTTTGCGCCGGTGCTCATGCCTTTTGTCCTTGTCCGGTCAGCAAGGCGTCGAGCTTGCCCGCGTGCTCGAGCGCGTGCAGGTCGTCGCTGCCGCCGACATGCACCGGTCCGACGAAGATTTGCGGCACCGTCGCCCGCCCGTTCGCCCGTTGGATCATCTCGCTACGCCGCTCGCGATGCCCCGACAGATCGATTTCCGTGTAGTTGACGCCCTTGCGTTTCAGCAGAGCCTTGGCCATCAGGCAATAGGGGCACCAGCGGGTGGTATAGATTTCGACCGGCGCCATGGGCTTTCCGTGTTGCGTTTCCGAGCGTGATTTATATGGGACTGCGCACCGGCGCCACAACCCGGGCAAACACCAGCACGTCGACATGGGCGGCCCCGGCGCGCAGCAGCGCGCGGGCGCAGGTGTCGACCGTGGCACCGGAGGTGAGCACGTCGTCGATCAGCACCAGCCGCCGGCCGGCGACACTGATCTTCTGGTCGGACGGCACGCGGAAGGCGCCCTGCACATTGTCGGCGCGCTCGGGTTTGGAAAGCCCGACCTGCTGCGGGGTGGCGCGCACGCGCTTGAGGGCGTCGTGCAGCACCGGTACGCCGCAGATCCCGGAGATCGCCGTGGCGAGCGCCGCTGACTGGTTGAAGCGCCGCGCCCACAGCCTGCGCCAGTGCAGCGGCACCGGCAGCAGTGCGTCGGCGTCGCGCGTCAATTCATGGCCGGCGCGCGCCATCCAGCGGCCCATCATGCGGGCGAGATCAAGCCGGTCGCCGTATTTGAAGCCGAGCACCAGCGCGCGCGATTTCGTCGTAGCGCACCGCGGCCCGCGCGAGGTCGTAGGCCGGCGGCGCCGCGATCGCCTCCATCGACAACAGGCCGGGGCCAGGATCGTAGGTAAAAGGGATGCCGAGCCGCGCGCAATAGGGCGGCTCGATGAAGGAGAGTTTCGACCAGCAGGCGGCGCACAAGCCCACGCCGTCGCCCAGTGGTTCGCGGCAGGACGGGCACAGCGGCGGCAGTGCCACGTCGAGCACGTGGCGCAGCACGCCATGCAGGCCGCCGCGAATCCTCGCGAAGTTCGATGGCGCGGCGTCCTGGCTTGCCGAGACGACTTCGTTCATGCTGCAAGGATATCACAAAGCGCGGTGGGGCGTGACAGGGTAGAGCCATGTCGTCGAGCCCGAGCATCTTCGATCGCCGATTGCTGCGCACGCGCCGACAGCGCGCACGGGCGCTCGGTCCCGCGACTTTCCTGGTTGACCGGGTGGCCGAAGAGCTGGCCGAACGGGTCTCCGCGGTGCTGCGCCGGTTCGAGCGCGCCGTCGATCTCGGCACGCCGACCGACGCGGTGGCCCAGGCGCTGATCGCAAGCGGCAATGTCGCAACCGTCATTACTGCCGCGCCCGATGCTGCGCAGCGTGGCGGCTCGTTTCCGCGCCTCGCTGCCGACGAGGAGGCGCTGCCGTTCGCCGATGGCGCGCTCGATCTCGTCGTGTCCGCGCTGGCGCTGCAATTTGTGAATGACCTTCCGGGTACGCTGATCCAGATCCGCCGCGCGCTGAAATCCGACGGCTTGCTGCTGGCTGTGCTGATCGGCGGTGAATCCTTAAGCGAGCTGCGCGAGGCTTTTGCGCAGGCTGAAAGCGAGATCGAAGGCGGCATCTCGCCGCGCGTCGCGCCCTTCGCTGACCTGCGCGAATTCGGCGCGCTGCTGCAACGGGCGGGCTTTGCTTTGCCGGTCATCGATTCCGACCGGCTCACGGTGCGCTACCAGTCGGTGCTTGCGCTGATGCACGATCTGCGCCGCATGGGCGCCACCAATGTGCTGAGCGAGCGCCGCCGCGCGCCGCTCAAACGGGCGACGCTTGCCCGCATGGCGGAGATTTATGCCCAGCGTTTCACCGATGCCGACGGCCGTCTGCGCGCGAGTTTCGAGATTGTGTGGCTGTCAGGCTGGGTGCCGCACGAGAGCCAACAGAAGCCGCTCAAGCCAGGCTCGGCAACTCAGCGGCTGGCCGACGCGCTCGGCACACGCGAAATCCCGACCGGCGAGAAGCCGGGTCGCTGATCGCAATCATTAATTCAACGAAGTGGAGACGCTCTGGTACTTGGCCTGCAGCGACGAGCCCAAACCCGTGACCACAACGATGATCGCGCCGGCAATTCCGGCAGCGATAATCGCATATTCGATCGCGGTGGCGCCGCTGTCATCGCGGACGAAATCACAGAAGCTGCGCATCGATATGAGCTTTTTCATGGATACGTCCTGTCGAGTCGTTGATTGACCGGTAGTTAAAACAGAGCGATCAGATGCGAAATCAGCGGCACGTCCGCCGGTGGCATTTCGTAGTCCCGCAGCCGATTCGGTCTTGCCCAGGCCAGTTGCTGCCCTTCCGTGGCGGTGACCGTCCCCTCCCAGCGCCGGCAGACATAAAGCGGCATCAGGAGATGAAAGTCCGGATAGGCGTGGCTGGCGAAAGCGAGGGGCGCGAGACAGTCCTCGCTGACGGTTATTCCCAGTTCCTCCTTGAGCTCACGTATCAGTGTCTGCTCAGGCCGTTCGCCGTCCTCGATCTTGCCGCCGGGAAACTCCCACAAGCCCGCCATCGGCTTGCCGTCGGGGCGCCGCGCGATCAGGACGCGGCCGTCGGCATCGACGAGGGCGCAGGCGGCAACAAGAACGAGTTTGCTCACGGCCCAACATCCTCGACGGTAGGCGGGCCTTGGTTAAGAGGCCTTCAATGGTGCGACGGAACCTGCCGGTTCTGCCGCAAAGGTAAACAGGACCTTAACAAGTTACGAACGATAGTCCCCATTGATCGCGACATATTCCTTGGTGAGGTCGCAGGTCAGCACGCGGTCGCGGCCCTTGCCCAGCCCGAGTGCCACTTTCAGGTGGATGACCGGCTTTTTCATCAGCGCGCCGACTTCGGCCTCGTCATAGTCGGGATCGCGCGCGCCCTTATGGGCGACGCGGATGCCGCCGAACCAGATCGACAATCTGTCGCGGTCGGCCGGCTCGCCCGCCTTGCCGACGGCCATGACCACCCGGCCCCAATTGGCGTCCTCGCCGGCGATCGCCGTCTTCACCAGCGGCGAATTGGCGATCGACAGCGCAATGCGCCGGGCCGACGCCTTTGACACCGCGCCCTCCACAACGATTTCAACAAGCTTGCGCGCGCCTTCGCCGTCGCGGGCGATCTGTTCGGACAAATCGGCCATCACCGCGTGCAGCGCCTTTTTGAAAGCCGTCAGCCGCGGATCGCCGGCGCGCGCGATGCGCGGGCAACCGTCTGCCTTGCCGGTCGCGAATATCATCAGCGTGTCGGAGGTGGAGGTATCGCCGTCGATGGTCACCGCGTTGAACGTGTCGGAAACCTGCTCATTCAGCAGTGCCTGCAGTGCCGGCGCCGATATCGCGGCGTCGGTGAAAACGAACGACAGCATGGTCGCCATATCGGGCGCGATCATGCCGGCGCCCTTGGCGATGCCGTTGATGATCACCGCCGCCTTGCCGATCTTGGCCGTCGCGGTTGCCACCTTCGGAAATGTGTCTGTGGTCATGATTGCCTGCGCCGCCGCGAGGAAGTCGTCGGGTTTCGCGTTCGCGACAAGGCCATCCATCGCGGTGGCGAACTTGCCGGCGTCGAGCGGCTCGCCGATCACGCCGGTCGAGGCGAGAAAGATTTCGCTCGCTTTGCAGCCCGCCGCCTTGGCGGCGAGATCGGCGGTGAGCTTGGTGGCCGCGCGCCCGTTCTTGCCGGTGAAGGCATTGGCGTTGCCGGAATTGACCACCAGCGCGCGCGCCAAGTTCCCTTTAGACTTGCCGGACTTCAAACGCGCCCGGCACCACTCCACCGGCGCCGAGGGGCATTTCGAGCGGGTGAACACGCCGGCCGCCGTGGTGCCTTGATCGAACAGTGCCAGCAGGACGTCGGTCCGACCGGCATAGCGGATACCGGCCGCTGCCGTTGACAGCCGTACGCCGGCGATTGCCGGTATATCGGGCACGTGTGTCGGGGCGAGGGGGGAGATGGCGGTACTCATCAGCGCGGCACCCAATGACATGTCATCGCCGGGCTTGTCCCGGCGATCCCGATTGGCAGGCACGAAGTGCCTACCTAAGCGAGATGCCCGGCACAAGGCCGGGCATGACGCAGAATAGGTGGAGCCGCTTACCGCGAAAACTACTTCTTCGCCGGCTCATCCGTCTTCGCTGGCTCGTCCGTCTTGGCGGGCTCCGCCGGCTTGTAGAACTTCTCGACCTTGTTATCGGCGCGCAGCTTTTGCACCATCTCGGCCTGCGCCTTGCGCACGACAAACTGCTCGATCTGGCCCTTGACCTCATCGAACTTCGGCGGCGGCTTGACGCGCTTGTCCTCAACCTTGATCACGTGCCAGCCGAACTGCGTCTTCACCGGCCCGGATATCTTCCCCTTGTCCAGCTTGAAGGCGACTTCGGCGAATTCCGGCACCATCTGCGTCTTGGCGAAGTAGCCGAGATCGCCGCCATTGGCCTTGCCGGACGGGTCCTCGGTCACCTCCTTGGCGACCTTCTCGAAGTCCTCGCCCTTGTTGAGGCGGGCGATCACCGCCTCGATCTTCGCTTTCGCCGCCTTGCTCGCCTTTTCGTCGCCGGCGGGCACCCGGATGAGAATATGACGAGCGTGCACCTCCTCTTCCTTGCCGAGCTGCTTGACTGCGTCATCATAGACCTTGTGCATGGCCTCGTCGGTGAGCGCTGCCTTGCCGACGGTTTGCATCAGGTCGCTCATCAAGAGCTTGCGGCGCTCGAATTCCATTTTGCGCTTGAATTCGTCGCTATCACCGACGTTCTTGGCCTCCGCGGCCTTCGACACCAAGATCAAGTCGGCCATGAACTGCACCAGATAGTCCTTCTTGGCGTCGGCCGACATCGGCGGAATTTGTCCGGCTGCCTGCTCGGCGACGGCGAGGTCGCTCTGGTGAATCTCGACGCCGCCGACTTTGGCGAGCAGCGGGTCCTTGGCATCCTCGGCGCGCAGGTGCCCTGGCGCCGCCAGCAGGAGCGCCAGAATGCCGGCGAAGCTGGCGGCGGCGAAAATGCCGGGTCGGCGCGGGAGGGCCGGGCAACCGGCGAAAAATGACGTCATCATGGCACTGTCCTTGAAACCGGAGTGGTCCGCCTGCGAAGCGGAGATCGGCGGACTTGTCACCCAACAACCGTGGCTTTGCAATGGCGGTGCCGGCCGCCGGCATGAACTCTGCGTGACCCGCGCATGGTCCCGAAAAGTAGGAACCGGTGTTCGGAAAAGATCATGCGCAAGCAAAATGTTAGGCTGGCTGGCCGGTGCATATGAATTGAGCTTCGCCCCCGTTAACGGCCGCGTCCGGCCGCGATTGACAACAATCCGACCCCCTCCTATCTCTCGCTCAATCTCGGCTGGGTAAGCTTTGCAGGCCGCGTTCGCGTCGAATTCGCCCGAAAAGTGCCGCATTTCCGGAGCGCCGGAACCTTAAATCCGGCTGCGGTGGCGTGATATAAGCGCCGTCATAATTTGAGGAGCTTCCCGCATGATCGGCGCCGTCGCCCGTAAGCTGTTTGGCTCCGCCAACGAACGGCGGATTCGCAGCTACCAGCCGCGGGTCGACGCCATCAACGCCCTCGAAAAAGAGGTGGAAGCCCTCTCCGACGAGGCGCTCAAGGCGCGGACCGGCGACTTCAAGAAGCAGATCGCCGACGGCGCCGACCTCGACGACCTCCTGGAGCCGGCCTTCGCGACCGTGCGCGAGGCCGCCAAGCGCACGCTCGGCCAGCGCCATTTCGACGTCCAGTTGACCGGCGGTATCATCCTGCACGAGGGCAAGATCGCCGAGATGAAGACCGGCGAAGGTAAGACGCTGGTCGCGACGCTGCCCGTCTATCTCAACGCGCTCAGCGGGCGTGGCGTGCACGTCGTCACCGTCAACGACTACCTCGCCACGCGCGACGCCGAATGGATGGGTCAGATCTATAATTTCCTCGGCCTGACGGTCGGCGTCATCGTCCACGGCCTCGACGACGAGGAGCGCAAGAAAGCCTACGACTGCGACATCACCTACGGCACCAACAACGAGCTCGGCTTCGACTATCTGCGCGACAACATGAAGTACACCATGGAGGACATGGTCCAGCGCGGTCACGTCTATGCCATCGTCGACGAAGTGGACAGTATCCTGATCGACGAGGCGCGCACGCCGCTGATCATTTCCGGCCCGCTCGACGACCGCTCCGATTTCTACAACACCATCGACGCTTTCATTCCCAAGCTCGACAAGACCGACTACGAGGTCGACGAGAAGCAGCGCACCGTCACCATGACCGAAGCCGGCATGGAAAAGATGGAAGTGATGTTGCGCGATGCCAACCTGCTCAAGGGCGGCAAGCTCTACGACGTCGAGAACGTCTCGGTCGTGCACCACGTCAACCAGGCGCTGCGCGCGCACAAACTGTTCCAGCGCGACAAGGACTACATCGTGCGCAACGGCGAGGTCATCATCATCGACGAGTTCACCGGCCGCATGATGCCGGGTCGCCGATTTTCGGAAGGGCTGCATCAGGCGCTGGAAGGCAAGGAGCACCAGCCAATCCAGCCGGAGAACCAGACGCTCGCCTCCATCACCTTCCAGAACTACTTCCGCATGTACGATAAGCTCGCCGGCATGACTGGCACCGCCATGACGGAAGCCGACGAGTTCATGGACATCTACGGCCTCGAATCTCTCGAAGTGCCGACCAACATGCCGCTCGTCCGCATCGACGACGATGACGAGGTCTACCGGACGGCGGGGGAGAAATACCGGGCGATCATCACACTGATCGAGGATTGCAAGCTGCGCGGGCAGCCGGTGCTGGTCGGCACCACGTCGATCGAGAAATCCGAGCAGCTCGCCGAAATGCTGCGCAAGGCCGGCTGGGAGGCGCACGATTTTTCCGATCCCAACGCGTTTGCCGCGCTCTATTCCGGCGATGACGGCGCCACCAAGACCAAGGTGTTCGCCATCCTCAATGCCCGCTATCACGAGCAGGAGGCCTTCATTGTTTCACAGGCCGGCGTGCCCGGCGCCATCACCATCGCCACCAACATGGCCGGCCGCGGCACCGACATTCAGCTCGGCGGCAATGCCGACATGCGCATCCGCCAGGAGATTACCGACATCGAGGATCCGCGCGCGCGCGAGAAAGACCCGCGCGCCGATGAGATTCGCGGCCAAGTGGCGCGCCTGAAAGAAAAGGCGCTGAAAGCCGGCGGCCTCTTCGTGCTCGGCACCGAGCGGCACGAGAGCCGCCGCATCGACAACCAGCTGCGCGGCCGCTCCGGCCGCCAGGGCGATCCCGGTCATTCCAAGTTCTTCCTGTCGCTCGAAGACGACCTCATGCGCATCTTCGGCTCCGACAAGCTCGACGGCATGCTGCAGAAGCTGGGGCTGAAGGAGAACGAGGCGATCGTCCATCCCTGGATCAACAAGGCGCTGGAGAAAGCGCAGCAGAAGGTCGAGGCGCGCAACTTCGACATCCGCAAGAACCTGCTCAAATACGACGACGTGATGAACGACCAGCGCACGGTGATCTTCAAGGAGCGGCTCGATCTGATGCGCGACGAGGCGGTGGACGAGACCATCGCCGACATGCGCCACTCGGTGATCGAGGATCTGGTCGCCAAGCATATTCCCGCTAACGCGTATGCCGAGCAGTGGGACGTCGCCGGCCTCGACGAGGCGCTCAAGGGCGTGCTCGCGCTCGAACTGCCGGTGCAGGATTGGGCCAAGGAGGAAGGCATCGCCGACGAGGAAGTGCGCGAGCGCATCGCCCGGCGCGCCGACGAGTTCATGGCGGGCAAGGTGGCCAAATGGGGCCCCGACGTCATGCGCTATGTCGAGAAATCGATCCTGCTGCAGACGCTCGACCATCTCTGGCGCGAGCATTTGATCATGCTGGAGCACTTGCGCCAGGTGATCGGCCTGCGCGGCTACGGCCAACGCGATCCGCTCAACGAATACAAGGCGGAGGCCTTCAGCCTATTCGAGGCGATGATGGCGCGTCTGCGCGAGGCGGTCACCGCCCAGCTCATGCGGGTCGAGGTCGTGCAGCAGCCGCCGGCCGAGGAGTCCGAGCAACTTCCCTACATGGAAGCCCACAAGGTCGACCCCCTGACCGGCGAGGACGAGATGGCGCTGGCGCCGGCGCAACTCGCCGCCGCGCTCGCCGGAAACGGCAACGGCGCACAAGCAGCTCGCAATCCGAAAGACCCGGCGAGCTGGGGCAAGGTCGGCCGCAACGAGGCGTGCCCCTGCGGCTCCGGCAAGAAGTTCAAGCACTGCCACGGCAAATACGCCTGAGCTGCGCCGAGCGCTGATGCCGAACGCCCGCTCCAGCGGGCGTTTATTTTTTCAAGCCTTGCGCCAGCGTCTTGCGGAACTTGCGGTCGCGCTTCAAGTGCCACTCGCGGCTCATCGCTTCGCGCCGGGTTGGAAACCATTCCGAGTGCAAAAGCACCCATTTGCGCCCGCGCGTGCTGCGTGCGCCTTTGCCGGCATTATGCAGCGCGAGCCGCCGCGCAATATCGTTGGTCCAGCCGACATAGGTCAGGTGGCGGCGTTTGGCGATGGTGCCGAGGACGTAGACGAAGCAGTCCATCGATCGTTCCGGCGCGGCGGGCCAGCGTTGCGCCGGTCAGCGCTGCGCCGTCCTGCTGAACGAGCCGGCCGGCATCACCGGCTGCGCGCCCGACAACAGACCGTTGCTGCTCGCCGGCGGCGCCGCGAAGGCGCTGCGGATTTGCGGTTCCGGCGCGGGCGGCGGCGCTTTCGTCTTGGCGACTCGAGTCTTGGCGACTGGCTTGGCGCGCGGTTTTTCGACCCTCACCGCCTGCTTCACCGGTTGTTGGTGCGGCTTCGCCGCCGGTGCCTTGGGCGAAGGCGCGGCCACGTTGTGCGCAACCGCCATGGCCTTGGGCGGCGCGGCATTGTGCGGTTTGGGATGCAACGCGATCGGCGGAGCCGACGCGGTACGAGCCGGGGCGGTGCGCTCGGGCTTGGCCTTGGGCTTGGCCGCCATCTCTGTATTGGTGCCGCGCAAGCCGACCGGCACGCTCGCCGTCGTCGGCTCGCTTTCTGTTTGCGCCGCAACCGCAACGTGGGTTTCTCTTTTCGCGCGCGAGCCGCCGAATATGTTGCCGAGCAGGCTTGCGATCGTAGTCGGCTTGGTCTGCGGCGCTTCGCCCTCCTTGGGTAGCGGCGCCGGCACCGGCACCGGCACGCTCGCCACCACCACCGGTTCGCTCGCCGGCGCGGTCGGCGCCGGCTTGCTGGCGGTCGCGGTTGCTTTCTTCACGCGGGGCCTCGGGATCGTGGTGCCCGGCGGATTGGGTACGTGCGGCAGCGCGCCCGGCACCGACGAGGTGCTGGCGACCTGGAAGACGGCGCTGTCATATTGGCCGGTCGAGAACATCGTGCCCGCGAATACCGGGTTTGTGCCGCCGTCGCCGACATGGGGTGGCGCCGTCGCGACGTCGCGGGCGATGTAATTGGCCATTTTGACTTGCTGGCTGCGGCGATAATCGAGCACCGTCGAGGCGATGGCCGGATTGATTTGATAGACCGGGCACTTGCCGCGCGGGCTGAAGGACAGCGGTTCGCTGCCGTCGCGTGGCGTCGCATCGAACACGTAGCGCTTCTCGCAGACGGCGACCTTCGGCTCCTGATGGGTTGCCTCGAAGTGGTCGTAGCCTTCCTTCAGCATCTTCCAGAACCCGAAGTTCGGATTGTTGCGGTGCTTGGCCATGTTCAGCGCCGTCATGCGGAACGGAAAGGCCTCGAACTGGAACTCCTTCTGGCCGCCGAAGAAGGATTCGCGCGCCAGCGCGTAGATCTCCAGGATTTGGGCATCGGTCATGGCGTAGCAGCCGCGCGACGAGCAGTCGCCATGCACCATCAGCTCCGAGCCGGTGCGGCCCCAGGCGCGGTCATACGCGTTCGGGTAGCCGGTGTTGAAGGCGAGGTAGTAGCTGGAGTTCGGATTCATCTGCCCGGGCGTGATGGTGTAGAAGCCCTCGGGCGCCTGGCGGTCGCCTTGCTTTTTCTTCGGGCCGAGGTCGCCCGACCATCGGCAGATCGGATAAGTCTTCAGCAGCGCGAATTGGCCGCTGCGATCCTTTTTCCAGACCTCCAGTTCCGCTTCTTGTTTGAACACGCGGACCAGGATCGGGGACTCCTTGTCCATGTTCTTGGACTCGATCACGGCCACCGTTTTTTCGGAAAGCGGAGCTTGCGCGCGGCCGGCCGGCACGATGCCGTCGGCATTGCAGCCGGCAAGCGCAATCGCGGCGGCAACTGCCGCTGGCGCCAGCAGCGCGCGTACCACGAGATTGGTCAAACGCGATTACTCCCCGAAGAGGCGGGCCCACATTCAACAATCGTTAGCCATAAGATGTGGCATGCGCAAGGCAAACCACGCCGCCGCCTATTACCGCTAAGTCTATGGTAAAGCGAAAGTAAATGCCAAGGCGGGCTAGCCGGCGGCCCGTCCCATAGCGAGGAACTTGTCGCGCCGCTGCTGGCGCACGGTCTCGCGGTCGAGCCCACGCAGCTCGGCCAAGGCCTGGGCGATCGCCTCGCCGGTGGCGGCGATGGCGGCCTTCGGGTCGCGGTGGGCGCCGCCGGTCGGTTCGGGGACCACGCTGTCGATCACCCCAAAACGCACCATGTCCTGGGCGGTGATCTTCATATTGGTCGCCGCCTCCTGCGCCTTGGCGGTATCGCGCCACAGGATGGAGGCCGCGCCTTCCGGCGAGATCACGCCGTAGATGGCGTGCTCGAGCATCAGCACGCGGTTGGCGGTGGCGATTGCAATGGCGCCGCCCGAGCCGCCTTCGCCCAGGATGACGGCGACGTTCGGCACGCCGAGATTGAGGCAGGCGTCGGTCGAGCGCGCGATCGCCTCGGCTTGTCCGCGCTCTTCCGCGCCGATGCCCGGGTAGGCGCCAGCGGTGTCGACCAGCGAGATCACCGGAATGCCGAAGCGGTCGGCCATCTCCATCAGCCGCACCGCTTTACGGTAGCCTTCCGGGCGCGCCATCCCGAAATTGTGCTGGATCCGGCTCTCGGTGTCGGAGCCTTTCTCGTGCCCGAGCACGCAGATGGTTTCGCCGCGGAAGCGGCCGAAACCGCCGACGATGGCCGCGTCTTCGCCGAACTTGCGGTCGCCGGCGAGCGCAATGAAGTCGGTGATCAAGCCCGCGATGTAGCCGAGGCAATGCGGCCGCTGCGGATGGCGCGCGACCTGCGTTTTCTGCCAGGGCGTGAGTTCGGCGTAGAGCTCCTTGAGCGCGCCCGCGGCCTTGGCCTCGAGCCGGCTGATCTCCTCGCCGACGGCGACAGCGTCGTCGCTCGCTCCCATGGTGCGCAATTCTTCGACCTTGGCCTCCAATTCGGCCACCGGCTTTTCGAAATCGAGATAGCTGCGCATGGAAATCCGCTGCCGTGATGATCCGGGCGAAAAGACGCGGGCCGCGCCTGTAAGTCAAGCAATCGGGTTAATAGGGATTTTACGGCGGTTTTTGGCTAGCCGTCGGCCAGCGGATGCAAGTCGCGCACGAGTGACTTCAGCCGCTCTTCCAGCACATGGGTATAGATCTGGGTGGTGGAAATATCGGCATGTCCGAGCAGGGTCTGCACCACCCGCAGATCAGCACCATTATGAAGCAGATGGCTGGCGAAGGCGTGGCGCAGCACGTGCGGGCTGAGACGGTCGCCGGCGATGCCGCAAGCTGCGCCCAGCGCCTTCAACTCGCGGGCGAAGTGCTGGCGGGTCAGGTGGCCTTGCTCGCCGAAGGAGGGGAATAGCCACTTTGATTGCGTCTTGCCTTTACCACTGGTTCGCAGCGTCAGATATTCCGCCATGGCGCGCTTGGCCGCCTGGTTGAGCGGCACCAGCCGTTCCTTGCCGCCCTTGCCGCGCACCACCAGCATGCGCTGGTCGCGGCGCGCGGCCGATGCCGGCAGCGCCACCAGTTCGGAGACGCGCAGGCCAGTGGCGTAGACCACTTCGAGCAAAGACAACAATCGCGCCGCGCGCAGGCGCTGCGTCGTCGGCTGCTTGGCATTTTCGGCGTTGGTGCGCGCCTGCGCCAGCAGCGTGTCGACCTCGGCGATGGTGAGGACTTTCGGTATGCTGCGCCCGCGCTTGGGGCCCTCCAGCACCGCGGCCGGGTCGTCGCTACGTTTTCCTTCCGCATAGAGAAAGCGGTAAAGCTGGCGCACCGCAGACAGCCGCCGCGCCAGCGACGAAGCTTTGAAGCCGCGCGCGGCGAGGCTCGTGAGAAATCCGCGCAGGTCGTCGGTGCTTGTATTGGCAATACCGCGGCCGCTGCTGCGCAAATGCGCCGACAGGTCGGCGAGGTCGTTGCGGTAAGCGGCCAGCGTGTTTTCGCCGGCGCCGCGTTCGGCCGCCTGCATGTCGAGGAACAGTTCGATCAAGCTCTCGTCGGATTGTGCCGGCCAGCGGGCCATCGCCTTGCCTTTTCCGCCTCTCAGCGCTGCTGCTTGACGAATTTGTCGGACGGAATGGTCACGCTGATCTCACGCGGGTGCGGTTTGACGAAATTGGCCAGCGAGAACACCGCAACATAGCCAAGTCCGCCGATCACACCCAAAAAAACAAGAAACCTGAACAGGCTCGGCATCGTCCAAAATCCGGCAACAGCCCCTCCGGCATCAAGCCGCGAGGCCGACTTCACGTGTGAACCACTATTCCCGAAACCCGTGATAAGACCCCGCCAATGCGGTTGTCTCGCTTGCCGGTATATGGAACCGTGGCGCTGATTTGGAACTGTAGCATGGCCAATATGGTCATTCAAAAGCCCGCGGAGAACGGCATGGAATCGGCCATCGCCGGCGCGCTCGGCCGTCGCTCCATCGTGCTGGTCGGCATGATGGGCGCCGGCAAGTCGTCGATCGGCCGCCGGCTCGCCGGGCGCCTGGGGATTCCCTTTATCGATGCTGACAGCGAGATCGAAAGCGCGGCCGGCATGACCATTGCGGAGATTTTCGCCAAGCATGGCGAGCCGTATTTTCGTGCCGGCGAGACGCGCGTGATCGCACGCCTGATGGAAAACGGTCCACAGGTGCTGGCCACCGGCGGCGGCGCCGTCATGAACCAACAGACCCGCGATCTGATTCGGATCAAGGGTATCTCGGTATGGCTCAAGGCCGATCTCGACGTGCTGCTCAAGCGGACCAAGCGGCGCAATGACCGCCCGTTGGCCGAGAAGATCAAGGACCTGATGCCGCTGCGTGAGCCGCTCTATGCCCAGTCCGACATAGTCGTGCAGTCGCGCGACGAGCCGCACGATATCATCGTCGACGAGATCATTGCCGCGCTGCCGCAGCATGTCGGCCTGACGCCGGAGCACAAGCCATGACCGCGCCATTGCGCTCGGGCGATCCCATCGTGGTGCAGGTTGCGCTGGGCAGCCGCGCCTACGGTATCGTGATTGGCCGCGGCCTGCTCGCAAGCCTGGGCGCGCGCATCAAGGCGCTGCGGCCGGACGCCCGGGTTGCGGTCGTCACCGACCAGACGGTCGCCCGCCACCATCTGGCGGCCGCCGAGGCCGCGCTTAAAAACGCCGGCATCGAGAGCGCACGTGTCGTGGCGCCGGATGGCGAGGGCTCAAAGAGCTACGCCACCTTCGAGACCGCGTGCGAGGCGATCATCGCGGCGCGCATCGAGCGCGGCGATCTTGTCGTCGCGCTCGGCGGCGGCGTGATCGGCGACCTTGCCGGATACGCGGCGGCGAGCGTGCGGCGCGGCGTCGACTATGTGCAGGTGCCGACCACCTTGCTGGCGCAAGTCGACAGTTCGGTCGGCGGCAAGACCGGCATTAATTCCCGCCACGGCAAGAACCTGATCGGCGCCTTCCATCAGCCGATCATGGTGATTGCCGACACCGCGCTGCTCGACACGCTGCCGAAGCGCCAGTTCGGCGCCGGCTACGCCGAGGTCGCTAAATACGGGTTGTTGGGCGACGCCGCGTTCTTTTCGTGGCTGGAATCGAATTGGCAGGACGTCTTTGCCGGCGGGCCCGCGCGCGAGCACGCCATCGCGGTGTGTTGCCGCGCCAAGGCGGGAGTTGTGGCGCGCGACGAGCGCGAGACCGGCGAGCGTGCGCTGCTCAATCTCGGCCACACTTTCGGCCATGCGCTGGAAGCGGGTGCCGGCTTCTCCGAGCGGCTGCTGCATGGGGAGGCTGTGGCGCTCGGTATGGTGCTGGCGTTCGAATTCTCCGCCCGCATCGGGCTGATCGGCTTGGCCGATGCCGAGCGCGCACGCGCTCATCTTGCAGGCGTCAGCTTGCCTACCCATTTGAAGGATATTCCCGGCGGCGCGCCGGGCATCGATGAATTGATGGACCTGATTGCTCAAGACAAAAAAGTTAAGCGCGGCACGCTCACCTTCATCCTGGTGCGCGGCATCGGTCAGGCGTTTATCGCCAACGACGTCGATGCGGCCGAGGTGCGCGCGTTCCTTGCTGACAAGTTAGCCGAGCGATGACTGCGAACGACTGGCTTTCTCTCGTCGTCGTCCTGATCTGCCTGCTGCTGTCCGCGTTCTTCGCCGGCAGCGAAACCGCGCTCACCGCCTCCTCGCGCGCCAGCATGGCGCGGCTGGAAAAACACGGCAACAAGCGCGCGACAATCGTCAACCGCCTGCTGGAGCAACGCGAACGCCTGCTCGGCGCGCTGCTGCTCGGCAACAACGCCGTCAACATCGCGGCCTCCGCGCTCGCCACCGGCATCCTGCTCGCCTGGTTCGGCAAGGCCGGCGTCGTCTATGCCACCATCGTCATGACCGTCCTCGTGGTGGTGTTTTCGGAAGTGCTGCCGAAGACCGCCGCCTTCAACGCGCCCGATCGGCTGGCGCTGCTGGCGGCACAGCCGATGAGCGTGGTCGTCAAGCTGCTTGGCCCGGTGCTGATGGGAATCGAGGCGCTGGTGCGCTGGATCCTTCGCTTCGTCGGCATGCATGTCGGCGAGGATCAACAAGTATTGTCCGCGCGCGAGGAATTGCGCGGCGCCGTCGATCTGTTCCATCGCGAGGGTGGCGTGGAGAAGCTCGACCGCGACATGTTCGGCGGCGTGCTCGACCTGCGCGAGCTGGCGCTCTCCGATGTGATGATCCACCGCACCAACATGATCAGCCTGAACGTGGACGAACCGGCCGAAGAGCTGGTCAATGCGGTGATTGCCTCGCCGGTGACGCGGCTGCCGCTGTGGTGCGGCAATCCGGAGAACATCGTTGGCGTGCTGCACGTCAAGGACTTGCTGCGCGCGCTGCACGCGGTCGACGGCGACGCTTCCAAGGTCGATGTCGCCGCGCTGATGACGCCGCCCTGGTTCGTGCCCGACACCCGCTCGGTATCGGAGCAGCTCAAGGCCTTCCGCCGCCGCAAGACTCCGTTCGCGCTGGTGGTTGATGAATACGGCGACGTCGAAGGGCTGGTGACGCTCGAAGACATCCTGGAAGAGATCGTCGGCGACATCACCGACGAGCACGACGTCGCCATGCCGGGCGTGCGGCGCCAGCCCGACGGCTCGGTCAATGTCGACGGCGCGGTGTCGATCCGCGACCTCAATCGTGTGATGGACTGGAACCTGCCGGACGAGGAGGCGACCACCATCGCCGGCTTGGTGATCCACGAGGCGCGCTCGATCCCCGAAGTGGGCCAGAGCTTCACCTTCCACGGCTTCCGCTTCCGCGTGCTGCGCCGTGCGCGCAACCGCATCACCGCGTTGCGCATTCAGCCGCTGCCGCGCAAGGCGGTGGAGAAGGTGCGCTAGGCCCGATGGCGGTGCGCTTGCTGCCGTTCACCCGCCGAACAGGTCTTTGACGCGTTCGCCCGCTACACGGTTGCGGGTCGGCTGGCGCGGATCGTGTCGGCATACCAGCGTGCTGAAGTCTTGGGTGTGCGCTGCAGCGTTGCATAATCGACGTAAACGAGACCGAATCGCTGGCTATAACCGGCATTCCATTCGAAATTGTCGAGCAACGACCAGACGAAGTAGCCGCGCACGTCGGCACCGGCCGCGATGGCTTCGCGCATGGCCGCTACATAGGCTTCGAGATAGTCAATGCGGGGGGTATCGTCGACTTCGCCATTGTCGCGGATAATGTCATTGTTCGCGGTGCCGTTTTCCAGCACGTAGATCGGTAGGCGATAGGTGCGGGTGAGCATCAACAACGTATCGCGGAACGCCTGCGGCTCGATCGGCCATCCGATCGCGGTACGCGGCACAGACGCCGGTGCCGGGCCAAAGCCGCAGCCGATGACCGAGCCGGCGTCTGCCTTTACGTAGATCGGTGAATAATGGTTGAGGCCGAACCAATCCACGCGCTGCTTGATAACGGTCATATCGTCGTCAGAGATGAGCGGCGCAATGGCGTCAGCCAGCAGCGGTGGGTAGCGGCCGTCGATCTGCGGATCGGGAAAAGCATTGTTCCAATATTGCCCAAAGATCAGCGCCGCCTCGCGGTCGGCGGCAGAGTTGCTTGCGGGCACGCATGGCTGCACATTATGCACGGCGCCGATTGACGCGCCGGCAACTGTCGCGCGGATAACTTCGACGGCGCGGCCATGCGCGCGATTGACGTTGTGGATGACCTTGAGCAGTGCCTCGCGGTTGGTAAGCCCGGGCGCGTGGGACCCGAAGGCGAAGCCCAAAAGCGAAAACACCGACGGCTCATTAAAGGTGGCGATACGCTTGACGCGGTCGCCATAGCGCCGCGCCACCAAGCTGGCGTAGTCGGCGAACCAATCGGCGCTGGCCCGCGCGGTCCAGCCGCCGAGATCTTCGAGTGCCTGCGGCAAGTCCCAGTGGTAAAGGCAAAGCCAGGGCTCGATGCCGGCGGCGAGCAGCGTGTCGATCAGCCGGTCATAGAATAAAAGTCCGGCCTCATTCGCGGTGCCGCGTCCCTGCGGAAGCACGCGCGGCCAGGCAACAGAGAAGCGATAAGCATCGATCCTGAGCTCGCGCATTAGCGCGACGTCCTCGCCATAGCGGTGGTAGTGGTCACAGGCGATGTCGCCATTGTCGTTGTTGGTGACCTTGCCGTTGTGGCTGAACGTGTCCCAGATGCTTGCGCCGCGGCCGTCTTCTCGCGCGGCGCCTTCGATCTGGTAACTGGACGTCGAGACGCCCCAGACAAAGCCTGACGGCATGATGCCGGATGCGTCCTTCATGTCTGTTATGGTGCCCCCTCAGTTGTCAGCCTGCGGATAGCCAGCGGTGCGGCATCCACGCGGCATTTGATAAGCTGTCATTGAGACCGCGCCCTAGGGTGCCCCGTCTTCTCCCGGCGCAGCGGCATGGATGGCGAGCGCGTGAACGCCGCCGGCAAGTTCATCCGAAAGGCTACTATTGATCATGCGGTGGCGTTCCAGCCGGGTCTTCCCTTTGAACGCTTCCGCCACAATATAAAGGCGGAAGTGCGTTTGCCCGCCCGGCCGGTGCCCGGCATGGCCTTCATGCTGGTGTGATTCGTCCACCACCTTGAGGCTTTGCGGCGTGAAAGCCTCGGTCAACTTCTTTGTGATCAAATCCGCCGTTTGCATGGCTCCCGACTTAAGGACGGAGCGGCGGGTCGGTCAATGGCCGCTTCGCGGCGGAATTAAGCAGGAACCGTTACTGTCAAGTCTTGAACGCGTCATCGGCAAAGGCGCATAGTGTTCGGTCATGAAATTCGACTCGCCCCTTTTTGATCGTATCCGCGTCAAACCGGACAAGGATCGCCGGCCCAAGACCGGCGGCCCGGTATGCGATTGGGCCGGCTGCAAGGAGAAGGCCACCCATCGCGCGCCCAAGGGCCGTGGCCGCGAAAAGGATTATTGGCGCTACTGTCTCAAGCACGTGCGCGAATACAATCAGGCCTATAATTTTTTCGCCGGCATGAGCGATGCCTCTGTCATGGCCTATCAGAAGGATGCCCTCACCGGGCACCGCCCGACCTGGAAGATGGGCACCGGCAAGGGAACCGTGCGGCCGGATTTTCAGGCTTTCTCCGGTCATGCCGATCCGTTCAACCTGTTCAGCGAGGGCGTGCGCGCCGAGCAGAAGGCGCGGGCCGAGACCCGCCCGATCCGCAATGCCGAGCGCAAGGCGCTCGATGCTCTCGGCCTGGAGGTGGGCGCAACCGCGGTTGAGGTGAAGACGCGCTTCAAGGAACTGGTCAAGCGCCACCACCCGGACGCCAATGGCGGCGACCGCTCGACCGAACATCGCCTGATCGAGATCATCCAGGCCTATAACTATCTGAAATCGGCCGGTTTCGGCTGACCGGCCGATTATCGCGGCAAGCAACCCAGCCCTGCCTTTCGGGTTGGGCTGAGCCTACCTATCTTATTGAAAACATTGATGGGGCTATTCGCGACCCCCGGGTTTTTCGCCGCGGCCCCGTCTGCTAAGTTGGCGCCATCAGCCGGACCGTACGAGTCGGACCGCATGCAAGGCTTCGGACGTTCTGAAGCCACGGAGGATCAATGACTGCCGCAGTGGAAGAAGTCGCCGGCCTGCCCGACATGAAGGTGTCAATCCGGCAGGTTTTCGGCATCGATAGCGATATGGAAGTGCCGGCCTATTCCCAGGCCGATGAGCACGTGCCCGACATCGACCCCGATTATCGCTTTGACCGGCCGACCACGCTCGCCATTCTGGCCGGCTTTGCCAAGAACCGCCGCGTCATCGTCACCGGCTACCACGGCACCGGCAAGTCGACCCATATCGAGCAGGTCGCGGCGCGGCTCAACTGGCCCTGCGTGCGCGTCAATCTCGACAGCCACATCAGCCGCATCGATCTGATCGGCAAGGACGCCATCGTCATCAAGAACGGCCAGCAGGTCACCGAATTTCGCGAAGGCATCTTGCCTTGGGCGCTGCAGAACAACGTCGCGCTGTGCTTCGACGAATACGACGCCGGCCGGCCCGACGTGATGTTCGTGATTCAGCGCGTACTGGAGGCTTCCGGCCGCCTGACGCTGCTCGACCAGAGCAAGGTGATCAAGCCGCATCCGTGCTTCCGGCTGTTCGCCACCGCCAACACCGTCGGCTTGGGCGACACGTCCGGCCTCTATCACGGCACCCAGCAGATCAACCAGGGCCAGATGGACCGCTGGTCGATCGTCACCACGCTCAATTATCTGCCGCACGACAACGAGGTGGAGATCGTGCTGGCGAAGGCCAAGCATTATCAGAACGAGCAGGGCCGCGACATCGTCAACAAAATGGTGCGGGTCGCGGATCTTACGCGCAACGCTTTCATGAACGGCGATATCTCGACCGTGATGAGCCCGCGCACGGTGATCACCTGGGGCGAGAACGCCGAGATCTTCAACGACGTCGGCTTCGCCTTCCGGCTCACCTTCCTCAACAAGTGCGACGAGTTGGAGCGGCCAATTGTTGCCGAGTTCTATCAGCGCTGCTTCGGGGTCGAGCTGCCGGAATCCTCAGTCAACGTGGCGCTGAGCTAGTATCGTGCTTCCATGCCGCGCGTTCAGGTCGAAAGCGTTCAAGGCCCGGCGCGCCGGCAGATCATCAAGCGTCTGATAGCGTTCAACGCGTGCGCCGTCGGCAAGGCCAAGTATAAGTCGTTCACTGTTACGCTGCGCCAGGGCAAGGAGATTGTCGGCGGACTGACAGGTTCGACCTGGATGGGGTGGCTCTTTATCGACCTGCTCTGGATCGCGGATAAATATCGCGGCAAAGGCTATGGAAAGGCTCTGATGGACAAAGCCGAAGCCGAGGCGCGCAAGCGCGGCGCAATGAATGTGTTTCTCAACACCTTCGATTTCCAGGCACCGGGATTCTACAAGAAGCTCGGCTACAAGGAATTTGGCAAGTTGAAGAATTTTCCGCCCGGTCATATCCGCCACTGGCTAAAGAAGGCTCTGTGATGGCCTCCAATATCAAGACCAAGCCGTCGGCGAAGGAATCTCCGACCGAACCGTTCAAGCGGGCGGTGACCGGCTGCCTACGCGCGCTCGCGCGCAAGCCGGAGTTGGACGTGTCCTTCGCGGCGGAGCGTCCCGGTCTGATGGGCGGCAAGGTGCGGCTGCCGGAGCCGCCCCGCAAGCTCGGCAAGGCGGAAGCCGCAATCGTACGCGGCCATGCCGACGCCGTCGCGCTGAGACTCGCCTGCCACGACGCCGCCGTGCATCGCCGGCTGCAGCCGGCCGGCCAGCAGGCTCGCGCGGTATTCGAGGCGGTTGAGCAGGCCCGCGTCGAGGCCATCGGCGCGCGCCGAATGGACGGCGTGGCGCAAAATCTTACCGCCATGCTGGACGAGCGCTTCCACCGCGGCAAGTTTGATCAGATCACCGAGCGCGCCGACGCCCCGATCGAGGAGGCGCTGTCGCTGCTGGTGCGCGAGCGGCTGACCGGCATGGCGCCGCCCGCCGCCGCCAAGAAGCTGGTGGACCTGTGGCGCCCGCTGATCGAGGATCGCGCCGGGCGCGATCTCGACAAGCTTGAAGATTTGGTCGAGGACCAGCGCCAGTTCGGCGATGCGGTGCACGACCTGCTCGACGCGCTCGAAATGGGCGACGACCGCAGCCACGATTCCGAGGAGGAAGAAGACGAAGGCGACGAGGATCGCCGCAAGCAGGATTCGGGCGAGGACGGCGAGGCCGCCGATAGTGACGAGATGCAGCGCATGAGCGTCGAGGATACGCAGGTGTCCGCCGAGGACATGCCCGACGGCGCCGCCGAGGCGGTCGATGCGCCCACCGCCGACATGGCCGACGACACTGACATGGGCGACGCCGAAACGCCGGGCGAGCCGCAGCGGCCGCGGCAATTCGGCGCCAACGAGCCGCGCGGTCCCGACTATCGCGCCTTCACCATGAAATTCGACGAGACCATTGCGGCCGAGGAACTGTGCGAACCCGAGGAACTGGATCGTCTCCGGGGCTATCTCGACAAGCAACTCTCGCACCTGCAAGGCGTGGTGGCCCGCCTCGCCAACCGCCTGCAACGCCGGCTGATGGCGCAGCAGAACCGCTCCTGGGAGTTCGACCTGGAGGAGGGCCAGCTCGATCCGGCGCGGCTTTCGCGCATCGTCATCGATCCGCTGCATCCGCTCTCGTTCAAGGCCGAGAAGGACACCGAGTTCCGCGACACCGTGGTCACGCTGCTGCTGGACAATTCCGGCTCCATGCGCGGACGTCCGATCACCGTCGCCGCCACCTGCGCCGATATCCTCGCGCGCACGCTCGAGCGTTGCGGCGTCAAGGTCGAGATCCTTGGCTTCACCACCCGCGCCTGGAAGGGCGGCCAGTCGCGCGAGCAATGGCTTACCGCCGGCAAGCCCGCCAATCCGGGCCGGCTCAACGATCTGCGCCACATCATTTACAAGGCGGCCGATGCGCCCTGGCGGCGCGCCCGCAAGAATCTCGGCCTGATGATGCGCGAGGGCCTGCTCAAGGAGAATATCGACGGTGAGGCGCTGGACTGGGCTCACAAGCGTTTGTTGGGGCGTTCCGAACAGCGCAAGATCCTGATGATGATTTCAGATGGCGCGCCGGTCGACGATTCCACGCTCTCGGTCAATCCCGGCAACTATCTAGAGCGTCATCTGCGCTGGGTGATCGATGAGATCGAGACCCGCTCGCCGGTGGAGCTGATCGCCATCGGCATCGGCCACGACGTGACGCGCTATTATCGCCGCGCCGTCACTATCGTCGACGCCGAAGAACTGGGCGGTGCCATGACCGACAAGCTGGCCGAGCTGTTCGAGGAACACGCCGCCGCCGAGCAGCCGGGTACGAGACGCGCGCGGAGGCGCGTGGCTTGAGGCGCGCCCGCCGCCGCTTGTTTGCGGCCGGCACGTTCATTGCCGCGCTGTTGCTTGTTGTCGGTTCGTTGGCGATCGCTCAAACGCAGCGCTATGCCGACAAGCCGATTGGCATCTCGATTCTCACCTCGCCGATCGCTTATTTCGACAACCGCGACGCGACGCAGATTCGTTTCGGCCAGCTCGAATTCCGCGGCGGGCTGGTGCTCGCCTCAAAATCCAGCGCCTTCGGCGGCCTTTCCGCAATTCACCTCGAGCGGGACGGCGCGCATTTCCTCAGCGTAACCGACAAGGGCTCCTGGCTGCGCGGCCGTATCGTTTATCGCGCCGGCCGTCCTGCCGGCATCGCCGACGCCGAGATGGCGCCATTGCTCGGACACGATGGCAAGCCGCTGGCCGCACACGGCTGGTACGACGCCGAGTCGCTGGCCGAAAGCGACGGGAAATTCTATGTCGGCATCGAGCGCGTTCAAGAAATCGTCCGCTTCGACGTCGGCCGCGACGGCCTTGCGGCGCGCGGCGAGCCGATCTCCGTGCCGGCCGATTTTAAGACTCTCAGCCGTAACAGGAGCCTGGAGTGCCTGGCGATCCCGCCCAAAGGCACGCCATACGCCGGGGCGCTGATCGCCGTCACCGAACGGAGCCTCGACGCCGCCGGCAACGTTCGCGCCTTTGCCATCAAGGGCGACCGCGTCACGCGCTTTACGGTCAAGCGCAGCGACGAATTTGACATCACCGATTGCGCGATCCTGCCGCCGGGCGATCTGTTACTTCTGGAGCGGCGCTATTCACTCGCCACCGGGCTCGGCATGCGCATCCGCAGGATTCCACTCGCCGCCATCAAGGCCGGTGCGGCGGTGGACGGCCATCCGCTGATCGAGGCCGACCTCGCCCACCAGATCGACAACATGGAAGGCATGGCCGTGCACCGCAACGCGGGCGGCGAAACCATCATCACGCTGGTGTCGGACGACAATTTTTCGCCGATCCAGCGCAACCTGCTGCTGCAGTTTGCGCTGATTGGGAAGTGATCGCTCCCTAGCGTCCGGCTATTTGCATTTCGGATTACGTGCGATCTTGTCTGAGCAATAGGCCGGACACTTGCGCGCCTGCCCGCCGGCTTTCACGCAGCTCTGATAGCAGGCGTTCGGATCGCAAGCTTTGTTTGCGGCCTGTGAGCCCATATCGCTCGCGAGCAGGAAAGCCGCGACCGCAAACCCCGACAACAATATTTTCATGAGAGCCCCCAAAGTGAGGGGACGAGCAATAGATGTTAAAATACTGGTTCGCAAGTAGGCCGCAGTGAAGCCGAATTTCTTGGAAATCAGCCGGCGCGCTTCTTTGCGATCTGGCGCTTGAGCTCGCGCATCTTGGGCGCCAGCTCGTCATCCTTGGCCTTGAGCAGGAAGGCGTCGAGCCCGCCGCGGTGGTCGACGGTCTTGAGCGCGTTGGCCGAGACGCGCACGCGCACCTTGCGTTGCAGCGTGTCGGAAATCAGCGTGACGTTGCGCAGGTTCGGCAGGAACCGCCGCTTGGTCTTGATGTTGGAGTGGCTCACTTTATGGCCGACCAGGGGCTTCTTGCCGGTCAGCTCGCAACGCCATGACATGGCCTGTTCCTCGAAAAGCGCCGGCGCAAAGCGGCGCCGGTCCGGTCATTCATCTTGGGTAAGACGGGCGGACGTATAAAGAGAGGGCCGCAGGGCGTCAAGCCGACGCCCGGCGGCGCCGATTTCATGCTTCATGGACTTGCCCCCGTGTTCCTGGCGTTAACGCAGGCAGCAGCCGGTCCAATTCCTCTGTCGCGGCGATCACAGTTTCGACTTATTCCGCGCCGACCAAATTGTTGTCGCAGCCGATCGGCCCCGATTTCTGTGGGGCATCTGCCCCGCCTGCCGAGCGGCTCTTGCCGGCGCGTTTGCGCTGGCCGTTATATGCCGTCGCCCGACCGCGGAATGTCCGCCGGTCCCGGCGCGGCGAGGATGGAATCTCGTGCTGGTCTTGCGGCGAACCATAGGATGCCTGTTGCTGGCGTGTGGCGCGCTCACCGCCGCCGTGCCGGTCTCTGCCCGCGCGCAGGGCAAGCTGGAGGCGCACTACCAGGTGACGCTTGCCGGCATTCAGATCGGCAAGGGCAACTGGTTCGTCGAGATCGACGATACGCACTACAGCGCGGCGACGAACGGGACGACCACAGGTCTGATGCGTGTCTTGACCCGTGGCGAGGGCACCAGCGCCGTGCGTGGCAAGCTCAGGGACGGCCAACCGGTGCATTCGGTCTATGCCTCCACCATCATGAGCCGCAAGAAGACCGACAAAGTCCGGGTCACCATCGATGACGGCGACGTCCAGGACTTCAGTGCCGATCCGCCCCCGGACAAGGTTCACGAGCGGGTGCCGATCACCGACGCGCAGCGTCACAGCGTTGTCGACCCGCTGACGGCGTCGCTGATGCGCGCGCCGGGCACCGGAAAGGCGCTCGCGCCGGAAGCCTGCCAACGCACGCTGGCGATCTTCGACGGCCGGCTGCGCTATGATCTGCAACTCGCCTTCAAGCGCATGGACAAAGTGAAAGCGGAAAAAGGCTATGCCGGCCCGGTGGTGGTCTGCGCGGTCTATTTTTCGCCGATCGGCGGCCATATCCCGTCGGCAGCGACCATCAAATACATTTCCAAGTTGCGCGACATGGAGATCTGGCTGGCGCCGGTCACCGGCACCCGCGTGCTGGTGCCGTTCCGTGCACAAGGGCCGACGCCGATCGGCGACGCCGTGCTCGAAGCCACGCAATTCGTCTCGGTCGCCACCCCGACCCGGGCTTCGGCCGATAGCCCGAAAGTCCATTGACGGCTTTTGGGGCTTGACTCTTTGGTCGAAGGCGACTCCGGCCGGCCGTTAACGTTTGGAGGGGGCTGAAGGCTCTCGAATTGCCGCACGGCCACTCGATCTTGTAGCCATGGAGGCAAAGCGCGCCAGATGTCGCCGTGAACGAATCCACACAGGGCCCGAGTCAGCGATTCGGGCGCGGTTCGTTCCAGAACTCGTTCTAAAGCTTAACCGCTGGCATGACCGCCGTCGCATTGTGGTACAGAAAGCCGGCGGCGGGGCACCCCGCCGCCAGTTTGGACGCGTAATGACCCTCACATTCTCCTCGCAGCAAAGCCGAGCTTCGCGTGCCCGTGGCGCCGGCGTGACGGCGGTGCTCGGGCCGACCAATACCGGCAAGACCCACCTCGCCATCGAGCGCATGCTGGCGCATTCCTCCGGCATGATCGGGCTGCCGCTGCGGCTCTTGGCGCGCGAGGTCTACAACAAATGCGTCGACCGGGTCGGGCCGGAGGCAGTGGCGTTGATTACCGGCGAGGAGAAGATCAAGCCGGCCAACCCACGCTTCTGGGTGTCGACCGTCGAAGCCATGCCGCGCGACCTCGACGTGGCGTTCCTGGCGATCGACGAAGTCCAGCTTGGCGCCGATCTCGACCGCGGCCACGTGTTCACCGACCGCTTCCTCAATCGGCGCGCGCGCGAGGAAACGCTGGTGCTGGGCGCCGCCACCATGCGGCCGATGGTCGAGAAGCTTCTTCCGGGTGCGCACATTATCAGTCGGCCGCGGCTGTCGATGCTCACTTACGCCGGCGACAAGAAGCTGACGCGGTTGCCGCGCCGCTCCGCCATCGTCGCGTTTTCCGCGGAAGAAGTTTACGCCATCGCCGAATTGATCCGCCGTCAGCGCGGTGGCGCCGCCGTGGTGCTGGGTGCGCTCTCACCGCGCACAAGAAATGCGCAAGTCGCGCTCTACCAGTCGGGCGACGTCGAATACCTAGTGGCCACCGACGCCATCGGCATGGGGCTCAACCTCGACGTCGATCACGTCGCCTTCGCATCCGACCGCAAGTTTGACGGCTATCAGTTCCGCAAACTCAATCCAGCGGAACTGGCGCAGATCGCCGGCCGCGCCGGCAGAGCCACACGCGACGGAACTTTCGGCACGACCGGACGTTGCGATCCGTTCGAGCCGGAATTGGTGCGGGCGCTGGAGAGCCACTCGTTTGAGCCGATCCGAATGCTGCAATGGCGCAATTCGGCGCTCGATTTTTCGTCACTTGGCGCATTGCAGGCGTCTCTTTCGGTGACTCCGACCGAGCAGGGCCTCACCCGCGCGCCGACGGCGGAAGACATTCTCGTTTTGGAACACGCGGCGCGCGACGAAGAGGTGCGGGCACTGGCGCAAAAACCGGCAGCGATCGAGCGGTTATGGGATGCCTGCCAGGTGCCCGACTATCGCAAGATCGCGCCGGCGACCCATGCGGAACTTGTGGTGACCCTCTATGGATTCCTCATGCGAGAGGGTAACATCCCCACCGACTGGTTCGCTCGTCAGGTTGCCCAGGCCGACCGAACCGACGGCGACATCGATACCCTTTCCAACCGGATCGCGCATGTCAGGACCTGGACTTTCGTTGCCAATCGCCCGGATTGGCTTGCCGATCCGGAGCATTGGCAAGGCGTTGCCCGCGCGGTCGAGGATAATCTGTCCGACGCGCTGCACGAGCGTCTGGCCGAACGCTTCGTGGACCGCCGCACCAGCGTGCTGATGCGGCGCCTGCGAGAGAACGCGATGCTGGAAACCGACATCGGAAAGACTGGCGAAGTGACCGTCGAGGGCCATGTGATCGGCCGGCTCGACGGATTCATGTTTGCGCCTGATTCCTCCACCGACGCCTCCGAGACCAAGGCGCTCAATGCCGCCGCGCAAAAAGCCTTGGCGGGAGAAATCGAGTCGCGCGCCACCCGGCTGTCGCAGGCCGCCAACGATCAGATCGTGCTCGCCAACGACGGCGCCATCCGGTGGCTGGGCGACGTGGTCGGCAAGCTTAACCCCGGCGACGATACCTTGCGGCCGCGCGTTCGCATCGTCGCCGACGAGCACTTGGCCGGGCCGGCGCGCGAAATGGTGCAGACCCGCCTCGACCTCTGGCTCAAGACGCAGATCGAGAAGTTGCTTGCGCCGCTGTTCTCGCTCTCCGCTGCCGACGACGTTACCGGCATGGCGCGCGGCGTCGCGTTCCAGCTGGTCGAAGCGCTCGGCGTGCTGGAACGGCAGAAGGTGGCGGAAGAGGTCAAGGGGCTCGATCAGCCGGCGCGCGCGACTTTGCGCAAATACGGCGTGCGTTTCGGCGCCTATCACGTCTACCTGCCCGTGTTGCTCAAGCCGGCGCCGCGTGCGCTCGCGACGCAGCTTTGGGCGCTCAAGCACGAAAGCCCGGACGCCAAGGGCGTTACTGAATTGCTGCACCTCGCCGCCAGCGGGCGCACCTCGATTCCCATGGACAAGGAAACACCCAAGGCGCTCTACCGCACTGCCGGCTATCGTGTGTGCGGCGAGCGCGCGGTGCGCGTCGACATCCTGGAACGGCTCGCCGACCTCATCCGCCCGGCCTTGTCTTGGCGTGAGGGTGCGACGACGCCAAAGCCGGACGGGGCCTTCGATGGCCGCTCGTTCACCGTGACCGGCGCCATGACCTCGCTCACCGGCGCTTCCGGCGAGGACTTCTCCTCGATCCTGCGCTCGCTCGGCTATCGCATGGACCGGCGGCCCAAACCGGCGGAGCCGGCAGAGGTCAAACCGCCGGAGGCCGCGGCAACGCCGGCAGAGGAGGCGCCGACGCAGGTGGAAGCGGAAGCGCAGCAGGCCGCGGCGGTCGAGACACAGCCGCCTGAAGCGCAAGCTGCGCCGTCCGGTCCATCGTCGATCGCCTTGCTGCCGGATGCCGAGTTCCTCGCGCAGGCCGGCGAGCAGCCGGCGGCCGACGCCGCGGCGGCCCCGGCGGAAACGCCCGCCGAAACCTCGACCGAGGTGGCGCCGGAGCAAGCCGCCGCTGCCGGCGATTCTGCCGTGACGGAAGCCGCACCGACAACTGAAGCCGGCGCCGAAGCGGCGCCCGAAGAGCCAGCTTTTATCGAGGTCTGGCGGCCGGCCGGGCGTTCCGAGCGGCGTCCGCATCGTCCCCGCCGTCCGCCTCGCTCTCAGCAAGCGACGCCTGCAGCGCCGCCCCCCGAAGGCGGCGAGGCCGCCGCTACACTTGCCGCAGCGGCCGTGGCGCCGGCCGAAGGCGCCGAACCGTCCGACAGGCCGCGTGCTCAGCCGGATGGTCCTGACCGTCAAGCCCGCCGCGCCCGTCACGACCGCCAGCAACACGCCGGTCGCCAGCAGCAGCGCAGCGAGCGCCAAGGCGATCGTCAAGATCGCGGTCCACGCCGCGACCGCCCGCGCCGCAAACGCGACGATGGGCCCGACCGCGCCGAACGCGAGCAATATTACGCCAAGCCCTATGGCTCCGGCAGCGACCGCCGCGACAAGCAGCCGGACCCCAATTCGCCCTTCGCCAAGCTCGCCGCCCTCAAGCAGCAGCTCGAGCAGAACGGCAAAGAACCCTCTTGAGTCCGGTGCCGCCCGTTCGCGCATGATCCCGAAAAGTGGGAACCGGCCTAATGACCGCCAGCGCGTCGACAAATGGCTGTGGCATGCGCGCATTGTGCGCACCCGCAGCGACGCTGCCGCGCTCGCGCAAGCAGGCTATGTGCGCCTCAACGGCCAGCGCATAACCGCACCCGGCCAGCCGGTGCGCATCGGCGACGTGCTGACCCTGGCGCTCGATCGCACCGTGCGGGTGTTGCGGGTAGAGGGCTTTTGTGATCGGCGCGGGCCTAGTCCCCAGGCTCGCGCCCTGTACCGCGATCTGGCCCGTGGCGATGCCGCAGGTGATTCGTCTGGGGCCATGCCCAAACGGCTGGCAGAGTAGCGGAAGAGTCCATGGAATCGGCGCCGCTTGCGCCCTATTTATCAATACGATAGGCAGCGCTGCTGATTTTCGCCGGAGCTTTGGATGACCTATATCGTCAATGAAAGCTGCATTAAGTGCAAATACATGGACTGCGTGGAGGTCTGTCCGGTGGATTGCTTCTACGAAGGTGACAATATGCTGGTGATCCACCCGGACGAGTGCATCGATTGCGGGGTTTGCGAACCTGAGTGCCCGGTTGACGCGATCAAGCCCGATACCGAGCCCGGCGCCGAGAAATGGCTGGAATTGAACGCCGAATACGCCAAGACGTGGCCGAATATCACGACCAAAAAGGAACCGCCGGCCGACGCCAAAGAATGGGAAGGCGTGGCGGACAAGTTCAAGAAATTCTTCTCGTCCGATCCGGGCGAGGGCGACTAAAAGCGGCCCGTCGGGAGCCCGCTACCGCCACGGGCGGTTCCCGTTGGCCGGCTTATTAACCGATCGGCGAAATTACGGGAATTTTTTTGCCAAATGGCGGTTTTGCGTCGCCATAAGGCTTTGATTTTGGCCAAAAATGTGCTATATAAGCCAAACCATGAAGGATATTGCCGCCAAAGCGCTCCCTCTCTCGGGAGCCTTATTTTTCGCGGCGGTTTCACCGGTTTTGGATAAGAGGGCGTGCGATCCACGCGTGAGCAGTGGCAGGAAAATCGCGTCATAAGTCAAAGAAAGGTTCCGCCGGCTCGGGCCGGAGGGACAAAAAGTCTGCCGTTGCGCGGCGGACCTCTCATGCCTCGCGCGGCGCCGTCCGCCGCGGGGCTCCCGCAGCCAAAACGTCCGGCGCCCGAAAAGGGGCCGGTGAAGGAGCTCTGCTCGGAATGGCTACCACCAATAAGAAGACTACCCAGCGACAAGGCTTCAAGACCAACGAGTTCATCGTCTACCCGGCCCATGGGGTCGGGCAGATTCTCGCCATCGAGGAGCAGGAGATCGCCGGGGCCAAGCTCGAACTGTTCGTCATCAACTTCATCAAGGACAAGATGACGCTGCGGGTCCCGACCGCCAAGATCGCGAGTGTCGGCATGCGCAAGCTGGCCGAGCCGCCGCTGGTCAAGCGGGCGCTCGACACGCTCAAGGGCCGCGCGCGCATCAAGCGCACCATGTGGTCGCGCCGGGCGCAGGAATACGAGGCCAAGATTAATTCCGGCGACATCGTCGCCATCGCCGAGGTGGTGCGCGACCTGTACCGCTCGGAAACCCAGCCGGAGCAGTCCTATTCCGAGCGCCAGCTTTACGAGGCCGCGCTCGACCGGCTGTCGCGCGAGATCTCGGCGGTGCAGAAGATCACCGAGACCGAGGCGATCAAGGAGATCGAGGCAGCCCTTGCCAAGGGCCCGCGCCGCGGTCCCAAGCCCGCCGACGAGGCCGCCAACGACGAGTCGGCCGAGGAAGAGGCGGCCTGAACGGCTCGCTCAGCCTAATAGCGGAAAGCCCGGCGGTCATGCCGGGCTTTTTGTTTTTCGGACGGCCTGCGCCTTAATCGTGATTGAATTGTGCGGGTTGCCCGCAAGGCCAAGCCCGTTACAATGCCCGCCAATCACGCAATCTGCGATTTAGGGAGCAAACGGTGACTGCCATTCATGGCTATGTGGCGCCGACCACAGAGGCCGACGCTCTCGGTGTGCATTCGCTCGACCAGTTCGTGCTGGCCGTCCCCGACGCCAGCGTGGCGCAGGATTTCTACGGCACGTTCGGCCTCGACGTGCAGGCGAAAGGCAACACGCTCGAGATCAAGACTTTCGGTCACGATCATCGCTGGGGTTCGGTGGTGGAGGGCGCCAAGACCAAGGCGCTGCATCATCTCTCGTTCGGCTGTTACGCCGACGACCTGGCGCTGCTGAAGGCGCGCATCGAAGGCAACGGCGTCAAGCTGATCGACCCGCCGCCCGGCTTCGAAAGCAACGGCTTCTGGTTCCGCAACCATGAAAATTTGCTGATCGAGGTGAAGGTCGGCCCCAAGGTATCGCCGGACAAGAAGTCCGAGAGTCAGTTTATTTCGGCGCCTGGCGGTACGGCCGGCGCTGCGACGCGGCAGAAGTCGCCGCCGGTACGGCCGCGCCGGTTGTCTCACGTCTTGACCTTCACCCGCGACATCGACGCCTCGATGGAGTTCTACGCGCGCAACTTGGGCTTGCGCCTGTCCGACCGCGCCGGCGATCTGGTCGCGTTCATGCACGGCATCCACGGCAGCGACCATCATCTGCTGGCGCTGGTGAAATCGTCCGCGCCGGGCTTTCATCATTGCAGTTGGGACGTGGGCAGCCTCAACGACATCGGGCTCGGCGCCATGCGCATGGCCGACAAGGGCTACGCCAAGGGCTGGGGCCTCGGCCGCCATGTGCTCGGCTCCAACTATTTCCACTATGTGCGTGATCCGTGGGGCAGCTTCTCGGAATATTCCTGCGATATTGACTACATCCCAAAAGACGAGCGCTGGCCGACCGCCGACCACAAGCCGGAAGATTCGTTCTATCTCTGGGGACCCGAGGTGCCGCGCGAGTTCACCATCAATTACGAAGGCGGCGAGAGTTAGTCCTGCTCACTCGACGATCTTGACCTTTTCGCCCGGCTTCACCCGGTCATGCGGGCCGAGCCCGTTGAGTACGCGGAAGCGGCCGAGCGCGCGATCGGACACCGCCATGCGGCGCGCCAGTTTGGCCACAGTGTCGTGGGCGCCGACGGTGACTATTTTCACGTGCAGCGGCTTGATCTCACGGCTTTCCTTCAGGCTCATGCGCCGGAAGGACAAGATCGACTCCCGGAAGGCATGATCAGCCTGCGGCGTCATGTTCTTGGCCGCGAAAATAAACCGATAGACGTCGCTGCCGAAACGTACGGCGAACAGCCGGAATGACCATCGCTCGCCTCTTGCGGTCGCGGTCGCCGCCGGAAAGCCGTTGACGGTGAATTCCGCGACGCTTGCCTGATCGACGTTCTCCATCCATCCCGAATTCAGATATGCCGGCAGCGACTGCTCGGCCGGCACAGTCACCACGTCCAGCCGCATCGCTTCGCCGCCGCCGGCCTTCAGCCCGAGCACCGCCTGCGCGGTGTTGTCGAGCGAAAACCCCGGCGGTGCCAGGAAGGTGAAGCCGAGTTTGGGATGCAGGAAGCGCCGGCCGCGAACGAAGCCCTCGCTCGGGTCCTCGCCATAGACCATCCCCTGGAGATCGCCGAGATATTCGTTGCGGTCGCGTTCGCCGGTGCCGGGGCCGCTGAACTGGCGGGCGTTGACGAGCGCGTTCTTCACCCGCTCCGGCGTCGAAGGATGGGCCGCAAGGAAGTCGGTCGCATAGGGATCGCCATCGTGCTTGCCCGATTTTAGGTCGGCATTGCGCTGCATGTCGGTGAGAAACCGGGAAGCGCCATAGGGATCGAAGCCGGCGCGCGCCGAGATGCCGACGCCGATGCCGTCGGCTTCGAATTCCTGCGCGCGCGAAAAGCTCGCCATCGCCAGTTTCGATTTGGCGAGCGCCAATGCGCCCATTTGCGGGTCGCTGAGCACTTCGCTGACCACGTGGCTGACGAGCGCGGCCTGGCGCGCCTGCTCCTCACGGATCGCGGCATGGCGCGCGATGACGTGACCCATTTCGTGCGACAGCACCGAGGCGATCTCCGCCTTGTCATTGGCGAGCACGATCAAACCGCGCGTGACGTAGAGATGGCCGTTCGGCAGCGCGAAGGCGTTGATCGCCGGCGAGTTGAGCAGCGTCACCTCGTATTTCAGGTTCGGGCGCTCCGACGCCGCCACCAGCCGGTCCACCATTTGGCTGATCATCGCGTGCAGTTGGGGGTTCTTGTAGACACCGCCATAGGACACGAGAATGCGCGCGTGCTCACGCTGTTCCGCCGACGGCTGCTCCACCCGCGCTGCCGCGTGCGGCAGGGTGAGCTGCGGCAGTTGCAGCGAGATCTGCTTGTTGTCCGGCGTGCTGGTGCAGGCCGCAAGCCACAGCGCAAGCGCGATCGCGACGCCCCGCGCCAAGCCCGCTGGGTAGCGCGTCACCGTTGGCCTCATGGCCGCGTCTCTTGGCTGTGCCGCATGCTGTCGCCGGTAAGCTCGATCTGCTCGGGAGCGTCGGCCTCGATGATCGGGCCGCGGCGCTGCTCAATCCAGCCGCGCACCCGGATGCGGCGGCCGGCGAGCTGCTTCAGCTCGATGCCCGCCGCGGCAAACGCGTGTTGAAAGCGCCGCGGAATGACGATGCTGAACCCTTCCGTCCAGCGCCGCCCAAAATTCATATAGAGTGTGCCGCCGCTTACGCGGACCGACAAGACCTTGCCTTCCACCAACGCAAATTGACCCCGTTCACCCTTAAGGCGAGCAGGATCTTGCGCCGGTAAAGGGGCAAAATTGGGATCGCCCCAGAGGCCGCGGCGGGCGGCGCGTGCCTCCCGCTCGGCCGCCAAAAGCGCTTCGGCGCAGGCCATATCGCCGACGCGCGCTGAGACCCGCGCCGCGCCCTGCGTGAGCAGAGCCTGCTGCACGGATTGTTCGGCGTCGCCGGCGAAGACGAAGGCGACGAGGCGGCCGTAACGGTCGTGATCGGGCCCCAGTTTTTTCAGCCGCAGCGCCCGGCCGGCGACCAGATTTTGCAAAGCGGCGCGGCCGCCGGCGGGAACTTCGATCGCCGCTAGCCGCAATTCGCGGCCGTCGGCGAGCATGAGCGTGCGCCCGTCGCGCACAGCGGCGACGGTGGCGGTTCCGATGGGATCAAGCGGGCAGGCTGCTAGCGCCGGCGCGCGCGCGGCGAATGTTAGCGCCGCCGCCGCTAAGATGACGACTGGCGTCCGGTGCCGGTGGCTTGTCATGGTGGCGGATTGTCGGAATTCGGCGGCGATGTCGTCAACACCAATCGTTTCGACCCGTGCGCCATGGGCCCGGCTATGCTAAATCGCCCCGCAACGGTCCCGTAGCTCAGCTGGATAGAGCAGCGGTTTCCTAAACCGAAGGTCACAGGTTCGAGTCCTGTCGGGACCGCCATGCTCGTCGAGCAGCATTGAAGCTCCAGAATTTTTTAGACGAATTGTCCCACCGCCTAGTCCGGTGGGACTACATCTGTCCGCGATTTGCGCTTGGCTATCGCGGTGCCGGCTAGTTTCCCCTGCCGGGTGGCGGGGGTGTAGCGCTCAACTTCTTCGCGGGAGCGATGGCCGGTGATCGCCGTGGTCTCGTGCGCGGTCGCGCCGCGCTCGTCGAACCGCGCGCGGCTTCACGGGCTTGGTGCGGCTTTTCATCGTCGCCGGCGATGGCGGCGTGAGGCCTGCCGGCTTCACAAGTGGAAGTTTCCCAACACCCAATTCATTCTCACTACCCACGCCGGGAAGTGGAATTCAGACGACGCGAAGACCGGTATTGCGACAATGCAGGCAACAGCACCCGCATCGATTTTCCAACCAGAGAAATTCGTTCGCATCTCCACTTGATTCGTAATCGTCGTTAGTCGTTAATGGGTTCACTGTGACGGCGCTCCGGAACCGCCGCAGATCGAGATAGTCAAAATCTCGCAGATCGAGACAATCAGAATCTCGCAGATCGAGAAAATCAAAATCCGGAACAGGGAGGAGACGGAAGCACATGCGCGTTATGGCGTGGCTGCGTGAGCTATGGCGCGGTGAGAACGCGCTGGCGTTTCTTTTCCTGCTGTTGTCGGTGATTTATCTGGCGTATGCGACAACGCTGCGCGGCGGCCTCATGTCGGATCTAGTGGGGCCGCGGACCTATCCCATCCTGTTGGGCATCCTTGGCATAGGGTTATCGCTGCTGTTCTTTTTCCGGAAGCTCGGTTCCCTCATGCAGGCAAGGCTGCCACGGGAACGAACGCGCACGCTGCGCGGCGAGATGCGTGACTTGCAGGGCCTGGCCCTGATCATCGGCTACGTGCTGGTGATGGGCACGCTCGGCTATCTCATCGCGACGATCCTGTTCGCTACCGTGACCGTGAAATGGCTCGGCCAGCCGACTTGGCGAGCCTCCGTGTTGTTTGCCGTCATCCTGACGGCGGTGACGTTTTCGCTGTTCACCTGGGTATTCGCGGTCCAGCTCCCCGTCGGAGTCATTCTTCCGGCCTTTCGTTAGCGGCGGATCCACCGATGCAAGTCGACATTCTGCATGAGCTGGGACAGGGCTTCCTGATCGCGCTTACCCCGAGCATGCTGATGTATTCGGGCATCGGCGCTGTGCTGGGCACGGCGATCGGTGTGCTGCCCGGCATCGGCTCGGCGGGAGCACTCGCGCTCATGCTGCCGATCGTGACGTCGCTCAATCCGGTCGGCGCCATCATCATGCTTGCTGCTACCTACACGGGCGTCATGTATGGCGGCGGGGTATCTTCGATCCTGCTGAATACACCCGGCGATACATCGGCCGTCATTGTCTGTTTGGATGGCCATCAGATGGCCAAGCAGGGGCGCGCCGGGCCGGCGCTCTGCATTTCCGCCATCAGCTCCTATCTGGCGGGAACCGTGTCGGTGCTCGGTATGATGCTGATCGGTCCGCTGATCTCCCGCATCGCGCTCACTTTCAGCCCGCCGGAATACTTCGCACTCATGCTTTTCGGGCTGACCGCCGTTTCCAGTCTGGCCGGGGACTCGCTTCTGAAGGCGTTCATGTCCGTCTGCTTGGGCTTGATGCTGGCGACGGTCGGGGTAGATGTGGCCGGCGTGCCCCGCTTCGTATTCGGCGTTCCGGACCTGTTGTCGGGCATCCAGTTTCTCTCAATCACGCTCGGGCTGTTCGCGATTTCCGAGGTGCTGATCGGCGTAAGGAACATCCGCCAGGGCGAGGTGCCGAAGCTTATCAAACACAGATTGTTCATTTCGTTCCGGGAGATTCGGGAGTGTTTCGGCTCGATCATCCGCGGCGGCATTCTGGGCTTCTTCGTCGGGGTCCTGCCCGGCGCGGGCGCGGGCATCGCCTCGTTTCTCGCCTATTCCCTGGAGACGCAGATAAGCCGGCATCCGGAGCGTTTCGGCAAGGGAGAGATTCGGGGCGTCTCAGCCCCGGAGGCCGCCAACAACGCGGCGAGCGCCGGCGCCATGGTGCCCATGCTCACACTCGGCATTCCCGGTTCCGCCACCACGGCGGTGATGCTCGGAGCCTTCGTCATGCTCGACATCACGCCGGGCCCGCTTCTGTTCTCCCAACGTCCGGACCTCGTGTGGGGTCTCATTGCGGCGCTCTATATCGGCAACATCATGCTGCTGATTCTCAATCTGCCGCTGGTGAACCTGTTCATCCGGATCCTCTATCTGCCGATGCGCATGCTGATCCCGATCATCGTCGTAATCGCGGCGGCCGGCATTTTCAGCGTCAACTACTCCATCCTCGATCTGTTCGAGCTCTGCTTCTTCGGCTTGCTCGGCGACTACATGCGCCGCTACGGCTATCCGTTGGCACCCGTGATCCTCGGGTTTGTGCTCGGCAGCCGGATGGAGGAGGCCTTCCGGCAATCGATGATCATGCATCAGGGAAATTTCTTGGATATCATCGAACGTCCGATCGTAAGTGTATTCCTGTTGCTGTCTGTCGTTTCACTGGTGCTGCCGCCGCTCATTCGCACGCGTAGTCGTCGCGGGCTCATCACGGGGGAGGCGCCACAGGCGTTGCCCATGGAGGAGTGAATCAATAGCTGCACTTTCAAAAGATTGCGTCGCTAGCGTTTTGGTCGTCATCCAGGTGGGCACGGCGGCACGGAACGACGGCGGCGCGTAACAAGGGGAGGAACGAAATGAGTGCCACACTTTCAAGACTTCGAAATGGTGCCATGGTGGCCTGCGCGGCCGTAGCGATTGCCGGCCTCTCATCGGCACCGGCCCTGGCGTGGAAGCCGACCAAGGAAGTCAAACTGATCATCCATACTGCCGGCGCGACGAGCGACATCAACAATTTCGTTCGTGAGGTCGAGAAGATATTGGATCCCAAGCTGCCCGAAGGCGTCGATGCGATGAACATGCCCGGCGGCGGCGGTGACCGCGCCCGGCGCTATGTTCTCAGCAAGAAGGGCGATCCCAACGTGCTGCAGGGCGTGACGCCGTCAAACATCAGCAGGCCGATCCTGAACAATGCAAATTACCGCGCCACCGACTTCACACCGATCGCGATCATGGTGGCGTCGCCGCTCCTGGTCGTGGTGAACGCCAAGTCTCCTTACAAGAGCTTTAAAGACATCATCGACGCTGCGAAGAAGAACCCGGGCAAGGTCGTGCAGGGTGGCGGTGCCGTGGGCGAGGTGGATTCTCTCTACAACGCCATGCTTGCCAACGAGGCGCACGTGAAGATCCCGTTCACGCCTTTCAAATCGAAAGGCATCACCGAGCTACTCGGTCAGCACATCGACCTGATCATGTGCAATCCCGCGCAAGCCGACGCCTACGTGAAGTCCGGTGATTTCCGCGTGGTCGCCACCAACATGCCGGTTCCGCTCTATCCCAAGGCGCCGACCCTGCAATCGCTTGGCTACAAGTTCCCGCCATTGCGCCAGTACCGTGGCTTCTGGGCGCCGCCAGGAATTTCGAAGGAGGCCCAGGCGTACTGGATTGCGGAGATGAAGAAGGTCACCGCCAATAAAGATTTCAAGAACTACGTTGCCAAGCATGACATGCTCAACCTCTTTATCGCCGGCGACGAGATGGAGAAGATGATCAAGGAGGAGCAGGTCACCTACACCAATCTGTTCAAGCAGCTTCACCTGACACAATAGCGCGCCGGCTTTGCGCATTTCGCACTGGGCCGTCCGGAGTGGGACATCCCCGCCCCGGGCGGCGCTTCTGTTTGGGAGACCGGTCGGGAGGCGCCAAGCGACTTGAGCCGCGCAGCCGTTCAGCCGTCTGGGGTGGTGCCTTCGATCAGGTCTGTGCCGGACTGAAGGTACTCCGAAACGCAATGCTGGACGGCCTGGGCAAACTCCTTGGCCAGCTGGGAGCGTGGCCGCCGCAATGGGAACAGTAGGCCGTATTCGTATTCGATCTTCGGCGAGAAGGGGCGGATGGCAATGCCCAGAGCGGCAAACGCCCGAGCCGTAAAGGGATCGGTCACGGCTACGCCCAGCCCGGCCGCGACCATCTGGCAGACCATCAGGGCCGTGTGCGACTCCATCATCAGCCGCGTGCGCCGCACGCCCACTTCGTCGAACAGGAGATCGAGGCGCATGCGCGACAACGTCTCCGGCAGCGGCGAGATGAACGGTTCGTCAGCCAAGTCACTCGGCTCGACGACGCTTTTTCCGGTCAGCCGGTGCCCGGCCGGAAGGATACAGACGCCATGGAAGGTGGCCAGGCGCTCGACGTGGGGAGCCGGATATTCGATGGGCAGGGTGGCCAGGGCGATATCGAAGTTCTGCGCGTCCGTCAGCACCCTGACCTCGCGGCGGAACGCGACCTGCAACGTGACCCGCAGATCGGGGTAGGTGCAGCGCAGGCGCCGCAGGCATTCCGGAACGAAGCCATAGGCCAGAGGCGGTGTCGCCATGATCTTGAGTTCGCCGATCGGCAGGTGGCGGACGTCCCGCGCCGCGTTATCCAGCCGATCCAATCTGGCCAGCACGTCTTGCGCTTCGTTGAACAGCCATTCGGCTTCCTGTGTCGGAATCAGGCGCCCGTTCTGACGGACGAAGAATTGCGCCCCGAACTGGCCTTCGAGCTCGCTGATCAAGCGGCTTACCGATGGCTGGGAAACCGCCAGCGCGGCGGCAGCCCCGGTGGTGGTTCCCGATAGCATGACGGCGCGGAAGGCCTCCAACTGGCGGATGTTAAAGCGGCGCATTTCGGCAGCCTATTTGCTGAGCGAATTAGAGTATATGCGAATATTGTTTGACTGAATGGGGTCTTATCATAATCATGAAATGATGAGCCATGTTAGCTGCGAGACCTAGGCGGAAGGGGAGTGGCGGCGCGTGTGTGGCGCACCGTGGAACCGAAGCAGCGCCACCGACAAGAGTGGTGCAGGATCAAGGGAGGGCGTAGGTGGCTGAACTCGAAATTCGACCCTTGCAACCGTTCGGCGTCGAAATCGCCGAGGTTGATTTGTCCCAGGAACTGGACGATGCGACCTTCGCCCAAATCGAGAAGGCGCTGAACGAAAATGGAGTGGTAATAGTCCGTGACCAGGACCTGTCTCCGGAAGAGCAGATTCGCTTCACGCGGCGGTTCGGGGAGCTCGAGGTGCATGTGCGCCAGGAATACGCTCTGCCCGGCTATCCGCAGATTCATTTGATCTCGAATATCAAGGAAGGCGACCGCACCATCGGCAGCGCCTATGCCGGCGACGACTGGCATACTGATCTGTCCTTCATGAAGAGGCCCGCGCGCATGTCGTTGCTTCACGGCAAGGAAGTTCCGCACGACGAAAATGGCGAGCCCCTCGGCGATACGCTCTTCGTCAATACGGCAGACGCCTACGACAGGCTTTCCGAAGAGCAGAAGCGGCAGATCGCAGGTCTGCGCGGTGTGCATCAGTACTTTCGGGCGCAGGAGAGAAAGCGGACTCAGCGCGAGCATGACCACAAGCGTGCGCCCCTGACTGAGGAACAGAAGGCTGCAACGCCCGATGTCACCCATCCCGTCGTCCGCCGCCACCCCTTCACTGGCCGTAAGTGTATCTATGTCAATAAGACCTACACATTCGGAATCGACGGCTGGGACGAAGTGAAAGAGGCGCAGCCGCTCTTGCAGGAGCTCGTCGATCACATTCTCCAGCCGGAACACATCTACTGTCATCGTTGGCGCGTCGGCGACGTGGTGATGTGGGACAACTGCAACACCCAGCACATGGCCGCCGGCGGCTATCGCTGGCCGCAGCGTAGACTCATGCATCGCACGGCGGTGCACGGCACGGAAACGTTCGAGTGACCGGGGCTCCCATGTGTCGCACGGCGCCGGTGTCCGTTACCGATGGCTGAGGGCGCGCCCACTATCGGTGCGGACAATGATTTAATTCGGACAGAAAAATTCCATCGCACACGTCATTCTGCCGCGCCCAAGGGTGGGACAGGAGTTGGGAAAGCCTAAGGATTGCGTAGAGTATTTTCTTGTCCCACTCGTGGACAAGACCTTGTTTTAGTTTGCCCGGTAAAACCCGGTCGGGACCGCCAGCACCCTCACCCCTGTCATAAAGCTGTAAACGACTTGTTGCTTAGTGCGGCGCGCACCCGCGGATCGAACATCCCGCAAAAGATGAAGCCTACGTTGATGTCGAATGACGCCGTCGATTTCAGTCTTCTCGCCAAATGCGGGGTGACGACGCAGCCTTTCAAGAAGGGCGAGACCATCTTCAAAGACGGCGACCCGGCAACCGAGTTCTATGTCATCCGGAGCGGCCGCGTCGGAGTCATGCATGGCAATCGCATGCTCGATACGCTTGAGCCCAACATGTTCTTCGGCGAGATGGCTCTGTTCGACGGCGCGCCGCGCAGCGCCATGGCGGTCGCTTCGACCGATGTCACGCTCGTCCCGGTGTCGGAGAAGTAGGTTCTCTTCATGGTCAGCCAGACGCCGTTCTTCGCGCTTTCCGTCATGCGCGTGTTGGCGCAGCGGCTGCGCGCCTCCAACAAAGTAATATAGATTTTGGCAGTTAGTTGCGGTTGGCGAGGGCGATGCCGGCAAAAGGTTGCCATTGCGGCTCCGCGACGATGAGGGGAGCACGGTCTTTGTCGCCGCTGTCGAGCGCAAGCAGTGGCGTCACATTGCGCATATGCGCGTCGGTCGGCATCAACATGGTGCGGTTGTCGAGAATGAGCCATTGACCATCGACCCGCGCGGCGACGACCGCGTGGTCTTGCCTGACTATGCGGTCATGCACAATCACGAGCCGCAGGTCGTCGTCGGCCATTCCAGCCTGGCGCAAGGCCACGTATTTGGCGATTGCATAGTCTTCGCAATCGCCGGCGCCGGCGGCGAATGTCATGAGCGGCGTCGCCCACACATCCGGTATGCCGAACCTGACGAGATCGCTCATCGGCCGGACCGCGAGATTGACCGCGCGGTTGACTTCGCCGACGCGCGCCCGGCCGCTGCGGAAACGCGCGGCTTCGATAATGGCCAGGAAGCGCGCAGCGGCAGGCGGGCAAATTCCCGGATTGGAACGGCACTGCGCCAGCACTTGCATTTCCATGCGGATGGCCGGTTGCAAAATGCGCCAGCGCGCCGACAACGGACTGTCGATCGAAACCGACAAACCGAATGGCCCATTTGCTGGCAACGGCACAGCGTATTGGGGTGCGATTTCCACGGGGCGGAGCGCGGCAAGCTGCAGCTCCGGGACGGAACGCGCTATCGCCCCGCTGGCACACGAGCCGACGAGACCAAGAACCGCCAGGACGCGCGCGGCCACGCGCAATTGCCACGAAATACGCACTCAGACGCCCCTGCGCGCGGGGCGTGATGCCGGCCTTCATGGACCGTTTTTTTCCCCGTCGTGCGGGAGCGACGTTAAGGCGAGGAGTTCTTCCGCCCGGTTAAGCGAGCGCCAATTCCAAACCGCTCCATCGGCTATGGTGAATGCTAGCCGACGAAGGTCGTTCAAATTTGAATGGAACGCCGTTGTTTGGTGAATCATTCGTAAGCATTGGCCGGGCGACCGCCGAAGTTGAAATAGCTATGGAATCTGCCTGACGGCCTTGCTTGGCGCGCACTGGCTTCTGTGGTGTGATCGCATAGCGCAGAAATTTAGCAGTCCGGGGTAGGGGGCCTGCGGGCATGGCCGTCGAGGCATCGGAAGGTCGCGCGCCTGCCATATCGCAATGGCAGCAGGACATTATCGCTGGCCTTATTGTCGGCGTCCTCGCCTTGCCGATCTGCCTTGCCGCCGGTGTTCTTGTTTTCGGTCCTTTGGGTCCAGCCTACGTTGCCGAAGGCGCGGCCGCCGGCCTCTACGGCGCCATCGCGGCCGGCACCGTCGCCGCGCTGGTGGCGAAGTCGTCGTTCACGATCACCTGTCCGCGCGGCAGCCCCTCGCTGGTTCTTGCCAGCCTGATTGCGGCGACGATCGCTAATCCGGTATTTGCGGGCAACCCGCGTTTGGTCCTTGGCGCGGCGGCGCTGTGTGTATTCCTGGCCGGCATCTGGCAGATCCTGTTCGGCCTGTTCCGGGTTGCGGGTATCATCAAATTCACGCCGCACCCGGTGTTCGCCGGCTTCATCAACGGCGTGGCGCTGCTGATTATCAAGTCGCAGATCATGCCGTTCTTCTTCGATCGGTCGACCTCCGCGCTGGCGTTACCGAAACATCCGCTCATGCTCGTCTTCGTCGTCGCGTTGGCATTGCTCGCGATCTTTTATCGATCCTTGGTGAATAAACTCGCTTTGCCCCCGTCGCTTGCAAGAATACCGGGAACGATCGTTACCTTCGGCCTCGGCATCGTCGGCTACCATCTAGTCAAATGGCTGCAGCCCGCGCTCGACCTCGGACCGACAGTCGGAAAACCGGCGATCAAGCTCGCCTCGCCACTGTTGCAGGCATTGCAGCCGGCCAACGCGGCACAGCTTTGGACCATCGGTTGGAGCATCTTGCTGGTTTCTTTCGTCCTCGCGCTCGTTGCCAGTCTGGAAAGCTTGATGGCGTTGCGTGTCGCACAATCGGTCTCCGACCAGGAGGTCCGCCCCGTTCGCGATTTGGTTGCGCAAGGGTGCGGAAATTGCGTCTCCGCGCTGGTCGCCCCCATCGCCAGTGCTGTGACGCCGAACCTGCTGGTGTTGGCCTATCGCAACGGCGGCCGCACACGCGTCACCGGCATCGTCGCCGCGGCTGTCATTTTGATCGTCGGGGTATTGTTCTCAGACGCGGTGGCGGCGGTTCCGAATGCCGTCCTGTCGGCCGTCCTGCTCGCCGTCGGCATCATGATATTCGACCGTTGGAGCTTACGCCTGCTCGGCCAGGTCGTGCGCAAATCGTCGCCGCTCGGCTGGCAGCGCTCATTGTACGATCTCATCGTGGTTGCCGCGGTGATGGGCATCACGGCGATGACGACGGTCGCCATTGGCGTGATCGCAGGCTGCCTGCTGTCGGGCATCATCTTCGTCATCAATATGAGCCGGCCGGTGGTGCGGCGCCGATTTTGGGGCAATGAGCGCTTTTCCAAGCGCATCCGGTCGGCCGCAGACATCGAATTCTTGCAGCGTGCCGGTGAGCACCGCGCCGTGCTGCAGCTCGAAGGCGTGCTCTTCTTTGGCAACGCCGAAGACCTAGCGCACGAAATCAAAGGACTGTTCGGTCGCTGCGACATGATCGCTCTCGACATGAGGGCGATCACCGACATCGACGTGTCCGGAGCCAACATCCTGAACAATTTGCTGAGCCGGAGCCGCCAGCACGGCAAGCGGCTGTTTTTCTGCAACGTGCCGGCTGCGCAAATGGCGATCGTGCAGGACCTATTCGATAGCCCGGAAGCGGCCGACGCCGCCATCAAGCCCGATCTGGAATTGACTCTGGAGTGGATGGAGGAGGAGACGTTGCGCGGCAATCTCGAACGTAGCCAATCCACCCAGCTTGCGCTCGAGGAGATCGATTTCTTTGACGGCGTTCCCGAGCAGGATTTGGCGCAGCTTCGTCACCTCCTGAAGTTGCGCGAATTCAAGGCGGGCGAAGCGATCTGTCACGAGGGCGATCCGGGAGACAAGATGTGGCTGTTGGTCAAGGGCAGCGTCAGTGTCCGTCTCGAAGTAGCCGACAATCGCGGCAGCCGCCGGATCACCAGCCTGACGCGCGGCACCGTATTCGGCGAAATGGCATTGATCGAGGGGGCGCGGCGCTCGGCGACTATCGTGGCGGACGAGGAGGTCGCCTGCTACGAGCTTAGCGGCGACGATTTCGGCCTACACTCGCGCGAAAATCCGGCGATCGCGGCGAAGGTTATGCGCAACACGGCGCGGGAACTCGCGCGACGCCTGCGCAGGACGTCGGAAGACTTGCGGCACGCCACCAGCTGACCGTCACGCCGGCGCCGGATTGGTGCGGGCTTCGAGCTCTCGCTCCATGCGGTCGACGTTTTGCAGCAGCCGCTCGCTGGCGAGCCTCAGGAGGTAGAATCCGAAAGACGGATTCTGGAAATAAAGCTCCCTCACCTTGTCGTAGGAAATGGCCAGCATCTCGACGTCGTCGAGGCATTCGACCGTTTGGGTGCGCTGGTGCTCGGGCGTGAGAAATCCAAGCTCGCCCACCATGTGCCCTGCGGCAAGCTCCAGGCCGAGCTCTTTGATGTGCAATCGACCGCTTACGATGTAGAACATTTCCTCGGCATGGTCGCCTTTTTTGAACAGCACCGAGCCCTGCTTGTAGCTGTGCTTGTGCATGAAGGGCTTGAGCCATTCCATCGACAAGTCGCCTTGCGCGGCGTTGCGGACTTTCTTAATGAGCTGCAGCATCTCGTAAAGCCGCAGCGAATTCAGCGGCACGAGAATGCCGTACAGCGCCAGCGTGGGCCACGACGGGTACATCGCCCCGTAAACGACGAAGAGCACGTTGCTTGCGATTTCACAGATGCGAAGCGGCACCATCGTCTTCATATAGTGACTGGTGATGTAAAGGATTCCCCCGGCAAATCCCAAGCCGACGGTAAACTCGTGCATATTCATTACGCCGCTCTCCTCACGCGTTGGTCGGCCCGTCCAGGCCGCGGCAAAATAGCGTCAATTACGCGTCGATGCCAGATGTGAAGCAGCCGGGTGCGTGCTGTGTCGCAGACCGAATGGCAAGAATATCGAGCAGCCGAACTTTTTAGATGTCGATGATTTGACCTTCGCGAGCCGCGATGGTGCCGGGACGCGCATCGTTGGCTTCGGCGGCGAGGACGTCCATGAAATCGTCATCGTGTGACGGATCGTGATGAAACAGACAAAGCTGCTTGGCGCCGGCTTCCTCGGCCAGGCGAATTCCGCGCACCCATGTGGAATGCCCCCATCCGCGCCGGGAGACGATTTCCTCCTCGCTGAACGTGGCATCGTAAACGATCAGGTCGGCGCCTCGGGCGAGCGTAACGAGCTCCTTGTCACGCTTGCCCGGAAAGCCCTCGGTGTCGCTGATCAGCGAGAACACGCGGCCGCCGTGCTCGAGGCGATAGCCGCTGGCACCGTCCGGGTGATCGAGCGGCGCGGTGTGTAACGTCACGTCATCGTATGGGCGCAGGATGTCGCCTGAACTGAAATCATGAAACTCGATCGTGGCTTTAAAGATTTCAACCTCAACCGGAAACAATGGAGAGCTCATCAGCTTTCGCATTACCTGCTCGATATTGTCGGCGGGGAGCAAATTTCCGGCCCAAATGCGGACGCGATAACCCTCGGTGAAAAAGGGCGCGAAGAACGGCAGCCCGGTGACGTGATCGAGGTGACAATGGGTGAGGAAAATGTCGCATTCGCGAATCGCTTTGTCTTTGATGAGCGCGTTGCCGAGCGCCCGCAACCCGGTGCCGCCATCGAAAATCAACGCATGCTTGCCGCAGCGTACTTCGATGCAGGGCGTATTGCCGCCATAGCGAATGGTCTCCGGTCCGGGACAGGCGATACTTCCTCGGACACCCCAAAATCGAATGCGCATGGCGGTTTACCCGGTTTCAGCCCCCAAACTATCCGCGCACGGCATTCTATTCCGAGCGTACGATGAACGCGAGGCAATCAACAGTTCAAGTAACAGCCTTTGTGATCGTCGGCGTTGCCGGCATTGAAGCGCCATTCATCGATGCCGCTTTCCCGAAATCGCCGGCGCGGTTGCGCTTGCGTGCCGGGGTCGCTCTTGAGCTTCCTTTCGGCGTGCGGCCTCGGTCTCGATCGCCTGCGCAAGCTCTGGATGATGCGCGGTGACGGAGCGAAAGTCGGAAACGTCCAGGATCAGCAGGGTCGAGGGCATCGTCGTCACCACCGTCGCCATGCGCGGGCCGCCGTCGAGCAACGCGAACTCGCCAAAGAACGCGCCCGCGCTGAGCCGGATCGGTTGTGGTTCGAGCCGCACTTCAACCTCGCCGGAAACGATGAAATACATGCAGTCGCCCGGCCGCCCGCGCCGCACCACGACAGTGTGTCCCGCCAGATCGAGCCGCCGCAGCATGCGCGTCAGCTCGATGACGGAAGGGGCGTCAAGATTGCGCAAGAACGGCACGCTCGTCACCAGGTCCCAGTTTTCGACGAAATCGCGGCGCCGGTGCTCGGCGGCAAAACCGGTCGCGAGAATGCCGGCCCACAATCCGAACACGCCGAGGCCGCAGATCATGACCAATGCCGCAATCAAGCGGCCCAGGAACGTCTCCGGCACGGCATCGCCGTAGCCTGTGGTTGTTAGCGTTGCTACCGCCCACCACAGCGAGCGCGGCACGCTGCCGAACTGCTCTGGCTGGCCCGCGCGTTCGAGTAAATAAAGCGACACGGCGGACAACAGGAGAACGATCAGGAAAATGACGAAGACGCTCGCCAACGGCCGAGCTTCCTGCTCGATGACGCGCCCGAGCAGCGACAACCCCGGGACCACGGGTGCAAGCTTGAGCAGCCAAAGCGAGGCCAAAAGCCAGGCCGTGTCGGTCGGCGCTCCGGTCAGCAAGGCAAGCGGGATCGGCAACACGGCCAAGAGGTCGATTATGCCCGGACCGGTGAGCAAATAGCGGGGCGCAGTTTTGGCGCCGGCGCGCGGCCAGGATTTGATCGCCAGTTCGGCGGCGAAAAAGCCGAGGCAGCACCAGAGCGCAACGGCAAGCCAGGTCCCCCATCGGGCGCCCAGGTCGGGCAACGTCATCGCCGTCATTGCCGCCAGGCCGACGGCCAAAACGGAATACTGCGCAATGCCATAGGCACTGCGTTTCAGTGGCCCGAACCGGCCAAACAACTCTTCGATGCGGTGGTGGGGCATAGGAAAGGCTGGAGCTGACGGTTCCCGGTTCGGGGCCTGCGGTCTGCTGAGCGGCTGAGGCGAGACTACGAGACTGCCGCGCCCTCCCTCTACCTGGATTTGACGCTGCGGCAAATTCACCCGGCTGGTGAGTTAGCTGCCGCAAGCGGGAGGGAGAGCTGACTAAGTAGCTATGTTGCCGGGCAATTGTGCAAAATTTGAGTTGAATCGTCGCTCACCACAGCGGGAAGTCGAGGCCTCCCCGGCGTGCCCGGCAATTAACAATATGACTGTAATTTCACGTGTTTGCGCCCCTTTTGCGCATTGACTAACCTGTAAGTATCGATAAGAATTCGTTAATTAGCCCGACCGGGGGCTTCAAACCCAGAATAACAACAAACTGGCCGTTCAAGGCCTCAGAGGGACGCGCCGCGATGCTGCGAAGCGGAGACGATTTCGATAGCCAGCATTTTGCTTTCCAGGCGGATGGCGCCGTGCCGGATGCGGGCAAGACGGTTGTTTCGATCGATGACAACCCGAACGGCCCGACTGCGACGATTCCCGACGCGCATTTGCTGTTCAATGCCGAATTCAAACGCGCCGGAACGGATTTGATCCTGAACGGCGACGACGGCAAGACCGCGACCGTACGCGATTACTTCGCCTCCGATAAACATCCGACGCTGCTGTCGCCGGAAGGCGCCGCGCTCGCGCCCGACGTGGTGGCCGCGCTCGCGGGTCCGCAGGCCGCCGGCCAATACGCCCAGGCCACGCCGGCGCAAACGAACGCGCAGGCGGTCGGCCGCGTCGCCGTAGCGACCGGCAATGCCACCATCCTGCGCAACGGCGTCGCCATCACGGTCCATGGCGGTGATGCCGTGCTCAAAGGCGACGTGCTGCAGACCGGCAGCGGCACGCTCGGCGTTACCTTCAACGACGGCAGTACGCTCAACCTGACTGCGAATTCTCGCCTTGTGGTCAATGAATTCGTCTTCGACCCGCACGGAACGGCGAATTCGGAAATTCTCAATCTCGTGCAGGGCTCGCTTACCTTCATTTCGGGCCAGGTTGCGCACACCGGCGACATGAAAATCGGCACGCCGGTCGCCACCATGGGTATTCGCGGCACTGTCGGCGGTGCCGAGGTGCACGCGAACGACGGGACGGTGCATTTTTATGTGTCGCAAAGCGCGACCGGCGCCGACATCCTCGATCAAAACAACAACGTCATCGCCAACGTCGTGCAGGACGGCCCGCTGATCATCGTGCGGCCGGCGGGACCGTTGCAGGTCTTGGCCGAGGAAGTGCAAAAGACGCCGCAGGAATTGGCGTTCGAGCTCTCCAAGCTCCAGGCCATCGTCGCCGTGCAGGCGATTGGCGAGCAGTTCATCCAGCAGAACAATCCCAATCCGCAATCGAACGATCGTCCGCATACTCAGATCCAAATCGAATTTCCAAGCGGCGGCCATAATTATTCCGTCTTCGGCGATAGCGGCAATAGCGGTGATAGCAATAATGGCGGTAATGGCGTCGCTACAGTTCAGGTCTCGACCACCGAAATCAATCCCACCACCAATACGGCCGAAACGACGAACACCAATTTTACGGTGCCGATCCCGGACAACCTGCCGCCAGTCAATATTGCGCCGCCGCAATTACATACCCCGAAGAATCAGCCGATTCACTTCAATGACAGCCCGATACAAGTCTTCGACCCCGATACCCAGATTCTAACTGTGACGCTGACATCTACGCACGCCACGCTCAGTCTGGGCATCATATCCGGACTGACATTTACGCAGGGTGATGGGCAGGACGATCCAGCCATGACCTTCAGAGGCGCGCAGACCGATATCAATGCGGCGCTTGGTAGTTTGAGCATTACTCCGGCCCCCCAATATTCTGGGCCCGCCTCGCTAACGATTGCGACCAGCGACGGTCATTCGACCACCACAGAGACCATCGCTATCACGGTCGAGAACGATAATGAGGCGCCGGTAATTGCTGGTGTGACGTCGACCCAAGGTGTGTCCGCCGCACACTTGTCAGCTGTCGCAGCGGCGTATCTCACCGCCGATCATAACTTGATCAATACGCTGGGTGGCACCGCTGGTTTCGGGGACGCCGTCACGTTTCAGCCGGACTATACCGGCGTCGGCGGCACCCATAGCGATGATGGCTCGACACTTGCCATAGACATCACCGCGGTATTCGGGACCGGGCTAGATTTCTTCGGGCATAACTACAATTCGCTCTACATCAATTCCAACGGCAACATCACATTCGCGGGCCCGAACAGTGCATTTATCCCATCGCAGATCACGGGTGGGTTAAACAATCCGATCATTGCCCCATTTTGGGCAGACGTCGACACAAGAGGTGGCGCAACAACCGCGACACCGGGCGGGAATTCGACTGGATCGAACCAACTCTATTACAGCTTGGACGCGCAGAATCATGTGATGACAATTACGTGGGATGATGTCGGCTCTTATTTTTCGCACACGGGCGCTCTCAACGCCTTCCAGCTGCAACTGATCGGATTTGGCGACGGCAATTTTGATATCGTGTTCCGCTATGAGGACATCAATTGGACCTCGGGTGACGTTAGCTCCGGAATGGCGGCTCGCGCCGGCTTTTCAGCTGGCGATGGCGTTCACTCTGTCGAACTAGCCGGCTCTGGCGATCAGAGTGCGATGCTTGCGCTCGAAAGCACGTTGGGAAACACGGGCGCCGCCGGTATCGATATTTTCCAAGTGCTGTCCGGCAACGTCAGCGCCGCGCCAGTCGCGAACGGCACGATTCAATTCACGGATGCCGACCCGACAGACACTCATACGGCGACCGAGCAGGCCAACGGGATCAACTATATCGGCACCTTCGCACTTGACGACCTCGCAAGTAATGGCAGCAACGTGACGGAAGCGAATGGTAATACGCCCGGCTCGGTCGATTGGCATTTCAGTCTGACGAGCACCGAGCTCAACGGACTGCCGAATGGCGCCACCGTCACCCAGTCCTATAATGTCGCGATCGATGACGGTCAGCCGGGCGGGCAGGTGGCACAAACGGTTTCGATCTCATGGGGCAGCGTGACGGCGGATACTTTCACGTTCCACACCGGCATAGGCACCGATACGGTCTTGAATTTCCAACTCGGCTCGGATTCGATCGATTTTAACAACGGTCAGGATTCGGCCCATCTCGGGCCCGATATGACCGTGGATCAAACCAGCCATATTTTGTCTTTGCTGACGGCAAACACGACCGGCGACGCGGTACTCGATTTTGGAAACGGCGACACCGTAACGCTCGCGGGCATCTCCGCCACCGATCTGCAACACAGTATTAACCATATTATTGTGTAGCTGCGGCCGCATTAGCGGCGGCGATGATCTGGTGATGCTGCATTTATCGGCCGTGATGTACTGATGTACTGATGAAAAAGCCGCAGCACTACTCTGACAAGTCGTCTGAACTCTCTGCTGCGCTCTCCGCATGCCGCAGCGCCTTCGTAGGCACGGCGCTGATCAGTGGCATGAGCAATATTCTCATGCTCACCGGCGCGATGTTCATGCTGGAAGTCTACGACCGCGTGGTGCCGAGCCGCAGCATGGCGACGCTGGTCGGGTTGTTGGTGCTGGCCGCAGGTCTGTTCGCGGCGCTCGGTGTTCTCGACGCCATCCGCGCCCGCATTCTCGCGCGCATCGGCGGGGTGCTCGACGAGAAGCTGAGCGGACGCGTCTATGAGACCCTGGTGCACATGCCGTTGCGCGTCGGCCGCCGCAGCGAGGGCAACCAGCCGCTCCGTGATCTCGACGCCATCCGCTCGTATCTTTCCGGTCTCGGCCCGATCGCGCTGTTCGATCTGCCCTGGTTGCCGATCTATCTCGCAATCTGTTTCGCGTTCCATCCCCTTATCGGCTTTACCGCGCTCGGCGGCGCGGTCGTGCTCATTGCGCTGACCGTGTTGACCGAGGTGCTTATGCGTGCGCCGACTAAGGCGGCGACCGAAGCGGCGGTTTTGCGCAATAACCTGGCCGAGTCTAGCCGTCGCAACGCCGAGGCACTCACCGCCATGGGCATGGTCTCGCGCATGGCGCAACGCTGGGGCGAAGCCAACCGCGAATACTTGCATAACCACCGCCGGACCAGCGATGTCGGCGGAGGTCTCGGCTCTCTCTCCAAAGTGCTGCGTATGATGCTGCAATCCGGCGTGCTCGCGGTCGGCGCTTATCTGGTGGTCCACCAGGAGGCGACCGCCGGCATCATCATCGCCGGATCGATCCTGAGCGCCCGCGCGCTGGCGCCGGTCGATCTCGCTATCGCCCACTGGAGGGGCTTCGTCGCCGCCCGGCAGAGCTGGCATCGGCTGAACACTTTGCTGGCGGCATTGCCCGCGCGAACCTCGCCGATGGCGTTGCAGGCGCCGGTACAGCGCCTCATGGCCGAGAGCGTCAGCGTCATGCCTCCCGGAGTGCAGAAAATCGTCGTGCAGGAGGTTGGCTTCAAGCTTGAGGCGGGCCAAGGCCTCGGCATCATCGGGCCAAGCGGCTCCGGCAAGTCGTCGCTGGCGCGGCTGCTGGTCGGGGTATGGCAACCGATGCGCGGCAAGGTGCGGCTCGACGGCGCTACCCTCGATCAATGGTCGCCCGACGCGCTTGGCCGCCATATCGGCTATTTGCCCCAGGATGTGGAGTTGCTGGCCGGCACGGTGGCGCAGAACATCGCCCGCTTCGAGCCCGACGCCGATGCCGAGGACGTGCTTGCCGCAGCCAAGGCCGTCGGCGTTCACGACATGATCGTCCGGTTGCCCGACGGCTACGGAACGGCGGTTGGCGATCACGGGTCCGCGCTGTCTGCGGGCCAGGCTCAGCGGGTCGCGCTTGCCCGCGCCGTTTACCGCGATCCATTCCTGGTCGTTCTCGATGAGCCGAACTCCCACCTCGACTCTGAGGGCGACGAAGCGCTGACCCGCGCCATCCTCGGCGTCCGCGAACGCAACGGCATCGTCGTCGTCATTGCGCACCGTCCGAGCGCCATCGCCGGCGTCGATCAGCTCCTGGTCATGAACCAGGGGCGGGTGCAGGCGTTCGGCCCGAAAGACGAAGTCCTATCCACAGTGCTGCAACGGCCACCTACCACGATACGGCCGCTGAAAGTGGTTCCCGACAGCGGGAGCGCGGGCGCATGAGCAAGTTGCACGTTCCGCGTTTCGTCCCGAAAATCATCGATTGGTCCGCGCGGCTGATGCCGCCAGCGCCCGGCGGCTCGCTAGGCTCCATTCGCCGCCATCTTTTCGCGGGCGTCATGATCGTGCTGTTGCTCGGCGGCGGCGTCGGCGGCTGGGCCGCCACCACCGAGCTTGCCGGCGCGCTAATCGCCGAGGGGTCGATTGTCGTCGATTCGAACGTCAAGAAAGTGCAGCATCCAACCGGCGGCATCGTCGGCGAGCTGCGTGCGCACGACGGCGATCACGTCAAAGCCGGCGACATTCTCGTCCGGCTCGACGAAACGGTCATGCGCGCCAACCTGGCGATCGTCACCAAGGGCCTTGATGAGCTCATGGCGCGCAAAGCGCGCCTGGAAGCCGAGCGCGACGGCGCGACCGCCGTCACGTTCCCGCCCGAACTGCTTGCACACGACAATCGTGACGCCGTGGATGCCGTCGATAGCGAGCGCAAGCTGTTCCAGTTGCGACGCGCGGCACGCCTCGGGCAGAAAGCGCAGTTGCAGCAACGGATCGAGCAACTGGAGCAGGAAGTCGCCGGCATCGAAGCGCAACAGTCCGCGAAAACTCAAGAGATCGACCTGATCAGCCGCGAACTCAAGGGCGTGCGCGAGCTTTATGCCAAGAACCTCGTGCAAATCACGCGGCTCACCCAGCTTGAACGCGAGGCAGCGCGGCTCGCGGGCGAGCGTGCGCAGTTGATGGCGTCGGCGGCGCAGACCAGGGGCAAGATATCGGAGATCCGCCTGCAGATCATCCAGATCGATCAGGATCTCAGCAGTGAGGTGGCCAAGGAGTTGCGCGATATCGAAAGCAAGATCGGCGAGTTCGTTGAACGCAAGGTGACGGCGGAGGACCAATTGCGCCGCACCGACATCCGCGCGCCGCAGACCGGGACTGTGTTTCAATCGACGGTTCATACCGTCGGCGGCGTGATCTCGGCTGGCGAACCGATCATGTTGCTCGTTCCCGACGCCGGCAACTTGCAGGTCGAAGCCAAGGTTCACCCGCAGGACATCGATCACGTGCAGATCGGCCAGCATGCCGTCCTGCGGTTCTCCGCCTTCAATTCGCGCACGACGCCGGAAATTGACGGAACGGTCACCCGCGTTTCAGCCGATACCGCCACCGATCAACGTACTGGGCAGAGCTATTACACCATCCGGATTGCCTTGCCACCGGACGTGACGGCGCAACTTGGCGACGTCAAGCTCTTGCCGGGCATGCCGGTCGAGGCCTTCGTGCAGACCGGCGAGCGGACTGTCATCTCCTATCTGATGAAGCCGCTGCGCGATCAGTTCATGCGGGCATTTCGCGAGAAGTGATGCGGGCGCATGACCGCGGACCTGGCCCGGGATAGAGCCCGATTTTTCGAAAGCATCACGCGCGAGCGAAAGATTACAGAGCCGCAATGATTCAATCGAAACGGATCACCCTCTAGCCCGCAGGCGTGATATCCTGCCGGGCCCGTGCGGTGGCTTTGAAGTTCCTAGCCCTGTCCTGCGCGTGAGAATATAAACTTCAAATCCAAAACCGCACTAAAATCATAAAGTTGCTTGTGTCCCTATGATTCCGAAGTTCGCACGATGAGTGCCGCGAAGTCTTGCGAACTTCGGAATCGGGACACTAGCTGCCCGTCATGAAACAGTCCGTCGATTTGGCAACCTGAGATGAGCAAGCTTTCCCGCCTGGCGCAGTCGTTCGGCCTTGGCCGCTTGGTCTGCCTGTTCCTGTTGGCGGCGCTGGTTGGCTTGCGCATCTGGGACCCCGGGCCGCTCCAATCCCTGCGCGCACGCACCTTCGATTTCTATCAGGAGCTCAAGCCCCGCGAGGCCAAGCTGCGGCCCGCGGTGATCGTCGATATCGATGAGGCGAGCCTGGCCGCCTTCGGGCAATGGCCGTGGCCGCGGACGTTGCTGGCTGATCTGGTCACCAAGCTCACCAAGCTGGGTAGTGCGGCAATCGCGTTCGACATCATCTTTGCCGAACCCGATCGCATGTCACCGGCCGTCGCGGCGCAAAGCTTCCGCAATCTCGACCCGCAGACCCGCGAACAACTCCAGAAACTGCCGAGCAATGACGATGTTTTCGCCGACGCTATTCGCCGCTCGCGCGTGATTCTGGGCGAGTCCGGCCACCACCTGGCCTTGCCGCAATCCGGCCCGAAGCCGCCAAGCACCGGCTTTGCCATGATGGGTCCCGATCCGAGCCCCTATCTCATGACCTTTCCGGGTCTGATCGGGAATATCCCGGCGCTCGAAAAGGCCGCCTCCGGCCGCGGCATGCTTACCATCCGCGCCGAGCCCGACGGCATCGTGCGCCGCGTACCCATGGTGATGAAGGCTCATGGCACGATGATCCCGGCGTTGACGCTCGAAATGCTGCGCGTCGTCACCCACTCCGGCGCCATCAGGATCAAGAGCGACGCTGCCGGCATCCACAGCGTCGCTGTTCCCGGTCTCGACATGCCGACCGACCGCAACGGCCAGCTTTATATTCATTTCGCGCACTATGACCCCGCCCGCTACATCTCGGCCAAGGATGTCCTGGAAGACCGGGTGCCGGCCGAGCGGATCAACCGCAAGCTGGTCTTGATAGGTACCTCGGCAGTCGGGCTGCGCGACATCAAGACCACGCCAATCGATCCGGCGATGTCCGGCGTCGAGGTTCACGCTCAAGTGCTGGAAAGCGTGCTGAGCAACTCGGTTCTTGTCTATCCAGACTATGCCATCGGCGCCGAACTGGCCGTAGTAGTGATTTTCGGCCTGGCGATCATCGCGCTCGGGCCCATTCTCGGCGCCGCGATGATGTTGGTGCTGGGCGGCGCGGTGGCCGCCGTGGTGGCGGCTGGCTCCTGGTATTTTTTCACCGTGCACCGCATGCTGATCGATGCCACCTATCCGCTATTGGCGACGTTCCTCGTCTACCTGACGCTGATTTTCATCAACTATTTTCGCGAGCAGATCCAGCGCCGCCGCATTCGCACGGCATTCGGCCAGTATCTGGCGCCGTCGCTGGTCGAACAACTTGCCCATTCGCATGAAACGCTGGTGCTTGGCGGCGAGGAGCGCGACATGACCATCATGTTCAGCGATGTGCGCGGCTTCACCACCATCTCGGAAATCTACAAGGACGACCCGCAAGGGCTGACCTCGCTGATCAATCATTTCCTCACGCCGATGACCAACGCCATCATCGATCACAACGGCACCATCGACAAATATATCGGTGACGCGATCATGGCGTTCTGGAACGCGCCGCTGCACGATCCGGGTCACGAACTCAATGCCTGCGAGGCCGCGCTCGAAATGCTCCACCGCGTCGAGACGCTCAACCGACGGCGCGAGCAGCAAGCCCAAGAAACCGGCCAACGCTTTATCCCGATCAAGATCGGCGTCGGCATCAATACCGGCAAATGCGTCGTCGGTAATATGGGCTCCGATCTGCGCTTCAACTATTCGGTGCTCGGCGACGCGGTCAATCTTGCCTCGCGTCTGGAAGGCCAGACCAAATCTTACGGCGTTTCCGTCGTCGTCGGTTCCAAGACGGCGCAATTGGCGAAGGATAAATTCGCCGTGCTTGAGCTCGATTGCATCACGGTAAAAGGAAAAACCGAACCCGAAAACATCTATACAATTTTGGGCCGCGAAGAGGTCGCCCGCAGCGACCGATTCAGGCACGTCCATACCGTCTTCGGCGAGATGCTGGCGTGTTATCGGCGGCGCGATTTCGCCGGCGCCCAAGAGGCGATCCTTCGCTGCCGCGAGGCAAGTCACGGGCTCGGTCTCAGCCACCTCAGCGACCTCTACGCCGCCCGCTGCGCCGCCTTTCAGCAAGATCCTCCGCCGGCTGACTGGAATGGGGTGTTCGCCCTCGAAACGAAGTAGCAGCCTCGCGGCTGCGACCGCATGACGCGAGTCGCTCGTCCAGGCTGCGCGATTTGCAATCGCATCTAACATTTTGCCGGCACAGGCTTTTTTCCGGACCCGCTAGGCGGGTCGCAGAGGTTGCGCGCGGTCAAGTCCGCCTTGCTGTTTGCGCTGGACGGCCGGAAACAAATAGTACAAATTGAATATGTATTGGTCTAGGGAGCCAAACACCAATGACGCTGCCGGTCCTTCGCCGCCGGATAATTCTTCGCGGCCATGACAACCGGGACACTGATCGCACCGGATGCTGGCCACGCGACGGCCGGCGCCGACGGTCGGCAGCAGTTGGCCGTTTGCCACAATGCTGTCCGACGACATCAATCGCGCGATGCGGTGGTTCGCGCCGAAAACATAAACTCCAACGACGTCGGCCCACTCACCGCTTACGTGCTCGACATCAACAATATGGTGGGAAATAATTTCGTTGCAGATCGCAACGCTATGCCTAAAGTGAGTACGCCAAGCTACGACCACTTTAAGTGGCAGGATCCGCCGCCCGATACGTCGACAAAAGAATGCGTGAAGGGCAGTGTGGATCCCAACAAGAAGAAGATTAAGTCAACGGCGGACGGAACGCTACTGACGCCGCGGACGACGGGATCTCTGGAATAAGTGCTTCCGATTTTAGGGCCGGTCATAACGGTCCACACGCGCTGGGGAGGAAAAAGGATGGAATTAAGACAGTCGCAATTTGCGCTGGCGGCAATCGCTTGCGGAGTCCTCGGCGCTTTCGTGCTGGGCATGAGTGCCGTTTCCGCGGCGCCGTCGGATGGCGAGAAGCTGGCGTTCGCGCGCAGCAAGGGCAATTGCCTCACCTGCCATGCGATCAAGGGTGGCCCCGATCCGGGCAATCTCGGTCCGGCGCTCTCAGACATGAAGAAACGCTTTCCGGAGCGCAAGGAGCTGATCGCAATCGTTTCCGACGAAACGAAGCGCAATGAGCTTACCGTGATGCCGCCGTTCAAGCGGAACCTCATTCTGAACGAAAAGGAAATCGAGGCGATCGTCGATTTCCTCTACACCCGCTAGCCGCACGTGTGGGCCAACAAGGAGAGCATGCAATGAACGAGTTTCCGGACGCGCCCGATTCCGCGCGACGAATGATTCTCAAGGGCGCCGTCGCCGGCGGACTTGCAGGGCTCGGGCTGGGTGTTTTCCCGTTCCCGGCCTTTGCGGCGGCCGACGCCAAGGAGTGGCCAGCCGAGGCCTTCAAGCAGAAGAGCGAGGCTGACGCGCTGAAAGCGCTCTACGGCAAGGCCGCCGAGCCGTCGGATAAGATCAGCCTCGACGCGCCAGAGATTGCCGAGAACGGCGCGGTGGTGCCAATTTCGGCCACCAGCACGCTGCCCAAGGTCACCGGCATCGCCATTCTGGTGCTGAACAATCCCAACGTGCTGGCCGCCGCCTACAAGATTCCGGAAGGAACAGCGGCCGCGGTTTCGAACCGCCTGAAAATGGCGAAGACCGGCAAGGTTGTGGCCGTCTTCGAGTCGAACGGCAAGCTCTACAGCGCCAGCAAAGAGGTCAAGGTCACCGTCGGCGGCTGCGGCGGCTGATCGGCGTCATCGAACAGAGAGGCGAGGGCAATGGCATCGACAATTCGCGTAAAGGCCGTGGCGAGCGGCGGCATGACCCAGGTCCAATCGCTGATCCGGCATCCGATGGATTCCGGTTTCGTGAAGGACAGGTCCGGCAAGCTGATCCCGGCGCACCACATCGAGGTGCTGCAGTTCGAGCACGGCGGCAAGACTGTGTTCACCGCTTTGTGGGGACCGGCCGTCTCCAAGGATCCGTACCTGAAGTTCAGCTTCAAGGGCGGCAAGAAAGGCGACGAGTTGAAAATAAGCTGGGTCGACAACAAAGGCGCATCGGATTCACTGATGGCCAAGATTCAATAAAGCCCGACTGGATACGGGCGATAGGGGAGGATTGGTTAATGCTGCGCAATTTTTTCGTCGCGGTCGCGATTGTCGTCGGCACGGCGCAGCCTCTGCTGGCTGCCAGTGACGTGAACCCCGAAGCGGACAGGAAGGCGTTCCAGAAATATTTCACGGATCAATTCCCGAAAGTGCCGCTTAAGGATTTTGTCAACGGCCCCTATTCGATGGATGCGGGCCTGCACAAGCAGTGGCAAGCGAAAGAAGAATTCCCGCCCTACGAATTCGCCGTCGAGAAGGGCAAGCAGATGTTCAATACGCCGTTCAAGAACGGCAAGTCCTACGCAGGCTGCTTCGCCAACAAGGGCATCGCCGTGCGCCAGCACTATCCCATGTTCGACACCAAGTCGGGCAAGGTGATCACGCTGGAAGTGGCGGTTAACGAGTGCCGCGAGGCCAACGGCGAGAAACCGTACGACTACAAGAAGGGCGATATGGCGGCGATCACCGCCTATATGGCCTACACCTCGCGCGGCAAGGCGATGGACATCAATATCCCGAACGACCCTCGCGCGCTCGCCGCCTACAAGAAGGGTGAGGAATACTTCTATACCCGCCGCGGCCAGCTCAATTTCTCCTGCGCGAGCTGCCACGTGCAAAGCCCGGGCATGCACATCCGTACGGAAGTGCTGGCGCCGGCGCTCGGCATCATGAACGCCCTGCCGATCTACCGTTCGGCCTGGGGCGGCATGGGCACCACCAGCCGCCGCATCACCTCCTGCAATAGCCAGGTGCGCGCGACGCCGCTCAAGCCGAATGATGAGCTTTACCGCGACGTCGAATATTATCTTTCGTACATGGCCAACGGCCTGCCGATCTCGGGGCCGGGCGCGCGCCCATAAAACGGACCAATGTGGAGGAATAACATGCGCACTCGTTTGTTGATCCATTTGGCCGTCATCCTTTCGGTTGGTGGCTTCGTGACAGCGGCCTTCGCCGCGTCCGCCGACGACTTCAAGGCGGCCTATGCCAAAGCGGAAGCCACGAGCAAGAAGTCGCTCGCCATGAAGGCTGGATGGCTGACCACGACCAATGAGCTAAAAGCCGCGAAAAAGGCGGCCGACGCCGGCAAGTTCGACGATGCCGTCAAGCACGCCATGGAAGCCGAGGCGCTGGCCAACGCGTCCATCGCGCAAAGCGAGGAGCAGAAAAAGCTCTGGAAGGACGCAGTCATCCGCTGATCGGAGCTAACTGCGGTAACCTGGAGACCGGAACGATGCGTCGCCGCGACGTGCTGAAGGCGCTCACGGCTGCGGCATTGTCAGGCGTGCTCCCCCGCATCGGCCGCGCCGACGAAGCCGATGATCTCTACGACATCGGCCGCTTCGGCAATACGCGCCTGCTGCACATGACCGACACCCATGCGCAGCTCAATTCTGTCTATTTTCGCGAGCCGAGCATCTATCTTGGCGTCGGCGCCATGGCCGGCAAGCCGCCGCACCTGGTCGGGCGGGCTTTTCTTGAGCACTACGGTATCGCGCCGCACAGCCGGCGCGCGCATGCCTTCACCCATCTCGATTTCGCTGAAGCCGCCCATCGCTACGGCCGGCTTGGCGGCTTCGCACACCTCAAGACCCTGATCGACCGCCTGCGCGCCGAGGCGGGCGCAGGCCGCTCACTGCTGCTCGATGGCGGCGATCTCTGGCAGGGCAGCGGCCTCGCCAACGCTTCGCGCGGCGAGGACATGGTGGATGCCGCCAACCTGCTCGGCGTCGAGGCTATGACCGGCCATTGGGAATTCACCTACGGCGAGGACAGACTGCGCGCCAATCTCAAGCGCTTCAAGGGTGAGTTCCTGGCGCAAAACGTGTTCCTGACCGAGGAAGCCGCGTTCGACAACAAGCCGGCGTATGACGCCGCCTCGGGCCGCGTGTTCAAGCCAGCGACCGTGAAAGAGGTCGGCGGACACCGCATCGGCATCATCGGCCAGGCATTTCCGTATGTGCCGGTCGCCCATCCCAAGCGCTTCGTGCCGGACTGGACTTTCGGTATCCGCGACGGCGAGTTGCAGAAACTGGTTGATGATCTGCGGCAGAAGGACAAGGTCGACGCCGTGGTGCTGCTCTCGCACAACGGCATGGATGTCGATCTCAAGCTTGCCGGCAACGTCACCGGCATCGACGTCATTCTCGGCGGCCATACCCACGATGTGGCGCCGCAGCCGGTGACCGTGAAGAGCGCCGGCGGCAAGACGCTGGTGGTCAACGGCGGTTCGGCCGGCAAGTTCCTCGTCGTGCTTGATCTCGAACTGGCCAAGGGCGCGGTCAAGGATGTGCGCTATCACCTGCTGCCGGTCTATGCCGGGCTCCTGAAACCCGATCCCGAAATGCAGGCGCTGATTGATCGCGTCAGCAAGCCGCACGCGGGCCAATTTTCCGAAAAGCTGGCGGTCGCGGGAGACCTCTTGTACCGGCGCGGCAATTTCAACGGCACCATGGATCAGCTCATCTGCGACGCCTTGCGCCATGAGTTGGGTGCGGAGTTGGCGTTTTCGCCCGGCTTTCGCTGGGGCAACACGGTATTGCCGGGCGAGCCCATCACCATGGGCGACGTGCTGTCCGAGACCGCAATCACCTATCCGGAAGTCTACGTGCAGGAAATGACCGGCGCCCAGATCAAGGCGATCATGGAAGACGTCTGCGACAACCTGTTCAATCCGGATCCCTACTACCAGCAGGGCGGCGATATGGTGCGCATCGGCGGCATGGACTACGCTTGCGCGCCGGCGGAGAAAGTGGGCAACCGCATTTCTGACCTGACGCTCGACAATGGCCGCAAGCTGGAAGCAGGCAAGACCTACAAGGTTGCCGGCTGGGCCTCGGTCAATCCGCAGCAGGGCAAGCCGGTGTGGGACGTGTTCGCGAACTATCTGCGTGGCGCAAAGACCGCGAAGCCGAAGAAATTCAATCAGGTCGCGCTCAAGGGCGTGACGAACAATCCGGGTGTCGCCGGATAGAGGAACGTATGTCTGTTGCGCTTGCTCGTTCGGCGCGGTTTGCCGCTCTCGTTCTGGCGGCCGCGGCCATTGGCTTGTCGCCGGCCGCGGCGCAGGCGCTGAAAGAGCCGCCGATCCAGGACAAGCCGTTCGCCGAGCAGCATCTGGTCCTGCAACTCTCCGACCGTGCGCCAGACAAGCAGGCGCTGGTGATCAGCGTGGCCAACAATCTTTTGAAGGCCTATGGGCCCGACAAGATCGCAATCGAAGTGGTGGCGTTCGGGCCCGGCATCGATCTCTTGCGCGCCGAAAGTCCCAACCGCGCCCGGATCGACAGCCTGGTTTCGCAAGGCGTTCAGTTCGACATCTGCATGAACACGGTCGACACGCTCGAGCGTGAAGGCAAGCACGTGAATATCAATCCGAAAGCCGTGAAAGTCCAAGTCGGTGTTGCTCGCATCCTGGCCTTGACCAAGAAGGGCTACACCTTGGTCCGTCCTTGAAAACCCGGGAGGAAACGACAATGAAAACGATCTTGCGCGTAATGGCTGTCGGCGTAGCGCTCGTGGCCGGCGTGATGCTGGCGGCGCCGGGCCACGCGGCCGAGAAAAAGGCCCACCGCATCGCCGTTCAGATCGATCAGAGCGATCCGGCCATGATGAATCTCGTGCTCAACAACGTTTCCAACGTCTTGAAATACTATCACAGCAAGGGTGAGGAGGCGCAGATCGACGTTGTCGCCTACGGGCCCGGGCTCAACATGCTGCGCGATGACAAGTCGCCGGTGAAGGACCGGTTGAAGCGGATCAAGGAGGGCAGCTTTCCCTCCAAGGTGCAGTTTTCCGCCTGTCACAACACCATGATGGGCATGCAAAAGAAGGAAGGCCATCCGATTCCGATCGTATCGGAGGCAATCATCGTTCCTTCGGGCGTGGTTCGCCTGAACGAGCTGCAGGAGCAGGGCTGGACCTATATCCGGCCATAAGATCGAGCAACAGGAGGCTGGCATGAAGCGTGTCGTGTTGGCCGCGCTCGCGGCCGCATTCCTCGCAGCGCCGCCGGCGCGCGCGGCGGAAGGCATCATTATGTACAAGTCGCTGGCGCCCGACACCGCTTTCGACATGGCGCGCGCCGCGATCAACCAGTGCCGCAAGGACGGCTACCAGGTCGCCGTGGTGGTGCTCGACCGTTTCGGCACACCGCTGGCGAGCTTGCGCGACCGCTTCGCGCCGGCGGCCGCGCTCGATATCGCCAAGGGCAAGGCCTGGACTGCCGTGACCTTCACCCGCAATACGGACGAGTTCGTCAAAGCAATCAAGGACGGCACGATCGGCCCCGGCCTGGCCGGCTTGCCCCGGGTGACACCGCTGGTCGGCGGTCTGGTGATCCAGGCCGGCGGCGCGCTGCTCGGCGGGGTCGGGGTGGCGGGCGCGCCCGGCGGCGACAAGGATGAGGCCTGCGCCAAGGCCGGCCTCGCAGCGGTACAGGACAAGCTCGAGTTCTGAGCGCGGTTTGCGCCAAAATCGGCTGGAATGTTGCATACCTGCGGCATCTGACGCGGTTGCATTGCCTATTGCGGAACCCATCTTTAAGCGGGCAAGTGGCGCGACGACCGTTGGGCCTTTGTTCGCTTTAGAACGCGACGAATCACGGGCTAGAAGGAATCCATGAAAACAGATACCGAGGCCAGCAAACCGCTGCGCGACAAACACTCCGGCCCCAAGCTGGTGGTGCGCAACGCCGTGCCCGCCGACATCCCCGGTATCAGGGCACTGATGGCCAAGGCCTACGCCACGCTCGGGCCGGTCGGGGTCTATTCCGAAGCACAACTGCTCGGTCACCAGCACCAGTTCCCCGAGGGCCAGTTCGTCGCAATTTATGAAAACAATATCGTCGGCTATTGCGTCACGTTTCGGATCGCGGGCGAGGTGGCGCTCAAGCCGCATGACTGGGTGACGATCACCGGCCGCGGCTTCGCGTCGCGCCACGACGTCAAGGGCGACTGGCTCTACGGCATGGACGTCTGTGTCGATCCGGAATTTCGCGGCCTTCGCATCGGCCAGCGGCTCTACAACGAGCGCAAGCGGCTTTGCCAGCATCTTCGGCTGAAGGGCATCGTGTTTGCCGGGCGCATGCCGCAACTGGCGCGGCGATGGAACACGGTCGGTTCGGCGGAGAAATATCTTGAGCTGGTGATGGCCGGGAAGCTGCGCGATCCGGTGATCGGCTTCCAAACTCGCAACGGCTTCCAGCCGCTCGGGGTTCTGCACGCCTATCTTCCGGTCGATCATGAATTGCGCGGCTTTGCGACGCACATGACCTGGCGCAACCCGCAGGTATCGGAGGACTCCGTGGTGGTTGCCGGCACGGCAACGCGCGGCCTGCAGACCGTGCGCGTGGCGGCGGTGCAGTATCAGCAGCGCGCGCTTAGCTCGTTCGAGGAGTTCGCCAAGCAGGTCGAATATTTCGTCGACGTGGTCGCCGACTACAAGGCGGATTTCGTGCTGTTTCCGGAGCTATTCACGCTTCAGCTCCTGTCGATCGATAACAAGCGCATTACCGCCGCCGAGGCGATCGGGACGCTGACCACATATACCGAACGCCTCAAGGAACTGATGAGTTGGCTTGCGGTCAGCTACAACGTCAACATCGTCGGCGGCTCGCACCCGACGCGCGAGGCCGACGGCGAGGTCTACAACATCTGCTTCGTCTGCCTGCGCGACGGCAGCGTGCATCCTAGGAGCAAGGTCCATCCAACGCCGAGCGAGCGTTATTGGTGGAACATCAAGGGCGGAAGCGACGTCAGTATCGTGCAAACGGACTGCGGACCGATCGGCGTACAGATCTGCTACGATTGCGAGTTTCCGGAGATGACGCGCTACCTGATCGATCAGGGAGCGCTTTTGCTGTTCGTGCCATTCTGCACCGATTCTCCACAAGCCTATAATCGGGTGCGCTATTGCGCGCACGCGCGTACCGTCGAGAACCAGTGTTACGTCGTCATGGCCGGCAACGTCGGCAATCTTCCCGACGTCGAGAACATGGACATCCAGTACTCGCAAAGCTGCGTGCTGACGCCGTGCGACTTTCCCTTCGCGCGCGACGGCATAGCCGCCGACACGACGCCGAATGTGGAGATGGTGGCAATCGCCGACCTTCAGCTCGATTCGCTGCGGGCGTCGCGGCAGGACGGCACCGTGATGAATTTGCGGGATCGCCGATTCGACCTGTATTCATTGACCTGGGGTAAGGTCTGAGGCGCGCGTGGCCGATTCCCGGCCGCGATATTGACCAATTTCGCTGGATCGCCGGTCTTGCCGTCGCCGCGCAGGTGATTGCCGTGCGCCGGACCAGACATTAGCGTTGAGCGCCCGAACAGCGGAGACTCAAGAAATGTCCGATGGCAAGCAAGGCCCGCTCGTCGGCATCCGCGTGCTCGACTTCACCACCTTGCTGCCGGGGCCGATGGCGACGCTGCTGCTCGCCGAAGCCGGCGCCGAAGTGATCAAAATCGAGCACCCGGCCGGCGAAAACATGCGCCGCTTCAAGCCGTCCTGGGGCAAGGAAAGCGTCATGTTCGCCATGCTCAACCGCGGAAAAAAGAGCGTGGCGGCCGACCTGAAGGACTCGCGCGTACGTGACCATGTCCATGCGCTTGCCAAGACCGCCGACGTCGTGGTCGAGCAGTTCCGGCCCGGCGTCATGGACCGTCTGGGGCTGGGCTACGACGCGCTCAAAGCCGTCAATCCGCGCCTGATCTATTGCGCTATCACCGGTTACGGCCAGAGCGGCCCGCGCTCGACCCGCGCCGGCCACGACCTCAACTATATTGGCGATGCCGGCCTGCTGGCGCTGTCGTCGGGCCCGCCGGGCCATCGCACCGTGCCGCCGGCGCTGATCGCCGATATCGCCGGCGGCAGCTATCCGGCGGTGATGAACATCCTGTTGGCGATACGCCAGCGCGACGCCACGGGTGAGGGCACTTTTATCGATGTCAGCATGACGGAATGCGTGTTTCCCTTCCTGTATTGGGCGATCGGCGCTGGCCTTGGCAGCGGCGCCTGGCCTGAGGATGGTGGCGACCGCCTCACCGGCGGTTCGCCGCGCTATCACCTCTACGAGACGCGCGACGGCAAAATCGCCGCCGTCGCCGCGCTCGAGCAGAAATTCTGGGAGTCCTTCACTGCGGCCATCGGCCTTGCGCCTGATTTCATCGACGACGAACGGGACCCGCGCGCGACGATCGCGCGCGTGACGGAAATCATCGCCGGCAAGACTGCAGTGGAATGGGAACCGATTTTCGACAAAGCCGATTGCTGCTGTTCGATCATGCAGGATATCCGCGCCGCCCTCGATGATCCGCATTTCAAGGCGCGCGGGCTGTTCGCAGCCAAGCTCACCAACGAGAAAGGCGAGACGTTGCCGGCGATCCCGGTGCCGATCGACAAATCGCTGCGTCCGGGTGCCGCGGCAGACGCATCCGCGCCCGCACTCGGCGCGCATAATTCCGAATTCGGATTTTAGGCGCGGGTTGCCTGCTTTACCGGCGTGCCAAGACCGGCGGCAACGGCGGGCGCGATCTGCGCGGGCGTATCGACGACCACGACGCCGGCGGCTTCCAAGGCTTTGCGTTTCCCCGCATAGCTGCCGGCACTGCCGGTGACGATGGCGCCGGCGTGGCCCATCCTCTTGCCCGGTGGCGCGGCGGCGCCGGCGATGAAGGCGACCATCGGCTTGGAAACCGTGCGGGCGTAGTCGCTTGCTGCCTCTTCCATACCGCCGCCGATCTCGCCGACGATCACCACGGCGTCGGTGCCGGGGTCTTCGTTGAGCGCCTGCAATGCGTCTCGTGTCGTCGTGCCGAGCATGGGATCGCCGCCAATGCCGATGAAGGCAGATTGGCCGAGACCGGCTCGGGTGAGGTTGAGGCACACCAGCGTGCCGAGGCTGCCGCTGCGCGAAATCACGCCGACACGGCCGGGGGCGAACACGCTGGGCACGAAGGCCGGCATGATGCCGACGAAGCATTCGCCCGGCGTCACCAGGCCGGCGGTGTTGGGGCCGACGATGCGGGTGCCGTGCTTCGCCGCCGCCGCATGGATTGCCATCACGTCCTGCGCCGGAATGTGCTCGGTCAGCACCACCAGCAGTTTGACGCCGGCCTCTGCGGCCGCGACGCCGGCGTCCTTCGCCATCGGTGGCGGTATGAACATGACGGCGACATCAGCGCCGACCTTGGCTGCCGCTTCAGCGGTGGAGGCGAAGATCGGCACGCCGACATGGATTTCGCCAGCGCGCTTGGGGTTCACGCCGCCGACCACGTTGGTGCCGTAGGCGATCATCTTCTCGGTCCAGAAGGTGCCCTGCTTGCCGGTGATGCCGAGCACGACCACGCGGTCTTTTTTACGGACGATCATGACGCAGCCTTCACCGCTTCCTGAATGGCATCCTCCATGAAATCGTAAGGCTCAATGCCAAGTTCCTTGCGCACCAGCGCCACCGCCTCGTCCTCGCCGGTGCCGTGGATGGAGAAGAACACCGGCACTTTCGGCTTCAGCTTGGCCCACGCCTTCACTACGCCGTCCGCCATCACGTCGGTGCGCGCGAAGGCGCCGCAGAAGTTGATCACCAGGCTTTTCACGCCGGGATTGGACAGCACCAGATCGAGCGCAATTTCCGACTTGGTATAGGCCTCGCCGCCTATCTCGAGGAAGTTGGCCGGCTTGCCACCGAAATGGCCGATTACATCCATCGTCGTCATGGTGAGGCCGGCGCCGTTGGCGAGCACACCGACATTGCCGTCGAGTTGGATGAGCTTGAGGTTGGCCGCGGCGGCGCGTTGTTCCAGATCGGTCATGGCACCGGGCGAGCCGTGGCCGGCGATCTCCGGCTGGCGGTAAAGGGCGGCATCGTCGAGCACGAATTTGCAGTCGAGCGCCACCACGCGGCCGTCGGCCAGCAGCGCCAGCGGGTTAATTTCCAGCAATTCCGCGTCACGCGCCCGGTAGGCGGCGTGCAGGCGCGTCAGGATGTCGGCGATCTGCGTCTGCGCTGCGCCCAGATCGAGGCCTTTCAGCAGGCCGGCGATGTCGGCGGCGGAAGGCGTGGCATCGATATCGACCAGCAGCCGGCGGATTGCCTGCGGTTTCTCGGCGGCGATCTCCTCGATGTCCATGCCGCCTTCAGTCGAGAACAGAATCAACGGCTTGCGCGCCGTGGTGTCGTGCAGCACCGCCGCATAGAATTCGCGCGCGATCTTGGCCTGTTCCTCGACCAGCAGCCGCTCGACCGTGTAGTCGCCGATGCGCATGCCGAGGATTTGCCCCGCCACCTGTCCGGCCTCTTTGGCCGAATTGGCAAGCTTGATGCCTCCGGCCTTGCCACGTTTGCCCGTCGGCACCTGTGCTTTCACCACGCAAGGGCCGATCTCGCCCGCAGCCTTGGTCGCCTCCGACGCGCTCGTGCACAGCACACCGCGCGGCACGGCAATCCCGGCGGGCGCCAGGATCAGCGCTTTCGCCGCGTGTTCCTCGAAGTTCATTGCTTGGATCTCAGCGGCCGTATTTTGCCCAATAGGCGCCGAACAGTTGCTCTTCGCTCGGCTTGTCCTCGGGAATGGTGTTGACGAGGTGGGTGATGTTGAGGAAGTTTTTGTAGTTCAGGTTGTCGGTGATGGAATTGCCGCCCCAGGTGCCGCAACCCATGCTGAGGGTGAAATTCAACCCGTTGTCGAAGCCGCCGCCGTTGCCGAAGGTGTGCGCCTGGTTGACCAGCACGCGCACGACGTCCGAGCGTTCCGCCAGCGTGCGGCCGCGCTTCAGATCCTTGGTGTGCAGGCCGACCGAATGGCCGCGGCCCTGATAGGCGAGGATGGTATTGGCGCGCTCGATTGCCGCGTCGAAGTCCTTGACGCGATAGACGGTCAGGGCCAGCGACAGCTTTTCGCCGGAGAACGGAAAGTCGCGGCCGACCCCGGTCTCCTCCACCATGAAGAACTTGGCCTTCTCCGCCGCCGCCGGCAGTCCGCAGCCGCGCGCGAACACGTCGGCATCGCGCGCGATTAGCGTGCGGCTCAATTTGCCGTCCGGCCACAGCGCCTGCTGGATGCGCTCCTTCTCGTCTTGCGTGGTGCGGTAACCACCGGCGCGCTCGAGCGCGGCCATGGTCTGATCGTAAACCGCGTCGACGATGATGACCGAGTTTTCCGAGGAGCAGGAGGTGGCGTTGTCGAAAATCTTCGAGGCACAGATCTTGCGCGCGGCGTCGTCGAGATCGGCGGTTTCGTCCACGATCACCGGCACATTGCCGAGACCGACGCCGATCGCCGGCGTGCCGCTGGAATAGGCGCGGCGCACATTGTCCTGCGAGCCGGTGGCCACCACCAGGTCGGCGGCCTGCATCAGCGCCCGCGTCATGTCCTTCGACGCCGGAGGCGGAAGAATTTGCACGAGGTCCTCGGGCAGACCGATCTTCTTCAGCTCGGCGCGCATGTAGTCGACCGTGCGCGTGGTGGTCTTCAGGCCCGCGGGCGAAGCGGCGATGATGATGGCATTGCGGCCCTTGATCGCAAACATCGACTTGTTGACAGGCGTGGCGCCTGGATTGGTCGACGGCGTGATGGCGCAGACCACGCCCACCGGCTTGGCGTATTTGACGATGCCGCGGGCGGGGTCTTCCTCGATGATGCCGACCGACTTGACCCGCAGAAGGTCGCGCAAGGTCCCGAAGGTCTTGCGCTGCTTCTTGATGATCTTGTCGGGGACATTGCCGAGCTTGGTGTCGCTAACCGCCAGCGCGGCCAGCTCCTCGGCGTGCGGCGGGTTATAGAGCGCCCAGGCGAGCGCGGTCACCGCATCGTCGGTGCGCGCCTGGTCGGCATTGGCGAAGACCGCCATGGCCGCACGCGCGCGCCGCACCAGCTCATCAACAACTGCGTCGGTATTTGTATCCAACGGCGTTTTCACTGCCACAGTCATTGCAAACTCCCGTATTCCTCTAAGCGCTTTGCTGTGGGCGCATGTCTTCGCGCTTAATGCCCGCCACGACCACGGGTTTCTTCATGGCGTCGCGGCGGAACGGTTCACCAAGCTCCTGATTGAGAATAACCTCGATGAAGGTCGTTTCGCGTTTTCTCTGTGATTCGCAAGCCTTTTGAAGGGCCTCCGTCAGTTCGGTTTGCGTCTTTACCGTTACGCCCTTGAGACCGCAACCTTCGGCCATCTTGGCATAGCTGAGATGCGGGTCGAGCTCGGTACCGACGAAATTATCGTCATACCAGAGGATCGAGTTGCGTTTTTCAGCACCCCACTGGAAATTGTGGAAGATGATCATGGTGATGCCCGGCCATTGTTCGCGCCCGATTGAGCTCATCTCATTCATGGATATTCCGAATGCGCCGTCGCCGGCGAAGCCGACGCAAGGAGTATCCGGATTACCGATCTTGGCGCCGATGATCGAGGGGAAGCCGTAGCCGCAAGGCCCGAACAGACCAGGCGCCAGATACTTCCGTCCTTTTTCAAATGTCGGATAGGCGTTGCCGATGGCGCAATTGTTGCCGATGTCGCTCGATATGATGGCGTCCTTCGGAAGTCCCGCCTGGATCGCGCGCCAGGCCTGCCGCGCCGACATGCGGTCGGGCTCCCGCTTGCGGGCGTCGGCGTTCCAGGTGGTGCCGTCATCGTCGTCCTCGTGATCCATGCTGGAGAGCGTCTGCAGCCACTTGGACTTGGTGGTGTGGATCAAGGCTTTGCGATCCTCGCGGCCGGCGTCTCCGGCTGTGGGCGAAAGCTGTGCCAGTATGCTCTGGGCGACCAGTTTGGCATCTCCGCAAATGCCGACGGCGACCGGCTTGGTCAGACCGATGCGGTCGGCGTTGATGTCGACCTGGATGATCTTCGCGTTCTTCGGCCAGTAATCGATGCCGTAGCCGGGAAGGGTCGAAAACGGATTGAGCCTGGTCCCCAGCGCCAAGACCACGTCGGCCTTGGCGACCAGCTCCATTCCGGCTTTCGAGCCATTGTAGCCGAGTGGGCCAGCGGCAAGGCGGTGACTGCCGGGAAAGCTGTCGTTGTGCTGATAGTTGTTGCAGACCGGTGCATCGAGCCGCTCGGCCAGCGCGACGCATTCCGGGATGGCGTTGCCGAGCACGACTCCCGCGCCCGACAGAATGACCGGGAATTTCGCCTCTGACAGCAGCTTCGCCGCTTCCGCGATCGCCTGGGCACCGCCGGCCGGGCGCTCGAATTCGATGATGGCCGGCAAATTAATGTCGATGACTTGCGTCCAGTAGTCACGTGGGACGTTGATCTGCGCGGGTGCCGACAAGAGCTTTGCCTTGGAGATGACGCGATTCAAAACTTCCGCGACGCGCGAAGGATCACGCACCTCTTCCTGATAACAGACCATGTCGCGGAACAGCGCCAATTGCTCCACTTCCTGGAAGCCGCCCTGGCCGATCGTCTTGTTCGCCGCCTGCGGTGTGATCAGGAGCATCGGCGTGTGGTTCCAGTAAGCGGTCTTGATGGCGGTGACGAAATTGGTGATGCCCGGGCCGTTCTGCGCGACGCACATCGCGATCTTGCCGGTCGCGCGCGTATAGCCGTCGGCCATGTAGCCGCCGTTGCACTCGTGTGCGACGTCCCAGAAGGTGATACCGGCCTTCGGAAAAAGATCCGAGATCGGCATAAATGCCGAGCCAATGATGCCGAAAGCATGCTCGATGCCGTGCATCTGCAATACTTTTACAAAAGCTTCTTCCGTCGTCATCTTCATAGCTGCACCCTTTTTTCGAATTGGCCTTCTTCGGCTATCATTGCGGTAGTTTTCCGCTCCCATGGGGGAACGGATTGAAGGTGAGTTTCAGGACTTGTCCTGAAAGATTTCGCCGATCTCGCTTGCCGCGCGGCGCAGCGCGGGGAGATGGCCGCGCGCGGTTTGCACGTTCATGCGTGCTTCCGGTGCTTGCATCGCGAGTGCGGCGAGCGTCTCGCCGTTTTTGCCCAAAACCGGCACCGCCATGCAAACCACGCCGACGAGATATTCCTCGCGGTCGAACGAAACCTGGTCCTTGCGGATTTGCCGCAGTTCGGCCTCGAGTTCGCGTCCGATCGGTGATCGTGTTGTCTGTGAAGCGGCGCAGCTCCAGGCTTTGCAGCAACCGTTGCCGGCGCGGCGCCGGCGCCAGCGCCAGGAACAGCTTGCCGATCGCGCTGCAATGCAGGGGCACGCGCGAGCCGCTGGTATAGTGCAGCCGCAGCGGCCAATGCTCGGCTTCAACGCGGTCGAGATAGACCACTTCGCCGTTGAGCAGCGTGCCGATGTTGCAGGTTTCGTTGAGCGTACGCACGAGGCGCTGAAGCACGACGTGGGGCGCATCGTTGCGCATCGAGGCCGACAGCACGCCAAACGCCAGATTGGTCAGCCTGGGACCGACGATTAGGCGCTTGCGGCCCGGCTCCCGTGCAAGATAGCCGCGGGTGACGAACCAGTCGACCAGGCGGTAGGCCGTCGCCTTCGGCAGTTTAAGCGAGGCGATGATGTCGAGCACGTCCACCGGCCCGGGCGATGCGGCGACGTGATCGAGGATCGCGAAGGAGCGCGCGGTGGCGCCGAGTTTTTGCGCGCGGCTCTTGATCGTGGCGCTGCCGGAGGCCGAACGGCGCGGCGGCAAGGTCGCGACATGCGCCGGGCCCTCCCTTGCCGGCCGTACGTTGGGGCGTCTTACGCCGATACCAGGATTTATGCCCATTTTTTTACCTCACAACGCATTACGATATTCGGCGCGTCGCACGCCGGCTATCAGTGTTTGGCTGGCCCCGCATCGCGCCGCCTTGTGCCATGCGGGGCCACCGGTTCAAGTCGTGTTACTTCTTCGAACGCAACTCGTTGAGCAACGCCTCAAGATATTTCTGGCGGTTCTGGAACATTTTTTGAACCTGCTCGCGGGTCATGACGTGCAACGGCGAGCCGCCAGCCTTCATCTTCGATATCACGTGCCTGTCGTGGAACATCTTCGGTACGTTCGTCGAGAGCATGGCGATGACCGGTTGCGGCGTTCCCTTCGGCACCATGATGCCGCGGAAGTTGACGCTCGAGTTGTCGACGTCGATGCCGCTCTCCTTAAACGTCGGTACTTTCGGGAGAAACTCCTTGTTACGCTCGTTGTCGGCGACCGCCAGGATCTTGACTCGGTCCTGGCTGCGGAAGGCGTCGGACAGGTTGTTGAAGCCCGCCATCACCTTGTCGCCCATAACCATCTGCAGCGCGGGGACGCCGCCCTTGGCCGGCACGTAAGTGAGCTTGATATTGGCGGCCTTCGCGAGCTGCAGCATGGCGATATGGTGGCCGATGTACAGGCCGCCGCCGGACACCGTGATCTTGCCGGGGTTCTTCTTGGCGAAATCGACGAAGTCCTTCACCGAGTTGAACGGGCTGTTCTTGGGCACGATCAGCACCGCCGGATCGGCGCCCCAGTTGGCGATCGGCTCGACATTGTCGATGTTGTATTTGGTTTTGAAGACGATCGACTGGGCGATGAAATGCGGCAGATTATAGGCGGCGAGATCGTAGCCATCCTTGCTTGCGCTCGATGCGAACCAGTTCCAGCCGACCTGTCCGCCAGCCCCGGCCTTATTGATGATGACGATGGGCTCTTTGACGTATTGGCTGCCCATCATCGTCACGATGCGCGCCTGGAAATCGGTCGCGCCGCCCGGCGGATAGGACACCATCAGCTGGAGCGGCTTGTCCGGATAGTCGGCGGCGAGAACTCCCGACGCGGCGAATGCCAAACCAGCGACGAGTGCCACTCCCAGTCTGCATATGAGCTTTGAAGCGATTGTCATTGTCGTCCTCCCTTTGGTCAGAAAGCGAATCCATGTGGCAACTGGACGCGAAGCAGCATCCAGAAGACGAGGTAGAGCACGGCTAGAAAAACAATAGCGATCGGCACGCAGCGTTTGGCCGTTGCCAGGCGATCGCGGGCAGGCGCATACAGAACTCCGATCGACGTGAACGCGAGCCAGGAGCTCACGTAGAAGCCGACCCGCTCCGCGATCGCCATAAAAACCACAAGAACGACCATGCCCGGCCAAATCTTGTACCACTGGGTTGGTGACCCGGCCGCCTGCCGTTTGCCGCTGCTGCGGAAATCCATGACGAGCATCGCCGCGCCCATCGCGCCCATCGCCAAGGCGAGCATCTGCGGAAAGAAATACGCCCTCGGTGTTTCACTGCCGAGCGCAGCCCAGTACAGCAATCCGCCGAACAGGATGCAGCCGATGGAGGTCAGGCGCGCTGCCATGACTCGACCTCCTGCGACTTGCGTTGCTTTCTCGCCCGCAGTTCGGCATAGGCGCTGTAGCCGATCGAAATCACGCACAGGCCGATCAAGATGAGATTGATCGTGCCCGTACAGAAATAGGGCAACAAGCCGTGCTGGGTGTTGGCGATCAGCCGCCCTTGCATGAAGTTATTTTCGGCGATCGGCCCGAGAATGATGCCGAGAACCACCGGCGCCGGGCTGAAGCCGATCTTGGTGGCGAAGTACATGCCGGTACCGAGCGTCATCATCACCAGCACGTCGGAAAAACTGTTCTCGACGCTGTAGGTCCCGAACACCGCGAGCACGACGACGGCAGCCGCCATGTAATTGTCGGGGACCTGCATCACCCAGCGGCTCATACGGCTCATGGTCAAGCCGAGGACGCCCATCAGGATCTGGCCCAACAGCAGCGAGTTGATGAACGTCCAGGTGACCTTGGCGTGGGTGGTGAAAAGGTTCGGCCCTGGGAACAGGCCGTGGATGAGCAGACCGCCGAGCAGCACGGCGGCGGTCGGGCTGCCTGGAATGCTGAGTGTCAGCAGCGGCACCAGCGACGGTCCCACCACTGCATTGTTCGCCGCCTCCGAGGCGATTACGCCGTCGGGTTCGCCTTTGCCGAAATTATCGCGGCGCGAACTGAACTTCCGGCACTGGTCATAGGAGACAAGACCGGCGATCTGGGCGCCGGCTCCGGGGATCAGCCCGATGAAAATCCCAACGACGCTGCCAATGGTGAGCGTCTTGACCCGCCGCAGGTTGAATCGCAGCGAGTCGAGCACGCTGCGGTTCTCCATTTCAAAAATGGTGCCGCGCTGCGTGCGTGTCGCGCCTTCAAACATGCCGAACACTTGAGGGAGCGCAAACAGCCCGATCAACGCGGCGATGATGTTGATCCCGCCCTGCAGGTGTTCGGTGAAGACGAACCGCTCGACGCCGTTGACCGGATCGTAGCCGATGGTCGACAGCCATAGCCCAAACACCCCGGCGAACAGACCTTTCAAGACCGACCCGGAGCCGAGAGACCCGATCACGGTGACGCCCAGCACCGCCGTCCAGAACAGTTCCGACGGCCCGAACCTGAGCGCGAACTCGGCGAGCAACGGCGTGAAGAAGATCAGCACCAACACGCCGAGCACCCCGCCGATCACTGAGCTGATGAAGGCGTAGTGCAGCGCCTCGGCGGCGCGGCCCTGCTGCGCCATTGGGTGGCCGTCGAGCACCGTGGCGATATTGGCCGGCGCTCCCGGTATATTGATCAGGATCGCGCTGACCGCGCCGCCCGCGACCGTGGCGGTGTAGACGGCGCCAAGCAGGATCAGGCTCGTGGTCGAGTCCATATGAAAGGTGAACGGGATCAGCAGCGCTACCGCCATGGTCGGACTCAAGCCCGGCGCCGCGCCCAATATCAGGCCGCCGGCGGTCCCCAGCACCAGCACCAGCAGATTCCAGGGAGCGAAAATCTCCGGCAGGTAACGGATGAAGTCCAAATCGTGCTCTCCTTGCTAGCGCGCGCGGTCGGGCTGGTGGATCGCCTAGGCGCTGGCCAAGCCAAACACCGCGGGTTCACGGGCGTGCGCGGTCTCGGCCTCGGCGAGGTCGTCCCAGCGTGTCCATAGGCTGCGCGAGGTAATAACGGTCGGCGGAGTGTGGCTGCGCGCGCGCCGCATGTTGTCCTCCCTTTGCAGCGCCAGCTTGTCGCCGGTCGCTAAAGTCTCATTTAATGAGACCAGCTTTCTTATAGAATAAGCAAAAGCGCATGGCGGCCGCAATGGCGCAATGCGACTGGCGCTCTCAATTAATGAGATTTTGATGCGCTTAGCGACCGGCGACCGGCGATCGGCCGGTAAGGCCGTGCGTCCGGCCCGTTGTAGAGGGTGAGCGGGCGGATCAGGATGTTGTTGTCGAGTTGTTCAAGCACCTGCACCACCCATCCGGGCACGCGGCCGATGGCGAAGATCGGCACGAACAGGTCGCGCTTGACGCCCAGCAGGTGGTAGACGACTCCGGAATAGAAATCGACGTTGACGTTGACGCCGTGGCGGGCATAGGGCGCCATCGCGTTCACCACCGCCTGCAGGATTTCGTACCACTTCGGCTGGCCCATTTCCTTCGACAGCCGCTCGACGCCGGCGCGCATGTGGCGCGCGCGCGGATCTTCGGCGCGGTAGACGCGGTGGCCGAAGCCGGTGACGGCCGCGCCCGACTTGCGCATGTCCTTGACGTAGTCCGCCGCGCGTGCCGGATCGCCGATGTCTTCCGCCATCTTCATGACGTCCTCGGCGGCGCCACCATGCGCTGGCCCCGACAGCGCGGCAATCGCTGCCGTGATCGCTGCATGAAGATTAGCTTCGGTACCGATCACCACGCGGGCGGCGAAGGACGAGGCATTGGAGCCGTGCTCGGCGTGCAGGATGAGGTCGCGGTCGATCAGCTGCGATGCGTCACGGCTCGGCTTTTCGCCCCGCAGCATCCACAGCAGATTTTCCGCATGGGTGAGCGTTTCGTCCGCCGGCACGGGCTCTTGGCCGACGCGGATGCGCGAATGTGCGGCGACGATCACCGGGACTTGCGAGGTCAGCCGCACGGCCTTGCGCAGGGTGGCATCGCGCGAATTGTCGGCTGTTTCCGGATCGAAAGCAGCGAGCGCGGAAACCGCCGTGCGCAGCACGTCCATCGGATGCGCGTCCTTGATCAAACGCACGATATCCAGCACCGGCGCCGGCAGCTTGCGCGCCGACTTGAGCTGCGCATCGAAGCCGGCCAATTCCTGCGCGGTCGGCAGATCGCCGTAGAGCAGAAGCCAGGCGGTCTCCTCGAAAGTCGAGTTTTCGGCGAGATCGTGGATCGAATAGCCGCGGTAGCGCAGTTCGCCGGCCTTGCCGTCGATGAACGTGCAGGGCGAACGATCGAAATAGACACCCCTGAGGCCGCGGTGAATCTTGATCGCTTCGGCTGTTTCAGTCATTGATGCACTCTTCGGTTACGCATGATCCTGGTGCGAGCGCCGACTCAACGTTTTCTCATGCGGTGAGATGCATGGATTTGATCGGTCGCTTGTTTGATAACGCACGTCGGCGCCATCGCAAAATCGTTTTGCCGGAGGGCGAGGATGCCCGCATTGTTGCAGCCGCGCTGCGTCTCAAGAATGAGAAAATCGCGCAGCCGGTATTGCTCGGCACGGCCGACACAATCCGCAGCGTTGCGGACGGATTAGGTGTCTCACTCGACGGCATAGAACTGACCGATCCGCGTGGCGATCCGCGGCTCAAATCCTATGGCGAGGCCTGCGCGGCCGCGCGCGGCTCGATGACGCCGGCAATTGCTACCCGCTTGGTCGCAAAACCCTTGTATTTCGGCGGCATGATGGTGCGCCAGGGCGACGCCGACGCCATGGTGGCGGGCGCCTCCAACCCGACCCGCCGCGTGATCGAGGCAGGCTTAATGACGGTCGGCCTGGCCGAGGGTATCGCGCTGCCGTCGAGTTGCTTCCTCATGGTGGTGCCGGATTTTCTCAAACAAGGTCCGCGCGCCTTCGTATTTGCCGATTGCGCGGTCAATGCCGATCCAACGGCTGAAGAACTCGCCGATATCGCCATCACCTCGGCGCGCAGCGCGGAAAGATTGCTGGGCGAAAACCCGCGCGTCGCGATGCTGTCGTTTTCGACCCAGGGCAGCGCGCAACATGCACGTGTCGACAAAGTGCGCGCGGCGCTCGACCTGGTGCGCCGGCGCGCGCCTTCGCTCGCCGTTGACGGCGAATTCCAGGCCGACGCGGCGCTGGTGCCGAGCGTGGCCGCCAAGAAGCTCAAACAGGCCAGCCCCGTCGCTGGCGCGGCCAACGTCCTGATTTTCCCGGACCTCGATTCCGGCAATATCGGCTACAAGCTGACGCAATGGCTGGGCGGTGCGCAGGCGATTGGCCCGTTTTTGCAAGGCTTTGCCAAGCCGATCAGCGATCTGTCGCGCGGCGCCAGCGAGGACGACATCGTCACCACCTGCGCAGTGGTACTGGCGATGAGCTAGCGCGGGCGCGACCGGACCGTGTATCCTCGGGCTCATGGAACTTCGCCATCTCCGTTACTTTCTCGCCGTCGCCGACACGCGCAGCTTCACGCGCGCGGCCGAGCGGCTGCACGTCACCCAGCCCACGCTCTCGCATCAGGTTAAGCAGCTCGAACAAATGGTCGGTACCGTGTTGTTCGACCGCAGCACCAAAGAGGTTGAGCTCACCGACGCCGGCCGGCTGTTCAAGCCCTATTGCGAGCGCATCCTGAAGGAAATCGAATCGAGCGCGCTTGCCATCTCCGAGCTCGAAGGCCTGATGCGCGGCACACTGCGCATGGCGGTGTTCCATTCGTTCTCGCATTCCATGCTGCCGCCGATCATGTCGGAATTCGCGCTGCGCTATCCCGGCGTGCACGTCATCACACGTCTGGTGCCGCGCATGGACATGGAGCGCGAGCTGATCAATGCCGAACTCGATATGGCGGTGGCTTATATCGCCGGCGACAATGATCAGATTGTCGCCGAGCCGCTGTTCGCCGAGGAACTGGTGCTGGTGGCCGGTTCCAAGTGCCCGCAAGCCGGCCGCAAATCGATTCCGATGCGCGAGCTCGCCACGCTGCCGCTCGTGCTGCTGACACCGGAATTTGGCGCGCGTCAGTTCGTAGACCGTTTCTTTACCGAAACAAGGCAGCAGCCGCACGTGGTGCTGGAGATGAACGCGATCGACCCGATACTGGCGATCACGCGCAATTCGGGGCTGGCCACCGTGCTGTCGTCCGGCGCCATCCTCGATGCCAGAGGATTGCAGATCGTGCGGCTCACCGACCCGGCACCCAAGCGGATGGTCGGTATACTCTGGCGGCGCGACGGCCATCGTTCGGCGGCGGCGCTGCGCATGGCCGAGATGATCAGGGCGGCCTACGGCCAGAATGGACAACCCGCGCCGCGCGGGAAACGTTTAGCTGTGCGCGCCTCATAGATGAAATCAATTGCGACGATAACCAGAATACACTTGATCTATTCTGGTGCCGCTCTACGCTTCCTGTAAGGCTCGCCGTCCGAATAACAAAGCGAGCATTTTGGGAGGATGCCCTTTTCCGCGCCGCGCGCCGCTGCTGTCGTTACAGGCAGTAGCGAGAGCCCGGCAGCGGAAAATCATCGACTCTCTCGCTGAACCGCGCACCTTGAAGGAGGTCGCATGGCAATGGCGGATACGGCGGTGGTGACGGGCGCCAGTTCCGGCATTGGCGAAGCCATTGCCGCCTCGCTGCTCGATCGCGGTATCCCGGTGGTCACGCTGCAGCGCTCGGCGCCGAAGCTCAAGCACGAAAATTTGCATTTCCGTCCGATCGATCTGACCGACCTCACGGCAGCGCGCAAAATAGCGAACGACGTGGCCGCCGAGTTCCCCGTTCGCTATCTCGTCAACAACGCCGGTGAGAACGCGCCCAACCCGCTGGAGAAGGCGACGGTCGAGGAACTAAACTACGTCACCACCATCACGCTTGGCGCTGCCATGGTGCTGATCCAGAGCTTCGTGCCCGGCATGCGGCGCGCCAAGTTCGGCCGCATCATCAACATGTCCTCGCGCGCGATTCTCGGCAAGACCGAGCGCGTCGTCTACGCCAGCGCCAAGGCCGGCCTCGAAGGCATGACGCGCGTGGTGGCGATCGAGACCGGCGCCGACGGCATCACTGTCAATGCGGTGATGCCGGGGCCGGTGGAGACAGCGCATTTCAACCGCGGGCATCCGCACGGTTCGGTCAAGCGCCAGACCGTGATCGACAAGATTCTGGTCAAGCGCCTCGGCACGCCCCAAGACGTCGCCCATTTGGTGACTTTCCTGCTCGATCGCAACAGCGGGTACATCACCGGACAGTCGATCTACGTTTGCGGCGGCACCAGCGTCACCGGCACCGGAGGCGAATGATGGCGCGCATCAAGATGGCGATGATCGGTGTCGGCAATTGGGCGCGCGTGCTGATCCAGGCGGCGAGCCTGTCCGACAAGATCGAAATTATCTGTTGCGTCGGCCGCAGCCCGGAGCGGCTGGCGGCGTTTTCAAAAGACTTCAGCCTTCCGGCGCGCGATATCGACGCGGTGCTGGCCGACAAGGACATCGCCGGCCTCGTGCTGGCACTGCCGAACGAACTGCATTTCGAATTCGCGCGGCGCGGGGCGCAAGCCGGCAAGCACGTCTACATTGAGAAGCCGATCGCCAACACCATGGCCGACTCGCTTGCCATCGCCGCGCTCGAAAAGACGCACGGCGTGCGTATCGTGATCGGCCATTGTGCGCGCCTGCTCACCGGCGTGCGCGCCATCCGCGCGGCGATGGATGCCGGCAAGCTCGGTAAGGTCAGCCAGATCGAGGCCAATTTCTCCAACGACCGTGGCTTGCGCCTCTCAGCGAAGGATTGGCGCTTTTACCAGGAAAGCGCGCCCGGCGGTTCCTTGAGTCAGATCGGCGTGCATCAGTTCGACACCCTGCGCTATCTGGGCGGGGATATCTCGGCGGTCAGCGCGAGCGCCGCCCGCCATTCGCCGGTCGGTGCCGAGGTCGAGGATCAGTGGATTGTCGCGGTGCATTTTGCCGACGGCAAGCTCGGCGTCATGCTCTCGAACTGGGCCAGCCCGGGCACCTACAGTATCCGCGCCACCGGCGCCGATGCTTTGATGTTCTACGACATCAACCAGACCTTCTGGCCCACCCCGGAACGCCTGCACGAAAACGCGACGCTCTACATGCAGGCGCGTGGCAAGGGCCCGGCCGACCGGCAAGCGTTCCCCGTTCCGGAGGGCAACGTGTTTCGCGACGAACTCGAAATATTTGCCGACAGCGTTGCCACGGGCAATGATTGCGAGTTGTCGGCCGCCAACGGCTGTCAGGCGGTGGCTGCGGTCTATGCCGCGATCAAGTCGGCGCGCGAGGACAGCCGCATCGTGGCCTTGAGCGAAATCATCGAAGCGGCGCAAGCCGAACTTGCCGGCGAGGGCAAGCGGCGCGGCGCGGCCGGCGCGAGATAGGGACGGACCAGGTGGCAGATCAGATCGAAGTCAAGAACGTGACCTTCGAATACGAGGTCGACAAGGGCCGGGTGCTGGCGATCAAGGACATCAATTTTTCGGTCCGCCAGTCGGAGTTCCTGTGCCTGCTCGGCCCCAGCGGCTGCGGCAAGACCACAATCCTGAACATCCTCGCCGGCTTGTTGCACCCGACTGCCGGCGAAATTCGCATCGACGGCACCGCGCTCGATACAAACCGGCAGAACCGCGGCGTCGTGTTTCAGGACTTTGCCCAGTTGTTTCCATGGCGCACGGCCAAGCACAATGTCGAGTTCGGCCTGGAAATGCGCAAGGTCGACAAGGCCACACGCGAGAAGACCTCGCTCGAATTCCTGCGTCTCGTTGGGTTGGAAAAATTCGCCGACGTATTTCCGCATCAGTTGTCCGGCGGGATGCAGCAGCGAGTCGCCATCGCCCGCTCGCTCGCCTACAATCCGCAGGTGTTGCTGATGGACGAGCCGTTCGCCGCGCTCGACGCCATGACGCGCGACGATATGCAGAAGTTGCTGACCGACATCTGGCAGAAGACCAAGAAAACCATCGTCTACATTACCCACAACGTCGCCGAGGCCGTTTATCTCGGCGACAAAGTGATCGTGCTCAATGCGCATCCGGGCACCGTCAAGGCCGAGCTCACGCTCGATTTGCCGCGCCCGCGCGATCCGCTCAGCGAGCCCTTCGTCGAGACCCAGCGCGAGATCATGCGCCATTTGCGTCACTGACGAAGAGTGAAAACGGGAAGTCGATGCAGGAAGAACGGAGTATCTAGAAAGCGCAAAGTTCAAAACGGGAGGAAACCATGACCAAGCTTACACTACCACGACGCGACTTCTTAACGATTGCCGGCGCCACGCTCGCCGCCTCGGCGTTCCCGATGGTGCGTGCTTTCGGTGCCGAGCCGATCAAGTTCGGCTTCCAGAATTCGTCCTGGGGCTCCCTCGGGATGATCGCGGACGCCGAAGATACGTTCAAGAAGGCCGGCGCCGACGTCAAGATCTTCCGCTTCGACAGCGGCAAGACCACCCGCGACGCGATGATCTCGGGCCGCGTCGATGTCGGCGTGATCGGCGCGACGCCGTTCGTGATCGGCGCTGCTAAGGGCCAGATGCAGGCGATCGGCCTGGCGCTCTACGGCGCCAAGACTTTGGCGGTCGTCGTCGGTGAGAAGTCGGGCATCAAGTCGCTCAAGGAACTCAAGGGCCACAAGGTCGGCTCGCAATTCGGCTCGGCAACCGACCACGTGTTCAAGAGCAAGATCCTGCCGAGCGTGGGCCTGACGGAAAAGGACGTGCAGATGGTCAACGTCCGCTTCCAGAACCACGTGGCGGCGCTGGCTGCCGGCTCGATTGACGCCTTCGCCGGCGTCGAGCCGTTCGTGTCGGTCGCCGAAGTTAACAAGCTCGGCAAGGCCCTGACCGACTACACCCCCTACGATCTGGAGCCGGTCATCCTCGCCGCCAACACGGACCTCATCAACAAGAACCGTATGGGGGTCATCGAGTTCTTGCGCGGCTACCTCGCCGCCGTGAAGATCTTCGACGACGAACGCCCCAGGGCCATAAAGATCGTGCTCGACCAGTTCGCCAAGAAAGGCTTCAAGGTCGACGAAACGATCATCAAGCTGATGCTGTCGAAGATCGACGTCAATCCGGACTTTAAGCCGGAGTTGAAGAAGTATCTGACGGCCCAGTCGGAAGTGTTGATGAAACAGAAAAAGATCTCGGCGATCCCGGACTGGAACAAGCTGCTCAATCAAAGCTTGCTGGACGCGGCTCGCGCCAAGAGCTGAGCAAGAGACGGGATGAGACGGGCACTGTCGATCGGGCTGCCGCTCGTCACCTTCGCGGTGATCGCGGCGGCATGGGAACTCTTCGTCATCTACGGCGGATTCTCACCCAAGCTGGTGCCCGGCCTCCCGGCTATTGCCGACGCCCTCGTGCGTCTCGTCGGCAATGGCATCATGTTGGCGGCGGCCATGGCGACGCTCTATCGCCTCATCATCGGTTTCTTGATTGCCGCCGTCATCGGCGTTGTTGTCGGCATCGCGATGGGGCGGCGGCAATGGGTGGAAGACACCCTGGTCCCGATCGTCACTTTCCTCTATCCGATCCCGGGCCTCGCTTATGCCCCTCTGTTCGTCTTGTGGTTCGGTCTCGGCGACACGCCGACCATTCTGCTGGTCGGCGTGTCGTCCAGCTTCACCGTCATCATCAACACCTGGAAGGGCGTGAAGGCGGTGAAGTCGATCTGGCTGCGCTCGGCGGAAGTGATGGGCGCGCGCGACCGCGAGTTGTTCTGGCGCGTGGTCATGCCGGGGGCGCTGCCCTATATCCTGATCGGCCTGCGGCTGGGCCTGGCCCAGGCTTGGCGCATCCTCATTGCGGTGGAAATGCTGATGTCGGTGCAGCAGGGCCTCGGCTGGCTGATCTTCGGCGCGCAGACCTTCCTCAACACCGACGTGATGCTCGCCACCATCGCGGTGATCGGCGTGATCGGCATTGTGCTCGAGCGGCAGGTATTTGCCCGCGTCGAACGCTACACGGTGGTGCGCTGGGGCATGGTGACGGCATGAAGGCCAAACGCTCATGGGTCGCATTCGCGCGCGGCGTGGCCGGAATAGTGGTCGTGCTCGCCATATGGCAAGGATTTGCGCTTAGCGGCATGTTTTCTACCGCCATGACACCGCCGCTGGGATCGATCGCCGAGACCATGTGGACCATGCTGGCCGATGGGACCTTGCTGGACAACACGCTGGCGACCATCACGCGGGTATTCATCGGCCTGTCGATTTCGTTCGCCATCGCCATCCCGGTTGGCGTGCTGATGGCGCGCTATTGGGTGGCCGAACGCATCTTCAATCCGGTGCTGAGCGTACTATTGCCGATCCCGTCGCTGGCCTGGGTGCCGCTGTTCATTTTGTGGTTTGGTATCGGCGACCGCGCCACCATCGTGGTGGTCATTTACGCCTCGTCGTTCCCGATGGTCTACGCGGTGTGGACCGGCGTGCGCGCGGTCAATCCGATCTGGCTGCGCGCGGCGATCGTCATGGGCGCCGACGGGACCACGCTGTTTCGCAAGGTGATCTGGCCGGGCTCGCTGCCCTATATCATCACCGGCCTGCGGCTGTCGTTTGGCCGCGCGTGGATCGGCGTTATCGGCGGCGAATTGCTGGCGAGCCCCAAGCTGGGACTGGGCGAGATCATCTTCAACGCCAAGGAGTTCCTCAATTCCGGCGTCATGCTCGCGACGCTGGTCGTCATCGGCGTCATCGGCGTGTTCTTCGAACGTTTCGTGTTCCAGACCCTGGAGCACGTAACGGTGCGGCGCTGGGGCATGGTGTCGGAGACGCGCAACTAGCGATGGCTATTCGCCGCCGCGATAGAACGCCGCGGCGTCGCGGCTGAAAGCCTTGCGCGAGGCCGGATCGAGATAGAGCATATGCCCGCCGCGGTAGAGCTTGAGTGCGACGCGGCCGGGCGGCTCGACCGGCGGCAGATGGTCGAGCGCGTAGCGCGACATGGCATAGGGCGTGACCATGTCGGAAACCCCGTGCGCCACCAGCAAGCGGAACGACGGGCTGAACGAGAGCAGCACGCGCAGTTCGTCTTCTACGCTCGCCTGCACCCGGCCGCCGTGCCAGTCCCAGTGCCGGGTGACGTCATTCGCCAGCAACTGATAGGTCATCTCGGTGTTGAAGCCGAGCTCGTTGCGCGCGTAAGCCGCGAAGGCGCCGCCATAGGCGCGCGTCAGGCTGTCGAGGATCGGATCGGGGCCGCGTGCCGACGCGCGCTCGGGGTAGGGGTCGTCGACGGCGAAAGTCGCGTCGTAGCGGCTGACGATCTTGCCGGCGTGCAGCGCCTTGACGTAGGCGCCGGTGATGAAGCCGCGCGCCTTCGTCACCGCCTCCAGCGGCAGTCCGGTGATTCCGGCCACCTTCTCGTAGAACGCGCGCGCCGCCGGTCCTTGCGGCCGGGGGCCTGCGAGCGTCGTCAGATAATCGGTGAGCGCGAATTTTTCAGCGGCAGCCAGCGCCTCGCGGCTGAAAGCGCCCTTGCGCTCCAACTCGGTCGCCGCCAGCGACGGCAATTCCAAAGCCGCGCGCAGTGCCGACTGGTCGTCGCCGAAGGTGAGCCAGCCTTCCAGCATCGGTGACAACATCACAATGCCGGCGGCGGCGATGCCTTGTTCTTTTTCCATCGCGCGTGCCGTCATGGCGGCGCGGAAGCCGCCATAGCTCTCGCCCAGCAGATATTTCGGCGAGTCGGCGCGGTCGTTGTGCGCAACGTAGAGCGCGATCGCCTTGGCCATCGCGTTGGCGTCGCTGCCCTCGCTCCAGAAATGCTTGGCGTCGTCCGGCATGCGGGTGCGGCTCCAGCCGGTGCCGATCGGATCGATCAGCACCAGGTCGGTAAAGCGCAGCCAGGTGTCCGGATTGTCGCGCAGCTTGGCTAAAGCCGGGTCGCGGTTGTTCGGGCCGAAGCCGAGAATGCGCGGGCCGACCAGGCCGAGATGCAGGAAGGCGGACGCCGCGCCCGGGCCGCCGTTGAACGCGAAGGTCAGCGGCCGGTTCTTGCTCGCATTCTTGGCGACGTAGGCGGTGTAGAACACCGCCGCGCTCTGCTCGCCGGACAAGTCGTAGAAGGCAAGCGTTCCGGCGGTCGCCGTGTAAGCGAGTTTGCCTTGCGCGGTATCGATCGTATGTTCTGTGACTGAATCGGACGGCAGCAGCCGCAAGATGCCCTTGCCGGCGGGCGCCCGGTGCTGGGTTTGGCTCGTCTGGCCGTTCTTGCTTTGACGGTCTTTGTCTTGATGGTTCTTGTCTTGCGCGGCGACGGGACCGAAGGCGCCGGCGAAAACGATCGCCAGGGCAAGGACAAAACGGAGCAGAGCGTTCTTTTTCATGGCGACCCGCTATGGTGCAGCGCGCGGCCGAGCGGCAACGGGCAATTCTATCATGCCCGGTCGGCGCAGCCCTGACGATTTAGCCGGCCGCAATGTGGGCTTTGTGGGGCAGGAAAGATGAAGAGATTGTCATTGAAGAGATTTTTATGGAGCCGTACCGACCCAAGCCGCCGGTAACGGCGAAATCGCATTTGGCTGCAGCCTTCCGCTGGTCAACCGAGGCGAAGACCGATTGGGTCGAGATTCTCGCTTCGGCGATCGGCATGGCGGTGCCGATCCTGCTCGGCGCGGCGGTGGGTGAGCTCGCGCTCGGTTTCGGCGTGGCGGTCGGCAGCATGCTGGTCGGCGGCACAGCGGCCAACAATGATTGGCGCGCGCAGGGACGCGCGTTGATTGCCGCGCTCGTGCCCGCTGCCTTGGCGGCGGTCGTCGCCGTTGCTGTGGCCGGTCATAGCTGGATGAGCGACGTTGCCGTGGTGCTGCTCGCCGGGGCGGCGGGCGCCGTGGCGGCGATGGGCCGGCCAGTCGCGACGATGGCGATCCGTTTCATTCTGCTGCTGATCATCACCATCACCGTGGCCGAAAATATCCCGGACCGTGTCGGGTTGTTGTTTCTGATCGCGGCGGGTGCGCTTTGGACGTCGGCGATGAGCCTTTTGCTCGGGGCGCTGGCACGCGCACGGCGCGGCCGTCATGACGCGTCCGGGGAAGCTGCGCCGCCGCCAATAACGTTGCGCCAGCGGATTGCGCGCTGGCGGCGCGCGCTGGTCCACCTCGCCGGCTGGCAATATGCGCTCAGGCTGATGATTTGTTTGAGCATCGCGGGCGCGTTACGCTGGCTTTGGCCTGACCATCATTTGCGTTGGATCGCGCTCACCGTCGTGCTGTTGGCCGAGTGGCAGATTGACGCCTTCCCGGTCAGGACGACACAGCGGGCGCTCGGCGCAGCGGTCGGCGTGCTGGCGACCGGGCTATTGCTCATCTACACGCCGCCGGCGTGGACGCTGGTCGTCGTCATGGGCGTGCTGGCGGGCTTAAGGCCGCTGTTGCGGGCGCGCAATTATCTCGCCTATACCGCCGCCATGACGCCGCTGATCATCTTGCTGCTGGATGCCGGCCAGGCGCCCGGACTGGGCGTCCTGATTGATCGCCTGGTCGCGACGCTCATCGGTGCCGCGCTGGTGATAGCGACGAATCTGTTGTTCAAAAAACTGATTGGAAAAACGGTCTAGGGCCGTTTCGCGTACTGGCCGGCCTGCATTCGCTCCGGCAGGCGGGCAAGCCGCCTGCCGGTGTGTCCTTAACGGCGGCGGAAGTTCGGTCGGCGCTGCTGCGGCGACGGGGTAGGCGCGTCGCCCTTGTGGCGGAAGCTGATGCGCCCGCGCTTGAGGTCATAGGGCGACATTTCCACGATCACGCGGTCACCGACGCCGGTGCGGATGCGGAATTTGCGCATCTTGCCGGCAGTATAGGCCAGCACCTCGTGTTCGTTGTCGAGCATCACCCGGAAATTGCCGTCTGGCAAAACCTCGGTGACCGTCCCGTCGAATTCCAGCAGTTCTTCCTTCGCCATCCAGTGGTCTCCAATGAAGTCCGCCTACGCGCGGCTGCCTGCGTTGCGGCGCGAGCCGTGCGGGCGCTGCATGAATGTAACATTTCCGATCCCGTTTGGCTCCCCTTGGGTGGCGTCGTGCCGAGGGGCCTGTGGGCGGCCGCTATGATGGCCATTGCGGCTTGGCCGGCCTTTCTGGCCCTTGCCGCCGTTAGGCCTGTGCTTTTGCCCGTTGCCACGATGATTTGGCCGGCCGTTCTTGTGGCTGGCCGCATGCTGCGCCGGCTGCGGCTTCGGCTGCCCGCCGGTACGGCGGTCGGTTGACGGGATCGACATTCGGATCAGCCGCTCGATGTCGCGCAGGTAGACGCGTTCCTCGTGATCGCAAAACGAAATCGCCACGCCTTCGGCGCCGGCGCGCGCGGTGCGGCCGATGCGATGGACGTAGGATTCGGGGATGTTCGGCAGATCGTAGTTGAACACATGGCTGACGCCGTCCACGTCGATGCCGCGCGCGGCGATGTCGGTGGCGATCAAGGTGCGCAGCTTGCCGTCACGGAAAGCGGCGAGCACCCGCTCGCGCTGGCTCTGCGACTTGTTGCCGTGGATCGCCTCGGCGGCAAAGCCGGCTTTTTGCAGGCCGCGCACCACCTTGTCGGCGCCGTGCTTGGTGCGAGTAAAGACCAGCACGCGCTCGACCGGCTCGCTCTTGAGCAGTTCGGCCAGCAGACCCTGCTTGGAGGCCTTTTCGGTGTGGATGATGCGCTGGTCGACGCGCTCGACCGTGGTGGCCTGCGGTGTCACCGCGACCCGCGCCGGGTTACGCAGCATCTGGTCGGCGAGCCGGGTAATCTCCTGCGGCATGGTGGCCGAGAAGAACAGCGTCTGCCGCTCTTTCGGCAGCATGGCGACGATGCGCTTGATGTCATGGATGAAGCCCATGTCGAGCATGCGGTCGGCTTCATCGAGCACCAGCACCTCGACCTGGTCGAGACGCAGCGCGCGTTGCTGCACGAGATCGAGCAGGCGTCCAGGTGTGGCCACCAGAACCTCCAACCCGCGCGCGACGCCGCGGATCTGCCGGTTGATCGGCACGCCGCCGATCGCCAGTTCAACGGCGAGCGGACGAATATGCCGGCCATAGGCGCGAAAGCTGTCGGCGATCTGGCCGGACAATTCGCGCGTCGGCGAGAGCACCAGCACGCGCGCCGATTTGCGCTCGGGCCGTTGCCGCTTGTTGAAGAGGTGGTTGAGGATTGGCAGCGCGAAGGCTGCGGTCTTGCCGGTCCCGGTTTGCGCGATACCGATGACGTCGCGGCCAAGGGCTGCGAGTGGGACGGTTTGGGCCTGGATCGGAGTGGGGGTTTCGTATTTTTCCTCGCGAAGCGCGCGGAGGATCGGCTCTGCGAGGCCGAAATCGTTAAATGAAGTCAAAGAAGTCTCTTTCTTATATGGCAAATCGGCTGGCCCGCTCATGCGGGCGGCGGAATCGCGGGTCTCTCAAAGACATCCCGCGTGGCCAGGGTTGTCGGTTACGTTGGAGAAACGGAAGAGGCGGGGCGAAAATCGTTTTAAGAGTTTTCGTGCACGCAGCCCGCGAACCCGAGATCGAGTCTTTCTACCGTTGCGGTGCATATGACAGGCCGTGATGGTCTTTTCAAGGCACCGGACGCGGCTTTAGCGTCAAAAGATGAATAAAGTGCATGGACCGCACCGGCCTGGACCGATGGACAAGCCGCGGCAGATCGGGGATGGTTGGGCCCGAAAATCAAATTCCAGGCCGTTTTAAGCCGTTCGGAGCGTCGAAATGCCGTTTCCCCGGGCATCCCAGGCTCTTTCCCGTTTCACCGTCCTCGACCTGACACGCGTGCGCTCAGGCCCGACTTGCGTGCGCCAGTTCGCCGACTGGGGCGCCAACGTCATCAAGATCGAGACGCCGCCGCACCTGGACAAAGGCGAGGCGCCGGGCGGCCCGCGCACCAATGCCGACTTCCAGAACCTGCACCGCAACAAGCGCAGCATCACCCTCGACCTGAAGTCGCCGCAAGGGCTCGCCGCCTTCAAGCGCATGGTCGAGAAGGCCGACGTGGTGGTGGAGAATTTCCGCCCCGACGTGAAGACGCGGCTCGGCATCGACTACGAGCAACTGAAAAAAATCAACAAACGTATCGTGCTCGCCAGCATTTCCGGCTTCGGCCAGGACGGGCCCTATCGCGACCGGCCCGGCTTCGACCAGATCGCGCAAGGCATGGGCGGTCTGATGTCGATCACCGGTCAGCCGGGGCAGGGCCCGATGCGCGTCGGCATCCCGATCGCCGACCTGTCCGCCGGCCTGCTTTGCGCGCTCGGTGTCATGGTGGCGCTGCTCGAACGCGAGACTTCCGGCGAGGGACAATGGGTTTCCACCTCGCTGCTGCAAGCGCAGATCTTCATGCTCGACTTCCAGGCCGCGCGCTGGCTGCAAATGCAGCAGGTCGCTAAGCAGGCCGGCAACAACCACCCGACCAGCATTCCCACCGGCGTATTCAAGACTTTAGATGGCCACATCAATATCGCCTCCACTGGCCAGGTCATATGGGAGCGGCTGTGCAAGGCGATCGAGGCGCCCGACCTGATCGATCATCCCGAGTTCAAGAACAGCGATTTGCGCTCCAAGAACCGCGATGCCCTCAACGCCGAGATCGCGAAGCGCACGGCGAAAAAGCCGAGCGCGGAGTGGATCGACATCTTCAACAAGACCAGCGTGCCCTGCGGCCCGATCTATTCCATCGATCAGGTTTTCGGCGACGAGCAGGTCAAGCATTTGGGCATCGCCCAGAGCGCCAAACGGCCGGACGGCAGCGATCAGGCCTTCGTTGGCCAAGGCGTCACGTTGTCGCGCACGCCGAGCAAGATCGTGGCCACCCCGCCCGATCAGGGCCACCACACCGATGAGGTGCTGAAGGAATTCGGCTTCGCCGCCGACGAGATCGAGGATCTGCATCGCGCCAAGGCGGTGTGACGCCATCACGCGCGCTTCGAGGCTCGCACCTCAGGCGGCTTGGACAGTTAGAGAAGGAACTGTGCGATGAATGTAGCGACCAAGACCGACAAAATGCTGTCGCGCAAGGAAGGCGGCGTCGGCTATTTGACCTTCAATAATCCCGAGCGCCACAACGCGGTGTCGCTGGAAATGTGGGAGGCCGCCACCGCCATCCTGGCCGACTTCGCCGCCGACAAGGAGGTGCGGGTGGTGGTGCTGACCGGCGCCGGCGGCAAGGCCTTCGTCTCGGGCGCCGACATCTCCAAGTTCGAGAGCGAGCGCTCCAGCAAGACCGCGATCGAGCTCTATAATGCAATGGTCGACAAGGCCAATACCGCGGTCTACGAGTTTCCCAAGCCGACCATCGCCATGATCCGCGGCTACTGCATCGGCGGCGGTGTCGGGCTGGCGCTGTGCTGCGACCTGCGCATCTGTTCGGACAATTCGAAATTCGGCGTGCCGGCCGCCAAGCTCGGCCTGGGCTACGGCTTCACCGGCATCAAGAAGCTGGTGGACGTCGTCGGACCGTCGTTCGCAAAGGAAATTTTCTTCACCGCCCGCCAGTTCACCGCCGCCGAGGCGCTGCAGATGGGCTTGGTCAACCGCGTGCTGCCGGGCGAAGAGTTTGAGAAATACGTCAAGGACTATTCCGACACCATCAGCGGCAACGCGCCGCTCACGGTGAACGCGGTCAAATACATCGTCGGGCAGGTGGTAAAGGACGAATCCAAGCGCGACATGAAAAAGTGCGCCGAGTTGGTGGCGGAATGCTTCGCCAGCAGCGACTATGTCGAGGGCCGCAAAGCCTTCATGGAGAAGCGCAAGCCGGCTTTCACAGGCAGCTAGCACGAAACAACGCCGGGGCTTAAGCCGCATGCAGTGGCGTTTCCGGTGTTGATAATAAAAAGGGCCCGACATCGGCCCGCGATAAATGGGGAGGGGCTTAGGTGGCGTCGGTGGAGTTGCGGGATCTGACCAAGCGATATGGCGATATCGCAGTGGTCGACGACGTCTCGCTCACCGTTGAGCATGGCCAGCTTGTTTGTCTGCTCGGCCCCTCGGGTTGTGGCAAGACCACGACCTTGCGGTTGATCGCCGGATTCGTCGAACCGAGCGGAGGTGAAGTCCGCGTCGGCGATAAGCTGCTCTCGTCGCGCGCCGGAAGTGTGCCGCCCGAGCGCCGCAACATGTCGATGATCTTCCAGAGCTATGCGCTGTGGCCGCACATGACAGTGGCCGAGAACATCATTTATGGCCTCAAATTGCGCAAACTCGAACGCGACACAATTCGACAGAAACTCGACGCCATTCTGACGACCACGCGGCTTGGACCGTTGGTCGACCGCTATCCGGGTGAATTATCCGGCGGTCAGCAGCAGCGCGTGGCGCTCGCGCGCGCGTTGATCGTAGAGCCGGAGACGCTGTTGCTCGACGAACCGCTCTCCAATCTCGACGCCAACCTGCGCGAGGAAATGCGCTTCGAGGTGCGGCGTTTGCACGATACTTACCGCTATACGACCGTTTACGTCACCCATGATCAGGCGGAAGCGATGACCACCGCCGATCTGATCGCGGTGATGAATGCCGGCAAGATCGAGCAGGCGGGTTCGCCGGAGGACATCTACGACCGCCCGCGCTCGGAATTCGTCGCGCGCTTTATCGGCTCGAGCAACGTCATCAAGGGCAGGGGGCAGGATGAGACCCATGTCGCCGTGGCCGGCGTCGTGCTGCGCTGCGTCGGCGCCAGGCTCAAGGTCGGCGCGGGGGCTGCAATCTCGATCCGGCCGCACGATATCGAAATCTCCGTGGACCGCCCGCAACAGACGGAAAACGTCACCCCGGCCACGGTTACGAGACAGGTCTTTCTCGGCGACCGCCGGGACTATATGGTTGAAGCCAAGGACGGCACGCAACTTCGGGTCGTTACCGGCGCCGGCGAGAACATCGCGCAAGGCAGCGCAGTCTTCCTGCACCTGCCGCCGGATCGATGCCGGGCGCTGGCCGGATGAGGCTTCAAGGTTTCACTGAGAAATAAAACTAGATCAAATCATCATGGAGGATACGTCGATGAGTGGCTCAAGGTTTACGCGCCGCGGCTTACTGATCGGGTCGAGCGCGCTCGCGGCTGGCGCCGCGTTCTCCACCCGCGTGGTGTCGGCCGCGCCGCCGCCGAGTGCGATTACGCCGCAGCTAATCGCGGCGGCCAAGAAGGAAGGCAAGGCAGTTTGGTACACCTCGATCGATCTCAAGGTGGCCGAGCAGATCGCAAAGAATTTTGAGAAAAAGTATCCTGGTGTGGCGATTCAAGTCGAACGGACCGGCGCCGAGCGGCTGCTGCAACGGATCACGCAAGAATACTCCAGCAACATCCATGCGGTCGACCTGGCGAATTCGTCGGACGCCTCGCATCTGGTGCTCTGGAAGAATAACGGCTGGCTGGCGCCCTATGTGCCGGAGGACGTGGCCAAGTTCTATCCTGACGATCATAAAGATCCGGACGGCATGTTTGCCAGTTTCCGCATCTTCCTGTGCGTCATCGCCTACAACACAGGTCTGGTGAAGAAGGAAGAAGCGCCCAAGAGCTTCGCCGACCTTCTGCTGCCGAAATGGAAGGGCAAGATCGTCAAGGCGCATCCGGGCTACAGCGGCACCATCATGACCGCGACATTCCAGATGTCGCGCGATCTCGGCTGGGGGTATTTCGAAAAGCTCGCCAAGCAGAACGTCCTGCAGGTGCAGTCCGCCTCCGTGCCGCCGAAGAAGCTCGCGCTCGGCGAGCGCGCGGTGCAGGCCGACGGCGTCGAGTACCTGATCTTCCGCGAAAAGGAATCGGGCAAGCCGGTCGAGCCGGTCTATGCCACCGAAGGCACGCCGCTCATCGTCGGCCCGAACGGAATCTTCAAGGCCGCACCCAACCCGAACGCCGCGCGGCTGTTCCAGAGCTACTGCTTCACACCGGAGTGCCAGCAGCTCAATATCAACCTCGGCGGCCTTCGCTCGGCGCATCCGCATGTCAAGGATAAGCCCGGCCGCGTGCCGCTCAGCAAGATCAAGCTGATGAAAGACGATGCCGCCGGCGTCCTCAAACACGCCGAGGAGATCAAGGCGCATTACGTCAAGCTGTTCCACGTTTGACCTGCGCGGCGGCTTTCCCTCTCCCCGCGCGGGGAGAGGGGGCCGCCCACGCGACGCCTCTCCCATGACAACGCTCGTTACCACCGCTCCGCTCGAAAAGCGCCGATTCGGCCTCGACCCGTCGACGCCGGTGCTGCTGCTGTTCGCCGCCCTGCTTTGCGCGCTGATCGTGTTGCCATTGTCGTGGCTAGCGGTCTACGCCTTCACCGATAACACCGGCGCCTTCACCCTGGCGAATTTCCGCCGCCTGGTGACCGACGCTGCCTATCTCGATCCGCTGCTCACCACCTTCGAGCTTGCCACGTTCTCCGCCATCATTTGCTGCGCTGTCGCCGCACCCATGGGCTGGCTCGTGGCGCGCACCGACATGCCATTGCGCCGCACGGTACGCCTGCTGGTGACCGCGTCCTTCGTGACGCCGCCCTTTCTTGGCGCCATCGCCTGGGAGTTGCTGGCGGCGCCGAACAGCGGGCTGCTCAATCAGCTCTTCCGCGACTTGACCGGCGCCGAGGCGAGCGAGCACCTGCTCAACATCTACACGTTCGCCGGCCTCATCTTCGTCATCAGCTGCTACACATTCCCTTATGTTTTCGTGCTGGTCGCCAACGCGCTCGACCGCACGCCCGGCGATCTGGAAGATGCCTCGGCAATTCTCGGCGGCACCACCTGGGACACCGCGCGCCGCATTACCATTCCGCTGGCGCTGCCGGCGCTGCTCGCGGGCGCGCTGGTTGCTTTCTTGCAGGCGATGACGCTGTTCGGCTCGCCGGCGATCCTGGCGCTGCCGGCCGGGTTCCACACCATGACCACCAAGATCTGGAGCCTGTTCCAGTATCCGCCCAAGCCGGAGCTCGCCGCCGCCGCTTCGCTGCCGCTACTCGTGCTGACCGTCATCCTGCTGCGGGCCGAACACATGGTGCTCGGCCGCCGTGGCTATTCGGTGGTCGGCGCCAAGAACAGCGACCCGCGCATCGTGCGGCTCGGGCGCTACAAGTGGCTGGCGCTAGGCGTGAGCATGGCGGTGCTGATGTGCCCGGTGTTCCTGCCGTATTTCGCGCTGCTCAACGCAACCTTTTCCAAGCTTGCCTCTCGCATCATCAGCGTCAATAATTTCACGTTGCAGAACATCGATTTTGTCTTTTTCGAATTGTCGGCGACTTCTCTGGCGATCAAAAACACGTTCGTCCTCGGTCTGCTCGCCGCCACCAGCGGCACCACCCTCGCCGTTGTCATCGGCTACATCACCGCGCGCAAGGCGATGACCGGGCATCGTGTGCTCTCCTTCCTCGCTACCGCGCCGATCGCCATCCCCGGGATCGTGCTCGGGGTCGGATTGTTCTTCAGCTATACACGGCCGCCATTCGTGCTCTACGGTACTTTGTGGATATTGCTGATCGCTTACGTCACATTGGCGATGCCGGCGGCCTATCAACAATTGCAGTCGGCCTTCCGCGCCGTACACCCGGAGCTGGAGGACGCCAGTCGCATTCTCGGCGCGTCGCGCCTGCGGGCGCTCTGGCAGATCACCGCGCCGCTGTTGCGCACCAGCGTGATCGCCACCTGGTGCTTCATCTTTGTCGGCGTGATTCGTGAATTGTCGGCGGCGATCATGCTGTTTACCTCGAAGACCAAGGTCATGTCGGTGCTCATATACGATCTCAACGAGAGCGGCGATTTAGCGGCCATCGCCGTGCTCGGCCTCACCATGCTGGTGATCACGTTCGCCGTGGTGGGCATCGCCAACAGCCTGCCGAAGTTCGGCGCGCGGCGCGGCGCCTGACCCTAGTCATGACGCAATCCCCCTCGCTTGCCGAACAACTGGCCGCGCGCATCGTTGCGCTCGATGTCGTTAAATTGCCGGCGGCGGTTCGCGAAAAATGTCAGGATCTTCTGGTCGACGTCGTCGGTCTCTGTGTGACCGCGCGCAACGAGGATTACATCAAGAGCGCGCTGGCCGGCCTCGACGACGACGGTGCCTGTACGGCGATCGGCCACACGCGCACCTTGACCACCGCCGGTGCCGCCTTCGTCAACGGCACCGCCGCGCATGGCGAGGATTTCGACGACACCTTCGAAGGCGGCCCCGTGCATGCCGGTGCGGTGGTGGTGCCGGCGGTGCTGGCGGTCTGCGAGCGCCACAAGCCGGACGGCGCCGCCGCGCTCCTCGGCATTGCCGTCGGCGCCGAGGTGATGTGCCGGCTCTCAACGGTGGTGCCCAAAGCCGTGCACAAGGCCGGTTTTCATCCGACCGCGATCTTTGGCGTCATGGGTGCCGCAGCCGGCGTTGGGGCTGCGCTCGGGCTCAACGAAAAACAGATTGTCGATGCGCTCGGCATCGCCGGCAGCATGGCGGGCGGTATCATCGAGTATCTCAGTGAAGGCGCCTGGACCAAGCGGCTGCATCCCGGCTGGGCGGCGCAATCGGGCTTGCGCGCCGCGCTGCTGGCGCGCGGCGGCTTCGTCGGTCCGCGCACGGTGTTCGAAGGCGTGCATGGCTTGTTTTACGGTTTCGCTCATACTGCCGAGGGCGACTATGACGCGCTGATAGGCGATTTTGGCGCGCGCTGGGTGATCGAAACACTCGCCTTCAAGCCTTACCCTTGCGGGACCATGGCGCACCCTTACATCGACTGCGCCCGGCGCCTGGCCGGGCGCGGCATCAAGCCCGCCGACGTCAAGGAACTCGTCTGCGACGTGGCGGAGGGCACGGTGCACCGCCTGTGGGAACCGCTGGCCTCCAAGCAGCGTCCGCCCAACGGTTATGCCGCCAAGTTTTCGACGCCTTTCATCCTCGCCAGCGGTTTCGTGCGCGGCGGTGTCGGGCTCGATGCCTTCACCGAAGCGGCGGTCCACGACCCGGCCGTGCTCGCGCTTGCCGCCAAGGTGCGTTACCGTGATCGACCCGGAAAATTCTTATCCGAATGCCTTCACCGGCCACATCCGCGCCGTGCTCACCGACGGAAGCGTGGTCGAGGAGCGGCAACCGCATTTCCGCGGCGGCGCGCAGGAGCCACTGACGCGCGCTGACATCGAGGAAAAATTCATGCTCAATGTGCGCCACGGGGGCTGGGACGAGCCGCGCGCGCGCGCTGCGCTCAAGCTGCTGGCGAAGCTTTACGATGGCAAGATCGATCTTGCGGCACTGCGGGGGTAAGTCACGTCATGAGTGATAGCAACGAACTCGCCGGCAAGGTCGCCGTGGTCACAGGCGCCGGGCGCAACATCGGACGCGCCATCGCCCTTTCGCTCGCGCAAGCGGGTGCGGCGGTGGTGGTCAATGTGCGCTCCAACAAGGCGGAAGCCGACAAGGTCGCCGGCGAGATTGCTGCCGGGGGCGGCAAGGCGGCGGTCGTGGTCGGCGACGTCGCCGACGCCAAGACTGCGGAGGCGCTCGCATCCGCCGCGCTGAAGAGCTTTGGCCGTATTGACGTTCTGGTCAACAACGCGGCACTGCGGCGTGAAAAGCCGATCGATCAGATGAGCTATGTTGAATGGCGCGAGGTCATGGATACGACGCTCGATTCCGCCTTCCATTGCGTCAAAGCCTGCTTGCCGGCACTGAAGAAGAACGGCGGCACCATCATCAATATCGGCGGCATGAGCGCCCATATCGGCTCGAAGCACCGCGCCCATGTGCTGACCGCGAAAATGGGCCTGATCGGCTTCTCCCGCGCGCTTGCGCACGATCTCGCGCCCGACCGTATCACCGCCAATTGCGTGGTGCCGGGTGCTATCGACACCGCGCGCCCGACGACTTCGCCCAAGCCCGCGCATCACCTGACCCACGGCACCATCAGCGGTGAGCGCGGCAAGCCGGAGGACGTAGCGGCGATGGTGCGTTTTCTGTGTGGTCCGGGCGGGCGCTACGTGACCGGGCAGAGCATTCACGTCAGCGGCGGCGGCTACCTCGGCTGATCGGCCGCCCAAAATCAGCCACCCAAGAACAGCCGCGCGACGTCGGGGTCTTCCAGGAGATCGGTGCCCTTGCCGGCCTTGGCGAGCTGGCCCGATACCAGCACATAGCCGATATCGGCGAAGTCGAGGCCCTTCTTGGCGTTCTGCTCGACCATGACGATGGTCTTGCCTTCGGTATGTTGAAGGTCGTCGAGGATTTCGAACACCATATCGATGAATCTGGGTTCGAGTCCGATCGACGGCTCGTCGACCAGCAGCACGTCCGGTTCCATCACCAGCGCGCGGGAAATTTCCAACAGCCGCCGTTCGCCGCCGGAAAGAACTTTTGCGGGCTGGTGCCGCCGTTCGGCGAGCCGCCCATACTTGGCGAAAATCTTGTCGGCGGCTGCGTGCGATTCCGCCGCTCTCCGTTTGAGAAAGCCGCCCATCCAGAGATTTTCCTCCACCGTCATGTCGGGAAACACAGAATTGTCCTGGAGGATATAGGCGATGCCGGCTTGGCTGAGCTTCTCGTTCGACGACAATTTGGTCACTTCCCGTCCGCTGACCTTGATGCTGCCGCCCATCACGTCGGCAAAGCCGAAGATCGAGTGCAACACGGTCGATTTGCCGGCGCCGTTCGGGCCGATCAGGCAAAGCGACTGGCCCTTGCCGACGCGTAGTGAAAAATCGTGCAGGATTTCCATCGGCCCATAGCCGGAGCGCAGATGGTCGACGGTGAGGAAGTTTTCGCCCTTGACCAACGCATCGAGCGCCGCGACCGGCGGCGCGTCTTCGGCAATACGCTCGGCCTCGCGCTGCACGTCGTCGACCGACATGACGGCGGTGACATCCCCAAAATCGCGCGTCTTCTGGCGGCTCATGTCAGTGTGCCCCCAGATAGGCGTCGATGACGTTGGGATCGTTGCGGATCTGGTCGGGCGTCCCGGCGGCCAGCAATTCGCCGTGCGCCAGGCAATAGATGTGCTGGGCCAGATTCATGATCACGCGCATGTTGTGCTCGATCACGAAAAGGGTGATGCCGAACTGGGCGTTGGCGCGTTTCAAGCGGTCGATCAGCCCGTTGATCAGGGTCGGGTTGATGCCGGCGGTCGGCTCATCGAGCATCGAGCAGTTTCGGCTCGTTCATCAGCGCCATGGCGAATTCGAGCAGTTTTTGTTGGCCGAACGACAGCGAGCCCGCGCGCAACAGACGCTTTTCGTAAAGTCCCACGAATTCCAGCATTTCCTCTGCGTACTTGCTGACATGCGGATCGTGCTGGCCGTGGAACAGCTCGCCGAAGCCGCGCTTTCGCACCGAGGCCGAAATGACCATGTTCTGCATGCAGGTCATCTGGCCGTAGATGCGAGTCTGCTGGAACGTGCGCAGCAGGCCGAGCCGCGCGATCTGCGGCACGCGCAGGTTGGAAATCTCCTCGCCCTGGAAGCGGATCGAGCCGTCGTCGATCGGGTACTGGCCGACGATGGAGGAAAACAGCGTGGTCTTGCCGGAGCCGTTGGGCCCGATCAGCCCGACAATTTCGCCTTCCGGCACAGTGAGCGAAATGGACTTGTTGGCCCGCACGCCGCCGAAGGCCTTCGACACTTTCTCTACTTCGAGCAGGACCGTCATTCCGCTGGCTCCCGTGCCGGCCCGCGGTCGATGCGGTGGCCGAACATTTCGGGGAATTTCTCGCGCGCCCAGCCAAGGATGCCCTGCGGGAAGAACACCACGATGAGCACGATCATCAGGCCGAGTGCGACGCGCTGCCAGCCGAGCAGGTAGGTCCAGAACACTTCCTTGAGCACCTGGAAGATGGCGGCGCCGATCACCGGACCCCAGATTGTGCCCTTGCCGCCGAGGATGGCCATCAGCACCATCCACACGCCGTAGGTCTCGCCGGCAAACGCCACGTCGATCGGATCGATGAAGCGTTTGAGGTTGCCGAGAATGCCGCCGGACAGACCGAGCAGGATGCCCGCAACGCACCAGGCAGTCACCTTGATGCGTTTGGTCGGCAGGCCCATGGCCTCCGCTTTGTCCTCGTCGTCGCGGATGGCGTTGAGCGCCAGCCCGAAGCGAGTGGTCAGCAGCCAGCGGATCACGGCAAAGGTGAGCACCGCCAGGCCGAAGGCGAGGTAGTAGAGCAGTTGTGTGATGTCGCCGATCTTGGCCGGTGCGTTGGGCGACGACATGCCGGAACCGGCGCCGACCCATTCCCAGCCGGCGAAGATCTGGCCGGCGGCGACGCCGAGCCCGAGCGTGCAGATGGCGAAATAGTGCCCGCGCATGCCGAGGATAATCGAGCCGAAGAAGATCGCCACCAGCCCGCCGACAACCGCGGCCACCGGCAGGCCGGCCGCCAGCCCGGTGAGGTATTGTGCGACGTTGAAGGTGAAGATAGTGGCGTTGCCGCCGTCGGAGGCGGTGTAGGCGCCGACATTGTAAAACAGGCCAACCTGCACCACGGCGCAGGCATAGGTGCCGACACCGATGAACAACACGTTGCCGAAGGAGTTGTAGCCCATTTGCCCGCCGACCAGGTCCCAAGTCAGCGCGAACACCACGAACAGCCACAATTCGGCGAATTGGGAATGATACGCGGGAAGAAGATACGGCGCCGCCAGCCCGAACAGCAGCAGCGCGGCGTAGCCGGCGATTTTTTGGATGGGCACGTTCATTTCAGATACTGCCGTTTGGCCGCGAGCCGCGTATTGCGCCAAACCAGCACCACCACCAGCAGGCCGAAGGTGAAGGCCAGTTGAAATTCGGCGCCAAGCACGAAGCTGGCGACGTTTTCGGCCGCGCCCAGACCCAGTCCCGCCAGGATCACGCCGGCGATGTTGCCCAGCCCGGCGACGATCACGATCATGAAGGCGCGGATGGTGTAGGGCAGGCCGATATAGGGATGGATGTTGTAGGCCATGGCCACCAGCGCGCCGGCGGCGCCGCAGATCGCCGCGTTCAGCCCGAAGGTGACGGCGTAGAGCCGATCGGTGTCGACCCCGAGCACGCGCGCCGCCCGCGCGTTCTGCGAGGTGGCGCGGATCGCCTGGCCGAGCCGCGAATAGCGCATGAAGACCACCAGACAGCCGCCGAGCGCGATGGCCATGACGAAGGCGACGATCTTGATGTTGGGGATCGAGATGGTGCCGAAAAGCTGCGAGGTGCCGAGGTCGGATTGCGCGGTCTGGATGTTGCCGGTGAAAGCAGTGTTCATCAGTTGCTGCAACAGGATCGACAGGCCGAAGGTCGCCAGCAGCGAGACGAACAGATCGCGGTCGACCACGCGGAACACCACCAGCCGGTAGAGCGCCCAGCCGATGCCGAACAGGACGACGGGCGCGACTGCCACCCCGAACAGCGGATGGATGCCGTTCCAGAACAGAATCATGGTGACATAGCCGCCGAGCATGACGAATTCGCCCTGGGCGATGTTGATGATGTTCATCACCCCCCAGACCAGCGCCATGCCGTAGGCGGCGAGCGCGAAGATCGCCCCCACCAGCAGGCCATTGATGATCAGGTCGGCGCTGATCACCGGAGCCTGGAACAGCAGCATAAGATTATCGATCACGGGAATGCTCCCGTTCGTGACACGGCCATGTCGCCCCCGAAAGAAAAAATTGGCGCGGCCGGGACCCGTTCGGATCCCGGCCGGCGCTTAAGCGTCGGCGATCAGTTCATCGCCGGGCGGGGAACGACCGCCTTCTTCTCCGCGAACTTCGACGGCGCCACGACGACATATTTGCCGCCAAGGATCTGATAGAGCGCCATCGGCTTGGCGGTGTTCTTGCCGGTCTTATCGAACTTGATGTGACCGTAGAACGTGTCGAGGTCGGTCTTGGTCAGCGCCGCGTGCACCGCTTCCTTGTCGAGCTTACCGGCGCGCCGGAGGGCGTCGGCATAGACGATCACGGCTGCGGCTGACTCAGCCGCCTGGTAGGGCGGACTTTCCTTGTACTTCGCGACGAACTCCTTCTGGAAGTTCGCGGCCTTGCCGAACACCTTGCCCGAATATGTCAGTGTCGGCGCCCATTGGGTCGGGCACAGGAAGTATTCGACGGCGCCGCCGAACTTCTTGATGATCTTGCCCGAGTTCGCACTGGGTCATGGCGATAATCGGCGTCTTGATCTTCATCTCGCCGATCTGCCGCGCAGCGGTCACCGCACCCTTGGTGTGGCCGGAAGTGACGAGGATGTCGGGCTTCAGTGCTTTCACCTTGGTCAGCGACGGCGAAATGTCGCTGAGGTCGCGCGGCATCTGGTCGTCGACCACCAGCTTCATGCCGTACTTCTTCATGCGCTCGACCACGCCGGCGCGGATGTCTTTCGAGAACGGATCGTTCTCGACCACGATCGCAACGGTCAACTGGTTGGGCTTCTTGTTCAGCGCGCTGGCGTTCTCGGCAGCCAGGTCGATCACGCTGGCGAGATACTGATCGGCAGTCGACAGCGTGGCGAAGATATATTTCCAGCCGTTGGTGAACAGCGAGCGTGAGGCGCCGTTGGCTTCCACCATCGGGGTCTTGAGCTGCTCGGTCACCGGAGCGATCGCCTTGGTGAGGCCGGACGAGTAGGGCCCGAGGATGAACTTGATGCCGTCCTGCTTGATCAGGCGGTCGACCAGTTCGGCGCCGCGGGCCGGGGTCGATTCGTCATCGTAGAACTTGACGGCCAGCTTGTAGGTCTTGCCGCCGACCTTCACGCCGCCCTGCGAATTGATCTTGTCGATCGCGAGTTGATAGCCCTTCGTGGTGAAGACGCCGTTGGTCGAATATTTGCCGGTCTGAGAAACAGCCGCGCCGAGCGTAATGACGTCCTCGGCCGAAGCCACGTTGTAGGCGAAGATCGCGCCGGCTACGCCGAGCGCATGGGTGATAGGCAAACGCATATTGTGTCCTCCCAGTCTGATTGAATCGTCCGTCTGGATGCGGCGTTTTTCGGAATCTCGCGTTCCGTTTCGCTGCCGGCTCGTCCCTTTTTTTAAGATGATTGACGGTCCGGCACGCCGCTTAAATAGATCATAACATTAGATATTCTGCCCTGGCCACCGGTAATTACAGCGTCCACAAAGCGCGACCGCAAGACGCAGGCATATTTTGCGTTGCCCCGTGCTGCGCGGCCTTTGCGGGGCTGCCCAGTTCATGCGCATGCCTGGCCGTCGTTGTTGATTCTCAAAGCTAAATCGGCTTTGCCGCGGCGCGGCATACGAGTGGCCGCACGGTCGCGAAAGTGCTAATGCATCGCGCGACGATTGTTCCCGAGTAACGACGAGGTGGGCATGTATACCGAGCTGGGACTTTTCATCGACGGCAAGTGGCTCAATGGTGAAGGCCGCAAGAGTGAGGATGTAATCAATCCGGCGACTGGCAAGGTGCTGGCGCGTCTGCCGCATGCCAGCAAGGCCGATCTCGATGCCGCGCTGGCTGCCGCTGAAAAGGGCTTTGCAGCGTGGAAGGCGACCTCCGCCTATGATCGCTCCAAGACCATGCGCAAGGCCGCCGATCTGGTGCGCGAGCGCTACGATCATATTTCCAAGGTGCAGACCCAGGAACAGGGCAAAGTCTATCCGGAATCTCGCGCGGAGGTGCTCACTTCCGCTGACATCATCGATTGGTATGCCGAGGAAGGCCGCCGATTGTATGGCCGCATTGTCCCGGGCCGGCAGAAAGGCGTCCGCCAGCTCGTATTGCAGGAGCCGATCGGCATCGTGGCGGCGTTCACGCCGTGGAATTTCCCCACGCTCACCCCGATCAGAAAAATCGCCGGCGCTTTAGCCGCCGGCTGCGCGATTATCATCAAGGCCTCGGAAGAGACACCGGGCGGCTGCGTCGAGCTGGTCAAATGCTTTGCCGACGCCGGCTTGCCGGCGGGCGTTCTCAATCTGGTGTTCGGCGTGCCGGCGGAAGTCTCTGAGCATTTGATCCCGCAGAAGTCGGTCAAGAAGATTTCGTTCACCGGCTCGATTCCGGTCGGCAAGCATCTCGCCGGCCTCGCCGCCAAGGGCATGAAGCGCGCCACCATGGAGCTGGGCGGTCACTCGCCGGTCGTCGTGTTCGCCGACGCCGATCCGGAGAAAGCCGCCGACACCATCGCCGCCTTCAAGTACCGCAATGCCGGCCAGGTCTGCATCTCGCCGACGCGTTTCTACGTGCAGGAGCCGTCCTACAATAAGTTCGTTGCGCGCTTCACCGAATACGCCAAGGGCATCAAGATGGGCGACGGACTGGAGAAGGGCATTACCATGGGCCCGCTCGCCAATCCGCGGCGGCTCGATGCCATGGAGTCAATCGTCAACGACGCCAAGGACCGCGGCGGCAAGGTGCTGACCGGCGGATCGCGCCATGGCAATCAGGGCTTCTTCTTCCAGCCGACGGTGGTCACCGAAGTGCCGGACGATTCCAAGATCATGACGCACGAGCCGTTCGGTCCGGTCGCTCCCATCGTGCCGTTCAAGACCTTCGACGAGGTGGTCGCGCGCGCCAATTCGCTGGAATACGGTCTCGCCGCCTACACCTTCACCAGTTCGGCCGCGACCGCTACGGCAATCGGCGACGCCCTCCAGTCCGGCATGGTGGGCGTCAACTCGGTCGCCATCTCGACGCCGGAGACGCCGTTCGGCGGCATCAAGGAGTCGGGCTACGGCTCGGAAGGTGGCATCGAGGGGCTCGAGGCCTACACCAACATCAAGTTCATTTCGCAGGGCTGAATAAATGAGCTGTCATCGCCCGCGCAGGCGGGCGATCCAGCAATTGCTGAACTGTCTGTGTGTGCAGGGTCCCCCGCTTTCGCGGAGGACGACAGCCGAATATTACTTCCCTTGTGCCTTCCGGCACGCCTCCCAAACTTTCGCGGGCGTTGCCGGCATTTCCATGTGGTCGGCGGCGCCGTTGGGGATGGCGTGCGATATGGCGTTCATCACCGCTGCGATCGCCGCGGTGGTGCCGGCCTCGCCGGTGCCCTTGACGCCGAGCGGATTGGTCTTGGCCGGCATTGGCCGCAGCGCCTCGCGCAGTTCGATCGGCATGATCTCCGCATGCGGCATGCCGTAATCCATGAAAGAGCCGGTCACCAACTGCCCGCTTGATGAATCGTAGACCGCATTCTCCACCAGCGCCTGGCCCAGCCCTTGCGCGATCGAGCCTTGCACCTGGCCCTCGACGATCATGGTATCGAGCGGATTGCCGCAGTCGTCCACCGCCGTATAGGTGACGAGGTCGACCAGGCCGGTGTCGGGATCGATCTCGACCTCGGCGATGTGGCAGCCGTTGGGAAAGGTAAGGTGCGTCTCGAGCTTGTCCTTGGTGTCGAGGTTTTCGCCCAGCCCCTTGGCGCGGCGCGCGGTTTCGAACAGCGAAATCTTGCGATCGGTGCCGACCACTTCGAATTGGCCCGCGCGATACTGGATATCGTGCTCGGACGCCTCTAGCAGCGTCGAGGCGATCTTCTTGCCCTTGGCCAGCATCACGTCGGCGGTGTGCACGATGGCATTGCCGGCGCACATGGCCGAGCGCGAGCCGACCGAGGCGAAGCCGGTCACGCCCATGGCGCTGTCGCCGTGGCGATGCTCGATCTTGCTGGCGTCGATGCCGAGTTTATCGGCGAGCAGGTGCGGGAAAACGGTGGCGTGGCCCTGGCCGGTCGATTGTACGTTGCAGCCGAGGATCAGCTTTTCGCCGCCGGGGAAGGTCAGCGCGGCCTCCTCCATCGGCATCGCGCCGGCGTGCTCCAGCATGCACGAGATGCCGATGCCGCGATATTTCTTGCGCCGCACCGCTTCGCGCCGGCGTTTGTTGAAACCGGCGTAGTCGGAAAGCTTGAGAGCGGTGTCAACAATGCCGGGAAAATCGCCGCTGTCATAGGTGTTGCCGATGGCGGTCTTGTACGGCATGGCCGACGGCGGGATGAGGTTCTTCTTGCGCAGGCGTAACGGGTCCATGCCGACGACGCGCGCGGCTTCTTCCACAACGCGCTCGAGCGCGTAGTTCGCTTCCGGCCGCCCGGCGCCGCGATAGGGGCCGATTGGCACGGTGTTGCTGAAATAGCAGGATATCCCAACGTCGACCTTCGGGATGCGGTACATGCCCGGCAGGCAGCGTGCGAAATTGTTGGTGTTGATGCCGACACCGGCGGTGCTCACGTAGGCGCCTTGATTGCAATGGTGGCGTACGCGTAACGCAAGGAACTTGCCCTTTTCGTCGAGCGCGAGCTCGGCTTCGGTGGCGGTATCGCGCGCCTGCGTGTCGCTGACGAAGGCTTCCGAGCGCGTCGACTGCCAGTGCACCGGCCGCGAAAGCTTGCGCGCGGCCACCAGCAGCGCCGCATATTCCGGATAGGGCGGCGTCTTCATGCCGAAGGCGCCACCGACATCCTCGGTGATCACCCGCAGCTTGTCGTTCGGCACGCCCATGACGGGGGCGACCAGCGTGCGTAAATTGTTGGCGCTCTGCGAGCAGGCATGCAGGGTGTAGCTGTCCTTGGCGGCGTCGTATTGGCCGGTGGCGCCGCGCGTCTCCATCGAAGCCACCACCATACGCTGGTTGGCAACGCGCACGCGCGCGACCTTCGGGGCCCCCGCGATGATCTTTTCGACCTCGCGCTCGTTGTCCTCGCTCGGCACCGGGCCCGGCCAGTCCACGATCAGGTTGCCGGGCGCTTCCGGATAGAGCTGGATGGCGCCCTTCATGGCGTCGTCGAGCATGACCACCGCCGGCAATTCCTCATAGTCGACCGCGACTAGATCGGCGGCGTCGAGCGCGGCGGCCAAGGTTTCCGCCACCACCATCGCCACCGGGTCGCCCACATGCATGACCTTCTCGCCGGCGAGCGCGGGCCGGTAGGTCACGATCATCGCCTTGCCGACGCGGCCCTGCACTGGCGGATGGCGCGACACGCTGCCGACGCCGGCCGCCTTCGTGTCCTCGGCGGTGAGCACGGCGAGTACGCCTTTCGACCTGCTTGCTTTCTCGGTCTTGACCGAAAGGACTCGGGCATGGGCGTGCGGCGAGCGCACGAAGGCGGCATAGGCCTGGTTCGGCAGCTGCGGGTCATCCATGAAACGTCCGCTGCCGCGGATCAGAGCATCGTCCTCGACGCGAGGGTGGTGTCTGGCTGGGCTGGTCTCAGTCATGGGGACATCCGGCGGGTGGGGGCGGTGAGGGCCGTTTATAACCCAAACCGCCGGGGACGACAGGGGCTTGCGCCGGCCGCGCGGGTGCGGCACTCAAGCGCTCCCAATCCCAACTCGGCCGGCGTATCGCGCGGCCCATTTCAGAGGGCGAAATGAGTAAGCCGCGCAGTATCGACGTCCACACCCACGTTCTCACCGAAGAAACCGCCGGCCTGCTGAGCAAGGAAGCGCCCAAGGTTCCGGTCACCATCACGCCCATCGACGCCGACGCCACGGTGCTCGATGTGGGCGGCGTCGCCTACCGGCCGTATCCGCGCGGCGGCTTCGACCTCGCCCACCGGCTGCGCGACATGGACGCAGCCGGCGTCGACGTGCACGTGCTCTCGGCCACGCCGCAGACCTATCTCTATGACCAGGAGCCTGCGCTCGCCGCCGCCACTTCCGCCATCCAGAACGACCAGATGGCCAAGCACATCGCCGCCCATCCCGACCGTTTCTGGGGCATCGCCACGCTGCCGCTGCAGGATCCGAAGCGCGCCGCCGACGAGCTCAAGCGCGCCATGACCAAGCTCGACCTGCGCGGCGCCATGATCGGCTCCAACGTCATGGGCAAGAACCTCGACGATCCAAGCTTCGAGCCGTTGTGGGCGACCGCCGAAGAGCTCGGCGCTTTCATGTTCATCCATCCGGCGCATGTCGCCGGCGTCGACCGGCTGAAGTCCTATTACCTGCGCAACTTCATCGGTAATCCGCTCGACACGACGATTGCCGCGGCCTGCCTCTATTTCGGTGGCGTCATGGACCGTCATCCGAAGCTGAAAGTCTGCCTCGCCCATGGCGGCGGCTTTACCCCCTATCAAGCGGCACGCTGGCAGCATGGTTGGCAGGTGCGGCCGGAGCCGAAAAAGAATATCGCAAAGCAGCCGCAAGACATCGCCGGCCGCTTCCTCTACGATACCATCCTGCATTCCGCTCCGGTGCTCGAATTTCTGATCGGGCACGTGGGCGCCGATCATGTGATGCTCGGCAGCGATTACCCCTACGACATGGCCATGCTGGATTGCGCGCGCCATGTGCAGGGCTTAAACGTTACCGATGCCGCCAAGGCTGCGATCCTCAGTAAAAATGCCGAAACACTGCTACCGGTGAAAGCATGAAGGACGATACCAAACAACAATCCGCCCGCGTGCCGGTTTCAGCCGTCACCGGCTTGATCGTCGACGCCCTGATCAAGTCCGGCATGCCGGCGGAGGACGCGGCAAAGGTAGCCGAGCTGATGGTGGAAGCCGATCTCACCGGCTCCGACGCGCACGGCGTGTTTCGCCTGCCGCAATATGTCCATCGGTTGAAGGTAAACTCGACCAACCCGCGTCCCAATATCAAAGTCGAGCGCAGCGCGCCCGCCACCGCGCTGGTCGACGGCGACAACGGCATGGGCCATCTGGTGGTTGGGCGCGCGGCCGAAACCGCCATCGAAATGGCGCGTGAGTGCGGCGTTGCCTGGGTCGGCGTGCGCATGTCGAACCACGCCGGCGCCGCCGGCGCCTATGCCGCGCTCATGTTGAAAGCCGACATGATCGGCATCTATGCCGCGGTCGCCAACGCAAACCATATGCCGCTTGCCGGCGGCGCCGAGAATTTGCTCGGCACCAATCCGCTGGCGGTCGCAATTCCGGCCGGTGAAGAGCCGCCGCTGGTGCTCGACATCGCCACCTCGATCGTGTCCTACGGCACCATCAAGAACCACCGCTTGCAGAACATTCCGCTGCAGCCGAACTGGATGGTGGACCCGAAAACCGGCGCCGCCATCGTCGATCCGCAAAAGACCGTCGACGCGCTGCTGCTGCCAATGGGCGGCTACAAGGGCGCGGGACTGGCCATGATGATCGGCCTGCTCGCCGGCACGCTCAACGGCGCACTGTTCGGCCGAGATTGCGTTGATTTCAACGCCCAGCCCGGCAAGGTCACCAATACCGGACAGTTCGTAATCGCGCTCGACCCAGCACGCTTCCAGCCGCTCGACCAGTTCAAATCCGAAGTCGACCGCCATAGCCGCGAGCTGCGCGCGTCCAAGACGCTGCCCGGCGAGACCGTGCGGCTGCCTGGCGAGCAGCGCGCCCGGCGTCGCGCCGACCGCCTGGCGAACGGGCTGGCGCTGGCGCCCGAACTGCTGGTCGAACTCGACAAGATGGCGAAGGAATTGGCGATCAAGCCGCTGGCTGCGCGCTAGGCATTCATGCACACATTGAGTGCACTACCGCGCCGCGGCCTAAGCGGCCGGATCGTGATTAACAAATCCTTTTAAAATTTGTTCCGCTGTCGTTTTTTGCCTTAAGCGAGGCCCAATTTTATTCGCGTATTTTTTTGCGCAGCATGATGTTCCCCGCGTTGATTCAAGAGCTTGATAGTGCCATCGCCGACGGCACGCCTGCACGGCGTGCCAAGATCCTCGCGCGCATCACCGATATTTTTGTGACTGGATCGGACAATTATTCCGCCAATCAGATCGAGCTCTTCGACGACGTCTTCGTCCGTATCGCGGCGGTTATCGAACAATCGGCGCGAGCCAAGCTGGCTAACCGGCTGGCAAGAATGCCACGAGCGCCTGCCATGATCAGTCGCGTATTGGCGTCTGACGACGAGATCGAAGTGGCTGGCCCGGTGCTCGAACAGTCGCAGCAGCTCGACAATGAAATCCTGGTCGCGGCCGCGCAAACCAAAAGCCAAGAGCATCTGCTTGCCATCTCACGGCGCACCTCGCTTGCCGAAGCAGTGACCGATGTCCTGGTCGAGCGCGGCGACAAGACCGTTGTGCTCAGCACTGTCTCTAATCCAGCAGCGCGATTTTCCGACCGCGGCTACGTGGCCTTGGTCAAGCGGTCGGCCGGTGACGACGAGCTCACCACACGCGTGGCTTTGCGAACCGATATTCCCCGCGACCATCTCTTGCGGTTGCTGATCAGGGCCTCGCACGACGTGCAGCTCAAGCTTGAGGCCGCGCATCCATCGATGGCGAACTTGATCCAATCGGCTGTCGCCGAAGCCGCCACCGCCATTCTGGATGAGACCAGCACTTCATCGCGGGACTATGCTGAGGCGCGCGAGTGTATCGGTTCGCTGCATTCCTCTGGTCAGCTCGGCGAAGAGCGTGTGGCGGCCTTTGCGACTGCAGACCAGTTCGAGGAGACGGCGGTCGCGCTCGCGGTTCTATGCGGTCTCCCGATCGACGCGGTCGACCGGGCGCTGGCTCAAGACCGGCCGGACGCCGTGCTGGTCATGAGCAAGGCAATTGGCATGTCTTGGCCGACGACCAAGTCTATCCTGCGGATGCATGCGGGTACGCGCGGCATTTCACCTGGCGAACTCGAAGAGTGCGAACGCACGTTTTCCCGACTGAAACCCGCGATCGCCCGCCAAGTCATCGAATTCCAGATCAAGCAACCTCAAACTTCACGGTTCGGCCGATCCGCCGCCTAATGCGCGTCGGCGCGCCGCGCTAGGCCGCCGCCTTCATATCGTCCGGATCGAGCGGCAGCTTTACCGGCGCCTTGCGCTTGGCCGACAAGTCCAAGGCCTTGGTCAGCATCAAATTGCGGTGGGCTTCCTCTATCGTCGCCGCCGGCGTCGGCAGGCCGAGCGAGACGCGGTTGAGCCAGCTTTCGGTTTCCAACGACATCGGTCCGCGCAATTCGCCGAGCGCCATGTCGCCGGGCGGGTAGCTGCCCATGAAATCCACCAGCCGCGAGGGGTCGGGATTGTAGCCTTCCGATTGCCCCTTCGACACCGCCAGCACGATATCGCTATGGGTATCGTCGATTGTCAGTATTCCGGTAGTGCCGGAGATGCCGACCGCGAGCGAATAGACCGCCGCCGGCCAGGTCACCGGCATCGCCCACGACATGCTGAGATGATAGACAGTGCCATCGTCGAACGTAATCATGCCGGCGGTGGCGTCGATGCCCTTGTAGAGCGGGCCCAGCACCTTGTCGATCGAGCGCGCATAGATTTCGACCGGCTTCTTGCCTTCCAGGCACCACATGCAGATGTCGAGTGCGTGCGTGCCGGAAATCACCATCGGCGAGATGGTGGAGGGATCGTCGGTGCGCTTGTAGTTGTCGATCGCCACCAGCCGGTTCATGAAAGCGCGCGAGGTCACCAGCGTGACGTCGCCTAACGCGCCCGTGCGGCACTTCTCCTTGGCCGCCAGCCAGCGGCGGCGGAAGCGCTGGGTGTAGCCGACCACGGCGTCGATCTTGGCGTCCTGGATCAGCTTCAGCATCTGCGCCGATTCCTCGAGCCGCGTCGCCAGCGGTTTTTCGATCAAGAGTGGCAGCCCACGCTCGACCGCCGCCCGGATCGGGCCGACGTGCAGGTGCTCGTCGGTGGCGACGATGCAGGCGGTCACCTCCGGCCGGCTCAGCAGCTCGTTATAGTCTTGCGTGACAAAGTCGGCGCCGATCTTCGGCGCTACTTCGCCGGCGCGGTTGGGGTTCTTCTCGGCAAGCCCGATCCATTCGACCGACGGATGACGGTTGGCCACTTCGCCGCGGAACAGACCGACCCGTCCGCCGCCAATGATGGCAAGCCCGACGCCCTTCGCAGATTTCTTCATGGATGTGCTCCCGCCATGTTCTTCTTTTTCAGATCGGCCACCTGCGACATGGCTTGATTCGATAGCGGCAGGTCGACCGGCTCGCCCAATTCCGCCGACAGATCGGCGGCGGTGTAGGTCTCCATCACCATGCGCGCGCTCTCCGGCGTCACCATGGGCGGCCTGTCGAGAATGCAGGCTTCCAGAAAATGCAGCGTCTCCGGCCCCATCTGCCCGGCGAATACGTGATCGACTTGCTCGCCCGGCATGGTCGACATGGGAAACTGTTGGCCGTCCTTGACCGTGTTCAGCCAGTTGTCGCGGTGGGTGTCGTCGAGGACGAGCGAGCCTTCGGTGCCGAGCACTTCCACCCAGGTGGCGCAATAGTTTGGATAACTCGGCGGCAGGTTCCAGCCGCCGGCGATATTGGCGACCAGACCGTTGTCGAAGGTGACGACGGAAAACATCACGTCGAAGGAGCCATTCACCGGCTTCATGTAGCCGTACGACCCTTGCGAATAGACGCGCACCGGCTTGGCCGGCTCCAGCAGCCAGAACACGAAATCGAGGTCGTGCGTGCTCTCCATTACCACCGGCGACAGCCGCACGCGGCTGGCGATCTTCTTGCCGAGGCTGCGCGACAGATGCCGGCTCACCATCACCGACACCACGTTGCCGAGAGTGCCGTCGGTGATCTTCTTCTTGGCAAAGGCGAACTTGGTGTTGAAGCGTTGCGAATAGCCGATGGTGAACTTCACGTTGTTGCGTTTTGCAATCGCGATCAGCTCATCGGCTTCCCACAATTCGAGTGCGATCGGCTTTTCCAGCAGCACGTGCTTGCCGGCCTTCAGACAGTCCTTGGCGATGGGGTAGTGGTTCGATTCCGGCGTAGTGGAGATATAAACCACCGCGATGTTGTCGTTCTTGACGATGTCCTGATAATCGAGCGTCGCCGTCGCAGGTTTTGTGAGTGCCTTCACCTCGGCTAACCGGTCGGGCCGGATTTCGCAGATGTGCAGTTTGTCCACCAGCGCCGAGCGCGATAGCGTCTCCGCGCGAATTCCCCCGCACCAGCCGGTGCCGATCACCGCCGCTTCAACCGTTTTCACTCGACGTTTCCTTTGGTTTCTATGGGTGCTGCCGCGCGGCCGGCCGGCCGCGGGCGGCAGACTAGCTTAGGCGCGAAGCGACCGGAAGGGCGTGGTTTTCAACGCGCGAAAGCGGGCTCTCCTACGCCGAAAACTTGCACGGCGAATTGCGGGTAGACCTCGGCCAATTGCGGCGCCACCGTCTCCCGCATCAACTGAAGCGTCTCGGGCGAGGGGGCCGGCGTCTCTGGCACCGCCGCCGGCCGCTCGAAATCGAAGCCGGTATTCTCGATTACGTCGTCCATCGTATGGCCGGGATGCACGCTGGCCAGCGAGAAATGCCCATCGGCAAATGTAAACAGGCAGCGGTTGGTGACGAGTGCGACCGGTCCGCCCGGCCGGTAAACGTTGCCTGCGCTCGTGCCCGGCGCGCTGATGAAATCCACCTTGGGTACTAGCGTGCGGCGCGAATGTTCGGTGCGGAACAGGATGACTTTGGGCACGACGTAGTAGAGATAGGCCGAGCCGAAAGAGCCGGGGAAGCGCACTTTCGGGTGCGCGTAGTCGCCGGTCGACACCAGATTGACATTGCCTTGCCCGTCAATCTGCCCGCCGGACAAAAAGAACACGTCGATGCGGCCTTGCCCGGCGCAGTCGAACAATTCGCGCGCGCCGTCCGTGAAGAAATTGTGCTTGCGGCTTTGCAGCAGCGAGACGTAGGGACGGCCAAGTCCACGCTCCCGCGCCAGCAGCGCGGCGGTGGCCGGGATCGGCGAAGCGTTGCCGACCGCCACGTGGCGCACGTTGCCGATCAGCCGCGCGATCACGTCGGCGAGCAATTCCTCGTCGCGAAAATTACGCGGCGCGTCGTTCATACACGTACCGTTCGAGATATTCGGCGAAACCTTCCGGCGTCGCTGCCATGCGCGCGTAGAGCGCGAGGTGCTCGGCGTCGGCGCTATAATGATCGGGCAGGCCCAGCGGCCAGGCGCCACGCTCAGCGACGGCGATGCTCTCTACATAGAAACCCGGCAGCGTGCCGGCTGCCAGCACCGGGTCTTCGAGCAGATTGCCGTCGTGGATCTTTTCCACCGTTACGACGGTCTTGTCGGCCGCGTGCGCCATCATCGCCAGTTCGTGCTGCCGTCCGATCCAGACATTGCCGAGAGGATCGGCCATCGGCGCATGCAGTAGCGCCACGTCCGGCTTGATCGCGGGCAGCAGCACGATCGGATCGGAATTGCCGAACGGGCTGTCGATCACTTTCCAGTCGTCGCGGTATTTCAGCACATCCGAGCCGATCAGCCCGCGCAGCGGCATGAACGGCACGCCTTTTTCCGCGGCTTGCAGTGCGGCGTGCAGCGCCGGACAGGTCGCATCCTTCATTGCGATGGTGCCTTGCGTGATCGCGGCGGAAAAGCGCGGCGCCGGCCCGAACTCGCCCAGGCTCACCGCGCTTGTCTCTAGTGTCGCCACGCAGCCGGCGCCAATCAGCAGATCCGCCTGCAGGCTCGACGTCGGCAGCGCCACCAGATGCAGCCGCTTGACTCCGCGGCGGATCAGCGCCCGCGTCGCCGCCATAGGCACGCCCGACACTTCGCGCGGCACCACCAGCATGCAGCCGTCGGCAACGCAGCCGAGCGCTTCCTCGATGGATTTCGCCGGTTGAAACATAACGATCTTTTTACCGTGGCATTTTCACGATGTACGGCCCATCTCACATTGTTGTGCTTGCAAGGTCCACTGGATTTTGCGACGTGGTCTCGATGAAAAATACCTTGCAAGACAAGCTGCGCGGCGGCCGCTTCGTGATCACCGCCGAGTTGACGCCGCCGGTCTCCACCGACCGCGGCGAAATGCTTGCCAAGGCAGCCCCGCTCAAGGGCCTGGCCGACGCGGTCAACGTTACCGACGGCGCCAGCGCGCGCCCGCATCTGGGCGCGGTGACGGCGGCGGCGATGCTGGTCGAACAGGAGATCGAGCCGATCCTCCAGCTCACCTGTCGCGACCGCAACCGCATCGCCTTGCAGAGCGATCTCATCAGCGCCGCGGCTTCAGGGGTACGCAACCTGTTGATGCTGCGCGGCGACGATCCGAGCGTGGGCGACCAGCCTGACGCCGCGCCAGTGTTCGATCTCGACACGCGCCAGTTACTCGAAACCGCGCTCCGGTTGCGCGACGCCGGCGAATTGCCGTCAGGCCGCAAGGTTTCCGGGCGCGCCGATTTCTTTCTCGGTGCCGCCGACAATCCAATCGATCCGCCGCCCGGATGGCGGCCGGAGGCGCTCGAAGCCAAGGCCGCTGCCGGCGCGCAGTTTATCCAGACTCAGTTCTGCATGGACACCGCAGTTGTGCGCCGCTACATGGCGCGGCTGTCCGAGCACGGCATCACCGATAAGTTGTCTATGCTGGTCGGCATCGTGCCGCTGCGCTCCGCCAAGTCCGCGCGCTGGATCAGGGAGAAATTGTTCGGCGCCATTATTCCCGACGCGATCGTCGAACGAATGGAGCAGGCGAGCGATCCGGCGGCGGAGGGCCGTCGCATCTGCCTCGACATGGTCGCTGAGCTCGCCGACATTCCGCACGTCGCCGGCTGCCATATCATGGCGCCGGGTAATGACGACGTGGTGCCCGGCATTATCGCCGCCGCGCGCGACAGCGTCTCGCGCTTGGCGCCGGCCTGAGCGGCTAGATCAGCACGTTTATTGCCCTAAACAGATCGCGCACTTGGCGTTCCGAAATATTGCGCGTGATGAACACCACGCGGGTCGTGCGATTGTCGTCCGGCCATCTTTCCAATTCGACCGGCGGATGCGCCAGGTGCTGCACGAATTGCGCCACCACCGGCCCGCCGCAGCCTTCGACATTGAGAAAGCCTTTCACGCGCAAGAGGTCGCTGCCGCGCATGGTGGTCAGCACGTCCATGGCGCGGGCGAACACCGGCCATGGCATCGGCTTATCCTCGGTCAGCACGAAGCTGGCGACGCCGTCACTGTGGGCTGCTTCCGCCACGAAGGTGTTGCGCGTATCGCTCGCCGGTTCGGTCAGTCGCGTCGGATCGAGCGCGCCGTTGACGGCCCGGATGATTTCCGCGCCCTGGTTGAGCGCGCGCAGTTGGGCGGCGAGCTTGTCGGCGGCGCTCTGGCCGGCGATGTCGGTTTTGGTGATTACCAGCCGGTCGGCCAGGATCGCCTGCTTGCGTGCCTCCGCCGACCAGGAAAGCGTGTCGCCGCCGGTCGCAGCGTCCACCACGGTCAGCACCACCTCGAGATGGCACACCTCGCCGAGCGCGCGGTCGGTGGCGAAAGTCTGCAGGATGGGGCTGGGGTCGGCCATGCCGCTGGTTTCAATCACCACGCGGTGAAAGTCGGGAATTTCCCCGCGCTCGCGTTCGATCAGCATGCGCCGCAGCGCCACCTGCAAATCGGTGCGGGTGATGCAGCACAGGCAGCCATTGCCGAGCAGGACGGTCTCGTCGGCGCTCTCGCGCACCAGCGCGTCGTCGATGCCGGTGGCGCCGAACTCGTTGACCACCACCGCGGTGCCCTGGCCCTCCGGCGTCGTCAGGAACCGGCGCAGCAGCGTGGTCTTGCCGGCGCCGAGAAAGCCGGTGACCACGGTCACCGGCACGCGCGCCCCGCGTGTGCGTTTGAGCTTGCGCCCGAACGGCCCCGCGGCTCGGGAGGGGAAGACTTGGTCGACCGACATATCCAATTATACTGCCATCACAGGGCCGCCGCGAAACGGCGAGTCCCGGTGATTCGGCTGGAACGACTGTGCCCGCCCAAGCGAGATCGCCGGGGATTAGGGCGCAAAGACGGCGCTTCGCGTCTTTTGCCCGGCGATGACAGGCATCAGAAATCCATCTCCAGCGTGTACAGCCCGCCGACCAGGCGGTCGACCGTATAGACGATGCCGCGCTCGTCGACGAATACGTCGTTTAGCTGCACCGCGCCCACCGGCGAGCCGGCCGGTGCCGGCGGCACGAATGCGGCGATTTCCTTCGGCTGATAGGCGTTGGAAATGTCGAAGGCGCGCATGCCGCCATTGAAGAAGGTGCCGAACACGATCTGGTCCGATTGATACGCGGTCGGCACAGGCGGGTTCTCATGGATGTTATGCGCGCCGAAGCGGCCGCCGCGATCCTTGTAGGCGTCGAGCGGCGGCATCGGCAAAGTGGCGAACGAAACGGGATGCTGCTCGTCGCGGGCGTCCAGGAGCCACACCAGCTTCGGCCAGTCCTTGGCGTTGTTCTCAGTCGATTCCTCGGTGACCAGGATCAGCCCGCGGTCGAACAGCGGCACCGCCGTGTGCGTGAAGCCGGTATAGGGCGGTGAATTGGTCCAGTGCGAGATCACCTTCGGCTGCGACTTGTCGGAAATGTCCATCACATACATGCCGCCGTCGAGATAACAGAGATAGAGCCGGTCGGGCCGCTGCTTGTAGACGTTGCAGTTATGCGCGCGGTAGCCCTTGTCGAGCGTATGGCGCGGCGGCGGCGCCACGTTGTCGCCCTTGCGCGTGCCGGATAGCCACCAGCGGCCGATCTCCCTCGGCTTCGACGGATCGCGCACGTCGATGCAGCGGTAGAACTGGTCGTCCTTGGGATTGGCGGCTTCGAAGTCCGGGCTGCCGGCGGCGATGTGCACGTATTCGCCGTCGCTGAACCAGAGTTGATGCACGCCGCGCGAGGTGGGACCCGAGGTGTCGAAGAACGAGATCGAACGCGGATTCTCCGGCACCGAGACGTCGAATAGCTCGAAGCCGGCCGGCTGCTGGCCCTTCTTCTGTGTCTGATAGGCAACCGCCATGATGTTGCCGGAGCACTCCAGCGAATTCGAGCGCATGTAGGCTTGCGGGAGGTCGGTCTGCACCACCACTTTCGGATTGCGCGGGTCGGAAACGTCAACGCCGGTGAAATTCTTCGGCGCGCTTTCGTGCGCCAGCCAGATGATGCGGCGGCCGTCCTTGGCGATCGTGACGGACATACCTTCGCCCATGCCGCCGAAACCGCCGAGGTAATTCTGGGCGAGCAGCTTGAAATTCCAGGATACGGGCTCCCCACTCGTGGTGAGCGGACTGTTAGCGGCGGACATCGGCGACTCCGATTGATTGTCTTTGATATGAAAGCCGGCGCGGAACCGCGCCGGCCCGGTTTTTACTGCATATCGTTTACGCCGTCACCCTTGCTGGCCGCATGGGTGGCTGACCGCAAACGACGGTCCCATCGCGCGAGACAAAGCTCCTGATCAGGCCATCGCCTTCTTCATGAAGTCCTTGCGGAAGCACTTGCTCCAGTCCGGCATCGTCTTGATCTTTTTCGCCTTCATCAGCACCTCGGCATGGTGGGCCATGTAAGCGTCGAGGTCGGACGGCCAGCCCGGGCTGACCTCGACCCGGCCGAGCGCGTTGGCGAAGGTCTTCTTCGACATCTTGTAGCCCTTCGAGGTATAGAACGAGTAGATCGTGTCGGCCACTTTCTGCGGCTCGTCCTTGAAGTCCTTGGCGACTTCGAGCCAGGCCTTCAGATAGGGAACGATCTCGGCGCCGTTCTTGTCGACGAAGTCAGGTGTCGCCGCCATGAACACCGGCAATTTATCGAAGCTGTAGTAATCCACCACGGTATTGGCGAGGCCCTCCGCTTCCGCGATGGAATTGTAGGGCTCGACATTGGCCATGGCGTCCACCGTCTTCGCCGCAATCGCGGCCACCATGTCGTTCACATTGGTGCGCACTTCAGTGTAGTCGCCCTTGTGCAGCCCGGCTTTGGGCAGAATTTGATCGACCAGAATATTGCCGATCGAGGAACCGGTCTGGCTGGCGATCTTCTTGCCCTTGAGCTGCTCGACCTTGGTGATGCCGAGCTCCTTGCGCGCCATCACGCGTGCGGTTTTGCCGACGTATTCGATCTTGGCGACGGCGACCAGGCCGCCGCGGTCATGACCGATGATGAACGACGGCCCGGCGAAAGTGCCCATGTCCACCTGGCGCGCCACCATCTGCTGCATGGTGAGATTGCCGGACGGCACCGCGAACTCCTTGGCGTCGATGCCGTGCTTCTTCAGGATGCCGGAGTGCAGCAGGTAATAGGTCGGCATGCCCCACATATTGGTCTGGTAGCCCTGGCGCACCGACGCCATGGCGCCCCATGATGGACGCACGCCCAGTCCCGCCGCCAGCACACCGGCGCCGGTCGCCGCCAGCGCATGCCGGCGGGTAATTCCATTGGTCGTTTTCGTCATCTTTTATCCTCCCTTGTTCTGGCCGTTGCCTTTTGCCGGCGCCGTCTCGGCCGCGCTTTGATCGTGGCCGAGATGGCCCAGCAGGATTTTCTGCCATTCAAGAAATTCTGCGCTCAGCGGGTTGCGCGGGCGGTCGAGCGGAATCTTGATTTCGGCCTTCACCGTACCGGGGTGCGGCGACATCACCACCACGCGATCGGCGAGATAGACCGCCTCCGCCACGTTGTGGGTCACATAGATCACCGTCTTCTGGGTTTCCCGCCACACGTCGGCGAGCAGCCGCTGCATCTCATCGCGCGTCAACGCGTCGAGCGCGGCGAACGGCTCGTCCATCAGCAGCACCGCCGGATTGTAGGCGAGCGCGCGCGCGATGGCGACCCGTTGCTGCATACCGCCGGACAAATGATGCGGGTAGGAGCCGGTGAACTTCTCCAATTTCACCAGGCGCAATTGCTCATGCGCGATGGCTTCGCGCTCCTGCTTGGGCACACCCTTCATCTCCAGCCCGAAGGTGACGTTGCCGAGCGCGGTGCGCCAGGGAAACAGCTGGGCGAAGTCCTGAAACACCACGCCGCGATCCATGCCGTGGCCGGTGACAGGCTGGCCGCCGATGCGGATTTCGCCGGCCGCAGGCGCCAGAAAGCCAGCGATGGTGTTGAGTAGCGTGGATTTGCCGCAGCCGGAAGGGCCGACGATACAGACAAATTCCGAAGCGCCGATGTCGAAGCTGACGTCCTGGACGCCGGTCACCTTGCCGCCCGGAGTGTCGTAGACCAGCGTCACGTCGCGGATTTCAATGGGCAGCATGGTTGCCTTTCGCGTTCAACTATTCTGCTTCCGCGCAACGTTCCAACGCGCCGGGCGCTTCTCCAGAAATGCAGCGAAGCCTTCCGCCGCCTCGTCCGACTGCCGTCTGACCGCGTGGCTTTCGATCAGTTCGTTGAAAGCCGCATCGTCGAGATGACTCCAGGCCGAGCGCAGGGCGAAAATCTTGGTCTGCGCGACCGCTTCCGGTCCATTGGCCAACAGATGACCGACAATGCGCTCGCCGGCGGCTTCCAGTTCGGCCAGCGGCACAATCTCGTGCACGAGCCCGATCCGCTGCGCTTGCTTGGCGTCGAAGCGTTCACCGGTGAGCGCGTAGCGCCGCACCTGGCGCAAGCCGATGGCGTCGTTGAGCTGCGGGATGATGATGGTGCCGGCCACGCCGATCTTTACCTCGGCGATCGAGAAGGTCGCGTTGTCGGCGGCGATCACGATGTCACAGGCGGATACGATGCCGGTGCCGCCGCCGAAGCAGGCGCCCTGCACCAACGCGACGGTCGGCACCGGTAGCAGATTAAGCCGCTGCACCGCCTCCGCCGTCATGCGCGAGGCGGCGAGGTTGTCCTGAGGCGAAGAGCGGCGCACAGCGTCGAGCCAGTTGATGTCGGCGCCAGCCTGAAAATTTCGTCCCTTGCCGGTGATCACGACGGCACGCAAGGATTCACGGCTAAGCGCGTCGTACGCTTTAAGCAGCGCCGCGATTACCTCGCCATTATAGGCGTTGGAAACCTCCGGACGATTGAGCGTGACGCGCGCGACGCCGCGTTGGTCGATGCTCCACAGAACGGGATCGCTCGACGTGACTTGGTCCATCGGTCCTAGCCCTTGGCCATCCGCACCATGCCCCAGCGCTGCACTGTCGCCTTTTCGATGGAGCCGAACACCAGCCGCTCGAAAACGAAGCCGATGAAGCCGATGACCACGATCGAAGCCATCATGACATTGGCTTCCAAAAACTCCTTGGCGTCGAAAATCACCCATCCCAGGCCCCAGTCGGAGGCCGCGATCATCTCCGCGCCCACCACTGCGATCCACGAGCGCAAGAACGCCTGACGCATGCCGGTGATGATGAACGGAAAGGCGCCAGGAATGATCACTTTCCAGAACAGCTTTTTCTCGTCGGCGCCCATGGCGCCGGCCGCGCGCAGCCACAGCGGATTGACCGAGCGTACCCCCGACCAGGTGTTGAACAGCATCGGGAAGGTGGCGGCATAGAACACGACCAGGATTGTGGTGAGGTTGCCGATGCCGAACCACAGCATGAACAGCGGCACCAGCGCGAACGACGGGATCGGCATCAGCGCGCTCACCAGCGGCAGGAAGAAGTTCTCCACCGGCTTGAAGCGCGCCATCAGGATGCCGAGCGGCAGTCCCAAACTGATCGCCAGGGCGAAGCCGAACAGCACCCGGTAGAGCGTGGCGCCTGCGTGCTCGAACATGGCACCGTCGGCGAGCATGTCGTAGAGCGTGCTCACGATGCTCTGGATCGTCGGCAACAGCACTTGCGGAAAGATCCCGCTATACGAAAGGCCCTCGTAGAGCGCCGCCACCACCATCAGCGTGATGGCGCCGCGGATGATCGAACGCCGGTGCTGGGCCTGATCCGTGGTCATTCCATCGACTCCACCATGCCCCAGCGCACCACCGTGTAATCCTCGAGCTTCTGGAACACGTATTTCTCGAGCAACAGGCCGATCACTGCGATCACGGTGACGCCGGCCATCATCGCGTCGGTGTTGAGAAATTCGCGCGCCCCGAAGATCAGCCAACCGAGTCCCCAAGGCACGGCAGCGAGCATTTCAACCGCCACCAGGATGCGCCAGGCTTGTGCCAATCCGAGCCTCAACCCGGTGAGGATGTAGGGCAGTGCGCCCGGCAGGATCACGTAGCGGAACATGCGGTGGTTATCGGCGCCCATCGACTGTGCTGAGCGGACCCAGATCTCCTTCACCGCCTTCACGCCGGTCCAGCTGTTGTAGATGATTGGAAAACTCGAGACGAAAGCGACCAGCAGCACGGCGGAGACTTCGCCCGGGCCGAACCAGAGCAAGAACAGCGGCGTGTAGGCGAGGCCGGGAATCGGCGCCAGGATGCTAACCAGCGGCAGGCAGATGTCTTCCGCCCTTCTGGTGCGTCCCATCAGCACGCCGATGGTGAGGCCGATGATCGCCGCCAGTCCGAAGCCTGTAAGCAGCCGGATCACGGTATCGATGGTGTGGTGCGGCAGGATGCCGGAGACGGTGAGTTCGACGAAGGAACGCGCCACGTCCTCCAACGTCGGAAACAGCTTGTGCGGAAATATGCCGGAGCGGGCGAAGGCCTCCCAAATCGCGCCCACCACGACGAAGGGAAAAGCGTTGCGCAGGACCGCGCGCAAACGCTCGCGGCCCGCGCTCGCCTGCGGCAAGCGCCCACCCGTCACGGCAATGGTGGCGGCATCCTGCATGGGTCGCCGGCCGGCATCCTCCCGCGGTTTCGACTTGCGTCGGCCTCTCGTGTCAGGCCTTGGCGTGAGCCTTGCTCCCGGCCCGGGGACAGGATAATGCCCCTTCATCGCCGACCACAAGCACGTGCGGCTTTGTGTAGCGCCCGCTGTCGTTCGCCTCTTGACGCTGGCGAATTGTGCAGGGACCGGCTAAAGCGGCGGCCAAGTTGCAACGGGAGAGTATCGTTATGGCGAATAATAGCGTGAAAATTGGCTGGATCGGCGCCGGCCGCATGGGAACACCAATGGCGGAGCGCCTGCTCAAGGCCGGCCATGGCGTGTCGGTCTGGAACCGCACCCGCGCCAAGGCCGAGCCACTGGCGGCCAAGGGCGCAACAATAGTCGACAAGCTCTCCGATCTCGCATCCTGCGACGTCGTGTTCTCCATCGTTTCCACCGGTAAGGACCTGGAAGAGGTCTATCTCGGCAAGAACGGCGTCACGTCGGGCGGCGCGAAGTTGCCCAAAGTGTTCGTCGACTGCTCCACTATCTCTGTCGAGGCCTCCGCCGCCATCCGCAAGCAGCTGAAGGAACGCGGCGCCGATTACGTCGCAGCACCGGTCTCCGGCAACGCCAAGGTGATCAAGGCCGGCAAGTTGTCAGCCATCCTGTCCGGTCCGGACGCCGCCTGCAAAATGGTGTTGCCGCTGATGGAGGCGATCGCGCCGCGCGGCGTTGCGCTGGCCGGCGAGGGCGAGCTCGCGCGCGTGTGCAAGATCGCGCACAATGTGATGCTCGGCGTGGTGATCGAGAACCTGATCGAGATCACGCTGCTCACCAACAAGATGGGCGTGCCGCGTCACGCCTTCCTCGCCTTCCTCAACAATTCGGTGATGGGCTCGATGTTCACGGCCTACAAGTCGCCCGCGCTGGCCAACCTCGACTGGACCACCACCTTCACGCCGGAACTGCTACGCAAGGACCTCGACCTCGGCCTCGAACTCGGCCGCAAGATGGACGTGCCGATGCCGGTGACGGCGGCCACGCGCGAGGTGCTGCAAGGCCATTTCGGTCACGCCATGCTGCAGAAGAACCCCGACGAATACATCCACAAGGACTTCGCCGCGCTGGCCGAAACCATGGCGCTCGCCGCCGGCATGAAGCTCGAGCCGGAAAACAAGAACGTCCCGACCGGGCTGGAGTAATCGATCCGGGCGAAATGGGTGAGGGGCTATGATCTCTGGAGGAGTGATAACCCCTCACCCAGCGCCTTAAGCCTTACGGCTTGGCGATCTTCCAGGCTCCGTTGAGGAAGCCGTCGCCGGTGATGTCGCCCGGCTTCTTGTCGTTCTTCCAGGTGTAGAGCGGCTTGCCCTTGTAAGCCCATTGCATCTTGCCGTCGGTGCGCTTGATCATGCTGTAACCGGCGTCGCCCTTCTCGCCGGACGCGGCCATCAGCGGCGGCCAATTGGTCGCGCATCCGCCGTTGCAGGCCGACTTGCCGCCTGAATCCTTGGCGAAGGTGTAGAGCGTCATGCCCTTGGCATCGGTGAGTACCTTGCCCTTGGCGCTGTTGCCGGTCATGGCGGGCGCGGCCAACGCGGCGGCGGCGAAAGCCACTGCAAGGATGGCGGCCGCGGGAGTGAGAAATTTCTTCATCGTATCGTCCTCTGCTTGATGGTGATTGGGGGTTACCCGGAAGGATAAATCCCCCATGGCGGGACCTATTCCGGCGCCTGCGGAGAGAAATTTTTTGTTCGCGCGGGAATATTCGCTATCGCACCGGCCGAAAAAAAAGGGCCGCTCGCGCGGCCCTTTGCGTGCATGGGGGGAGGATTTCACGCCGCCGTAGTAGCCGGAAGGGAGGCGACAGCGTTCTGCACACGCGCCACTCAACGCGGTAGGTTGGCCGGTCACAAGTAAATTGGCCATAAATTAAGCGACGGGTCGGGCTATGCTCCACACCCACGAGCCTCGCGACGAGGGAGCGACACCATGACGCCGCAGATTTCCGCGCTGAGCGAAAAGATCCGCGCGCTGGAAAGCGAGCTCGACGCCGAGCTTGCCAAGCGCCGCGCCGAACTGCGCATCGGCCTCGAGCATGGGCGCATCGCTTTCGAGGAAGAGCTGCTGCGCCGCCACCGTGAATTGCGGCAAAAGCTGCTGCCCTACCTGCTCGGAGCCAACCCGCTGGTGCTGCTGACCGCGCCGGTTATCTATGCCGGCATTGTTCCCTTCCTATTGCTCGATCTGTTCGTCAGCGTGTTTCAGGCGGTGTGCTTTCCGATCTACAACATCGCCAAGGTCCGGCGTGCCGACTATCTGGTGTTCGATCGCCACCATCTCGCCTATCTCAATGCCCTCGAAAAGCTCAACTGCGCCTACTGCAGCTATGCCAACGGCATCATCGCCCTTACCCGCGAGATCGCCGCGCGCACCGAGCAGTACTGGTGCCCGATCAAGCATGCGCGTCGCGTCATCGGCACGCATGGACGCTATGTGGCGTTCGACGATTACGGCGATGGCGAGGGCTACCAGGCGCGGCTTGCCGAACTGCGCAAGGCGCTGATCAAAGACGAGTGATCACGCCCGCAGGCAGCGGATCGGCTGTTGCCGGGTCGCGTCCAATAATGAGAGACTGGCGCCCAGGGAGAAAACGCCATGACCTTCAAGCTCTACAACGCGCCGCAATCGACCTGCAGCCAGCGCGTGCGCTTCGTGCTCAACACCAAGCAATTGCCCTATGACGACGTGCGGCTCAACCTACAGGCCGGCGACCAGCTCAAGCCCGACTATCTCAAGCTCAATCCCAACGGCGTCGTGCCCACGCTCGACCACGACGGCCAGATCGTCATCGATTCCACCGTCATCACGGAGTATCTCGACGAGGTCGCGCCCGAACGCAGCTTCACGCCGGAGGATCCGGTCAAGCGCGCCCACATGCGCGCGCTCATGCACTACATCGACGAGATGCCGGCCGCCGCGGTGCGCTTCCCGACCTTCAATCTGGCTTTCCTGCCGGGCTTCCAGAAGATGAGCCGCGAGGATTTCGTGGCGATGGCGGAATCGAAGCCGCTGCGCAAGGAATTCATGCTGACCATGGGCCAGACCGGCTTTTCCAGGGCGGAAATGGATGCGGCGCTGGCCCGCCTGCGCCGCACCTGGGAGCGCATGGACGCCGAGATCGAAGCGAGCGGCGGGCCGTGGCTGCTCGGCAAGGACATCACGCTCGCCGACGTGGCGGTGATGCCGGCGCTGGTGCGCATGGACGATCTTGGCATGGCGGATTGGCAGGACCTGCCGCGCGTTGCGACATGGTATGACAATATCCGCGCGCAGCCGGCCTTCAAGCCGACCTACTATCACGGTGCGTTGCTGAGCGAGAAATTCCCGCACCTGCGCGAGAAGAGGGCCAAGAGCGCTTAGCGTCGAGCGGCGCTAGCCCGCGATCAGCGCGATCAGCCGCAGCACCGAATAGCCGAATACGGCATCGACATTTTCGGTCGCCGCGCGCAGCCAGTGCGGGGCCTGGTCGCTGTAGCCGAATAGCATCAGCACAACCAAGACCGCCAGCACCGCTGCCGCCTCATAGAAGAACCGGCGCCAGCGCGCGCGGTTCTCCGCCCGTTCTTTCGGCGAGACGTAGCGCGGAACGTATGGGTTCGCGAGCGGTTTCGCAGGCGGTTTCTTTGACGCCATCACCAAACCCCCGGCGAGTACGCTGACCTCCCCCGCTTGCAGGGAGAGGTAAAGCGCCCTCAATACTTCGCGCTGATCGGCAACTCCTCCGCCGGGAACAGCGAAATCAGGCGGCAGCCTTTGTCGGTGACCACAACCTCCTCCTCGATGCGCGCGGCGGAGAAGCCGTCGGTCGCCGGGCAATAGGTCTCAATCGCGAACACCATGCCTTCCTTGATCTCGGTCGGGTGATCCATCGACACCACGCGCGAGATGATCGGCCGCTCGTGTAGATTCAGCCCAAGGCCGTGCGCGAACTGCAGGCCGAAGGCAGCCATCTCGTCAGGAAAGCCGAACTCCTCCGCCTTCGGGAACACTTCGCAGATATGCGCCGTGCTGGCGCCGGGCTTGATACGCTCGATGGCGCTGTCAAGCCACTCGCGCGCCATCCTGTAGGCGTCGTGTTGTGCGGGCGTCGCGCGCACGACGTTGAAGGTGCGGTAATAGCAGGTGCGGTAGCCCATGAAGGCTTGCAGGATGTCGAAGAAGGCCTGGTCGCCCGGGCGGATCATGCGGTCGGTGAAGTTGTGGGGGTGCGGGTTGCAGCGCTCGCCGGAAATGGCGTTGACCGCCTCCACGTCGTCGGAGCCGTGCGTGTAGAGGAACTTGTTGACCTCGGCGACAATGTCGTTTTCGCGGATGCCCGGGCGCAGCATTTCGTTGACCACGTCGTAGGCGCCGTCGACCATGGCGGCGGCGCGGTTGAGAAGCGCGATCTCGTCTGACGATTTGACTTCGCGCGCGCTCAACATCACCTGCTGGCCGTCCTTGATTTTCAGCCCGGCCTTTTCCAGCTCGAACATCATCGGCGGTTCGATAATGTCGACGCCAATCGGCATCTTGGCGACGCCGGCGGTTTTCAGGATCGACGCCATTTCCTCGGCGTGCCGCTTCATCAGGCCGAAGGCCGGGTCGACCGTGCCGCGCAGGCCCACCAGGCCGGCCTTGCAGTTTTCCGGCGGCAGCCAGGGCGAATAGAGCTTGTGATGCATCGCGGCCGAACCGAAGTCCCACAGGATCGGATCCTGGCCTCGGATCAGCAGCGCCCAGCGCGAGAGCTTGTCGCGCGCCCATTCGCCGATCTTGGTGGAGGTGACGTAGCGGATGTTGTTGTCGTCGAACAGCAGCAGCGCGCCGAGATCGGAGGCTTCAAGTGCTGCCTGCGCGCGGCCGAGCCGGTAGCGGTGTAGACGCCGGTAGTCGACGCGCTCCTCGAAATCGACGCCCATGGTGCCGAGCACCGGCAGATGGCGGCCCCAGTTGTAGCGCGGGTTGATATCCTCGGCGGTGATCTTCACCGGTTCGCGCGTTCTCTCGTCCATGGCGTCCTCTCCCTCGAATCTGGGCTGGTTGATTGGCCGGCCGTCAGCCGGCGGGGGATGGGGCATTATAGGCGCTTGGCAGGCGCAAGGCAGGGGCTTTCTTAAGCCACCTTTTTCCCCCACAGCCGCGCCGACGCGATGTCGGCGCCTTTGCGGATGGCGGCAAGTTTCAGCCAAACCGCCGGCTCGATCACCCATTCTCTATTCGTAAATGTGCCGAAGCCACAGTCGGTGCCGGCGATCACCCGTTCGCGCTCGCCGACCGCGCTCACGGCCTCCTCGATGCGGCGCGCCACCACTTCCGGGTGCTCGACGAAATTGCTGGTGGTCTCCACCACGCCGGGGATCAGCAGCAAATCCTTCGGCAACGGGTGCTTCTTGAACGCCGCGTATTCGTGGGCGTGGCGCGGATTGGAGAACTCGATCGACAGCGCGCCGACCTGCGCCTGATAGAGGGCGGGGAGGATCTTTTCCAGCGGGATATCGTAAATGTGCGGCCCTTCCCAGTTGCCGTAACAGATGTGCAGCCGCACACGGTCGCGTGAAATGCCCTCGATCATTTCGTTGATCGCCGCCACGCCCCGCTCCACCGCCTTGACGAAGCCGGCGTCGTCGAGGTCGCGGTACATCATGACGCGGTCCATGGCGAGGTCCGGCGCGTCGATCTGCAACAGCAGGCCGGCTTTGTGAATCGCCTGGCACTCGTTCTTCATCTCGCGTGAGATCGCGGTCAGATATTTGTCCTGCGAGCCGTAGAAGGCGTCGAGCATGGTGCTCGAAATGATCCCGGGCGACGGCACCGTCATAAACTGTTCGGCGAATTTTCCGTCCGATATTTTCTTGAAGCGCGCGATCTCACTTAACAGCGGCTTGGTGTCGAGATATTTCAGCTCGCCTTGGCACTCCGGCGCGTTCTGCTGCTTGCTGACCTGGGGAAAGCGCCGCATCAGGTCGGCCACCAGCTCGGGGAATTCCTCGAATTCTTTGCCCCGCCGCCGCTTCGAGATGCCGCCGAAGCCGCTCATGCGCTGCGGCACGTAGGTCTGGAAGCCGACCCGCTGCTGCTCGCCGTCATTGCCGATGTCGACGCCGGCTTCGACCTGCTTGTCGACCACGTGGCGCACCGCCTTGTCCATCTCGGCGGCCATTTCGGCCTTGTCGTACGGCTCGCCGGCCTCGCGTTTGACCAGCAGGTCGGAGAGTTTGTCATTACGCGGCAGGCTGCCGACGTGGGTAGTCAGAATGCGGTCCCGGCTGACAATCATGGACATAGCTCCTCGAATGACGCTTTCTTGCGTGGCGAAATATGCTTCGCTTTGCAGGGCTTGGCTTTGCGGGGCATAATACGCATCGTCTCGGGAGGAAATGCAAATGGCTGTCGCCGAACTTAAGGCGGCCGAAGCGAACGCGCCTGCGGTCGTGGGCGCGGTCCCACGCGACTACAACTTTGCCGCCGATGTCTTGAAAAGCAATCTCGATGCCGGCCGCGCTAATAAGCCGGCCTATATCGACGTGCGCGGCGTTCTAACCTACGGCCAGCTCGCCGACCGTGTTGCGCGTTTTTCCGCCGCGCTACGTGGCTTGGGGATCCACCGCGAAGAGCGCGTGCTGATGGCGATGCTCGACACCGTCGATTGGCCGACCACGTTTCTCGGCTGCCTCAAGGCCGGCATCATCGCGGTACCGGTCAACACGCTGCTGACCGAGGACGACTACCGATTTATGCTCGCCGACAGCCGCGCCAAGTGCCTGGTGGTGTCGGAGGCGTTGTTTCCAAAATTCGAGAAGCTCATCAAGGAATGCCCGGACCTCGAACACGTCATCGTGTCCGGCACCAATCCGCATGGCTATCGTCTATTCGAGGATCTGATCGGCGCCGACGAACCGGAAGATTACACCGCGTCGACCACCTGCGACGACATCGCTTTCTGGCTTTACACCTCGGGCTCCACCGGTAAGCCGAAAGGCGCGGTGCACGCGCATGCCAGTCTCAAGCTCACCGCCGACCTCTACGGCACGCCGGTCGCCGGCATCGAGGCAAGCGACGTCTGCTATTCGGTGGCGAAATTGTTCTTCGCCTACGGCCTCGGCAACGCCATGACGTTTCCCTTGTCGGTCGGCGCCACCACGGTGCTGCTGGCCGACCGGCCGACTCCGGATGGTGTCGCGGCGCTGCTGCGCGAGCATCCCATCACGGTGTTCTACGCGGTGCCGACTTTCTACGCTGCGTTCATGGCCAGCCCGAACGCGCCGCAGAAATCGCAGGTGAAGATTCGCCGCTGCATCTCCGCCGGCGAAGCCTTGCCGGAGCAGATTGCGCAGCGCTGGAAGGAGCGCTACGGCGTCGAAATCTACGACGGCCTCGGCACCACAGAGATGCTGCACATCTATCTCACCAATGCGCCGGGCGCGCTCAAATACGGTACCACCGGTAAGCCGGTGCCGGGCTACGACGTCAAACTGATCGGCGACGACGGCCATCCGGTGAAGCCGGGCGAACTGGGCGAACTCTACGTGCGCGGGCCGACAGCTGCGATCATGTACTGGAACAACCGCGAGAAGTCGCGTGCCACCTTCCAGGGCGAATGGACCCGCTCGGGCGACAAATATTTTCAGGACGAAGAGGGCTATTACGTCTGCGCCGGGCGCCAGGACGACATGCTGAAAGTGTCGGGCATGTATGTCTCGCCCTTTGAAGTCGAGGCCGCGTTGTCTTCGCATCCGGAGGTGCTGGAGGCGGCTGTGGTCGGCTGGTTCGACGATGAGAGGCTGGTCAAGCCCAAGGCTTTCGTGGTGCTCAAGCTGCCCGACAAGGCAAGCGAGGAGCTCGCCGGGGTCTTGCGCGAGCACGTCAAGCAAAAGCTGGCGCCGTTCAAATATCCGCGCTGGATCGAGTTCCGCACCGAATTGCCGAAAACCGCGACCGGCAAGATCCAACGCTTCAAGCTGAGGGCGGAAGGGCAGTTGTAGCAGCATATGAGACTGGATGACTCCGGCTTCCTCGACATCGGCTCGCAGCGCCTGGAATACCGCATGATCGGCCCGCGGCCGGAAACGGCGCCAACATTGGTGCTGCTGCACGAGGGCCTTGGCTGCGTCGGCCTATGGGGTGATTTCGCCGACCAACTCACGGCCGCGACCGGCCTCGGCGTCTTCGTCTATTCGCGCGCCGGCTATGGCCAATCGAGCCCTGCTCAGCTTCCGCGCCCGCTCACGTACATGCACGACGAAGCGCGCGCGGTGCTGCCGCGCCTGCTCGAGACAATCGGCTTTCGGCGCGGCCTGCTGGTCGGCCACAGTGACGGCGCCTCGATCGCCGCGATCTATGCCGGCAGCCGTCAGGATCACCGCGTCGGTGGGTTGGTGCTGATCGCCCCGCATTTCTTTACAGAGGATTCCGGCATCAGGGCGATCGAAGAAGCGCGCGAGGCTTATGCCGCCGGCGATCTGCGGGCCCGCCTCTCGCGCTGGCACACGCATGTCGACAACGCTTTCCTGGGCTGGAACGGCGCCTGGCTCGATCCCGAATTCCGCAAGTGGGACATCACCGACTTCCTCGCTTATATTCGCGTGCCGGTGCTGATCGTGCAGGGCGAGGACGATCAATACGGCACGGTCAAGCAAGTCGAAGCCGCCGAGAGGGAATGTTATTGCCCGGTCGAGGTCGCGCTGCTCACAGGCGCGCGCCATTCGCCGCAACGCGAGGCGCCGGGGGCGACGCTGAAAGCGATTTCGGACTTTGTTGACCGCGTCGTGGTGGCAAACGATTGGGCGGTGGCGGCCTGAGAACGGGAGAGGCAATATGCTGCCGATGCGGCTGCTGCTAGGTTGCGCGCTGGCCGGCCTCTGGGTGACCGGGGCACTTGCGCAAGCCGCGCAACAGCAAAACCGTAGCGAGCCTATGCCCACGATCGCAGGCTGGATCGAGACCGTCACGTTTCCCGATTATGGGATCGGGCTTGATGCCAAGCTCGATACCGGCGCGGACTCGTCCTCGGTCGGCGTGAGCGGTCTCGAACGCTTCAAGCGCGATGGGAAAACCTGGTACCGCTTCACCCTGACTGGCGAAGACGGAAAAACCGCCACCATCGAGCAGCAGACCAACCGGGTCGCGCGCATCATGCGGGCGGAAGTCAAAGACACCCGCCGACCGATCGTGCGCCTCAAGATCTGCCTTGCCGGCCACGTCGCCGAAACCGATTTCACCTTGACCGACCGTTCCGATCGGCGGACGTCGCTTCTGATCGGGCGCCGGTTTCTCGCCTCCCGCATCGTGGTCGATTCGAGCCGCAAGCATGTCTTCCCGAAACATTGCGAAAGCGGGAAATAAAATATGCGCAATCTCCACGTTTATATTCTAGCCGCCGTGCTGGCCGCGATCGGGCTTGGCCTGTTCGCCTACAAGGTGCTGGTGGTCGGCCTACCCCTGCATGCCAAGGAGGTGACCACCGCCTGGGAGGTCGAGAGCGAAGTCCGCGTCACCGCCAATGGCGGCCCGCTCAAGGTGTCGCTGTTCGTGCCCGAGGCCTCGCGCGACATCAGCGTGCTCAACGAACGGGTGGCGGCGCCTGACTTCGGCATCACCATCGCGCCTGAAGGTCCCAATCGCCGCCTGAATCTGACCGCGCGCAACGCCAGCGGCCTGATGGTTGCGCGCCAGCGCTTCGTGTTGCACCGGACTCAAGGCCGCCCCGCGGAGCAGAAGCCATCACCGCCGTCGCCGCAGCCGATCACCTTGAGCTCGACCGCGCAGACCATCGCCCGCAACATTTACGCTTCCGCCCACGCCAAATCTTCCGACGATGTCAGCCTGGTATCGGTGATCCTGCGCGATCTGACCTCGCCCGATCGGCCGGAAAATGTGCGTTTCCTGCTCGGCGATAACCGCTCGCAAGCCAAGATTGCCTCGCTCGCAGCCCAGATCCTGCGCGTCAACGGCGGCATCGCGCGGCCCGTGCACGGCATCGATCTCGCCAAACCCGGTATCAAGGCTGACGAAAAGGACTGGCTCGAGGTCTACATCAAAGACCACTGGCAATGGTTTTCGGTTGCCACCGGCCAGCCGCGTATTCCGCGCAACTGGTACGCCTGGTGGCGCGGTGACGAGCCCTTCGTCATCGTCGGCGGCGGCAAGCTCGACCGCCTGCGCATCAGCGTCACCCGCGTTGACCAGTCGGTGCTGCGGCAGGCCCTGTCGCTCGGCAAGGTCAAAAACTCGTTCCTCACCACCTATTCGCTCTACTCGCTGCCGGCGTTGCAACGCGAAGGCTTCCGTATCATCATGACGCTGCCGGTCGGCATCTTCATGCTGGTGGTGCTCCGCAATGTCATCGGCCTGCGCGGTGTCGGCACCTTCATGCCGGTGCTGATCGCGCTCGCCTTCCGAGAGACCCATCTGTTCTGGGGGCTCGTGCTGTTCACTGTTGTGTTGTCGGCGGGCCTCCTGGTGCGGCTCTATTTCGACCATCTCAAGCTGCTGCTGGTCGCACGCCTGGGCGCTATCGTGATGTTCGTGATCTTGTTCATGGCGGTGCTGACGGTGCTCTCCGATAAACTCAATTTCACGCCCGGTCTGTCGATAGCGCTGTTCCCGCTGGTCATTCTCACCATGACCATCGAGCGCGTCTCGGTGCTGTGGGATGAAAGCGGGCCGGCGGTCGCCATCAAGCAAGCGGTGATGAGCTTGGTGATTGCGGCGGTCTGCTATCTCGTCATCTCGGCGCCGCCGATCCAGCACGTCTTCTTCTCGTTTCCGGAACTGATCCTGGTACTGATGGCGCTGACGCTGCTGATCGGCCGCTATACCGGCTACCGCCTGAGCGAGTTGCTGCGCTTCCGGGTGCTGGCGGAGCGGAAGCTATGAAATTATGGAGCCTGCCGCGTCGGCTGCACGAGATCGGCCTGCTCGGCATGAACGGGCGCAACGCCGACTACATCCTGCAGGTCAACGCTCGTAAGTTTTATCCGCTGGTCGACGACAAGCTTTTGACCAAGCAACTGGCCGATAAAGCCGGCCTGGCGACGCCCGAGCTCTATGCCACCTTCGACGTCAGCGCGGAGATCAAGCGCGCGCGTGAAAAGCTCGACAAATACCAGAACTTCGTGGTCAAGCCGGCCAACGGCAGCCGCGGCAACGGCATCCTCGTCATCAAGGGCCGTATCGGCGACAACCTACGCCTGGCCAATCACCGTATGCTGAGCTGGGACGATCTCAGATTTCACATGCAGAATACGCTTAGCGGTATCTACAGCCTGGGCGGCCAGGACGACCATGTTATCGTCGAATATTGCGTGGAGTTCGACCGCGTCTTCGACAGCATCACCCATCTCGGCGTGCCCGATATCCGGCTCATCGCCTACAAGGGCGTGCCGGTGATGGGCATGCTGCGGTTGCCGACCAGTGAATCCGAGGGCAAGGCCAATCTGCATCAGGGCGCGATCGGCGCCGGCATCGATCTCGCGACCGGCCGCACGCTCACCGCGGTGTCGCGCAACAGCGTCGTCAGGCAGCACCCCGACACGCTGGCGGACGTCTCCGGCGTGCAGATTCCGTCGTTCGACCGCATGCTCGACATTGCCGCCGGCTGCAACGAGCTGACCCAGCTCGGCTATGTCGGCGTCGACCTGGTGCTCGACCGCGCCAAGGGCCCGCTGATGCTTGAGCTCAATGCCCGCCCCGGCCTCAATATCCAGATCGCCAACCGGGCCGGCATCGCCACGCGCCTGCGCGAGGTCGATCGCGCCGAGGCCGGCAAGATGCCGGCCGCCGAACGCGTCGCGTATGCCAAGGAAATGTTCGGCATCGGCGGGAAATTGGATGCGAAGTCTGCTGCCGCAGACCGCAGCCCGCCCATTCCCGCGTAAGCGGAAGTCTAACGACGCCAAACGAAATGGCCGGCGCAAGGCCGGCCATCCCATCGTGTTACTTTGTAACGGTACTTATTCCGCCGCCTGCTTGGCGGCGCCGCTGTGGGCGGAGACCAAATAATCCATCGCCGCCTGCGCTCCGCCTTTCTTGTGCGGAATGCCGGCGAGGGCCAGCGCCATTTCGGTGGCGGAGAGCGCACCCATCATCATGGTGTCGTTGACGTCGCCGAGATGGCCGATGCGGAAGTATTTTCCGGCAAGCGCACCGAAGCTGGAACCGTAGGAAATGTTGAAGTGCTCGAGTGCCAGCGCGCGGAAGGCATCCGCGTTGTGCCCTTCCGGCAGGATCGTCGCCGTCAGCGTCGGCGAATAATACTTCGGATCGCGGCAGACGGTCTCCAGGCCCCAGGCCTTGACCGCGCGGCGGGTCGCTTCCGCCAGCCGTGCGTGGCGGGCAAAAACGTTGTCGAGCCCTTCCTCGTGCAGCATCTCGATCGACACCGCGAGCCCTTGCAACATCTGCGTCGCCGGCGTGTAGGGGAAGAATCCGACTTTGTTCATTTTCAGCATGTCGTCCCAATCCCAGAACGACTTCGGCAGCTTGGCGGTCTTGTTGGCGGCTAGCGCCTTTTCGCTGACGGCGTTGAACGACATGCCGGGCGGCAGCATCAGGCCCTTCTGCGCGCCGCCGACGGTGACGTCGACGCCCCATTCGTCGTGCCGGTAGTCGGTGGAGGCGAGCGAGGAGATGGTGTCGACCATCAACAGCGCCGGGTGGCCGGCCTTGTCGATCGCCTTGCGAATTTCGTTGATCGGGGAAAGGCAGCCGGTCGAGGTCTCGTTGTGCAGCACGCAGACAGCCTTGATCTCTTTGGCCTTGTCTTCGCGCAGGCGCGCCTCCACCGCGGCTGGGTCGGCGCCGGTGCGCCAGTCGGTGGTGACGAATTCGGTCTTGAGGCCGATCTTCTCGGCCATCACCTTCCACAGCGTGGCGAACTGGCCGGTTTCCACCATCAGGACTTTGTCGCCGGGCGACAGCGTGTTGACCAGGGCGGCTTCCCAGGCGCCGGTGCCGGTGGCGGTGTAGATGATCACCGGATTGGTGGTCTTGAAAATCGTCTTGATGCCTTCCAGGCATTTCTTGGTCAGGTTGGCGAATTCCGGACCGCGGTGGTCGATGATCGGCGTATCCATCGCCCGCAACACGCGGTCGGGCAGCGGGGTCGGCCCCGGAATATGCAAAAAGTGGCGCCCAACCGGACGCGAAGAATTCTTAGCCATTGGTAGTCCACTCCTAAACGGCGCTTATCGACGGATTTTGTTGATTTAATCTCTAATCCGGGCGCCTCCCGGCCTAGGGTGCAGCGCTTGCTGGGTTGAACTATGAATGCAACATTGCGGTCAAGAGATTTTCCGCGGGTCAAAAAAGCCCTTATGCATAGGTGGGTCGGGGGCCAAAAAGGACAAGAACCGTGGCGTTGGTGATGCCCGGCTTGGAACGGCGGCTGAAAGCCGAATTGAGTGGGGAAGTGCGTTTCGACCGCTTCACGCGCGGACGCTATGCCACCGACGCCTCGCATTACCAGATCACGCCGGTCGGCGTGGTGATGCCGCGCACCGTGGAGGAGGCAGAGCGGGCAATTCAGCTCGCCCGCGCCGACGGCGTCAGCGTGCTGGCGCGCGGCGGCGGCACCTCGCAGGCCGGTCAGGCGGTTGGCGCGTCGCTGGTGGTCGACTGCTCGAAATATCTGACCCGCATCGTCGATCTCGACGTCAAACGCGCCCGCTGCACGGTGCAGCCCGGCATCGTCCTCGACGACCTCAACCGGCAGCTCAAGCCGCACGGACTGTGGTTTCCGGTCGACATCTCCACCGCCTCGCGCGCCACCATCGGCGGCATGGCCGGCAACAATTCCTGCGGCGGCCGCTCCATGCGCTATGGCACCATGCGCGACAACGTGGTCGCGATCGACGCGGTGCTGGCGGACGGGTCGCTCGCGCATTTCGGGCGTATCGGCGGCAATCTCAAAGACGTGCCGGCGCCGTTCCGGCCGCTCGCCAAGGACCTGCTTGCCATCGGCGCGCGCGAGGCCGACGAGGTCGAAGCGCGCTTTCCGAAGGTGCAACGCCGCGTCGGCGGCTACAATCTCGACGCGCTGATACCCGGCCGCAACGACATCAACCTCGCCCATGTGCTGGTCGGCTCGGAGGGCACGCTCGCCTTCTCGACCTGCATCGAGCTCGCTTTGTCGCCGCTGCTGCCGCGCCGCGCGGTCGGCGTGTGTCACTTCGGCAGTTTCCACGAGGCGATGAATTCGGCCCAGCATATCGTGCGCCTCAAACCGATCGCGGTCGAATTGATGGACCGCACCATGATCGAGCTTGCGCGCGCGATTCCAATGTTCCAGCCGGTGATGGACAAATTCGTGCGTGGTGCGCCGGAGGCGATCCTGGTCGTCGAATTCGGCGACGAGGATCAGGAAGGCAACGTGCGCAAGCTTGGCGGTCTCAAGGAGCTGATGGGCGATCTCGGCTTCGGCTGGGACTTGAGCGGAGCCAAATGGGGCGGCGTGGTCGAGGTGCTCAGCCCGGTATTGCAGGGCGCGATCGCGGACGTGCGCACTTCGGGACTCAATATCATGATGTCGATGAAGGAGGAGGGCAAACCCGTCTCATTCGTCGAGGATTGCGCGGTGCCGCTTGAGCATCTTGCCGAATACACCGGCCGGCTGACGCAAATCTTCGAGAAGCACGGCACCCGCGGCACCTGGTACGCGCATGCCGGCTCCGGCTGCCTGCACGTACGCCCGGTCCTCAATCTCCGCCAGGACAAGGACGTGCATGCCATGCGCGAGATCGCCGAGGAGGCCTTCGCCATGGTGCGCGAATACAAGGGCTCGCATTCCGGCGAGCACGGCGACGGGTTGGTGCGCTCGGAATTCAACGAGGTGATGTTCGGTTCACGGCTCGCGCGCGCCTTCGAAGAGGTGAAGGACCGCTTCGATCCGAACGGTCTCTACAATCCCGGTAAGGTGGTGCGCCCGCCTAAGTTCGATGACCGCAGCCTGTTCCGTTACGCGCCCGACTACCACGGCGAGCCGCTCGAAACGCATCTCGACTGGTCGGCCTATCCGGGCGCCGGCGGCGGGTTCCAGGGCGCGATCGAGATGTGCAACAACAACGGCGCTTGCCGCAAACTCGCCGGCGGCGCCATGTGCCCGAGCTACCGCGTCACCCGCGACGAACGCGACGTGACGCGCGGCCGCGCCAATACGCTGCGGCTGGCGGTGACCGGCCAGCTCGGCGCGCATGCGCTCGCCTCCGATGAGATGGCCGAGACACTGAAATTGTGTGTTTCCTGCAAGGCCTGCCGGCGCGAATGCCCGACCGGCGTCGACATGGCGCGCATGAAGATCGAGGTGCTGGCTGCGCGCGCGGCCAAGCACGGCCTGAGCCTGCACGAGCGCCTGGTCGGCTGGCTGCCGCGCTATGCGCCTTACGCGGCGCGCCGGCCGGCATTGTTCAATGGGCGCAACCGCAGCGGCTTTCTGCGCAAGGCATCCGAAATCTTCACCGGCTTTTCGGCGCGCCGCAGCCTGCCGAAATGGCGCGCGGATACATATCGGGATCGCTCCGATTGGCGCTACGGCGCGGCGGCGGCTGGCGATGCGACGCGCGACGTCGTGCTTTTCGCCGACACCTTCAACCGCTATTTCGAGCGGGAAAATCTCGATGCCGCCATGCGCGTACTCGCCGTCGGCGGTTATCGCGTGCACGCATTGCTGCCGAATGACGGTAATCCGCGCCCGCTCTGCTGCGGCCGTACCTTCCTCAGCGTGGGCCAGATCGCCGAGGCCAGGCGCGAGATGGAGCGCACGCTCTCGGCACTTGCGCCCTATATTGCGCGTGGTGTGCCGGTGATCGGCCTGGAGCCGAGTTGCCTGTTGACCTTCCGCGACGAAATGCTGGCGCTGATCAAAAGCGAAACCGTCGATGGACTGGCGGCGAATGCGCTGCTGCTGGAGGAATTCCTCGCCCGCGAACAGAAGGAAGGCCGCCTCAACCTGCCGCTCGGACCGCTGCCCCGCAAGGCTTTGCTGCACGGCCATTGCCACCAGAAGGCGTTCGACGCCATGGGCGCGGTGGAAAGCGTGCTGCAATTGATCCCGGAGCTGACGGTCGAGACGGTGGAGTCGAGCTGCTGCGGCATGGCCGGCTCGTTTGGCTATGACGCCGCCACTATCGACGTCTCCGAAAAGATGGGCGAGCTATCGCTTCTGCCGGCGGTGCGCCAAAGCGCGCCCGACGCGCTGATCGTAGCCGACGGCACTTCCTGCCGGCATCAGATCCACGACGGCACGGAGCGCGACGCGCTGCACGTCGCGCGCGTGCTGGCGATGAGCCTGGAGGCGGTGGACGACAGCCTCGCTCCGTCATCCTGAGCTCTCGAAACTACGCCGTCGCTTCCTCCAGCGCGATCCATGTCTGTTCCGCAACGCTGCGGTAGCAGGCCTCCGCCAGTTGAACGTCGCGGATTCCGGCGGACAGGTCGCTTGCGAACGGCGCGCCGGTCACGATATGGCGCAGGTAATTCTCCCAGCCGACCCGGTAGGGATTGGTATAGGAAGCGCTGCCTGCGACCGCTTCCCAATCGGCGCGGTAATCGGCGCCGATGTCGATACTCGGATTGAAGTGGCGCACTGTCGGCGTTGCGGCGGGACCCTGCAACCAGCAGCGGTGCAAACCGGCAACGGCCGATCCGCCGGTGCCGTCGATCTGCAAAGTCAGCAGATCGTCGCGGCGCACGCGCGTCGCCCAGGAGCATGTAATTACGCCGACCGCGCCGTTCACCAGTTCTGCAAGCGTGAGCGAGGTATCGTCGACGTCGACGCAATAGAGTTCGCCGCCTTCGTCGCGGCGTTCGGGAACGGCGGTCGCAGTTGCCGTCAGCACGCGCCGGATCGGCCCGAGCATGCCTTCGATCACGTAGCGCCAGTGCGGATACATATCCAGCGTGAGCCCGCCGCCGCCACTGCGCCGATAATTCCAGCTCGGCCGCTGGCTTTCGCGCTCGGCACCGTCGAATACCCACCAGCCGAAGTCGAGCCGGAAGCCGGTCACTCGGCCGAAAAAGCCGGATGCGGCAAGCGACGAGAGTTTCTGCAAGCCCGGCAGGTAAATCTTGTCCTCGACTGCGCCGTGCCTGAGGCCGCGCGCTTTGGCTGCGCGCAATAATTCCAGCCCCTCAGCGACCGACGGCGCTACCGGCTTCTCGGTATAGATGTGCTTGCCGGCCGCGATCGCCTTGTTCAGCGTGGCGAGCCGTTGCCGCGTCGCCGCCGCGTCGAAGAAGACGGCGTAGTCCGGCCTGGCCAGCGCGTCGTCGAGATCGGTGCTCCAGGCATTGATGCCAAACCGTTGCGCGACGTCGGCGAGACGGCCAGCGTCGCGGCCGAGCAGCAGCAGGCGCGGCATGATGCGATCGGGGCCGGCCGGCAGCCCGCCTTCGGCGCGGATCGGCACCAGCGCGTTCGCCAGATGCTGCGTCGAGGCGATGCGCCCGGTCGCGCCGTTGACGATGATTCCGATGTCTATAACCGCCAAATCCTTGACCCCCTTTGCGCCTTTCTAGCATGCTCCGGCGCCGGCGCCGCCGATCTCACGGGCGTGGCCATGCAGGTCGACCGTCATGCCTCGCCACATCGTTTGCCTCACCTTCGATTTCGACACCCAGTCCGGGTTCATGGCCCGCGGCATGACCACGCCGACGCCATTATCGCGCGGCGAATTCGGCGCCATGGCGTCGCGGCGCATTCTCGCCCTCCTCAAAAGCCGCGGGATCAAGGCGACCTGGTTCATCCCCGGCTTTACCATCGAGAGCTGGCCGCGGGAATGCGAAGCGGCGGTCGAGGCGGGCCACGAAGTCGCGCACCACAGCTGGGCGCACGTGCCTCCGGCAACGCAGACCCGCGAACAGGAAGAAGCCGATCTGGTGCGCGCCAACGAGGCCATTGCGCGACTGAGCGGACGCAAGGCGCGCGGCTACCGCTCGCCGTCGTGGGACCTGAGCGAGCACACGATCGATCTCCTGCTGGCGCACGGCTTCCTGTACGATTCGAGCCTGATGGGATCCGACTATCTGCCCTACCGCGCGCGGCGTGGCGACGAGGCGTGTCTCGGCGAGCCGTTCCGTTTCGGAGAAGAGACCGCGCTCGTCGAGATGCCGATCAGCTGGTCGCTCGACGACTTTCCACATTTTGAATTCTTGCGTATGCCCACAAGCGTGCTGCCCGGCCTGCAGCCGGCGCGCGTGGTCATGCAAAGCTGGCTCGATGAATTTCACTACATGAAGAAGACCGTCGACTGGGGCGTGCTCACCTACACCATGCATCCTTACGTGATCGGGCGCGGCTATCGCATGCTGGCGCTGGAGGATCTCATCAATAACCTCGCCAATGCGGGTGCGGTCTTCGCCACGATGGAAGAGGCCGCGCGCGAGGCCGGACAAAGATTGGCGAACGCATGAACAGTAAAGCCGATATCGCGGCGGATGAACGCAAGATACTCGATTGGCTTGCCGCGCAGGACGAGGCCATGCGCGCCTTGCTCGAAGAGCTCGTGAATATCGACAGCGGGTCTTACAACAAGGCGGGCGTCGATCGCGCCGGCGCGGCGATCTGCCGTTTTCTCGACCGGCACCAGATTGGTTACGAGGTCATTGCGAACGATCGCTTCGGCGACGCCATCCGCGCCAGTGTAGGAAAGCGCGGCGACCGCAACATTCTGCTTATGGGCCACCGCGATACGGTGTTTCCCGACGGCGAGGCCGGGCGCCGGCCCTTCCGTTCGGAGGGCGGGCGCGGCTATGGGCCCGGCGTCGCCGACATGAAGGCGGGCCTGGTGATGAACTGCTTTGTCGCCGCCGCGTTTCAAAGATTCGGCGGTGCGTCGGCGCCGCTGGTCGTGCTGATTACGGCCGACGAGGAAATCGGATCGCCGTCGTCGCGTGAGATCATCGAGACGGAAGCGCGGCGCGCGCGTTTCGTCTTGAACAGCGAACCCGGCCGGCCGCCCAATGCAATTGTGACCGGGCGCAAGGCGGGCATTTTTATGCGCTTTACCGTCAGCGGCAAAGCCGCCCATTCCGGCGCCAATTTCGAACAGGGCGCCAGCGCCATCGGCGAAATGGCGCACAAGATCGTCGCGCTGCACGCGCTGACCGATCTGGGCAAGGGGATAACCGTCAATGTCGGCGTGGTGCAGGGCGGGCAGACGGTGAACACGGTCGCGCCGTCGGCAGGCGGTGAAATCGACCTGCGCTATGTCGATCCGGCCGACCGCGATCGCATGTTGAAGGCGATAGAGACCGTCATGACGAATGCGACCGTTCCTGGCACCAGCGCCAGTTTCGAGGCCTATGCCGAATTCCTGCCGCTGGTCCCGACCACGGACAGCGAGCGCCTGTTCGAAACCTACGCCGCCTGCGCTCGCTCGCTCGGACTGACCGTCACCGGGATTTTCACCGGCGGCTGCTCCGACGCCGGATTTTCCGCCGCCGCCGGCGCGCCAACCATTTGTGCGGTGGGCCCGATCGGCGCCCGTGCGCATAGCCCTGACGAATATGTCGAGCTTGCTTCGATCGTTCCGCGCGCGCAGGTGCAGGCGCTGATCATCATGCGCGCGGGAGAACACTTTCCCTGAAAGAAAGGTGTGGCTGCGCTGAGCTTCAGCCGTGACCGGGACGCGGCACACGGCCGCCAAAATAAGTGACCCGCCCGGAAGGGGACAAACCGGGCGGGTCTTAGGGATCGGCGCTGGATGGACGGGGCGGGCGCCGATCTCAAGCGGTGATGTAGATCACTCGTCTTCGCACACCTTGAACACGCGCAGGCGGCCCCAGTGGTCGTAGCGCTCGATGTAGCGGCATTCGCCGTCGACATAGACCGGCACGGCGTAGCGGTTGGAGGCGGCTGCGACACCGATCGCGGTGCCGACGGCAAGGCCAATCCCGAGGGCTTTGCCGAATTTGGGATGCGCCTGCGCTTGACCGCTCGTGACGGCCAGGCTGGCTGCAAGGGTGAATGCGGCGAGGGCCGCGGCGATGGTCTTCGACTTGGTCATGGCTTGCTCCATCCTTTTGAACTGGGGCGGCCGCTCGGGCCGCGGTATACATGGGTCGCGGGCCGGCCGAAAAAGGTTCAACGCCATGGTCGAGCGCCGCCTTGTCGGGACCGGCCCGGCAATGACAAAGTGCGCAAATGACGAGAATTGCCGCGATTTTCCTGGGTTTTGCCGCCGTGGTGACCTCCGCACAGGCCCAACAGCTCGATAAGGTCCGCTTTGGCACCAATTGGGTGGCGGAGGCCGAGCACGGTGGCTTCTACCAGGCGCTCGCCGACGGCACCTACCGCAGGTATGGGCTGGACGTGACCATCGTCCCGGGCGGGCCGAACGTGAACAACCGCATCCTGCTTCCCGTGGGCAAGATCGATTTCTTCATGAGCGCCAATTCGCTGCAAAGCTTTGACGCGGTCGTCAACAACATCCCGACCATCGCGGTGGCGGCGAGCTTCCAGAAGGATCCGCAAGTGCTGATCGCGCATCCGGGCACTGTCGACAAATTCGAGAACCTGAAGAAGCTGACGCTGTTCGTCTCCAAGGAAGGCATGGCCAGCTATTTCCAGTGGCTGAAGGCCGACTTCGGTTTCGACGAAGCCAAGGTGAAGCCGTACACCTTCAATCCGCAGCCGTTCCTGGCCGACAAACATTCGGCCATGCAGGGCTATGTCACCTCCGAGCCGTTCGCGATCGAGAGGCAAGCGCATTTCAAGCCGAAAGTGTTTTTGATTGCCGATCACGGTTTCAACAGCTATTCGACGCTGATCGAAACCCGCCGCGAGCTGGTCGAGAAGAAGCCCGGCCTAGTGCAGCGCTTCGTCGATGCGTCTGCCATTGGCTGGTACCATTACATCTACGGCGACAGCAGCCTGGGCAATGCACTGATCAAAAAGCAAAACCCGGAAATGACCGACGCACTATTGGCCTATTCCATCGCCAAGATGAAGGAATACGGCATCGTCGATTCCGGCGATGCGCTGACGCTCGGGATCGGCGCCATGACCGACACGCGCATGAAAAGCTTTTTCGATAAGATGGTGCGTGCCGGCGTAGTCAAGGCCGGTATTGACTATAAGCGCGCCTATACGCTGAAGTTTGTAAACCGGAAAGTCGGACTTGAACTGCATCCAAAACGCTAAGGGGGGCGAAGATGCGAAAGGCAGCATTGGTCTTTTTTGCAGTTGCGGTGGCGATGGCCACCATCCCGAATGTGGCATCGGCAGAAGACAAGCAGGCCTGTATTAAACGTCAAATGGCCAAAGGCAGGAGTGCCTGCCTCGCCCGGCTGCAATGTGACGGCGTGACGTCGCGCAAGGAGCAAGCGCGTCGCTGCGGCGGCTGATGCATCTGCATGTTCGTTCGGCAGGGCGCTAGTTTCTGCCCGCGCGGAAACGACGGCGGGGACTCGTGAACGCCTTTGATCGCACACAGTCTATCGTTTCCCTCCACGGCGTCGGCAAGACGTTCGACAGCGGCACGGTGGCGCTGCGTGGCTTCGATCTTGCTGTGCGCGACGGCGAATTCGTCTCGCTGCTGGGGCCCTCCGGGTGCGGTAAGTCGACCGCGCTGCGCATCGTCGCTGGGCTCAGCGCTGCGTCGGAAGGCGCGGTTGAATGGCCGGGCGATACCCACGATACGGCCGCGCGCATCGGCTTCGTGTTTCAGGAGCCGACGCTGATGCCCTGGGCGGACGTTGCCGCCAATGTGCGGCTGCCGCTCAAGCTCGCTCATGCGGACGAGGCCAAGGCGCGCGCCGCCGTGGCGCAGACGCTTGCGCGCGTCGGGCTCGCCGATTTCGCCGGTGCGTATCCGCGCGAGCTGTCGGGCGGCATGAAGATGCGCGCGTCCATTGCGCGCGCACTGGTGACCGAGCCGCGGCTGATGTTGCTGGACGAGCCGTTTGCCGCGCTCGACGAGATCACCCGCTTCAAGCTCAACAACGAGCTGCTGGCGCTGTGGCACGAGCTGCGCCGCACGGTGATCTTCGTCACCCATTCAGTGTTCGAGTCGGTCTACCTGTCGCAACGCATTGTCGTGATGACCCCGCGGCCGGGCCGTGTGTTCACGGAAATTGCGGTCGATGTGCCTTATCCGCGCGACGACGCGTTCCGCACCTCGGCCGATTATGCCGGCTTCTGCCGGCTGGTGTCGGAGGCGCTGTCGAAGGCGATGGCGGAGGGCGGGCCATGAGCGAGCGCATCTTGCGCATATTGCTCCCGGTCTTCGTGCTGGTGCTGGTCCTCGCCGGCTGGCAAGCAATCGTCGACTTCAATCAAATTCCGCCCTACGTGCTGCCGGCGCCCGGCCTGGTTTTCAGCACGCTGATCTCGGACAGCGCGCTGCTGCTGCATTCGCTGTGGGTGACTTTGCTCACCACTTTCGAAGGCTTCCTGCTGGCGGCGGTGGGCGGTATCGGGCTTGCGATCCTGTTCAGCCAGTCGCGGCTGATCGAATACTCGCTCTATCCTTACGCCGTCATCCTGCAAGTGACGCCGATCGTGGCGATCGCGCCGCTCTTGCTGATCTATCTGCCGCAGCCGCTGGCGGTGCTGGCCTGCGCCTGGATCGTGGCGTTCTTCCCGGTCCTCGCGAACACCACGCTCGGCCTAAGTTCCGTCGATCACAATCTCATTGCGCTGTTTGAGCTCTACAAGGCTTCGCGCTGGCAGTTGTTGTGGAGCCTGAAACTGCCGGCGGCGTTGCCGCAGATGCTGGCCGGCCTGCGCATCGCCGGCGGGTTGTCGCTGATCGGCGCGGTGGTGGCGGAGATCGCAGCCGGTTCGGCCGGCGCCGGCTCCGGGCTTGCCTACCGCATCGCCGAATCCGGCTACCGGCTAAACATTCCGCGCATGTTCGCGGCGCTGCTGCTGCTGTCGCTGGCCGGCGTCGCGATCTTCTTTATGTTGTCGGCGCTGTCGCACATGGTCTTGCGGCGCTGGCACGAAAGCGCGATCCACCGCGAACTTTAACCGTAGAAGTGTGTGGCGATCCCAAGCAGCGCCATCACGACAATGACTTCGATCAGCCCCCGGTGAAATCGAAACGCCAGCACCGCCGCTGTTGCCGCTAGCACGGCCGCATGAGTGTCGAGCGCGTTGAGGTCAAATGCATACCAGCGCAGCGGACCGAAATGCCGTTCGGTCACTTGGCCGAACAGCACGTGCAGCGCAAACCAGACCGACAGGTTCAAGATGACGCCGACCACCGCGGCGGTGATCGCCGCCAGCGCGCCGGCCAGCCGCTTGTTGCCGCGCAATTCCTCAATGAAGGGCGCGCCGGCGAAGATCCACAAGATAGGCGGAATGAAGGTGACCCAGGTGGTCATGGCGGCGCCGAGCAGGCCGGCGACCAGGGGTGAGAATGGCGCTGCGTCGCGGAAAGCGGCGATGAACCCGACGAATTGCGTCACCAGGATCAGCGGCCCTGGCGTGGTCTCGGCCAGCCCGAGCCCATCCACCATTTCCGGCGCGCTCAGCCAGCCATGGGTTTCCACCGCCTGCTGCGCCATGTAGGCGAGCACTGCATAGGCGCCGCCGAAAGTCACCACCGCGAGCTTGGAGAAAAACAGGCCGACCGCCACCAGCACGTGGCCGCTGCCGAGCAAGACGGCGGTGAGTGCGACCGGCGCCCACCACAGCGCAAGCCCGATAGCGACCGAGATGGCAAATTGCGTCCAACGTCCCTTGCGCGGCGGCACGGCGGCTTCAGGGATATTGGTTAGCGCGAGCTGCTCGGGCGCGCGCTGCGCCACTAGAAAACCAGTGAGCGCGGCGGCGACTACGATCAGCGGAAACGGCAGCGCGAAAAAGAAAATGCCGGTGAAGGCCAGCGCGGCCATTGCAACCAACAAATAGCTCTTCAACGCGCGCCGGCCGATGCGGATGAGCGCCTCGACCACGATCACCAGCACCGCCGTCTTGATGCCGAACAGCGCGCCGTCGATGGGACCGAGCCCGCGCCCGTAGACATAGAGCAGGCTCAGCCCCAGCATCACCAAGGCGCCGGGCACCACGAACAAGAGGCCGGCGACCAATCCGCCACGCACGCCGTGCAGCAGCCAGCCGGCGTAAGTGGCAAGCTCGGTCGCTTCCGGGCCCGGCAGCAGCATACTGAAATTGAGCGCGTGCAGGAAACGCGGCTCGTCCAGCCACTTCTTCTCGTCGACCACGACCCGGTGCATCAACGCGATCTGGCCGGCCGGCCCGCCGAACGACAGGCAGCCGACCTTGAACCAGACCTTGAGCGCTTCGCCGAAGCTCGGCTGCGGTGCGTCCATCTATGCCGCCTTGGCCGGCCAGTTGTGCCGTTCGTCGGCGGCAAAGCGCAGCCAGGCGAACAGCGCATCATAGACGAGGAAGCCACGTTGCAAGAGGCCATGGTCGTCGTCGCCGGCAAGCGCTGACAAACCGATTGCGACCGCATGCAGCCCGGCCGCTTCCGGCGCCAGATCGGGGCGGGCGGTGTCGGCGCCGCGCACGATCAGGGCGAGCCGCTTGAGCGACGGCTCGCCCTCGAGCCCGAACAGCTTTAGCATGGTGTCGAAGGTGCAGCTCTCGCCCTCGTGGCTCAATTCGACGTCCTTGATATCGAACGGGATCGCGCCGGTCTCGCGCGCAACCGCCGGCACCTGATCGGGATCGACGAACAGGACGCGTGCTTCCGCATCGAGAAAACGGCGGATCAGCCAGGGGCAGGCGACGCGGTCGAGCTTCGGCCGCCGCCTCGTTACCCAAAGGCTCGGGCGTTTGGGCGCGATGCGGTCGAGCTCAGCTTTGGTGATGAAGGGCAGGCCGGCGTTAGCCCAGCCCTCGTAGCCGCCTTCGAGTATGCTGGCTGCGAAGCCGTCTGCACGCAGCTCGGCGACCGAAGTCTGACTGAATTCATGCCCGGCTTTGCAGGCAAGGACGATCGGTTGCTCGCGCTTTAATTCGGCCGACCATTGCCTGGTCATTCCGGCGTCGCGCCAGATGGCGCCGGGCAATGACTGAGTTGCCTGATCGATGGCATCACGCCGCCGCACGTCGACAACCAGCGGCGCGTCAGGCGTCGCAATCGCGTTCCAGAGTTCCTTGGGAGAGATCGAATAGTTGAAGCCAAGCATAAGTCCCCTCCGTGAGCGAAGGAGACGGTGCTTGGACTCGCAAGCCTTTTGCAAGAGTGCGGGGCGACCGCCGCAGGCCCCACAAACTATTGGTAGCCTAAGTTCTCTTGCTTTTCAATACGCCGGCGCAAGCCAGCCCGGCGGAATCCGCTCTCGTCAGGGGAGGTTGGCTCCGCTACGGAGATAAGCGTGGCCCGTCCCATGACCGAAATCGCCCGCCAACGCCGGCAGCGGCTGACTGGCATCGCCCTGATGTGCGCGGCGGTGGCGTTGTTTGCCTGCCTCGACACCACGGCGAAATATCTCAACACGCAGATGGATTCGCTGGAGATTGCCTGGGCGCGTTATACCAGCGCTTTCGTGCTGACGCTGATCGTTTCCAATCCGCTGACGCAGCCGGGCCTGCTACGAACCGGCCGGCTAAAGCTGCAAATCGTGCGTTCGCTGCTGCTGGTGGCTTCCACCATTCTTAATTTCCTCGCGCTGCGCTGGTTGCAGCTCGACGAGGCGCTGTCGATCATTTTCACCTTTCCATTTATCGTCGCCATCGCCGCCGGCCCGTTGCTGGGGGAATGGATCGGCTGGCGGCGCTGGTGCGCCATTGCGTTCGGCTTCGGCGGCGTGCTGCTGATTACGCGTCCTGGCTTCGGCGGCATGCATCCGGCGGCTTTCATCTCGCTGGCGGCAACCATCTGCTACGGCTTTTATGCGGTGATCACGCGCATCGTGTCGCGCACCGATTCCAACCAGACCTCGCTGTTCTACGCCAACTTCATCGGCGCACTGGTGATGCTGCCTGTCATCCCCTTCGTTTGGCAAATGCCGTCGAACTGGGTCATCGCCCTGATGCTGCTGGGGACGGGCGTGTTGGGCAGCGCCGGGCATTTCTGCCTGATCGCCGGCCACAAGATGGCGCCGGCCTCGGTGCTTTCGCCCTTCGTCTATACGCAGCTGATCTGGGTGGTGATCCTGGGGTATCTGGTGTTCGATCACGTGCCCACCGGCTGGACCATGGCGGGCGCCGCCATAGTCATCGGCTCCGGCCTCTATCTGCTTTACCGGGAGCGCGTAAGGGGTCAATCCGCCACCAGCGCAGGGGTGGTCGAGGGCCCACTCGAATAGGAGAGTTGCGAGCCTTAGTTCATCGGCGCTAAGTTCCGCCCGCTCAATCTGTTTTCAAGGGATTATGCATGGCTACAGCGAAGGACCGGGCGTCGGGACCGGCCGGCTTGAATGACGATATCGGCGAGCAGAAGCGTCTCGCTCTGTACCGCTCGCAGGTGCGCCTGCGCGAGGCGGAACAGCGCGCCTACGACCTGTTCCTGCAAAACCTGGTCAAGGGCACCAGCCATCTGTCGCTCGGGCAGGAGGCGGTGGCCGCCGGCTTTGCCGAAGCCATGGTGAAGGGCGACTTGAGCTTCTGCACCTATCGCGGCCATGCCCATACGCTGGCGCGCGGCGTGCCTGTCGAGAAGGTGTTGGGCGAACTGATGCAGCGCGACAACGGCCTGATGCGCGGCAAGGGCGGTTCCATGCACCTCACCTCGGAGGAGCACGGGGTGATGGGCTCCTATGCCATCATCGGCGCGCATCTGCCCATCGCGTGCGGCGCCGCCTGGCGCGCGCAATATAAAGGCGACAAGGATGTCTCGGTCTGCTTCTTCGGCGACGGCACCACCAATATCGGCGCCTTCCATGAGGCGCTCAATTTCGCGGCGGTGTGGACCCTGCCGGTGGTCTTCGTGTGCGAGAACAATCTCTACATGGAATACACGCCGATCGCCGACGTGACTGCCGTCGAACATCCGGCCGCCGACCGCGCCGCATCTTACGGGCTCGAGCGCATTGTGATCGACGGCAACGACGCCGACGTGGTCTATCGCACTGCCCAGGCCGCCTACGAAAAAGCGCGCGCCGGCAAAGGCCCGTCGCTGATCGAATGCATGACCTACCGCCATAGCGGCCACTCGCGCGCCGATCCGGCGAAATACCGGCCCGAAGGTGAGCTGGATCGCTGGAAGCAACGCGATCCGATCACGATCTACCGCGAACGGCTGAAACAGTTCGGCGTCAGCGAAAAAACCATGGCGGATATCGACGCCAGCGTGCGCAAAGAAGTCGATGACGCGACCGAGGCCTGCAAGGCCGCGCCGATGCCGCCTGTGGATATCCTCACCACCGATGTCTATGCCGATGGAGGCTGGGCGTGGCGGAACTAACCTATCGCGATGCTGTGATCCGCGGCATCGCCCAGGAGATGGAGCGCGACGAGGACGTTGTGTTCCTGGGCGAAGATGTCGCCAAGGCCGGCGGCGTGTTCAAGGCAACCGTCGGCCTATTCGAGATGTTCGGGCCCCTGCGCGTGCGCGACACGCCGATCTCCGAGCAGGCCATTCTCGGCGCCGCCATGGGCGCCGCCATGACCGGCTTGAAGCCGATCGCCGAGATCATGTTCTCGGACTTCTTCGCGGTGTGTTTCGACTACATCGCCAACGAGTTTCCCAAGAGCCGCTACATGTCCAACGGACAGACGAAGTGTCCGCTGGTTGTGCGCACCGGCAACGGCGCAGGCTCCCGCTTCGGCGCCCAACATTCACAAAGCGTCGAGAACTGGTGCATGATGATCCCGGGGTTGAAAGTGGTGGCACCATCCACGCCGACCGACGTCATAGGATTGCTGGCGGCCTCGGTGCGCGATCCCGATCCGGTGATTTTCTTCGAGCACAAGTCGCTTTATGCCACCAAGGGCGAGGTGCCGGATGGTGAGATCGTCGACACGCTCGGCACCGCCAAGATCGTGCGCCCCGGCAAGGACGCCACGATTCTCGCGCTGGCGCTGATGGTGCCGCGTGCCTTGGTAGCGGCCGAGACGCTGAAGGCGGAACACGGCATCGACTGCGAAGTTGTCGACGTACGCTCGCTGGTGCCGCTCGACACCCAAACCATTCTCGGTTCGGTCGCGCGCACCAACCGGCTGTTCACGGTCGAGGAAAACCCGCGGCTGTGCGGCTGGGGTGCCGAAATCGTCTCGATCGCGGCAGACGAGGCCTTCTACGACCTCGACGGTCCGCCGGTGCGCATCACCACGCCGCATATTCCGCTGCCGGCCGCCGATAATCTGGAAGACATCGTGCTGCCGACGCCGGCCCGCATCACCGACACCGTGCGGCGGAGCCTGGGGAGTTGATTTTGCTGTCGTCACCGGGCCGGCGCGCAGCGCCGAGTTCCGGTGATCCCGCTTAGGAAGACACAGCGTCCCTAAGCGGGATGGCCGGGGCAAGCCCGGCCATGACAATCGAAAGTGAAGGATCATTACTATGTACGACAATCTCCTCGCCAACGTCCCGACTGACCTGTGGATCGGCGGCAAGTGGCGCAAATCTTCCGACAACGGCCGTTTCGACGTGGTCGACCCGGCGACCGAGCGCACGATCGCTTCGGTGGCGAGCGCCACGGTCGACGACGCCAAGGCCGCCCTCGACGCCGCCGACGGCGCCTTTGCAGACTGGGCCGGCCGCAAGCCGCGCGAGCGTGGCGAGATCCTGCGCAAGGCGTATGAGCTGATCATGCGCGACGCCGAGCGGTTCGCGAAACTTATCACGCTGGAAAACGGCAAGGCGCTGCCCAACTCGCGCGGCGAGGTGGCCTATGCGGCCGAGTTTTTCCGCTGGTACGCGGAGGAAGCCGTGCGCAATCTCGGCAGCATTTCGATCGCACCGGCCTCCGGCGCCCGCATTGTCGCGCAGCACAAGCCGGCCGGCATCGCCGTCTTGGTGACGCCGTGGAATTTCCCGGCGGCGATGGCGACGCGCAAGATCGGCCCGGCGCTGGCCGCCGGCTGCCCGGTGGTCTTAAAGCCGGCCTCCGACACGCCGCTCACCATGCTGGCGCTGATGCCGGCGCTGGAAGAAGCCGGAGTTCCGGCCGGTGTGGTCAACGTCATCCCATCTCGCTCATCCGGAAAGGTGGTGAGCGCCATGCTGCATGACCGCCGCGTGCGCGTGGTCTCGTTCACCGGCTCGACCGAAGTGGGCCGCAAGCTGTTGCACGAGGCGGCCGACAACGTGCTCAAGCCGTCGATGGAACTCGGCGGCAACGCGCCGTTCATCGTGTTCGAGGACGCCGATATCGACGCGGCCATCGAAGGCGCCATGGTCGCCAAGATGCGCAACATGGGCGAGGCCTGCACAGCCGCCAACCGCTTCTTTGTACACGAGAAGGTGCACGACGAATTTGCGAAAAAACTGACCGCCAAGATGAACGGGTTGAAGATGGGCAACGGCCTCGACGATGGCGTCAATCTCGGGCCGCTGGTCAACAAGGACGGCCGCGACAAGGTGATCGAGCTGGTGGATGACGCCGTCAAGAAGGGCGCCAAGGTACTGACCGGCGGCAAGTTGCCGGACGGGCCCGGCTTCTTTTATCCGGCCACCGTGCTCACGAATGTGTCAGATGATTCGAAGATGCTGAACGAGGAAATCTTCGGGCCCGTGGCCTCGATCCAGCCCTTCAAGGGCGAGGACGAAGTCATCAAACGCGCCAACGCCACCGAATACGGCCTGGTGGCCTATCTCTACACCAAGGACCTGACCCGCGGCATGCGCGTCTCCGAGAAGCTCGACTTCGGGATGATCGGCTTGAACCGCGGGTTGGTATCGGATCCGGCGGCGCCGTTTGGCGGCACCAAGCAGTCCGGCCTCGGGCGTGAAGGCGCACACGAGGGCATGATGGAATTCCTCGAGACGCAATACGTGTCGGTGAGCTGGTAGCGGCGGGGGAGCACGTGGACGTCGTGATGCCGCAGCTCGGCGAGACCGTCGTCGAGGGCAAAATCGTCAAATGGTTCAAGGCGGCCGGCGACGCCGTGAAGCCGGGCGACAACCTGTTCGAGATCGAGACCGACAAAACGTCGATGGAGGTGCCCTCGACGGTTGGCGGCACGCTGAGCGAGATCCGTTTCCAAGTCGGCGAAACGGCCAAGGTCGGGGCCGTGGTGGCGGTGATTGCCGGCGCGGGCGGGGCGGGCGAAGCCACGCAGCCGAAACCGGCTGCTCCTGCGAGCGCGCCACAAACTCCGGTCATTCCCGCGCAAGCGGGAATCCAGAGCCAAGCATCCCTGGGTCCCCGCTTGCGCGGAGACGAACGGGGTGAGGGGCGCGCTTTCGCTTATCCGAACATGGACCCCTTCCGTGAAGTCCGCACGCCGGAACGCAACTTCGGCACGGCCAAGCTGCCGGGCGGCATCGCGGTCACGCCGCTGGCGCGGCGGTTGGCCGGCGAGCGCGGCATCGACTTGTCGCGCGTCATTGGCTCCGGACCCCATGGCCGCATTATCGCCCGCGATGTCGAGACGGCCGCGCCGAGCGGCGAGCCTCCGCTCGCCTCGGGCGCCAGCGCCGCGCAGGTCAAGGCACTGTACGAAGGCATCGCTTATGACGAAGTGCCGCTCGACAGTATGCGCCGCACGATTGCCACCCGGCTGGTCGAGGCCAAACAGACGATCCCGCATTTCTATCTCACCGCCGACATCGAGATCGGCCGCCTGATCGCCATGCGCGAGGAGGCCAATGCCGCCGCGCCGCAAGACAAGGACGGAAATCCGGTTTTCAAGTTTTCGCTCAATGACTTCATCATCAAGGCCTGGGCGGCGGCGCTGCAGCGTGTGCCCGCCGCCAATGCGGTGTGGGCGGGCGACCGCATATTGCGCTTTTCCCATAGCGACATCGGCGTAGCGGTGGCGCTCGAGGGCGGGCTGATCACGCCGGTCGTACGCGACGCCGAAGCGAAATCGCTCACCGTGATCTCGGCCGAGATGCGCGATCTCACGGCGCGCGCCCGCTTAAAGAAGCTCAAGCCGAACGAATACCAGGGCGGCGCCAGCGCTATCTCCAATCTCGGCATGTACGGTGTGCGCGAATTTTCCGCCATCATCAATCCGCCGCATGCGACCCTGCTGGCGGTCGGCGCGTCGCGCCGCGCGCCGGTCGAAACGGAAGACGGCGGCGTCAGGTTCGTCAGCCAGATGACGGTTACACTGTCCTGCGATCATCGCGTGGTTGACGGCGCGCTCGGCGCGCAATTGCTGGCGGCGTTCAAGGCCCTGGTCGAGAAGCCGGTCACCTTCCTCGTTTGAAAGAAGGAGTTCACCTATGGCTGGCGAAAAGCCCGATGTCTTGCTGATCGGCAACAAGAAGCCCGTCATCATGGCGGGGCTGGAGCCCAAGGTTACGCTGCATCCGTTGATCGACGCCAAGGACAGGGACGCCTTCCTCAAACCCCTCGCCGACAAGGTGCGCGCCATCGCGGTGTCCTACACCAATGAACGCGTTGGCCCCGAACTCATGCAGCGCTTCCCCAAGCTCGAGCAGGTGTCGACCTTCGGCGTCGGCTACGACCACATCGACGCCAAATGGGCGGGTCAGCACGGCATCATCGTCACCAACACGCCGGACGTACTTAACGAGGAGGTCGCCGACACCGCGCTTGGGCTGTTGCTGTGCACGGTGCGCGAGTTCCCGCAGGCCGAGCGCCATGTGCGCGCCGGCAAATGGGCGGAAAAATATTATCCGCTCAGCAAGGCGACGCTGCGCGCCCGCACGGTCGGCATGGTCGGCATGGGCCGCATCGGCCAGGCAATCGCGCGCCGGCTGGAGGCGTTCGGCGTGCCCATCGTCTATCACAGCCGCAACCCGCAATCCGGGGTGACTTACAAATACTATCCCAAGCTCATCGACATGGCGCGCGACGTCGATACGCTGATGTTGATCGTGCCGGGCGGAGCATCGACGGCGAACATGATCAATGCCGAGGTGCTCAAGGCGCTGGGACCGAACGGCATCCTCATCAACATGGCACGCGGCTCGGTGGTCGACGAACCGGCGCTGATCAAGGCGCTCAAAGATCGCACCATTTATTCCGCTGGCCTCGACGTGGTGGCCAAGGAACAGCACGTGCCGCAGGACCTGATCGACATGGATCACATCGTGCTGTTCCCCCATCTCGGCTCGGCCAGCGAGGCGACTCGGGCGGCGATGGACCAGCTCGTGGTAGACAACATCTTGGCCTGGCTGGAAGGCAAGCCGCCGCTGACGCCGGTGCCGGAGACGCCCTTTCCGCCCAAGCGTTCGTGATAGGATAGGCGCGCCGGGTGGTTCAGTATGGTCCAAATGGCGCGCCGCATCCTCATCGCTGCTGTTGCAGTTGTTGTCTCCGGGACGGCGCACGCGCAGACCGGCGCGCCGCTGGCTGATTCCGTCAAATCGATGATTGGCAATTGGGAATTCTCCAACGCCGAGCGCGACAAGATTTGCACCGCCAAATTCACGGCCAACCACGCTGCGTCCGGCTACAAGGTCACCTTCGACGCCAATTGCGCCAAGCTGTTTCCGCTGGTGCGCCGCATCTTCGGCTGGAATTTCCCGCAGGACGATCTGCTCTATCTGCTCGACGCACAGGGCAAAGCGCTGGTCGAATTCAGCGAGGTGGAAGACGGTATCTTCGAGGCGCCGACGCCGGGCCTGGGCGTGCTGTTCCTGCAGAATCCCGCCGCTGCCGCGGCGGCACCCAAGGCAAAGCAATTGCACGAGGTGGCCGGCAATTGGGCGGTCGTGCGTGGCGACGGCGCGCCGCTCTGCGTGCTCACGCTGGCGAGCGACGGCCTCTCGGTGACGGCACAGCCGGGCTGTGATCCTGGCATCGCCAAGCTCGAGTTCACGCAATGGCGCATGGACAATGGCGACCTGCTGCTGGTGCCCGCCAGCGGCGAGCCCTGGCGTTTCGAGGACGTCGACGGCAATTGGCGCCGGCTGTCGCAAGCGGCCGACCCGATCATGCTGGTGCGGCAGTAGTCAAACCAATCTTGGACCCTTGAAACCGGCGGAACCTTCCGTGCCGGCGCATATATTTGCCTGGGCGGCTAGCTCGATGGTATTTTGGCACCGTTGTGGCGTCGATCTTGCTAGGTTGGACTGGCCATGGAGTTTAGCCGCAGCCAAGGCTCCACACGTTCGAGCCGTTCGGATGCCGGTGGAGAGGCATTTGACGACAGTTGGATTGATTGTCCGATATTTGCCCGTTTCGAGGTAATTGCGGAGCGGTATCCTGAAAAAATTGCGCTGGACGATGCCGTATTGTGCTTGACCTATCGGGACGTCCAGCAGGCCGCACATCATCTGGCACATCGTGTCGAGGTGGCCGTGCCGGTCGGACGAGCGGTCGGTATCTATCTTCCAAACAGCGCGCTCTTCTCGATAGCTGCTTTGGCTTGCCTCGCGGCGGGTCGTGTGTTTGTTCCGATCGACCAAAATTATCCGTCTGAGCGGAACGATCAGATCATTAAGGAAGCTGCTCCAGCCGCCATTATCGTCGATCATAGTGAGGGGACAACGTGCCCATCTATGGCGGCGATCCATCATCTCGATATTGCTAGCTCACTAAACCAGAAACGAAATGACAAGTTTCTGTTTAGACGCCAAGTCGATGGTCCCGCGGTCGTGCTTTACACTTCCGGCAGTACCGGCCGTCCGAAAGGGATATGCAACGACCAAAGGGCGATTCTGCACCGCGTGATCGATTTCACCAAAACGTGCGGACTGAATGTCAATGATCGCTTCGTTCTTCTGAGTTCGCCGGGAACGATTGCCGGAATCAGAGATACGTTTGCAGCCCTGCTAAATGGGGCAAGCCTCTATATCGCGGACCCATACCAACTGGGGATGAACGGCATCCTATGCGTTCTTCGCGAACATGGAATAACGATCTGTTATGCGGTGCCTGCATTGTTGCGCGAACTCTTGCAGTTGTCGATGGCAAAGCAGGCATTTAACGATCTCAGAATTGTTCGTTTTGGTGGCGATAGAATTCTAGCGGACGACATCACACTCTGTCGCACGGTGCTACCGAAATCATGTCGAATCCTTATTGGATTTGGTCTAACTGAGGTGCCAACTATTTTTCAGTGGTTTGTGCCGCCCGACTGGAAGCCCGATGGGCCAACGGTCCCCTGCGGTTATCCGTCACCGGATATATCGGTGTCCCTTCTTGCCGAAGGCGGCGCCACAGCGGCGCGCGGAGAGGCTGCGGAGGTCATCGTCAAGAGCCGCTACGTCGCTCTCGGAACTTGGCAAAACGGACAATTGCATTCGGAATTGATCGAGACAGACCCCGACGATCCTGCGGCACGCGTCATTCACACCGCAGACATGGTGCGGATGCGCGACGACGGACTGGTGGAACTGGTCGGCCGCAAAGATCGGTAGCTTAAAATTAGGGGCTTCCGCATTGATCCGGGCGACGTCGAATCATCTTTGCGCCGGTGTGATGATGTCGCCGACGTCGTGGTGAGTTCGAGATCGATCAATGCAATGGAGATGCTTGTGGCATACGTGGTTCCACGTACCGCTGACACCACATATATCCGTGAAAATCTCCATTGTGCGGCGGAGAGCTTGCCCGTCCATATGCGTCCTGCTCGCATTTACCTGATCGATGCAATTCCGCGCTTGCCGAGCTTCAAACCCAATATAAAGAAGCTTCAAAGCCTCGAAATTTCAAACTTCGTAAAAACGGCTCGCAAGGCCGAGCCCCAGCTTCCGGTGAATGAGCGCGAAGCCAAAGTGCTCGCGATCTGTCGGCAGCTTCTTAAGATAGACGATCTTAGCTTGTCTGATAATTTTTTCGATGCCGGCGGAAATTCCCTATTAGCGATGACCTTGATGCTTGAGATCGAGGCGCAGTTAGGTTTCGAAATTAGCCTAGACACAATCTTCGATTGCCCGACGATACGAAAGCTTTGCGCCGCTCTCGACGAGAAAGCGGAACGGGCGCCCGCCGTCATTTTGCCGGTTAAGTTTGGACAACGAAATAAGACATTGTATTTCACTCACAGCGGATTTGATTTCTCCGCGCTGAGCGCCGCGATGCAAAGTGATATCTCGACCGCGTTCATTACAGCAAACGGCGCAAAATGGCTGCACCAATTGGCCGCCGGCCAAGACATACTTGCGGCGGTTGAACGGATCAGTGAAGCCTGCGCCCAGACTATTTTTGCACGACACGGAACCGAAGCTTGCTGTTTGGCCGGCCATTCTTTTGGAGGGATTATTGCTCTGGAGACCGCATGTAAGCTGGAGGAGCTCGGCGCCACGCCGGACGTCGTATTTCTTTTCGATACCTATTTGCACAGTTCCATTCATCGAATTTTTTATGACATACGACATAACGGGTGGTTGACGCGTAAGTTCAAGGAATTTGTGCAAGGTAATCGGCATGAAATCGGCAGGCGGGCAAGTTTTCTTTCGCGCTACATTTTTTATCGTTTGACTCAATTCGCAATGTTCGAAAAGCCGCGCGCGGTTGCCGAAAAAGACGTCAATTTGATTTTCCGCGGTCTGCGGGAAGAGGCTTCGCAGGTCTATCGCGGGCCCGCGCGCCGACCGACTAGTCGCACGGTCCTTTTTAGAGCAACCAAGTCAATCGCAGGCAGGACCATGCGGATCGACCCGGACCTTGGCTGGGCGGGCCGGCTGGGCGAGAACCTCACGGTGATCATGACGCCAGGCAACCACGAAACAATGCTCGGTAGTGAATACGTCGCCTCTGTTGCAAGCGAGATCGACCGTCAGGTTGGCTCAGCGGTGACAACGCGCTGATGAGGTGATTACGTAAGCGCGTCTGAGCAGCCGCGGCGACAATTTCATAAATAACACGAACCGCGCACATCAAATCAACCGCAGCCCCTTGAAGCTGGCATGGCCTTCCTTGCCGACGATGATGTGGTCGTGCACGGCAATGCCGAGCGGCTTGGAGATATCGACGATCGCCTGCGTCATCTGGATGTCGGCGCGCGACGGCGTCGGATCGCCGGATGGGTGGTTGTGCACCAGGATCAACGCGGTGGCCGACAATTCGAGCGCGCGCTTGACCACCTCGCGCGGGTAGACCGGCGTGTGGTCGACGGTGCCGGTCTGCTGCAATTCGTCGGCGATGAGCTGGTTGCGCTTGTCGAGGAACAGCACGCGGAATTGCTCCTTGTCGGCGAAAGCCATGGCGGTGCGGCAATAGTCGAGCACGTTCGACCACGATGACAAAACCGGCCGCTTCTGCACCTGGCCGCGCGCCAGGCGGCTGGCCGCGGCGTGTATGATCTTGAGGTCCGTCGCGGTTGCTTCCTTGATCCCCTTGACCTCTTCAAGCCGTTGCTGCGGTGCCGCCAGGACCTCCGCGAAAGAGCCGAATTTCGCGATCAGCTCCTTGCAAAGTGGCTTGAGGTCACGCTGCGGGATCGTGCGGAACAGCACCAGCTCGAGCAACTCGTAGTCGCTCACCGCCTCGCTGCCGGCGTCGCGGAAGCGAGCGCGCAGCCGCTCGCGGTGGCCGTGATAATGCGGCCCCGCCTCGGAGAGGCCTGGCTTGCGCTCGCTTTTTTGACCTTTTTTCGGCATGCGGAACGCGCCCACCCTCGCGCTCGGTTGGCGCGATTGTAGTTCAGTCGGACGCAATCGACGAGAGAGATGTCGGCGGGCTGGCGCCTAACGGTCAGCGCTTATAGGGCGGCTTGTCCAGGCCGGCCGGCGAGAAGGTGAACACCTCTACGCCGTCCTCGGTGACGCCCACCGTGTGCTCGAACTGGGCCGACAATGAGCGATCGCGCGTCACAGCTGTCCAGCCGTCGGACAGCACTTTCACGTGCGGACGGCCAAGATTGATCATCGGCTCGACCGTGAAGAACATGCCCGGCCGGAGCATGATGCCCTCGCCCGGACGGCCGACGTGCACGATATTGGGCTCGTCGTGGAACAGGCGGCCGAGGCCGTGGCCGCAGAAGTCGCGCACCACGCTCATGTGCTGGGCTTCGACATAGCCCTGAATTGCGTGGCCAATGTCGCCGGTGGTCGCGCCCGGCCGGATGACGCTGATACCCCGCATCATGGCCTCGTGGGTGACTTCGATCAGTCGCTCGGCGCGGCGCGGGATATCGCCGATCGGGAACATGCGGCTCGAATCGCCGTGCCAGCCGTCGAGGATCAGAGTCACGTCTATGTTGACGATGTCACCGTCCTTGAGCGGCTTGTCGCCGGGAATGCCGTGGCAGACCACGTGGTTGAGCGAGGTGCAGGTCGATTTCTTGTAGCCGCGGTACATCAGCGTCGCCGGCAGCGCGCCGTGATCCATCGCGTATTCGAACACCAACCGGTCGATCTTGTCGGTCGTGACGCCGGCTCCGACCTCCTGCGTAAGCATGTCGAGGCAGCGCGCCACCAACTGGCCGGCCTTGCGCATTCCCTCGAAGGCGACGGGGCCGTGCAGCTTGATCTGGCCGGTTTTGCGTAATGGGGCGAGAGCGGCGTCGACGTAGGTCATGGGTAGCAATGTAAAGCCTGGATCGTGCCGGTTCAATCGACGATCGGCACTTGTTCGGCGACTTTAATGCCCTCGCGCGCAATGGTGCATTTCCAGGCGATGGCCGCCACGCCCATGTCCCGTGCCCGGTCGAAGGCCTTGCCATAGGCCGGGTCGACGTCACGGGCTAGCGAAAAGCGTTGCGTGGAGCCGATCTGGATCACGAACAGCATGAGGGCGCGTGCACCGCCCGCCGCCATGGCGGATAGCTCATCGAGATGCTTGGCGCCGCGCGCCGTAACGCAATCGGGAAATTCCGCCCGGCCCGCCGCGCGCATCAGATGCACGTTCTTGATTTCGACATAGCAGGGCGGCCGGTTTTCGCTTTCGAGCAGGAAGTCGATGCGCGAATTCTTGCCGTATTTCACCTCGCGCCGCACCGACGTGTAGCCGGCGAGATCGGGGATCGCCTGCGCCGCAAGCGCTTCCGCCACCAGCGGATTGGGCAGGCCGGTATTGACGCCGACCAGCTCGGAGCCGCCGCCGAAATCCACCTCCACCAGCTCCCACGAATAACGCAGCTTGCGCTTGGCGTTGTCCGATTTTGATAGCCAGATGCGCGAGCCCGGCGCATCGAGCCCGGTCATGGCGCCGGGATTGGCGACATGGGCGGTGACTTCTTCGCCGCTGCCGAGGCGCATGTCGGCAAGGAAGCGCTTGTAGCGGCGGATCAGCGTCGCCGGGATGAGGGGCGAAGCAAACCGCATTAGCTTGCGATCTTCCCGCCCAATTCATCCTCGATATGCGCACGGATGATGTCGTCGAACGTCGCCTCGACCTTGAAACCGAGCGCCAAAGCGCGCCGCACATCGAAGCGGCGCGGCCAGCCGGCGACGATGCGTTCCACCAGCTCGTCGGGCGCGCGGCGGATGCGCGATGCGACATGATCGCCGGCGACGCGCTTGAGCGCGGCGACCTGCTCGCCCACGGTGCAGCAAACGCCCGGCATGGTGAGATTGACGCGGTCGCCAAGGTCGCTGCGTGACAAGCCCGCGGCGTGAATGAGAAAGCCGACCGCCGACCGTGGACTCGCATGCCAATGCATCACGCTGTCGGCAACCGGCAGCAGCGCTTCCTGGCCGGCCAGCGGCTCGCGGATGATGCCGGAGAAAAAGCCGGAGGCCGCCTTGTTGGGCTTGCCCGGCCGCACCACGATGGTCGGCAGGCGAATGCCGACGCCATCGAGGAAGCCGCGACGCGTGTAGTCGGCGAGCAGCAATTCGCAGATTGCCTTTTGCGTACCGTAGGAGGTGAGCGGTGTGAGGTGGAAATCGTCGGGGATCGCCTCTGGAAACGGCGCGCCGAACGCCGCGATCGACGAGGTGAACACGACTTTCGGCTTGTAGCCGCCGCCAGTAAGGCGCACCGCTTCGAGCAGTGCGCGGGTGCCGTCGAGATTGACCCGGTAGCCTTTTTCAAAATCGGTCTCCGCCTCGCCCGACACCACGCCGGCGAGGTGGAAGATCACGTCGGGCCGCTCGGCCACCGCTTTAGCCGCCGCGCCGGGCGCCGGCAGATCGCCGGTCATCGCGTCCACTTTTCCCGAAAAACCCGGCGGGGCATGCGGTGACACCACGTCGATCAGCGTGAGCTTGTCGATTGGCTCGCCGTTCAGGCTGCCGTCCTTGGCGAGCCGTGCGGCCAGCTTGCGGCCGATCATGCCCGCGGCGCCGGTGATCAAGACATGCATTATGTCCTCACCTCTTCTTTATCTGCCGGCTCATAGCGGTCGAGCCGGCGCAGGCTGGGAAACATTAGCATCCAGGTCGCGGCGATCACGAGCGAGCCAATGCCGCCGATCAGCACAGCCGGCACCGCGCCCAGCCAGGCGGCGACCGCACCCGACTCGAATTCTCCCAGCGTGTTGGACGAGCCGACGAACAGATAGTTGATGGCGCTCACCCGCCCGCGCATGGCGTCGGGCGTTTCGATCTGCACTAGCGAGAAGCGGATGACGACGCTGACTGCGTCGGACATGCCCATCAGCGCCAGCACCGCAAGCGAAAGCAGAAAAGACGTCGACAACGCGAATGCGATGGTCGCCACCCCGAACACTGCGACTACTGCGAACATCTTGGGTCCGAGGCGCCCCTCGATCGGATGGTTTGACAGCCAGATCACGGAGAGCAGCGCGCCGGCCGCCGGCGCCGAGCGCAACAGGCCGAGCCCGATCGGGCCCACCGCGAGAATGTCGCGGGCATAGATTGGCAACAGCGCGGTGGCGCCGCCGAGCAAGACCACGAACAGATCGAGCGTGATCACGCCCAAGAGCCGCGGCCGGGTGCGCACGAAGGTGAGACCTGCCAGCACCGAGCGAAAGGTCGGCGCTTCGCGTGCGGGTGCAGCACGATCGACCCGGATCAGGCTGACGAAGACAATGGCGGCGGAAAAAAACGCCAGGCAGAGCGCGCTGACCGCGACCGGGTTGACCGCATAGATGAGCCCGCCCAGGGCCGGCCCGCAGATCACCGCGATCTGGTTGGCCGAAGCCCAGCCGGCCACCGCGCGCGTGATCAGCGGCGCCGGCACCAGCGACGGCACCAGCGCGCTGGTGGTCGGCATTTCGAAGGCGCGGGCGCAGCCGATCAGGAACACCGCGCCGAACAAGAGATCGCGGCTGACGATGCCGGTGATCAGCGAAACGGTGACGAGGGCTGCGGCCAGCGCGTAGGTGGTTTGCGCCGCGCGGATAATCAGCCGGCGGTCGTAGCGGTCGGCGACGTGCCCGACCAGCAGCGTCAGCACCACCGCGGGCACGAACTGGATGAGCCCGACCAGCCCGAGGTCGAGCGCGCTGTTGGTCAACTGGTAAAGCTTCCAGCTGATGACCAGCGCCAGCATCTGGATGCCCATGCTGCCGGCTACCCGCGCCAGCCACATGAACACGAACGGTCGCTGAGCCCGCAGCGATGTGGCGGAACTCATGTTGACCCGCTGTTCATGACGCTGAGGCTCTCGATCTGCCGGCCATCGGCGGTGAAGTTGTCCGGGGCCAGCCAGCGCTCGAAATTCGCCTTGCGTGCCGGCCATTCGCTGTCGAGCATCGCATACCAGGCGGTGTCGCGGCTGCGGCCCTTGCCGATCATGTGCTGGCGGAAGATGCCTTCGAAGGTGAATCCATAGCGTAGCGCCGCGCGGTTGGAGGCGGCATTGAGCGCGTCGCACTTCCACTCGTAGCGCCGGTAGCCAAGCGTATCGAACACGTAACCCGCCAGCAAATATTGCGTTTCGGTGGCGAGCGGCGTGCGCTGAAGCGCCGGCGAATAAACCACATGGCCGACTTCGATAACGCGGTGTTCCGGGCGAATCGCCATCAAGCTGAACACGCCAACGGCGCGGCCGGCGGCGTCGATGATGGCGTATGCGTATGGGTCGGTGAGCGCCGCGCGCGCGGCGGCCCAAGCCGAAAATGCCACCGCGTCGGGAAACGGCCCATAGCTCGGCATGTAGGTCCAGATGCGGTCGTGGCCCTCGACGGAGTCCCACAGCGACGGTGCATGCCCGGGTTTTAGCTTTTCAATGCGCCCGAATCGGCCTGCCAGCTTGACGGGGCCGGGGCGTGCCGCAGGCTTGCCGTCTACGACCGCGCCGACCGGCTGCCCGGTTTTCGGATGCATATTTTCAGTCACGGTGCGCGCGGTCGGAATGGAAGAAGGCGTTGAGCTCGGCGTTCGAGACGACGCCTGCGAAACTGTTGAACCTGCCTTGCTCGGCGATCTCGCGCGCCGAACTGATGAAGGCGTGCATGGCGACGCGTGCCAGCGTGCCGCCAACGCTGATGCGGCGCACGCCCAACGCGGCGATCTCCGCGACGGTGAAGCCGGCGGCGGACATCAAAAAGTTCACCGGCTTGGGCGCTACCGCTTTCACCACCGCTTCGACTTGCTCGCGCGTCTTGATGCCGGGCGCGTAAAGGCAGTCGGCGCCGGCTTCGGCATAGGCTTGCAGCCGCCGGACAGTCTCGTTCAGGTCGGGCCGGCCGTGGATGAATCCTTCGCTGCGCCCGGTGAGCAGCACGCCGCTGTTACCGATTGCCTCGCGTGCGGCGCGAACGCGCGCAACCGCAAGGTCAAAATCGTAGAGCGGATTGGCCTCGTCGCCGGTGAAGTCCTCGATCGACAGACCGGCGATGCCGGTCTCGACGCACAGCCGGACATTGGCGGCGACCTCGGCCGGGTCGTCGGCAAAGCCGTTCTCGAAGTCGGCGTTCAACGGTACGTCGGCGGCGGCCGCGATCTCGCGGTAGTGCGCCAGCACCATGTCGCGTGTCATGTCGCCGTCGGCAAAACCTTGAGCATGGGCAAAGCCCGAGCTGGTGGTGGCCAGCGCCTTGAAGCCGAGGCCTTGCAGATAGCGGGCGGTCCCTACGTTCCACGGATTGGGAATGACGAAGCAGCCGGCCTCGTGCAGCTTGCGGAAGACTTTGCGCTTGTCGGCGACGGAAGGGCTTGCCATGGACGCGACCTCGGGCGGGGAGGGGCGGGACCGTGCCACGTTTGGCCGCGCCTGGACAATGCTATTCGCTGTTAGCCGCCATCAGCTCCGTTGATCGCAGTGGCTAGGGGGCCGCTCGCGGCAATTGATTTTCCCGGCCTGATCGGTTGAACTGCGCGCGCAATCGCCTTGGGGAGCAACGCCATGCTGAAGACCGTCGCCGCCTTCGACCGCATCGGCGAAGAGAACGCCTTCGCCGTGCTGGCGCGCGCCAATGCATTGACGGCGCAAGGGCGCGACATCATCAATCTCGGCATCGGCCAGCCCGATTTCCGCACGCCCGATTTCATCGTCGAAGCGGCGGTCAAGGCGCTGCGCGAGGGCGCCCACGGCTATACGCCGGCGACCGGCATTCCCCCCTTGCGCGAGGCGGTCGCCGCGGATCTCGCCAAGCGCTTCAAGGTCGAGGTCTCGCCCGACGAGGTGATGATCATGCCCGGCGGCAAGCCGACCATGTACATGTCGATCCTGATGTTCGGCGAGCCGGGCGCGGAAATCCTTTATCCCGATCCCGGCTTTCCGATTTACCGCTCGATGATCGAATTTACCGGCGCCAAGCCGGTGCCGGTGCCGATTCACGAGGAAAATAATTTTTCTTTTTCGGCTGAGGAAACGCTCAAGCTGATCACGCCCAAGACGCGGCTGCTGATCCTCAATTCGCCGGCCAACCCGACCGGCGGCGTCACCGGCAAGGTGGAAGTCGACAAGCTGGTCGCGGGCCTAGCGAAATGGCCGGACGTCGCCGTCATGTCGGACGAGATCTACGACCACATGCTCTATGACGGCGAAACTCATGTTTGTTTGCTGTCCTATCCGGAAATCCGCAACCGGCTGATCCTGCTCAATGGCTGGTCGAAGACCTATGCCATGACCGGTTGGAGGCTGGGCTATGCGGTGTGGCCGGGCAAGCTCTACGATTATGCGCGCAAGCTTGCGGTCAACCTCTACTCCTGCGTCAACGCGGCCACCCAATATGCGGGACTGGCGGCGCTGAAAGGCCCGCAGGACGACGTCATCAAGATGGTGGCCGAGTTCGACAAGCGCCGCAAAGTCGTGGTCGAAGGCTTGAACAAATTGCCGGGCGTCACCTGCGCGACACCCAAGGGCGCGTTCTACGCCTTCCCGAATATCAAGAACACAGGATGGAAGGCGAAGGCCTTGGCCTCCGCGCTGTTGGAAGATGCCGGCGTCGCCATCATCGGCGGGCCGGATTTTGGCATTCTGGGCGAGGGCTATGTGCGGCTGTCCTACGCCAATTCGACCGAGAACATCCTGAAAGCGCTTGACCGCATGGGCGAGTTCCTCGCGAAGCGGAAGGCGGCGTAAGTCCGTCCTAGCCCGCTCTCGCCGCCTTGAAGCGCGTCATGCTCTCGGCCGGCCAATAATCGGCAGGCTTGTAGAACTCGGCGACCGCCGGAACGCCGTCCGGCAATACGACCCAGGGCAGCCTGGTGGACGTGTAAATGTGGATGTCCGGGACTAAGCGCGCAGGATCGTCGAGCGTGCCCACGCGGACGAAATGAATGTTCGGGCCGGCGCCGGCGTAATTGCTCCACGCAGTCACGCCGCAATCTTCGCAGCGCCAGAACACCTGGCCTTTGCCGCTTTGGCTGGGCAGTGTCGTCTGCACCGGCTTGCCCTTCAAGAGTTCAACCTGCGAAGCTTCGATGAACGCGTTCACGGCAAATGCCGAGCCGGTTTCACGTTGGCACCAGGTGCAATGGCAGCAATGCACGAAAATTGGCCGGGCCTTGAGGCGATAGCGCACGGCGCCGCAGGTGCAGCCGCCGTCGAACTTGCCATGCTGTTCGTTCGTCATTGCAAATTCCTCTGGGAGCCAATAGCGGGTGCTGTCCACGCCACGTCGCCAGGACCCCTGTGGAATTAGCCTGCAAAGCGGACCAATATCAAATCGGATCGGTGCCGGGCGTCCGCTCGGCAGCCATACCGGGGAAACCAAGAGGTTACGCACATGTACGATCGTGGATTGTCGGAGGAACAAAGGATGATGCGGCAGAGCTGCCGCGATTTTGTCGATGAAGTGGTGTTGCCCTTCATCCGCGAGAATTGGCAGCGCGAATGGTCGATGGTGCCGGAAGACAGGCTGCCGCTGCGGATCCTGGAAGAGGCCGAGAAGATCGGCATCCGCACCCTAGGCGTGCCGGAGGAATTCGGCGGCGTCGAGCTGGAAAAGGGCACGGAAGTTAAAACCTTTGCCATGATCTCGGAGGAGATCGCGCGCGGAGATTCAGGCCTCGCCGACAAGCTGGTGCAAAACTGGAAGGTCTCGGTGCTGCTGCGCCAATTTGCGCCGCGTCATTTGCAGGAGAAATTCTTCAAGCGGCTGGTGGCCGAGCCGCAATTCCTTATGGCGCATTGCCTGACCGAGCCGCGCGGCGCCTCCGACCGCTGGCTGCCCTACAACGTGACGGAAGCCTCCATGCAGACCAAGGCGGTCAAGGCCAATGGCGGCTGGGTGATCAACGGCCGCAAGCAATTCATCTCCAACGGCTACGATGCCAGCCTCTACGTGGTCTACGCCAACACCAATCCCAAGGTCGGCATGTTGCAGGGAACCTCGTCGTTCCTGGTGCCGCGCGAGACCAAGGGCTTCACGGTTGCGCGCTGCAACGAGACGCTCGGCTGCCGTTTCATGAACAACGGCGAGATGGTGTTCGAGGATATGTTCGTGCCCGACGATCATCTGCTGGTGGAGAACGATGCGCTCGGCTCGGCCGGCGTCTATTTTCGTCCCGGCAAGATCATCCAGGCGGCGAAGAACCTCGGTGTCGGCGTGCGCGCCTTCGAGGCCACTGCCGAATACGTCCAAAACTACGTGCAGGGCGGCCGTATCCTGATCAAGCATCAGGCAGTGGCGCTGCGGCTGGCCGACATGGCGACCCGCATCGAGGCGGTGCGCGCGCTGCTCGAGCGCGCCGCGCAAGCCGTCGACGACAAGGCGCCGGAAGCGGAGACGCTGGTCAACATGGCCAAGATGTTTGCCTCCGAAGAGATCATGAAGGTGGCGCAGCACGCGGTCGAACTGCACGGCGGCAACGGCATCATGCTCGATTTCGGCATCGAGAAAGCGCTGCGCGACGCCGTCATCTTCATGCACATGGACGCGACCGTCGACATCTCCAAGTTCAAGATCGTCAAGAGCATGTTTCCCGACACGGCAGGAAAATACGCCGGGCCGGAGGCATAAACCTACCGCACCACATACCGGAATCCGATCACCACGATCACCAGGCCGACGAGCTGTGGAATGCTCGGCACCACGCCGAGCGCGAGATAGCCGATGATCAGCGAGAAACCCGGCACCAGCGCGGGAAACGTTGCCGCGCGGCCGGCGCCGATCAGGATTATCGCGCGCGCGAACAGATAGATCGGCAAGACGCCGGCGAGGATGCCCTGCACCACCACCTGCACCAGGTTCTCGGCGAGACTCATGTGAAGGATATTGCCGAACCCGATGAAGATCGCGTAGAGCGGCGCGTACACCACCACCGACAATACGCCGACCATGGCCACCGCGCGCGTGCCCGACATGAGGTAATAGCGCAGCAGCGTGCCGAACAAGGCCCAGAAGAAGCCGGCGGTGACGAACAGCAGATCGCCGCCGACGCCCTGGCGGCCGATGGTGGCGAGCGACTCGGCGCCGAACACCATGAGACCGGCGACGATGGTGGCGCCGCCGAATATTCGCGGCAGCGTCGCCTTTTCGCCGAGCATGGCGGTGGCGAGGATCAGCCCGAACAGCGCTGCGCAGGCCGGCTGGATGGTGGTGCCGTGGCCGAGCGGCACCAGCATGAAGCCGGTATAGGCGATGACGGCCTGCGGGGGACCTGACAAGATGCTCATCGCCAACCCGCGGCCCCAGCCGATGCCGCCGAGATTGATCAGCCCGTCACGGAAGGCGATCGGCATCAGCAGCAGACCCGACCAGAAGAAGCGGTGAAAGGCGAGGTCGGCGGGCGTAAAGCCGACGCCGACACCGTGCTTGGCCGCCACGAAACCGACCGCCCACCCGAACGCCGCGCCGGTGCCGCAGAGGATTCCGATCAGGATGCCGGAAGAGCGCGCCGCCCCAGCTTGCCCCGGACCATCCACGGCGACATCCTCAACCGTTGCGCAGGTGACTTTGGCCCGCCTGATACTCTAGGATCGCCCTCGAAGTCCAATAACGAACACGCATAACAAACACCACCGGGAAGAAACGCTCATGGCGAAGTCGCGCAAAGTCATCATTACGTGTGCCGTTACCGGCTCGATCCACACGCCGTCGATGTCGCCGCATTTGCCGGTGACCGCGCAGGAGATCGCCGATGCCGCCATCGGCGCCGCCGAAGCGGGCGCCGCCGTCGTCCATCTACACGCACGCAATCCGCAGGACGGCAGGCCCGACCAGACGCCGGAGGCCTTCGCCCCCTTTCTCAAGGTCATCAAGCAGCGCTCCGCGGTGGTGGTGAACATCACCACCGGCGGCGCGCCCACCATGTCGATCGAGGAGCGCGTCAGGCCGGCCGCCACGTTCAAGCCGGAGATCGCCTCGCTCAATATGGGCACAATGAACTTCGGGCTTTACCCGATGATTCCCCGCTACAAGGGCAAGTTCAAATACGACTGGGAGGAGCCCTATCTCGAAGGTTCGCGCAAGGGCATGTTCAAGAACACCTTTGCCGACATCGAATACATCCTCACGACCTGCGCTGAGAACAACACGCGCTTCGAGATCGAGTGCTACGATATCGGTCATCTTTACACGCTCAAGCATTTCCTCGACCGCGGCGTGGTCAAGCCGCCGCTGTTCGTGCAGTCGGTGTTCGGTATTCTCGGCGGCATCGGCGCGCACCCGGAAGACGTCATGCAGATGAAGCGCACCGCCGACCGCTTGCTCGGCGACAATTACCACTGGTCGGTGCTCGGCGCCGGCGCCAATCAGATGCGCGTCGCCGCGATGGCGGCCTCCATGGGCGGCAATGTGCGCGTCGGCATGGAGGACTCACTATGGATCGGCGCCGGCAAGCTTGCCGAGTCGAACGCACAACAGGTGACCAAGGTGCGCCAGATTCTCGAGGGCCTCGGCCTTGAAATCGCCGCGCCCGACGAAGCGCGCGAAATCCTCGCGCTCAAAGGCGGTGACAAGGTCAACTTCTAATCGTACCGTTTCGGCATGCCGCGCTGCGTCTAGGCACCTTGCCGGAAGTGTGAGAGACTTTACGCGGCTGGACTTATAAGGTTTCGCCATACGAAATGTCCGCCAAGGACATCGTTTAGTTGGGGGGACAAAGCAATGCTTGAAAAAGCGTCTCGCGCTGGCCGCTGTGCTGTCAGCTCTGGCGCTTGCGGCATCGGGTCGGCCGCGCAGGCCGACACCCTCACGTTGCGCATCGCGACGGAACAATTTTCTTCGAGCCGGACCTGAAGACGCGCGGCAAAGCGCGCATCAGGCATGCCGATATTCAGGCATAAAGTGAGAGCGGGAGTGAAAACGTTAAAAGGGAGGAAAAAATGCAAAAAAGGAAATCAGGCATAGTTGCTGCTGCCGTCTCCGGGATGACGGTCCTTGGATTTGCAGCCGCTCTGGTGCTTGGCAGCGTCGGCCATGCGGACGCCAAGGAGATCGTCATCAGGATCGGCTCGGGCCATCCGCCGACCGTCGTCTATGCGGGCCTGATGAAGAATTTCTTTGAGCCCGAACTCAAAAAGGCGATCGAATCCAAGACCAAGCATAAGGTCAAATTCATCGAAGGGTACTCGGGCTCCATCGTGAAGGTGTTCGATACTTTCGAAGGCGTTCAGAACGGCGTCCTCGATATCGGCGGTTTCTGCTTCTGCTTCGAAGCCTCCAAGCTGCCCATGAACGCTTTTCAGATCATGCTGCCCTTCGGCACCATGGATCCGGAGATGAGCGTCGCCATCGCCGTCGACGTCTACAAGAAGTTCCCGATCCTTGAGTCGGTGTTCCAAAAATACAACCAGACCCTGATCGCGCATATCGGCGACGGCGGTTACAACCTCGGCACCAACTTCCCGTGGAAGAAAGTGTCCGACCTCAAGGGCCACAAGATTCTCGGCGCCGGGCTCAACCTGAATTGGATGAAGCAAGCCAATATCGGCATCATCCCCGTGACCGACGGCTTGCCGGGCTGGTACCAGAAGATCAAGACCGGCGTTGCCGAAGGCGGCATCATGTTCCCCAGCGCATGGGGGCCGGTGTTCAAGCTTCATGAAGTCGGCAAGTACTATACCACTATCGGCTTCGGCTCGATCACCTGGCACGGCCTGACCGTCAACAACCGCTTCTGGAAGAACCTGCCGCCGGAAGTGAAACCGATCATCCTCGAGGTTGCGCATCGTTACGAAATCCAGACCGGAGTCTACAACAAAAAAGGCTACAAGAAGGATATGGACTGGCTACGCGCGCATATCACGGTGAGCGACTTGCCCGACTCCGTTCGCCTTGAATGGGCGCAGAAGCTTTCGGCTTGGCCGCAACAAGTCGCCAACGAGCTCGAGGCGAAGGGTTATCCGGCCAAGGCGATCCTCAACGCGACTTTGGATTCGGCTGAAAAGCACGGATACAAGTGGCCGGTGCGCTACCAAATCAAGTGATTGGCTCTAACGGGATCTAATCGATCGTTCAAACTTGCCGGCTGAAAATCCAGTTCAATGATTTTCAGCCGGCATTTTGAGTCCCGTTTCGGATGACCGACGAGGGGGAAAAGCGATGTCGCTCATCACTTTAAGTGATCGAGTGTCCAAATTTCTGATGGTTGCCGCTGCGGCCTGGGCTTTCGGTTTGGCGTTTCTGGTCATGGCAAACATCATCGGGCGGACCGTTTTCAGCAAGCCAATTTACGGCACGGCCGAAATGGTCGCCGCATCCATTGTAATCATTGTGTTCCTGCAGGCTGGCTACGCCATTCGCTCGCGCTCCATGCTTAGGGCGGATTTCCTGGTTATTCATCTGCCGGACAAGGTGCAGCGCGTTTTGCTCGCCATTGGCTATCTCCTGGGCGCCGCCTTTTTTCTGATGATCATCACCGGTGGTTGGGAAGAAAGCATCAAGTCATTCATCGAGGGCGAATATGAAGGTGAAGGCGCCTTGCGCGTACCTTCATGGCCTGCGCGTTGGACCGTGCTCGTCGGCAGCGGCCTGGCCATGTTCAATTATCTGGTTATGGCCTATCTCGATGTCTTCAAGCCTAAATTGTTGGATTCCGAAGCGGACCCGGACAATCCCTTGAACACGTTCGATCACACGCAGGTCTAGTCCAGTGTTCGAAGTCAACACCGCGGTATTGCTGGTCGTCGTCCTCATCGGCCTGGTCGTGATCGGCGTTCATATCGCCGTCGCGCTTGGGATGACCAGCGCCCTTGGCATTTTTCTGGTCACCGGCGCCGACGCCAACGCTTTCCACACGGTGCAGGCCATGCTGGCGGACACGGCATATGAAGCCATTCGCGCTTATGTCTTTGCCGTCATCCCGCTATTCATGCTGATGGGTGAATTTATCGGCAAATCGGGAGTCGTTACCGATGTCTACCGTGGCATCAACCGGTTACTGCCTGGAGTGCCCGGCCGTCTGGCCATCGCCACGGTGGTCGGAAACGCGCTGTTTTCCTTCGTCACTGGCGTCAGCATCGCCTCGGCCGCCGCCTTTTCGCGGATCGCCTATCCGGAAATGAAACGCCACGGCTACCATAAAGGGTTCGCGTTGGGCGCGGTTGCGGGCTCGAGCTGCCTCGGCATGCTCATCCCGCCATCGGTGCTGATGATCGTCTGGGGCATTCTGACGGAACAATCCATCGGTCAGCTATTCGCCGCCGGCGTCTTTCCTGGCTTGATGCTGGCGGCCTTGTTTATTCTATACGTATTTGGCTGGGCACTGTGGCGACCGGACGCTGTCGGCGGCGGTACTGGAACCAGGGACACAGCCACGCACGGCGGCGCGTCGGCGGATGATGACGGACAAGTCTCGACCGTCCAATTCCTGATCAGCCTCTTGGGAATCACCGTTGTCATTGTGGCTGTCCTTGGCGGCATTTGGTTTGGCATTTTTACGCCCACCGAAGGCGCCGGCGCGGGCGCCCTGATCGGCCTGGCGCTGGGCATTATCAAGGGCATGCGGTTCCGCGATGTTATCGATTCCATTTTATCGGTAGGAAAAACCTCCGCACCAATCCTCTTGTTGCTGGTCACCGCGGCGCTCTATTCGCGGACCCTTGCCATGACCGGCCTGGCGAACGCCATCGAGAGCCTGTTTCTGGGCTCCGGCATGGCGTCCTGGATGATTGTCTCCGTCATGGTCCTGGTGTGGTTTTTGCTGGGGATGATCATCGATTCCATCTCTATCATGTTGCTGACTGCCGCGATCTTTGCCCCCATCGCCGTCAAGCTCGGCTACGACCCGATCGCCTTCGCCATCATCGGTATCATCGCCATCGAGGCCGGTCTGTATACACCGCCCTTCGGCTTGCTTGTTTATACGGTGAAAGCGGCGATCCAGGAGATCGAACCGGATATGAACGTGATGACGATTTTCAAGAGCGCGACGCCTTACTGGATCATCATGCTGATCGGCATGGTCATCATCATCAATTTTCCTCAAATCGCCATTTATCTGCCCGGCAAGCTGTTCGGGGGTTGAATTTACTCTTCCGTCGAACACCCATTGCTCCTAAAATAATCGAGTCCATGTGGTCGCGTGCGCCGTTGCGGTTTCGCCGGTATTGAAACGAAGGATAGACCCATGCGCTTCAAAACCCTCGCTTTTCTCGCCACTTTTCCGCTGACCGTCATCGCCCTGTCGCCCGCGCAGGCCGCGCCGCAGATTCTGGGCTTGATCGCATCCACCGAGCCGGTGCCGATGACCTGCGTGAACGGAACCTGCGCGGCGGAGCTTTCGTCCGTCTGTCTGCAGCAACACCGCCCGACGCCGCCCACCCGCACAGGCTACCGGCCTGCCAAGGGCACCCAAATTACCTTGACGGTCACGGGACCGGACGGCGTGAAGCACCGACTGCCGGTCGCGGCAGCGCTCAGTTTCATATCGCTGCGGCAGTTTAGCGCGGTCAAGGTCAGCCTGCCCGAAGCGACGGTTCGCCAGTTGGGTAAAGGCCAAGCGAAGCTTTCCGTCGGCACCATGGCGTCGATCATTCCCGTCGCTGTTGAAGGCGACCCGAACCCGCAGAGCGCAGGCGAAATCGCCCGCTATACCGGTCCGCTGCGCGCCGCAGCCGAAAGCGCGTTCAAGCGCGACAGCGATCGTGTGAATGCCACGCGCATCCTCAACCAGATGGTCAACCGCTTGCCTGAAAAAAGCAGTGCCGGGATCGAAAAAGTGGCCTCTCTTTGGCAGCAAACTGTGGGCAAGGACGTTACCAGCGAAACGCAGAAATACCTGAAGCACGCGGTTAAGGACTGCCGCGAGACATTGCGCACCGGCGTGATGTCCGACCTCCGATCATGTCTGAGCTATCATCACGACTACCTGTCCGGCGAAAACACGACCAACGCCTGGCAGGCGATGAACCCGGGGAGCTAGATTAAGCGAAGGCCGCCTGTCGGGCTGACCGCCTATACCGTCAAGGCGGCGGCTGGCGACGTCATCTCGGTCTGGCAAATCGTCCGCGGCACGACGCCCACTTGGGCGATCATGCGGATCGGCGTGGTGATGCCGGTCAGGCTCCCCAAGATCGCTACCTGGCTGCCTAGTCTGGCGTTTTAACCGGCATGGGCTGAACAAAGCCTGGGCGCCGCCGCGCCGGCTGCGACGCTATTCCCGTTGCTCTTGGCGCCGCGAATGCCTCCAATAGAGCCGGAGGATTCGAAAGCCGCCATGGCCTCGCTCGACATCATCAGCATCGCCATTCTGCTCGGCAGCCTGCTGGTGCTCGCCGGTATCCTGTCGAGCCTGATCGCATTGCGCTTCGGCGCGCCGCTGCTGCTGGTGTTCCTGCTGGTCGGCATGCTGGCGGGCGAGGGCGGGTTCGGCGGCATCAAATTCAATGACGTCACCACCACTTATACGGTCGGATCGATCGCGCTGGCGCTGATTCTGTTCGATGGCGGGTTGCGCACGCGCATTGCTTCTTTCCGCAACGTCGTGGCGCCGGCGCTGACGCTGGCGACTGTCGGCGTACTGATCACGGCTCTGCTGGTGGCGCCGGTCGTCAAATTCATGCTTGGCGGCGGCTGGACCGAGTCGCTGCTGGCCGGCGCGGTGGTGGCGTCGACCGACGCCGCGGCGGTCTTCTTCCTGATCAACGCGCGCGGATTGCGCCTGCGCCCGCGCGTGCGCGCGACGCTGGAAGTGGAATCCGGCACCAACGATCCGTTTGCGGTATTCCTGACGCTGCTGCTGGTGGAGATTATGACGGGAGGCGGACAAGGCTGGTCGCACGCCCTCCTGACGCTGGCGCGCGACGCCGTGTTCGGCTGCGTCATCGGTTACGCCGGCGGGCGCATCATCACCTTCGTGCTCAACCGGCTCGATCTGCCGCAGGGCTTGCACGCGCCGTTCGTGGCGGTGTTTGCCCTGGTCGTGTTCGCCTTCGCCAACGCGGTGCACGCCTCCGGCTTCCTGGCGGTCTATCTTGCCGGCCTGGTGATGGGCAATCGGCAGACCCGCGCGCATAATTCCGTCGTCGTGTTTCTCGACGCGGTGACTTGGCTGGCGCAGATCGTGATGTTCGTGATGCTCGGCATGCTGGTGTGGCCGCAACGGCTGACCGAAAGCCTGTTCGCCGCGGTTTTGGTGGCGCTGGTGCTGATGCTGGTCGCGAGGCCAGCCGCCGTGTTTCTCTGCTTGGCGCCGTTCAATTTTCAATGGCGCGAGAAACTGTTCATTTCCTGGGTGGGCCTGCGCGGCGCGGTGGCGATCTTTCTGGCCTCGATCCCGCTGCTGGTCGGTCTGCCGGCGGCCCATCTTTATTTCGACGTCGCGTTCGTCGTGGTGCTGTCGTCGCTGGCGGTTCAGGGCTGGACCGTGGCCGCGGCGGCGCGCCAGCTCGACATCTCGTTTGCGCGCGCCGATCCGCAGCCGCGCCGTGTCGAGCTCGACCTGCCTGGCCAGCTCGCGCGCGAAATCGTCGGCTACCCGGTGCCCGCCAACAGCCCGTTCCTGCGCCGCGGGTTGATCCCGAACTGGGCGCGCCCGACATTGGTCATTCGCAATGAGGAGATTCTCACGCCGTCCGAAGCGCAGCCCCTGCGTGAAGGCGATCACCTATATCTGCTGGCACCGCCCGAAAAGGCGCAGGCGCTCGACCGCTTTTTCGTCGACATGCCGCCGCCGCGCGCGCCCGATCCGGCATTGCTCGGCGACTTCTTCGTGCCGGGCACCGCGACGCTCGGCGCGCTGGCGGAAATCTATGGATTGCAAGTCGCCGCCGATCACAACGACGTGGCGCTGGCCGACTATTTCGGCGAGCTGCTCGGCCGTACGCCCAAGACCGGCGACATCGTCGCGCTCGGACCGATCGCGCTGCTGGCGCACACGGTCGACGACGACCGCGTCACCACGGTGGGCCTGCGCCTGGCTGAGCCAGAGGCGCCTACCGACCTGGTCGGACGCGCAAAGGCATTGCTGGAGCGGCTACAGAAATATCTCGGCTAGAGCGAGCGCTTCGCCAGCGCCGGCCCGTGCTGCACCAGCCAAGCGCCGCCGAACAGCACGCCGGTCCAGAACAGGTCGCCGAGCACGGTGCGGTCAAGGAATGGCAGCGCGGCAACGTAACAGGCCACCAGGCCTTCCCAGGTCAACGGATAAATGCCGTTGAAAGCCCAGACCGCGAAATTGGTGGAGACAAAGAAGATCAGCGAGCATGACACCATGGCCGTCACCACCGGCAGCGCGCCGCGCCAGCGGCGGATCAGCATGCCGGCCAGCGCGGGAACGGTGATCGCGGCAAGCACCACCAGCGTGACCGGCCAATCGTCGTTGGCGAGCGCGACATTGCTCAGCAACGTCGCTGCCAGCGGCACGATAAGCGCGAGCACCGGCAGGCGCAGCGTGCGTCCGGCGAACAAAGCCGTGGCGGCGACCGGCCACACGCCGGGCGCGTGCGGCAGCAGACGGGCGGTCACGTCGAGGCCGACAAGGAAAGCCACCAGGGCCAGATCCATGATGAGGTCGGCGCGCGTCTTGTTCGGCTGCATCGTCTTAATCCTTTGCTTTGCCAGTTCTTAGCACGGTCCGGGGGCCTGATAAAAGACGCCCATTCAAGCCTTTCCCGCCCATTCGGCGACGATCGCGCTCAAGGCGTCGAGGCCGTCCGTAAGTGCAGCCGGGCCGGGCTGCAGGATCAAGGAAGATTTGACCTCGCGCAGCCAGCCGGTGGCGACGGCGGGAACCTGCGCGAAACCAGGCCGGCCTGCGACCTTGCCCGGCACGAATTTCTTGCCGCACCAGGAGCCGACGATGATGTCCGGCCGGGCGGCAATCACGGCGTCAGCGGAGACGATGCGGTCCTTGGCGTTCTTCTTGGCGGCAAGCGCCGGGAACACTTCGATGCCACCGGCCGCCTCCACGAGTTCCGACACCCAGCCGATGCCGGAGATCATCGGCTCGTCCCATTCCTCGAAATAGACGCGCGGACGGCGCGGCAGGTGTGAGGCGCGTTCGCGTGCGGTCTCGACGCGTGTAGCGAGCGACGCCGCCAATGCATCCGCTTTTTCGGCGGTACCCACCAGCGCACCGAGCGTGCGGATCATCGCGAGGATGCCAGCGACGTCACGCTGATTGAACGCATGCACTGCGACATTGGCGCGGATCAATTCTGCGACGATGTCGGCCTGCAAATCGGAGAAGGTCAGCACCAGGGCGGGCTTGAGTGCGAGAATCTTCGGCACGTCGGCCGAGATGAAAGCCGATACCCGCGGCTTTTCTTTGCGCACGCGGGCAGGGCGCACCGCATAGCCTGAGACGCCGACAATGCGCCGCTCCTCGCCGAGGAGGTAGAGCGTCTCCACGGTCTCTTCGGTCAGGCAGACAATTCGGGAGGGAGGGAACATCTAGGTATCATAAACCAGATGTCCGTCTTAGTACCGCCGCGCCTTAAGCAATATAGCCAGCTTGCTTTCGCCACCAGCCGCTAAAAATAAATCCCCCAATGACGATGCATGGGACGAAAGTCAAAATTAATAGAATCCAAGGCAACGAAAGGTGAATGAAGGTCCAAGTCGCCCCAACGATATAACTCAGAAAAAATATCACGAGCAAAGCCGGAATTAGTCTCCAATAGATTGGCTTCCGCGTTTGCACTCCATAAGCCACAGTACTAAAAAGTAGAAAATACGCAAAGTATAGTGCCCGACCAACCCAGTCTGGTACGACTGCATTTTGTTGAGCCACAAGCAAGTGCAATGGAAAAAGTGCAGCGGCAAGATATGCCAACGCTAGAAGAATGCAGGCCTTCTTGAAAGATTTCATCTGCTGCTCCAAAGGCCAAAGCGTCCGACGCTATGAGCGAGCAAGCACAGAAATTATTGATAACAACTTAATCTCACGACTACATTCGACGTTGGCTAGAAAACCTGCCATGGCCGACCCTTTCATGTCGGCGCCGCAAGTAGCTCCAGCCCGCCGGCCGCCGCCACCTTGCCGTCGCTGAGCCGCACCACGCGGCTGGCGATGCGTGTCACTTCCAGCGCGTCGTGGCTGACATAAATCATCGGGACCTGCGCCTCGTCGCGCAGCCGCTCCAGGTAAGGCAGGATATCGCTTTTGCGCGCCGCGTCGAGCGAGGCCAACGGCTCGTCGAGCAGCAGCAGGCGCGGGCGCATCAGCAGTGCGCGGCCGACCGCCACCCGCTGGCGCTCGCCGCCCGACAATTTTCCGGGCCGGCGGTTGAGCAAATTGCCGATATCGAGCAAGGCGACCACGTGGCCGAAGGCGTCCGGATCGGCGGCGTGGCCGCTCACCCAGCGGCCATAGTCGAGGTTATGCCGCACCGACAGATGTGGAAACAGGCGGCCTTCCTGGAACACGCAACCGATGCGCCGCCGCCAGGCCGGCACGTCGATGCGCGCGGCGGCGTCGAACAGCACCTCACCGTCGAGCACGATGCGGCCGCGATCGGGCCGCGTCAGCCCGGCGATCATGTTGATGATGCTGGTCTTGCCGGCGCCGGAAGCGCCGAACAGAGCGGTGGCGCCGCCTGCGGCATCGAATGCCGCATGCAGCGAGAATTCGCCGAGTTGCTTTTCAACGTCGACGGTCAGCATGTCACGCCCCATGCAGCCGCGCGGTGGCGCGGCGGGCAAGCCACTCGGACGTCACCAGCGCCGCCAGCGAGATGATGACCGCGACCACGACGAGCTGGAGCGCGGCCGCGTCTCCGCCCGGTACCTGGGTCAGCGAATAAATTGCTGCCGAGATGGTTTGCGTCTCGCCCGGGATGTTGGAGACAAAAGTGATGGTGGCGCCGAATTCGCCGAGCGCGCGGGCAAAAGCCAGCATGGCGCCGGCGATCACGCCGGGCAGCGCCAGCGGCAGCGTCACCGTGGCGAAGCTCCAGATGCGATTGGCGCCAAGCGTGGATGCGGCGTCCTCCAGCCGCCGGTCGATTGCCTCGATCGACAGCCTGATGGCGCGCACCATCAGCGGAAACGCCATCACCCCGCAGGAGATCACCGCGCCGGTCCAGCGGAACGCGAATACGATGCCGAAATGGTCGGCCAGAAACGCGCCCACCGGCGCCTTGCGGCCGAGGGTGATGAGCAGCAGATAGCCGGTCACCACCGGCGGCAGCACCAGCGGAAGGTGTACGAGCGCGTCGAGCAGCGACTTGCCCCAGAAATCCTTGCGCGCCAGCAGCAGGGCGATGGCGACGCCGAAAGGCAGCGCCACCACCGTCGCCACCGCGGCGATCCGCAGCGAGAGAAGGATCGCGGTCCAATCCTGCGATGTGAGCTCGAGCACGCTCACGATGCTTTCGGCGGCACCAGGAAGCTGAAGCCGTATTTCTCGAAGATCGTCTTGGCGGCCGATGTCTGCAGGAAATGCAGATAGCGCGCGGCCTGTGCGTTCTTGCTCTCCGCCAGACCGGCCACGGGATAGGTGATCGCCGGATGCGAGCCGACCGGGAACACGCCGATGATCTTCACCTTCGGCTCGATCTTGGCATCGGTCGCATAGACGACGCCGAGCGGGGTCTCGCCGCGCGCCACATAGGCAAGCGTCGCCCGCACGTTCTCGGCCTGCGCCAGCTTCGGCTCGGCCGCCGTCCAGGCGCCGAGCGAGGTCAGCGCCGCCTTGGCATAAAGGCCGGCCGGCACCGCCTTGGTGTCGGCGACGGCGATGCGGCCTTTGCCGGCGAGCTTGGCGATGTCGAAGCCCTTTTCAATTTTTACATGATCGAGCTTGGAATTCTTGGGCGCAATCAGCACCAGCCGGTTGCCGAGCAGATTGACGCGCGTGCCGGGTGCAACCAGCTTCTTCTGTTCAAGAAAATCCATCCACTTGACGTTGGCCGAGACATAGACGTCGGCGGGCGCGCCCTGCGCGATTTGCTTGGCGAGCGCCGAGCTTGCGGCATAGCTGGCCGTGACTTTCACGCCGGTCGCCTTGGTGAATGCGGCATCGACGTCGTCGAGGGCGTTGCGCATGGACGCCGCCGCGAACACAGTCAGCGTATCCTGCGCCGCGGCGGGCTGCGGTGCGGCGGCGAGCGTGGCACATAGACCGAGAATGGCGAAAAGCCGTGTCAGCATGGCGGTTCTCCTCGGGCGCCCGCAAAGGCGCCTGGTTGACGTCGGATCGATTGGGAAGCGACCGAGCGTCGGAACCGCCGTTCCGGCATACGCGGCGCGCGCACGGCGCGCCGCGGGTCTTATTTATATCATCGGCGATATTTTCCGGCCTGGCAAGTCCGCCAAGCGGACGTGAAGCGCATTCAATAACGCGGGTTGTAGACCTGCGATTTGACCTGCGCGAGCATGTTCTTCGGCGCTCGCCCCTTCGCCAAACCGCGCTTGTAGGCGACCTTGGCGACCGCCGCTGCGATGTGTGTCGATACTTCGCGAATGCGCGGCAGCGCCGGGTAAAGGCTGCCCTGCTGCAAATCGGCGTCGGTCACCAGCCCTGCCAGCGTGCGCGCCGCCGTCATGAACATTTCGTCGGTGACCAGCCGCGTACCGCTGGCGATCGCGCCCAGACCAACGCCGGGGAAAATATAGGAGTTGTTGCCCTGGCGCGGCACGAAGGTCCTGCCGTCAAGCGTCACCGGGTCGTAGGGGCTGCCGCAGGCAAACAGCGCGCGTCCGGCGGTGTGGCGATAGGCTTCCTCGGCCGAGCATTCCGCCTTCGAGGTCGGGTTGGAAAGCGCGAACACGATCGGCTGCTCGTTGATTTGCGCCATGGTGCCCAGCACTTCCGGCGTAAAGGTGCCGCCGACCGCGGCGACACCGATGATGGCCGTCGGCTTCAGCGCATGGATCGCGCTCAGGAAGTCGCCGGTCGGCATGTATTCATGTGCGTATGGCAGCTTATGCGCGGTGAGGCCGTCGCGATCTTTCACGACGAGGCCGCGTGAGTCGACCAGCCAGTTGCGCCGCCGCGCGTCGGCTTCGGACAGCCCCTCCGCCATCATCGCGGAGACCACGAGGTCGGCGATGCCGGTCGCCGCTTCTCCGGCGCCGAGGAAGAGCAGCGTTTGTTCCGAAAGCTTGCCGCCGGTCACGCGCAGCGTCGAGAACAGGCCGGCCAGCGCCACCGCCGCCGTGCCTTGGATGTCGTCGTTGAAGACGCAATAGCGGTCGCGATATTTGTGCAGCAGCCGGAACGCCGAATGATTGGCAAAATCCTCGAACTGGATCAGCACGCCGGGAAAAGCCTTGCGCGCCGCCGTGATGAACTCGTCGACCAGATTGTCGTAAGCGGCGCCGGTCAAGCGCTTGCGGCGCAGCCCGACATAATACGGATCCTTCAGCAGCTCTTCGTTGTTGGTGCCGACGTCCAGCATGACCGGCAGACACAACCTCGGGTGCACGCCGGCGCAGGCCGAATAGAGCGAGAGCTTGCCGACCGGGATGCCCATGCCGTTGGCGCCGAGATCGCCCAAGCCCAGAATGCGCTCGCCGTCGGTGACGACGATGAGTTTGGCCGGATACGGCCAATTAGCCAGCAGCTTGGCGATGCGGCCACGATCGTTGGCGCCGATAAACAGCCCACGCGGTCGTTGGAAAATATTGCCGAACTTTTGACAGGCGAGCCCCACCGTCGGTGTGTAAATGATCGGCTGGATCTCGTCGATGTTGTCGCAGACGAGGCGGAAAAACAGCGTCTCGTTGCGGTCGTGGAGCGCGTTGAGCGCCACGTATTTTTCAAGGTCGTTGGGTAAATTGCGCAAATTGGTCAGCAGGCGATCCACCTGCGCCTGAATCTTGAGGTGCGTCGCCGGCAGCAGCCCGCGCAAGCCCAGCGCATCGCGTTCCTTGTCGGCGAAGCCGGTCCCTTTGTTCAGCAACGGGTCGCGCAATAAAGCGATGCCGCGCAACGGTTTGGCGGCGGCCGAACGGCCGCGCCTTCTGGCACGTGTTTTCATACGGATTCCCCAGCAAAATCGGTCATTGAATGGTATGCAATGTCCGAACGGCGTGCAATGTCCATAATCCGGCGTGGCACGTATTGATTGAGATCAAACCGGCAGGCCGCATATCCGCGTTGCGCGATTGTGTCGCCGCCACCTCCGCTTGATATCAACCGACTCGCCGTTTTGTCCGGCATCGGATATCAAGTGAAACAATGTCGCAGGCAGCACCCATCGAAGGCGAATTCGACTACATCGTCGTAGGCGCGGGCTCGGCCGGCTGTATGCTGGCCAACCGGCTGTCGGCCGATCCGTCAAAGCGCGTGCTGCTGCTGGAAGCGGGCGGCCGCGACAACTGGATTTGGTTTCATATTCCCGTCGGTTACCTGTTCGCCATCGGCAATCCGCGCGCAGACTGGCTCATGAAGACCGAGCCGGAAGCAGGCCTCAACGGCCGCAGCCTCAACTATCCGCGCGGCAAGGTGATCGGCGGCTCCTCGGCCATCAATGGCATGATCTACATGTTGGGCCAGGCCACCGATTACGACCAATGGCGCCAGCTCGGCCTGCCGGGCTGGTCATGGGACGACGTACGGCCGTTCTTCCGCAAGCATGTCGATCATTTTCTTGGGAGCAACGGCCACGCCGCCGGCGGCGAATGGCGGGTCGAAGCACCGCGCATATCCTGGGAAATCCTTGATGCCTTCCGCGACGCGGCGGTGCAATACGGCATTCCGGCGGTGAACGATTTCAATACCGGCGACAACGAGGGTGTGTGCTATTTCCACGTCAACCAGAAGTTCGGCCGGCGCTGGTCGGCGGCGCGCGGCTTCCTGAAGCCGGTTTTGCATCGGCAAAATCTCCAGCTCGAGACCGGCTGCCTGGTCGAAGGTCTGGATTTTTCGGACAAGCGCGTGAGCGGCGTGCGCTGGCGCCAGAACGGCGTTGAGCGGTCGGCGCGCTGCCGCGGCGAAGTGATCTTGTCGGCGGGCGCGATCGGTTCGCCACACTTGCTGATGTTGTCCGGCATCGGGCCGGCGGCGCAGCTTGCGCCGTTCGACATCCCGGTGCGGCTCGATAAGCCCGGCGTCGGTGCCAACCTGCACGATCACTTGCAACTCCGCATGATCTTCAGGGTTTCGGGCGTCAAGACGCTGAACGAGGCCTACGCTTCGATCGTCCAACGCGCCGGTATGGGGCTCGATTATCTGTTGCGCCGGCGCGGGCCAATGACCATGGCGCCGTCGCAGCTCGGCGCCTTCGCACGCTCCGATCCGGCGCAGGACCGCGCCAATATCCAGTACCACGTGCAGCCGCTTTCGCTCGGTAAATTCGGCGAACCGCTGCATCCGTTCCCGGCCTTCACCGCCAGCGTCACCAATGTCCGGCCCACCAGCCGCGGTGCGCTCACGCTCAAGTCGATCGATCCTGCGGTGCCGCCGGCGATTGCGCCAAATTATCTGGCGACCCCGGAAGACTGTCGCGTTGCCGCCGATTTCGATCCGCGTCACGCGCAAGATCGTGGCGCAGCCGGCGCTGCAAAAATATTCGCCGGTCGAGATTATGCCGGGCGCTGCCGCGCGCGACGGCGACGAGGCCGCATTGGTAAAAGCCGCCGGCGACATCGGCACCACCATCTTCCATCCCGTCGGCACCGCGCGCATGGGCCGCGACGACGATGCGCGCGCCGTGGTCGATGCCAGGTTACGCGTGATCGGCATCGAAGGCTTGCGCGTTATCGACGCCTCGGTGATGCCGTCGATCACCTCCGGCAACACGAATTCACCCACCATCATGATTGCCGAGAAGGGCGCTGCGATGATCCTGGAAGATGCGAAATGAACCTGGTCGAGCGCGCCAAGGCGATTCTGCAAAACCCGAAATCCGAATGGCATGTGATCGAGGGCGAGCAGCATGGCACCGGCTATCTGTTCATCAACTATGCCGCGATTCTCGCCGCCATCCCGCCAGTCGCCGGTTTCGTCGGTCTTTGCTTTACGGGCTACACCGGTTACCGGCTGAATTTCCTGCTCGGATTGGCCTGGGCGCTGATCGTCTATGCACTCGCCCTGGTCAGCATATTTGTCATGGCCATCATTATCGACGCGCTTGCCGGCGCGTTCGGCGGCCAAAAGAATTTCAACAATGCCATGAAGGTGTCGGTCTACGCGCCGACCGCCGCCTGGGTCGCCAGCGTCTTCGATGTCCAGCCGCCGCTCGCTTTTCTTTCGCTCGTGGGGCTCTACAGCCTCTATCTGCTCTACACCGGTCTTGCCGCGCTCATGAAGCCGCCAGCCGGGAAGCTCTTGCAGTACACCATCGCCGTCGTGGCCTGCGGCGTGCTGCTGTGGCTGATCGTGCTGGGCGGTGCCGCGATGACGCTCGGTCTGCACTTGAGCGCGTTTACGGCAATGCCTTGAGATGCCGGATCGGCCGGCCGGGCGCGATCGCCTGCGCGGCGGCGACAATCGCGTTGGCGTCGATGCCGTAATGTTCGTAGAGCTCGGCGAGCGAGCCGGTTTGGCCGAAATGCTCGACGCCCAGCCCGCGCGTCCGATGGCCGTTGACCGCGCCGAGCCAGGCGAGCGTCGCCGGATGGCCATCGAGCACCGTGACGATGCCGCAATGGGGCGGCACGTCGGCGAGCAAGCGCTCGATGTGCGAACGCGCATGGACAAGGCCGCGTTCGCGCGCCCGCTGCGCTGCGGTCCAGCCGGCATTGAGCCGGTCGGCGGAGGTGACAGCGAGCAGACCGACGTCGCGGCGGTCCTCCGCCATCAGCCCGACCGCGGCGATCGCTTCCGGCGCCACAGCGCCGGTAAAGGCGACCATCACCTGCGCGTTCGGACCCGGCTTGCGCAGCCAATAGGCGCCGTCGACGATTCCCTGGCGCAGCTCCGCTGTCATGGTGCGCTCGATCTGCTCGATCGGCCGCGTCGATAGCCGCAAATAGACCGAGCCGCCCGTCTCGTCGCGCAACCATGTCGGTTCAGGAGCGCGGTCAGCAAAAGCGGACCCCGGTTTTGCGTCCGACCGCGCGACAATAAAAGAATCGTCGGAAGCGACAGCGTCGCCGTCCTTCTGCATGTAGTCGAAGGCCCAGCGCATGATGACGGCGAGTTCGTCGACATAGGCCGGCTCGAACGCGGCGAGGCCATCCTGCGCCATGCCGATCAGCGGTTCCGCGATCGACTGGTGCGCGCCGCCCTCCGGCGCCAGCGTGATGCCCGACGGCGTCGCCACCACCATGAAGCGGGCGTCTTGGTAGCAGGCATAATTGAGCTGATCGAGGCCGCGCGCGATGAAGGGATCGTAGAGCGTGCCGATCGGCAAGAGCCGTACGCCGTTGATGGTGTGCGATAGCCCGAGCGCCGACAGTAGAATGAAGAGGTTGGCTTCCGCGATGCCGAGCTCGATATGCTGGCCCTTGGGCGAGAACTCCCAATTGAAGGTGGAGGGAATGCGCTCGTTGCGGAAGGTATCCGGCGTCTCCTCGTGGGCGAACAGCCCGCGCCGGTTGACCCAGCCGCCGAGATTGGTGGAGACGGTGACATCGGGCGAGGCGGTGACGATGCGCTGCGTGAAGGCGTCGTCGCCGCGGCCGATGTCGTTGAGGATCGAACCGAAGCCCGCTTGCGTGGAGTTCACCGTCTGCTGCGGCGTTGGTAGCTTGTCCGGCACAGGGATTTGCGGTGCCTTTAGCCAGCGCTCGCCGGCGGCCGCGAACGGCACGCGCTTGAGAAACGCTTCGACCTCACCGGCGCGTGCGAGGCCCTCGAACGTGTCCCACTCGTGCCCTGGACGAACATTGTTCGCCTGACGAAACGTGTCCATCTGGGCCGGCGTCATCAGGCCGGCGTGATTGTCCTTGTGGCCGGCCATCGGCAATCCGAAGCCCTTGACCGTGTAGCAGATGAAGCAGGTCGGCTTGTCGGTCTTGACGCCATGGAAGGCTTCCAGCACCGACGGCAGATCGTGGCCGCCGAGATTGTTCATCAGCGCGGCGAGTTCGTCGTCGCTGCGCTTCTCGATCAGCTTGCTGACGTCGCCCTGGTCGCCGATCTCGTCGTTGAGCCGCTTGCGCCAGGCGGCGCCACCGGCAAACACCAGTGCCGAATAGAGCTGGTTGGGGCAGGCGTCGATCCAGTGTTTAAGCTTGTCGCCGCCCGGCTCCTCGAAGGCGGCGCGCTGTAGCGAGCCGTATTTGACGATCACCACGTCCCAACCGAAATTCTCGAACAGTTGCTGGTAACGCTCCCACAAGCCCTCGCGCACCACCGCGTCGAGACTCTGCCGGTTGTAGTCGACGATCCACCAGCAATTGCGCAATCCGTGCTTCCAGCCTTCCAGGATTGCTTCGAAGATGTTGCCTTCGTCGAGCTCGGCGTCGCCGACCAGCGCCACCATGCGGCCTTCCGGCCGCGCTTTTCCGTTTATTGTTTGGCCCCAGCCGTGCGCGCGCACGTAGTCCTGCACGAGGGAGGAGAACAAAGTCTGCGCCACGCCCAAGCCCACCGAGCCAGTGGAGAAATCGACGTCGTCGGCATCCTTGGTGCGGGACGGGTAGCTCTGCGCGCCCTTGTAGCCGCGGAAAGCTTGCAAGCGCTCCTTGGTCTGCTTGCCGAGCAGATACTGGATGGCGTGGAAGATCGGCGCGGCATGCGGCTTTACCGCCACGCGATCGACCGGCCGCAGCACGTCGAAATAGAGCGCGGTCATGATAGTGGCGAGCGAAGCGCAAGACGCTTGATGGCCGCCGACCTTCAGCCCGTCGGCCCCGCTGCGCAGATGATTGGCGTTGTGGATGGTCCAACTCGCCAGCCACAGCACCTTCTTTTCGAGTTGGCGCAGGATGTCGAGGGTTTCGGGCATGACGGTAAGTCTAGCGCGGCCGCAGCGCGGCGGGAACATCGGGGCGCATGAAAGCCGGCAATGGGTCGATCACCTGCGCTGATCGTTCAATGGCCCGTGGTCACGCCATATCACTTGCCGGCGACACTGTCGTTCTTGGCCGGGGCGTCGAGCACTAGTTTGCAGGCCGCCGGCAGATCGGCAAGCATGACCTGCTTCCGCGGCTTTTCCGGTTTCTTGCTCGGCTTGGGATGCAGCACCTTGTCGGAGAACCAGAAGGCGAGCTCCTTTGCGCCGCAGCCATCGCCGCCCGGCACCGGCGGCTGGCCACGGCAGAGCGGTGAATCGGCCGGGCATTTCAGCCGCACATGGATGTGGTCGGCGTGGCCGTACCAGGGCCGCACCTTCGCCATCCAGGCGTGGGGCTTCTTGGCCTCGAGCCGGCACAGTTCCTTCTTGATCACGGCATTCACCAGCACGCGCTGGACTTCGGGCTGCTCGGCCGCGGTCTTGATGAAAGCGGCTTCGGCCGGCGTCCAGGTCTTGGGATCGAGATGCACCTTGTCCTTGGCCACCAGGCTGAAGGCGGAGGTCTCCTCGCGTTCCTTCCGGCTCAGGCGGTGGTCGGGCATCGGCATGTACCAGATGTCGACGTCGAGCCCGATCTGATGACTCATATGGTCGGAAGGCAGCGGGCCGCCTCGCGGCTGCGCCATGTCGCCGACCATGATGCCGGCCCAGCCGGTGGCCTTGGCGGCGCGCGCCGCGAACCGCTCCAAAAAACTGACCAGGCTCGGGTGGCCCCAATTGCGATTACGCGACAGCCGCATCACCTGCCAAGTCGGGCCGTCGATCGGCAATTCGACGGCGCCTTGCAAGCAGCCGCGCGGGTAGTAGCCGATCGCCTGCGACTTGCCCTTGCTCGGCAGTTTCTTGGACGCGAACAGGAACTTCGCCGGCACGCCCTTATCTTTTTCTTTCTTGGAAATCTCGGGCTTCTGCGGCGGCAGCGCCGGCACGGCGACGGCGGGCTTGGCACTCGGCGCAGGCGTGACCGGGGCCGATTGCTGCGCGCGCGATGCGCTGGCGGGCGCCGGCGCGCCGTCGGCCGCTCCCGCCGCTTTGGCAGCAGCGCAGGCGCCGCCCAAAACAGCGGCAGACACGACAAACAGGGCCACGGCGCGCATGTTCATGATGTGCCCGGTCTACCGATTTCTCCGCAGGCTGTCAGGTAAAATGCGGCTCGATGGTTTAAGCCGCCGCCATGCAAAATTTGACTAAAATTGCAGCAAGATCATGAACTTGGGCGATTAATGAACGCTTTACATCGTTTCCCTTGCGGGAGTAGCTGAACCCGTGGCGTTGGGAGCTTCGGGGCTATGTATTGCGTTGCCATGTCTGCCATGGGCCAGGTTCCACGCCGTTTGATCGTCACCGCCGCGGCAATCGCCGCTTTGCTGGGCGGCATGACCTGCGCGCAGGCCAGCATCCTCATCACCGTCAACAAGTCGACGCAGCGGCTGTCGGTTTCGGTCGACGGCAAGTCCCGCTATGTCTGGCCGGTCTCGACCGCGCGCCAGGGCTACGCGACGCCGAACGGCAGCTACCGGCCGGAGCGGCTCGAGCGCAAATGGTACTCCCGCAAATACGACTGGTCGCCGATGCCCTATTCGATCTTCTTCGACGGCGGCTACGCCATCCACGGCTCCTACGAGATCTCCCATCTCGGCCGTCCGGCCTCGCACGGCTGCATCCGCCTGCATCCCAAACACGCCGCCGTGCTGTTTTCGCTGGTCAGCAGGAACCGCAACGACACGCGCATCGTGGTGACGGGCGAGCGCCAGGTGCGCTCGGCCTATTCGGCGCGCACCGTGCATTCGGCGCGCAGCATGCGCGCGGAGCAGCCGGTTCGCTATTATCGGGCCCGCACCCGGGACGCGCGCCAATCCTTCGAGGAAATCTTCGGCGATCCGCCGCCGCCCTACGCCCGCGGGGTCTATTACGTCGAACCCGGCTGGTATCGCTAGCTGCGCGCGCCTGCGGTTCTTGCGGTGGGCGCGTCCTCGCGGCTCGAGACGCTGTGCCGCAACTAGAGGCAAGTTCCTTGCCGCACGATCGCTATCTTAATCCCAGGCTTCGACGTCGGTCTGTCGCGTGATCCTGCCGCGTTCGATGTGGACGATGACGTTCTCGATCACCCGCTTATCGTTCGCCAGCGCCGCCGTGACGCGGAAGGCGGCGCGCCCGTCCGCGATGACCTCGTCGCTGATCGCGAGGCCGATATTGCTTGCCTTGACGCGCCGCAGGAAGTCGCCGATCTGCGCCTTGCCGACCATTCGGTTGGGCGCGCGCGGCGGCGCGTTGTGGCGGTACTCGACCCATTCCGCGTCGTCGGCGTAGAAGTTAAGCCACGTGTCCACGTCCTGATTCTCGAAGGCGCGCTTGAAGGCGGCAAAGTCGAATGTCGGGTCGGTCATGGTGCTAATCCCCCGGAATATGTTCGGCGACGACATTGCCTGACATCGCGTCGGTGACGCCTAGGCCGCCGCCGAGATCTTCGAGCAGCGGACGCAGGCGATTCAGGTCTTCGATCATGTCCGGGCGCGCCTTGACGATGGCGTCGAAATTCTCCCACTCGCCGATGAAACAATAGGTCCGCTCGGCGGTCTTGACCAAGGTGCCTTTGCGGAGGCCCGATTTCACTTCGTAGCCCGGCTCGCGGGTCAGTTCGAGAAATTCCGTCTCGCACTCCGGCTTGGCGCGCATGCGAACGATCGTGTAGGCCGTCATGGTTCCCCCTAAATTTGTCCGCCGCCGGCGAATGTTGTCATTCCGATGGGCGCGATAGTTGGACCGGCCATGCGCCATCGCCCGTATTCTTAACGGCGCCGGGTGCGCCGGTGTTCCCGTTTTCCGTCCCCAACTGGGAAATGGAGCGCACCCGATCTCGGGTTTAACCGAGATCGGGCGTATTTAGTGCGCAAGTCGGGTAAACCCGACTTGCGATGGCGCCAGGGCGGTGTGCTAGCCGCCCTTTGGCGGGTGCGGTGCTAGGCACCCGCCGCGCGCTGGTGAGGCGCGCGCCCCGGTGGGGGGCTGCGCCTCCCGGCGCTCCATCCGTCAAGCTTGCGCGCGTCTCGCGCAGGCTTGACCGCGGCGGCGCGCGCTGCCCAAGCAAGGCGCGACCATGATAAGGGCGTGGAAAGCGAGCGGGGATAAGTTTTTTCGTGCGCCGATCGAGATGGTAGTTTTGTCCGCCCCCTTGTCGAAAGCGCCCGGAGCCCCGATGCTGGCGTCGCGAATGCATATTGTGCCGCAATTAAGGGGCCGCCGATGATCGCCATCCGCGCCGCGAAAATCGCTATGGTGGCGGCCATTGCGCTGTTCGCCACGCTCGCTTCCTTCGGCAACCTGACCGACTACTGGACCAATTTTGCGTTCGTCCAGCACGTGCTGTCGATGGATACGATTTTTCCGAATTCGGAGATCGGCTATCGCGCCATCGCCAGCCCCGTGCTGCATCACTTGGGCTACGCGCTCATCATCGCCGCCGAAACGTTGACTGCGGTCCTGTGCTGGATCGGTGCGGTCGCGCTGGTGCGCGCATTGCGCGCCGATGCCGCCGCGTTTCAGGGCGCCAAAACGTCCGCCGTGCTCGGTCTGACGCTTGGCTTTTTGCTGTGGCAAGTCGGCTTCATGACCATCGGCGGCGAATGGTTCGGCATGTGGCAATCGCAGCAGTGGAACGGCGTGCCGAGCGCTTTCCGCTTCGTGATGGTAATCGTGGCGGTGCTGATTTTCCTGGTGCTGCGCGATGAGGAGATCGCGCCGGAACGCTAGGCGCTACACATCCACTTTCAGCGCCGCGATAAACGCCTCCTGCGGAATATCGACCTTGCCGTATTGGCGCATCTTCTTTTTGCCTTCCCGCTGCTTGTCCAACAGCTTGCGCTTGCGCGTGGCGTCGCCGCCGTAGCACTTGGCGGTGACATCCTTGCGGAAGGCGCGCACGGTCTCGCGCGCGATGATCTTGCCGCCGATGGCGGCCTGGATCGGCACCTGGAACATGTGCGGCGGGATCAGCTCCTTCAGCTTCTCCGCCATGGCGCGGCCGCGCGACTCCGCGCGCGTGCGATGCACCAGCATGGCGAGCGCATCGACCGGCTCGCCGTTGACCAGCATCTGCAGCTTCACCAGGTCGGCCGGCTTGTAGTCGGTGAGGTGATAGTCGAACGAAGCGTAGCCGCGCGACACCGATTTCAGCCGGTCGTAGAAATCGAACACCACCTCGTTGAGAGGCAAATCGTATTTCACCAGCGCGCGGTTGCCGACATAGGTGAGCTCCTTTTGCTCGCCGCGGCGATCCTGGCAGAGCTTGAGCACGGCGCCGAGATATTCGTCGGGCGTCAGGATGGTGGCCTCGATCCACGGTTCCTGCATTTTCAGGATTTGCGTCGGGTCCGGCATGTCGACCGGATTGTGCAGCTCGATATCTTTGCCGTTGCGCAAAGACATTTTGTAGATCACCGAAGGCGCGGTGGCGATCAAGTCGAGATTGAATTCGCGTGTCAGCCGCTCCTGGATGATCTCCAAGTGCAAGAGCCCGAGGAAGCCGCAGCGGAAGCCGAAGCCGAGCGCCGCGCTCGTCTCCATCTCGAAGGAGAAGCTGGCGTCGTTCAGCCGCAGCTTGCCCATGGCCGCGCGCAGGTCCTCGAAATTGGCGGCGTCGACCGGGAACAATCCGCAGAACACGACCGGGATCGCCGGGCGGAAGCCGGGCAGGGGTTCTGCGCGCGGTGGCCGCTCAGCGGTGATGGTGTCGCCCACGCGCGTGTCGGCCACTTCTTTGATCGAAGCGGTCAACATGCCGATCTCGCCGGGCCCAAGCTCGTCGGTGAGCGTGAGTTTGGGCTTGAACACGCCGACGCGGTCGACCTCGTAAGACGCGTCGGTGGCGATCATGTGAATGCGCTGGCCTTTGGTCAGCGTGCCGTCGACGATGCGCACCAGCACGACGACGCCGAGATAGACGTCGTACCAAGAATCGACCAGTAGCGCTTTCAGCGGCGCGTCGCGGTCGCCCTTGGGCGGCGGCAGGCGTGTGACGATCGCCTCCAGCACCTCGGGCACGCCGTCGCCGGTCTTGGCGGAAATCTCGATTGCCGCACTGGCATCGAGCCCAATGACATCCTCGATCTGCTGCTTGACCTTGGCGGGCTCGGCGGCCGGCAGATCGACCTTGTTGAGCACCGGCACGATCTCGTGGCCGTTGTCGATCGCCTGGTAGACATTGGCGAGCGTCTGCGCCTCGACGCCCTGGCTGGCGTCGACCACCAGCAGCGAGCCCTCGCAGGCGGCGAGCGAGCGGTTGACCTCGTAGGCGAAGTCGACGTGGCCGGGGGTGTCGATCAGGTTGAGGATGTAGTCCTTGCCGTCGCGCGCGCGGTAGTTCAGGCGCACGGTCTGCGCCTTGATGGTGATGCCGCGCTCGCGCTCGATGTCCATGGAATCGAGCACCTGCTCCTTCATTTCGCGCAATTCGAGCCCGCCGCAGAGCTGGATCAGCCGGTCGGCGAGGGTCGATTTTCCGTGATCGATATGCGCGACGATGGAGAAGTTGCGGATATTGTTGATTGCAGCCGCCGTCATGGCGGCGAGATAACACCCGGGCGGCGCGGCTTCAAGCTGGCCGCTAGCCGTGACGCGGTTTCTTTACCCTCTTCCCTCGTGGGAGAGGGTGCCGAGCGAACGAAGCGAGCGAGGCGGGTGAGGGGGTTCCTCGAAACTCGTCACCCCCTCACCCGGCTCGCGCTTCGCTTAACGCTTCAGCGCTCGCCACCCTCTCCCACAAGGGGAGAGGGCAAGCGCGCAAGCGGCAAGGCTCGGACTTAGTAGCGGTAATGATCCGCCTTGAACGGGCCTTCCTGCGGCACGCCGATATAGGTGGCCTGCTTGTCGCTGAGCTTGGTCAGCCTGACGCCGATCTTCTCCAGATGCAGCCGCGCGACCTTCTCGTCGAGATGCTTGGGCAGGGTGAAGACCTGGTTCTCGTACTTGCCGGGGTTGGTCCAGATCTCGATCTGCGCCAGCGTCTGGTTGGTGAAGGACGCCGACATCACGAACGAGGGATGGCCCATGGCGTTGCCGAGGTTCACCAGCCGGCCTTCCGACAACAGGATGATGCGGTGGCCGTCGGGGAACGCGATCTCGTCGACTTGCGGCTTGATGTTGTTCCACTTCAGGTTCTTGAGCGCCGCGACCTGGATCTCGCTGTCGAAGTGGCCGATGTTGCAGACCACGGCGCGGTCTTTCATCTTGCGCATGTGCTCGATGGTGATGACGTCGACATTGCCGGTGCAGGTGACGAAGATGTCGGCGCGTGGCGCGGCATCTTCCATGGTGGTGACCTCGTAGCCTTCCATCGCCGCCTGCAACGCGCAGATCGGATCGACTTCCGACACCAGCACGCGGCAGCCGGCTTGGCGCAAGCTGGCGGCCGAGCCCTTGCCCACATCGCCGAAGCCCGCGACCATCGCCACCTTGCCCGACATCATCACGTCGGTGCCGCGGCGGATGCCGTCCACCAGTGATTCACGGCAGCCGTAGAGGTTGTCGAACTTCGACTTGGTGACGCTGTCGTTGACGTTGATGGCCGGGAACATCAGGCGGCCTTCCTTGGCCATCTGATAGAGCCGGTGCACGCCGGTGGTGGTCTCCTCTGTGACGCCTTTGATCGCCTTGCAGGTCTTGGTGTACCAGCCGGGCTGCGCCTTCAGCCGCTTCTTGATGGCGGCGAACAGCACTTCCTCTTCCTCGTTGCCGGGGTGATTGAGCACGGCCGCGTCACTCTCGGCTTGCATGCCGAGATGCAGCAGCAGCGTGGCGTCGCCGCCGTCGTCGAGGATCATGTTGGGGGTGCCGCCATCGGACCATTCGAAGATGCGGTGCGAGTAGTCCCAGTAGTCGACCAGGCTCTCGCCCTTGACCGCGAACACTGGCACGCCGGCGGCCGCGATCGCCGCGGCGGCATGGTCCTGGGTCGAATAGATGTTGCAGGAGGCCCAGCGCACGTCGGCGCCGAGCGCGGTCAGCGTCTCGATCAGCACCGCGGTCTGGATGGTCATGTGCAGCGAGCCGGCGATGCGGGCGCCGCGCAGCGGCTGCTGCGGCCCGTATTCCTCGCGCGTGGCCATCAGGCCCGGCATCTCGGTCTCGGCGAGGCTGATCTCGTTGCGGCCCCACGGCGCGAGCGAGATGTCTTTGACGACGTAGTCGCCGGATTGAGTTTTGGCCTTGGCGGATGCGGTCATGACGGTCCTATGCAACTGAAGGAAACGGGGATGGGAGTTGGCGTGGCTATAACAGGCCTGGCGTAAGCCCGCAACGCATATATAAAGATTTCTTTATGTATAATAAATGGGGGATTTGAGGCTAATCGTCCTCGCCGAAGCGGGAGGCGATGAGGGCACAGAGCGCCTCGACCGCGGCGGCGGCATCCGCGCCGGTGGCGCTGATGGTGATGGTGACGCCGGGGCCGGCGGTGAGCATCATCAGCCCCATGATCGAGGTGCCGCCGACGCTTTCGCTGCCGCGGGTGACGGTGATGTCGGCGTCGAACTGCTCGGCGGTCTGCACGAATTTGGCGGAAGCGCGGGCGTGCAGGCCCTTCTTGTTGACGATTTCGACCTCGCGCACGACCGGCGCCGACGCATCCTGCGGGGGATTGCCGTCCGCTTGAGCGGGGCTCATTTACCGTTGAGCACGCGGCTGGCGATGGTGCAGTACTTGCGGCCGGCTTCCTGGGCGGCGGCGACGGCATCCTGCAGCGAGGCGCTCTCGCGCACCTTCGCGAGCTTGATCAGCATGGGCAGGTTGATGCCCGCCAGCACCTCGACCTTGGGCTGGCTCATCACCGAAATGGCAAGATTGGACGGCGTGCCGCCGAACATATCGGTGAGAATGACGACACCTTCGCCGCCATCCACCCGTTTGACTGCATCGATAATTTGCTTGCGGGCCTGCTCGACATCGTCGTCGGGACCGATGGTGACCGCCTCGATCTGGCGCTGAGCCCCGACCACATGCTCCAGGGCGGCGCGGAACTCAATGGCGAGCCGCCCATGGGTCACAAGTACCAGGCCGATCATTCCGGACTCCCGGCGGGCGTTACGCTGCACCGCACGATAGGGCGCACATTCAGGCCCAATTGGAGCCCCGTTGCAAGGGCTCCGCCCGCTATATAGGCCTTCTGCTGCACTGCGAAAAGGTGGGGCCAAAGGAACAACTCGAGAGGTCCGTTTTCGGCGGTGACCATCCTAGGCCGCTTATGGTTAATTTTCTTAAACCGTGGCGGGCCGCCGGAGGTAGCCCAGGTCCCGGTCCGAGGTCAATCGCCGGCGGCGGCGGTCTTGAGAAAAGCCAGCACCAGCGGCAGGGCGGCCGCGCCAGCTGCGACACCGAGCCGCGGCAGGACGAGTCCCTCAAGCGCGGTTTCAGCCGCCTCCCGGGCCGGATGGCGGTCGGCATCGGCGGCTGCCAGGTCGATCACCAGCCCGACCACAGCCAGCGGCTCGTACGGCAACTGTCGGATCCCCAACCCGCGCACCTCGAGCAGCCCGCCCAGCGCCGGCGCCGGGCGCGCCAGCAGGCGGCCGGCGCGGGCTTCGATATGGGCGCGGTCGTCGGCCACCAGCCGGGCAAAGGGCAGGGCGCCTTTATGCACCGCTTCGATCAGGTCGAAGGCTAGCTGCGACTTGCCGGCGCCGGCCGGCCCGCGGATCAGCGCGGCCTTGGCGCCGATCAGCACAGCAGAGGCGTGGATGGTCGGTATGTCGGTCACTTCGCCGGCAGGCGCACCACAAAGCGGGCGCCGAGCACCTTGGGCGCTTCGCCCGCCGTTGCCGGCGCGGCGCGGTTTTCGACCCGGATCGTTCCGCCATGGGCTTCGATGATCTGCCTGGAGATCGACAGGCCGAGACCGGAGTTCTGTCCGAAGCTCTGATTGGGGCGGTCGGTGTAGAAACGCTCGAACACCTTGTCCAGGGCGTCGGGCTGAATGCCGGGGCCGTCGTCGTCGACGATAATCTCGACCTCGTCCTTGAGCTTACGGCAGGTGATGCGCACCTTGCCGCCGGCCGGCGAGAACGAGCGCGCATTGTCGAGCAGGTTGCTGACCACTTGGCCGAGGCGCGAGTCGTGGCCGGGCACTTTGAAATCGTCCGGCGCGCCGCCCTCGAATCGAAGCGTCACGGTGACGCCGTCGCCGTGGATCTCGTTGGCGGCTTTCACCAGCGCTTCCAGCAAGGGGGCAAGCTCAACCGGGCTCGCCTCCTGGCGCTGCAATTCGGCGTCGAGCCGGCTGGCGTCGGAAATATCCGAGATCAGGCGGTCGAGCCGTTTGACGTCGTGCTCGATCACTTCGAGCAGCCGCTTGCGACTCTCCTCGGTCTTGGCCAGCGGCAGCGTCTCCACCGCCGAGCGCAGCGAGGTGAGCGGATTGCGCAGCTCGTGCGCGACGTCGGCAGCGAAGCTTTCGATCGCCTCGATGCGGGTATAGAGCGCGCTGGTCATGTCGCGCAGCGCGCCCGACAGATGGCCGATCTCGTCACCGCGGCGAGTGAAGTCGGGGATTTCGATGCGGCTGCGGATGCGCCGGCGCACGCGCTCGGCGCCGTCGGCGAGCCGGCGCACCGGGCCGGCGATGGTGCCGGCGAGCAACATCGAGAGCACCACCATGACGGCGGCGGCGACCAGGAACACCTTGACGATGGCCAGCCGCTCGGCCTCCACCATGTCGTCGATGTCGGCGCCCTGCGTCGACAGCAGCAGCGCGCCGCGCACCGCGCGGAAGCGCTGCACCGGCACCGCCACCGAGACGATGACCTCGCCGCGATCGTTGACCCGCACCATGCTGGCGTGCAGGCCGTCGAGCGCTTGGCCGACTTCCGGATAGCCCTTGCCGTTCTCGGGGCCGAGCTCCTTGTAGAGCGGAAGATCGCCGCGGCCGAACCAGCGGCGCAGCGCGATGAAGGCGCGCTCCATGAGGCCGGGCTTCTCGGCATTGGGCGGCGGCAGGTCGAAGCGCAACACGTCGCCACGGCCGTAGAGATTGCGGCTGTCGAGGATCAGCACGCCGTCACGGTCGTAGATGCGTGCGCGCGTCTTGGTCGGCGAAATCAGCCGGCGCAGCACCGGCGCCACCCGCTCCGGGTTGATCGGAAACTCGGTCGCCGACAGGGTGTCCGGCGGCCCGTAGCTTTCGCCGGCCTGCAATTCCAGCAGCCGGTCGGGGTCGATGGTGATGGCGTCGGTTTCCACCGTTGCGGAAGCGGCGATGGCGCCGGCGATGATCTCGCTCTGCACCAGCAGGCTCTGCACGCGCGCGTCGATCAGCCCGGCGCGGAACTGCGACAGATAGAGTACGCCGGTGACCAGCGCGACCAGACCGGCGAGATTGAGGATGACGATGCGGCGGGTAAGGCTGGAGAAGCTTTGCGAGACGAAGAACGCCCACGCGGAGCGCGCGAGGCGGCGGATCGCGCCGCGGCGTTGACGCTCGACGCGCGGCGCCTCGCCGGGTTTTTCGGCTTCGGCGTTCGGCGCGGTGATTTCAACGGTTCGATCGAGCACGTCGTTCAATCCAGCCGGATGATCGTCTTGCGTCCCGATAGTTTACCGCAATTTTGCAGGTTCCGCTCATTCCCGCGAAAGCGGGAATCCAGGTCTAGAGGCGCGGAATCAATGAATTGTCGCACTGGATCCCTGCTTTCGCGGGGACGAGCGGAGTGACGGATTCCGCGATACCGCGACCGTTCCGTTGCCGTCTATCATTCCCTGAAGCGATAGCCGACGCCATAAAGCGTCTCGATCATCTCGAAATCGTCGTCCACCGCCTTGAATTTCTTGCGCAGCCGCTTGATGTGGCTGTCGATGGTGCGGTCGTCGACATAGACCTGATCGTCGTAGGCGGCATCCATCAGCGCGTTGCGGCTCTTCACCACGCCGGGACGGGTCGCCAGCGCCTGTAGAATGAGGAACTCGGTGACCGTAAGGGTGACCGGCTCGTTCTTCCAGGTGCAGGTATGACGTTCCGGGTCCATGCGCAGCAGGCCGCGCTCGAGCACCTTGGCGGCGTCGGTTTCCTTGACCGGGGAACCGTCTTTCGGGTTGGCGCGGCGCAGGACCGCTTTTACGCGCTCGACCAGCAGCCGCTGCGAAAACGGTTTGCGGATGAAGTCGTCGGCGCCCATCTTGAGGCCGAACAGTTCGTCGATCTCCTCGTCCTTGGAGGTGAGGAAGATGACGGGAATGTCGGTCTTCTGGCGCATCCGCCGCAGCGTTTCCATCCCGTCCATGCGCGGCATCTTGATGTCGAGTATGGCGAGGTCCGGCGGTGAGGTCTTGAAACCGTCGAGCGCGCTGGCGCCGTCGGTATAAGTCATGATGCGGTAGCCCTCGGCTTCGAGGGCCATCGAAACGGATGTCAGGATATTGCGGTCGTCGTCGACGAGAGCGATGGTCGGCATGAGCCCCTCTTGAGCCTCTCTGGCGTACGTCCCGCGTGTTTGAAGCCCATAAACAGGGTCTGAAATGTGGCCTCTTTGCAACAACTATGTGATTCGGTAGCGAATACAAGGGCGGTGCGCCCAACTGGGCGGATCGGCCCCGATATCGTTAACACCGAGGTGCCGCATGAACCCTGACGCACCTTTTGACGCCCGTTTGGCCGCCAAGAAGCTCCTGCGCGAGGGCCGCTCGGGCGCGCTTGCCACCCTGATGGCGGGCTCGGGCGATCCCTATTGCTCGCTGGTCAATGTCGCCACCGCACCGGACGGGGCGCCACTGCTGCTGCTGTCCACGCTGGCGCTGCATACCAAGAACGTACTGGCCGACCCGCGGGTGTCCTTGATGCTGGACGAGCGCAAGGACGGCGATCCGCTGGAAGGCGCGCGGGTGATGCTGATGGGCACGCTGGCTGCGACTGGCGATGACGCCGCCCGCACCGCTTATCTGCGCCGCCACCCAGACGCCGCGATGTTCGCCGGTTTCGGCGACTTCGCTTTCTACCGGATGGAAATCGCGCGCGCGCATCTGGTCGCCGGCTTCGGGCGCATCGTCGATCTGGCCGCCAAGGACGTGCTGACCGATATGTCGGATGCGTCCGCGCTGATCGAGGCCGAGGCGGGCGCCATCGACCACATGAACGCCGACCATGCCGAAGCCTGTCGGCTTTATGCCACCAAGCTGCTCGGCGGGCCGGACGGCGACTGGGCTTGCGTCGGTGTCGACCCGGAAGGCATCGAATTGCAGCAGGGCCGCATGGCGCTGCGGCTGTTCTTTCCCCAGCGCGTGACCGCGCCGGGACCGCTGCGGGCGGTGCTCAAGGCGCTCGCCGAGCAGGCGCGGACGGGCTGAAACCGGACGTACGGCGATGGTTAAGGACGACGGCTGATTGCTCAGACATCACGCGCGGTGGCGGCGCCGTTATTGACGCAGCGCAACGTGCTCCGCCCGGTTTGCATGGCAATTAATCTTGGCATTCAGTTGCTTGATGACTATGGTCGCGCGCCTCACAACGGGGCGCTATACTAACGTCTTAATAGCCGCAATGGGCGTCACGACCCGCGAGGGGTTTCGGTCAAGCGGCCAGTCTGTGTTTGGGAGGAGTGCGCGTGCAGGAATTTGGGGTGCGGAATGGCGCCTACGGCGCCGATAAATTCGGCTTCAAGGGACTGGCCGCGGTCCACTGGAATTTGCTCGAGCCGGCGCTCTACGAGCATGCCGTCAAGAACGGCGAGGCCAAGATCGTCGCCGGCGGCGCGCTCTGCGCCGAAACCGGCCATCACACCGGCCGCAGTCCCAAGGACAAGCACACGGTTGAAGACGATCTCACCAGAGATTCAGCGTGGTGGGGCAACAACCGCAAAATGTCGAAAGAAAATTTCGACAATCTGCTCGCCGACTTTCAGAAACATTGTGAAGGCAAGAAACTGTTTGCGCAGGATCTGGTCGGCGGCGCCGATCCGAAATACCGGATCAAAACCCGTATCTTTACCGAATACGCCTGGCACTCGCTGTTCATTCGCCAGTTGCTGATCCGGCCCGAGCGTGGCGACCTCGCAAAGTTCATCCCCGAACTCACCATCGTCGATCTGCCGTCGTTTCGCCCCGACGCCAAGCGCCATGGCGGACGCGAGGGATCCGACACCATGGTGGCCATCGATTTCACGCGCAAGATCGTGCTGATCTGCGGCTCGTCCTACGCCGGCGAGATGAAGAAGTCGGTGTTCACCACGCTCAACTTCTATTTGCCGGCCGAGAACGTGGTGCCGATGCACTGCTCGGCCAATGTCGGGCCGGACGGCGATAGCGCGCTATTCTTCGGCCTGTCCGGAACCGGCAAGACCACGCTGTCGGCCGATCCCAACCGCACGCTGATCGGCGACGATGAGCACGGCTGGGGCCCGGACGGCATCTTCAATTTCGAGGGCGGCTGCTACGCCAAGTGCATCAAGCTCTCACAAGAAGCCGAGCCGCAGATCTGGGACGCCACCAACCGTTTCGGCGCCGTGCTGGAGAACGTGGTGTTCGATCCGGACACGCGCGTCCCCGACTATAACGACGGCTCCAAGACCGAGAACACGCGCTCGGCCTATCCGATGCACTTCATTCCCAACGCATCGGCCACCGGCCGCGCCGGCCATCCCAAGAACATCATCTTCCTCACGGCCGACGCCTATGGGGTGATGCCGCCGATCGCCAAGCTCGATCCCAACCAGGCGATGTACCATTTCCTCTCCGGCTATACGGCGAAGGTCGCCGGCACCGAGAAAGGGCTGGTCGGCGTCGAGCCGGAATTTTCCACCTGCTTCGGCGCGCCGTTCCTGCCGCGCCATCCGTCCGTTTATGCCGACCTGCTGAAGGACTACATCAGCAGGCACAAGGTCGACTGCTGGCTGGTCAATTCCGGCTGGACTGGCGGTAAATACGGCGAGGGCCGGCGCATGCCGATCAAGGCGACGCGCACTCTGCTGACGGCGGCGCTCAACGGCTCGCTCAACAACGCCGATTTCCGCACCGATCCCTATTTCGGCTTCTCGGTGCCGACGTCCGTTCCCGGCGTCGAGCCGCATCTGCTCAACCCGTTCAAGACCTGGAAAGACAAGGCCGAGTTCGACCGCATCGCGCGCGCGCTGGTGGAGATGTTTCAGAAGAACTTCGCCAAGTACGAGAGCCACGTCACCCCCGACATCAAGGCGGCGGCGCCGGAAGTGCGGATCGCTGCGGAGTGAGATTCTCCGTAACGCAAAAGAAAAAGGCGGCCCGCGCGGCCGCTTTTTTGTTTGCGTGAACCGCGGCGCTAGCTCCCGCGCAGCTTGGCGATCAATTCAGGAGTTGGCCAGGAATTGGCCGGCAGGCCGACCTTGAGCTGCGCCTTCTTGACCGCGGCGCGCGTGCCGTTGCCGAGCTTGCCGTCTACGTCGCCGGCTTCAAAGCCGTGCTTGTTGAGCAGGCGCTGCAATTCCATCATCTCGGCCGTCGACAGTGCCTTGACCGTCTTGGCCGCCGAGTGATCGACCACCGGCGCGCCGGCCAGCCGCGTGGCGAAATAGGCGACGGTGGTGGCATAGACATAGGCTGCGTTCCAGCCGAGGAAGGCCTTGAAGTTCGGATAGGCGAGGAAGGCCGGACCGTGCCGTCCCATCGGCAGGATCAACGCGGCCGGCAGCGCGCCGTCCGGCAATTTGCCGTGAGCAGGCCGCACGCCCCAGGCCGCCCACTGCGATACCGGATGCTGGATGTTGAGGTCGGCCTCCTGCCACTTAAGGTTCTGCGGCACGCGCACCTCCTGCAGCCAGGGCTCGCCGCGCTTCCAGCCCAAATTGACCAGAAAGTTGGCGCCGGACGCAAGCGTGTCGGGAATGCTCTTGATCAGGTCGCGGCGGCCGTCGCCGTCGAAGTCGACGGCGCTCTTGAAATAGTCGCCCGCAGTGAATTGCATGCCGCCGAATTCGCCGGCCCAGTCGCCGATCATGTCCTGCACGCGCTGGTCGCCGCGCTGGACGATGCGCAGCGCCGCGATGAGCTGCTCGCGAAAGAAGTCGGGACGCCGGCAGTCGTAAGCGAGCGTGGTGAGAGCGCGCAGGATATTGTATTTGCCGAAGACCTTGCCGAAATCGCTTTCCAGTCCCCAAAAAGCGGTCAGCACCGGCGCCGGCACGCCATAGGCCTTCTCGACGCGGGCGAATACCGCGGCATGCTTCTTCATTGCCGCACGGCCGTTCTGCATGCGATAGCCGGCGATCAGCTTGTCGGAGAATTGCAGGAAGGTGAGGTTGAATATCGCCTGGCCCTGGTCGCGGTGGATGATGGTGGGATCGAAGGTGAGGTCGGGCGCGGCCGCCGCCAGCACTTGCGGCGAGATACCCTGCGCCACGGCGTCTTTCTTGAACTGCGCGAGCCAGACGTTGAAGCTGCCGGTATTGCGGCAGCGGGCCATGGCCGGTCCCGCCAGCAGCGCGGCGAGCAGCACCACAGTCCATTTCATTGCCGTATTGCGCATTGTCCCCATCCGCCTGTTCGACGACTGAAACGCGAATTTGCCCAACGCCTGCGCCGGGTCAAGCACGATTTCGCGACAAGCGTTAAGGCTGCTTGTTGGGCAAATGATGGCTAAGTCTCGGAGGCGTGTAGATTTGAGCGCATTCGCCTAGTGCGAGCCAGAATGCCGCATGCAGGCGCCGCTGGGCTAGCGCGACGCGCTGCGGTCGTGACCCTGCGCCGCCGATGAGAGCGGCAGCTTCACCGGCGTCGCCGGCGGTGCCCCCGGATTGGGCGGCATGATTTGCATGGCGGTCAGCTGGTCGCGATAGCTCTTGGAAAAACGCGCGTAGGATTTGACCGGCGTGAAATCCGCGGTCTTGTTCTTGCGCCCGGTGAATACCACCATGCCGTTGCGCGTCGCCACCACGTCGCCCGGCCGCAGCGTCGGATCGGTAGCGACATCGATGTGCGCCAGCCCGAACTGATCGCGGCCGTTGCAGGTGCAGCCGGGGACCGCGAACTTGCGATAGGCATAAGCGGTGTCGAGGGCGGCGTAGCGGCTGCCGTCACGCGTGCGGGCATAGTCGATGGCGCTGCCGGAATAGAGGCTGGTCGCGCTCGCTGGACAGAAGGCGTGGCAGGCTTCGGCAGCGCTCATGCCGGCATGCGCCCGCACCGGGAAGTAATGGCCGTCGCAGGTGCGCACGCAGAAAGCCGTGGCCGGGCCGGTTTCGACATAGATCGACGGCGGATTGATCACGCGCTCGAGACGGTCGGATGGCTCCGCGTAGGCGTGGATCGGCGCAGGCTGCCGTACCGGCGTTTGCAGCGCGCGGCCCAGGCCGCCGAAGAAGCTCTCGAACAGGCCTTGCGCCGCAGCCGGCGCGGGAAGGGTCAGCGTCAGCATTCCGGCGGCGAGAACGCCCGCCGCTGCACGCAATATCGTGTTTTTGCCGCCCACTTGCATCGCAAATCCTTTGCGACCACCCGACGAATCCGGGCCGCAGATAACAACGTTTGGGCACGCGGAAGGTTGTACCCGCAATATTAGTCACGGCCGCGCGCCGAAAGGTTCACGACAACAAAGCGGGTGGCGGTAAAGGGCGGGTTATGCGCGGGCGCATTCCGCCGCTTCGAGGCTAGATGCAATGCGCCATGACTAACGGGTGCTTATCGATATTCAGAAATATCGCCACCAGACGTAAACGTTACTGATGGCGACGGACACCGCCATCATCGGCGCGGCATAAAGCGTGTAGGTGACGAAGCGGAACGGCACGCCGTTGCGCTCGGAAATGCCGGCCACCGTCAGGTTGGCGGAGGCGCCGATCAGCGTGCCGTTGCCGCCGAGGCAAGCGCCGAGCGACAGGCACCACCACAGCGGCATGATGTGCTCCGGCCCGCCGAAGGCCGGCGCCATGTTTTTGATCAGCGGAATCATGGTGGCGACGAACGGGATATTGTCCACGATCGCCGACAGGAAGGCCGAGGCCCACAGGATGGCGTAGCCGGCATGGGCCAAGTTGCCGCCGGTCGCCGCCACCAGCTCGTTGGCGAGCAGGCGCAGCAACCCGCCGACGTCGACGCCATGCACCACCACGAACAGGCCGATGAAGAAGAAGATGGTGATCCACTCCACGTCGCCGAACGTTTGATGGATGTTATGCGCGGCCTTCTCGGTGTGGTGCGCCCAGTTGTCGAGCAGCATCAGCACGGCGGCGCCGGTGAGCGCTATTGTCGCCGGCTCCAGATGCAGCGGCCGCGCGAACACGAAGGTCACCATCACCAGCGTGAGCACGGCGAGCGCCTGCTTAAGCAGCCGCCAGTCCTCGATCGACTCTTCCGGTTTCATCCGCATCACGCGTTTTTCGGCCTCGGCGGAGGCCCTGAGATCCTTGCCCCAGAGCAGATGGATGATGACCGCCTGCACCGCCATCACGATGATGATGACCGGCGTGAGCTCGTAGACGAAATCGTTGAAGGTGAGGCCGACCTGCGAGCCGATCAGGATATTGGGCGGATCGCCGATCAAGGTGGCGGTACCCCCGATATTGGAGGCGAAGATTTCCGCGAACAGATACGGGTAGACCGGCACTTTGAGTGTGTTGCAGATCGCCAGCGTGACCGGAACGATGAGCAGCACCGTGGTCACATTATCGAGCAGGGCGGACAGCACCGCGGTGGTGAGCTGCAGGAGCAGCAGGATGCCGGCCGGATGCGCCTTGGCGGCTTGTGCCGCCCGCACCGCCAGATACTGGAACATGCCGGAGCGGCGCGAGATCGACACCAGGATCATCATGCCGGTGAGCAGACCGATGGTGTTGAAGTCGATGCCGTGGATGGCCTCTTCCTGGTTGAGCACACCGATCAGGATCATCACGCCGGCGCCGACCAGCGCGACGATGGCGCGGTTGACCTGTTCCGACATGATGGTGGCGTAAGTGATGGCCAGGATGCAGGTGGACACCCACATCGGATTTAGGCCGAAATAGACGTGCGATGCCGCGTGCGCGGTCATGACCGAGCTCCCCCCAATAAGTAGGCGCCCGGCCTTATACGGCCTTACGCACCCCTGCCCCCGTAATCAGGGGCGGAGGCTCCGGCAAGGGAAGCGGGGAGTCAAGATGGCTCAGAAATATCGCCACCAGACATAGACGTTGCTGATGGCGATCGACACGATCGTCATCGGCGCCGCGTAGAGCGTGTAGGTAAGAAACCGGAACGGCACGCCGTTGCGCTCGGAAATGCCGGCCACCGTCAGGTTGGCGGAGGCGCCGATCAGGGTGCCGTTGCCGCCGAGGCAGGCGCCGAGCGACAGGCACCACCACAACGGCATGATGTGCTCAGGCCCGCCGAAGGCCGGCGCCATGTTTTTGATCAGCGGAATCATGGTGGCGACGAACGGGATATTGTCCACGATCGCCGACAGGAAGGCCGAGGCCCACAACACCGCGTAGCCGGTGGCCGGCAGGCTGCCGCCGGTCGCTGTCACCAGCTTGGTGGCGAGCAGATGCAGCAAGCCGCCGACTTCGACGCCATGCACCACCACGAACAGGCCGAGGAAGAAGAAGATGGTGATCCACTCCACGTCGCCGAACGTGGAATGAATATTGTGCGAGGCCTTCTCCGAGTGATGCGCCCGGTTGTCGAGCAGCATCAGGAAGGCGGCGCCGGTGAGCGCTATTGTCGCCGGCTCCAGGTGCAGTTCTCGCGCCAGCACGAAACCGGTCATCACCACGCCTAGCACCGCGAGCGACTGCTTGAGCAGCAGCCAGTCCTTGATCGAGTCGGTCGGATTCATGCCCATGATCTCGGCTTCCGCCTCCGGCGTTGCCCGCAGATCCTTGCCCCACAGAAAATGGATCATCACGGTCTGCACCGCCAGGATGATCACGATCACCGGTGCGAGGTGATAGACGAAATCGTTGAAAGTGAGGTTGACCTGCGAGCCGATGATGATGTTGGGCGGGTCGCCGATCAGCGTGGCGGTGCCGCCGATGTTCGAGGCCATGATCTCGGCAAACAGATACGGGTAGGGCGGCACCTTCAGCGTCTTGGTGATGGCGATGGTGACCGGCACGATCAGCAGCACGGTGGTAACGTTGTCGAGCAGGGCCGAGAGCACGGCGGTCGCGAGCTGCAACAAAATCATGATGCCGCCGGGATGCGCCTTGGCGGCGCGCGCCGACCACACCGCCACGAATTCGAACATGCCGGAGCGGCGCGAGACCGAAACCAGGATCATCATGCCGGTGAGCAGGCCGAGCGTGTTCCAGTCGACGCCCTTGATCGCCTCTTCCTGGCCGAGCACGCCTATGATGATCATGACGCCGGCGCCGGTCAGCGCGACAATGGCGCGGTTGACCTGTTCCGACATGATGGTGGCGTAGGTGATGGCCAGGATGCAGGTCGAAACCCACATCGGATTGAGGCCGAAATAGACGTGAGACGCCGCGTGCGCGGTCATGCCGGAATGCCCCCCAAGGAGCGGGCAAGCTCAAGCAAGCGGGAGGCCCTGTCAACGAAGCCGTCCGCGACGTAATCTCGCAGGCGGCCCGGCGACAAGGGCGAACGCAAAGGGAGGGCGAACGTGGCGCAACCGATCCGTTTCATCAATCCGACGACCATGGCCAAGCCGCCAGGCTACACCAATGTGGTCGAGACCACCGGGCCCGCGCGCACGGTCTATATCGCGGGGCAGCTTGGCCTCGACCTCGACAACAGACTGGTCGGCGGTCCGGGCGATTTCCGCGCGCAATGCGAAAAGGCGTTCGAGAACCTGCGGCTGGCGCTCGCCGCGGTCGGTGCCGGCTTCAAGGATGTGGTGAAGATCACCAATTACCTCGTCGATATGAGCCACATCGCGATCTTCCGCGAGGTGCGCGACAAGTTCCTCGCCGCCGCTCCGCCGCCGGCCAGCACGACCATGGCGATTTCGCAGTTGGCCCGGCCGGGCGCGCTGTTCGAAATCGAGGCGATCGCGGTGTTGTCGGGAAAGGCGGCCGCCAAGCCCGCCGCCAAGCCCGCCGCGAAGCGCGGCGGCAAGCGTAAGGTCAGGCGACGGACACGAAAGTAAGCAAAGCCAGCACCGGCAGCAGCACCGCGCCCGACCACAGCATGTACCCGAAGAAGCTCGGCATCTTAACGCCGCGCTCCGCGGCGATGGCGTAGACCATGAAGTTGGGCGCGTTGCCGATATAGGTGAGCGCGCCCATGTAGACCGCGCCCATGGAAATGGCCGCGAGCGTTGGCGCCAGCGTCGTCATCAATTCCTTGGCGTCGCCGCCGGCGAGCTGGAAGAACACCAGATAGGTCGGTGCATTGTCGAGGAACGCCGACAGGATGCCGGTCAGCCAGAAGAAGGCGACTTCGTGGTGTTCGCCATTGCCGTGCGTGACCGCGTCGAGCAGCCAGCCGAACGGACCATCATGGCCGGCCTCCAGCATGGCCAGCACCGGGATGATGCAGACGAAAATACCGGCGAACAGCTTGGCGACCTCGCGGATCGGCTCCCAGGTGAAATCATTGGCCGCGCGGTGTTCGTCGGGCGTCAACCACAGCGAGGCGAGGGCGATGAGGACAAGCGCGCCGTCGCGCACCAGGTTCTGCAATTCGACTGCAGTGCCGAAGATCGTCAGCGTGATGCCGGGCTTCCAGGCCGCCGACAGCAGGATCAAGCCGATGACGGCGGCGATCAGCGGCAAGTTGATCAGACCGTAGAGGCGCGGCGCGCCGAGCCGCTGCGGCGGGATGTCTTCACGCCGCGCGAACCAGACGTCCAGCGCGATGAACATGGCGAGCACCAGCACGGCGGCCAGCACGGTCTCGGCGAAGAGATGCGTCGTGGTCCAGAAGAAGTCGACGCCGCGCAGGAAGCCGACGAACAGCGGCGGGTCGCCGAGCGGAGACAAGGCACCGCCTATATTGGCGACCAGGAAGATGAAAAAGACGACGACATGGACGTTGTGCTTGCGCGCGGAGTTGGACTGGATCAGCGGGCGCACCAGGATCATGGCGGCGCCGGTGGTGCCGACCACGCTTGCCATGGAGGCGCCGAGCGCGAGCACGAGTGCGTTGCTCAGCGGCCGGCCGCCGAAATTGCCGGTGATGTGGATGCCGCCGGCGACGGTGTAGAGCGCGAACAGCAGCACGATGAAGCTCAGATATTCGGCCAGCACGGCGTGCACGAAAGCGGCAATCGCGGTTGAAGCGCCGAATGCGGCCGCGATCGGCGCCAGCGTCAACAGCGCCCATGCGGCGGCAATCTTGCCGTAGTGCTGGTGCCAGATTTTCGGAAACAGCAGCGGCCCGGTGGCGATCGACAACAGAATACCGCCGAACGGCAACGCCCATGGCCAGCCCATTGCCGCGCCATCGAGCGCGGGTGCGGCGTGGGCGGGAAGCGGGACAAACGCGATGCCCGCGGCCAGTGCCAAAGTGAGACAGCGGATCATCGGATGAGCAAAGATGTGGTGTATTGGACTGCGTGCTGCCTAGCAGCCGCACCGTGTTGCCGCAAGCTCGCGGAATGATGACAGTTTAACCGCCGCGCTGTAGAATGCCGTTTGTGGACGGCTGGAAATTCGAGGGTCACGACTTCAAGGGACCCGCTCCGGCTTTGGTGGGTATTTATGCGTACGCGTTGTGTGCTTCTTGTGGCGGCCGTTGCGCTCGGGCTCGGTGCTTGCGCGAGTATTCATAATCTGCCGCTCAATACGCCGACTGCCTCTCCCCTTCTTGCAACGCCTTTGCAGGAGGCAGCGCTCTTAACCGATGACCAAAAGGGGCGCCGCGATAACAACGGCGCCATAATTGGTTTGGCATTTTCCGGCGGCGGCACGCGCGCCGCAGCATTCGCCTACGGCGTGCTCGGCCAACTTGCGCGTACACCTTCACCCGATCGCAAGTACCGCCACGATTTACTCGATCACCTCGGCGTCGTCTCCGGCGTATCGGGGGGCTCCGTCATGGCCGCCTATTACGGCCTGAAGGGGCGCGCGGCGATGGACGACTTCCGCGAACAGTTCCTGGTCCAGGACCTGATGGCGGATTTGAACACGAGCGTCACGCTGGTCAATCTCAGCCGCGCGCTCGGCGGCGGCATCAATACCGACACCCGGCTGCGCGACTGGTTTAATGCCCATCTTTTTCACGACGCGACGTTCGACGCGTTGATAGCGCGGCCGCGGCCGATCGTGTTGATCAACGCTACCAACATCTATAGCCGCACGCCCTTCGTGTTCGTACCGCAGTCATTCGCGGCGGCGTGCAGCGACATCACCAAATATCCGCTCGCGGCCGGGGTCGCGGCTTCCGCGGCGGTGCCGGGAGCATTTGCGCCGATCGTCATCGAGACGTTTCCCGGAGAGTGCCGCGCGCCGCTTCCCGCCTGGGTCCAAAAGGCGGCCAAGAACCCGGCGGCGTCACCGCTCGTCCAGGCCTATGCCAGCGGATTGGAGGAAATCCAAAGCGGCAAGGTGAAATACGTCAAGTTGTTCGACGGCGGCTTGATCGACAATTACGGGCTGAGTGGGATGACTATCGCTCGCACCGCTGCGAGCACGCCGTACGGGCCGCTGCGGCCGGAGGAGGCCGTCAACCTGCGCCGCCTTCTGTTCCTGGTCGTCGATGCTGGCCAGGGCCCGTCAGGCAATTATTCGCGTACGCTGGACGGTCCCGCCGGCAAGGAGTTGATCAGCGCGGTGGTTAGCGCGCTCGTCGACGCTAATTCGCATGCGAGCTATACGGCTTTCCAAGAAACGATGCGCAACTGGCGTGATTCGATCGTTCGCTGGCGTTGCGGGCTCAAGAGCGCGGAGGTCGCGCGTCTGCGCGGGGGCAGAATTGGACGTTGGAGCTGCCGCGACGTGAAAATCACCGTCGGGCGGCTTTCATTCGAGGATTTGGGCGCGGCGCGCGCCGAGCGTCTGGGCAAGATCCCGACTTCGTTCACGCTGCCGGCCGCCAGCGTCGACGAGCTCACGCAGGCCGGCGGCGATGCGCTGCAGGCCAACCCGGAATTTCGGAAGTTCTTGAAGGAGATGTAAGGCGGACCGGCGTATCCGCTCGTCCCCGCGCAGGCCGGAACGAGCGGAAAATGTTAATGCGCCTCGTCCCAGTTGTCGGCGGCGCGGGCCTCGACCTGCAAGGCCACGTTCAGCATCACCGCCGGCTCCGGCGCTTTTTCCATCACGCGCTTGACCACCGGCAGAGTCTTTTCGACCTCGTTCTCCGGAACTTCGAAGATCAATTCGTCGTGAACTTGTAAAAGCATCTGCGCCTTGAGCTTCGCCTTCTCCAGCTCAGGCTCGATGCGGATCATGGCGCGGCGGATGATGTCGGCGGCCGAGCCCTGCAGGCGGGCATTGATGGCGGCGCGCTCGTTGAAGGCGCGGATCGACGGATTTGAATTCTTGATGTCGGGGTAGTGGCACTTGCGGCCGAACAGCGTCACCACATAGCCGTTGGCGCGACAGAATTCGCGGGTCTCGTCCATGTAGGCGCGGATGCCGGGGAAGCGCTCGAAATATTTCTTGATGTAGGCGCCCGCTTCCTCGCGCTCGATGCCGAGCTGGTTGGCGAGGCCGAAAGCCGAGATGCCATAGATAATGCCGAAATTGATCGCCTTGGCGCGGCGGCGCACCTCCGGAGTCATCTTGTCGAGCGGTACCTCGAACATTTCCGATGCCGTCATGGCATGAATGTCGAGACCTTCCTTGAAGGCCTTCTGCAACGCGTCGATCTTCGCGATCTCGGCCAACAGCCGCAATTCTATTTGGGAGTAGTCGGCCGAAACCAGCTTCATGCCCGGTGCGGCGACAAACGCTTTCCTGATCTTGCGGCCGTCCTCGGTGCGCACCGGGATGTTCTGTAAATTCGGTTCCGACGACGACAGCCGGCCGGTCGAAGTGGCGGCAAGTGCGTAAGAGGTGTGCACGCGCTGCGTCACCGGGTTCACATAGGTCGGCAATGCTTCCGTGTAGGTCGAACGCAGCTTCGAGACCTGCCGCCAGTCGAGAATCTTGCGCGGCAGTTCGTGGCCCTGCTCGGCCAATTCTTCAAGCTCGCGCGCGCCGGTCGACCATTGCCCGGTCTTGGTCTTGCTGCCGCCGGGTAGCGCCATCTTGCCAAACAGAATATCGCCAAGCTGCTTGGGTGAGCCCGGATTGACCGGCTCGCCGGCAAGCTTCTGGATCTCGTCTTCGAGGCCGGCCGCCTCCTGCGCGAATTCGCCCGACAGGCGGGACAGCACTTGCCGGTCAATGGAAATGCCGCGCCGCTCCATGCGCGCCAGCACCGCCGGCATCGGCCGCTCCAGCGTCTCGTAGACTGTGGTGACATGATCGGCGGCGAGCCGCGACTTGAGCGCGTACCACAGCCGCAGCGTCACGTCGGCGTCTTCGGCTGCGTATTCTGTCGCCTTGTCGATGGCGACGCAATCGAAACTCACCTGTGTTTTGCCGGAGCCGGCGACGTCCTTGAAATGAATGGTGTCGTGGTTGAGCCAGCGCTTGGCGAGGTCGTCCATGCCGTGGCCGCCCTTGCCGGCGTCGAGCACGTAGGAGATCAGCATGGTGTCGTCGACGCCAGCCATCTCGATGCCGCGCTGCGCGAACACCAGCCAGTCATATTTCAGGTTCTGCCCGATCTTGAGCACAGCTTCGTCTTCCAGCAGGTCTTTGAGCGCCGCCAGCGCGTCCTTTTCCGCGATCTGGCCGGGGCAAAGCTTGGCCTCGGGCGCGAACAGGTCAGAGCCGCCGCTGCCCTCGCGATGCGCGAGCGGCACGTAACAGGCTTCATTGGGCGCGATCGCCAACGAGAAGCCGCACAGGCCGGCCTGCATGGCGTCGAGGCTGGTGGTCTCGGTATCGATCGCCACGAGACCTGTCTCGTGCGCGCGCGCGATCCATTCCTTCAGGCGATCAAGCGTGCCGACGGTCTCGTATTTGGCGCGGTCGATCTTGGCGGTGCGCGCGGCCTCGCTGCGCGCGGTGGCGAGCGCGATGGGGGTTAAAGCTCCGGCTGGTCCACTTTTCCCTCCGCCAGAAAGGGGGAGGGTGGGCGCGGCAGGCGCCTGGGCGGGCGTCGCTCCCGACGGCGTCGGCGGTGCTGTTGTGTCGGGCGGGGAAGGCGCGCCCGCCGCGAGTTTGCTGTCCGCCTCGACCTGCGAAGCGTCGATGCCGCTCTTCTCGGCGATGCGGCGGGTGATGGTGTCGAACTCCATCGCCTTCAGAAAGGCGATCAAGTGCTTGTAGTCCGGCTCGTGAACTGCAAGGTCGTCGACCGGCACGTCGAGCGGCACGTTCTGGTCGAGTGTGACCAGCCGCTTCGAGACGCGCGCGATCTCGGCATTGTCGATCAGCGACTGCCGGCGCTTCTCCTGCTTGATTTCGCCGGCGCGCTTGAGCAGCGTTTCGAGATCGCCGTATTCGTCGATCAGTTGCGCCGCGGTCTTTGGTCCGATGCCTGGCACGCCCGGCACGTTGTCGGTCGAATCGCCGATCAGCGCCTGCACCTCGATGACCTTCTCCGGCCCGACGCCGAATTTTTCGATCACTTCGTCGCGGCCGATGCGGCGATCCTTCATGGTGTCGTACATGGTCACGCCGTTGCCGACCAGCTGCATCAGGTCCTTGTCCGACGAAACGATCGTCGTCGTCGCCTTGGCCTCGCAGGCCAGCCGCGCATAGGTGGCGATCAGGTCGTCGGCTTCATAGCCGGCTTGCTCCAGGCAGGGAATCTCGAAAGCATGAACCGCATCGCGCATGAGCGGGAATTGCGGCCGCAGGTCTTCTGGCGCTTCCGGCCGGTGCGCCTTGTAGTCGGGATAGAAGTCGCTGCGGAAGGTCTTCTCGGACTTGTCGAACACGACGGCCAGATGTGTCGGTTTTTCGTCCGGCTTCATTTCTGCAAGGAGGCGCCAAAGCATGATGCAAAACATTCGGACCGCACCAGTTGGTAGGCCGTCCGAACGAAAATTGTATTTGGCGCCTTGATTCATCGACTGAAAGTAAGCGCGGAATATGTAACCGGAGCCGTCCACCAGGAAGAGGTGGTCGCCCTTCTTCAACGGGCGGGCGCCCGCTTGCGGCGGGGTGGCCGCCGGTTTGGCGACGGTTTTTGCTTTCGGCGCGGCCTTGGCTTTGGCCGCGGGCTTGGCTTTGGTTTTGGATTTTGCGCTGGCTGGCATGGCCCGAATGTGGGCCGCCGGCCGGCGATTATCAATCTCTGCCGTCATTGCCCGCGAAGGCGGGCGATCCAGTATCCACAGGTGTTTCAGTAGAAAATCGGCGTTTGCGATTACTGGGTGCCCCGCCTTCGCGGGGCACGACAGCCGGGGATCATTCCGCCGGCTGCAGCGCCGCGCGCTTGGGCGGCGACAGATGCAGCACCGCCGGCCGCTCGAACAGGAAGCGCGCCCAGGTGCCGCGCACCAGCCAGAACAGCGCCAGCGCGCCGACGACGCCGGCAACCGTGATTAGCGCCGCCACGGTGCCGATGTCGGCGATCAGTCCGCTCTTGAGTAGGACCACGCGTGTCGCCGCCATCGGCAGGAAGAAGGCGAGATAGACGACGATGGAATTGCGCCCGCAATAGCGCAACGGCTTGAACAGGTCGCTCATCGCCATCAGCGCGGCCGCCGTCACCACCGCCGCCGCGCCGGCAAGGCCGAGCACGAGCGAGATGAATGGCATCTTCTCGTAGTGGAAATAGACCAGCGCGCCATTGACGAGCCCCCAGATCAAAAGCCCGCCGAGCCCGAGCCATGGCCACGCCTGCGCGCGTGCGGTGAGCGCGAAGATCGGCTGCGCCATGACATACCCGGTGTAGCAATAGACGAAACGCGCGGCGAACTCGTCCGGCACCATCCAGCCGGTGTCGACATGGGCGATCTCGAGCGCGGCGGCGACCAGCCAGATCACCGGCACCGGCACGCGCTTTGTCAGTTTGATGACGACGAAGAAGATTGGCAGCAGGTAGATGAACCACAGCGTGCCGAACGGATCGATCAGCGACAGCAGGTACATGTGCAACACGCCGGCGACGCCATACTCCTGCGCGAACAGCGGCGCCTTGAAGGCGAACTGGATCGTCATCCAAAGCAGATAGAAATAGGCGAAATGCACGACCTTGCGATCAAGGTACTGCCGCCATGGCCGATCGATGACGTTGGCGAGGAACAGCCCCGAGATCAGGAAAAAGTCGGGCATGCGGAACGGCAGCGCAAAGGCCACGACCGGATGCAGCCAGCCGGTCTGGCCGGTGGCGGCTTCCACGCCGAGCGTCGAATGCATCATCACCACGAAGACAATGCAGAAGCCCTTGGCGTAGTCGACCCAGTCGACCCGCCCGTCATGTATTTGAACGCCGTTCATGACATCGCTTATGACGCAATGCGGTTTCATTTGCCTTTACGCGATCGATGAAACAACGGCCTATTGCGGCGGCTCTCGCCTCCCGCCCCGGCCTCTGCTAAGAGACGGCGCCAGCTTGCGCTGGAATCGATTAACCATTGCGACGGACATTCAATGCGCGTTGCCATGATCGGCACCGGCTATGTCGGCCTCGTTTCCGGGGCGTGCTTTGCCGACTTCGGCCACGAGGTGACCTGTGTCGACAAGGACCGGGGCAAGATCGCCGCGCTCGAACGCGGCGAGATGCCGATTTACGAGCCGGGGCTGAACGATCTGGTCGCGGTTAACGCGCGCGCCGGCCGGCTCAAATTCACCACCGAATTGAAGCCCGCCGTAGCGGCCGCCGACGCCGTGTTCATCGCGGTCGGCACGCCGTCGCGCCGCGGCGACGGTCACGCGGATTTGACTTTCGTTTATGAAGCCGCCCGCGAGATCGCGGGCGCGCTTGACGGCTTCACCGTGGTCATCACCAAGTCCACGGTGCCGGTCGGCACCGGCGACGAGGTCGAGCGCGTCATCCGCGAGACGCGGCCCGAAGCCGACTTCGCGGTGGTGTCGAATCCGGAATTCCTGCGCGAGGGCGCCGCCATCCGCGACTTCAAGCATCCCGACCGCATCGTGGTCGGCAGCAGCGATCAGCGCGCGCGCGAAGTAATGACCGAGCTCTACCGCCCGCTCTATCTCAACCGCTCGCCGATCCTGTTCACCGACCGGCGCACCGCCGAGCTGATTAAATACGCGGCCAACGCCTTCCTCGCCACCAAGATCACCTTCATCAACGAGATCGCGGATCTAGCCGAAAAAGTCGGTGCCGACGTGCAGGAAATCGCGCGCGGCATCGGGCTCGACAACCGCATCGGATCGAAGTTTCTGCACGCCGGTCCCGGCTTCGGCGGCTCGTGCTTTCCCAAGGACACGGTGGCGCTGCTCAAGACCGGCCAGGACAACGACGCACCTTTACGCGTGGTCGAAGCGGTGGTGGCGGTCAACGACGCGCGCAAGCGCGCCATGGCGCGTAAAGTGGCGGCCGCGCTCGGCGGCGAACTGCGCGGCAAGACGATCGCCGTGCTCGGCCTCACCTTCAAGCCCAACACCGACGACATGCGCGAGTCGCCGTCGATCCCGCTGATCACAGCGCTGCAGGACATGGGCGCCAAGGTGCGCGCCTACGACCCGGCCGGGATGGAGCAGGCCAAGGCCGTGGTGGGCAATGTGGCCTTCTGCAAGGACGCCTACGATTGCGCCGAGGGCGCTTCCGCGCTGGTGATCGTCACTGAATGGGAGCAGTTCCGCGCCCTCGATTTCGGGCGGCTCAAGGGCGTGATGGCGCGCCCGCTGCTGGTCGACCTGCGCAATATTTACCGGCCAGAGGAAGCCGCCCGCCACGGGTTTGCCTATGAGGGCGTGGGAAGGCCGAAGTCATGATATTTTTTAGAAGTTGTCATGCCCCTGCCGACATCGGATATACCCGATGTCGGCCACTTGCTAATGCGCAAGTCGGCTAAAGCCGACTTGCGTTGGCGGGGCATCCAGTAAACACCGACATCACCGTATAACGACCCCCACGATTACTGGATCACCCGCTTCCGCGGGTGATGACAGGTGGTGACTGTGGTTCGCACTTTTGACACGCCGCTTCCGATTGATGCCGCGCTCGGCGATTTAACCGCCGCGCTCGGCGCGAACAATTGCGCCGTGCTGGTGGCGCCGCCCGGGGCCGGCAAAACTACGCGCGTGCCGCTGGTGCTGTTCGATGAGCCGTGGGCAAAAGACAAAAAGATTTTAGTGCTGGAGCCGCGCCGGCTGGCCGCCCGCGCCGCCGCCGCCCGCATGGCTTCGACTTTGGGCGAGCATGTTGGCGACACTGTGGGCCTGCGCGTGCGCTTCGGTTCCAAGATTTCCAAACGCACGCGCATCGAAGTGGTCACCGAGGGCGTGTTCACGAGGCTGGTGCTCGACGATCCCTCGCTCGACGGCATCGCCGCAGTGCTGTTCGACGAATTTCACGAGCGGTCGCTGGATGCCGATCTCGGGCTGGCCTTGGCGCGCGATGTGCAACAGGGCTTGCGCGAGGATTTGAAGCTGCTGGTGATGTCGGCGACGCTCGACGGCGCGCGGGTGGCGGCGCTCCTGGGCGCGGCGCCGGTGGTCGAAAGCCAGGGCCGCAGCTTCAATGTGGAGACGCGTCATCTCGGCCGCGATGCGCGCGAGCGCATCGAGCACCAGGTGGCCGACGCGGTCGAACGTGCCTTGCGCGCCGAGCCCGGTTCGCTGCTGGTGTTCCTGCCGGGCGCAGGTGAAATCCGTCGCACCGAGGCACTGCTGAAGGAGCGCGTGAGAGATCCCAACGTCGACATCGTCGCGCTCTATGGCGCGCTCGATGCGCGCGAGCAGGACCGTGCCATTTCACCGTCGCCGCCGGGCCGCCGCAAGGTCGTGCTGGCGACCTCCATCGCGGAGACCTCGCTCACCATCGAGGGCGTGCGCGTTGTGATCGACAGCGGGCTTTCGCGCGTGCCGCGCTACGAGCCCGACGTCGGCCTGACGCGGCTGGAAACCGTGCGGGTCTCACGCGCCGCCGCCGATCAGCGCCGCGGCCGCGCCGGCCGCATCGAGCCCGGTGTCTGCTACCGGCTGTGGGACGAGCCGCAGACCGGATCGCTGGAGCCTTACACGCGGCCGGAAATTCTGTCGGCCGACTTGTCGTCCTTCGTGCTCGATCTGGCGCAGTGGGGCGCCAGCGATCCGGGCAAGCTCGCCTTCCTCGATGCCCCGCCGGCGGCCGCGCTCAACGAAGCGCGTGCTTTGCTCACCGAACTGGGCGCCATCGACGCACAAGGCCGCATCACCGACGAGGGCCGCAAGCTGCGCAAGCTTCCGCTGCCGCCGCGGCTGGCGCGCATGGTGGTGGACGCCGCGCAGGAAGGCGCGGGCCGGCTGGCCGCTGAAATTGCCGCCGTGCTCACCGAGCGCGGGCTCGGCGGCGATGATCCCGACCTGCGCCACCGGTTGGATCAATTCCGCCGCGACCGCTCGCGCCGCGCCGAAGATGCGCGCGCGATGGTGAAGCGGTGGGCTTCTTCTCCTTACCTCTCCCTCGGTGGGAGAGGTCGCCCGAGCGAAGCGAGGGCGGGTGAGGGGGTTAATAACGAAATCGCCCCCTCACCCGGCTCGCTGCGCTCGCCACCCTCTCCCACAAGGGGAGACGTTAAGGAAGGAGCAAGCCCCGGCGCCATCCTCGCGCTCGCCTACCCGGACCGCATCGCCAAGAGCCGCGGCGGCGGCAATGGCGCGTTCCTGCTCGCCAATGGCCGTGGTGGCAATGTCGACCCCGCCTCGTCGCTGGCGCGCGAGCCGTTCCTCAGCGTGGCGGAATTGACCGGCACGGCGGCGGCCAGCCGCATCGTGCTGGCGGTGCCGATTGCGTTTGCCGAGATCGAGGCGCGCTTTGCGAACGAGATTGAGGACCGCGCAGCCGTGACGTTCGATCCCGGCTCCGCTTCGTTGCGTGCGCGGCGTGGTCGCCGCTTGGGCGCGCTGGTGCTATCCGAGCAAAGCCTTGCGGTCTTGCCCGACGCCGAGACTGCAAATATTCTTAGCGACGGCATTGTCTGCCTTGGCCTCGAGCGGCTGCCCTGGAGCAAGGCGGCGCTGCAATTCCGAAATCGCGTGCAATTCCTGCGCGGCGCGGAAGGCGAAGAGTGGCCGGACCTTTCCGACGAAGGTCTTGCGCGCGACGCGGCCGAATTGCTGGAGCCGCTCCTGCTCGACAAGACCGCGCGCAGCCAGATCGGCGCCGACGAATTGTCGAACGCGGTCATGAACAGGCTGCCCTGGAATCTGCGCCGGAGGCTCGACGCCGAGGCGCCGACGCATTTCACCGCGCCCACTGGCTCGGCCGTGCCGATCGACTACGACGCCGAACAGGGGCCGACTGTCTCAATCCGCGTGCAGGAACTGTTCGGTCTTGCCAAGCATCCGGCCATTGCCGGCGGCCGCGTGCCGCTGGTGATCGAACTGTTGTCGCCCGCGCACCGGCCGGTGCAGGTGACGCGCGACCTGCCGGGCTTCTGGCGCGGCAGCTATGCCGACGTCAAAACTGAAATGCGCGGGCGCTATCCCAAGCATCCCTGGCCGGACAATCCGCTATCGGCGCCCGCCACCCGCCGCGCCAAGCGCCGCGGGGAATAATAAGCCGCCGCCGTTTGCAACGCGGCTGGCTGCTGCTATGCGTCTTGCGCCGCGCATTGCCGGGTTGGGGATCTACGATGCATGCGACCGTGACGCGCCTGACGAATGCGGTCTCCGATCTCATCGCCAGGTTTCCCTGGGTCGGCTGGGCGGGATGGTTTGTGTTCTGCATCATCGCGCTTGCGCGCGTCACGCCGCGCCGCTTTGCCTCGACATTTGGCTACTATATCGAAGCGACCGAGCGGCTGGCCGCGCATAGCCAAGTCTACGATCCGCACTCGATCACCGAATTCAACTATTTGCCGGTTTCGCTGCTCCCCTACGTCCCCTTCACCTTGGTCAGTCACACCGTCGCGGCCAGTTTCTGGCTGGTGGTCTTCGCCGCGGTGTTCACCTGGGGATGTTATGTCTTGACGACGCGCCTGCTGCCGCAGGGTGCGGGCGAGCTCAAGCCCGCATGGCTGGCGGGCATGGTGCTGCTGATCAACGTGCCGGCGGCCTGGTTCAATTTCAAAGGCGTGCAGGCGCAGATCATCTTGACCGGCGCGATGCTGATCGCCGCCGTCGCCGTCATGCGCGCGCAATGGCTGTGGGCGACGTTCTGGCTGTTCATTGGGTTCGTGTTCAAGCCGCCGGCGTTGGTCATGATGTTGCTGTGCGGCGCGCTGTGCCCGCGCATGCGGCTTCCGCTCATCGTTGCATTGGCGCTGGCCGTGGCGCTGCCATTCGTTTTTTTCGACGCCGGCTACATGGCCCAGCAGTATCGCGATAGCGTCTTGAAGCTGTGGCTGATCGCCACCGTGCCGGCGCAGGAATGGCCCTACCGGGCCGACCTTTCCACCCTGCTGCGGGCGCTCGGGATCGTGATGCCGAGCCTGGTATCGGTGGCCGTTCGCCTGCTCGCGGCGCTCGGCACGCTCTATCTCGCCTGGCGTGTGCGCGGGACCGGCACGCTGCGCAGTCTCGGCTTTGCGCTGGTGATCCTGTCGGCCTGCTACATCAACCTGTTTTCGCCGCGCAACGAGTTCCTTTCCTTCCTGGTGCTGACGCCGTCGGTGGCGGTGCTCGCATTTCTGGTGCTGGCCCGCGACCAGGGCGATTGGCGCGGCTGGGCGCTGATCGTGGCCGCGCTCGTGCTCGGCATGTGGTGGAGCCTGGCGTTCGACGCCGTTGCCAAGCCCGCAATCGTGATCGTGATCAGCGGCTGGCTGGCGTGGCTAATGGCGAAACCGGAGCGCTGGCGCGATCTGGTCGAAGCCGCCGACCGGGACGCTGTTCGCTAAATTCCGACCCGATGCGTTAACGCCGTTCTCACCATGTGCCGATGCCCGCAAGCGCGTGCGGCCGCTCATTAAGGCCGTATTGGGCCAGACTGTGCCAGCATCGCCTGTACCATGCGCCACGTCCTCATCTTCTCCGCCGCCGTGCTGATCCTCGGCGCCTATGCCGCGCGCTTCGCCGATCAGGCGATGACGCCGCTGCCGCGCGCCGCGGCGGTGCAGACGACGGGGCAGGCGCCCGAACCCCAACGCTCGGGTCACAGCATGACGCTGGACAGCGACCGGCAGGGGCATTTCAAGGTCGAGGCCCGCATCGACGGCCGGCGCCTTGACTTCATGGTCGATACCGGCGCCTCGCTGGTGGTGTTGCGCAAATCCGCCGCCGCCGAGGTCGGCATCCGTCCGCTGCCGGCCGATTTCACCGCCACGGTTTCCACCGCCAACGGCAAGATCAAGGCTGCGCGCGCCAAGCTCGACCGCATCGAGCTCGGCGACATCACGGTCTTCGACGTGCCGGCGCTGGTGCTGCCCGACGAGGTGCTGACGCAGAACCTGCTCGGCGTCTCGTTCCTCTCCAAGCTCCGGCGCTACGAATACGCCAACGGCCGCATGGTGCTCGAGCAGTAGGTTTTCCCGGTTTCTCCGCCGATCTGAAACGGACCGCTTTGCGCGGTTCCGGCCTTGGGGTATGGAGTTCACGCCCCACGCCATTTTGAGGACCTGATGTTTCCCAAGCCGAAACCCGCACTGACGCCCAATACCTACGCCTACGAGTCCTCGCCTCTGGTCAAGCCGACCGGCTTCCGCGAATACGATGCGCGCTGGTTGCTGGAGAAAGAAATCAACCTGATGGGCGTGCAGGCGCTCGGCATGGGGCTGGGTACGCTGATCCGCGAAATGGGCGTGAAGCCGGAGATCGTCACCGGCCACGACTTCCGCAGCTATTCGGCGTCGGTGAAGATGGCGCTGGTCTCCGGCCTGATGGCGGCGGGCTGCAAGGTGCATGACATCGGGCTGGCCATCACGCCTATGGCCTATTTCGCGCAGTTCGATCTGGACGTGCCGTGCGTCGCCATGGTCACCGCCTCGCATAACGACAACGGATGGACCGGCGTGAAGATGGGCGCCAACCGGCCGCTCACCTTCGGGCCGAACGAGATGACGCGGCTGAAGAAAATCGTGCTGGAAGCCATGTTCGATCTCAAGGGCGGCGGCTCCTACGCGTTCGTCGAAAATTTCCCCGAGCGCTACATCGCCGACCTGACCAAGCGGCCGAAGATCAAGCGCAAGCTCAAAGTAGTGGCGGCTTGCGGCAACGGCACCGCCGGCGCATTTGCCCCTAGAATTCTCGAGGCGGTCGGCTGCGAGGTGGTGCCGCTTGACTGCGAGCTCGACCACACCTTCCCGCGCTACAATCCCAACACCGAAGACATGAAGATGCTGCACGCCATGCGCGATGCCGTGCTCATCAATAAGGCCGACGTGGCGCTCGGCTTCGACGGCGACGGCGACCGCTGCGGGGTAGTGGACAACGAGGGCGAGGAGATTTTCGCCGACAAGGTCGGCGTCATGCTGGCGCGCGATATGTCTGCGCTGCACAAGAACGCGACCTTCGTGGTCGATGTGAAATCGACCGGCCTGTTCCTCACCGATCCGGTGCTGAAGGCCAACGGCGTCAAGGCCGATTACTGGAAGACCGGCCACTCCTACATCAAGCGGCGGGTCAACGAACTGGGCGCCATTGCAGGCTTCGAGAAGTCCGGCCACTTCTTCTTCAACAAGCCGTTCGGCCGCGGCTATGACGATGGCATGATTTTCGCGCTTGCCGTTTGCGACATGCTCGACCGCAATCCGGACAAGAGCATGGCCGACTTGCGCAAGGCGCTGCCGAAGACCTGGGGCTCGCCGACCATGTCGCCGCATTGCGACGACGAGAAAAAATATGCCGTGGTGGACGCGGTGGTACAGCATTTCCAGGACGCCTTCGCGCAACGCAAAAAATTCGCCGGCCAACCCATCCGCGATCTGGTTACCGTCAATGGCGTGCGCGTCACCGTGGAGGATGGCACCTGGGGCCTGGTGCGCGCCTCTTCGAACAAGCCGGAACTGGTGGTGGTGGTGGAAAGTCCGGTCTCGGAGGAGCGCATGCGCGAGATGTTTCACGCCGTCGACGGCGTGCTGCGCACGCACCCGGAAGTGGGCGAGTACAATCAGACGATTTGACGGTCGCGCCGCCTAAAACGACCAATACCGCCCGGTGCCGCCGATGATCACCACGACCAGTCCGATCGGCAGGTTCACGGCGATGATCACGCGGATGCGGTCGAGCTGGGCCTTTGCCGCCGGCCAGTCCTCGCCGTCGACGGCGCGCTTGAACTTGAGCCACGGCCCGTGGAACAGCCAGAGGAACAGCACGATCATTACCCAGCCGAGCGCCTGCATGAAGTCGACGTAGGGCGGGGCGTTGGCGAAGCCGCCGAAATAGGTCACCAGCATCCAGTAGCCGGTGGCCAGCAGCAGCAGCACCGAGACCCAGACCCAGGGAAAGAATTTCTGGAAGAAGCCACGCCACAGTTTCAGGCGCTGCGGCGGCTCGAGCACGCCGGCGGCGGGGCGCAGGCAGACATAGGCGGCGAACATGCCGCCGACCCAGACCACGGCGCCGAGAACATGCAAAGTGAGGGCGAGGGTAATCATGAGGCGCTCCGGACTAGGATATGGACTGTTGCCTTTCAATCTAGACTGTGATGGCCGGGCTTGTCCCGGCCATCCCAATAATGGTCGCACAGCCTTGCTCTCCTAAGCGGGATGCCCGGCGCAAGGCCGGGCATGACGGCGAAGAGTTGTTCGTCTAAACAGCCATCCATGCGCATTGCCATTCTCGGCGCCGGGCCCGCTGGCCTCTATCTCGCCTATCTGATCAAGCGCCGCGACGCCAGCGCCGAGGTCACCGTCGTCGAGCAGAATCCGCCCGACGCCACCTTCGGCTTCGGCGTGGTGTTCTCCGACCGCGCGCTCGCGTTTCTGCGCGAGGACGATGAGCAAACCTACGCGGCGCTCCTGCCGCATATGGAATCCTGGAACGACATGACGCTCGTTCATCGCAACGAGCGCGTGGTCATCGATGGCGTCGGCTTTGCCGCCATCGGCCGTCTAAAGCTGCTGCAATTGCTGCAACAACGCGTGCGCTCGGTCGGCGTCGAGCCGGAATTTGGCAAGGCGGTGACGTCGCTCGATGAATTGGGCGATGCCGACCTGATCGTCGGCGCCGACGGGATCAATTCACTGGTGCGGCAGACATTCGCGCGCGAATTCGACGCCAGCGTCACATTGATGAACAACCGCTTTGCCTGGTTCGGCACCGCCTGCGTCTTCGACACGTTGACGCAAACCTTCCGCCACACGCCGATCGGCGATTTCAACGCGCATCATTACCGCTATGCGCCCGGCCGCAGCACGTTCATCGTCGAGACCGACGAAGCGACTTTCGCGCGCGCCGGCTTCGAACGTATGGACGACGGCGGTGCGCGCGCGCTGTGTGAAAAGGTGTTCGCCGACGCGCTCGGCGGTGCACGGCTGATTTCCAACAATTCGATCTGGCGGCGCTTTCCGCAGGTCTGGAACGAGCACTGGCATCACGGGAAATATGTGCTGCTCGGGGACGCGCTGCACACCGCGCATTTCTCCATCGGCTCCGGCACGCGGCTGGCGATGGAAGACGCCATCGCGCTCGACCGCGTACTGGCCGCGCATGGCGACGACGTTGCCGCCGCATTGCCGGCGTATGAAGCCGTGCGGCGGCCGATCGTGGAAAAGTTGGTCACCGGCGCCATGGCCAGCGCCGCCTGGTATGAAAATTTTGCCGGTTACATGATGTTGACGCCGCTCGAATTGGCCATGAGCTATATCCAGCGCTCCGGCCGCATCGATATCGACCGCCTGCGCAAGCTGTCGCCGAAGTTCGTGGCGCGCTACGAGCAAGAACATCAATGATGCCGTATCGCGCCTCGCGCTCGGTCGGGATGACAAAGGCAATACCTAATTCTCGAACACGGCCACCGCCCGGATCGGCGAGCCGGTGCCGCCGCGCCATTTCAGCGGCAAGCCGATGAACTGGAATTCGCCCCGCCCGAGCAGGCTTTCGAGGTTGCACAGGCTCTCGATGTGCGTGATGTCGAGTTCGAGACAGGCCTTATGTACCAGCGAATTCACGTCGCCTTCCGGTCCCGGCCGCATCGAATCAATGCCGAAATGCACGATGCCCTGTTTGGCCAGCCATTCGGTCGCGGCGACGTTCACCCCCGGATTGTCGGTCGAATAAGCCTTGCCCGGGAACGTGCGCGCGTGATGCCCGGTGCAGAGTAGCACCGTGCCTTTCCTAGGGATTGGTACGCCGGCTTTCTTGACCGCCGCTTCGAGATCGGCAGGGGCGATCTCCGCCTTCGGCGCGATGTGGCGCAGGTCGATGCAGATTCCCCGCACGATGCAATTTTCGAGCGGGTATTCGTTGATCGGGGTGGCATCTTTGCCGAAGTGGCGCGGTGCGTCGATATGCGTGCCGCCGTGGTCGGGCATGGAGAAGTACAGGACGCTGTTGCCGTGCACGTTGCCGGAATCGGCGAAGGCTTCCTCGTGAGTTTTCCAGACGCCGTGGATGATAGGCGGCTGGCCCGGATAGCTCGGAGTGCGATGATAAAGCTCGCGGCTCAGGTCGACGATGCGCATTTTGGCTCCTCCGCTTTTTTTAGTCGGCACGACCGTGCCGCATCCGACGCTCATTGCGCGGAACATATAAAGCAAAAAGCTCTTTATCCGTTCTTCCCCATCGCACGCAGCGTTGGCAAGCCAATGCCGGTGGCCTCGAAGCCGCCATCGACGGCGATCTCCTGGCCGGTGATATAACTCGCGCGGTCGCTGCACAGGAAATAGATCGTCTCCGCCAGTTCCTCCTCCAGGCCGTAGCGGTTGAGCGGCATGTGGTCGTGGTAGTCGGCGCGGATTTCCGGCGTGTGCACAGCCTTGGCCATGGCGGTGTCGACCGGGCCGGGCGCCACCGCGTTGACGCGGATGCCCAGCGATGCAAGCTCGGCCGCCTGCTGCTTGGTCAAATGTGCTAAGCCGGCCTTGCTGGTGCCGTAGGCGGTGCGCAGCGTGGAAGCGCGCAGGCCCGAAATCGAGGTGATGTTGACGATTGATCCCCCGCCGCTGTCACGCATCAGCGGCGCCGCGGCCTGCGTGCACAGGAACGGGCCGGTGAGATTGACCGCCAGCACGCGCGACCAGTCCTCGTAGGAGACGTCGAGGATCGGCTTGAAGATGGCGATGCCGGCATTGTTGACCAGCGCGTCGAGCCGGCCGAATCGCTCCTTGATCGCGGCAATAGCGGCCGAGACACCATCGCGGTCCGCCACGTCGCAAGTGATGGCGAGCGTCACATCGCGTTTGTCGAGCGCCTTGAACGTGCGCTGCAAATTCTCGCCGTCGACGTCGAGCAGCGCCACCTGCCAGCGCTCGGCAAGAAAGCGCCTGGCGGTGGCGAGCCCAATGCCGCGGGCGGCGCCGGTGACGAGGGCGGTTTTCGGCTGGCTCATTGCGGCGGCTCCCCCAGGCGAAGGTCAGGGAAGGGAGCATGGCGCAGCCGGTGAAGGCAAGCGCAGGAATATTCGGTTCCGCGACTCATATAGACTGGTCGCCATGAAGCGTTTGATCTTCACCCTGTCGGCCATATTTACGATCACCGCGCCTGCAGCCGCCCAGGACATTCGCGGGCTCGAGCGTTGCACCGCCGAAAAGGCGATGGACCGGCGCACCAGCTGCCTGCAAAGCAATGTGGAGTTCCTGCATCAGGCGCTGGACAAGTATGCCCGCGAGACGCGCGCCAGGCTCGACGCCGCGCGCCGCGAGGCCATTGCGCAAAAGGCCGAAATTGCCGCGCTTAAAAGCGCATTGGCAAAACTTCAACACGAACTGGCGGAATTAAAGAAAGAAAAGCCGGCCAAGAAATAGTGCTGCACGCCAAGCCGCGTGCTTGCAAATCGAGTGCTTGATTCAGCGCGATACTGGCGCGACCGATGGCCTGCGCGTCAGCCGCCGAATGTCCGGCTTGTTCCAGCCCAAGCCCATGAAAACGAGCCCAAGCAGCGCCGCCGCGATCACCACATAGAACGGCAGGCGAATATCGACGCTCATCATTTCGCCGCCGATCAGCGACATCACGCCGCCGGCGAGCGTGAACACAGCGACCGTCACGCCCATGACCCATCCCTGGTCTTCCTTGCCGACGCTGCTGGAAAAGAGCCCCAGCAAGGTCGGATAGGAAACGCCGAAGAGAAGGTAGAAGGCAAAAACCGGCACATAGCACAGCGCGGCGATCGGCGAGGCGATATAGGCGATGGCGCTGACCACCATGATGGCCAGGCTCCAGCCGACGATCCACTCTTTGTCGAAGCGCTGCTGGGCCGGTCCCACCAGGAACCTGCCGGAAAAGGCGACCGCGATGCCGATCACCAGAAAGGCGACGCTGCCGCCGATGGTGCCGTAGCCGAAAGCGCTGGTCAGGTAATTGTCCACGAAGATGTAGAACGTGACGTTGGCCACCATGAAGCAGGCGAAGGCCGGCATGAGCTTCAGCACCAGCGGATGCTTGGTGATGCGCCACAGGCTCTCGAATACATCGGCCGGACGAAAGGCGAAGGGCTCGCGTTGTGTGCGGACGTCCTTGAAGAACGCGAGCACCATGCCGATGGCGACTACGACCAGCACGAACGCCCCGTAGAACGGCATGTCGAGGCTGGCGACGCCGCCGAGCAATTTCTTGTCGGTCAGCACGCCGGCGATGATGGGGCCGCCGACAAGGCCAGCGCTCACCCCGATCATCAAATAACCCATGTTGCGGTCGCGCTCGGCGTCGTCGACGCTGGCGTCGACCATGGCGGCTTGCGCGACCGGCTGATTGCCGGCGGTGAAACCGGTGACCACCCGGCCCAGGATCAACAGCCACAAACTGTTCAAATAGAATGAGACGATGGTCAATGCGTAGCCGACGAGCGCGCCGGCCAGGCAGACCAGCAGGGTGTTCTTACGTCCGATCGTGTCCGAAAGCTTGGCGATGTAGACCACGCCCAGGAACCAGGCCAGAAAGAAGCTGCCGATCACGAGCCCGTAATCGACGTGGCGGATGGCGTCAGACGCGCTCTTCGGCAGGAAGTCGCCGGTCGGCTCCATGATCAGGCTGTTGATGATGGGGAAGACCAAGCCCTGACCGATGAGGTCGACAAACACGACAAATAGCAGCGTGATTTTGGCAATTGTCGGCATCCGCGCTAGGCCCCCGCCGTTTTGTTCCAAAGCAAACGCAGCGGGCGCGATCTTAGCAGCTTCGACGGCAGAGGCGTAGCGTCCCCGCCCTAATCCTTCTCTTCCTTGAACGTGTCGCGGAAGGGATGCGCCGGATAGACGCCGAGCACGGTCAGCTCCTTGGAGAAGAAGGCGAGTTCCTCGAGCGCGAACACCAGCGCGCGGTCGTCGGGGTGGCCTTCGACGTCGGCATAGAATTGCGTGGCGAAGAAATTGCCACCGACCATGTAGCTCTCGAGCTTGGTCATATTGACGCCGTTGGTGGCGAAGCCGCCGAGCGCCTTGTAGAGCGCGGCCGGCACGTTGCGCACCCGGAATACGAAAGTGGTGATGACCTTGCCGTTACCCGGCGTTGCCCATTTCTTTTCCTTCGAGAGCACGACGAAGCGCGTGGTCGAATGGGTTTCGTCCTCGATGTTCTCCTTCAGGATGTCGAGGCCGTAGATTTCCGCCGCTAGCCGCGAGCCGATGGCCGCGCGGCTCGGGTCCTTGCTCTCGGCCACTTCGCGCGCGGACCCGGCGGTGTCGGCGGCGACCACTGGCTTGAGCTTAAGTTCACGGATGACGCCGCGGCATTGGCCGAGCGCCATCACGTGGCTCTGCACGGTCTTGATCGTCTTTAGCGTGGCGCCCTTCGGCGCCATCAGCTGATTGCGGATGGGCAGGAACCATTCGGCGACGATGTGCAACTGTGCCGTCGGCATCAGGTGATGGATGTCGGCGACGCGGCCGGCAATCGAATTCTCGATCGGAATCATGCCAAGCTCGGCGTCTCCGGTCGTGAGCGCGGTGAAGCAGTCCTCGAAGGTCGGGCAGGCCACCGGCTCATAATCCGGATAGGCCTCGCGGCACGCGATATCCGAATTCGCGCCCGGCTCGCCCTGGAAAACAATCTTCTTTGCGGCCATCGCTGCCCAGCCTGTTTTGGTGCCGATGCGTTACGCAAAATGCCTGGCGAGGTCAACGCAAAGCGGCGTCCAATAGGCTACCCCCGGCTCGGCTCGGGCATCGATGGCTTTCCGCGACGAAAATCCTTGCCTTTTTCGAGCGTCGCCTATTGGCGCCCGGCGCGAAAGGTGCGCAGCTCTTCCGGGTGGGTGCGGACGTAGTCGAGCACATGGCGCCTCTTTTCCTCGCCGCGGATTCCCGAAGAGTGCGGATCGCCCGGTATCAGAAAGGGAGCCGTGCGTGCAACACGCGCGTAGATATTTGCCCAGGTTTTCTTCACCGCATCGATCGACACGTTGAAGCTCTTGGCGATTGACGGATCAGATTCGTTCAGCAACGCGCGCTCGAGCAAGTGGCGTTCGCCGCGCGAAAAGCCCAAGCGCGGCGGTTGCGGATAGAAAAGTTGCGAAAGCGGATTGACGGCTCCCGGCGCGACGTCTTCTCGTCTGAGCCCGGCCAGATAGGGACAAGTCTCGGGCTTCGCGGCATCGAAATTTGCCGGTGTTTCCTTCTGGAAGTCGCGCCAGATTTGAAACCCGCCCGCGATCACGAATTGCGCCAGCGCCGGGCCATAGATCTCATGTATGAACATCCTGACGCGGTGCCCCGCATGGAAAAAATAGAATGCCGCGCTGCCAGTCGCCAGCGCGGCGGCCGTCCGTGGCTCCATTGGATTTAGATCGCGCAGACCAAAATGCAGCACGGCAACGTTGATGCCGTCCGTGGCATTTGCATCGGCCAACTGTTTCGAACTCAGAACGATATCATCGCCGGCGAGCATCCGCTTATAAAATGCGACCGGAAAAAAGGGGTGAGGGTTGGCGCAGAATTGTTCGGCAAACGTATCGGTCAGGAATACGCTGAGGCCGAATGCTTCGATCGATTCCGAGTAGGGGCGTGAGAGGTCTTCAATGATGGCAAAGGACTTAGCCTCGATAGCGAGCAATCGCGTCCAAAGCTCCGGCAACCGCTTTCTGAGTTCTGGATCGAGGCGCAATCCGTCCGGCAAAAGTTTGACGCAGTATGGGAGATCGGCCTCGACCGCCATACGGTACCTAAGAGCAGCCGTGTCCATGTGTCCCCGCACCCCCGCAGCGACCTAAGACTATACCGGCAAACACAAGCTACCCTTTTTGGGGACTTTTGGGCGCGAAAAAATTGCCGGAAAATAAGGGCGTGGCGCCGCTAACGTCTGAAATGGGGATAAACATGCGGAAGTCCGGCATTGCGTTCCTTTTTGGCATCGCCCTTTCGAGTATTTCGCCGGCCGACGCAGCTACCTACAACCTCGTCAACCAAGGTGGCGGCATTCCGCTGACAGGCTACATCATCACGGACGGTCAATTGGGAACATTGTCCCAGTCCGACATCATCGCCTGGCAAATCACGGAAACCGGCACATCCAGTCCGAACCTCATTATGACGTCGATCGACAATACGAATTCGACCGTCAGTTTGACGGGAAGTGCGTTGAGCGCCAACAGTGCGGGCCTGCTCTTCAATCTTGCCGCGAGCGGCGTTTCGATTTTGAGCTTCACGAGCAACCAGACTAATTCTTCCGGGAATCCTGCGTTCAGGCTGACTTTTTGCGACACGGCCGCGGCCTGTTTCTATGCTGCGAGTGCTACTTTGAATATTTCTTACCGCACCGAGCTATTCCTGGGCTTTAGCTCAGGAGGATTCACCAGGCAAACGAGGTCAACCGTCACGAGCCCGATCGCGACGTTTGTGCCGACGCCATTGCCTACAAGCTTGGTGCTGCTGCTTACTGGCCTCACAGGAATCGGCGGATTGAGCTTACGTCGGCATGGGCGACGCGGCCACTAGGACTTGGCCACCAATTTGCCAGCTTTTTCCAGGTCCTCCGGCGTATCGACGCCGAGGGGAACGCTCTTCACCACGACAACGTCGATGCGCATGCCGGCATCGAGCGCGCGCAACTGCTCGAGCTTCTCGCGCTGCTCATTGGCCGACGGAGCCAGCTTGACGAACCGCTCCAAGGCCGCGCGCCGGTAGGCGTAGAGCCCGATATGGTGATAGTGCGGGCCGGGCCCGGTGGCGGCGGCGCGCGTGAAGTTTTCCGCGCGCAGGCGGCCGGGGCCAAGCGCAGTTCCCTTGACCTTGACCACATTGGGATTGCTTCGTTCGGCAGGGTCGGAAATGACGGCGGCGAGCGTGGCGATGTCGACCGCCGGGTCGCTGAGCGGCGTCAACGCCGCGCGGATGTCGGCGGGTTTGATGGTCGGCAGATCGCCCTGCACATTGACCACGATGTCCAGGCGATGCTCGGGATCGAGCGCCTCCAGCGCTTCGAAAATCCGGTCGGAGCCGGAGATGTGATCGCTGCGGGTCATCACCGCGCGGCCGCCGGCCTTTTCCACCGCCGCCGCCACCGCCTCGGAATTGGTCGCGACCACCGCCTCGCCGATCTTCGCTTCCTGCGCGCGCCGCAACACGTGCACGATCATCGGCAGGCCAGCGATATCCGCCAGCGGCTTGCCGGGCAGGCGGGTGGAGGCCATGCGGGCCGGGATGAGAATGATTGCGTCGGGCATCGGTTGGGGCCGCCGGTGCCGCCCGGCCGGACTTGGCAATAGTCTATAGGGCCGTGGCGCTTATACGGGTTGCCAGAGCCGAGGCAAACCGGTATCTGTCCGCCGCCGCCGGATTCCGGCCGGCTGACCCCGCCCCAGGTTGCGTTGCCCGCTCCGGAAGCCGAATTTCGATGAATTCTTTCGAACTCAACAAAATCCTCGGCGCCATCCTTGGCACCTGTCTGATCACGCTCGCGCTCAATATCGGCGCCGGCGCCATTTTCGCGCCCGAGAAGCCGGCCAAGCCCGGCTATGTGATCGCGGTGAAGACGGAAGCCGGCGGCGAGAAAACGGCCGAGAAGCCGAAGGAAGTGCCATTGCCGGTGCGGCTGGCCAAGTCGTCGGTGGACAAGGGCAAGGCAACCGCCAAGCAATGCCAGGCCTGTCACACCTTCGAGAAGGGCGGTCCCAACCGGGTCGGGCCCAATCTCTGGAACGTGGTCGGGGAAGTGCGCGGGGAAGGCCGCGGTTTCAACTTCTCCAAAGCGATGAAGGCAAAGGGCGGCAAGTGGACCTTTGAAGAGCTTGACAAATTCCTGACCGATCCGCGTGGCTACATCTCCGGCACGGCGATGACCTTCGCCGGCCTCAAGAACGACCAGCAGCGCGCCGACGTGATCGACTACCTACACACCCTTTCGGACAACCCGCTGCCGTTGCCGAAGGCGCAGGCCGAAAATGCGCCGCCGGCGGGTGGCGCCGCCGGCGAGAGCAAGCCAGCCGAGAAGCCGGCCGAGGCGCCCAAGGAAATGCCCAAGACCGACGCGGCGCCGGCAGCCGCGCCGAAATAGCCCCAAGCGGCAAAGACGGTTAAAGGCATCACGACGCGGCCGGGCAATGTCCGGCCGTTGTGTTTTCGGCGGCGGTTGCGGCGTTTGGCCACGGAAATTTGACCGCGGCCGAGGGTTACATATCGGCAATGCTGGTCGCGGACCGAAAAACCGACATAATCCCCGGCAATGGCGTGATGGCGTATTTTCGCCGGCGCCCGGAGCACGTCCCATGAAATTGAGCCGCCGATCCGTCCTTCGCGCCACCGCCGCTACGCTGGCAACGCCGGCATTGGGCGGCTTCGGCGCGGTCGTGTTCGTCGGTAAAGCCGCCGCCCAGGATTCCAGTTGGAAACACGGGCTCTCGCTGTTCGGCGAGCCGAAATATCCCGCCGGCTTCAACCATTTCGACTACGTCAACCCGGCCGCGCCGCAAGGCGGCACGGTGCGGCTGTCTGGCTTTGGCACCTTCGACAACTTCAACGAGGTGGTTGCGCTGGTGAAGGGCAACCTCGCCATGGGCACCAACCTGTTCAATGAGACGCTGATGACACCGGCTCTCGACGAGATCTCCACCGAGTACGGCCTGTTGGCGGAAGCGGTGCAGCACCCAGCCGACCATTCCTCTGTCACCTATCGCCTGCGCGCCAATGCGCGCTGGCACGATGGTGAGCCGGTGACGGTCGAGGACGTGATCTTTTCGTTCACGGCGCTCAAGCAAAACCGGCCGGACCTCGCCGCCTATTATCGTCACGTCACCAAGGCCGAAAAGACCGGTGAGCGCGAAATCACCTTCACCTTCGACAGCGCCGGCAACCGCGAGTTGCCGCACATCGTCGGGCAGTTGACCGTGCTGCCCCGGCACTGGTGGCTGGGCACCGACAAGAACGGCAAGAAGCGCGACATCACCTCGACGACGCTCGACCCGCCGCTCGGCTCCGGCCCCTATCGGGTGAAGGATTTCGCGCCCGGCCGCACGCTGGTCTACGAGCAGGCCGCCGACTATTGGGGCAAAAACGTCAACGTGAATGTCGGCAGCAATAATTTCAAGGAAATCCGTTTCGAATATTACCGCGACTTTACCGTCGCGATCGAGGCCTTCAAAGGCGACCGCATCGATTGGCGCATCGAGAACAGCGCCAAGGACTGGGCGACGGCCTACGACTTCCCGGGCCTGCGTGACAAGAAAGTGGTGAAGGAGGAATTCCCGATCCGCAGTTTCGGCATCATGCAGGCCTTCGCCTTTAACATTCGACGGCCCAAGTTCCAGGATCCGCGCCTGCGCCGCGCCTTCAATTTCGCCCTCAATTTCGAGGATATGAATCGGCAGCTCTTCTTCGGTCAGTACAAGCGCATCGACAGCTATTTCTTCGGTACCGAGCTCGCCTGCTCGGGGGTACCGCAGGGGCAGGAGCTGGAGATTCTGCAAACGGTGAAAGACAAGGTGCCGCCGGAACTGTTCAGCGAGCCCTATACCAATCCTGTCTCCGGTAGTTCCGGCGCGGTGCGCAGCAATCTGCGCGAGGCGATCAAGCTGCTGCGTGCGGCGGGTTACGAGGTCAAGAATACCAAGCTCGTCAACAGCAAGACCGGCAAGCCGCTGACGGTGGAGTTGCTGATCGTGCAGCCCACATTCGAGCGGGTGATGCTGATCTACAAGTCGTATTTGGAGCGCCTGGGCATTACGGTCTCGGTGCGTCTGGTGGATAGTGCGCAGTATGAAAACCGGCTGCGGCAGTGGGATTTCGACATCACCGTTGCTTCCTGGGACGAGTTGCTGTCGCCCGGCAACGAGCAGCGCGGCTTCTGGGGGTCGGCGGCGGCCGATCGGCCCGGCTCCCGCAATCTGGTCGGCATCAAGAACCCGGCGGTCGACGCGCTGATCGAGCGCGTCATCTACGCCAAGGACCGCGCCGAGCTGGTTGCCGCCACGCACGCGCTCGACCGCGTGCTGCTGTGGAATTTCTACGTCGTGCCGCAGTGGAGCTATCCGTTCCAGCGCACCGTGCGCTGGGATCGTTTCGGCCGGCCGAGCACGATGCCGAAATATGGCAACGCGGCGTTCCCGAATATCTGGTGGTGGGACAAGGACAAGGCGGCCAAGGCGCCGCAACGGTCATAGATGTCATGCAACTGAGCCGCCGCCGCGCCTTGAGCCTTACCGCTGCCGCAGTGGCCGCGGGCGTAAGCCGGCGCCTGGTGCTGCCGGCCGCCGCGCAAGAGGCCGAGCATCACGGCATATCCGCCTTCGGCGATCTCAAGCTGCCGCCGGATTTTCAGCATTTCCCCTACGTCAATCCGCAGGCGCCGAAAGGCGGCATGTTCTCGCAGATCGGGCCGGGGACGCTGTTCAACCAGAATCAGCTGACCTTCAATTCGCTCAACAGCTACATCCTGAAGGGCGACGCGGCGCAGGGCCTTGAACTCACCTTCGCCACGCTGATGGTGCGTTCGGGCGATGAGCCCGACGCCATGTACGGGCTGGCGGCGCGCGCCGTGCGCATATCCGCCGACGGTCTGACCTACCGTTTCCTGTTGCGCCCGCAAATGAAGTTTCACGACGGCAGCGCGCTCACCGCCCATGACGTCGCCTGGTCGCTGGCGACGCTGAAGGAGAAGGGCCATCCGATCATCAGCCAGCTCCTGCGCGACATGAAAGCCGCCGAGGCGGCCGACGACCATACCTTGGTGGTGCACTTCGCCGAGAAGCGCGGACGCGACGTGCCGCTGTTCGTCGCCGGGCTGCCGATCTTCTCGCGCGCCTATTATGCCAAGCAGCCGTTCGATCAATCGACTCTGGAAATCCCGCTTGGCAGCGGCGCCTACAAGGTCGGCAATTTCGACGCCGGCCATTTCATCGAATATGAGCGGGTGAAGGACTGGTGGGGCGCCGGCCTGCCGGTGGCGAAGGGCCAGAACAATTTCGACGTCGTGCGCTTCGAATATTACCGCGACCGCGAAGTCGGCTTCGAAGGCTTCACCGCCGGCAGCTACCTGTTCCGTGAGGAATTTACCTCGCGCGTCTGGTCGACGCGCTACAACTTCCCGGCCTTCACCGACGGCCGCGTCAAGCGCGCCATTTTGTCGGATGACACGCCGTCCGGCGCGCAAGGCTGGTTCATCAACACGCGGCGCAAGCAGTTCAAGGACCGCCGTCTGCGCGAGGCGCTGACCGACGCCTTTGATTTCGAATGGACCAACAAGAATATCATGTACGGCTCCTACGACCGTACCCAGTCGATCTTCGAGAACTCGCCGATGAAGGCGATAGGCAAACCGAGCGCCGCCGAGCTGGTATTGCTGGAGCCGTTCCGCGGCAAGGTGCCGGACGAAGTGTTCGGCGAGCCTTATTTGCCGCCTGTGACCGACGGCTCCGGTCACGACCGCCGCTGGCTGCGCCACGGCGCGCAGCTGTTGGCCGCGGCCGGCTATCCGCTCAAGGAGGGCAAACGGGTGCTGCCCGACGGCTCGCCGATCGAGATCGAGTTCCTCATCGACGAGCCGACCTTCAAGCCGCACCATCTGACCTATATCAACAATCTCAAGGTCCTGGGTTTCGAGGCAGGCTTGCGCATCGTCGATCCGGTGCAGTACCGAGCCCGCATCGACGCTTTCGATTTCGACATCACGGTGGAGCGCTTCAGCTTTTCCTCGACGCCGGGCGATTCGCTGCGCACCTATTTCACCTCGCAGGCGGCCGCCACCAAGGGCTCGCAGAACCTGGCCGGCATCGCCGATCCGGTGGTCGATGCGCTGGTCGACATCATCATCGCCGCCAAGTCCCGGGAAGGCCTCGTTATCGCTTGCCGGGTGCTCGACCGCGTCATCCGCGCTGGCCGCTACTGGATTCCGCACTGGTACAAAGGGTCGCATTGGATCGCCTACTGGGACGTGTTCGGCTTCCCCGCCGCCAAACCACGCTATTTCCGGGGCATTCCGGCGACCTGGTGGTACGACCAAGCCAAAGCGGCGAAGTTGAAGCAGAAAGGCTAGGTTGGGGATCATCGGCCCTGATTCCCGCCAACAGCGACTTTATGTTGCCGATTTGTCATAAGACCTAAACGCCCGCGGCAGGTAATAGGGTTGCCGCGGCCCCGCGCGCCGGGTACGACACCAGCACAGGCATCCGTAACAATCGCATGAGCGCCTATATCGTCCGCCGCATCCTGTTCATGATTCCCACGATGTTTGGGATCATGCTGGTGGCGTTCGTCGTGGTGCAATTTGCCCCCGGCGGCCCGGTCGAGCAGGTAATCGCCAAGCTCACCGGCGCGGATACCGGCGCCACCTCGCGCATCTCCGGTTCGGCCGGCGGCGACTTCGGCAGCCGCGGCATGGTGCAGGGTGGCTCACAAGTGGACGCCGTCAGCTCCAAATACCGCGGCGCGCAGGGGCTCGATCCGGAATTCATCAAGAAGCTGGAGAAGCAGTTCGGCTTCGACAAGCCGGCCTATGAGCGCTTCGGCATCATGCTGTGGAACTACATCCGCTTCGATTTCGGCCAGAGCTATTTCCGTGACATCAGCGTGATGCAACTGATCAAGGAGAAATTGCCGGTGTCGATGTCGCTCGGCATCTGGATGACCCTGCTCACCTATCTGATCTCGATTCCGCTCGGCATCCGCAAGGCAGTCGACGCCGGCTCGCATTTCGACGTGTGGACCTCGACCGTGATCGTGGTCGGCTACGCCATTCCCGGCTTCCTGTTCGCCATCCTGCTGATTGTATTATTCGCCGGCGGTTCGTTCTTCGACTGGTTCCCCCTGCGCGGGCTGGTGTCGGAGAATTTCTGGTCGCTGCCGTGGTACAGCAAGATCGGCGATTATTTCTGGCATCTCACGCTGCCGATCATCTCGATGGCGCTCTCGGCCTTCGCCACCATGACCTTGCTGACCAAGAACTCGTTCCTCGACGAGATCCGCAAGCAATACGTGCTCACCGCCCGCGCCAAAGGCTGCACCAGCAACCAGGTGCTCTACGGCCACGTGTTCCGCAACGCCATGCTGATCGTGGTGGCCGGCTTTCCCGGCGCCTTCGTTTCCGCCTTCTTCACCGGCGCGCTGCTGATCGAGACCATCTTCTCGCTCGACGGGCTCGGTCTGCTCGGCTTCGAAAGCGTACTCAACCGCGACTACCCGGTGGTGTTCGCCACGCTCTACATGTTCGCGCTCATCGGCGTGGTGGTGAACCTGATCTCCGACCTTACCTATACCTGGATCGATCCGCGCATCGATTTCGAGACGCGGGAGGTGTGATCCGTGGACGACCGCACCGACATCCAGTCGCCCGACACCACGGCTTACGGCACCATCGAGCTGGCGGTGCCGCCGGAGCGGCGCTGGATACGGATTTCGCCGCTCAACAAGCGGCGCTGGCAGACCTTCAAGGCCAACCGGCGCGGCTATTGGTCTTTGTGGATTTTCCTGACGCTGTTCCTGATCTCGCTGTTTGCGGAATTTATCGCCAACGACAAGCCGATCTATATCCACGTCAACGGTCATTCCTACTTTCCGGCGGTGTTCACCTATCCCGACACCGCCTTCGGCAAGCCCGACGACCCGAACCTGTTTGGCACCGCCGCCGACTACCGCGATCCCTATCTGATCGACCTGATCAAGAAGGAAGGCGGCACCGTGATCTGGCCGCTGATCCGCTTTTCTTACGGCACGCAAGTGAGCAAGCCGCCGTCACCGTTCCCGTCCAAGCCGACCTGGCTGTTGACCGACAAGGACTGCGCTTTCGCCGCCAGCCACGGCTTCGCCAAATGCGGCGACCTTGAATACAACTGGCTCGGCACCGACGACGGCGGCCGCGACGTGACGGCGCGGCTGATCTATGGTTTTCGCATCTCGGTGCTGTTCGGCCTGTGCTTGACAATTGTATCCTCGATCATCGGCGTCGCGGCCGGCGCGGTGCAGGGTTATTTCGGCGGCTGGATCGACCTCTTGTTTCAGCGCTTCATCGAAGTCTGGACCTCGATCCCCTCGCTCTACCTGCTGCTGATCATTTCCTCGGTGCTGGTGCCGGGCTTCTTCGTGCTGCTCGGCATCCTGCTGTTGTTTTCCTGGGTGTCGCTGGTTCACCTGGTGCGCGCGGAATTCCTGCGCGGGCGCAATTTCGAATACATCATGGCCGCGCGCGCTCTCGGCGTATCGAATGCAACGATCATCTTCCGCCACCTGCTGCCGAACGCCATGGTGGCGACCATGACCTTCCTGCCGTTCATCCTGTCGTCGTCGGTGATGACGCTGACGGCGCTCGACTTCCTCGGCTTCGGCCTGCCGCCCGGCTCGCCCTCGCTCGGCGAATTGCTGAGCCAGGGCAAATCCAATGTGCAGGCGCCTTGGCTGGGCCTCACCGGCTTCTTCTCGATCGCCATCATGCTCTCGCTGCTGATCTTTATCGGTGAGGCGGTGCGCGACGCTTTCGATCCGCGAAAGACTTTCCGATGAGCGCCTCAGACAAATTGCTGTCGGTGCGCGATCTCTCGGTCGCCTTCGGCATCGGCGCGCACGAAGTGCTGGCCGTGGACAAGGTGTCATTCGACATCGGCGCGGGTGAGACCGTGGCGCTGGTCGGCGAGAGTGGCTCCGGCAAGTCGGTCACCGCGCTGTCGGTGATGAAGCTGCTGCCTTATCCGGCCGCGCACCACCCGTCCGGCGCGATCAGCTTCAAGGGACGCGAGCTGCTGACCATGCCGGAACACGAGATCCGCCACGTGCGCGGCAACGACATCACCATCATCTTCCAGGAGCCGATGACCTCGCTTAATCCGCTGCACACGATCGAGAAGCAGCTGAGCGAAATCCTCCTGATCCATCAGGGTCTTGCCGGTGAGAAAGCGCGCGCCCGCATTGTTGAATTGCTCGATCAGGTTGGCATTGTCGATCCCAAGGCGCGGCTCGGGGCTTATCCGCACCAGTTGTCCGGCGGCCAGCGCCAGCGGGTGATGATCGCAATGGCGCTGGCGAACGAGCCGGACCTGTTGATCGCCGACGAGCCCACCACCGCGCTCGACGTGACGGTGCAGGCGCAAATCCTGCAACTGCTCAAGGCCACGCAGAAGCGGCTCGGCATGTCGATGCTATTCATCACCCACGACCTCGGCATCGTGCGTAAGCTCGCCGACCGGGTCTGCGTCATGAACGCCGGCAAGATCGTCGAGCATGGGCCGGTCGAGCGCGTGTTCACCGCGCCCGAACATCCCTATACGCGCGACCTGCTGGCCGCCGAGCCCAAGCCCGATCCGGCGCCGCCCCGCCCCAACGCGCCGGTGGTCGTGCAGACCGACGACCTGAAAGTCTGGTTCCCGATCAAGCGCGGCGTGCTGCGCAAGGTGGTCGGACACATCAAGGCGGTCGACGGCATCACCATGGAGGTGCGCAAAGGCGAGACGCTCGGGGTCGTCGGCGAATCCGGCTCGGGCAAAACCACGCTCGGCCTCGCCATCCTGCGGCTGATTTCCTCCGAGGGTCCGGTGGTGTTCATGGGCGAGACCATCCAGGGCCTCAAGTTCAAGCAGATGCGGCCGTTCCGCCGCAACATGCAGATCGTGTTCCAGGACCCATACGGTTCGCTCAGCCCGCGCATGTCGGTGTCCGACATCGTCGAGGAGGGGCTGTGGGTGCATCATCCACAGCTGACGGAGCAGGAACGGGAGCAGCGCGTCGTGGCGGCGCTCACCGAAGTCGGTCTCGATACCGACACGCGCTACCGCTATCCGCACGAATTCTCCGGCGGCCAGCGCCAGCGTATCGCGCTCGCCCGCGCGCTGGTGCTGGAGCCGACCTTCATCGTGCTCGACGAACCGACCAGCGCGCTCGATATGCTCATTCAGGCGCAAATGGTCGATCTGTTGCGCGACCTGCAGAAGAAGCGCGACCTCACCTACATGTTCATCTCGCACGATCTGCGCGTGGTGGCGGCCTTGGCGAGCAGGCTGTTGGTGCTGCGTAACGGCAAAATGGTTGAAGAAGGCGCGGCGGCCGAATTGTTCAAGAATCCGAAGAGCGACTATACGCGCGCGCTGTTCGCCGCCGCCTTTGATCTCGAAAGCGCGCCCGAGGGCGTCGTCTCGCAATAGGGACGGCGATGCACGATCACCCCGAGCTCGCCGACCGCCCCGCCGATGTCGCGCTGTCAGAGCCCGAGCGGCTGGCCAAGGGATTTTTCGACTACCAGCGCTACCGACTGACGCTGCAAGGCGCACGGCAGACGCGCGACGTGGTGCACGCCGGCAAGGTGGTGGCGGTGCTGCCGATCGATCCGGCGCGTGACGAAATCGTGCTGATCCGCCAGTTCCGGCTGCCGGCGCATCTCGCCAATGGGCGCGGCGAGCTGATCGAAACCGTCGCCGGCCGGGTCGAGGCAGGCGAGCAGTTGGCGGACGCCGCGCGCCGCGAATGCGCCGAAGAAATCGGCGTTGCCCCGCGCGGGCTGATCGAATTGTTCACTTACCTGACTACACCGGGATTGACCGACGAGGAGGTGACCGTCTTTCTCGCCGCCGTCGATTCAACGCGCGTGCCGGAGCGCACCAGCGCCGGGGGCGAGAACATCGGCGTCGTACGCGTGCCTATCGACGCGGCCATCGATGCCTTGACGCTGGGGACGATGCGCAACGGTCCGCTGGTCATCGCGCTGCAATGGCTGGCGCTCAACCGCGGCCGCGTCGCCGAGCTGTTGCGCGCCAGCAATCCGGCGCAAGGATGATGATGCGGCTCACTTATTCGTGATTCGCTATATGTTTTGCTGACCGGCATGACCTTAATGACGTAACGCGCAAACGCCAAAAACAAAGCATCACAAGCAATGTGCCGCCTCATACGCCTGCTCTTCGCCACCAGCTTTTTTTTCATAGTGCCGCTCGCCGGGCACGCCGAAAACGCTGGATTTTATCCACTCAAGGCCGACGACGGCGACTACATCGCCAATCACCGCGTGCCGGCGGATCTCGAAAGCCAAATCGACAAATTGCCGGGCGTCGTCATCGTCGGCAATCCGCACGGCAAGGTCACGCTCAGCGAGTTCTACGACGTCAACTGTTCGTTTTGCCGCGAGGCCTCCGCCGATATCGACAAGCTGTTGCACAGTCAGCCCGAGCTGCGGCTGGTGCTGGTGCCGTTTCCGGTGTTTGGCGTGAACTCGATCCAGGGCACACGGGTCGAGCTGGCAGTCGCGCGGCTCGCGCCGGAGAAGTTCTATGCGTTCCACCGCAAGCTTGATTCCATGCGCGGCGTGGTCGACGGCAATCGCGCGATCGCTGCGGCCAAAGACGTCGGCCTCGATCCCGCCAAAGTGCTCGAAATCGCCAACGAGAATAAGCTGGCCGAAGTGATGACGGCGCATTATCGGCTTGGCAATGCGCTGGCGATCGCGGTTACGCCGGGCTTCGTCATCAAGGGCGTGGCCATCCTCGGCTATCCCGGCTCCAAGTCGCTGGCCAAAATGATCGATTCGGTGCAGCGCTGCGATGCCGTCATGTGCAACGTCAAAACGCGCTAGCCGATCCGTTTGACGCTGGTGACCTCGCTGCCCGCCGCTTTGATGCGGGAAATCGCCTCGTCCGCCGGCTCGATCGCCACCATCATGGCATGGGCATTGGCGTGAACGATGGTCTCGGGATCGCGCGCGATGGCGACATGGCCCTTCCAGAAAATCAGATCGCCGCGCCGTATTTCGCTGAGCGCGACCGGTTTGCCGAGCGACAATTCCTGCATGTCGCTGTCGCGCGGGCTGGCATGGCCGGCGGCCTGCAGCGCGACCTGCACCAGCCCGGAGCAGTCGATGCCGAGCGAGGTCTTGCCGCCCCACAGATAAGGCGCGCCCAGGAATTGTTCGGCGACGGCGACGAAATTCGCCGCTTTCGCCTTGATGGGCGCCAGGTGCACTTCCGGCACGTGCCAGCCGGAGGCGGTGACGGCGAAGCGCTCGTCCTGCCGTGCGATGGCAAGCCGCGCACCCATCGGCAGCGCGACAATCGGGGGCAGCTTGATGTCGGGCGCCGGGAAGCAAAGCGTGCGCGGGACGCAGACCTTGTGCGTCGGCGCCGGCCCGGGTGCGCCAATCGCGTTGGCCGAGAGCCAGCCGACATAGCCGTCGCTCTCGAGCTGGCCCCAGGCCCAGCCTTCGTCGGTCGTCTCATAGACGATGACGTACTCGCCCAGCAAAACCTCGGTGTCGAGCCGTGCCTCGTGCGAGGCGGCCCGCCGCAGGAAAGTCACCGGCTCGATCACCTGGTAGCGCGTGCCGTCGACGAAACGCCGGGCCTCGACCTGACCTTTGAGATAGCTTGCCGCGATCTCGGGCCGGAAGGGATGGATGCGGGGATCGAGCGCGACCATAAATTAAGAGTAACGCGCCGAAAGCATCGCATAAAGCGCGCGCGCCGTGTGGCATTCGCCGCCTTCCGGGCGCCCCGGCTTGGCGGATGGCGTCCACGCGAAGATATCGAAATGCAGCCAGGAGTTCGCGGCGACGAACCGGCGCAGGAACAGCGCGGCAGTAATTGCGCCGCCGTGGCCGCCAGAGGCTACGTTGTTGAGATCGGCCACCTTGGAATTGAGCATTGAATTGTAAGGCCGCCACAACGGCAGGCGCCAGCACGGATCGTTTTCGGCGCCGGCTGCGCGCATGAGCTCGCCGGCGAGCACGTCATCGTCGGTAAAGAACGGCGCTACCTCGGGACCGAGCGCAATTCTTGCGGCGCCGGTGAGCGTGGCGAAATCGACGATCAAGGCCGGATTGTCCTCGCTCGCATAGGTCAGCGCATCGGCAAGCACCAGCCGCCCTTCGGCGTCGGTATTGCCGATCTCCACGCTGATGCCCTTGCGCGATGTGTAGATGTCGCGCGGCCGGAAACTGGTGCCGGAAATGGAGTTTTCCACCGCCGGTACGATGATGCGCAGCTTTACCTTTAGCTTGCGCGCCATGATCATATGGCCGAGCGCCAGCGCGGTCGCCGCGCCGGCCATGTCCTTCTTCATGTTGAGCATGCCGCTCGACGCCTTGATGTCGAGGCCGCCGGTGTCGAAGCACACGCCCTTACCGACCAGGGTAATTTTCGGATCGCCGTCCTTGCCCCAGGCGAGATCGATCAGCCTGGGCGTGCGCGCAGAGCCCGCGCCGACCGCGGCCACGAGCGGGAATTGTTTCGCGAGCGCACTGTCGCTGATGGAATTTATTTTCGCGCCATGCTGCTTGGCGAGCGCTCGGGCGCCATCCTCCAGCTCGGCCGGGCCCATGTCGTTGGACGGCGTGTTGATGAGATCGCGCGCCAGCGTTACGCCTTCGATGATGCGCGTGACATCCTCGCCATCGACGCTTTCGGGAACCAGCAATCGCACATCGCGCGCCTGCGCCTTGCGGTAGCGTGCGAACTGATAACTGCCGAGCGCGAAGGCGAGCGCAGCCAGCCGCACATCGTGCGGCGCGTTGCTGAAGCGGTAGATGCCTGGCGGCAACAAGCCGGGCAGTGCCCCCGGCCGGAACAGATCCTTGACGGCATCGTCGGGAGCTTCCAGGCCGAACAGCACAGCCGCCAGCTTTCCCGATGCGTCCGGGACGAAGAGGTGCTTGCCGGGTTTAGGCTCGAAACCGGCAGCCTGGATGAAGCCGCGCGCGTGATCGTCGAGACGCGTGCTTACGTCGTCGACATTGGCGGCAGTAACAAACAGGATCGGCGTCCCCTGCACACCGGGCTTGGCAAAAACAGGATGCATGTTTACTCCGCGGCGTCGCGCAGCGAGCGCTTCGGCACGTAGCCGTCGCGCCGCTGCGGCAGCTTCCAGCCCAGCAGTTTGGAGGCGACCAGTGTGCGCAGCACCTGCGCGGTACCGCCGCCGATGGTGAACATGCGTACGTCGCGCGCCATTCGCTCCAAGGGAAGCTCGCGCGAATAGCCGCGCGCGCCGAAGACTTGCAGCGCGTCGTTGACGATGCGGATGGCGGTTTCCGAGGCGAAGATCTTGGCCTGCGCCGCCAGCATCGGATCGGGGAAGGCGCTGCCGTCGGGTCCGCGCGAGCGCGCCGCCTGGTAGAGCATCAGGCGCGATGCCGTCAGTTGCGTCTGCATGTCGGCCAGCATCCATTGCAGGCCCTGGAATTCGCCGATCGGGCGGCCGAATTGCTCGCGCTCCTTGGCGAAGTCCAATGCCAACTCGATCGCACCGGCGGCAATCCCCATGGCCACGGTGCCGGCGCCGACGCGCTGGCTGTTATAAGCGTTCATCAGGTCGGCGAATCCGCTGCGCCAGCCGGACGGCGGCAGCACGGCCATGTCAGCCGGCACTTCCAGGTTCTCGAAGGTCAGCTCGCCTTCCGGCATGCCGCGCAGCCCCATGGTCTGCTCGCGCTTGGTGACGGTGATTCCGTTGGCCTCGTCGCTCACCGCCAGAAAGCCGCCGACGCCGAGTGCCTCGCCTTTTTCGTCGTGAACGCGCGCGAAGATCAGATGCAGGCGCGAGACCCCGGCGCCGGTGATCCAGTGTTTCCTACCGTTGATGATGTATTTGTCGCCACGCCGGTCGGCGCGGGTGGTCATGGCCATGGCGTCGGAGCCGGCCGCCGGCTCGGTGATGCAGATCGCGGGCTTGTCGCCCTCCAGCACCAGCCGCGCCGCCAGCTTCTTCTGCGCCTCACTGCCATAGGCCATCACCGTGGAGAGCGCGCCCATATTGGTTTCGACCACGATGCGGGCGGTGACGGTGCAGGATTTGGCCATCTCCTCGACCACCAGCACGGCGTCGAGGAAGCTTGCGTCCTTGCCGCCCAGCGCCTTCGGCATGGTCATGCCGAGGAAGCCGGCCTGGCCGAGCGCCTTCACGATGTCGAAGGGGTACTGCTCGTCGCGGTCGATTTGCGCCGCGCGTGGGCGCGCCACGTCGTGCGAGAAGGCGCGGGCGCGCGCCTGGAGCGCGATTTCGTCGCTGGAGAGACCGAGATCCATGGCGATCTTTAAAGCCGGAGCCGGCCCCAGTTTACAAGTTAACCAGTCGTTAGGGTTAACGTTTTATTGCTCGGGGAATACCGTTGGAGCGTCAGCCACCGGGGTCCCATGCACTCGAATATACGTCCGAGAACCGTCCGTGCCGCCCACCTCATTGCCTCGGCGACTGTCGCGGGCCTGCTGGCCCTGTCGGCGGGCGGCTGTAAGACAACGGGCGACGACATCACCGGTTCGATCGGCCCGGCCAGCATGCCCCATGGCGAATCCGACTGGCGGCGCGAGATCGCGGTCTGGGGGCCCCGCTACCAGGCCAATCCGAGCGATGCCGGGGCCGCCATGGCCTATGCCCGGGCGTTACGCGCCACCGAGCAGCGCGCCCAGGCAGTTGCCGTCCTGCAGCAGGCCTCGCTCCGCAATCCGCGTGACAAGAAATTGCTTGGCGCCTATGGCCGCGCCCTGGCCGACGCCGGCCAATACGCCGAGGCGCTCGACGCGCTCAGCCGCGCGCATACGCCCGATAATCCGGACTGGCATATTCTCAACGCGCAAGGCGCCGTGCTCGACCAGATTGGCCGGCACCGGGAGGCGCAGCAGCATTACTCGTCCGCGCTCAAGATCGTACCGAACGAGCCCTCGGTCTTGTCCAACCTCGGCTTGTCCTATGCGCTCGAGAAGAAACTGAAACGCGCCGAAAGCACGCTGCGCAAAGCCTTGGCGCAGCCGGGCGCCAAACCGAAGGTGCGGCAGAATCTCGCGCTCGTCGTCGGCTTGCAAGGCCACTTCGCCGAGGCGGAAAAAATCGCCAGCGCCGATCTGCCCGCGGACGAAGCCGAGGCCAATGTCGCCTATCTGCGGAACATGCTGGCGCGGCAAAGCGCCTTTAAGAAGAATGGCAAGCAGCCCTACGTGCCGCCGCCCGACGCCGGCACCTGAATAGCTAATCGTCAATACGTGACGGCTTTACGGGCGGCGCGCGCCGCCGGCGTCAATGCATGATGCCCATGACCTTGATCGCGGCCGGGCCGAGAATGACGATAAACAGCACCGGCAGGAAGAAAAGGATCATCGGGACGGTCAGCTTCGGCGGCAGGCCGGCGGCTTTCTTTTCGGCTTCCGACATGCGCATGTCGCGGTTTTCCTGCGCCATGGTGCGCAGCATGGTAGCGAGCGGCGTGCCGTAACGTTCCGCCTGCTGCAAGGCCATGCAAACGGATTTCACGCCTTCCAGGTCGGTGCGCTTGGCCAGGTTCTCGTACGCCTGACGGCGTTCCGACAGATAAGACAGCTCCGCCATGGTCAGCGTGAGTTCCTCGGCCAGCGGCACCGATTGCGTGCCGATTTCGTCACTGACCTTGCGAAAGGCCGCCTCGATCGACATGCCGGATTCCACGCAGATCAGCAGCAGGTCGAGCGTGTCGGGAAAGGCGCGCTTGATGGAAAGCTGGCGGCGCTGGATCTTGTTCTTCAGGATCATTAGCGGTAGATGCATGCCCACATAGGCGGCGGCGATGCAGAGGCCGATCTTGACCGAAGTCGGCTGATTGAGCTTGGTCAAGACGAACAGATAGACGACGGCGAACAGGAAGGTCGCCACCGGCGATACCATGCGGACGAACAGATAGGTGATGTAGGGTGCCTGGCCGCGATAGCCGGCCTGGACGAGCTTCAGCCGCGCCTCTTCCTGGCCGACCCATTTCCTCAAATTGAAACGGTCGACGATCGCCTGGACGTACTGCTTCGGCGACTGCCGCAGGGTGACCTTCTGATGCTCCTGCGCCATGCGTTCGCGTTCGCGCTGGCGGATTTTCTCGCGCTCGACTGCGACCGCCTTCATGCGCTTGCCGAGGGGATCGGCGAAGGCAAAGGGCATCGCCAGCGTCATAACCGTCGCTGCCGCCGCGACGGCTGCAAAAACCATCGTCAGCATCTTGGGATTGATCGAGTCGATCAGAAAGTCGAGCATTCGTCACTCAGAAGTCAAAGTTGATCATTTTCTTCATCACCAACACGCCCATGGTCATCCATATGGCGGAGGCGGCGAGCATCACGCGGCCAAGCGGCTCCGTCCACAGCAGCGAGATGTATTGCGGGCTGCTGATGTAAACGAGAAGCATCACCGCGATCGGCAGCGCGCCGATAATGGCGGCGGAAGCCTTTGCTTCCTGCGACATGGCCTGAATCTTCGCCTTCATTTTCTTGCGGTCGCGCAGCACGCGCGAAAGGTTGCCGAGCGCTTCCGCCAGATTGCCACCTGATCTCTGCTGGATCGCGACGACGATCCCAAAGAAATTGGCTTCGGGCAGCGGCATGTCGTCGTAGAGCTTTCCGCAAGCCTCGCCCAGCGGCATGCCGACGGCCTGGGTTTCCACGATCGTGCGGAATTCCGACTTCACAGGCTCGGGCGATTCGGCCGTGATCATCTTCAGGCAGTCGAGCAGCGGCAGCCCCGCCTTGACACCGCGCACGATGATGTCGACCGCATCCGGAAACGCGTTGAGGAATTTCGTCTCGCGCCGCTTCTTCAAAAAGGACAGGAGCCATCGCGGCAAGCCGAATGCGCCAGCAAACGCAAGCGTGGCGGCGGCAATGAGGCCGGCGCCGCTGAAGTAGACGACGAGAAACATGATGACGCCGACGCCGGCTGAAACGAGCATGAATTGCCGCTTCGACCACGTAAGACCGGCCTGCGCAATGCGGGCCGAAAGCGGCAAGTTCCTCGTCTTCCTGTGACGTTCCTCAAACTCCTTGAGCGTGGCTTCGACGACGTCGCGCCGGGATTTTTGGTGACCGCGCGCGGTGCGCGCCACTGGTTCGGTCTTGGCGACGCTCGCCATGCGCTGCTCGGTTTTGCGTTCGCCGGACAGAACCGGGTAGATGAAAACCCATGCCACGCCGCCGACTGCGACAGCTGCCAGAAAGAACATGGCTAGCGATTGCATGGCTACCCCTGCTTCAGGTGCGCAGCTCTTCGCTGGCCGCTTCGGCCGCGTCGAGCGTGGTAGCCAGGCGCTGCTCTTCGCCATAATAGCGGGCGCGGTCCCAAAACCGCGGCCGGCCGATGCCGGTCGAGCGGTGGCGGCCAAGAATTTTGCCGTTAGCGTCTTCACCCGTCATGTCGTACACAAACAGGTCCTGCGTGATGATGACATCGCCTTCCATTCCCATCACCTCGGTGACGTGGGTGATTTTGCGCGTGCCGTCGCGCAGGCGCGCGGCCTGGATAACCAGGTCGACCGAAGCGACGACCATCTCGCGGATGGTGCGCGACGGCAGCGAGAAGCCGCCCATGGTGATCATCGATTCCAGGCGCGAGAGCGCCTCGCGCGGATTGTTGGCGTGCAGCGTGCCCATTGAGCCGTCATGGCCGGTGTTCATGGCCTGCAGCAGGTCGAAGGCCTCGGGTCCGCGCACCTCGCCGACGATGATGCGTTCAGGCCGCATGCGCAGGCAGTTCCGCACCAGATCGCGCATGGTCACCTGGCCTTCGCCTTCGAGGTTGGGCGGTCGCGTTTCCAGGCGCACCACGTGCGGTTGCTGGAGCTGCAATTCGGCGGCGTCTTCGCAGGTGATAATGCGCTCGTCGTGGTCGATAAACTGGGTCATGCAGTTGAGCAGCGTGGTTTTGCCGGAACCCGTGCCGCCCGACACCAGCGTGTTGACCCGGCAGCGGCCGATGATGCGCAGGATCTCGGCGCCTTGCGGCGTAATGGTGCCGAACTTGACCAGTTGGTCGAGCGTGAGCTTGTCCTTCTTGAATTTGCGGATGGTGAGCGCCGGCCCGTCGATCGCCAGCGGCGGAACGATACAGTTGACGCGGCTGCCGTCGGGCAGGCGCGCGTCGCAGATCGGCGAGGATTCGTCGACACGGCGGCCGATCTGGCTAACGATGCGCTGGCAGATGTTCAGCAGTTGCTGATTGTCGCGAAAGCGGATGCCGGTCTTCTGAATCTTGCCCAGCACTTCGATATAAACCGTGCCGGAGCCGTTCACCATGATGTCGGCGATGTCGTCGCGCGAGAGGAGTGGCTCGAGCGGCCCAAATCCGAGCACGTCGTTGCAGATATCGTCGAGCAGTTCTTCCTGCTCGGAGATCGACATCACGATGTTCTTGATCGCGATGATTTCGTTGACGATGTCGCGGATTTCCTCGCGCGCGGAATCGGCGTCGAGCCGCGCGAGTTGGGCAAGATCGATGGCTTCGATCAGCGCGCCGAAGATGACGCCCTTGACCTCGTAATAGGTCTCGGAGCGGCGAGAATTGACCGAAGACGGCACGGTATTGATCGTTGAGGGCGCGCGCGTCGGGGTCGGCGCCGAGAGTATTGCCGCGCCTAGCCCCTCCGACGGGAAGGGCGTGCGGCCGCCTTCCGGCGCCTTTTGCTCGGCCGGCTCCGGCGCTGGCGCCGCGGCGGGAGGCTCCGGCGCTGGCGCCGGCGCAGTGGCTTCAGCAGTTGCGCTACGCTTACCGAACACGACTCATACTCCGAACACTGACCATTTCCTGGACTTCGATCCGTTTAGATTGGATTGAGGCCCGTCCTAAAATTATGCTTAGGCACGATCTTTTCCGAAAATCGGCTCCCGTTTTCCGGGATCATGCGCTAGCCCGCCCGCTTCATGAGCTTGGAGAGCAGAGGCATCAGTCCGCCGCGCGCATTCTTGGCCTCGACGCGGCCGGTCAGGACTTGCGCCAGCTGGCGGAACATCTCTGCGGTTTTATGGTTTGCCGACACTTCGGCGATCATCTGGCCGTTATTGGCGGCGGTGCCGAACAGCTGCGGCTCGAACGGGATCACGGCCAGCGGCGGATCCTCCAGGGCTTTGGCGAAATCCGCCGGTGTGATCTCCGGCCGTTTCGGCACGCCGACCTGGTTGAGACAATAGTAGGGGCGGCGGTCGTTGGGCCGCGCGGCGCGCAGCAGATCGACCATGTTCTTGGCATTGCGCAAGTTTGCGAGGTCGGGGCCGGCGACCACCAGAATGTCGTCGGCGCTCACCAGCAGCCGCTTGGTCCAGCCGGTCCATTGGTGCGGGACGTCGAGCACGACGCAAGGAATGGAGCCGCGCAGCGCGTCGAGGATCGCGTCGAAGGCATCGACGCCGAAATCGTAGACCCGCTCGAGCGTGGCCGGCGCGGCCAGCAGGCTCAGATGGTCAGTGCATTTCGACAGCAGGCGGTCGATGAAGCCGGTATCGATGCGGTCAGGCGAAAATACCGCGTCGGCAACGCCCTGCGGCGGGTCCTGGTTGTAGTCGAGCCCGGCGGTGCCGAAAGCCAGATCGAGATCGGTCACGACCGAGTTGAGCGTCAGGTCGCGGGCGATCGCCCATGCGATATTGTGGGCGATGGTGGAGGCGCCGACCCCGCCCTTGGCGCCGACCACGGCGATGACGCGGCCGACCGGCTTGGCGTCCGGCGCGGAGAACAGCCCGCAGATCCCGCGCACAATGTCGATGGTGCCGACCGGCGCGATCAAATATTCGCTCACGCCGCGCCGCGTCAGCTCGCGATAAAGCGTCACATCGTTGATGCGGCCGATCACGATCACGCGCGTACTGGCGTCGCAAACATCGGCGAGTTGGTCGAGCCCGGCCAGGATATCCTCGGAGCGATTTTCCGACTCCAGAATGATGATGTTCGGCGTCGGCGAGTTGCGATAGGCCTCGACGGCGGCGGTGGCGCCGCCCATCTGGATTTTCACGTGCGCCTTGGCCAGGCGGCGGTCGTCGCGGGCCGCCTGCACGGCGGCCGCGGTTTCAACCGTCTCGCAGAATGCCTGCACCGAGACCCGCGGCGCGGGCGCGATATGTTCGTCCGCTGCGACCGTATCGGCCGGCGGCGCCGACGCATTCTCGGCTTCAGCTGCTGTGGCTTGATGTGCGTGTTTTATCATTTTCCGAGATCGCTGATCTTGGCTTTGTCATAACCGGTATAGGTGCCAGATGGGTTTTGACCCTGGCGGTACTTGTCGATCGCGACGGAGCGGCGTGCTGCATAAGCCGGCGATTCACCGCGTGGCTGCACCAGATCGGCGGGGTTGTCGACCATGGCAGCGAGATTGCGTTGGCTGGCGCAGCCCAGGTTCCAGTAGGGCCGGTTTTCGTTGTAGTTCTTGTCGGCGACTGGACCGAGGTCTTGTGGCCACAGACCGCATGGTCCGACATGCGCAACCAGTTTCGAATAGTTGATCTTGATGCTCGCGAGCGACGTGCTTGATGGATGGTAGCGGCGCACATAGATGGCGCGCCGCGGGACGCCGGAAGCGGCGAGGATGGAATTGATTTCGCGCAGCGAATCGGCGGCAGCGCGGTCGGTCGGGCCGCCGTGCGGGACATCGATGATGACACCACCGGTCGCCTCGTGCCGCCACGATTGCGCAAATGACAGCACGTCGGCGCGCTGGCTGGGGCTGAGCCCGCCGCGGTTGCGGCCGATGAAAACTTCGACGCTGTACCCGCCCTCCTTCAGCGTGATCGGATGGCGCTCGCGGTAGTCGCTCGGATAGGTGGGGATGGTCCGCGCGACGTGCTGCTGGTAGCAGCCGCCCAGCAACGCGGCGAGACCGGCGACCGCCAACAGGCGCCGTACCGCTCTGCTGCGGCGTTCCACGTTCGCCGTATGAAGTCGTGTCATCACCCGTTTTCCCCGCTCAATCCAGAATGAACCCGTATTTGCCGTGATAGCCGTGCGGCGGTTCGGTTTTGCCAGCGACGCCATAGATGCGATTGAGGCGGCCAAGCAGCACGCTCGACGGATCGCTTGGATCGGCATAGCCGTCATCCGGACGCGACAGCTGCTTTTGCGCGACGGCCCGCACCACATAGGGCGTGACCAGCACCATCAATTCGCTTTGGCGGTTGACATAATCGCGGCTCTTGAACAGTGCGCCGAGGATCGGCAGCTGCATCAGGCCCGGCAGGCCATTGATCGACTGCTTGGTCTGCTCCTGGATCATGCCGGCCATCGCGAGCGACCCGCCGGAGGGAATTTCGACAGTAGTCTCCGCACGGCGGGTGCGGATCGAAGGAATTGTCAGTGTCGTGTTGGATCCGGGTATTGTCACCGGAAAGGAGTTTTCCAGCGACAGGTCGGAGACCTCGGTCTGCACTTTGAGGCTGATGCGGCCGCCCGACAGCACGATCGGGGTGAACGTGAGGCCGACGCCGAACTTCTTGAACTCGACTTGTGCCTGGCAGACCGGGGGCGACTTGGTGGAGTCGCACGACAGGCCATTCGGGATTGGGAATTCGCCGCCGGCGACGAAAGTGGCGGTCTCACCGGAGATAGCGGTCAGGTTCGGCTCGGCGAGTGTGCGGATCACGCCGGCGCGCTCCATTGCATTAAGCGTGGCGTTGATGTTGGGATTGATGCCGAAGTTGCCGGTGAGCCATGAGCTTGGCGCGAGACCGGTGGCATTGAATGTATTGTTGGAGTTGAGGTTCAACACCGCGGTGCCATAGCTCAACGAGCCGTTAATATCGATGCCGAGCTGTTTTATGACGTCGCGTTGCACTTCGGCGACCGTCACCTTGAGCATGACCTGGTCGCGTCCGCGCACCGAGATGCCGTTGACCACCTTGGTGCCGTCGCCGACCAGCCGTGAGGCGAGATCGAAAGCCTGCTGCGACTCGCCGGCGTTTGCTGCTGTGCCGGAGAGCATCACGCCTTCGCCGACGCCCTCAATCCGGATATCGGAATCCGGCATCGTCTGCTTGAGCGCGCCGCGCAGGCCATTGAGGTCGCGCGTGACCGCGATGTCGAAGCCGGCGATTTGCCTGCCCTGGGCGTCGAAGAAGAAGATATTGGTCTGCCCGATCTTGACGCCGATCATGTAGACGCGACGGGAGGAACGAATTACGGCATTGGCGATCTTGGGATCGGCCACCAGCACGTCCTTGATATCGGCCGGCAGATCGATGGCGACTGACTTGCCGATTCCGAGCGGGATAAATCGCGAGGTCGCCTCGCTCGCGGCCACCTTGATGACCGGCACGCGCGCATCGGCGCTGATCGCCGGAGCCATCGGCGCCAGCGCGCTGCCGGCGATCAGGGCCGCCAGCGCGGCGGTGCGGATCATTGTCATTTTCGCCATGTCCCCGAGGTCCCCTTGCTCGATCATCGTGTCGTGGTGGGCGTGTTCACGCCGAAACGGATGACGTTCACGCCGCCTTTGCGGCGCCCCTCGTCGGTCTCCGGCTGGTCACGCTGTGCATCGGTAATGCTACGAAGCGCCAGCGACAGCGCGCCCATATGCTCCGCTAGCGTCAGCGTTTCGACTTGGCCGGGCGAAAGCGCAAGTGTTGCGGTCTTGCCGACGACGACCTTCTGGCCGTTCTTTTCCTGCACGGTCTGGTCGATCGCCAGCACGCGCACATTGCTGAGAATGGTTTCGCTGGTCTGCACGTCACCGCCCGCCGCCTTGCCGGCGGCAAGGTCGTGCCGCGTGATAATAACGTCGACGTGGTCGTTCGGCAGAATGAACCCGCCGGCGCCGGTTTCCGGCGAAATTTTCGTCGACACTGCTCGCATGCCGCTCGGTAGGATGGCGGCCATGAACCCGGCACCCTTTGCGTCCACCAATTTGGCTTCGCGGATCGGCTCACCAATTACAAATGGCACGCGCACGATCAGACCGCTCATCTTGTCGATGGCATCGGGACGGTTGTTCTTGCGTATGAAATTGCCGGTCGCCGTGGTCGCCGGCCAGGCTTGCCACTGCACATCCTTCGGCGAAATCTGTTGGCCCGTGGGGATGTCGGTTTTGGCAACAAGAATATCGACGGTCTCGACCTTCGGCGCGGTCGCTTGCTTGACCGTTGATTTTTCCGACCGGCCCGCCAGCAGCGCGGCAATTCCACCCGCTGCAACGGCGACGGTCAGCACTACGACACGTGCGGCTTTCATACTCTCACTCTCTAACCCACCAGACGGCCGGCTCGGCCGTCCAAACCACATGGCGGCCGGTGCGACCGCTTGCACCGGATTTCAACAGCTAAAGGTCAAGGCATGGTTAAGGAGCGGTATCTAAATCGAGTTAATTTTGTATTGCGCCAAATTTTGTTTGCGCATGATCTCGGCGGACTTGCCCCCAAAATACGAAATTCAGATGCCGCTGGCGGGCATCCAGCCGGTTTTGGGATAGATGAGCAGCGCTGCAGCGGCGAGCGCGATACCGTAGGGCACACCGCCGCCTTTTTCGTGCAGGCGGAGAATCCACTTCTGGCGGGCGAGGATAGCCGGCAGCGGCAGCTTGCGGAACTGGATCAGAATCAGCGACAGCGCCCCGCCGAACAATGCCGCATAGAGCAGATAGTCGAGCAGATGGCCGAAACCGAACCAGAGCGCGGTGGCGGCCACGAGTTTGGCGTCGCCGCCGCCGATCCAGCCTTGCGTAAAAAATCCGAATGCGAACACCAGCACCAGCGCCGCTGCCGCTAAATGCATGCCGACAGCGGCCAGGCTCATGCCGGTCACGATGGTGAGCAGAAAAAACCCGGCGGCCAATGCCAGCGAGAGCCGGTTCGAGATGGTCATGGTCAAAAGGTCGCTCGAGGCCGCAAACGCCATCAGGGCGGGAAATAACAAGAGCCTGATTGCGTCGATCAGCATGATGATCGTCCCAAAGCGCCTGCCTCGCCGCAAACTACGCCGTGCAATCTTGCGGTTCGGTTAGCGCGCGAAATCTTTACCGTTCGTAAACCGCGTCGCCAGCCGCGCCGGAAACGCAAAAGGCTCCGGCCACCGGCCGGAGCCTTTGTGTCGATTTTGTTCAGGCCGCTTACTTGAGCTGGTCCGAAATGCTGGTGAACTTCTCGCTCAACTGGGTGCCGAGACCGTTCACGATCGCGATAATCGCGACCGAAATGCCCGCCGCAATGAGGCCATACTCGATGGCGGTCGCGCCGGAATCGTCCTTCATGAAACGCACGAAGAGGTTTTTCATTGGTAGCTCCTAGATCCACACGTGGCTGTCTGAGGTGGCAGCAGGCTTCCGGATTAAGTTCGGCTGGCCTTTTCCACAGCGCCGACCGTAGCAATGAGGTCTTGCACGCCGGTTAATATGATCAGTGAAACAATAGGTATTCCGATGTATACCTCCGGTAGTTAATAAGTTGTGTTGTGAAGAAGAACATAGTTAATAGATCATTTATGAGCTTTAAACTTGAAATATCGATCAGTAAGCTACAGGTGATAAAAGTATATTCAGATAATACTGTAATATCTCCTCGGGTTCCAGGCCGCGCGCTACTTTTTCTGGCCCGGCAATACTGGGCGGCGATTGTGGCGGAGCACCGTCATCTTGCCGGACGGCATTTACCCCGGGTCGCGCGTACGCGCGCAAGCGCCCGGTTCATCCGATGTTAACCGCCTACACCGATACCGGATCGACCGGTTTCCTCTGCCTCGGCCAGGTCCAACAATGGCAAATGAATTTCTTGCCGTCATTTACGTCGCCGGCCAAACGCTGCTCAAGCTGGTGCCGATCTCGATCGCGCTCGGCCTGATCTTTGCGGTGCTCACACACTGGCAGGCCTGCAATCCCGGCCGCCTGTGGTTTCAGAGGCGCGAGATTGTCACCGACATCTGCTACTGGTTCCTGGTGCCGCTGGGCTCGCGTTTCGTGCGCATCGGCCTGTTGGTGATGGGCGCCGCGCTGATCTTCAATATCCACGGCGTACCAGCGCTGTTGGATTTCTATGAAGACGGCTTTGGCCCGCTCGCGGAACTGCCGCTCTGGGGGCAGGCGATCGTCTTCCTGGTGGTCTCGGATTTCCTGCTGTACTGGGTCCATCGCGCCTTCCATCGCGGTGCGCTGTGGAAATACCACGCGGTTCACCATTCCTCGGAAGAAGTCGACTGGATCTCGGCCGCGCGCTTTCACCCGGTAAACCTGTTTCTCGGCACCATCGCGGTCGACGTGGCGCTGCTGCTCGCCGGTATTTCGCCCAACGTGATGCTGTGGGTTGGCCCGTTCAGCACGGCCACTTCCGCCTTGGTACACGCCAACCTGAAATGGACGTTCGGGCCCTTCAAATACGTGCTGGCAAGCCCGGTTTTTCACCGCTGGCATCACACCGCGCTCGATCGCGGCGGCAACAAGAATTTCGCCGGCACCTTTCCGATTTGGGATTGGCTGTTCGGCACCTTCTATATGCCGGAGAATGAATTGCCGGATGCCTATGGGATCGACGACAAGCGCTTCCCAGGGAGCTTCGGCAAGCAGATTATCTATCCGTTCCTGCAGTGACCGGAGTGCACGCGGGCCACGCTCTTTGCACTTCGTTCACCAATTTGCAGTCAACTCCAGTGTATAGGATGGCGGTCGCAGCTTGAGGCGGGCCGTGTTGTGTGTAGCATACTGGAGAGTTCGATGTCGGCCGTGTTCGGGCGTCGCAGGCAGCTGTTCGGTGTGTTGACCTGGGCGCTGTTGGCCGCGCTCATTTCCTCGCCGGCGCGGGCTGACACGTTAAACGTCAACGTCGACCAGGCCCGCCTGCTGAAACTGCCCGACCGCGTCACCACGATAGTCATTGGAAATCCATTGATTGCCGATGCCACCCTGCAAAGCGGGGGCATTCTGGTCGTCACCGGCAAGGGCTACGGTGCTACTAACCTGCTGGCGCTCGACCGCAATGGCCGCGTGATCATGCGCAAGTCTGTGCGGGTGCTCGGCCCCGCCGGCCGCGATTTGGTGGTTGTTTACAAGGGTATCGAGCGCGAGACCTACAGTTGCGCGCCGTTGTGCGAGCCCCGCATCACGCTCGGCGACGCCACGACCTATTTCAACGCCACGCTCGGCCAGACCGGCACCCGCAACGGTCAGGCGCAAGGCAGCGCATCGTCCGCGGCGAAATGAAGAACGCGGCACCCGCCGACGTTCACGCCCGGCAGCAGACTATGGTTAGCGCGCGCTTAACGCGATAACCGCTGTTTGCGGTGACGCCCGCAAGAATTCGCAAAGGCGATGTTGCTAGGAAAGGGTCGGTGTCCCGGCACCGTTCCGCAGTCGAGACCTTTGTCATGCTCAGGCACATTCGAAATACGTTTGCGAATTGTGCGTACCGGTTGCTGCCGGGGCGCGCCGCACGCCGCTTCGTGCGCCGGCAAGACGGCGCCGCGGCTATTGAATTCGGTCTGGTCGCGCTTCCGTTCCTGGCGTTGATTTTCGCGATAATGGAAACGGCGCTGGTGTTCTTCGCCAATCAGACCCTGGAGGCTGCCGCTACCGAATCCGCCCGGCTGATCATGACCGGTCAGGCGCAGAGCGCGGGGTATAACGAATCCACATTCAAGTCTCAGGTGGTGTGCGCGTATCTGAAGTCCGGCGTCAGCCTGTTCGACTGTGCAAATAAAATACGGGTCGACGTCAAAAGCTATTCCAGCTTTAGCGCGATCAACGCTACGCCTCCGGTCACCAATGGACAGCTCGATACCACGAACTTGGCTTACACGCCCGGCAATGCCGGCGACATCGTGGTCGTGCGGCTCTACTACGAATGGCCGATCTACGTTTCGCTGCTCGGCAACAATCTGAGCAATCTAAACGGCGGCAAACGGCTACTGGTGGCCACTTCAGTCTTCCGCAACGAACCGTTTTGACCATGAAACTGTCAAGTCTGAACATCCTGCGAAGTTTTGGCCGGTTCGCCCGCGACCGGCGTGGCGTCTCGGCGGTCGAATTTGCCTTCGTAGCACCGCTGCTGATCACGCTCTATTTCGGCTGCGTTGAGATTTCCGATGGCGTCGGCGCCGACCGCAAGGTCAGTTTGACCGCGGCCGCGGTGGCCAACCTGTCGGCACAGGTCACGACCATCAGTAGCGGCGATATGTCCAATATTCTCGATGCGTCGGCCGCAATCATCGCACCTTATTCGGACGGTAACCTCGCGATTGTCGTGTCGTGCCTGAACATCGACCAAAACCAGAGTGCGACGGTGAAATGGAGCGCCACCAGGAACGGCACTGCGCGGGCCGTCGGGTCGATATATACGTTTGATGCGTCCGAAACGGCGTTGGATATAGCCAATTCGCAACTGATCGTCGCCGAAGCCACCTACGCCTACACGCCGATCGTCGGTTACACCATCACCGGCACGATCACCCTGGCGGACCATATGTTCATGAGCCCGCGCATTTCGCCGCCGACCTACAACAATGGGGCGCAGGACTTGGCCTGCAGCTGATCGCCTTTCGATTCAGCGCGCATTATGTGATCGGGAGCGCGGTGTTGGATTTGATGCGCTCCATGGAAAAGCGCGAAGTGACGTTCTTCAGCGGCACCGTCCCGATCAGCTTCTTGTAGAACGCGTCGTAGCCGGCGATGTCGGGCACCACTACCCGCAGCATGTAGTCGACGTCGCCGGCCATGCGGTAGAATTCCATCACCTCCGGCATAGCCTCGACGGTCTCGGCGAACTTCTTCAGCCATTCCTCGGAATGGTCGCCGGTCTCGATCGACACGAATACCGTGGTGCCGAGGCCGATCTTGTCGGGATCGACCAGCGCCACCCGGCGCATGATCACGCCGTCGGCTTCCAGCCGCTGCAGCCGCTTCCAGCACGGCGTCGACGACAGCCCCACGCGCTGGCCGATTTCGGCCACCGAGAGCGAGGCGTCCTGCTGGACCACGGCGAGGATCTTGCGGTCGACGGCATCCATTCCTTGTTCCTATACGGGTTAGAACGAAACCCTATGATTCGAGCCATTTAGAAATAATTTTCTTATTTTTAGCGACTGGATGTCTATATATAGAAAATTATTCTATTTCAAGCCCGTTTCTTTTGCCACCGGTGACGTCCGGTGCGCTTTGTCCCTGCAAGACATGGCGCTTTAAAGTGGCGGCCCGATCAACCGGCGGACCTCCCATGCCGAAAACGACCGAAATTTCTCAATTGAGCGGAAGCGAACTGCTCCGCCGCTATCGCCGGCGCGAGTTATCGCCGGTCGATGTCGTGAGTAATGCGCTCGATCGCATTGCCCGGTTCGAGCCCCAGATCAACGCCTTCGTGCTGGTTGATGGCGACGGCGCGCACGCTGCCGCCCGCGCCTCGGAGGCGCGTTGGGCCAAGGGCGAGCCCAAAGATCTCGTCGACGGTCTTCCGGTCACCATTAAGGACATCATCGATGTGAAAGGCCAGCCGACGCGCAAGGGTTCGCTCACCACTGCCGCGGCGCCGGCAACGCACGACGCACCTGCAGTCGTGCGCCTGCGCGAGCAGGGTGCCGTCATTCTCGGCAAGACCACCACGCCGGAGTACGGCTGGATCGGCGCCTGCTATTCGCCGCTTACCGGCATCACCCGCAATCCCTGGAACCGCGAGCGCACCACCGGCGGTTCCTCCGGCGGCGCTGCGGCGGCGGCGCTGCTCAATCTCGGCGTCTTGCATCTCGGCACCGATGGTGCCGGCTCGATCCGCATCCCGTCGGCTTTTACAGGCGTCTTCGGCATCAAGCCGAGCTACGGCCGTGTGCCGGCTTATCCGGCGTCACCGTTTACCGTGCTGGCACATCAGGGACCGCTCACCCGCACCGTCTCCGACGCCGCGCTGATGCTCGGCGTGATCGGCGGGCCCGATGAACGTGACACCACCGCCTGGAATACACCCGCGCCCGATTTCCGCATCGGCCTCGACGATGGCGTGCGCGGCTTACGCATCGCCTGGAGCCCGCGGCTCGGTTACGTGAAAGAGATCGACGCCGAGGTGGAAGCGGCGGCGGCCAAGGCCGCGCGCGTCTTCGCCGATCTCGGTGCCCAGGTCGAGGACATCGATCCCGGTTTCGCCGAACCGGTCGACATCCTGCATGCGATCTGGGACGCGGTCGCATCCACGATCGTGGACGCGGTGCCGCCGGCCGAACGCGAGAAAATGGATCCCGGCTTGCGCCGCATGGCCGACGCGGGCCGCCGTGTATCGCTTGCCGAATATCTCGCCGCCCATACGCGCCGCGCGCAGCTTGCCGAGCACATGCGGCTCTTTCACGAGCGCTACGACCTGCTGCTGACGCCGCAGATGCCTGTTCCCGCGATCGAAGCGGGACGGGTGACGCCGGCCGACGGACGCTTCGGTGAGGACTGGATCAACTGGTCGCCATACACCTATCCGTTCAATCTCACGCAGCAGCCGGCGGCCTCGGTGCCGTGCGGATTTGCATCCGACGGACTGCCGCTCGCTTTGCAGATCGTCGGGCCGCCGCGCAACGACGCGCTCGTGCTGCGGGCCGCGCGTGCCTATGAAGGCGCCTGCCCGTTCGCGACGCTCAAAGAGCCACGTTGAACAAAGCTTCTCCGTTCGTTCCCGCGAAAGCGGGGACCCAGGGGCCAAGGCCGATAGCCTTGAGACCGTAGCCCTGGTTTCCCGCTTTCGCGGGAATGAACGGAATATGGATATACGCCTCAGGAGGCAGGCTGCGCTTTTAGAAACGCATCCACCTCCGCCCGCCGGGGCGCGCCGGCGGCGCCGCCAAAATGCGTGCATTTGAGCGCGGCGGTGGCGCTGGCGAAACGCAAGGCGTCGGCGAGGTCGCGTCCTTCCGCCAATCCAAGCGTGAAAGCGCCGTGGAACGCGTCACCGGCCGCCAGCGAGTCGATTGCTTGCACCTTGAAGGCCGGCATGTGGCGCAGCGTGCCGGCGTCCAGCCAAATGACGCCGTTCGGCCCGTCGGTGACGGCAGCGAAACGCGAAACATGCTCAGCCAGGCGCTTGAGCGCGGCGGCCAGACCTTCGAGCCCGGTGGTGGCGCGCAAGGCTTCCGATGACGCGATCACATGGGTGCCGAGCACGAGCAGGGGGTCGTCCGGCTGGGTGGCCAGATCGAGATCGATGACCACCGGAATTTGGCGCGCCTTTGCCGCCTGGCACACCGCGGCGACGAATTCGGGAAAACGGTTGTCCACCAGCACGGCATCGACGTCCGCGACCAGCGCGCTTGGATCGTCCGGCAGCGCGTCGCCCAAGCCCACGCCGCGCCGGGTGGCAATGGTCTTTTCGCCGCTCCTGTCGAGCAAGATGAGCGACACCGAGGCAGTGCCGCCCTCGGCGCGCTGGACGCCGCTGCAATCGACGCCCTCGGCCTCGAGATCGGCGAGGATGCGGTCGCTGACGGCATCGGCGTCACCGCCGAGCGGGCCGGCGAAGGCCGCGCGCCCGCCCAGCCGCGCCACCGCCAGCGCCGCGTTGGCGGCGCAGCCGCCCCCGGTGATGATGAATTCCGAGGCGGAAACCTTGGCGCCGGGTGGGGGGAAACTCTCCACGCGCATGACGATGTCCTGCACCGCGATGCCGGCGCACAGAATTTTTGGCGCGCGCTCAGTCAAAGCTGATCTCGTCCTCCAGCCAGGCGCGGATGATGTGGTAGGCGATCGCCACCGGCGGTGGCGCTGTCAGGCCCTGCGGGTGGCGGCGCTGCAGCATGGCGATCACTTCGTCCCTGCTGAACCAGCGCGCGTCCTCCAGCTCGTCGCGGTCGACGACGATATCGTGCGTGACCGCCTCGGCATGGCAGCCGATCATCAACGAGGTCGGGAACGGCCATGGCTGCGAGCGAAAGTAAGTGACGCGGCCGCAGGCAATGCCAGCTTCCTCGCGCGTCTCGCGGTGGACCGCGTCCTCGATCGATTCACCCGGCTCGACGAAGCCGGCGAGGCACGACCACATGGTCGGCATGAACCTGGGGGAACGGCCGAGCAGGCAGCGGTTGCCGTCGACCGCCAGCATGATCACCACCGGATCGGTGCGCGGAAAATGCTGCACCTTGCATTGCGGGCAGTCGCGCCGCCAGCCACCGTCCACCGGTTGCGATGCGGCGCCGCAGTTCGGGCAGAAACGGTGGCGCGCGTGCCAATGCAGCACCGCCTTGGCTTCGGCGATGGGCGGCAAGTGGTCGCCGTCGACCAGTCCCTGCACCGCGATCGAGCGCAGATCGGTCACGTGAAACCCGTCGCGGCTTTTCAGCGCGTCCGCGGCTTCCCGGGTGATGCCAAAACCGAAGCGGGGCGCGCCGTCCAGCAGGCCGAGAAAGACCGTCTCGGTGGCGCCCTCGAACGCGCGCGCCTGTGCCAGCGTGAACAGCGGGTCGCTTAAGCTTGCGCCTTGCTTCATCACGATCATGTCGATGCCGATGACATAGGCGCCCGCGCGCGGATCGTCGGCGAAGACGCGCAATGCGGCCGCGTCGGCGCGCTGCTCGGCGACGCGTTCGATGCGGCTCTGCGTGTAGCCGAGTTGCGGCCTGGGACCGAGATCGGGGCGAAGGGACATAGGCCAAGAAATTCGCATGGCGCCGCGCTTGGCGCAACGCGCTTGGCTTACTCCGCCGGCTGTGGCGGTTGGTAGATCGCCTCGCGCAATTCCGGGCGCTGCCATTGCGGCCCGAGCACGCCTTGCTTGGCGCCGAACTGACGCGAGGAGCCAACCACATCGTTGCTGGCACGCATCTGGCGCAGGCGGTCGAGGCTGACGTCCACTACATACATGCCGGCGTCCTCGTTTTCGAACAGGACTTCCTCCGGCGCCGCCACCATGGCGAGCCCGCGCTCGGCATGGCTGAACAGGTTCTGCGTCGTCACCACCACCGCCAGGTTCTCGATGGCGCGCGACCAGATCAGGTTGCGCCAAGTGTCCCACAATTTACCCTTGTCGGTGCCGGCCGGCATGAAAATCAATTCGGCGCCGCGCAACGCCAGCGCGCGCGTCACTTCCGGCATATAGGCCTCGCTGCACATGGCGAGCCCGACTTTGCCCTGCTTGGTGTCGAACACCGGAAATTCATTACCGGGGACATATTGGAATTCCCACCACTTGCCACCGGTATAGATCCACGGCCCGTTCGGATGGGTGCGGCGATAGGACGCCGGCGGGCGGCCGTCGCCATAGGCCATGCAGATCAGGTTATGCGCGGTGCCCTCGTTGTGGCTGAGCGGTTCGATCGTGCCATAGACGACGTTAATGTTGTGCTTGGTGGCGGCCTCCGCCATGCGCGGTGTCGGGTCGAAGCTCGCCGGCATGCGCCAGGGTCCGGGATAGGTTTCCGGAAAACAGACGAAGGCGGCGCCGTCTGCCGCCGCGCGTGCGATGAATTTTTCGGCGTCGGCGATGTTCTTTTCATCCTCGCCGATCGGGTTGGAGAGCGGCTGCACGACGGCGATGCGGAAGGTCATTCGTTTCACTCCTGAGGTCCCCGCTTTCGCGCGGACGAGCGGCTTGCCTTTGCCGGTGGATAAGCTCTACCGCGAAAGCCGCTCGATTTGAAGAGCGCGGCATAGCGCCGCGATCAACGCCGCGCGCGCGGCGGGATCGTACGGGGCGGGTGGGGCAGCGCCCCACACCGGCTTGGGCCAAGCGGCGTCGCTTTTCCGGCGTGCAATCACATGCACATGCAATTGCGCCACCTGGTTGCCGAGCGCCGCGATGTTGAGCTTATCGCAGGCCGTCATATTTTTGAGCGCGCGCGCCGCGGCGTCGATCTCGCCAAACAATTGCGCCTGTGCGTTCGGCTCCAGGTCGATGATCTCGACCAGCGCCGGTAGCCTGGGCACCAGGATCAGCCAGGGAAAATTGGCGTCATTCGCCAGCAGCACGCGCGACAGCGCCAAGTCGGTCACAGGAACCGTGTCCTGCGCGAGTTGCGGGTGGAGTGACCAGGTTGCTTCCATGATTGCAGCCTATGGCGAAAACTTTTCCACGTCATTCCGGGGCGCGGCCGAAGGCCGCGAACCCGGAATCCATAACCCCGGTCTGTGACTATGGATTCCGGGCTCGCTCGCTTCGCTCACGCCCCGGAATGACAGTGGAGGGCTGCTTGCTTTCCGCCCCCTTTGGCCCGATATAGGACGCGGGAGGTTGGCAGTGGACGAACCACTCGCCAACCGGGTCAGGTCCGGAAGGAAGCAGCCCTAACGAGCACGGATCGGGTCGCTCGTCAGCCTCCCACCCATTTTTTCCATGATCGCAGAGCGGCGCGCGATGAGCGCTACCAGCGGATGGCATGATGAGCGAGCCTGATAAAACCGCCGATCAAGCCGCCGAGGCGCCGCCAGGCGGCTATCGCGTGCTGGCGCGCAAATACCGCCCGGCGAGCTTTGCCGACCTGATCGGCCAGGACGCCATGGTGCGCACCATCTCGAATGCGTTCGAGAGCGGCCGCATTCCGCAGGCCTGGATCCTCACCGGCGTGCGCGGCGTCGGCAAGACCACCACCGCCCGCATCCTCGCGCGCGCGCTCAATTACGAATTGCCCGACGGGTCGGTTACCGCACCCACCATCACCATGCCGGTGATGGGTGTGCACTGCCAGGCCATCATCGACAGCCGCCATATTGATGTCCTGGAGATGGACGCCGCTTCCCACAACAGCGTGGACGATGTGCGCCAGATCAATGACGCCATTCGTTATGCGCCGGTGTCGGCGCGCACCAAGGTTTATATCCTCGACGAAGTGCACATGCTGTCGGGCGCGGCATTCAACGCGCTGCTCAAGACGCTGGAAGAGCCGCCGCCGCACGCAAAGTTTATTTTCGCCACCACCGAAATCCGCAAAGTGCCAGTGACGGTCTTGTCGCGCTGCCAGCGCTTCGACCTGCGCCGCGTCGATGCCGCGCTGCTGGTCAAGCATCTGGAAGGCATCGCCGCCAAGGAAAATATCGAAGCGGAACCGGCAGCCTTTGCTTTGCTCGCGCGCGCGGCCGAAGGCTCGGTGCGCGACGCGCTCTCGTTGTTCGACCAGGCCATTGCCCACGCGGCGGGCAAGGTAGCGGCCGAGGACGTGCGGCAGATGCTGGGGCTTGCCGACCGCGTGCGCGTGGTCGACCTGTTCGAGGCGCTGATGAAGGGCGACACCGCCGCGGCGTTGAAGGAATTACGCGAACAATACGACATCGGCGCCGATCCAGCGGTGATCTTGAGCGATCTCGCCGAGTTCACTCATTTCGTCACCCGCGTGAAAGTGGTGCCGGCGGTGGCCGACGACGTCTCGCTGTCGGAGGCCGAGCGCACGCGCGGGCGCGCCTTCGCCATGCAACTTTCGATGCGCGTTTTATCGCGTGCCTGGCAGATGCTGCTGAAGGGCGTCTCCGAGGTGCAGGCCTCCGGCCGCCCGGTCGCCGCCGCCGAGATGGTGCTGGTACGCATTGCCTATGCCGCCGACCTGCCGACGCCCGACGAGGTCGCGCGCTCGATCAGCGAGGAGGGCGCTGCTCCGGCGCGCCCGCAGGGCAATGGCGGCGCGGCCGCCGCGCCGGCCTCGCAGACTTTTGCGCCGCGCTATGACGCGCCGCGTGGCTCGCCCCGTTCGTCGGCCGCGGTATCGCCGCGGGTCGCCGACGATCCCATCGCGCAGGCAGATAGCGCCGAAGCCGCGCCGACGCTCGCCATCGGCACGTTTGAGCAACTGATCGCGCTTGCCGCGGACAAGCGCGACATCGCGGTGAAAATGGCGCTGGAACGCGACGTGCGGCTGGTGCGTTGCGAAGACGGCCAGCTCGAAATCGCGCTGGAGCCGACCGCGCCCAGGACCTTCGTGCACGATCTGCAGCGCAAATTGACCGCCTGGACCGGCAAGCGCTGGTTCGTGTTGGTATCCAAGGAACAAGGCGCTGCTACCATGCGGGAGCAGAGCGATGCCCGCCAGGCCGAGATCGAACGCGGCGTCGAGGGCGATCCGCTGGTGCAGGCGGTGCTCAGCCGCTTCCCCGGCGCCAAGATCGTGGGCGTGACGCAGAACGCGCCGGGGGCGAGCGACGCGGATGCGCCGCCACTCGACGAGAATAACGAGGACTAGCGCATGATCCCGAAAAGTGGGAACCGGTTTTCGGATAAAATCATGCGCGAAAGGGAATAAGCCATGGCCGATTTCATGGGCTTGATGAAGCAGGCCGCGCAATTGCAGTCCAAGATGCAGGCGCTGCAGGCCGAGCTCGACCAGATCGAGGTCGAGGGCACCGCCGGCGGCGGCATGGTGTCGGTGCGGATGACCGCCAAGGGCGACCTCAAGGGCATCACCGTCGACGATTCCCTGCTCAACCCGTCGGAGAAAGAGATCCTCGAGGACCTGCTGGTGGCGGCTCATGCCGATGCGCGCCGCAAGGCCGAGGCCACGCTGCAGGAAAAGATGAAGGCCGTCACTGGCGGCTTACCGCTGCCGCCGGGGATGAATCTCACCTAAATGCCCACCGCCGTCGCCGGACCCGAAATCGAGCGCCTGATCCAGCTCTTGGCGCGCCTGCCCGGGCTGGGTCCGCGCTCGGCGCGGCGTGCGGCGTTGTTTCTTATCAAAAAGCGTGAGGCGCTGATGGCGCCGCTCACGACCGCGCTGGAGACCGCGATGGACAAGATCGTGGTCTGCAAAACTTGCGGCAATATCGACACCCAGAACCCGTGCACGGTCTGCATCGACACAAGACGCGACGCATCGATTATCGTGGTGGTGGCGGACGTGGCCGACCTGTGGGCGCTGGAGCGCGCGCACGCGGTCAATGGGCGCTATCACGTGCTCGGCGGCACTCTGTCGCCGCTCGACGGCGTCGGCCCGCAGGACCTCACCATAGACGCATTGATCTCGCGCGCGCATGGCGCGGAAGTGAAGGAATTGATCCTGGCGCTCAATGCCACGGTCGACGGCCAAACCACCGCGCATTACATCACCGAGCTTCTGCAGGGCGCCGGCGTGAAGGTGACGCGGCTCGCCCATGGCGTGCCGGTCGGCGGCGAACTGGATTATCTCGACGAGGGCACGCTGTCGGCGGCGATCAAGCAGCGGACCTTGTTCTGATGGACATGGTCATGCGTGCGCTCGCTATCATCGCTCTCGTCTTGTCGGCATGGACCGGTGCGGCGCGGGCCGAGGACACGCTGAAGCCGGGCGACGTGATTAGCGGCAAGTTGCGTTTCCTGGAAATCCAGCATCCCAACGGCACCTGGATGAACGTCTATCAACTCGTCGTCGACCACCCCAAGAAGTTTGCCGCCACGGACGAGTTCTGCGATCCGGACAAGCCGCCGCGCACCTTCCATCTCGTCGTCATGAATGACAAAGCCAAGCTCGCGCGCCTCAAGCATCTGCTTGGCAAGCGCGTCTCTGTGGTCGGCGATGAATACATATGTTCGGAGACCGCTTGGCACGTCGGCGATGCCGTTGTGTTCAGCTGGCACTTCGCGCGGCCTGACAAGCGCTAGCCCATCACTGTCGGTTTTCCGAGTTGCTGGAAATGTCCGCGCCGCTGCAACCAGGCCAGCAGCAGCAGGCTGGGGATGGCCGACACGGCGGTGATGGCGAAGAACCACACCCAGCCGGTCGATTCGGCGATAAAGCCGCCGCCTGACGCCAGCGTGGTGCGCCCGACCGCGGCCAGCGCAGTCAGCAGCGCATATTGCGTGGCGGTGTGGGCGCGGTCGCCGCACAGCGCCGACAGGTAGGCGACGAAGATGACGGTGCCGATGGCGCCGGTGAAATTCTCGATGATGATGGTGACGGTGAGCGCCGGAATGCTGACGCCCATGACGGCTAGCCAGGAGAAGGTGAAATTGGAAAACATCTGCAAAAAACCGCCGATCCACAGGCTGGTCGACATCGGCAGCGCGCGCGCCATGGAGCCGCCGGCGAAACCACCGATCAGCGCGGCGGCCAGCCCGACGCCTTTCACCACCGCCGCATAGGTCGCCTTATCGAAGCCGATATTGATGACGAAGGCGGCGGTCAGCGCGCCGGCAAAGGCGTCGCAAAATTTGTACAGCACCACGAACAGCAGAATAACGATCGCGCCGTCACGGGCGAGGAATTGGCCAAAGGCGCCGACCGCCGTTTCCGCCAGCCGTTTGAGCGGATTTTGCCTGGCATGGTCGGCGGCAACCCCCGGCGCGTCCGGTTCGGTCGCCACCAGCGAGGCGACCATGCCGACGATCATGCAGGCGGCGGCGCCGGCGTAACCCCAGGTCCAGACCGCGCTACGCGCCACGCCGGCGCTTTCCAGCCAGGCCACCAGGAACAATACGCCGGCGCCCGACACCAGCATGCCGATGCGGTAGGCGGCGACATAGCCGGCCATGCCGGCGCCTTGCTCGCTGGTCTCCAGGCTTTCGACACGGAAGGCGTCGACGACGATGTCTTGCGTCGCCGAAGTGGTCGCCACCAGCACCGCGCCGAAGATGACCAGCGGCAACGACTTGTCCGGATCGCAGGAGCCGAGAAACAGGATGGCGGCGATCAGCAGCAATTGCGTGAAAATCAGCCAGCCGCGGCGGCGGCCGAGCAGGCGTGAGAGCACCGGCACGTCGAGCGCGTCGGTGATCGGCGCCCACAGGAACTTGAACGTGTAGGGCAGGCCGACCAGCGAGAACAGGCCGATGGTGCCGAGATCGATGCCGCGCTCGGTCAGCCAGACCGCCAGCGTCGAGCCGGAGAGCGCCAGCGGCAGCCCCGATGAGAAGCCGAGGAACAGCACGATCAGCACGCGCGGCTTGAAATAGACCGCTAGCGCCTCGAAGGCACCGGGGCGCGTCTGCGCGCGGTCGGGGGTGGCGGTCATGCAATCGCTCCGTCATTCCGGGACGCCGCCACAAGCGCGTCTACGCGCGTCTTCGACGCGCTATGGCGGCGGGCCCGGAATCCATACTCGGCAGCACCGGGGTTATGGATTCCGGGTTCGCGGCCTGTGGCCGCGCCCCGGAATGACAGCATTTGTTTCACTCGCCGGCCTGCAGCTTGCGCATCGGCGCCGGGATCACCTCGGCGCTTGGCGCCTCGTCGCCGTCGAATTCGAGCGCTTCGATCTTGCCGGCGCGTTTCTCGATCTTTCCGGTAGAAATGAGAATATCGTCGATATCCTTGGTGGTCTGGCCGAAGTGACCTTGCAGCTTGCGTACGCGCTCGCCGAGCAGCCCGACATCCTTCATCATGTGGCCGACTTCGGTGCGAATCTTATGGGCGGCTTCCTGCATTTCGGCATCTTTGCGAATCTGCCGGACGAGCTGGATTGCCAGAAACGCCATATTTGGAGACACGATCATCACGCGTGCGCGGCGTGCCCGCTGCACCACGTCGTCGAACCGTTCGTACAAATCGGCGTAAAGCGATTCGGATGGAATGAACATCAAGGCGACATCCTGAGTCTCGCCCGGGATAAAGTATTTCTCCGCAATATCCGAAATGTGCTTGGCGACGTCCTGCTTGACGCGCGCCACCGCAGCTTTGCGCTCGTCCTCGGTCTCCGCGTCGCGCCAGGCGGTCATCGCCTCGAGCGGAAACTTGGCGTCGATGATGAGCAGCCCGGCATCCGGCATGAAGATCACGCAGTCCGGCCGCGTCCGGTTCGACAGCGTATACTGGAACGCGTAGGCGCCCTTCGGCAGCACGTCGGCAATGATCGCCTCCAGCTGCCCCTGGCCGAAGGCGCCGCGCGACTGCTTGTTGGCGAGGATGCCCTGCAGGGAGGAGACCTGCGTCGCCAGATCGGTGATGTTCTTCTGCGCTGAGTTCGATTACCGCCAGCCGCGCGTGCAGCTGCTGCAGATGCTCGGTGGTATGTTTGGTGGTGGTCTTCATAGACTCGCCGAGGTTCTGCGTCACCGCGTCGAGCCGCGTATTCACCGTCTGCTGCAAATTGGTATGCGAGTTCTGCAGCCAGCTGCCCATGGCGTCGAGCCGCGCATTGAGTTCGGCCATGCGCTGCTCGGCGACCGGGTCGGCCACCGGTTTGCGCGGGCGCAGCAGCAGCACGAGGATGACGACGACGCCGATGGCGACGATCAGCCCGATGCCAAGGGCGAGCGCCAAGGCCATATCGGGGCTCAGATGAAATTCAGCGGCCAGACGAGCAAATGAAGGCGACATTCGGCGCTTCTACCCCGATTCGTCCCCGGTTGCGAACGAACGGCGAACGGTAGGGCGATAACTCCCATATCTCAAGGGGAAAGCCGACATTGACCCCGCTGTTCGCAACCCTTAAATCGCGATAATGGCGAAGCGCGACATTCTCATCATCCCGGACAAGCGGTTGCGGCTCAAATCCGAGCCGGTCGGCGCCATCGACAAGACCGTGCGCGCGCTCATCGACGACATGTTCGCGACCATGTACGACGCTCCCGGCATCGGGCTCGCCGCCATCCAGATCGGCGTTGCCAAGCGCGTCATCACCATGGACCTCGCCAAGAAGGACGAGCCGAAGGCGCCGCAGGTCTTCATCAACCCGGAAGTCACCTGGGTGGCCGACGAGAAGGCGACCTACGAGGAAGGCTGCCTGTCGATCCCGGAATTTTACGAGGAGGTCGAGCGGCCGACCGCGGTGCGGGTGAAATTTCTCGACCGCGAGGGCAAGCCGCAGGAACTCGAGGCCAAGGGGCTGCTGGCAACTTGCCTGCAGCACGAGATCGATCACATCAACGGCGTGCTGTTCATCGACCACATTTCCAAGCTTAAGCGCGACATGATCATGAAGAAGTTCAAGAAGGCGCAGAAGCGCGGCGATGACGCCAACATTGCGCCGAAAAACGACACGCCCGAGCACCATATCGGGTAAGCGGCGCTCGCGCGCCGGGCGCTGGACAGGGACGAGAGCCCACATGCCGCTGCGCCTGATCTTCATGGGCACGCCCGATTTCGCGGTGCCGACGCTTATCGCGCTCGCGGACGGCGGGCACGAGATCGTCGCCGTCTATACGCGCGCGCCCAAGCCCGCCGGCCGCCGCGGCCTTGAGCTGCAAGAAACGCCGGTCGCGTGCGAGGCGCGCCGGCTCGGCCTGCCGGTGCTGACGCCGAAGACGCTGCGCGACGAGGCAGCGCAAGCCGAATTCCGCGCACACAACGCCGACGCCGCGGTGGTCGTCGCCTATGGCCTGATTCTGCCCAAACCCGTGCTCGACGCGCCGCGCCTCGGCTGCTTCAACGTGCACGCTTCGCTGTTGCCGCGCTGGCGCGGCGCGGCGCCCATCAACCGCGCCATCATGGCGGGCGACGAAGAGACCGGCGTCACCATCATGAAAATGGACGAGGGCCTCGACACCGGCGATATCGCCAATGCTGACCCGTTGGCAATCGGCCCCGATATGACGGCTGGCGAGCTGCATGATGTGTTGGCGCGGCGCGGCGCTGACCTCATGCCGATCACACTGGCCGCCGCAGAACGCGGCTCGCTTACGCTGACGCCGCAGCCCGCGCAAGGCGTCACTTACGCGGCGAAAATCTCCAAGGACGAGACCCGCATTGATTGGGCGAAGCCTTGGCAGCACGTGCACAACCACATCCGCGGCCTGTCGCCGTTCCCCGGCGCCTGGTTCGAGATCAACGGCACCCGCATTAAGGCGCTGCGCTCGACCAAGGGCGAGGGCCAAACAAAAAAAGATGCCGCGCCCGGCGGCGTGCTCGACGATCAGCTCACCATCGCCTGCGGTACCGGCGCGGTGCGTCTCGTTCAGGTGCAGCGCGAGGGCAAACGGCCGATGAGCGCGGAAGAATTTCTGCGCGGCACGCCGGTGAAGAGCGGGATGCGGCTGGCGTAGCCTCTCACTGCGTCGCGTGAAATCCCGCCCAATGATGGCGGCGCGCTTCCACGAATTCGGCGAGATCGTTGTCCGTGACCCTGATGAGGTCGCTGTGCCCGAAACCCTTCGAATAGTCGATAACCGAGACGATCTCGGGCGTCAGCCGGAAGGTCGGCACCGCGGCGGGGTCCAGTTTTGGCATCACTTTGTATTCGGGGTAGCGTTGCAGCAGAACCTCCGCCGCATGGTCGCGTTCGCCCTGGTCGGTCACCTCGGCCGCGCGCGCTGCGACCGACAGGCCCCTGATCTGCAGCGGTTGCGGATAGTCCTTGGCGATGGACAGTGACACCCGCGGGTCGCGCGCGATATTGGCGCATTTCTGGCTGTCGCGGGAAAGCCGGCAATAGATGATCAGGCCGTCATTGCCGTAACTCACGACAGTCGCCTGCGGCCAGCCGTCGGGGCGATTGGTCGAAATCGTCATGATACGATGCTGATCGAGCAGGTCGACGATTTGCTGTTTGAACTCGCGTTTCATGGGTCCAGCTCCTCCTTTCTGTATAGACAAGGCGCTACTGGCCTGATTTGAGGTGAATCAATAGTGCCCCGCTACAAGCTCACCATTGAATACGACGGAACACCCTTTGCCGGCTGGCAAATTCAGGCCGACCAGACAACCGTGCAGGGCGTGGTGGTGGCGGCGATCGAGGCGCTGACCGGGGAAAAAGCCCCTGTGCAGGGGGCCGGGCGCACCGACGCCGGCGTGCACGCGCGCGCGCAGGTCGCCCATGTCGATCTCGCCAGGGATTGGGATACCGACACCGTGCGCGACGCTCTCAATGCGCATTTGCGGCCGCACCCAGTGGCGGTGCTGGCGGCGGAGAAGGTGGGGACCGATTTCAACGCGCGCACGTCGGCGCTTAAGCGCCACTATCTCTATCGCATCCTTAACCGCCGCGCCGATCTCACGCTCGACCTCGGCCGCGCCTGGCGGGTGCCGCGCCCACTTGATGCCGGCACTATGCAAGCCGCCGCGCAAGCGCTCGTCGGTAAGCACGACTTCACCACCTTCCGCTCCGCCGAATGCCAGGCCAAATCGCCGGTGAAGACGCTCGACCGGCTCAATGTCGCGCGCGCCGGCGACGAGGTCACCGTCTTGGCGTCGGCACGCTCGTTCCTGCACAACCAGGTGCGATCCATGGTCGGCTCGCTGGTGATGGTGGGCGAGGGCAAGTGGAGCGCCGACGATCTTGCGCGCGCGCTTGCAGCGCGCGACCGCACCGCCTGCGGTCCGGTGGCGCCGCCCGACGGGCTTTATTTGATGCAGGTGGACTACTGAGCGAAATAGCGGTCGATGATCTTGCGATAGATCGTCGTCAGCGCGCGCAAGTCGGCGATCGGCACGCGCTCGTCCACCTGGTGCATGGTCTGGCCGACGAGGCCGAATTCCACCACCGGGCAAAAGGCCGTGATGAAGCGCGCGTCGGAGGTTCCGCCGCTGGTGGACAGATGCGGCTTGCGGCCGGTGACCTCCTCGATGGCCTTGGCCACCAGGTCTGTGAACGGTCCGGTCTTGGTCACGAAGACGGGCGCGTTCGACGGCTCCCATTCGAAGACGAATTTGATCTTGCCCTCGGAGGCCTTTTCGGCGCGCTGCACGAGCAACGCTTTCAGCGACTCGAGTGTATGCTTGTCGTTGAAGCGAATGTTGAAACGCGCCCGAGCCTCGCCGGGAATGAGATTGACCGTCTTGTTGCCGACGTCGACCGAAGTGAACTCCAGGTGCGAAGGCGGAAAATGCGCGCTGCCGGTATCGAGCGGTTCGGCCTGCAAAGCCGACACGAGCGTCACAAGCCCGCGGATCGGGTTGTCGGCGCGCTCCGGATAGGCGACGTGGCCCTGCCGGCCGCTCACGACCAGGTGGCCGTTGAGCGAACCGCGCCGGCCGATCTTGATGGTGTCGCCGAGATCCTCGACATTGCTTGGCTCGCCCAGAATGCAGTGATCGAATTTTTCGCCTTGTTCGGCCGCCCATTTGAGCAGCTTGGGCGTACCGTTGACCGCGATGCCTTCCTCGTCGCCGGTGATCAGGAACGAGATCGAGCCTTTGCCGGTTTTTTGCGGCTTGCCGCCATTGTGCGCGAGGTGATCGAGCACCGCCGCCAGCGCGCAGGCGATGCCGCCCTTCATGTCCACCGCGCCGCGTCCGTAGAGCTCAAGTCCGTCGCCTTCGCCGGCGAACGGCGGATGCGACCATGCCTTCTCGTCGCCCGGCGGCACCACGTCGGTGTGGCCGGCGAATACCAGATTGGGCGCTGCCGTGCCGATGCGGGCGTAGAGATTTTCCACGTCGTCGGCGCCCGGCTCCTTGAATGTCATGCGGTGCACAGTAAAGCCGGCGCCCCTCAGCGCGCGCTCGAGATAGTCGAGCGCGCCGCCTTCTGCCGGCGTCACCGAACGGCAGCGCAACAGGTCGCAGGCGATTGTCACGGGATCGGCGCTCATGGTCCGCGCCTGCCTCTCAATCCCTGAGCAATTCGTTGATGGAAGTCTTGGAGCGGGTGCGCTCGTCCACGCGCTTGACGATGACGGCGCAATAAAGGCTCGGACCGATATTGCTGCCCGGCATGGGATTGCCCGGCAGCGTGCCGGATACGACGACGGAATAGGGCGGCACCTCGCCTTGGTAGATCTTGCCGGTCGCGCGGTCGACTATCTTGGTCGACATGCCGATGAATACCCCCATGCCGAGCACGGAGCCTTCGCGCACGATCACGCCCTCGACCACTTCCGAGCGCGCGCCGATGAAACAATTGTCTTCGATGATCACCGGCCCGGCCTGCAGCGGCTCCAGCACGCCGCCGATGCCGACGCCACCGGACAGGTGCACGTTCTTGCCGATCTGCGCGCAACTGCCGACCGTTGCCCAGGTATCGACCATGGTCCCTGAGTCGACGTAAGCGCCGAGATTGACGAAAGACGGCATCAGGATGACGCCGGGCGCGATATAGGCCGAGCGCCGCACGACGCATGACGGCACGGCGCGGAAACCGGCTTTCTTGAACTTGGCCGGCGTCCAGCCCTTGAACTTGGAATCGACCTTGTCCCACCACACGGCCTTGCCCGGCCCGCCCGGAATGACGCTCATGTCGTTGAGCCGGAACGACAGCAGCACCGCCTTCTTCAGCCACTGATTGACGTGCCAGGTGCCGTCCGCCTGGCGCTCGGCGACGCGCGCCTTGCCGGTGTCGAGCAGTTCGAGCGCGCTGTTCACCGCCTTGCGAACGGCGCCCTTGGTCTTGGGGCCGACCTTGTCGCGCGCCTCGAAGGCGTCGTCGATAGTCTTTTCGAGTTTCTTGGCAAGCTTGTCGGTCATGGTGTCCTTGCTCACTCGGCAGCGGTTTGTCGGGGGAACCTGCCGACCTGTCAAGCCGTTGGCGCTTTGGGGCGGGGTTTCCCCATTTGGACAGCGCGTCGCGGTGCGGCATCGGCCTCGATACGCTAAGAGGGCGCATCGGCGTCACGTATTTTAAGAGGAGCCATTCATGGAAGCAGCAGCAGTACAATTGAGCGGAGAAGTCGGCACCTTCATGGCGCCGCTGATAGCCTGGGCGACCGAGGCGATACCGCGCATCGTCGGCGCGCTGGTGCTGCTGATCGTCGGCTGGTGGATTGCCGCGCGTGCCAAGCGCGCCGTCAGGCGGGCTCTCGACCGGCAAACGCGCATCGACGTCACCTTGTGCGGGGTGATCGCGTCGCTGGTGCGCTACAGCATCCTGATTGTCGTGATCGTGGCGGTGCTCGGCCAGCTCGGCATCCAGACCACCAGCATCTTGGCCGCGCTCGGCGCCATCGGCCTCGCCATCGGCCTGGCCTTGCAGGGCACGCTGTCCAACATTGCCGCCGGCATGATGCTGCTGTGGCTGCGGCCGTTCCGCGTCGGCGACTACATCGACAACGGCGCGGTCGCCGGGACGGTCAAGGAGGTCGGCCTGTTCGCCAGCGAGCTGCATTCATGGGATGGCATCTATCTGTTCGTGCCGAATTCGGAATTGTGGAACAAGCGCATCATCAACTATTCACGGCTTTCGACGCGGTTGATCGATCTCGCATTCGGCGTCAGTTATGAAGACGATCTTGCCAAGGGACAGGCGGTGTTGCGCAAGCTTGCGAGCGAAGACAAGCGGGTGGCGTCCGATCCGGAGCCGCAGACCTTTGTCGATGAACTCGGTGACTCGGCGGTGGTGCTGCGGCTGCGGGTGTGGGCGGCCAATTCCGATTACTGGACGCTGCGCCGCGCGCTCACCGAACGCGGTAAGATGGCGCTCGAGGCGGCCGGGCTGTCGATCCCGTTCCCGCAGCGCGACCTGCACATCAAGGATGCGCCCGGCGGTGTGCTCGACAAGGCCGCGGCCTGAGGCCAGTGGGGCAGGGATGGCAAAGCGCGCCGGGCGGGCTAAGCTCGCCGGCGGGAGAACCGCGGTCATGGGACGCCGAGCCAGAAGCCTTGCGCTTGCGCCGCTCGCGCTGACGCTGAGCGCCGCGCCGGCCGTCGCCCATCACCTGATGGGCGGCAAGACGCCGGCGACGTTCGGGGAAGGGATCCTGTCCGGCCTTGGCCATCCGATCATCGGGCTCGACCATTTTGCCGCGGTGGTGGCGGTCGGCTGTCTCGCCGCCGCGCACCGCTCGGGTACGGCGCTGGCGGTCGGTTTCGTGCTGGCGATGATCGCCGGCGTTGCCCTGCACGTGCACGGGGCGACGGTGCCGGGCGCGGAATTGCTGGCGGCTGTGTCGGTGATCGCGCTGGACGGGCTGATGCTGCGCCGGCGCGCGATGCCGGCCAGCGCGGCGCTGGCGCTGTTCGCCTGCGTCGGACTTGTGCATGGCTATGCGCTGGGCGAGTCGATTTATGGCGCGGAGCCGACGCCGCTCACCGCTTACCTCGCCGGGCTTGCGCTCATCCAGAGCGCGATCGCGCTGGCGGCCATGAGTGTCGCGCGCTGGCTGGCGCAAAATTGGGCCGAGCAATCATTGCTGCGCCTGCTCGGCGCCGGCATTGCCGGCATTGGGCTTGCGGTTTTTATGCAGCAGGTCATTCCCGCGGCGTGATTTACGGCGCGATCGTTTCGAGAAATCCGGCGAGATCGTCGGTGACGTGATCGACGTGCGGCTCGTCGCGCCCCTCCAGCTCCCAATCCTCGCGGAACACCTCGCGCTGGCCTTGCGGGACCACCAGCACCGTGGTCATGCCGAGCGCATGCGGCGCCGTCAGGTTGCGCGCCAAGTCCTCGAACATGGCGGCCTTGCCGGCATCGACCTCGTGGCGCACGAGAAAACGTTCATAGGTTTTCGGCGACGGCTTCGGCTCCAATTCGGCGGCGATGATGTCGAACACGTCGTCGAAATGTTCGTGCACCGCGAGCCGCTTCATCACCGCGTCGGCGTGCTTGCGCGTGCCATTGGTGAGGATGAGCTTGCGTCCGGGCAGCTTTTCCAGCGCGGCGCCGAGCGCCGGGTTGGGCTCGAGCGGCGAATGATCGATCTGGTGCACATATTCCAGGTAATCGTCCGGCTTCAATCCGTGCTCGGTCATCAGCCCGCGCATGGTGGTGCCGTAGCGCTTGTAATAGTCCTTCTGGATGCGGACCGCCTCGCCCTGCGGCACTTCCAGGAATTCCGCGATAAAACTGCGGATGCGGTCGTCGACCTGCTGCCAGAGCAGGTGATGCGGATAAAGCGTGTTGTCGAGATCGAATACCCAAGTCTCGACGCTGCCGAAACCGCGCGGCACGGGGGCTGACTTGCTCGGCACGGGTTACGGTTCCTTGAAGCGCACGGTGGTCGATGGGTTGACGCCGGCATCGATGACCGCAAAGCCGGCGGAATTCAGGCCGCGCGCCGCACAGTCCTTGTGGTTACTCAGCTCGAATTTGCCGTCGCGTGTGCAGAGCGCGACTTTGCCGCCCCAGGACAGCGGCGCATCGTCGCGCTTGATTGTGCGCCCGCTAGCGTCGACCGCTTCGGCATAACTGTAAACCCGGTGCGGCGCGCCGCGCAGATCGGGCCGCAGGCATTTTCCGGCGCCGACGCGATACCAACCGCGGGTAACGACGGCGCCCATCTCGACGACACCAAGCGACGCCATCACCGTGTATTTGGTGTCGTTGCACCAGGAAAAGCCGACGCCTTGCGGGTTGCGGGCGGCCGCCAGCAGCGTGTCGAAGAATGCCGGCTGCGTGGAGGCATCGGCTGGCAGCTTATGGTCGCTAAGAAATTTGGTGAGCGCGGCTTGCGTTTTGGAACCCTGCACGCCGTCGATCGGATAGGCGTCATAGCCGGCGATCGCCAGCAGGCGCTGGATGCCGGCGAGCCGTGCCTGCACGTCGTCATAGCCGGCGTTTTCCGCGAGGTAGACCGTCGGTCCGGCCGGCGTGTCGGACGGCCGCGCCGCCGTGAAGCGTGCCTGCTGGCTGATGGGGCAGCCGCGCGCATCGGCAATAGCGAAATCTCCGTCGCGAATGCAAAGCTCGGCATTGCCCGTCTGCGAAAGCGGCGCCGTGCCGTAGACCGGTGGCGTGCGCGTATGGACGTAGAGCAGGTCGGCATCGAGCGTACCGTCCACCACCTGCTTGCACGCGCCCGGATCGACGCGGAACCAGCCGCGCGTCGAGACGTTGGCGCGCTTTTCCAGTCCGATCGCGGCTTGCACCCGGTAGCTGGTGCGGTTGCACAACGAGAGCTCGGAACGCGCCGACGTGGCCACCAGCAGCAGAGCCAGGCCGGCGAGGCATGCGGCGCCGTGAGTCGGACGAATCATGCGCCAACTCTAGAAGCAACGCAGGCATCATGCCACGCGCGCGGGCCGGCAGCGCCGGCTCAGCGGTGCATCAGTGTGCCGACGCCGTGGTCGGTGAGCAATTCGAGCAGGACGGCGTGCGGTACCTTGCCGTCCATGATGACGACGCCTTCGACACCTTGGTCGAGGGCATAGATGCAAGTCTCGACCTTGGGGATCATGCCGCCGGAAATGGTGCCGTCGGCAATCAGCTTGCGCGCGTCGGCGACCGAAAGCTCTTCGATTAGCTTCTTCGATTTGTCGAGCACGCCTGGCACGTCGGTGAGCAGCAGCAGGCGCTTGGCCTTGAGCGCGCCGGCAATGGCGCCGGCAAAGGTGTCGGCGTTGACGTTGAAAGTGCCGCCGTCCGCCGAGGTCGCCACCGGCGCCAACACTGGAATCAGATCGCGGCCGATCACCTCGCCGAGCATGGTGGTATCGACCTTGTCCGGCTCGCCGACGAAGCCGAGATCGACCACCTTCTCGATGTTGGAATCGGGATCGACCACGGTGCGCGTCACCTTGCGCGCCTGTACCATGTTGGCGTCCTTGCCGCACAGGCCGATGGCCTTGCCGCCGGCGGCGTTGATGTAACCGACGATCTGTTTGTTGATCGAGCCGGCCAGCACCATCTCGACGATCTCGATGGTTTTTTCGTCAGTGATGCGTAAGCCCGCGGCGAACTCCGATTTGATGCCGAGCTTGGCCAGCATGGCCTGGATTTGCGGGCCGCCGCCGTGCACGACCACGGGATTGATCGCGGTCTGCTCGAGCAGCACCACGTCGCGGGCGAAATCGCGCGCGGTCTGCTCGTCGCCCATGGCGTGTCCGCCATATTTCACCACGACGATTTCCTCGTCGTAGCGCTGCATATGCGGCAGCGCCTCGACCAGGATGCGGGCCTGCGTTTGCGGGTCGATCTTGTGCAGGTCGGATTTGGGAGCTTTGCTCATCGCCTCGGCCTTCGCGTGGTGGTGGCGCCCTTTTAGCGGCCGCCGCCGGTTGGCGAAAGAGGCCCTATCCCGCGCGTAAGGCGGCAAGCGCCGCGGCAATCAGGGCGAGCCAGCTGATTATTAAAATGACGCCGCCGCTGGGCGCGGCAAACGGAAACAGGCGGTGGCCGAGATAGGCCCGGGCCGCGACGTCGGCGGCGAACAGGGCGGCGCCCGCGACGAAGCCGTAAAGCACGATCACGCCGAGCGGGCGCAGGATGACGCCGGAACGGATGGCGGCAATGCCGGCAATCACGGCGGCGGCGTGGATCAGCAACAGATAGCCGGCGCTGTCGAGGCCCGCGCCCGGCTTGCCGTGGGCGCCGGCCGCCGCCAGCACAATGCCGGCGGCACCCATGAGGCCGGCGAGCGCGATCAGGAACTGGTCCATGCCGGGATCGTAGCCCAGCCTGCGCCGGTGCAGAAGCCGGAGTTGGTCACGGGCTCGGAATGCCCGGTCGTGCCGGGCGGCGGCAAACGACTGTGCTAAGTTTGGACGCCAACAGAATCGAGACGGGGCAGGCGGCATGGGAAAAGACCGGCTGACGGCCTTCAGCGACGGCGTCATCGCGATCGTCATCACGATCATGGTGCTGGAATTGAAGGTCCCGCACGGCGCGGACTGGGCGGCGCTTTCCGAAGTGGCGCCCAATTTCGTGGTCTATGTGCTGAGCTTCATCTATCTGGCCATCTACTGGAACAACCACCATCACCTGTTGCACACCGTCACGCACGTTGACGGACTCATCATGTGGGCCAACGCGAATTTGTTGTTCTGGCTTTCCCTCATTCCGGCGGCCACCGCCTGGCTCGGCGAAAACCTGCTGGCCCCGGTTCCGACCGCCGTTTACGGCATAATTCTGCTGATGCCGGCGATTGCCTATTCCTTGCTGCAGCAGGCGATCCTGCACAAGCAAGGCAGACGTTCAGTGCTCGCGCGTGCGCTCGGCCGCGATTTCAAGGGAAAGCTGTCGCTGTTGTTCTATTTCACGGCGATCGCGCTGGCTTTCGTCAAGCCGTGGCTTTCAATTGCGATTTACGTGCTGGTCGCGGTTTTGTGGCTTGTTCCGGACCGCCGCATCGAGAAGGCGTTGCCGAAACACTGAGCCCGTCGCCCCTCGTCGCGCGCTGTCATCTTACGCCGCGTTCCGTTAGCAGCCGCGCGACCGCCGCACGCAGTTCGGGGATGCCGGTGCCGTCGTGGGCCGACGTTGCTAACACCGTGGGAAACGAGGCCGGTCGCTTGGCGAGCGCCGCCTCGACCTCGGCGATGCGGCCGATCAGTTCGGGTTGTTTCACCGCATCCGCCTTGGTCAGCACGATCTGATGACTGACGGCGGCCTGGCCAAGCGCATCGAGTGTGGGCTCGTCGGTGTCTTTGAGGCCATGGCGGGCATCCACCAGCACGTAAACGCGGGCAAGGTTGGCGCGCCCGCGCAAGTAGGCGTGGATCAGCGCGGTCCAGGCCGCGATCTTGGTTTTGGCGGCGGCGGCGTAGCCGTAGCCGGGCATGTCCACCAGATTGAGATGGCCGCTGCCGGCAAAGAAGATCAGCTCCTGGGTGCGCCCGGGCGTGCGCGAAATGCGCGCCAGGCTTTTGCGGCCGGTGAGCGCGTTGATCAGGCTCGACTTGCCGACGTTGGAGCGGCCGGCCACCGCGATCTCGACGCCCTTCATCGGCGGCAGCGAGGCGGGTGAGCCGGCGGCGGCGGTGAACTGCCAATCGCCGGTGAACAGGCGCCGGCCGGTTTCCATTTCTGCGCGGGTGAAGTCGGTCATTGCCTGAGGCTTTCCCTCATCCAGTAGCTTGTGCTCAGAAATGGCAACATACTCCGTTCGTTCCCGCGGAAGCGGGAACCCAGCGCTTGGCCAAAGAACTGGGTCCCCGCTTTCGCGGGGACGAACGGTACTGCAAATTGCTCACCATCAGGAGCACAGGCTGGCAGGGCGTGGCAATCACCGCCGTCTCTGCGGCCTGCCCGACAGCCCGCTCAGTTCGCGCAAGGTGCGCGTCAGCGCTTCGAGGGCGCGGGCGTATTTGGCCGCGTCGTCGGGATGAGAACGGCCCTCCGCCAGCCGCGTAAGCTCCCGTTGGACGGCCGGCAGCACGGTCGTGACCGCGTCTTGCAGGGCGGGCGCAAGGAAGGGAGCAAGCGGGCCTGCATCGCCTGCGTCGCCTGCGGCAGGCCGCAAGGATGCGATGCGCGGCGCAGCCCCGCGCCCGTCGACCGCGGGCGCCGACGGTTTGGCCACGATCACGGCCGTGCCGGATGGCGCGATTGTCCCGTCCACGACCAGGCACGCCGGCGGTCCCGCGCGCGGGATGGGCTCGCGCCGCCGCCGCCAGTGCCAGCGCCGCATGCGGTCGCGCAACGTACCGGAGGAGATACCGTGCTCGGCGCAGATGTCCTCGACCGGCCGGTCGGTGTGCTCGTAGTCGTAGCGGATTTGCGCCCAGGCGTCGGGGGTGAGGGCTGGCATGGTCGGTCCTTTGCAGTTGGAACAGCGGGAGGGGCGTCGCCTCTCGTGCCCTCTCCCCTCGTGGGAGAGGGCATCGTCGGCATGTCCACGTGTCCGATTGGGTGAGGGGGCTTTACCCCCTCACCCGATCTTTTCCGCGAAAACTCCGAGTTGCCCTCTCCCACGCGGGGAGAGGGCGCAACAACGCCGGCCGCCATCGCGGAGCTCAGGCTTGCAGCACGCCCAATTGTGGGAGGATGCCCGATGGCTAGCCGGGCAGCGTCACGTTGTCAAGGAATATATTCCGCAAATCTCGTTCGGCGCACGAGGGCATCGTCCGTACGTTTGGTCGGAGTCTGTCCGGTGTCGCTTGACATAGCCGGCAGCTGTCCAGTATTACTAGACAGGTGATCCGCTCTTATCGCAGCAAGGCGCTTGAGCGCTTCGCGCTCACCGGCACTAGAAGAGGCCTCAACGTTCAGAAGCCGGAGCGGATCGCAAGGCTTTTGAAGACGCTCGAAGCGGCGACCAAGCCGGGCGCGCTGGATTTGCCCGGCCTGCGGTTCCACGCCCTCAAAGGCGCCGAGAAGGGGCGGTTCGCGGTGTGGGTCAGCGAAAATTGGCGGCTCACATTCGGATGGGACGGCATGGACGCCGTCGATGTCGATCTGGAGGACTATCATTGATGCGCAAGCGAAAGAGCATGACGGCGGGGCTTGCACCGGTGCATCCCGGTGCGCTGCTGCGCGAGGACATCCTGCCGTCGGTCGCTATGCCGAAGGCGAAGGTTGCGCGCGCGCTCGGCATTTCGCGGGCGCAGCTCTATGCGATTCTGAGCGAGCGGGCGCCGGTGACGGCGCCGATGGCGCTGCGGCTGGGCCGCTTCTTCGGCAACGGTCCCGAGCTGTGGCTCAATATGCAGTCGAATTACGATCTCGAAACGCTTGGCCGCGCCATGGCGCGGGAGATCGCGCGGATTCCGGAGGTCGGAGCGGCTTGAGCTGCGGTGCGTGTCCTCTCGGTGAGCATAGTCCAGATGGAGCGCAGCGAAATCCGGGAGGATAGCGCCGCATTTCGCTTCGCTTTGCGGGCTACGTGCTAGCAAGTAGCACGGGTGCAGCGCAGTTAGGATGTCGCCCGATGAATGACGAAATGAAACGGTCGATTATCGACCACGGAAGATTGCCGCCATCGTTCCCTACCCACCGGCATTCGCCTCAGTTTTGGGAACAACTTGGCCGCACTATCGCAACCTATGGGTTTCTTGAAGAAACACTAGGGAAAGCGATCTTCGCATTCACGGCGACTCGCAGCTATAGCCCCGATGATATCGACGCGGCTTATCAAGCATGGTTACCGCAGCTTGAGCGAGCATTGACCGATCAACTTTGGAATTTGGCCGAATCCTACGGCAAGGCCGCGCGCGATAATCCCGCTACGACGACTGAAAACGTAGACGAACTGGTCGAAAATATTAAGAAAGCAACCATCATTCGCAACGTCCTTTGTCATGGTTCATGGCGAACACCTAATGCACACGGTGCATCTGTGCCGCTGTACATCAATCGGCAGAAACAGGTGTTCGACACCGCAATAGACATTCCGTATTTGCAGCAAGTTCAAGCACATGCCGCCGAACTTGCTTGCAGCGTGATAGACACCGTAACGCACATGGGATGGCAGTTTCCGGGCGGTGCGGGACCGGGTAAGCCTATCATGGAGCGAAGCTAGCAAGTAGCCAGAAAACTTGGGCCAGCCGGCTTACATAAGGAATCCAGTGCTAAACAAGAAACTTGGACCTGGAAGGTGCGTCCATTGCTTGAAGGAGGTGGAGGAGCGCAACTCGGACCACGTCTTTCCGGAATCATGGTATCCGGATTCGACGCCGCCCAATCTTGAGAGATGGCATGTGCCGAGTTGTATCCCTTGCAACGCCGATTACGGCAAGCTCGAACAGGAGTTGCTCATCAAGGTAGGACTCTGTCTCGACCCGCATGACGCCGCTTCGGCGAGCATTGTCCAAAAGGCACTCCGTTCGTTGAAACCCGCTGCTGCGCGCAATACTCGCGATGCCCAGCATCGTCTTGGCAGGGGAAAACGGATTCTCGCACAAGCTTTGTAAGGTCATCAGATTCCCGATCACGGCGTTTTTCCAGGCCTGGGCGATCGGTGGCCAGAGATACCCGGCGAGCGAACGGCCATACTCATTCCAAAGAAGAGCTTTGAACGGATTACCGAGAAGATTGTGCGAGGTATCTTCTTTATCGAAGACGGCATCTTCATCGAACCGCCCTACACCATCGAATTTTATGCATTGCCAGAAGAGGGTATCTCGGAATGGACAAGCGCACTCGGTCGATGGGGCAAGCTTTACGCTCGTGAACCCGCTGTTGTCGTACGTCGGGCCGTTGCGCACGAGGATAGTGTGAGTTCGCTCTTCGAAATAACCTTTTGGAAGCAGTTCAAGACGTACGCTAGCGTTTCGAAATGAGGGGATGTCGCGCGGGTACTTGACGCGGCCGGGATCAGCGATGACTTCACGAGGATGAGCGTGCGCCGCTACCCCTGCGCCTTCTTCTTCCCAAACAGCCCCTTGATATTATCGAACAACTCGATCTTCGCCCCGTGCTTGCGCATGATGATGCTTTGCTGCGCGACGGACAGGGAGTTGTTCCAGGCCCAGTAGATCACCAGCCCGGCCGGGAAGCCCGCCAGCATGAAGGTGAAGATCACCGGCATCCAGTCGAAGATCATCTTCTGGGTCGGATCCGGCGGCGACGGGTTGAGCTTCATCTGCGCCCACATGGTCACGCCCATGATCAGCGGCCAGGCGCCGAGATGCAGGAAATGGCCGACCACCGGAACCACGGTCGGGTCGAACGGAATGAGGCCGAACAAATTGAAGACGTTGGTCGGGTCGGGCGCCGACAGATCGTGGATCCAGCCGAAGAACGGGGCGTGCCGCATCTCGATGGTGACGAACAGCACCTTGTAGAGCGAGAAGAACACCGGAATCTGGATGGCGATCGGCAGGCAGCCGGCCAAGGGATTGATCTTTTCCTTCTTGTAGAGCGCCATCAACTCCTGTTGCTGCTTGGCCTTGTCGTCGGGATAGCGCTCGCGCAGCGCGGCCATCTGCGGCTGCACCGCCTTCATCTTGGCCATCGAGGCGTAGGATTTGTTGGCGAGCGGGAAGAAGGCGGCCTTGATCAGCACGGTGACGATCAGGATCGCCAGGCCGAAATTTCCGACCAGCCGGTAGAAGTAGTCGATGACGGTGAACAGCGGCTTGGTGATGAAATAGAACCAGCCCCAGTCGATCAGCAGATCGAAGCGGTTGATGTGGTACTTTTCTTCGTAGTCGTTGATGACGTGCTGTTCCTTGGCGCCGGCGAACAGCCGCGCGTCGACGGTGGCGGTCGCGCCGGGCACGATTGTCTTGGCGTCGAGGAGATAGTCGGTCTGGTAGGTTTCTTTGTCGCCCAGCTTGCCGGCCGAGAAATGCGCCGTGAGATGCGCGTTGGGATCTGGCAACAGCGTCGCCGCCCAGTATTTGTCGGTGATGCCGAGCCAGCCATTGGTCACGTTGAAGTTGACGACCTTCTCCTCGTCGATTTTCTTGTAGGTGTATTCCTGCAGGCCCTTGTCGCCGAGCACGCCGATCAGGCCCTCATGCAAAATGTAGTAGCCAAGCGTTTTCGGCGTGCCGTGGCGTGAGATCAGCCCGTAAGGAAACAGCGTGACCGGGTTCGCACTCTTGTTCGCCACCTCGTCCTTGATGGTGAACATGTACTTGTCGTCGACTGAAATGGTGCGGTGGAACTCGAGGCCTTGGCCGTTGTCGTAGGTAAGCGTCACCGGATGGCCGACGCTGAGCGCGCCCGAGCCTGCTTGCGTCCACACGGTATTAGCAGTCGGCAAATTGAGTTTGGCGTCCGGCGCGCCGGTCCAGCCGAACTCGGCATAGAACGGGTTGGGACTGCCGGAGGGCGACAGTAGCTCGATCGGCGGCGACTTCGGATCGACGGTCTCGTGGTACTTGGTGAGCGCCAGGTCGTCGATGCGCGCGCCCTTGAGGTCGATCGAGCCTTGCAGGCTGTCGGTCGCAATCGAGATGCGCGGTGAGGTCTTGAGGGCGGCGGCGCGGCTGACGGCGGCGCCGTTCGGTGCCTGCGCCGTCTGCCCGGGCGGCAGCGGCGGTCCCGGCTGGGCCGAAGGCTGCGCCGGCTGCGAAGCTTGGCCGGGCTGCGGGCTCTGACTCGGCTTCTCGGCGGTCTTTTGCTGTTTCTGCTGCGCTTGAAGTTGTCCCTGCCGCGCCTTTTGCTGCGGGACGGCGACGAAAAATTGCCACGCGATCAGCACGACGGCCGACAGCACGATGGCGATGATGGTATTCTTGTTGTCGGTCATCGGGATTCCGTCTTGCCGTTACGCCCCGCATGCAGGCGGCGCAACGCGCCGTCGAAGTCCTTGGTCATCCGCTCGAACGGCACTTTCAGCGCCGCGCGCCGGCCGACTAGCACATAATCATGACCGGCCCGCGTCCGGCTGCCGGCCGCCAGCCGTACCATCTCCCGCAAGCGGCGGCGAACCCGGTTGCGCTCGACGGCATTGCCGACCTTCTTCGACACGGTAAAGCCGAAACGCACCGGCCCGTTATCCGCGCGCCTACGCGCTTGCAGCATGAACGCGGAGGCGGAGACCTTGATCCCGGACGCCGCAGCCAGAAAGTCCGCCCGTTGCCTCAATCGTTCCATGGAAACAAGCGCTGCGGATCCCTGTCGCCGCGCCTTGTTAGGCAGAAAGCCGCTTGCGTCCGCGCGATCGCCGTGCCGCTACCACCTTGCGTCCGCCCTTGGTGGCCATGCGCGCGCGGAAACCGTGACGGCGCTTGCGTACAAGCTTGCTCGGTTGATAGGTCCGCTTCACGATTAAGTTCTCCGCTGGTCGCGCCGTGGCGGCGGGAGCGCCACGGCAACCCCCACAATTCGCCATGAAAATCCGCAGAAACAGCGGATCGGCACGCGATTTGCGCGGCTTATAAGGGAGGGGCTAGGGCCCGTCAATGCGACCGCCGGCCGGGCTGAACGAGGCATTTAACGGTCAAAAACCGTCACAACCAGGTGATGGCGGCCCCGTTCAGCAGGCGCTCGTTGTATATAGCGCGCATGTCTGAAACCGCTTCTACCGCCGCTCCGCTGGCCCGCCGGCTGATCCCGTTGATCGTGATCGTCCTGCTCGCGATTGCGGCCTATTTCACGTTCGGCCGCGGCATGATCTCGCTCGAGGCGTTGGTCCAGCACCGCGCGGCGATCGACGCCTTCGTGACGGAACACCGCGTCCTGGCCGTGCTCGCCTATATCGCGCTTTATATCGTGGCGGTCGCCTTGTCGCTGCCCGGCGCGACGTTCCTTACCGTGACCGGGGGCTTTCTGTTCGGTCTGGTGCTGGGCGCCTCGGCCGCAGTGATCGGCGCCACCCTTGGCGCTACCGTCATTTTCCTGGTGGCGCGCACCGCGCTGGGCGAGCCTTTGCTCAAGCGCGCCGGGCCGCGCGCCAAACAACTGGCGGAAGGTTTCCGGGAGGACGCCTTCAGCTATCTCCTGTTCCTGCGGCTGGTGCCGGCCTTTCCATTCTTCCTGGTCAATCTGGTGCCGGCCTTTGCCGGCGTGCGGCTGTCGACCTTCGTCGTCGCCACCGCGCTCGGCATCATTCCGGGGGGCACGGTCTATGCCTTCGCCGGCACCGGCCTCGACAGCATCATCTCCGCCCAGAAGAGCACCTACGATGCCTGCATGGCCGCCGCCCGGGCCGATTGCCATCTGGAGTTCAGTGCCCAGGGCATCCTGACGCCGGAGCTGATCGGCGCGCTGATCGCGCTCGGCGTGCTGGCGCTGGTGCCCGTGGTGGTGAAGCGGTTGCGGGCGCGCTCGCGCGCGACGATGTAATCTATGGGCTATTGTCGCGCGGTGAGAGTGAGGGGGCATGGCTGAAACACTGACACCCGACATATGCGTGATCGGCGGCGGCTCCGGCGGCCTGTCGGTCGCCGCGGCCACGGCGGCCTTTGGCGTCTCCTGCGTGCTGATCGAAAGTCACAAGATGGGCGGCGACTGTCTCAACAGCGGTTGCGTGCCGTCCAAAGCCTTGCTGGCGGCCGCCAAGCGCGCCGAGCTCGCGCGCAGCGCCATGCCATTCGGCGTGACGGCGCAGATCGAGGTCGATTTTGCCAAAGTGCACGCCCACGTGCAGCGTGTGATCGCCGCCATCGCGCCGACCGATTCCGTCGAGCGATTCACCGGGCTCGGCGTGCAGGTAATTAAGGGCCACGCTAGGTTTGCGGACCGCCGCCGCGTCGTCGTCGGTGACGCTTACGAAGTGCGCGCGCGGCGCTTCGTGATCGCGACTGGATCGACCGCGGGCGTGCCGCCGATCCCCGGCATCGAAACCGGCCCGTACTTGACCAACGAATCCATTTTCACGCTCACCGAGCGGCCGCGCCATCTCGTCATCATCGGCGCAGGCCCCATCGGACTTGAAATGGCGCAAGGTTTCCGCCGGCTCGGCAGCGACGTGACCGTGCTGGAAGCCTTCGCGCCGCTCGCCAAAGACGATCCGGAAGCGGCGGCCATCGTGCTCGCCCAGCTCGAACGCGAGGGCGTTGTCATCCGCAGTGGCGTCAAGGTCGCCAGCGTCGGCCATTCGCCCGGCAGCGCGACCGTGACCATTGCCGGCGAAGGCGGCGAGGAGACGGTCGAAGGCAGCCATTTGCTAGTTGCCGCCGGACGCCGGCCGACGGTTGACGGGCTCGATCTGGAAGCCGCCGGTATCCGCTATGACCGCGCCGGCATCGCGGTGAACAAAAAGCTCAAGACCAGCAACGGACGCGTCTATGCCATCGGCGACTGCGCGGCGAAACAGCTACAGTTCACCCATGCCGCCAATTATCACGCCGGCCTGGTGATCCGGAACGCGCTGTTCCGTCTGCCCGTACGCGTCAACAACGACGTCATCCCATGGGTTACCTATACCGAGCCGGAGTTGGCGCAGGCCGGCATCTCCGAGGCTGAAGCGCGCAAGCGCAAAATGAAAATCCGCATCCTGCGCTGGCCCTATCACGACAACGACCGCGCCCAGACCGAGCGCGAGACCCACGGCCATATCAAGGTCATCACGACGAAGAAGGGCAAGATCGTCGGCGCAACAATCGTCGGCGCACAGGCCGGCGAATTGATCGCGACCTGGATTCTGGCGATTGCGCAGGGCCTGAACATCCGCGCCATGACCGGCGTCGTGCTGCCCTATCCGACGCTGTCGGAAATCGGCAAGCGCGCGGCCATCGACTTTTTTACGCCAAGTTTGACGAGCCCTTGGGTGCGGCGCATCATAGCCTTCATGCGAATCTTCGGTTGAGGCGGTATTGCAAGAAGGAACCGGACCAACGGTCGAGCAGATCATGCCGGGGCCGCAACGCGCGGCGCGCGGGCCCCGCGTGGGCCTGTCGGGCAAGCTCCTGTTCCTCACCATCGTGTTTGTCATGGTGGCGGAAATTCTCATCTACGTGCCGTCGATCGCCAATTTCCGCCTCAACTGGCTGAACGATCGTCTGGCTGCCGCGCATACCGCCGCGCTGGTGCTGGAAGCTGCGCCCAGCGGCATGGTGCCCGAGAGCCTCGCCAAACAGATCCTGGAAAGCATCGGCGCGCGCGCGGTCGCGATCAAGATGGGTACTGAGCGCCGACTGCTCGCCGCCTCCAACGTGCCGTCGCGTATCGCGCAGGATATCGATATGCGCCAAGTGCGGTGGTGGCACGCCATCATGCACGCCTTCGACACCTTGCTGTACTGCATGCCCGACGACGTGATCCGGGTGGTCGGACCGGCGCCGATGGCACATGGCGAGTTTCTCGAGATCGTTCTCGACGAAGCGCCGCTGTGCAACGCGATGCGGAGTTTCTCGGTCAACATCCTGCTGCTCTCGCTGGTGATCTCCGGCATCACCGCGGCGCTGGTGTTCCTCGCGCTCAATTACCTGCTGGTGCGCCCGATGCGGCGCATCACCGACAGCATGATCGCGTTCCGCGCCGATCCGGAAAATCCCGGGCGCATCATCGCCGAATCCGGCCGCGGCGACGAGGTCGGCACCGCCGAGGCGGAGCTTGCCGCCATGCAGCGCGAGCTTGCCTCCACGCTGCATCAGAAGAGCCGGCTGGCCGCGCTCGGCCTCGCAGTGTCGAAGATCAACCACGACCTGCGCAATCTGCTGGCCTCGGCGCAGCTGTTCTCCGATCAGCTTTCGCACGTGCCGGATCCGAAGGTGCAGCGCTTCGCACCCAAGCTGATGCGCGCGCTCGAACGCGCGATCGCCTTCTGCCAGTCGACGCTGTCCTACGGCGCCGCGCATGAGCCGCCGCCCGAGCGCAAGACCGTCTCGGTCGAGCCGCTGGTCGAGGAGGTGCACGAGGCGCTCGGTCTTTCCTTCGACGTGCCGATCCGCTGGATCATGTCGGTCGAGCGCGGCCTGACGGTCGAGGCCGATTACGATCAATTGTTCAGGGTTCTGGTGAATGTGGCGCGCAATGCCGTGCAGGCGCTGGAAGCGCGCGGCGCCCGCGATCCGGCGCGCGACCAGATCCGCATCACCGGCCGGCGCGAGGGCGGAGTGGTGGTGCTGGAAGTCTCCGACACCGGGCCCGGGGTCCCCGAGAGGGCGCGCACCCATATGTTCCAGGCGTTCCAGGGGTCCACGCGGGCCGGCGGCGCGGGGCTTGGGCTCGCCATCGCCGCCGAACTGGTGCGTGCCCACGGTGGCGAGATTAAGCTTGTGCCGGGAACCATCGGCGCCACCTTCCGCATCACCATTCCCGACAGCGCGGTGGACCTGAACTCGCGGCGCGGCGAACGCGCAAGAGCCTAAAGCGGTCACGGCTATGTGATAGCGCGCCTCCGGGACGCGCAGATGAAGCTTGGCTTGCCGGTGTTCTAACCCAAGGGCAATGACCCGAGGGACATGCATGACGCCGGCACCGGTAAACCTGCTTTCACTTGCGACGGCGTTGCCGCCGCACCGGATCGATCAGTCCGCGGTTACGCAAGTGGCGCGTCGCATTTATGGCCGCGCGCTCGCACGCTATCCCAAACTTGCCGACGTGTATCTCAATGCCGGCATCGAGCAGCGCTATTCCGTCCAGCCGCTTGACTGGTTTCTCGCGCCGCGCGGCTGGCCCGAACGCACGCAAGCCTATCTCGACGGCGCAGGCGCGCTGTTTGTGCAAGCGGCGCAAAGTGCACTCGGCAGTGCCGGCATCAGCGGGCGCGACGTCGATGTCGTCGTCACCATCTCGTCCACCGGCATCGCAACGCCGAGCCTGGAAGCGCGCGTCGGTGCCGAGCTCGAATTCAAAGCGAGCGCGTTGCGCGTGCCGGTGTTCGGGCGGGGCTGTGGCGGCGGCGTGGCCGGTTTGGCGCTCGGCGCACGGCTTGCTCGCGCGGAACCCGGTGAAATCGTGCTTGTCGTCGCGGTCGAGACCAACACGCTCGCCTTTCGCGGCGACCGCGGCAACAAGGCCGATGTTATTTCGTCGGCGCTGTTCGGCGATGGCGCTGCGGCTTGCGTCCTGCATCAGGAACCGAAAGGGCAAAATCAAGACGCGCTGCGAATTGGCGTGGGCGCGGAGCACACTTGGCCTAACACGCTCGACATCATGGGTTGGACGGTCGATCCCACTGGCCTGGGCGTGGTGCTGTCGCGCTCGCTTCCACGCTTTCTCGAGCAGCGGCTGGCGGCGCCTATGCGCCGCTTCATCAAGGCGGCACGACTGACAGCGCCACAATTCATCTGCCACCCAGGTGGGATCAAGGTCTTGGACGCCGTGGAGACGGCGCTCGAGCTGCAAAAGGGCACGTTGCGTGACGAGCGCGAGGTCTTGCGGACCTGCGGCAACATGTCGGCGCCCAGCGTGCTGTTCGTGCTCGATCGCGCCCTCAAGCGCGGCATTCGCGGACCGGCGATACTGACGGCGCTCGGACCCGGCTTCACCGCGAGTTTCCTGGGGCTCGAGGGCGCGTGATTCCGAAAAGTGGGAACTGGTTTTCGGAAAACATCATGCACAAGGAAAATGCACGTGGGTGAGGGAGCGTGGCTGGTCGCGTTCCTGGCCGCCCAGCGGCTCGCCGAACTCGGCTTCGCGCAATCGAATATGCGGCGGCTGCGCGCCGCCGGCGGTATAGAATTCGGCGCCGCGCATTATCCCCTTATGGTGGCGCTGCATGCGTTCTGGTTGTTCGGGCTGTGGATGCTCGGCCACGGCCGCACCGTCGATCCGTTCTGGCTGGCGGTCTTTGTCGTGTTGCAGGCCGGTCGCCTGTGGGTGATCGTGAGCCTCGGGCGGCGCTGGACGACGCGCGTGATCGTACTGCCGGGCAGGGACGTGGTTGCCCATGGGCCCTATCGCTGGTTCAGGCACCCGAACTATCTGATCGTGGCGCTGGAGGTTGCGGTGGTTCCGCTGGCGCTCGGACTGCCGGCATTCGCGCTCGCCTTCGCAGTCGCGAATATGGCCCTGCTCGCCTACCGCATTCACGTTGAAAGCCAGGCGCTAGACTGGGCGGCGCTCGCGGGGCGAGGGACGCCGGCAACCCTTGCCAATGGATACCCAAAACGTTAGCTAATGCCCGGTTCCGTGGCCCAAAGCCGGCAGCGGCATCAAGCGCCCGTAGCTCAGCTGGATAGAGCACCAGACTACGAATCTGGGGGTCAGGAGTTCGAATCTCTTCGGGCGCGCCACTTCTCGGGCGGTACATCGTAAGACGGGTCTTCTCGATTTCTATCGTTGCAATGACCTGAGCGGTGGTCGTTCAGGGCCGCGCATTTGCGGACGAAGGCGCCGGCCCGCACCTACGATGTTGACTTTGAAAATTTCTGCTGCTGCCGCCCCTGTTGCGCAGACGCGATCGACGTTCAACGTCGAGAAAATTGGCGTCGCGCAATTCGTGGCCGCCGCTTCGGTCGATCACAGTCTCATCTATGGACTCGCCACCATGGGCATGGCGTTGCTGACGGGATGGATTGCATCGATCGCGTTCCGGCGCGGTTGATCCAAAGAAGAAAATTCATCGAACGAAACGTTCGCTTGCGTGAATGAGCATTGTCTCACGCAGCGGACCGGTTTTATTTTGCGCTCGTAGTCGCAAGAATATAGAAGGCCATGTCTGAAAGTCGCGGGCAGCATCCGCGGCTCTGGCCGCGGGCAAAAGTACATATTCGAAAGATTGCAAGTGAGCGCCCTGTCGGCTATCGTGACGCTCAAAACATAGGCTTATCGGGGGAAATGTCGGGCAATGTTCACCAGCAATCCGTTCGCTGAACTTTCGGCGTCCGTGCCACCCGCCGTCATGCAGACGTATGTTGTCGTGATGGCCCTCTTGGTCGTCGGTGGCACGCTGTTCGACGTCGTTCATAAGAAGAGCGCGCAATACTTCTTCGAAAACATGCGTGCTGCGAAAAAGAACGCGAAGCAGCAAGTCGGCGGCGGCGAAAAGATCGCGATCGCGGTGCAGACCGCGGTGGTCGACGTCGCGTTGTCGGGCGAGTTCTGCAACCCGCGCCGTCGCGTCGCTCATCTGCTGGGCATGTACGGCTTCGTCATTTTCGTCGTCACCACCGCCATCATGGTGTTCGCCTATCCGACGCCGGCGACGCCGACGCCCGCCGCGCTCGCGACCCTGTGGTACATCGGCGCGTTGATGGTCTGCCTTGGCGGCTACTGGTTCTGGTTCTTCATCCGCGTCGACGTCGCCGCGGAAGGCTCTTCGCCGTTCCGTTTCATGCGCGCCGACCTGTTCATCGTCACTATGGTCCTGAGCACGACCTTCGGCCTGATCTGGGCTTGGCTGCAGACGGTGGGCAGCACCGCCTGGGCCACCGTGTTCCTCGCCCTCTTCCTCATCGACACCACGGTGCTGTTCGTGTCGATCCCGTGGTCGAAGTTCTCGCACATGTTCTTCAAGCCGGCCGCGGCGCTTGAGAAAAGAGTATCCAAGGCCAATGGTTCAGCCGCGAATTTGCCGACGCTGACCCGTGACGATCCTGAACAGCAGAAAAGACACTCCATGGAACTGTTGCGAGACGCTCCAATGAAAATGGGACTTGGCATCAAGCGCGAAGCGCCTCGCCACTACTAAGAAACAGCCCGCAAGTTCTATTGGAACAAATCTAGGAGCCGACTTATGCCGACCTTCGTCTACATGACGCGTTGTGACGGCTGCGGGCACTGCGTCGACATCTGCCCGTCCGACATCATGCACATCGATCCGACCTATCGCCGCGCCTACAACATCGAGCCTAACATGTGCTGGGAGTGCTACTCCTGCGTCAAGGCTTGCCCGCAGGATGCGATCGATGTGCGCGGATATGCCGACTTCGCGCCGCTCGGTCACAGCGTTCGCGTCAAACGCGACGAAGAGAAAGGCACGATCGCCTGGAAGATCAAATACCGGAACGGCACGGAAAAGAATTTCCTATCGCCGATCACGACCAAGCCCTGGGGGCAGGCGATCCCTAGGCTCGCAAATGTTCCTGGGCCCACCAAGGAAATGCGCGACAGCCAGATGCTTTACAATGAGCCAAAGTGGATCCGCATGGATGACGGCGGTTTGCATACCCTTGAGGCAGCCGGTCTCAAGCTGAAGAAAGGCGTGTATTACTGATGGCTTACAAAACGATCGTCGAAGACAACATCGACGTCCTGGTCGTCGGCGCAGGCCTCGGCGGCAGCGGTGCCGCGTGGGAGGCCAGATTCTGGGGTCAGGACAAGAAGATCGTCATTGCCGAGAAGGCCAATATCGATCGCTCCGGTGCGGTCGCCCAGGGTCTGTACGCTATCAACTGCTATATGGGCACGCGGTGGGGCGAAAATAAACCGGAGGACCATGTCCGCTACGCTCGTATCGACCTGATGGGGCTGGTGCGGGAAGACCTGCTGTTCGATATGGCCCGTCACGTTGACTCCACGGTGCACCAGTTCGAAGAGTGGGGCCTGCCCATCATGAAGGACCCGAAAACCGGGCGCTATCTGCGTGAGGGGCGATGGCAGATCATGATTCATGGCGAGTCCTACAAGCCCATCGTGGCCGAGGCCGCCAAGAAATCGGCGGACAAGGTATTCAACCGCATCTGCGTCACCCACCTGCTGATGGACGACGGCAAGGAGAACCGCGTCGCCGGTGCCGTCGGCTTCAATGTCCGCACAGGCAACTACCACGTCTTCAAATCCAAGACCGTGATCTGCGGCGCGGGCGGGGCTTCCAATATCTTCAAGCCGCGTTCGGTGGGCGAAGGTTCCGGCCGCACCTGGTATGCGCCCTGGTCGTCGGCGTCTGCCTATGGGCTCATGATCAATGCCGGCGCCAAGATGACGCAGATGGAAAACCGCATCGTGCTGGCGCGGTTCAAGGACGGTTACGGCCCGGTCGGCGCCTATTTCCTGCACCTGAAGACCTATACGCAGAATTGCTTGGGCGAGGAGTACGAATCCAAGTGGTTCCCTGAACTGCAGAAAATGGTCGGCAAGGAATATCTGGATCCGGAAGCTTCGCACTTGACCCACAGGCCGATCCCGACCTGTCTACGAAACCATTGCATAATCAGTGAAGTGAATGCCGGCCGCGGACCCATTCACATGGTGACCATGAAGGCCTTCCAGGATCCTCATCTGGAAGAGGTCGGCTGGGAGAACTTCCTCGGCATGACCATCGGCCAGGCGGTTCTCTGGGCTTCGACCGACGTGGACCCCAAGAACGAGAACCCCGAACTGACCACATCCGAGCCCTACGTCATGGGCTCGCATGCGACCTGCTCGGGCGCCTGGTGTTCGGGTCCCGAGGATGTTTCGCCGCCCGAGTATTTCTGGGGCTACAACCGCATGACGACGATAGAAGGTCTGTTCGGTGCCGGTGACGCGGTCGGCGGCACGCCGCACGCCTTCTCATCTGGCTCGTTCACCGAGGGCCGTCTCGCTGCGAAGGCCGCCTGCAAATATATCGACGACGGAAAGGGCGAAGGCATCGTCGTATCCGAGGAGCAGATCAGCCGCCGCAGACAAGAGATCTACAAGCCACTGGAGCATTGCAAGGTCTACCGCAACGAGATCGTGGCCGGCGATGTCAACCCGCACTACATCAATCCCAAGCAGGGCCTAGATCGTCTGCAGAAGCTGATGGACGAGTATTGCGGCGGGGTGACGGTCAGCTACATGACCAACGACAAGCTCCTGAATATCGCGCTCAAGAAGCTCAAGGTCATGGAGGAAGATCTCGAAAGTCTGGCCGCCCATGACATTCACGAGTTGCTGCGCGCGTGGGAGTTGAAGCACCGGCATCGCGCCGCTGAGTGCGTTACGCAGCATACTCTGTTCCGCAAGGAGACCCGCTGGCCGGGCTACTACTACCGCGGCGACGCCATGAAGGTGGACGATGAAAACTGGCACGTGCTGACTGTTTCGCGCCGCGATCCGAAGACCGGTGAATACACTATGGAAAAGGCGCCTTGCTATCACCTGGTCGGTGACGGCGAGTAGCTCTTAAAGTCACAGAAAACCGCGCGTGAACATTGTTGAAAAAACCGATGAGGAAATACAGGCCATAGCCGATCTCTTGTGGCGCGACCTTGTGAAAAATTCCAACGAAGGCAAATACGGAGACTTCGTCAAAAATTTTTCCAGTGACCTGGCGCGTGCCATGAATCAAGTCGAGGCCGGCCACCAGTTCGCAAACAGCGAACTAGCCCGAAACCTGTCTGGGCACTTCGACTATCTCGGCATTATCCGCAGGGGCGAACACGTGACGGTTCTTTACCGGCAACGGAGCACCAAGAAAGCGGGCGAATGGCTCGGTAGACTTGTCATCGGCTATGAAAATGAAAAGCTCAGGATTTTCGGTGCGTCCATCTTCTGATCAGTTGGTTCGGATTCGACATGAGTGAAACCATCCAGGACGGCAAGTTTGTCGGGCTGACCTACAAGGTGACCGACAAGAAATCGGGTCATGTCCTCACCATGGTCGAATTCCCGTTGGGCTATATTCACGGACACAATGAAATTCTGGCCCCTTCCGTCCACAGGGAACTGGAGGGCAAGTCCGCCGGCGACGTCATCGATGTGCCGATCGATGGCAATCAGATCTTCGGCGTCAGAGACGAGTCGCTGGTTTTTACCGATCACGTTGACAACGTTCCCGAAGAGTATCGGCAAGTCGGCACCTCCATCCTCATGGAAAACGACAAGGGCCAGACCCGCAGCTTTCTCGTGACGCGGATCGACGACGAGTCACTGACTGTCGACGGCAACAATCCGCTTTGCGGCAGAGAGGTCGTCTTTTCGCTTAAGATAGCGACTGTGCGCGACGCGACCGACGAAGAGACCAGGGCGGGCGGGGCGATCGCCGCGGAGGCGGATATCGAACCGTCACTCATGAGACCTGTTTGAATGACATCGGACAAATTTCGGCTTCAGTGACGCGCACTTGCAATCCCGGCTTCACGGCAAAAGGTGACTTATGAGCGAGACAAAACCCACTACTGCCAAAGTCCCTGACGGACACGCGCGCTTTTTGACAACGCGTCAGATGGCGCCAAACGAAAAGGGCTTCGTTGGTTACGAAACCGTCTGGGAACCGTTCCAGAAGGAAGCCGAATACAAGACGCCAAAACAGCCGTAGGCGTCACACCGTAGCGCAGATGAGCCGGATCGCGCGGCGTCGTCCGGATCCTGCATGCTCGGGGCTTTTCTTGCATGAGCGACTGACCGCGCCAGTCGGAGCCGTCTCTAAGGTCATCCTGTCCGGGACAGTTTGATTTCAAGAAGGAATCGTGATGCCGCAACTCGTACCGCCGCACAATTCGCAGCAGGTCAAGCCGCTGTTGCTGCCCGAGGCGGAGCGGGCTGAGGAACGCAAGCGGGCGGAGAAACTGAAGAAAATTCCGCTCGACTCACGCGCGGTCTCCGACGTGTTCATGCTGGCAATGGGGGCCTATACGCCGCTCGATGGGTTTATGGCGCATGACGACTGGCGCGGTTCGTGCCTGGATATGAAACTGACCAGTGGCGTGTTCTGGCCGATCCCGATCACGCTGCCCGTCAACAAGGACCTTGCCGACAGCATCCATGCCGAAGAGGAGGTCACGCTCGTCGACGCGGAGAGCGGTGAAATCCTCGCCGTCATGGAGGTTCGCGAGAAATATACAATCGACAAGAAGCTGGAGGCCGAGCACGTCTATCGAACCGCCGATCCGAAGCATCCGGGCGTCGCCAAGGTCCTGGCGCAGGGGGATGTCAACCTGGCCGGGCGCGTCATGGTGCTGAGCGAAGGCGAATATCCCGCCAAATATCCGGACCTCTACATCCGCCCTGCGGAATCGCGGGCCATGTTTCTTGAAAGGGGCTGGTCGAATGTCGCCGCCTTCCAGACCCGAAATCCCATGCACCGGAGCCACGAGCATCTGGTGAAGATCGCGATCGAGGTATCGGACGGCGTTTTTATCCATCAGGTGCTTGGAAAACTGAAAGCCGGCGACATCCCGGCCGACGTGCGCACCCGCGCGATCCAGGCGATGATCGACAATTATTTCCGCCCGGGCACGGTCATCCAGGCGGGCTATCCGATCGAGATGCGCTATGCCGGTCCGCGCGAGGCGCTGCTGCATGCGCTCATTCGCCAGAACTTCGGCTGCTCGCACCTGATTGTCGGGCGCGACCATGCCGGGGTCGGCAGCTACTACGGCCCATTCGATGCGCACCACATCTTCGATGAACTGTGGCCCGGCGCCCTGCAATGCAAGCCGCTGAAGATCGACGTCACTTTCTACTGTCGCAAATGTTACGGGATGGCGACGGCGAAAACCTGTCCTCACGATCCGAAGGATCACATCTCTATCTCGGGCACGCAGCAGCGCGAAATGCTCTCGACCAATGCGGACATCCCGCCCGAGTTCAGCCGGCCGGAGGTGGTGGCGATCCTCAAGGAATATTACGCAAGTCTGCGCTAGGCACGCTTGGGTTCGGCAGCATGATCATCGCGCAGATCTCCGATACGCATATTGCGCTGGATACGCCCGACGCCGATCAGAGACGACGCGACTTCGAACGCACGATTGCGGACATCAACGCGCTCGATCCGGCGCCAGATGCGATCGTCCACACCGGCGATATCGTTCACAACGGACGGCCGGACGAATACGCCGAGGCCGTGCGCATCCTCGGCAAGGCGCGTGCGCCGGTCTATGTCATTCCCGGCAACAAGGACGAGCGCGCCAATTTGCGCGCGGCCTTTGCGGCGCGCCGCTATCTGGCGCCCGATGGCGAGTTCGTCGACTACGCGGTCGAGGATTTTCCGGTCCGGCTGATCGCGGTCGATACTCTGTGCACGGGCAGCAACAAAGGCGACTTCTGCCGCGCGCGGGAGAAACGGCTGATCGGCCTGATCGACGCCGAGCCCAGCAAGCCGATCGCGGTTTTCGCGCACCATCCGCCGTTTGAGGTGACCGTGGGGCCGGACCCGCTCAATTTCGAAACACCGGAGGCCATGGCGCGGCTGCGCCAGACGCTGCAGCACTCCGGGCGGGTTGCCGCCGTGTTCAGCGGCCATGTCCATCGCGGGACCGCGGGGCAGGTCGGGCGCATCCCGGCGACGGTGATGCCGAGCATCGCCACGACACTGCGCAAAGGCGAGTACCCGGCTCACATGAAGCAACGCCCGGTCTATCACGTGCACCGCTTCGATCCGGCTTGGGGCTTTGTCACGGAAACACGGATTGTCGCAGCGTGACGCTCCTTAACGGGCGCAGACTCGGCGCCGCGGGGCGTGGGTGCAACGACACAAGTTTTCGGCTAAGGTCCCGCGCAATCAAAGCCTGCGCCGGTAGCTCAGCTGGATAGAGCACCAGACTTCGAATCTGGGGGTCAGGGGTTCGAATCCCTTCCGGCGCGCCACAACCTGCACTGCGGATTGTAAGGAATGGTCGCCGATGAAATTTTTGCCGCAGATCGCCGCGCTGCTCACGCTCATGCTGCTAAGCGCGACGGCGCAGGCGCAGGATCCGGTGATCCACGGCCGCGCTCTGGTCAAGGAATTCTGCGGCGAATGCCATGCGATCGGGAAGACCGGCAAAAGCCCGCACGCCGATGCGACGCCGCTGCGCATGATGGGTCGCACCTTCGATCTCGATGATTTTCCGCGCGTGCTGATACGCGGCATTTCCTCCGACCATCCCGACATGCCGCAAGTCAAGTTCAACCCGCAAGACGCACGCGACGTGCGTGACTATCTGCGCACGATTCAGGAGTAGATCAGCGATCTAACGTGATCTCGTCGCTGCGCGCGCGCGAGACGCAGATCATGATGTGGTCGGAGCGCTCGTGCTCTGCCAGCACGAGGTCACGGTGATCGGCCTCACCGGCCAGCATCTTGGTGCGGCAGGTGCCGCAGGTGCCGGTCTCGCAGGAACTCGGCACCTCGAGGCCGTTGTTGCGCAGCACTTCCAGGATGGTCTTGGTCACCGGCACCTCGACCACCTTGCCGCTGCGCGCCAGCCGCACGCGGAACGGCTTGTCGCCGGCTTTGTGCGTTTCCGCCTCGCTAAACGCCTCGAAATGTACCGCGGTCGACGACCAGTGATCGGTCATGGCGCGCACCGCCTCCATCAGCGGGCGCGGCCCGCAGCAATAAAGGTGCTCGCGGTTCCTGCGCTCGGACAGGATCGGCTTGAGGTCGAGCGAACAGTTCGGATCGCCCCGGTCGTGATGGACGGTGACGAGGCCTGCGAATTCCGGCGCGCTTAATTCGTCCATGAACGCAGTCGTCTCCGGCGAGCGCGTGCAGTAGTACAGCCGGAAACGTTTGCCCTCCGCCTGCACCTGGCGGATCATGGCCATGATCGGCGTGATGCCGATGCCGCCGGCGATGAACACGAAATCCTGTGCGCGCGGCGGCAGCTTGAAATCGTTGACCGGCGCCGCCACCATCAGCTCGTCGCCGGCCCTCACATTGTCGATGAGATTGCTTGAACCGCCGCGGCCGTTGGCTTCGCGCTTGACCGCGACTTGGTAGCGGTCGCGTTCGACCGGATCGTTGCATAGCGAATATTTGCGCAGCAGGCCGTTCGGCGTGCGGATGGCGACATGCGCGCCGGCGGAAAATTCCGGCAGCGGCTTGCCGGCGGCGTCGCGGAATTCCAGGAGGTGGATGCCGTCGGCGATTTTATCGTTGCGCGTCACGCGCAGCGGCATCATGGGTGGTTCGTCGCTTGCGGCCATGTCGCCCCCGGTTAGGACCTCTCGGACAGGCAACAAGTGGCGTTTTTGCGGCACGCGGGCAAGGGCTCACGCGCATGCATGCGATGCACGTAGCGCGGCCTATATCTGACGAATCGAGGCGAAATCGAAATTGGCGCCTTTGGGATTTTCCCCGATACGGATCTTGCTGTCGCCAACGAAATGATAGGGCGGCACCGGCAGGTTGTAGGGCGCCGGCACGCCTTTGAAGACGCGGCCTGCCAGATCGTATTTCGAGCCGTGGCACGGGCAGAAATATCCGCCCGGCCAGTCGGCGGTCGGTGTGTTCGGGCTTGGCTGCGGAAAGAACGAGGGGATGCAGCCGAGATGGGTGCAGATGCCGACCAGCACGCCGTATTCGGGCTTCACCGAGCGGTGCCAATTCTGGGCGTAGGGCGGCTGTTGATGCTCCTGCGATTGCGGATCGTCAAGGTGGTCGATCAACGCCGAGGATTGCAATTCCTCGAGCGCCTTGCCGGTGCGGTTGACGACAAAGACCGGCCGGCTGCGCCAGCGCACCTGCACCTGCTGACCGGGCGCCACTCTGCTCAGATCGAGTTCGATTGGCTCGCCGGCGGCAAGTGTGGCGGCATCCGGGTTCATTTGGCCGATCAACGGAACGAGGCTCGCGGCCGCACCGACGGCGGCGGCGGACGCCGTGGCGATATAGAGAAAGTCGCGGCGCGTCGGTTCGGGCGGATGCTGGGATGGCGAAATGGTGGTGTTGGTCATGGCGGGTCGATCTGTAATCGTCGCCTCATTTCAGGGTGAAACGCGCAATAGCGGCCAATGTTCGGCGCGCTCGGTTACTTTTTGGCAATACCGCCGTTTGCCGCGTTCAGCGTTGGCCGGTGCTCACGCGCGTGACCGGCCGCGCCTGCACCAGCGGCGACTTTTCCGCGGCGAGCGCGCGGTAGGCGTCGGCCAGCCCGGCGCCGAACTGGCTGTCGCGGCCCTTGGGCCCCAGATCGTTTGCGGTCGCCAGCAGGATTTGGCGCACCTTATCGGGGGTCAAGGTCGGCTCGCGCTGGAGCATCAGGGCGATGATGCCGCTTACTTCGGCCGCCGAATAGGACGTACCGGACGATACGGCATAGCCGCCGCCGGGAAGGGGGACCAGGATTTGATCGCCCGGCGCCGCCACGTCGATGTAGCGTCCGCGGTTCGACTGCGCAAACAACGTGTCCGCGACGGTGGTTGCGGTCACCGCGATCACCTCCGGATCGGCGGCCGGATAAAGCGGCGGCGATTTCGCCCCGGCATTGCCCGCCGCCGCCACCAGCACAATGCCCTTCTTGTGCGCGGCCACGATGCTGCGGTGGATCGCCGGGTCGCTGGGGCCTGCAAAGCTCATATTGATGATGCGGGCGCCGCCTGCGGCCGCCCAGTCGATGCCTTTCAGAATATTGAAGGTGGTGCCTTGCACAGTCTGGCCAGCCGGATCGAAGGCGCGCACCGCGATAATCTTGGCATCCGGCGCCGCGCCCATCAGCTTGCCATGACCTGCGATCAGGCCGGCGATGGCGGTGCCGTGCTTGTCCGGCTTCATGGGCGTCGTCAACGTATCGAAAGTTCCGGCGATGCTGCCGGCGAGGTCGGGGCTGCGCCCGTCGATGGCTGAATCGATCACCGCCACCAGAATGCCGTCGCCTTTGGCGATCGCGTGCGCTTGCGGCAAGTGCAGCTTGGCGAGCGCGTATTGCGCGGACTCGCTTTCAGCCACGGGTTCGGCGTTGCTCTGTTGCAGCGTGAACATGTAGTTCGGCTGCGCGGAGGCGACGACGGCGTCGCCTTCGAGCGCGCGCACCACCGCCGCGACCGAACGGCGGTCGGGAATCCGCCAGCGGAACAGGGTCGTGCCGAATGATTGGAATCTGATATGAACTCGATGCGCGCCAGCCGGAAGCGGTTTTGCAGCGCGTCGATCTGCGCCGCGCTGACAGAATTGGCGACCTCGATCACCACTTCGTCCGGCACGTAGCGGCGCTCATTGGCGGGCGGGGCGCCGCTCGGGCCCTGCTGCGTAGTGGTTGTGCGCTGGCGCGGTTGGCGCGATCGCTTGGCCCGGTGCGGAACATACTCGACCGGGCCGTCATCGATGACCACTCCGCCGGGCGGGATGCCCACGACGATGCCGGGGCCATGCCAACCGCCGCCGGGATGCCAGCCGCCGTGATGTCCGCCGCCGCGATCTGGCGGCGGCATTGGACTGGTCGGCGGCGGTTTGCCGATATGGGAATTCAGGAAACCGCTGCCGCTATGCCGATTTTGCGCGCCGGCATCGCCGGTCGACACAGCCGTCAGCGTCGCGATAGCCGCGACCAGGAGCAGGGCATTGCGTTGCGCGCGCACGGCTGATCCTCCCAAGATGATCGCTCAGCTCACTGGGTCGTGCCGATAAAGCCGATGTACTTGTTCGCCTGCAGCCGCGTCACGATGCGGCCGAGTTCATCCTTGGGCAGCGCGCTATCCGAGACGCGCACCTTGTAGAGTCCGCCGGGCACGGGTCCGGCCACGATCGAGAACCTGTTGGCTTCGAGAAACTTGTTGACGTCGTCGAAGCTCGCCTGCGGCGCGAAACGGATGAGGACAAGAGCACCTTCGGCCGGTACCCTCAGTAGCGACCTCGTATTTGTATTCAGTGGCGTCTTCAGCGTTGTACTCGGCGGCGCCGAAGCGGTCTCATAGTGCGCCTGCTGGGGCTCGATCAACACAAGGTTCGCGATCACCCCCGCTTGCAGCATCAGGACGACCGCGGCCGCGCTCGCCGACCAGGCCAGTTTGCGCGGCGTCAGGCTGGCGAAGAATCCGCTGATCCACGCACCGAGATTGAGCGAGGCGGCCGGCGCGCGCGCCGGCTCGGCGTCGATCTTGGCGAACAGCGTCTCCATCGCGCGCGCCGACGGCGCGCCCAGCGTCTCGTTGAGGTGGATGGTTTCGCCCAGCTCCTCGCGCACCAGCGCGTAGCGGCGGGCGAGCTCGGGATCCTCGGCGAGGGCCTGCTCGACGCGCTGGGTGTCGCGGCGGCTCAGCGTTCCGGCTGCATGCCAGGGCAGGAGCTCTTCGATGTCCTGGTCGGGCGCTTTTTTATCTATCGTGTTCATGGCCAACCTCGATCTATCCCTTGCTCCTTCAGGAGCTCTGACAACTTCTTGCGCGCGTAGAACATGCGCGTCTTCACGGTCGCCTCCGGGATGCCGACGACTTCGGCCACTTCCTCCACCGACTTCTCGTGGTAGTACACGAGGTCGATGACTTCCCGGTGCTCCGCCGACAGCTTGGTCAGGCATTCGCGCAAGACCGCGCCTTTATCCTTTTTGGCCAGGGCGGTTTCGGGATCGTCGGATTGATCTTCGATCCGCTCGGCCGTCTCGTCGTCCAGTTCCTCTTCGGTTCGCCGCCGCAGCGCCGACAGCGCCTTGAAGCGGGCAATACTCAACATCCAGGTCGAGACGGCGGAGCGGCCCTCGAACTTTCCGGCTTGCCGCCAGACGTTGAGGAAGACGTCGCTAATCAGGTCCTCCGCCGTCGATTCATTGCGCACCAGCCGCAGCACGAACCGGTACACACGAACGTGGTGCCGCGCGAACAGCACCTGCATGGCGAGCCGGTCGCCTCCTGCGATCCTCGCGATCAGAACCTCGTCCGAAGTCGTTTGCATCGGCAGGCCAATCGGCTCGTGAATAGGTCGCGGCGGACCGGGTTGAGGTTCAAGCGAAACTGAAGAAAATTTCGATACTTACCGCCCGCCTGGGGCGGTCCGGGCCTAGGTTGCCCTTTTCCGGTTCCGTTGGGCAACCCAAGTCCGCTCATTTACACGCATTTTGGTGATTTTTCGCCTGAAACGCCACGTCTGGCGGCCGGCGATACTTTTACGTCTCATTCATCTCAAAACGGCTTTGAACCTTTTCCCGGGGGCCGGCGACCCATGGCCAGGATGTGAGAGGCACATCCCTCAAACAGGAGAGACCACCATGTTCCGCAAGCTCACCGTTGCCCTCGCTGCCACCGCTATCATCGCCACCACCGCGCTGGCGCCGACGGCCGCCTCGGCCAAGTGGTGGAAGCACCACCACCACCACCACGGCATCGGCTCCGCGATCGTGCTCGGCTCGGCGCTGCTGGCCTCGCAGGCCTCGGACTGCTATCTCGTCAAGCGCGTCTACTGGAATAACTTTGGTAAGCACGTCCGCTACGTGGAAGTGTGCGACTAAGCGAGCAGACCCATGGACTACCGAACGTCCCGGCTTCGCTGAACGCGAGGCCGGGACTTTCCTTTTTGAGCCGATAGCAGGCCGCCCGGCTTGGCCCGACTTCCGGTCAATCGCGCCCGCCAGCGCCCGGATAGTCGGCAAATAGCCCGATTCGCTCTGCAATCCCAACCGGTCCAGCCGGCTCATGCCCTCGCGCCCCCGGTTCAGTTCTGCTAGTGGGTCGCCCGGCGCCTTGTTTGGCGCGCGGCATCGAGGGTGTGTGTTGGGACCCCGCGTGCCGACCCGGAGGACGAATGCTCAAGTCGCTGCGCGCGGTGGCGCGATTTTTCCAGAGCAATATCGGCTGGAATCGAATAGGCGTGCTGCTCAGCCTTACCATCATCGCAGTGGCGGCGGTGGCGCTGTTTCACAGTCTGCGCGACCTCGACGTCGACGAGGTGATCGCGGCGGTGAAGGCGACCGAATGGCGCCACATCGCGGCCGCCGCCCTGTTTGTCGCCGGCGGCTATTTCACGCTCACTTTCTACGATTGGTTCGCGCTGCGCACGATCGGGCGCAACGAAATTCCCTACCGCATTGCCGCGCTCTCCGGCTTCACCAGCTATTCGATCGGGCACAATATCGGCGCCACCGTGTTTACCGGCGGCGCGGTGCGCTACCGCATCTATTCGGCATACGGCCTAAGCGCCATCGAGGTGGCGAAGATCTGTTTCATTGCGGGTCTGACCTTCTGGCTCGGCAACGCCACCGTGCTGGGCCTCGGCGTCGCTTTCACGCCGCAGGCCGCCGGGCCGATCGATCAACTGCCGGCCTGGCTCAACCGCGTCATTGCCATTCTGATCCTGGTGACGCTGGCATCCTATGTCGGCTGGGTCTGGAGCGCGCAGCGCGAAATCGGGCAGGGCGAATGGAAAGTAAAACTGCCGAGTGGTCCGTCCACGCTGGTGCAGATCATCATCGGCTTGTTTGATCTCGGGTTTTGCGCGCTCGCCATGTATATGCTGCTGCCGGACGATCCCCATGTCGGCTTCGTTACCCTGCTGGTTGTGTTCGTGACCGCGACCATGCTGGGCTTTGCCAGCCATGCGCCCGGCGGCCTCGGCGTGTTCGACGCCGCCATGCTGGTGGCCTTGTGGGAATTCGACAAGGAAGACCTGGTGGCCGGGCTGCTGTTGTTCCGGCTGCTGTATTATTTGACGCCGTTCGTGATTGCGTTGGCTATTCTGGGCGTGCGCGAGCTTCTTTATGTGCGTAGCGGCAGAGTGCTACCGAAGCCGAGATCAGTGCCGGCGGCGGAGCCGTTGCGCAGCGAAATCGAGCCTAAGAAGACCGAAACCGGCTGACGATGGCGACCAACGAAGACAGCGGAAACTTCCCGGCGCGCGCCACTTGGCTCGGCCGCTTGCGCGAGACGCTGTCCGGCCGGGCGCCTTTGAGTGGGCCGGGCGGCGCGCTTGAGCCGGCAAGCGGGCGCCTCGCGCGGCCGCCGCAAGTGCTGCTGATCGAATCGCTGATTGGCGGATTGCCGGGTCCTGCCATCGTGCTCGACCGCGAAGCCCGCGTGATCGCTTTCAACGAGGCAGCGGGGGCCATCGCGCCGGCGTTGCGCCGCGGCGAGCCCGCCTTGATCACCTTGCGCATGCCGGAACTGGTCGATGCCATCCGGCGCGCCACCAAGCGACGCGAACCGCAGCGCGTGGAATTTTTCGAACGCGTGCCGCTCGATCGCTGGTTCGAGGCCTTCGTGACGCCGGTTCGGCTGACTGCCGGGGATGCCGGCTCCGACATTCTGCTGATGACGTTCAACGACCTGACGCCGCTGCGCCGGGTCGAGGAGATGCGTGCCGACTTCATCGCCAATGCCAGCCATGAGTTGCGCACGCCGCTGGCGGCTCTGCTCGGCTTCATCGAGACGCTGCAAGGCCGCGCCAAGGATGATCCCATTGCGCGCGAGAAGTTCTTGAGCATCATGCAGACACAGGCGACTCGGATGGCCCGCCTGATCGACGACCTGTTGTCACTCTCGCGCATCGAGCTGAATGCGCATCTGCAACCCAACACCCCGGTCGACTTGGGGCCGATCGTGCGCCAAGTCGCCGACGGGTTGCAAACGCTGGCGCGTGACCGCGACGTCGAGATCAAGGTCAGCGCTCCGGCTGAACCGCTGATCGTACTCGGCGAGCGCGACGAATTGATCCGCGCGCTCGAAAACCTGGTGGAAAACGCTCTCAAGTACGGCGCCGCCGGCAAGCGGGTCGATATCACGTTAACGCGCGGACAGACCCGGGCCGGCAGCGCGGAAGCGCGCCTGATGGTGCGCGACTACGGCCCCGGGATCGCGCCCGAGCACTTGCCGCGGCTGACCGAGCGCTTCTATCGGGTCGATGTCGCGGAAAGCCGGGCCCACGGCGGTACCGGGCTAGGGCTGGCGCTGGTCAAGCATGTGCTCAATCGCCATGGCGGCCGGCTGACCATCGACAGCACGCCCGGCGCCGGCGCCGCCTTTACCATGCATCTGCCCTTGCCCACCGGAGATTCGACGGTTCCGGGAGAATTGTAAGTTAAATCATATAGTTGAATTGTCATGTGACTGTCACCAAACGTTTATACAACGGTGACACGCGACGCTTATGGCTGACCTCAGGCTTCGGATTTGGCACGCGACACCAACAAGAACGTCCCGTCCGAAGTTGAAGTCTCGGAGTGCGTCTTAAAGCAACAGCGGCCGCCCTTACCACGGGCACAAAGGTGCAAGGCCACGGGCAGCCATGCCCGCGGAATGCCTTTGGCCGCAAACAATGGAGAGATCCCGTGAAACACTGGACCGCCAGAATCTTTACGCAGGCGGCAGCCGCTGGCTTTGTTGCCGCTGTCGCTATCGTTCCCGCGAACGCCGCCGATATTTCCGGCGCCGGCGCCACCTTCCCCTATCCGGTCTATGCCAAGTGGGCTGACGCCTACAAGAAAGAGACCGGCATCGGCCTGAACTATCAGTCAATCGGTTCCGGTGGCGGTATCAAGCAGATCCACGCCAAGACCGTCACCTTCGGCGCCTCCGATGCGCCCCGTCCGGGTGCGGAACTCGACAAATACGGTCTGGTGCAGTTTCCGATGGTCATGGGCGGCATTGTGCCGGTCGTGAACATCCCCGGCATCAAACCCGGCGAGCTCACCATCGACGGCCCGACGCTGGCCAAGATCTACATGGGCCAGATCACCAAGTGGAACGACGCCGCCCTCAAGAAGCTCAACCCCAAGGCCAAGCTGCCGGGCACGGCGATCGCGGTCGTGCACCGTTCGGACGGATCGGGCACCACCTTCAACTTCACCTACTATCTGTCGGAGGTGAGCGGCGACTGGAAGTCGAAGGTTGGCCATAACACGTCGGTGCAGTGGCCCGTCGGTATCGGCGCCAAGGGCAACGAAGGCGTCGCCAACAATGTCGGCAATACCAAGAACTCGATCGGCTATGTCGAGTACGCCTACGCTTTGCAGAACAAGCTGACCTACACCAAAATGAAGAACAAAGACGGCAAGACCGTCTCCCCGATCTCCGAGACGTTCCAGGCCGCCGCCGCCGGTGCCAACTGGAAGTCGCAGCCCGGTTATGGCGTCATCCTCGCCAATCAGCCCGGTGCGGAATCCTGGCCGATGACCACGGCGACTTGGATCCTGATGTACAAGAAGCCGAGCGATCCGAAGGCTTCGGCCGAGGCGCTCAAGTTCTTCGCCTGGTGCTACAAGAACGGCGGCACGATGGCCGAGGCGCTCGACTACGTGCCGATGCCGTCCAAGGTCGTGGGCCAGGTCGAGCAGACCTGGATGTCCGACATCAAGGACAACTCCGGCAAGTCCATCTACTCGATGACCAACTGATCGCTACATGGCGGGGAAAAGGCGCCGCCCCTGGCGCCTTTTCCTTGTCCACCGCTGCTTACAAGGCAGCTTGTCTTGCGGACTCGGGGCCGCTTGAGTGACGCTCCCGGACGCGCTTGAGCCAAGGGAGAGCCGGATGCAGTCCACCGGGAGGCGACCCGTGGTTGACGTAGCGTTGCAGGGCGGGGCCGTTCCGGTTGCCCGACAGGAGGATCGCGCCAAGGTTCTCCAGCGCCTACGGTTGCGCGACACCGGCTTCCGTTATCTCACCCGCTCCGCGGCGCTTGCGGTCTTGATCATCCTCAGCGGTATCATCGTCTCGCTGGTCCACGGCTCATGGCCGGCGCTGCGCACGTTCGGTGTTCCGTTTCTCTACCGGGAAGTCTGGAATCCGGTCACTGACCAGTTCGGCGCCATCGCGCCGATCTACGGCACCATTGTCACCTCGATCATCGCGATGCTGATCGCGGTGCCGGTCGGTCTGTTTATTGCGCTGTTTCTCACCGAATTGTGCCCTATGTGGCTGCGGCGTCCGATCGGCATCGCTATCGAGCTGCTGGCCGGCATTCCCAGCATCATTTACGGTATCTGGGGCTTGTTCGTGTTCGCGCCGTTCCTCCAGCAATATGTGCAGCCGTTCCTGATCGACACGATCGGCGAGGTCCCCGGCGTCGGCAATCTGTTCCAGGGCCCTCCTTACGGCATCGGCATCTTCACTGCCGGGCTGATCCTCGCCATCATGGTGCTGCCCTTCATCACCGCGATTTCGCGCGACGTATTCGACGCGGTCCCGCCCGTGCTCAAGGAAGCCGCTTATGGCGTCGGCTGCACCACCTGGGAAGTCGCGCGCTACGTCGTACTGCCCTACACGCGCGTCGGCGTCATCGGCGGCGTCATGCTCGGCCTCGGTCGCGCGCTGGGCGAGACCATGGCGGTGACCTTCGTGATCGGCAATGCGCACCGCATCTCCGGCTCAATCCTGTCGCCCGGCACCACGATCTCGGCGACTATCGCCAACGAGTTCACTGAAGCGGTCGGCGATCTCTACACCTCCTCGTTGATCGCGCTCGGCCTCATCCTGTTCGTCATCACCTTCATCGTGCTGGCGATCGCGCGCCTTCTGCTGATGCGCCTCAACGCGCGGGTGGGCGCATGAGTATGACCATGAGCGCGGGTACGACCACGAGCTTGCGGCGTTCTCCGCTTTACATGCGCCGCCGCCGCCGCAACGTCGTCACGATGGGGCTTGCCTATGGCGCCACGGCATTCGGGCTGAGCTGGCTGGTGCTGATTCTCGCGGTGTTGTTCTGGAAAGGCTTCAGCGGCCTCAACCTCGCGGTTTTCACCCAGATGACGCCGCCGCCCGGTTCCGCCGGCGGGCTGCTCAATCCGATCGCCGGCAGCCTGATGCTCACCGTGGTCGCGGTGGCTATCGGCACGCCGCTCGGCATGCTGGCCGGCACCTACATGGCTGAATACGGCCGTTACGAAAAGATCACCATGGTCGTGCGTTTCATCAACGACATCCTGCTGAGCGCGCCGTCGATCGTGATCGGCCTGTTCATCTATGAGATCATGGTCGCGCAGATGGGCCATTTTTCCGGCTGGGCCGGCGCTGTCTCACTCGCGGTGATCGTTGTGCCGGTAGTGGTGCGCACCACCGAGGACATGCTGACGCTGGTGCCCGACACTTTGCGCGAAGCCGCCGCCTCCATCGGCCTGCCGCGCTCGCTGATGATCACCAAGGTCGCCTACCGCGCCGCGCGCGCCGGCATGATCACCGGCGTGCTGCTGGCGATCGCGCGTATTTCGGGCGAGACGGCACCCTTGCTTTTCACCGCGCTCAACAACCAGTTCTGGAGCACGGATATGAACGCGCCGGTCTCCAGCCTGCCGGTGGTGATCTTCCAGTTCGCGCTCAGCCCCTACAAGGATTGGCAGCAATTGGCTTGGACCGGCGCCCTGATTATCACGATGGCGGTGCTTGCACTCAGCATCATCGCCCGTCTCCTCGCGGCACAGAGAAAAACGTCATGAGCGTAGCCAGTTTTACCACACCTACTCCGACCGCTTCCCAGTCGCCCGCGAGCGCCGAAGGACTAATGGAGAAGGTTTCCGTCCGCGACCTGGAATTCTTCTACGGCGACAACCGCGCGCTGAAGAACATCAACGTGCCGCTGTACTTGCACAAGGTCACCGCTTTCATCGGGCCGTCCGGCTGCGGCAAGTCCACACTGCTGCGCGTCCTCAACCGCATGTACGACCTATATCCGAACCAGCGCGCTACCGGCCACGTGACGATGGACAACACCGACATCCTGTCGCCGTCGCAGGATATAAACCTGCTGCGCGCCAAAGTCGGCATGGTGTTCCAGAAGCCGACGCCGTTTCCGATGACGATCTACGAGAATATCGCCTTCGGCATCAGGCTCTACGAGCGGCTGCCGAAGTCCGAGCTTGACGACCGCGTCAGGCACTGCCTGGAACGCGCCGCGCTATGGGATGAAGTGAAGGACAAGATGAACGCCAACGGTCTCTCGCTTTCCGGCGGCCAGCAGCAGCGTCTTTGCATCGCGCGCACCGTAGCGGTGCGACCCGAGGTGATCCTGTTCGACGAGCCGTGCTCCGCGCTCGACCCGATCTCCACCGCCAAGATCGAGGAGCTGATCGACGAGCTTAAGGACGACTACACCATCGCTATCGTCACCCACAACATGCAGCAGGCTGCGCGCGTGTCCGATTACACCGCTTTCATGTACCTTGGCGAACTGGTCGAGTTCGGCGAAACCACGACCATCTTCACCACACCGACCGATCGCCGCACCCAGGATTACATCACCGGCCGCTTCGGCTAAGCGGATGGCTCCGGCCGAGAGGACGACAGCAATGACCGAACACACCGCGAAGGCCTTTGACACCGATCTGCAGGATCTCGGACGCATGGTCGCCGAAATGGGCGGTCTGGCTGAGAAGCAAGTCGCCAACTCGGTTGACGCTTTGGCCAAGCGCGATACCGCGCTGGCGCAGCGGGTCACCGTCGCAGACGCCAATATCGATGCGCTGCAGCGCGAGATCGAGGAAAAGGCGGTCAACACCATCGCCCGCCGCCAGCCGATGGCGGTCGATTTGCGCGAAATCGTCGGCGCGCTGCGGCTCGCCAACGACCTGGAACGTATCGGCGATCTTGCCAAGAACATCGCCAAGCGGGTCATCGCGCTCAACGGTGAATTCCCGCCGCCCAAGCTCATTCGCGGCGTCGAGCACATGACCGACCTGGTGCTTGAGCAACTCAAAATGGTGCTCGACGCCTTCGGCCGCCGCGACATCAGCAAGGCGATGGCGGTGTGGCGCGGCGACGAGGAGATCGATGCAGTCTGCACGTCCGTATTCCGCGAGCTGCTCACCTATATGATGGAAGACCCGCGCAATATCACGTTCTGCATCCACCTGATGTTCTGCGCCAAGAACATCGAGCGCATGGGCGACCACGCCACCAACATCGCCGAATCCGTGCACTACATCATCGAAGGCCGGACAATCGCCGACGAGCGCCCGAAGGGCGACACCACGACCATCGCCGCCTTGCGGGTCGGGGACAACCGCTGACGGGGTTCCCCATGAGCGCGCGCATCCTGATCGTCGAGGACGAGGAGCCGCTGACCATGCTGCTCCGCTACAACCTCGAGGCGGAAGGATACGAGGTCGAAACCGCCGCCCGCGGCGACGAGGCCGACACCCGCCTGAAGGAGGCAACGCCCGACCTGGTGGTGCTCGACTGGATGCTGCCCGGCCTTTCCGGCATCGAGCTCTGCCGCCGCTTGCGCGCACGGCCCGAAACGCGACAATTGCCAATCATCATGCTGACCGCCCGCGGCGAGGAGAGCGAGAGGGTGCGCGGGCTCGCCACCGGCGCCGACGACTACATCGTCAAGCCATTCTCGGTGCCGGAGCTATTGGCGCGCGTACGGGCGCTGCTGCGTCGCGCCAGCCCCGAGCGGGTCGCTACCGTCTTGAGCATCGGCGACATCGAGCTCGACCGCGAGAAGAAACGGGTCGTGCGTAACGGCCGTCCCATCAATCTGGGACCGACCGAATACCGGCTGCTGGAATTCCTGATGGAGCGCCCTGGGCGCGTGTTCTCGCGCGAGCAATTGCTCGACGGGGTCTGGGGCTCGGATATCTATATCGACGAGCGCACCGTCGACGTGCATGTCGGGCGTCTGCGCAAGGCCATCAACCGCGGCCATGCCGCCGACCCGATCCGCACCGTGCGCGGCGCCGGCTACGCGCTCGACGACCGCTTCGGCCGCGTGAACTAAGCGCAATCCGGGCTGCTCACTCATCGGGTGCGGAGCTTTGCCCCTGCTCTGCGTAAGTCGGAAATGCGAGCACGCTGAGGCCGTTAGCCTACAGTTGCAACGGGAGTCCGCGGCTCCCAGAGTTCATTGTTTCCAACCCATCGGCAAACTGCCAGAATGCAGTTTAAGGCGTTGCTTTTTCAGTCTTCGGCTTTACCGAAGACGCGGTTGGCTTGGGGTGAACCGCTATGGCTCGCGATCCGCTTCGCGAGTGGCAGGAACGCTACGCGCAAAACGGCACTCAACTGGGTTTCATACCCGAAACGGGGACCCGGTTCTCATCGGCCGTTGACTCCATTTGCAATTCGCCGCGCGTCGTCCGCACCGCGCTGTCTCCGGGTCTGCTGTATCGCGACCGCGGGATGATAGGAGATCGCGACGACAATTTGAGCCTCGTGGTCTCACTCGGGCCGGAGCTCCATGTCTGGCACCGGGGACGCGAAATTCGCCTCGGGCGAAACGAAGCCACGATTTTTCAGGCCGATGCTCCCGGCAAAGCCGGCACACGGCGACAGTTCGAAGTCCTCGAGGTCAGCATCTCGCCGCTTGACTGGGGCACGTGCGGCCAGCGTTCCGGTGACGTGCTCATGAAACTCATCAAGCGTGACTCGGAAAGCCTCAAGCTTCTGCTCGGATATGCCAAGTTGCTCGCCAAGGTCAAGCTAACCTCGTCTCCGCAAACGCATGCCGCCGTTCGCCGCCACCTGATCGATTTGACGGTGCTCACCGCAACCGAGCCGTCGCTCGGGGAGAGCGATGCCGGCAGCGTCGTCGCCGCCCGGCGCGCCATCGTCTTTGAATACATCACCTCTCATTTCAATGATCCGGACCTCAGCGGGTCGGGTCTCGCGCAAAGCTTGGGAATTACGCAGCGCTACCTGCAGCGGCTGCTGCAGGAGACCGGAAAATCGTTCACGGAGCGCGTCAACGAATTGCGCCTCGAGCGGGCCTTCGCGCTGCTTGCCGCGGCGGACGGCAATCGACGCGTGTCCGATATTGCATTTGAAGTTGGCTTTTCCGACCTCGCCCATTTCTACAGGTTGTTCAAATCGCGCTTCGGCGACACGCCCAAAGGGGTTCTCGGCAGCATGAAGGCGCCGCGACCAAGTTGAGTCGTTTACGGCGCAGAAATGGCATTTCGCGCACTCGTATTTTATGCGGCAGTGCGCGGGAGGCCAAGAACTCGGACGGCCGGGTCTGGCAAACTCCGCTCCAGTGGCTCGGATTGGCGGAGTGTGAAATGGGAACGACGTGTCCTCACGCTGACGTTGTTGGTCAAAGACATTTGAAGTTGGGACTGCTCGCGATGATCCGCCCAATCGCCGCAATTTCCGCCGCCGTCGCACTCGCCGCCGGCTTAAGCGCGACGGATGCGAATGCGGCTACAATCTTTTCCGACGACTTCGAGTCTCCGGTCGTCGTGGGTAACGGCAATACAGGTAACGGCTACGACAACTACGGCACGGGATCGACGATCGGCCCGTGGACGGTCGTTGGCCCCTCCGGAGCGCCAGATGCGGTCTCCGTGGTCACGAAAAACTTCACGCAGAACGGTATCAGCTTTCCATCACAGTCCGGCGACCAATGGGCCGACTTGGCTGGTCAGGAGGCAAATGGCACCGAAGGCGTTAAAGTCATCGTCTCGGGTCTTCTCGGAAAAAAATACACGGTCTCTTTCTGGGTCGGCAACGTCGTCGATCCAGGCGGACCCTTTGGAACATCGACCACCGTGAACATGTTGGTCGACGGGGTCCCGACGTTCACTGCGGTCAATACCCAAGGCACGGGGCAGGCGACTTAAGTCTGGCAGCAATTTGTCTATCAATCCGCGCTTGCGAGCCTTTCCGACGCGGTTGCATTCACTTTCCTCAGTGGTGATCCCTCGTCCGACTTCAGCTCCGGGTTCGACAACGTCGTCATTAGCACCGTCGACGCTAACACCGTGCCGCTGCCTGGCACGATTGTACTTCTTGGATCGGGACTGGGCGTTTTTGGTATACTCAGTCGCCGACGAAGAAGAGCTATCGGTCACCAGAAGAGCAATGCCTTCAAGAATTCAGCAAGAGGATGAGAACCGTTCCTCCGCTTCGGTCGCAAGTCATACACGCGTAGAACGTGTAGGATACGTGCTCTGGAACGAAGGTGGGGAAGTCGCCTTTGGGCGATAAATTTGGTTTTTGGTCCATAACGGTGGATAGGCGTTCCTGCCGAAAGGCGAAATGCCTGAAAAAGTAAGTCCACCGGAGGCGCCGCGGAGCAAACCGAAGAATCACCAGGCGGGACGCTTCGGGACGAGCGGACTTGCGGAAGTTAGGACTGCGACATGCCTCGATGTCGCGAGGCCTTGAGGCCCGTGGGTCCGTTCGGGCCTTTAGCGTCCCGCGCGCCCTCGGTTCTTTTCGAGGACTGCGGAGAATAAATCCGGCCTACCCGGGGCCGACCAAAGAATAGGGGCGATGATGTATGTCCCGTACTCTCACCTTATCCTGAGGAGCGACGCGTAAGCGCCGCGTCATCGCAAGTCGGCCTTAACCGACTTGCGCAATACAGATCTGATCACAGGTAAACCCCTGATCAGTGGATGGCCGCAAGCGCGGGGACTTCATGCTTCGAGACGGCCGCTTCGCGCTATCCCCAGCGTGAGGAGAAGGTCAGAGGCCTGGTAGCTAACTGCGGAACGGCCGCTTGTCGCGCCGCCGGTCGAGCGGCTGATAGGCCACCCGCGAGTGATACGAGCAATAGGGTAGCTCGTTCACGGTATCGCCGCCGCAGAAGTAGAACTCCGCACTGCCCGGGTCGCCAATCGGCCAGCGGCAGGTCTTTTCGGTGAGTTGCAGCAGGGTCTTGCGTTGCTCGACCGGGATTTCGATGAGTTCCGGCTCGGGCTCCATGTCATAGTCGTAGGCGAGCGCAGTGTTGCCCCGCATCGACGGCCGCGATACCCGCAGCATGCCGGACGAACGCGCCTTGCGCGGCCGCGGGCTCGACGAAGAAGGGCTCTTGGCCCGCCCCGACAGGCCGAGACGGTGCACCTTGCCGATCACCGCATTGCGGGTGACGCCGCCGAGTTCGGCCGCGATCTGGCTGGCGGACAGGCCGTCCGCCCACAGTTTTTTCAGGAGTTCGACCCTTTCGTCCGTCCAGCTCATCGGGTTTTCTCCTCAGTCCTCAAGGACTTGGTCGGAATCCGACCCCGTCATCGGGCACCCTTTCAGGGCACCTGACGCGTACGCCTCAGGAATGAACTAGAAGTCGGTCCGCCGTACGATATGTCGTGCCGGCATGTGCAAACGCTACAATATCGAGTAACTCCACCGCAAGCGTTTGCAACCCCCGGAACGCATCTACCAACAGGTTTTCCTTTAGAATCCGCGCTTGCGGCAAATTTGAGTCAGGTGACCCACGGTCCCGCACAGAGAAAACCGGTTCTCGGGCAGGAGCACGGGCCCAGACAGGCCGGCAACGCCGCGTCTGTTGAAAATCGTAAAGCTCTGCAATACAATTTAAAAAGTGCCGCCCGGCGAGGCGGCACATTTCTTTTCGGCCGCGCACGACGGCTGAAAGGTCGGGACAACGGGAAATATCGTGCACAAACGACAAAGCGCTTTGAAAGACTCAAGCTGTGAGCTCGCATCTATTGCCAACTTATGCGCGCGTCGACCTCGCTTTCGAGCGGGGCGAAGGCGCGTGGTTGTTCACTGCCGAAGGTGAGCGCTACCTCGATTTCACCTCCGGCGTCGCCGTCAACGCCTTCGGCCATGCCCATCCTTATATGGTGGCGGCGCTGACCGAGCAGGCCAGGAAGGTCTGGCACGTCTCCAATCTTTACCGCATCCCGGAGGGCGAGCGGCTGGCCGACCGGCTGTGCGCCATGAGCTTCGCCGACACGGTGTTCTTCCAGAACTCCGGCGCCGAGGCGATCGAATGCGCGATTAAGATGGCGCGCAAATACCAGTCGGCCTCGGGCAAGCCGGAGCGTTTCCACATCGTTACCTTCGAGGGCGCCTTCCACGGCCGCACGCTGGCCGCCATCGCCGCCACCGGAAACCAGAAATACCTGGAAGGCTTCGGGCCGCCGGTCGAAGGCTTCGACCAGGTGCCTTACGCCGACCTGGAAGCGACCAAGAAGGCGATCGGGCCTGAGACCGGCGCCGTCATGATCGAGCCGATCATGGGCGAGGGCGGCGTGCGCGTTGTGCCGCATGCCTTTCTGAAAGCGTTGCGTCAGCTCTGCGATCAGCACGACTTGTTGCTGATTTTCGACGAAATCCAGACCGGCATCGGCCGCACTGGCGATGTCTTTGCCTATCAACACACCGGCGTGACGCCCGACATCATGACGCTGGCCAAGGCGCTGGGCGGCGGCTTTCCGATCGGTGCCTGCCTCGCCACCGCCGAAGCCTCGAAAGGCATGACCGCCGGCACTCACGGCTCGACCTTCGGCGGCAATCCGCTCGCCATGGCGGTCGGCAATGCCGCGATCGACCTTGTGACCGCAGACGGTTTTATCGACAACGTGCGCAAGACGTCGCTGCTGCTCAAGCAGCGCCTGGCGGAGATGAAGGACCGGCATTCCTCCGTGATCGCGGAAGTGCGCGGTGAGGGTTTGCTGATCGGGCTGCGCATGCTGCCGCCGGCCTCCGCCATGGTTGACGAATTGCGCGCCGAGAAAATGATTACCGTCACTGCTGGCGACAATGTGGTGCGGCTGCTGCCGCCGCTGATTATCGGCGAAGCGGAAATCTCGCACGCCATCGACTGCATCGATCGCGCCTGCGCGCGGCTGGCGCAAATGCATGCGCGGTCGAAGGAGGCAGCGTCATGACCGGCAACGGCGTGCGGCACTTCCTCAACCTCACCGATATCCCCAAGCCGGTGCTGGCCGGGCTGATCAACTCCAGCCGCGAAATGAAAGCCGAGCGCGCAGCCGGCGTCATCAAGTCGCCACTTGCCGGCAAGACGCTGGCAATGGTGTTCGACAAGCCTTCGACCCGCACGCGGGTATCGTTCGACGTCGCCATGCGCCAGCTTGGCGGCGAGGCGATCATGCTCACGGCGCAGGAAATGCAACTCGGCCGCGGCGAGACGCTGGCCGACACCGCGCGCGTGCTGTCGCGCTTCGTCGATGCCATCATGATCCGCATCCTCGACCCCGAGGCGGTGGCCGAGCTCGCCCGATATGCGGCGATTCCGGTAATCAATGGGCTCACCCGCCGCTCGCACCCTTGCCAGGTGCTGGCCGACGTCATGACCTTCGAGGAGAAGAAGGGGCCGATCCGCGGCCGCACCGTGGCCTGGACCGGCGACTCCAACAACGTACTGGCAAGCTGGATGCACGCCGCCGAGCGCTTCGAGTTTCAATTGCGCGTTGCGACGCCGGCCGAGCTTAAGCCGAAGAAGTGGCTGATGGATTGGGTGAAGTCGTCGGGCGCCGCCATCAAGATCGGCGACGATCCCGAAACCGCCGTCAAGGACGCGGATTGCGTGGTTACCGACACTTGGGTGTCGATGGGCGACCGCGACGGCAAGCGCCGCCACAATGTGCTCAAGCGCTACCAGGTCAACGGCCGGCTGATGGCCAGGGCCAAGCCGGACGCCGTGTTCATGCACTGCCTGCCGGCCCACCGCGGCGAGGAGGTCACCGACGAGGTGATCGACGGACCGCAATCGGTGGTGTTCGACGAGGCGGAGAACCGGCTACACGCCCAAAAGGGCCTGCTGGCCTGGTGCCTGCACGCGGACAGGTGACCGTCATTCCGGGGCGCTCGCGCAACGAGCGAACCCGGAATCCAGATGCAATGATTGAGTCTGTTTCTGGATTCCGGGTTCGCGGGCTTTCAGCCCGCACCCCCGAATGACGCCATTGCGGGGGCTCGAATTCGACCGAATGAACTCTAGATAACGCTCATGACCGATCCCACGACGAATAATCCCGACATCGCCATCCCTTCACGCGCGCCTTCGGCCACGCCCACCGACGACAGCGTCATGCCGTTCGAAGTGGCCAAGCTCGATCTGCGTGGGCGCGTGGTGCGGCTCGGGCCGGCGGTCGACCAGATCCTTGAAAGCCACGCCTATCCGCCGCCGGTGGCCAAGCTGTTGGGCGAGGCGGTGGTGCTCACGGCCATGCTTGGCTCGGCGCTGAAAATCGACGGCCGCTTCATTTTGCAGACGCAGAGCGACGGCCCAGTGCGCATGCTGGTGGTGGACTTCACCGCGCCCGGCAAGGTGCGCGCCTGCGCGCGCTTCGACCAGGGACGCGTGGCGCAGGCGATGGAGGCCGGAAAAGCAGACACCGGTGCGCTGCTCGGCCGCGGCCATCTTGCCATGACCATCGACCAGGGCCCCGACATGAACCGCTACCAGGGGCTGGTGGCGCTCGAAGGCGGTTCGCTCGAGGACGCCGCGCACGAATATTTCCACCGTTCCGAACAGATCCCAACGCGGGTGCGGCTTGCGGTCGCCGAGGAATTGCGTGCCGGGCAAGGTGGCGCCAGCCACCGCTGGCGCGCCGGCGGCATCATGCTGCAATTCCTGCCCAAGTCGCCGGAGCGCGCGCGGGTTGCCGATCTTGATCCCGGCGACGCGCCGGAAGGAATGCCGCCGCATATCGTCGAGGAAGACGACGCCTGGGTGGAAGGCCGCTCACTGGTCTCCACCGTCGAAGATGTCGAGCTGATCGATCCCGCGCTCTCCAGCGAGCGGCTGGTCTACCGGCTGTTCCACGAGCCGGGGGTGCGCGTGTTCCGCAGCAGTCCGTTGCGTGCCGAATGCTCGTGCTCGCGCGAGACGGTCGAGGCCATGCTCAAGAGCTTTTCGCAGGATGACCGCGACCATATGGTTGAGGACGGCAGGATTTCCGTGACCTGCGAATTCTGCAGCGCCAACTACCTGTTCGCGCCGGATGAGGTCGGCGCCAAGCCGAGCTGATACCAGGAAGCCTTCAGGAACGTCGGCGCCTGGCAGCTTTTTGCCGCAATAACATTTTGCGCAGGGTGGGGCGGTCCTGGCCGTTCTACCCAAGCAGGCGCTCGCCCGCTTCCGGGGCTGCCTGCTAAGCCGTCAGTTGATCGTCCGCTCGGCGTAGGACGAATCCAGTGAAAACGCCGGGATTTCGATGTCGAAATGCTCGCCTTCCGCCGTCACCATGCCGTAGCTGCCGGTCATGAAGCCCGAGGGCGTCGGCAGCGGCACGCCGCTGGTATATTCGAACGATTCACCCGGCTTGAGCAGCGGCTCCTCGCCGACCACGCCCGGCCCCTTGACCTCTTGCAGGCGCCCGAGCGCATCGGTGATGCGCCAATGGCGCGTCTTAAGCTGCACGGTTTCGGGGCCGAGATTGGTGATGTCGATGGTATAGGTCCAGAAGAAATAGCCATTGCCGGGCGACGACCGCTCTGCCACGAAGCGGGGCGTCACCGTGACCTCAACCTTGCGGGTAACCGCGCGGTACATCGAAATGCCCAATAAAAACCGGCGTCCGGCGCTCGCCTTGTCGCCGCCTTAGTGCGCGATTATGGCCGAAAGCCAGCTCGAAAGAAAACCCGCCCGAAGCAAACCGCAAATGGCCCCGGTTTCGACCGAACGCGATCTGCGGCTCGACCTGTTCCGCGGGCTGGCCCTGTGGCTGATTTTCCTCGACCACATTCCGTCCAATGCGGTGAGCTGGGTCACTATCCGCAATTACGGTTTTTCCGACGCCACCGAGATTTTCGTCTTCATCTCCGGCTACACCGCCGCCTTCGTCTATGGCCGCGCCATGGAGCAGCATGGCTTCATTGTCGCCGGCGCGCGCGTGCTCAAGCGCGCCTGGCAGATCTACATCGCGCACGTGTTCCTGTTCGCGGTCTATCTCGCCGAGATCTCTTATGTCACGCACTCGTTCGACAATCCGCTTTATACCGAGGAAATGGGTGTGCTCAATTTCCTCGCCAATCCGGATGTCACCATCATCCAGGCGCTGCTTTTGAAATTCAAGCCAGTGAACATGGACGTTCTGCCGCTCTATATCGTGTTGCTCGCCTGGTTCCCGCCGGCGCTGTGGCTGCTGCGACGCGCACCCGCGTCCGCACTGATCGCGTCGATGACTTTCTATGCGTTAAGCTTGCGGTTCGGCTGGAACATCCCGGCCTGGCCCAACGGCATGTGGGTATTCAACCCGTTCGCCTGGCAATTTCTGTTTGTGTTCGGCGCTTGGTGCGCGCTCGGCGGCGCGCAGCGTATCAAGCCCTTCGTCGACTCAGCGGTGGTGCGCTGGCTGGCGGTCGCATATCTTGCCTTCGCGTTCAGCATCGTGATGACCTGGTATTTTCCCTATCTCGCAACCTTCGTGCCGAAAATCGTCAGCGACTTCATCTATCCGATCAGCAAGACCAATCTCGACGTGCTGCGCATCCTGCATTTCCTGTCGTTGGCGATAATCACGGTCTGGTTTGTGCCGCGCAGCTGGCCGGCGCTGAAGTCGCGCGTGTTCTGGCCGGCGATCGTCTGCGGTCAGCATTCGCTGGAAACCTTCTGCCTTGGCGTGTTCCTGTCGTTTGCCGGCCACTTCGTGTTCACCGATGTGTCCAACCGTTTGCCGATGCAGGTCGCCATCAGTATCGCCGGCATTGTCATCATGGTCGGCGCGGCGGCATTGGTGTCGTGGTATAAGAACATAGAGCGGCGCGGGCCGCGCCCGCCGGCGGCCATGCCGGGCACCGCGGGAGGCGGCGCATGATGAAGCGGCTCACACTTGTCCTGGCAGCGCTGCTGCTGGCCGGCCCGGCATTGGCCGCGCCGCCGGCCGAATGCCTGATGGCGCAGCACCTGCTCGACAATATTTTTCCGCTGCCACACACCGCCCGCGCCATCGCCGCCAAGAAGCTCACAGTGCTGGTGGTCGGCGCCGGCTCGTCGCGGTTGCCCGGGCCGAAAGGGCCGCAGTTGGCCTATCCCGCCCGTCTGCAAAGCGCGCTGACGGAATTGCTGCCAGGCGTTGCCGTCAAGGTCGTGACCGACGTGCAGCGGCACCGCGCCGCTGCCGCAATGGCGAAATCGATGAAATCCGCGCTGGCGGCGTCCAAGCCCGCGCTGGTGATCTGGCAAACTGGGACCGTGGACGCCATGCAGGCAGTCGACTCGGGTCAATTCAGCGATACGCTCGAGGAGGGTATCGACATGGCCCGTACGGCGGGCGCCGACGTAATTCTCGTTAATGCCCAATATAGCCCGCGCACCGAATCGATGATCGCGCTCGGCATGTATGCCGACGACATGCGTTGGGTTGCACTGCAACATGAAGTGCCGCTGTTTAACCGCTTTGAAATCATGCGGGCATGGGCCGATTTCGGCACCTTTGACTTCACCAGTGCTAAGGATAAACTCGCCATGGCCGGTCGCGTTCATGCTTGCATCGGCTGGCTGCTGGCCAACCTCGTGACCGAGGCGGTCAAGCCAGGCGAGCCGCAAACCGAGGGCGCGCGGTAATCGGGGGCTGAGAACTAGCTTGAAAAACTATCAATTGAATTTCCGGGCGGCGAAAACCGTCGCCGCCGCCGCTCTTGTCGTCGCTCTGGCGTGGCCGCCGACCGCGCGCGCCGCGGCGCCGGGCTGTGATGCGCCGCTCGATCTGGTCCGCTTCGCCAATCCGCTGATGCGCGTGGCGCAGAAGTTGGAGAGCGGCGATCCGATCATCATCGTTGCCATCGGCTCGTCTTCGACCGCTGGCCACGGTGCCAGTTCGCCGGCAGCGAATTATCCGAGCCGGCTGCAGGTCGAACTCAAGCTGCGCTTTCCAGGACATCCAATTACCGTCGTCAACCGTGGGATTGGCGGTGAGGAAATCGGCAAAATGTTAAAGCGCTTCGACAAAGCGGTCATCGCCGCCAAGCCCGACCTGGTGTTGTGGCAGCTCGGCACCAATTCGGTGATCCGCAATCATCCGCTGTTGGATCATGGCGCCGCCATCCGCGCAGGCGTTAACAAGATCCGCGCCACCGGCGCCGACGTGGTGCTGATCGATCCACAATTTGCGCCCAAAGTGATTGTAAAGCCCGACGTCGCGCACATGGTCGAGACGATCGCCTTAACCGCCAAGCAGGAAGACGTCGACCTGTTCCCGCGCTACGCCATGATGCAGCGCTGGCACGACGTCGATCACCTGTCGTTCAAGGAGTTCGTGTCGGCCGACGGCCTGCATATGAACGACTGGAGTTATGCCTGCCTCGCCAAAGGCCTCGGCCTGGCGATCGCCGAAGCGGCAGCGCGCCCGGTGGTGTCGGCCAGAATCTTCGCGGAATAAACGGCGGCCGTCCTCACACCGCCTCCAGCGCTGACAGCAGATCCTCCACCACGTCGTCCGGGTGTTCGAGCCCGGCCGAGAAGCGTACAAGGCCGTCGCCGATGCCGAGTTCGGCGCGCTGCTCCGGCGTCAGTCGTTGATGCGTGGTGGTGGTCGGATGGGTGACCAGGCTCTTGGCGTCGCCGAGATTGTTGCTGATCCCGATCAGCTTCAACGCATTGAGGAAGCGGAAGGCGCCCGCCTTGCCGCCCTTGACCTCGAATGAGCAGAGCGTCGAGCCGGCGCGCATCTGCTTGGCGATGATGGCCGCTTGCGGATGGTCGGGGCGGCCGGGATAAATCACCCGTCTGAGCTTGTCGTTGCCGAACAGCGCGACCGAGACGGCCGCCGCGGTGTCGGTCTGCCGCTGCACGCGCACGGCAAGCGACTCCAGCCCCTTGAGCAGCACCCAGGCATTGAACGGAGAAAGCGACGGCCCGGTCTGGCGGATGACCTGGTGCACGTGGTCCATGATGAATTTTTCGGACGCCAGGATGATGCCGCCGAGCACGCGGCCCTGGCCGTCGATGTGCTTGGTCGCCGAATAAACGACGCAGTCGGCGCCGAGCGAGAGCGGGCTCTGGTAGAGCGGCGTGGCGAACACGTTATCGACCACCAGTTGGGCGCCGGCCTCGTGCGCGATTGCCGCGACGGCGGCGATGTCGATCACTTCCAGCGTCGGATTGGTCGGCGACTCCAGAAAGAACGCCTTGGTATTTTTCTGCACCGCCTTTTTCCAGGCGTCGAGATCGGTGCCGTTGACCAGCGTCGAAGTGACGCCGAAGCGCGGCAGCCATTCCTCGATCACCCAGCGGCAGGAGCCGAACAGCGCCTTGGCGGCGACCACGTGATCGCCGGCCTTCACCAGCCCCATCAGCGCGGTGGTGACGGCGGCCATGCCGGTCGCGGTCGCGCGCGCTGCCTCGGCGCCTTCGAGCGCGGCCATGCGCTGCTCGAACATGGTGAGCGTCGGGTTGGAATAGCGCGAATAAACGTAGCCCGGTTTCTTGCCGGAGAAGCGCGCCTCGCATTCCTCGGCGCTCGGGTAGACATAGCCTTGGGTGAGAAACAGCGCCTCGGAGGTTTCGCCGAACTGCGAGCGCAGGGTGCCGGCATGAACCAGGCGGGTCTCGGGGCGGTAGGTCTTTTCGGTCGACGCGGACATGTGAAGCTCCTTTGGGCGTTGCGCATGGTCTTTTCCGAAAACCGGTACCCACTTTTCGGGACCATGCGCAGGCAACAAAAAACCGGCCGGAGAAATGTTCTCGGCCGGGCTCACGTGTCCCCGGCCTTTTAGCGACTTATTTAACGTGGCTGCAAGCCGGCCGGCTCAAATGACCACGGGATAAGATGTTTTGTACGGGAACCCACGGCTTCCCGTCAAGCCGCCTGTCGGGTTAGATCGGCGCACCATTTTAAAGGGGCGCCCGTGGCACTGTCATTCGCCATCGAGGACAAGGGCATTCTGCCCGACCGCATGATCTCGCGGCTTGCCGCCGACGGGGGGATTCTGCCGTCGAGCGAATTCGTGCCCGACCAGATCCAGCCCGCCAGCCTCGACCTGCGGCTGGGCGAGGTGGCCTACCGCGTGCGCGCCAGCTTCCTGCCGGGCTCGACCACGGTCGCTCAGCGCATCGACGAACTGAAGCTGCATGAATTCGCGCTCGGCGACGGCGCCGTGCTGGAGACCGGCTGCGTCTACATCGTGCCGTTGCTGGAGAGCCTGGCGCTGCCGGACGAAATTTCCGCCGCCGCCAACCCGAAAAGCTCGACCGGACGGCTCGACGTCTTCACCCGCGTGATCGCCGACGAGACCCGCGGCTTCGACCGCGTCGAGGCCGGCTACCATGGGCCGCTCTATGCTGAGATCAGCCCGCGCACCTTTCCGGTGCTGGTGCGCGAGGGCTCGCGGCTGTCGCAGATCCGCTTCCGCCGCGGCGGCGCGCTGCTCGATGCCGACGCGTTGCGCGCGCTGCACGCGCGCGAGCGGCTGGTGGATAGCGACGACGCCGACGTCAGTGAAGGCGTCGCGGTCGGCGTCGATTTGTCCGGCATCGGGCCCGGCGGCCTGGTGGGTTACCGCGCCAAACGCCACACCGGATTGATCGACGTCGAACGCCGCGCCGGCTACGCGGTCACCGAATTTTGGGAACCGATGATGGCGCGCGCCGACAAGAGCCTGATCCTCGATCCCAACGAATTCTACATTCTGGCCTCGAAGGAAGCGGTGCAGGTGCCGCCCGACTACGCCGCCGAGATGGTGCCGTTCGATCCGTTGGTGGGCGAATTCCGCGTGCACTATGCCGGCTTCTTCGATCCCGGCTTCGGCTATGCCGGTGCCGGCGGCAAGGGTGCGCGCGCCGTGTTGGAGGTGCGCTCGCGCGAAGTACCGTTCATCCTGGAGCATGGGCAGATCGTCGGGCGCCTCGTCTATGAGAAGATGCTGGCCAAGCCCGACAAGCTTTATGGCCAAGGCATCGGCTCCAACTACCAGGCGCAGAGCCTGAAGCTCAGCAAGCATTTCAAAAGCTGAACCGCAGTTGGCCTCAGCCCTGCGGCACCTTGGCGCCCTTCATGCCGGCGCGTTCGATCGCCTGCGCGATCCAGCCCAACGCGATCGCTTCGCTCAGGAAGGCGTTGACATAGGCAAGCCCGGCCGCCTGGCGGCCTTTGGGCACCACGATCCCGACCCGTGCCACGTCGAACCAGTCGTCGAGGATGCGCGAGCCGGGAAATTTCCCCTGCGCCGCCGTCAGCACCTGGCGCGGCGCCGCCACCGCGTCGCTTTCATTGGCGCGCAGGCCTTCGAACGCCGCGCCCACGCCGGGATAGCGCACCAGCGTCGCTTGCTTGATGGTGCGCGTGAGGAAATTGTCGAACGCCGATTTCTCGGCGACGCCGATGCGCGTGCCCGGTTTGTCGGCTTCGGCGACGGTGTGGATCACGGAGCCGGCGGGCACCAGATAGGTCGAGTCAGCCTCGAGATAGGCCTTGCTGTAGTCGAAGGTTTTCCCGCGTTCGGCTTCCATCACGATGGTGGCGATGTCCCAGCGGTCGGCGCCAGTCGCCGCCAGCAAGTCGCGAACGGAAGCGCAGGGCAGCGGCTCGAACGGCACGCCGAGACGCGCGGCGAGCGCCGCGCCGATGTCCATCGACACGCCCTTGAGCGCGCCGGTGGCGGGATCCTTGGTCACATACAATGCGCTCGCCGCCGGAAACGCCAGCCGCAGCTTGCCGTGCGGCGCCAGATCGGCACGCACTTCGGCGGAGGGCGGCGCGGCGGGAAGCAGCTTGCTATCGGAATTCACGAGGGGCACCTCGGCACGCGGAAGACGGGCGGCAATTCATAGTCAATCGCCGCGGCTTGTCGATAGGCGCAGGCGTGGCGGCGCGGCTCCCTTGCCGCTCGGCACTTCCATTCGCTATGGTTGCGCGGCGCGGGCGTAGTTCAATGGTAGAACGGCAGCTTCCCAAGCTGCATACGAGGGTTCGATTCCCTTCGCCCGCTCCAGTTTATGCGCCTGTGGCAAGCGCTTAACCCGGCAACTTGCGCAAAATTAACCCGAATCAGGTTATCTGCTCGCCTGGTCCATTCGGGTGGGGTCCATGGCTTTGCGGCTGATTTTGCTGCTGTCTTTGCTGCTGCCGGCGCAAGCGCTGGCCGGTTCGCTGCCGCCGATCATCGCCAGCGCCGATAACACAGTGCCGAAATGCGTGAAGCCCGACACGCTGATGGATTTCGTGCGGGCCACCAACCAGCGTCGCCGCACGCCGCGCGCGATCGCGCCGCGCTTCGATCACATCGCCTCGCTCTATCAGCACATCGGTCGGTGCGTCGCGCGCCGGCCCGAGAAATGCGTCGCTGTGCGCTGGGACTATGCCTTCTTCCAGATGCTGATCGAGACGAACTATCTCACCTTCCGCCGGCCGGACGGTGTTCCCGCCGGCGTGCCAGCGAGCGACAATAATTTCGCCGGCCTCGGCGCTACGATTTCCGGCCGGCCGGGCGAGCACTTCGACGACGTGGAAACCGGCGTGCTCGCGCACCTGCAACACGTCTTGATGTATTCGACCACGTCGATTCCGCATCCGGTGGCCAAGCGCACGCGCCAAGTGCAGAACGACGTGCAGGAAATCATGCGCCGGCTGCACCGGCCCGTGACCTTCGCCGACCTCGCGCGCGAATGGACCGGTACCGACAAGAACAGCTATGGCCGCGACATGGGGCGGCTCGCCGAGAAATTCGCGCAAGCCTATTGCGGGACGCAGCAACTCAGCGAACGTTAAGAGATCGCCGGCGCGATCTCGCTGATCTTCACTTCTTCCAGCAGCCACTCGACGTCCGACTCGTGGCACAGTTCGGTGCCGGGGCTCATCACCGCGGCCGAGCCCGCCGCTACCCCCATGCGGAAAGCCTGGTCAATCGGTTTGCCGCCGGCCAGCGCCGCCACCATGCCGCCGAGGAAACTGTCGCCGGCACCGACCGTGCTCACAACCTCGATACGCAACGGTTCGGAACGCCAGGCGCCGTCGGCGGTGACCAGCAGCGCGCCATCTTCGCCCAGGGTGAGTGCCACCGCCTCAGTGTTGCCGGCGGCGATCAGCTTGCGGCAGGCCGCGATATAATCGCTCTCGCCGTCGAGCCGCCGCCCGACAAAGTCGCCGAGCTCGTGCTGGTTTGGCTTGATCAGTGTCACGCCCTCCTTGAGCGCGGGGCCAAGCCCGGCTCCCGAAGTGTCGAGCACCATCTTGGCGCCGAGTTTCTTGGCACAGCGGGCGACGTGCGCATAAAAATCGCTCGGCACGCCGGGCGGAATACTTCCGCTGGCGACCACGATCTTGGGCTTTTCCGGCAATGTCGCGAGCTTTTCGAGGCAGGCTTCCCATTCGGCGCGGTACAGCGCCGAGCCCGGCAGCACAAAACGGTACTGCTCGCCGGTATCGTTTTCGTAAGCCGTGAAATTTTCCCGCGTCTCGACGTGCGACGGCGTCACCACGCTATCGATGCCTTCGCGCTCGACCAGCCGCTGCAGCAGCTTGCCGATGGCGCCGCCGGTCGGATAGATCGCCGTCACCTTACTGCCCAGCCGGTGTGCGACGCGCGCCACGTTGATGCCGCCGCCGCCGGGGTCGCGCTTGGGTGCCGAGCAGCGCAGCTTCCTGGTCGGTTCGACGCGCGAGACATTGACGAAGATGTCGATGGCGGGATTAATCGTGATCGTGGCGATGTCCGGCATCGGTACGGCATCCGTTCGCGGCGTTGACGGCCCGTCGATACGGGAAAAACCCTGTCGCAATCAAGCTGTCGCTAGAAATAGGCCCTTTTTCGTCGCGGTAAAACCCGCAAATTGCGAAAAAATTGAGCACAAGAGGAAGTCTAGGGCAGGCGGTGCCATAACGCGCCCGACATTGCCGCCGAGGTGCCCAAGGACGAGCGGAGTGCCGAAGCCATGCTGCCGCGAGAAAGCGCGCCGTACGGTGCGTTCCGAAAACCGGAAACGCTTGGAAAACCCATGCAGAATCGCATGCAGGGCAGCCGGCTAGGGTCAGCAAAAAGACATATTCGGCATCGATCAAGACCCTGCTCATTGGCTCGCCGAAGGACGCCCAGCTTCAAGCGGCGCTCTCGTACTTCGCGCGGACGAGCCCAAGCACGTCCGGGCGAGGCCGAAGCGATTCATCCGCCTGAAATCCTTAACGGGTATCGTGGTGGTCTGCGGACGTGGGGTGCGAATGATTCGCTTTCCTGCCAGGGGAGTTTGCTGGACGCTAGCTGGATATGATCAAAACCATCATCAAAACACTCATCGAACAATGCACCCGCTGGCCGTGGATGGTGATCGCGCTGAGCATGGTGCTGGCCACCGCGGCGGGGTTCTATTCCGTTAATCATTTTTCAATCAACACCGACATTAGCCGCCTGATTTCGCCCGATCTGCCGTGGCGGCAGCGAGAACATGCATTGCATGCGGCATTCCCGCAGGGCTCAAACATCATCCTTGCGGTCGTCGACGCGCCGACCTCGGAAGCGGCGAGTAAAGCGACCACCATGCTTGCCGATGCGCTCTCCGACCGGCCAGACATATTCCGCTCGGTCAGCGCGGCCGCCGAGACGCCGTTCTTCGAACGCAGCGCGCTTCTCTACCTGCCCACCAAGCAGGTGGCCGCGACCACCGGCGCTTTGCAGCAATCAGGCCCGCTCATCGAGATGCTGTCGGCCGATCCCAGCCTGCGCGGGCTTGTGCGGGCGCTGTCGGCGGGCGTGCAGGGCACCGCCTTGGGCGAGGGCCCAGGCCTCAATCCGCTTGCAGCGGTACTGAGCAAGGTATCCTCGGCGTTGGAAGACGTGCTGGCGGGCAAGGCTACCTATTTTTCCTGGCGCGGACTGGTGTCCGGACAAAGCACCCAAACCGACCAGCTGCGGCGCTTCATCGAAATCCATCCGGTGCTCGATTACGCCGCGCTGGAGCCGGGCAAGACAGCGAGCGACCTCGTGCGCCGCACCGTCGCCGACCTCAACCTGCATGATCGGCTTGGCGCCACCGTCCGCCTGACCGGTTCGGTACCGATCGCCGACCAGGAATTCTCCACCATCCAGGACGGCGCGCTGTTCAACGCAATCGTGACCATTGCCATCGTTTTGGTCATATTGTGGCTGGCGCTGCGCTCGGCCCGTATCATCCTAGCGGTATTCCTGACGGTCGCCATCGGCCTGGCGATCACGGCAGCCGCCGGGCTGATGATGGTGGGTGCGCTCAATCTCATCTCGGTGGCCTTTGCGGTGCTGTTCGTCGGCATCGGTGTCGATTTCGGCATCCAGTTCAGCGTGCGCTACCGGGCCGAACGCCACGCGGTCGACGATCTGCACAAGGCGCTGGCGAACGCGGCCGAGCACATCAGCGTGCCCTTGTCTCTGGCGGCGGCAGCGACTGCGGCCGGATTTCTGTCGTTCGTGCCGACCGACTACCGCGGCGTCTCCGAACTCGGCCAGATCGCCGGGCTCGGCATGATCATCGCCTTCATCGGCAGCATCACCGTGTTGCCGGCGCTGCTCACGATCTTCAATCCGCCCGGGGAGAGCGAGCCGCTCGGCTATGCGGCGCTGGCGCCCGTCGATCGCTTCATGGAGCGCAACCGCATGCCGATCCTGATCGGCACCGTCGCCTTGGTGGTGGCCGGGCTGCCGCTTCTGTATTTCTTGAAATTCGACTTCAACCCAATCGATCTGCGCAACCCGCGCGCGGAATCGATCGCGACCTATCTCGACGTGCGCAATGATCCCAGCGTCGGCGCCAATGCCATCGACGTCGTGGCGGCCTCGCAAGAATCCGCTCAGCAGATCGCGCAACGCCTGAGCAAGGTGCCGGAAGTGTCGCAGACGCTGACGCTCGCCAGCTTCGTCCCCCCCGATCAGGACAAGAAGCTCGCGATGATCGACAATGCAACAAGGACGCTGACGCCTGCCCTGACGGCAAGCAGGCAGTCACCGCCGACCGATGCGGAAAACGTGAGCGCGCTCAAACGCGCGCAACAGCTGCTCGACCGGGTTGCCGGCAAGCAGACCGGATCCGGCCCGCTGGAAGCACGGCGATTGGCCGCTGATCTCGGACGGCTAGCGGCGGCCAGTGAGAGCGAACGGGCGCGCGCGGCAACGGTATTCGTCGCGCCGCTGCAGACGGCGCTTGCCGGCTTGCGCCTTGCGCTGCAATCGAAACCGGTGACCGAGCGCACGCTGCCGTCCGTGATCAGGCGGCAATGGATCACGGCCGACGGCCGCGCCCGCGTTCAGATCTTGCCGAAAGGTGATCCGAACGACAACGAGACGATCCGCAATTTTGCACGCGCGGTGCAGGCCGTCGAACCGGCGGCCACTGGCGGGCCGATTGCCATCGTTGAATCGGGCCGCACCATCATCCGCGCCTTCATCGAGGCGGGCTTATGGGCGCTGATTTCGATCGCCATTCTGCTGTGGCTGACGCTACGCCGCCTGCAGGACGTGCTGCTGACGCTTATTCCGCTGCTGGTCGCTGGGGTGGTGACTCTCGAACTGTGCGTCGTGTTCGGTCTGGCGCTCAACTTCGCCAACATCATCGCGCTGCCGCTGCTGCTCGGTATCGGCGTCGCCTTCAAGATTTATTACATGATCTCGTGGCGTGGCGGGCAAAGTCAGGTCCTGCAATCGCCGTTGACCCGGGCGGTCTTCTTCAGCGCGCTCACGACCGCCACTGCATTCGGAAGCCTGTGGTTCTCGAACCATCCGGGGACGTCGAGCATGGGCAAGCTGCTGGCGTTGTCGCTGGTCTGCACGCTGGCAGCAGCTGTCCTCTTTCAGCCGGTGCTAATGGGTCCCCCCCGCGCCAAGGCGCGAGCAAATCGCAGCGGCCGGCGCCGTCGCCGGGTCGTCCGCGGTTCCGCTTGACGGTTTGGCCTGCGTGCGGGTCCAATTTTCGCCGCCGCACAGGAAGCCGAGCACGCAGCCTTCGATGTGCAGGGTGTCGGCATTGCGCAGGGTAATCGACGCGTCATAGGTTTTGCCGTCCTCGGCGTTATAGACTTCGCCCTTCCATTTACCTGGCGCGCTTGCCCGCATGTCGAGCAGCGTGGGTATGCCGAGGGTGGGGCGGTTGCGTTTCGATGGATCGGGGTTCTCGGCGTCTCGTCCGCCGGGTGTCTTCTCCCAGGACACGACGCCCCAAAGCGCGTCGCCGCAGTTCACGATGCGGATCTGGGCGGTGCCGTCTTCGACGAGCCATTCGCCGGTCGCGTCCTGAGCCCAGGCTGGAGCAGCCAAGGCGAATAGTGCGGCCACGAGCGCGGGAAACCGGTAGCGCACGGCTCCTCCTCTCTGCCCCCGCCATCAGCGCAATAAACCGCCGACACCGCCGCGTTTTTATCGCGAAGCCACCGTGAGGGCTGGGCGCTGCTGCCGAAAAACCGGCCGCGCTGGTGTCAGCGCGGCCGGCTCGATTCGAAACGGCTCAGCTTAATTGGTGCTGGGGCCGCTGATGGTCTTGATTACGCTCGACATCGGGCGCGCAGCTTCGAGGCCGCCGCCCATCTCCTTGAGCACCATCTTGGTGTACTCCGGCAGCGGCTCCACCGGCGTCTTGCCGGTCACCTGCACCACCTTGTAGCCCGCCGCCTTCATCTGCTTGAACAACTCCGCCACCGCTTCCGAGGTTGCGTGCTGGAAGTCGTGCATCAGGACGATGCCCTTGCCGTGCTTGGCGAGCTTGGCCATCACCGATTTTACGACCTGCTGTGGATGGCGCATCTTGAAGTCGAAGGAGTCCATGTCGGTGGAGAAGATGGCGACATTGCGGGTGCCAAGATATTTGAGCATCGCCGGCGGATGTCTCAGCGCGGGGAAGCGGAAGAACGGCGCCACCGGCTTGTTGCCGAGCGCGATGCTTACCGCCGCGATGCCCATCTCGATTTCGTCTTTCGCCTGCTGGTCGTTCAGCTTCGACAGGTCCTTATGCGACCAGGTGTGCGAGCCGACGGTGTGACCTTCCGCCAAAACCTTCTTGAGAATCTCAGGATGGTAGCCGGCGTGCTTGCCGATTGGGAAGAACAGCGCCTTGGTGCACTCGTCGGCCAGAGCCTTGAGCACGCGCTCGGTATTGCCGGGCCACGGGCCGTCGTCGAAGGTCAGCACGACCTCCTTGTCCTTCAAAAAGTCATAGGCCTTGAAGTGCTCGAAACCGAAGCCCGGCGCGCCGGTGGTGTCGATCTGCACCACGCGCTCGACGCCCCATGCTTTCGGATTGTCGCATTTTTGAGTCGCAGCCGTTGGGGCCGGGGCGGGGGCCTTCGCATCTTCGGCCCAGGCGGACGCGGTCGCCGCCGACATTGATATCGCCAGAGCTAGCGCCAGAGCGGTACGCATCGGATTCTCCATTGCCATCGAATTTGGAGGCATAAGCGCCTCAGTCAGGGAAAGTTCGGCTATTCATCGCGAGTTTAACGTTTTGAGTCAACGCGACGGCAGAGCGCAGCGTCGGCTGTGTACAAAATCTTAGAGAATAGATGCGATAGATCAGCGTCTTAGGCGAAGCCGTGTAAAATATGCCGAAAGGCTAACCAAGAATCGTGGTTAATCTGCGCCGACCCGTTCAGTTCGAATTCCCCTGTTACCGTCCGAGGATACCGGTCGACGCGTCCGCCCGGGAATGCTTGGCCGGGCGCGTTGCGCGGCGAATGGGCGCGCCTTTGCCGCAGTTTGCAGCATGCCCCTCGCCGCGACATCGTCAATATTGCTCCTTATGGCTTTCCGCCCTAAGTGATGAGGGCAACTGGCAGCGTTGGCTGGAGGATTTCGATGCCGTCAACTGCCTTCACCACGGCAAGCCGCGCACGGCCAATGCTGGTGCTTGCGGTACTCGGCGGGGCGATCATGGCGGGAACCGTGGGCCTTTGGGCCTATTACGGCACCGCGGTGTTTTTTGAAATTGTGCGCACCGGTTGGATTGCGTGCTTTTGAAGCCCTAGCCCTGTGAGGCCCGATGACGGCCCGTACGTCCCATATCGTTCTCGTGCTTTCGGCCTTCGTGGCCGGGCTTGTCGTATTTCTGGGCGTCTTTTTCTACGCCACCGGCCAGTTCGGCGGCAGTGGTCCTGGGCCGTCGGCGATCGGCGGACCATTCACGCTGACCGGCCAAGACGGCAAGCCGATCACCGCCCAGGACCTGAAGGGCAAACCGTTCCTGGTATTCTTCGGCTACACCCATTGCCCCGACATCTGCCCCACCACGTTGTTCGAGCTCTCGGAGGTCCTGCACGCCATGGGCAAGGATGCCGACGGCGTCAATGCGCTGTTCGTCACGGTCGATCCCGAGCGCGACACGCCGGCGGTGATGAAGAATTATCTGTCGAGCTTCGACCCGCATTTGCGTGGCGCGACCGGCACCCAGCAGCAAATTGAAGCGGTTGAGAAGGAATACCGCGTCTACGCCAAGAAGGTCCCCACCAAGAACGGCGACTACAGCATGGACCACAGCGCCGTGGTCTATCTGATGGACAAGGAAGGCCACTTCGTTGCGCCGTTCAAGCTCAAGCGGCGACCCGCGGAAGCGGCCGATGCGCTGCGGAAATATCTGTAGCGCGATCCGCGAGCACCGGCAGAGCGCCGGTTTGCGCCAGGCTGGTGAGATGCCGCTCCAGCTCCAGCAGCGACTTCGTCATGTCGGCGGCAAGCCGCGAGCTTTTCGCCAGACCGTGCTCGGTCTTCTCCCAGACGTAAGGCGAAACGACAAGTTGGCAGAGCCCGCGCCAAGCCGCGAGCGAAAGCAGCAGCCAATGCAGCGGCGTCAACACCAGCACCCAGGCGCTCGCCAGTAGCCCGCGGCGCGACAAGCCGAGCCAGCCGAGGAAGACCGACGTGAGATAGCCGATGACGATGGTGGCGCCGTAAAGCGCTGCCAGGGTTGTCGCCACGACGCTGTCGCCGCGCCACATCGGCGCGCCGCTCGCCAGCGAATAGATCAAGCCGCCGATGAACAGCGGGTGTACCAGCGCAGCCAGCACGTTGCCGCCGACGATGAGCTGGAAGCCGAGCAAACCAGGCAGTCCGAGATCGCGCAGCAGCCGGCGTGGCTGACGCATATGCACCAGCCAGGTCTGCATCCATTTTCATAAGCTTCGTTCGTGAACGTTCGCCGTCGTTCTACGTCGTACCAAATTGCCCGACGCATCGACGAAACTTACAAAGCGACGTTCGCCGTTGGTCGTGCCGAATCGCGGCGAGCCGACGCCAAAATTGCTACCCAGTTGCACACGTCGGAGAAAAACATGAAATCAGAATTTGGTTCTATTGCGAGCGCAACGCGCGGACGTATCGCGCTGACCCATCGCGGCGTCGAGGCACTTCGTCCGCAAGTAATCCCGTATCGAATTTGCGACATGCGGTGTCGTGGACTCGCGGTGCGTGTCGCACCGAGCGGATTGAAAACCTGGGATGTCGCATTCAGGATTACAGGCACGGGCGTTTACCGGCGGCTTTCGCTTGGGCAGTTTCCTGCCGTCACGCTTGACGCGGCACGCGCGCGAACCCTCGCGTTGACCAACGCTGCCAAGACAGGGCGCGATCTGATCGCCGAGGAGAAGGCCGCGAAGGCGGCTGCGGAGGCGCGGCTGACCGTCGGCCAACTGGTCGAGCTCTACCTCAGCCGACGGGTGAGGGGCCGGCTCCGGTCCGCCGCCGAGATGGAGCGGCGGTTCGTCCGGACGTTCCGACCCCTGAAAGGCCGTTACATCGATGAAATTCGCCGGCGGGATTTGCGTGAGCTTCTCGACAAGGTGGCCGATCGGGGCGCCCCGCGCGAGGCCCAACAGCGCCGCCAGGTCGCCCGTGTGATGTTTCGCTGGGCCCTGAGCCAGGACCTCGTCGAAATCGATCCTACGGCCGCCCTAGCCTCATATGGAACCAGCCCCCGGCGCAACCGGGTTTTGACCGCCGATGAAATCAAGCTCGTCTGGGACTGGCTGTCGAGTGGGACCATCCCGGAGGGATACGCGGACGCGCTCAAACTGCAGCTCGCGACAGGCGCCCGGATCGGGGAGGTGGCCGGCATACAGGCTGCCGAGGTGGACCTGGACAAGTGGCTGTGGACCTTGCCTGAGCACCGATCGAAAAACGGCCGGCCGCGCGTGACCCCGTTGGTTGGTTTGGCACGAGAGATTGTCGGGACCCGTTTCCATAACTCGCCAGATGGCCCGCTGTTCTGGTCGGAGCGCGGATTGCGACTCGACTCAAACCTGGTTGCCTCCATGCTGGTGAAGCACCGCAAAGAGGTGCCCATCGACCACTTTACCTCGCATGACTTGCGGAGGACGGTTGCGACGGGACTCGTTGACCTTGGTATTCCCTATGAGCTCGTGGCGGGCGTGCTCGGTCATGAAGTAGGCGCCAGAGAGGTCAAGACATTGATCCGGCACTACGTACGCACCGACCTTATCGAGCGCAAAAGCACTGCCTTGCTGGCCTGGGACGCGAAGCTTCGCCAGATCGTTTGCGGAGGTAATTTCCCTGAAAATGTTGCCTATCTGCCAAAAGTTGGCCTGCTGGCTTAGGGACGGGTGCAGATCGGTCACGGAAACCGCGCGCCGACGGCGAAAAGCTTTGGGAAAGTCTGTGGTTGTCGCGGGCAGCAGCAGTGAGGCCGTACTTCCAGTTCGAAACCCTCTCCCTCCGCCAATCCCGCGCCGTAATCAATTGAGATTGCGGGATTTCCGCAGGAACAAACCGATCCCATCCCACATTGCGTCCCTCAATATTTGAGGGCTGGCGGCGCGACATCGGAAACAAATTTTTTCGTCCGAAATAAATCATTGCCGGTGTCAACAGTGCTCGTGGCCGACCGCTTTCGCAACTCGTGGCGTTCGAGCGCACCGCGGCGATCGGCATGTCCGCTTTCAGGGGTGAAGCGGACATCGAAGTGAAGGGTCTTTTTGAGCCCGCCACTGACGACCGTGCGGCACCCGCTCTACGAAATCGGGGTCCGCGTCGGCCGCCTAATGATGGAACGGTTCGCCGGAGCGGAAAGCGAGGCCATGACCATCGCGCTGGCGACCATCTTGATTGTAAGGGGTTCCACAGCGCCGCGCCGCCAGGGCGCCGAAACAGGCTGAATGGGCGACCGCGCAACTATCGTTACGCGCGGCTAGATGCTCCCGAGCGACAATCGATTGCCATTTTGCTATCGGAAGTTGTTTTCTCACCCGGTGAAAATCTAACCAGCGTCGATTTACTGGGAAAAATATGGGATCGCTGGCGACTCCAACATTGCCGAGTTCAATCCGCGATAGCAATCGATTGCCAGAAGTCCGGCACCCAATCATACTTCTATCGCAAGCTGGCTTGTGCCTCGCTGGATGAAGGAGCGCCCAGCTGGCGCGTCTCAGCTCCGGCGGCAGGGGGCAAACGTAGGAGGAAGTTCGTGGCGGCTTTTGAACTGCTGAACATACCGAGCGATGAAGTGCGTGATGTCATCGATCGCATGCCGGTGGCGGTGATCCCGTTTGGCAGCGTCGAGCAGCACGGAAAGCATTTGCCGTGTGGAACCGACGTCTTCGCGGTGGAAGTCGTGGCGAAGGCGCTCGCCGAGAAACTTAACTGCTTGTTCGTGCCGTTTGGGCCTTACGGCATAACCTACCCCCACGTTGGTCTGCCCGGGTCGATTTCGCTCAGCCGCGGCACATTCGAAGGGTTGATCACCGACATCGTGACCGAGTTAATGCGGAGCGGCGTCAAGCTATTCATCATGGTGAACTGGCACGAGGCGCATCAGCCGTCGATCAACGCGGTCTGCATGGAGCTCCAGTTCAAGCACGGTGTGAAGTTTGTGATTGCTCACGCCCACTTCGTCGCCCAGCGCATTTATGCGCCGGACGGCGGGCGCCTAACCCACGCGGGCAGCATCGAGACGCTCGCGGTCATGGCGCATGACCCGAAGCTATATCACCCCGACAAGATCACGCCGCCGCAGCGTACCGAAAAGGCCGAAGCACTCGATGCCATGCGGCGCTCCTACGAAATCTATGGTTTCGTGACCAATGTGCTCGATTTGTCGAAGGACGGCTGGTACGGCGATCCGACTTGGGCGACCCTGGACCGGGCGAAAGATTTCGCCGACACCATTTCGAGCGAGATCGCAAAGCGCATCGACGAAGTCTGGCAGACGCTCGGCGTCGATCGGCCCAATCCGGTCGTGGCCAAGCAGGCATAAGACGGCCGGCCGTAGGCCGGTGATCTCAAGAAAGCCTGTTTGATCGAATGGGAGCGCACTAAAGATTAAAAGAGTTGCCAAGCCGTCTGCACCCATTTCGCGCACGCGCCGACTTTGGATCCGAAATCAGATCGGATCCGAGGGAGATACTGATGGGAGGTGCGATTGGCGCGACCGATCGCAGCAGGTATGACTTCGTTTAAGAGTGAAACGTTATCGGAAATGTCTCAAATGGCCCGCCCTTCCGGGGCAGGGGCGCGCGGCGACTTAGCTCGCCGACATCGATTCCCGCGTCGGTTCGTCCGGCTTCGGCGGCTCACATTGCCGGTCTTGATGCTGATCACCTGGCAGGTGGTCGCGGAAAGTGGAGTATTCAAGCCGATCTTCATGCCGCCGCTTCAGACGATCGCGCAAAGGGTGTTTGAACTTTCCGGCAATGGGGTGCTGGTCGGTGCGACCGGTGCCAGCCTCGGCCGGCTATTCGCCGGTTTCGCCGTCGCCGTCGTGGTTGGCGTCTTAATGGGGCTGTTCATCACCCGCTTGGCATTCGCCGAGCAAATGGCCGTTCGCCTGCTGTCGGCGTTGCTGGCGACGCCCGCGGTCGCCTGGACGCCATTGTTCATGCTGTGGTTCGGGCTCGGCAACCCCGCGACTATTGCGTTGATAGTGTTCGTCGGTGCGATTCCCATCGCCCTCAACACCTGGGCCGGCATCCGCACCGTCGATAAGGTGTACATCCGTGTCGCCGATTCAGTGAATATCCGCGGCTTGCGCCGGTTCTACAAGGTCATCCTGCCCGCAGCTTTCGCGCCGGTGCTGTCGGGCGTGCGGCTGGGCTTTGCGCGCAGTTGGCACGGCCTGGTCGCCGGCGAACTGCTCGCCGGCGCGGCGAGCGGGCTTGGTGTTCTGGTCACCAAGGGTCTGGTCTTCCTCGACACGCCGTCGATGATCGTCGGCGTCCTGGCGATCGCTTGTTTCGCCTACCTGACCGAGCGACTGATTTTCGAACGAATTGAACGCCTCATGCTGCAACGATGGGGCCTCATGCAGTCGAGGTAATTAAAAAATGAGGGGCCAACCGGGAGAGAACTCCATGATGAAAAATGCAAGGACGCAAATCGCTTCCATCCTGGGAGCGGCGATGCTGTTTGCCGGAAGCTGCGGGTTGGCAACCGCGCAATCCTCTAAAGACGTCAAGATCAGGTTCGCCTACCAGACCTCGATTGCCGGCGGATCGCTCATGGTTACCGAGGCGCGCGGCCTCTGGGGCGTGCCCGTGGAGTCAAAAGGGTTCGTCGCCGGCAGTGACGTGTTGCAAGCGATCCTCGCGGGCTCGGCCGATGCAGGCTCGATGGCGACAACACCGACCATCGTCGGCGGTCGAACCGGCGACTTTGTCATCGCGGCCGTTGCCAATCGTGTCGGGGATACGACGGCCATTATCGTGCCGCCCAATTCAAGCATCAAAACCGTGGCCGACTTGAAAGGGAAAAAGGTCGCCATCCAGAAGGGCACCACCACCGCTTTGGATATGGAGAACTACGTACTGCCCCATGCCGGGCTGTCGCTAAAAGATGTGCAAGTCGTCAACATGGGCATGGGCAACATGCCGGCTGCAGTCGCGGGTGGTCGCGTTGATGCGGCGGCGAGCGTCGAACCCTACATTTCCATCGCAGTCCAACAGAAAGCTGCCGTGCGTCTCGAGTTGATGATGGCGTACGACCCGATCCCGGTCTTCATCGTCTTCCGTTCGGAATTTGTCAAAAAGCATCCGGATGTCGTCGTCAACGCGCTGCGCGGTTACTACAAGGCGGTGAAATGGATCAAGGCCCACCCAAACGACGCAGTCGATACGATCGTCGCCGGACTCGCCAAGCAGGGCGTCAAGCTCGATCACAAGGTGGTGGAAATGGCGTGGAATACCGTCGATCTTGATGTGCAGTTTTCGGAGGCTGACATGCGGGCCTACCTCAACGGCGCCGCGGCACTGTTGATCAAGAGCGGGAAGATCAAGTCGGCGCCGGATTGGAAGAAATTGATCCGGCTGGATCTCGCCCGCAAGGCGATGGACACGATGTGATCGATTGCCGCCGTGTCACGCACGTTCGACCCATCGAAGAGGCTAGAGGCCGGCCGCCCGTCAAGACTTGACGGGCGGCGGTACTGGATCGGCGTGGCCAAAAGCAATCTGGCCTTTGTGGCCTTTTTGATCGCGCTCGCGCTGATCTGGCAGGTGACCGCAAAGCTCGCGGGGTTTAATCGTCTGCTGTTTCCACCGCTGCTGATGGTATTCGAGCGCCTGTGGGCCCTTCTCGTCAGCGGCGAACTGTTGAATGAGACGCTGGCGACGCTCGGACGCATGACGATCGGCTACGCGATTGGAATCGTGGTCGCCATACCGCTTGGGCTTGCCATGGGGCGGTCGCGCCTGATGGAGGATCTGTTCGGCCCAGTCATCAATTTCCTGCTGCCGATCCCGATCCTCGTGCTGGTCCCGTTGTTCGTCCTTTGGATGGGGCTGACGTTGCAGGCGGCCGTGCTGCTGATTGCAATTGCTTCTGCGCTGCCGATCGCCGTCAACGCGTGGAGTGGAAGCCGAAGCGTCGAGCCGCAGCTGATGCGGGTTGCCCAGTCCGTCAACGTCGGCGGCCTCAAGCTCTTCCTCAAGGTCGTGCTTCCGGCGTCGTTGCCCTCGATCATCATCGGACTGCGTCAAGGGTTGGCGTTGGCATGGCGAGCGGCAATCGGCGCCGAATTCTTTGCGGTGGCTCCCACCGGCCTCGGGGTAAGGATGTTCGAGGCCAAAGACTATGTACAGATGGACGTGATCTTGAGCCTGCTGCTGGTCATCATGACGCTGTCCATGATCTTTGACAGATTGATCTTTGCTCCCTTGGAGGCGCGGACTATTCAGCGCTGGGGCGTTGGCGACAGTTCATAGGGAATCGAACGTGAACGCGATGACGTCCCAGACAGGGCCCGGCATGACAAGCGCCGGAACAGGCGCGCCGCCGGCAGTTCTGTCGATCATGGATTTTTCGTTGTCGTTCCAGAACAAGGAAGTGCTGCACGGCATTAATTTGGACATTCCGGCTGGACAGTTCGTTGCCATTATCGGGCCGAGCGGCTCGGGGAAATCGACGCTGTTGAATGCGATCGCCGGTTTCATCACGCCGGCCAGCGGCGATGTTGCGATAGACGGCGAGATCCTCGTCGGGGACCATCCGCCGGCCGCGCATGCGCTGCGCTGTGGCGTCGTTTTTCAAGAATACGCGCTGTTCCCGTGGCGGACCGCGCAGCGCAATGTCGAGTTTTCGCTGGAAGCAATGGAAGTGCCGGCGGCCGAGCGAGCTCCCCGCGCGCTTCAATGCCTGCAACAGGTAGGGCTGGCCGCTTCGGCCGACCTTTATCCGCATCAGCTTTCGGGCGGCATGAAACAGCGCGTCGCGATTGCGCGCGCGCTCGCCTATGACCCGAGCGTCCTCCTGATGGACGAACCGCTCGGCGCACTAGACGCGCTTACACGTGAAAAGCTGATGAGTTTGATCGAGAAGGTTTGGCAGCATACCCGCACGACGGTGGTTTATATCACGCACAATGTGGGTGAGGCCGTCTTTCTTGCCGACCGGGTGCTCGTGTTGAAAGCAAATCCGGGCGAGGTCGTGCTCGACCTGACGATTGACCTGCCGCGGCCGCGCGATGCGTTATCCATCCAAGCGACTGAACTGGAGCGGCGCCTGCGAGATGCTATTCCTGACATCGACCTCGATGAAGGGGAGTGATGACGAAGTTGGTAGGACGCTGTTGTCCGAAAGCGGACAGCACGCGAAGTATCTAGGCCCGCGGTGGCATTATGAATTTTTCTGTCCAGAATAATTCATTATTACGACCGACCGTTGTCTTGATGCGCCTTCTCAGATTGGCCGCCAACCAAAGCCCATCCAAAAAGAATTGATTCGGCCGCCGGCGCGTCAAATTATTTCATTCGTGGGGCCCGCGATCGGTGCATTCGACCAGTAAAACCTCGTCGACTGAAAGACGATGGCTGAGCAATGCCTCACAGTTAGGAGTTTTCCCGGCTTTGCGCTTACGCGCGTCAGACAGGTTTTAAATAAGCTATTCGGCTTGGAGCGTTGCTTCCGATAACCCATCTTATCGGAGGTTGCTCTTTGTTGATGAGCTATGCTCGGAGAGCGTGCCCTTCATACGGGAGTTCATAGATGCGTCAGTTATGGTCGCCGAAAGGCCGCAGAAGGACAGTGGGGCCCCGGCTATGCCCGGCGGCGGCATGGGCGGTATGGACTATTAAACCCACCCTCAACCGAAACGCTGAAAGCCGGGGATTTCTTCCGGGCCTTCTTTCTTATGCCGAAGCCACGGTAGATTACGTAAGCGTGGGCGGCGTGATCAATCAAGGTCACTGACCTTGGTCTAAAGGGCCTGATCTGCAACACTTCAGACAAATCAGCGTTAGGAAAGACAATGACCGGCGACGATAAGAACACTAAAACTAGCCCCTCGCCAAAAATTGGCACCGCTGTGAAAACAACCGCTGCTGCGACGAAAAAAGACGAGGGCCAGCCGAAGGACAAGAGCACTTCAGCTACAACCCCATCCAAGGCTGAGGGCGACGAGAAAGCTGCCAACTCACCCTCAGGCTATAGTCGGGGCGAGGGCCAAAAACCGGTTTCAAAAGCTTATAAGGATAATTGGAACGCGATTTACGCAAACAAAAAAAAGAAGAAAAAAAACGATAATTTGATCAATGGAATGACGTGACGGCTTTTTTGAACCAGCGGATGAGAGACTACTGCATTGGCATGATCTCATCCAGGTGGTTAGCCGAGGGCGCGAAGGTCTGCGGCGCCGGCGGCCTATAGTTGAGCGCTGAGTGCGGCCTGATCGTGTTGTAGTGCTTTCGCCATTGCTCGATGACGATCTGGGCCTCTTTCAGGCTGTAGAAGAGTTCTCCGTTTAGCAGCTCATCGCGTAGTTTCCCGTTGAAGGATTCGCAGTAGCCGTTCTCCCAGGGGCTACCAGGTTCAATGAACAGTGTTTTGGCTCCGACCTGCGTCAGCCAGTTACGCACGACCTTTGCGGTCATCTCAGCGCCGTTGTCGGATCGGACGTGCTCCGGCACACCGCGCATAAGCATGACATCGGCCATCGCCTCAAGCACGCCGAAGCTGTTGATCCGGCGCGCCACCCGGATCGCCAGGCATTCGCGCGTGAACTCATCGATCAGGGTCAGCAGCCGGAGCTTGCGGCCATCATGGGTCTGCGCCTCCACGAAGTCGTAGGACCAGACATGATTGCGCCGTTCCGGCCGCAGCCGGATGCACGATCCATCGTTGAGCCAGAGCCTGCCTCGCGGCCGCTGTTTCTTGGGTACTCTGAGCCCCTCACGGCGCCAGATCCGCTGTACACGATCGCAGCCCACATTCCACCCGGCCTCGTCCAGTAATGACTTGATCCGACGATAGCCGTACCGGCCGTACTGCGATGCTAACGCGATAATGGCCTGCGTCAGCGCATCTTCATCAGCACGAACGATGGTGGTGTAGCGCTGCGTTCCGCGTGGCTGACCGACAATCCGGCAGGCATGACGCTCCGAGAGGCCGTACTTCCCTCGAATGCGTTCAACCGCCTGCCGGCGCCGTTCGGGGCTTACAAGTTTCCCGAGGCAACGTCCTTGAGCACCTGCTTCTCAAGCGACAGATCGGCAACAAGACGCTTCAGCCGAACATTCTCACGCTCAAGGTCCTTCATCCGCTTCGCCTGGTCGATCTCAAGGCCCCCGTACTCCTTGCGCCAGCGATAAAAACTCTGCTGCGATATGCCCGCCTCCCGGCAGGCCTCAGGCGCAGATTTACCCTGTGCCATTAATACTTCAATCTGACGAAGCAGCGTCACAATCTGCTCCGCGCTGAACCTCTTCTTCGGCATGACCCAAACTCCTTTCCAAGCTACTTTCTCACATCGCTTGGTCTAAAAAAGCCAGGTCAGGTCAATCGCCAGAATTCGGCCGATTTCGTCCACATGCCCGACAGGCGGTGATCCGCGCATAGGCGCTAGCGAGCAAAAAATCGTCTAAAGCGCCAGCATTTTCGATGGAATCCGAAAAGGGGCGAATTCCTTCGTGCCGTAGCGAAACCGGTGTGTGGAAACCCAAAAATCAGCTTAGATTTTTGTATTCAGGGGCAAATCGGTTTGCTGATTCGCGCGCCAAACCTGAGATCGGAGCATGGAAGATAACTTCGTAGCGCTCGACGGTCTTAGCCTACCCGAAGCTTTTCAACGCTTCGTGCTGCAGGATCCGACCGTCATGCCGGTCGGCCAGGAGGTCATCAGACTGGAACCGAGTCATCGTAGCGTTTTCGAAGAAGGTCAAGCGCCAGGCTATTTTATTGATTATCGATGGCCACTAAAAATCTCGTCAAGTGAATTGGCCTTCCGATTTGTTAGCAGACCAATTTATTGGCTTGGTGACCCTTTGCCTAAGGCGCCAAGAATCATCAAAGAAGCTGCCGAGGCACTTTGTCGACGAATAGAAGAACTGCGAAGGGTACTCATCGAAGGCCACCTTTTGGCGACCGGCACTTTTACTAGGACCGGGGCTGTCACGCCAATTGATAGCTTGCAGTGGGGCAGAGAAACGATCGAAATCGATATTCAAAACGGGGATCTCATCGAAATAGTCAGTAACAAACCGGCTGTGCTTTGGACCGGGATTCGTTTTTTCGCTGCCAAGCGTGCGCAAAACAAATTCAAGGCTACCAAGCGAGTCGAAACAATCGTTACGGCCAAGCGTGATTGCACTGAATGGCTGATTGAAGAAATGCTCAGAAGTCCAAACGTGCGACCGGCACCCAAAACCCAGTGGTGGGAAGCGGCTCAGTCGAAGTGGGGAAAGCGGCTGAGTCGACGCGGGTTTGATGGAGCGTGGGCCGAAGCGATAGTGAAAGCCGAAGCCCCCGCTTGGAGCGCGGCTGGCGCTCCTTCAAAATCATTGCAGCAAAAATCAGCGCGCTGAATAAATCGCGGCGGCTATTTATTCGCCTACCAAACAGGCACGGTCGTTCCGTCGCAATCAAAATGGAACGACACAGATGCGAGCCACATATAGCGGCAACAATGACGATGGCCTGCTGACTGAAGCGCAGGCTGCGGATTACCTAAAGCTCTCGATCCGTACGCTCCAGGCATGGCGCGGCCGTGGTGCTGGACCGCTGTTTGTTCGTGCGGGACGAGCGGTCCGTTATACACGGCAGGATCTCTCGGACTGGATCAAGAAACAGACCGTCCAATCGACCGCGAATCAGCTGGTTGCCGATCATGGCTGAACCGTTCAACCACCAAAAAATGAAGTGGCTAAACTCTATCTTTTACAGCTCGAAGCTAACTGCAACGGCCTGTCGGGTAGCCTACGTAATTGGGGATCATGTAAATCGTGTCACCAGAGATTGTTGGCTCTCACAAGCAACAATTGCAACTAAGCTTGGTCTTTCTACAAAAACCATCCAGCGCGCCATCCTGAGTTTGCGAAGGCACGATTTCGTTCGGATCCGATACGTCGGGAAGAGCGGCCGTAAGCAACGGTTCGTGCCAGTAGTCTACGAACTGGACAACTATGGCAGCGCGAGCAGTCAGAAGAGACCCATCCAGGCGGACAGGAGTGTCCACCAAACCTACTTAGGGAATCTACAGAAATCCTACTTGGGGACTGGCGAGCGCGACTTGTATACGGGCGAAAAGTCTAGACCCGTGAGGCAGACCAATCGTGGTTTGTTGGAGCGAGAAATTGCTAGGCGACTCGGAAACGATGGATGGGATTTGCTGTCGAAGCTTGCGGAGATCGATGACGGAATCGTTGCGCGTCTCTGTCATGCGCAGGCGGCTGGTGCTCTATCTGCTTCCGATTTGACAGCGGCACGTCTGGCCGCACGGCAGGCTCGTTGAGGGATAGGGGGCTCTGTATTTATGGAAAGGCCTTTTTCGGACCGGGGGATACCAAAACTTTGGAACTCGGTGCATCTAGGACCGGCGGTCCCCTCACGCAGAGATTTTTTTTCGCTCACGGCGAACTTTCAGGGCTATCTCGGGCTCGGCACAAGTCAGACTGTGAGTCGCATCAACCGCTTACGGATGCCGCGCTCCTCGACAGCGGCAATTTATTTTCCTGCCCCGGGGGTGGTCAAAACTCTGGAGTCTTCCACCGCGGACCGGTTGGCCAAAGCCAAAAATTCCGGCGCGAAATTGGCAGAAATTATTTTTTTTAGAAGGTACGCGGGGGAGGCCGAAAGATTAAACCGATGACGATACCAATAGGACGCGGGGCTATGAGTGTAGCTGAACCTGTAGATCGTGGTAACGCGACGCTTCGCTCGAGCCAGCACAACGAGGTTATTTCGAAGCCTTCTGCGACGTTGTCCGAGGACGCCCGGGGCCGCTTGGGGGCTCTTCGCATACCGGAGGTCTGTCGGTTGACCGGGTTCGGACGAACAACAATTTATGCTGCCATTAAATCCGGGGATTTGGTTGCTAGAAGATACCGTCGCCGTACCATTGTCCTTGAAGAGGATCTTCAGAGGTTTCTGCGCGGATTGCCGACAATTGGGTCGTGAGCTCTTGCCAAATTGCGACGCCGTTGCGATGCGTCCCGTGGCACGAAGACTGGCGAGACAAATTGGCTATGTTAAAGCACTGTACTAGCCTTTGAACTGAAGATAGCTGGCAGTACACTTAAGGATCAGTTCCGAAGTGGTAGTGCGGCGAGTTTCGAGTGGCATCCGCAAACACGGCGGCGTAGATCAGAGCTTGAAATCGGTCCTCCACGAAAACCAACGTAAAGGCCAAACATGGCGATTATCACTAATCGTGATTCTTCGACGGTACTCGAAGAACGCCGGTTTAATCCGCGTATCGAAGCGAGAGTCGCTATCGCCGGCCTGGGCGCCATTGGAGCAACACTAGTACGAAATCTGTCGCGCGGAGTAATTCCTGGCATGGAACTGACTGGCGTCGCCGCACGTGACAAGGCAAAGGCGCGACGAACGCTGGACAGCATGGCGGTGGTGGTCCCCGCCTATAACATCGAAGACCTGCCCCGCATTGCCGACATTGTCGTTGAATGCGTTCCGGCGGCAGCCTTCGACCAAGTGGTGCGCCCCGTTTTGCTAGCAGGAAAAACCGCAGTCGTGCTGAGCGTCGGCGCGCTGCTCGCACATTCCGATCTTATCGACCTTGCCGATCGAAACAACGGTCGGATTACCGTTCCGACTGGTGCATTGCTTGGACTCGATGCCGTCTGTGCGGCGGCGGAGGGGACAATTCACTCGGTTAAGATGGTGACGCGAAAGCCGATCGCAGGCCTAGTTGGCGCGCCTTATCTGGTCGAACATGGGATCGACATCGAGCGCGTCAACGAGCCAACCCTGGTATTCCGCGGAACGGCGCGCGAAGCCGCGAAGGGCTTTCCCGCCAATCTCAATGTCGCGGTCTCTTTGTCGCTTGCCGGTATTGGGCCCGACAAAACGATGTTGGAAATCTGGGCGGATCCAACGATCACAAGAAATACCCACCGGATCGTCGTCGATTCGGATGCAGCCCGTCTCGACATGACCATCGAGAATATCCCGAGCGAGAACCCCAAAACCGGTCGTATCACAGCGCTGAGCGTGCTGTCGACACTGCGTAAGCTCGGCGCGCCGCTGTGCGTCGGCTCGTAAGCCGGTAACGCCGCAAGCCGTCGAAACTGCCGGTACTGTCATTTCCACGGCACAGCCTTGCGTACCGGGCAGATCGAAATCGAATGAAGGCGCTACTGTCGAGCGTGCCAGTTCGAAATTTGAGTAAATCCGCTAGCCAAAGCGCGGACCGGGGACTACGCTTCGTCACCGAATAAAGGAGTGAGAAAGACTAAAGGAGTGAGAAAAATGCGTTACAGAGGACCGCTATTGAGCATTGCTGCAGCGTTTTCCACATTGACGGCCTTGGTCGTTACGCCCGCTTACGCCGTGGACATGCCCTGCAGTACAGCCAAATTGATCGTGCCGTGGGGCGCCGGCGGCGACACCGACATCATCTTCCGCCTTCTCGTCGACGAGGCCAACAAAGAAGGCGCCAAACCCCGGTTACAGGTCGTCAACGTCGGGGGTCAGGGTGGCAACAAGGGTGCGAAAGATGCCAAGTCCGCGGCGCCCGACGGCTGCACCCTGTTCGCGATACACGACAGCGCGATCATCAGTTACTTGGCCGGACGCGTCACTTTCACCTGGGACGCATTCGAGCCGATCGCCAGCGTCTCGTACACGCCGTCCGTCATCGGCGCCAATGCCGCCACGCCATACAGCAACATGAAGGAATTCGTCGCCACCGCCAAGAAGGCGCCCGGTACGATCACGGCCGGCGTGACGCTCGGCTCCACGAGTCATTTTGTCTTTCTACTGATCGAGGACGCAGCCAAAATTAAAGTGAAATACGTGCCCTATGAAGGCACGCGCCAACGCCTGACGGCCTTGCTCGCCAAGAACATCCAGATCGGCGAGATGAACATTCTGACTGCCAAACAATACATGAAGGAGGGCTCGCTCAAGGGGCTCGGCATCGCCTCGGAGAAGCGCGATCCGCTGGCGCCCGATCTGCCGACGCTCAAGGAGCAGGGGGTCGATGTCGTCTACGGGCTCACGCGCGGTGTCGTGGCGCCCAAAGGCACCAAGCCGGCCGTCATCAGCTACTGGGAGGGCGTCATAAATAAGGCCGCGCACAGCAAGGCGGTCGAAGGCGCGCTGGCCGCCAAGGGAACGTCGGTCGTATTCAAGGGCCCGGCCGAATACACCAGCTTCTTCAAGAAATCCTACGCCCAATACGAGAAGCTCGCGATCTCGATCGGAATGTACAAGAAGAAATAGATGAGTGCGGACCGTGCGAGCGGCGAGCGTCGGCTTTCGTGCCGCGCCTGTCGCTCGCCTGGAGCTAGCTGGGGAAACTAACACGTGGGCCGCCTCAGTTTCGATTCCGTCGTCGCGATGGTGCTGTTGCTTTTCGGCGGAGTCCTCTTCTGGGATACCTTCCAATGGCGGCGCACACCTTACGCGACCATGGCCTCTAGCGTATGGCCGCGCTTCGTGTTGGTGGTGTTCTTCGCGCTCTGCGCCATATACCTTATCAGGTCGCTGCACCGGGGGGCGGCGGAAGAGACGAAGCGAAGCTTTGTCGACTGGATCGCCTACTATCGCAATCCGCTCTGGTGCTACGGCCTTTTCCTGCTTTTCCTGCTGGCCATGCCCTATCTCGGCATGCTTGTCGGCGGCATACTTTTTGTGTGGGGCGTGCAAGTCGTGGTGGGCGAGCGGACCGCGCGCGCGCATTTGCGTCACGGTGCGATCGCGATCGGTTCGGTCGGCTTTATGTGGCTGGTCTTCACCTATGCCATCGGCGTTATTTTGCCCCCGGGCAGCCTCGTTCACATCTAGCGCGGCGATCATGCGATGCAGTATCTGGATCACGTGATCGCTGCGTTCGGTGCGGTCTTTGAGCTCAAGAACCTGATCTTGATGACGGTCGGCGTCGTCGCTGGCCTGATCGCCGGCGCCATCCCCGGCTTCACGATTGCGATGGCGATCGTGCTGACGCTGCCCTTCACCTTCGGCATGCCGCCGGTGGAAGGCTTGTCGACTATGCTGGGCGTTTATGTCGGCGGGCTGTCGGGCGGACTGATGTCCGCAATCCTGACCGGCATTCCCGGGACGCCATCGGCCGTCGCCACCACATTCGACGGCTTCACCATGGCGCGCGCCGGCAAGCCGGGCTTGGCGCTCGGCATCGGTGTGTGGTCGTCGTTTTTCGGCGGCCTCCTGAGCGCCGTGCTGCTGTCGGCATTGGCGCCGCAACTTGCGCGCATCGGCCTCGAGTTCGGGCCGTGGGATTTCTTCTCGCTGGTCGCCTTCGCGTTGACCATCGCCGCCAGCCTGTCGGACGAGGACCTGCTCAAGGGTCTCATCGCGGGCGTATTCGGCATTCTGGTGGCCTGCTTCGGCGAGGACCAGGTCAATGGTGTGGCCCGCTTCAGCTTCGGCGTGGACGCGCTCGAGCAGGGCTTCGCCTTTCTGCCAGTGCTCGTCGGATTGTTCGCTTTCAGTCAGCTGATGTCGGACGTGCGCGATCCAGGCTCGGCGACTGAGGCGTTGTCCGAGCGCGGCGCGGCCGGTGTCAAAATCGAGCACCTGAGCGCGATTAAAGCGATCTTCGAACGCTGGGGCATTTGGCTGCGCTCCTCACTGATCGGCGTCTTTGTCGGCGTGTTGCCGGCGGCCGGCAGTTCGATCTCCAACATCCTCGCCTATGATCAGGCCAAGAAGTCCTCGAGGCACCCGGAAAAATTCGGCACCGGCATCCCCGACGGCATCATCGCCTCCAAATCGGCCAACAACGCCACTGCCGGCGGCGCGCTCATCACCATGATGGCGCTCGGTATCCCCGGCGACGCCGTAACCGCGGTCATGCTGGGCGCGCTGCTCATCCACGATATCGCGCCCAGCCCAACTTTTATCACCACCCAGCCGCAACTTGCCTATGCCATTATCGTTGCCTTCTTCCTCGCGCATTTCATCATGGTGGCGTGCCAATCATTTTCACTACGACTGTTCGTTCTTATCATGCGGGTGCCGCTCTATGTGCTCGCCGCAGTGATCCTCGCCTATTGCGCCATTGGAGTGTTTTCGCTGAACAATGTCGATTTCGACCTGTGGACGCTGTTGATTTTTGGCGTCGTCGGTTACGTGATGGTGCGGCTGGGTTTTCCGTTGACGCCGATGATCCTTGGCGTCGTGCTCGGGCCGGTGGCCGAGGTCAATCTCTCCCGCTCGTTTGCCACCAGCAGCGATTTGACCTTGTTCGTGACGCGGCATTGGTCGCTGTTCTTCATCATCCTGGCCGTGTTCTCCCTGATCTATCCTTGGTTCCAACGCGCGCGCGGCAGCAAGAAATGGACCCTTGGCTACGCGCCGGCCCTCGCCATCACACTCGCCCTGCCGCTTTTCCTCATGGGCGGTTGGGTGAGGCCGATCGTGGCATGTGTGCTCTTGATCTTCGGTATAGGGCTCATCTGGCGCCGCAGACGTGATGGCTGGAAGCTCAAATCGGGCGACCTCGAAGCCGCACGTCTGCATCAAGGCTGAGCGGCTGAAACTACTGGCGGACTTATGTTTTCCGAAAATGACACGCTAGAAATTCATGTTCGCTTTGCTGGGACTTATGTCCGCTCTATCCCCAAAAGCCTGCCAACAGCGCCGCCAATTGGTCGTCCGAACGAACTGGGAAGGGTTCGTCAGCTCTTTCAGCGGCAGGTCAACAGCAGTACACGTTAGATTGAGCGCGGTTGTCTAGTTGCAATCCCGTTGCGACCAGAAATGCGTAACTGGATTTTGTGTTTGAAATATTGGCGTATTTCGCCTTTGGGCAAAGGAGCATCGATTCCCAAATCAGGTTTCGTCAAGCTTCATTCATGCGAGTTTGCCGGTCCAATGATGGAGTGTATGAGCTTCGGGACAAACATTTTAGTTTCTAAACACCACGCGGACGCAGCAATTGCGCGTGTCATCATCTCGACTTTTCGCGGTCTTTAAATCACTTAGCGGACAATCCAGCCGCGCCCGCGTCTGTCCGCTATTGGAGCAGACAGCGGACATTGATCGGCGCTTGTGCCGGATGGCTCGGTCGCTAATGACCCTT